>NZ_VANR01000001.1 GCF_005885675.1 Polaribacter aestuariivivens
ACTACTCCATTTCAAGACGAACCTAGTTTCGAGAATTTAGAAGGCGGAATTTACACCATCATTGTTAATGATAAAAATGGATGTGCTCCAGATGCTACTCTGCAAGTTTCTGTAATTCAATTTCCTAAATTCTTTACCCCAAATGGCGATGGAAGAAATGATACTTGGGTAATTAAAGGCGCTAATAAAACCTTTTATCCAAATGCAAGTATCAATATTTTTAACAGATTTGGAAAATTAGTCGCGCAAATTCCTATTGATTCACAAGGATGGAATGGAACTTTCAACGGAAAACTACTACCTTCTGATGATTATTGGTTTAATATTCAGCTAATTCCTGCAGATTCTTCCAAACCAACAATTAACAAAAAAGGTAATTTCTCTCTTTTGAGAAGGTAAAAGTTTAAGAAACATTTATACTATTTCAAAAACTGAGTGTGATGATTTCATCATAATATTTCTTATTTTAGCTGAAAACTAAGAAACGAATTCCTATGGATCTTAACTTCAATAAAAACGAAGATTATAATAAACTTTTAGCATCAGATTTACGACAAAGATTAGTCAAAGTAAAATTAGGTGGTGGTCAAAAAAGAATTGACAAACTTCACCAAAAAGGAAAAATGACAGCACGTGAAAGAGTAGATTACCTACTTGACTCTGATGCAAAATCAATAGAAATTGGAGCTTTTGCAGGTGAAGATATGTATGCGGAACATGGAGGATGCCCTTCTGGAGGTGTTGTCGTAAAAATTGGATATATTAAAGGTAAACAATGCATTGTTGTTGCAAATGATGCCACTGTAAAAGCAGGAGCTTGGTTTCCTATTACAGGAAAAAAGAACTTAAGAGCACAAGAAATATCTATAGAAAATAAACTACCAATTATTTATTTAGTTGATTCTGCTGGTGTTTATTTACCAATGCAAGATGAAATTTTTCCAGATAAAGAACATTTTGGACGTATTTTTAGAAACAATGCAGTAATGAGTAGTATGGGTATTACTCAAATTTCTGCGGTAATGGGAAGTTGTGTTGCTGGTGGTGCATATTTACCAATTATGAGTGACGAAGCTTTAATTGTAGACAAAACTGCAAGTATATTCTTAGCAGGAAGCTATTTGGTAAAAGCTGCAATTGGAGAATCTATTGATAATGAAACTTTAGGTGGTGCTACTACACATTGTGAAATTTCTGGCGTTACAGATTACAAAGCAAAAGACGATAAAGATGCTTTAGACAAAATAAAATTTATTGTTGATAAAATTGGCGATTACGACAAAGCTGGTTTTAGTAAAACTGCATCTTTTCCACCAAAAGAAAAAGAGGATGAAATTTTTGGAATTTTACCCAAAGAAAGAAATGCACAGTATGATATGTTAGAAATCATAAAGCGTTTGGTAGATAAATCGGAATTTGAACAATACAAAGAAGGTTATGGTCAAACCATTTTAACAGGTTATGCAAGAATTGATGGTTGGGCAGTGGGTATTGTTGCAAATCAAAGAAAGTTGGTAAAAACCACCGCTTCAAAAACCAAACCTACAGAAATGCAATTTGGCGGTGTAATTTATAACGATTCTGCAGACAAAGCCACACGTTTTATTGCCAATTGTAATCAAAAGAAAATTCCATTAGTTTTCTTACAAGATGTTACTGGTTTTATGGTAGGTTCAAAATCAGAACACGGAGGTATTATAAAAGATGGTGCAAAAATGGTAAATGCGGTAAGTAATTCTGTAGTACCAAAATTTACCATTGTTATTGGAAATTCTTATGGAGCAGGAAATTACGCCATGTGTGGTAAGGCATATGACCCAAGACTAATTGTTGCGTGGCCTTCTGCTGAACTAGCAGTTATGAGCGGAAATTCAGCTGCAAAAGTTTTACTACAAATAGAAACAGCTTCACTTAAAAAGAAAGGTGAAGAAATTACTCCAGAAAAAGAAGCTGAGTTATTTGACAAAATAAAATCTCGTTATGACAAGCAAGTATCACCTTATTATGCAGCTGCAAGAATTTGGACTGATGCAGTAATAAACCCATTAGATACCAGAACTTGGATTTCTATGGGAATAGAGGCAGCAAACCACGCTCCTATCGAAAAGAAATTTAATATGGGTGTATTGCAAGTTTAATAAATTACACTTATATTTTTATAAATAATAAATGACGAATATCACAATTCGTCATTTTTTTATATCTTATTTTTGCAAAACAATTCAATAAAAAATGAGCAAATCCATATATATTACTACTGTAGAATCTGATAGTGGTAAATCTTTAATATCCTTAGGAATTTTAAGAATGATGTTAACAAAATCTGCAAAAGTAGGTTATTTCAGACCCATCATTAACGAAATAAATACAGAAGGTTATGATGAACACACTAATACAGCTATTAATTTTTTTAATTTAGATATTGATTATAAAGATTGTTATGCATATACTCAAAGTGAAGTTGTAGAGCTTTTAAGTGAAGGACAAGAAGATGAAGTGATTCATCATGTTATTAAAAAATATAAAAAATTAGAAGCAAAATATGATTATGTTTTAGTGGAAGGAACTGATTTTTCTGGAAATGGTGGGTTCACAGAATTAGACGTAAATCTAATGATTGCCAAAAACTTAAACATTCCTGCTTTAATTGTAGGCTCTGGAAACGGAAAAAAGAAGAAGGATTTTATAAATACCATGCAACTTTCTTACAACTCATTTATTCAAAAAGAAGTGGATGTTATTGGAATTATTGCCAATAAAATTGAAGAAGATGAAGTAGATTATATTAGACAAGAACTCATCAAAAGTTTTCCTGATAAACTTCAAATAGATATTATTCCAAAGGTAGATTTTTTAGCTTTCCCAACAGTTAAAGAAGTTGTAAAAGCATTAAAGGGACGTGTTTTATTTGGAGAACAATTTTTAGACAACGCTATTGGAAGTTATAGTACTGGTGCTATGCAACTTCGAAACTATCTCACAAGAATTAAAGAAAATGCGTTGGTAATTACGCCTGGAGACAGAGCTGATATTATTTTAGGTGCTTTACAAGCTAATTCATCTAAAAATTACCCGAAAATTGCAGGAATTATTTTAACAGGAAGACTAATTCCTGAAGAATCTATCATTAAATTAATTGAAGGTGTACAATCTACAGTGCCAATTATTTCTGTTGAAGGTGGTACTTTTAGCATCTCAAATAAAATTGGTTCGGTAAAATCTAAAATTTACGCAACTCATAACAAAAAAATATTATTATCATTAGATACGTTTGATAAATTTGTAAATGCAGAAGGTTTAACCAATATTTTAACCTCCTATACCTCTGTTAAAATGACACCAAGCATGTTTCAATATAATTTATTGCAAAAAGCAAGAATTCATAAAAAACATATTGTGTTGCCAGAAGGAGATGATGAACGAATTATAACTGCTGCTGCACGTTTACAATTATTAGACATTGTAGATTTAACACTTTTAGGAGATAGAAACACCATACAGTTAAAGTGCGATCAATTAGGAATTCAAATAGACTTAGACAAGTTAAACATTCTTAATCCAGAAGATTCTATTCATAATAAAGACTTTGCAAACACTCTTTTTGAAGCAAGAAAACACAAAGGTTTAACAGAAACTACTGCTGTAGATTTAACCAGAGACGTTTCTTATTATGGAACATTAATGATTTTAAATGGTTTGGCAGATGGAATGGTTTCTGGAGCAGTTCACACAACAATGCACACCATAAAACCAGCCTTACAGTTAATTAAAACCAAACCAGGAGTTTCTGTAGTTTCCTCTGTATTTTTCATGTGTCTGTCAGACAGAGTTTCTGTAATGGGAGATTGTGCTGTAAATCCAAATCCGAATGCAGAACAACTTTCGGAAATTGCCATTTCTTCAGCAGCATCTGCAGAAGCCTTTGGTATTCCAGCAAAAGTAGCGATGTTATCTTACTCTTCTGGAAGTTCTGGAAAAGGCGAAGAAGTAGAAAAAGTAAGAAAAGCGACTGAATTGGCAAAAGCAAAAAAACCAGATTTAAAAATTGAAGGTCCCATACAATATGATGCAGCTGTAGATATGTCTGTTGCAAAAACAAAAATGCCAGATTCTGAAGTTGCAGGACAAGCTTCTGTTTTAATTTTCCCTGATTTAAACACTGGAAATAATACGTACAAAGCCATTCAAAGAGAAACTGGTGCTTTGGCTATTGGCCCAATGTTGCAAGGGTTAAACAAACCTGTAAACGATTTAAGTAGAGGCTGTACAGTAGATGATATTTTTAACACGGTTTTATTAACTGCCATTCAAGCAAATCAAGATTAATTATGAATATTTTAGTTTTAAATGCAGGTTCTTCTTCATTAAAATATCAAGTGATAGAAATGCCTTCGCAACATGTAAAATGTGTTGGTTTGGTAGAAAGAATTGGAATGGAAGACGCTATTTTTAATCATGAAATTGATGATGAAAAGCACCAAGAAATTTTACCAATACTGAATCATGAAATTGGTTTACAGAAAATTGCTGAAACTTTATTAGACAAAAAAATTGGTGTTTTAAATACTGTTGATGAAATAAAAGCAGTTGGACATAGAGTGGTTCATGGTGGAAGTAAATTCAACGAAACTGTGGTTGTTACACAAGAAGTTAAAGACAATATTCGAGATTTATTTGATTTGGCACCTTTACATAATCCTGCAAATTTAACAGGAATAGAAATTGCAGAAACGATTTTTACTTCTGCAAAACAAATTGCCATTTTCGATACTTCTTTTCATCAAACAATGCCACAAGAAGCCTTTCAATATGCAATTCCGAATAAATATTTATCCAAGCATAAAATTAGAGCCTATGGTTTTCATGGTACAAGTCATAAATATGTTTCTGAAAAAGCGACTGAGTATTTAGGCGAAGAAAAATCAAAAAACATTATTACCATTCATTTAGGAAATGGCTGTAGCATGTCTGCCATTAAAAACGGAAAAAGCATAGAGAATTCTTTAGGTTTTGGCCCAATGAATGGGTTAATTATGGGAACTCGTTCTGGAGATATTGATCAATCTGTTATTTTCTTTTTGATGAAAAAGTTGAATAAAACTGTTGAGGAGGTGAATACTTTATTGCAGAAAGAATCTGGAATGCTAGGTTTAACTGGTTTTTCTGATTTAAGAGAAATATCTGAAAAAGCTGAAAAAGGAAATGAAGATTGCCAAAACGCATTAAATTTAGCAGGCTATAGAATAAGAAAATACATAGGAAGCTATGCTGCTATTTTAAATGGATTGGATGCGATTGTTTTCACTGCAGGAATTGGAGAAAATTCAACAATTATGAGAAGTTTAGCTTGCGAAAATTTAGAGTTCTTAGGAATTGATTTAGATGAAGTTAAAAACAAAATTCGTTCTAAAGAAATTCGAGAAATTCAAAAATCGACTTCAAAAGTAAAAATTCTTGTAATTCCAACAAATGAAGAAATAGAGATTGCGAAACAATCGTATCAATTAATTAAATAAAAAGCATTTCTAAGCAAAGAGCTTAGAAACACTTTTTAAGGTTGGGAGAAAATTAGTTTTTTATAATTCTTTTACTAGCAACTTTCCCTTCTTTTGTTTGAACTTTTAGCAAATAAAACCCTTGTGATAAGGATGTAATATCTACTTGTTTTTGGTTTGTCGAAAAAACTTTTTTACCTAAAATATTAAATAGGTCTATTCTTTCTACTTCAAAATTTGCAGTATTAATTGTAAAAACACCATTTGTTGGGTTTGGATAGGCCTTAAAATTTAAGGCTGTAAAATCTTCTACACTTGCAGTTGCTCCATTATAATAATATATTGTTCTATCATTAGTTCCTGTAGAAGAGCCTGTTATTTTATTTACAAATTGTTCGTCTTCACCTGTTAAAGCTGCAAAACCTGTTTTATCTTTAAAAGGGTTTATAATAGTGCTCATTAATTTACTCGTGTCAAAAGTATAGCTCTCTTCATAACTGTTGGTAAAAGTGCCGTTTTCAAAATCAAAATCTTCTTCTAAAATTAAATTACCATTACCATCATATGTATATTCAGCTTTATAGTTATTTACGTATGAAGTCCCATTCCAATCTTGACTAATATTCTGTATTGCCTTGTTATTTGAATTATATGTGTAAGTATCTCTACCATCTAAATCCCAAGAAGATCCATTCCATTCTTCATAAGTATATTCTGAAACTAAATTATTTGAACCATAATTAATCACAACTCTAGAAGAAGCATCTCTCTGAGAACCTTCTGTAACTAATACCCAAGAAGATCCATTCCATTCTTCCGATAATAAACCTGTAATTTTATTATTAGTATATGTGAAAGTGTTTCTGTGTTCGTTTACCCAAACATTGTTTATTTTTTCTTGATCTATGGACTCTATAATTTGATTATTACTATTATAGGTATAGTTTGTTCTAAGACCATCTTCAGGATTACCTGAAGAATCTAAACTTTCATAAGTATCCGTAATTATTTTATTTTGACTGTTGTAGGTATAAGTTTCTCTTGCATTTAAATCCCATGAAGCATTCATACTGTTCCAACTAAAATAAGCTTCTTCAGTCAAATTGTTACTAGCATCATATATATAAGTTGATCTATTATTATTTACCCAATTTACACCATCATAAAATTGGTTTACATTAGATGTTAATTTGTCTTGCCCTAAAATTGAAACAGTAAAGCATACAAAAAGTAAAAAAGTATTTTTTTTCATATTTAAAAAGTGTTTTATATTAATAAACAAAGATATTTCAGGCTACAAAAAAATCTATACCTATAAGTAGGTATATTTTTAAAAAACAGCCTGTAAATAATTGTTAAACAGCTATCAAATTTCTACATTTGCGTAGTTAATAATTAAAATATTTACAGGAAATGGGTAGAGCATTTGAGTTCAGGAAAGCTAGAAAAATGAAACGCTGGTCTGCAATGGCTAAAACATTTACCAGAATTGGTAAAGACATTGTAATGGCTGTAAAAGAAGGTGGGCCAAATCCAGAATCTAACTCTCGTTTACGTGCAGTAATACAAAATGCGAAGGCTGCAAACATGCCAAAAGACAATGTTGAACGTGCCATAAAAAAAGCAACTGATAAAGATACTGCAGATTATAAAGAAGTTTTATTTGAAGGATACGCACCTCATGGAATTGCCATTCTTTTAGAAACCGCTACAGATAATAATAACAGAACTGTTGCCAATGTAAGAGCCGCATTTAATAAATGTGATGGAAGTTTAGGTACTTCTGGTTCAGTTGTTTTTATGTTTGATCATACTTGTAATTTTACCGTTAAAAAGGAAGATATTACAATGGATATGGAAGAACTAGAATTGGAATTGATAGATTTTGAAGTAGAAGAAGTTTTTGATGATGAAGAAGGTATTATTATTTATGCCCCTTTTGAACAATTTGGCGCTATCCAATCTTATTTTGAAGATAAAAATGTTGAAATTTTATCTTCTGGTTTTGAAAGAATTCCAACTACCACTGTAAAATTAAATGAAGAACAACAAGCTGATGTTGAAAAGTTATTAGAAAAATTAGAGGAAGATGATGATGTACAAAACGTTTATCACTCTATGGAAATGTAAATAATAAAAAAAATCTGCTTTTGCAGATTTTTTTTATTGAATTAAATTCCAGCATATTTTTCTATCAACCTTACTATTAAGTCATTTAACTTTTCAACTTTATAATTATCAGATGTAGGTTTTAAGTGTGAGTTTCCTATACCACTATCATCAGTTAAAAAAACGTAAGTTCCATTTGTAGAAATACTAAAAAAACGCATTAAAAACTCCACAGTTTTATCTGCTCCACTTGCAACTATTGGAATAATTTTAATTCCTTTTTCTTGAGCTATTTTAATAGCGTTTTTAATAATTTTTACATTTTCTTGATTGTAATGAGGTGGAGCATCTAATAATAAAAATAACAATTTAGCAGTTGCTTTTTCATTCCAAGATTTTGATAATGATACTTGCAATGCTTTTTCAACAGCTTCTTCATAATCTCCTCCTCCACTTGCATATTGTTGTGATAAATTGTGTTTTACAGTTTTAATATTGGTGGTAAAATCAAAGTCTTTAACCACATAAGCATCACCTATATCTCTGTAAAAAGTTAAGCCAACTCTTTTACTTTGAATACTTGTATCTACTCTATTTATAATATTTTCTATCTCTGATTTTAAATAATCAATTTCATCTCCCATAGAACCTGTAGCGTCTATCGTAAACATAATATCAATATCATAATTTTCGATACTTTTTAAAAAAGTAAAATTTATTTTTTGATGATTTGAGGTAACTTTTAGTCCTTTAATTTCATTATTATGAAGTGCTTGAACAGTATGATATTTGCCTTTTTCTCTAAATAAAATAGCTTTTCCAAAAACATCGGTTTTAGTTTTACCAATCACTATATGTTCATCATTTAAAAGTAAAACTGTTGCATTTGTAATGGGTTTGTTATTTATATCTTTTACAAAAACTTCTATATAATTTTTTACATTAAAATTCCATTGGTTTTTTACTTTTATAAAATCTTTATTTTTATAAAGCTTTTTCCAGTCTAACCAATTTTCAAAATCATTAATTTCACCAGCTGTTAATTGTCCAGATTGAGGTTTGTAGTTTTCTATTGTTTTATGACTATATGATTCTGTATCATCTACAACAGAAACACCTCTAACTGCACTTGTAAAACTTCTTTCTGCTTCAATTCCATACCCAACAACTACTATTTCATCTAAAGCATTTGCTTGTTCTATCATTTTTACATGAATCACGTTTGACCTTCCTACAATTTTTTGAACTTGTTTGTATCCTAAATAGGTAAATAATAATGTATCTCTAATTTTAGCGTTTAAAGTGTATTTACCATCAAAATCAGATTCTGTTCCAGTTACTGTACCTTTTACTTTGATTAAAACTCCTGCTAAAATGCCAGAGTTATCGGAAACTATACCTGTAATTGTTTTTTGTTGTGCTTGAGTTATTGATATTGTGAGTATTAATAACAGATACATAAATTGTTTTAACATAATTGTAGTTTATAAGATTTATGTAAAACTACATTCAAAGAAAAGACTAAGAAATACAAAATGAGTAAACTACTATGAAATGGAAGTTAACAACTTAATTCAGTTAGTAAGTTGTTTTAAAAATAGAAAGTCGTGATTTTAAAATCACGACTTTCATTCTGAATTCTAACTGTGTAAATATTCTATCCCCCAATACAATATTTAGTCTTATTCAATTTTATGATACAAAAATAGAATAACATTTCCAATTTTGCAAAATAAAATTACATCTAAACTACTACAAGACCCATTTTTATCTATAAAATCTACTATATTTGCTCGATATTTATTTTTTTTTACTAAATAATGGAACAAATTAAGAAACACTATATATTATTCTTTTTAAGTATTTATTTTACTAACTTTTTTATAAATGCACAAGAAGTAGTAATTAGAAATGGAAGTGATTGGTATTATTATGACCAAGGTTACTTAGACGAAAACTGGATGCTTTCTAACGACTTATCCAATTGGAATATAGGTGCTTCTCCAATAGGTTATGGTGATTCAAAAATAAAAACCGAAATTAGCTTTGGAGGAAATAAGGAGAAAAAACACATCACTAAATATTTTAAGAAAAAAATTAATATTGATGCAAACAACTATGTTGCCTACGAATTTAAAGTACAAAAAGATGATGGTATTGTTCTTTACATTGATGGTAAAGAAATATTTAGAGACAACATGCCCAATCTTTCTATAACAGGAAAAACATTTGCTACAGATGTTATAGATGGAAAAATAGAAGACAAATATTTTTCATACATTTTTGATAATACCATTTTTACTAAAAATGAAGCTATTATTAGTGTTTCTATACATCAAGCATATGAATCATCTAGTGATTGTATTTTCGACCTAGAATTAATAGGTCATGATAATCCAGAGATATTAACTGTATTAGTTGATAAAAAAAACAAGTTAAACTCAGAATTATTAACAAAAATTGAAGATTTAAATGAAAAGTTTGAGTTTGATAAATTAATCATGCAAAATGAGCTTTTAGAAAACAATAATAGTAATTTAAAAACTTCGTTATTTTTAACAAGTATTTTATTTATACTCTCTTTAATAGGCTATTATTTTTTAATTCAAAGTAAAAATAATAGCAAACGTAAAAATGAAAAAAAACTTGCTGCTATTTCTAATCAAATATTAGAAAAAGAAAAAGAAATGATTACGTTAACTACTAACATACTGCATAATAAACAATATTTTAAAGAAATTAAAGCCGATATAAAAGGTATTGAAACCAAAGACAAATCCACCATAAATAATATTTTAAAGCAAATTGATTATGTTTTGGAGAGAGATGAAGATTGGGAGATTTTAAAAGAGCATTTTAATGCTGTATACAGTGGTTTTTATGAAAAATTGATAGCTTTACACCCGACATTATCTGAAACTGAATTAAGGCATTGTATGTTTGTAAAATTACATATGCAAACTAAAGAAATTGCAAGAATTCTTTTGATTGATCCAAGATCTGTACAAACTGCAAGGTACAGAATTAAGAAAAAAATAAATTTAAATGAAGATATGGATTTGAGAGATTATCTCTTAAGTATTAGTTAATTGCTAATTTGAGCGTTTTTTCTCGTTGAATTTTTCCTGTTGCTGTTTCTATAAAAGTATTTACAAAGTAAACTTCTTTTGGAATTTCAAACTTATGAAGTGTTTTTGTATTTTTTAGAATTGGAATTAAATTTTCTTTCTTGTAATTAAAAATTTCATTTCCTTCAATTACTAAAATTAACTTTTTGCCCAGTTTTTGATCAGAAACTCCAGCTACAAAAAAACGCTTACTAATTATTTTAGCTAATTTCTCTTCAATTTTTTCTGGGTGAAGCTTAACACCTCCAGAATTTATTACATTATCAAAACGACCTAACCATTCAAACTGAATATCTGAAATTAAATTCACAACGTCGTTTGTAAAAATAACATCATCTGTAATTTTTGGAGCTTTAATGACCAAGCAATTTCTTTCGTCTTTATAAATTGTAATGTTAGGCAGCACTTTATAAAAAGATTGTTTTTCGTTTTCACTTAATCCTGAAAATTGATTTATTTTTTTTACTGCAATATGTGTGATGGTTTCTGTCATACCATAGGTTGCAAAAACTTCCGTAGAAACACTTTGCAATTTTTCTTGAAGCTGATTAGAAACCACACCTCCACCAACAATTAGCTTTTTAATATTGTGTAATTTATCAATTGAATTTTGCACCTGTAAAGGTATCATTGCTGAAAAATCGTAGGTTTTCTGAATATTTAATAAAGGATTAGAATTTGGTGCAACAACATCTAAATGCCAACCTAAACTCAATGCTCTTACCAACATCATTTTACCAGCAATATATTTAATTGGTAAACACAACAAAGCTGTTGTATTGGGTTTTAAATGAAAAAACAATCCAGTTGCCAAAGCTGATTGTAACATTTTACTTTTTTGAAGTAAAATTGATTTTGGTATTCCTGTAGAACCTGACGTTTGAACAACAATCTCATTTTCTATAGAAAACCATTCTTTTAAAAATTGATAAACGTCATCATATTTATTTTTTGTAAACGACAATAACTCATCAACTGTTGAAAATGAAGTGTTATTTAATTGAAACTCTTTATGAAATTTATTCTGTTTCAATATCGTTTAAAATTTTATAGTTTTCTTTTAAATTTACTGGCTCAACAATTTTACCTGCTAGTTTTTCTTTCCAGTTTTTCCAACCATATTTTTTAGAAAAAAGAATTAATAAAAGTGGATATAGCACAAAAACTGGTATAAACATTTCCCAAGTTACGGAAGGCTCAGAAGTATCAATATACAAAGCATCAGTTTGAAAAACTGTCCAATCTGTAGTGATAAAAAAAGCTGCCACAATGTTATTTATGGCGTGCAAACCTAATGCTAGTTCAGTTCCTTCATCCATTAACGTTACAATACCATACAACAAACCAGTTCCAATATAAAAAACCATTGTTATTTGCCCTAATTTTGCAACTTCAGGGTTTGCACTATGCAACAAACCGAAAACTACTGAGGTGATTAACAAAGGGGTTAATCTAGAGTTAAAAAAGATATTGAGTAATTTATTAAATTCTGAATTAAAAATTTTTAAGAACAAATTAGAATCATTTAAAAAAATTAATAATAAGAGAATTGCAATAGAAACAATTGTCATATTCATTATATCGTAATTAAATATTTTATTTAGAAAAAATATGATAACAATAGAAAACAAAATATAAAGTAAATAAAAAGGGAATTTTTTACTAGTTGTAGAAATCCCAATTCCTTGCATAAAATAACCTCTAAAAAGTAGTTCTTCTAAACTTGTTTGAAATGGAATGAATAGAAATGAAATTGCTACTAAAATAAAAAATGGACTTGCTTTAAAATTCCAAATATAGTTTTCTGGTGCTAATAAAATTCCAATATAAGACATTACAATTGCAATAATACCCCAAACAAAAAACGCGTAAAAAAAACGTTTCCAATCTACTTTTTTTCTACTAGTTATTAATGATGTTATGGTTCTTTTATGAATGTACTTTATTCCAATACATAAAAAAATTAGTCCTGTAAAAAAGGTAAAAATCATTAAAAAAAGTAAAAAATTTTTATTTAAACCTGCAGTCATAAAATTATTTTGTGCAAATTCCGTAAACTGTGATAAATTTTCTGATTTTGCTGCAGCTGCCATTACCAAAGGAATTGCTCCTAATATTTGCCAGCCAAAAAATATTAAAACAATGGTAAGTACCCAATGATACCATTCGTTTTTTCCTTTATATGCTTGTTGAATAAAATTCATTTTTTATAGATTAAAATTCCAGTTTTTGGATTTATTATATTGTAATGTTCCGTTTTTTACTTCTAAAGGACTATCGAAATTATTTGTAAATAAACTTCCTGTTCCAAGACCTTGTGGCAATTTATTGTTTAATGTATAAGTAAATTGTGCAATGGCATTTAACCCAATATTGCTTTCTAGTGCTGATGTAATCCACCAATTTATAGCTTTATTTTCTGCTAACTGAATCCATTCTTTACTTCCAAAAAATCCGCCAATTAAACTTGGTTTTAAAATAATATATTGTGGATTTATGATTTCTACTACTTGCTTTTTTTCTTCAGATGAAAACACTCCAATTAACTCTTCATCCAAGGCAATTGCTAAAGGTGTTTTTTCGCATAATAAAGCCATTTCTTGCAACTGACCTTGTTTGATGGGTTGTTCTATAGAATGTAAATTTAAAGTTGCTAATTTTTCTAACTTTTGAAGTGCTTCTTCTGGTTTAAACGCTCCATTTGCATCAACTCGTAACTCAATTTCGTCTGCTGAAAACTCATTTCTTATGGATTTTAATAAATTGATTTCTTCATCAAAATTTATGGCACCAATTTTCATCTTAATACAAGAAAAACCTGTTTTTAGTTTTTCTTTAATTTGTGCTTTCATAAAGTTTTTATCTCCCATCCAAACCAAGCCATTTATTGAAATTACTTGATTTCCTTTCGTGAATTCAGAAGGAAATAACTCAAATTGATGATTACTTTTCAAGGATAAAAATGCCTGTTCTAAACCAAATTGAATAGATGGATAGTGATTGACTTTTAGTAATAATTTTTCTAAGCCTAAATTGATGTTTTTACAAACCCATTTTAATTTTTCTTCATAATTTGGAACATCGTCAATGCTTAAACCTCTAAATAAACCAGTTTCTCCAACTCCTGTTTTGTTATTTTCTTCTAAAAAAATAAACCAAGTTTCTTTTGTTTTTAAAATTCCGCGAGAAGTTCCACTTGGATTTTTAAAATTGAGAATGTATTTTTTGTACGTTGCTTTTATCAAAGTAAAATTGTTGCTAAATTATAGAAAAACTGTTATTACTGGTTTTTTTCTTCTTCAATATACTTTTTAAAATTATTTAAATAGCTTTGATCTTGTTCTTGAAAAGTACTTTTAAAATATGGAAATAAACACGCCATAATGTAAGAGTCACTCTTACAACTTGCGCTTAGCGTAATGGTTGTTGTATTATTTTCATCGGTAAAAATATAATCGTCCTTTTTTAACATGTTTTCGGCATCAAAAAACAAAGTAACCTTTTCATTAGGTACGTATGCCATAATTTTTTCAGTCATTTTTATTTCTTGACCTTGAGTTAAAACTACTACATCATAAATACTACCTGTTATACCTGGATTTTTATTAATTGTTGTTACTGATTGAACTTCTGGAATCCAATTTTTAACACTGTCAATTTTTATAAATGCATCAAAAACCTCTTCAACAGGTTTATTTACAGAAACTGTTGCTGTGTATTTTGTTTCTTTTACAACCAAACCTGTCACAAAAAAGGCTAAAACCAGCACTGTAATAATGCCTAAAATTATTTTTATTGCTTTCATAAATATTATCTTTTAAAATACTGTTTGCCCTACTGCAAATAGTATTGCAAACAAAAATGTACTGAGTGCTACTTTTTTTAATTCACTGTCTAATGCTGCAGGAATCTTATTTTCTGCAACCGTTTTTACATTTTTAATCAAAGGTACAAACGCAATTAAAAATACCAATTGATAAATGGATTTAAAATTTAAAAACACGTAAATTAAAGTTGTTATTAATGCTCCAAAAATTAAAAAATAATGGTATTTTTTTGCTTTTTGGAAGCCTAATTTTACAACCAATGTATTTTTATTGTTTTTTTCATCCTCTTCTCTATCTCTTAAATTATTCAAATTTAAAACTGCTGTACTTAACAAACCTATAGAAATTGCTGGTAAAAATATTTTAAAGTCGATTTGTTTTGTATATAAAAAATAACTTCCAACAACACTTAATAAACCAAAAAACAGAAATACAAAAACATCACCAAAACCACTGTAACCATAAGCTGAGTTACCTACTGTGTATTTTATAGCTGCTGCAATAGAGGCTATTCCTAAAACAAAAAATAAGATGGAATATCCAAAGTTTTCAATCCCAAATGCAACATAAATTAAAAGTAAAGCAATAATTAATGTGATGATTGTGGTAATTATCATTGCCATTTTCATTTGTTTTGGTGTGATGGCTCCAGAAGAAACCATACGTGCTTCTCCTGTTCTATTTTTGTCTGAACCTTTAATACCATCACCATAATCATTCGCAAAGTTTGATAAAACTTGAAAACCAATGGTGGTTAAAATTGCTAACCAGAAAATTTCAGAAGTCAATACTGAAGGATAACCAAAACATCCCCAAAAACTATCTGAATGCATTAAAGAAAAATGATTTCCCAAAATACTTCCCACAATAATTCCAGAAACAGACAAAGGTAAAGTTCGTAAACGTGCTGCTTTTATAAAACTTTTTACATCCATGATTTTTGGCTTGTTTCAATTTTAAACAATGTATAATTATATATTTTTAATGCTTTTTCCATTGAAATACAAGGAATTTTAATTTTACCTGATGCTGTTTGAAAAACAAGATCTGCCACATTTTTTCTTGCCTGAAAAATGGTTTGCTTCAGTTTTATATTTTGAACTTTAAAAAAAGGCAAATACGTTTTGTGTGTTTCTATACTGCCTTGACCTACCAATAACAATTCCTCACTAAAAAGATAATATCGTTTCTTGTAGGTTTTTTCTATAATCAATATGAAAATTGGTAAAATTACGGCGTTTAACCCAAAAACATAATAATTCTCAAATGCAAAAAACAAGCCCAAGTTTATTACTAAAATTAAAAAGAAACTTCTAAAATACATTCGATATCTAAAATAAGAATCTGGTAAGTTTTTGTCGTAATTTGTTACGTTTTCTTCTGGAAAAAGTAAGTTTTTAATTTCTGAAACCTGTTTGTTTTTACAACCAACAATTTTAATAACCTTTTCTTGTTTTTTATTTACTTTTCCGCTAATTGCTTGTTTGAAAGTAATAAATGAAATACCTAATTTCTTTTTAATTGGATTGCTTGAAATAGTAATGTGCTGTACTTTTCCTTTTTTTAAAATTACTGAGTTTTTTGTTGTTAAGCCTTGATAAATTTCTAACGCATTATTTTTAATGTAAACTGTTAAATTAAAATGTTTTAAAAAAATACGAAATACAGAACTTAATACAGCTATAATTGTTAAAAGTATAAGAAAGCCAACAATTAAAATTACGCTAGACTCTAAAACAGAGGTGTTTTCTGATATAAAACTATCCAACAAATCTCTTTTGCCCAAACCTTTAAAAAGCTCATCTATTTGCTGGTAAAAACCTACTAAAATTGCAAATAAAAGCAGTAAACTTTGTAGATGGTTTTCAGTAAGACTCACTTTTAAAAGTGCCAAAAATCCAACTTTTAAAAAAGGCTTTTCTGCTAAAACAGCTTCTTCTGTAGTTATTTTTTTATCGTAAATAGTAATGGCTTGCTTTAATGCTTTTGCTTCTTTAAAAGACAGTGCTTTAATAGAAATTTCTGCTTTACTAGAACCTGCTGTTTCAATATTTACTTCATGAACATTTATTATTTGTTGAATAATATTTTGTTTGAAGTTTATATTTTGAATTCTATCAAAAGAAATGGAAGTATTTGTTTTACTAATGATTCCTTTTTTTAAAATAAAGTGATTGTTTTCTATTTTAAATTGAAAGTTTTTAAAAATTAAAAAGGCCCTAATAAAAAAGAAAAGTAGTAAGAAACCTACTCCTAAATAAATATAAGTTAACGTGGTTTCTGAAATTTTGGAAAAACGTTGAATGAATAAAAAAAGTAAAATCCAAAAAGCTTTTAATACTTTGTAAAGTAAGTTAATGTAAATTACAAGAATTCCTTTTTTAGATTGCCTTCTAAACTGACTGAAATTTTCTGAATTATCCATCTATTTTATTACTGATGAATTCTTTAATTTCTAAAGCATTTTTACTTAAAAGTCCGCGAATTTTTAAATCGTCACTACTATCACCAGCTGTAAAAACACTTAAAGTTACCAAACCAAAAAAACGAGCAATTGGGCCTTGATCTATTTCCACATGCTGAACTCTGTTAAAAGGAACTGTGGTTAGTTTTTTAAAAAAAATACCATTTTTGTAAGAAATATCTTTTTCTCTAACTGCAAATTTTCTTTTTTTAAAACCAACTATTTTTATGAAAAGGGTAAATACTAAAATTACAGTATATAAAACATATAGCCAAAATTTGTATTCTTTTAGATTGAAAATATCTTTATAAACAGCAAAAAAAACGGCTATAAATAATAGTAAAAAAATAAAAATTGTATTGATTATAATAACGTTTAAATACTTTTTTTCAATATTTTTAAATGTTATTTCTGAAATATCAGGAAAAGAAGTAACTAAAATATTTTGAAAAGAATTTGTCATACAAAAGTATTATTGCAGTGCTTCTTGAATAGAAATAGGATTATTGTTTTTTAAAGCTTGTATAAATGCACCTTTATACTTTTTACGTATTTGGTTTCTAAAATTTTGTGCTTCTAAATAGGTTTCAAAACTACCAATTCTGTACTTTGTGAATGAGTCTTCTTGAAAAACTTGTACATCATTAAGATTTGCTAAAGCTTCATTTTCGTTTTTTAAAGCTGCGATTTGTACAGTAAATACTAGTTTTGGAGCAGTAATAATTTCATCTTTTTCAGGGATTGTAATACTGTCTTTTACTTCTATTTTTTCAATAGGAGCTTCTTCTTTTTTCTCGTTTTTACTACAAGATAAAAAAATGATACAGCAAAATACGAGAAGTAAATTTTTCATCTTATAAATTATTAGCTTCTGCAATTAATTCTGCAATATCTTTAACCGCAACTTCTGCTTCTTTTTCTTTAAATTTAATTCCATCTGTCATCATTGTGTTACAGTAAGGACAACCAGTTGCAATAATTTCTGGTTTGGTTTCTAAAGCATCTTCAGTTCTTAAAACATTAACTTCTTTATCACCAGCTTCTGCATCTTTAAACATTTGTGCACCTCCAGCTCCACAACACAAGGCTGTTCTTTTATTACGTTTCATTTCTGTTAAATTCACACCAAGCCTTCTAATCAAATCTCTTGGTGACTCATAAACTTCATTGGCTCTTCCTAAATAACATGGATCGTGGAAAGTAACTCTTTTTCCTTGTAGAGTATTTTCATCTATATTTAAACGTCCTTCTGAAATTAAATTTTGAATGAATTGTGTATGATGATACACTTCGTATTTACCTCCTAATTCTGGATATTCATTTTTTAAGGTATTGAAGGAATGTGGATCACAAGTAACTATTTTTTTTACTTCGTAACCATTTAACAGTTCAATATTCATCATTGCTTGCATTTGAAACAAGAATTCATTTCCTGCTCTTTTTGCTGCATCTCCTGTAGAAGATTCTTCAGTTCCCAAAACTGCAAAATCTACCTTTGCAGCATGTAATATTTTTACGAATGCTCTTGATATTTTTTTAGCTCTATCGTCATAACTTCCTGCAGCTCCTACCCAAAATAATACTTCTGGTTGTTTGCCTTGAGCCATCATTTCTGCCATTGTTGGTACTGTCATAAATTACAAATTTTTGAATTATGAATTATGAATTGTATTAACTCGTAATTAATAATTGTTAATTGAAAAGTTGTTTATTCTTCTTTAGCCCAATTCAACCTGTCTTGTTGATTGTATTGCCAAGGTGCACCATTGTTTTCGATGTTGGTCATCATCATATTTAATTCTTGTGGTGCTGCACTTTCTTCCATTACTAAATATCTTCTCATATCCATAATTATAGAAAGTGGATCAATATTTACAGGACATTCTTCTACACAAGCATTACAACTTGTACACGCCCATAATTCTTCTGGTTTGATATAATCGTTTAATAATTGCTTTCCATCATCTTTAAAAGTTCCATTATTTTCATCGATATTTCTACCAACTTCTTCCAAACGATCTCTTGTATCCATCATAATTTTACGAGGAGAAAGTTTTTTACCTGTTAAATTTGCTGGACAAGCTGATGTACATCGTCCACATTCTGTACATGTGTAAGCGTTTAGTAGTTGTACCCAATTTAAATCGGTAACTTCACTAGCGCCAAATTTTTCTGGAACTACCTCTTCTGTTCCTGGCTCTGGAGTTGCATAAGGATCTGCATCTGGATCCATCATTAACTTTACTTCGTTGGTTACAGCTTCTAAATTGTTAAACTGTCCTTTTGGTTTTAAATTTGCATAAAACGTGTTTGGAAACGCTAAAAGAATGTGTAAGTGTTTTGAATAATATAAATAATTTAAGAAAACTAATATTCCTAAAATGTGTATCCACCAAGCAGTTCTTTCTATTAAATGTAAACTTTCTGCTGAAAAGCTGTCAAATAAAGGTGCTATAAATTGGCTGATTGGATTTCCAATTCCTGCTTGTTGAAAAGGTACGTCTGTGGCATTCATAACCAAGAACAGTGTCATTAACACCATTTCAAAATATAAAATTAAGTTACCATCTGTTTTTGGCCAACCTTTCATTTCTCTACTTAAAAAACGCTTGATGTTTGCAATATTTCTTCTAGTCCAGAATAATATTACAGCTACAAAAACTAAAGCAGCTAAAATTTCGAATGTTCCTATTAAAAAGCCATAAAAGGCGTCTCCTAAAAACCCTTGAAAAATTCTGTGAGTTCCAAAAAGTCCATCAATTATTATTTCTAAAACTTCAATATTTATAATTATAAAACCTACATATACGATAACGTGCAAAAAACCAGAAAATGGTCTTCTAACCATTTTTGATTGCCCTAATGCAATCTTTATCATGTTTTTCCAACGTTGTGATTTATTATCTGTTCTATCAACATCTTTTCCTAAATTGATGTTTCTAAAAAGTTTACGAATATTAATTGCAAAGAAGCTGATACCAGCTATTAATGCTATTGCAAAAAGTATGTTTGGTAGGTATTGCATGCAAATACTATTTTAAAATTATTCTTTTACTTTTTCCAACTCTTCATAAGGTCCTGGGTTTTTTCCGAAAATAGAAAAATGAACGTATCTTTTTGGATTTAGTTTTATATCTCTTAAAAGTTCTTCCAATTCTTTGGTTGCGGCTTCTAAGTTGTTATACATTTTTTTGTCATTGATTAATTTTGCAATAGAGCCATCACCAGAATTTATTTTTTTAGAAAGCTCATTAAAATTATCGACTGCATTTTCTGCCTTTTGAACAATTTGATTGATATTTACTGTAGTTAAACTGTCTGATAATTTACTGAAATTTTCTGTAATGTTTCTAGTGTTTTCAAAAGTAACTTTTAAATTTTCTTGATTATCTACCACTAAAGAATTTACATGTTGTATCGTACTTCTAATATCTGCAATGGTTGCTGCAAGATTAGATACAGAATTGTTTATACCGTCTACAGTCTCGTCATTTAAAATTTTATTAATACCGCTAAAAAGGGTATCTGCTCTAACTATTACTTTTTCTATTTTCTGTTGCAATGGATTTAAACGCTCTCCAATAGAAGTAAATAAACTTTCTTCCATTTCACCCTGTAAAACATCTCCAGAAACAGCCATTTCGCCTTCATAATTAGGTACAATTGCTAAATTTGAGCCACTTAACGGATTTGGTGAGTAAATTTTTACGATACTTTTTTTAGAAAATTGAAATTCGTTTTCAACAATAAAAGTTACTATTAAATGGCCTCTTTTTTCTTTGGTAGTGTTAAATTCTATTTTATCTACTTTACCTACTTTTAGTCCGTTAATTGTTACTGCACTAGACCTTGTTAAACCTCCAATTTTACCGTATTCAACTTTAAAAATTCGAGTTCCAGTATCAAATAAATTTTGACCTTTCAAAAAATTATAACCCCAAATAAAACCTATAATAATTACAAGTGCTATAAGACCTGTTTTAAATTCTTTTGACATATTTTTTTATTTCTAATACAATATTACTAATATTTTTTAGGAGTAAGCCTTAAATTTACTTCATTTTTAATGCTTCTGTAACAGATATTTTTTCACCACCTTTAAAAGCAACTATAAAAGCAGTTTTATAACCTTTTGATTTTGCAATTTTTAAGGACGCTTTTACCCTATTGAAAGAAGTTGAATTTCCGTAATAATATTTATAAAAAGCTCCAACTTTTACTCTTTCAACATCTTTTAAACCTTTAAAATTATACGGTTTTGTGGCAATATTATTTTTACCAGAAGCTATTTGAACTTTAAATTCTACTTCGTTTGATGCTTTTACACCATCTTCAGTTGTAGCTTCTTCTATAACTGTATTTAATTTTAAATTATTAATATAATTATAAATAGCATCTGCAATTGCTTTTGCCATTTGTGTTTGTCCTTTTTTGGAGTTTAAATACCTACCTTCTTTTTTATTTGTTAAAAAACCAAGTTCTACTAAAACACTCGGCATAATGGTTTCTCTTAAAACTTGAAAATTATCTTGTTTTACTTTACGATCATTTCTTTTTAATTTTAAAGCAAAATTATTTTGAATAATACTTGCTAGAGCTAAACTTTTATCTAAATTTTCTTCTTGCAATAAAGACAATCCAATTACAGACTCTGCAGAGTTAGGGTCAAAACCTTTATAACGATCTTTAAAATTATCTTCTAAAAGAATTACAGCATTTTCTCGCTTGGCAATTTCTAGGTTTTTTTTGTTACCTCTTAACCCTAATACAAAAGTTCCTGCCCCATATGCATTTGAGGTGTGAGAGTCACAATGTATGGATACAAATAAATCAGCTTTAGCGTTGTTGGCAATGTCTCCTCTTTTCCATAATTCTATTTTTACATCTGTTTTTCTTGTGTAAAGAACTTTAATATCTTTATAACGCTTTAAATTTTCGCCAACTTTTAAAGCAACTTTTAAAGCAATATTTTTTTCTTTATAACCGTTTCCTAAATTACCAGGATCTTTTCCACCATGACCAGCATCTAAAACAACTGTATATTTTTTTTGTGAAAACATGCAGTTTGGATTCAGCAAAAAAATAAAAACTGAGAAGAAAAAAAGAAGTTTTCTTTTATTAATAATATTTTTGTGTTTTTGTTGGGATTGCATCAATAAAATTTAATTAATTTTGACAACTATAATTTGAGCTTCAATTATTGAGCCATTTTTTTATTCATTTACAAAAATAGTATTTAAAGCATTGCAAACAAACCTATCATACATACTTTTATTTTGCTGCTTCTTTTTTATAAAGTTTGGGTTTTCTCAAGACATAAAACCAATTAAAAAAACGGTTGTTCCATTAGGTAAAAAAGATACTATTCCTACTTCAAAAATTGATAGTATTTTAAAAATTAAAAATAATGATTTAGCTTTAAAAAAGAAAGATACAACTGTTACAGATTCCATCAAGCCAAAAGAAACTATTGAAGACATTATAACACATGTTGCTACAGACTACACTATACAAGATGCTAAAAATAAAACAGTTACACTTTACAACGAAGCAAACATAACCTATACTGATATTGATTTAAAAGCAGGAATTATTGTTGTTGATTACAAGAAAAACACGCTTTTTGCAAAAGGAATTATTGATAGCACAGGCTATGTACAACGTCCTGTTTTTAAACAGGGTAATGAGGAGTCTGAACAAGATTCAATTATTTACAATTTTAAGAGTAAAAGAGCTATTATTTATGGTTTAAAAACCCAACAAGGTGAAATGTACACCTATGGAGAAAAAACAAAAAGGGTTAATGATTCTACCATTTATATTCGAAAAATACGTTTTACCACGTCTGAAAAAGAAAATCCAGATTATTATATCGCCACAAATAAAGCAAAATTAGTTCCTGGAAAAAAAATTATTGTAGGATCTAGTAATTTGGTTTTGGTGGATATACCAACACCTGTTTTTTTACCTTTTGCTTATTTTCCACTATCAGAAAAAAGTGTTTCTGGTTTTTTAATTCCTGCTTTTGACACCGGTAGTTCTGAAAGAGGTATAGGTTTTCAAAACGGAGGGTATTATTTTGCTATTAGTGATTATGTAGATTTAACTCTTTTAGGTGATGCTTACTCTAATGGAAGTTGGGGCTTTAGGGCAAGTTCTAACTACAACAAAAGATATCGTTTCAATGGATCTTTTAGTTTTAATTTTGAAAATAATATAAATGGTATTCGTGGATTTGACGATTTTGCAAAGTCAAACAACTTTAATGTTCGGTGGTCTCACAATCAAGATTCAAAAGCAAGTCCTAATTCACGATTTACAGCTTCTGTAAACTTAGGAAGTAGTCGTTTTTTTAGAGAAAGTTTAAACCAGGCAAATATTTCACAATCAATAACAAATACTTTTAATAGCTCTATAAACTATAGCAAAACTTTTGTTGGCACTCCTTTTAATATGAATGTTACTGCACAACATCAGCAAAACACAAATACAAATGCTATTACTATGACGTTACCATCTTTAACGTTAAACATGAATAGAGTGTACCCTTTTGCTGGAAAAAATGGCGTAAAGAAAAATCCAATACAAAAAATGGGTTTCAATTACACAATGCAAGGTCAATATTTAATCAATACCAATGAAGATGATTTTTTAACCAGTAAAATGTTTGAAACGGCAAGGTCTGGAATGCAACATAAAACAGGTACAAACACCAATTTAAAAGCATTTAAATACTTTACCATATCGCCAACTGCAAATTACGAAGAATCTTGGAACTTTAATTACATAGAAAAAGAATATGACCCAATTAAAAATGAAGTAAGAACAGACTCTTTACTGGGTTTCAAAACTTTTAGAACCTATAGTTTTGGTACCAGTTTATCAACTAACATTTACGGAACATTTAATATTAACAAAGGAAAGTTAAAAGCAATTAGACATACAATAAGACCCTCTATTTCCTATTCTTATAGACCAGATTTTGGTACAAAATTTATAAGAGAAGTACAACAAAGTGCAAACCCTTTAGATGTACAAAATTATACAATTTTTGATAATAGTTTGTACAGAGCACCTTCTACAGGGTTAAGCAACACTATTGGTATTACTGTAAATAACGTATTAGAAGCAAAAGTGGCTGCTGATGATCCAGATGAAGAGGACAAAAAAATTACTCTCTTAAACAACCTAAATTTTAATACCTCATACAACATTGCTGCAGACAGTTTACGATGGTCTCCTGTAAGTTTTTCTGCAGGTACAAGGTTTTTTAAAGACAAATTAGCTATTAACTTAAATGGTTCTTTAGACCCTTATAAAACGATAAGTTCTAATGGATCCGTTGTTAGAATTAATGAATTTAATCCGAATCTTTTTAGACTAACAAATGCTAGTTTAACTGCAAATTATTCTATTTCTAGTGCCGATTTTAAGAAAAAAGACGCTAAAGATGATAAAAAAGATAAAAACACGACAAACTCAGGAAATAATCCTCCAGACATTATTGGTGGAGATATAAACCCTACAGATAGATTTGGTCCACGAAATAACATTAACTCATCTTCAGAAGATAAAAATAAAACAGCAGAACTTTACAATGCAGACATACCTTGGAGTATCAACTTAGCATATTCTACAACATATTTAAATAATGGTGTTGATGGTGGTGATATTGGTGTTCACAGTTTAATTTTTAGTGGAAATTTAGAACTATCACCTAAATGGAAAGTTGGATATTCTTCTGGTTACGACTTTAAAGGTGGTGCGTTTACGTTTTCTAGATTTAATTTTACTAGAGATTTAGATAGCTGGCAATTTAATTTCAACTGGGTTCCTTTTGGAACAAACTCTTCTTACACCTTTTTTATTGGTGTAAAATCTTCTGTTTTAGCAGATTTAAAATGGGATAAAAACAAACCACCAGATAGAAGACTTTTTTAAAATAAAGTTTAAGAACTTTTAAAAATGCTATTTTTATAATAAATTTAAAAAGTACATCATCCACCTAAAAAAGAAATTATATGAAAACTATTATCACAACCAAACATGCACCTGCTCCAATTGGACCCTACAATCAAGCTATTTTAACGGGTAACACTTTGTACACTTCTGGACAAATTGCTATCAATCCGAATTCTGGAGAACTTGTTTTAGACAATATTATTTTAGAAACAAAACAAGTTATGGAGAATTTAAAAGAAGTTTTAGCTGCTGCTAAAATGACTTTTGACCATGTTGTGAAAAGCTCTATTTTTATTTCTGATATGAATAATTTTGCAGATATAAATACTGTATATGGTGAGTATTTTGACAATGAAACTGCTCCTGCTAGAGAAACTGTTGAAGTGGCAAACCTACCAAAGTTTGTGAATGTTGAAATTAGTATGATTGCTGTAAAGTAGTATTCAGTATTCAAAACTAAAAAAACCTGATAGAAATAAATCTATCAGGTTTTTAATTTTATTATATTTTTAAATACTATAAAGTATCTGCGTATTCAATTAAATCTACAATTTTAGTAGAGTAACCTATTTCGTTATCATACCAAGAAACAACTTTTACAAAGTTATCATTTAAAGCAATACCAGCTTTTGCATCAAAAATTGACGTTCTTGTATCTCCTACGAAATCTTGAGAAACTACTAAATCTTCAGTATAACCTAAAACACCTTTCATTGGACCACTTTCTGAAGCTGCTTTCATTACTGCACAAATTTCTTCATAAGTTGCTGGTTTTTCTAACTTTACAGTTAAATCTACCACAGAAACATCCATTGTTGGAACTCTAAAAGCCATACCAGTTAATTTACCATTTAAAGCAGGAATTACTTTACCTACTGCTTTTGCTGCTCCTGTAGAAGAAGGAATAATGTTGTGTATTGCTGCTCTACCACCTCTCCAATCTTTCATAGAAGGTCCATCAACTGTTTTTTGAGTAGCTGTAGTTGCATGAACTGTTGTCATTAATCCTTCAACAATACCAAAATTATCGTTTAATACTTTAGAAATTGGTGCTAAACAGTTTGTAGTACAAGATGCGTTAGAAAAAATCTTTTGATCTGCTTTTAATTCTGTATTGTTTACACCCATTACAAACATTGGTGTATGGTCTTTTGATGGTGCAGATAAAACAACTTTTTTGGCACCAGCTTGTAAGTGCTTTCCAGCAGTTTCTTCTGTTAAGAAAAATCCTGTTGATTCTATAACATAATCCACATCTACTTCATTCCACTTTAAGTTTGCTGGATCTCTTTCTGCAGTAATTCTAATTTCGTTTCCGTTCACAACTAATTTACCGTCTTTAACTTCAACAGTTCCATCAAATGCTCCATGAACTGAATCATATTTTAGCATGTAAGCTAAATAATCTACATCTAATAAATCGTTAATTGCTACTACTTGAACGTTATCTCTTGTTACTGATGATCTGAATGCTAATCTTCCAATTCTACCAAATCCGTTAATTCCTACTTTTATCATTTTTTTAATCTTTAATTACTTATTAATTTTATGTAGTCATAATATCAGAAACTCTTAAAAGTTCTTGATTTATTGAGTGACCACCTTTTATTGCTTCTGCAATACTTGTACTTATTACTTCGTTGTTTTTTAAACCTACCATTAAGTTGGTTTTACCGTCTAAAATTAGTTCTACAGATTTTACTCCTAATCTACTTGCTAAAACTCTGTCAAAACAAGATGGAGAACCTCCTCTTTGCATATGCCCTAAAACGGATACTCTTACATCGTATTCTGGTAAGTTTTCTTCAACATATTTTGCTAATTCGTATACGTTTTTTCCAGACCTATCTCCTTCTGCAACTACTACAATACTAGATGATTTACCTGTTCTTCTACTTTTTTTCAGTGATTCTAGCATTCTATCTAATCCTAAATCTTCTTCAGGAATTAAAATTTCTTCTGCTCCTGCTCCAACTCCAGCGTTTAAAGCTATAAAACCAGCATCTCTTCCCATTACTTCAACAAAAAATAGTCTGTTATGAGATGATGCAGTATCTCTAATTTTATCAATTGCTTCTACAGCTGTATTTAAAGCTGTATCATAACCTAAAGTGTGTGAAGTTCCAAAAATATCATTATCTATTGTTCCTGGAATTCCTATAACAGGGAAATTATATTCTTCATTGAAAATAACTGCTCCTGTAAAAGAACCATCACCTCCAATAACAACCATGGCTTCGATTTCATTTTCTTTTAAATGCTCATATGCTTGAGCTCTACCTTCTTTGGTTCTAAAACCTTCAGATCTGGCAGATTTTAAAATAGTACCACCTTTGTTTATGATGTTATTTACGCTTCTTGCAGTTAACTCTATAAAATCGCCTTCTATAAGCCCTTCATAACCTCTATATATTCCTATACAGTTTACTCTGTAATAAGCACATGCCCTTACTACGGATCTAATTGCAGCATTCATTCCTGGAGCATCTCCACCTGAAGTCATTACTGCTATTTTTTTGATTTTCTTCATAATTATATATTGTAAAATTACTGCTTTTTAAGCATTTAAAATAAAAAAACTACGAAATCGTTTTAGACTATTACTCTAAAAATTTGTATGTTTTACAAACCTTTTTTGCTCATAAAACAGTTAGATTTTAAGAGGACCTTTATCTTAATATTTCAATATCAAAAATAAGATATAATTGCTAATTTTTAGTAATTGTAATGTTGCTTAAAATTAATTTTAAAAAATTTAATTACCCTCAAAATTGTCTAAATCTTGATTATCTTTTTGAATAGAATCTTTCACTACAGGTTTCTTTTTAGGTAGTATTCTTTTCTTTTTTGATTTAAGTTTGTTTAGTAGTTCTGATAAGGTATTGAAATTAACTTGATATGAAAGTCCAACTCCTTGTGTGTAACCTTGATCTTCAATCGTGTATTGAATTTCATTTTGACGATTAAAAATTACGCCTCTAAAATTACCTTCTTCGTTTAATAGAATTTCTACTTTCACTTCTCCAATAACACTAGATTGTGTTTTTGTACCTACAGGAACTCCAACTTTTCCGTTAATAATTACACGATCACTAACTCTTGTGCTTACAGATAAATCTACTTGATTATCTATATTTAAACGATCTACATCACTATCTGATTGCCCTTGTTGATAATCTACTCCTAATTGAAATTTACTGTCTGGACTGTTTAACAGGCTTGAAAATGCTGCAGCAATTGCACTTGAAGCTGTATTTGTAATAGTGGCATTTGCATCGAAATTTACTTTATCTGGATTTGTAAAGTTACCAAACGCTAGTAATGAAATGAACTGTGTAGTTTTTTCATTTACATTATTATCATTTAAAATAAATTCTAACTCGTTTGCAATTGTTGGATCTACATTTGAAAGTTGAATATCAAGTTCTTGTTTTGAGTTGAAAAGTCCACCTGTGATTCTTGCCACTAAATCTACTTCAATATTTCTGTTTGAGTTAAAGTTTTCTAACAAAACACCAGGATTTGCTTTTGCCTTGTATATTGCAGTTACATCTAAATTTGCATCTGCTGGATTTCCGTTCCAAGAAACTGTACCTCCTTTTTGTATGATAAACGGTTTGTTTACAATGCCTCCGTATTTAAAATCGTATACACCACTGTCCACCAAATAATCACCATACATATTAAATGTTCCTCTTGTATTTATTTCAATTTGTAAGTTTCCAGAGCCTGTTCCTGTTAATTGACTTCCATACACTTCATCAATTACTACTTGTGCAATAGCGTCTTTTGTTACTTCTAAATCGATATTTAATGTTAAGCCTTTTAACGCTTCTAAAGCAACTTCCTTTTGGCGTTCTTTTACTTTTGTTTCATCTGATTTGAAATGAATTAAGCTAAAACTATCTACAGTTTCTACATCTTTTAAAGGCACCACAAAACGTGTACCTGAATTTGTTTTTGCGTTAACATCTATAGTTAGTCTATCTGTTAAACCTGTAATGCTTGCTGAACCATCAATATAAGCAGTTCCATAATACAGCGCTTCTTCTGTATTTTTAGTATCTAACACCAATAAATTGTCACTTTCTATTTTTAAAGCTAAAAACCATTGTTTGAAATTAGCATGCGAAATACTTCCTTTAAAAATTCCTCTAGTTTTATTTTTGGTATCTAATAATTTAAAATCTTCTAAAATAAATGATTGTTGCATTAGTGAAATGACAGATTCACCCTCAAAATCATAATCTACATTTAAATAAGGGAATTTTAATCCTGCATTTTTTAATGTTAAACTTCCATCCATATCTGGATTGCTAAGAAAACCTCTTAGGGTAAATTCTCCAGAAGCACTACCTCTTAAGGAAGATAAAACATCTTGCCCTAAAGGACTAAAAGCTTCTAATTTAAACTCTTCTAAAAAAACATCTAAATCTATTATTGGTCTTTCTGAAGCAAAATCTAAGGAACCTGTTGCTGCTATGCTTTTTACATTTTCGTTTTCAATTGATAGGTTTACATCATACTTTTCGTAAGAATTGTTTCCTTTTATATTGATGGATAAATTACCTTGTTCGAAATTATTTACTTGAAAATCTTTTACCATTAAAGTGGCTTCTGGTGTATAATTTCCTGCTTTTTGAACAAAGTCTAAATTTCCAGAGAGTGTACCTTTTAAATCTAAACTATCTATTTTGGGCAAAAAGCTTTCTAAATTTACTTTTGTAAAATCTGCTAATAATATTTTATCGTCATTTCCTTTTAAACTTCCTGTAAATTCTATTTTTTGTTCTCCTGAGACTAATTCAAATTGACTAAAATCAAACTCGCCCTTTTTTAAATCGAACGTAACTTTATCTGTATTTAATTGATTTGGATTTATGTTCCAAGTATTTTCTTTATAAATAAATGACGATTTTTCAAAACCTATAACAGATTTTCCTTCTTCATTAAATGTGTAATAGAAATCTAGGTTAAAATCTTCATTATTTTTATTTCCTCCTTTAAAAACAGATTTAAAATTTAGTGTATCGTTTTCTGTTCTGTTTAACAAACTTAATTTGGAAACATTATAATAAGGTGTATTTACTTCTGAAGCTGATAAAAACGTGTTGTACAGAGGGTTTTGATTATCTGTTCTTAACAAAATATCTTTTACTTCGTTTCCGTAAGCATCTATTCTTGGTGATGAAATGGTGAGTTTAAAAACGTTATTATCTGCATTTATTTTTCCTTTAACTTTTGTATTGTCATCTATAGAAATTGATGGAAAAAATACGTTTATAATTTTATTGAAAACTGTAAAATTAAAATCTAAGTATTGATTTGGTGCAACATCATAAGGTTTGTAGTTTGTATAAATACTACCCAAAGCGTTCTGTGCAACATTGGGTAATTCTTCAAATGAAAATTTACCTGAAATTGAACCACTTGCAATGTCTTCGGAAACAACTTCAATTGTTTTAATACTATCTTTTAATGAAGATGTAATATCAAACTCTTTAAAATCATATTCTTTTTTCTCATTTGTATATAATACGTTTCTAAAAGTGGCTTTTCCTACAATGTCATCTAAATCATTTCCTTCTACATCTAATTTTATGTTTCCTTTTACAATTGAAATACTATCTCTAGTAAACAAATTTGTTTTCTTTAAGTTTAAGTAAGCTATATTTGAATTAAAATCGAACTTATTAGTTTTTGAAGATAAATCTGCCAAACCATTAAATTCCATCTTAAAATTTTCATCATCAATTAATAGTTCTCCATCAAATTTATTATTTTGATATTGGCCATTCGCAACTATATTTTTATATGGATACTCTTTGAAATTAAATTCAGAAATTGTTCCTTTAAATTTTGTGTTTATGTTTGATAATTTAAAACCACTTCCATTTACATCGCCTTTTAAAGAAACGTTTCCAAAAAGTGGATCATTTAAAAATTTACCTACATTAAAATTAATTAACTCTAAGCTACCAATGTAATTTGCTGTATCTATAGCATCAATATTTTCTATTTCTAAGTCTGTGACTACACCTCCAATTTGCGACTTCATATTTACAGTTGCGCTCATTTGTGTTGGTGTAACTTTTACATTTCCTCTTGCAGAAAACCTTCCAAACTTACCAAATTCACTAGGTATATTTTTTCCTAAAACATTGGGCATTATATTTTTTAAATCTCTGTAAGTTCCTGTTAAGTTGTTTAAATTTCCTTCGAAAATAAAACCTCTTTCCACATCAACAGCATTTACAAATGCTAAGTCTCCAAAAGCCCTGATACCTTTTTGAGTGGCTAATCTTAGTTTTTTGAGTTCAAAATTATTTAAAGTTCCGAGCATATTTCCATCAAAAGAAATAACATCATCTCCATTTAACTCATTGTAAAACTTTTTTAAATCAGATACTTTTAATTGACTTTTTTTAAAATCTGCTTTTATTTTCACTTTATCTACAAAACTGGTTAAATCTTCTCTTTTGTATGTAAATAAAATATCACCATAAACATTTGATTGTTTGGTTTGCAATGTGGTATTTTCAAATTTCATTGCACTTCTGGTAAAAGTGTAATTTGTAGTTAAATTTATAACTTCTAAACCTAAGTTGGTTACAAAGTACAAGCCTCTTGTATTTGTTGAAAAGTTAGAGCCTACAATGGATAGATCTTGCAAGTTTCCACCTGTTTTTGAGGCTGAAAATGTTAATGGATCTTGCTTATTAAAATCAATCAATTTAAAATCTAAATCTTGTACATACACATTTGCTGCCTTTAAAGTAAATGGAGGTTTTAAAGAGTCTTGTGGAGAATCGTCTTTAAAGCTATCAATAAAAATAGCCATGTTATCATCCTTTTCACCTTTGTACGTTTTCATGTAATAGTAAGCTCCGTCTATTGAAATATCACCTAATAAATATTCGTTATTTAATATTTTTTTTGCGTTTAAAATAGATGTACTTAAGCTATTTACAAAAATTAAAGTGTCTTTATGATGATCTTTAATTTGTATATCTTTTAACTCTACACTACCTAAAAACGAAAGGTTTATTTTACCTACTTTTAAGTTGGTGCCATAATCTTCATTTATTCTTTTGGTAGCGTAGTTACCTAGTTTGGTTTGTACGAAAGAGGTAGATAATAAAATACTTATAAACAGCAAAAAGAGTACTAAATACCCCAACCATTTAACTATTTTTTTACCTATGTTTTTGATGACAACTATATTTTAAAGAAACTGCAATTATTGAATGAAAATTAATCAAAAATATTGCCAATTCTTACAAAGAACGTGCAAATTTAACAAAGAATTTAATTTCTAATCTTAAAAAAGCAACATCTACCTAAAATAATACTTAATTTTGTGGCTCATTAATTTAATTTATGGAAAAACCAGTTTATATTTTAGGGATAGAGTCTTCTTGCGACGATACAAGTGCTTCTGTAATTTGTGATGCTAAAGTTTTAAGCAATGTAGTTGCAAACCAAGAAGTGCACTCTAAATATGGTGGTGTTGTACCAGAATTGGCCTCTAGAGCTCATCAACAAAATATTGTTCCTGTAGTACAACAAGCCATAGAAAAAGCGAATATTACAAAAGAAGACTTATCTGCAATTGCATTTACGAGAGGTCCTGGTTTAATGGGTTCGTTATTAGTTGGAACTTCTTTTGCAAAATCTTTGGCTTTGGGTTTAGAGATTCCTTTAATTGACGTAAATCATATGCAGGCACATATTTTGGCTCATTTTATACATGATAATGAAAATAAAACGCCTCCTTTTCCATTTATTTGTTTAACCATAAGTGGTGGTCATACACAAATTGTAAAAATTACCAATTATTTTGAAATGGAAATTTTAGGTGAAACTATAGATGATGCTGTTGGAGAAGCTTTTGATAAATCTGCAAAAATTTTAGGCTTACCTTATCCTGGAGGTCCTTTAATTGATAAATATGCACAATTAGGAAATCCAAAAGCGTTTCCTTTTACAAAACCAAAAGTGGGCGATTTGGATTTTAGTTTTAGTGGTTTAAAAACAGGAATTTTATATTTTATTCAGAAACAACAGCGTATAAATGCTAATTTTATTGAAGAAAATTTACATGATATTTGTGCTTCTATACAATATACAATTGTAGAAATTTTAATGGAAAAGCTTAGAAATGCTGTAAAGCAAACTGATATTAAACATATTGCCATTGCTGGTGGTGTTTCCGCAAATTCTGAAATTAGAAAACGTTTACAGTTAGCCGAAAAACATTTTGGATGGACCACTTATATTCCAAAATTCGAATACACAACAGATAATGCTGCAATGATTGCTATTACTGGATATTTAAAATATTTGAATAACGATTATTCCAATGTTTCTGTAACTGCAAAAGCACGCTTAAAAGTTACTGAATAACATTAAAAAAGGACTTATTTTATTTATGAAAAGCATAAAAAACAGACTTCTATTCAACTTAACTTACTTTTTTCTTTGGGTGAGTTATTTTGTATTTGCACGTTTATTTTTTCTGCTTTTTAATTTTGATAAAACCAAAGAGTTAGACATTGTTACAATTCTTAAAACATTCGTTTATGGCTTAAGATTAGATTGTTCTTTTGCTTCCTATTTAAGCATCATTCCTTTTTTACTAATTATTTTTACAATATTTTTTCAACCTAAAATAATCGAAAAAATTATAAAATATTACTCATATATTTTAATTGTTTTAGTAACTATTTTTCTATTATTAGATGTTGGTTTATATGAAGCTTGGGGTGTTCGTTTAGACACTACTTTCTTTACATATTTAAATACTCCAGAAGTAATGTTGGCTTCTGTTTCTAGTTTTCAAATAATTTTAGGAACTTTATTTTTAGTGATATTTTCTTTCATTTTTATCAAATGGTTTCAAAAAAACATTCATTTAAAAATGAAAAACATTAACAAAGGAAGTTGGCTACAAACACCTTTGTTTTTAATAATAACTGCAGTTTTAATCATTCCATTAAGAGGTGGTTTACAAACAATACCTGTAAACCAAAGCAATGTTTATTTTTCTGACAAGATGTTTGCAAACCACGCAGCTATTAACTTTATTTGGAACTTTTTTAATGTGCTTTCTCATAAATCGGATACTGGAAATCCTTACAAGTTTTTTGATGATGATGTCGCAAAAAAAATCATTTCAAAAAGAAAAAACACTCTTTTAACAGCCTCAAAAGACAGTATTTTAAACACCACAAAACCAAACGTTATTTTAATAATTTGGGAAAGTTTAACTGCAAAAGTGGTAGGTTCTTTGGGTGGAGAACCACATGTTACTGAAAATTTGAATAGACTCTCTAAAGAAGGAGTTTTGTTTACAAATTTTTATGCAAATGGAGACAGAACAGACAAAGGAATTCCTGCTATTTTAAGTGGTTATTATCCACAACCCACAAAAAGCATTATGAAAATGCCTAATAAAACAAGAAGTTTACCAATGTTGCCTCAAAAAATGATTAATTTGGGCTACAAAACTTCTTTTTATCATGGAGGAGATTTAAATTTCGGAAATATGAATACGTATTTACGAAATTCTGGAATTACGGATTTTGTTGACGGAGATGATTTCGATAAAAAAGATTGGAACTCAAAATGGGGCGCACATGATCATGTTTTTATGAAGCGTTTTACTGATGATTTAAGAGGTATGCAAAAAGAACCTTTTTTTAAAATTGCATTAACGCTCACAAGCCACGAACCTTATGAAATTATTGGCGATTACAAATTCGGAAAAGACACAAATGAAAATAAATTTAGAAGTGCACACGCCTATACAGATCAAGTGATTGGAGATTTTATAGAAAATGCAAAAAAACAACCTTGGTATAAAAACACCTTAATAATAATTCTTTCTGATCACGGACATCGTTCTCCAAAACACGAAGGTGTTTTTAATTCTCCTAAGAAATTTAAAATACCAATGTTGTGGTTGGGTGGCGCTTTGCAACAAAAAGGCATTGAAATTAATAATATTTCTTCGCAAATAGATTTGCCTTTTACTTTGTTAGATTTATTAAATGGAGATAATACTGACTTCAGTTTTAGCAAGAACATTTTTAATAATTCCAGCAAACAATATGCACATTATATCTTTAATAATGGTTTTGGAACTTATACAAAAAACGGTTTATTTGTGTACGATTTTACAAGTAATAAAACTATCTTAGAAAGAGGAAAGGAAACTTCTCAATTAGATTCTTTAGGAAAAGCGATTTCCCAAAATGCGTATCAAGATTTTTTAGATAGAAAATAGCACATAAATTAATATGTCAAATCAATAATTTTTCTAACTTCATCTAGAGTTTTCATTAAGTTTTTTGAAAATTCAAAAGTCATAATATTACTTTCTTTTTTATCTTCTCTTAATAGCTGGTTAAAATGTTCCGTTTCGAAATTATAACCATTTGTTTCACAATGAAAGTGAATAGTTTCCTCTTTTCCCTCTGAAACAATAGTTACAGAACTTGGTGCGTGAAATTGACTGTCTATAATCAACTTCCCTTTTTCGCAAGTAAAAATTGCTTCCGTTTTTGTTTTTTCTAACAACGTACTTTTTAAAAGTGCTTTTGAGTTTTCATATTCAAAAACCATTGAACAAGCAGCATCTGCTCCATTTTTAAAAAAAGTTGCATTTGCATTGATTTTTTTTGGAATACCTAAAGTTGATAAAGCTGCAAAAATTGGATAAATTCCGATATCCAACAAACTTCCACCACCAACTTCTTTCTTAAATACTCTACTCTCTTCATTGTAAGCTGGATGGAAACCAAAATCTGCTTCCAATTGAGTTACTTTTCCTAATTTTTCTTTTTGAAAAAATTCTAAAGCAAATTTATAATGTGGTAGAAAATACGTCCACAAAGCTTCCATTAGTAATACATTGTTTTCTTTCGCAACAGAAATCATTTCTTCAACTTCTACTGAATTCATTGCAAAAGGTTTTTCACATAAAACTGCTTTTTTATGTTGCATACAAAGTATTGCGTGTGCAGCATGAAAACTATGTGGAGTTGCAATATAAATTGCATCAATTTCAGAATCCTTTGCTAAATCTTTATACGAATTGTATGCCTTTTTAGCGTTAAATTTACTCGCAAACTCATTTGCGTTCTCTTGACTTCTAGAAGCGACTGCAACTAATTCTGCATCGTTAATTGCTGCTAAATCTTCTGCAAATTTATTGGCTATTTTTCCTAGACCAATAATTCCCCATTTAATCTTTTTCATTTATTCAATTTTATAATATGGAATTTTCAATTTTCCTTCTTTCACTAAAATAGTAATACTATCACCAATATTTTTTCTTTTGAAAAGCGAATTTGATACATTATATTCTTCAACTTGTTTAGATAAGCTTTTATTATATAGTTTAAAGTAATAATTTGTCGATTTTCCTTTACTAACTCTTTTTTCTAATAATATAGAGTTATAGCTCTTAACTTTACTTTCATCAAAATAACTATTAAAACTCATAATAATACAAAAGCTATACATAGTTGTTAACACTAATAACATTATTATTTTTCCATAAGATTTTATATTTTTTATAATATATTCTTTAGACCCATAAATGCAAAGAATAAATATAAAAATTGAAGTCAAAATTAACGGTAACCATAAATTTTTAGTATTTAAAATATCAATTGTAAATAAAATTAAAAGAAACATTAAAAAAATTGGAGCAGAAAATCCCCAGAAAATACTTGGATAAATTGTGCTTTCACCTCCTTCTTTATCACCATATTTTATAAGTCCTTTGAATGATAAAACTATAACTAATATTATTAGGGGAACAAATAATAAAATAGCAATACTAATATTAAAAAAATCCTTAAAAAAGATTACTACTACGGTAATTAAAATACTTATAATATTTACAATTTTTGTAGTTTTTTTTGCCTTTTCCAACCTTAGATTTCTTTCTTGTTCGCTAAAACCATATTCAGTATTTCGGATAAAATTTTTTATTTCTTTTTCTTCCTCTAAAAAATTTAAATTGTGCGAATGACTAGCTAACCAATCTTGAATTTCCCATGACTTAGTCAAATAATTTGAAAATTTCAATTTCTTTTTATAAACTCTTCTTTTCGGATATACATGAATATAATTTCGACCTTGTTTGTATCCTTCTATTTCTTCAATTCTTAATTTGCGAGAAAATGTTGCTGTAGTAGAAGATATATAAGTATCAGAAAGTATAACTTTTGAAATAAAAATATCTCTAATTCCTAAAATTGAAAGTGAAAAAAAAATCAAAGAAAATGGAACAAATATATAGTACAAATTCAATGATTGGTTTTGATCTAAATCTGGAATAAAAAAAACTGCAATTGAAAAAACAAATAATATTAGCGCGCAAAATGTACCTAATACTTTAATAGATTTCCCATAAGAATAAACTTTCATAAAATTTACTTTGTTCCTGTCGTTTCTATGTCTTCAAACTCATTTTTAGAAGGTGTAGTAGATTGAATCAAAATCGCAATTCCCATCACCAAAGCGCAACCCAATAAGTTCAGCCATAAATAAGGCAACCAATCTAAAAAATAAACAGCAATAATAATTGCTTGTGTAATTAAAGCTGCCATAAAAACAGCGTTTCCTCTAACAAATTTTATAAAAAATGCCAATAAGAAAATACCTAATACATTACCATAGAAAATAGAACCAATAATATTAACTAACTGAATTAAATTATCAAATAAATTAGCAATACAAGCCACAGAAATAGCAACAATACCCCAAGCCAAAGTGAACCATTTAGAAGCTTTTACAAAATGTGCTTCACTCTTATCTCCTTTTACATTTCGTTTGTATAAATCCATAGCTGTTGTACTCGCTAACGCATTTAATTCAGATGCTGTTGATGACATTGCCGCAGATAAAATTACTGCTAATAAAAGACCAATTAATCCTCTTGGTAAATTGTTTAAAATAAAGTGTATAAACACATAGTCCTTATCATTAGACTCTATTTTTTCTAATATATTTTCTTCATCAATTTTATCAATAATTGCTTTCGATTTTGCTTTTAAAGCCAAATCTCTTGTGTTTAAGTCTAAAATTTGTTGCTTTTCTTCTGGCTGAAAGCCATCTGCAAATAGTATTTTTTTAGCGTTTTCAATTTCAATATGTTCGTCTTGTAATTGCTGATATTCATTCGCATATTTAGATATTGCAACTTCTTCATTTGCTCCAGGATTAAAATTTAAAGGCGAAGGATTAAATTGATAAAACACAAAAACCATGACACCAATCAACAAAATAAAAAACTGCATGGGCACTTTTAACAATCCGTTAAAAATTAAACCTAACTGACTTTCGCGAACAGATTTTCCTGATAAATAACGTTGCACCTGACTTTGGTCTGTTCCAAAATAAGACAGCATTAAAAAAGTTCCGCCTAAAATTCCTGTCCAAACTGTGTATCTGTTACTTAAATCGAATGAAAAATCTAACACTTCCATTTTTCCACTTGCACCAGCAATTTTTAATGCTTTAGTAAAAGTGATATCCGCAGGAAGTTGACTCATAATCATGTAAAAAGCGATGACCATTCCACAAAAAATAATAATCATTTGTTGCTTCTGGGTTACATTTACCGCTTTTGTTCCTCCAGAAACTGTATAAATAATTACTAAAAACCCGATGATAATATTCAGCGTTAACAAATCCCAACCTAAAACTGCACTTAAAATAATTGCAGGCGCAAAAATGGTAATTCCTGCAGCCAAACCACGTTGAATTAAAAATAAAATTGCTGCTAAACTTCGGGTTTTTAAATCGAACCTTCCTTCTAAAAACTCATAAGCAGTATACACTTTTAATTTGTGATAAATAGGAATAAAAACCACGCAAATAATAACCATTGCTATTGGCAAACCGAAGTAAAATTGCACGAATCCCATTCCACTATGAAATGCTTGTCCTGGAGTAGATAAAAACGTGATTGCACTCGCCTGTGTTGCCATAACTGACAAACCAATTGTCCACCATTTTGAGTCACTTCCTCCTTTTATATAGTCTGTTACGTTCTTGCTTTTTCTCGTCACATACGTTCCGTAAGCAACTATAAATAAAAGTGTTATTGATAATACAATCCAATCTACTGGGTCTAATTTACTTGCTATTTCCATAGTTAAACCGTGAAGTAGTTAGTAATTAAATAAAACGCAATCAAGTACACCAAATTTGCTACTAAAACTAGTGTATAAACTTTTTTCCAAACGTATTTTTGTTCTTTCATAATATTGTGTAATTGTTAAAAAGTTTAATTGTGTAAGTGTAAATAATCTAATTTAATTTTTTCTAACTTTATTTAAACCACTGAAACTTTGAAAATCTACCACTTGCAATTTTGAACCTACTTGCCTACTGACAACATATTCGCAAACAGTTTATACGCTCCAGAAACTCCTGCTGGCAATTCTCTAAAGAAACTTAAACCTGTATATATATAATTTCCTTTACCGTATTTTGCGATTAATAAACTTCCGTTTTTAGGAGCTTCACCTTTGTCATTCATAGACAATATTGGCGTAAAATTAGCATCCCAAGAACTAGGGAAGTACAAACCTCTTTCTTGTACCCAACCTTTAAAATCTTCTTCTGTAATTTTATTTGGAAAATTTAATAATTGATGATTTTTATCTAAAATTCTTACTTCAGCAAATTCGTCAGTAACTCTATCTCTTGATAGTTGTAATGGAAATGGTGGCGCAACATCTACACCTCTATTGGTGTTATACTGTACAATCATATTTCCTCCATTTTTTACATATGCCAACAAATGTTTTTGTTTAAATTTCAATTCTTTTACCACATTATATGCTCTTATTCCTAAAACAATAGCATCGTATTTTTGTAAGTTTTCTGCATTAATTTCAATAGGATTTATTTCATCAACTCTGCAACCTATCTGTCTTAAATTATCTGGAATTGCATCTCCAGCACCTGCTATATATCCAATATTGCTTCCAACTTTATCAATATTTAAACGAACAATTTTTGCTTCAGAATTTAATAAAACTGATTGTTTTGGAATGTGATTGTAATTAATTTCTACTAATTCTTTTGTAAAATTCTTTCCATTTGAAGTTGCAATTACTTCCAACTTTCCTTCAGATTGATTTTTAGGTGGACTTACCAAAAAGACAACAGTTTGCTTATCACTTTTTTGCTGAATGGTAAAATTGATTTCTTTTGGTGTAACTTCCCAATTGTTTGGAACTTTTAAACGTACTTTTCCTGTAACATTGTTTTCTCCTGCTCTAACTTCTACCAACACTTTTTGCGGAGCATTATCAGAAAAAATAATAACTTTATCTTTTAATTTAGTAGTTACTTTGGGTAAAATTTCAAAAGGCTCATAAATTTCTCCTTTATCTCTTTCTGAATATCGTCTTACTACATTTTTTATAATTGTTACTGGAACTGAATCTATTAACAAATTGAATTTAATTTGTAAAGGTCTTGGTGTTTCTGGTTTTCCAATTAATAATTGATTGTTTACAGTGTACATGCCTAAACTAGCTTCATTTTTTAACCAATAAGGATCAGAAAATTGGTTTGTTTTTATTGTTATTGTTTCATTAAAATTCACTTTTCTATTCCCTTCTAAATCAATATTTTTAGTTACTTTTTTATTATCAATTGTAGATATGATGGAAACCAATTCAATGTTAGAGTTACTTCTATTCAATACTTCCAAGTTTACTTCAATAGTAGCACCTGGAGTTGCTGATGAACTTACAGCTGAAGCTTCCAAATACAAACCTGCACAACCTTCAATAATTTCTAAAATCTGCTCCTTTTTTATTTTTCTCCAATGATTGTCTTCTAACTTTTGAATTTTTTGATACGCTTTCAACAACATTGGTAAATGTTTAGACGGATTTACAAAATCGAACTTTTCTTCGACTTCATATAAAATATCTCCAATTTCACCACCATTTTCCAAACGATTCCAAGTAGTATTTATACCTGAAAAAATATCATTTTGATCTTTTGGTTTATCGCCTTTTAAAAACTCAACATATTCGTTTTGACTTCCTCTTGTGGTAACTCTTCCAAAACCTTGACATAAATGTTGACTACTTGCCATAGACGCTAACTCGTTATTAGACAAGCCTTTTAATGGATAATAAGCACCCACATCAAAAGAAGTTAGTTTTCCTTTTGTAGCTTTTTCAAAATCTTCTTGATTTCTATAAAACCAAGAAGATGTATTAAAAAACAATCTTTTTGGTTGCCAAGTATCAGTATATTTTAATTGTTCTGGAAACTGATTTTCATCGCCAACTTTATCAAAAGCTTCTACGCTTAATATGGCAGAACTTGTATGATGACCATGTGTTGTTCCTGGAGTTCTATGATTAAATCTGTTGATAATTACATCTGGTTTAAATGTTCTAATTGCCCAAACAACATCGCTTAAAACAGCTTCTTTATTCCATATTTTTAAAGTTTCATCTGGATGTTTAGAATACCCAAAATCATTGGCTCTTGTAAATAATTGTTCTCCACCATCAATACTTCTTGCTGCCAGTAATTCTTGTGTTCTAATTACACCCAATAATTCTCTTATTTCAGGACCAATTAAATTTTGGCCACCATCACCTCTTGTTAACGATAAATACCCTGTTCTTGCTTTTACGTTATTTGCTAAATAAGCAATTAAACGCGTATTTTCATCATCTGGATGTGCTGCAACATACAAAGCCGTTCCTAAAAAATTTAATTTTTGAATTTTCTCGTAAATCTGATTTGAACTTAGCTTTTGAGGTTTTTGAGAGTATGTTGAGATTGAAATTTGTAAAAAAATTACAATTAGAAGTAATATTTTATGCATTCTGTTTTGTTAAGGTATGTCAGTTCGAGCGCAGTCGAGAACTAATAAAAAGACCTCTCGACTGCGCTCGAGGAGACAATAATATTCATCATTGTGCAAACAAATGTACTTTTTTTATTCACTAAAATAAATGAATTAACATAATTATAACGTTTCTAAAATTACCCATAAAATTGCTCATAACCTGTTGATAAATTAATTTTCAGAATAACATATTAAGGTTATATTTGTAGTACTAATTAAGAAAAGAATTTACATGAAATTTATTGTATCGAGTTCACAATTATTAAAACAGTTACAAGTTTTAGGTGGCGTTATAAATAGTAATAATACATTACCAATTTTAGACAATTTTTTGTTTGAATTGTCTGAAAATCAACTAAAAGTTTCTGCATCAGATTTAGAAACTACAATGAGTTCTGTAGTAGATGTAGAAAGTGATAGCGAAGGTTCTATTGCTGTTTCTGCGCGATTATTGTTAGATACTTTAAAAACGTTTCCAGACCAACCTTTAACATTTAAAACAGAAGGAGACAACACTATTGAAATTAGCTCAGACCAAGGAAAATACGATATGGCTTATTTTGGTGGAGATGAATTTCCAAAAGCGGTTTCTTTACCATCTCCAAGCCAAACAGTGGTTCCTGCACATATTTTAGGAACTGCAATTTCAAAAACGATTTTCGCTGCTGGAAACGATGATTTACGTCCAGTAATGAGTGGAGTTTTCTTTCAGTTTAGTTCTCAAAGCTTAACCTTTGTAGCAACTGATGCTCATAAACTGGTAAAATATTCAAGAACAGATGTTACTGCAGATCAAACTGCAGAATTTATTATGCCAAAGAAACCTTTAAATTTATTAAAAGGTATTTTAGGAGGTTCTGAAAGTGATGTTACTATTGAATATAATGATGCTAATGCAAAATTTACTTTTGATAATGTGGTGTTGGTTTGTCGTTTAATTGATGGGAAATATCCAAATTACGAAGCAGTTATTCCAAAGGAAAACCCAAATAAATTAACGGTAGATAGAGCTTCTTTCTTAAATTCGGTAAGACGTGTTTCTATTTTTTCAAGTAAAACAACACATCAAATTCGTTTGAAAATGGCGGGTACAGAACTAAATATTTCTGCGGAAGATTTAGATTTTGCAAACAAAGCAGACGAACGTTTAAGCTGCGATTATCAAGGTGATGATATGCAAATTGGTTTCAACTCTCGTTTTTTAAGCGAAATGCTAAACAATTTAAGTTCTAACGAAGTTTTAATTGAAATGAGCTTACCAAACAGAGCAGGAATTTTAACACCAATCGATGGAACAGATGAAGGTGAACAAGTTACCATGTTAGTAATGCCAGTGATGTTGAATAATTAAAACGAATTCACTTATAAATATTTAAAAACCACAATCAAATGATTGTGGTTTTTTCTTTACATTTACCTTCATGAATTTTCTCGCCCATTTATACTTATCTGAAAACAATACCAATATTATGATTGGTAATTTTATTGCAGATCATATCAAAGGAAACAATTACTTGGGGTTCTCTAATGAGATTCAACAAGGCATTTTTTTACACAGAGAAATAGACACTTTTACAGATGCGCATAAAATTGTTAGAGTAAGTAAACGTAGGTTACACAAACGTTACAGACATTATGATGGTGTAATTATCGATATTTTTTATGACTATTTTTTAGCTAAAAATTGGGCAGATTACTCTGCAATTCCTTTAGATGTTTATACCAAATCTATTTATAAATTATTTGATAAAATTAAATACGACCTTCCTACAAAATCTCAAAACTTCATAAAATATATGATTGATTATGATATTTTATTCAATTATCAAAACAAAGCAGGTATTGCAAAAGTTTTAAACGGTGTTAATAACAGAACTAAGGGAGTATCACAAATGAATTTAGCTATTGAAGATTTGGAAAAATTAGAAGAAGAATTAGAAACAGATTTTAAGCTATTTTTTAAAGAATTAATACTATTCTCGAATCAAAAACTTAAAGAAATTCAATCTAAAATATGAAAAAAATCATCTTACTATTTACTTTTTCAATCCTATTTATCCATTGTAAACCAGCAATAGAAAAAGAAAAAAATATTGGTTTAATAGCACAAAAAGCAATGGTTGTATCTGCTAGAGAAGAAGCTTCTAAAATTGGAGTTTCTATCTTAAAAAAAGGTGGAAACGCTTTTGATGCAATGGTTGCTACAGAGTTAGCTTTAGCAGTTGCATATCCATATGCTGGTAATATTGGTGGTGGTGGTTTTATGGTGTACAGAAAAAATAATGGCGAAATTGGTGCAATAGATTATAGAGAAAAAGCACCTTTGGCCGCTACTAAAAATATGTTTTTAGACGAAAATGAAAATGTAATACCTAATAAAAGTACACTTGGAGCAATGGCAGTTGGCATTCCTGGAACAATTGCTGGTGTTTTTGAAGTTCATCAAAAATTTGGAACCATTCCAATGGAAGAAATCCTAAAACCAATTATTGAATTGGCTCAAAAAGGTGTAGTAGTTACCTATAAGCAAGAAAAAAGATTAAAAAACTATCAAAATGATTTTTTAAAAGTTAATCAAGATTCCATTTTATTCAACAAAAACTGGAAAGAAAATGACACCATAAAGTACAATGCGTTAGCAGAAACATTTAAAAGAATTCAGCGAAATGGAAAAGACGAATTTTACAAAGGTGAAACTGCGAAACGCTTGGTGAAATTTATGCAAGATAATGGCGGAATTATAACTTTGGAAGATTTGGCTAAGTACGAACCAAAATGGAGAAATCCTGTAACTTTTTCTTATGATGATTTAAAAATTATTTCTATGTCACCACCATCTTCTGGCGGTGTTTGTTTAGCACAAATTATGAATGCTATTGAACCTTTTGATTTGCATAAATTTGGCCATAATTCAGTAAAATCAATTCAAGTAATAACAGAAGCTGAAAGACGAGCTTATGCAGACAGAAGTTACTTTTTGGGTGATCCAGATTTTGTGACAATTCCACAAAAAGAATTGATATCAAAAGAATATTCACAAAAAAGAATGGCTAATTTTTCTTTTGAAAAAGCAACACTTTCTTCAGAAGTTGCTCATGGTGAAATAAATATTATAGAAAGTGATGAAACCACACACTATTCCATAGTAGATCAATTTGGAAACGCAGTTTCTGCGACAACAACTATAAATGGAGGTTATGGTTCCAAATTATATTGTAGTGATTTAGGTTTCTTTTTAAACAATGAAATGGACGATTTTTCTAGCAAACCTGGTGTACCAAACATGTTTGGTTTAATAGGTGCAAAAGCAAATGAAATTGCACCAGAAAAAAGAATGTTAAGTTCAATGACTCCCACAATTGTTGAAAAAGGAGGAGAACTTTTTATGGTAGTTGGAACTCCTGGAGGATCAACCATTATAACTTCAGTTTTACAAACAATATTAAACGTACATGAATATAAAATGAGTATGAACGAGGCTGTAAATGCTTCAAGATTTCATCATCAATGGTTACCAGACAACATTAAATTAGAACCTAGTGGCTTTTCTGAAGAAACAAAAGAAAAACTAAAAAAAATTGGTTATAATATAGATGAAACAAATGCTCCTGTAATTGGAAAAGTAGCAGCAATTCTCGTATTAAAAGATAAAACATTAGAAGGTGGCGCAGATAAACGTGGAGATGACGCTGCTGCAGGATTTTAAAAAAATAAATTAAACTAAAAAATTATGGCACAACCATTTCATTTAGCAATTCCAGTAAAAAATTTAGAAAAATGTAGAAGTTTTTATAGAGATGTTTTACAATGTGAAGAAGGTCGTTCAACTAAAGATTGGGTAGATTTTAATTTTTTTGGACATCAATTGGTAATTCATCAAAAAGAAGATTTTAATCCTCAAAGAATTTCTAATTTAGTAGACGGACATGATGTTCCTGTTCCACATTTTGGGGTAGTTTTAACTTGGGTAGATTGGCAGTCTTTATCAAAAAAATTAAAAAGTTTAAACTTTGAATTTGTAATTGCACCTTGCATTCGCTTTGAAGGAAAAGTTGGTGAACAAGCCACTATGTTTTTTAAAGACCCTGAAGGAAATGCTTTAGAATTTAAAGCCTTTAAAGACGAAAGTCAACTTTTTGCGAAGTAACAAAAACTTCTTTAACATATCCTTTTCACTTTTTAAAGTTGATTTTTTTATCTTTAAAAACTAATCAAACTTACTTTACAATGAAAAAAATTCTTTTACTTTTTTCGATATTAGTTTCTTATCCAATATTTTCTCAAGGAACACGCTTATTAAGGCAACCTACACTTTCTAATTCTGAAGTTGTTTTTGTGTATGGCGCAGATTTATGGAAAGCCCCTTTAAATGGTGGCAATGCAATTCGATTAACCAGTGATGAAGGTTCAGAATCCAGTCCAAGATTTTCTAAAGATGGTAAATGGATTGCTTTCACTGCTCAATATGATGGAAATACAGATGTTTATATAGTTTCCTCAAATGGTGGTGAACCAAAAAGGCTCACTTATCATCCAGCTCAAGATGTAGTACAAGGTTGGACGCCAGACAATAAAATTCTTTTTCGTTCGAATAGAGAATCTAAACCTACGCAAACGAATAAATTTTTCACGATTTCTACAGAAGGTGGTATGCCAGAAACTTTTGATATTCCAAGAGCTGCTTATGGAGAAATTTCTGAAGACAACAAATACATTGCTTACACACCAATTACAAGTTGGGATGCAGAATGGCGAAATTATAGAGGTGGACAAGCAATGCCTATTTGGATTGTAAACTTAAAAACAAAAGAGCTTATTAAAACCCCTCAGTTAGATGGAGAAAGGCATGTAAACCCAGTTTGGTATAATAGTGATGTATATTATATTTCTGAAAGAGATTTCACTGCAAATATTTGGTCATACAACCTAAAAACAAATAAAGAAACTCAAATTACTTTTCATAAAAAATTTGATGTCAAAAATTTAGATGCCAATAAAAACGGAATCGTTTATGAACAAGGAGGTTATTTACATTTTTTGAAACCAGACACTAAAGAAACCAATCAAATTATTATCAATGTAAAAGGAGATTTAAATTATTCCAGAACAAGATGGATGGATGTTTCTGGTAGAAACTTAACCAACCCAAATGTTTCACCAAATGGAAAAAGAGCCATTTTTGAATATCGAGGAGAAATATTTACAGTTCCAAAAGAAAACGGAACTTGGAGAAACTTAACCAATTCTTCTGGAGTTGCTGATCGCTCTCCAATTTGGTCTCCAAAAGGAGATAAAGTAGCTTGGTTTTCTGATAAAAATGGAGAATATGAATTAGTACATGCTGACCAAAATGGCGACAATCAAGAATTTATAAAGTTGCCAAATCCTACTTTTTATTTTCAACCAGATTGGTCACCAAATGGAAAATACATTGCTTATACAGATACCAATTTTGTAATTTGGATTATAGATTTAGACTCTAAAAAAACAACAAAAGTAGATGCAGATGGTTTTGCACATCCAAACAGAACTATGAATCCAAAATGGTCTCCAGATAGTGATTGGATTGCGTATGCAAAACAAAATGACAATAGTTATAAATCTATTTATGCATATCAAATAAGCACTAAAAAAATAGTTCAAATAACTGATAAAATAGCTGATGCAATTTCTCCTGTTTGGGATGCCTCAGGTAAATATATCTATACATTAGCAAGTACAGATTATGGTTTACAAACTGGTTGGTTAGATATGAGTTCTTACGACCCAAGTGTTACTAGAACCTTGTATACAGTAGTTTTATCTTCTAAAGACAAAGCACCTAATCTTCCAAAAACAGATGAGGAATCTGTTAAAAAAGAAGAAACAAAAGACGATAAGAAAAAAAGCAAAAAAGACGATGAAAAATCGTCGGAAGAAAACAAAACAATTATTGATGAAAATGGTTTGTTTGATAGAGCTGTAGCATTAAAATTGCCAGCAAGAAATTATGTTGGTTTATTAAAAGGACCTAAAAACAAAGTATTTATTGCAGAATCAGTTCCAAATAGCAGAGGATTAACCTTACATAGTTATGACGTTACTAAAGAAAAGGCAACCGTTTTTGCGACAAGTGCATCTTCTATGACAACTTCAAACGATAGAAAGTCCATTTTAATATCTAAAAATGGTAGTTGGAGTTTAAACAATACAAACGCTCCTAAAGCTGGAAAAGAATCATTAAAAACAAATCTTAAAATTAAAGTTGATCCTAAGGCAGAAGCACATCAAATTTTTAAAGAAGGATGGCGTTTTATGCGCGATTTTTTATATGTTGACAACGTGCATGGTGCACCATGGAACGATATTTACGAATGGTATTCTCCCTGGATAAATGATGTAAAACATCGTTCTGATTTGAATTATGTTGTAGACATTATGAGTGGTGAAGTTGCCATTGGACATTCGTATGTTTCTGGTGGAGATTACCCTAATGTAAATAGAGTTGGTGTTGGATTGTTGGGTGCTGATTTAGAAAAACACAAAGGGTATTATCGTTTTGCAAAAATTTACAAAGGCGAACGTTGGAATCCTTCAATTTTTGCTCCTTTAGGTTTACCAGGAATAGATGTTAACAAAGGTGATTACTTAGTAGAAATTAATGGAGTTGCTTTAACTTCAAATATGAATCCTTACCAATTTTTAGAGCAAACTTCTGGAAGAGAAATTTATATAAAAGTGAATGACAAACCTTCAGAAAAAGGAGCTAGAACCATTTTAGTTACGCCAACTTTTAGTGAGAGAGGATTGCGTTCTATAGATTGGGTAGAAAGTAATCGAAGAAAAGTAGATAAAATGTCTAATGGGAAATTAGCTTATGTCTATGTTCCTAATACAAGTGGTCCTGGATTTACATCTTTTAACAGATATTATTTCTCACAACAAGATAAAAAAGGAGTTGTAATAGATGAGAGAAACAATGGTGGTGGTTCTGCTGCAGATTATATGATAGACATTATGTCCAGAGAAGTTGTTGGTTATTTTAATAGTAAAAGTGAAAGCAGAAAACCTTGGACAACGCCAATGGCAGGAATTTGGGGGCCAAAAGTGATGATTATTAATGAAAGAGCAGGTTCTGGAGGTGATTTATTACCATACATGTTTAAAGAGAAAAATTTAGGCCCTTTAGTAGGCACAAAAACCTGGGGTGGTTTAGTAGGAACTTGGGATACTCCACAATTTATTGATGGTGGAAGAATGGTAGCTCCAAGAGGTGGTTTTTATGATGTTGACGGAAAATGGGCAGTTGAAGGCGAAGGAGTTGCTCCAGATATTGAAGTGCATCAAACACCAAAAGAAGTTTTAAATGGAAAAGATCCTCAGTTAGAAGCTGCAGTAACTGAAGCTTTACGATTGTTGAAAGGAAATGAATTTCAAGCAAAGCCAGAACCAAAAGCACCAATTCGTTCTAAAAGACCAAAAGGTTATAAATCTGATAATTAAAATTTAAAGCGGATTATTGAAAGATAATCCGTTTTTTAATATATTTTTTTTTGATAAAAGTAGAAACACATAAAGTTCCAGAATTAAAAAATCGAATTCGTTTACAAGAATATGCAGTTGGAATTTTCCAAACCATCCCAACTAAATCTGGCATTAAAAAAGCGATTAAAAAAGGATTGATTTTAGTGAATGATGAAACTACATCAACAGCAAAATATATTATTGGTGGGGAAAAAATAGAGTTATATCAATCTGAAAACGAAGAAGTTTTTACAAGATTACAATTAGACCTTGAAGTTTTATTTGAAGACGATTATTTAGCGATTATCTACAAACCAGCAGGAATTTTAGTTAGTGGAAATAAATTTGTAACCATTGCAAATGCACTTACTCAAAATCTGCAAAAAAGTAAACAACAAGATGCCGTAAAACCACAACCTATACATAGATTAGATTATCCAACAAGCGGACTTTTGCTAATTGGAAAAACAAGTTCAACAATTATTAAGTTGAGTGCTCTTTTTAAAAATAAGGAAATTAGTAAAACCTATTTTGCAATAACAATTGGGTTAATGAATTCCGAAGCAATAATAAATTCTCCAATTGACGAAAAAGAATCAATTACAAATTACACTATTTTACAAACTGTAAAATCAGAACGTTTTGGTTTTTTAAATTTAGTAAAACTAAGTCCAAAAACGGGAAGAAAACATCAATTAAGAAAACACTTATTAGGTATTGGAAATCCTATTTTAGGAGATAAAGAATATTTTTTAGAAGGCAAGGTTTTAAATGGAAAAGGCTTATACTTACATGCATCCATTTTAGAATTTATACATCCGTTTACGAAAGAAAAAATTTATACCTCTAAAGAATTACCTAAAAAATTTACAAAGATTTTTTCAATAACTTAACTTCGTTCATTGTTTTTGAAAGTCTTTTTATCAACTCGTAAATTTCTTCTTCATTATAAGTTGCGAAACCTATTCTAATAGCATTGTGTTTAGAATTTGCTATGTCATAACGTTGCCACTCTCCTATTTCTAATTGATGTTTGTAAGCAATTTGAGATATTGTTTTCCAAGAATATTTTTTATGTAAAGTCAACCAAACTGCCATTCCTCCTTTTGGAATCTCAAAAAAGAAAACATCTTTAAATTTCTCTTCTAAAAGTTTACAAAACAAATCTCTTCTCGTTTTGTAAATCTTCATTACTTTTTTAATATGTCTATCTAAATCGCCGTTTTTTATAAATTCTTCAAAAGTTAATTCTAATAAAGCATCACCTTGTCTGTCTATAAATCTACGTTGGTTTGCAGCTTCATTTACAAATTCTTTAGAAGATATTAAATAACCAATTCTAAAAACTGGTGCTACTGTTTTACAAACAGAACCTATATAAATTACATTTCCATTAGCATCATGACTCGCCAAAGGTAAAATTGGAGAATGATTGTAATTAAAATCGTAATCATAATCATCTTCAATAATAGCAAAACTGTATTTTTTGGCTAAATTCAATAGGTGAATTCTTCTTTCCGCTGACAAAGTTACTGTGGTTGGGTGATGATGATGAGAAGTTACATAAACTGCTTTTATTGCTTTCTTTTTACAAATTTCTTCTATTTCTTTGGTATTTAATCCGTTTTCATCCACAGCAACTCGTACTAAATTCGCTTCACTTTGTAAAAATGTAGTATCTGCAGATGCATAATTTGTTTCACCAATCACAACTAAATCATCTTTTTTCAATAATAATTTAGAAGATAAATAAATACCCATTTGACTTCCTCTAGTTATGAGAATATTTTCATAAGAAACAGATAAACCTCGAGTTTTGTTTAAGTAATTTGCCAATGTTTTTCGCAACTTTTCATTTCCAAATAAAGATCCATAAGACATTTCCTTATAAATATGTTTTCTACCACAAATTCTTCTGTAAATTCTTGCAATATCTTCTGCTGGTGTTAATCTCGCATCAGAAATCCCATCATTTATGTACATAAATCCCTCTTTTTTTTCAGGAGATTTTCTTACCAATTCTTCGTTATGATAAAAGTTGAATCCAGTATTATTTGTTTTTTTATGTCGGTTCTCAATTGTAAAGTTTTGCACATTTAATTCGGGTAAATTGGCATTTACAAAAGTTCCTTTTTTAGGAATACTTTCTACCCAACCTTGTAATAACAACTCTTCATAACAAGCTACTACTGTTTTTCTGTGCACGTTCAAGTTTTCTGACAAGGCTCTACTACTTGGTAATTTTGTTTCTGGCAATAATTTTCTGCTTTTAATCAATTCTATAAATGTATTCGATAATTGCAAATACAATGCTTGTTTGCTTTTTCTATTTAATTGAAAAGTTGTTTTATTTGGAAACAAAATCTGGACTATTATTTATTTTAATTCTGGATTATTACAAGAGTCCATAAATATAGTAATTTTGGAATAATAAATTAAGTAATAATGATTAAACTAAAACCATTTACAAATTCTGATTTTGACAGATTAATCAATTGGATTGATTCTGAACATTTAATGTATGTTTTTTCTGCAACTATTTTTAACTACCCAACAAACCATGCTCAATTAGACGAATATTTAAAAGAGCCAAATAGAGTTACTTATAAAGTAATTGATATAAATTCTAACGAAATAATTGGTCATGCAGAGCTAAATAACATCAACAAATCAAACAAAAGCGCAAGAATTTGTAGAGTTTTGGTTGGCAATAAAAATGAAAGAAATAAAGGTTTTGGAAAACTAATAATTAATGAATTGGTAAGAATTGGATTTGAAGAAATGAAATTACACAGAATAGATTTAGGGGTATATGATTTCAACAAAAACGCCATAAAATGCTATAAAAACTGTGGTTTTGAAATTGAAGGTTTACTAAAAGAAAACACCAAATTTGGAAATCAATATTGGTCTACTTATAACATGAGTATTCTAAATAAAAGAAAATAAATATGCTAGAAATTAGACCCAATTGCGAACATTGTAACAAAAATTTACCAAACACATCCACAGAAGCAATGATTTGTTCTTTTGAGTGTACCTATTGTAAAACCTGTGCAATAGAAATTTTTGAAAATGTTTGCCCAACTTGTGCTGGTAATTTTGTGGAACGTCCAATTCGTCCATCAAAATATAAAGAGAAATATCCAGCTTCTAAAAAGAGCGTTTTTAAACCAAAAAAATTAGAAGAAGCGAAAATAAAGAGCAATCAATTCAAAGATATTCACCCTTCAAAAAGATAACATGAAAGAATACAAAAAATCAAAATTAAACAGCGTAAAAAGAGGCGCAAATAGAGCTACTTACGATATAGAAAAAATAAATACCATTTTAGATGCTGGTTTTATTGGCTATGTAAGCTACAATTTTCAAGGAAAAGCCATTGCAATTCCAATGGCTTATGGTAGAAAAGGAAACAAAATTATTTTACACGGTTCTAACGCCAATAGAATGCTTACTTCTCTTTTAGAGGCAAAGGAAATGAGTATGACTGTGATGCACTTAGATGCACTGGTTTTAGCACGATCTGGATTTCATCATTCAGTAAACTACAGATCAGCTACACTTTTTGGAACCTGTAAAAAAATAGAAGATAAAGAAGAAAAAAACGATGCCCTATTTTGTTTTATGGAACATATGATGAAAGGAAGATGGAATGGAATTCGCGAAATGAACAACGAAGAATTTGAAAGAACTTTAGTGGTAGAAATGACCATTGAAACTGCTTCTGCAAAAATTAGAGATGTTGGTGTTGCTGATGAACCTGAAGATTATAATTTAGATGTTTGGGCTGGTTTAATACCTATAAAACAAATAGCAACATATCCTATTCCTGATAAAGGAAAACCAGAAAGCATGGAAATACCTCAACATGTTTTAGATTATTACGAGCAAAATAAGTAAGTTCCTATAAAATGTAATAAATTAGCTACTTTATTATAAAATTTACAAATGAAAAAATTTTTCAAGTTTTTAGGTGTTATTATTTTATTACTAATTGTAGCAGCAACAATCTTCTATTTTGCAAAAAATGAAGAACTTCCACAAGGAAATAAAGGTAAAGAAGCAGATGCATTAGCCATAAAAATGTACAATGCCATAAATGGTGACGCATTTGAAAACACAGAGGTAATTGAATGGAGTTTTAGAAATGTACATCATTACAAATGGATGAAACAAGAAAACATAGTTCATGTTTCTTGGGATGAAAATAAAGTGATTTTAGATACAAAATCTCCTGAAAAATCGGTTGTTTTTATAAATGAAAAAGAGACTAATAATCCTGAAATCATTAAAAAAGCAACCGATTTTTTTAACAACGATTCTTTTTGGTTAATTGCACCTTACAAAATTTTTGATGCTGGTACAGAAAGAAGAATTGTAAATTATGAAGAAAAAGACGCCCTTCTAATTACATATACTTCTGGAGGTTCAACTCCTGGTGATTCTTATTTATGGATTTTAGATGAAAATTTTTTACCAACATCTTATAAAATGTGGACTAACATTATTCCTATTGGTGGTGTTTCTGCCACTTGGAATCATTTAAAAAACACAGAAGCTGGTATAAAACTACCTACTAAACACAAACTTTCGTTGTTTGGATTAGAAATGGAACTTGCTAATGCAAAAGCATACAACCCAAAAGCAAATGAATTGGCTAATAAAATTCTTAAAACAATAAAACACGACGAATACAAAAACACGCGTTATTTAGAATGGAGTTTTGGTGGCAGAAGACATTTTAAATGGGACAAAGAAAAACATATTGCTGATGTTTCTTGGGACTCTATTCGTGTAAATTTACATCCTCAAAACAAAGAAAAAAGTACTGTTTTCTTTAACGAAAAATTACAAGAAAAAGCAGATTCAACCATCGTAAAAAGAGCTTGGAATATTTTTAACAACGATTCTTTTTGGTTAGTGGCACCTCATAAATTATTTGAAAATGGAATCATTAGAACCGTTCAAAAAGAAAATGACAAAGATGCGTTATTAGTAAAATATACAACAGGTGGTTCAACTCCAGGAGATTCTTATTTATGGATTCTTGATGAAAATTATTTACCAATATCTTACAAAATGTATGTTCCAAGTATGAAAATGAATGGAGTTCCTGCAACTTGGGAAGATTGGATTACCACAGAAAGTGGAACATTATTACCAACAAACCATACATTTGGAAATGGTAGAAATTTAAGTATGGGCGAAGTAAAAGGTTATAATTAAATGACAGCAAAAACATTATCTAACGGTATTTTAAGGGCTTTAGCAATACTTCTAGGTGTTTCCCTTTTAATATATTTTCTTTACAAAATTCAGTCTGTAATTGTGTATATCATAATCGCAGGCGTAATTTCGTTAATTGCAAGACCTATTATTTTATTTTTAAGAAGAAGGTTAAAATTTCCAAACACAGTAGCTGTTATCACAACAATGGTGATTTTTTTAGGAATTATTACAGGTATTATTATACTTTTTATTCCTTTAATAACTGAGCAAGGTAAAAGTTTATCACTTTTACAAAGCGATGAATTACAGGCAAATATTCAAAATATTTTCAATCAAATTACAGCCTACTTTTCATCAAAAGGAATTGACGTTTTAGGAGAAATTAAAAGTATTGATTTCACCTCTCAATTTAAAGCAATACCTAATTTATTAAACTCAGTTTTAGGCACACTTGGCTCTTTAAGTGTAGGGTTGTTTTCTGTATTATTTATTTCATTTTTCTTTATGAAAGACAGCAGAATTCTTAAAAACGGAATTATGACAATCATTCCGAATGAAACTGAAGGACGTTTTTCAAAATCTTTGGAAACTATTAATGATTTATTGTCAAGATATTTCATTGGTTTAATATTACAAATTACCATTCTGTTTGTTTTATACACAATTATTTTATTAATTTTTGAAATTGACAATGCAGTTGTAATTGCATTTTTATGTGCCTTACTAAATCTAATTCCTTATGTTGGCCCATTAATTGGAGCAGTAATTATGTGTATTTTATCAATGACAAGTAATATTGGTTTAGAATTTCAGACTCAAATTTTACCAACTACCATTTATGTGATGATTGGTTATTTTATCGCTCAAATTGTAGACAATTTTGTGAGTCAACCAGTTATTTTTTCAAAAACAACAAAATCACACCCGCTGGAAATTTTCTTAATTATAATTATTGGTGGTTTACTTTTTGGCATTATTGGTATGATTACTGCAGTTCCATTATACACAGCTCTAAAAGTAATTTTAAAAGAATTTTTATCAGAAAATAAAATTGTAAAATCGTTAACTAAAAACTTATAATTTTATTTTGAATATCAACATTTTACAACCTGAAGTTCAACATTTTATAAAAGAAAATTTAAAAACAGAAATTACAAAGGTAATTCTTAAAGGAAGCTCTTTTAAAAATGTTTCTATCCAAGAAATAGCAAACCAAATTTTAGCAAAACAAAAGTCTGAAAAAAAACTATCAACTTGGTTTCATACCGAAAACATTTATTATCCTGCAAAATTAAGTATTGAGCAAACCTCGTCTGAAATTACTGCAAATTATAAATCTAAAATTGTTTCTAGCGATTCTATAATTGATATTACTGGAGGTTTTGGTGTAGATGCTTTTTACTTTTCTAAGCAATTTAAAAATGTAACTCATTGTGAAATTAATCAAGAATTATCTGAAATTGTAAAACACAACTTTCAACAATTAAAAGTAAATAATGTTGATTTTTTCTCAGGAAATGGTACAAACTTTTTAAAAGAAACAAATAAAAAATTCAGCTGTATTTATATAGATCCTTCTAGAAGAGATGACTTAAAAGGAAAGGTTTTTTTATTGAAAGATTGCCAACCTTACATTAGCCCAAAAATTGATTTCTTTTTCACAAAAACTGATTATATATTAATAAAAGTATCACCCATTTTAGATCTTACACAAACAATTAACGAACTTAAAAATGTGAAGGAAATTCATATTGTTTCAATAAATAATGAAGTGAAAGAATTATTGTTTTTATTAGAAAAAAATTACAACAATAGTATTGCTATAAAAACAGTAAATTTCAAAAAAGAAAAAGTGCAAACATTTAATTTTATATTTGATGAAGATGTAACTTCAGAATACTCTGAACCTCTCTCCTATTTGTATGAGCCAAATTCTGCCATTTTAAAATCTGGTGGATTTCATCAAATAACCAACAAATTAAATGTATTTAAACTACAGCAACATTCACATTTATACACTTCTGAAAAACAAGTGAATTTTCCTGGTAGAACATTTAAAATTGAGCACGTATTACCATATGATAAAAAGAAAATTATAAAATTGCTTCCAGACAAGAAAGCAAATATCACTACAAGAAATTTCCCAAAAACAGTTGCTCAAATAAGAAAAGAAACTAAGATTAAAGATGGTGGAAATATTTTTATCTTTTTTAGTACAAACAAATCAGAAAAGCTAATTGTAATAATTTGTTTAAAAATCTAGTTATTAACAATTTAACTAACAATCAAAACCTCATTATGTTAATAACTATTTATATAAAAGTTAAAATTAAAAAAAACTAATCACATATATTTGCAAAACATTAGGTGTTTTATTATTAGGGGTATGAAACACCTAAAAAAAAGTCTCGAATTAACTTTCGAGACTTTTACTTTTTTAGCCAACCACTTTTCATTAAGTTTGTATAGCAAGTTCTCAACCGTATGCAAACGCTTTCTTACCAAGGTTTAAAAATAGTAAACACACATCAAACTACAATTTCAGATTGTTTAGTTATAGAAGCTCCATTGCAAATTAACATTAACAACGAAGCATACACAGTTGTAATGAGAACCCCTAATAATGATTCAGAACTTATTAGAGGATTACTTTTTGCAGAAGATATTTATAAAAATAATTCTCCATTAAAATTAACTATTCAAAAAGAACAAGATAAAATTCCACAAATTATTAATGTAGAAATTCCTAATCATCTTTTAGGCAAAGGCTATCTAAATAAAAGAACACTTTTATCTGTTTCCTCATGTGGTATTTGTGGTAAAAAAGAATTAAAAGACCTTGAAGTTAAAGGCGATAGAATTAAAAATATAAATACGTATTCTTCAGAGAAAATTCATGAAATGTTTATTCAAATGACTCAAAAGCAACAAACATTTAAGAATTCTGGAGGAAGTCATGCTGCATGCATTTTTAATAAAAACTACGAATTATTAACAATTAAAGAAGATATTGGAAGGCATAATGCTGTTGATAAAACTGTTGGTGATTTATTAATAAAAAATCATTTAAAAACTGCCAATTTTTTATTGGTAAGTGGCAGAGTTTCTTACGAAATTGTATCCAAAGCTTTTATTGCTAAAATTCCAATAATTGTAGCAGTTTCTGCATGTTCTTCCTTAGCTGTAGATTTTGCTAAAGAATTCGGAATTTGCTTAATTGGTTTTACTAGAAACAACAAAATGACAATTTACTCAAATCCATCTTACCTAAAAAAAGATAAAAATGTCTAAGAATACAAACGCGCAACCTCCAGAAAAATTAACAGGTATAAAACTAAGAGAAATTCCAAAATCTGCTGTTGGTGTGAAAGCAATTAAATCGGCATTAACTCACATAAATGATGAAGTTGGTTTGGTAAATGGAATTCAACTTTTAAAAAATTTAAATCAAAAAGATGGTTTTGATTGTCCTGGTTGTGCGTGGCCAGATCCAGATGAAAAACGAGCTTTCTTAGCAGAATATTGCGAAAATGGTGCAAAGGCAGTTGCTGAAGAAGCTACAAAAAATAAAGTTTCTCCACTTTTTTTTGCCACACATTCTGTAAAAGAATTGGCAAAGTTGTCAGATTACGAGATTGGTAAAAGTGGAAGAATTACACATCCAATGTACTTATCTGAAGGAAAAGATAATTATGAAGAAATTTCTTGGGAAGACGCCTTTCAGCTAATTGCAAAAGAATTAAATAGTTTGAACTCTCCAGATGAAGCCATTTTTTATACCTCTGGAAGAACTAGTAATGAAGCTGCTTTTTTATATCAATTGTTTGTAAGACAATTTGGTACAAATAATTTACCTGATTGCTCAAATATGTGCCATGAATCTAGTGGCGCTGCACTTTCAGAAACTTTAGGTATTGGAAAAGGCTCTGTAACATTAAACGATTTTAACCATGCTGATTTAGTAATTGTAGTAGGTCAAAATCCAGGTACAAACCACCCAAGAATGCTAACAGCCTTAGGAGAAACAAAAAACAATGGTGGAAAAATAATAACAATAAACCCACTTCCTGAAGTTGGTTTACTCAATTATAAAGATCCTCAAAATCCTTTAAAATGGGTAGGTTCTGGTCAAGATTTAACAGATTTGTTTCTACAAGTAAAAATAAATGGTGATGTTGCGCTGCTAAAAATCATCTTAAAATTAATGAAAGAGCGAGAATATGCTGAACCAAACTCAGTATTCAATCATCAATTTATAAATGAAAAAACTGCTGGTTTAGACGATATGTTAAATGATTTAGATAACTATTCAATATCAGAATTACTGCAGCAAACAGGAATTTCTTTAGAAAAAATTAAACAAGCCACAGAGCTCATAATAAACAATGAAAAAATTATTATTTGTTGGGCAATGGGTTTAACACAACATAAAAACTCTGTAGATAATATCAGAGAAATAGTAAACATACTATTATTAAAAGGTAGTATTGGAAAAAAAGGAGCAGGAACTTGCCCTGTGCGTGGTCACTCAAATGTTCAAGGAGATAGAACTATGGGGATTTGGGAAAAAATGAGTGATTCATTTTTAGACAAACTAGATAATGAGTTCAACTTCAAGTCACCAAGAAAACATGGTTTTGATGTGGTAAATTCCATTAAAGCTATGTACCAGAAAAAAGCAAAAATATTTTTTGGAATGGGTGGAAATTTTATTTCAGCTACTCCAGATACAGAATATACTGCTAAAGCATTAAAAAACTGTAATTTAACTGTTCACGTATCTACAAAATTGAATAGAAGTCATTTAATTCATGGAAAAAAAGCCCTTATTTTACCTTGTTTAGGACGATCAGAAAAAGACTTACAGGTTTCTGGAGAACAATTTGTAACTGTAGAAAATTCAATGGGAGTTGTACATCAATCTAATGGTGTTTTAGAGCCACATTCAAAAAAAATACTAAGTGAACCTGCAATTATTGCTGGATTAGCCAATGCAACTTTAAAAGAATCAACCGTAAACTGGACTGAACTAATCTCTAATTATGATTATATAAGAAATAAAATTGAAGCTATAATTCCAGGTTTTGAAAATTATAATAAACGTGCACGTCAAAAAGGTGGATTTTATTTACCAAACAATGCAAGAGAAAATAACTTTAGCCCAACAACCACAGGAAAAGCGAACTTTACAATTAATCAACCTTCAGATTTAAAGTTAAAAGATAATCAATTTATCATGATGACTATTAGATCTCATGATCAGTACAATACTACTATTTATGGTTTAAATGATAGGTACAGAGGTGTTTTAAACGAAAGAAGGGTTATTTATATGAATCCTGAAGATATGAAAAGTCAACAGTTAAAACAATTAGATTTAGTTGATTTAATTAGTCACTTTGATGGAGAAAAAAGAATAGCCAAAGGTTTTTTAGTGATATCATATGATATTCCTAAGCAGTGTACAGCTACCTATTTTCCTGAAGCCAATGTTTTGGTTCCTATAAAAAGCGTAGCTAAAATAAGTAACACTCCTGCTTCCAAAACTGTAATTATTAGTATTGAAAAAAGATAAATTATATTTGCAAACCAATATTTAAAAATAAAGTTGTGAAAAAGCCAATCCTATTCATTTTTATCATTTTATGCAATCAATTTTTAGTTTCACAAACGAATAAAATTCCTGAAAAAATTACACAAAAAGGGTTTGCTAAAGTAGATTTTTTATCTATAAAAATGCCACAAGCAGAAATTCCAAATGAACCAAACATGGGTTTTTCTGGTATACACTATAATATAATACTAAATAAAAACTTTTACGCAGGCTTAGGGATTTATGGATCTGTTTCTGGAAGAAGAGGTGGTTTTTTTACTCTAGGAGTTAATGCAGGGTATAAAAAATACATAGCTGATAAATTATATTTTGACACCGGATTTCATTTTGGTGGTGGTGGTGGTGCAGGTGCTAAAGATGGTGGTGGTGCATTTATTTTACCACATGTAAATTTAGGCTATGATTTTAAATATTTTTCCTTAAATACAGGTTGGAGTTATATAAACTTTTTCGATAAAGGCTTAATCAAAGGAAATCAATTAAATGTTGCCCTAGAAATCCCTTTAGACTATAATTATGCTTCTAACAAAAATACAGAAAGTTCCTTTTCTTTTGAAGATTTAAATAATTCTTCTTGGAAACAAGAAACTAGTAAAACATCATTTATGTTACATTTAAATAATTTAAAAGTACAAAGTGACGCTAATGCGACAACTGGAGATATTCTTAAAGGAAAAACAATAAGATTAGCCGGATTCGAACTCGCTAATTATTTTAATGAAAATTGGTTTGCATTCTTAAAAGTTGATGGTGCTTACAGTGGTATTAGAGCTGGTTATATGGATGTACTTTTAGGGGCTGGATACCAATTCTCATTCAACAAAAATCGAACAAATATTTTAGCAAAGTTTGGATTTGGAGCTGGTGGTGGTGGTGGTGTAGATTCAGAAGGTGGTTTTTTATTATATCCAGATGTTTCTGTTGAACAAAAGCTTTTTGATGATGTGTTTATATCTGTAAATAAAGGATATTTATTAACTCCTAGTCAATATTTTTCGACGTCAACGTATGGAATTGGTTTGAAATATTATGTTGAAAAAAACGGCACTTTCTCTGAAAATAATAAATTTGAGAATGGTAGATTTAAAGGAATTGAAATAATTATAAAACAAGATTGGTATTTTGACGCAATGAGAATGACAGAACCTACTCAAGATATGCATCAAATATCACTTCAAACTAATTTATTTTTAAATAAAAGTTTATTCTTAGCAGGACAAACATCTTTTGCAAATTTTGGAAATGCAGGTGCTTATGGTGAAGGTTTAGTTGGTTTAGGATTTAAAACAAACCATTCATTTATAAATAACACAACTTTTTTTACGCAAATTTTAGCAGGTGCAGCTGGAGGAGGCAATATTAGTACAGGAGAAGGTTTTATAATAAAACCAAGTGCTGGAGCAGATTACCAATTAAACAAAACTTTAAGTTTAAGAGGCTCTGTAGGGTATGTAAAAGCCAAAGGAGGTAGCCTTAGCAGCCCTTTTGTTAATTTTGGAATAAAATATAATTTTTCTTTTTTAAATATGAAATAAATAATTGTATATTTGCATTATAATTTAGAAATAGATTATACTCCCTTCAAAAAATTTATAATAAGTTCCAACATAACTAAAATTTAATTTTAGTTAATGATATTTATTATAATACATTATAAAGCTCCCTAACTTTACAAGTATTTTTATGTGCTATTATTTTATAATCGCAGAGAACTAAAATACAATCCCTACAGAAAGTTAGTATCTGAATTAAAATAATAGTTTTTATTAAAATTTATAAAAATTATTTAATTATGAAAAAAGTGTTATTAACATTAACATTTGTAGGGCTATTACTTACCAGTTGCCAACCAGTAAAAACAGAGTTAGAACATTATGAGTCTAACAAAGCTGTCGTTGAAAAAGAGTTTCCAAATTATCATATCACTTCATTTAGGCAGTTTAGCTATGTGTTTCAAGTTTCAAATCCAGAACATGTAATTAAAGTAACTTTAGACAATGCAATAATTGTTAAACAAGATACTTTAAAGGTTTTTTCAACAATTTCAAAAAGATAACTACTCCCCAAAAGTACGTTTATAAATCATTTAATTTTTTTAAATGTATATAGAGTAACTATTTTAGTTACTCTTTTTTTATTTTCAAAAATCACAAATATTATAACTTTCCAAACAGAAGTTAAGTAAAACAAAAAACCACACTAAAATAGTGTGGTTTATGTGAGCCCTGAAGGATTCGAACCTTCGACCGCCTCCTTAGAAGGGAGGTGCTCTATCCAGCTGAGCTAAGAGCCCTAATCAATACTTTTAAGAAATTCAAACCCTTGAATAATACAAGGGTTTGGTTTCTTAGCGGAGAAAGAGGGATTCGAACCCCCGGACCTGTTACAGTCAACAGTTTTCAAGACTGCCGCATTCGACCACTCTGCCATTTCTCCAAGGGTCTCATCAGGTATTCCCTGAATGCGGATGCAAATATATAAAGCTTTTTTAACTCCGTAAAATAAAAAAGCTATTATTTTTTATCTTTTTTGAATATCATTCATATATCAGCATATCTTATTCATTGTCAGGCTGTATTATAATATTGAAAACTATAGAAATCATTATAAATATAGAAAAATAAAATTTTCTAATAATCACTTTAGTATATTTGTAATCTAAATAAAAGCAAAAATAATGTCATTTAATTCTTTCGGAAACTTATTAAGAGTAACAACATATGGTGAATCTCATGGAACTGCAATAGGTGGTGTTATAGATGGGTTTCCTGCGGGTTTAAAAGTTGATTTCGATGCAATTCAAGAAGAATTAAATAGACGTAAACCTGGACAGTCTAAAATAGTTACTCAAAGAAAAGAACCAGATGCTGTAGAATTTTTGTCAGGAATTTTCGAAGGAAAAACTACAGGAACTTCAATTGGTTTTATTATTAGAAATACAAATCAAAAAAGTAAAGATTATAATCATAATACAAATATATACAGACCATCTCATGCAGATTATACGTATGATAAAAAATACGGAGTAAGAGATTACAGAGGTGGAGGAAGAAGTTCTGCGCGTGAAACCGCAAACTGGGTAGTAGCTGGTGCTTTGGCAAAACAATTAATTGCAAGTATTCATATAAATGCTTTTACCTCTTCTGTGGGTGATATTTTTATTGATAAACCGTATCAAGAGTTAGATTTTTCTAAAACTGAAAACAATGTTGTTCGATGTCCTGATGAGTCTTCAGCTGAAAAAATGATTGATAAAATTAAAGAAATTAGAAAAGCTGGAGATACTATTGGAGGTACAATTACTTGTGTTGCACAAAATGTTCCTGTCGGTTTAGGTGAACCTATTTTCAATAAATTACATGCGGAGCTAGGAAAAGCAATGCTATCTATAAACGCTGTAAAAGGTTTTGAATTTGGAAGCGGATTTTGTGGTGCAAAAATGAAAGGCTCTGAGCATAATGATGTTTTTGATGCTGATGGATCTACAAAAACAAACCTTTCTGGTGGAATTCAAGGTGGAATTAGTAATGGAATGGACATTTATTTTAGAGTCGCTTTTAAACCTGTAGCAACAATTATGAGTTCTCAGCAAACTATAAATTCTGATTTTGAAGTTACTGAAATCACTGGAAAAGGCAGGCATGATCCTTGTGTTGTTCCTAGAGCTGTTCCCATAATAGAAGCAATGACTGCTTTGGTTTTAGCCGATTTTTACTTATTAAACAAAACAAGAAAAGTATAAAAATATCTTATTATACTTTTTGTAAAAAACTTTATTTAAAAATTTTAATACAATTTAATTTATTCAATATAAATAAGTTTGTTTTATTTTTAATATTATATGAGTACATTTAATGCAAACAAAAAAAATTGAATCCTAAAAGGCTCTTTTTTATTGATATTATTCGTGCTTTTGCAATATTAATGATGCTTCAAGGGCATTTTGTTGACACACTTTTATCTAATAATTATCGAGATTTAAATTCAACTCCATTTATAATCTGGACCTATTTCAGGGGAATTACTGCTCCTACTTTTTTTACAATTTCTGGCTTAATATTTACTTATTTGCTCTTAAAAGCCAAAGTAAGAGGTGAAGAAAAAGTAAGAATGAGAAAAGGGTTGCTAAGAGGTCTGTTTTTAATTTTTGTAGGCTATATTTTAAGAATTCCTTTCTTAAGATGGCTTCAAGGAAATTTTAATTCCTATTTTTTAGTGGTTGATGTTTTACAATGCATAGGTTTGAGTTTAATCATAATTATAATATTATATTATTTATCAGCAAAAAAAACGTTTATTTTTTCCTTAATAACATTTATATTGGGGCTTGTTATTTTTGTAACTGAACCATTGTACAGAACATTAAATATTGAAAACATACCTATTTTATTTCAAAACTATATTTCTAAAAAAAATGGTTCTGTTTTTACAATTATACCATGGTTTGGTTATGTAGCATTTGGGGCATTCTTAGCAACAATTTTTCATAAATTTTTAATAAAAAAATATTTTAAAAAAATTATAATTTTTTTATTCCTGTTTTCTGGAATCATACTCATATTTTACTCTTCATACTTGTTATGTGAGCTTTCTAAAATTACACATATTCAACTATTTTTAGATGCAGCAAGTTATAATTATCTATTTACTAGGTTAGGAAATGTATTTATATATTTTGCATTATTTTATAGCTTTGAAAAATTTTTAAAATTTCCTCTTCTTTTAAAAATAGGTCAAAAAACACTATCTATATATGTTATTCATTTTATAATCATCTATGGAAGTTTTACCGGAATTGGTTTGAAAAATATTATTGGAAAAACATTAAATCCTAAACAGGTTATTGTTGGTGCTTGTCTTTTTTTAATTATAGTATGTTTCATTTCTTTCTATTATGTAAAAACAAATACATTTTTATACGCACAATTGAGAAAAGTATTTGATAAATTGAAAGGAAATAAATAAAAATTACGACTTAATAATTATGAAGTTTCACTACGCCTTTCTATTGTTTTTTATATCTCATATAAGTATCTCACAAACATTATATTTAGATAAAGTTACTACCGTTTCAAAAAAAACTTACACTTATAAAAAAACGAAAAAACAAAAGCTAAAATTAGATTTCTACAAACCAAAAAGAGTAAAAGAAGAAGTCCCTTTAATTATTTATGTTCATGGAGGTGGTTTTTCTGGAGGAAAAAGAAATGACGAAAACACTGTAGCCTTTGCTAATAAATTAGCAGAGCGTGGTTATGCAGTTGCATCAATTTCTTATAGATTGACAATGCAAAAACTTGGTTTTGGGTGTAACACAAGTTCTGAAGATAAAATCGAAGCTTTTAATAATGCTTCTGAAGATATTAGCTATGCTATTGATTATATTCTTAAAAATAAAAGAAAATTTAAAATTGATTCAAGTAAAATAATTTTAATAGGTACGAGTGCTGGTGCTGAGGCTATTTTAAACTTAGCATACATTTACGATAATAAAATATTGCCAGAAGATTTTAAATTTGCAGGAATTATAAGTATGGCAGGAGCATTAATTTCACTTGAAAAAATTACTTCTAAAAATGCTATTCCAATGCAACTTTTTCATGGTACAGATGATAGATTGGTACCTTACAACATAGCTCCTCATCACTATTGTAATGAAAAAGATAAAGGTTATTTAATGCTTTACGGCTCTAAAGCCATTGCTGATAAATTAAAAAAAATAGATAAATCATATTATTTATATACGATTAAAAATGGTGATCATAGTTGGTCTGGTAGACCAATGCAAGAATGTTTTAATGAAATTATTGATTTTTTATTTTATGATGTTTTAAAAAAAGAAAACAGACAAGCAGAGATTGAAGTATAAAAAAACAGCTGTAAAAATTACAACTGTTTACAAAAACATTAACATGTACACTATTTATTCTCCTTGTCCTAAAGAAAATCCTCTTTTACCGTCAAACTCGTATAAATTTTCAGTTTTAATAATCTCAAAACCTTGGTCATGTAATTTTGATTGTAGAGCAAGAACTTTTTCAAAAGTTACAGGGTTATATATTTTTTCTCCATCAACTTTAGAATCCACATCAACAAACCTACATCTCCAATGATCTGTACAATAAGTTTCTGGTAATCCATTAGGAAAAACTTTTACACCTCTATTTGTAATCATCTTAAGCTTCATTTTAAATGAATCTAAACTTGATAAAGCATCACCAATTATTTTTGGATCATTTCCTTTCCAATTGATAAAAACATCTACTCCAACTAAAACTTGTTTTTCTTCTTTCCTTTTATAAAGCGGTATTTCAATTTTTCCATTTCCGGAAGAAAAATTACTTATTGGTAATTTTGTAGGCTTTTTTCCCAAATTTTCAATAATTCTAGTTGCAAACTCACTTGTAGAAACAATTTCTTTAGTAATTTCTTCTTGATAAATATCAGCTGTATGATAACCATCTTCTAAAGTTTTTAACCATGCATTTTTAACAATATCTGCAATTTTAGTTTTACCTACATGAGACAACATTAAAATTGAAGCATTAATTAAACCTGATGGATTTGCAATTTTTTGACCAGCAATATCTGGTGCAGAACCGTGTATTGCTTCAAACATTGCTACATTAGAGCCAATATTTGCTGAACCAGCCATACCAACAGAGCCTGCAATTTCTGCAGCAATATCAGAAATAATATCTCCATATAAATTAGATGTTACAATAACATCATAGTTTTCTGGATTAGCTGCTAAGCGTGCAGAACCTATGTCTATAATTTGTGAATTATTTTCAATTTCTGGATACTCTAAAGCAATTTCTTTAAATACTTTATGAAATAATCCATCAGTTAATTTCATAATATTATCTTTAACCATACAGGTTACTTTCTTTCTGCCATAAGCTTTTGCATATTCAAAAGCATATCTTACAATTTTTTCACAACCAGGTCTTGTAATTAGCTTTAAACATTGCACTACATCTTGTGTTTGTTGATGTTCTATACCTGCATATAAATCTTCTTCATTTTCTCTTACAATTACAACGTCCATACCTGCAAAATTAGTTTCAACATAAGGAGCAAATGCACTTACAGGACGCACATTTGCAAACAATCCTAAAGATTTTCGAAGGGTTACATTTAAGCTTTTGTAACCTTTACCTTGTGGAGTTGTGATTGGTGCTTTTAAAATAATTTTATTTTTGTTTATAATTTCCCAAGCACTTTTTTCAATTCCTGACGAATTTCCAGACAAGTAAACTTTTTCTCCTAAATCAATTTTTTCTGGCTTTATGTTTGCACCAGCTGCGTGTAAAATTCGTAAAGTTGCATCCATTATTTCCGGACCAATTCCATCACCATAAGCAACTGCAATGTTTGTTACATCTTTTTTTTGTGTTTTTACAAAATGATTTTGTGTTTTTATATTTTCCATCATATAGTGTTTTAGTTATACAAAGATGAAAATTATTATTTATATATTTTTATATATGTTTTTTATGTTTTACATAAAAATTATTTATAATTAAATAAATATTCATATATCTTTAAATTTAAAATACAAGAAGTTAGAATAAATTATTTAAAGATAAGTTTATAAGTTACAAGTAAGTGATAATTGAATTTAAAATAAAAAAACCAAATCTTTCTGATTTGGTTTTCTTTATTTTAAGCCTGACCAGTAGGTCCAAAATTCATTGGAATTGGAGGTTGTTCGTAATCTTTAATTTCACCATGTTGCTGTTCAAATTTTCGAACATTATCTGCTAAAGCTTTTGATAATCTTTTTGCATGCTGAGGCGTTAATATGATTCTAGATTTTACTTTTGCTTTTGGTACACCTGGCATTATATTTATAAAATCTACAATAAATTCTGAAATAGAATGGTTGATAATTGCCAAATTAGAATAAGTTCCTTCAGCTATTTCTTGATCTAATTCTATATTTAATTGTCCTTCTTTATTTTGATTTTCTTCCATAATTTAGTTTTATTTCTAAATGAATAACTGTAAAAATAAAAAAGTTGAATTGAATACTATAATTAATTTACAGTAAACAATTCAACTTTTAAAATATTAACGTTTCAACGTTTATTAGAAACTTTGTTCTATTTCGTCTTTTGGTCCAACAATAATCTTATCGTAAGCTCTCATTCCTGTTCCTGCTGGTATTTTCTTACCTACAATTACATTCTCTTTTAAGCCTTCTAAAGTATCAATTTTTCCATTTACAGCTGCTTCGTTTAATACTTTTGTAGTTTCTTGGAAAGAAGCTGCAGATATAAACGATTTAGTTTGTAATGACGCTCTTGTAATACCTTGCAATACTTGTTCAGCTGTTGCTGGTCTTGCATCTCTTGCTGTAACTAAGTTACTATCATTTCTTCTTAACAAAGAATTTTCATCTCTTAATTGACGAGCAGAAATAATTTGACCTGGTTTTAAGTTTTCTGAATCTCCAGCATCTTCAACAACTTTCATTCCGTAAATTGCATCGTTTTCTTCGATAAAGTCGTTTTTATGAATTAATTGATTCTCTAAGAACAATGTATCTCCTGAATCTATAATTCTAACTTTACGCATCATTTGACGTACAACAACTTCGAAATGTTTGTCGTTAATTTTTACACCTTGTAAACGATATACTTCTTGTATTTCATTTACTAAATATTCTTGTACTGCAGATGGCCCTTTAATTCTTAAAATATCTGAAGGAGTTGTTGCCCCATCAGACAATGGCATACCTGCTTTAATAAAGTCGTTTTCTTGAACTAATATTTGGTTAGAAAGTTTTACTAAATACTTACTAATATCTCCAGTTTTAGATTCAACAATAATTTCTCTATTTCCACGCTTAATTTTACCGAAAGAAACAACACCATCAATCTCAGAAACTACAGATGGATTAGAAGGATTACGTGCTTCAAATAACTCAGTTACACGTGGTAAACCTCCTGTAATATCTCCTGCTTTACCAGATTTTCTTGGAATTTTAACTAATGTTTTACCACTTTCTACAGCCTCTCCATCATCTACCATTAAGTGCGCACCTACAGGTAAACTATAAGAACGTAAAGCATTACCGTCTTTATCTTCAATAATTAACGAAGCAATGATTTTCTTGTTTTTAGAATCTGTAATTACTTTCTCTTGGAAACCTGTTTGTTCATCAATTTCTACAGCATAGTTCATACCTTGCTCTAAATTGTCAAACTTCACTTTTCCTGCGAATTCAGAAACTATTACACCATTAAATGGATCCCATTGTACAATAACGTCACCTTTTTTGATGGTTTTTCTATCTTTATCAAAGATAATTGAACCATAAGGTATGATGTTTGTACTTTGTGTGATTCCTGTTTTCTTATCAATAATTTTAATTTCTGCAGTTCTAGAAATAACAATATCAACATCGTTTCCATCATTATCTTTTCCAACAACAGTTCTTAAATCATCAATAACTACATTACCATCAAACTTTGCAACTAACTTATTGTCTTCAGAAATGTTTCCTGCAACCCCTCCAACGTGGAAAGTACGTAATGTTAATTGTGTACCAGGTTCTCCAATAGATTGTGCTGCAATTACACCAACTGCTTCACCAATTTGTATTTTGTTAAGTGTAGATAAACTTTGTCCATAACACTTAGCACAAATACCTTTAGAAGATTCACAAGATAATGGAGATCTTACTTCGATACTATCAATTCCAGATTTTTCTACTGCAATTGCTAATTGTGATGTTATTGGTTGATTTGCTTCTAAAAGTAAATCGTCTGTTACAGGATGATAAACATTGTTTAAAGAAATTCTACCTTCAATTCTATCTGATAAAGATTCTACAATTTCATCATTTTTTCTTAATGGAGCTACCTCTAATCCTCTTAAAGTACCACAGTCTTCTTCATTAATAATAACGTCTTGAGAAACATCTACTAATCTACGTGTTAAGTAACCTGCATCTGCCGTTTTTAAAGCGGTATCTGCTAATCCTTTACGAGCACCGTGAGTTGAGATAAAATATTCTAAAATTGATAAACCTTCTTTAAAGTTAGAAAGAATTGGGTTTTCAATAATTTCTCCACCACCAGCAGTCGATTTTTTAGGCTTCGCCATTAATCCACGCATACCAGTTAACTGACGAATTTGCTCTTTAGATCCACGTGCTCCAGAATCTAACATCATATATACTGAGTTAAATCCTTGTTGGTCTTCACGTAAATTTTTCATAGATAATTCAGTTAATCTGTTGTTGGTAGATCCCCAAACATCAATTACCTGATTGTAACGCTCTTTTTGCGTTAGCATACCCATGTTATAGTTTCCTACGATGATATCTACTTCTTTATTAGCTTCATCAATCATAGATTGTTTTTCATCAGGAATAATAATATCTCCTAATGAGAATGATAAACCACCTTGGAAGGCAAATTTATAACCCATGTTTTTTATTTCATCTAAGAAAGCTCCTGTTGTTGGAATATCTGTGGCTTTTAAAATACCTCCAATAATTCCACGTAAATTTTTCTTAGTTAAAACTTCATTAATATAACCAGCAGCAGCAGGAACTTTTTCATTAAATAAAACTCTACCAACAGTAGTTTTTATAATTTTAGTTACTTGCTCTCCGTTTTCATCAATATCTTGGGTTCTTACTTTAATACCAGCATTTAAATCTACCTTTTCTTCGTTAAAAGCAATGGTAACTTCTTCTGGTGAATAGAAAGTTAATCCTTCTCCTTTAATTTTTACTTCTGGAGTAGAAATTCTTTCTTTTGTCATATAGTAAAGACCCAAAACCATATCTTGAGAAGGTACAGTTACTGGAGCACCATTTGCTGGGTTTAAGATATTATGAGAAGCCAACATTAATAATTGTGCTTCTAAAATAGCTTCTGGCCCTAATGGTAAATGAACCGCCATTTGATCTCCATCAAAATCTGCATTAAATGCAGAACATGATAATGGATGTAATTGTATAGCTTTCCCTTCAATTAACTTTGGTTGGAAAGCTTGAATACCAAGTCTGTGTAATGTAGGAGCTCTGTTTAATAAAACTGGATGTCCTTTAATTACATTTTCTAAAATATCCCAAACAACTGGTTCTTTTCTATCTATTATTTTCTTTGCAGATTTAACTGTTTTTACAATTCCTCTTTCAATTAACTTTCTAATTACAAAAGGCTTGTAAAGTTCAGCTGCCATATCTTTTGGGATACCACATTCTGACAGTTTTAATTCTGGTCCAACAACAATTACAGAACGTGCTGAGTAATCTACACGTTTTCCTAATAAATTCTGACGGAAACGTCCTTGTTTACCTTTTAATGAATCTGATAAAGATTTTAAAGGTCTGTTAGATTCTGTTTTTACTGCTGATGATTTACGTGTGTTATCAAATAATGAATCTACAGATTCTTGTAACATACGTTTTTCATTACGTAAAATAACTTCTGGAGCTTTTATCTCTACCAATCTTTTTAAACGATTGTTTCTGATAATAACTCTACGATATAAATCGTTTAAATCTGATGTTGCAAAACGACCTCCATCTAATGGAACTAAAGGACGTAATTCTGGTGGAATTACTGGAATTGCCTTCATTATCATCCATTCAGGATTGTTTTCTCTATTTTTTTGAGAATCTCTAAATGCTTCAACAACATTTAAACGCTTTAAAGCTTCTGTTTTACGTTGTTTAGAAGTTTCAGTATTCGCTTTATGTCTTAAATCAAAAGATAATTGGTCTAAATCAATTCTAGCCAATAAATCAATTAAACATTCAGCTCCCATTTTTGCAATAAACTTATTTGGGTCTGTATCTTCTAAATATTGATTTTCTTGTGGTAATTCATCAACAATGTCTAAATATTCTTCTTCTGTTAAGAAGTCCATTTTTTGTAATGGTTCACCTTCAGGTCCTTTTGCAATACCTGGTTGAATTACTACGTATCTTTCGTAGTAAATGATCATATCTAACTTTTTAGATGGTAAACCTAAAAGGTATCCCATTTTGTTAGGTAACGATCTAAAGTACCAAATATGAGCTACAGGAACTACCAAGTTAATGTGTCCTACTCTATCTCTACGTACTTTCTTTTCTGTTACTTCTACCCCACATCTATCACAAACAATTCCTTTATAACGAATTCTTTTGTATTTTCCACAGGCACACTCATAATCCTTTACAGGACCAAAAATACGCTCACAAAACAAACCATCTCTTTCTGGTTTATGTGTACGGTAGTTTATGGTTTCTGGTTTTAAAACTTCTCCTCTTGAAGCTTCTAAAATAGCTTCTGGAGAGGATAAACCAATCGAGATTTTATTAAACTTTTTTACAGTGTACTTTTCTTGTTTTCTTGCCATGTCTTTTAATAAGTATTCAGTTGGCAGTATTCAGTTTTCAGTAGATTAAACTACTGAAAACTGGTTACTGAAAAAATTTATTCTTCTAATCTAACGTCTAAACCTAAACCTTTAAGTTCATGCATTAATACGTTAAATGATTCTGGTAAACCTGGTTCTGGCATAGATTCACCTTTTACAATACTTTCGTATGTTTTAGCTCTACCCATAACGTCATCAGATTTTACAGTTAAGATTTCTCTTAAGATACTAGATGCACCATATGCTTCTAATGCCCAAACTTCCATCTCTCCAAAACGCTGACCACCAAATTGTGCTTTACCACCTAATGGTTGTTGTGTAATTAATGAGTAAGGTCCAATAGAACGTGCATGCATTTTATCTTCAATCATGTGACCTAACTTAATCATATAGATGATACCAACTGTTGCTGGTTGATCGAAACGTTTTCCTGTTCCACCATCGTATAAATAAGTGTGTCCAAATCTTGGTACGCCTGCTTGATCTGTATATTCATTAATTTGATCTAAAGATGCTCCATCAAAAATTGGTGTTGCATACTTTTTATCTAATTTTTGACCTGCCCAACCAAGAACAGTTTCATAAATTTGACCAATGTTCATACGAGAAGGTACTCCTAACGGATTTAATACGATATCTACTGGAGTTCCATCTTCTAAGAAAGGCATATCTTCTGCTCTAACAATTCTTGCAACAATACCTTTGTTTCCATGACGTCCTGCCATTTTATCACCTACTTTTAACTTACGTTTTTTAGCGATGTAAACTTTAGCTAGTTTTAAAATTCCTGCTGGTAATTCATCTCCTACAGAAATTGTAAATTTTTGACGACGTAAAGATCCTTGTAAATCGTTTACTTTGATTTTATAGTTGTGAACTAATTCACCTACATAATCATTCAACTCTTTATCTGTTGTCCAAGATCCTGTTAAATGCACATAATCATCAACAGAATTTAACATTTTAAGTGTATACTTTTTACCTTTTGGTAAAACTTCTTCACCTAAATCATTAAATACACCTTGAGAGGTTTTTCCACTAATTAAAGTGAATAATTTCTCAATTAATTCATCTTTTAAAGCTTCAAATTTAGAAACGAAAGATTGTTCTAAAGTTGCTACTGCTTCTTTATCTCTTAATCTCTTGTTTTTATCTTTTACAGCTCTTCTAAATAATTTTTTATCAATTACTACACCTCTTAATGATGGAGAAGCTTTTAATGATGCGTCTTTTACATCACCAGCTTTGTCACCAAAAATTGCACGAAGTAATTTTTCTTCTGGAGTTGGATCAGATTCTCCTTTTGGTGTAATTTTACCAATTAAGATATCACCAGGGTTTACTTCTGCTCCAATTCTAATCATTCCATTTTCATCTAAATCTTTCGTAGCTTCTTCAGAAACGTTAGGAATATCATTAGTTAACTCTTCAGTTCCTAATTTTGTATCTCTTACGTCTAAAGAATACTCATCAATATGAATAGATGTAAATATATCTTCACGAACTACTTTTTCAGAAATCACAATTGCATCCTCAAAGTTATACCCTTTCCATGGCATAAAGGCTACTTTCATGTTTCTACCTAAAGCTAATTCACCTTGTTGTGTTGCATAACCTTCACAAAGAACTTGTCCTTCTTCAACCTTATCACCTCTTTTTACAATTGGTTTTAAGTTTATAGATGTTCCTTGATTGGTTTTTCTAAATTTAATCAAGTCGTAAGAAACTTCGTCTGAATCAAAGCTAACCATTCGCTCTTCTTCTGTTCTATCGTACTTAATTGTAATTTTATTTGCATCTACATATTCTACGACTCCACTTCCTTCTGCATTGATTAAAATACGAGAATCTTTTGCAACTCTACGTTCTAAACCTGTACCTACTATTGGAGATTCTGGGCGTAATAATGGAACTGCTTGACGCATCATGTTAGATCCCATTAATGCACGGTTTGCATCATCATGTTCTAAGAACGGAATTAAAGATGCTGAAATGGATGCAATTTGGTTTGGAGCAACGTCCATATAATCAATCACATCTGGAGAAACTACCGGAAAATCTCCTTCTTCACGTGCAATTACTCTTTCTTCAACGATACTTCCATCTTGATTAAGTTCTAGATTAGATTGAGCAATTTTTTTACCTTCTTCTTCTTCTGCACTTAAGTAAATTGGTTCGTCTTTTGCAACTATACCATTATCTACTTTTCTATATGGAGTTTCAATAAATCCTAAATTATTCACTTTTGCAAAAACCGAAAGTGAAGAAATTAGACCAATGTTTGGTCCTTCTGGAGTTTCAATTGGACATAAACGACCATAGTGTGTATAGTGTACGTCACGCACCTCAAAACCAGCTCTTTCTCTCGATAAACCTCCTGGTCCAAGAGCAGACAATCTACGTTTATGTGTGATTTCTGCCAATGGATTGGTTTGATCCATAAACTGAGATAATTGATTTGTTCCAAAGAAAGAATTAATTACAGATGATAATGTTTTTGCGTTTATTAAATCGATAGGTGTAAATACTTCATTATCACGTACATTCATACGCTCACGAATTGTTCTTGCCATACGAGCTAAACCAACGCCAAATTGACCTGCTAACTGTTCTCCAACAGTTCTAACTCTACGATTTGATAAGTGATCAATATCATCTACCTCTGCTTTAGAGTTAATTAACTCAATTAAATATTTAATAATTGTAATAATATCTAACTTTGTTAATACTTTCTGGTCTATAGGTTCATTTAACTGAAGTTTAGTGTTCATTCTAAAACGACCAACTTCACCTAAATTATATCTTTGTTCAGAAAAGAATAACTTATCTATAATACCTCTTGCAGTTTCTTCATCTGGCGGTTCTGCATTACGTAATTGTCTATAAATATGCTCTACTGCTTCTTTTTCAGAGTTAGTAGGATCTTTCTGTAATGTATTGTGAATAATAGCATAATCTGCCATATGGTTATCTACTTTATGTAGTAAAACCGTTTTAGCACCTGCTTCTATAATTTCATCAATGTGTTCTTTTTCTAAAATAGTATCACGATCAAAAATAATTTCATTTCTTTCTATAGAAACAACCTCACCTGTATCTTCATCAACAAAATCTTCATGCCAAGTTTTTAAAACTCTAGCAGCTAATTTACGTCCTAATACTTTTTTTAATCCAGCTTTAGATACTTTGATTTCTTCTGCCAAATCAAAAATTTCTAAAATATCTTTATCTCTTTCAAAACCAATGGCTCTGAATAGTGTAGTTACTGGTAATTTTTTCTTTCTATCAATATAAGCGTACATCACTTGATTGATATCGGTAGCGAATTCTATCCAAGATCCTTTGAAAGGAATAACTCTTGCTGAATATAATTTTGTACCATTTGCGTGGAATGATTGCCCAAAAAATACACCTGGTGATCTGTGTAATTGAGATACTACCACACGCTCAGCACCATTGATTACAAAGGTACCTGAGTTTGTCATATAAGGGATTGTACCAAGATATACATCTTGTACAATAGTTTCGAAATCTTCGTGTTCTGGATCTGTACAGTACAATTTCAAACGTGCTTTTAAAGGCACACTGTGTGTTAAACCTCTTTCAATACATTCTTGAATTGAGTATCTTGGAGGATCTACGAAGTAATCTAAAAATTCTAAAACGAATTGATTTCTTGTATCTGTAATTGGAAAGTTATCCATAAAGGTTTTGTACAAACCTTCTTCACCTCTTTCTTCTGCTTTAGTTTGAAGTTGGAAAAAATCTTGAAAAGATTTAACCTGAATATCCAAAAAATCTGGATATTCCTTAATCATTTGAGAAGTAGCGAAGTTGATTCTTTCAGTAGTGTTTTTCGTTGCCAAAAGAGAATATTTTTTTGATTAAAATCTGAATTAAAATAAAGAACGAATATATACACAAAATGGTTTAGGACTAAAAACGAATGTTTTTAGTACCTAAACCTAAATTTGTTGTCCCGTTTCTGTATATAAAAAACGGGATTAAAAGCTTATTTAAGCTCTACCTCAGCTCCAGCTTCTTCTAAAGATTTTTTAAGACCTTCAGCCTCATCTTTAGATACACCTTCTTTTACTGCTGCAGGTGCGCTATCTACGATACCTTTAGCTTCTTTTAAGCCTAATCCAGTTAATTCTTTAACTAATTTTACTACTGCAAGTTTAGAACCTCCAGCTGCTGTTAAAATTACGTCGAATTCAGTTTGCTCATCTGCTGCATCATCTCCACCACCTGCTGCTGGACCTGCTACTGCTACTGCTGCTGCAGCTGGCTCAATACCGTATTCGTCTTTTAAGATAGTTGCTAATTCGTTAACTTCTTTTACAGTTAAGTTAACTAATTGTTCTGCGAAATCTTTTAAATCTGCCATTTTAATTGTTTTTAAAAATTTTGTTTATTATAGTTTATTTGTGCGCGTAATTATTTTTCAGATAACGTTTTGATAATACCTGAAAGTGTTTGTCCTCCAGACTGTAATGCCGAAATAACATTCTTAGCTGGTGACTGTAATAATCCAATAATTTCACCAATTAACTCTTCTCTAGACTTAATATCTACTAAAGCGTCTAATTGATCATCTCCAATATATACAGATTCTTCTGCATAAGCACCTTTTAATAAAGGCTTCTTAGATTTTTTTCTAAATTCTTTGATTAATTTTGCTGGAGCATTTGCTGCTTCAGAAATCATCATTGAAGTATTACCTTTTAATGTTGTTGGAAGTTCACCAAAATCTTTGTCTGATGCTTCCATTGCTTTTGCAAGTAATGTATTTTTTACAACTGATAATTGAACACCTGCTTTAAAACAAGCTCTACGTAAATTAGAGGTAGTCTGAGCATTAAGTCCAGAAATATCTGCTAAATATAACGTGTTAGTGTCTGCTAATACTGCTGTTAAATCTTGTATTACTTGTGATTTTTCTTCTCTAGTCATAATTATAAGTTTTAACGTATTAAACAGTTTTTACTTCAACAGCAATACTAGGACTCATAGTACTAGACATAAAAACGCTTTTTACATACGTTCCTTTTGCAGTTGTAGGTTTCAATTTAATAATTGTTTGTATTAACTCGTTTGCATTTTCTTCAATCTTTTTAGCATCAAAAGATACTTTTCCGATTGCCGCATGTACGATTCCAGTTTTATCAACTTTAAAGTCAATTTTACCAGCTTTTACATCTTGAACAGCTTTTGCAACATCCATTGTTACTGTACCTGTCTTTGGGTTAGGCATTAAACCTCTTGGACCTAAAACTCTTCCTAAAGGACCTAACTTTCCCATAACACTAGGCATTGTAATAATTACATCTACATCTGTCCAACCTCCTTTGATTTTTTGAAGATACTCATCTAATCCTACATAGTCAGCTCCAGCTTCTGTAGCTTCAGCTTCTTTATCAGGAGTTACTAATGCTAAAACTTTTACATCTTTACCAGTTCCGTGAGGTAATGTTACTACGCCTCTTACCATTTGATTTGCTTTACGAGGATCAACTCCTAAGCGTATTGCTAAATCTACTGATGCATCAAACTTTACATTAGTAATATCTTTGACTAACGCAGAAGCAGCAGCTAAATCATAAGATATTGAATTATCTAATTTTGCGTAAGCTTCTTTTTGCTTTTTTGTTAATTTTGCCATTTTCTTACTTTTTAAAGTTTATGCTGGTGCATTACCTTTTACTGTTAAACCCATAGAACGTGCTGTACCTGCAATCATACGCATTGCTGAAGAAACTTCAAAGGCATTTAAATCTACCATTTTATCTTCTGCAATTACTTTAATTTGATCCCAAGTAACAGATGCTACTTTCTTTCTGTTTGGTTCACCTGAACCTTTTTTAATTTTGGCCGCTTCTAGTAACTGAACTGCTGCAGGAGGAGTTTTTACAAGAAAATCAAATGATTTATCTTTGAAAACAGTAATAACAACAGGTAATACTTTACCTTGTTTGTCTTGCGTTCTTGCATTAAACTGTTTACAGAACTCCATAATGTTAACACCAGCAGCACCTAAAGCGGGTCCAACCGGCGGCGATGGATTCGCTGCGCCTCCCCTTACTTGTAACTTAACTACTTTACTAACTTCTTTTGCCATTTTAAAAATGTTTAATGATTTATTTTAAGTTGGAAGCCAAAAAATAAATCGGTATATATTTGTGTAACAATTATATCTTTTCTACTTGCATATAACTTAACTCTAATGGTGTTTTTCTTCCGAATATTTTCACCATTACCTCAAGTTTACGCTTTTCTTCATTAACTTTTTCTATAGTTCCATCAAATCCATTAAATGGACCATCTACAACCTTTACAGTTTCTCCTACATTAAAAGGAATAGCTATATTTTCATCTTGAACGGAAAGTTCATCAACCTTACCTAGCATTCTATTAACTTCAGATTTTCTCATTGGTACAGGTTCACCTCCTTTAGTTTCACCTAAGAAACCTATTACACCTGTAATTGCCTTAATAACGTGAGGCACTTCTCCTGAAAGATTTGCTTCAACCATAATATAACCAGGGAAATAAACTCTTTCTCTGTTTACTTTCTTTCCATTTCTTATTTGAACTACTTTTTCTGTAGGAACTATCACTTGACTAACATAGTCCGACAAACCTACTCTAGAAATTTCTGTCTCGATATAAGATTTAACTTTATTCTCTTGTCCTCCAATGGCCCTCACAACATACCATTTCATTACTGAATCAGCCATAATTTATTTTCTTAAAATAATTTGAAAAAGTTATCTAATCCAGTTTGAAAAACATAATCTATACCAGCAACAGCCAACGCAAACAAAATTGTAAACACTGCAACAGTTACTGTTGTTTTTTGAGCCTCTTCTTTAGATATCCACGTCATGTGGTTATTTAATTCCTCAAAAGAATCTTTGATATATTGTATAAAGTTCATTTTTCTTTTTTATATTTTGCACGGGCGGAGAGATTCGAACTCCCGACAGCTGGTTTTGGAGACCAGTGCTCTACCGCTGAACTACGCCCGTTTATTATTCATTGATAAAGGTATTCCGTAAAAAACGGAATACCTTTTATATTTATCAACTAATAAACTAATTAAATATTAGTCTAATAATTCAGTTACTTGACCTGCTCCAACTGTTCTACCTCCTTCACGGATTGCAAAACGTAAACCTACATTTAATGCGATTGGCTGAATTAAATCAACTGTAATTGTTAAGTTATCTCCTGGCATAACCATCTCAACACCTGAAGGTAAATTAATAGTACCTGTTACGTCAGTAGTTCTTACATAGAACTGTGGACGATAGTTGTTATGGAATGGAGTGTGACGTCCACCTTCTTCTTTTTTAAGAACATATACCTCTGCTTTAAACTTAGCATGTGGAGTTACAGAACCTGGCTTACAGATTACCATTCCTCTTTTGATATCTTCTTTTGCAATACCTCTTAATAAGATACCCGCGTTATCTCCAGCCTCACCTCTATCTAAGATTTGACGGAACATTTCAATACCAGTAATTGTAGATGTCATTTTTTCTGCACCCATACCGATAATATCTACAACATCTCCAGTGTTTGCAATTCCAGTTTCGATACGTCCAGTTGCTACTGTACCACGACCTGTGATTGAAAATACATCTTCAACTGGCATTAAGAAATCTTTATCAACTTCTCTTAATGGCTCTTCAATCCAAGTATCACAAGCTTCCATTAATTCTAAAACTGTATCTACCCATTTTTGCTCACCATTCAAAGCACCTAAAGCAGAACCAGAAACAACAGGACCATTATCTCCATCATACTCATAGAAAGATAATAATTCTCTAACCTCCATATCTACTAATTCTAAAAGCTCCTCATCATCTACCATATCAACTTTGTTTAAAAAAACAACGATACGAGGAATACCAACTTGACGACCTAATAAGATATGCTCTCTTGTCTGTGGCATTGGACCATCTGTAGCAGCAACAACTAATATTGCGCCATCCATTTGTGCAGCACCAGTTACCATGTTCTTAACGTAATCGGCGTGACCTGGACAATCTACGTGAGCGTAGTGACGGTTAGCTGTTTGATATTCTACGTGTGATGTGTTAATTGTAATACCTCTTTCTTTTTCTTCAGGAGCGTTATCAATCTGATCAAAAGATCTAGCTTCAGAGAATCCTGCATCAGCTAATACTTTAGTAATAGCCGCAGTTAAAGTTGTTTTACCGTGATCTACGTGTCCGATAGTACCAATATTTAAGTGTGGTTTCGAACGGTCAAAAGTTCCTTTTGCCATAATTATTGATTTTAATTCTTAGTTTAAATATATTTAGTGTCTAATAATAATTTTAAATGAGCCAATGACGGGATTTGAACCCGTGACCTCATCCCTACCAAGGATGCGCTCTACCAACTGAGCTACATCGGCTTTGTTGATAATCTCGAGCGAAAGACCGGGTTCGAACCGGCGACATTCAGCTTGGAAGGCTGACGCTCTACCAACTGAGCTACTTTCGCAAAATGTAAATTGTGGGGAGAGCAGGATTCGAACCTGCGAAGACATAGTCAACGGAGTTACAGTCCGTCCTCGTTGGCCGCTTGAGTATCTCCCCTCTAATTTACTATTTTAATGAACTTAAAAAATCGCTTTACGATTCTTTTTAATTTTGAGCCGATGAAGGGACTCGAACCCCCGACCTGCTGATTACAAATCAGCTGCTCTAGCCAGCTGAGCTACATCGGCTTTTGTTGTAAAAAAACAACCCGCTATTTCTAACGGATTGCAAATGTATAAAGTTTTTTTATATTCTAAAACTTTTTGTAAATAATTTTTATGTTTTTTTTCAATTTTTATGAAATTAAAGAATCTCTATGTTTTTCTTTGGATCTTTTTAGCTGTCTTTTTAAATTATCAACTGCCGAATTGACGCCTTCTTCAAAGGTTTTTGTTTCTCTTTTTACTATCAACTCGCTTCCTGGAATATTTATTTTAATTTCTGTAATTTTATTTTCTTTATCGCTTGTGTTTTGAACTTTTAGAAAAACTTCTGCATCTACAATCTTATCGTGAAATTTCACTAATGATTCTACCTTTTTTTCAACAAACAAAATTAACTCTTTGTCTGCATTAAAATTAACGGACTGTGTGAATACTTTCATAATTAATTATTTTTTATTGCTCCTAGGGTGAGCTTGGTTATACACTTTTTTAATTGCATCAAGGCTATTGTGCGTATAGACTTGCGTTGAAGCTAAAGATGAATGCCCTAGCAATTCTTTAACTGAGTTTAAATCTGCTCCTTCGTTTAATAAGTGTGTTGCAAAAGAATGCCTTAAAATATGGGGACTCTTTTTTACCTTTGAAGAAACTTTACTAAAGTAAGTATTTATAATTCTGTAAACAAGAGTTTCATAAATTTTATTTCCTTTTTCTGTTATAAATAAAACGTCTTCTAATGAAGTGTATTGTTTTTTAAGTTCTAAATATTCTCTTAAAGTTTTTAGCACAGATTCTAAAAGCGGCACAAACCTCTCTTTGTTTCGTTTCCCTAAAATTTTAATTGTTTTATTAGAAAAGTTAATATCACTTTCTTTGATATTTACAAGTTCAATTCTTCTGATACCTGTTGAGTAGAAAAGTTCTAATATCAACTTGTTTCTTATTGAAACGAAATCTTTTTCTAAGTCGATTAGACTTAACACTTCTTCTACTTCTTTTACTGAAAATGGAACCTGTACTTTTTTTTCTACTTTTAAGGTTTTGTGTTTTGTTAGTGGATTACTATTTATTTGTGCTGTTTTTTGCAAAAATGTATAGAATGATTTTAACGAGGTTGCTTTTCTGTTTATACTTCTGTTCGAAATGCCTTGGTTTACTAAATTTACAATCCAACTTCTTACAATTGCGTAATTTACTTCTTGAAGTTTTTTTATATCGTATTCTGTTTCACAAAATTTTTTGAATGCTACTAAATCGGTTTTATAGGCTGTAATTGTATGTTTTGAATATTTTTTTTCTAAGGATAGGTATTCTAAAAAAGATGTAATAAGTGATTTCAATGTCCTATATTTAGTGTTCAAGAAACGTAAATTTAGGCAAAAAAAATCTCGTATTGTTTCCAATACGAGATTTATATTCTAAAAGTAGAATCTCTTAATGAGATATAGATGAATAAAATTGAAAATAATTCAATTTTATACTTTACTCTAACCTACTTCTTCTTGTGTTCTTAATTTTTGAACGTAAGATGCTTTTATTCTTTGAGCTCTCTTAGCTACAGATGGCTTTGTAAAGTTTTTTCTGTTACGTAAGTTTTTCATCGTTTTTGTACGATCAAATTTTCTTTTATAACGCTTTAACGCTCTATCTATATTCTCTCCTTCTTTTACAGGTATAATTAACATAAGTTGGCACCTCCCTTCATAGTATCTTTATATTTTGAATAGTTTTAAAACTATTTGGTTTATTTTTTGGACTGCAAATGTAATTACAAATAATGAATTGGCAATTTAAATTTGAATTATTTTTTAGAATAGCCTTTTGCGTTAGCGATTGAAACGGCATCCTTTTTTTATTTTTCTTAAAAAAAGATACAGTGGAAAGCGCGACCTTTTAGGGAACGCCCAAAAAAACTGGCTATTTTATATATGTTAATCTTTATATTCGACTGCTAGTGGAGAATTTGTTTTTACATAAAAAATATCCTGCAAAAAATCTGAAATCTTGCAGGATATTTTTAAGTACTGAATCTAAATTTTTTTTATGTATACAGTAGTTATTCTGTTTTTCGATTTTCTTTTTAGTGATAATTATAAATAATTTTCGTTTGAATCTTGATGAAAAATTAAGTTGCTGGTTTATATTCTTTGTTATCAATTACCATTTTTGCGATAATTTCTTTCAAAATTTCTGAGGTACCTCCTCCTATTGGTCCTAACCTACTATCTCTAAGTAAACGTGCCATAGGATAATCTTCCATATAACCATAACCTCCTAACAATTGTAGCGCGTCGTAAATTACTTCGTCTGCCATTTTGGTAGATAATAATTTGGACATACTTGCTTCTTTTACAACGTAATTTCCTTGATCTAACCTTTTTGTTATAGAGTAATTGTATTCTCTACACATATCTACCCTACTTGCCATTTCAGCAATTTTATGTCTTAAGGCTTGAAATTTATCTAATGATTTTCCAAAAGCAACTCTTTCTTGCATGTATTTAATGGCATAATCTAAAGCAAATTCTGCTCTAGCATGTGCATTTACACCCATTATTAATCGTTCTAAAGCAAAGTGTTGCATTATATATGGAAATCCTTTTCCTTCTTCTCCTAATAAATTTTCTGCTGGAATTACTACATTATCAAATGCAATTTCTCCTGTATCACTTGCACGCCAACCTAGTTTATTAAGTTTTGTTGCAGATATTCCTGGAGTATTTCTATCTACTACAAAAATACTAATGCCTTTATACTTGTCTTTAGGGTCAGTTTTTGCTGCTACTATTAAATAGTCTGAGTATACTCCATTTGTAATAAATGTTTTTGAACCATTTAAAATATATTGATCTCCATTTTTAATTGCTGTTGAGCGCATTCCTGCAACATCAGAACCTCCAAAAGGCTCTGTAATACATAAACATCCTATTTTATCTCCCTCCACACTTGGTATTAAATATTTTTGCTTAGTGGCTTCATTTGCTTCTTTATTTAAATGTGTCATAGCAAGAAACTCATGTGCCCACATTGCCGCTGCAAAACCTCCTGAATTTACTTTTTGTAATTCTTCTAAAAAAATAACGGTATAAAACAAATCTAAATCTAAACCTCCGTATTCTTCTGGAGTGCAAAGCCCAAAATACCCCATTTCTCCAAATTTCTTCCAAATGAAACGCTCTATAGTTCCAGTTTCTTCCCATTTTTCGATGTGAGGGACTACTTCTTTTTGTAAAAAATCTTTGAAACTTGCACGAAATGCTTCGTGTTCTTCAGTAAAATACATACTGTTCATATTGGTACGAATTTGAATTATTTATTTAGCCACCAAATATAAGACTATTCTATCGTATTTATCTAAAGGAAAACCCTTGATATTTGTTAATTCTTTTATATCTTGAAGTTCAGCAACTTCATCTCTATAATTAAATATCTTTTTACATAATTCATAGTCTATGTAGGGGTTTCTAAGCACTTCTTTAAAGGTTGCTGTATTTATATTTATTTTTTGAATGATTGGTTTTTCAATTATTCTAAAAGTATTTAACACTTTATTAGCAATATCTTTATCTAAATTCCACACTTCGTAGATTTGATTTTCAAACGAAAAACCTTGTAGTTTTTTTCGATAATTAATTATTCTTTCTGAAAATGCTGGCCCAATACCACTAATTGTTTGAAAATCTTTTGCAGTGGCTTTGTTAATGTCTGTTGAAGATATTTTGTGTTTTGGTTTTTTTGAGTAAAAAGATCTGTTTTCTTTTTGTGATGATGAAGTTTGACTTCTTTTAACAACCCAGTCTGGGAATTTGAAGTAAGGAGAAATTTTGTTAAGCAAACTATCTGAAACCTTTGTTACCTTTTGAAATTCTTTTTTAGAATTAACAAATTTATTGGTTTTACGATATGCTAAAAGGCGATCTATTTCTTCTAATGACATACCTAATTGTTCACCTTTGGCATCTGAAATATAATTGGGATTGAACGGAAATATCTTTGGTTTCTTAGCAGCTATTTCAGCGAGTTTAAGGCTATCTATCTGTTTATGAAATGCTAAAACTTCTGGTGAGTTTGTTGCTATTTTTTCTTCAGAAGAAAAATCTACAAAAACTATGATTGCTTGAAAAATTAAAATTAGAACTACTAATAGAAAAATCCCATTTCTTTGGCTTTTATTATACCAGAAATGGGATTTAAATATGTTCATTTTAACTGTTTTTATTACATATGGTCGTTTACGTCAATAGCTCCATCTTCAATTGCCTCTTCTTTTTTGCTAATTGCACTCATATATTTTGTTAGTTCTTTCTTAATTATAGGAGATAACATAATTACACCAATAATGTTTGGTACTACCATTGCAAAAATCATTGCATCTGAAAAGTCTATTACAGCACCCAAACTAATAGAAGCTCCAACAACTACAAACATTAAGAATAATATTTTATATACTAAATCTGTAATTTTTCCTTTACCGAATAAAAACTTCCAACCTTGCATACCATAGTAAGACCAAGAAATCATTGTTGAGAATGCGAATAATATTACTGCAATAGTTAATACAATTGAAAAATGAGGTATTACAGAATCGAAAGCAACAGCTGTTAACTCTACACCTTCTTTAATTTCTACACCATATTCCATAAATTGACCATCGAAATTAGTAATGATAATTACTAAGGCAGTCATTGTACAGATTACAACTGTATCTACAAATGGTTCTAACAGTGCTACTATACCTTCACTTGCTGGATATTTTGTTCTCACTGCAGAGTGTGCAATTGCTGCAGAACCAACACCTGCTTCGTTAGAGAATGCACCTCTACGAATACCCTGAATCATAACACCAATTAAACCTCCTGCAATTCCTAATCCAGAAAAAGCTCCTTCATAAATTAAGGCAAAGGCATCATCAATTAAACTAAAATTAGCAAATAGAATAATTAACGCCGCTAAAACATAAACTCCTGCCATAAAAGGAACTACTTTTTCTGTAACAGAAGCAATTCTTTTTATACCACCAATTATAACCACAGCTACTAAAACAGCCATGACAATACCAAAATACATTCCTGCATTTGGTCCAGTTAATTCAAATAATTTTGTAAACTGTGCAGCTGCTTGGTTTGCTTGAAACATGTTTCCTCCACCAAAAGAACCTCCAATTACAAAAATTGCAAATAAAACTGCTAAAAATTTACCTAAACCTCCAGCTCCTTTTTCTTTTAAACCTTTAGTTAAGTAATACATTGGCCCTCCATATACAGTCCCGTCTTCACCAACATCTCTATATTTTACACCTAAAGTACATTCTGCGAATTTTGACGCCATTCCTAAAAGACCTGCAATAATCATCCAAAAAGTTGCTCCTGGACCTCCAATTGACAAGGCTACTGCTACACCAGCAATATTACCTAAACCAACTGTTGCTGATAAAGCTGCAGTTAATGCTTGGAAATGAGAAACTTCACCATCTACACTTTCGTCTCTTATGGTTTCTATTAAATCTCCTCCTGGAGTATGATCTCCATAAGCTTCTTCACCTTTATCTTTATGCAAAACTACTTTTGGTGCATTTTCACCATAAAGTTTATCTACACCATGCTTTTCTATATCTTCATATTTCCCTCTAACTACTTGAATTGCTGTTAGAAACCCGGTGATGTTAATAAATTTAAAGTAAAATGTAAAGTATAATGCACCACCTATTAAAACAATTAATACCCAAGGGATTTGAAACGTATCTGAAAATGGAATTTCATAAAAAATAGCGTCTACGAACCAACCTGTATAATCTTTAAATGTGGCATCTATGCTATCTGTTGTACTTTGTGCAAATGATAAAATTGGAAATGCTAAAAGCAATAGCGAAAGAAGGTTTTTCTTCATAATAAGTTTTAATTAGTTTTAATTAACAGCACGCAATATCATAAAAAATTGCTCTTTTAACAACTTTTATGAGTTAAATATACTTTTTACATTAATTTTTCTTTAAATCTTTTCAGGTCTTCTTTAAAAGATTTTGGATAAAAATTTAATATAGTGTTTGTTTTTGTTAAGTCAAAACCTGTTTTGGGTGGTCTTGGTGCTGTTTGATTTAATGTGGATGTAGATATTGGTTTAATTAGGTTTTTATTTAAATTAAAAATATCGGCAATTTGTTGAGCAATTTCAAAAACACTTAACAATTCATTAGATGAGATATTGAAAATGCCAGTTGCTCTTTTATCAATAGAAATTTTACATGCCATTGCCAAATCTTCAACATAAGTTGGTGTTCTAAATTGATCGTTTACAATTGTAATTTCTTTTTGTTTTTCTAACATTTCTTTTACCCAAAGTACAATATTACTTCTACTCATATCAAAAACTTTTCCGTAGACTAATATGGTTCTTAAAATTGTATAATCAATATTTGAAGTTGTTAAAATATTTTCAGATTTTAATTTTGATAATCCATAATAGCTTAATGGATTTGGTTTGTCTGTTTCTTTATAATTTCCAGTTTTTCCGTCAAAAATAAAATCAGTAGAAATGTGTATTAAATGACTATTTATGGTTGATGAAACTTCTGCTAACCACTTTACAACCTCAACATTTAAAATATCACATGCTTTTTTATTGGTTTCACAGTCATCAACTTGAGTCATTGCTGCTGTATTAATAATAAAATCTGGATTAATTTTTTTAATTTCATTTTTTAATAAAGCTTCATTTGTAATATCAATTGAAATGTAACTGAAGTCTTTTCTTCCACTTCTATTTTTACCTCTTGAAAAACCAAAAACTTGATATTTATCTTTTTCTTTTAATAATAAGTCTAATAATGATTGCCCTAACAATCCGTTACTTCCTGTAATGATAATTTTATGCATACTAAAACAATTCTCTTAATTTTATAATTTGCTCTGGCCTACCTAAAACTATTAAATGCGAACCTTCTATTAATTTTATATCTGCTTCAGGGTTTATCACATAATCTTTATCTGGATTTCTAAAACCTATTACTGTGCAACCTGTTTGACGTCTTAAGTCCAAATCTAGTATTGTTTTGTTTAAATATTTTTTCGGTAAATCGTCTACAGCTATTTCTTCTAAATTTGCTGTGGTTTCACCTTCAATGGTTAATCTATCAACAAATTCTATGACATCTGGAGTAGTAACTAATGACGCCATGTGGTTTCCACCTAATTTATCGGGCATGATTACATTGTCTGCACCTGCAATTTTTAATTTACTGTACGAACTTTCATTTGAAGCTCTACTAATAACTTTACAGTTTTTATTTAATTGACTTGCTGTTAATACTACAAATAAATTATCAGCATCAGAAGGTAGTGCTGTTATTAAAAATGCTGCATTTTCTATACCTGCTTTAAGTAAAGTTTCATCTAAAGTGGCATCACCTTCAATATTTAAAATATTTTCTGAGTCTAGAATATCAGTCATTTCTTTATTCTTTTCGACCACTACAAACTTTTTATTGTAATTATTTAATTTTAAAATGGCTTGTTTTCCATTTCTACCAAAACCACAAACTATGGTATGACCTTTTAAATATGCTATTTGCTTTTCCACTTTTCTGTGTTTAAAATGTTCAAATAATTTACCACTTACCAAATATTCTGAAAATGCAGATACTGCATAACCAAATAAAATAATACTGGTTAAAATTAAAAAAATTGTAAATACTTTTTCTTGAGGCGAAAAAGGTTGTAATTCACCAAACCCAACTGTAGTAACTGTAATTACTGTCATGTAAACAGCATCTACAAAATTATAGTTGGAAAGCCACATATAACCAATTGTACCAGCAGCTAATGTAGAAATTGCTAGTAGTACAATTCTATTTATTTTGGATTGTAAAATTATCATAAATTATAAATCGAAAACAGAACTTCTTTTGGTATAAATCTTATCTTTTAACTTTAATAAAAACGCCATCGTTAAATACAATCCAAAAGACAAACCTGCTGTAAAAAAGGTTACATAAATAAAAAACAAGCGTACGTTTAATGCACGCATTCCTAATCTGTCTGCCAATCTAGAAAAAACACCATAACCATGTCTTTCAAAAAAATGCCTAATGGAATCTATCATTTTTTATTAAATATAATGCAAGATACTATTTTATGACGTTTTAAATTAAAAAAATAATATTGATTTTGATGAAAATAACTTTTACCAAAAACAATGTTAAAGGTTTTTAATTTGCATTAGAAATTAAATTTGTATTGATTAACTTTGCGCTTTTCCTAAAAAAATAGGCAGATTTGAAAGACCAAGAATATATAGAAGTTTACGGAGCAAGAGTTCATAATTTAAAAAATATTGATGTTAAAATTCCTCGTGAAAAATTAGTTGTAATAACTGGTTTGAGTGGAAGTGGAAAATCTTCATTGGCTTTTGACACGATTTATGTGGAAGGTCAAAGACGTTATATTGAAACTTTTTCTGCTTATGCAAGACAGTTTTTAGGAGGCTTAGAAAGACCTGATGTAGATAAAATTGATGGACTTTCACCTGTTATTTCAATAGAGCAAAAAACCACCAACAAAAGTCCACGATCTACAGTTGGCACTATTACAGAAATTTACGATTTTTTACGTCTTTTATTTGCTAGAGCTGCAGATGCTTACTCTTACAACACCAATGAAAAAATGGTGAGTTATTCTGATGAACAAATAAAAGAACTTATTTTAACAGATTTTGCTGATAAAAAAATTGCTGTTTTAGCACCTTTAATTAAATCTAGAAAAGGGCATTATCGTGAACTTTTTGAGCAAATTTCTAAACAAGGCTTTTTACGAGTTCGTGTAGATGGTGAAATTAGAGAAATCGAAAAAGGCATGAAGCTAGATCGTTACAAAACTCATGATATTGAGGTTGTAATTGACAGATTAGCAATAAACGAGTCTTCTGAAAAAAGATTAGACGAAACTATTAAAACAGCTTTGTACTCTGGTAATAATATAATGATGGTTATTGATGTTGACGACAACAATCCTCGTTATTTTAGTAGAGAATTGATGTGTCCAACAACAGGAATTGCCTATCCAAATCCGGAACCTAATACATTTTCTTTCAATTCTCCAAAAGGTGCATGTAGTTCTTGTAATGGCTTAGGTATTACAAACGAAATTAATCTAAAGAAAGTAATTCCAGATGATGCTATTTCAATTAAAAATGGTGGAATTGTTCCTTTAGGAGAACAAAAAAATAGTTGGATTTTTAAACAAATTCAAAATATTGCAGAACGATACAAGTTTAAACTAACAGATCCAATAAAAAACATTCCGAAAGAAGCCTTAGAAATTATTTTACACGGTGGAAACGAATCTTTTGAAATTGAATCTAAAACAGTTGGTGTTACAAGAAATTATAAGATAGATTTTGAAGGTATTGTAGCATTTATAAGCAACCAATATGACCATGCAGAAAGCACATCTATAAAACGTTGGGCAAAAAACTTTATGGACGAAGTAACCTGCTCTACCTGTAATGGAAAACGTCTAAAAAAAGAAGCTCTTCATTTTAAAATTACTGATAAAAACATTAGTGATTTAGCCCAAATGGATGTAACTGAATTAGCTTCTTGGTTTAAAAATATCGAAAAAGAATTATCTGAAAAGCAAATAACTATTGCCACAGAAATCTTAAAAGAAATAAGAACTAGAATTCAGTTTTTATTAGATGTAGGTTTAGATTATTTAACTCTGGACAGAACCTCAAAATCACTTTCTGGAGGTGAAGCTCAAAGAATTCGTTTGGCAACACAAATTGGTTCACAATTGGTAGGCGTTTTATATATTTTAGACGAACCTAGCATTGGTTTACATCAAAGAGATAATGAAAAACTAATAGATTCTTTGGTAAAATTAAGAGATATTGGAAACTCTGTTTTAGTGGTAGAACATGACCAAGATATGATAGAAAAAGCAGATTTTGTTTTTGATATTGGTCCTGGCGCAGGAAAACATGGTGGAGAAATTGTTTCCGCAGGAACTTTTGCTGAATTAAAAAAACAACGAACTTTAACAGCAGATTATATAACTGGAAGAAAAAAAATTAAAGTTCCTGCCAAAAGAAGAAAAGGAAATGGAAAAACCATTAAACTAAAAGGTGCCACTGGAAATAATTTGAAAAATGTTTCTGTTGAATTTCCTTTAGGAAAAATGATTTGTGTAACTGGCGTTTCTGGAAGTGGAAAATCGACTTTAATTAACGAAACGTTATACCCAATTTTAAACGCTCATATTTACAGAGGTGTTAAAGTTCCAATGCCTTACAAAAAAATTGAGGGCTTAGAACACGTAGATAAAGTGATTGATATTGATCAATCTCCAATTGGTAGAACTCCAAGATCAAATCCAGCTACTTACACGAAAACATTTGACGAAATTAGAAGTTTATTTGCCAAAACACCAGAGGCTGCTATTCGTGGTTATAAACCTGGGCGCTTTTCTTTTAATGTAAAAGGTGGTCGTTGTGAGACTTGTCAAGGTGGTGGAGTTCGTGTTATAGAAATGAACTTTTTACCAGATGTACAAGTAGAATGTGAAACGTGTCAAGGAAAACGTTTTAACAGAGAAACTTTAGAAATTCGTTACAAAGGAAAATCTATTTCTGACGTTTTAAATATGACTATTGAAGATGCTACAGATTTCTTTGAAATGATTCCTAAAATACACAGGAAGTTAAAAACCATAAAAGATGTTGGTTTGGGCTACATTACTTTAGGCCAACAATCTACCACACTTTCTGGTGGTGAAGCACAAAGAATAAAATTAGCAGCAGAACTTTCTAAAAGAGATACTGGAAATACATTTTATATTTTAGATGAACCTACAACTGGTTTACATTTTGAAGACATTCGTGTGCTAATGGAAGTATTGAATAAATTAGCAAACAAAGGAAATACTGTACTAATTATTGAACATAATTTAGATGTTGTAAAATTAGCAGATTATATAATTGATGTGGGTATGGAAGGTGGAAAAAAAGGCGGAAAAATTTTAGTCACTGGAACTCCAGAAGAAGTTGCCAAACATACTAAAAGTTATACCGCCCAATTTTTAAAAAAATTACTATAAATTATTTATAGCCAATTAGTATATCTTTTGCTTTTAAAACATCGTCTACGTATTTTTTAAACTCAGGATACTCTTCTACAGAAATATCACTTAAATCTGGTTTTCCTATAAATTCAATTTTTAATTGATTATCACTTATAGATTCGAAAGTGATTTTATATTCGTGTTTTTTATAGTTTAGAGATTTGTTGGCAGGTATTTCTATAAACTTCTTTTCTTTCGGAATTTCAATAGTATAGGTTGTTTTATAAAAATTTGCATTTTCATAATTTTGATACATAATTGGATATTTTCGTTTTTCTAAACTAACAATATCTGCATTGTAAGCGTGAGAAATCATTGGTAGTTTAAAAAATGTCATAGACCCCATTTCATTCATCTTATCTTTAATATGCATTTTAGTTGTGTAAGAAATAAACTCTCCTCCTTTTTTCGCCTTGATATTTGTAATGGTGTCCAAAACCAAGCCATCACCTATTCTACCTTTAAAATCGTCTGAAATATCTTTTTGAATCAAATCATAGCTATCATTACCAAAAATACTGAAATAAGCTGATGCTAAACTTCCAGATATTTTAGCATCTACAACCATCGTTTGTGTTTTTTTATCATCAACAATTAAAGAAATTTCAGAAATATTGTTAGACTGTATTCCTTTCATATTGGTTAAGTGAAATAAATTATAATCTTTACCAGTATTAGATTTATAAGGAATTTCTAAACCTGTTGCGTTTAACAAACTGTTTGGTACAGATTTAAAAGGTAAGTTTTTATCTGTAAGTTCTAAAAATTGATCTTCTCCATTCAATTTTACTTTTACAATACAGTGATTGAAATCTTGTGAAGGAACTAATAACGATTTTTTTCCATAATCTGAGGTAAGTATTAAAACCAAGTTTACATCCAAGCCTGCTTTTCTTCCAAAAGTGGCAAATAGTGTAGAAAAATCTTTACAATCTCCTAATTTAGAGGAAATTGTTTTGACTGGTTTCTGTGGAATAAAACCACTTTGTTTAAACTCTACAAAACTATAGTTAAAGTTATTCATTATGTAATAGTAAATTCTTTTTGCTCTTTCTTCTTCCGATAATTTAGTTACATCTTTTTCTGGAAAAATTTCATTGAATTTCTTTTCTACTTCACTATTAAAAATAGATTGAGAGCGAACCAAATCTGAATACCAAGTTGCGATTTCATTCCAAGATTTTATAGTACTAATATGTAAAACTCTTGCATAATCTGCAGATGATGGTCTATAATCTTCAGACTTTGGTAATTCTTTGGCATTTACCAATTCCCAAGTATGTATGGTATAATCTTTATTATTTTTTTTGGAGTAAGGCAATTTTCCATTTGCTACTTCATATATAAAATCTGTGTTTTTAGGTGCTATAAAAGTATACTTTGTTCTTAAACAGTAATTTTCTGAATCAAACTGATACGCATCTACATAATCTTTATAAAATCTACCAGAACCTGTTGTTAAATATTGGTAAGATATATGAATTACATCACCTACTTCTAAACCGTTAAAAACAAAGTTAGATTTTGTTCTTTCTGCAGGAACAATACTTTTGTCTTTTTTAATAATTTCTGATTTTAAAATGTTGTAATTACCTGTTAAACCTAAATTATATTCTTTATAATTTTCTACACCAGAAGCTGAAGTCATTTCATATAAAAAAGTACTTTTAGATTTTATTGAGCCTGTTTCATAAAGTTGCACAACTCTATCATCTAACAAAATATTTACACCATAATTATTTTCTGTTTTTTTATTTCTATTTGCTTCTACATATTTATAAACTTCTTTTTGTGCGTAAACATCTACCAAACTTCCTTGTCTAGAAAGTGTTTCTATCTTATTTAACAAACTAGAATTACCATTGTTGTATATCAAAGATTTTTTATAATACTTTAATGCTTCTTTTTTATTTCCAAGCTGCTGTTGTGCATTTCCCATATATTCCATCGCTAAGAAAGAATAAGGGTAATTTTGAATTATTTTATTTATGTAGGGTAAAGATTCTTTAAACCTTTTGTACTCATGCTGCTTTTTTACTAAGGTGAATAAAAATTCATTTTCTCCAGGAAAATTTTCATGATATTCTTTATACATGTTAAGCACATCATCTTTTCTGTCTAATTTATCATAATACCTAGCCAAACCTGCAACTAAAGTTGGACTAAATTTTTTCCTTAATACTTTTTCATATTCACTAATTGTTTTTTCTTGTTCTTGAAAAACAGTTTCGTAAAGAGGTATAAAACGTTGTAAAACTGTAACTCTATCAGCTGCAGCGTCATGTAACAAATTCATTGTTTCTCTTAACGATGTCATATCTTCATTACGAGCATCTAAAACAAATTTGGCTATGTATTTTAAAACAGGATAATTGGTTGCTTTGGTTAATTTTGCTAAAAAAACCTCTAACTCTTTTATATCCATTTGAGTTAGTTTTGTAAACTCCGCTGTTTTTTTAACCAAAGAGTAATAGTAATCTGGATCATCTAAATAAATATTTCTATTTATTTCATTTACAGAATTAAAATCTCCTTCATAACTAAAACTATAGGTTTTTAAAATTCTTAATAATGACGATTTTGGATACTCTTCTAAAAGCGGATTTAAAATTGTATTTATATCCTCATATCTTTGATTTCTCAAATAAAGATTCATTAAGGCGTACTTGTAAAAAAAGTCATTTGGATTTGCAGCAATTTTATTGATGAAAAATTCTGCAATATTATCATCAACTTTTACAGGATTAATAGTAGTAATACTTCCAACATTATATTTTTTAAACTCGTTAGAATATGATAAACCTTCAACTGGTTTTCCTTCTGTATCTGAAAATCTTGCAATAAAATAAGGTGTACCATTATTTTCTGCATTTTTAATTAAAAGTCTGCTTGTACCTTTTGGTAAGGTAACGTTTACTATATAAGCATCTATATCTGTACCTACATCTTTTGTGTTTTCATAAATTAAAACATCATTTAACCAAACTTTAAAAGCTGAGGAATTTCCAATTCGTAATTGTACTCTTTTTTCAGTATCAGAATTAATAAAAGTTTGTGCATAATGAACTCCATAACCATACTCTGAATGATTTGTAAAAAATTGATATGTTTCATTTGTATATGCTTTATTTGGTACATACCATGAAACATTTCCGTTTGAATTTGCATTGAATTCTTTGTCGTTTTTCGCATAAGTTTCTGGCTCGTACTCTTTATCTAAACCACTTTTATTAAGGTTTTCAAAAACGCCGCAAAACTGCCAATTTTTAATTACTGGTATTGTAGCCAACTTATTTTTGTAGCTTTCGTAGTTTTTATTGTCTCTATTTTTTACTGCTTTTACATATTGTAAAGCATGTTTAATTGTTTGATTGTTAAATTCATCAACTTCAAAAGCATCAATAACGCTACTATTTGAGTTATGAAAACCAGTGGTTAAATAACTATCAAAAATGAAAGGGTTGTTCCAAAAAGCATAAACATAATACTCGTAATTATCAAATTTTTTTAATTGCTCTATAAATCCGTCAGAAGCACCATTAATTAAACCGTTTTCGTTTCTTAAAATTTCGTTGGTAATTAAAGTTTCAATAGAATTTTTATAATTTTTATTTTTACTAATAAATTCTTCAGAAGCTGCTGTAGGTTGGTTTTTTAATAATAAATTCCAATAAGAATCTATTTTATTTTGTGAAATTGTAGCTGTAAAAATAAAGCACGTTAAAATGCTTAGGAGTAAATGTTTTCTTTTATTCATAGTTAATTTTAAATTGGAAAGTTGCAAATCTAATTATTTGAAATAAACATCACAATTCTATTTACTAAATTCTTAAAAAAGAACTAATTTAGCATTCTGATTTTTTTTCAGAAAACAAGAAAACCTAAACAATATACAATGACGAACGACGATAGAAAAATACGTGAAAAGCTAGATCAAAAAACTTGGAATGAAATAAAAACAAACGATTCTTGGGCCATCTTTAAAATTATGGCAGAGTTTGTTGAAGGTTATGAAACCCTAAGTAAAATTGGACCTTGTGTATCTATTTTTGGTTCGGCAAGAACCAAGCCAGATCATCCTTATTATATTTTGGCAGAAGAAATTGCTTTTAAATTAACCCAAAACGGTTATGGTGTAATTACTGGTGGTGGTCCAGGAATTATGGAAGCTGGTAATAAAGGAGCAAACAGAGGAAAAGGAACTTCTGTTGGTTTAAATATTGAATTGCCTTTTGAACAACATGACAATCCTTGGATTGATCCAGGTAAAAGTTTAGATTTCGATTACTTTTTTGTTCGTAAAGTAATGTTTGTAAAATATTCGCAAGGTTTTATTGTAATGCCTGGTGGTTTTGGAACTATGGATGAACTTTTTGAGGCAATAACTTTAATTCAAACAAAAAAAATTGGGCGTTTTCCTATCGTTTTAGTTGGGTCTAAATTTTGGGGTGGATTGTTAGATTGGGTAAAAGATGTTTTAATAACAGAAAAAAATATTGGATTAGAAGATTTAAAATTATTTAGAGTAGTAGATACTGCAGATGAAGCAATTGACCACCTAAATAAATTCTATGCTAAATATCAGTTAAAACCAAATTTCTAAGATGTTTTTAAAAAGAGTTGCTATTCTTTTTATTTATTTTTCCTCAAGCTTTTTGTTGGGTCAAACCAATATAAAAACTATGTTTTATAATGTGTTAAATTATAATTCTAATTTTGAAAGTGAAAATAGAACTGCCTATTTGAAAACAATTTTAGATAATGTTCAACCAGATTTGTTCATGGTTTGCGAACTAAAAAATGAATCTGCAAGTAATTATTTATTTAATAATGCTGTTAAAGCACACAATGCTAATTTTGTACCTGCACAATTTCAATTTGGAACTTCTTCCGATAGAAGTTTGTTACAAATGGTGTATTTTAATAGTGAAAAATTAGAGTTGGAATACCAAAGTGTAATACCAACAGTTGTTAGAGATATAAACCATTATACATTTAAAATCAAAACAGCATCTATCACCACAAATCCAATTAGAATTGAGGTTTTTGTTACACACCTAAAAGCATCTAGAGGAATTGAAAACAGGCAAAAAAGGTTGTCGTCAGTAAATTCTTTAGTTAGAGAATTAGATCGTTTGCCTGCAAACAGTACAGTTTTGTTTGCTGGCGATTTTAATTTTTACACAAGTAATGAGGAAGGTTTTCGGCAAATTATAAACCCAAACAATCCTATTAAATTAGTAGATCCTATAAATGCTTTGTGCCCAGAATTTCCTGAAGATGGAAAAGATTATTATGATAATGATTTTGATGCCACCTATTTTTGGAATAATAGTAATTTTAAAAACGTTCACTCACAGTCTACAAGAACCAATAGTTTAAGTGATGGTTCTGGAGGAGGAATGGATGATCGTTTCGATTTTATTATGATGTCTGAAAACTTAAAAACAAATGAAAATTTATTTTACAAAAACAACTCTTATAAAACTGTTGGCAACAATGGTAATTGCTATAACTCTTTTGTAAGTAACGCTAATTGCACAGGTGAATTCTCACAAGAATTACGAAATGCTTTATATTTTTTTAGCGACCATTTACCTATTGTTATGGAACTAGAAACTCCAGAAAACACCCTTTCTATTGATAATATTAAACCAATTACATTTGCGAATTCTAATTTGGTTACTAATTTTTTATCTTTAAAATTAAATAATACATTATTTTCCCAAAAAGTTATAATTTTCAATCAGTTAGGTCAAATTGTTTACGAAAAACACATTAGTAACCAGCAACAATTAAAAATTAATACTAGTGCATTTTCAAAAGGAATATATTACTTAAAAAGTGATAATAACAAACCTCTAAAATTCGTAAAAATTTAGTTGAAAAAAAGTTACTACATATCTTTTTTACTTTTTATAGTAACTACAATTACATTTTCTCAACAAAATGAAATTCAAATAAATGCAACTTTAAACTCAGAGAAAAACACACTTCAAATTCAGCAAGAAATCTTGTATTTCAATAATTCTAATACAGAATTAAACAGTATTTTTTTACATAATTGGGCAAACAGTTTTAAAGATAGAGAAACACCACTTTCCAAACGTTTTATTGAAGATTTTAGAAAAGATTTATACTTTGCAAATGAAAAAGATATAGGATATTCTAAAATTAAAAACATATCCATCAATTTTAATAATAGTATTTATAAAGAACTTGAAAACAGACCAGATATTCTTGAAGTTTATTTAGAAAATCCTTTAAAGCCAAAAGAAAATGTTCGTATTAAAATTACATATATTGTAAAAATACCAAACGCAAAATTTACTGGTTATGGTAAAAACAATAATGGCTATCATTTAAGATATTGGTATATCACTCCAGCTATTTATAAAAGTGATTGGCAAATAATGAGTAATCTTAATTTAGACGATTTATTTGAAGATGTAACCACTTTCGATATTAAAATAACAACTCCAAGCAACCTAACCTTAGTAAGTAGTTTAAAACAAGATTTAGTAAAAAAACAACCTTCTTTTGAATATCATTTGTATGGAAAAAACAAAAAAGATGTAATTTTAAATATTGAAAAAAAATCGAATTTTAAAAATTTTAATACAGATTCTCACAACATAGTTACAGACGTTTTAGAAGATGATATTAATGATGATTTAACTAAAGATATTTTAAATAGAGAAATTAAATTTTTGAAGAATTTTCTTGGTGATTTTCCATTAGATAAAGTTATTATTGATAAAACTACGCAAGGTAAAAACCCTGTTTATGGGTTAACTCAATTACCAGATTTTTTAAGTCCTTATTCAGATATTTTTAAATATGATTTAAAAATGTTCAAAGCCATTTCAAAAAGATACTTGGAGCAAACATTATTAATAAATCAAAGAACGGACTATTGGCTAATTGATGGTTTACAAAACTACTTAATGTTAGAGTATGTGAATAGATTTTATCCAGAAATAAAACTTTTAGGTAAAGTATCTAATTCTTGGTTTTTAAAACGATTTAATATTTCCAAGTTAAATTTTAACGAAAAGTATCCACTAATTTATCAATTTACAGCAAGAAAATTTTTAGATCAATCTTTAACAACCTCTGCAGATTCTTTATCTAACTTCAACAGAAAAATTGTTAGTAAATACAAATCTGGTTTGGGTTTTACCTATTTAAACGGATTCTTAGGCGAAGGAATTTTAGATAAAAGTATTTACAATTTTTATCAGCAAAACAAACTAAACATCACCTCTACTAAAGATTTTCAAGAAACACTATCAACAAATACCGAAAAAGATATAAACTGGTTTTTTAAAGATTATTTACACACAAACAAAAAAATAGATTATACAATTGATGATGTAAAAGAAGAAAAAGACAGTTTAAAAGTAATTATAAAAAACAAAAGAAACATTACTGCTCCAGTTGCTTTTTATGGAATAAAAAACAAAGAAATAAAATTAAAAAAATGGCTTACAAATATCGATTCCACTAAAACAATTGCAGTTGCAAAAGACGAATTTGATCAACTAGTTTTAAACTACGAAAATATATATCCAGAATATAACACGCTTGATAATTGGTATAATACAGAAAAAAAGTTTTTTAATAAACCTTTTAAATTCACTCTAATAAAAGATGTTAAAGCACCAAATTACAATCAGTTATTTTACCAACCAAATGTAGGCTATAATTTTTATGACGGTTTAATTTTAGGTATGAAATTTCATAACAAACCACTTATAAAAAGAAATTTAGAATTTAGAATAGCTCCAGCTTATGCACTAAAAAGCCAAATGATAAATGGTTCTTTTTCAATTTTATACAATCAGTTTTTTGAAGAAACAAGCATTTACAAAATCTCATATGGTATTGCCGGAAACACATTGCAATATGCTCCAGATTTATCTTACAGTTCTTTAAACCCTTTTGTTGATATTCAGTTTAAAAGAAAATCATTAAGAGATGCAACTAGCGAATTTATTACAGCTAAGCTAGTTTCTATTGATAAAGAAGTAGCACCAACTGCTATAAAAACAGATCAAGACAGTTACAGCGTATTAAGCTTGAGTTACAACTACATCAATCCAGATATCATTAAAGAACTGCGCTACAATTTTAGCACAGAGTTTTCAAAAGACTTTTCAAAAGCTGCAGTAGATTTTAGATACAGAAAACTCACTTCATCAGACACACAATTAGATTTTAGAGTTTTTGCTGGTACTTTTATTCATAACAATTCAGAGGGCGATTATTTTAGTTTTGGTTTAGACAGGGCAAATGATTACCTATTTCAGCTAAATTATTATGGTCGTTCAGAAGATTCCGGTATTTTCAGTCAACAATTTATAATAACTGAAGGTGGCTTTAAATCTGTTTTACCAACAAGATTCGCAAATCAATACATGCTTTCACTAAACTCTAGCATTGGTTTATGGAGATGGATTGAGTTTTATAACGATGTTGCGTTTCTAAAAAACAGAAAAGAACCGCTATTTTTTGGTTATGAAAATGGTATTCGCTTTAATTTTATCCACAATATTTTTGAAATTTATTTTCCATTATACTCAAATAATGGTTGGGAAATTTCTCAAGAAGCATATCCACAAAAAATTAGATTTACCTTTACTGGAGATCTTGGTGCTATTTTTAACTTTTTTAGACGTGGATTCTTTTAAAAAATTAAATAAATGAAAACAAAGCTTTTCAAATTATCGTATTCGTAAATTATCTCTAAAAAAACTGTTTATTTTACGATATTCTCAATCAAATAAAATATTTTTAAATATCAACTAAAAAAACTATCTTTGCAAAAGACTAAATTTAAGAAAAATGCTACAGAAAACACTATCTAAAAGTAATACAGAATTATCTTTTGAAGATTTTAAAGCAGAAGTTTTAAACGATTATAAGATAGCTAAAATTAGTAGAGAGTGTAGTTTGCTAGGTCGTAGAGAAGTTTTAACAGGTAAAGCTAAGTTTGGTATTTTTGGTGACGGAAAAGAAGTACCTCAATTAGCAATGGCAAAAGCCTTTAAAAAAGGCGATTTTAGATCTGGATATTACAGAGATCAAACTTTTATGATGGCTATTGGCGAACTTACTGCACAGCAATTTTTTGCTGGTTTATACGCTCACACAAATATTGAGCTAGAACCAATGTCTGCAGGAAGGCAAATGGGAGGTCATTTTGCAACACATAGTTTAAATGAAGATGGTAGCTGGAAAAACCTAACACAACAATACAACTCTAGTTCAGATATTTCTCCAACAGCAGGTCAAATGCCACGTTTATTAGGTTTGGCACAAGCTTCAAAAATTTACAGAAACGAAAAAAGCGTTCAGAATAAAACTAATTTTTCTAACCAAGGAAATGAAGTTGCTTGGGGTACCATTGGAAACGCAAGTACAAGCGAAGGTTTATTCTTTGAAACCATAAATGCTGCAGGAGTTTTACAAGTTCCAATGGTAATGAACGTTTGGGATGATGAATACGGAATTTCAGTTCACGCAAAACATCAAACTACAAAAGAAAATATTTCAGAAATCTTAAAAGGTTTTCAAAGAGACGATAAAAATAATGGTTATGAAATTTTTGTTGTAAACGGTTGGGATTATGTACAACTAATAGACGTTTACAATAAAGCCTCAAAAATAGCTAGAGAAGAACATGTTCCTGTTTTAATTCATGTAAAAGAATTAACACAACCACAAGGTCACTCTACCTCAGGTTCTCACGAAAGATATAAAGATAAAGAAAGACTTCAGTGGGAAAAAGAACACGATTGTATTACCAAAATGAGAAAGTGGATCTTAGAATTTGAATTAGAAACAGAGTCTGATGATATTTTACGTTTTGTAGATTCTGAAGAAGATATTTTATTATTAGAAAAAGAAGCAAAAAAAATTGTTACTACAGCAAAAAGAAATGCTTGGAACGCTTTTAATAACGAAATTAAAGAAGAAGCAGTTGTTGCTGTAAAATTACTTGAAAGAGTTGCCAGTAAAAGTAAGAACAGTGTTTTTATTGACAAGCTTAAAACTGATTTAGAAAAATTAGTGGAACCAATTAGAAAAGACATTTTAATTGCCACTAGAAAGGCACTTCGTTATATCAGTGACGAAGATTTTTCGGAAAAAACAGAATTACAAAAATTTATAAAAGCCACTATTAAAGATGCCGCTCATAAATATTCTTCTTTTTTACATAGTGAAAATAATGAAAGCGCATTAAATGTTGTAGAAAACAAACCTTCATATTCTCAAAATAAAAACTTGGTAGATGCAAGAATTGTAATGAGAGATAACTTCGATGCTATTTTAAACAAACATCCAGAAGTTGTTATCTTTGGAGAAGATGCAGGTTATATTGGCGATGTAAATCAAGGATTAGAAGGGCTTCAAGAAAAATATGGTGACATCAGAATTTCCGATACCGGAATTAGAGAAGCAACCATTATAGGACAAGGAATTGGATTAGCAATGCGTGGTTTAAGACCTATTGCAGAAATCCAATACTTAGATTATTTATTATACGCTTTACAAATTATGAGTGACGATTTAGCAACACTTCACTACAGAAGTTTTGGTAAACAAAAAGCACCTTTAATTATAAGAACTCGTGGTCACAGATTAGAAGGTATTTGGCATGCTGGATCACCAATGGGAGGTATCATTAATAATGTTCGTGGAATGCATGTTTTAGTACCAAGAAATATGACAAAAGCTGCAGGTTTTTACAACACACTTTTACAAGCAGATGAACCAGCTTTAGTAATAGAATGTTTAAACGGTTACAGATTAAAAGAAGAGTTACCAACAAATTTAGGTGACTTCAAAACACCTATTGGACTAACAGAAACTATAAAAGAAGGTAAAGATATTACCATAGTATCTTACGGATCAACATTAAGAATAGTAGAAGAAACTGCAAAAGAATTATTACAAGTTGGTATAGATGCAGAAATTATTGATGCACAAAGTTTATTACCTTTTGATCTAAATCACGATTGTGTAAAAAGTTTGGCAAAAACAAATAAATTATTAATTGTTGATGAAGATGTTCCTGGAGGAGCTTCTGCTTATATTTTACAAGAAATTTTAGAAAAACAAAATGGTTACGAATATTTAGATAGCAAACCAGCAACATTAACATCAAAAGCACATAGACCTGCTTATGGTACAGATGGCGATTATTTTTCTAAACCTTCTGCTGAAGATATTTTTGAAAAAGTGTATGAAATTATGCACGAATCAAATCCTACAAAATTTAAGAGTTTATATTAAAAAAAACTCATTATAATGTCCAAAAAGCTCAAAATTATCAAATTTTGAGCTTTTTTTTTAACACAACTATAAGAGCAATTGCAAGCACTTTTTTATTAATTTGCTAATGTAAAATGTTCAACATACCAACTCATGAAAAAAACAATTATCTTATTCTTATCTTTTTTAATACTTTATGCTTGTTCTCCTCAAAACAGTAAATTATTAAAAAATCAAAAAAGCGAAAAAACTACCACTCCAAAAAAAAGTAAAACAAAACAATATACTGATTTTGTTAAAAAAGACACCAAGACAGATGATGGTCTTTTTAAAGTACATGAAACAAAAGATCAATTCATGTATGAAATTCCAAAATCATATTTTGGAAAAGAAATGTTGTTAGTAACAAGAATTAAAGAATTACCTGCAGATTTAGGAGGTGGCTATGTAAATGCAGGGTCTAAAATTAATACTCAAGTAGTTGTTTGGGAACAATTTAAAGACAAAATTCTTTTAAAAGTAAAATCATACAATGCAATTGCAAACGATTCTTTACCTATTTACAAATCAGTAAAAGCAAATAATTCAGAACCAGTTATTTATGCATTCGACATAAAAACTCAAAACCAAGATTCTACAGCAGTTTTAATAGATGTTACCAAGTTCTTTTCTACAGACGTAAAAGCAATTTCTGGTTTACCTTCGTATTATAGAAGCACCTATAAAGTTAGGCGTTTAGACCCTTCAAGAAGTTTCATCAACTCAATAAAAAGTTACCCAGAAAACATTGAGGTAATTCAAGATTTTTCTTTTGATTCAGATGCTCCTCCAAGCAATAGAAGTACCAATACAATTACAATGCGCATCAATCAATCTATGATATTATTACCTGAAGATCCAATGATGCCAAGAATTTATGACAAAAGAGTTGGTTACTTTTCAATGGGAAATGTAGATTATAGTTCAGAAGCTTTAAAAGCTGATGATAAAAGATATATTAGACGTTGGCGCTTAGAACCTAAAGATGTAGCTGCCTATAATCGTGGAGAATTGGTAGAACCAATAAAACCAATAATTTACTACTTAGACCCTGCAACACCAAAAAAATTAAGAAAATACATCAAACAAGGTGTAGATGATTGGGCAAAAGTTTTTGAAACTGCTGGTTTTAAAAATGCAATAATGGCAAAAATGCCACCTACTAAAGAGGAAGATCCAGAGTTTAGTATGGAAGATGTTCGTTATTCTTCAATTAGATATGTAGCAAGCACAACTAGAAATGCAGTTGGACCAAGCGTTTCTGACCCACGTTCTGGAGAAATCTTAGAAAGTGATATTATATGGTATCACAACCATTTACGTTCTTACAGAAACAGATATTTATTAGAAACTGGTGCAGCAAATCCATCTGCAAGAACTTTAGATACTCCAGATGAAGAAATTGGAGACATGATGCGAATGGTAATTGCACACGAAATTGGTCACGCTTTAGGCTTACCACATAATATGGCTGCTAGTTATGCATACCCAACAGACTCTTTACGATCTGGAAGTTTCACTCAAAAATATGGTATTGCTGCTACAATTATGGATTATGCAAGATATAATTACGTAGCACAACCTGGAGATAAAAATATCAGATTTATCAGACAACTAGGGCCTTATGACCACTATGCAATCAATTGGGGATATCGTAGAATTCCTAACGCAAATACTCCAGAAGCAGAAGTTAAAACTTTAGACAAATGGATTTCAGACAAAGCAAACGATCCAATTTATAGATTTGGTGCGCAACGTTTTGATCCGTCTGCACAAACTGAAGGAATTGGAAATGACCAAGTAAAATCAAGTACTTACGGAGTTAAAAACTTAAAAATAGTTGCCAAAAACTTACCAGATTGGACGTCTAATCAAACAAATAATTATGATGATTTAGACGAACTTTATGGTGAATTACTAAGTGTTTGGGGAAGATATGCTGGTCACGTTGCAGGTAATATTGGTGGAGTTTATGAGTACAATAAAAAACCTTCACAAACTGGTGATATTTATGTTCCTGTAGCTAAAGATGTACAAAAAGAATCTATGAATTGGCTTCAGAAAAATGTTTTTGAAACACAAAGCTGGTTATTAGATAAAAACATATTAAATAAAGTTGATGAAACTGGTTATACAAGTAAATTAAGCCGTTACCAAAACCGAATTTTAAGCAGTATTTTAAATTACAGAACTTTAGACAGAATGATTGAAGCAGATGTAATTGAAAAAAATAATTACACTGCATTAAGTATGATTGAAGATCTTAGAAAAGGAATATTTTCTGAAATATATTCAACTAAAAATGTTGACTTGCAAAAAAGAAATCTTCAAAAATATTTTGTTGAAAGAATGAATGCTTTAATGAATGATAAAGACGCAAAAAGTACAGATATTTCTTCTATTGTAAGAGGAGAATTAACAACACTAAAAAATCAATTAAATTCAGCTAGCAGAAGAAATGTAAATAAAATTACAAAATATCATTATAATGATGTTTTAGAAATGGTAAATAATATTTTAAATCCAAAATAATTTTTATAAAATATAGTTTCTAAGACCTCAAATTTTCTTTTGAGGTCTTTTTTATTTATTTAAAATTTGAATTCCAATAGCACATGAAAGGCATTTTTTTGGTGTACAATAACTATTTTTAAGTTCTAACAAAGCTTGTGTATCAAAAGCATTTTTTGAAGAAATACCAAGATTTTCAAATTTAGATATGATGTTATTTTTTTCTGGCTTTATCATATTTAAAACATCAATAAAAAAGTTTTCATTTACTTCTCCCCTACTTTTTTGATAAAGAAATTTTAGAGGAATTATAGTATTTATAATCAATAAATCTATAAATGAATTTGTCAATTTTTTAGGTGATGATTTTGATATTTTTTCAAACGTATAATGCGTTTTCCAAAAAGAATCTACTTCAACAGAAAACAACTCGTAAAAATCTTTTAATTTATTAATTTCCAAAACTTTTGAAAACAAATTTTGATGTTTATGGAACAAGGCAACTAATTGAGCAATTCTAATTGTCGGAAAATTATTAGGTCGCATTCTAAAAAATGAAAACTCATTTTTTGAAATATTTTTTAGCTGATATTTGTGCTTTAAATACTCATACTCATTTTTTAATTGTTGATGATATTCATCTTCAATTTTATCTTCTAAAAAACCAGCTTGTCCAAAAAGTAACGATGCTAATTGATGAGTGTCAAAACCAAGTTTTTTTACGATTAAAAAATCTACAGATTGCGCCAACCTTAAAAAAGCATCTCCATTTATTTTCAATCCAAAATTTTTTGCTAGTAATTGAAATAATACCGCTTCAAAATTATAATTTTCATTTTTTAATAATATTTCTATGGTTGCAGACTTTCGTTCTAGCCTCTCAAAAAATAGGCGTTCTTTCCAATTAGATAATATAAAATCATTAGCTGTGGTAATATTTTTTTCACAAGGAATCCAGTTTAAAGGGCTTAATAAGAGATTTCTATAATTCTGTAAAACGTTTTCATTTACAAAATATTTTAAAATTAAGGTTGGTAAAGGTGTGTTGTTTTTCATAAAAACTGCTACATCATCTTCCCAAACAACATGTAAAATAACAGCGTCATAATTTTTATCCTTTTCATGATTGTGTAAATACCAATCTGAAGATTTTAAATGAATTTCCACATTTCCAACCCAATTATGATTTCCTATTTTTAATTGAGCATTCAAAAAATCTGGTCCTGCATTTTTGTTATGCAAACCAGACTTTAAAATAGAAATATGTTCATTATTTGACGTTTTTAAATCGAATTTAGAAAAACATTTATATTTCCATACATAATGTAAAAAATCTTCTTTCATCATTTTTGCTTCAAGGTAAAAAATAAAATTATAATAATATCAATTTTTACAATAGAAACCTTTTAAAGGTCTTTTTCAAAAGCCCTATTTTTGCAAAAAAGAAGACAAATGAATATTATAGAAAGCCTAAAATGGCGATATGCTGTAAAAAAGTTTAATACGGATAAACATGTTTCAGAAAAGCAATTACAAACCTTAAAAGAAGCTTTTAATTTAACGGCAACCTCTTATGGCTTACAGCCTTTAAAATTAATAATTGTTTCTAATAAAAGCATTCAAAAAGAACTAGTTGCACATTCCTGGAATCAGCCACAGGTACTAGAAGCATCACATTTATTAGTTATTTGTGTTCCAAAAGAATACACGATAAATGAAGTTGAAAAGTATTTTGAATTGGTAAAACAAATTCGAAATACACCAGATACCATTTTGGAACCGTTTAAGAAGTTTTTAAAGGCAGATATTAGTTCTAAATCACAAGAAGAATTGTTTCTTTGGAACAAAAATCAGGCTTACTTAGCTTTAGGAAATCTACTAACAGTATGTGCATCTGAAAAAATTGACTCTTGTCCAATGGAAGGGTTTATTCCAGAAAAATATGACGAAGTTTTAGAGTTAAACAAACTAAATTTAACAGCAACTTTAGTTTTACCAATTGGTTTTAGAGCAGAAGATGATTATATGAAAGATTTAGCAAAAGTTAGAAAACCTTTAACTGAAACTATCGTTGAAATCTCTTAATTTAGTATCCTCAAAATAAACAGTTGATTAAAAAAATCAAAATAAGTAAATACTTAATTTTAAAAAATATACAATGAGTAAAGAAGTAAGAAATTTAGCTCCAAAAGAAGTATGGAATATGTTTGCAGATTTAAATGCAGTTCCTCGTCCTTCAAAAAAAGAAGAACGTATAATTCAATTTATGGTAAATTTTGGTAAGCAATTAAATTTAGAAACTTCAGTAGATAAAGTTGGAAACGTAATCATTAAAAAACCAGCTACAAATGGTTTTGAGAATAGAAAAACGATTGTTTTACAAAGTCACTTAGACATGGTACATCAAAAAAATAACGATACTGTTTTTGATTTCGAAAAAGAAGGTATTAAAATGCGAGTTGAAGGTGATTGGGTAAAAGCTAACGGAACTACTTTAGGTGCAGATAATGGTTTAGGAGTAGCTGCTATTATGGCTGTTTTAGCTTCAAATACAATTCAACACCCAAACTTAGAAGCACTTTTTACAATTGATGAAGAAACAGGAATGACTGGTGCAAAAGGTTTAGAAGGCGGAATTTTAAATGGAGATATTTTACTAAATTTAGATACAGAAGAAGATGATGAAATTGGAATGGGTTGTGCAGGTGGAGTAGATATAACAGCTACAAAAAGTTACTCTGAAGAAACAATACCCCAAAATTTTATTGCATACAAATTAGAAGTTAAAGGTCTTAATGGAGGACATTCAGGAATGGACATTATCAAAGGTTTAGGTAATGCAAATAAATTAATGAACCGATTACATTACTCTGTTATTAATGCAATTCAAATTTGTGAGATTGATGGTGGAAGTTTAAGAAATGCTATTCCAAGAGAAAGTACTTCAATAATTGTTACTGATAAAAACAACGATAAATTTGTTGAATCTTCGCTATTACTTGAAATAGATAAAATCAAAAAAGAATTTAAAACGTTAGAACCTAATTTAGAAATAAACTTTTCTTCTACAGAAGTACCAGAAACTTCACTTAGTAAAGAAACAAGTAAAAGTTTAATAAAATCTATATATGCTGCTGTAAATGGTGTATATAGGATGAGTCCAGATATTGATGGTTTAGTAGAAACTTCCAACAATATTGCCAGAGTAATTGTTAAAAATGGTGCTATAAAAGTAGGTTGTTTAACAAGATCATCTTCAGAAAGCAACAAGTTTGATTTGGCAAACTCGTTGAAGTCTGCTTTTGAATTGGCAGGTTTTGAAGTAACTTTTTCTGGTGAATATCCAGGTTGGCAACCCAATATAAATTCCGAAATTTTAGAAATTGTTGCTAATTTATACGAAAACTTACACGGAGAAAAAGCGAATGTTGCTGCTTGTCATGCAGGTTTAGAATGTGGTATTTTAGGACAAAATTACCCAGAAATGGATATGGTTTCATTCGGCCCTACAATTAGAGGTGCACACTCTCCAGACGAACGTGCAAGCATTTCTTCAACTCAAAAATTTTGGAAATTTTTAATAGAAATATTGAAAAATACTCCCAAAAAATAAACAAATTATAAAAGTTTAAAACCGAGATTTAATGCTCGGTTTTTTTTATTACTTTTTGTTCAAAAAGGATTAAAAAAAATACACAACTAACTCAACAACAGTGTTTTAAATTTTTATACATTTGTTAACATCTTTCACTTCCTAAAAACATAAAAAAACGTAATTTTACTGTTTATAAATTCATCTATTTTTAATGGGTAAAATAATTGCAATAGCAAATCAAAAAGGTGGTGTAGGAAAAACGACCACAAGTGTAAATCTAGCAGCTTCTTTAGGTGTTTTAGAGAAAAAAGTATTGTTAATAGATGCTGATCCACAAGCAAATGCATCTTCTGGTTTAGGTATTGATGTAGAAACTGTGGAGAATGGAACTTATCAAGTTTTAGAGCATACAGTAGCTGCAAAAGATGTAATTTTAAAAACAACTTCACCAAACGTAGATATTATTCCTGCGCATATAGATTTAGTTGCTATTGAAATTGAATTGGTAGACAAGCAAGAAAGAGAATACATGTTAAAAAAATCGTTATACAATTTAAAAAACGATTACGATTATATTTTAATAGATTGTGCACCATCTTTAGGTTTAATTACGTTAAATTCTTTAGTAGCTGCAGATTCAGTAATAATTCCTATTCAGTGTGAATATTTTGCATTAGAAGGTTTAGGAAAACTATTAAACACCATTAAAAGTGTACAAAATATTCACAATCCAAGTTTAGATATTGAGGGGTTATTACTTACAATGTTCGATTCTCGTTTACGATTGTCAAACCAAGTGGTAGATGAAGTTAGAAAACACTTTAGTTCTATGGTTTTTGATACAATTATTAGAAGAAACACACGTTTAGGAGAAGCCCCAAGTTATGGAGAAAGCATAATTGCATACGATGCAACCAGTAAAGGTGCTATAAATTACTTAAATTTGGCGCAAGAACTTCTAAAAAAGAATTCATAAATGGCAAAAGCAACAAAAAAACAAGCTTTAGGTAGAGGGTTGTCTGCACTTTTAAAAGAATCGCCCAATATAAATTCTGTTACCGATAAAAATGCAGAAAAATTAGTAGGTAATATTGTAGAGCTTGAGTTGGATTTAATTGATGTAAATCCGTATCAACCAAGAACATATTTTGATGAAGAAGCACTTAGAGAACTGGCTAGTTCTATTAAAGAGTTGGGTGTTATTCAACCAATTACCGTTAGAAAATTAGAAGGCAATAAATTTCAATTAGTTTCTGGTGAACGTCGTTTTAGAGCCTCAAAATTAATAGGAAATAAAACTGCACCTGCATATATTAGAATTGCGAACGACCAAGAAATGCTAGAAATGGCTTTGGTTGAAAATATTCAAAGAAAAAATTTAGACCCAATTGAAGTAGCACTTTCTTACCAACGTTTAATTGACGAAATTCAATTAACTCAAGAAGAATTAAGTACTAGAGTTGGTAAAAAACGATCTACAGTAACAAATTATTTACGATTGCTAAAATTAGATCCAATTTTACAAACAGGAATGAGAGATGGTTTTATTTCTATGGGACATGGTCGTGCAATGATTAATGTAGAAAATACAGAAGATCAATTGGCCATTTATGAGAAAATTTTACGCGAAAAACTTTCTGTAAGGCAAACTGAAGATTTGGTAAAAAGCCTAAAATCTGGCACAATTGCTAAACCTAAGAAAAAAGCAGTACCTAGTTTTGTAAAAAACAGTGTTAAAGAAATAAGTGAATACTTTGGTCATAAAGTAAACATTAATGTTAGCAGTAATGGTAAAGGAAAAATTTCTATCCCTTTTCATTCTGAAGAAGATTTTAATCGAATTAAAAATTTACTAAAATAAGTGTTTTTTAAAAAAAACATATGTGTTTTAATACTTTCAATTCTTTCTTTTCATTTGTATTCTCAAAAAGACTCTACAAAAGTAAAAAATGAAAAAGTTGAAAAAAATTTGTTTGTACAAGAAGGTTTATACAAACCTTTAGCACCTGCAAAAGCAGCTTTTTATTCAGCAATTTTTCCTGGATTAGGTCAAATTTATAATAAAAAATACTGGAAAGCACCAATTGTATGGGCTGCTTTGGCAATACCAACATATTACTACCAAACAAATAATAGTGAATACAAAAGATTTAGAACCGCTTTTAGATTAAGAGAGGCTGGTTTTCAAGACGAATTTACTTTAGATGATGGCTCTACAACAGTTTCAGATACTACTTTAGAAAGAGCTCAAAAACAACTTAGAGAAAACAGAGATTTATCTTTATTATCTGGTGTTATATTGTATGTTTTACAAATTGTTGAAGCCAGTGTAAATGCACATTTATTACAATTTAATACAGATGATAATCTCTCTTTAAAGCCAACTTTTATTATGGATCCAATGCTTTTTGATGCTCCAAAGGTTGGTTTAACTTTTAAATATACTTTTTAAAATGAAAATTGCATTATTAGGTTATGGTAGAATGGGTAAAGAAATTGAACAAATTGCAATTTCTAGAGGTCATGAAATTGTTATAAAAAAAGATGTAAACGACGTTATAGATATTAATTTAGCAGATGTTGCTATTGATTTTAGTGTACCTTCATCTGCTTTTAATAATATAGCTAACTGTATAAAAAATAACGTTCCAGTAATATCTGGAACCACAGGTTGGTTAGATAAATATAAAGATGCGGTTGCTTTGTGTGAAGAAAAAAAAGGAGCTTTTATTTACGCCTCAAATTTTAGTTTGGGTGTAAATATTTTTTTTGAGTTAAACAAACAGCTTGCAAAAATGATGAGTAATTTAGAAGATTATAACATTTCTATGGAAGAAATTCATCATACAAAAAAATTAGACGCTCCAAGTGGAACAGCTATTACTCTCGCTGAAGGAATTATTGATAATTCTTCTAAAACTATGTGGGAATTAGACAAAAAAACGGTTGAACATAGCATTCCAATTACTGCAAAAAGAATACCAGAAGTACCAGGAACACATACAGTTTGGTATAATTCTGAAGTAGATACTATAGAAATTAAACATACAGCACATAACAGAAAAGGTTTTGCTTTAGGAGCAGTAGTTGCTGCAGAATGGATTTTAGGTAAAACAGGTGTTTTCTCTATGAAAGATGTGTTAAACATCCGTTAAATAGCGTAACACTTGATTAATAATTCGTCTTATAAAAACTAAAAACTTTTCTTAGAACAAAACAAAATATATTATTATGACATATACACAATGGTTTATATTTTTTATTGCAATTCAAATAATTCATTTTTTAGGAACTTGGAAACTATATGTAAAAGCTGGTAGAAAAGCATGGGAAGCAGCTGTTCCTATTTACAACGGAATTGTTTTAATGAGTATCATTAACCGTCCAAAATGGTGGATAATCTTACTATTTATTCCAATTGTAAACTTATTAATGTTTCCAGTTATATGGATTGAAACCATTAGAACTTTTGGATTTTATAAAAAATTAGATTCATTTTTAGTAATTGTAACGCTTGGATTGTACATTGTTTATATCAACTATAATACTGATGCAGTTTACAATGCAGATAGAAGCCTAAAACCACGTTCTGAACTCGGTGAATGGGTAAGTTCCATAACCTTTGCCATTATTGCAGCAACTTTGGTGCATACGTATTTTATGCAACCCTTTACCATACCAACTTCTTCTTTAGAAAAATCATTATTAGTGGGTGATTATCTATTTGTTAGCAAGTTTCATTATGGTGCAAGAGTTCCATCAACAGTTATTGCAGCGCCAATGGTACACGATTCTTTACCATTTACAGGAACTGCTTCGTATTTAAAAAAACCTCAATTACCATATACAAGGTTACCTGGACTTCAAAAAATTAAAAACAATGATATTGTTTGTTTTAATTGGCCTACAGATTCTTTGGCTACAATGTGGGGAGATAATTCAGGAAAATACACTTATAAACCTGTTGATAAAAGAACAAATTATGTAAAACGTTGTGTTGGTATCGCTGGTGATTCTTTAGAGCTGAAAGATGGTTATGTATATATAAATGGAAAGAAAAACGAGCTTCCTTACAGAGCAAAAATTCAGTTTTACTATACTTACGAAGCAAAAAATCAAATCGATAGAAATACATTTCCTAAATTTTTAATTGATAAAGAAAGAACTGGAGTTTATAAAATTTCTAATGAATACTGGAACGATTCAAGAGTTCAAGAAGCCTTTAAACAAGCAGCAAATTTAACAAAAATTGGTTCAGATTCGTTATACACAGAAGTTGCAGGTCAAGTTTCACAAGATTTAGCAAGCCGCTTAAAAATGCAAAATGTTGCAAATAAAATAAACATAAATCTTACAAACGAAGAAGTTGAACGTTTAAAGAAAAGCCCAAATACAATATCTGTAACAAAAATAAATCATAGTGCGGACAATGCAATTTTTCCTCATGTTGAAAAATTAGGTTGGAGTCAAGATAATTTCGGACCAATTTATATTCCAAAAAAAGGTGCAACTGTAAAAATTAATGCAGAAACATTTCCTTTTTATGAGCAAATTATTAAAAATTACGAAAACAATGATTTGGCAATTGTTGGAAACGATATTTTTATCAATGGAGAAAAAGCAGATTCTTATACCTTTAAGCAAGATTATTATTGGTTAATGGGTGATAACAGACACAACTCTTTAGATGCGCGTTATTGGGGCTATGTACCTTTTGATCATGTTTTAGGAAAACCAGTTATGATTTGGTTTAGTTGGGATGCAGATGCACCTACTTTTGGTGAAAAAATAAAATCAATTCGTTGGGACAGAATGTTTACCACTGTTGGTGGAGATGGAGAGCCTGTTTCTTACAGATATATTGTTTTTGGTTTAATTGCTTTGTATATTGGATATAGTGTTTACAAAGGAAGAAAAAAGAAAGCTTAGTTTTATACATAAAATTTATACTTTTTTTTCAAACACCTCTTTTAATGGCTTTGTTTATACCTACCTATTTTTCGCCAATTTCACAATATTCAGAAATTGTAAAAACACCTGAAATTGTTTTTGAAATGGAAGATAATTTTCAGAAACAAAGTTATAGAAACCGTTGTTATATTTTTAACACAAATGGTAAGCAGCTATTAAATATACCAGTAAAACACCCAAATACTGCAGGCAGAAAAAAAACAAAAGACACTTTGGTTGATAATGATGCGCTTTGGCAAGATCAACATTTTAAATCGTTACAAACAGCTTACAGAAACTCTCCTTTTTTTGAATTTTTTGAAGATGATTTAGCGGTTATCTTTACCAAAAAATACAAATTTCTTCATGATGTAAATTTAGATAGTTTTTTATTTATAGCAGATGCGCTTCAAATAAATGAAGAATTTAAACAGACAGAAGAATACAATACAACTTCTGACGTTGAAGATTTTAGATACTTATCGGAAGTGAAAAATCAACCAAAAAAGGCTTTTCCGAATTATATACAAATGTTTGATGATAAGCACGGTTTTTTACCAAATTTATCAATTTTAGATCTTCTTTTTATGGAAGGCCCAAATACCATCTCTTATTTGTAAAAATTTTAGTAATTTGCAGTATCCTTACTTGTTGAAAAAAATCCCCCCAAATATACAAGTAGGTAGTAGTTTATGGAAACTTTACTTAACCTTCTAGATAGTTTTGGTGAAATACCAAATACATCTAAACAAAAATTAGCATCTCTTGTAAACTCAAAAAAGTTTAAAAAAAAAGAGATTATAGCCAAAGCTGGCGAAATTCCTGAAAATGTATACATTTTAAAATCTGGTCTAGTAAGGTCGTATTTTACAGATGACAAAGGAAAAGAATACATAAGAAACTTTATAACAAAACACAGAGCTGCTGGTGCTTTAGGATCATTAATTTTAAACAAACCTTCAAGATTTTCGTACGATTGTTTGTCTGATTGTGAAGTATATTTTTTAAATTTTAAAGCTTTTAAAAAATTAGCAAAAGAAGATAAATCTATAGCCTATTTATATGCGAGTGTTTTAGAACAAATATTTTTACGATTAGAAGCTAAAGTTTATGATTTATCTCTTTTAAACGGAACAGAAAGGTATTTAAAGTTAAAAAAAGAAATACCAGATATCGAGAACTTAACACCACTATATCATATTGCTTCGTATTTAAACATTACAGCTGTTCAGTTGAGTAGAATTCGTAAAGAAATATATTCTAAATAATTACATTACTAAACATAAGTTTAGCTTAATTATTGATATTATGAGTAAATTTGTGTTAGTATTATTTCCCCCAAATTTATTCTAAATTAATTAAGAAAAGGCTTATTGTTTATATAATAAGCCTTTTTTAAATATTGCATGACTTTAAAATTTAGCATACATTATAGTTTGCATTTTATTGCGCCTTTTTTTATTGCTTTTTTCTTTTACAAGAAAAATTGGAAAAAGGTTTACCTTATTTTTATTGCAAGTATGCTAATTGATTTAGATCATCTTTTGGCAACTCCTATTTTTGAAGAATTTAGATGTAGTATTAATTTTCATCCACTACATTCTTATGCTGCTATTGCTTTTTACTTTTTAGGTTTATTTTTTAAAAAAACAAGAATTTTAGCTATTGCACTTCTATTGCACATGGCAACTGATTACTTAGATTGTCTCTTATAAAATTTTTGTAGCAATAAATCAAACTCGTTAGAAATATTTAACTTGAAGATTAAATACAAATAAATAGAAGTAATTAAAATACTCTTTAAAATAATATTAATAATTGGGTGTATAGGAAACTTCCATAAATAAATATTAGAAATTGGAAAATCCCAAAAAATAAAACCAAAATACAAACCTGCAATTATAAGTATCATTTTAAAAGTTTTATTGGTAAAAGGTGTGATTGAAAATTTCTTTTTTACAAAATACAACTTAAAAGTATTGGCAAATACTATAACTATTAAAGTTGCTAAAGCCAAACCATTCGTACCCATGTTCCATTCATAATAAAACAATTTGTTTAATAAATATACAGAAATTGCCATTATTAAGCTTGCTGGTAGTGTTATTTTATAAAATTTAGAATTGTTTATAATAGCACCATTATTTCCTAAAAAACCATTGTACATCTTTAAAAAAGAAATCATTAAAACTACCAAAGCTCCACCTGCATATTCTTTTGGCAATAAATTAAATAATTGATTTACATTCGCATTTACCAACACAAAAAACAAGCCACTAATTAATAATAAATTTATAGAGCTTTTTTTGTACAATGAAGCAACCTCTTTATGATTTTCTTCATTTAAAGTTTTAGATGTTAATGGTTGTAAAATATTTAACATGGCTCTACTTGGTGCTTCAATGAATGAACCAATAAAAACTGCTACTGAATAATAAGCAGCCTTTTCTATGGCTTCTTTTCCAGGAATCATAAATTTATCAATATCTAAAATTATAGCTCCAGCACTACCTGCCATAATTATATATAACGAAAAACGTAATACTTCATTAAAATTTTTAGGTTTTGATAAACTGAATTTAGGAAAGTATAATGAAAATGCATAAAACATCATTACAAACATTCTTAAAAAATAGGCACCTGTTAAATAATAAATAAATTCTGGTTTGGTTATCCACTGAAAATAAACAGCAAATAGTAAAATCATAACCACTACTCTATTCCATAATTCTTTTAAAATATTGCCAAAAACCGATTGAAATTGAACTTTTGCCCAAGCATAAAAAACCTCGAAATAAGCACATGTAAAAGCAATCAAATAAATGATATACGTGTAATTTTTAATGATTGGGTTTTCAACAGAAAGGTAATTGCTTATTTGCTCATAAAAATAGTTACCTATAAAACCAATTGGTAAAGCTATTAATAATGGCAAAAATAGTACTGCAGATAAAAACTGATCTTTTTCTAATTTTGTAAAATAACTCGAATAAAACTTTATGATTGTATGGTGTATACCAAAAGCAATAAAGGGCATTAATAAATTAGAAGTTGATAAAAGAAAGGTAACCAACCCATAATATTCATCTTCTAAAAAACGCGTGTATAAAAATAATGTGTTTATACCTCCGAAAGCAAAACCTAGATAAATAAAGAGTGTATTTCTAAAAGATTGTTTTAATACAATACCCATTTATGTAATTATTTTTTTAATGATTTTTGCTAATTTTCTAGTTAACTCTTTACGATGATATTGTTGAATGTTTTCAGGGTTTACCTCCAATTTTCCAGATTTATATTTTTCATACAATCGTAAAATCTCGGTAGTAAGTTTTTTTTCATTTTCGTAATTTACAACAATTCCAGCGTTTGTGTCTTTTAATATTTTTGACAAGTCACTATTTTCATTTCCAATTGCTAAAATAGGACGTTTTGCTGTTAAATACTCAAATAACTTTCCTGTTAAAATACCTTCATTATTAGGTACATTTGGAATTAGCAATAATAATACTTGTGATTTTTTTTGATATAAAATAGCTTCTTGATGAGAAACATATCCTTTAAAATCAGACAAAATTTCTAAATTATACTTTTGAATTTCGTTTTTTACACCTTCAGAAATATCGCCTATAAAATTTAATTGCAAATCATTTTTTAACTCTTCATTTTCTTTCAATAGCTTTTGCAAAACTTTAAATAACACTTTTGGATTACTTTGTTTTGGCAATAAACCAATATAAGAAATTGTAAATTTATTATCTAAAGCAATTGATTTTTCTAATAAAACCTCATCATCAAAACCATTGGTAATTACTTTTACATTTGTGCTATTTTTCTCAAAAGCCTTTTTTAATGAATTACTAACTGTTAAAATACAATCTGCATTATTTAAAACCTCTTTTTCTAGTTTTATATTTTTTTTAAGTGCAAATTTTCCTTGATTAAAATCTTTGGTATAATACAAATCTGTCCATGGATCTCTAAAATCTGCTATCCATTTTATATTGTTTTTAGCACGTAGTTTTTGAGCAATCAAGTGCATGCTGTGTGGTGGTCCAGATGAAATAATTACATCAATATTATTTTCTAAAAGAAAGTGTTGAAGAAACTTTACAGAAGGTTTTACCCAAAATATTTTTGGATCAGGAATAAAAACATTTCCTCTTATAAAAGACAAAATTTTATTATTACTAAGGTTTGAAACTCCCTCTTTTTTTTGATTTTTCTTTTTCCAAAAAAATATATTTTGAGGATTCCAAATAGGTTGTTTTAAAACTGTTATTCCTTTTGGAATTTCATTTATTAAAGAAGCATCTTCTTTCGGGTAATTCTCATTATCTACTGTGTAAACAATAGGTTCAATATCAAAATCTTGTAAATACTTTACAAATTTCAGCCAACGTTGAACACCAGAACCACCTGCAGGAGGCCAATAATATGTAATTATTAAGACTTTCAATTTTCTAAGTTATCGTATAAATCGATTAATTTTTTGGAAGTTTGTTCCCAGTTTAAATCTCCATTAAAAGCAATGTCAAAACCTATTTCTGCTTTTTTGGTTGCGTATTCGTAATCTTTATGAATATTAATTACCTCTTCAGCAAAACTTTCCGCTTTTCCTGCTTTGAAAATCGAACCTATTTCGTGTGTTTTAATAATTCTTTTTAAAGGAGCACAATCTGAAACTAAAATTGGTTTTTTAGATAATAAAATTTGAAATAATTTATGAGGAATTGTACTTTCTGTGTGCAAATTAGATATATGAGGAATAATATTTATTGATGAGCTTTTCATGATCTCAACAACTTTTTCAAAAGGTTGACTTCCATAAATAACAACATTCTCTCGAACATTAAATTTATCAATTAAATTTTCTAAATATTCTTTTACATCTTTATTTGCAGGGCCAATTAAAGCCAATAATACATTAGGAATCTCTTTAGAAACTTTTTGTATACCCTCAATAGCAGTTTGCAACCCTCTATGAGGACCAAAACCACCAACGTAAGAAATTATAAATTGATTTTTAAAATCTTTAAAGAAGTAATTTTCTACAGAAGAGAAAATGGTTGCGAAATCCTTTTTTTCTGAATTGGTAATTACTGTAATTTTTTTAGAACTAATAGAAGTATCTTTAATAATTCGTTCTTTCATTTCCTCTACAACAGCAATAATATGATCGTACTTTGTTATAATATTATTCTCATAATTTTGCCATCGATTATAATTAAAAAACAATTTATTTTTTAATCTAATAATTGGATTTTTTCTCCAAGAAAACCAAGTAAGTAAAGCAGCTGCATAGTTTTCATGCAAATCTAAAACTGATTTTAAATTGTATTTCTGAGCTGCTAACATTCCTGTTTTAGCTAGTGGCAAATCATGCACGTGCAAAACATCAATTGCTTTGTTTTTAATAATCTCTGGTAAAATTTGATGAAATTTTGGATGGATAAAATTAATTGCAATTCTAATATCTATAATTCCTTTTTCGGCAAAACTTTTATAATGTATTTTCCTTAAAACAGAAACTTTATTAATAATTTCTTCTTGTTCATCGTTATTTTTTCTAACACAAAGAATATATACATTATGTTTTTCCGCTAAAGATTCGGCTTCCTTACGAACTCTAATATCAGCTGGATAAAACCCATCTAACAAAATTAAAATAGTATGTTTTTCGTATTTATTTTGTTGCATATACAGCGTAATATCTTGGGATAAACTTTCTTAAAATTGGTCTAAATCCTATTTTATTAATCGGACTTGTCCACTTTTCTTTTTCCTGAATTTTCCAACCCGTTTTTACTAAAAGCCAGTCGAACTGCCAATCTTCGAATTCATGATAATGTCTATCCCAAATATCAGTTTTACTTTTATATGCTTTTGCGAACCACAAATTTAAAGGAATTGTAGTTATTAGTTTTGTCGCTTTAATTTCTTTTAAAACACTAAAAGGCGACAGTAAATGCTCGAAAATTTCGAAAGCTGTAACTGCATCTACATCATATCTATTTACAAGTTCTGGCAATAAATCTAAATCTTCTCCCTCAGTATTAATAACAATATAGCCATTTTGTTCCATAATTTCAGAAAAAGGATTTCTAATACCCAAATCTAAAACTGTAGCTGGACTTGGTAGTGTTTTTTTTAAAAAAGCTAATGTGTGCTCGTATCTTTTATGAGGTATTTTAGTGTACATTTAAAATTTTATAGAAATTAGTTTGATTAATATAGTCTCAAAATATTTGAAGGAATTTATAATATTATTTTCTTAATAAACTAAAATGTCCTCTTATAAATAAAGCTTTGTTACTTAAATCCAAGACTTCCAGAAGATACCAATAATCATCAGAAGGCATTTTTTTATTCATATAAGAACCATCCCAACCTATTAATGGATTAACTTTTATTAAAAATTTCCCATACCTATTAAAAATGGAAATTTTAACATCTTTGTAATTATCTATTCCTTCTATTAACCAAAAATCATTAATATTATCTCCATTTGGTGTAAAAAAAGAAGGTATATCTAAATCAATTCTTTCTATGATTTTTATATTACTAACAAAAATGCTTCCACATGATTGATTAGGAGTAAATATATATTTAGATGTTCCAATCAGATTATTATTAAATTTCGGAAACCAATTCCCTGAAAGCCCGTTATCTGAAACTTTAGGTAAAACATAAACATCACCTTTAAATATCTCTTTTGGTAATGATGCAAAATTTGGTTTTAATTCTTTAACAATCTTAATTGAATGTGTAAAATTATTTCTACATTTTCCTGAATCTGATATAAAAGTGTAAACAGTGGTTCCTATTAAGGAATTATTAAATACTGGAGACCAAGTTCCTGTTATTCCGTTCGTAGAAGTTGTAGGTAAAGAAAAATTAGAGTTTTCACAAAGTTCTTTAGGTAAATCTGAAAAATTTGGAGCTCTGTTAACTGTTACTTCTATAGAATGGTTAAAACTATTTGCGCATTGTCCTGTGTCTGGCTCAAATGTATAATTTTTAGTTCCTAAAGTAGTAGAATCAAACGCTGGAGACCAAGTTCCTGTTATTCCGTTCGTAGAAGTTGTAGGTAAAGAAAAAGTAGAGTTTTCACAAAGTTCTTTAGGTAAATCTGAAAAATTTGGAGCTCTGTTAACTGTTACTTCTATAGAATGGTTAAAACTATTTGCGCATTGTCCTGTGTTTGGCTCAAATGTATAATTTTTAGTTCCTAAAGTAGTAGAATCAAACGCTGGAGACCAAGTTCCCACTATTCCATTCGCAGAAGTTGTTGGTAGAGAAAAAGTGGAGTTTTCACAAAGTTCTTTAGGTAAATTTGAAAAACTTGGGGTTAAATTATTTGTTATTTCAATTGAATGATTAAAACTAGTTGCGCATTGTCCTGTGTTTGGCTTAAATGTATAATTTTTAATTCCTAAAGTAGTAGAATTAAACGCTGGAGACCAAGTTCCCACTATTCCATTCGCAGAAGTTGTTGGTAGAGAAAAAGTGGAGTTTTCACAAAGTTTTGTAGGTAAGTTAATAAAAGTTGTATTCTTAACAGTTGGAATAATTTCTCCTTTATAGTATTTAAAATCATCCAAAACACCTTTAAAATAATAACTTGCTATTCCACTACTATTTTGATCATGCCTTCCTAAAGAGCCAGGGTTAGAGGAATAACTTAGTTTTGATCCAAATCCTGAATATGTTCCACCAGTTTCTACACAATCTAAATATACTTTTATATTATTACTCGATAAGATAACAATATGAATTTGATGCCAAGCATTAGACTTTATAACATTATTACTAAGATAGCCTCTCCTATTAGAACTTGTAAAGCTTGATGACCCATCTCCATAACCAACAGCAAGTTTACCTGTAGAACTTTGCGATGTTAAATAAACTCCTGAATTTACATCTTCCTTAAATGATGTATTAAACACAACTCTATCTTGAACATTATCGCTTTCATATTTTATCCAAAAAGAAAAAGATACTGGTAAGGTTGGTTTTAATTTTAATACATTTGGGAAATCAATAAAGTCATTAATGCCGTCAAAAGAAACTGCGGAATTAGCATTTCCATTTCTATCATTTACATAAGTTACTCCACTTGGATTTCCATTAAAATTATTACCACTTACATCATTTACATTTCCATCAAAAGTATAATGAAGTAGCAATTCTTGACTATAATTCTGAATACTAAAAAATATTATTATTAAAAAAAAATTTTTCATGACTTCTTGTTCTTTTTCTCGTCATAAAAACACCACCCAATTGTGATTAAAAATAATAATCCGTATGAAGAAAGTGAGATAATTTTACCTTGCTGAATAATTTTTGGCTCAAACTTAAATTCAATTTTATGATTTCCAGCAGGGACTTTTAAACCTCTTAAAACATAATTTACGCGATAATGAGGTGTTAATTTTCCGTCAATATAAGCATTCCACCCGTTTTTGTAATAAATCTCAGAAAAAACTGCAAACTGTTCATTATTGGTATTAGCTTGAAACGTTAATTCATTTAAACTATATTTTAAAAGTTTAATGGTTGCTAAACTATCTTTTTGGATAGATGTATCAATTTTAATTTTCTCAAAATCTTCTTGTCTAATAACAACTTCCTTTTTAGTTTGTAAACTATCTAAAGCTTTTATTTCATCATTTGCTGTTGCTACTGGAATGATTTTATTTACAAACCAAGCATTACCATTTGCATCAGGATTTTGTTGTGCTTGTAAACTTCCTTTATCGTCTGCAAAAATAAAATACTTGGTATTTAGCATGTTTAAAACCTGCATATTATTTTTAGCTATTTGATATTCAAAAAGTTCTTGATAACGCATCATTTTTGCTGCATGATAACCTCCAATAGAATTGTGAAAATAAGAAGTACTTCCATCGTTTATAGGATTTACTGCAAAATTTGCCACTCTGTAATGACTCTTGTCTTGGTTTATTAATTTATCTGCCTCAGAAGCAATAAACGGTTTTTCTATTTTTCTTGCAGGTTTAAAATCATCTTCATTTACATACTTTTTATCAACTGAAATTAAATCAAAAATCACAAAACCTAGTAAAGCCAAAATAGCAAAATTTTGTTTTAACTTTCCTTTTAAAAACATCCATAAAATTCCACCAGAAATAATTACAAGTACTAAAGATCGTAGAGTATCCATTAAAAGCAATCCTTTTCTATCAGCAATTACAGCATCTAAAAAACCAGGAATTTCGTTATATTGTTGTGCATCTCTTAAACCTTCAAAAGTTCCAAACAAATGTGCGAATACAAAACCAGTAAGTATCAATCCTCCAAAAGTAATTACTGCTTTTTTAAGTGCTTCTTCTTTTTCTTTTGAAGATATTTTAGTTGAGAAAAAAGCTTTTAAAGCTAAAATACCTAAAATTGGCACACATAATTCTGCAATTACTTGTATAGATGAAACTGCTCTAAATTTATTGTATAATGGTACATAGTCAATAAAAAAATTAGTGACTATTTCAAAATTTCTTCCCCAACTTAAAATTATCGAAAAAACAGTTGCTGCAACCAACCACTGTTTTAATCTTCCTTTTACAATAAAAAAACCTAGGAAAAACAGAAAGAAAATTACAGCTCCAATATAAGCTGGTGCTTCTATTATTGGTTGATCTCCCCAGTAAGTAAATACTTGTTGCGAATAATCATCTGCAACTTTTTTTCCTGCTTTTTCTTCAATAAATTGATGAAAGTTTGAATTTTCACTCAACTTTTCCACAGTTCCTCCACCCATAAAACGTGGAATAAAAAGATTAAATGTTTCTAGTTTTGCATAACTATATTCAGTTATATATGCTTTATCTAACCCTTTTGTTGCTTCTTTTTTAGTTCCATTTGGAGTAATTGTTAATTCAGATTTACCTCTAGTACTGACTTCAGAATATTGCTTCATTGCCATTAAACGTGGTGCGTTGGCTCCAATTCCTAAAACAATGGCTGCTAAAATTACAGCTGCTTTTCTTATAAATGTTGGCAAGCTTTTTTCTTTAAGAGCATTTATAAATTCTACAATTCCTAAAATTAAAATACAAAAACCAAGATAATATGTCATTTGAATATGGTTTGCATAAACTTCTAGCGCCATTGCCAAACCTGTAACAATAAAACCGAGTACATATTTTCTTTTAAAAATCCATATAATACCTGCTAAAACCAAGGGCATGTAAGCAATTGCATGTGCTTTTGCGTTATGACCAGCTCCAAAAATTATAATTAAGTAAGTAGAAAAACCAAAGCCTAAAGCTCCAAAAATGGCCAACCTCCAATTCACTTTTAAAGCCATCATTAAAACAAAAAAGCTTAAAAAGTATAAGAAAGTATAATCTGCTGGTCTTGGTAAAAAACGTAAAAGTTGATCTAAACTTCTTACAAAATCATTTGGGTAGTACGTACTTATTGGATAAGCTGGCATTCCACTAAAGGAAGATCCTGTCCAGTAAGGTTCTGTATTATTTTCTGCTCTAAAATCATTAATATCTTTCACCATTCCTCTAAACTGAGTAATGTCTGATTGATTTAACTTTTCACCTTTTAAAACTGGATGAAAATAAATAATAGAAGCCAATACAAAAACAATAATTGCAATTGCAAATGGTAATATTTTTTTGATGTTCATGGTTAATCTATTTCTTCAAAATCCACATATTCACCAACTGTTTTTTTACTTTCTTGCTGGCTTCCTGGTTTTTTATCTATAATTGTTTCTCCTTCTCTAACAGTAGATGATTGTTGCCTTTGTTGACCTCCAAATTGCTGCTCCGCTTTTTTTTGCATAGTTTCTGCAGCTTTTTTTATTAAAAAAGGCGCAAAAAGTCTTGCTAAAAATTTTAATCCATAATAAACTGCTAGTAAAATAAATAGTGTTCTAAGTAAACCCATTTTAAAATCTTTGTATAAAAATAAATCAAAAATAACAATTTGAGTACAATTGGCACGTTAAGTACTTATAAAACTTTCACAAACCTAAAAAAGCAATGAAAGCTTTTAAAAAATAGCTTTTTTACAGTATGTTTGTGTTATATGCTAAATATAAATTGTAAAAAAACTTCATCTTTTATGAACAACTGGCAAAAAGCACTTTTTTTTATATTTTTTCTAGTTAATTTCACTTCTTTACATGCGCAATATACAGACGTTATAAACTCTAACAAACCTGGTTTTTCTGAGAGTCCATATAGTGTTGGAACTGGTGTTTATCAATTTGAGAGTAATTTATTTTTTAGAAACACTAGTATTGAACCTACTTTTTCTAGACCACAATCTTTTGGAGTAGATTTACTTTTTAGAACTAGTTTTTTTTTAGAAAAATTAGAAATCAACACTCAATTTTCTTACCAAAACGACAAGGTTGCTTTTAAAAATATATATACCTCTCATTTTTATGATGCTGGTTTTAGCAGAATGACAATTGGTGCTAAATACCTAGTATATCAACAAGAATATGAAGATAAATCTAAAGAAGTTAGAAGCTGGAAAAGAAGAAATGCTTTTGATAAAAAAAGATTGATTCCTTCTGTGGCAATTTATGCAGGAATGAATACAGATTTTGTAAATGAATTTTATAAAGTTGGAGGAATAACACCTAAAGTTGGTATTTTATTGCAAAATAATTTAACTAATGATTTTAACGTAATTACAAATGTATTTTATGATAAAATAGGAAGTGATTTTGCGGAATTTTCCTACATAATTACTGCTACTCAAAACTTTAGCAATCAGTGGTCTGCTTTTTTTGAAAATCAAACCATTTATGGTAAAAACCAAACAAACACAAATTTAGGCGCTGGTTTTGCTTATCTTTTTAATAGAGATTTACAAATAAATACTTCTGGTAGGTTTTTAATTGAAGGCGATGCAAAAGGCTTTTATGCAGGTTTAGGAGTTTCTTACAGAATAAACAATCATGAAGATTCTTATATAGAATTAGGTGAAAATGGCGAAAAGTTAAAAGACACACCTATTTCAAGATACAACAAAAAACAAAACAGTTTTTTCAATCGTCTTTTTAGCATTTTTAAGAAAAAAGAAACAAAAAGAACAAGACCTAAAAGAACAAGACAATCAGAAACTAAAAATAAAAAAGGAGGCTTTTTCTCACGTTTATTTGGCAAAAAAGAAGCAAAACAAAAGAAAAAAGAAACCGAAGTTGAAAAACTAGAAAGAGAAATAAAAGAGCTGGAAGAGGAAATGGAAAAGGAAGAAAAGAAAAAGAAGAAAAAAGGGAATAATTAGTAGCAATTTTTAAATGATTACACTAAAAAAAATAACATCAAAAAAGGAAATGAAGCAATTTGTAACATTTCCTTTTTCACTTTATAAAGACAATAAATACTGGGTACCACCAATTATTAAAGACGAAGTTGACAATTTCGATCCAAAGAAAAATCCTGTTTTCGAAAATGCAGACGCTCAATTTTTTGTTGCTTTAAAAAATGGTGAAATTGTAGGTAGAATTGTTGCGATTATCAATTGGTTTGAAGTAGAAAAACAACAAATTAAAAAAATGCGTTTTGGTTGGTTTGATGTGATTAACGATATTGAAGTAACCAAAGTCTTACTTGAAAAAGTAAAAGAAATTGGTTTAGAAAATAATTTAGAATATATAGAAGGCCCAATTGGTTTTAATAATTTAGACAAAACAGGGGTTTTAATTGATGGTTTTGATCATTTAGGAACCATGATAACTTGGTACAATCACCCTTATTACAAAGAGCATTTAGAGCAATTAGGTTTTGTAAAAGAAAAAGAATATTTAGAAAATAAGTTTAAATTCGAAAACGTAGATGCAACGTATTATAACAGAATTGCAAATATTCTAAAAAGACGTTTCAAACTAAAAGCTTTAGATTTTACCAAGACAAAAGATATTTTACCTTATGTAGATGAAATGTTTAAAGTATTTGATAAAGCTTACTCTAAACTTTCTAGTTATGTACCTATTTCTGATGCACAAATTGCTTTTTTCAAGAAGAAATATATTGGTTTTATAAATCCTGAATACATAAAGTTTGTAGTAGACGAACATAACAAATTAATAGCTTTTGCCATTGTAATGCCTTCATTTTCTGAAGCTTTGCAAAAAACGAAAGGAAAATTATTTCCTTTTGGTTTGTTTCATTTATTAAATGCCAGAAAAAATGCAAAAGATGTTACCTTTTATTTGATTGGTGTAGATCCAGAATATCAAAATAAAGGTGTGCATGCAATTATTTTCGACCAATACACAAAAACTTTTGAAGAAAAAGGCATTGTAAATTGCATTAGAACTCCAGAATTAGAAGACAATGAAGCCATTAAGAAAATTTGGGAGAATTTCGATCCTGTAACGCATAAAAGAAGAAGGACTTATAAGAAAAGTATTTAAGTTGGGAGTTGGAAGATGGAAAATGGCAGTAAAGTTTTCAAACAATTGTCATTTCGACTTTTCCCGAAATTTCGGGAGAGAAATCTTAACCTTGAAACCTTGAAACTTTGAAACTTTGAAACTTTGAAACTAATTTCCCTAACTTTGAAATTTAAATAAAGAACTTTGAATAAACAGCATGCAACTATTTTATAATTCAGAAATTTCTACAGAAACAAAACAAATTACTTTCGATAAAATTGAGAGTAAACACATTGTGCGTGTTTTGCGTAAAAAAGAAAATGACGTTTTAAAAATAACCAACGGAAAAGGTTTTTTATTTGATGCTAAAATTATAATTGCAAATGATAAAAAATGTCTTGCCGAAATTATTTCTTTTGAAGAAAAGCCAAAACCTTGGTCTTACTACTTACATATTGCAATTGCACCCACAAAATTAAACGACAGAACAGAATGGTTTTTAGAAAAAGCCACAGAAATTGGTATCGATGAAATTACGCCAATTATTTGTAGCAATTCCGAAAGACGTGTGGTAAAGCAAGAACGTTTCGAGAAAATTATTCAGTCTGCCATGAAACAATCTTTAAAATTCACCTTACCAAAATTGAATCCAGCAGTAAAATTTAAAGATTTTATAAATAACGATTTTGATGGAAAAGTTTGTATTGCACATTGTGAAGATCTCCTAAAAAATCATTTAAAATCTGTTATAAAACCTTCAGAAAAAACTACGATTCTTATTGGTCCTGAAGGTGATTTTTCCATTGAAGAAATTAAAAAAGCGTTGGATAAAAAATGCATTCCTATTTCTTTAGGCGAAAGTAGGTTAAGAACAGAAACTGCTGCATTGGTTGCTGTGAATATTGTTTCGTTTGTAAATCAATAATTCTTATATTGCAAAAAAGCTAAATCTTGAATACAGAAGAAATCTTCAATTTATTCTTACTAATTAGTGCTTTACATGGTTTTTTATTCTGTTTTGTTATTTTATTTTCCAAAAACGGAAGAGAGAAAAGTATGTTATTTATCAATTTATTGGTATTAATTATTTCTTTAAACAACATGCAATCTTGGATTCTCGCCAAAAACTTTTTTATTGAATATTTCTTTTTAGATTACATACACATTCCCTGGCATTTCTTAATTGCTCCTTTCTTTTATATGTTTCTAATCCATTATTTAGAGATAGAAAAGCGGAGTAAAAATCTGCTAAAAATAATTTTACCCGTTTTTGTATTAATTATTACCATAAGAATTGGTTTTGTTTCCTTTTTTAGTGATAAAAACACGACAGACGTTGCTTATCTTTTTGAAAAATATACATCCTTTGAAGAAATTTTCTCTTTAATTGTTTCGTTAATTATTTTTGGATATTCCTTTAAAATACTATCAAAAAAAGAAAAATTATTTATCAAAATACTATCTTACGATAATTTAAAATGGATTTATACTTTCTTTAAATTAGGTTTATTAACCTACATTTTTTGGATTATAGCATTGGCAATAACAGTGGCATTAGATTTTAAAGAATTTATATATTCTTACTATCCATTAAGAGTTTTAACTACAGTTTTAATTTATTGGATTGGTTATCAAGCGTTATTGCAACTTCGTTTATTAAAAGAGCGTAAAGATTTAAGAAAACAATTAAACTTCGCTCCTATTACTGATGCAAATAATATTATCAAAGAAGAAAAAGATGCTGATAAAAAAATAGTTTTCGATAAAATACAATCAACTATACAAGAAAAAAAGCTTTTTATAGAACCAAAGTTAAATGCCGAATTTTTAGCAAATGAAGTAGATATCAGTTCTACCAAATTATCTACCATCATAAAATTATTTACCGATAAAAATTTTAACGACTATATAAATGAATTTCGAATTGATTTAGCCAAAGAACTTTTAGCACACCCAGAATATAAAAATTATACAATTACTTCTATTGGATTAGAATCTGGCTTTAATTCGAAATCCACCTTTTATTCTACGTTTAAAAAACATACTGGTGTAACTCCTGCTCAGTATCAAAAATCGTTAAATAGATAATCTTTAGCTTCTAAAAAGAGGAATCGTAAATTTTAGTCATTCGATTTTTTTTTAAAATAATTTTAGATTTAAGATTTCTCCACAAGATCAAAATGACAGTTTTGTTACTATAAATTAGTCCAGAATTTCACAAATGAGTCCAGAATTTCACAAATAAGTCCAGAATTTTCTAAAAACGAGAAATTCTGGACTCTTTTTTTTACCTAACGATTAGTTTAGCAAAGAACTCAAAAAGATAATTCGAAATGGATGTATTCAATAAATTTAAAATATCTAAAGGGCCAATTGGAGATTTTCAAAAAATAGTTGAGGGTAAATGCGCTTTCCCAAAATTTTCAGGAACAATATCTAATAAAATCAAATTTAATAATGAAAAAGTAATTACCTGGAGTTATAATAACTATTTAGGTATTGCAGGTTCCAAAGAATTAAAAATGATAGATACAAACTCTCAAAAAAAATGGGGAATGACTTTTCCTATGGGTTCTAGAATGATGACTGGAGATACATTATTACATGAAAAATTTGAAAACAATTTTGCAAAGTTTGTAAACAAAGAAAGTGCATTGTTATTAAATTTTGGTTATCAAGGAATGTTATCAATAATAGATACTCTTCTTGATAAAAATGATGTTGTTATTTCGGATGAACAATGTCATGCTTGTATAATTGACGGAATAAGGTTACATAAAGGGAAACATTTTATTTTTAAACATAACGATATTTCAGACCTAGAAGAAAAGTTAATTTTAGCTACAAAACATATTAATATTTCTAAAGGTGGAATTTTAGTAATTACTGAAGGTGTTTTTAGTATGTCTGGAGCTCAAGGTAAATTAAAAGAAATTTGTAAATTAAAAACAAAATATAATTTTAGATTTTTGGTAGATGATGCCCATGGTTTTGGCGTTCTTGGTATTAATGGTTCTGGAACTTTATCTGAGCAAAAAATCCAGAACAAAGTAGATTTATATTTTACAACCTTCACAAAATCTATGGCTTCTTTTGGTGCTGTTATAGCTGGTGAATCTTACCTAATAAACTATTTTAAGTACAATTTAAGGTCACAAATTTTTTCTAAATCTTTGCCAATGCCAGTTGTAAATGGATTGATTGAACGTTTAAAAATTATAAGAAAAGCAAATAGCAATAGACTAAGGTTATTTAAAATAACAGCGGAGTTACAGCATGAATTATTAAAACGCAAGCTCATTTCTAAAAATATTAAATCGCCAATTACTCCTGTTGTTTTAAAAATGAGTTCAAAAAAAGCTATGGAACTACAAGCAGAAATGGTTCGTGACTACAAAATATATTGTTCTATAATTATTTACCCTGTTGTTCCAAAAAATACTGTAATATTTAGACTAACTCCTACAAGTTTACATACCTCAAATGATATTGAAAAAACTCTATTAGCATTTGATATTCTTTTTCCTAAATACGTGCAATAACATGAAAAACAAAATTAGTTTTCCTAAAGAAAAAGATGCATTTTTAAGAACTTTAAATAAAAATGTTGAAGATTATTTTAAAATAGAAAACAAGAAAAAATATGGTAACATGATAATTATTAAAAGATACTTAATTCTTAAAACTTGTATCATTATTTGTTACTTAATAATCTTATTATCTAAAAATGTATTTTTATCATTTGCCTTATTTGCTTTATTAGGCCCACTTTTTATTATTCTATTACTTAATGTTTCTCATGATGCAATTCATGGAATTGCACATTCAAATAAAAAAATAAATACTTATTTAAAATTTCAAATGGATTTATTTGGTGCAAATTCTTATGCATGGAAAAAAAGACATAAAAAAGGACATCATGCTTTTCCTAACATTTTAAATAAAGATCCAGATTTAAAACAAACTGTCATAGTAAAAATTTTTCCTAATGCAAATAAGCTATCTTTTCATAAATATCAACATATTTATGTTCCAATACTTTATTCTTTTTACACCATAAACTGGGTATTCGTAAGAGATTTTAAAGATTTTTTTACAAAATCTTTAATTGGTAAAATTCCTTCAAAAGAATTTTTGAAGTTCTTTATTTGTAAATTATTATATGTGATTATTTTTTTTGTTATACCTATAAGATATAGCTTTTTATCTTTCAGTGAAGTTTTATTGACAAATATACTTATGCACATTTTTGCAAGCTATTTTTTAACAATAGCATTAGTTCCTTCTCATGTTTCAGAAAAATCTATTTTTCCACTACCCAACAATGAAGGTTTAATGCCATATTCTTGGTCAGATCACCAAGTAATAACAACAAGTGATTTTGCCACAAAGAATAAAATTACAACTTGGTTATTAGGTGGTTTTAATCATCATATTACTCATCACCTATTTCCTTCAGTTTCTCATATTCATTATTTTGAATTAACTCCAATAGTAAAAGCGGCTATAGTCAAATTTGAACTACCATACACTCATGTAAATAGTCTTTTTGAAGCCTATAAGTCTCATTATAAACTCTTAAAAAAGAACGGAAGTGAATAAACTAAATCTCTCAAAAGAAGATAAAAAGTTTTATGTAAATTTAATTACAGAAAGGTTTCTATCAAACCCAAGAATGATTTTGTTTTTTGAAAACAAAAACAAAGAAAAGTATTTTAGGAATGTAAAAAACCTAGTGAAATACTGCTTCAATTTGGCTTCAAAACTAAACGGATTATACATTTCAAAAAATAAAAAAACGATTGTATTGTTCTACGAAAAAAAGCTTTTTAAGCAAAGTTTTAAAGATTATATCAGATACCTACAAATTCTTTCAAACATTAAACTCAAAAAAATAATTACAATTCTAAGAAATGAAAAAAGAATTAAAAATAGTAGAATGAAAATTGATAATTATATTTATGTATGGTTTATTGCGCAAGAAAAAAACTATGGGAAATTAGATGGTTTAATAGAAATAAATAAAATACTCATAAATTATTCAAACAAAAAAAACTTACCAATTCTTTTAGAAACCTCAAACATAGAGGTTTTAAATTTATATAAAAGAGCAGGTTTTAGAATATATAAGACAAAAAAAAGTAATGGAGAAATTCTATATTTTTTTACTAATAAATTAATTACTGAATAATAAAAGGTAATGGCTGTATAATGTACAGAGTAAAATACTTGAAAAAGAGAATGTAAATTCCGAAAAACGTCATTAAATTTTTTAATGGCGTTTTTTAATACTCAAATTCTATTTTATTATCTTGCTTCAAATTCTATTGAGAATAATTTATGAAGCAAATTCTAAGTATTTTTTTTACTTTTTTATTTTTTACAATAAATGCGCAAGATGTTGCGATTTTAAAATACAATGGTGGTGGAGATTGGTACTCCAACCCTACTGCAATTCCTAATTTGGTGGACTTTGCCAATACAAACATTAAAACTAATATTTCTAAAAATCCGCAAACGGTAGAAGTTGGTAGTCAAGATATTTTTAACTTTCCAATGGTTTTTATGACTGGTCATGGAAATGTATATTTTTCTGATGATGAAGCCGAAAACCTAAGAAACTACTTAATTTCTGGGGGCTTTTTGCACATTTCCGACAATTATGGTTTGGATAAATTTATTAGAGCCGAATTAAAAAAAGTTTTTCCAACATTAGAGTTTCAAGAAATTCCTAGCAATCATCCTATTTATAACCAGACTTTTAAATTTCCAAAGGGAATTCCGAAAATTCACGAACATGACAAAAAACCAGCTCAAGGTTTTGGTATTTTCTACGAAGGAAGGTTAATCGTTTTTTATGATTACGAAACCGATTTAAGTGATGGTTGGGAAGATGAAATTATACACAACAACCCTAAAAGTGTTCGAGAAAAAGCCCTAAAAATGGGTGCGAATATTATTGAATTTGCTTTTAAGAATTAGTTGGAAGTTGGGAGTTGGGAGTTTGAAGGTGGAAGATGGAAATTAGAAGCTGGAAGTTGGGAGTTTGAAGTTGGGAGATGGGAGTTTGGAGCTGTTAGTAAAAAATTAAATGAAAAGATAAATGTTATTTCGAAATGAGCTTTTTAAAGCGATTAAGAATCCTCAACTTTGAAACTTTGAAACTTTGAAACCTTGAAACCTTGAAACCTTGAAACCTTGAAACTTAAAAAAACATGCAAAACCAAATAGATATAGACTCCATAAAAATAAACTTCGATTCTAGTGGTTTGTGGGTTTTAAATATTGCGATTGCCATAATTATGTTTGGTGTGGCTTTAGGAATTTCTGTAGAGGATTTTAAAAGGTTGATAAAAAATCCTAAAATTTTATTTGTTGGAGTTTTATCTCAATTTATATTATTACCCGCATTTACTTTTTTAGCAATTTTAATTATAAAACCCCACCCAAGTTTTGCTTTAGGAATGATGATGATTGCAGCATGCCCTGGAGGAAATGTATCTAATTTTTTCAGTAAAATGGCTGGTGGAAATGCAGCATTATCTGTAAGTTTAACTGCTTTTGCCACATTAATTTGCATTTTTATGACGCCTTTTAATTTGCAATTTTGGGGAAGTATGTATGCACCAACAAATGAAATTTTAAAAACGGTAGAACTAAATTGGGTAGATTTATTAAAACTCGTTTCTTTAATTTTAGGAATTCCACTATTTTTTGGAATGTTGATAAAACATTACCATTCAGAAATGGCAGATAAAATAGAAAAGGTTTTAAAACCATTATCTATGTTGGTTTTTATTGCATTAATTTTTATTGCTTTTTCTCAAAATTTAGATGTTTTTGTAAATCATATACATCATGTAATTTTCTTGGTTATCTTTCACAACATTTTTGCTTTTATATTAGGCTTTTTTACTGCAAAATCTTTTAGGCTAAATAAAAAAGATACCAAAACAATTGCTATGGAAACAGGAATTCAAAATGGTGGTTTAGGCCTGTTGTTGATTTTTGGCTTTTTTGATGGTTTGGGCGGAATGGCTTTACTAGCAGCTTTTTGGGGTATTTGGGACGTTTTCTCAGGAATTCTTTTAGCTACTTATTGGGGTAGAAAAAGTGTTCAGACAACTCAAATTAAACAAAACGTATAATTTATGATTCAGAAAATTTGGTTCAGACTAGTTTGGTGTTATATAAAATTAGGATTGTTTTTTTACACAAAAAAAATTACAGTTTTAGGGCGTAAAAATATTCCTAAAAAAGGAGCGGTTTTATTTGCTGTGAATCATCCAAATGGACTGATAGATCCTTTATTTGTAACCACAACAAACACAAGGCAAAATCATTTTTTAGTAAGAGCTGCATCTTTTAAGAAACCTTGGGTTAAAAAAATTTTAGAGTCTTTATATTTAATGCCTATATACAGAATTCGTGATGGTATTCAGCAGTTGGCAAACAATCAAGAAATTTTTAATAAATGTCATACTATTTTAAATAAAGGAGAAACTTTAATGATTTTTCCTGAAGGAAGTCATGATAAAAAAAGAAGCATAAGACCTTTAAGCAAAGGTTTTACAAGAATTGTTTCTGGCGCACTAGAAAAATATCCGAATATAGATATTCAAGTGGTTCCTGTAGGAATAACCTATCAACATATTTCTGATTATCCTGCAAAAGTTTGTATAAATTATGGAAAACCAATTGCAACAAGATCAATTTTTGAAGCAAATACTTCTGCAAAATCAATTAATATTTTAAAAGCAGAAGTTACTGAACAACTAAAAAAATTGGCTGTACACATTCCTGATGATGAAAACTACGAAGCTACTTTACAAAAATTAAATAATGCTCAAGTAGATTTTACAGAGGTAAATAAAGTAAATGCGATGATTGAAAATAAGGTGTTTCCTGCTGAAAAACCACCGAAAAAAAACTACTTACAACCACTGCTATATTTAATTATTTTAAACAGTTTTGTTCCTTTTTTAATATGGAAAAAAGCTGAAAAAAAAATTGATGAAATTGAGTTTTTAGATACGTTTCAATTTAGTTTAAATTATGCAGCTTGTTCTATCTTTTATTGTTTACAGGCATATATAATTAGTCTTTTTTACGGAGATTTAATTGGTTTTTTCTACTTAACAGTTGCTGCTTTTTTAATTGTAGTTTACACGAAACTTGCTCCTACAAATGCAAAAAAGCATAAAGAATTAGCGGAAGTTAGCAAACAAGTTTAGCCCTGATTGAATGGCATGTTTGAGCTCTTTTTTATTTTATTTCAAAATAAAAAAAGCGAGTAATGAAAGCAGGAAACAGCTACTCATTTATAATGGCATCTTGTATTGCTTGCTGAATTTTTGTACGCATATTGCTTTTTATTAAGCCTTTATTATCCATATGCGGAAAAACTCTGTTAGATAAAAATACATATACAATTTGACTTTCTGGATCTGCCCAAGTATAGGTTCCTGTAAAACCAGAATGCCCAAAACTTGTATCGGAAACACAACCACAGGTTGCTTTTACATCTGGATTTAGCTGGGGTTTGTCAAAGCCTAAACCTCTACGAACTTTTTTATCAGCGTAATAACGTGTGTTAAATTTATTTATAGTTTCTGGTTTTAAATAACGTTTTCCGCCATAAAAACCTTTCTGCAAGTACATTTGCATAATTTTACCAACATCGTTTGCGTTTGCAAATAAACCTGCATGACCTGCAACACCACCTAACATTGCTGCGCCCATATCATGAACATATCCTTGTAAAAGTTGGTTTCTGTAATAATCGTCTATTTCTGTAGGAACAATATCATTTCTGGTAAATTTTTCTAAAGGTAAATATGTGGTTCTGTCTGCTCCTAAAGATTGATAAAAAGTTTCATCTACCAATTTATCTAATGGTTTTTCGTATTTTACTTCTAAAGCTTCTTTAAATAAATAATATCCTAAATCACTATATTTATACCCTTCTCTTTCTCTTTGGTCTGCATTTTTTATGTATTTGTATATGCTATCTTTATAACTTTTGGTGATAAATAGTTTTTCGGCAACTTTTATTTGAAATTTGTTTGTTTTTTTATTACTGTAAAATGTTGGTAAATTTTCACCTGTTATACTATCTTGTGTATCAACATAAAAAGGTATCCACGCTTTTAAACGACCGTAATGAGATAAAATTTCTTTTACAGTTATGGTTTCTTTATTTGAATTTGCAAAACTTGGTAAAATGTCTCGTAAACTTGCTGTTAAAGGAATTTTCTGTTCTTCTTCAGCTTTCATAATTAACGGTAAGGATGCTAAAATTTTTGTTAGTGAAGCTAAATCATACAAATCAGAGTTTTTCACCTGAAATGTTTTTTCATAAGTATGATATCCATAGCTTTTTTGCAATACAACTTTGCCTTTTCTAGCGACAAAAACCTGAAAACCAGGTGCCATTTTTTCTTTTAAAATTGTATCGGCAAATTGGTCTATTAATGCTAACTTTTTTGAAGATAATCCTACCTCTTCAGGAATCGTATATTCAAATCGACTTAATTTATTGGTAATTAAGCCATGATTTACCTTAAAATTCTCACCAATTGACACTGGTAATTTTCCTTTGGCATCAAAAGCACCAAATAATAATTGTGCTGATAGTTCTTGTGAAAGTTTACTATTTTGATACGAAACTACAATACCTTTTATATTGGTAAAACTTTTTAATTGCAACAAACTATAAGGACTTGTGAATACATTTAAAATAATTTCTTTTTGACGTGCAATTTCCTGTAACCAAACCAACTCTTTGTTGGTAAACTTATAACTTTTCCAAGGATGATCATTCGATTTATGAAAACCTACAATAACAAGGTTATAAGGCTTTAGTTTTTTTGATAAATTAGCTAAATTCAAATCTGAAACCACATCTACTTTTGTATAATTTTTCAACATATTTACAAACGCATCGTTTTCAGCATCACCCAACTTTACATATGCAATTTTTCTATTTTCCAAATTTGTAACAGGTATATTTCCTTTTTCATTTTTAACTATTGTAATGGCATTTTTAATTAACTTTCTATGCAATAATTCATCTTCAACTGCATTTAAATCTTCATGAATATGTTCTTCTTCAATTGGTTTGTAGTTATTTAAACCTGCCCAATATTTAGCTTTTAAAATTTTTCTGACAGAAAAATCTATACGCTCTTCTGTAAGTGTGTTTAATTCTAGTGCCTTTTTAAATAAAGCTATGGATGCTGGAACGTTTTGCGGAATTAACAACAAATCGTTTCCTGCTTGTATGGCTGCCAAATCTATCTCTGCTGAAGTTGCGTAGTTGGTTGCACCTTTCATGTTTAAACCATCAGTGATAATTAATCCGTTAAAGCCCATTTCTTGTTGCAGCAATTTTGTTACTACATTATTAGAAAGTGAAGTTGGTAAACTAGTATTTGGCTCTAAACTTGGTATGTTCAAATGCGCAGTCATAACACTTGCTACACCTGCATCAAAAATTTTTCTGTAAGGATATAATTCTATGGAATCTAAACGCGCTTTATCAAAATTTAAAACTGGTAAAGTGTGATGAGAGTCAGATGCTGTATCTCCATGTCCTGGAAAATGTTTCGCATTTGCCATAACTCCATAACTTTGCATTCCTTTTGTAAAAGCTATTGCTTTTTCTGTAACGTTTTCTTTACTTTCTCCAAAAGAACGGTTTCCTATAATCGGGTTTGCAGGATTTACATTTACATCTACAACTGGTGCAAAATTTACGTGAATACCTAATCGTTTACAGTGTTTACCAACTTGCGCTCCAAATTCTTGAATTAAAGAATCGTTACGAATTGCTCCTAAAGTCATGTTCCAAGGAAATTTATAGGTATTGTCTAAACGCATATTCAAACCCCATTCTCCATCAAAACCAATTAAAAGTGGAACTTTAGCAGCTTCTTGATATTTATTGTTTAGTGCTGCTTGCTTTTCTGGAGTTCCTTGCATAAAAATTAAACTACCCACATGATATTTTTCAATCATTTCTGTAATAAAATCTTCATGTTTTTTATCTAAATTAGAATAAGCTTGCACCATAAATAACTGACCAATTTTCTCATCAATCGACATATTTTTTAAAATACTATCCACCCAAATATTCTGTGCTTCCACATCTTTTGCTAAAAGTGGATCTACAGTTTGTGCGTTTGCATACGATACAAATAATGTAAATAATAAAAGTGCTAACTTTTTTTTCATTCTTTTTTAAATATTTTTTTTGATGTATTTTTTGGGCGTTTTAACAGGCTTTCGCTACTCGCTTTTCGCTAAAAAGCGAAAGAGCTCAAACAAACCGCTCAATCCTTAACGCAACTTATTTATAGACTATTTTTATAATTTAAAATCAATAGTTATACCAAAAAACGTTTGTGCCAACTTTCTTTTGCTGGAACTTCCCAATTATTTTCAAAATCTTCTTTAGAGTTAACCATATTATTAAAAACGATGGTTTCTGAAGTTATTTTCTTTTCTTTTGCAAATTGCTGAAAATCAGACAACTTTACCAAATTAATATGTTCATTATTTTTAAAAGTAACATTCATTTTATTCATTAAATCTACTTTTAATTCTTTTTCTAATTGTTGCACAAATCGTACAGAACTATCAATAGAACAACCAGAAACATTGTTAAAACTCTCATCTACTGCCAATACCAAAAACTGATTGTACTTTATCGTAAACGAACCTTTTAAATCGTCTCCATGACGCGTCCATTGATTGATAAAATCTTCTGCCTTTTTTGAAATTATTGCAATTTCATCTGCTGTAAACTCTCTATCTGATTGATAAATCCAAACTCTAGAGTTATTTGGTAAATTTTTATATTCTGTAAACATATTCTTAGCTATTTTAGATTGTTCTCTTTTTAGGTAATTTGGTTTTTACAAACCTTTTTTCTAAAAATCTTAAAATCTATCTTAAATTAAACTTTTGTTGCAAAGCTTGTAATTTATCTGCATCAGACATAGTATCTTTTGGTGCAGACATTCTTTCTTTTATTTCTTTTAAAACTTTTTTGGTGTACAAAGGGAAATCTGCATTTTGTATCCAATTATTATAGCCAGGGTTTTCTTTAAAAACTTCTTCTACAGTTCGTCCTTTGTATTTTCCAAATGAAAAAATTTCTTGTTTTTGTTCGTTCATTAAAATAAAACCAGCAAAATCTGCCCTTTCTCCATGTGTAGAAAATTCGCTTAACGCATCTACGGAGTTTTCAATGTCGTCGTATTTTTCTAACTGAGCTAACAAAATTTCATAGGTTGCGTTGGTATCTGCTTCTGCTCCATGAGCCCCCTCTAATTCTTTTCCGCAGTAAAATTGATATCCAGCACTTAATGTTCTTTGTTCTTTTTTATGAAAAATCACCTGTACATCAATTGCTTTTCTATTTTTCATATCAAAATCAATTCCTGCACGCATTAGTTCTTCCGCTAATAAAGGAATATCAAATCTATTTGAATTGAAACCAGCTAAATCACAACCTTCAATCATTTCACTTACTTTTGGAGCCAATTCTTTAAAAGTAGGTTCTGTTACTACTTTTTCGTTTGTAATTCCATGAACATCTGTTGCGCCTTGAGGAATTTCAATTTCAGGATTTACCAACCAGGTTTTGCTTTCTTTATTTCCATTTGGAAATACTTTTAAAATTGCAATTTCTACAATTCTATCTGTGGCAATATTTACACCTGTTGTTTCTAAATCGAAAAATACGATTGGTTTTTCTAGTTTTAAATTCAAAATTTAATATTTAAGGTTTTGCTCAACTTTGAATTTTCAATTCAAAATTTTGAACTTTTTATGTTTATTCGTTATTTAACCCCTCGACTGAGCTCGAGGAGACAAACATTTGTCAGTTCGAGCGCAGTCGAGAACAGTTTTGTTCTATTCGTTATTTAGTTGTTCTTTAAATTCGTCTATTCTGTCAGCTACTTTTTTTGACAACACAGGCTCTTTAAAGTCATATTTTTCTAATTCATTTACCAAAATTTCTGCAAAAATTAATCTTGCAGAAGGTTTATCGTCTGCTGGAACAATAAACCAAGGAGCGTTTTCTTTAGATGTTCTATTTAAAACATCTTCATAACAAAATTGATACTTACTCCACAACTTGCGCTCTTTTAAATCGCCTTCAGAAAATTTCCAGTTTTTATGAGGCAAATTTAGCCTTCTTAACAACCTGTTTTTTTGTTCTTCTTTAGATAAGTGTAAAAAGAATTTTAACACGATAGTTCCACTTTTTACTAAATGATTTTCAAATTGATTGATTCTTTCCATTCTGTCATGGTAAAAATCATCATTAATATCATTAACAGTTTTTATATTCGGAATATTTTCACTCAAAATATATTCTGGATGAACTCTAGTAACCAACACGTTTTCATAATGTGTTCTATTAAATACACCCAATTTACCTTTTGCAGGTAAGGCAATGTAATGCCTCCACATAAAATCATGTTGCAGTTCCAGTTCTGTTGGTACTTTAAAACTGTGCACCACTACTCCACGCGCATTTACATCTTTAAAAACTTCACGAATTAAACTATCCTTTCCAGAAGTATCCATACCTTGTATACAAATTAAAGCACCATATTTACCTTCTGCATACATGGTGTTTTGAATTTTACTTAACTTTTTTCGAAGTTTTTTTAATTGTTTTTCGGCATTTTCAATTACTTCTTCAGTACTAATGTTCTGTAATTTTATTTTTTGAGAAACCCTATATTTTTCTAAATTCATTATGAAGATAATTAATTTTTAAAGATAAAAAAAATATCGTTTTGCAAGGTAAAATAAGCATTGTTTAACATAACATTTTTCTTTTAAAAAAAAGTTTTAAAGTTATGTTAACACAATAGTTGTTTTCTAATTTTTATCTTTGAGATAACTAACTAAATGGCAACTTTTATGAAAAAAATATTTTTTACAAATATTATTTTAATCCTTCTTATATCTGTTTCTTGTAAAAACAAAAAAGAAACTAAAAATAATACCGAAACAATAGCCGTTTCTGAAAAACAGAGCGATACTTCAGTAAAAATAACACCTATTTCTCATGCAACTGCTGTTATTTCTTTTGATGAAACTATTATTTATTTAGATCCTACAAGTGGCAAAGAGGCATTTGCAAATTTTGAAAAACCAACATACGTTTTAATTACTGATATTCATGGCGATCACATGAATTTAAGTACATTAAAGGAACTAAATTTAACAGAAACTAAAGTTATTGCTCCTAAAGCAGTTATTGATAAAATTTCAGACTTATCTGCCAAAGAATTTATAACCCTGAATAATGGTGAAAAAAAAAGCATGAGTAATTTTGCAATTGAAGCAATACCAATGTACAATTTACGTAAAGAAGCTTTAAAGTTTCATGAAAAAGGAAGAGGAAATGGTTATATACTATCAGTAAATAATGAGCGCATTTATTTTTCTGGAGACACAGAAGATATTCCTGAAATGAGAAATTTAAAAAATATAGATAAAGCTTTTGTTTGCATGAATTTGCCATATACAATGACTGTAGAAAGTGCTGCTGATGCTGTTTTGGCATTTGAACCAAAACAAGTTTTTCCTTATCATTATAGAGGTACAGGAGGTTTAAGTGATGTAGATAAATTCAAACGCTTAGTAAATGAAAAAAATAATTCTATTGAAGTGATTCAATGGAATTGGTATCCAAAAAAATAACAACTATCAAAAACTAAATAATTATGAAAATTTTAAAAAAAATTAGTCTTTTAGTATTTGCAATTACAACCTTAAGTTCTTGTGATTCAGATACTAAAATTGCAAAAGCAACGATTGAAGCAAAAAGTGGAAGCAATGTTTCTGGAACTGTAACTTTTACAGAAGTGAATGGAACAGTAACTATGAAAGCAGAACTTTCTGGACTTTCTGAAGGAAATCACGCAATTCATATTCATGCAATTGGAGATTGTTCTGCTCCAGATGGAACTTCTGCTGGTGGACATTGGAACCCAACTGATAAAAACCATGGAAAATGGATGCAAGAGCCTTTTCATATTGGAGACATTGGAAACTTAGTTGTTGGTGCAGATGGAAAAGGAACTATTGAAAGAGAAACTGATTTATGGTCTGTTGGTGGAGAAGATGCTAACAAAAACGTAGTTGGACATGCAATAATTATTCATGAAGGTCCTGACGATTTTAGCTCACAGCCTTCTGGTGCTGCAGGACCAAGAATTGGTTGTGGCGAAATTATTAGAAAATAAAACTATCTTTAAAAATAAAAAACCGAGCTTAGTGCTCGGTTTTTTATTTTTAAAAGTTTTTTGCTTTATATATTTTATTTACATATTACTCAGTTGCTTTTTTAAAGTTTTTAAGCAGACTTTTAATTTTCTTTTTTTCAGATACAGTTGGAAAAAGTTCTTTTAATATGTAATTATAGTCATAATCTATCTTTAAACCATTAATTAAATGACTAAAGCCGTGTTTTTCTTTATTAAACAAATAAAATAAACCTGCTAACCTGTACTCTACTTCCGCAAAATTTTTAAATATTTTTTGAGCCTGTAAAACAATTTGAAAAGCTTCGTCAAATTCACCTAAGAAAATTAAAACATCAACTAAACCTATATAAATTTCTAAAGAGTTATCATTCAGTTTTAAACATTCCTTAAAACCCGTAACTGCTTCTTCAAAAAAACTTAACTTCAAATTTATTTCAGCATAATGCTTCCAATGTAAAGAGTTATCATCATCAATTTTTAAGGCTTTTGAAATATAATAAGTTGCTTTTTGGTAATTTTCTTTTTCGTAATATAGGTTCGCAAGCAAAACCCAACCTTTGTCCAATAAAGGATCTTCGTGAACTGCTTTTTTGTAATAAGAAATAGCAGCATCGAACTTGCCTAATTTTTCATAACACTCTCCAACTCTTGTATAAACATATGCTGTTGGATCATCCAATTCTATCGTAATTAAATAATTATCAATAGCATCTTCAAAATTACCCAATTGTTCTAAAGTTTTAGCTTTTTCTAAATAACCACCAATAAAAGATTCATCAATTAAAACTGCATAATCAAATGACGTAAGCGCTTCTTTGTACATTTTTAAAATAAAATATTGCCTTCCTAACTGATGCCAAGCGACTTCGCAATACGGGTTTGCATTTATATATATATTTAAATAATCGATTGCCATTTCATGTTGTTGTTCCATATCAAAACAATACACAATGTTATAAAGTGCAGAATAATCTTCAAAATCTACATCAATACATTTTGCGAAGTTTAAACGAGCATTTTCAAAATCATCTAAATACAAGTATTCCATTCCTATTAAAGACCATACATCTAACTTATCATCAGTCAAATCAAGTGCTTTTTGTAACTGAATTATGGCTTGTTTATGTGCTCCTTTTTTAGAAGCTATGGCTGCTTTTTGTATAAAAACCTCATCGTTATTGGGTGCAACCATTTCAATTCTTTTCAAAAGTTTAGAAGCTTCATCAAATTCATTATCACACAAATGCAATTCTACTTTTAATAATTTTAAATCTATTGAAGCTGGGTGTTGTTCTAATCCAAGTTTTATAGCTTTTTTTGCTAAAGCGATTTTGCCAACATCTAAATAGTGAATAATAATTTCTTCAAATTCAACCAAATCGAAAAAGAAAACACTATTGGTTTTAAGCATGGATTCAAATTTTAATAAAGACATAATTAAGATATTTGAATGAATACTTAAAGGTACTATAAGTCTTAAGAAACCTTGGGTGTTAAAACAATTGTTTTTAACAATTTAATTAACAACAAATCTGTTTTAATTAATGGTATTTAAATTTTGTGTATAGATATATTTACGTTAATTTTGATTTTCGATAACTATCAAACTAAACTGGTAGCATTCTTATGAGCAGAAAAACCTTATTAAACTCAAAAGATATTGAAATTATTCTTCATAGATTGGCTTGCCAGCTAATTGAAAATCATAATGATTTTTCTAATACAGTTTTAGTAGGATTACAACCAAGAGGTACATTTTTAGCCAACAGGTTAACAAATTTGCTAAAAACGGAATATGCTATAAAAGATTTAAAATTAGGCCTTTTAGATATTACTTTTTACAGAGATGATTTCCGCAGAAAAAGCAAACCTTTGGCTGCAGAAACTAATGAAATGAACTTTTTAATTGAAGATAAAAAAGTAGTAATTATTGATGATGTTTTATTTTCTGGAAGAAGTATTAGGGCAGCTTTAACCGCTTTACAATCTTATGGAAGACCTGAAAATATAGAATTATTAGTATTAATTGATAGACGTTTTAGCAGGCATTTACCTATACAGCCTAATTATAGAGGAAGACAAGTTGATGCTATAAATGAAGAGAAGGTTTTAGTAACTTGGAATGAAACTCATAAAAAAGATGCTGTTTACATAGAGTCTCTATAAATTTTAGGAGTATTAATATTGATAAAAGACTATACTGTAAAAAAATAAAGTAATAAAAAAGAATATTTAATTTAAAAAAAATAAGGTGTCAGAATTAAGTGTAGAACATTTATTGGGTATTAAATATCTGAAACCTAATGATATTGATGTTATTTTTAAAACTGCAGATCATTTTAAAGAGGTTATAAACAGACCTATTAAAAAAGTACCTTCATTAAGAGATATTACCATTGCCAACTTATTTTTCGAAAACAGTACAAGAACAAAACTTAGTTTTGAACTTGCAGAAAAAAGACTCTCTGCAGACGTTATTAATTTTTCAGCAGGCCAATCTTCCGTAAAAAAAGGAGAAACTTTAATTGATACTGTAAACAATATTTTATCTATGAAAGTAGATATTGTAGTAATGCGTCATGGAAATGTTGGTGCTGGGGTTTTCTTATCAAAACATGTGAATGCAAAAATTATAAATGCTGGAGATGGCACACATGAACACCCTACACAAGCCTTATTAGACTCCTACTCTATAAGAGAAAAATTAGGTTCTGTAAAAGGAAAAAAAATAGTAATTGTTGGTGATATTTTACACTCTAGAGTAGCATTATCAAATATTTTTGCGCTACAATTACAAGGTGCAAAAGTAAAAGTTTGCGGCCCAACAACCTTAATTCCAAAATACATTACAAATTTAGGGGTAGAAGTTGAAACCAACCTAAAAAAAGCATTAGAATGGTGTGATGTAGCCAATGTTTTACGTGTACAACATGAAAGAATGGACATTAAGTATTTTCCATCTACAAGAGAATACACACAACTTTTTGGAATAAATAAAGAAATTTTAGACAACCTTGGCAAGAAAATTGTGATCATGCATCCAGGTCCAATAAACAGAGGTGTAGAAATTACAAGTGATGTTGCAGATTCAGATCAATCCATCATTTTAAATCAAGTGGAAAATGGAGTGGCTGTAAGAATGGCTGTTATTTATTTATTGGCGCAACAAATAAAAAGATAAAATGCAATTCGATAAAAAAGAAAATTACACGTATGTTTCTTCAGACGAAAATTCTTTTCAAGAATTTTATAATACATTTATAAAACAAGAAAAAGAGTTTAAAAAAGAACATGTAATCGTTCATATTTCTAATGAAATAAGCGTTTCTACTGAAGATTTTTTATTATTTTTGAAAGTAGCAGAGCAAAAAAATGAAAATGGTACATCTTTTGTAATAATAAATACAGTAGTAAATGTTGATGATTTTCCAGAAAACTTAAATATTGTACCCACATTACAAGAGGCAGAAGATATTTTAGAAATGGAAAATATTGAACGAGAATTAGGATTTTAAAAAATAATTATGATAAAAAAAATACTTTTCATTTTATTATTAAGTGTTTCTTTTATTGGTTTTTCACAGCAAAAAGTAGAAAAATCGATAGAAAATTTATCAGCTGCCCCAAATCCATTCACAAATTCAACAAAAATCACTTTTAAATCTAAAAAAGCGTCAACTATTTATTTTAGCGTTAAAAATGTTTTAGGAAAAACAGTTTTTAAAAAAACTTACAAAACAAAAAAGGGCAACAATAGTATTGATTTTCATAAAGACGATTTAGCTACAGGAATGTACATTTATAGTATTCAAGACCAAAAGAAAGTAATTTCTAAACGTTTTGTTATTAAATGAGTATAAAGCTAACCATTTTAGGTTGTCACTCTGCAACTCCACGTGTTAACGCATTTCCAACTTCACAATATTTAGAAATAAATAATTGTCATTTTTTAATAGATTGTGGTGAAGGCACACAACGTCAAATGCGAAAATACAAAGTTGGATTTTCTAAAATTAACCATATTTTTATTTCACACTTACATGGTGACCATTTTTATGGTTTAGTAGGTCTATTATCTACATATGGAATTTTAAGTAGGGAAAAAGACATGCACATTTATGGTCCAAAAGGTATTAAAAAAGCTACTTTATTAATGTTGAAAATTTCGGAATCTCACGCGAAATTCAACATGATATTTCATGAATTATCATCAAATGAAAGTGAACTTATTTTTGAAAATGATAAAGTTACTGTAAGCACAATTCCCTTAAATCATAGGGTATACACAAACGGATATTTATTTAAAGAGAAAGAAAAACCCAGAAAATTAAACATGCTAAACATTTCTGGATATCCAGAAATTGACAAAGCTGATTATTTAAACATAAAAGCTGGTAAAGATGTGACTTTGGCTTCTGGTGAAATCATTAAAAATGATGTTTTGACCAAAAACCCACCAAAACCATTAAGCTATGCTTTTTGTAGTGATACCTCTTACAAACCAGATATTGTAACTATTGTAAAAAATGCAGATATACTATATCACGAAGCTACCTTTTTATCAGACAGACAAGATTTAGCAAAAAAAACAAAACATAGTACCACACTTGAGGCTGCTCAAATAGCTAAAGATGCTAATGTAAATAAATTAATTATTGGTCATTATTCTGGAAGGTATAAGGATATAAATTTATTTCAAAAAGAAGCTGAAACTATTTTTGAAAACGTTTTTTTAGCAAATCCTGGAGAAGTTTTTACTGCAAATAGTTAATTTAATACTGGTTTGTAGCCAATAAAACCAAAGTACAAGCAATTTCACTTTTAATATTATTTTCTTTCAGTAATTTTAGAAACTCCATATTTTCTGTCCCAGGGTTAAAAATAACTCTTTTTGGTTTCAAGCCAATTATAAACTCATAATACGCTTCTTGTCTTGATGGGTTTAAATATAAAGTAACTGTATCAATATCTTTAAATTCTACTTTTTCGGTTGCAATTGTTACGTCTGCTACTACTCCAACTCGTAAACCAATTGCAACTACAGGTATTTCATTTCCACGCAATCTTTTAATAGCAATGTTCGAATATCTGTTTTCATTTAGGGAAGCTCCTAAAACTAAGGTTTTCTTTTTCATTTGTTAATTATATGTTAAAGACAGTTAAATAGAGTAACAAATATAATAAATGAGACGTCTCTAATACATCAATTCAACGATTAATCAACCAAAATGAAAAATTTACTACTACTTGTACTGTTTTGTTTCTCTATAACTCTACAAGCTCAATTACCAAAAAATAAACTTTTAAAACCGGGAACTATTTCTGGAAAAGTCGTGGATAAAATATCCAAAGAGCCTTTACCTTATGTAAATATTGTTGTGAGAGATTTTTCAAAAAAAATACTTACTGGTGGAATTACAAACGAAAACGGACTCTTTAACATCAAAGACATTCCTGAGGGAAATAGCTTGGTAGAAGTGCAGTTTATTGGTTACAAAACATTTTCAACAAAAATAGAAATCTCTAATAAAAAAAATAAAATCGATTTAGGAACTATATCTCTTTCTGAAGACAATGCTCAATTAAACGAGATTGTAGTGAGGGCAGAAACTTCGCAAGTTGTACAAAAAGTAGATAGAAAAGTTATTAATGTTGGTAAAGATTTAACTGCGACAGGAACCACAGCTTCCGAACTTTTAAATAATGTACAATCTGTAAGTGTAGATAGCCAAACAGGTAGTATTAGTTTACGTGGAAATGACAATGTTCGTGTTTTAGTAGATGGAAAACCTACAAATATTTCTGCTGCTCAATTATTAAAACAAATTCCTTCCACTTCTATAAAAAGTATTGAATTAATTACAAATCCTTCTGCAAAATACAATCCAGAGGGAATGAGTGGAATTATAAATATTATCTTAAATAAGAACGCAAACATGGGCTTTAATGGTTCTGTGGATACAGGAATTACTGCTGGACATTATGTTCGTTACAATGCTTCTACCAATATGAACTATAAAACTGGGAAAGTAAATTTCTTTGGAAATTATGGTTATAATGGAGGAAATAATTACAATTATGGTTTTGTAGATAGACCTACCGCAAACAGATTGCAAGATTTTATTTTTCAAAATGATAATCAATCTCATTTGATAAAAGCAGGTGCAGATATTTATTTAGATAAAAAAAATACACTTTCTTTTTACACTACCCAAAATTGGTTCGATGGCGATGGAAATGGAAGAACTTTAGTAACAGAGAATGGAACTATTGTTTCTAATGCTCCTAACATTCAGCTAAAAAACAACCAAACTGGGGCTTATAATGTAAATTACAAAAGAGAGTTTGAAAAAGAAGGACACAATTTAGAATTCGAAGCAACATATTCGAACACGAGAGCTCCTGAAGATGCAGAAAATAAAGATTTGACAAAAAACCCAAATGACGCAGATTTTAAAGTTTTAAACTTCTTTAATGATATTACAAACAAGAGTAACAATACATTATTAAACGTAGATTATACAAATCCTGTTTCAGAAAAAGGAAAATTAGAATTAGGCTTAGAATATAGAGAAGATAATACTTCGAATATAAATATTACAAATCAAGATGAAATTGTTTTCGATAATCAAGGAAATTCTATGATTCAACCTCTGGGAAATTCTGATTTTGACTATGGAAGAAAAATATATTCGGCATATGCGAATTATGGGCATCAATTTGGAAAATTAACCATGCAATTAGGTGCACGTTTCGAGCAATTTAAAGCAGAAGGAAATTTTAATCGCGATGGAAATCCGTCAGAAAATGTAAAACAAGATATTTTTAGTGTGTATCCTTCCGCCTTTTTTACTTTTAATCCTTCTGATAAAAATCAATTTCAAGTAAGTTATAGTAGAAGAGTCGATAGACCTGGAATTTCTCAAGTAAATCCAATTAGAGAATGGAGTACACCTTTAATTACTTCTATTGGAAATGCAGATCTTCTGCCACAGTTTACCAACTCTTTTGAAGCAAATTATACACGTCAAATTAAAAACGGGTCTGTTACTTTTGGGACTTTTTATAGAGCCATTAACGATAATATTTCACGTGTAACTTACAAAGATCCTAACGATCCATCGAACGTAAAACAGGTTTTATCTTGGACAAATTTTGAAGACACTAGTGCTTACGGATTGGAATTTTCTTTAAATTATAAAATTGCAAATTGGTGGAGAGTAAATTCTAGTATGGATTTCTATTCCCAAAAACAATTTGGAACTGTAGATTTAGTAAATGCAAACGCACAAAGAATAGAAGTTACCAACGAAGTGTTTAATGCAAGAATTAGCAATAATTTTAAAGTTTCTAAAAGGGTTAACATACAATTATTTGCAATGTATAGAGGCCCACAAGAAGACATTCAATGGAAAACAGAAAACATGTGGATGGTAAACACAGGTGCAAGTCTACAAGTTTTAGATGGAAAAGGTAGTATAAATTTTAGGGTAAATGATATTTTTAGAGGTATGAAATTCGCTTTTAATTCTGAAAACCCTTTTGTACAAAATGGACAATTTAATTGGGAAAGCCAGACTGCTTATATTGGTTTTAACTACAGATTTGGTAGTGGAAAAAACAAAGCAAAACAAAGAAGACAACGTGATGATAATATTAAAGAAGGTGGTGCTGGTTTTTAAATAATTATGATAAAAATTCTTTAAACAAATTTTAAAAAATCGAAGTTTTTACTTCGATTTTTTTTGTTAAAAATTTTGCCTATATTTAAAATTCATAATGCTATGTAAAATTAAACCAAAAATCCCCGCAATGAAGAAACGAATCGCGTTTTTGCTTCTTTTTTGTTCTTTAACTATTTTCTCACAAAAAAATAACACCAAATTAAATGTTGGTGTTTTAAGCGGTAAAATATTAGACAGCAAAACGAAACAGCCCTTACCTTATGTAAATATTATTTGTAAAAACTTAAAACAAGAAATTATTTCAGGTGGAATTTCCGACAAAAAAGGAAAATTTAATATTAAAAAACTTCCTTTAGACTCTTTGTTTATAGACGTTCAGTTTATTGGATACAAAACCATAAAAAAGAAAATTAAGTTCTCTAAAGAAAGTAGTATTTTTAGTTTGAATACCATTTTTTTAGAAGAAGACACTACTCAATTAAAAGAAATAGAAGTCGTTTCTGAAACCTCTTCTATGGTTCAAAAAATTGATAGGAAAGTTTTTAATGTTGGTAAAGATTTGGCTTCTGCAGGTACAAATTCATTACAAATGTTAGAAAATATTCCTTCTGTTCAAGTAGATTATCAATCTGGAAATATCAATTTAAGAGGAAACCAAAATGTTCGTGTTTTAATCGATGGAAAACCTTCAAATTTATCAGCCTCACAACTTTTGAAGCAACTACCTTCTTCAGCAGTAAAAAGTGTTGAAATTATTACGAACCCTTCTGCGAAATATTCTCCTGAAGGTATGAGTGGAATTATCAACTTTGTGCTTAAAAAGAATGTAACCATTGGTTTTAATGGTAGTTTTTCTGCTGGTCTGGAACATAGTATAAACACAAGACCTACTGCTTCTTTAGATTTAAATTACAGATCTGGAAAGTTTAATTTTTATGGAAGTTATTATTTAGATTGGGGCGATTTCGAAACGTTTTCTAATTTTGAAAGATTGGATAAAAACCTAAATCAGGATATAAAATTTTTAGACAATACAACTTCACATTATATAAAATCGGGAGTAGATTATTACATCAATAAAAAAAATACGTTGTCTTTTCATATTACCAAAAGTATTGCTGATACTGATTTTCATGTAGATACAAGAACATTTTTAAATAACAATTTAATTTTTGATGCTAAAAACATTTCAGTATTTGATATCCAAGAAACTTCCTATAATTTAGATTATAAAATCGATTTTAATGAAGAAGGCGAAAATTTAGAGTTAGAAATTAATTATTCTAAAAACACGAATCCGCAAGAAGACAATAATAACGAAATTATAAATCCGAATTCGAAAGTGTATAACTATACAAATTCCATCAAAAATAATAATGATATTTTTTTAGTGAATTTAGATTATACAAAACCTATTAAAAACGGAACCTTAGAATTGGGTTTAGAAACAAGAATCCAAAATGCATTCAATAAAATAATAACCAATCAAGAAGTTGAAACCAATGGAAATCCGCCAACAAAACCCAGAGGAAATTCGAATTTTACGTACGATAGAGATTTGTATTCTGCTTATATTAATGTACATAAAGAGTATAAAAAATTTAGTTTTCAAGCGGGTTTAAGATTAGAGCAATTTAATGTGGATGGTTTATTTTCCAATACTGAACAAACAAATTTAGAGCCTTATTCAGATGAGATTTTCAGTTTGTATCCTTCTGCTTTTGTTACTTATGCTTCCTCAGACAAACATCAATTTCAAGTTGGATATAGCAGAAGAGTAGACAGACCAGGAATAGATCAAGTAACACCAATTCAAGAATGGAATACACCACTATCTATTTCAGTTGGGAACCGTAATTTAAGACCGCAATTCACAAATTCGTTCGAATTCAATTATACGAATTCTTTTAAAAAAGGATATTTTACACTCGGTACATTTTATAGAGAAACGAAAGATATTATTGGAAGAGTTTTTGATATTGACAATACAAATGCAGACAGACAATTACTTTCCTACACAAATTACAATACCTCTAAAAGTTATGGTTTTGAATTTGCCTCGAGTATAAAAATGACAAATTGGTGGACATTAAGGCCTAGTTTTAACAGCTATGTACAAGAAAACCAAGGTGTGGTAAACAACAATTTTATTCAGGTTGAAAACGTTTTAACAACCGCAAGAATTAGCAATAGCTTTAAAGCGAGTAAAAAGTTGCGCTTCCAACTTTCTAGTTCTTATAGAGGAACTTATAAAAATGTGTTGGTAAAAGTTGAACCTTATCTTTTGGTAAATGCTTCTGCTAGGTATTCTATTTTAAAAGGAAAAGGCTCTCTTTCTTTAAGAGCAACCGATATTTTCGATAATTATAAATTAGATTTTTCTACCACAAACCCTTTTCCCCAAAATGGACAATTTACTTTGGAGTATAGTTCTATTTATTTTGGATTTTCATACAATTTCGGGCGTGGAAAAAATCGCGAACGAGATAGAAAATATAGAGAAAATAACGAAACCGAAAGTAGTGGTGGCATTTTATAAAGATAAATTATATATTCGATTAATCAACCAAAAAAATATGAGTAGTGAGATTAAAATATGATTTAAAATTCACATCTTGTGCGCTATTCATATTTGTTATTAGCGACTTCATGTACTACTCCAAAAAAAACACAAACTCCTCCAAATATTATTGTTTTTTTAGTAGATGATATGTGATTAATGGATTCTTCTGTTCCTTTTTTAACGGATGAAAATGGGAATGCTAAAAAATATCCGTTGAATAATTACTACAGAACTCCCAACATGGAAAAATTGGCAAAAAACGGAATACGTTTCACAAATTTTTATGCACATTCCGTTTGTTCGCCTTCTAGAACTTCTATTTTAACTGGGCAAAATTCTGCAAGACATGGTGTTACGAATTGGATTAATTCCGAAAATAATAACAAAACAGAATTTGGGCCTAAAGATTGGAATTGGAAAGGACTTACCAAAGAAACTGTGACATTGCCGAAAATTTTACAAAAAGCTAGTTACAAAACCATTCACGTTGGAAAAGCGCATTTTGGACCGTTTAATAGTGATGGAGAAGACCCTTTAAATTTAGGTTTCGATGTAAATATTGCTGGAAGTTCTATTGGACATCCAGAAAGTTATTATGGAAAAGAAGGTTATGGACATATTGCTGGTCAGAAATCAAGAGCGATTCCTGATTTAGAAAAATACCATGGCAAAGATATTTTTTTAACAGAAGCATTAACTTTAGAAGCAAATTCTGCGATTTCGCAAGCCAAAAAAGAAGGAAAACCTTTCTATTTAAATATGGCACATTATGCTGTACATGCACCTTTTCATTCAGACCCACGTTTTGCGGATAATTATAAAGATTCAGATAAATCTAAAAGAGCACAAGCGTACGCTACTTTAGTAGAAGGTATTAACAAATCTTTGGAAGACATTATACAACATGTAAAAGATTTAGGATTGGGAGAAAATACGTTGATCTTATTCCTAGGAGACAATAGTTCTGACGCTCCATTATCAATTGAAAATGACTATAGCAGTTCTTCTCCATTAAAAGAAAAAAAGGAAATCATTGGGAAGGTGGAATGCGAGTTCCGTTTATCACTTCTTGGGTTACTCCAGATAAAACTCAACCATACAAGGAAACTTACCAATTGAACAAAGTGGAGTTCAACAACAAATTGGTACAATTTTAGACTTTTCCAACATTATCTCAACTTGCTAAACTAGAAGTTCCAGAAAATATTACTCTAGATGGTTTTAATTTGAAAGAACAATTTTCTGGAAAAACAAACCTAAAACGAAACGAAGAATTTCTTAATCATTTTCCACATGGAATACATCGCTCGAATTATTATACAAGTTTTGTAAAAGCCGACTGGAAAGTTGTATATCATTATCCTGTTGTTAAAGACGAACCTAAATACGAACTTTTCAATCTAAAACAAGATCCTTTTGAAGCTGAAAATTTAGCAAAAAAAATCCTGAGAAATTAAAGGAAATAATGAAGGTTTTAACAAACGAAATAACTGAAAAAGGAGCTAAATACTCTAAAAAGAAGGTGCTGTTTTAGAATTGATTGTTCCTGAATAATTTGCAAATACATAGAACACCCATTTTCTTTAATTTAAAAATAAAGAAAGTAGGTGTTTTTTTTCATATTTACTTCTTAAGCTACTGGTTATTAGTTGCCTCAAATGAAGCTTTCAAAGCAATTACAATATTTATAATACAGAAAAAGAAAATAAGCACACCATTAATCCAAGAATTTGGAAATGGAATAAATTTTACAAAAGCATTTAAAATAAACACTAAGAGGAAAATATTTGAAAGAAATAAGAATAGTTTGTATTTTTTTTTCATTTTAAAAATTGAAATACAAATATCATAAAAAAAAGTATTAACCTCTTCTTCTACCTCTATTGTTTCTCATATCTAACATTTTTTCACGTACAGTTAAAGAATATTCATTTTTTGTTACTTCTTTTCCATTATCTGGAGCCTCAATTTCTAAAGTAGCATTTCTGTTAATGGTAATTTCAGTACATAGCAATGTGGTATTATCTGCACTTACTTCTAATATAAAACCTGGTAACCCCCAAAATTCTGCAGGACCATGTGCCAAAGGAATTTCTGGTGTATACCAAGCTTCTACAATTACCATTTTTTCTTCTTGTTTATCATCTTCATTTGTTCTTATATCGCTCCAAGAAAAATTATACCAATTCAGTTCTTTATAGGGTACAAAAGCTTTAGCTTTATAACATGTATAATTACCAATTTTTTTTGTTTCAGAACCCATTGTCCATTCTATTTTATACAAATCATCTTTTACTAAAAAACGCTTTCCATAAAATTCTTGACTTTGTACAATTTTATTCTCTAAAATATTTTTATACTGGTCACCTCTAGAGAAATAACCTCCCCAAGAGTCTGTTGCACCAGAAATAGCATCAATTTTTTCTTCCTCTAAGAAAGTAGCTTCTTGTTTGTTAAATTTTAATACGTAACTCTTTTCTAATCTATTTTTTAAACGAGCTGCAACTTGTTTTTTTTGAGCTTCACTTAACCTAGCTCCCCAATTTCCAAGTTCCATTTTAGATTTTGAAACATAGGTAGCTTCACCACTAAAATTTTGACCATTTGCATTTAGAGTAATTGATATTATTGCTAATAAAAAGAAGTATTTTAGAATATTTGATTCCATAATTGCTTGTTGTTTAACTTTTTTGTAAAATTAATAAACAATTATTTTTAATCTGTTAAAATATACACAATGTTTTTTGTAGAATATAGAAACAAAAAAAGACTCGTAAATACAAGTCTTTTATAATAAAAATTTATATTTATTTACCAGCGAATTATAACACTTCCCCAAGTAAAACCACTTCCAAAAGCTGCTAAAATAACCAAATCGTTGTCTTTAATTTTGCCTTTTTCCCAAGCTTCTGTCAAAGCAATAATTACAGAGGCTGCTGTAGTATTACCATATTTCATGATATTGTTATACACTTTATCATCTGCTAATTGAAATTTCTTCTGAATAAATTGTGCAATTCGCAAATTTGCTTGATGCGGAATTAACATATCTATATCTTCTTTTTGTAAATTATTAGCTTCTAAACCTTCTACTATTGCTTCAGAAAAACGACCAATTGCGTGTTTAAATACAAATTGTCCGTTCATATAAGGATAGTAAGAAGTATCATTAGGATCATTATTTTCCATAATTTCTGGCACCCATCTTTGAGTTGAAGGGCCTTCTAAAACCAATTCTTTTGCATGTTTTCCTTCCGAATGCAAATGAGAAGATAAAATTCCTTTTCCTTTTTCTTCACATCTGGACAAAACAGCTGCTCCTGCTCCATCTCCAAAAATTACAGTAACTCCTCTTCCTCTCGTAGATTTTTCTAAACCACCTGAATGATTTTCTGCTCCAATAACCAATATATTTTTATACATTCCTGTTTTTATAAACTGGTCTGCAACAGACATTGCATAAATAAAACCAGAACATTGGTTACGTACATCTAAAGCACCAATTGTTGGCATATCTAATAAATCTTGCACCTGCACTCCACCTCCAGGAAAATACATATCTGGACTCAAAGTGGCAAAAACAATAAAATCTATATCATCTTTTGTTAAACCTGCTCTTTCAATGGCAATTTTAGCAGCTTTAGCTCCCATAACTGCAGTTGTATCTCCAGTTTTTGGATCAATCCAGCGTCTTTCTTTAATTCCTGTTCTTTCTTGAATCCATTCATCAGAAGTTTCCATAAATTCCTTTAAATCGTTGTTGGTTACAACATTTTCTGGAACATAATAACCAAGACCTGTTATTTTTGAGTTATACATAATTTATTGGGATGTATTTTAATTATTAGCTATTTGTTAATATCAAAAATAGTGATTAATTAATATCTTTACAAAATCGACTAAGAACAATTCAAAACTAATATTTCATGAACAGAAAAGATTTTTTGTCACTTTCTACTAAAGCAGCTTTATTTTTAGGACTTACTACAGCAGTTTCTTGCAAAGAAAAAACTATAGAAAAAACAAATAATTTACTTAATAAATCAGCAAAAGGAACAGCATTTGGTTTAAAATCTCCTAAAATTGATAACGTAAGAGTTGGTATAATTGGTTCAGGAAATAGAGGACAAACATTAATACAAATGTTTGATTGGTTGGTAAAAAATAATAATGCTACAATTGTTGCAATATCAGATTTAAAAAAAGAAAAAGCTGATAAATTAAACGAACATTTAAAAAAAACACATAATAAAACTGCTGAAGTCTATTCTGGAAATCAGAATGAATGGAAAAAAATTGCAGAAAGAGATGATATTGATTTGTTAATAATTGCGACTCCATGGGAAATGCATACTGAAATGTGCTTATATGGAATGGAGAAAGGGAAACACGTAGCTTCTGAAGTACCAATTGGCTATACTTTAGAAGATTGCTGGAAGTTGATAGAAACTGCAGAACGCACCCAGAAACATTGTATGATGATGGAAAACTGTTGTTTTAACAATGAGGAACTATGGGTTTTAAATATGGTAAACCAAGGTGTTTTTGGAGATTTAACTCACGCAGAAGGTGCTTATATACATGATTTAAGAAAACACTTATTAGATGAAACCTATTATGAAAATCAATGGAGAATAAAACATCACTTAAAAAAAGATGGTAATTTCTACACAACTCATGGTTTGGGTCCAATAAGTCAGTATATGGATATTGGACGTGGAGATACTTTTGACCATCTTGTTTCTATGAGTTCAAGAGAAAAAAGTTTAAGTGATGCTGCGAAAAGATCCAATTTACCACAATTTCAAAATGTAAAATGTGGAGATATGAATACCACAATGATTAAAACCAAGTTAGGCAAAACTATCATGCTACAATTTGACGTTCATACTGGAAGACCTTACGATCGTTTAAATACTTTAGTTGGTACAAAGGCAGTTCATGAAGGATATCCATCAAAATTATATATAAATGATGATGAATTGGCTTGGTGGGGGCACAATTGGTTAGATAGTGAAAAATATACTGAATACAGAGAAAAATACAATCACCCACTTTGGAACAAATTAAAAACTCAAATCTCTGATAATTCTGTGGGTCATGGAGGTATGGATTTTGTAATGATTTACAGATTAATTAAGTGCTTAAATAAAGGGTTGCCATTAGACATCAATGTATATGATAGTGTTTTGTGGAGCGCAATTACACCGCTTTCAGAATTATCAGTAGCTCAAAATAGTGCTTCTGTAAAAGTTCCAGATTTTACTGGTGGAACTTGGAAAAATAAGAACAAAACAGAAATGCTGAGAAATATTTAATTTTAAAACCTTATGACTCTCGTAATTTTAGCAGCTGGTTTGGGCAGTAGATATGGTGGCTTAAAACAATTAGATATTATAGGCGAATTTAATGAAACAATCATAGATTTTTCTTTATTTGATGCAATAGATGCTGGTTTTAAAAATGTAGTTTTTATTGTAAGAGAACAGATTTTAAATCAGGTAAAAGAATTTTATCTATCTAAATTAGAAGGTAAAATTAACGTAACTTTTGTTTGTCAAGAAGTTACTAAAATTCCAAATAATTTCAAACCAAACTCAAGAGTAAAACCATGGGGAACTGCTCATGCACTTCTAATGGCTAAAGGTGTTGTTAAAACTAATTTTTGCGTAATAAACGCAGACGATTTTTACGGAAAAGATGCTTTTTTACAAATGATTAACTTTTTAAAAGGAACCAAAAAAAATACTTTTAACTATGCTATGATTGGTTATTTAGTAAAAAACACATTATCAAAAAAAGGTACAGTTTCTAGAGGAGAATGTACAAAAAATAAAGATAATTATTTAAAAAAAATTATTGAAAGAACTGATATTTTCGCAAAAAATAATAACATTTATTATACTGAAAATAACCTAGAAATTCAATTAAAAGAAAATACCATTGCATCTATGAATTTTTGGGGCTTTACAACTACTATTTTCAGTGAAATTGAAAAACAGTTTCAAGAATTTTTGAGTAAAAACTACAAAGAGCAAAAGAAAGAATTTTATTTACCATTAGTTATAAATAATTTAATTACAACAAAAAAAGCTACTGTAAAAATTTTAGAAACAGAATCTAACTGGATGGGGGTTACCTATATAGAAGACAAAAAAACAGTAGTTAATAACATAAAAAAGCTTAAAGAAAACAACATTTATCCTACAAAATTATGGGATTAAAAAGTCAGCTTCAAAATATTTTTGAACAATTCAATGTAAGTGAAAAATTTACTGATTTTCAAATATTTTACTCTGGGCACATTAATAATACCTACTTAATTTTAACTAAAGAAAAGCTGAATTATGTACTCCAAAAAATTAATGGAAATGTATTTAAAAAAGCTAAAGAAGTTATAGAAAACAAAGTGAAAGTGACTTCTTTTTTACAAAATTCAAACTATAAGACATTAGAATATATAAAATCTAAAAACGGTAATTTTTACATAAAAGACTTAGAAAATAATTATTGGAATTTATGTTATTATATAAAAAACTCGCAAACGTTTACGCAAGTAACATCTTTTAAAATATCTTTTGAAGCAGGTAAAATAACAGGTGGTTTTCTAACAAAAATGAGAGATTTTGAAGAGACCTTAGTAGATATTTTACCAAAATTTCACAACATGTCTTTTCGATTTTTACAATTTGAAGAAGCTCTAAAAAATGCTTCTTCTAAAAGAGAAGAAACGGCTTTAGAATGGATAAATTTTTGCATTTCTAAAAAAGAAGAAATGACAATACTTGACAAAGCAATTTTGAATAAAGAAATTCCTTTAAGAGTAATTCACAGTGATACTAAAATTTCTAATATTTTATTTGATAAAAATGAAAAAGCGATCTGTTTAATAGATCTAGATACTGTTATGAAAGGCGTTCTTCATTTTGATTATGGTGACGCGCTTAGAACTATCTGTAATACTGCAAAAGAAGATGAGAAAAATAGCAAACTTATTAATTTTAATTTCAATTATTTTAAAAACTACACAAAAGGTTTTTTAGAATCTACAGGAAATCAACTCACAAAAAATGAGTTAAAATACCTATCTATCAGCCCCAAAATCATAACATTTATTATGGGACTTCGTTTTTTAACAGATTATTTAAATAATGATGTTTATTATAAAACAGAGTATAAAGAACACAATTTAATTAGGGCTAAAAATCAATTTATTTTAGTAAATAAAATTCTTGAAAATCAAGAAAAAATAGAAAACTTCATTCAAAAAACAACATCTTAAAAAGTTGTAAATTTTAATCTGCCATCTTGTCACAAAACTCTTTTTGGTATTTTTTTTGACTATTGTGTTAACACAATTAATAATTTAATTAAAATAAATATAAAATGGCAAAAGGAAACATTAATGTATCAGTAGAAAATATTTTTCCACTGATTAAAAAATTCTTGTATTCTGATCACGAAATCTTTTTACGTGAATTAATTTCAAACGGAACAGATGCAACTACAAAATTAAAACACCTAATTTCTATTGGTGAAGCTAAAACCGAATTAGGTGATGCTAAAATTGAAATTAGCTTAGATAAAGACGCAAAAACCTTGACAATTAAAGACCAAGGTTTAGGAATGACAATGGATGAAGTTGAAAAATACATCAACCAAATTGCATTTTCTGGTGCCGAAGAATTTTTAGAAAAGTATAAAGATGATAAAAACGACACAGGTGTAATTGGGCATTTTGGTCTTGGTTTTTACTCAGCGTTTATGGTCGCAGAAAAGGTAGAAATTTTCACAAAATCTTTTAAAGACGAACCTGCAGCACATTGGACTTGTGATGGTTCTCCAGAATATACTTTAGTTGAACACGATAAAAAGGATAGAGGAACAGAAATTGTTTTACATATCGCTGACGATTCTACCGAATTTTTAGAAGAAGGTAAAATTAGAGGTTTGTTAACAAAGTATAATCGTTTTAATCAAGTACCAATTAAATTTGGAACTAAAAAAGTAAACGACCCAACTCACGAACCAAAGACTACCAAAGATAAAGACGGTAAAGAAACTACAGAACCTCACAGACAAATTGAGGTTGATGATATTATAAATAATACAAATCCTGCTTGGACAAAAGCTCCTGCAGATTTAGAAAAGGAAGATTATGATAATTTCTATAGAGAATTGTATCCAATGCAATTTGAAGAGTCATTATTTCATATTCACTTAAATGTTGATTATCCTTTTAATTTAACAGGAATTTTATTTTTCCCTAAGTTATCTCAAAACTTAGATATGCAAAAAGATAAAATTCAATTATACCAAAATCAAGTTTTTGTAACAGATAATGTAGAAGGAATTGTACCTGACTTTTTACAAATGCTAAAAGGTGTTATTGATTCTCCAGACATTCCTTTAAACGTTTCTAGATCTTATTTACAAGCAGATGGTGCTGTAAAAAAGATTTCTGGCTACATTACCAAAAAAGTTGCTGATAAATTATCATCATTATTTAAAAAAGATCGTGAAGATTTTGAGAAAAAATGGAACGATATTAAAGTAATTATAGAATATGGAATGCTGTCTGAAGACAAGTTTTTTGACAAAGCCAAAAAATTTGCTTTATATCCAACTGTAGACGATTCTTTTTTCACTTTTGATGAATTTATTGAAAAAACAAAAGACAATCAAACAGATAAAGACGGAAACCACGTTATTTTATACGCAGCAAATAAAGATGCGCAACACAGTTATATACAAGATGCAAAAGCAAAAGGATATGAAGTGCTTCTTTTAGATTCGCCAATCATATCTCATTTAATGCAAAAGTTAGAAGGTGGAGATGGTAAAATAAAATTTACAAGAGTAGATGCAGATCATGTAGATAATTTAATTAAGAAAGACGAAAATGTAATTTCTAAATTATCTGACGAAGAAAAAGAAAAATTAAAACCAGTTATTGAAAACGCTGTAAATTCTAAATCATATACAGTTCAGTTAGAAGCTATGGACTCTAACGCATCACCGTTTTTAATTACAGTTCCAGAATTTATGCGTAGAATGAAAGAAATGCAAGCTTCTGGTGGTGGTGGAATGATGGGAATGGGTAATTTTCCAGACATGTACAATTTAGTTGTAAATACGAATAGTCCATTGGTTTCAGAAATTTTAGCAGCAGATGAAGACAAACAAAAAGAGTTAATTTCTCAAGCTTTTGATTTGGCTAAATTATCTCAAAACCTTTTACATGGTGAAGAATTAACAAAATTCATCAAAAGAAGTTATGAATTAATTAAATAATTATTTTGCTACTTTCATACTGGTAGAAATCAACAAAACAAAAACCTTTTTGCAAAAACAAAAAGGTTTTTTTGTTTTTTAAATGTAACTTTGATTAAACACAAATAACTTACAAAAATGATTATAGACGTTCATACACACATTAATAATTATCATGAAGATAAAGTAACATCTATAAACGAAAGTTTAGATTTACTTACAAAAAACATGAACGAAAACAATGTAGATTATGCACTAATTTTATCTTCTTACAAGGTTAACGAACACAGACCAAGCACTAAACAAGTTGTAGAAGCTGTAAAAGGCTATAAAAACTTAGGCGTTGTAGCAGGTATTAGTTATTTGCACTACAACTATAAAGATGTTATAGAAATTAGTAAGTATTTGTCTGAAGGCCACATCAAAGGATTAAAGTTTTATCCTGGTTATGAACCTTTTTACCCAAATGATATTCGTTTTAAATTAATATATGAAATGGCTATTGAGTATGATGTTCCTGTAATGTTTCATTCTGGTGATACGTATGCTCCAACTGGAAAAGTAAAATACTCTCACCCTTTACATATTGATGATTTAGCTGTAGATTACCCAGACTTAAAAATCGTAATTTGTCATGTTGGTAACCCTTGGATTAAAGATTGTATGGAAGTAGTTTATAAAAATAAAAATGTTTTTGCAGACATTTCTGGACTAGTTTTAGGTGACTTTAATGAAAAGTTTGAACGCTACATGAAAAAAGAAATTGAAGAAATGATTACGTATGCTGGTGACCCAAAATATTTACTTTATGGTACAGATTGGCCAATATCTAACATGAAATCGTATTTAAAGTTTATGAATCAATTAGATTTAGCTGAGGAGAAAAAAGAATTAATTCTATGGAAAAATGCTGCAGAACTTTTTAAAATAAATGTAAACGATTTAAAATAAAACTAACTCAAAAAGCTACTTTACCTAAAAAACAAACTAGTTAACTCAATATAACTTTCTTGTTAATAATCTAAAATGACTTTCAATGAAATTATAGCCAGTTGTATAGTACATGTTACAAATTAATTTTTTTGTTACTATTTCCATTTTATCAACTTAAAAATAAATAGTAGTTTTATATCGTTTTAAAAACGAAACGTATGAAATGGAGAAATAGAAGAAAAAGTACTAACGTAGAAGATAGAAGAGGAATGTCTTCTGGTAGAAATTCTGGTGGCGGACTTAACCCAATGTTAATTGGTTTATTATTAAAATTAGTTACCTCTAAAAAAGGGTTACTAATTGTAGGTGTGGTTGTTGCAATTATGTATTTTACAGGCAACAATCCTTTAAATTTCTTAACAGGAAATAACAGTAATCAAATACAAAATACTACATACAAAGGTACTGCTAAAGAAAACGAGCTTGCCGAATTTAGCAACCAAGTTTTAAGAGATACTGAAGATGTTTGGAATGGTTTATTAAGTAATTACCAAGAACCTAAATTGGTTTTATTTACAAACGCTGTTTCTTCTGCATGTGGTTCTGCTTCAAGTGCTACAGGACCTTTTTACTGTCCTGGAGATAATAAAATTTATATAGATTTAAGCTTTTTTGATGAAATGGCAAGAAAACTAAATGCTCCTGGTGATTTTGCACAAGCCTACGTAATTGCTCACGAAGTTGGGCATCACATTCAAAATTTAACAGGAATCAGTAGAAAAGTACAATCTATGAGAGGTAAAATTAGCAAAACAGAATACAACAAATTATCTGTTATGTTAGAATTACAAGCAGACTTTTACGCAGGTGTTTGGGCACACCATTCTCAAAGAAACAATTTAATTTTAGATGATAATGACTTGCAAGAAGCCTTAAATGCGGCAAATGCTATTGGAGATGATCGACTTCAAAAAAAATCTACAGGAAGAGTTGTACCAGATTCTTTTACACACGGAACCTCTGCACAAAGAATGCGTTGGTTTAAAAAAGGTTTTGATACTGGCGATATTAATCAAGGTGATACTTTTAACGCAAAGACACTATAATTATTTAAATGATTTCAATTAAAAAAGCAACTATTAAAGAAGTAACTGATTTAGCTTTAGTTGGTAAAAAAGCGTTTATAATTCCGCATAAAGATGCCATACCTTCTAAAATTATGGTAAATTACTTAAATCATAGTTTTAGTGAAAAAACGTTGTTAGAAGAAATTACGAACCCCAATTATCAATACAATTTAATATTTGTTGATGATAATTTAGCCGGATTTTCAAAAATTATTTTCAATCATAAAAACGATAATATTACACAAACAAATGTTACAAAAATGGAACGTTTGTATTTATTAGAAGAATATTATGGTTTAGGTTTAGGAAACAAGTTATTTCAGCACAACTTACATCTAGCAAAAGAACAAAATCAAAATGGAATTTGGTTATACGTTTGGATAAAAAATTTTAGAGCCTTAGAGTTTTACAAAAAAGTTGGTTTTAAAAAAATTGCTATGTACGATTTTCCTATTTCTGAAACGGAAAAAAGACCAAATGATGTTTTATACTTAAAATTTTAATATCGTTAAACCTTATTCGGTTTGAGTTAACCTTCACTTTAATCATAAGCTATCTTTGTAAAGAAGATATAAATTATGAAAAAAACAGCATTAATTACAGGAGCAAGTAGTGGTATTGGAAAAGAGTTTGCAAAAATTCACGCAAAAACAGGTGGAAACTTAGTGATTGTGGCTAGAAGTAAAGACAAACTTTTAGAATTGAAAGAATCACTAGAAAAAGAATATGACATTCACGTAAGTGTTATTGAAAAAGATTTAACTGAAAAAAATGCTGCACAAGAAATTTACAATTTTGTAAAATATAGTAAAATTGAAATCGACTATTTAATAAACAATGCTGGTTTTGGAGGTATTGGAAAATTTCATGAAAGAGAGCTAGAAAAAGATATAAATATGATTCAGTTAAACATTGTTGCGCTAACAGCTTTAACACATGTTTTTTTACCAGATTTCGTAAAAAGAAACAGTGGTAAAATATTAAATGTATCATCTACCGCAAGTTTAATGGCAGGTCCAATGCAAGCAGTTTATTTTGCAACAAAAGCGTATGTAACTTCATTTAGTAATGCAATTGCTGAAGAATTGGCAGATACAAACATCACTGTAACCACATTAATGCCAGGAGCTACAGAAACTGATTTTGGAAAAACTTCTGGAATGGATAAAACTTCTTTATTTAAAAACACTGCAGATGCAAATGCTGTTGCAACTGACGGTTACAATGCAATGCTAAATGGAGATTTAGATGTAATCTCAGGAGTAAGCTTTTCACAAAAAGTAATGATGAAAGCAATACCTTTTACACCAAAAAAAATATTACTAAAACAAGTTAAAAAAATGCAAGATCCTAGCAATAGCTAATTCTATAAAAAATATAACTCATAAACCTTTCTGTTTTTCAGAGAGGTTTTTTGTTTTTACTATCTTTGGTAAAAACAATTGTTTTATGAAAAATATCATATTTATAACACTTTTAATTTCATCAACAATTTTTGGTCAAGTTGATACAGAAGTTCATGTTTTTGACATCGAAAAAATTGAGAATGGATATAATTTAATAAATGGAAAAAACATTTCTAATAACAAGGGTTATGACAATCAACCTTCATTTTTTGATGATTACAGAGTCGTTTTCTCATCATTTAGAACTTTTAATGTAGATATTGCTTTGTATAATTTAAGAATGAATAATCCTGAATTGTACTACATTTCTGAAACGCAATATGGTGGAGAATATTCTCCACAGAGAATTCCATATTCTAGTGATGTTTCTGCTGTAAGACTAAATAAAAGTGGTTTACAACGTTTTTACAGGTATCATTTTAAAAGTAAAAAACATACTTTATTAATTGAAGATTTAAAAGTAGCCTACCCAACTTGGTATGACAGAAACACAGTAATAGCATCTGTAATTGTAAATGATTCTCTAGAACTTTTCATTTGTGACATACCAAACAAAAAAAATATTTCGGTTGCTAAAAATGTAGGACGCTCTGTTCATAAAATTCCAAATTCTGATTTGATAAGTTTTGTAAGTAAAGAAAACAAAGATTATTGGTTACTAAAATCATTAAACCCGAATACAAAAGAAATAAAAACAATTACTTCGTTAGGCAAATCTGAAGATGTAACTTGGTTTCCAGATGGAACTTTATTAATATCTAAAGGAAAATCTATATATAAATTCAATCCAACAACTGATAAAAAACCAAGTTTATTTTATGCCTTTTCTGATGAAAACATCAACAATATCACTAGAATGGCAGTAAATAAATCAGGTACAAAAATAGCCATTGTTGCAGAAGTTTCTCCAAGACATTTGGCTCAAGAACAATTAGATGCTTATAATAACAGAGATATTGATGCTTTTTTAAAACCATTTGCAGATAATGTAAAAGTTTATAATTTTCCGAATGAACTTAGTTATGAAGGTGTAACAAAAATGAGAGAACGTTATGAAAATTTCTTTAAAAACACAACAGATTTACATTGCGAATTGTTAAATAGAATTGTTTATGAAAACAAGGTAATAGACCACGAATTAGTAACCGTTAATGGACAAAAATTTAAAGCAGTTGCTATTTACACCATCCAAAATGGTAAAATTGCTTCTGTTACTTTCATGTAAATTTTAAAAAACTATAATAAACATTACGGATTTAAAAAAAGCCAAAAAAATTGCTGAAGATTTTTTGTTAGACTATTTTCCTGAAGCAAAATCTATAAAATTAGAAGAAATTGAACTTACAGAAGATAAAGAGTTTTGGTATGTTACCTTAAGTTATTACGAGACAAAAAATCCACCAGAAGAAAACTCCAATAACTTATCCAATTTTAAGAAAAAGTATTTGAAGTTTAAAATAGAAAACGAAACGTATATTGTATTTTATATGAAAACAAGAGAGTTTAAAACTCCTCTTTAGAATTCTCTGAGTACGTTCTCCATTTTTCTAAACAATCTACCATATCTTTAGGAACTTCAGAATCAAACTGCATGAACTTGCCTGTTTTTGGATGTGTAAACCCTAAAGTTTTTGCATGTAAAGCTTGTCTTGGTAATACTTTAAAACAATTATGTACAAATTGTCTGTACTTTGTAAACGTTGTACCTTTTAAAACAGCATCTCCTCCATAACGTTCGTCATTAAAAAGTGTGTGACCAATATGTTTAAAATGAGCTCTAATTTGATGTGTTCTTCCAGTTTCTAATTTACATCGTACTAAAGTAACGTAAGTAAGTCTTTCTAAAACCTTAAAATGAGTAACAGCATGTTTTCCAAAATCTCCATCAGGAAAAACTGCCATTTGCAAACGGTTTTTTAAACTTCTTCCTATGTTTCCTTCAATTGTACCTTCATCTTCTTCAATATTACCCCAAACCAAGGCATAGTAAAAACGCTCTGTAGTTCTATCAAAAAATTGCTTTGATAAATGTGCCATGGCAAACTCACTTTTTGCAACTACTAACAAACCACTAGTATCTTTATCTATTCTATGCACCAAACCTGGACGCTCATTAGAATTTGTAGGTAAATTTTCTATATGATGAATCAAACCATTTACTAGGGTTCCAGAGTAATTTCCATGACCAGGATGCACTACCATTCCTGCAGGTTTATTTACAACGATAACTGTATCATCTTCAAAAACAATATCTAATGGAATGTCTTCAGCAACCAACAAATTTTCTGCTGGCGGATATGATAAAACAACTCTAACAATATCTTTTGGTTTTACTTTATGATTTGATTTTACAGCAACATCATTCACCAACACATTTCCAGCTTTTGCTGCCTGTTGTATTTTATTTCTAGTTGCATTTTCAACAAAATTCATCAAAAACTTATCTACTCTCAGTGGCTCTTGTCCATCACTTGCTACAAATTTATAATGTTCGTATAAATCGTCGTTTTCTATGTCTTGATTTTGTTCTTCCTGCAAAATAATTTTCTTAAATGTTTATATCTTCAACTCCTCTCTTCACACTTACAACTTCAAACTCCTAACTCCTAACTCCAAGCTATCTCCCATTTCCATCACCCAAAACCAAATTTACAATAGAGTTTAGTGGTAGTTTATCACCAGGATTTATAATTTTTCCTTCAAAACGTAAACCTCTAACAACATCTTTACCAATATCACTAACATAAGTAAATTTAGTACCAACATTTAAACCAATGGCTTGTAATTGAGAACTTGCTTGCCTTTTCGTACGTCCGTTTAAATCTGGTATCGTAACATCTCTGTATTTAGATGGATTTAGCGTTAAATAAATTTTACGTTTTTCTTTTACGAAATCTCCAGCTTGAGGTGTTTGTTCAATCACAGATTTTTTTGGATACTCTGGATTGTAACTTGCACTATCAATTATTTTAAAGTCTAAATTTAATTCTTTTAATTTTCTATCTACTTCTTCTAATGACAATTTTTGCAAATCAGGAACTTGTATTTTCTGATTGTGATTTGTAGTTACACCCAACCAAAATTTTAGAGCAAAAACAAATACTAACAAACCAATAATAGCAATTGCTATTTGAACAAAAAAAGTTTTACTTTTTAAAAATTGAAGGAAACTCATAATTATTTTTTTAATCACACAAATATATAAAAACTAAACGTTGCTATTTCTATTTATATTTTGATAAATTTGTTTTATTATTTTTAAATAAATGAAAAAAAATATTGCCATTGTTATGGGTGGTTATTCATCCGAAAGTCACATTTCTATAAAAAGTGGAAATGTTGTTTACAATCATTTAAACAAAAACAAATACAACGCTTTTAGGGTTTTAATTCTAAAAGATAAATGGGTTGCTTTAAACGAAAATGATCAAGAATTTGCAATTGATAAAAACGATTTTTCTTTCATTTTAAATGATAAAAAAATAACTTTCGATTGTGTTTTTAATGCTATTCATGGTGCTCCAGGAGAAAATGGACAGTTAATAGCCTATTTAAAATTAATTAATTTAAAGCACACTTCTGCCCCATTTTATCAAATGGCATTAACGTTTAATAAAAGAGATACTTTAAGTGCTGTAAAAGCTTATGAAATTAAAACAGCAACATCAATATATTTAAATCAAGGAGATGAAATTCATCTTGATGAAATTATAAACAAAGTAGGTTTGCCATGTTTTATAAAACCAAATAATGCAGGTTCTAGTTACGGAATTTCCAAGGCGCATAAAAAAGAAGATATTTTACCAGCCATAAAACTGGCTTATAAAGAAGATTCAGAAATTTTAATTGAATCTTTTTTAAACGGAACAGAAGTTTCAGTTGGTGTAATTCAATACCAACAAGAAACCAAAGTTTTACCAATTACCGAAATAGTTTCTGAAAACGATTTTTTCGATTACGAAGCAAAATACGAAGGAAAATCACAAGAAATTACACCTGCAAGAATTAGTAAAACACAACGAGAAAAAGTAGAAAAAGTTGCTAAAAAAGTATATCAAATATTAGGAATGTCTGGTTTTTCTAGAGCTGAATATATTTTTGTAAATGACGAACCTTATTTTTTAGAAATTAACACAGTACCCGGATTAACAGAAAAAAGTATTTTACCTCAACAAGCACAAGCAGCAGGAATTTCTTTAGAGAAATTATTTGAAAATGCTATAGAATCTGCTTTAAAAAACGAATACTAAAAAATATTTACCAAAATAAAATACATTATTTTTTTTGGTAGTATCACTCAAAATAAAAACAATGAAAAGAGCAATTTTTCCAGGGTCATTTGATCCTATTACATTAGGTCATTTTGATATTATAGCAAGAGGAGTTACGCTTTTCGACGAATTAATTATTGCCATTGGTGTAAATGCCGATAAAAAATACATGTTCACTTTAGAAGAGCGTAAAAATTTTATTGAAGAATGTTTTAAAGACAATCCAAAAATTAAAGTAGTTACTTACGAAGGCTTAACTGTAGATTTTTGCCAGAAAAACAATGTAGATTTTATTTTAAGAGGACTTAGAAACCCTGCAGATTTTGAATTTGAAAAAGCAATTGCACATACAAATAGAGATTTAGCACCCATAGAAACCGTATTTCTATTAACAGCTGCAAGCACTTCTTATATTTCATCATCTATTGTTAGAGATGTCATTAGAAACAATGGAGATTACACAAAATTAGTTCCAAAACCTGTACGCGTAAAATAATAAATGATGAAAAAACTTTTACTTTTATCCATCCTTACACTTGCATTTTCATGTAATAATTCGTCAAAAAGCGAAATTGATTTTACAACACAATTCGAAAAATCTGAAGGAAAAGAAACACCAGAATATAAAGATGTAATTTCTTATTACGAAGATTTGGCAAACGAATATTCAGAAGTTTCTATGTTTTCATTCGGGCAAACAGATGCTGGAGAACCACTACATTTAGTAGTTTATAATGAAGGGAGTATTTATAACATTGAAGAAATTACAAATTCTAAGAAAAATAGAATTTTAATAAATAACGGAATTCATCCTGGAGAATCAGATGGTATTGATGCTTCAATGATGCTTTTACGTGACATTGTTCAAAATGATTCTTTGAAGAAAAAATATAAAAACACTTTAATAGCTGTAATTCCTGTGTATAATATTGGTGGTGCTTTGAATAGAAATTCACATACGAGAGCAAATCAAAATGGACCTCTAGCATATGGTTTTCGAGGAAATGCAAGAAATTATGATTTGAATAGAGATTTTATCAAACAAGACACGAAAAATGCAGCTGCTTTTGCTGAAATTTTTCATGCGGTAAATCCTGATATTTTTATAGATAATCACGTGAGTAATGGTGCAGATTACCAGTACGCAATTACACACTTGTTTACACAGCACAATAAATTGGGTGGTAATTTAGGTGCATTTTTAGAAAACGAAATGCGTCCTCAAATGGAGGCTTCTTTACAACAAAAAAACATAATAATTACGCCATATGTAAACGTTTGGGGCAATACACCAGAAGCTGGTTTTTCTCAATTTTTTGATTCTCCAAGATATTCAACTGGCTACACAACTTTGTTTAACACACTAGGTTTAATGGTAGAAACGCACATGCTAAAGCCTTATAAAATTAGGGTTGAGCAAACCTATGAATTGCTGTTTTCTGCACTAGATTTTGGTGAAAAAAATTCAGAAAAAATTAAAGATTTACGTGCTAAAGCTGTTGAAGAAGTTCTTTCTAAAAAAACATATCCAATTAGCTACAAAGTAGATCAAGAAAATCCAACTACTTTACAATTTAAAGGATATGAAGCCACTATGATTGAAAGTAAAGTAACCAATGGAAAACGGCTATTTTACGACACCAACAAACCGTTTACGAAAGAAACAAAATACTATAATAATTTTATTGCTGATAAAGAAATTACCATTCCTAAAGCATATATTTTACCTCAAGGTTGGCATGAAGTAATAGAAAGATTAGATATAAATAATATTGAATATACACAGTTTAAAAAAGATATTACAATTTCTGTAGAAGTGCATCATGTTGTAGATTATAAAACAAGAAACTCTGCTTACGAAGGTCATTATTTACATTACAATACAACTGTAGAAAAATCTACAAAAGAAATACATTTCAGAAAAGGAGATTTGTACATTCCAACCCAACAAAATGGTGTTCGTTATTTGTTAGAAACGCTGGAAGCCGAAGCTACAGATTCTTTTTTCAACTGGAACTTTTTCGATACTGTTTTACAAAAAAAAGAAGGTTATTCTGCCTATGTTTTTGAAGATATTGCAGAAAAAATATTAACTGACAATGCTGATATAAAAAATGCGTTTGACGAGAAAATGAAAAATGATGAAACGTTTGCAAAAAACCCAAGAATGCAATTAGATTTTGTGTATAAAAATTCACCTCATTACGAACCAGCACATTTAGTTTTACCTGTTTTTAAACAATATTAATCATGAAAAAAATTGTACTATTTCTTAGTTTAATAGTAGCTTTTGGATGCAAAAATGCTAAAAAGGAAACTGAAATAAAAAATGAGACAAAAAACATGACTTTTTACGTTGGAACCTACACTAAAAAAGACAGCAAAGGAATTTACAAATATGCAATTTCACCAGAAGGAAAATTATCTAAAATTGGGTTGATGGCTGAAGTTATAAACCCTTCTTTTTTAACAAAATCAAAAGATAATAAAACACTTTTTGCTGTTGGAGAAACCGATATTAATGGAACAGGTTTTATCAGTGCTTTTAAAATAGAAAAAGACACTTTACAACTCATAAATAAGGCTGAAACTGGTGGTGCAAATCCTTGTTTTGTTGCAATCAATAATGACAATTATATTGTTACTGCAAATTATTCTGGTGGTAATGTTGGTTTGTTAAAAGCAGATAATTCTGGAAAATTAGCGCCTTTATTATTTGTACAACAACATTCTGGAAAAGGAACAACAAAAAGACAAGAAAGTCCACATGCACATTCTGCATGGTTTCATCCAAATAAAGAAAAGATAATTTCAGTAGATTTAGGAACCAACGAACTATGGTTTTCAAAAATCGATACAAATAAAAATGAATTGGTTTTCACAAATCAGAAAACTTTAAAAATGGCAGATGGAGCTGGCCCAAGGCATTTAACCTTTCATCCAAACAACAAATGGATCTATGTTTTAAATGAATTGAATAACACAGTTTCATTAGTAAAAGAAAAAAATGATGTGTACTTTGTTGACAGCTCAATTACAACGCTACCAAATGATTTTACAGATTTTAGTAAAGCAGCAGATATTCATATTTCTGATGATGGTAAGTTTGTGTACGCTTCCAACCGCGGACACAATTCCATCGCAATTTTTAAAGTAAATTCAGAAAACGGAAATTTAGAAATTACAGGCTATGAAGACGTTTTAGGAGATCATCCAAGAAACTTTTCTCTATCTCCAGATAATGATTTTTTAATAGTTGCAAATCAAGATACCAACAACATCATATCTTTTAAAAGAAATACTACAACAGGAAAACTAACCTTTGTAGATGAAGTTTTTGCGCCAACACCAGTTTGCATTTTATTTTAGATTTTCTAAGTATGTTTCCGTAACTTGTAGTTTTAAAATTTCTACAAGTGGATGTAAATTTATCAATTAACGGAAAATCTTATGCGATACAAGCGCAAGAAGATATGCCTTTACTTTGGGCTATTAGAGATATTGTTGGTTTAACAGGAACAAAATTTGGCTGTGGCGTAAGTCAATGTGGTGCGTGTTCTGTTTTAATTGATGGAAATCTCACAAAATCTTGTGGAACTCCAGTTTCAGCTGCCATTGGAAAAGAAATTTTTACGATAGAAGGAACTTCCGAAAATTTAGAACTTTTAAGACAAACTTGGAATGATGGAAATGTTCCACAATGTGGTTATTGTCAATCTGGGCAACTAATTGCAGCGACTTTTTTATTAGATAAAAATGAAAATCCTTCAGATGAAGACATAGATAACGCCATGAGTTCGAATATTTGTAGATGTGGAACCTACTCGCGCATTAGAAAAGCAATTCACGAAGCAGTTGCACTTAAAAACGAAAAAATATGAGCAAAATTCAGCAAATAAACAGACGAGATTTTGTAAAAATATTTGGTTTAGCCTCAGGAGGAATCATTTTAGGGTGTAATGCTTCAACAGTTGAAAAAAAGTTCAAACCAACTATTCATAAAGATTTTTTTGAACCAAATTTATTCATTCATTTAGAAAAAAACGGAAACGTAACTTTAATTGCTTCGCGATCAGAAATGGGACAAGGAATTAGAACTTCTTTAGCTTCTGCAATTGCTGATGAAATGGAAGCAGACTGGAAATATATTTCAGTAAAACAAGCCATTGGACACGAAAAATATGGAAACCAAAATACGGATGGCTCTAGAAGTGTACGCACAAAATTAGAACCCATGCGTAAAATGGGTGCAACAGCAAAATTAATGTTGATTTCTGCTGCTGCAAAAAAATGGAATGTCGTAGAAAGTGCTTGTAAAGCTGAAAATCATTATATAATTAACACCAATAATAACGAGAAAATTTTCTTTGGCGATTTGGTGGAAGAAGCCTCAAAAATTGAAATACCTACTGAAGAAAACATACAACTTAAAAAAGTTGAAAATTTTAAATTCATTGGAAAAACCTTAAAAAGTGTCGATTTAAAAGATTTCACGCATGGAACAGCAACTTACGGAATTGACGTTCGCATTCCAAATATGAAATTTGCTGCAGTTGCAAGATGTCCTGTTACTTTTGGAAATGTAAAAAGTTTTAACAAAGCCAAAGCTGAAAAAGTTACGGGTGTAGAAAAAATAATTCAATTAGACAGATTGGTTCCTCCAACAGGAAAGTTCTTTGGAATGTTGGGTGGTGTTGCTGTAATTGCAAACAATACATGGTCCGCTTTTCAAGGAAAATTAGACTTAGACATCGAATGGAATTATGGTGAAAATAAAACATTTAATTCTGAAGAATTTACAAATACACTAAAAGAACGTGTAAAAAAAACAGGAAAATTAGTTCCTGGAAGTAGAGGAAATGTAAGTTCTGCTTTTAATGATTCAGAGCAAACTGTGGAAGCTACATATACAGTTCCTTTTTTGGTTCACGCTCCAATGGAAGTACCAAATGCGACTGCTTGGTTTCAAAAAGATACAATTGAAGTTTGGGCACCAGTACAAGATCCACAAACTACCAGAAGTGAACTTGCTCACTTTTTTAATATTCCTGTTGAAAATATTACTATCAATGTTACTTTTTTAGGTGGTGGATTTGGAAGAAAATCAAAATCTGATTTTGTTGTAGAAGCTGTTGCTTTGTCCAAAGAAATAAATGCGCCAGTGCAAGTAGTTTGGACACGCGAAGACGATATAAAACATAGTTTTTACCACGCAACAAGTGTGCAATATTTAAAAGGTGGATTAGATAAAAACGGAAACGTAACTGGTTGGTTGCAAAGAGTGGGCTTCCCTTCTATTGTCTCTTCTTTTAAACCATTATCTGATTATGCATCTGGTTTTGAATTAGGCCAAGGTTTTACCAACAATCCTTATCCTTTAGAAAATTTTCGATTAGAAAACGTAAAAGCCGAAGCAAATTTAAGAATTGGCTGGTTGCGTTCTGTAGTTCATATTCATAGTGGGTTTGGAATTAATTCTTTTGTAGATGAATTGGCTTTTGCAGCCAAAAAAGATCCAGTTCAGTTTCATTTAGATTTGTTAGGAAAAGATAGAATTATCAAAGGAAAATCCAATTATCCTTTTAATTCAAGACGTTTAAAAGATGTTTTAAACAACACTGCTAAAATGGCAAATTGGGGGAAAGAATTACCAAAAAACCACGGTTTAGGAGTTTCGATTCATTATAGTTTTTATAGTTATGTAGCAACTATTGTAGAAGTTTCTGTAAATGATGAAAAAGTAAAACTAGAAAATGTTTGGACCACCATAGATTGTGGATTGGCTTTAAATAAAGACAATATTAAAAACCAATTAGAAGGTGCAACCATTTTTGGAATGTCCATTGCTTTGTACGGAAAAATTTCTACAAATAATGGTGCAGTTGAACAAAATAATTTCTTCGATTACCAAATGACACGAATGAAAGATGCTCCAAAAATTCACATCGAAATTATGGACAAAATGCACGAACCACCTACTGGAGTTGGCGAACCTGGAGTTCCTTTAATGGCTCCAGCAATTTGTAATGCTATTTTTAATGCAACTAGAAAACGCGTTCGAAGTTTGCCTTTGGTAGATTTGGGGATGATTTAGATATCGTTACTTAAAATAAAAATTATTGATTAAATTCGTTGATTCTAAGAAAAGGAAAAATGGCAAACAATTATTTAAGTTATATTTCAGATGAACATCTTTTATCTTGTATAGGAAACCTTCATAATTCTTATTTAAAAGCGAAAGCCAACGTAAGCAAAAAGAAATTTTATAAAAATAAAATTGACACCATAAAACTTACATTTGATGCTAAATTCAATGATTTAGATGAAGAAACTTTAATTAAAACTGAAATAAATCGACAGATTGATAAATCTATTAATAACTCAATTGGAACTTTTCATGAGCAAATTTTAGGTGGTATTAATAATTTTGAAATCGGGAATTCAAGCGGTTTCGATATCAAAGCAAAAGACGATACACTTTTTGCTGATATAAAAAACAAACATAACACCATGAACAGTAGTTCTGCAGAAAGTTTGTTTCAAAAATTAGCATATTATGCAGACACTTATAAACAAGCGAAATGTTATTGGGTACAAATCTTAGCTAAAAATAGTTTTTGTGAAAAGTGGTTTGGAGAAATTAATGGAAAAGAATACAGCCACAGTCGAGTTTATAAAATTTCTGGCGATCAATTTTATAAATTACTTTCGGGCAAAGAAAATGCTTTATTTGAACTTTACGAAGTTTTGCCAAAGGCTATTTCAGACTATTTAAGTTTACAAGAAAATAAAGCTACTCAAGCAAATTCGGCTCTCGATGAAATTTCAGCAAGTTCTAATATCTCAAAACGAAGTATTTTAGATGAAATTACTTTTGAAAATTATCCTTATTATTTAGGTTTTGATAAATTAGAATAATATTCGTTTAAAAATTTAATAATAGAATATCCAATTTCTTCTCCTAAATTACAAGGAACAGCATTTCCTATTTGTTTGTATTGCTGTGAAACAGAACCTAAAAATTTCCACTCATCAGGAAAAGTTTGTATTCTTGCATATTCACGAACAGTAAATGGCCTTGTTTCTTCTGGATGACATCTTTCTGTTTGTTTTTGAGCAGGACTACAAGTTAAGGTTAAACTTGGTTCGTCCCAACCAATTCTTCTTGCGATTCCCGTTTTTCCACCACCCAAATAAAAGCTTTTTCCCATATATTCTTTTTGAATATCAATAGGTAAATTTCTCCAATATCCTTTCTGAGGGACTAAATCTAATACAGCTTTTTTATGTTCAGGATATTTAGAACCTTCAGATTTAGGAACATTAGAATCATACAATTCTCCTTTTTTGAGCGCATCAACTAAATTATAAATTTTATTATGTGGCTTTGGATATTTATATTTTAGATCGATATCTTTTCTAATACCAACCAAAATTACACGCTCTCTTTTTTGAGGAACTCTATAATTAATGGCTTTTAAGACCTGAACAGGAACAACATTGTATCCAATTTCATCTAAGATTGAAATCATTCCTTCAATCGTTTTCCCTTTTTCGTGGGATAATAAACCTTTTACGTTTTCCCCAATACAAATAAGTGGATTCACTTCTTTTACGACTCTAGCGAATTCGTAAAAAAGCGTTCCTCTTGCATCTTTAAAACCTAATTTTTTTCCTGCATAACTAAATGCCTGACAAGGAAAACCGCCAGTAACAATGTCTACTTTATTATTGTATTTAGTAAAATTAAATGAAGAAATATCTCCTTCTAAAACATTCCAGTTTGGTCGATTTTCTCTTAAAGTTTGGCAAGCCCATTTATCAACTTCATTTAAAGCAACACACTTAATACCGGATTTTTCTAAACCAACAGCCAAGCCTCCAGCCCCTGCAAATAATTCTAAAACTTTAAATTCTTTTATTGGCTTCACAGAATTATCTACTGTATCTTCGTAATCGATGGATAGTTGCTTTAACAAATCGTTTATTTGCTCTTTTTTGTAGATTCGATATTGACTAATAGGTTCTCTTACAGCTGTAAATTTCCCATCTCTGTCCCAACGTCTTAGAGTTTCTTTACTTTTTCCCAAAATTTGAGAAACTTCATTTAACGAATAATAATCTTTTGTAACCATATTATACAACCTTATACAATGGTTACAAATTTAATTAAAAAAAGAATATGAAAAATTATTTTTTTTAGTATAAAATTCTAAAACTTATAATCTCCCAAAGGTTTCGGAAATTTCTCCGGGTTTGCAGCTAAATGATATCTTGGGTCGTCAATATCTTCAATAATTATGTCTGCAAAAATTGGAGAAGCTTTGTATAGTAAAACTTTACAATCTTTACTCAAATGTTTTAAAGTTACTTTTTTACCTGCAGCTTGGTATTTTTCTACCAAACCAAAAATCGCTTCAATCGCAGAATGGTCGGAAACACGTGCTTCAACAAAGTCGATTTCTATAGTATCTGGATCGTTTTTAACATCGAATTTTGCATTAAAATCGGTAATACTTCCAAAAAATAATGGTCCCCAAATTTCATAAATTTTTGTTCCATCTTCTTTAAAACGCTTTCTTGCTCTAATTTTCTTTGCACTCGTCCAAGCAAAAGATAAAGCAGAAATAATAACCCCCACAAAAACCGCAATTGCCAAGTCAAAGAAAACGGTTACTGCTGAAACGATAATTAAAACAAAAGCATCTGAAACCGGAATTTTCTTTAAGATTCTAAAACTCGACCAAGCAAAAGTTTCAATAACCATCATAAACATTACTCCTACAAGGGCTGCAATGGGTACTTGTTCTATATATTTATCTGCAAATAAAATAAAAGTTAAGAGCGTTAACGCCATCATAACACCAGATAAACGTCCACGACCACCAGCATTAATATTAATAACGGTTTGCCCAATCATTCCACAACCACCTGTTCCTCCAAAAAGACCACTAAAAATGTTTCCTGCTCCTTGTGCAACACATTCTCTATTTCCATTTCCACGAGATTCTGTTAATTCGTCTACCAAATTCATGGTCATTAAGGTTTCTATTAAACCAACAGATGCTGCTAAAAACGCATAAGGAGCAATAAATTTTAAAGTATCTAAATTAAAAGGAAGACTGCTCCAAAGTTCTAAAATGTTTAGCTTGCTTGAAATTTCATCAATTCCATTTAAACCTGCTCCTCCACCATCTCTAATAAAATCACCTACATTTATAGAACTCAATCCACTAAAAATAGAAATTAAAGTTACAATTAAAATAGCAGTTAATGCTGCTGGTACTTTTGTTGTTAATTTAGGTAAACCCCAAACAATTAGCATAGTTAGCAATACCAAACCAATCATTATATACAAGGTTTCGCCTTCCATGGTCGTTTTTACAACTCCTTTATCTTTTACAGAATAAAAACCTTCATCAGTAGCATTAAAAACAACTTTTTTCGTTTTTGCATCAAAAACCTGTCCTTCTGAAAGAATAAACACTTCTTCACCTGTACTACTATTTTTTATAGAATTACCTTCAATAGTAAACAAAACTGTATTAGAGGTAATGTCTTTTACTTTATTATCAGAAACATTATATACTAACTCTTTAGACTGTGTTTTACGCATATTTTGACCGAAAAAATCTTTCTTATTTTCTTTAAACATGCCTAGTTGCGCCATGAAAATTACAATAGCCAAACCGTTTACAAAACCCATCATTACTGGATGAGGAATTAAACGTACAAATTTTCCTAATTTAAAAACACCTGCAAAAACTTGAATAATTCCCATTAAAACAACAGCTGCCAATAAATAAAAATATCCCATATTTTCTACAGGTGTATCAAAAAGTAATCCTTTTGCATGCCCTTCTTGAATCATGGTAACAAAAATTACAGCCACAGCACCTGCAGCTCCAGAAATTAAACCTGGTCTACCTCCAAAAAGAGCAGAAATAATACCTACCACAAAGGCTCCAAATAAAGCTACAATTGGGCTAATTTGTGCAACAAAAGCAAATGCTACCACTTCTGGAATCATTGCAAGAGATACAGTAATACCTGCTAAAACATCGTCTTTTGCATTCGGAGTAATTTTTTTAATAAATTCAGTCATAATATTTTGGCACTTATTTTGAAGTCGGCAAAGATAGTATGTTTTTTTAGAAAACTACCCTTCTTTGAAACTATCATATACCATTTGTATATTCTTGTAAGAGTTTTGTAAAGCAATTTCAATTGCTGAACTATTTTTAAATACAACTTTAGTGATACCTTCTTCTAATTGAGGAGTTAAAACACCTTTAAAATCAGAAGTCATTAAAAACCAAAAGGTTTCTTTTAGTTTAATTTCATCTTCAAAATAAATATGATATGTGGTTAGTAATGGTTTTACCAACTTTAAATTTGTAATTCCGCATTCTTCTTCTACTTCGCGGACAGCAGTTTCTGGTATTGTTTCACCTTTTTCAATTCTTCCTTTTGGTAGGTCCCAAGTACCATTTCTAAAAATGAACAATACTTCTTTTTTATCATTTAGCACCAAACCACCAGCTGCAGAAACTATTTTAAATGACTCTAAAAAAAGTTCCCAGCCTTTTTCTAGATCTGGGGTATATAAATTAACCCCTTTTATCTTGCCATTTCTTAATTTATGAACAATCTCTTCAGAAACTGTATTCTTTAAAAGATGAACAGGAAAATTATTTTCTTTTTTTTGAGAAGAAGTAATAATTATTGGTTTATCATTTACAAAAACTTTATACATTTGCGCTATGATTTTGAACAAAGATACTGCAAAAAAAACTGCTGAACTTTTACTGCAAGTAAAAGCGATAAAGTTAAATCCAAATGAGCCTTTTAATTGGGCTTCAGGTTGGAAATCTCCTATATATTGTGATAATAGAGTAACACTTTCTTATCCTCCAGTGCGCGTTTTCTTAAAAGAAGAAATTGCAAAAATTGTAGAAAATAATTATGGGAAACCAGATGTAATTGCAGGTGTTGCAACTGGTGCTATTGCCATTGGTATTTTAGTGGCACAAGAATTGGGTGTTCCTTTTATTTATGTGAGACCAGAACCCAAAAAACACGGAAGAAAAAACCAAATTGAAGGCCATTTAGAAAGCGGACAAAATGTTGTGGTGATAGAAGATTTAATAAGTACAGGAAATAGTAGTTTAAATGCTGTAGATGCTTTAAAAGAAGCAGGTGCAGTTGTTAAAGGTATGGTTGCTATTTTTTCGTACGGATTTGATATCGCTGAACAAAACTTTAACTCTAAAAATGTAGCATTGGCTACGTTAAGTAATTATGAAAATCTTTTAGAGCAAGCTTTAGACAGTAATTATATTACTGACAAAGAACTAATAATGTTGCATGAGTGGAGAAAGAATCCAAGTACATGGAAACAATAAAAATTAAAGTTATATGAATATAGAAGGAAATACGGTAATTGTAAATAAATCTCAAGAAGAAACATTTAATTTTTTCAGTGACTTAAATAATTTTGAAAAAATTATGCCAGAAAACATCAATAAATTTGAAGTAGATGGAGATTCTTTTATATTTGGTTTACCTGGAATGCCTGAAATTAGATTGGTCTTAAAAGAAAAAACACCTTTCTCTAATATCACATTGGGTGCTGCAAGTAGTAAATTACCTTTTACATTATCAGCAGACATTTCTATGTTTGAAGAAAATAAAAGTGAAGTATCGTTAAACTTTAATGGCGATTTTAATCCAATGATGGCAATGATGATTAAAAAACCATTGACAAAGTTTGTAGAAACTTTATCAGAAAATATTGGTAAACTTTAAGCAAAAGAAACCTCTTTTATTCCAAATTCTTTTATGGTTTCGTCTTCTAATTCAATTTGAAGCAAACCATCTTTTGAAATTCCACAAATTATTCCCATAAATAAACCATCGCTACTATTTTTAAACATAGTTGGGGTGTTTTTTTTATACAATACACTTAAATAATTATCTTCTAACTTTTTAAAATCCTGGTTTTCTAACTCCCGTATTCTACTTTTTAATTTCAAAATAATTGAATTCAAAAAAACATCTAAATCATATTTTTTTTGAGTAATCAATTTTACGGAAGTTACTTTATCAATTGCCTCTGAAAAATTAGTTTGATTTACATTTAAACCAATTCCTATCACAGAATATTTAATTTTTGTTTTCTGAATGCTATTTTCCACTAAAATACCACATAATTTTTTATTTCCTGACAGAATGTCGTTAGGCCATTTTATAAAAACATCATGTTTTATCTCTTCAATAATAGCCTCATAAACCGCTAATGAAACAGCAAAAGTCAAGTATTTTTTGTTACTAATTTCAAAATTTTTAAATGATACAAAAACACTAAAAGTAAGGTTTTTAGAGGGTTCAGATAACCAAACACTACTTTGTTGCCCTCTACCTTTTAATTGACTTTCTGTAGTTACAATAGTAAAATTTTCTAAACAAGAATCTTGTGCCAAGTCCTTTAAAAAAGAATTGGTAGAATCAATGGCACTAAGTTTGATTATTTTCAATTGTTAAATAATGTGTAAAGTAGTTCAATAATACACAAAATACTCGCAAAAAAATAATAACTTTGCGATTAAATTAGAAAAAAATTAATGGCTAAAAAACAAGTAAGCACAGACGATTTAATCGCTGTTATAATTCAAGGAATTGAAGATGTTAAAGGAGAAGATATCCAATTACTAGACTTACGAGAAATAGAAAACACCGTTTGCGATTATTTTATAATTTGCTCTGGTAACTCTAACACACAAGTAAATGCAATTGCTGGTTCTATTCAAAAAGTAGTTAGCAAGCAAACAAAAGATAAACCTTGGCATGTTGAAGGACAAGCAAACTCTGAATGGGTTTTAATGGACTATGTAAATGTTGTAGTACATGTTTTTCAAAAACATATTCGTGATTTTTACGACATAGAAAGTCTTTGGGGTGATGCAAAAATCACCGAAATAAAACCTGCTTAAACAATATTCAAAAAACATTATTCATAAAAGATGAAAGAATCTAATAAAGATAACAACTCTAACAATGCGCCCAAATTTAAGTTTAATGCTTATTGGATTTATGGTGCTATATTTTTACTACTAATTGGTTTTCAGTTTTTTAGCAGTGGAGACTTAGCTTCTAAAAGTATTTCAAAAAATGAATTTGGTGAAGTATTAAGAGAAAATGATATTGATAAAATTATTGTTGTCAACAAAAATATCGCTCAAATATTTATTAAAGAAGAGGCAATAAAAAAACCAAGATATCAAAAACTAGTAAATTCTGCATTTTACAGAAAAGGTACAGCTTTGTATGAATACAATTTTGGAGATCTTCAAAATTTTGAAAATGATTTAGAAGAAGCCAGAAAAGAAAATGATTTAACATTCGACTTAAAAAACGAAAGTAGAACAAGCATGTTAGATACTTTTATAGGCTTTTTACCATTTATAATTTTAATAGCTATTTGGCTGTTTTTTATGAGAAGAATGTCTGGTGGCGGTTCAGGTGCTGGTGGTGGTGGACAAATTTTTAGCATCGGAAAATCAAAAGCAAAATTATTTGATAAAGACACTAAAGTAAAAACCACTTTCGAAAATGTTGCTGGTTTAGAAGGAGCAAAAGAAGAAGTACAAGAAATTGTAGATTTCTTAAAAAGTCCAGAAAAATATACTGCTTTAGGAGGTAAAATCCCAAAAGGAGCTTTATTAGTAGGACCTCCAGGAACTGGTAAAACCTTACTAGCAAAGGCTGTAGCTGGTGAAGCAGAAGTCCCTTTTTTCTCATTATCTGGATCCGATTTTGTTGAAATGTTTGTTGGTGTTGGTGCTTCCAGAGTAAGAGATTTATTCAAACAAGCTGCACAAAAATCACCTTCTATCATTTTTATAGATGAAATTGATGCCATTGGAAGAGCTAGAGGTAAAAATAGTATGACTGGTGGAAATGATGAGCGTGAAAACACACTAAACCAACTATTAACAGAAATGGATGGTTTTGGTACAGATACAAATGTAATTGTAATTGCTGCCACTAACAGAGCAGACGTTTTAGACAGCGCATTAATGCGTGCAGGACGTTTTGACAGACAAATTTATGTAGATTTACCAAACATTAATGAACGTAAAGCAATTTTTGAAGTACACATAAAACCTTTAAAATTGGCAGACGATGTAAATGTTGAGTTCTTAGCACAACAAACTCCTGGTTTTTCTGGAGCAGATATTGCCAATATGTGTAACGAATCTGCATTAATAGCTGCAAGACAAAGTAAAAAAGCAATTCATCATCAAGACTTTTTAGATGCTGTTGATAGAATTGTTGGTGGTTTAGAAAAAAAGAACAAAGTAATTACACCAAAAGAGAAAAAAGTAATTGCTTTTCATGAAGCTGGTCACGCAACTATCAGTTGGATGCTAGAACATGCTGCTCCATTAGTCAAAGTTACAATCGTTCCAAGAGGGCAGTCTTTAGGTGCTGCATGGTATTTGCCTGCAGAAAGATTAATCGTACAAACAGAGCAAATGTTAGACGAAATGTGTGCAACTTTAGGTGGTAGAGCTGCAGAAAAAATTATTTTTAATAAAATTTCTACAGGAGCTTTAAGTGATTTAGAAAAAGTAACAAAACAAGCTAGAGCCATGGTTACTGTGTATGGTTTAAATGACGAAGTTGGAAACATAACGTATTATGATTCTTCAGGAAATGATAGTTTCGTAAAACCTTACAGTGAAGATACTGCCAAAAAAATTGACGAAGAAATTTCTAAAATGATTGAAGCTCAATATCAAAGAGCAATTGATTTATTAGAAAAAAATAAAGAAAAACTAACTACTTTAGCTGAATTACTTTTGCAAAAAGAGGTTATTTTTAAAGATGATTTACTAAAAATATTTGGTAAAAGACCTTTTGAAGCATTAGATGCAGAGATTAAAGATGAAAAAACAATTGAAGAAGAAGTAAGTGTTCCACCAGTTAAAAATGAAACTGAAGAATAATTAAAACTCTTTAATTAAAAAATGAATTTTTTTAAAAAAATATTTAATATAAATACTAAAGAAACAAAAGAAATCCAAAGACAAGAGGTAGAGTTGTCTTTGGATGACCTTTTTGTGCATAATTTTATTGAAAAAGGAGGGAAATTCTTGTATTGCTTAAAAAAAGAAGAGATTTCTGAAAGTTTAGATAAAATCTTATCTGAAAACAAATGGGAATCTTTGGTCCTTTTAAATGATAAAATTGCCTCTTTTATTAAAAATAAAAAAATAAAAACCAAAATTACATTAGATACTAATACTCCTGTTTTTACAACTTGTGAACATTTAATTGCTGATAAAGGAGAAATCCTTTTTTCTTCCAATCAATTAAAAAGCACAAAATTATCTGAACTTTCTGAAGACTTTATAGTGTATGCCAAAACAAGTCAACTAGTTAAAAATACTGGACAGGGGCTTACAGGCATTAAAACAAACAACAAAGGCAAATTACCAACCAATATTTCTTCAATAAAAAATTATAATGTTCATAATAATGACGATAATTTTTTAAACTACGGTAACAGTAACTCAAAAAACTTATATTTGCTCCTGTTTGAAGATTTATAATATGCGTAACCTTTTAAGAAGGAGTTTTTCTGGAATTATTTATGTGCTAATTTTTATAGCCGCAATTCTTTTCTCTAAAGAATCATACATTACACTTATTTCATTATTTGGTGTTTTGTGTATTTGGGAGTTTTCTAAAATGATACAATATAAAAATGTTGTACCCTATTTATTTTTCGGGTTAACATTATTTTTAATGATTAAGAGACCTTTTAGCTATGCAATTACAGGAATTTTAGGCATTACTATTTTATCATCAATAATTTTAATCTATCAACTTTTTTCAAAAAAAGAAATCACTTTTTCTAATGAAAGATCAAAATTAGGTTTCACCATTAGATATCCTATATTTTCTATTTGCTTTTTGGTTTTATTACCTTTTTGCACAACAGGATATTCGCCTTATTTAATGATAAGTATTTTAGTTTTAATTTGGGTAAATGATAGTTTTGCCTTTTTAGTTGGTAAAAACCTAGGACGCAGAAAGCTGTTTGTTTCTGTTTCACCAAAAAAAACACAAGAAGGTTTTTTAGGTGGTTTAATTTTTTCATTAATCGCAGCATATGTTATTAGTAAAATAAATACCGATTTTACTTTATTAAATTGGTTAATTATTGCTGCTATCATTTCTATAATAGGTACTATTGGCGATTTGGTAGAATCAAAATTAAAAAGACAAGCCAATATTAAAGACAGTGGAAATATCATGCCAGGTCATGGAGGTATTTTAGATAGACTTGATAGCTTGCTTTTTGCAGCTCCATTTGTATATTTGTATATTAACTTTATAATTTAAAAATGATTCGTTTTCATAAAGAAGGGTATAAAATTATTGTAATTGCCTTTATATTAGCCATTGCTGGTATTTTATTAGCAGAAAAATTATTAGAAACTAATTGGTTGATTAAATCGATACAAGTAGTTATTGTTTTCTTATTAATAATCATTTTGCAGTTTTTCAGAAACCCAAAAAGAGCCACTAATATTGATGAAACAACAATTATTGCTCCTGTAGACGGAAAAGTTGTAGTGATAGAAGAAGTTGAAGAACCAGAATATTTTAAAGATAAAAGACTACAGGTTTCAATTTTTATGTCACCTATAAATGTACATGTAACAAGATATGCTATGAGTGGTTTGATTAAGTACAGTAAATATCATCCAGGAAAATATTTAGTTGCATGGCATCCAAAAGCATCAACTGAAAACGAAAGAACAACTATTGTTATAGAAAATGATTCTTTTGGTGAAATTTTATATAGACAAATTGCTGGGGCTTTGGCTAAGAGAATTGTAAATTATGCTATAGAAGGCGAAACCGTAATTCAAGGTACTGATGCTGGATTCATAAAATTTGGCTCAAGAGTAGATTTATTTTTACCATTAAATACAGAACTAACCGTAAAGTTAGGTGATAAAGTAAAAGGAGGTATACAAGTTATTGCCAAAAAATAAATGAATAACGAGTTAGATATAGAATTTTCTGAGGCGTTTGAAAAAATATCTTGTTTAAAAGAAGCTGTTGCTCCTGATATTATGCTAAAATTTTATGCCTATTACAAACAAGCTTATTATGGAAGCACTTTTTCTTTTAATAATGAACTAGATGTTAGAAATGCGTTTAAAGCAAATGCTTGGATGCAATTAAAGGACATGTCTTCGCAAGAAGCTAAGAAAGAATATATAAAATTAGCCAAAATTGTTTTAAATAATAAAATAAATAAAAAATGAAAAAAATAACGCAAATATTCTTATTACTAGCATTTGTAATAAACTTTACTGGTTGTAAATCAGAAAAAAAAGAAAACACAACAACTATTGATACAAAACCAAAAAGTACTGCTGCGTATTCTTTAAAAGAAGCTACTAATGAGATAAATTTTACAGCATACAAAACAACTGAAAAAATACCTGTAGGAGGTCAATTTAAAAAAGTAAATATTATTTCTGGAGGTGAAGGAAACTCCATTAACGAAGCAGTAAACAATACAGAATTTTCAATTCCTGTAAGTAGTATTTTTACTAAGGATTCTAGTAGAGATTATAAGATTAAGAAATTCTTTTTTGGGGTAATGGATGAAACAAAACTATTATCTGGTAAGTTAACTATTGAAAATGACTCTATTGGATATGCAAATATAAAAATGAACGGAGTTACAGAAAAAGTACCCTTTAAGTATACAATTACAAATAATACATTTGCAATGAAAGCAACTATGAATGTTACAAATTGGAATGCTACAAAAGCCTTAGCTTCTTTAAACAAAATTTGTGAAGCTTTACATACTGGTTCAGATGGTGTTTCTAAAACGTGGAGTGAAGTAGAATTAAATATAACTTCAAAATTTTAAGAATTTTATTTCTTAATTAAAAAAAAAAACTATATTTGGCTATTGACAATTTGTTGATAGCCATTTTTTGGTTTCAATAAAGAATCAAAAAACTTTTTAACCCCTAATAAATGACTAAAAAAATTACCCCTAATTTTTTAAGACATGTTCTTGTCTTAATTATTTTTTCAAAATCATTAACTTTCTTTTCGCAAAACGTAGATGTTACCATAACTGTAGATTGGAATCAATGGTCTACTGAAAACAAAATTGAATTATTTTCTCCTTCAAACGTTAAACTCTTAACTATTCAGCATCCTGACGGTTATATTGCAGGAACTTCTGGAGCAACATATGATGCAACTTTACCAAATCCTGCTTTAAACTTAGAAGTGAATGATAATGTACCAGCAAACTCTGGCTACTATTTTATTTTATATGATAGATATGGAGATGGTTGGAATGGTGGTGGTAATATGTCAGTAACTATTGATGGTGTTGCAAATGCATTTACTTTTGATGGTAACTTTTCTACAAGTGCTACAGATTCTGAAATAACTCAAACAGAATACTTCGCAGTAAATAAGGCAGTAGTTTTAGACGATGCTTCATTTTCTTATGCGAATAGCTCCTATTCAATTTCAGATGCAGACCCAATTCCTACAATTACAGGAGAAACTGGTGGTAGTTTTTCTGGAACTACTGGTTTGGTAATTAATACAACAACTGGTCAAATAGATGTTTCAGAGTCTACTATTGGTAATCATACAATAACTTATACTACAACTGCACCAGATCAAAATAGTGCGCAGCAAAACGTAAATATTACGTTTGCAACATCACAATATTTTAACTCTAGTAAAAAGTATATCGAATATATTCCTGGAACAATGCCAGTAATTATTTCTGCACCACATGGAGGTGTTTTAAATTCAGGTAAAACTTTTGGTGGAGTATTTTATCCTGATAGTGACAGCAGTATGTCTGATAGAAATTGTGGTACTAGCGAACAAGATGACAATACAGATGTATTAATAAGAGAAATTCAAAAAAGATGCTATGAGCAATTTGGTGTTTATCCTTATATAATTATTAATAATTTACATAGAAGTAAGTTAGATCCAAATAGAAATAAAAGTGTTGCAACTTGTGGAAATTCTAATGCAGATCCATACTTTGATGCATATCATGGTTTTATTGATCAAGCAAGTGCAGATGTAAATAATAAATTTGGAAAAGGATTGTACATTGATTTACATGGACAAAGCCATACAATTCCAAGAGTAGAAATAGGGTATAATTTAGCAAGTAATTCTTATGATGAAAATTTGAATAATACTTCTACAAATGCTTCTGAATTAGCAAGTGTAACTATAAAAAATTTAATAGAAAATAATTTACAAAACTTAACTTTTGAAGATTTAATTAGAGGCTCTCAAAGTTTTGGAGGCTTATTACAAACTACTGGAGGGAGTGAATACGCAGCCTTTGGATATGCAGGTTGTAGTAGATCTGAAGGATATAGAGCTGTACCAAGTCATATTTCTTCAGGAACAAGTCAAGGTAGTTGTGACGATACAAATCCTGGTAGTAATGCTTATTTTGCAGGAGATTATTATAGCAATATAAGACATGGTTCTGGAAATACAGCTACAGCTAACACTGTTGTAGAAGGTGGTGGAACCGTAAATGGTGGTGGTGGAACTATAGATGGTATTATGACAGAAGTAAATAGAAGAGTTAGAGATTTAGGAAACACTTTAACTGAATATGATGGAAGACAAGATACTCGTTCTGGAAGTGCAGGAACCATCCCTCCTTTTTCAAGAGATTACGGAAAAGTAATTGAGAAATATATTGATTTACATTACAATGATTTTTCTAACTTTTCTTACGCTGAAAATACACATTCAATTTACGGGGTTGATGTAACACCAACAATAACAGGTATTTCTGGAGGTTCTTTTGCGAGTACAACAGGTTTATCAATAAATACCACAACTGGAGCTATAGATGTTTCAGCTTCTACTCCAGGTACATATACTATTAGTTATACTGCACCAAATGTTGGTAATTATTACAAAAAAGATTTTCAAATAACAATTAATACAGATGAAGTAACTAATGAATTTACAGCCAATTCTGGTAATTGGTCTGTAACGTCAAACTGGAGCTTAAATAGAGAGCCAATTGCGACAGACAATGTTTTAATTCCAACAGGAAAAACTGCTCATTTAGATGGAAATCAAAAAACAATTAACAATTTAACAGTAGTTGGTAATTTTATTATTGATGCAGATAAATCTTTAACCGTAAGTGGAAATATAAGTAACACAGGAACTTTTACTATAAACTCTGGAGGATCTGTAATTGTAAACGGAACTTCAACTGGAAATTTAATATATAAAAGAAATTTAGATGCTAATAAATGGTATTTAATTGGTGCGCCACTTTCAAATCAATCTGTAGCAAATTTTGCTTTAGCACACCCAAACATAACAAGAGGTTCTGGAACTGGAAACGATAGAAATATTGCTTTGGCAGAATTTGATAATACAAAATCTTCACAAAAGTGGAGTTATTACAAAGTAGGACAAGTAAACGGAATTGATGGAGATGATACTACTGACGAAATGAGCTCTGGTTTAGGTTACACTACAAGGTTAACAACTGCTGGCGATGTTTCTTTTACAGGAACTTTACAAACGGAAAATGTAGCAAAAGCTGTTTCTCAAGGTGCAAATTCATTCAACTTAATTTCAAATCCTTATCCTTCTTATATTAATAGTGCTACTTTTTTAACTGAAAATACAGGAACAGGAAAAAGCTTGAAAACGCAAACTCTATGGGTTTGGGATCAAAGTTTAAATGGTGGCGCAGGAGATTATGATACAAGAATTACCATACAAAATTTTAAAATTGCTCCAGGACAAGCATTTTTTGTGGAAGTAGATGATAATATTGACGTTAATTTTTCTGAATCTTCTCAAAGTCATCAAAATACAGATACTTTCTTAAAAGAAAATAGACCAGAAATTAAATTAAATATTACTGATGGTACCAATAGCAAATTTACAGAAATATACTATATAGATGGAGCTACAACAGGATTTGATGATGGTTATGATGGTGAGATATTTAATGGAATTGCCTCGAGCTTTCAAATATTTTCAGGTTTAGTTTCTAATGAATCAAACAAAAAACTTAGCATACAATCCATCCCAAATTCAAATCATGAAGCCATGATTATTCCAATAGGAATGAATGCAAAATCTGGATCGGAAGTTGTTTTTTCTGTAGAAAGCAAAAATATTCCAAATGGTTTAAATATTTACTTAGAAGATAAAGAAAAAAATACGTTTACAAAACTAAGTGAATCATCAAAAAATTATAAAGTAATTTTGAATGAAGATTTTAATGGTTTTGGTAACTTTTACTTACACACAAAATCAAATGTATTATCAACAGATAGTGAAAATTTAAAAACAGCAACTATTTTTAATAATGATAATAATGAGCTTGTAATTTCTGGTGTTATTGCTAACGAAAATCAAATTCAATTATTTAATATTTTGGGTAAAGAGGTATTTACTACAACATTTTCATCAAATGGAAATTCTAAAGTTCAGTTGCCTAAATTACCTTCTGGTGTTTATTTTTCGAAATTAAAAAACAATACAACAGAAATTACAAAAAAAATAATCATAAAATAAACCCCTAATTACAAATGAAATCAATCAAGGAACAAAATAAAATCAACAGAAAAGAAGCAATAAAAAAAATTGGAAATTATGGTAAATATGCAGCGTTAACAGCATTGGGTACTTACTTAATTTTGAATCCTCAAAAAGCGCAAGCACAATCTCCTGAAGCACCAGGAACAGGTTTTTAAGTTGTTTTATTGTAATTTAATACCCCTAAATATTTAACCCCTAAATAAATAACAGTGAATACAATTAAAAAAAAGTTAAGCCTATTTATTATTTTAATTAGTTTGTATGCAAATGCACAAAACCCTTTAATGAAACTTGGTTTTCAGTCTGCCAATATAGAATTGACGGAAAACGAAACAGTGTATCAGGAAGAGCCTATTATTAATAACCAAACATTTACCTACAAATATAAAGGTGGAGATGTAGTGGTTACCTTTAATGGTGATGAGCACGTAGAAATGTACAACAACAAAAGAAACCACATAAAATCTAGTATTGTTTGGATTAGTAAAAATGAATGTATTATTACTTTAGATGAAATAACTTTACCAGATTTTCCTTTCTCACCTGGAAATAGCTTAAAGATGAAAATTACTGAAGTTAAAGGAAAAACAATTTATTACGAATCTACACTTGCAGGTAGAACTTGGGAAGGTAAGATGACTCAAATAGAAAATTTACAAGAAGATATGATAGCTTCTAATTAAATAATTCTTAATATTTTAAAGTTAAAAAACCCCAGATGCTTTAAATTTAAAGAGTAAAAAGACGAACTGTATGTTCGTCTTTTTTTTATAAATTTTCTAAAGCTTCTTTTAAATTGGCATACTTAAAATGAAAATTATTTTCTTGTATTTTGTTTGATGATAATCTACTACCTTCTAAAAGTATTACTGCCAATTCACCAAATATTAGTGTTAACAGAAAACCTGGTACAGCAATTGGTAAATACGGTCTTTTAATTGCTTTTGCTAAGGTTTTAGAAAAGGTTTTACTCGTATGGAATTCTGGAGCAACTGCGTTGTATACGCCTGAGAAATCATCTTCTACGGCTTTTATATAAGCTGCACACAAATCGTTAATATGAATCCAAGACATGTATTGCTGTCCAGAGCCTAATGGTGTAACTATAGGTGTTTTCATTCTATCTAAAGCACCACCTTTTTCAGATAAAACAACACCAGTTCTTAATATGGTTACTGGAATATTTAAAGTAGAAAACTGGTTTGCAGCAGCCTCCCATTTTAAGCAAACCTCACCTAAAAAATCATTTCCTGCAGTATCAGTTTCTTTAAAAATTTTATTTGTAGTTTTTGCTCCGTAATAATTACTTCCAGAAGCAGAAATAAACCCTTTTAAAACAATGTTTTTTTCTTTTATTTTGTTAAATAATAAGTTGGCTGTTTCTACTCTACTATCAATTATTATTTTTTTACGTTCGTCTGTCCAACGTTTATCAGCTATTCCAGCACCAGCTAAATGAATAACATAATCAATATTTTCTAGGGCTTTCTCATCAATATAATTCTTAGAAACATCCCACTTAAATTCATTTTTTCCTTCAGGATTTCTTGATAAAATTCTTGCTTCGTGATTTCTTTCCGTTAAAAATTGAGTTAATTTAGTTCCTACTAAACCTGTACCCCCTGTAATTAGTATTTTTGCCATATTGTAAAGATAAAAAAACCGCAATCTATTAAATTGCGGTTTGTATAAATAATATTGATTTTATTATTTAATTTCCTTTAATGCATTTGTTATTAATGTTTTCAAATGAGCTTTGTGGGCTCTAGTTGCAGTATCTCCTCCACTTCTACTAACCCAAGATTTAATTGTGTTTAAATTGTAAATTGCCATAGACTGTGCTGCAATAGAATACCTACTACTTGCTCTACCAGTTACAATACCAATTAAACCTTTTGTATATGCTGCTTGTAAATTTTGACGGAATGAATTTACGTTTCCATAAATATCTGCTTTAAACATTGTATTGTTTAAATCTGTCATAAATTCAGACAACTCATATTTATTACCATATAACTCAGAATTAGAAATTCTTTGCAGTGTATTAGGATGCATAATATGAGCTAAAACTCTTGTTTGATAGCTTAAAACTTGTTCATGAATTTTTGGATCTTCTGGTCCTCCAAAAAAGTTATAACCCCTTCTTTGTCTTGCCAAATAATTGTACAAGTCATTTGGAGCTGTAAAAGCATCTGGAGCAAAAACATATTTCTTTAAAGCATCCATTGCTCTTTTTTGATCTTTTAAACTTACAGGTGTGTAAGGTTGTGTTCCTCCTTGTTGGTTTGGTGCAGCTCTATCTACATAAACCCCACCAATAAATCTTGAAATAACTCCTGCTGCAGTTGCAGATTGTCCACTTAAAATATAATAAGCTTGTCGTAATTGTTCATAAGATTCTCCTTTATCACCAAAACGAGTTTTAATATCTTTCATCATTTTGTTAACCAACTCAATTCTATCAATAGAATATCCTATTTGATCATTAGATAAATCTCCAATCATTACTCTTGGGTCAATTGCTTTTCCAGGAGCTCTCATATCGTCTGCATCATTACCAAAAATTAATTCTGGTTTTGTAGACTGTGCTAATAAAGCATTTTTTTCTGCAGCTGTTTTAAAAGGTGTATACCCAAATTGAATTGCCCAAACATCATAAGGTCCAACAGCCATGTCATAATATTGCCCTTGCTTAGATCTGTCTGAAGTAAGGTTTATACCTGCATAATCCATTACAGAACCTGTTAATGCTTTTCCTTTAATAAAATCTGCATCTGCTAATTGTTCAGGAGAAAATAACTGACTTGCTTTCATGTTATGGTTTAATCCTAAAGTATGACCAACTTCGTGCATTATTAAAGATTTCATACCTTCTTTTTTCATACCCTCCATTTCTAAATCAGATGCTCCAGCGGCTGCTAAAACTGTTTGTCCAAATAATGTGTTTTCATGCATTAGATGTCCCATAGAACAGTATAAGTGATTTTGTTTATTTTGAAAGAATTTTGCCTTTTCTTCTTCTGCTGTTAAAATATTTAAATTTAATGCTGCTGCATTGTCAAAAACTCTGTCATAATATACTCTGTTTGTAAAATGCACATATTCTAACATAATATCTGCCCCTAAAATTTCACCAGTTCTAGGGTTTACAAAACTTGGTCCGTAACCACCAAAAGGAGGATTTGGAGAAGATGTCCATCTTAAAACATTGTAACGTACATCTCCAGCATCCCATTTAGCAGTGTCAGATTGTACCTTTACAACCATCGCGTTATTAAAACCAGCTTTTTCAAAAGCTTTGTTCCAAGCTAAAACACCTTCTTTTATGGTTTCTCTAAATTCTACTGGTGTTGTATTTTCTATCCACCAAGTTATTGGAGTTACAGGATCAGACATGGTTGCATTCGGGTTTTTCTTTACCAACTTCCATCTGTGAATAAAATCTCTGTAGTTTACAACATCTGTAGATGTCATATCATTAGTTTCTGTAGTAAAGTAACCTACTCTAGGATCATCAAGTCTTGTTTCGTAATCATCTTCTGGCATATTCATAAACGTGTGAAAAACCTTTATAGAAACATTTCTTCCATCTGTAACTTCTCTACCTCCACCACCTAAAACTGATGGATTACTATAAACATACTCTGTTTTAATATTTGTATTTTCTGGATAATTTTTAATTTCATTTACTTTAGATTTTGTTTTATCTAATCTTCCTAAAGTAAAAGCGAAAGGAGACTGACCTGGAAATCTCGGATTTTTTACTCTTGTAAATGTTTCCGACAAAAACAAACCATCTGCATCAATTAAAAATTGTCCTTCTTTTTCATCTTCTGCTAAAACTTTTCCTGAAGCTACTACAGCATCACTAATATTTGCTTCTGAAGATTTAGAAATTGCATTATTCTCATCAAAATAGAAAGAAGTATTTGGTGCTATAAATTCTATTCTGTTAAAATATTTTTTAATGTTAAAAACAGATGAACCCATATAATTACCTCTAAAACTTCCAATAGGTGCAATACCATCAGCAATTTGAGAGAAATAAATAAAATCTTTATCTAATTGATCTTTTTTTACTAATAATTTTAAAGAACCTGTTACAGTATCTTGATAAATAGTAAATAAACCTTCTATTTTTTTACTGCTTTTTGTTAAGTCTTTAATAGACTTCCCTTTTTTCTTTGGAGGTGTTTTTTTTACCTCCTTTTTTACTTCTTTCTTTTTCTTTTTCCAAAATTGGGCGTTCATATCTTGTACTCCCAAAAAAGCGAGTGTCAAAAATAAAGAACAAAATACTTTTACTAAACTAAGTTTGTTTGCTTTCATAATGATTTTGAGTTGGTTAAATAATTTTGCTAAAATTAATTATAGAAAATTAATTTCTTGTTAATTTATTAATAAAATTAGTTTTATTATACTAATGACTTGAAAAATTAAATAACGTTTCATTTTATATTTAAAAAATTACGAATTATTCAATTATAAAAATTCGCAATCATTCCATACATTAAAGCTATGTTAATCTTTTTTTAAGTGTATAATAAAGCCGTATTTTTATAGTGATGAAAAATAATAAGAAAAGAAAAGGCTTTGTTTTTAAAACGTTTGAAGCTGAAAATCAATCTCCGTTTGAAATGCTTTTTGAAATTTTCAAAGAGTTAATTACTCATACTTCTGGAGATTTTGATGAAGCTATAGACTGGTTACGTTCTTTGGACAAAGAATATAAATTAACAGATGAAAATTATACCATTGATGATTTTATTGAAGACCTAAAAAAGAAAGGCTACATCAAAGAAGAAATTAATGGTGATGGAATTGGAGGCACAAAAATTACCTCAAAAACAGAACGCGCAATTAGGCAACAAGCTTTAAACCATATTTTTGGAAAAATAAAAAAAAGTGGTGCAGGAAATCATAAAAGCAAATCTCCTGGAATTGGAGACGAACATACTGGCGACTTTAGAAATTACCAATTTGGTGATGCTTTAGACAAAGTATCCATCACAGAAAGCATTAGAAATGCACAAATTAATAATGGAATAAATAATTTTAGTTTAACAGAAAATGATTTGGTGGTTGAAGAAACACTTCACAAAAGCCAAATGAGTACTGTTTTAATGATTGATATAAGTCATTCTATGATTTTATACGGTGAAGATAGAATTACACCTGCAAAAAAAGTTGCAATGGCTTTGGCTGAATTGATTACTACACGTTATCCAAAAGACACGTTAGATATTATTGTTTTTGGAAATGATGCTTGGTCCATTAAAATCAAAGATTTACCTTATTTGCAAGTGGGTCCATATCATACAAATACAGTTGCTGGTTTAAATTTAGCGATGGATTTATTGCGAAGAAAAAGAAATACCAACAAACAAATTTTTATGATTACAGATGGAAAACCAAGTTGTTTGCGTTTGCCTGATGGACAGTATTATAAAAACAGTAATGGTTTAGACAAATATATTGTTAACAAATGTTATGCTATGGCACAACAAGCTAGAAAATTACACATTCCTATCACCACTTTTATGATTGCTCAAGACCCTTATTTGATGCAATTTGTTAGAGCTTTTACACAAGCAAACCAAGGAAAAGCATTTTATACAGGTTTAAAAGGCTTAGGAGAAATGATTTTTGAAGACTACGAAACGAATAGAAAAAAGAGAATTAAAGGATAAGGAAAAAAAGCTTTTAGCTATTGGATTATAGCTATTAGAAAACATAAGAGTAAAAGCCAAAGGCAAAAAGCTGATAGCAAAAAGCAATTTACATGAATTTAGAAAATATAAAAACATTAGGAGAATTAAAAGAATCAGGATATCAAACAAAATCTATTAAAGATGAGTTACGTGAAAACTTAATCAGTAAAATGATGAGTAAAGAAACCATTTTTAAAGGTGTACATGGTTATGAAAACACCGTAATTCCTGAATTAGAACGCGCCATTTTAAGTAAACATAACATCAATTTACTTGGTTTACGCGGACAAGCAAAAACACGTTTAGCAAGATTGATGGTTGATTTATTAGATGAATACATTCCAGTTGTAGAAGGTTCAGAAATTAATGATGATCCGTTAAATCCGATATCGAGATTTGCTATTGAAACCATTAAAGAAAAAGGTGATGAAACACCAATTTTTTGGTTGCATAGAAGTGAGCGTTTTGCAGAAAAGCTAGCCACTCCAGATGTTACTGTTGCTGATATTATTGGAGATGTAGATCCTATAAAAGCAGCAAATTTAAAATTGAGTTATGCAGATGATAGAGTGATTCATTATGGAATGATTCCTCGTGCAAACAGGTGTATTTTTGTAATTAACGAATTACCAGATTTACAAGCCAGAATTCAAGTTGCCTTATTCAATATTTTACAAGAAGGCGATATTCAAATTAGAGGATTTAAACTTCGTTTACCTTTAGATATGCAATTCGTTTTTACAGCGAACCCAGAAGATTACACCAACAGAGGAAGTATTGTAACTCCTTTAAAAGATAGAATTGGTTCGCAAATTTTAACACATTATCCAATAAATATTGAAACTGCTAAAATAATTACGCAACAAGAAGCTAATAAAGTAAGTTCTCAAAAAGATTTTATTGCAGTACCAGAACTAGCAAAAGATTTATTGGAGCAAATTGTATTTGAAGCCAGAGAAAGTGAATATATAGACGCTAAAAGTGGTGTAAGTGCTCGTTTAAGTATATCTGCTTTCGAGAATTTATTAAGTACAGCAGAAAGGCGTGCTTTAATTTCTGGAGATGAACAAACCATGATTCGCTTGAGTGACTTTGATGGAATTATTCCTGCCATTACAGGTAAAGTAGAATTGGTGTATGAAGGTGAACAAGAAGGTGCACACGTAGTAGCAGAAACATTAATTAAAAATGCCATTAAAACCTTATTTCCAGATTATTTTCCAGAAATTAAAAAATTAGAAAAACAAGATGCAGAAACACCTTATGACAATATAATTTCGTGGTTTTTTAATGCTGAAGAAGATTTTGAATTGCTAGATGAATATACAGAACAACAGTACAAAAATGAATTGGATAAAATAAAACCTTTAGATGATTTTATAAAAAAACAGCAACCAAATATGAATGATGCTGACACTTATTTCATGAAAGAATTCGTGTTGTGGGCTTTAGTGGAGTTTAAGAAATTAAGCAAACACAGATTTACAGAAGGCACACAATTTAAAGATCCTTATGGAAGTTTTATAAGTGGGTTATAAAACGATTATAAAAAAGAAGTGAGAAATCACTTCTTTTTTTTATGCTAGTTTAAACATTTTCATAGGTTCATGATTTCCTCGTTTTAAGTTCTCACACATAATTAATGCTTTATCAATTTTTTGCTGGCTACTTTTAAAACGAAGAACACCATAAATTATACTTCTTTGTTTTCCTTTGGTAAACGATTCAAAAATTTGATATGCATCATAATCACTCATTAACACAGCTTCTAATTCTTCTGGCATTTCAACTCCGTATTTAGAAGTATCCTCAAAAAGTTGTATTTCAAATTCATCACCCAAAGACAAACCCAATTCTTGTTGCTTCTGTTTGCTAATCATCATTTTATAATCTCCAGAAATTTTGTCTTTTTTTACAGCCGCATAAAAATCAAGTTTGGTATTATTAAATAGAAGTTCCACTTTTACACGACTCATTTTTTTATCAGCAAAAGGTTTAAAAATTTCGTTCGAAACAAATATATTATGCTGATTTGTGTGGATAAGTTTAAATTTTTCTGTTTTCATAATTATCTATTTCCTCTCGATTTTACATTTTTTTCACAAAGAGTAATAATTTCTGCAATTCTTTTTTCTCTCGTTTCTTTTCTTTTAGCTTGATTAAGCCAGTACAAATAGCTCTTTCTATAACTTGGAGCAAAATTATTGTAATTGGTAAAAGCTGTTTTATTTTTATCAAATTCTAGCTGTAAATCATTTGGAATTATTCCTTTTTCAACATTATCTAAAGCTGTCCAAGAACCATTTTGTTTACCAACTTCAATTATTTTTAGTCCACTTTCGTGCATTAAATTTTGTGCTAACAATTCTTTGATGTATTTTTTATTTAAAGCACTCCAAACACTTTTAATATTTCTAGGGCAAAAATATTGTCTTCGTTTTCCATTACCTAAACTTTTCACTGTGGAATCTATCCAACCAAAACAAAGCGCCACTTTTACAGCTTCTTCCCAACGCATGGATTCTTCATCATTTTCTACTTTATAAAAAATGAGATAAACACCAGTAGAAGAATCATGGTTTTTAGACAACCATTTTCGCCATTCTGCATCATTTTTAAAATAAAATTCTTTTACCTGGTTCATTCATCTAAATTGTAGATATTTTATAAAAATAGAAATAAAAAACAAAAATTGACACCTTAAAAAAATAAGATGCCAATTCTACAATCAATCAACCAAATAATAATAAATTAAATATTTTAATGTTGTTAGAAATTTATTGCCAATAGATTCAAGCTATTTTGTAATGTTCTATCCAATTCTGTTTTGTTTATTTTTTTCAAATAATTATTCAAATTCTTACCTATTTGAATTTCAATTATAGAGTTTAATGAATATGTTTGGTTTAAAACATCTTTATCAACAGTAATAATTGATTGTTCGTCATTTAAACTATTTTTTATTTGAAATTCTTTAACGTACGTAATATTGGAGTTGTTTTCTTTAATCTTTTTAATAATTAAATTTTCAATAAATTCAATTTGTTTTTGAGCTAACAAAGAATTTGTTTCTAAGGCAATTTTATCTTGTTTAGACCTTGTATCTTTTAATTTAAAATCTTTTGTAAACTCCGTTTTCAATTGCTCATTATTTAATGTGTATAATGGAAACTTTCCTTCAGAGTTATTTGTAGGTTTTAATATTTCTTCGAATTTTATTTCAAAAGTAGTTTGTAAAGAGTTATTACCAAATTGGTAATGATTTTCTTCAATATTAATTACAGTTTGTTGTAAATTAATTTTATCTACTTGTGCGTAAGAAATGTGAACAATCAAGATAAATACGGATAAAAAAATAGTAGCTCTCATAATTAAAAGTTTGTTTCTCAAATATAATAGTAAAACTATTAAATAAGAAGCAAAAGCTATTGTTTTATCTTATTAAATAATAATTAAGATTTATAATACACTGATAGTTAGAGTAAAAAGAATTACAGCTTATTTATTAACTGCATATTTTCCTTTTTTATAATTTTTGGAAGGAATGGAGTCTAAAATAAAAGGTATAGAAATCAAACCATCTTTTGAAGATTTATAAAGTACAAAATGTAAATGTGGTTGTGAAGAATACCCTGTATTACCTGAATAGCCTATTGGTTGACCCTTTTTTATAGAGTCTCCTTTTTGTACCAAAACGCCATCTTTTTTAAAGTGTGCATACTGCACGTAAGTTCCGTCTTTGTGAAAAACAAATATTTTATTTGCTTTATCCATATATTTCTCAGAATTACCTCCTTCATCAGAGTCGCTTTTTGTTTGAATTACTACGCCATCTCTTATTGCACAAACTTCTTGACCAATTTTCATTTTAAAATCTATAGCGTATCTAGAAGTCGGCTTTCTATGACTAAAACTGCCATTATTTCCTTGTAAAACTTTATAACGTTTTCCTTTTAAAAAAGGGAGACCATAATTGTACAACGTATCGTAAGCTTTAGGTATAGAATTACCATATTGCAATTGAAATCTGTAGTGTTTATCTAACGCTATTGTATCAATTTCTGATTTATGAAACTTTAAAACGGTTAAAGTATCAGGTTTCGTGAAATCTATAAATTGGGTTTTATTTTTATTTAAATTTTCTATTTTTAAAAAAGAAGTAGAAATCACATTATTGTTAATTATCACAAAAACAGAATCTTTTTCAGTTTTAAATTTTATATAATTTGGTCTTTTATAAGCTTTTTTTTGAGCACAAGAAATTAATAAAAAACAGATTAAAAGAGCTCTAATATACATTTACCTCATAATTTTATTTGGAAAAACAACTACACTTTCATGTCCGTTTTCACCAACTGCAGCAACCCCAAAAAAGAAATTATCTATTACAATTCCCTCTAACGTAAATTCTGTAGTTTCTACATATCTAGAGTTGTCCCAAGTTGGTGAAGTTGTATCTCTCCAATAAATTTTATACCCTTTTGCACCCTCAATTTTATTCCATTTTAATTTTGCTGAAGCCTCTACAATACCACCAATAGCAACTTCTTTTGGAGCTTCTGGAGCCCAAGCTAAACTTGCTAAATTTATGGCATTTACAGCTGTTAATTTTTTAGCATAACCAAAATTTACATGCTCAAAAGTATCACCGTATTTAATTCCATTTTCTGTTCTAATATCTTGGTGTTGTTGCGTGTAATTTTCATGCGCTTCCATAATTCTGATGCCTGCAAAACCTAGATCATTAAAAGGTCTGTGATGACCTCCTCTACCAAATCTATCCAATCTGTAAATCATCATTGGGTTCATTTCTGGCATATATGTTTTTGTTGTTTTGTGAATATATCTTGCTAATTGACGTGAAATTCCATCAACTTCTCCACCATAAAAACGACGCATTCTTCTTTGTCTTTCTGTTTCGTTTGCTGGCACTGGTTCAGAAAAAATTCTAAAGCTTCTATTATCAATAACACCATCTACACCTTCAATATTTCCAATCATATCGTTATTTAAAACTCCAATAATTTCCCAGTTTTTATCTTTTGCATATTTTGCTAATCCTGCTCCACCAAAAAGACCTTGTTCTTCACCAGACAAACCAACATAAATAATACTACTTTCAAACTTATATTTGCTTAAAACTCTTGCAGCTTCAATAGTTCCTGCCATTCCAGAAGCGTTATCATTGGCACCTGGAGCATCTTTTGTAAAGTCTGAACCATTGCTGTTTCTAGAATCAATATCACCACTCATAATCACAAATCTGTTTGGATATTTTGTTCCTTTTTGAATTGCTACTACGTTTACAACATACGCATCATGAGGTACTCTATTACTCATTTTTGTTGTTACCAAATCTTTTTGATAAAAAACATTGATACAATTGTTACAGTTTTTAGAAATGGTTTCAAATTCAGATTTTATCCAACGTCTTGCAGCTCCAATTCCACGAGTATTAGAAATGGTGTCTGAAAAAGTATTTCTTGTACCAAATTCTGTTAATGTTTTTACATCTGCCTTAATCCTATCTGCAGAAACTGCGTCAATTATATCATAAATTTTAGCATCTGTTTGTGCAAATGTAACTGCTGTAAATAGTGTAAGTAAAAAAGTTATTTTTTTCATTTGTAGTGATTTTTTCTTTTATTTAAATACCTTTAGAAAGGTTTTAGAAAAACTTTGTATTTATTTCAATAAAGATAATAACTTTAAAACGTTTATAAATAGTTTATACTCATTTTTTAGAGTTGAAATAATAAAACTTAATATTTTTTGTAGGTAGTTTTTCCAGACTGTAAAAAGTTAATAATATGATTTATAGACCTTTCTTTAGCTTTTAGTAACGTTTTTGTAAAATCGAATAAGAAAACTGATTCTTCACCTATTGAAACAAAATCTAAAATTTCTTTATCCGTTTTTGCATCAAAAACCTCTACTTTTACAGTAACAACACAATATTCTACAGATGTTGGAGCTTGCATTCCCATTCCATTCATATTCATTCCTCCAGCAGAAGTCCACTCTACTCTATTAGAAATATGAACATTTGAAAAGTAGATAATATAGTCTGCATTTTCCTTTTTTAATGAAGTATAGCTTGTGTTTTTTGTATCAATAAAAACTTCAGAAAATAAATTGCTGGCAATTGCTTGTTGCTTAAAATCATTTAAATAGCTTGATGTAAAGTCATTTGTAGTTGTAAAATTTTTATCAAATGTTTTTGTAAAGTTACTTACTTGAACATTTTCTGTAGAAAAAGCGAGAACTTTTTTTGTTTTTGGTGCTACAATATCTTCTTTTTTAGAAATAAATTGCACATAGTTTTTTGAGACCTTGCAAGAAGTCATGTTAAAAATGAAACTACTTAAAGCGATTACTAGAATAATTTTTCTTTTCATGTTTTTATATATAAATAACAAAACTAGTTAATTGAATATAATTAATTTGAAATGAAGTTACATACTTTTAATTTATAAACACAGAAAAGAAAACTACACTCATATAAATCCAAAAAAGTGTAAATAATATGTGCATTATGGTCTCAAAGTTTTTTCCTTTCCAAAGTTTTTTGGAATAAACAATTCAATAAAAAACCAAACCAATTTCTACTTCTTTTAAGAAAGATTTATATTTACAAAAATATTTATTTTATGAAAAAATTACTTTTTACGTTACTTTTAATAATTGGTTTTTCTTGTTCTAGTGAACAAACAGATTTTAATGCAGAAAACATTGCAGAAATTGAGGCATACATATCAAAAAATAATTTAGATGCTAAAAAAACGGTTTCAGATTTGTACTACATTATTAATTCTTCTGGCAATGGTAATTTTCCTACTTTCAACTCAAACGTAACAATAGCGTACAGAGGTTACTTCTTAAATCAAGAAACTTTTGATGCTTCAGACAATGCAACATTTAACTTACAGGGTGTAATTCCAGGATTTAGTGAAGCTGTTACCCTTTTAAAACCTGGTGGTTCTGGTACGTTTATTTTACCTTCTAAAATTGGCTATGGAAATAGTGGAGCTGGTAAAATTAAAGGTGGTCAGGTTATCATTTTTGATATTACTTTAAAAAGTATTAATTAAATAATATAGTAAACAATGAAATTATTAGGAATAGGCTCAAGAATTAATCATGATGAGTATGGTTTTGGTGTTGTAACAAATGTAGATAGCAAACAATATTGGGTAACATTTCAAAAAAACGGATTGGAAACAATTCCTTTAAACGATGGTTTTGAAGTTATTGAGGCTGTTGAAAACGAAGTAGATTCAGTTTCGTTTATGGATGTAGAAAGTAGTTTGAAGAAAATTTTAAGACAATGGTCTGACGTTACTGAAATTGCTCCAATTGCAGATAAATGGAAAAATGGTACTTTAATTTTACAACCAGCAGATTCTAATTTATCCAATAAAGAAATTCCAATTGATACTTTTTTTCATAAAATCGTAATGGTTAGAGATAGAGTTCGTGTAATGGAACAAAAAATAAATTCGAGCAAAACTTTAAACGATCAAGATAAAATTGATTTGCAACAATACATCACCAGAATTTATGGGAGTTTAACTACTTTCAACGTGCTTTTTAAAGTAAAATCAGATCAATTTACAGGAGTAAAATCAAAATAAATACCATTAGTTTGATTGATTTTTATTGATTGAAAAAAATTTGTTTTAAAATTTTGCATCTTTTTTGATACTTTTTTGTCTACTATATGAACATTAAAATAAATATCATGAAAAATAATAATTGTACTTGTAACTGTGAAGGTTGCAAAACTGGAGATTGTAAAAATTGTAGCTGTACAAACTGTACTTGTAGCAATTGTAATTGTTAATATTTCTGTCATTTCGAGCGCAGTTTAAAAATCTTTAGAGTAAAAAGACCTTGCGACTGCGCTCAAGGTGGCAAAGTAAAATTTAAACATGACTACAAACCAAGTTTGGATAAAATATCACTTAGATTTACAAAAATTTATCATCAGCAAAGTGCAAAACAACACGATTGCTGATGATCTTTTACAGGATACCTTTTTAAAAATTCATACAAAACTGCATACTTTAAAAGATGATAGCAAACTAAAATCTTGGTGTTTCTCTATCGCTCGAAATTCGATTTTGAATTATTGGCGAGAAAACAATAAAACAATAGAAATTGCCAATCTAGAAACTGAAACTGCTTCAGATATAACGAAGAACGAACATACAGAACAAGATTGTTTACGAGGTATTTTAAGTAATTTACCAAAAAAATACAGAACTCCTTTATTTTTATCAGATATCAAAGGTTTAAAACAACAAGAAGTTGCAAACCAGTTGAATCAAACTTTATCTACAACAAAATCTCAAATTCAACGTGCGCGAAAATTAATTGCTCAAGGTTTTATGGATTGTTGTGGTTTTGTAATGAATGAAGATGGAAATTTGGTTGGCGAAATTCAAGAAAAAGAAAACTGTAAGGTTTGTAATTAAATTTACTTCACTTTTTTATTTGTCTTGGTTGAAAGTATATGTTTAAATACTTATAAAGATATCCTGTAATTTTGAAAATCGCAAAATATTTACCTCCTCTTCTTACTCTTAGGAGCTCTACTTGCTTTCTTTTTTCTTCTATTAAAAGGTATTGCGTCATCAAAAGTGTGTTGCGCAGTTTTATGAGTTGTTTTATTCTTTTTCCAAGAGTTGTTTTCTGGCAAAAGTTTTTGCAATAAATCTTGTCTTCCAACTTTGTTTAAGGTGTTGCGAATCCAATCTTTGTTTTCTTTTTTATACCAGAAGAAAAATTTATGTTGGTCTTCACGTTCCTTTTTCGTTTTTGGAGTTCTAGTAGGTTTTAGCGTATAAGGATGATAACCAGAATAATAAATAACAGTGGCAACTGTCATTGGAGTTGGCGTAAACCCTTGAACTTGTTCTAATTGAAAACCCATATCTTTGGTTTCAGCAGCCAAATTTGCCATATCTTCTACTTCACTTGCAGGATGACTAGAAATGAAATACGGAATCAACTGTAAGTTCAATTTCTTCTTGATATTTATCTTATCAAAACGTTCTTTAAACTTATGAAAATAGGTAAATGATGGTTTTCGCATCAATTTCAAAACAGGATCAGATGTATGTTCTGGAGCTACTTTTAAACGCCCAGAAACGTGTTTGGTCATTACTTCTTCTGTATAATCATCGAGCTCTTTGGCATCTGCATTTTTATTGAATTCTGGCACTAACATATCATGTCTAATACCACTTCCAATAAACGATTTTTTAATTTTCGGATGCTTATCAACAGCTTGATATAATCCCGTTAAAGGTTTGTGAGAAGTATCTAAATTAGAACATATTACAGGCGAAATACAACTTGGTGCGACACATTTATCGCAGATGGATTGTACTTTCCCTTTCATTTGATACATGTTTGCAGAAGGTCCACCAATATCAGACAAATAACCTTTAAAATCTGGCATATTTGCCACTTTATCAACTTCTCTTAAAACAGATTCTTTACTTCTACTTGCAATAAATTTTCCTTGATGTGCGGAAATAGTACAAAAACTACAACCACCAAAACAACCTCTATGGATATTGATAGAAAATTTTATCATTTCAAACGCAGGAATTGAACCTCGCTTATCATATTTTGGATGAGGAAGCCTTGTGTAAGGCAAATCAAAAGAACCATCAATCTCCTTTTCTGTCATTGTCGCAAAAGGTGGATTAATAACCAACGTTTTTTCACCTACTTTTTGAAAAATTCTTCTTGCTTTTAATTTGTTTGATTCTTGTTCAATCGTTTTAAAATTCGATGCAAACGTTTTTTTATCCTTTAAACACGCTTCATGAGAGTTAATGGTAACATCTTCCCAATCGTTCACAACTGGTATTTTCTCTATTTTAGTATCAATTAAAACAGCTGTTTGCTTAATGTTTTTTAAACTAGAAAACGGAACTCCTTTTTGTAATAACTGAACTATTTCACGCAAAGGTTGTTCTCCCATTCCATACACCAACATATCTGCTTTAGAAGTTTCTAAAATGGTTGGTAGTAATTTATCTGACCAATAATCGTAATGCGTTACACGTCTTAATGATGCTTCAATTCCGCCAATCAACACAGGAACATCAGGAAACTTTTCTTTCAGTATTTTAGAATACACAGAAGTTGCATAATCTGGTCTAAAACCCTTATCACCATTTGGTGTATAGGCGTCTTTGTCTCTTCGTTTTTTACTGGCTGTATAATTAGAAACCATTGGATCCATACAACCACCTGTACAACCAAAAAATAATCTTGGTTTACCTAACTTTTCAAAATCTTGTAAATTATCATTAACATTAGGTTGTGGCACAATTGCCACACGTAATCCGTAACTTTCTAAGATTCGTCCTATTACTGCAGGACCAAAAGACGGATGATCTACATAAGCATCTCCACTAAATAAAATCACGTCTAAGTAATCCCAACCACGAATTTTAACTTCTCTGTTTGTAGTTGGTAACCAATCCGTTAACTGATGTTTTTTAGTTTCTTGCATAGTTTGCAAATTTAAGGAGAAAAAAAATTATAAAATTGTTTTTTAGAAGCTATTTCCTGCTTTTCGTTATATCTTTTTATGCTGAATTTATTTAAATAGCTTTTATATTTAAAAGTAAGCGATTTTTTTGTTGTAGGTGCTAGTTCGAATTAAGCATAAAAAGGATGCCACTTCAATCAGGGCTAGACTTGTTTGCTAGCCAATAGCATTAAAAATAAAGTATGTAAGTTATTTAACAACCAAATGCGGAACTTCATTAACATTCCAATCAATTACCAAACCTCCAGCTAAAGATTTTGCAATTTCTTTTCCGTATAAAAATTCACACAAATACAAAGCAGCTTCAAAAGATTTTGCACCACCAGCAGAAGTAATGTATTTTCCATCGTGTACAAACAATACTTCTTTTCTAATATCTAAATCAGGAAACATTGCTCGCATTTTATCTATATCACTGGGAAAAGTAGTAGCAACTTTATCCTTTAACAATCCTGCTTTTGCCAATACAAACGCGCCATCACAATGTGAAGTTACAAATTGTGCTTCTTTATCTACTTTTTGCACAAAATTTATCATAGCTTCATCTTCTAAATCAGAATCTAAATGATGTTCTGCAGAGGGAATCACCAAAATATCAATCTTCGGCAATGAATCTTTCAGATAATTAAAATCTGGTAAAATTCGCATGCCTTCAAAAGTGGTAATGGGTTTATCTGTATTGGCAACAGTAAACACATTCATTGCTTTGATGTTTTCTCTAAAAATAGTATGCTGAAAAATATCAAAAGGAGCAGTTAATTCGGTATTGTACGTGCCATCCATAATTAAAAAAGCAACATTGTACCTGTCTTTTTCTAATTTTGGAAACACCTTTTTCTCTTTAGTTAAGTCACCTTTAACAGAGTTAAAAAGTCCTTTATCTTCCTTTTTAGACTGACAACTCAAAACAGTAATCATCAATAAGAAAAACAATTTATATTTTATCATTTCTATTTTCTTTTAAAGTTTAAAAGTATACATTTTACGTGAATTTTCTTTCAGGCTATTCTACTTAAGTAAAAACCCTCATTTTAGCTTTTACGTATTCACGCTCTAAAATACAGTATATCAACAACATATCTTTACACCATCAAACTAAAGTAAAAATTATTAATCTTTAAAACTATTTATTATGAACACAAATTTAGCAATGGTGGCTACACCAATGGCAGGAGCTCAAGGTGAAGACACATCTTACAAATCTGCAAAAATTACAAACGGTTATGGTTTAATTTCTAAAGCAGGAGTTTCTGTACAAAGAGGAATAACTGCACATTTAAATGTAAACATGAATGTTAAAACATTAACACAAAACACAGTAACTTCTTGGTTAAAAGACAATAAAAGTGCTTTTTCTAACGAACAATGGTCTAGTGTTTCTGATGGCTTTTCTGCTAGTGGTGCATTTGGATGGCTATTTGGTGGTTCTGCTGGAGCTTACCACAATACACACAATAAACAATTGACTGCGAGTTCTTCACAGCAACAAGGTTTCTTAAAAAGTTTGCATCAGCAACAAGAAACCAATGTAAATATTAATGGAACTTTGGATGCTGTTGGTACAAGTTTTATACCAACTGAAGGCTTTGTATTTGTAGAAGTTACTACTATTACCTTTGACGATAACACTTCTTTAAATGTAATTAACTCTTCTAATAGTACAGTTGCAGATGCTTCTGGAAGTACAAATGGCGTTAAGAAAACTGGTGGAAAATTAAATATTGTACCACTATAAAAAACCAAATAATAGCACTGATTTACAAATTAAATTAGTGCTATTTAAATTAAAAAAATGTCTACAACAAAAACTCAACTTACTACAGGATACATTCCAATTGATAGTTTAACTATGACCATTATTGGTAATGCAACTGCTGATATCAATTTTAATTTTGATGCTGAATTATCTACTATAACAGATTTTAAAAACACATTAACTAACAAAAAATTTATTTGGACGATACTAATTCCTGATATTTTAATATTTGTTGCAAGTTTTTTAATTGATGTATTTACAAAATCTTCTGTACCTGTTATAAAGCAAGTAAAATCTTTTGAGATACCTGACACATTATTAAACGATATCTTTCAAATAGAAACCACCAAAATACATATAGATGGCTCAATTAGCATGACTAATAATAGTAATGCTCCAGTAACAGCTAAAGTTTTTGCTGAGACATTAACTGTTGAAGGAAATGGTCAAAAAAAACATATTATTAATCCTGAAAAATTATTTATTGGCTACATAAATAAAAACTTACAAGCTAAATCTGCAACTCAAAAAATTACTCTAATAAAAGGGGCTAAAGTCAACTCTAAAGTAATTTAACAATCTTCATCTTTCACAATACTTTTTGTTTTGTAAATTTACTTCTCAAATTTTACTAAACAAATTATGAAAAAACACATTTTTTCCTCAATTACATTTCTATTAATATCATTCTTTTTATTTAATTGTACTCCAACTGCAAAAAATGATATAGAAAAAAAAGACACATTTGTTGCTGACAATTATACAAAACAAGAAGTGGATATTGAAATGCGAGATGGCATAAAACTCCACACTACTATTTATTCGCCAAAAGATACTTCAAAAAAATATCCAATTTTAATGCAAAGAACACCTTACAGTTCTGCACCTTATGGCGAAGGAAAATTAAAACCAAAAATTGGTCCTAACGTACATTTGATGAAAGAAGGAAACATTATTGTGTACCAAGATGTTCGTGGACGTTGGATGAGCGAAGGTGTTTACGATAACATGCGCGCTTACATTCCAAATAAAAAAGAAAACCAATCTGATGAAGTTTCAGATACGTATGACACTATTGATTGGTTAGTAAAAAATGTAGAAAACAATAACGGAAATGTGGGAACTTGGGGAATTTCGTATCCAGGACATTATGCAACCGTTTCTACAATTGATGCACATCCTGCTTTAAAAGCAGCTTCTCCACAAGCATGTATTGGCGATTTTTTCTTTGATGATTTTCATCACAATGGTGCATTTTTATTGAGTTATTTTAGAGCAATTTCATTGTTTGGAACGTATAAAGACACACCAACAGATTCTGCTTGGTATTCTTTCCCAAAAATGAATACGCAAGATCAATATCAATTTTTCTTGGACAAAGGTCCTTTGAAAAACTTGAACGAATATTTTCAATATGACAAATTAGATGTTGCTGGCACAGAGAAAAAAGACAGAATTGATGATTTTTTCTGGAAAGAAATTGTAGAGCATCCAAATTATGATTCGGTTTGGAAAAGTAAAGGAATTATTCAGCATTTAGATAAAGTGCCAAGTTCTGTTGCCACAATGATTGTTGGTGGTTGGTTTGATGCAGAAGATTTATATGGCCCTTTAGAAACCTACAAAGCCATTGAAAAACATGGAAAAGAAAATTACAACACGTTAGTTTTTGGACCTTGGGATCATGGAAAATGGGCAAGAAATACCGTTAAAAATACGGTTGGGAATTACTATTTTGGTGATTCTATTTCTTTAAAATTTCAATCTGAAATTGAAACGAAATTTTTTAATCATTTCTTAAAAGGAAGTGGAGATAAAAATTCTGGTTTGCCTGAAGCGTACGTTTTTGATTCTGGAAAATTAGAATGGAAATCTTATGACTCTTGGCCTCCAGAAAATGCAACTAAAGAAAGCTGGTATTTATCTGATAATCAAAAATTAACTGCTGATAAAAAATCAAATTCAGCCATAAAATTTATTAGTGATGTAAAAAGACCTGTTCCTTATTCCGAAGATATAAAAACAGTATTTACACCTCGTAAATACATGACAGATGATCAACGTTTTGCAGCAAGAAGGCCAGATGTTTTAGTCTTTGAAACCGATATTTTAACTGAAGATTACACATTAGCTGGCGATATTTTAGCAAAACTAAAAGTAGCAACTACAGGAACTGCTGCAGATTGGATTGTAAAAGTAATTGATGTGCATCCTGCTGATGTAAAAGAAAATAACGAAGGCTTGCAAGATCATTTAAAAATGAGTAATTATCATTTAATGGTAAGAAGTGAAGTTTTACGAGGACGATTTAGAAATAGTTTTGAAAACCCAGAACCTTTTGTTTCAAACAAAAAAACAGATGTAAATATCAAATTACAAGACGTTTTCCACACGTTTAAAAAAGGACATAAATTACAAATTCAAGTGCAAAGTACTTGGTTTCCGTTGATAGATTTGAATCCGCAAACGTATGTGGACAACATTTACAAAGCAGACGAAAAAGATTTTAAAACGCAAACACACACCGTATTTACAGATTCATCCATAGAATTTTCTGTATTAAAATAACAATCAAAAAACACAAATGAAAAAAACAATTTTAATTTTATTAATTGCTTTTATTGCTCAAATTCAAGCACAAGAAAAAGCAACACCTATTTTTAAAGATGGAGAAGCACAAATAGTAGAAGCATTTAACGACCCAAGTAAATGGATTCGTCATGATTTATGGGTAGAAACTACTTTCGATTCTGATGGAGATGGAAAATTAGACAGAATGCATGTAGATGTAACTAGACCAGCTCAAACTGAAACAGAAGGTTTACAACTACCTGTGGTTTATGAATCAAGTCCTTATTATTCTGGAGTTGCTTCTGGTGGACAAGAGTTATTTTGGAATGTAAAACATGAATTGGGTGAAAAAGTTCCAAATCCTGTACATCCAAATGTTATCAGAAGAGGAAAACGTCCAATAATTTCGAATTCACAAATTAAAACTTGGGTTCCAAGAGGCTATATTGTTGTACATTCTTCTTCTCCAGGAACTGGTTTATCTGATGGATCGCCAACTGTTGGTGGAGACAACGAATCTCTAGCACCAAAAGCTGTAATAGATTGGTTAAATGGACGCGCAAAAGGTTTTAAAGAAAGAGAAGGAAATGAAGAAGTAAAAGCTTATTGGACTACAGGAAAGGTTGGTATGACAGGAACTTCTTACAATGGAACAATTCCCTTAGCAGCAGCTACAACTGGTGTTGATGGTTTGGAAGCAATAATTCCTGTTGCGCCAAATACTTCTTATTATCATTATTATCGCTCAAATGGTTTGGTACGTTCTCCTGGAGGATATTTAGGAGAAGATATTGATGTTTTGTATGATTTTATCCACAGTGGAAAAGAAGAAAACAGAGCCAGAAATAATAAGATTGTTCGAGATACAGAAATGGCAAACGGAATGGATAGAGAAACTGGAGATTATAATGATTTTTGGGCAGGAAGAGATTACATCAACGATATGAAACCTATGAAAGCCGCATTGTTAATGTCTCATGGTTTTAACGATTGGAATGTGATGCCAGAACATAGTTATAGAATCTATAAAAAAGCATCTGAAATGGGTTTATCAACTCAAATTTATTATCACCAAAATGGACATGGAGGCCCACCTCCAATGAAAATGATGAACAGATGGTTTACACATTATTTACATGGTGTAGATAATGGTGTAGAAAATGATGCAAAAGCCTGGGTGGTAAGAGAAAACGACAAACAAGATGAGCCAACTGCTTATGCTGAATATCCAAATCCTGCAGCACAAAATGTTACTTTTTATTTAAATGCAGGCGCTCCAAAAGCCGGAAGTTTATCAATAACAAAACCTTCAAAAAAAGAAAAAGAAACTTTGGTAGATAACTATTCTTTTTCAGCAGAATCTTTAGCCAAAGCAGATTATACAAACCATCGTTTGCTATATGTTACTCCAATATTAAAAGAAGATGTTCATATTTCTGGTTTGCCATCCATAACTATTAAAGCTGCAAGCTCTAAAGAAGCTGTAAACTTATCTGTTTACTTAGTTTCATTACCATGGAATTCAGGAAGAAGAACCAAAATTACAGACAATATTATTACACGTGGTTGGGCAGATTTACAAAACTATAAGTCTCTAACAAGCAGTAAGCCATTAAAACCTGGTCAATTTTACGAAATGACTTTTGAATTACAGCCAGATGACCAAATCATTAAAAAAGGACAACAAATAGGTTTGATGATTTTTTCGAGTGATTCTGAATATACTCTGCTACCTAAACCAGGAACAGAATTAACTGTAGATTTGTCTGAAACAAAAATTACGATTCCTATTGTTGGTGGAGAAAATGCATTTAAGAAATCTGTCGAATAAAACAAAAAGGTCTTGTTCTTTGATGAGCAAGACCTTTATTAATTATGAGAAGAATAACAATTATTTTTTTATTTATTTCAATGGTTTCTTTAGGTCAGAATATGGATAAACACCAATGGAAAAATAGAGTTCTTTTAGTTTATACTGATAATATTAATAGTGAAGATTTTAAGAATCAAACTTTAATACTTGAAGAACATGAGAAAGAACTTCTGGAGAGAAAACTTCTTGTATATCGTTTTTCGAAAGATATTTATAATTTTAATTTTGAAAAAAATTGGAAAACCTCAAACTCTTTGTATAAAAAATACGTACATAATTTAAAGAATTTTAAAGTGTTGTTAATTGGTTTAGATGGTGGCATTAAATTAACACAAAATTCAGTTTTAAAATCTGATAAATTATTTACCATTATAGATGGAATGCCCATAAGAAAAAGAGAACTAAAAAATAAAAATTAGCAGTTTTATAAATGACAGAAAAACTAATTTACGGAATTCAACAAATAGGAATTGGTGTAAAAAATGCAGACGAAGCTTTTAAATGGTATGCTACAAGATTAGGTGCAGACGCACTTATTTTTGATGATAATAATGAAGCCACATATATGGCAAAATATATGGGTGGAAAACCGAGAAATAAAAGAGCATTACTGGGTTTAAACATGCAAGGTGGAGGTGGTTATGAAATTTGGCAATATTTAGATAGAGAACCTTCTGCACCAAAAAAAGAATTTCAACTTGGCGATTTAGGGATTCATTTTCCTTGTATTAAAACAAAAAACATTACTGCTACTTTTAATCGATTAAAAGTATTAAACGAAAATATCATTTCAGAAATCTGTACAGAGCCAAATGGTTCAAAAAGTTTTTACGTTAAAGATCCTTATCAGAACATTTTAAAAATTAAAGAATTTAATTCTTGGTATGCGAATAACAAATTTGATGTTGGTGGAATTTTTGGTGCTGTTATTGGCGTTTCTAACATTGCAAATGCATTACCTTTATATTCCGATGTTTTAGGTTATGACAAAGTTGTATATGATAAAACTGGAGTTTTTAAAGATTTAGCTGCATTAAAAAACGGAAATAAAAAATTTAGGCGCATACTATTAACACACTCAAAAAAACGAGTAGGTGGTTTTTGTAATCTTTTCGGAGAAAGCGAAATTGAATTAATTGAAGCAATCGACACCAAACCAAATACCATTTTTGAAGATAGATATTGGGGAGATTTAGGCTATATTCATTTGTGTTTCGATATTAAAAATATGGAAAAACTATCTCAAGAATGTAAAGCAAAAGGGTTTCCTTTTCAGGTAATTAGTGCGGAGTCTTTTGATATGGGTGATGCAAATGGACATTGGGGTTATATTGAAGATTGTGATGGAACCTTAATCGAATTTATTGAAACACATAAAGTTCCGTTGATTAAAAAATTAGGTATCAATATTAATTTGAAGAATAGAAATCCTAAAAAACCATTGCCCAATTGGATGATAAAAGGAATGAATTTAAAACGAGTAAAGAAATTTAAGTAAAAAAATGACATCTACAGAAATTGCTTTGCTCTTAAATGACGATTCAGAAAAAATTACCAGAATTGGAGAAATTATTGGTAAAAAAATTTCCAAAAAAGATCATTTCGAAACTTTAAACGAATTCGAAAAAAACTTTATTTACATCGATATTTTAGAGCAAAATGTTACTGAGGGTGGTTTTATTCAGTTCTTTTTTAATTCTTGTGGACAATTTACTCATGAAGTTTTTCATGCTTATGTAGCAATCAAAGCAGAAAAAACTGTGGATATTCTTACCAAAGCCATTTTTTTATTTCCTGAAGTTCCTGTTCCAAAAAATTTAAAAGTCCGTCAAGCATTGTTAATGCAAAAAGAATCGAATATCGATTTGTGGGACGAATTAGACCTTCAATTCGAAAAGTATGAAGATGATATCGTACAACTTACACTTAATTATGTTCGAGAAAATATTGCTTATTTCGATTGAGTTTCTTTTTCTTTCTTTAAAATTTTCATCAAAACCCACAAAATAAAAACACCTACTAAAGCAAAAATTGTAAGCATATTTAAAGTTGTTTCAAAACCAAGCTTATCTACCATTTGCATTCCTGAATTATGACTGAAAATATGCGATAACGAAAATGCAATTGCATACAAAGCCATATATTCTCCTTGGTTTCCTTTCTTAGCTCTTTCTACAGCGAAAGCGTTTGAAAACGGAAAAGCAATCATTTCTCCAATTGTCATAAATAACATGCCTATCACTACAATCCAAATCCAAGAAGTTACATTTAACAGGAAAAAGCTAATAGCCACTAAAAACAATCCAATTGCTATTAATTTTATTTTAGAGTTTTTAGTTTTCTGCAACCAATTTATCAAAGGCATTTCAAAAACAAAGATGAAAAACCCATTAAAGCCCATTAGCAAACCAATGTCTAATTCAGACATCATTCTTACATCTTTATAATACAAAGGCATGGTAGAAAAATATTGTAAAAAGGTAAAACCGAAAATAAACATTGCGATAAAAAACACCCAAAAAGCTTTGTCTTTATAAGCTGAAACAGGATTATCAACCTTTACAACATCTAAAATTTTTGCTTTTTTAGGATGCAAAACATTTAACAATAAAATTCCTGCTAATGCGCATGTAATTCCATCTACCCAAAACAAACCTTGATACCCAATACTTACAATAATAATTCCTCCAATTGCTGGTCCAACAGAAAAACCTAAATTAATTGCCAAACGAATTAAGGTTACTGAACGTGTTTTGTTTTCTGGTTTGCTATATGCGTTTAAAGCAACAAACATTGCTGGTCTAAAAGCATCTGCTACCAACATTACTATAAAAATACCAAAACAAAATTCATTAAAAGTAGTGGCATATTGCAATAAAACAAAGAAAACAGCTGTAAGAAATAAACTGAAAAACATTACTTTATAATACCCAATTTTGTCTGTCAACTTTCCTCCTACCCATGTTCCCACCAAAGACCCAATTCCGAAAAAAGACATTATCCAGCCAATATCTGGTTTTGTAAACTGAAGATCTTCGTCTAAATAAATAGTTAAAAACGGAATTACCATTGTTCCTGCTCTATTAATTAAGGTTATCAAAGCAAGCCACCAAACTTCTGTAGAGAGTCCTCTAAAAGTATTTATGTAGTTTTTAAATAAGGCATTCATGGTTGGTTGATTTTAAAACTGAACGCAAATTCAGAATTATGTAAAAATAAAAAGTCCGACTTTGAAGTCGGACTTTTTATAACTGTTAGATTTTATATTAATATCATCAAAACAAATATACAGACCGATTTTCTCGTAATAAATACGATTGCTTGGTGCTATTTGTAATGACTTTCTTCATTTTTTATAATTCTTATGTGTCGTCAAATCTACATAAAATAATTGAAAGTTGTATTTTTGATTTTTAAACTATTTTTCCGATGAAAAAAATTGTCTTATTCTTATGTATTTCTTTAATAACCTCTTGCAATTCTCAAGGTAAAAGAGCTTTAGTTGGTGAAACTGAATACCAACAGAAAGAAAATGCTCGATTTAAAGATGCTTCAAAATCACCTTTAAAAAAGAAAGATTTAAAAAAATTCAAAGGCTTAGATTTTTTTCCTGTAGATTCTGCTTTTGTAGTAACAGCAAAACTTACTCGCACCAAAAATGCACCAGTTTTTGAAATGGCAACTACTACCGATAGAAAACCATTGTACAAAGAATATGGTACACTAAACTTCACTATTAAAGGAAAAGATTTGAAGTTGACAATTTATCAAAGTCAAGATGATACGCGTGATGAAAAGTACAAAAACTACCTATTTTTACCTTTTACGGATGATACTTCTGGCAATGAATCTTATGGTGGTGGACGCTACATGGATGTAATGACCACTGATATTTCCGAAGAAAATACGGTTATATTAAATTTTAATAATACTTACAACCCTTATTGTGCTTATAATGATAGATATTCTTGTCCATTAACACCAAGAAAAAATCACTTAAATATTGAAATAAAAGCAGGAGTTAAAGCTTTTGAAAAGCATTAATTTTATCGTTGTCATTTCGACTTTATGAAGAAATCTCAAAAAAAGTTTCATAAAAAGATTTCTCAACTTAATTACATTGCCTTTTAAATAAAAAGCATTTTGTTTGATTATTAAAGTTTGTATTAAGTATTTATAGAAATATCTCCAGCCAAATCTAACTCAATAGCTTTTTCTAAATTTTCTAAATGTTGTTTTCTAACTTTTAATTTAGTTTCAGCATGTGCCTTTTTGTTTAATTTAGAAAACATTCCTGCAACTTTAATTGCTGTTGGTAACAAATGACTTTCTGAAACTACCATATCTAAAAAACCAGCATCTATTGCTTGTTTCGGATTATAAATTTCTGCATTGTTCACACTTCTATTCAAATACACTTCAGACAAACGAGCTTTTGCAATGGCAATTCCTGCATTATGCATAGTCATACCAATCATTACTTCGTTTAAACCAATTTTAAAATCGCCTTCTACTCCAATTCTGTAATCTGAAGAAAGTAATAAAAAGGCTCCTTTTGCAATTGCATGACCTGAACAAGCCACAATTATTGGCTGAGAAAAAGACAACATTTTTAATGATAATTTAGAACCTTTTGTAACTAATTCTTTGGCAGATTCTGGTGACTTGGTCATTACTTTTAAATCGAAACCTGCAGAAAAAATTCCAGTTTGCCCACTAAGAATTACTACTTTATTTTCTTTTTCTGCTTTGTCTAAACTATCGTTTAAACCATCTACAACTTCGTGTGAAATTGCATTTGCTTTACCATTATTAATGGTAATTATAGCGTAATTTTCTTCTGATTTATAGGTTACAAATTCATTCATAGGTTAAGGTTGTTTGCTATCGTTCTCAAGTGTGTTCGAACTGACATTTTTTAAATTAAATAAACTTCACCAAGTACATTCCTGTAAAAACTGCTAAAAAACCGATTACAAAACTGGCAATGGTATACAATGCGAAACTGGTAAAATCTCCTGATTTTAAAAATACGTGATTTTCATAAGCAAATGTAGAAAACGTTGTAAATCCGCCACAAAAACCAGTAGCTAATAATAATGTGTGATTTTGAGAAAGTGCTTCATTTTTTGCTGCATAACCCAATATTAAACCAATTAATAAGCTTCCTAAAATATTGGCTAAAAAAGTTCCGTAAGGTATACCTGTTTCAGAATTATTTAAAAATTTGCCAATTAAATAACGTAAAACACTACCAAAACCTCCACCAACAAAAACGAGTATTAATTGCTTCATTTTAGTTCTAATTCACTTACATCAACCCAATTTTTCTTTTGAGTAACAGTTCCTTTATTTAAAATTACAAGTCCTGGATTTGCTCTAATCATTGTTTTTAAAGTGGTTTCATCACAAAATAAAAACTCAAAAGGCAAATTATATTTTTTTTGAGCTAATAATAAATCATCTGTAAAAGAAGCTGATGCACCATAAACAGTATATCCGTTTTTAATTGCTTTTTCTGCTGCAGCTTTTATTGCAGGAAATCCGTTTTTATCTGCTTTTGCTAAATTGTAAACAACAACCAACATTACTTTTTCTTTTTCTAGTAAAACAGGAGCCAAATCTTGTTGTGCATCTTCCAACATAAAATCATGTACTGGTGGAATACTTCCATCTTCAGGATACTTCATTCCTTCTTTTAAATTTTTACCAACAGCATAAGCTCTAAAGTCGATAATTGGTAAATGTGTTAATACATGTTGTACAATAAATAAGAAAACTCCTAATGATAAAAATGTAATTATTTTTGGAATTTTTCCTTTAAAAATTGGTTTGATATATTCAACTTTTATCAATAATAAAAGAATTAAAACAATTAGAATTACGTTCTTATAAAAAGTTTCCCAAGGTGTTAATTTTATAGCATCTCCAAAACAACCACAATCTGTTACTTTATTATAAAAAGCAGAATACCATGTTAAAAACAAGAAAACCAGCGTAAGAATTAACAAACTCCAAACAGTAAATTTAGGCTTGTAGCCAATTAAAATCATAACTCCTAAAAGAATTTCTGCTACAATTAGCAACACTGCAAATGGCAACGCATAAGGAATTAAAAATTCCATATTTAAAACGCTTTCAGAAAAGTACTCTTGAAACTTGTATTGAGAACCTATTGGATCTACCAATTTCACAAAGCCCGAAAATATAAATAAGGCACCTACTATTATTCTTGAAATTTGAACTACTACTTTCATAATCAAAATTATATTAAACTTAAATTAAGCACCTAAATGAATCATCGCAAAAACAGCATAGTTAATCATGTCTTGATAATTCGCATCAATTCCTTCAGAAACTAAGGTTTTTCCTTTATTATCTTCTATCTGTTTTACGCGTAATAATTTTTGTAAAATTAAATCTGTTAAACTAGAAACACGCATATCTCTCCATGCTTCACCATAATCATGGTTTTTATTCAGCATTAAATCTTTGGTGATTTTACTGTGTTTATCATACAAAACAGTTGCATCTTCTGTGTTTAAATCCGGGTTTTCTACAACACCATTTTCTAACTGAATTAATGCCATAATAGAATAATTGATGATTCCAATAAATTCTGATTTTTCTCCCTCATCAACTTTTCTTACCTCATTTTCTTGTAATTGACGAATTCTTTGTGCCTTAATAAAAATTTGATCTGTTAAAGATGGTAACCGTAAAATTCGCCACGCAGAACCATAATCAGACATTTTTTTAATGAATAAACTTCTACATTCATCTATAACTGCATCGTATTGTTTTGAAGTATCTTGCATTTTCTCTTGTTAAAAAGTATTTGCTCAAAAATACTAAATCCTATAGGCTTTTCATTTATTTTTACAAAAGAATTTTAAAATCATACTATTGAATAAAATTGTTGTTTTTTGTGGATCAAGTTTAGGTTATAATCCTATTTATAAAAAAAGTGCTATTAAATTAGGAAACTATTTTGCCGACAATAATATCAGTTTGGTTTTTGGAGGAGGAAAAGTAGGAATGATGGGTGTTTTAGCAGACACAATTTTAGAAAAAAAAGGAGAAGTAATTGGTGTAATACCTAATTTATTACACAAAGAGGAAGTAATTCATGTGGGTGTAAAAAACATGACCGTTTGCAAAACCATGAGCGAACGCAAAGTAATAATGAGCAAATTAGTAGATGGTTATATTACACTTCCAGGAGGTTTTGGAACATTAGACGAACTTTTTGAAGCCTTAACTTTAAACCAATTACAAATTGAACAAAAACCAGTTGGCTTACTAAATGTGAATGGTTTTTTTGATGCTGTTTTGTTGCAATTAGATAAAATGGTAGAAGAAGGCTATTTAAAACAAGCCAATAGAAATATGCTAATAGTTGGTAACTCAGTGATTGAATTAATGGAAAAAATGGACAATTACAAAGCACCAGAAGTTACACATATAATTAATAAAGTTGTAAATTAATGACTATAAATTGCAAAGGAACTTTAGTGGATTTGTCATCACCAAAAGTGATGGGAATTTTAAATATTACACCAGATTCTTTTTATGATGGTGGAAAATATAAAAACGAAGCCGAAATTTTAAAGCAGACAGAAAAAATGATTTTAGAAGGTGCCACTTTTATAGATGTTGGTGCATATTCTTCTAGACCTGGAGCTACTCATATTTCTGAAGAAGAGGAACTCAACAGAATAATACCTGTGATAAATTTATTAGTAAAAAACTTTCCCGAAATTATAATTTCTGCTGATACTTTTAGAAGTAAAATTGCCAAAGAAAGTGTAGAAAATGGAGTGGCAATTATAAACGATATTTCTGGCGGAAAAATGGATACAAATATGTTTAAAACAGTTGCCAAATTGCAAGTTCCTTATATTTTAATGCACATGTTGGGTACTCCACAAAACATGCAAAAAAACCCTATTTATACAGATGTAACTCAAGAAATTATTTCATTTTTTGCAGAACAAATTTACAAATTACATCAACTAAAACTAAACGATATCATAATAGATGTAGGTTTTGGTTTTGGAAAAACTGTTGCTCATAATTTTGAAATTTTAAAGAATTTAAACCTTTTTAAAAGTTTAGACGCGCCAATTTTAGCCGGAATTTCACGTAAATCTATGTTATATAAAACTTTAGATATTTCTGCACAAGAAGCTTTAAATGCAACCACTTCTGCAAACACAATTGCACTTTTAAATGGCGCAAATATTTTACGCGTACATGATGTAAAAGAAGCTGTTGAGGCTGTAAAAATTGTAAATCAGATTTCTTTTTAGGAGCTATTTCCAGCTTTACACTATATCTTTTTGTAAAAACAAAAAGGATGTCGCTTCAATCTGGGCTAAACTTGTTTGCCAGCTTTCTGCAATCTAAATTTTATGGCATCAATTTTGTTAAATAAATGTTAACGCCAAAAATCTACTTAATTAAACTTTAATAATAAATGACTTCTCGACTGCGCTCGAAGAGACATTTAAAATCTAAATTATTAACTTTTAAAACGAAAATTATGAGTAGAAAACAATCTCCAGAAATTAATGCTGGTTCTATGGCAGACATCGCATTTTTATTATTAATCTTTTTCTTGGTTACTACAACTATGAATATAGATGCAGGAATTGCAAGAAAAATTCCTCCAAAAGAAGAAATTCCTTTAGACATTTTGGTAAACGAACGAAATGTTTTAGAAGTAAACATTAACAAAAACAACGAAATTTTTGCAGATGGAAGAACAATTCCATTGAGTGAATTGAAACAAATTGCCATTGATTTTATAGATAATGGTGGTGGATTTGATAGTGACAAACAAAAATGTGATTGGTGTGAAGGTGCTCAATCAAAAATATCTTCAGATCATCCAACAAAAGCAATTATTTCTATAAAAACAGACAGAATAACAAACTACGAAACCTATATTACAACATTAGATGTTTTAAATTCTGCTTATACACACTTAAGAAATAAGTTGTCGGTAAAACTATATAAACGTAATTATGAGAGTTTATTAGAAGATTTTAAAAAATCAAATAGTAGCGATAAGAATATTCAACATAAAATAAAACTGATTCGTGAAAAATATCCATTATTATTATCTGATGCAGAAATAAATAATTGATTCTCTTATCAACAAATTTATTAGTATTTTAGCCTAAAATCAGTTTGTTTTTTTATGTTCGATTTTATTGAATTTTCTTTATTAGATGTATTAGATATTTTGTTGGTAGCAACACTACTCTATTATATTTACAAACTTTTAAAAGGAACTGTTGCCATTAATATTGTTATTGGAATTGCGTTTATTTTTCTAATCTGGAAAATTACGCAAGCTTTAAAAATGGAAATGTTAAGTGGTATTTTAGGCTATTTACTTTCTGGTGGAGTTATTGCACTAATCATAGTTTTTCAACAAGAAATTCGTAAATTTTTATTGATGATTGGTACCACAAACTTTACCAACAAACGAAGCTTTTTAAAGCAGCTTAAGTTTTTACAAACCGAAATTAGTTCTGAAATTGATACTGAAACCATTTTAGAGGCTTGTAAAAAAATGTCGAAGACTAAAACTGGTGCTTTAATTGTTATTGAAAGAACTAATGCTTTAGATTTTTTAATAAATACTGGTGATAAAATGAATGCTCAAATAAACGAAGCTATTTTACAAAGTATTTTTTATAAAAATAGTCCATTACACGATGGTGCATTAATTATTAGAGATAACTTTATTGTAGCTACAAGAGTTGTTTTACCCATTTCTGATAGTACAAAAATTCCTGCAAGATTTGGTTTAAGACACAGAGCAGCAATTGGAGTTTCCGAGAAAACAGATGCTGTTTGCTTATTGGTATCTGAAGAAACTGGTGAAATTTCTTTTATAAAAGATGGTGGTTTTGAATTGTATAAAGATTTTGATGATTTAAGCGATAAATTGAAGAAAATTTAAAGGACTATTTCATCTTAAATAAAACTTTTAAGAAGCTACATCTAAACTAAATTGTTTATCGTATAAGTTTTTATAGTATCCGTTTTCTTTTTCTAATAACTCTGTGTGAGTTCCTTCTTCTACAATAAAACCTTTATCCATTACAATAATTTTATCTGCTTGTTTTATAGTAGCTAACCTATGTGCAATTACTATAGAAGTTCTATCTTTTGTAATAGTTTCTGTAGCATATTGTATCATTTGTTCTGCATGTGTATCTACAGATGAAGTTGCCTCATCTAAAATTAAAATACTTGGTTTACTTACATAAGCTCTTAAAAAAGCTATTAGTTGTCTTTGACCTGAAGATAACATTGCACCACGTTCTTTTACATTGTAATTATACCCTCCTGGAAGTGTTAAAATAAAGTCGTGAATTCCTATTTGTTTAGCGGCTTTTTCTACTTCTTCTAATGAAATACTGTCATCTTTTAAAGTGATGTTGTTTAAGATCGAATCTGAAAATAAAAAAACATCTTGTAAAACAATAGCTACTTGATCTCTTAAACTTTGTAAAGTATATTGGTCTATGGAAGTTTCATCAACAGAAATTAAACCACTGTCAATTTCATAAAAACGATTTATTAAATTTATTATGGTAGATTTTCCTGCGCCAGTTGCACCAACAATTGCGATGGTTTGTCCGCTTTTTACATCAAAAGAAATACCTTTTAAAACTTCTTCGTCTTTTATATAACTAAAACGTACATCTTTAAAAGAAATATTTCCTTCTAAATTTCCAGCTGTAATTGTTCCATTTTTTGTGATAGAACTATCTGTATCTAAAACTTTAAAAACTCTTTCTCCAGATACAATACCCATTTGTAGTTGGTTAAATTTATCGGCAATTTGCCTTAATGGTCTGAATAACATTTGTGCCATTTGTACAAAAGCCATTACTGTTCCTGGACCTGGAACTGTACCACCAATTATTTGTTTGCTTCCAAACCAAACAATTAGTCCAATTCCTATTGATGATAAAATTTCTGCAATTGGAAAAAAAATTGAAAAATACCAAATTGTTTTTATGTAAGCTTTTTTGTGTTTTTCGTTAATATCTTTAAAATTTTTGTATTCAATCTTTTCTCTATTAAAAAGTTGCACAATTTTCATTCCTGTAACTCTTTCTTGAACAAAACCATTTAAATTTGCAACTTGATTACGAACTTCTTGAAAAGTTGCTTTTATAGCCACTTGAAAAACTTTGGTGGCATAAACCAATATTGGAAGAACTGCAATGGCTACCAATGCCAATTTCCAATTTAAAACAAACATTAAAACTGTAACTGCAAACATTTGCAACACATCACTTACAATTGTAAAAACACCACTACTAAAAAAAGCGGCTATGGTTTCAATATCAGAAACTACTCTTGTAACTAATTTACCTACAGAGTTTGTGTCAAAATAAGACATTCTGAATTGTAAAATATGTCTGAAAGTTTTGGCTCTTATATCTCTAATAATATGTTGCCCAACCCAGTTTGCGAAATAGATAAAGCTAAAACGCAATAATACTTCTACTAAAAGTATGCCTAACATTAATAGCACACTGTTTATTAAACCTTGTGTATCTTTATCTACAATATAAAAATCTACTGTTTTCTTTAAAATATATGGATTTAAAAGTGCTACTATTGCTAATAATATGGTAGAAATAGATGCTATAAAAAAATTAAGTTTGTATCTTTTTGCGAAACTCATAAGTCTCAAAAAGATTTGCATATCAAAAGCCTTTCCTGTTTTATCTGCCAAAACTTAGTATTTTATTTGTGTTAAAAATAATCCTTTTGCAGGAACTGACAATCCTGCATTGCTTCTATTTTTACTTTCTATAATTGCTCTAAAATCTTTTTTGGTAATTTTGCCCAAACCAACATCCACCAAAGTTCCAACAATAGCTCTTACCATGTTTCTTAAAAACCTATTTGCTGAAATATGGAAAACTAGTAAGTCACCTTCTTGTTTCCAAAAAGCTTCTGAAACATCACAATTAAAGGTATAAACTTCTGTTTTTACTTTAGAAAACGTTTGAAAATCTTCATATTCTAACAATATTTTTGCAGCATCATTCATAGCAGCTATGTCGAGTTTTTGTGAATGAATTTGCCAAGAAAAATCTAATAAAAAAGGGTTTCTACCCAACCAAATTCGATATTCATAGCTTCTGCTAATTGCATCAAATCTTGCATGCTTATCATTATCTACCTTAAAAACTTGATACACTACAATATCGCTTGGTAAAATAGAATTTAATTTGTGAACAATATCTCCTTCAATTTCTTTTACAATATCAAAATGTGCAAACATTTGTGAAGCATGTACTCCAGTATCTGTTCTTCCTGCGCCTACAACTTCTATATTTTTTTGTAAAACAGTACTCAAAGCAAAGTTTAATTTTTCCTGAACAGACATAACGTCTGGTTGAACTTGCCAACCATGATAGTTTTTTCCGTTGTAAGAAAGTTTTATAAAATATCTCAAGAAAATTATTTTTTTGGAGATACCAAAATTACGGAATTTATTTTGTTATCATTACTTTTGAGTATTTAACAGGCGTTAAACTTTTCTTACTTTTTTTATGAAAAAAATATTACTACTTTCTGACACCCATAGTTTTATAGATAATCAAATTTTAAAGTTTGTAAAACAGGCTGATGAAGTTTGGCATGCTGGAGATATTGGCGACTTAAAAGTAACTGATACTTTAAAAAAACACAAGCCTTTACGTGCTGTTTTTGGAAATATTGATGGAAAAGATGCTAGAGCAGAATTTCCTTTAGATTTAAAGTTTGAAGTTGAAAATGTTTCTGTTTGGATGACACATATTGGTGGTTACCCGAATAAATACAATCAACGAATTCGAGAAGAAATTAAAACAAATCCACCAAAAATTTTTATTTGTGGTCATTCTCATATTTTAAAAGTACAATATGATAAAAAATTAAACTTATTGCATTTAAATCCTGGTGCAGCAGGAAATCATGGGTTTCATAAAATTAGAACCATGTTGCGTTTTAAGATTGAAAAAGATGAAATTAAAGATTTAGAAATTATAGAGTTGGCTGCACGTGGATAACTTTTTCTTTTTTAACAATTGGCAACACTACCTTAATTTTTGTACCATTTGTTTGTGATGAATTTATTTCAAAAAAACCTTTCATAATTTGAATTCGAGCATCAATTTGGTTAAGCCCCAAACCATCTTTTGATGTTATTTTCTTTTTATCGAAACCTATACCATCATCTGTTATATGAATGCAAATTTTATGATTTTCTTCATAAACTTTTATCATTGCATTATTTGCTTTACTATGTTTTAATATGTTATTTAAAAATTCTTGAATAATATTATAAACTTTAATTTCAAAATCCTGACGATATCTATGTAAATCTTTAATATCTGTTTCTATATTTAATTGTGAGTTTGAGTATTTGCTAGCCAAGTCTTTTATAGCATAATTTAAACCAAATTTTAGCAAAACAGATGAAACTAAGGTGTGTGATAGGTCTCTAATTTTCTCAGAAGCTTCTGCAATAATTTCTTGCGTTTTACTTATTTCTAAAGGTACTTCTCCTTTAAAATTAGTTTTTGTGGCTATTAAGTGCAAATTTGCTGAAGATAATAATGCACTTACACTGTCATGTAAAGTTTCTGCTATTTCTTTTCGTTCAGTTTCTTTACCATCTATAGTTGCGTTTAAAATTCTAACCTGTGACTCAGATCTTATTTTTTCTAAATGTTGATTTTGAATTAACTGAGTTCTAGACAGTTTTAAACTTAAGTTTTTTTGTTTTAGCTTGTAATAATTTAGCCAATATAAAAGCGATAATATTATTATTAAACTTCCTATACCATATATCCAAAAAGTGGTTCTATCTTTTAATCGTTTATTTTCTGCTTCTTTTTTAATTGTTTCTACACTAAATTTTGCTGAAACTTCTTCAACCATTCTTCTAATTTCTTTGTCTCTAATGCCATCTTCTAAAATGTATGATTTTTCTTGAAAATCGTATGCTTTATAATCTTTTAAATTTCGCATTGCCCAAGCCAAATTGTAATATAAATCTGCTTTTAAACTAACGGCATTTTGACTATTGTCATTTTTTATAAGATCTATTCCTCCTAAGTAAGTTTCTTTAGCTATCTCAAAATTATTCATAGATAAATAAATATTTGCTAAATTCATTTTAGCCTTTGCCTCTCCTAATTTATCATTTTTCTCTTGAATTATATTTATTGATTTTTTTGCGTATAAAATGGCTTTATCGTAAACACTATCAATTTCATAAAGACCCGCTAAATTGGTATATGCAGAAGCTTTATATCTTAATGTTTCTGAGTTTATACCTGGAAGATCTTCTATTTTTTCATAAAAATATTTAGCACTATCTTTTTGTGCATTATTCTGAAAAGAACTTCCTAATCTTAAATAAATTTTTGCAAAGTTTTCGCTTAAATAGTCTTTCTTATTAAAATCTTTAAAATTAATATTTTCTAAAATATTTAAAGCTTCTTTATAATACTTTAGAGCTCTATTATGATTGTTTGTTTTATCATAAATATCTGCTAATAGAATTGATATAGAAATGGAATTTTCTACATTTTCTTTTTCTGATTGATAAAGATCTAGTCCTAATTTTAAAGCTTTTAAATAGTCTTCTTTTTTATATAAATCAAAAACTTTATCATATTCTTTTTGAAAAACAGAATCTTGTGCAATAAGAAATACTGAAGAAGTTTCAATTCTTGAAACTTCTTCAGTATTATTAAAACTATTGGGGGCAGCTTTTAGTTGATTGAAACCAAATAAGATACAAATTGTGTAAATTATTAGTCTTTTTTTCTTTTCCAAGTATTTTATATTTTTTTATTAACCTACAGTAGTTTGGTTTTCTCCACTTTCTCCATTATCAACTGCAACTCTTGGCTTTCTTCTTATTGTTAACTCTTCTTTTGATGCTGATTTAGATTGTGCATTCATGTGGTTTACAAAATCGATTCTTAACACTTTTCTTTCTTCTTTTGTTAAGGTTCTATTATAAGTTGTTTTTGAAGTTTTACCAGCTTCTAAATGAACCTCATGAATGTTTAATTCTTCATTATAAACGAAATCTACCTTAACATTTTTATTTACTTCAAAATCTAAAGTAAAAGTTCCATCTTCATTTGCAGAAACGCTATATTCCGATAACATGTTTTCGTTTTTTCCTTTTGCTAAAGAAATATTATCATCTTCAATTAATAAGTATGGATTGTTGTTAACGTTTGTGTCAACAAAACTTACTTTTAAAGTATTACCATCGATAACTAAGTCCTGTGATTCTCTTCTGCTAACACCTTCTTCTGATGCATATAAGTACACTTCACTAATGTTTTTCTTATCATTTAAAATTGTTTCTGTTCTTACATTATCCGGTAAATTATAGTCTACAGAATATGAACCTTTTGCGTCTCTTTTAACTTTATAAGATTTTAAAAGTTTTGCAGATTCGGCTTCTGGTAATAATGTTTCGTTATTTGAACATGATGAGAAAGCAAAAGTAGTTAAAAGTGCTAAAGTAAATAATTTTAGAGATTTCATAATAATAGATTTTTTTTTGGGTTATATTTTAATTTACAATTTGGTTACTTAAATATTGTAGGTGAGCAATGCATGCATTTATAGTATGTATTGGGGGATTTTTCTTAAGTTTCTTTAGGGGTTTGATTTTTTTAAAAATCGAAAGCTTAAAAAAGAGGGTAGGTTTTATACTACTTTAAATTTTACCGCATACATTGCTAATCCTACTGATGATTTTACATTTAATTTTTTTAACATTTTTCTTCTATACGTTTCTACAGTGTGATGGCTAACACTTAGTGAATCTGCAATTTCACTTGTACTGTATTCTAACGTTACTAATCTTAAAACTTCTTTTTCTCTATCAGATAATTTTTCAAATAAAAAATCTTCTGGTGCATCTCCAACTGGTATTTTAGCACCCGTCATTCGTTTTAAAAGTAAACTTTGTATATCGTCACTATAATATAATCTTCCACTTGCCACTCTTTTTATTGCCTTTACAATATGCTCACCTGCGTTTCCTTTAGATATATATCCATAAGCGCCAAGTTTTATTGTTTCGTCAACAATTTTTATATCATCGTAACTCGAAAGCATAATTACTTTTTGATTACTTCGCTTTCTTTGAAAGTGTTTTAGTACTTCAAAACCATCTAATTCTGGCATTGTAATATCTAAAATTAAAATATCTGCATGGTTTCCTTTTGTTTCGAACCAATCAATTACTTGCTTTCCTGTTAAAGAATAACCACTAACTTCTAAGTTCTCTTCAGTTTTAATAACAGCTATCAGACCTTCAATTAATATTTTATGATCATCTGCTACGTGAACGGATATTTTATCTTTCATTTTACTTTACAAATTTAAATAACTATTAGATACTTCACTATCCCTGATGACCGTATATTTTTACTATCCCTGCTATCAGGGATAGGTATCCCTGACAGCAGGGATAGTGTGTTTCTAAAATACTGTATATCAGGTTTTTAAAAATTGGTTTTTTCACCTTAATTTTCTATGCAAATTTACGTTTTTAAAATTTTCTGAAATTCAAAATGCGTAAAAATGCGTAAAAATGTATAATCCTTATTTTTTGAAATAAAAAAACCGAGAATAAATTCTCGGTTTTCTTTCGCACTAATATAACTAAGATGTTAGTTTTATCGTAATCTATCTACAGATTTTACAAGATCTTCATCCTTTTTAATAGCTTTGTTTGCCAAAACAAGAAGCAAAATAGCTAAAATTGGTATGAACATCCCAATACCATTCTCCGAAATATTAATTCCTCCAGGTAAAGTTAGAGATACATAAACCGATAATCCTAATAAAATAAGGTTTACCAAAATTGCTAAACGACCTATAACAAACTGTAGTTTTCTATTTTTAAATAAAAAAATAGCAATAAGTGACAAGGTTGCCGAAACTAAAAACAATATAGGAATAATTTTTAAACTTAAAGATTCTGCACTTAATAAATCAAATGCAAAAACTTTATTTTTTAAATTTTCCCAAAGATTGAAAACAAATATAAGTCCGCCAGAAATAACTGAGGCTAAAAATAAATAAATGCTTTGTATTCTTTGAATCATATTGTAATTATAATATTACAAAAGTAGAACATTCTTTTTTAAAAAGAAAATTGAGAACTAAAAAAAAAAGTATATATTTGTTTTATAATTTAACCGCACAAAAGCTATTTTATAGTACTATATAAGTAGCTACAATCAAAAAAAACTCATACAAATCTTATTAAAATTTAAGATTCATTTTAACTTAACAAATACATAATGTTCGAAATCTCGGAACTAAAAGCAAAAACGCTTGCTGAATTGCAAGTAATTGCAAAATCTATTGGGCTTATCAAAACAAGCCAACTTAAAAAATTAGATTTAGTGTATCAAATATTAGATACCCAAGCCGCTAACCCTTCTTCTACAAAAGCTACAATTACCCCTAAAAATAAGGACTTGGTAAAAACTGAAAAACCAAAAAGAAAGCGTGTTAGTAAAAATCCAAAAAAAGAAGAAAGCACTAATACTACAGAAATAAAAACTAGTGAAGCAGTAAATAATGAAGTAAAAACTGTTGAAAAACCGAAACAAACAAATAGGCCTAAGCCAAAAGCATCACCTAGAAAAGATGCTACACCTACTTCTAAAAAAGAACCTACTGTTAAAAAGAACGATTCTACAGAACAAAAATCAATAAATCGTCCTCAAAAACAACAGAAAAACAATAATCAAAACAGTAATTCTCCACAGAAATCTAAAAATAACAATCAAAATAGAGATAAAAATAACTCTAGTAGAAGCAATGGAAACAAATCTGGAAATAGATATAGAGATCCTGATTTTGAATTCGATGGAATTATAGAAAGTGAAGGTGTTTTAGAAATGATGCCAGATGGATATGGTTTCTTACGTTCTTCTGATTATAATTATTTATCATCACCAGATGATATTTATGTTTCACAATCACAAATTAAATTGTTTGGTTTAAAAACAGGAGACACTGTAAAAGGAAATGTTAGACCGCCTAAAGAAGGTGAAAAATATTTTCCTTTAATTAGAGTATCAAAAATAAATGGTTTAAATCCTAACATTGTTAGAGATCGTGTTTCTTTTGAACATTTAACACCTTTATTTCCTCAAGAAAAATTTGATTTAGCCGAAAAAGGAAGCTCTTTATCTACAAGAATTATTGATTTATTCTCACCAATTGGAAAAGGACAACGTGGTATGATTGTAGCACAACCTAAAACTGGTAAAACCATGTTATTAAAGGATGTAGCTAAAGCAATTGCACACAATCATCCAGAAGTATATCAAATTGTTTTGTTAATTGACGAACGCCCTGAAGAAGTTACAGACATGCAAAGAAGTGTTCGTGGAGAAGTTGTTGCTTCAACATTTGATGAACCTGCAGATAAACATGTACGTGTTGCAAATATCGTTTTGGAAAAAGCAAAACGTTTGGTAGAATGCGGACATGATGTTGTAATTCTTTTAGATTCTATTACACGTTTGGCAAGAGCTTACAACACAGTTGCTCCTGCTTCCGGAAAAATACTTTCTGGTGGTATAGATGCCAATGCTTTACACAAACCAAAACGTTTCTTTGGAGCTGCAAGAAATATTGAAGGTGGTGGATCTTTAACTATTATTGCTACTGCTCTTACAGAAACTGGTTCTAAAATGGACGAAGTTATTTTTGAAGAATTTAAAGGTACTGGTAATATGGAACTACAATTAGATAGAAATATATCTAATAGAAGAATTTACCCAGCTATTGATTTAATAAAATCATCTACCAGAAGAGACGATTTATTACTAGATGCTAAAACTGTACAAAGAATGTGGGTTTTACGTAAATATTTAGCGGATATGAACCCAATTGAGGCAATGGAATTTATCAACGAAAAAATTAAATTTTCAAAAAATAATGATGAGTTTTTAATTTCTATGAACGGATAAAAACGAGTTACAATTCATAAAAAAAAGACCATCTTGATTAATCAAGATGGTCTTTTTTTTCAGTATTTATTGATTTAAATATAAACTCGAAGTAAGTTGATAGCAATAAAAAATCCGTTCATTTTCATGAACGGATTTTTAAATTATAATTGTACTGTTTAATTAGAAACGTACATATTGGCTCTGTTATCTTCAATATCTGAAGATTCTTTTAAGGCTTCATACATTTTAAATGTAAGTCTTTTTCTTGCTTCTGCAATTTTCTTTCTGTTTGTTTCGTAGTTAGGTAAAGCTGTAGGTAATTCTCTGCTTGTAACTGTGAAAGCAAAAACACCTCTACTACCTTCTATATCATTAAATGTTTTGTTTAAAGGCGCTGCATACATCGCTCCAACTACTTTTGGTTCTGCTCCAACACCGCTTAAAGTTGCATTTTTTAAATTTACATTTGTAGCAGTTCTTACAGTTGTATTGTTTGCTTTTGCAATTTCCTGTAAGTTATCTCCTTTCATTTTCTCTGAGATTAATGCTGCTTTCTTTTCATTTAATAAAATTGGCCTTACTCTATTAATTGCTTTTTCAACAGGCATTAAACCTTTTTCAGTTTTATTTGTAACTACTGCTACTACATGACTTCCTTCTAAATCAAAACGCTTAAAATCGCCTTCTTCAACATCTCTACCAAATGCCCAAGAAACAATTGGTCTTTGATTTCCTAAACCTGGTACGTTTTCATCTAATACTTTTAAACCAATTGCAGGTCTTAAGTTATAGTTATTTTCTTTTGCAACTTCTGTATAATTTGAGTTATTTGAAATTGCTAAAGCAAATTGTTCTGCTTTTTGAAAAACTTCGTTTTCAGTTTTTTCTGAAGGAACTATATTTCTACTAAATGTTGCTAATTTTAAAACTTTTTGCTCATTTTTAGTCTCATCAATTTTCACAACATGAAAACCAAAAGGAGTTTCTACAACATCTATTGTTCCTTTTTTATTGGTAAAAGAAAAATCTCTAAAAGCTGGTGTCATTCTATTGTAGTTAAACCAATCTAATTCACCACCTTTATCTGCGTTTGATTTGTCTGAAGAAAATTCTTTTGCTAAGTCTGAAAACTTACTACTTCTTGCCTTTACAACAGTTAAAATACTGTCTGCTAAAACTTGTGCTTCTTCCTTAGTTCTTGTAACATCTGGAGTTGCTCTTTGTGCACCCACAAATGGAATTAAAATATGACTCGCTTTTACTGAATCTGGCATTTTAGAAACTTCAACAATTTTAGATATTTTAAATTTGTTTTGGTCTTTGTATGGTCCGTAAACATCACCTTCATTACCTGCAAAAATTTCGTTTGCAACTGTTTGGTTAATATTTGCGTTGAATTTGTATGATAAATCTAAATTATCATCTGAACCATTTAAGTCTAAAAATTCTTTATAATTTGAAGTGCTTTTTAAATCGTTTACTAATTCAGCAATATCATTTTTAATAGCTTCTTCGTCTTCTGGAGTTGCAACAATATCAAACTTTACGTAAGAAATATCACGTGAAGCATCTACTTGAAATTGAGATTTGTTGTTTTTAATATACGCCTCAACTTCAGATTTTTTAATTTTCACTAAACTATCTGAAATAGTTGTGTATGGTACGTATACAAATTGAGCATTCATTTTTGTATTCTCAATCATATACTCATTTTCTCCTTCTTTTAATGAAGCTCCTAAACCTGCAGTTACTAATTTATTATACGTATTCGTTTCTGCATTGTTTTTTATTTGGTTCATGTAGTTTGACCAAGCTGACCATAATTGATCATTACTATTTTTTGTATCCGCTAAGAATTGTTTGAATTTTGCTTCATCAAACATACCTGCTTCATTTTGAAACTGTGGACTTCCACTAACGGAAGGTGAGTTGATTACTTCGTTCCAAACATCTTGTTCACCTACTGTAATTCCAGCTTCTTCTAATTGATTTTTGTAAATCTTTTTTCTAACAATGTTATCCCAAACAGTTTTTGCTGCTTGCATTTCAGAAACTCTACCTCCTGTTTGTTGCTTGTAAGCTTCTAGTTCTTTTGCAAATTCTTGAGTAGAAATAGCTTCGCCATTTACCTCACCTACTTCATTTACCTTATTTGAGTTAAAAAAGTCACCTAAAGTTGAAGGGTCTAAAACAAAAGCAAAAAGTGCTAAACCAATAATAATTATTAAGAACATTGAACGTTCTCTAATTTTTGATAAAATTGCCATACGTAATTTAATTTATTTTCAGGTGGCGAATATACGATTTGGGTTTTAATATTGCAACCCATTTTAAACATATTAATTGTAGGAGAAATAGGAATTTATGAGAAAAAATTTATGGAGTTTCTTTTAATTTTCTTCTGTTTGAATTTTAAGACGAACATCATCAATTTTTGAGCTGCTTACTTTTAATATTCTAAATTCAAAACCTTGAATTTCAACTACTTCATTTTCTAGTGGAATATTTTCTGTATGATTTATTATAAAGCCACCTAAAGTTTCGTAAGCTTCTGACTTTGGAATATTTAAAGCGTACTCTTCATTTAAATAATCTACTTCTAATCTTGCAGAAAAGTTAAACGTGGTTTCATTTATTTTCTCTTCTAAAAATTCTTGAGAATCGTGTTCGTCTTCTATTTCACCAAATAATTCTTCTACAATATCTTCCACTGTAATCATACCTGAGGTACCTCCATATTCATCTACAACAATGGCTACACTTTTACGTTTTTTCATTAAATTATTTAAAACGTTGTTAATCATCATTGATTCTGGGGCAAACTCAACAGGTAATAAAATAGATTTTATTGTTTTTGGTTTCTTAAAAAGTTCAAACGCGTTTACGTAACCAATTACATCGTCCATAGAGGTTTTGTAAACTAATATTTTTGACAAACCTGTTTCAATAAACATTCTTTTTAAATTAGAAACTTTTTCGTGAATTTCAACAGCAATCATTTCGGTTCTTGGTACCATAACCTCTCTTGCTTTTACGTTGTGAAATTCTAAAGCATTTTGAAAAATTTGAATTTCTGAATCCATTTCTTCATCTTCACTCCCTGTTTCTAACTGTTCTGTGATGTAGTTTCCAAGTTCTTCTTTGCTAAATTCAGTTTGTTGCTCATCTGCATTAGTTTTGAAAAAAACACGTAGTAAAAAATCGGAAATAACTGTAATAAATTCAGAAAAATAATGGAATAACACATAGAATATATATGCTGGTACTGCAAATAGTTTTAGAACTTCATTTGCATAAATTCTGAATATTGCTTTGGGTAAAAACTCTGCAGTTACTAAAATAACTAATGTAGAAATTATGGTTTGAATTAATAAAATGGTAAACTCGTTATAACTTTCTATAGGTAAAATTCTTATTAGAAAAGCTCCCATGTAGTAACTATAAACTACTAGAGAAATATTATTACCCACTAACATTGTGGTAATAAATTTTGATGATTTTTGGGTTATTCTATTTAGTATTTTAGGTATAAACCCATCTCTTTTTTTTTCTAACTCAATATGAAGTTTATTTGCAGAAACAAATGCAATTTCCATCCCCGAGAAAAAGGCGGAAAGTATTATTGATATTAAAATAATAATAAGTTCAATTTCCATTCAGAAATTTATAAACTATTTGTTTTGGTTGTTTCTTTTTTCTACTTTTTTTCTAAAATGTCTTTTGAAGAAAAACACTAAGATAATAAAAATAGCAAAACCTAGAAATAAATAGGCTCTGTCTCTGTTTAAGCTCCACTGCATGCAGGTTTCAATTAAACAAATAAATGCTACCATTAAATATCCGTACTGGAAAAATTTCCAAATTCTATTCATCATTATAAATTATTCTTTTGTTTCTAATTTTCCTACTGTTTTTTTCGCCAAGTGTTTGCTTAGATCTTCTTTACACTCAAAACCAATACCTATTACTGTATCTTTTTCTTGATAGAGTGTAAATGGTTTTTCTGAAACGAAATAACTGGTTTTTTGATCCCAAAAAAGTTGTTCAGTTTCTAACCTAGATTTATCGGTATGATTTATCACCACAACATTTCCTTTAATTTCTGAAATTTCTGTTTTCGAGTATGTTAATGCATAATCGCCAATTACGGTTACAGAGTCTTTTCCATTATTTTCAAAGTTAATGATTTTTATTCCTTCTGGAAACTCGTTATAAGGGTGTGCTTTTCGATTACTAAAATCTAACAATAGTGGTGTTATTAATTTTGAAGTAATTCTACCAGAATCTTTATAAACATGGTAAGCGTCTTTTGCTTTACCTATTGGTAAATTTTTTTCTTCTAAAAAATTACGAACTTCTTCTGTTGAGTTAGAACAAGAAAAAAGCATTACTGTAAAAGTTATTACAGTAATGCTTTTTAATAATATTTGTTTGTAATTTATCACAAAATTATTTTGTAGGTATTTTTACGGTTTCTCCTATCCAACATTTTATTGTAAAATTAGCACCTGGAGTTTGACCAGCTGTAAAAATTACAGATTGACTTGGATCGTTTGCTCTAAAGTTCGCAACATATTGTGCTGCTGTAGAGGCAATACTAGGATCTACAGAAGCTGCTCTTTGTGCCATGTTTGCTGCTGCAACGTAAACCATTCTTTTTTCAAATTCGTTTTCACCACAAGAGTTTACACTTGCTTGATACAACCTTGCAATAAATAAATATGCTTTACCAAAATTTGGGTTGAAAGATAATGCTTCTCTCGCCAAACTTCTTGCTTTACTGAACTGACCTCTATCTTTAGCTGCTTGAGCAAACTTTAACTTGTACTTTGCCTTTTTTAATGGATCTGTTTCTAAGTTAAAAGATTTTTCTCTCATTGCTACTGCTCCAGCTTCATCACCATTGTCTTCTAAAACGTTTGCTAAGAAAGCATACGCTTCTGGAGATGGAGATGCTTCTGCATAAGCTCTTACCAATTCCGCATACAAAGGATCTGATTGACAACCTTTACTAAACATTCTTGATACAGCTCTTTTTAACCAAGTTGAATCTGACTTGTTTGCTTCGAAATCTCTTTTATATAAAGGAATTAATCTTTCACATGTTGCAATTTCAGAAATTATATTATCTAAACCACCTTCAACTTGACCTAAAGCTGTAGAATTTACAGTATAAGCATAAATTAATTTCTTATTTGCAATTGTATCTACGCTAAGTTCTTTCAGTTTTTTTGCGTAACCCTCTAACTTTAAGTTTACGTTTTCTAAAACATCATCATACTTATCAAAAACTTTTTGAGGATTTGTATCTTTATTTCTATCTGTAATTCCTTGAAAATATAAATATAGATTTTTTACACCCATTTTTGTTGGATCTATGTCATATCCTTTTTCTAAAATTGCAAAAACTTCTGCTTCAGATGCTAGCTTATTTTCTGATAAATAAGTTGCATAATCACTATGAACCTTTGCTGGATTTTTAGTAGGAAAGTACTCTAACCTTTGTTCATAAACTCTTTTTGCTAAAGCTGGGTCTTTTCTAACATCTTCTGCTAATATTGCTCCATACTGATATGTACTTACAGATAAATCTTTACAATTATCCATTAAGTAAATCCAGTTCACATAAGCATCATCGTATTTTTTCGATTTAAAATCACCTAAAAATAAATTATATTTTTTGGTACATTCTACTTTTTGATCCTGAGCATTTGTTTTTACAGTGTTCAAAAACAGCATTGCAGCTAATAAAAACGTTATTTTCTTCATTTTAATAGTTTTATAATTAATCAATTTTTCTTTTTATGAACCAACTTTCTGATAAGGAAAAACTCAATCTAAAGTTAAAATAGTTTTCTTCAATTAAGTTGTTTGTTGTACTACCTCTTTTACCATATTCGAAGCCTAAGTTGACATTCGATAATTGTTTCAATGGTAAACCTAAACCAAAAGATATGCCAAAGTCGTTAATTGAGGTAAAATTTGTGTTAGAACCAGAGCCATTTACAGCTAAACCTGTTTTTTCCAAACGAACTCCTGCTCTATAAGTAACTCTATCCCAATAACTTGAAATAGAATTTATTCTTGGTATGTAAAAACCTCCTAAAGAAAGTCTATTTGAATTTTCATACCTATATGATGCATTTGTATTTGATAAAGAGCCCAAAACTTCAATTGCATCTTGATTTTCGTAGTCTAAACCAACATACCATTTATCAAATTTACCAAAACCAACACCTAAAGTAGTTTTTAATGGCATTTTGTATTTACCATCTATTGCAGTATTAGAAATTGTATCTCTTGGAATATCTGCTCCAGATGAACTTACGGTTAAGGAGTATAAATATTCATTTCCAGTTACATTTAAATCGTTACCTAACTTAAATGTTGCACCTGCATTTAGGTATACATTATTTTTTAAAAGTTTTTGATATTGAGTTCCGAGTGTTACTGCACCACCTCTTACGATATTTTCTTCTTTATACTTGGTTGCTAAATTTACGTTATCTATTTGATTAGTTATGCTATTTTCTATATTTCCAAAACTATAATCTGCTTCAATTCCAATGGAAAAATTTTTAAAAAGTTTCATTCCAAAGCTTCCATATATTCTATTGATACCTCCTTCACCTTGATAAAGCGTAATTGCTTGTAAATCGCCATTAACGTCAAAAGTATTACTTCTTAAAGAATAACCTACAGAAGAAATAGGTTGTATACCCAAAGAAAAACCAGCTTTTTGTCCGATAGGAAAACCTAAAGCAATATAGCTAAGTGTTGTGGAATTTGAATCTTGTTTTTCTCCATCACTTTTTACTGTTAAACTATTATTTAAAGCTCCAAAAGCGTAAGTTGTATATCTAAGGTATGCATTCGCAGCAGGGTTTGTAAAATTTAAGTATTTGTAATGGTTGTAAGCTGCTCCTATACCTCCCATCGTACTTTGTTCTACAGTAGTAGGGCTAAATTCGTCTCCAATTCCAAAAAAAGAATATGGAGAAGAGTTTGTTCTCTGTGCCAATAAAGTTGTAGAAGTTATAAGTAAAATTACTACTAAAATCTTTCTATTCATTTCTATTTATTAAATATCAATATTTCATTCAATCCTTGTAGGAGCAAATTTTGATTGGCAAATATGCTACTTTTTAATTGTTTTGACAAGAAATTTATGTCTCCTCCTGTTAAAAGTACTGTTAAATCTAAATATTTATTCTTATAGTCTGTTATTACACCATCTATCTCTTTTAATACTCCATTTAAAACACCTGAAATGATACTTTCGTTAGTGTTTTTTCCTATAAAGTCTTCTAAATTTATTGAGGTAATTAAAGGCAAATTTGCTGTGAATTTGTTTAATGCTTTGTATCGAAGTTGTATTCCTGGAGAAATTGCTCCTCCTAAATATTCGGACTTGCTATTTACAAAATCAAATGTGATACAAGTACCAGCATCAATAACTAAAACGTTTTTTTTAGGAAATTGTTTTACAGCTCCAGCTACCAAGGCAATTCTATCTACACCCAAAGTTTTAGGAGTTTCGTATAAATTAGTAAAAGGGATTTTTATTGAAGATGAAACGAACTTAAAATCGACAATTTCTTGTAGTTTTTTTATTTTTTTTTCGGAAAGTGTCGCAACATTTGCTATTATTCCATTAGCAATAGAATATTTTTTTACAATTTTTTGAACTTCTGAAATAATTTTTTTTCTATCAAAAAAAAGCAATTCTACAATCTTATTTTGCTCAAAAACAGCTACTTTAACTCTAGTATTACCTATATCAATTGCTAAGTTCATTTTCTAAATTTGAATAAAAAACAAAAGTACAACAGAAATTTTTTAAATTTTCTTTAGTAGATGTAAAAAAACATTTTATATTTGCATCCGCTAAGGCAATGGTACCTTAGCTCAGTTGGTAGAGCAAAGGACTGAAAATCCTTGTGTCCCTGGTTCGATTCCTGGAGGTACCACAATTTAACCCTGTAAACTCAATGTTTATAGGGTTTTTTGTTTTTAATAATACAACATATTATAATATTTGAACCTTGAAACGCTATTGTAATTTTTACTTATTGATTCACAGCCATTTCGTGGTCGTATTGGCAACAACCAGGTAAATTTTTGTAAGCTTCTTCACTTCCTGCAACTTTTTCGGTATCGTAACCTGAAGCTGCTATTGCCTTATGTATTGCCATGGCATCTGTTTTGGTAACATCAAAAGAGACATCAATTTTCTTTTTATCGACATCCCAATTAGAACTTGCTACACCTTCAACACTATTGGCCGCTTTTTCAATGGTATTTTTACACATACCGCAATTACCTCTTACTCCAAAAGATAGGTCTGTCATTGCGATTTCTTTTGATACTTCTGTTGTTGTAGTATCTTCAACTTTTTTGGTTTCATTTTTACAATTTGTTAAACCTAATGCTGCTATTGCAACTACACTTAAAATTACTTTCTTCATTGTTTAAAATTTAATTGTTATTACTTGATTTATTATTATTCTATTACTTGTTTTACTTCTCCACAGGTTAGCATAGCGCTACCAAAATAAGGATTGATTACTTTTTCTTCTTTACTCAACCAGTATGCGCCATTGTTGTTATCTGCCATTGGACAAAACTCCACATACACTTTTTCATTGATACCAAATAATTGAACCGTATTGATTAGATGTGTTGATAAATTCTTGAATTGGCCTCTTTGTTCTTTTATTTCTGACGTTTTAGAAATAGAAGTTGCAGAAGATTTTATGTCGCCTACTAATGACATCCAATGTGCGTGAGCATTATTGTCTGATAATAATTTCATATCTACTTTACCTAAATTGTTTAATAGACTTGTTGCATTATCTGAAGTATTTTTTGAATCTTCTTTTACTAAAGCATCTTTTAAATTAATATAATCATTGTAAAGAACTTTTAATTGTTCTTGAAATTTCTCTGATACTGGTAATCTTTGGTTCATATTAGTATGGTCACTTTCTTTTTTTGATGCATTATTATCCATTCCTAAATGTCCTTCGTGACCAGTCATTACTTTACCACCATCTTTATTCATCATAGACTTTTTACCTCTTAATTGAGCTGCTGCATCAACCGTAAATGTTCCATTGGTTACGATTTCATTTCCAACAAATAAGCCTTCTAAAACTTCATATCCATTACCAATTTGATTGCCTAAAACAACTTCACGCATTTCAAAAATAGTTTGGTCTGGATTGGTTTTTAAATAGACCACAGAACGCTCACCTGTCCAAAGTACAGCAGATGCTGGAATTGTTAATACCTCATTATTACTACTTGAAACTCGTTCAATATTTGCGGTTACAAACATTCCTGGTTTAAATACATCGTTTTTGTTAGTAAGCACCACACGCAAGGTTACTGTTCTTGTTTTGGTATTTAAAATAGGTTCAATAAAATCTACTTTCCCTTTAAACTTCTCATTAGCATAAGCATTTGTAGTCACTAAAACTTCTTGTCCCTTTTTAAATAAATCGATTTGATTTTCATAGACATCAAAGTTTGCCCAAACTGTATTAAGGTTGGCAATTTTTAATAAAGGTTGACCTTGTTTGATGTAATCGCCTTGTTCTACTAATTTTTCGGTAACTGTCCCAGAAACGGTTGCATATACTGGAAAGTTCTCTTTTACTTTTTGGGTTTCTTCAATCTGATTGATTTGTGTTTCAGAAAGTTTCCACAACTTCAATTTATTACGAACTGCCTTATATAATGCAGGTTGCGATTCTTTTAATGATGAAGCTGTAATCAACTCTTGTTGTGCCGCATACAATTCTGGCGAATAAATAGTTGCTAATAGCTGACCTTTACGTACTTCTTCACCTGTAAAACTGATATATAATCGTTCTATTCTACCCGAAAAATAACTGACTTGTACTGCGTTTGCTTCTTCATTTTCAGCAATTTTACCAGATAATTTAATCGTGTTACCATCAATATTTCCTTTGCCAACAACAGTCGTTTGAATATTGGCTAAGGCCATAGCATTTTCAGTTAACTTGAATTGGTCTGCTAATAAGCCATCTGCGCTACTTTCTGCAGGAATTAAATCCATTCCACAAATAGGACAATCACCTGCTTCTGGTTGCATAATTTGTGGGTGCATTGAACACGTCCACATTTGATTGGTTTCTGTTGTTTCCGTATGATTGTGCGCTTTACTTTCATTAGACGAACCACCAAATAGCAACCAACCCAAGAGTAAACCAATTGCTAATATTCCTATATAGATTATATATTTTTTCATTTTAAAAGATATTTAATAACATTAGTATTGCCATAACAATCATAATAGCATTTTCTATAAATGTGGCTTCTGTCATTGGCAGTTTTAGAGCTGTACCTAAACAAGCACATCTTATTGCTTTTTTGTCTAATAGTGTTTTTGTAACCCCAATGGTTGTAATGCCTAAAACAATAAGTGTGACAATTAGTGCTATATTTATCTCAAAGCGCATTAGAAACATAATACCTAAAGCAGTTTCAATAAAAGGATAGATTTTACCATAAATTGGCAGACGCTTTGCTAATGGGTCGTACATACTAAATGAATCTGGAAACCCTTTTAAGTCCAACATCTTAAAGAAACTAAATACAATGTAGAATAAGCCCATAAAATCGAGCATAAAGTCACTCCAAGACCAATTTTTATAATGAAGTAATATACTTGCTGAAGCGATATAAAAAATAATAAGTAAAAGAGGTTTTAATTGTTGCAACTTGCTTTTTTCTTCTTCTATTGGCATTGCCGAAATACTTGAAGATGCAAAAACATTCTTCTCTTTCTTTTCAGATAAGGTATACTTTTCTGGTAATGCATTTTGTAATATTTCAGTTGAAATATGGGTATTCATTTTTACCTCTGCTTCACCTTTTTCAAGATTAACAGACACCTCCGATACTTGGTCTAATTCACTTAAATATTTTTCTACGGAAGCCTTACAGTTATTGCAGGTCATTCCTGTTATATTATAGGTATGTTTCATTATTGTTGTGTTAAATAATTAATAATTGTTGATTGCACATAGTAGTCCTTAACAGAATCTATTTGGTTCATTTGAAACTTGAATTGTAGTTCTTGAATATCTAAAACATCATTAAAATCAATCGTTCCTGTTTCGTAGCTTTTGATTAAGATGTCCTCTGCATCTTTAGCTTGTTTTAAGTTCTTGGTTTGCGTTGCATAACTTATTCTTGCAGAAATACGTTCATTAATCGCCTTGCTTAAAAGTGTTTCCAAAGTATTTAAGCGTTCCTGTTTTTTTGCTATTATTTCTTGCCGCTCTAACTCATTTTGCTTGGTTTGAGATTTATATTTTTTATTAAAAATTGGAATGGACACCGAAACCATAGGCATCACAATATCTTTTCCGTTATCCGAGAAGTTCATATCTGGCCTTTCAGAAACGTTGATATAGTCCAAGCCAAAACCAATCATAGGACTACTTTCTTTTTGGTTTAGTAATTCTGATTGTTCTATGGATTGAAATAGTTTATCGTACTTTAACAATTCAGGATGCAATGCTAAATTTTTAGTTGCGATTTCAAAGTCTTCTGAAGGCATCATTAAACTATCTACCACACTAACAGCAACATCATTTTCTCTGTTCAAAAGGTTATTCAGATTCGTTTGTTCTGCTAAAAACTGTTGACTTAAAACATCTTTTAGTTGTTGCATTTCATTTTGACGCATTTGTAATCGCAACACATCTACAGCAGATGCTTTACCAACCTCAACAGAGGTTAGTGCTAATGTCTCATAGGTTTTCAATAGTTTAATATTTTCTATTAACACCTCTTGTTTCCCTTTGTTGGCGTATAAATTATAATAGGATTGTGATACAGAAGCCATCAATTTTCGCTTTGCAATAACAATGTCTTCATATTTTGCATCAGCCAATGAACTCACATAATTTTCTCGTGAAGTAATTGTGCCAAACCACGGTAACATTTGTTTAGCCGTTACTTTAAATCGTTGCGCACCTGTTCGTGTTTCTGGTTCGCTCACAAAGTAACCTACACCAAATTCAGTATTAGGAATAGTATTGACTTCGTTTACTTTTTCGGAAACTCTTTTGTATTGTAACTCAATTTTTTGAATCTCTGGATTATTAGCTAATGCTTCATCAATTAAAGTTTCTAATTGTTGTGCATTTCCTTTGAGAGTAAAGAGAATAGAAAAAAGAAAAAAGACGGTTTTTATATGTTTCATTTTGATGCTCTTTTAAGTTGAACTTCGGATTTCCAGCTATATAATACTGGAACTACAAATAAGGTTATTAAGGCTATAAGCATTCCACCAAAACTTGGTATTGCCATCGGAATCATAATATCGCTTCCGCGTCCTGTAGAGGTTAGTATTGGTAATAATGCTAATATGGTGGTTGCTGTTGTCATTAAACAGGGTCTGATTCGTTTTTCTCCTGCTTCAACTATGGATGCCCTAACTTCTTTTTTATTCTCTGGTGTGTTTCTATCAAAGGTTTGTGTTAAATACGTTGCCATAACCACACCATCATCGGTTGCAATACCAAAGAGTGCAATAAAGCCTACCCAAACCGCTACACTCAAATTAATGGGATGCATCTGAAATAAATCACGCATATTTTCCCCAAAAAAGTTGAAGTTTAAAAACCAATCTTGACCATAAAGCCATATCATTATAAAGCCACCTGCAAACGCTACTGCGATACCTGTAAACACCATCAATGAGGTTGCCACAGAACGGAATTGGAAATACAGTATCAAAAAGATAATTACCAAGGCTAATGGTACAACCACCGATAAGGTCTTTTCTGCTCGCAATTGATTTTCATACGTTCCTGTGAATGCATAGTTGATACCTTTTGGTACTATTAATTCGCCTGAATCTATCTTTTCTTGAATCAATGCTTGTGCATTTTCAACAACACTTACTTCTGCAAAACCATCTAATTTATCAAACAAGACATAACCTACTAAAAAGGTATCTTCACTTTTAATGACTTGTGGCCCTTGTTCGTAACGAATGGTTGCCAATTCGCTTAATGGAACAGGACTACCTGTTGAAATTGGCACATAAATCTGTTGTAAGTCTGTTGGATTTGCCCGTAATTCTCTTGGGTATCGCACACGAACACCATATCGCTCACGACCCTCAACCGTTTGTGTTAAAACCATTCCACCAACAGCTACTTTTAATACGTCTTGAACGTCTTGTATAGAAATGCCATAACGTGAGATTTTCTCTCTATCAATATCAATCAACAAATACGGTTTGCCAACAATTCGGTCTGCAAAAACAGCTTCTCTTTTAACGCCTTCAGCTTCCTTGATAATGTTTTCTAATTGTACTCCAAACGCTTCAATTTGTTTTAAGTCTTGGCCTTTCACCTTAATTCCCATAGGTGCGCGCATTCCTGTTTGAAGCATTACCAATCGGGTTTCAATGGGTTGTAGCTTTGGTGCTGACGTAACACCTGGCAATTTGGTGACTCTTACAATTTCATTCCAAATATCGTCTGGTGATTCAATTTCTGGTCGCCAATTGCGATAGTATTCACCATCGTCATCTTCGATTAGTTGAGAGCTTTGGATATTTAACAAAGTTGATTTGATAATCGCTTTGTTCTCGACTGCGCTCGAACTGACAGCTATATTTACGTTATGAATTAATCGACCATCTTTTAATTCAAATAAGCCATTTTCATTGACTTTATAGCGTTGTCTTTCTCCATCTGCATTCAGCATATATTCTGATTTATACTGAATGATGTTCTCATACATTGATAGAGGTGCTGGGTCTAACGCTGATTCTGTCCTTCCTGCCTTACCAACAACCGTTTCAATTTCTGGAATACTGGCTACTGCCATATCTAATTGCTGTAAAACTCGTTTGTTTTCTTCCACGCCAGAATGAGGCATTGAAGTTGGCATTAGTAGAAATGAGCCTTCATTTAAGGATGGCATAAACTCTTTGCCTGTATTCTTCATAATGAAAAACCCTGCAATTACAATAGCTGTTGGTACAGATAGAAACAATAATTTATTATCTAAACACCACCTTAAAATACGTGTGTAGTATTTGATGAATAGCGAAAAAACACCTAATAAACCAAAGCAAATTACACTTACAAAAATGAGATTCCAGAAGATACTTTTATCAACGCCTAATGGTCGCCAATATTCAGCTAACAGAAATATGATTGCAGATGCTGAAATAATGATATTGATAAGATTAGTTTGTTTATCTGTTATCTTATTCTGAAGATTGAGACCTGCTGTAATTCCAAAAGCTATCAAAATCAATCCTAACCAATACCCAAAGACTATTGCTAAGATTCCTGAAGCTATTAAAACACCATTTAAAGTATATTTAAAAGTGTTTTTAATGCTTTTCTTTCTGAATAAAAATGCGGCAAACGGCGGTATTAAAAATAACGCAACAATAATGGATGCTGTTAAGGCAAAGGTTTTTGTAAATGCCAATGGTCTAAATAATTTTCCTTCTGCACCAATCATTGTAAAGACTGGAATGAAACTAATTATTGTTGTCATTACTGCGGTAACGATTGCACCAGATACTTCGGCTGTGGCGTTATAAACTATTTGGTTTATTGAACGTTTGTCATTCTGAACAGCGTGAAGAATCTCATCATGAGATTCCTCGTCGCTCGTACCTCGCTCTGTCGGAATGACATTTTTGTTTTCATCCAAGTGCCTTATAATGTTTTCTGAAAGTATGACACCAACATCAACCATTGTTCCAATAGCAATTGCAATACCAGATAAAGCGACAATGTTTGCATCTACACCAAAAAACTTCATAGCTATAAAAACCATTAAAACCGCAACTGGTAGTAGTCCAGATATAAGTACCGAAGCCCGAAGATTAAAAACCATAATGATAATGACCAAAATGGTAATTAGTATCTCTAATGTTAAGGCTTCATTGAGTGTACCTAACGTTTCTTGAATTAATACGGTTCTATCATAAAATGGCACTATGGTTACTTGCGATATTCTACCATCTGCTAATACTTTTGAAGGTAATCCTGCACTCAATTCATTAATTTTTTCTTTTACATTATTAATGACCTCCATTGGGTTTGCGCCATAACGCGCTACTACAACAGCACCTACAACTTCTGCACCTTCTTTATCTAATAAGCTACGTCTGGTTGCAGGACCTAAAGAGACTTTTCCAATGTCTTTAATTCGTATTGCTGTATAATCTTCGGAAGTAACTACTGCATTTTCTATGTCTTCAATAGATTTCACATAACCTAAACCACGTACTAAATATTCTGCATTATTAATTTCAATAGTTTGTGCACCAATGTCTTTATTACTTTCCTTAACTGCTTTTACAACGTGATGTAATCCAATATTATATTGACGCATCAATTCAGGATTAACATCTACTTGGTATTCTTGAACATAACCACCAATGGAAGCTACTTCAGAAACACCACTTGCAGATGATAAGGCATATTTTACATAGTAATCTTGTATGCTTCTCAATTCTTGTAAATCCCAACCACCAGTTACGTTTCCGTTTTCATCACGTCCTTCAAGTGTGTACCAAAATATTTGTCCTAAACCTGTGGCATCCGGTCCCAAAGCAGGATTAACACCTTCGGGTAATAAACCACTTGGTAATGAGTTTAGTTTTTCGAGAATACGACTTCTACTCCAGTAAAATTCTATGTCTTCTTCAAAAATGATATAGATGCTTGAAAACCCAAACATTGAAGAACTACGAATGGTTTTTACTCCAGGAATTCCAAGCAATGAAGTGGTTAATGGATAGGTAATTTGGTCTTCAATATCTTGTGGTGAACGACCCTCCCACTTTGTAAATACAATTTGTTGGTTTTCGCCTATATCTGGAATGGCATCTACAGCTACAGGATTGCTTGGTAATCCCGATAGCCATCGGGACTGTTCCCAATTAAAAGGTGCATTTACCGTTCCCCATCCTACAAAAAGGACGAGTAGTAGTACTGCAACGAGTTTATTCTCTATAAGAAATTTGATTGCTTTATTAAGCATATAGTTTGATTATTAAACAGTTAGACATTGGTGGAATACCTAATAAACCTCAAAATAATCGATTGAATTCGTTTCTATTTCCTTTATATTTCAAGATAAAATAGAACCGTAACTATGGCTATGCTTATATTTTCTATTTCATCTAAAGAAAATATAATTCAAATTCAATATCAATCATTTTGAAATTCATTCGGTATATGAAAACACCGAATACAGCGATTTACCCTTATGACACAATGCCATAGGATAGAACAGTCTATTGTTTAAAAATCAAATTAAATAAGTCTCGTCAATCTTGTAGATTTGCCTGACGACGAGTGGTGGTTTGTATTCTTCGTAAGAAGATACATTGTTATCTAAACCCTCAAAAAGATTAACATAAGCGTAAACAAATGAAGCAATGAATACTTGTTGTTCAAATGAAATTTTGTCAACTTGTAATTGTAGTTCGTCTTGACCTTCAATTGCTAATTGTTTGTCATCGCAACAATTTTTCTTGGTAATAGAACATCCTTCAGTAGAAGGTTTTTCCATTTCCATACCGCAACCTTTGGCTTTATTAAAAATAGCCGTTTCTACTAAAGTATCTCCACAATAATGCATATTCAAAGTAAATGACATTGTAGAGAATAACACTACAAAAGCCAATGACAAAGACATTATTTTATGGAATACTTGATTCATACTAATTGCGAAGTTACGAAATTTTTACAATTCCGTATTTTGTTTAACAGAAGTTTAAACAAAAAGATATAATTCAATTTTTACTTTTAAAAGATATAATCATTAAAAATTTAAAGCGATTGATCTCTTGATTTTTTTTAATATTAAAATGTATATCTTTCGATTTGTATTTAACAATTCCAAAGTAAATTTTACTATTTTTAAATACATACTACTTTATATAAGACTCATAAAAAAAAGTAAAACCGTATTCTTGATCTATTATAACATAAAATAGCTTAATTACAGATAAAAATAAAAAAGCTCTAAAGATACCAATTAAAACCCGAACTTTTGTTCGGTTTTTTTTGTGTCTTTTTTTTAAAAATTATAGAAGCCTGAGAAAATCATTCAATATCAAATTTCCATTCTTTTTATTCCAAATTACAGAAAGTGTTGTTTTCTGCGGAATCATATCCAACTCAATAAACTTAATTTTATATCCTCTTTTTTGGGCTAATGATTTTGGCACAATAGAAATTCCGAAGTTATTTTCAACCAATTTATAAATAGAATCAGAATGAATTGTATTATGAGATACAATAGGTGTATAACCAAAATCATCAAAAATTTGCATTACTTTTTCGTAATAAGACGCACTGTAATTTGAATCAAAAAGAATAAAATGTTCCTCTTTAAATTGTAATAAACTTTTAAAATTTTCTTTATTTATTGCGTGATTTTCAGGCAAAACCAAACAGAAACACTCTTTTAAAATTGTTTTAATTTCTAAGGTTCTTGGTACTCTCTCCAAACGAACAAAACCAACATCTAAAGAAAATGATAATAAATCTTCAATTTGTTTTTGATTATCAAGCTCTTTTAAATCAAATAAAATATCTGGGTGATTTTTCTCGAAATTCAATAACAAATTAGGAATCACATCTTGCATTGCAGAACCAACATAGCCAATTCTTAATTCTCCTTTTTTACCTTGATGTAATAGTTTAGCGTTTGTAAATATGTTGGACAATTCTTTTAATTGTAATGATAGTTCTTCCTTCAAGTACTTTCCTGCATTCGTTAAACTTACGTTTCTATTATTTCTTTCAAATAAAATCACACCTAATTCTTCTTCTAAGTATTTTATTTGTGTACTTAATCCTGGTTGTGAAATAAATAACTTTTCAGCCGCTTTTCTAAAATGCAACTCTTCAGCTACTGCCAAAAAATATTTAATGTGTCTTAATTCTATTTGATAACTCATAATTATTAATTAATATAATAAATAATATTATTAGTTATCAAAAGTAACGATAACTTTGTAATACACAAATTAAATATAATGATGTTTAAATACGGAGTAGATAAACTTACTACAGATAAAGTAATTGCCATTTCTAATGGTAAATTAAAGAGTATTATTAATGACGAAGCAAAAGAAAGAATTATTTCTTGCAGAAAAAAAGTAGAAACCATCACTAAAAATAACAAGGCGGTTTACGGAATTAATACTGGTTTTGGTCCTTTGTGTGATGTGCAGATTTCTCCTAAGGAAACAAACCTACTTCAAACCAACTTATTAATTACACATGCAGTTGGTGTTGGTGAAAATATTGATAAAAACATTTCTAAAATAATGATGATTTGCAAGGTTCATGCTTTGTGTCAAGGGTATTCTGGAGTTCGATTAAAATTAATAGAACGCATTATTTATTTTATTGAAAACGATTTACTTCCAACAGTTCCTAAACAAGGTTCTGTAGGTGCTTCTGGAGATTTAGCGCCACTTTCTCATTTATTTTTACCTTTAATTGGTGAAGGCGATTTTTGGATTGATAACAAAATTGTTCCCGCAAAAGAAGTTTTAAAAAATCATCATTTAGAGCCTTTAGAATTGCATGCAAAAGAGGGGTTAGGTTTAATTAACGGAACACAATTTATATTAGCACACACCATAATCGGACTTAAAAAAATGGAATATTTGTTAGATTTAGCAGATGTTTCTGGCGCAATGAGTATCGAAGGCTACAAAGGAAGCGCTTCACCCTTTAAAGAAGAATTGCATAAAATTCGTCCTTTTAAAGGGAGTTTAAAAGTAGCAGAAAGAATGAGAATGTTGTTTGAAAATTCTCAAAACATTACTTCTCATGAAAATTGCGAACGCGTGCAAGATCCTTATTCGATGCGTTGTATTCCGCAAGTTCATGGCGCAAGTAGAAACGCTTTTTACCATTTGCAAGAATTGGCAGAAATAGAAATGAATTCTGTAACCGACAACCCTATTGTTTTAAGTGAGACTGAAGCAATCTCTGGAGGGAATTTTCATGGACAGCCTTTGGCAATGGCTTTAGATTATTGTTCAATTGCTGCATCCGAATTAGGAAATATTGCAGACAGACGTTGCTATCTATTGTTGGAAGGAAAATACGGCTTACCACGATTATTAACTAAAAGTGGTGGCTTAAATTCTGGCTTTATGATTCCTCAATACACCACAGCAGCGTTGGTTACAGAAAATAAATCGTTGTGCTTCCCTCCTTCTGCAGATAGTATTCCTACTTCTTTAGGACAAGAAGACCATGTTTCTATGGGAAGTATTTCTGGGCGACAATTCAATGAAATTTTAGAAAATTTAGAAAAAATATTAGCAATTGAATTAATGTATGCTGCACAAGCTTTAGAATTTAGAAGACCGAATACCTTTTCTTCAGTAATTGAAAAAAATCATGTAATTATTAGAGAAAAAGTTGATAAACTAGAAGATGACAGACTTTTAAAAGACGACATCAATAACATGGTTGAGTTAGTAAAAACACAAAAATTAATTGTAAAATAGCAATAAGATGACATTTAAAGAACAAATTTTACAAGGAATTCCAGCAAAACTTCCAGCTAAAAAAAACTATCCGAGAGAAGCAAATAGAGCGCCAAAAAGGAAAGATATTTTGTCGTTAAAAGAAAAACAATTGGCAATTAAAAATGCGTTGCGTTATTTTCCAAAAGATTGGCACAAAGAATTATCTGTAGAATTTGCGGATGAATTAAAGGAATTCGGTAGAATTTATATGTACAGATTCAAACCAGATTATAAAATGCTTGCACGAGATATTTCAGAATATCCTGCAAAAACCCAACAAGCAGCAGCCATCATGCTAATGATTCAAAACAACTTGAATCCAGATGTTGCACAACACCCTGAAGAATTGATTACTTATGGAGGAAATGGTGCCGTTTTTCAAAATTGGGCACAGTATCTTTTAGTGATGCAATATTTAGCGGAAATGACAAATGAACAAACTTTGCATATCTATTCTGGACATCCAATGGGTTTATTCCCATCTTCAAAAAATGCGCCAAGAGTTGTAGTTACAAACGGAATGGTAATTCCAAATTACTCTAAACCAAATGATTGGGAAAAAATGAATGCGTTAGGTGTTTCTCAATATGGACAAATGACAGCTGGTTCTTTTATGTATATTGGCCCACAAGGAATTGTACACGGAACCACCATTACTGTAATGAACGCCTTCAGAAAAATTTTGAAAAAGAATGAAAATCCGAATGGAAAAATATTTTTAACAGCTGGTTTAGGAGGCATGAGTGGTGCACAGCCAAAAGCTGGAAATATTGCTGGTTGTATTACAATTTGTGCGGAAGTTAACCCAAAAGCAGCCACAAAAAGACACGAACAAGGTTGGGTAGATGTTTTAATTGATGATATTGATTTCTTAGTTGAAAGAACTTTAAAAGCACAACAAAATAACGAAGTTGTTTCCATCGCATTTATTGGAAATATAATTGATGTTTGGGAACGTTTCGACGAAGAAAACATTTTTATTCATATTGGTTCAGACCAAACATCGCTTCATATTCCTTGGACTGGTGGTTATTATCCTGCAGATGTATCTTATGAAGAATCGAATATTTTAATCAAGGAAAACCCAGAACTTTTTAAAGAAAAAGTACAAGCATCTTTACGAAGACATGCAAAATCCATAAACAATCACACCAAAAAAGGAACCTACTTTTTCGATTATGGAAACGCTTTTTTATTGGAAGCTTCCAGAGCTGGAGCAGATGTAATGGCAAAAAATAATATCGATTTTAAATATCCTTCTTACGTTCAAGATATTTTAGGACCTATGTGTTTCGATTATGGTTTTGGCCCTTTTAGATGGGTTTGTGCTTCTGGAAAACCAGAAGATTTAGATAAAACAGACAAAATCGCTGCCAATGTTTTGCAAGAAATCATGGAAAATTCTCCAGAGGAAATTCAGTTGCAAATGCAAGACAACATCACTTGGATTAAAAATGCAAAAGACAATAAAATGGTAGTGGGTTCGCAAGCAAGAATTTTATATGCAGACGCTGAAGGTCGTGTAAAGATCGCCACAGCTTTTAACAATGCTATTAAAAATGGTGAAATTGGTCCAGTAGTTTTAGGAAGAGACCATCATGATGTAAGTGGAACGGATTCTCCTTTTAGAGAAACTTCCAATATTTATGACGGAAGTAAATTCACAGCAGACATGGCTATTCACAATGTAATTGGCGACAGTTTTAGAGGAGCAACTTGGGTTTCCATCCATAATGGTGGTGGCGTTGGCTGGGGAGAAGTAATTAATGGTGGTTTTGGAATGTTGTTAGATGGCACAAACGAAGCCGAAGAAAAATTAAAAAATATGCTTTTTTATGATGTAAATAATGGAATCGCAAGAAGAAGTTGGGCAAGAAACGATGAAGCTATTTTCGCCATAAAAAGAGAAATGGAAAGAACGCCAAATTTAAAAATTACTTTACCTAACTTAGTGGAAGAAAATCTTTTAAAAGAATTATTTTAATGAACATCCTATTTAAAAATATCAAAGAATTAATTCAGATTAGAGAAAAACATGTCAATTTTCTCTCAGGAAAAGAGATGGGCATTTTACCAACCATAAAAAACGCTTATTTATTGGTTGAAAACGGACTGATTTCAGATTTTGGTGATATGAGAGATTGCCCAAAAATTGATGTAAAAACGATTGATGTAACAGGGAAAATGATTTTACCTTCTTGGTGCGATTCACACACACATTTAGTTTTTGCGGGCAATAGAGAAGATGAATTTGTTGATAGAATAAAAGGGCTTTCCTACGAGGAAATTGCGAATAATGGTGGTGGAATTTTAAATTCAGCAAAAAAATTACAACAAACTTCGGAAGAAGATTTATACAATCAATCTAAAGTTCGTTTGGAAGAAATTATCCAATTAGGAACAGGTGCTGTCGAAATTAAATCGGGTTATGGTTTAACGAAAGAATCCGAATTAAAAATGCTAAGAGTCATTAAAAAACTAAAAGAAAATTATCCGATAGCAATAAAAGCGACTTTTTTAGGAGCACACGCTGTTCCATACGAATATAAAAACAACAAAAGCGGCTATTTACAAATGCTGATTGACGATATTCTACCAACTATTCAAAAAGAAAATTTGGCTGATTTTATAGATATTTTTTGTGAAACTGGGTATTTTTCTGCGGAAGACACCCATCAAATTTTGGCAGCTGGTAAAAAATATGGATTGGCTGGAAAAATACACGTCAACCAATTTACTGCTATTGGAGGCGTACAAATTGGCGTGGAAAATGAGGCACTTTCTGTAGACCATTTAGAGGAAATGAGAACAGAAGATATCAATATTTTGAAAAACACCAAAACAATGCCAGTAGCTTTGCCTGCTTGCTCTTATTTTTTAAGCATTCCTTACACACCTGCTAGAAAAATGATAGATACTGGTTTGCCTTTAGCTTTGGCTACAGATTACAATCCTGGTTCTTCGCCTTCTGGAAACATGAGTTTTGTAGTTTCAACTGCCTGTGTAAAAATGAAAATGACACCAGAAGAAGCCATAAATGCAGCGACAATTAATGGTGCTTATGCTATGAATTCTCAAAATGAAGTCGGTTCTATTACCAAAGGGAAATTGGCGAATTTAATTTTGACAAAAGAAATAAATTCTTATCATTTTATTCCTTATTCTTTTGGAAATCACACAATTGAAAAAGTTTTTTTAAAAGGAAAAGAAATTTTAAAATCGTAATTATGAGTTTTTTCAGTCATTTAAAAGTTGAGTATACTGCTGGGAACATAAAAGATTGGACTGGCAGAAAGACAGCACTTGAAAACCAATATTGGCATCAAAACATAAAGGTTTCTAATATTGAAAAAGAAAACTTTGATAATAATATACACATTGGATTGATTGGATATTCTTGTGATGAAGGTGTTCGAAGAAACCAAGGTAGAGTTGGCGCAAGAAAAGGACCTGCAAGCGTTCGAAATAAATTAGGAAAAATTCCAATTCATTTTAGTGATAAAAATATAGTTGATTTTGGAAATATTATTTGTGTTGATAATCATTTAGAAGATTGCCAAAAAGCACTTTCAAAAACCATTAGCAAACTAATTTCCAAAAACGTTTTGCCAATTGCCATTGGTGGTGGCCACGATATTGCTTATGCTAATTTTTCAGGTATTAAAGATGCTTTAAAAAATTCCACAAAAAACAACATAGGAATTGTAAATTTCGATGCGCATTTCGATTTAAGAACTGTTGAAACTGCTACAAATTCAGGCACTCCTTTCAATCAAATTTTATCAGAATTTAAAGAGACTTCTTATTTCGCAATTGGAATACAACAACAATCCAATACCAAAAAACTGTTTGAAATTGCTGATAAAAACAATGTTTCTTATGTGTCTAATTTTGAGTGCGAAATATTTACCGAAAGTTTAAAAAACAAACTGAGTTCCTTTGTCGAAAAAGTAGATTATTTATACATTACCATCGATTTAGATGGTTTTTCATCTGCATATGCAACTGGTGTAAGTGCTCCTTCTCCACTTGGTTTTAGTCCAAATTTTGTTTTCAAAACTTTAGCCTTTTTATTCAAAAGTAAAAAAGTAATTTCTTGCGATATTGCAGAATTAAATCCAGATTTTGATGTAGATAACAATACTGCCAATTTAGCAGCGAAATTGGTGGATTTTATGGTTTTAAACGCATAAAAAAACCTTTTAGAATATCATTTCTAAAAGGTTTTCATTTGATTAATTGATTTATTACAAGTCATTTACAAATTGTCTATTGCATCTTTTGTAAGTTTGCAACTTCTAAATTCGTTAGTTCTCTCCATCTACCTCTTGGTAAATTTTTCTTAGTTAATTCAGCAAAAATTACTCTATCCAGTTTATTTACTTTATAGCCAACGTGCTCAAAAATTTTACGAACAATTCTATTTCTACCTGAATGAATTTCGATTCCGACTTCACTTTTTGGTTCTCCATCTACATAAGAAACAGCATCAATAAACACTTTTCTTCCCTCAATAACAACATCTCCTCTAAGTTTTTCTAAATCTTTTAAATCTAGTTTTCTATCTAAAGTTGCATGATATAATTTGCGTACATTGTGTTTTGGATGGGTTAATTTCTTTGCCAAATCTCCATCATTTGTAAACAACAATAAACCTGTAGTATTTCTATCTAAACGTCCAACAGGATAAATTCTCTCTTTGGATGCATTCGCAATTAAATCCATAACCGTTTTTCTACCACGATCATCATCCATTGTTGTAATATAATTCTTTGGCTTGTTTAAAAGTACGTACTTTTTTTGCTCTGGAGTAATGGAAGTTCCATCGAACTTAACAACATCATCTGGCTGTACTTTATACCCCATTTCTGTGACCAACTTTCCATTTACCTCTACACTACCGTGTTCAATATAAGTATCTGCTTCACGACGTGAACAAATTCCTGAATTTGCAATGTATTTGTTCAAACGAATTCCAGAAGATTCATCTTTTTTTGAAACAGAATTTGTTTTTGGAGTGGTTTTTTTGATAGGTTTTCTATCTAAAGGTTTTCTTTTTCTACTAAGAGGAGTACTTTTTTTTCCTTCTTGTCGTCCTCTCGACGAGTTTTTATTTGGTTTCATTTTTAAAATTTTTGCAAAGATACTTATATTTTAATTCAATCTATTAATTACTTTATCTAATAATAAAGAAGTATCAATAAAAATCAAACATAAAACACCTATTAATAACAGTAATTTTAAAATATTATGTAACAACCTGTACTGATTTCTTGTTGATGATTTCCAAAGATAAAAACCAATAAAAATTAAAACAATTAGAGCGAAATAAAAGTAATATCGCATGTAACTCAAATCTGGAAAACTAAATAAAATAGCAACAGGAAAAACTGTAAAAATTAATAATAAAATTGACAATTGTTTGGTTTTCTTTTCACCATAAACTACAGGAAATGTCTTGTAATTGTTAGCAATTGCTCCTTTCAAATTTTGCAAATCTTTAACCAATTCTCGAACCATAATCACTAAAAACAAAAACATTGCATGTACAAATATTATTTTTGAAAAGTTTCCAAAATAAATAAATACTGCAAAAAAAGGCATGATTGTTAAAACTGTTGCAGAAAAAACACCTAAAAACGGATATTTCTTAAGTTTATGAGAATACAACCAGATTCCAAAAATATAAATAGCAAAAAACAGTGCAGCTCTCCATGAGATTAAAACACCGAAACTAAAGCCAATAAAATTCAATAAAAAATAGAGCCTTAATTTTGTTGACTGTTTTACATAGTTCTCCAAACCAGTTTTTACAGGCCTGTTTATACGATCTACTTTTGCATCGTAAAAATTATTTATGATGTAGCCTCCAGCCACCACAAAAACACAAGCTAAAACTAAGAAAAGTAGGTGTAAGTCAAAAACTACATCTCTTAACGATTTTGTTGGTGAAAAAATAAAAATTGCTGCTAAATATTGGGCAATTACTAAAACTAAAATATTATAACCTCTTACAGCAGAAAATAAACTAAAAAACTTAATTGTTATTTGTTTTGCTTTGGAGGAATTCATAAAAGTGTTAGAATCTGTAAACGAGTTCTAATTTATAGTCTTTTAAGGTTTTTTGAGCTTTTTCATAATCTTCAGTAAAACCTAAAATATAACCTCCACCACCAGAACCACATAATTTCAAATAGTAGTCATTTGTAAGAATACCATTTTCCCAAATTTTATGAAATGCAGCAGGAATCATTGGTTTGAAGTTTTTTAACACTAATTTTGATAATGATTTTACATTACCAAATAACGATTTTACGTTACCATTTAAAAAATCATCTATACAAGCATCTGTAGTTGTTGCAAACTCTTCGCTTATCATTTTTCTAAAACCTTCGTTTTTCATCTTATTCATAAAGATGCTTACCATTGGTTCTGTTTCACCAATTTGTTCAGAATCTAATAAGAAAACAGCTCCCTTTCCTTCTTTTTGTGAAGGTATTCCAGCTGGTTCTAAATTATTTTTTGAATTGATTAAAATCGGTAAACTTAAGTAACTATTTAAAGGATCTAAACCAGAACTTTGTCCGTGGAAAAAAGATTCCATCAAAGAAAAAATTTGTTTTAAATTTAATAATTTATCTCTCGTTAAATTTTCTAAGACTGTAATTTTATTTGCTGCATACTTATCGTAAATAGAAGCTACTAAAGCGCCTGAACTTCCAACACCATAACCTTGTGGTATTGAAGAATCAAAATACATTCCGTTTTCGATATCTTTTTTAAATTCGTTTAAATTAAACGAAACCAAATCAGTTTTTAAAGATGCTAAATATGTATAAAAACGATTTAAATTATTGTTAGAATTTTTTGCTTTTCCTGTTAGCTTTTTAGAAGATTTTAAAGCGCCTCTGTAAGCATTGTATGGTATTGCTAAACCTTTAGAATCTTTTATAATTCCATATTCTCCGAAAAGTAGAATTTTAGCGTAAAATAATGGTCCTTTCATTTTCCTTTAAAATAGTTGTACAAAAATACGAATTAAAAATTTAATACAAATTTTGTTAATCATTTTTGTAATATATCTTCCAAACTCCTACTTTTTCTCCTTTATTATATCTTCCTTTTTCTTTTATTTTTCCGTTTTTGTAATAAGTTTTCCAGGTTCCTTCTTTATATCCATCTTCAAATTTACCTGTAATTTTTACTTCACCAGAATCATAAAACTCGGAATATTTCCCATCAGGTTTTCCTTTTATAAAATAGAATTCTTTAGCCTTTTTTCCTGAAATATAATAATCAATAATTAGTTGTTTTTTGCTTTTGTTATCATTAGAAACCCTATAGTAAACCGCTTTTTCTCTGTTAGATAAATTTCCGTTTTCATCTAGCCAAATTTTTTGTTGTGCCGTTAACGTAACTGTTGAAAAAATACTGATAAAAAATAAGGTGAAAAAAAATCTCATAACGCTATTATAAATTTGAAGTTTTAAAGTTGTTTCGCTCCAAAACCTGCACTATCGTAAATATACTGTTTTTTTTGACAGTAGTTAGATAACTCACTTTTAATAAATTGATTAACAGCTTCTTTTTCAGAAAAAGGATACAATACGTGTACGTTTGCTCCAGCATCTAAAGTGAAACATATATTGCTATCATTTTCTTTGCGATAACTCCAAATTTTATTAATGATTTCTAAGGTATTTGGCTTCATTAAAATGAAATAAGGATTGCTAGTCATCATCATTGCATGCAACGTTAACGCTTCACTTTCTACCAAATTTACAAATGATTTCACATCTCCATTTTGAAGGATTTTTGATAATTTCCCTAAATGATTATTTGCTTGTACAAATCTGTTTTCTGCATACGGATGATTTGTCATTAAATTATGCCCAACAGTACTAGAAACTTGTTTTTCTCCTTTATCTACCAACAAAATTGCGTCTTGATAATTTTCAAAAACAGGATGTACTTTGTGTGGAAATTTCACCCCAAATAAATCTGAACTTCCTTCAATTTCTGGATGATTTCCCCAAACAACCAAAGGTCCTTCTACACTTCTACTTGCACTACCTGAACCTAATCTTGCCAAAAATGATGCTTTTTTATTGATAAATTCTGATGACAAACCCGAACTCAATTCATTTTCTAAACTCATTAAACACATGGCAATGGCACTTAAACCACTTGCAGATGATGCAATTCCACTTGAATGAGGAAAAGAATTTTCTGAATTTATTGTCATTTTATATTCAAAAATATACGGACAATAATTTGCTACTCTTTTGAAAAATTCAGCTATTTTAGGTTTGAATTCGTCTTTTTGTTTTCCTTCAAAAAAAAGATTAAAATCTACATTTTCAGAGGCTTTTTTCTTTTCAAATTCAATTGTTGTAATTGTATGACAATTATTTAACGTAAAACTGATAGAAGCATTTTTAGGAATTTGCGGATTGCTTTTCCCCCAATATTTTACCAAAGCAATATTACTAGGTGTTTGCCATGTAAAAGTGGCTTTTTCAATACTTTTAAGAGCCGATTTTGGAATAAATTGTGTCGTATTCAAAGTCTATAATTTGTGTCAAAGATAAAACTATTTCTACGAATTTTCTGCCAACTTTGTGAGTACATTTTCTTTGTAAGTTCTGCTGATAGAAATTGAGTTTTTTCCAATTTCTACAAACTCATTTGTGTACGAATCTATACAATTAATATTTACTACATATGAGCGATGGATTCTTAAAAAACGTTGTGTTGGTAGTTTCTTTTCAATATTTGTAATGGTTTCTCGTGTTACAATTATTTTGTCTCTCAAATGAATTTTAATATAATCTGATAAACTTTCGATATATAAGATTTCATCAAAAATAATTTTAATCATTTTTCTTTCTGAACGCACAAAAATAAATTCATTTTTACTCGTTTTTGGAATAACTCCTTGATTTGGAACATTATTTTTAAAAACTCCAAATGATTTATTTACTGCTTGAAAAAACCGTTCGAAAGAAATTGGTTTCAACAAATAATCAATTGCTTGTAAATCGAAACCTTCCAACGCATATTCTCTATGTGCTGTTGTGAAAATTATTCTAGTGTTTTTATTGATGGATTTCGCTAATGACAATCCTGAAATTTCTGGCATATTAATGTCTAAAAAAACCAAATCTATTTTTTGTTGATGCAAAACTTCAAATGCTTCTATGGCATTTTTGCAGGATTTTATCAATTTTAAATTGGGGATTTTCGCTACGTAAGTTTGCAAAATTTCTCTTGCAACAGGCTCATCATCAACAATAAGACAATTAATATCATTCATTTTAAAAATTGATTTCTAAAAGTATTTTAAAAGTATTTTCTTTCTCGATAATTTGTAAGGAATGTTTTTCTGGATACAGCATTTCCAATCTTTTTCTGCTATTTTCTAATCCAATGCCTCCTTGAATAGTTTCTTTTTCTTTATCGAAATTATTTTCGAGTGTAAAATACAATTTTGTTTCAGTAACTTTTAAATTGATATTTATTGTAAAAAAATCGTTTACAATTATACCATGCTTAAACGCATTTTCCACAAAAGGAATTAACAACATTGGTGATACCTCTACATTTTCATTTTGAATATCTTTAATAAAATTCACTTTTAAAGTGTCATGAAAACGCATTTTTTCTAACGAAATATAATCTTCTAAATGTGCTACTTCGTCTTTTAAAAATACTTTAGGCTTGTCTACTTGGTATAAAATATAATCTAATAAGTTAGATAGTTTTAAAATCATTTCTGGCGCATTTTCGTTTTTCTGAATCGCCAAACCATAAATAGTATTTAGCGTATTAAACAAAAAATGTGGCTGAATTTGCATTTTTAAAAACCGTAATTCTTGGTCTTTTAATGCTAATTCTGTCTTTAAAAACTTATTTTCTATTGTTTTCTTTTCTTCTAAAGATTGGTAACTGTGTTTTAAAATTTTAAAACCACTTGCCAATGCAATAATTAGTAAAACAGTTACCAAAATTACAGACGGACTTTTAATTAAGGTGGGCATTTGTGTATATTCTAAATTAAAGAAAAACACAAACCCTAAAGCAACCGTCATTAAAACGGCTGTAGTAACAAAAACTGCTGTATAAAAAGAGTACAGAACAAAAAGTTTGTATTTTTTAATTAGTAAGTATTTTGGTATTAAATTATACACAAAAACAAAAGAAGATACAATAGAAATGGCACTTAGAATAGATGAAAACCAAAACAAAAAGCCTTTACTGGAAGTACCAACACTAAAAAAAAAGTAAAAGAAAAACCACACCAAGAACCAACAAAGTAGGTGAAGTGTGATTTTTTTAAAATTAAAAAAAAGAATATTTTGCACGTCTAAAAATATACAATATCTTATAAATTATCTATTAAATGAGACAAAATACTGTTTTAGATAGCTAAAAGACAAAAAGAATACTTTTTAATGTTTTACCTGTTAAAATTGTAGAAAAAGGTTTTGAATTTTACATTCGTCGCAATTCAAAAACTTAAAAGTAAATCTCTACTATATTTGAAACGAACTTTAAAAAAACAATATGCATTTAATTAATGAAGGAGGTCCTTTTTTTATGATCTCATTACTTATCTTACTAGCTTTAACCTTTTTTTTAGTGGTTAAAGGGTTAAAGAGCAACACCCAAAAAAACTTAGAACTTCTAAAAGCAATAAGTTTATTCGCCTTAGTTTTTGGTTTTTTCGGATTTATTTTAGGTCTAATAGCAGCTTTAGACGCATTAGATTCAATGAATGGAGATATTGCAACACCAGTTTTAGCTGGCGGAATTAAAAGAGGAATTTTACCACCTACTTTAGGAATTTTTACTTTTTTAGTGGGCAGATTGGGTGTTATTGTAATTACTTGGTTAAAAAAACAATAAACACATATTTCTTGGTTTAAAATACCCATTTCATTAATTATGAAATGGGTATTTTTGTGTTTATGAAAACGAATAGAGTTTTTTTATTGTTAAATGGCGAAAAACCTAACCAGTTACCAAATTTATCTAATTATGATATGATTTGTGCTACAGATGGCGCTTATCAATATTTAAAAAATAATGAAATAATTCCCGATTTTATTAGTGGCGATTTTGATTCAATTAAAGATATTCCTGATACCATCGAAATAATTTCGACTCCAAATCAAGATTTTACAGACTTTGATAAAATATTACAAATACTTTTCGAAAAAGGTTTTTATACAATTGATGTTTTTGGCGCAAGTGGAAAAGAACAAGATCATTTTTTAGGAAATTTACACACAGCACTTCAATGGAAAGAAAAATTAAAACTTACTTTTTTTGACAATCATGGGAAGTATTTTTTAGCTCAAAAAACCACAACTATTTTTGATGTTTTAGACAAAACTATATCATTAATCCCTTTTCCTAAAACTACTAATATTGTTACTAAAGGTTTAAAATATTCACTCAATAATGAAAACTTAGATTTTAGTAAAAGAATAGGAACCAGAAATAAAGCAATTGAAAATAACGTAAGCATCACTTTTAAAAGTGGAAATTTGTTAATTTTTATAAATCATTAAAAATATGGAAAGAAAAATAAAATTATTGTGGGACTTTAGAGGAGAAGATGCCAAAGAAACTGCTAAACATCATACCATTCATTTAAAAGAATTTGCAGAAGCAGAAAAACTTCCGTTCTCAGAAATTAACATTGTCGAAAAAAATCCAATGCTATCTTCAGCATTTATTATTGTTAATGAAAATAACATGAAAACTTATAGAGATGCTTTAAAACCTCATCGTGGAGAAATTGTAACAACATAATAGTACGTTTTTAAAGTCTTTAATAATTAACAATGTTATTCAACATATAAAAATGAATAACTTAATTTATAAAATAAATTGTAACAAAACCTTTAAATTAGTCGTCTAAATAGAGAATCCTATTAAGAAACTAACCATGAAAACCTACTTTTACCCATTATTTCTTTTTATACTGTGCATTGGTTGTACTTCTCAAGAAAACTCAGCATCTTTTATTGAAAATACAGAAGGTCGTTATTTATTTAACGATAACGAAGTGATTGAAATTTATTTTAAAGATCAAATATTACATGCAAAATGGCGTGGTAATGATGATATTGAATTGTTGAAAGTAAATGACAGTTCGTTTTATATGAAAGAATTAAATGAAAAAATGATATTTGTTAGTTCACCAGAAATGCATATTGAATTAGCTCCAAAAACCGAACACAAAGGAGTTATTTATCATTTTAAAAAACTAAATAAAAACGAAAAAACTCCAAATGAATATTTTGAAGCTGGAGAATATGACAAGGCTTTAGAGGCCTTTTTAAAAATTAAACAACAAGATTCATTAAGTCCAGTTATTAGAGAACGAAGAATTAATAGTATTGGTTATAATTTTTTAAGAGATAAAAAATATGATGAGGCATTACAAATTTTTAAAATAAATACTGCTTTGCATCCTAAAAGTTCAAATGTTTACGATAGTACTGCAGATGCTTATTTAATAGTAGGAGATACTACAAGTGCTAAAGAATATTACAAAAAAGCGCTAGCCATAAATCCAGAAAATAGAAATGCTAAAAGAGCTTATAACAAGTTGGTAGAAAAAAAATAATGACTTTAGAGCAACTAAAATATCCTATTGGAAAAACCATTATTCCAAAAGAAATTTCTAAAAGAGATATTGAAGAATGGATTTCTGTCTTAGAAAAATTTCCTCAAGAACTTGAATTTTTAACCAAAAATCTTTCAGAAAATCAGCTAGATACCCCTTATAGAGAAAACGGCTGGACAATAAGGCAAGTTATACATCATTGTTATGATAGTCATCATAATTCGTACACTCGTTTTAAATGGGCTTTAACTGAAGATGAACCCGTTATAAAAGCCTATTTTGAAGAACGTTGGGCAGAATTATCTGATTCTAAAGCTGCACCAATCTTTTTTTCTATTGATGCTTTAAAAGCATTACACACAAAGTGGGTTTATTTGCTAAAAAACGTATCTGATAAAGATTTGGCTAAAAAATTCATACATCCTTCAAACAATAAAAAAACGAGCTTAAAAGAAAATATTTGTATTTATGCTTGGCATTGCAATCATCATTTTGCACATATTGAGCGATTATTAATTCGAAAAGGCTGGAAAGTTTAATTATTATTTAATTTTATATTGCCCAAATTACTCATATATTTAAAATTTAATTTTTACAATATGAAAACGGCACAACAATGGTTTGATGAATATGCTGTAAGCCATCAAAACGAAACCAATAAACTTGTTCATTACATTTGTGTTCCCTTAATTTTTTTTAGTGTAATTGGTCTGTTAATGACTATTCCATCCACATTATTAAAAAGCACTTTTGGTTTATACAATCCGCTCTTAGAAAATTGGGCAGCAGTTGTTGGAGTTTTTATTTCTATTTTTTACCTGCGTTTGGGTTTTTGGTATTTTATAGAAATGCTTTTTGTAATACTACTTTGTATTGTTGGTAATTTTTGGTTAGGCAACAATACCAATTTACTTTATGCCTCAATTATTATATTTATTTTAGCTTGGATTGGTCAATTTTGGGGACATTCCATTGAAGGGAAAAAACCATCTTTTGCAAAAGATTTACAATTCTTATTAATTGGACCACTTTGGGTAATTCAAAAATTAGGAAAGAAAAAATAAACTATGAAACCAGCAATTACTTTTGATGATTTTTTGAAAGTTGATATTAGAATAGGAACTATTATTGAAGTTCATGAGTTTCCTAAAGCAAAAAACCCTGCATATCAATTAATTATAGATTTTGGTTCTTTAGGAATTAAAAAATCTAGTGCACAAATAACAGATTTATATACTAAAGAAACATTATTACACAAACAAGTTTCTGCAATTGTAAATTTTAAACCTAGACAAATTGCTAATTTTATTAGTGAAGTACTGGTTTTAGGTGTTTATAATTCAAACGGAAATGTTGTTTTACTTCAAGCCTCAAAAAAAATAAAAAATGGAGAACAAATTAGTTAGTAGTTTGAAGAACATTTAATCGACATTTCGCAAGAAGTTTTGGGTAAAGAAAAGTTATTGTAGTTGAAAGCAACTGGATTTATTAGAGGTCAATTCAAATTAGAAATTATCACAACCGTAATAGCTGCCTTATTGCCAATGTTCTTAAATAATTTACAAAAAATAACCAAAAGTAAAATTAATTATTAAAGAATTTACGAACTAGAAAATTATTAGAAAGTTAACTAACTGACACTAGATAACGCAATTACAGTAACTCCTTTAGAAAATGAAGCAATAAAAGAAAGATCTTTATATTACGAAACTTTTGTTGGGTTAATTCCGTAAAATCATATTCCTTTGAATCAGAAATAAAAACTATTTTTTTCATAAAAAAAACCAAAAGTGCTTTTGCACTTTTGGTTTTTTACTTTTAATAAATTCTTCTTTTTAATTCTTTATAATTCTTTTAAAAACAGATTTAGAATTTTCTGAAATAATTTTCACAAAATAGATACCATTTGGAAACTTCTCTATATTTATTTTCTCGAATAAACTATTTATATTTTTCGTCAAAATTTCTTTTCCATTTACATCATAAAAAATCACTTTTTTAAGTTTAACAAAATTAGATTTAATCGTAATATTTGCTGATGCTGGATTCGGATATAAGGAAATTGTTTTTTCTAAAGCTTTATCCTCTTCAATACTTAAAGCACTGCCTTTTACTTTAACTGTGGCATTTTTAGAGCTAACATTGTTATTAGTATCTGTAACTGTTAAGGTTACAATATTATCTCCAACATCTGTTGCTGTAAAGTCTGTTTTAGATAAAACTATCGATTTTATTCCACAATTATCTGTAGAACCATTGTCGATATCTCCTGTTGTTACAAACGCTTTTCCATCTTTATCTAACTCAATTTCAAAATCTTTAGTAAGTACAATTGGTTTTGTAACATCATTAATAACCACTTTTTGAGTTGTTGTGGCGATATTTCCATTTCCATCGTCGAATTTCCAAGTAATAATATGCTCTCCTTGTGTATTATACGTCAATGCATCTATAGTTGTTCCTGTGATAACTCCTTTACAAGCATCGTTTGCTGTTGGAATTTCTGTAATGGTTACTGTACATTCTGAATTCGTATCTGCAATTGTTGGAACAACTGGCATGGTTTCATCATTAATAATCACTTTTTGAGTTGTGGTGGCAATATTTCCATTTCCATCATCGAACTTCCATGTAATTACATGCTCTCCTTGTGTATTAAAAGTCAAAGCATCTGTAGTTGTTCCATTAATGACTCCTTTACATGCATCGTTTGCTGTTGGAATTTCTGTGATGGTAACTGCACATTCTGAATTGGTATCTGCAATTGTTGGAACAACTGGCATGGTTTCATCATTAATTACTACTTTTTGAGTTGTGGTGGCAATATTTCCATTTCCATCGTCGAATTTCCAAGTGATTATATGTTCTCCTTGTGAATTATAGGTCAGTGCATCTGATGTTGTTCCTGTAATGATTCCTTTACAAGCATCGTTTGCTGTAGGAATTTCTGTAATAGTAACTGCACATTCTGAATTGGTATCTGCAATTGTTGGGACAACTGGCATGGTTTCATCATTAATAACTACTTTTTGAGTTGTAGTGGCAATGTTTCCATTTCCATCGTCGAACTTCCAAGTAATTGTATGTTCTCCTTGTGTATTATAAGTCAATGCATCTGTGGTTGTTCCTGTAATGATTCCTTTACAAGCGTCATTTGCTGTTGGAATTTCTGTAATGGTAACTGCACATTCTGAATTGGTATCTGCAATTGTTGGGACAACTGGCATGGTTTCATCATTAATAACTACTTTTTGAGTTGTGGTGGCGATATTTCCATTTCCATCATCGAATTTCCAAGTAATTACATGTTCTCCTTGTGTATTAAAAGTCAAAGCATCTGTAGTTGTTCCTGTGATGATTCCTTTACAAGCATCGTTTGCTGTAGGAATTTCTGTAATGGTTACTGCACATTCTGAATTGGTATCTGCAATTGTTGGTGCAACTGGAGCTACCTCATCTACATTAAAAACTGTTATTGTATAAGATTTTTCATCCTCTCCTCCATTTGAATCAATTACTTTAACAGTTACTTTGTTTTTTCCAAATTGTGTGTTATTTGGTGTCCAAGAGATATTTCCGTTAGAAGAAATTGTCATGCCAACTGGAGCCTCCTCTAAACTATATGTTAACACATCAGAATCTGGGTCTGTAGCGTTTATAACTGCACTATATGTAGAACAAGCATCATTTTTAACAGGTAAACTTGTGGTTGTAATTTCTGGAATATTATTTTTATTTGTACTAACATAATTAATGGTTTCTATATTAGAAAAGTTAGATTCTTCGCCAGTTGCATTTAATGCTGTAACAGAAAAGTTATAAGTTCTACCAGGTTTGATGTTTGGAAAATCGAAAGAAGTTGTAATTCCTACTCCTTGACTTGGACTTATTTTAGAAATTGGCTCTTCATCGATATAAACGTAATAATCCTCTGCTTCATTTATTTTTGTCCAAGATAATTTTACAACGTCGTTTTGTAGTTCTGCAACCAATGTTGGAATGGCAACCTTCGTTTCGTTTTGTACTGTGAAAGTTTGAGTAGCATATTTTACTACTGGCTGATTTACACCATCATTTATACTTCCGTACACATAATAAGTACCATTTTCTAACTTACTTGTATCAAACGTTAATTCGTCTGTTGCATCGTCTTCAGAAATATCGGTTTGTATGGCATTACCATCGAAACCATTATTATCTGTGTCGTAGAAAAAAGAAACTTTCGCATCTGAATCTACATCAGAATCTGTCCAATTTATTTTTAACTCTTTTGTAGTTTGGTTATGGTTTATACTCGTAATATCTATATTTCCTGTAAACTCTGCTCCAAAAACGTCTACCTGATAAGTATCTGAACCAGTAATGTTTATTTTATAAGTTCCTACTGGAGTATTTTTTAACACATAATAGCTTGCTTTTTCTACACTTATTTCAGCATTTTCTTGTAAATACCCTAAACTTTTAGCATTTACTGGTGTTAAAGCTGTTCCATTTGGCAAAGTTATTGTGTAGCTTGGTGTTTCTGTAGTCCCTTCTACTTTTACAATTATGTTTTCGTAAGATTGGTTTAATGTAAACTCTGTACTAGTTTTAGATTTCCCTTTACGTTGCTTTCCATTTGGTCTTAAAATTAAACTTTGTCCATCTAAATGATCTCTTATTTGGTTTTCTGGTAAATTTTCGAATTCTAAAGGTGCTACATAAATACCTTTTGCCAATTTTAATTTAGCGGCTTCTTTAAAACTAAAATTAAAAACCCCTAAATTTGCACCAAACTTTATTTTATTTTGCTTTGCTTCTACCATTAATTTTAGAATATCTAAAACAGTTAAAGATGCTTTCATAGAAGTATTGTTAAAAAACACATCTACATCTGCAACTTTTCTAGGCAGTCCTTTATTTACTAATCCACAAACAGAACAATCTTTAATTTTAGGAATAGTTACAGCTAATTTTGCGGAAGATTCAAAATATAAATAATTTTCATTTTCTGATTTTTTTCGGCTTTCCACTAACATTTTAACATCGCCTTGAAATACATCAAAAACATCTGCAAAAACACTAATACCAACACCTTTATTACTTATTTTAACACTTCCTTTTCCTATATCGTCTCCAAATAATTGAATGGTTCCAGATGCAGAAAACGAAGTCCCAAAAGTATATTCTAACGTCATGTTATCTAAACGTACAGTTTCTACTGGTGTTATAGGTCTAATATCTACTCCTAAACCTATAGAAATTGGTGGTTCTTGGATGTTTTTTATAAAACCATTTCCACCAGAAAGTTCCCAACCTGTACTTGCAATTGGAATTCCAGGATCTACTTCTATTTCTAGCTCCACACTATTTAAACCTCCATTTTTAATGGCGATTGCAGCAGCCACTGTTACTCCTTTTTTCATTAATTTGAACCCTATTTCTCCTCCACCAGCAAAAGAATTGGTAAACGTATCGAATTCGATAAATGCATTGTTAAGTGTAAAGGTTCCTAAAACCTTCATTTCTGGGTTTATTTCAGCGCTTCCTATTACATTTACACCTTTCGAAGCAGATATTTCTAAAGTTTCAATGGTAATGTGTGCATCTGGTCCAAAAATTTCTTCGGGTAAAGTTAATTTTCCACCTATTTGAGTTCCATCTTCTATAATTGTAAATTTTGTAATTTCAAAAGGAATTTCCATTAGTTCTAATCCCTTATTTAAAGGCTTAGCACCTGGACTTAAATTGAAAGTTGGGTTAGATGGTCCTGCAGTTAATTTAATATCATCTCCTTGAGAAATAACCACCTTATCTCCACCAAAATCGCCGACTTTAGGTACATCTTTCATGTACATTTCTCCACTAGTTTCTATTTCTCTAGTTACCACGTTTACATTTACATCGTCTGAAAACAATAATTTCCCTGCTCTAACATTTCCTTGTAGTAAACGCCAATCGCCACTTTCTGTAATTTTATCGGCCTCGAAAACCATGCCTCCTGCAACTACTTCTACAGGTTCTACAGCCAAACCAGAAACAGGAATTTCTACAATTTTTTGTTTGGTTTTACCATCTTCAAAAAATATGATATTCGTTCTTAATTTTATAACTCCTAATTTATTACCAACATTTCCTGTTGGCCTAAATTGAACTGTAATTTTTTTAGTTTCAAAAGGCTCTATATCTATAATATGTATGCCTGTATTTGTTCTATCATCTACATGAAAATCACTCCCATCATGTCTAACTTCAAATAATTCTAACTTACTAGTTCCTGTGTTTTTTATTTCAATTTCTTTTACGCTTTCTCTACCTAAACTTGTGTCGTCCATTATTGTAGAAGAAACGACCTCGACCTTTGGTCCTTTAGAATCTGAAACAGCCACAAATTGATTTACATGGCTATTTACATTCTGTCCTAAAACAAAACCAGATTGATAAAAACCAGAAATAGTTTTATTTGTTTTTAAACCAATACCTCTACTATCTTCTCCTAAAGCAACACCAAAACTTGTTATAATTAAATCTCTTTGTTCTCCTGGCTTTACAATAAAAGGAAATTGATCACCAGAAATGTTCATTCCGTTTTTGTTGAGTCCGAAATCATAAATATAGTAGCCATTGATAATTAAATCTGCAGTTCCTGTATTAGTTACTGTTAATGGTGTATTTGTACTTTCTCCAATAATTACTGGTTGTAAACTCAGTATTTTCGAAGCAATGCTAAAGTTTGGTAAACTAATTACTTCTGCAGATAAATCTTTAACAACTACATTATTGTTAGTATCGTCTGTTGTAAACGTTAATGCCATGTTTTTAGAGCCTACTTCTACAATATCAGTAGGAATATTAAAAGTAATTTCTATTTTTTTTGAAACTCCTTTTTCTAAAATTAACGGCAGTGTTACATCGCTTAAAGTAAATAAATCTTTATCTGGCCCAGATTTTTCAATGGAAGAAATGGTTAAATCGCTAGTTCCACTATTCGTAATTGTAATTGTTTTTTTAGGATTTTCTGTTGTAATTGCTTGCTCTCCAAAACTATCTATATTACTAAAAGACGCTATTGGCGCAACACTACTACCTAATAAAGGAATAGAAATATTGTCTAAAACTTCTGTTTCAAGTACTAAATTTGCAACTCTGTTCCCTGTTTCTTGCGGTGCAAAAGTTATTTTGATTGTTTTATTTTCATTTTTCTTTATTATCAAAGGAAAAGTGAAAGTTTCAACTTGATAATCTGCATTATTAGTTCCTGAAAAAGCTATAGAATTGATAGTTAAATCTGCATCTCCATCATTACCAATTGTTAGTAATTTTACTCTAGTTTCTTTTTTTGCTATCGTCTTATCAAAAGAAAACATGGGTTGGGAAAGTTTTATTTTTGGGGAAATTGCTTTACCTAAAACAGTAATACTTTGGGGCGATTTTTCATCATTACTTATCATTTCTAAAGTGGCAGATTTATCTCCAGAAACTGTTGGACTAAAACGTATTTTAAAAGTAGTTTCTTCCCCTTTATTTATAGTGGTAGGAAAAGTAATATCTGAAACTGCAAAACTTGAAACATCTGTTCCTGTAATATTTATTGCAGAAATAGTAACTGCATCTGTACCTGTTGTGTTTGACAAGGTAACTTCTACTTCTTTTGTTTTTGTGATTACTGTATCATCAAAAGTAACGTTTGTTTCACTAACGATTAAATCGGAATTTATAATTGTACCTGTTAAATTTACTGTTTGCGGACTGTTTTCTGCATTAGAAGTAATTATCAAACTTGCCGATTTTGTACCTAAAGTTGTATCTGTAAAATCTACTTTTATATTTGTAGTAGACCCAGGAATAACTGTTGCAGTAGTAGTACTTTTCAACTGAAAAGAAGAAGCATTGACACCAGTAATTTCTATATTAGAAATGGTTACATCTGCTCCATTTATTGCATTTAAAGAAAATGTTTTAGACACTGTTGTACCCTTTCGAATTTCTCCATAACCATAATCTTCTTCCAAAGTAGATAATGTTCGTTTTATACCATTTCCAGTAACATCTACAAAAGCTAATCGCCAAAATAATGGTCTAAAATCTTCGCTTTGTACAGCTATTTTATTTGTTTTAACTCCTAATTCTGTAGGCGTAAAAGTGATTTGTAGCTGTTTAGATTCTCCAGGTTTTATTTCTAAAGGAAAAGTAGTGGTTGCAGAAACTTCATAAATAGCATCTGGATCTGCAGTAATTTTACTTGGCTTTGGTAAAATTAAGGTTCCTAAACCAGGGTTTGAAACTGTTACCGTTTTTACGGACGATTCTCCTACTAAAACATCTCCAAAATCTAAAGTATTTGTACTAACAGCTAAATCTGGTAAGTGAATATTTGCATTAAAACCAACTGGTCTTGTAGATGTAGCACCTGTTTCACTATTATCATCACTAGTAATACTTATTTGAGCACTTCTTCTATCATATTGATCTGAAAAAGAATATATTGGCGAGAAATCAACCGTTATTTCTTTACTACCTCCTTGTGGAATTTCAAATGGAAATGTAAGTCCGCTTTCCAATGAAAACTGTGTGAAATCTGATATGCTTTCAAAAGCTATAGCACTTACTGTTAATTTTGTATTTCCAGTATTATTTAAAGTTAATGTTTTTGTAGTTGTGGTATTAATGTCTTTTGTGCCAAAATCTAAATTCGGTATTGGTGCCAAAACAGGAATTAACGGAACTTCACTTGTACCAATTAAGGGGATTTCTGTCGGACTGTTTGGACCATCGTGATTTATTTGCATTGTAGCAGATTTATTACCAGAAGTAACAGGCGAAAAACCAACTTGTAATTCTATTGGAAATCCTTGTTCGTAACCAAAAGGACTTAAATTATTAGAATGAAAAAAATCACTTGCATCTGCTCCTGCAAAAGTAATACTGCTTATGTTTAACATTTTACTTGGGTTCGAGCTATCTAAATAAATCAATTCTATAAATTCGTCTTTAGAGTTTCCGGTATCTAAATCTCCAAAATTTATGCTTGTTACATTTGCTGTAACCCCATTATTAAACGCATTTCCAGAAAGTACTATTTCTAGTGGACTTCCATTTCCTGTGTGGCTAATTTGTAAAGTAGCCGATTTTGCACCAGCCGTAGTTGGATTAAAATTGATATTAAAATTGTCTTTTTCGTTATTATTATAACCACTAGCATTAGGTGTAAAATTATGACTGAATTCAGAAGAGTTTGTTCCAATTAAAGCCACATTTGTGACAGAAACAACTGTATTTGAAATAAAAGTTAGTTCAATAGGGTTTGAATTATTACTACCAACTGCTTTGTTGCCAAAATTTAATGTAGGAATATTTGCAAAAACCCCTGCTTCTGTAGATTTACCAGAAATGTATATATCTAATCTTTTTCCAGAATAATCTATTTGAATAATGGCATTCTTATTTCCTAATGATGTAGGATTAAACGAAACTTGAAAACTTGTACTAGCTCCATCTGTATAACCAGTAGGATTTGCTACAAAATTATGTGAAAACTCAGATGCGTCTGCTCCAGCAATATTAAAATTATCGATAGTAATATTATTACCTGTTGTACTTATATTTAATTGAAAAGTATTTTCTTTTGTTTTCGTATTTTCTACAAAACCAAAATTTGAGACACTGTAATCTTGTAAAGAAATAGTTTGTGAAAAAAGTGTTTCCGTAAAAAAAACGATACAAAATACAACCATTATATGTAAGTATCTGTTTGACGAGTTTGTGTAAAGTTGTTTCATAGTTTGTAATTAAAATATTGGCTGATAGCTATTTATTATACAAATAAAGGTAAAAGTAGAATCACAAATCGTTCAATCGACATCACAAATCAGTCAATTTTTAAAAAGTGGATATTTTAAAATCACAAATCGTTCAATCGAACTCACAAATCGTTCAATTTTAGGAAAACAATTAAATACATTAAAAAAAAGTATACTTTTATTCCATATTAATTACTAAAAAGATTTAATATGTTTAAATGGTATAACAAAATACTTGAAATTGGTATCGATAAAAATCTTGATAGAACAGAGGTAAAAAGAGTACGCCTTTTAAATTTATTTTGGAGCCAATGGATAATTATACAATTGGTTTTAATTACAGAAGATGCCATTAGAAATCCAGAACCATTTTTACCTATATTAATTCATACGATTACTTTAACGGGCGTTATTTCTATTTACTTTTTTCAGAAAAATAAAAAATTTAATACTGCAAGAATACTCTTTTTTCTTTTGATGCTTTACAGCAATGTTGCTTTTGCAAATTTTATTGAACCTGGTAAAAATATCGAATATTTTTATATCATAATTCCTCCTTTTTTATTGCTTTTTACAAATAATAGTAAATTAATATATGCCACATTTATTGTTTGTTATTTACTTTTTACTGTACCAAAAAATATTTTAGATATCTATCCAGAAAACACACAAAACTCTAGTGTTTTAGGCTTAATTCTTTTTGTTATTATATTTTTATTAGTCAATTATTTTAAAAGCACCAATGTAAAAAGTGAAATTGCTTTAGAAGAACAAAGAAACCAACTAGAAAATTTAAACAGACAACAATCGCAGTTTTTTATAAATGTTTCACACGAAATAAGAACACCTTTAACACTTTTAAAAGGGCAATTAGATAAATTAAAAATTCATAAAAATGATGATCAAATAGAACATATTCAAGAACAAGCAAACTATCAGATTCATAAAATTAAAAAAATTATAGACGATGTGATAGATCTTGCAAAAATGGAAACTTCTAATTTTTCTTTAAATTTAAAAGAAAACAATATTGTAAATCTTGTTCAAAAAATAAAAATATCTTTCGAGCCTTTATTTGAAAGAAAAAAAATTGACTTTACGTTTCATAGTAATTCCAATGAAATACATTGCTCTTTAGACACTTCTTTTTTTGAGAGAGCTATTAACAATATTATATTAAATGCGTTAAAATACACCCCAGAAAATGGCAAAGTTTCAATAACAATAGAAACCCAAGACAATCACGTAATTTTAAAAATTAGCGATACTGGAATTGGAATAAATAGCAAAGATTTACAAAAAATATTCAAACGCTTTTATCAAGTAGAAAACGATATAAATAAATCTGGTGGAAGTGGTGTTGGCTTATCTTTTAGCAAAGAAATTATAAAAAAACATGCAGGAACTTTAAAAGTAAAAAGTAAATTAAATGAGGGAAGTGAATTTATTATTAAAATACCAACTAAAAACTTGCAACAAGAAACTATTTCGTTAAAGAATAAAATTGAAATTGAAAGTAATAATGCTATTGACAACTCTCAAATTAATCAAAGTGAAAAAATTAACAAAAATATATTGATTGTTGATGATTCTTATGAAATGAGAGATTACCTAAAAGAAATTCTAAGTAATTACAATTGTTTTGAAGCAGAAAATGGTTTAGAAGCTCTTAAAACGGTAAACGAACAAAAAATTGACTGTATTATTACAGATTACATGATGCCAAAAATGAATGGCTTAGAACTGATTAAAAATTTAAACAAAATCGGTTATAAAAACCCAATTCTAATGTTAACTGCAAGAACAGATTATTCCAGCAAATTAGAAGTTTTACGATTAGGTATCGACGATTATTTACACAAACCTTTTGAAGCTGAAGAACTTTTAGTAAGACTTCAAAACAGACTTTCGAACGCAAATAAAAGAGATGTATATATAGAAAAAGAAAAAATAGCGGATGCACATACAACAGATACAGACCAAAATTGGCTCTTAGAAATAAAAGAGTACATTCATACAAACTGTGGAAAACAAAAACTAAATCAAGAAGACCTTTCTGTTTATTTTAATATGTCTAAAAGTTCCTTTTATAGAAAAATTAAAGCATTAACAGGTTTAACTCCAAATGAATTTATCACAGAAATAAAATTGCAAAAGGCAAAAATATTAATAGAAAAAAGAGAAGTACATTCTTTAAAACAATTAACTTTAGAAGTTGGTTTTAGCCATAGTTCTTACTTTTCTACGAAATACTTTAAACGATTTGGTGTATTTCCCAACAAAGAAATTGAAAATAACTTTCAATAATCTAAAAAATATACACTCTTTTTATTCTGATTTAATTACGTTCGTTCTTTATTGATTTTAAAAGATATTTACGAACATTGAATTGAAATTGCAAAAAATCATGGAGCCAACAAATAATTTATAATTGCTAAAAAATTTTAAATTAAAAAAACTACCTATTGCCATTTCGACTTTGTAGAGAAATCTCAACTCTAAAATCTTTAAATTTTTAAATTTTTAGTTCTTCGGATTATTCAATATAATTAACGCTCCTATTACTCCAGGAATCCAGCCACAAAGTGTTAATAAAAAAATAATCACAAAAGAACCACAACCTTTATCTATAACAGAAAGTGGAGGAAAAAATATAGCAAAAAAGACTCTAAAAATACTCATAATATAACTCTTGGTTGGTATATTATAAAACGATTAATGACTGCTTTTGTTACAATAAAATCTTTTGATTACTTACTTTCTGTTGTTTTTACTCCTTCTGGGTTGTTTATTTTTTGATACCAGCCACGTCCGTCAATTGGCAATACATTTGTTCTTTCTGCCCAAGCGTACCATTTTTTACTTAATTGCTCTATTTTTTCTGGGTATTTAGTTGCTAAATTATTTGTTTCAGCCCTATCTTCTTTTAAATTATACAATTCCCAATCTTTAAAATACGGGTATTGTTGCATGTTTAAAGAAACCAGTTTCCAATCTCCATCTCTCATTCCTCTTGCTCCAGTATGCTCAAAATAAATAGCTCTGTTATGCGTTTTATCTCCATTAAAAGTTGCGACCAAACTTTCTCCTTCCAAAGGTGTAATTTTGTTTTCTTTGTATGTTTTTGGGTATTCTACTTCCGCCAATTCTAAAATGGTTGGCATAAAATCAATTACATGCCCCATTTGACTTTTTAAAGTTCCTTTTTCTTTGATTCCTTTTGGCCAATGTGCAATTAATGGTGTAGAAACTCCACCTTCATGTTCCCATTTTTTGTAATTTCTAAATGGTGTATTACTCACGTTTGCCCATGCTTTTCTGTAACTTTCAAAAGATTTTTCAGTTCCTAAATCTTCCAATTCTTTACTTTCTCCTCTAGAAACTGGTTGCAAACAACCACCATTATCAGAGAGAAAAAGAATTAAGGTATTCTCAAATTGATTGTGTTTTTTTAAGGTTGAAATAATACGTCCAATTCCTTGATCCATACAATCGATTTGCGCTGCATAAATAGCCATTCGCTTGTCCATATCAATCTTTTCTGCTTGTGAAAGAGAATCCCAATCTGCAATATCCTTATCTTTTTCAGAAAGTTTTACGTTTTCATCAATAACGCCCAATTCTTTCATTTTATCGTAACGTTTTTTTCGTAAAACGTCCCAACCTTCCATATATTTTCCTTCGTATTTTTTTATGTCTTCAGGTTTTGCTTGAATTGGCCAATGAGGAGCAATATGAGCAACATACATAAAAAACGGATTATTTTTTTCCTCTATGTGCTTTTCAATAAAATTAGATGAAGCATCATTTACAGCATCAGTAAAATAAAAATCTTCATCTGGCTGAATATGTGTATTACCAGCATATAAATTATCTGGATTAAAATAATCTGAAGCACCTTTTAAAATTCCAAAAAAACCATCAAAACCTCTTTGTAAAGGCCAATTATGGTTTGGACTATCTTGATCACTTTCATCATCTTTATTTACATGCCATTTTCCAGAAACATAGGTAGAATAGCCAGAATTTTTTAAAGCTTCTGCAACTGTAACACAGTTATTATTTAATTCCGCTGTATAACCTGGGTTTCCTAAATCTACTTTTGTCATCCACCCCAAACCTGTTTGATGTGGATATAAACCTGTTAATAAAGAAGCTCTTGTCGGGCAACACCTAGATGTGTTGTAGAATTGTGTATAACGAATTCCGTTATTTGCTAAAGCGTCTAAATTTGGTGTTTCTATTTCTCCTCCGTAACTTCCAATATCAGAAAAACCCATATCATCTGCAAGAATTACAATAATGTTTGGTTTTGATTTTTCGATTGTTTTTTCTTTTTGCTGACAAGAATTAAAAGTGATAATAATTCCTAAGAATAAAATAAATGAGAGTTGATTGAGTTTCATAAAATGGTTGATTGAGTTGAAAGCACTTCTTCAACCAAAGATAATAAGGAAAACGAATAAAAAAGTTTGCTAATAATTATTTGAAGGTATAGAAATTGTCAAATAAATAAAAAAAATCCCACAAAAGTGGGATTTTAAATTTTAGATTATTTTTTTTTGATTTACATCTTATCTCCAAAGAAAATTGCATTCATTAACAACTTATTGGTTCCGTACCAAAATGCTCTAAAATTTGTATTGTCTGTAAAAACAATTACTTTTCCTCTTCCCATTCTTTGTACTTTAAACGGAACTGTGTTTGGTATTATTTTCGCATTTTCTTTTGAAATATAACCACTTAATAAAGGGTTAGACGTGTATTGTATTGGGTTGTTATAACTTCTTTTATCTGGTTTTATAAACATTGTAGAGTTTCTAAACAATGCTATTTTATCGTTTTTGTAACCAAAGTTTACTGGGTGTGAACGATCTATATTTGCTTCAAAAATTGCTCCTCCAATAACTTGTGCTCCAGACTGTAAACCTCTATTTTCAAAAGAAACATTTTTTACAGTATCCATTTTTGCAGTATCAAAACTTAAATTGATAAACTTTTTACTAGACAACCATCTTGCAGTATTCTTATATCCAATTAAAATTCCACCATTATTTACCCAAGTTCTTAATTTTTCTTCAGCCGATTTTCCTAAATTGTAACTACTTGGAACTATAATTGCAGAATACTTACTGATATCTACTCTCGTAAAATAGCTCATATCAATACGTGTTAAAGCCATATCAAAACGTTGATCTAGCAAATGCCAAATTTCACCAGAATCATTTCCTGCAATACCATCTCCAACCAACATTGCTACTTTTGGTTTATCAATTGCTCTAAAATTATTAGAACCTAAATCAATTCCGTCATTTAAACCAGTTGAAACTCCATTTATAGAAACGTGACTTTCATTAGCTGTTTTTTGTAAAAATTGATACATTTCTAAAGCATTCAATTTTTGATTTTGGACAGGTATAAATATTGTTCCATAATCATAAGAAACGCCTCCATTATTAAAATTTTTCATGGATACTTTTGCTCTTAACCCTTTTTGTAAAATTGCATTTAAAGCTTTAGGAGCATAATATTCGTTCCAAGGCATTAAATACCCATAATCACTTTTCAATGAAACTGTTCCTGTTTTCATTTTTAAATCATCAATTTCATTTCCAGCTTTCGAAATAGAAACATTCTCAGCATAATCAACACCAAAAGCGTGATTAAAAGTCCATGCAGAAACATCGTAAAATAAACTATCTTTAAATGTTTTACGTACATCAAACATCGCTTTCACCAAACGTTGATTCTTCTGATTCATTGGAACTACATAACTGTATCCTTTTTTAAACGTTTTTCCATTTGCTGTAAAATCAGATTTTACGTCATGAATTTTTACTTGATGACGTTTTAAAACTTCTGCCAAATGATAACTTTTTGCAGCATCTTTTTCATCACCAAAAACAATCGCTTTATTGCTTCCTGAATTTCTAGATTCTTTATAAAAGTCTTGTTGATATTGTAAAATTTTAGTTCTCATTTTTCTAGCAGCTTCTAATGTAGAAAATGCTGCTGTGGCTTGGTTTCTAATAGTAAAAGGAAATGTTAAAACTCCATTTACTGTTTCTTGAGCATGACCTCTTGAGCTTCCTTGCTCAAATAAAATACCTATACTTCCATTTATATCTGGAAAAGTAGAACCTTTTCCGTAATAAAAATCGTCATAACTTTCTTCAGAATAATATAAAGAGCCTATTTTATCTAAAGCTTTTGCGTGATAGGTTCCTATTTCTTTGGTTAAATCTTGATTTAATTGTGGTGTTAGCGGGTTTGTTCTACTTGGAATTCCTGGTTGAAAAAAGAAACTAGAATTGCTTCCCATTTCATGATGATCTGTTAAAATATTTGGCAACCATTTATGAAAAGTTTCAATTCTAACTTTACTTTCTGGTAATTGCACTGGCAACCAATCTCTATTCATATCAAATTGATAATGGTTGGTTCTTCCTCTTGGCCAAATTTCAGTATATTCTCTATCGTTAGGATCTGGATTTATATTTTTACTTCTATTTGTATTTGCCCAATAAGCAAAACGTTGTAACCCATCAGGATTAAAGGAAGGGTCAAATAAAATAACTGTATTTTTTAACAAATCAAGGGTTTCTGATTTTAAAGATGCTGCCAAATAATACGCAACTGCCATTGAAGCATTAGAACCACTTGGCTCATTACCATGAATAGAAAAACCTTGGTAAACTACTATTGGATTGTTAGATACATCTATAGAACTATCATTTGTTGCTGCAATGTGGTTTGTTCTAATTTCATTTAAGTTTTTATGATTTTCTGGAGATGTTATTGTTAATAATAAAAGTGGCCTTCCTTCATAAGTTGTACCTCTATTTTCTATGGAAATTCTATCGGAAGCTGCTGCTAAAGCCTTCATGTATTCCACCAGTTTATCATGTGTAATATGCCATTCACCTACTTCATGCCCAATAATTTCTTTTGGTGTTGGAATATCTGTATTATATCTTTCGTTTGGCAAATAATAAGATAAATCTATTTGTTGACTATTTATTGCGAAGGTTGAGAATAAGAATAATAGTAGTAATTTTTTCATTAATATTAAAATTTGGTTACCTAACAAATATATGAATTCAAAAAGTTTATATTTGGTTCTTTAACATTGATTTAAGATTTTATGTACATTAAGAGAATATTTCCTGTAAAAACAGTTTTAAAATGGACAAGAAGAGATATTTTTCTTTTTGTACTAATAGGTGCAATACCTGTTATTCTATTTGACCTTTTGGGCTTAAAGTGGCTACATGTACCTTGGTTACCATTAGGCGTTTTGGGTACTGCAATTTCTTTTTTAATCAGTTTTAAAAACAATGCTTCTTATGACAGATTGTGGGAAGCTCGAAAAATTTGGGGAGGTATTGTAAACACCTCAAGAACTTGGACAATTATGGTAAAAGATTTTATAGATTTTAGACATGCCAAAACTCCAATTTCTGAAACAGATTTAAAAGCCATTCAAAAAGAATTGGTTCATAGACATGTAGCTTGGCTTACAGCTTTGCGCTATCAATTAAGAGCTAGCAAACCTTGGGAAGACCATGTGAAAAATCAGAAATCTAACAAAGAATTTAAAAAGAATTACTTCTTAGTTTGTGAAGATACTATTGATATTAAAGAAGCGATTTCTCCTTATATTTCTAAAGAAGAATACAAAGAAATTTTCGCAAAAGGTAATAAACCCTCTCAATTATTAGGAATTCAATCCAAACGTTTAAAAGAGTTGATGAATGCTGGCTTGATAGAAGATTTTAGACATATGGAAATGATGAATGTTTTAAAAGAACTTTACACATTACAAGGAAAATCTGAACGCATTAAAAACTTTCCTTATCCAAGACAATATGCCACTTTAAACTATATGTTTGTTTGGGTATTTATTATTCTATTGCCTTTCGGAATTATGGAAGGATTTGAGAGTATAGGGCAACACATAGTAGAAGATTTAGCTACTCACCAATCTAAAACCAATTGGGGGCATTTAACACAAGAATTTATTGCAAAGCATTTTGTTTGGTTTTCTATACCCTTTAGTACTTTATTAGCTTGGGTGTTTCACACTATGGAAAAAATAGGAGAAAATACAGAAAACCCTTTTGAAGGAAGCCCTAACGATGTGCCAATTACAGATTTAAGTAGAGGAATAGAAATTGATATTCGCCAATTAATTGATGACACAAACATCCCAGAACCTTACGTTTGGAAAAATGACATTGTGATGTAGTTTGTTTTATTTCTTAACGTATTTTCTAATAACTTCGCTAACGTCGATTATAAGTCATTAAAGCAGAAGTCATAATCGTTTTAAGTTACAAATAATTAAATACGAAAATCTATAGATGAAAAAAAACTTTTTGATTATTTTAATATTATTAGCTAATATTTCAATAAATGCTCAAACGACTGAAATAAAATTTGGTCTTAAATCAGGAATCAATATGTCAAAATATACACCAGATGTGTATGTTGGGAATTCAAGAATTTTAGACTACCAAGGGAAAATTGGATTTTATATTGGAGGTTATTCAAATATAAAAATTTCTGAAAAGTTTAGAATACAACCTGAATTACTTTTTTCTAACCAAGGAACTATAGCTGTTTTTGAAGATATTACCTTGACTGACTCAAATGGAACACCAATTGGAAACGAAGAGGATATAAAATATAAAATAAATGAATCTGTAGTTTCACTACCAATTCTTTTACAATATTTTGTTAGTGAAAAATTTAATTTAGAAGGAGGAATTCAATTAGGTTATATAATAAATCGAAAAGAAGAAGTTCTTGAAAACCCATTTAATCAATTTTTAGGAAATAATTTTCAAAACAATAATATGGAAAATGACAAATTTGATTTAGGATTTAATATAGGTTTAGGTTATAAAATACTTGAAAATATGAGAATTAATACAAAATATTTTCTTGGAATTATTGAAAGAGATAATGTTATTAAATCTTCAATTTTCAGTCTAGGAATTGAATATGAAATATAAACTGTTTGTAACACCGTATATAATTTATTGCTGGCTTATTGCTTACTTACAAAAATCCTCTCGGATTTTCTATTCGGTTTGTATATACTAAATTAGTTGCTTAAACCACACAACTAACCACACGTAAAACCGTTGTGACTAATACAAAAAAAGACGAAATAAATGACAAGAATAATTTACTACGTAGCAAGTTCAATTGATGGATTCATAGCAGGTCAAAATGACGACATAAGCGATTTTGCAGTAGGAGGAAAAGGCGTGGACAAATATTTAGCTGACCTGCAAAATTTTAAGACAGTGATTATGGGTCGAAGAACCTATGAATTTGGATATCAATATGGACTTGAACCAGGTAAGCCTGCATATCCGCACATGGAACACTTCATTTTTTCGAATTCAATGAAAATTGAAAACTTAGCTCAAACAGTACATATTGAGAAAAAATCAATAGACCGAATTAAAGAAATAAAAGAGTCAGCTGAGTCTGACATTTACTTATGTGGTGGTGGAGAATTTGCGGGTTGGCTTTTGGACAACGGACTTATTGACCAGTTAAAACTGAAATTAAATCCAATTATTCTTGGAAAGGGTATTCGACTTTTTGGTAACTCAAAAACTAAGGCAAAATGGAACTTAAAAGGAACCGAATCATTTGACGATGGGCTGAAAATCTTAACTTATGATTTAGAAGAATAAGAACTAATCACAACATGGTGTATAGTGTATACACTTCAGGTTACACAACATACACAAGCCGTAAGCGAATATTAAAAATCATAATATTTTATACTACTCTCAAATATTCAATTACAACCTTTATAATTTACCAAATTCGTAAAAATTCAGAAACTCTTTAATGTTTCAGTATTAATGAAAATATTATTCAGATATTTGTAATTAGACTCTTTTTCATTTACAAATGATTGACAATATCACTTTAAAAAACTTAAACGATTCACTTCTAGGTGATGTACTTTATGATAGTTTACACAAAACTTTATACGCAACAGATGCTTCTGTTTACAGGAAAATTCCTTTAGCAGTTGCGTACCCTAAAAATAATGATGATATAAAAATATTAATCAACTTCGCTACCAAAAATAACATCACGTTAATACCAAGAACTGCTGGAACTTCTTTAGCAGGACAATGTGTGGGAGATGGAATTGTAGTTGATGTTTCCAAACATTTTACAAACATTATTTCTTTTGATGAAAAAGCAAAAACCATAAAATTACAACCAGGAATTGTAAGAGACTCTTTAAATGTGTACTTAAAACCTTTTGGCTTGTTTTTTGGTCCAAACACATCAACTTCAAACAGATGCATGATTGGTGGTATGGTTGGTAATAATTCATCAGGAAGTACCTCCATAAAATATGGCGTAACTCGTGATAAAGTTTTAGAAATTGAAGCTATTTTAAGTGATGGTTCTACTGCAACTTTTAAAGAAATTACTTCGAATTCATTTTTAGAAAAAACAAAATTAGAAACCCTAGAAGGTGATATTTATAAAAGTATTTATTCGGAATTAATTTACGATTCTGCTCAGGAAGAAATTAAAAAAGAGTTTCCAAAACCAACAATTCACAGAAGAAATACTGGTTATGCTGTGGATGAGTTTTTAAAATCAGATTTATTTGGTGGCACAGAACCCACCATAAATGTGGCAAAATTTTTATCTGGAAGCGAAGGAACTTTGGCTTTTTCAACTTCCATCACTTTGCAATTAGACGACTTACCTCCTACTGAAAGTATTATGGTTTGTTCTCATTTTACAAGTATAAATGAGAGTTTAATTGCGACGTTAACTGCCATGAATCATAATTTGTACAATTGCGAATTAATGGACAAAGCCATTTTAGATTGTACAAAAAACAACCGAGAATTGGCAAAAAACCGTTTCTTTCTACAAGGAGATCCAGAGGCTGTTTTAATGCTAGAAGTTGCTGCAAATACATTACCAGAAACAGAATTATTGGCAGACAAATTAATTGCTGATTTGCAAGAAAATAATTTCGGTTACCATCATCCAAAAGTGTATGGAAAAGACATTGCTAAAGTCCATTATTTAAGAAAAGCAGGTTTGGGTGCTTTAGGAAATATGGTTGGCGATATGAAAGCAGTTGCCTGTATTGAAGATACTGCTGTGGCTTTAGAAGATTTGCCAAATTATATTGCCGAGTTTACCCAAATTATGGATAAATACCAACAAGATGCCATTTATTATGCACATGCTGGAGCTGGAGAATTGCACTTACGCCCAATTTTAAACTTAAAAAAGAAAGCAGATGTTGTTTTATTTAGAAAAATAACCACTGAAACTGCTGAGTTAGTAAAAAAATACAAAGGTTCTTTTTCTGGAGAACATGGAGATGGAATTGTACGTGCAGAGTTTATTCCATTAATGATTGGTGAAGAAAATTATCAATTATTAAGAAGAATAAAAAAGGCTTTTGACCCAAATAATGTATTTAACCAAGGAAAAATTACAGATGCTTTTCCTATGGATAAAAATCTGCGATATGAGGTGGATAGAATTGAACCTGAAATAAAAACCATTCAAGATTTTTCTGATAGTGAAGGTATTTTAAAATTAACAGAAAAATGCAATGGTTCTGGAGATTGTAGAAAACCTGTGGAAGCTGGAGGAACCATGTGCCCAAGTTATAGAGTTACAAAAGATGAAAAAGACACCACAAGAGCAAGAGCAAACACATTGCGTGAATTTTTAACAAATTCCGACGAAGCAAATAAATTTAATCATAAAGAGCTAAAAGAAGTTTTCGATTTGTGTTTAAGCTGTAAAGCATGTGCTTCTGAATGCCCAAGTAATGTGGATATTGCTACTATGAAAGCCGAATTTTTGTATCAATATCAAGAAACAAATGGCTATTCTTTTAGAAGTAAATTATTTGCGAATAATGTAAAATATAATAAGCTAGGTAGCATTGCTCCTGCTTTGACAAATGCAATTTTAAATACACCATTTGCAAAAGCTGCAATGGGTGTGGCACAAAAAAGAAGCGTACCAAAATTAGCTTCAAAAACATTTAAAAAATGGTACCAAAAGCAACCAACTTCTAAAAACAAAAAAAATGTGTATTTGTTTTGTGATGAATTTACTAATTTTTATGATGTTGAAATCGGAAAAGATGCGCTGTTTTTACTAGAAAAATTAGGTTACAATTTAAAACTTATAGATCATGAAGAATCTGGAAGAAGTTTTATTTCTAAAGGATTTTTAAAAGAAGCTAAAAAAGTTTGTAATTTAAATATCGAAATTTTTAAAAATCTTATTACAGAGGAAACTCCGTTAATTGGTATAGAACCTTCAGCAATTTTAACTTTTAGAGACGAATATATTCGTTTGGCAGATGATAAAAAATCTGCAGAAAAAATTGCTAAAAATACCTTTACTTTTGAAGAGTTTTTAGCTAATGAGTTAAAAAAAGAAAATATTGATCTTTCACTTTTTACTTCAGCGTCTAAAAACTTGAAAATTCACGGACATTGTCATCAAAAAGCATTGTCTGGAACTCATGCAAGTTTTCAAATATTGAATTTGCCAAAAAACTATTCTGTAGCCATCATGAATACTGGGTGTTGTGGAATGGCAGGTTCTTTTGGGTATGAAAAAGAACATTACAACGTTTCTATGCAAGTTGGTGAAGATACCTTATTCCCGAAAGTAAGAAATACACCAAAAGAAACAGAAATTGTAGCAGCTGGTACAAGTTGCAGACATCAAATTTTTGACGGCACAAAACGTATTGCAAAACATCCTATTACCATTCTAAAAGAAGCTTTAAAATAATTATTATGAGTAAAAAAAATAAATATGTAGCAGATGAAAATCGTTACGAAAAAATGAACTACAGAAGAACAGGAAATAGTGGATTACTTTTACCTGAACTTTCTTTAGGTTTATGGCATAATTTTGGAAAAAATGATGATTTTAAAAATGCGAGAAATCTTTTAAAATGTGCTTTTGATAATGGAATTACACATTTTGATTTGGCAAATAATTATGGTCCACCTTATGGATCTGCAGAAACTACATTTGGTAAAATCTTGAAAAAAGATTTCAAAAATTATAGAGATGAATTAATTATTTCTTCAAAAGCAGGTTATGATATGTGGAAAGGACCTTATGGAGATTTCGGTTCAAAAAAATATTTAACAGCGAGTTTAGACCAGAGTTTAAAAAGAATGGATTTAGATTATGTGGATATTTTTTACCATCATAGGCCAGATTACGAGACACCTTTAGAGGAAACTATGGGTACTTTAGATCTGATGGTTAAACAAGGTAAAGCACTTTATGTAGGCTTATCTAACTATCAACCAGAAAGAGCTGAAAAAGCTTTTAAAATCTTAAAAGATTTAGGAACTCCATGTTTAATTCATCAGCCAAGATATAGTATTTTTGATAGATGGGTGGAAAATGGTTTGCTAGATTTACTTGGTAATGAAAAAGTTGGTGCTATTTGTTTTTCTCCATTGGCACAAGGTATGTTAACGGATAAATACATTAACGGATTACCAAAAGATTCTAGAGCTGTAAAAGATGGACGCTATTTACAAACAGATAAGGTACTTGAAATGGTTCCTAAAATTAAAATGTTGAATGATATTGCTAAAAAAAGAGATCAAAATTTAGCACAAATGGCAATTTCTTGGATATTGAAAGATGATAGAATTACTTCCGTTTTAATTGGAGCTAGTAAAACCTCACAAATTTTAGATAGTTTAAAAGCAATTAAAAACACTAAATTTACAAAAGAAGAATTAGTAGAAATAGATACTATTGCTAGTTCATAAAATAGAATACTAAAAAAATAAATGAAAAAAAAGCCCTCCAAAATTAGCGCAATGGTTACCTTAATTATTGCTGGAGAGGCTATTTTTTTGCTACCTTTTATATTAATTCGTGTTTTTAAACCAGTTATAAGAGAAGTTTTTTTAATTTCTGACGCTCAAATTGGTGAAGCACAATCTTTATACGGTATTACAGCTGTAATGTCATATTTTTTTGGTGGCTTTATTGCAGATAAATGGGAACCCAGAAAACTACTATCTATTTCTATTATTTTAACAGCATTTGGTGGTGTTTTTATGACATTTATACCGTCTATAAATAGTTTAAAAATATTATATGCGTTTTGGGGAGTTTCTACTATTTTACTTTTTTGGGCTTCCTTAATTAAAGCTACAAGATTATGGGGTACTAAAAATAATCAAGGTTTATCTTTTGGTTTATTAGATGGTGGTAGAGGTTTATTTGCTGCTTCAATTGCATTATTTGGCGCCTCTATTTTAACATTTTTCTTCCCTAAAAAAGGAGTGGAAATTACATTTGAAAATAAATTAGAAACGCTACAATACATTATTGGTACAATTACATTTGTGGTACTGTTAGTTGGTTTTATTGTTTATAAAGTAATTCCAAAATCGGAGATAAAACAAAATAACAGCAAAGAATTTCAATTTAATTTTAAAGAAGCTTTTCTTTTAATGAAACAGCGCAAAGTTATATACCACTCAATTATTATTTTTTGTGCTTATTGCGCTTACAAATTAACAGGTGTTTATGGTACTTACGCAAAAGATGTTTGGAATTATAGTTTAGAACAAGCTACTTATTTTGCAGTTTTTATTCAATATTTACGTCCAATTGCTGCTATTTTAGTAGGATATTTAGCAGACAAACTTATTCCTTCTAAATTATTAATACCTGCTTTTTCCATACTAATTTTTGCCTCACTTACTTTAGGTTTGGGCTTTTTTTATGATGAACCCATTTACTTATCTTTTGTAACCTTTATTTTTATGGCATTTGGTACATATTCTCTAAGGGGTTTGTATTTTGCTATTATTGAAGAAACAAAAACACCACTACAATTAACAGGAACTTTGGTTGGTATTATTTCTGTAGTTGGTTTTACTCCAGATATTTTCATGTCGCTTTTTATTGGATATATGTTGGGAGAAAACCCAACAATTACGGAGTATAAAAACTTATTTAGCCTATTTTCTTTAATACCAATTATAGGTTTATTAGCTTCAATCTTGTTTCGTAAATCACTTTTAAAAGCTTTTTGATTTTTACCTAATTTATACAAATAATTTACAATTATATAGTATAATAATAGTACCTTTAAATTGTATTATAAATATTATTATTTTTGATTTTTAGTAAGAAACTTCTCCTCCAATTTTTCTTCCTATTCTTTATGAATAGCGTTGTGTCATATAGTCAAAATGCACTTAATTTTTCTTTACATCAAGATTTAAAACTTTTAGCTATTGGTGATAATAGAGGAAACGATGCAGGTACTATAAATTTTGTAGCTCGAATAAAGTATGAGGGTAAAGATAATAGCTTAGGATATTTTGTTTATGGATTGGAGTATGAAAATGCTTTTTTAACCACTAAATATACAAGATACGCAGCTTTTACAGGATTTACTTTTATGGATATTTTTAATGATTATAACTTACAGGTTACCCCAAGTGTTGGTATTGGAAATATTCACAGAGAAAACACCAATTTACTTAGTTTTTCTGCCTCTTTACAACTAGAATATTTTTTAAGCGAAAGAGTAAGACTTAGTTTTTTAAATCAAATTACAGAAAGAAGTGATTTAGAATTTTTATATGGTAAATTAGAGTATAGATATAGTTTTTTCTTTGGTATAGAAATTCAATTATTTAAGTTCAAACCAAAATATTAAGAACTCCAAAACTCACGCTTTTTATTTAACTCTTCTTCTTCTCTCATATATTCTTCAGCCTCTTTTGGTGATAAAACTTTTAAGAAAGATGGATGTTGTTCGATTGCGTATTCAATTTTACTCACAATATCTGCAACACTTTCATTTTCATAATCAATATCTAAAGGTTTTTTTATAACCATTGATTGTAAAACGTTTCTTTTTTTAATATTTAAACCTTTTTTATCAAAAGAACGTCTAAAACCATCAATAACAATAGGTACTACAATTGGTTTACACGTTTTTATAATGTGTGCTGTACCTCTTCTAATTGGTTTAAAAGGTGTTGTTGTACCTTGTGGAAAGGTTATTACCCAACCATCTTTTATGGCTTTGGAAATATTAGAAATATCAGAGTTTTTCACTTGCCTGTTTACATCTTTACCAGCACTTCTCCATGTTCTATCAATAGAAACAGAACCTGCATAAGCAAACAATTTTGGTAACAAACCTGCACGCATAGTTTCACCTGCTGCTACAAAGTAAACATTTAATTTAGGATTCCAGATATAACCGATATTTTTAATAGAATCGTCTCTACCACTTAATGAAGCATTAAAAACATGAAACATTGCTGCAACATCTGCAAAATAGGTTTGGTGATTGGAAATAAAAAGTACGTTATTATCAGGTAATTGCCTTATTATTTCTGAACCTTCAATTTGTAAGTTATTAAATTTACGATATCTTCTATGAGAAATTAGTCCAAAAATTCGAATGATCCATTTCTTTATAAATAAAATATGACCAAAAGGATTTCTTTTAAATAAAGGCATTATAAACTAGGTTTAATACTTGGTTAATGACAAATTTACGAAACAAATCGCAAAACTTAACACTTTAATAATTCTTTAATTTCTGAAAGCATCATTGCTGTAGCACCCCAAACTATATAATTGTTTAATTTAAAACAGGGCACGTCTATATTTTCCATATAAGATGTAGATAAATTAACGGTAGATAAAGAAGTGTCATTCAACAAATCTTTCACCAAAACTTCAATTGTTTTTTCTACTTCGTAATTCGTTGTTAAGTTGGGTCTTTTATCAGTAAAACCAATAAAAGGAGTTGCTAAAAAGTTACTTGGCGGAATAAAAACATCTGTTAATTCTCTTATAATTGTTATGGATTTTTGGGGTATACCAACTTCTTCAAAAGCTTCTCTTAATGCTGTGGTTTCTAAATCTGCATCTAATTTGTCTTTTTTTCCTCCTGGAAAACTAATTTGAGCTGAATGTGTGCCTTTATAAGTAGCTCTTTCTGTTAGTAAAAAAGTGGTTTCATTGTTTTCATTAGGATAAAATAATGCCAAAACTGCAGCTTTTCTGGGGTTGCTTGCTTTTATTTTATCGGCATCATATTGCAAACGAAGTTCTGGTGCTAATTTAAATTGAGCGTTTAAACCTCCTAACTTTAAAGTTTTTAATAAGTTTATTTTATTTTTGAATTGATTAAATTTCACTTGATTATTTATTTTTACTTAATTATATTTTTTTTGCAAAAAAAAGAATTCATTTTGGCAAGAATTTTGAACATGACATTGTATGAATGAAAAATACAAAAAATTATTAGCAAGTATTGTTTTAGATGCGATTGGTTTTATACCTTTTTTACCTTTTGATATTTTTTGGGCTCCAGTTTCTGGATATATTATGACCAAAATGTATAAAGGAAAAGAGGGTAAAATTGCTGGTTTTATTAGTTTTATTGAAGAGATTCTTCCTTTTGATTTTATACCTACTTTTACAATTATGTGGGTTTACAGTTATGTGATTAACAAAAGAAAGAACGAAACGTTGATTGAGAATTAATTCGGTTTTTTTAATACTATCTGTAATTAAAAAAGTGCGTTAGGGATTGAGCGACTTGTTTGAGCTCTTTTTTCTTTTTCAGAAAAAAAGCGAGTAGCGAAAGCCCGTTAAAACGCCCAAAGAAATACTATTCTTTTTCTGTTTTAAATAAAAAACCTAAACCTAACCTGCTTAAAAATTTCTTTTCAAATTCCCAAAAGAATTTAAATTGCCCAAATAACCAACCAACAATTGGTAGGGTTAATTGATATATTGGGAAAATTAATAAAATTCTTAATGGCCAATAAATAAACCCTGAAATTGTGTCGGGATTTAAACCTATAAAATTTGTAACTGGTTTTGCAACCCAAGCTGCAAATGAACCGTTAATTGCGAAAACTATCAAAATTGCTAAAAGAGACCAATTGCTTTCAATTCCCCATCTTTCTTTTAATTTTTCCATAACCTATTGAACTTCTTTTTTAGATTTTCTTAGCATTAACCAAATTCCAATTAAAACTAATGGAATACTTAAAACTTGCCCTGTGTTTAAAGGGCTGAAAAACCATTCTTCTCCTCTTTGTTGAACCTGTGGTTCTTTTAAAAACTCAATTACAAAACGTAAAGACCATAAAACTGTCATAAACAAACCAAATAAGAAACCAATATGTTGTTTTTTATCTGTTTTCCAGTATAAATACCACATTACAAAAAACAATGATAAATAACTAAACGCTTCATATAATTGTGTTGGATGTCTTGGTACAGTTTCGCCAGCTGCTTTAAATATTACTCCAAAGTCAGACCCAGTTTCTTTACCGTAAATTTCTGAGTTAAAAAAGTTACCAAACCGAATGAAAAAACCAGCTAAAGCAACCATTATGGCTAATCTGTCTAAAATAAATAACCAAGGCTTTTGCAGGTGTTTTTTAGCATAAAAATACAAGGCAATTGGAATTGCAATGGCTGCTCCATGACTTGCAAAACCTGTATAACCTGTAAATTTCCAACCTTCTGCTGTATTTTTAAATGGTAAAATAATTTCTAATAAGTGATTTTGGTAATAATCCCAACTATAAAAGAAAACATCTCCAAGACGCATTCCTACTAACATTGAAATAAATACATACATAAATAATGGATCCATTTTTTCTACTGGAATTTTATCTTCTATATATATTTTTTTCATTAGTCTTAGACCTAAAATAAATGCGGTCACAAACATTAGACTATACCAGCGTATTACAAAAAAACCTAAATCTATTCCTATAGAAGGATTCCACTCTATTGCTAAAAAACTCATACTCTTGTATTCAAGGTTTAAAATTTATAATTCAAAGTTAACATATAACTTCAATTCTTTGTTTATTATTTTCTTTTGTTCAACTTTTCCGGAACAGGATCATAACCACTACCTCCCCAAGGATGGCAGCTAAAAATTCTTTTTAAAGCCAACCAACCTCCAGAAAACAACCCGTGTTTTTGTAATGCTTCTATGGTGTAATGCGAACATGTTGGACTGTATCTACAAGTTGCTGGTGTAAATGGTGATATTGCTGTTTGATAAAAACGAACTAATAAGATAAATGGATATGATAGTATTTTTTTCAAATTAATTTATTGAAAAAGTAGTTCCTTCTTTACCATCTTTTAATTGAATTCCTAACTCAATTAACTCGTCTCTAATTTGGTCTGATAATGCCCAATCTTTGTTTTCTCTTGCTTCTTTTCTTAATTTAATTAGCAATTCTACAACGCCATTTATTTTTTCTGAATTGTCTTGTGAATTTTCATTCATTAAACCTAAAACATCAAAAACAAAACTGTGGATTATTGTTTTAAATTCCGACAAATCTTCTACAGTTAAACTTGCGTTTTTCTCTTTAATTTGATTGATTAATTTTACGGCTTCAAACAAATGAGAAATTAAAATTGGTGTATTAAAATCGTCATTCATGGCTGCATAACAAGCAGTTTTCCAATTTTGAACGTCAAATGTTGATGTTTTACCAGCTTCAATCTTTTCTAAAAAATTAACTGCTTCCATTAATTTGGCATGTCCTTTTTCTGATGCTTCTAAAGCCTCTCCAGAAAAGTCTAAAATGCTTCTGTAATTGGCTTGCATGTTAAAAAACCTAACTACAGATGCTGAAAATGCTTTTGGTAAAATATCGTTTTCTCCTGATAAAATTTCGTTCGGTAAAATAAAATTGCCTGTAGATTTTGCCATTTTTTGGCTATTTAACAACAACATATTTGTATGCATCCAATAATTTACTGGTTTTACACCAGAGCAAGTTTGCGATTGTGCAATTTCACATTCGTGATGAGGAAATTTTAAATCCATTCCTCCTCCATGAATATCGAAACTTTCGCCTAAATATTTTGTACTCATTACAGAACATTCTAAATGCCAACCAGGAAAACCATCGCTCCAAGGTGAAGGCCAACGCATAATGTGACGTTCTTCGGCTTTTTTCCAAAGTGCAAAATCTTGCGGATTTTTCTTATCTGATTGCCCATCTAAAGCTCTGGTATTATGAATTAAATCTTCTACTTTTCTTCCAGAAAGAATTCCATAATGGTTTGATTTGTTGTACTCTAATACATCAAAATATACAGAACCATTTACTTCATATGCCAAACCTTTTTCAATGATTTCTTTAATCATTTCTATTTGTTCCACAATATGACCTGTTGCTGTAGGCTCTATACTTGGTGGTAAAAAGTTGTAATTTTTTAAAACGTTATGAAAATCGACAGTGTAACGTTGTACAACTTCCATAGGTTCAATTTCTTCTAAACGTGCTTTTTTTGCGATTCTGTCTTCACCTTCATCTGCATCATTTTCTAGATGACCAGCATCTGTAATATTACGCACATAACGTACTTTATAACCTAAGTGTAACAAATATCTATACACAACATCAAAAAACATAAAGGTTCTTACATTACCTAAATGCGCGTTGCTATATACAGTTGGACCACAAACGTACATGCCAACATATCCGTCTGTTATAGGTTTAAATTCCTCTTTTTGTTTGGTAAGAGAATTGTATACTTTTAATTGATTTTCTTTGTAGCGTTCCATTAAAAAAAGTGACTATTTACAGTGGATAAAGATAGGCACTTTATAGAGAATAGAGAAATGGAATTTAAGTGAAGTTTTTTTTAAAATGACCAAGCATTTTACTTGATAACTATACTACTATATTCACCGTTAACTTTCAGCAAATTAGTTGTTTTGACATCGTTTTTAAATTTTTTTAAACGTTCGTTGTTTAATTTTACTTTGTTTACTTGGTATTTGAATTTTGAATGCACCTCTCCGAAATTAAGAATTGCTTCAGAATTACTTAAATTTAAAATGAATTCTCCAAAATTAGGATTGAAACTTCCAACAGTAATTTTACCGAATTTATCTGAAAAATTTACATCATTGTTTACTTTAATAATTTCTACTTCCGAAGAATTATTATTTAAAGTTGTATTGGTAACTGATGCTATTTTAGCATCAGTTACATTGTTTAAAAATAAAGTACAAGCGTTTAGACTGTTTATGTTTACTGGAGAATAATCTATTGTTAACTTACCTCCTATTAAATCGTTTGCATTAAAAGCACCGTATTTTACATTTCCAGAAGCTACTGTATTTGGTAATTTTACTTTACAGTGTCTTGTATTTAAATCGAAAGTTGCATTTTTTGGTGCTTTAATTTCCAATCGTTTTTTAATTTTTACTTTTTTTCCATTAATAGTTATATCATTATTATTAATATTATTGGAATTAAAACTGAATTTCATGTTTTTTAATGCCTCTCTTGCCTTTTCTAACCCTAATTTAATTTCTTCTTTATTGATGTTTTTCATTTCAAGTTTTGCCTTTTCTAAAGACAATTTTATTTTTTTCTTATCAATAACAGAAATATCTTTTTTCATTTTTTCAAATGATTTTTTCAGCTCTTCGTATTTATCACTTTTCTTAAATTTCTCCCATTCTTCTTTTGACTTGATAATAATGTGTTCATCATCATTATGATATTCAAAGTGATATCTTCCATTTCTTTTCATGTTTTCTTCTATTTCTTTCATTGAATCAAAATCAATGTCGAAATCAAAATCATAATCAAAATCGAAATCCATATTAGGAATTACAATTGCATCGATATCTGGCATGTTAATCTCTGGAATTTCGATATCAAAATCCATATTATTAAAAATAACAAAATCGTCTTTTAGTGCAAAAGAGTTGGTTCCTTTCGAGGTAATTTTCACTTTTTTACTATTTCCTAAGGCTTCAAAATTCCAGTTTTTAAAATACTTTTCTGCTTCTTCTTTTGAAATTCCTTCGATTTCTATAAATGCATTTACTTGAACTTCATTTTTGTTCCAAGTAGTTACATTAATATCTGTATTTGTGGCATTTATAGCAACTTTTACATCTTTATTTACTTTGAAATTTTCAGTAAATTTTTTATCAAACTTTTGCGCAAATGCTGTTCCTAGAAAGCAAATGGCTAAAAGTGTTAAAATTGGTTTATATGATTTGTGTTTCATTTTGTGTTTTGTTTAAATTTTTAAGTTCTTTTAATTGTTTTTTCAAACGTTGTAACAGCTGTAAGCGCAATTGTAAATTACTAATTAGTGCTTCTATTGTAGAATCGTTAACTCCTTTTGTACTGAGCTCTTTGGTTAACGATTTGTACTCTTTTGTTAATTCTCTAATTTTTGATAAATAGCCATCTATAATTTCTTTATTATCTTCTGTTAACTCTAACTGACTAATTTCTAAATTGATACTATTTTTATAATACTTTTCAATGGTTTCAAATTCTGGCGAAATGCTTCCTAAGCTGATATCTTTTGCAGGTTTTTCTACTAGTTTCGGGTTTTCTTTTGGGTAAAATTTAATTCCTAAACTAATTAGTAAAACAATGGATGCTGCAATGGACAGCCATTTAAAACTTTTCTTTTTTGGTTGTTGCTGATGCAATTCTGCCATCAATAATTTTTCGAATTTGTTTTGATGATTTGCAGATAACTCTACATTCGGCTCTTTATAATCTTTTAATTCTTCTCTAATATCTTTCTGCATAACTCATATTTTTTAATTGTTCTTTCAATATTTTTTTTCCTCTTAGCAAATGCGTTCTAGAAGTATTTTCTGTAATATTTAAAATTTTAGATATTTCTTGATGATCATACCCTTCTAACAAATAAAGTGTTAAAACCAATCTGTATTTTTCTTTTAAACTGTTTATTTTTTCTACAATTACATCTATAGAAATCTCAGAACTTACATTCCAGTCATTCTCTTCATCTTCTTTTTTATAAACTTCTTCGTTAATAGAAACCAACTCTAATTTATTTTTCTTTAAATAATCGATACTTTGATTGATTACTATTCTTTTTAACCATGCTCCAAAAGCAACTTCATTTTTATAGTTTTTTATATTTTTAAATGCTTTTATAAAAGCATCTTGCATTACATCTTCAGCCAAAAAACGATCTTTTACAAATCTGTTTGCAACTAAAATCATTCCTTTACAGTATAAGTTATATAGCTGCATTTGTGATTTTGCACAATTGTTTTTGCATAAATCAATAATAGGTTGATGTATTTGTTTGGTTGGTTTCATTAAAACTTTCTTACCTTAAAGACGATACATTTTGGGCTGTGTTGCATTTTAGTAAATATTTATTTCTAAATTTACAGAATTACTTTTTATAATGAGCAAAAAAAAATCTGCATTACAAGAAAACAAAGGAGTTTCTCAACCAGAAACTACTAGTAAATTAAGCGCAGAAAAAATAAAACTAAATAGAGGTAAACAAAATTCCGTTCAAGAATTTGTTACAAAAATTTTAGAAGGAAACATTACTTTTTTAAGCAAAGCAATTACGTTGGTAGAAAGTACAAATGCAAAACACCAGCAAAAAGCCAACGAAATATTAGAGCAGTGTTTGCCTTATGCAAACAAATCTGTAAGAATAGGTATTACAGGGGTTCCTGGTGTTGGAAAAAGTACATTTATTGAAGCTTTTGGAAAGCACTTAACTTCAAAAGGAAAAAAAGTAGCTGTTTTAGCTGTAGACCCAAGTAGTTCTGTAAATAAAGGTTCTATTTTAGGTGATAAAACTAGAATGGAACAATTAGTTACCGATAAAAATGCATTTATTAGACCTTCGCCTTCTGGAACTTCTTTAGGTGGTGTTGCTCAAAAAACACGAGAAAGTATTATACTTTGTGAAGCTGCTGGTTTTGATACAATTATTATTGAAACTGTTGGTGTTGGACAGTCTGAAACTGTTGTTCACTCTATGGTAGATTTCTTTTTATTGCTAAAATTAGCTGGAGCTGGAGATGAATTGCAAGGTATTAAACGTGGAATTATTGAAATGGCAGATGCCATTGTAATTAATAAAGCTGATGGTGAAAATGAAAAAAATGCAAAAATTGCAAAAGTAGAATTTAACAGAGCATTGCATTTATACCCTTTAAAAGAAAGCAAGTGGCAACCAAAAGTACTAACTGCAAGTGCACTTCATAACTTCGGGATTGAGCAAATAGACCACATGATTATTGATTATATTACTCTGACAAAAGAGAATAATTACTTTTATAAAAAAAGAAATGAGCAGAATAAATATTGGCTATTATCTACTATAGATCAACAATTAAAAGCTAATTTTTATCAAAATGAAAAAATTAAAATTGCTTTAGTAAAAGAAATCGAGAATTTAGAAAACGCTAAAACAACCCCTTTTAATGCTGCCAAAAAACTATTGAACCTATAGTTTTAAAGTTTAATTATTTTAAAAAATCACAAACTTCTTTGTAAAACTGTTTTGGGTTTTCAGCATGTGCCCAATGACCTGCTTTTTTAATTTCTGAAATTTTGTAATTAGGAAAATGTGCTTCAATTAATGGTATTTCCTGTTCTGTAATGTAATCTGATTTTTCACCTTTTAAAAATAAGGTTTCTTTTTCGTAAGTGGTAAAAGATGGCAATGCTTCACCAACTTCAATATTGTTATCTGTTAAAGATTGTAAGTTAAATCGGTAATCTAATTTTCCTTTTTCTTTCCAATAAACATTTTTTAATAAAAACTGGCGCACACCTAATTCGGGTATAAGTTCTGCTAATTTTTTATCTACCAAACTTCTGGTATTATCTACAGAAAAATCAACTGCATTTAAACCTGCCAAAATTGCATTATGGTGTGGCGCATATTGTCTTGGAGAAATATCTACAACAATTAATTTATCTACTAATTCTGGATAAGTAACTGCAAACAACATTGCTGTTTTTCCACCCATAGAATGTCCCATTAAGTACACTTCATTTAATTGATAGTATTGTATATAATTATGTAAATCTTCTACTAAAACTTCGTAGTTAAAAGTATCTGCATGAAAACTTCTTCCATGATTTCTTTGATCAATTAAATGCACTTGAAAATCTTCTGAAAATTGATTTCCTAAGGTTTTCCAATTATCACTCATTCCGAAATAACCGTGTAAAATCAATAATGGTTTTCCTGCTCCAATAATATTAGAATGTAAAATTTTATGAGACATTTTAACTTTTAAATTAAGAAGTTTTGAGGTTGAAATAAAATTATTTCTCTATTTTAAACGATGTAAATACATGTTTACAACGTTTTCTAATCCTAAATATAAACTTTCAGCTATTAATGCATGCCCTATAGATACTTCTGCCAAATTCGGAATGTTTTCTTTGAAAAACTTTATATTATCTAAACTCAAATCGTGACCTGCATTGATACCTAAGCCTAATTTATTTGCTAAAATTGCAGCTTCTGTATAAGGTTTTACAGCTTTTTTATTTCCTAAATCAAATTGTGTTGCAAATTCTTCAGTATATAATTCAATTCTATCAGTGCCTGTTTTTGCAGCTGCTTCAATTAACTTTAAATCAGTATCAATAAAAATTGATGTTCTAATATTGTTTTGCTGAAATTCTTGAATTACTTCTTTTAAAAAAGATTGATGTTCAATGGTATTCCAACCTGCATTAGAGGTAATTGCATCTACAGCATCTGGCACCAAAGTAACTTGTGTTGGTTTGGTTTCCAAAACCAAATCTATAAAAGATTTAATAGGGTTTCCTTCAATATTATATTCCGTTTTAACTACTGAAACCAAATCTCTAGCATCTTGATAACGAATGTGCCTTTCATCTGGTCTTGGATGAATGGTAATACCTTCTGCACCAAAACTCTCTATATCTGCAGCAACTTTTAGTAAATTGGGCACATTTCCTCCACGAGAATTTCTTAAAGTTGCAATTTTGTTAATATTTACACTTAACTTTGTCATTGTCTAAAATTAGACTGCAAAGATAACAGATTTAATCATTTTATCCTATATTCGTAACGAATGAACATAAACGATTACATATTAAATGAGATAAAAGCACTTAGCTTAAAAAACACTGTAAAAGAAGCAAAAAATTTGTTTGATAATTTTCCAATTACTCATTTTCCTGTAATAGAAGACAACAAACTATTAGGCTCTTTTGCAGAAGATGATATACACACTATTGAAAATAAAAAAGTAGAATTAGTTTCTTTTAATCATTTACTAAATTCTTTTTTTGCCGATGAAAAAGCCACTGTTTTAGAGCTTTTAAAAATTTTTGCAGATAATGATACCAATATTATTCCTGTTTTAAACAAAGAGAAAGAATATATTGGTTATTACGATTTGTGTGACGTTTTGGATGTTTTTTCTACAAGTCCGTTTATGATTGAAGATAGCGAAACACTTATCATAGAAAAAATTGAAAATGATTATTCTATGAGTGAAGTTGCTCAAATAGTTGAATCGAATGGAGGAAAACTATTAGGAATTTATATTTCTGAAAGAAAAGACCATTTTATACAAGTAACTCTAAAAATAATTACAGAAGATATTAATGAAGTAATGCATACTTTTAGGAGATATGATTACAAAATAATTTCTACTCATGAGAATGATATTTATTTAGAAGATTTAAAAAACAGATCAGATTATCTTCAGAAATATTTAGAAATGTAATTTCTACAAATAATTAATTTTACATTAGAAAAAAAACAAAAAGTTTGAAAAAAGTAGCAGTTTACGGACAGTCATATTCAATTTCAGCAGAAAAAGAAATTCAAATTTTATTGAATGTCTTAGAAGAAAATAATGTTGTTTGTTTTATTGAAAAAAAGTTTTACGACTTATTAATCGATGGAAACATCTTAAATAAAAAATATCCAACTTTTTCTCATTTTTCAGATTTAGATACTTCTTTTGAAACGATGTTTACTTTAGGGGGTGATGGAACCATTTTAAGAGCAGTAACCTATATTAGAAATTTAGGCATTCCTATTTTAGGCATAAATACTGGTAGGTTAGGCTTTTTAGCGACTATTAATAAAAAAAGTATCAAAGAAAATGTTGAACTTATTATAAATGGCGAATATTCTTTACAAGAACGAACTCTTTTAACCGTAAAAACATCACCTAAAACTAAAGAATTTGCTGAACTAAATTTTGCTTTAAACGAAGTAACAATTGCTAGAAAAAACACTACTTCTATGATTGGTGTTACCACAAATTTAAATAATGAATATTTAACTAATTATTGGGCAGATGGTTTAATAATAGCTACACCTACTGGTTCTACAGGATATTCTTTAAGCTGCAATGGCCCTGTAATTTCTCCAGATTCTAAAAACCTAATAATCACACCTATTGCACCTCACAATTTAAATGCAAGACCTATGGTTATTTCCGATGAAACTTCCATACAATTAGAAGTAGACTCAAGAGAAAAAGAATTTTTAATTTCTTTAGATTCCAGAATTACTTCTGTACCAGAAAACACCAAAGTTTTCATAGAAAAAGCAGCATTTACCATACAAAGCATAATTCCTAAAAATCAATCTTTTTTACAAACCTTACGCAGCAAACTTTTGTGGGGAGAAGACACTAGAAATGAAACCAATCTTTAACGGTTTTACTACAATAAATTTATAAAATAGTTGTTATTCAAAAAAGACTAAATATTAACTTTACAAAGCAAATTGAATTTCCTATATTTGCACGCTATTTTTTAGAATGAAAAACCGTATATTATTTATCATATTTATTAGCTTTTCTCCAATATTATTGGGGCAAGTGTATGAAATTGGACTCAGCTTAGGAGGTACAAATTATGTTGGCGATATTGGTAGAACTAATTACATCTACCCAAACAAACCAGCAGGCGCTTTATTTTTTAAATACAACTGGAATCCAAGAATAGCTTTACGAGGCACATACAGTTATTTACCAATTGAAGGAAATGACAAAAATGCAGATACCGATTTTAAACAAAATAGAGGTTTGAGTTTTAAAAATACAATTCACGAATTGGCAGTTGGTATGGAGTACAATTTTTACGAATTTGACATGTCATCAGAAGATAAAACCTGGACACCATACATCTTATTAGAGCTAGCTGCTTTTAACTACAAAACACCCGAATCTGAACCCCAACCAAGACAATATATTTATTCAAATAAAACATCTTATGCAATTCCGTTTGGAGTTGGCTTTAAGTCTAAATTATATGGTACATTAGCATTTTCTGTAGAAACAAAAATTAGATATACTTTTGAAGACGACTTAGATTATTCTACATCTAGAATACCTTCATTAGATTTTGAAGGAACAGGAAACGACTGGTACATGTTTACAGGTTTTTCTTTAATATACACGTTTGGAAGACCAGCCTGTTACACACAAGGTTTATAACTATGGATAAAAAACTACGCATTAACTTACAGAAAGTTCCAAAACACGTTGCCATTATTATGGATGGAAATGGACGTTGGGCAAAAGGGCAAGGAATGAATAGAATTTTTGGTCACAAAAATGCCTTAACAGCTGTAAGAGAATCTGTAGAAGCAGCATCTCAAATTGGTGTAAATGCAATAACTTTATATGCATTTTCTACAGAAAACTGGAAACGCCCAAAGTTAGAAGTAGACGCTTTAATGAGTTTACTCATCAATTCTTTAAAAAAAGAGTTACCAGGTTTTCAAGAAAATGGTGTAAAAGTTAACGCCATTGGAAACATAGAAACACTTCCAAAAAAAGCACAAAAAGTTTTAAAAGATGTTATTTTTGAAACCCAAAATAACACCAAAATTGTATTAACCTTTGCATTGAGCTATGGTTCAAGAGAAGAAATTGTTAATACTATCAAAAACATATCTAAAAAAGTTGTTAATAAAGAACTTTTAATTGAAGAAATTGACGAAAATACTATTAATAACCATTTATATACGTTTAATTTGCCGGAGGTAGATTTAATGATACGCACAAGTGGTGAACAACGTATTAGTAATTTCTTATTATGGCAAATGGCCTACGCCGAATTATACTTTACTGATATACTTTGGCCAGATTTTAGACAAGAGCATTTTTACGATGCCATTATAGATTATCAGAATAGAGAACGAAGATTTGGAAAAACAAGCGAACAAATTACAGAATAAATTTTTTATGAAATTATTTTCTGCCACAATAGTGTTTTTAGCACTAATTTTCACTTACAACACTAATGCACAAGTCAAAAAAGACAGTCTATTAGTTACACAGAAAGATACTATTACTAAAAAGGAAATAGCATTCGAAACTGGAAAAGAATACATTTTAGGTGGTATATCTGTAACAGGTCTTCAAAAATTTAGTGAAGAAACTGTAAGAGTGTTTACAGGTTTAAGATATGGGCAACCCATAAAACTTCCAGGAGATAAACTAACAAGCGCCATTAAGAAACTGTATGAAAGTAAACAGTTTAGTGATGTTGATGTATACTTAGCTAAAATAGATGGTGAAACTGTTTATTTACAATTCGATGTTAAAGAACTTCCACAATTAAATCAAGTAAAAATTACTGGTGTAAAAAAATCGAAAGCAAAAGAACTTATTAAAGAAGCAGAGTTAACATTAGGAAAACAAGTAACAGATAACTTAATTGTTACCACAAGAAACTACTTTACAAAAAAATATACCGATAAAGGTTTTTTAAAAACCAAAGTTTCTTTAGACGTAAAAAAAGATACTGCAGACGTAAACATTGTAAACATGTCTGTTTTTATTGACAAAGGAAAAAGAATAAAAATTAAAGACATTATTTTTACCGGAAACAAAGCCCTTTCTGGAAGAAAGCTTAGAAAAGCAATGAAAAACACCAAAGAGAAATTTTTTGGACGTTTTTGGAAAACATCAAAATATATTGAAGAAGATTATCAAGAAGATTTAGAGAGTATTTTAGATAAATATAGCAGATTAGGTTATAGAGATGCTCGTATTTTAAGTGAAGGTATTTCTTGGAATGAAGATAATACCATAAACATTAACATTCAGTTAGAAGAAGGAAAACAATATCGATTCGCAGAAATACTATTTGTTGGTAATAAAGAATATACAGATGAACAATTACAGCAAATTTTAAGAATTGATAAAGGAGATGTATATAATGGAGCTGTTTTAAAAGAACGTGTAAAAGGTGATGGAACACCTACATCTTTCGATATTGCTTCAGAATATCAAAACAATGGTTTTCTATTCTCTCAAGTAAATGCGGTTGAAACAAAAGTAGAAAACGACTCAATTACAGTTGAAATTAGAATTAGAGAAGACGAAAAAGCTCGTATTAAAAAAGTAACTGTTTCTGGTAACGATAAAACAAATGATCACGTAATTTTTAGAGAATTACGTGTAAAACCAGGAGATTTATTTAGTAGAAGAGAAATTATTAGATCTATTAGAGAAATTGGTCAATTAGGTTTCTTTGATCAAAACGTGGTTCCAGATGTAGTTCCAGATTATCAAAATAAAACAACCGATATTAATTTTAACGTTGTAGAAAAAGGTGGTAGCCAAATTGAATTACAAGGTGGTTATGGTGGTGGTTCTTTCATTGGAACACTAGGTTTATCTTTCAACAACTTTTCTATTAGAAACATATTTAATAAAGAAGCATACAAACCATTACCAATGGGAGATGGTCAAAAATTATCTTTAAGACTACAATCTAGTAGAACTTTTAACACCTATAGTTTCTCTTTTACAGAACCATGGTTAGGTGGTAGAAAACCAAAATCTTTATCTTTTTCAGTTTATTCATCAAATCAATTTCAGTTTGATTTCCAAACTGGAAATGTAGATAGAAATCAAAAATTAGGTATTGTAGGAGCCTCTATTGGTTTAGGTGAACGTTTAAAATGGCCTGATGATTATTTTCAATTATCACAAACCATTTCATATCAAAGTTTTAATTTAAAAAATTATGGATTTAGAGTAGGTTCAGACGTACTTAATAATGGATCTTTAAACAATTTATCATACAGTGCAAATATTTCTAGAAATTCTGCTGGACCAAGTTTAATTTTTCCAACTTACGGATCAGAATTTTCTGTAGGAGTAAAAGCAACATTACCATACTCTTTGCTAAACAATAAAGATTATTCTACCTTAGATCCTGCAGAAAAGTATAAATGGTTAGAGTACTATAAATTTAACGCAAAAGGTAAATGGTATACCTCTTTTACAGACAAATTAGTTTTAATGTCAAATGCAGAAATGGGGTATTTAGGTTTTTATAATTCCGAATTAGGTCAAAACCCTTTTGAACGTTACTTTGTTGGTGGTGATGGTATTGCACAATTTCAATTAGATGGTAGAGAAACTATTGGTTTAAGAGGATATGAAAATAACAGGCTATCTTCCATTGAAGGTGGTACAATTTATAATAAATTTCAGTTAGAACTAAGATATTCAATCACAGATTCTCCATCTGCATCTATTTATACTTTAGGTTTTTTAGAAGCTGGTAACTCTTATGACAATTTTCAAGAATTTAATCCGTTTCAAGTAAAACGTTCAGCCGGTTTAGGTATTCGAATATTTATGCCTGCATTTGGTTTATTAGGTATTGATTTTGCACATGGATTTGATCCATTACCTGGGCAGAATGAAAAATCTGGCTGGCAAACACATTTTATTATCGGAAGACAATTCTAGGAAAACTGTACATTTGTAATGTCAAAAGTTTTTTTGGCACGGTTTTTTCTAAACACTTTATACAAATGAGAAAAATATTTTTATCAATCGTTCTTTTACTTACTGTAAGTATTTCTTGGTCGCAGAGAAATCAAATTATTGCTTATATAGATATGGAATACATTCTAGAAAATGTTCCAGAATATTTAGAAGCACAAAATACTTTAGATGAAAAAGTTGTAAAATGGCGAAAAACCTTAGACAAAGAAGCTCGTTTTATCGAAGTTTTAAAAAGTGATTTGGCAAATGAAAAAGCAATTTTAACAAAAGATTTAATTGAAGAGAAAGAAGAAGAGATTGCTTTAAAACAAGATGAGCTTAGAAGGTTAGAATCTTTATATTTTGGCCCTAATGGTGATATGTTTTTATTAAGAAAGCAATTAGTTAAGCCAATTCAAGATCAAGTTTATAATGCCATACAAGGTATAGCTGCAAGAAAAAAATACGATTTCGTTTTTGATAAATCAAGCGAATTAGTAATGCTATATTCAAATAAAAAATACGATATTAGCGACCTCGTTTTAGCGACCATTGACAGAACAAGGTTAATAGACAATAAAAATGCGAAAAGAGAAGAAAAAAAGAACGCAACAAAAGAGCTAACGCCACAACAAAAACAAGCATTAGCAAAAAAAGAAGCAGCTGTTGAAAAACAACTTTCTGACAGAGAAGCAAAAAAGAAAGCTTTAGAAGAAAGAAGAAAAGAATTGATTAGAAAAAGAGAAGAAAAAAGAGAGCTTTTACGTAAGAAGAAAGAAGCGCTAAGAAAAAAGAAAGAAGATCAAAAGAAAGAACAAGAAAAAAAAGACGAGAATAATAATTAAATTAAAAACAAGAATGAAAAATTTTAAAACATTACTATTAATTGCTGTATTTACTTTGGGGGTAGCTGGTATTGCAAATGCTCAAAAAATAGGTCATATAAATTATCAAAGAGTAATTGATAACATGCCAGAAACAAGAGCATTGTTTGTTACTTTAGAAAAAGTGGGTAAATCACACCAAAGCGATATAGAAGGGTTGAGAAAAAAAATGGAGGCAAAATATCAAAAGTATTCTGCTGAACAAGCAACTCAAACTCCAGAAACTAACAAAAAAAGAGCTGAAGAAGTTCAGTTAGACAATGCTAGATATGAACAAGCAAGACAAACTGCTGCACAAGATATGCAAACGAAACAAGCAGAAGGTCTTAAGCCAATTGTAGAAAAAGCAGAAAAAGCAATTCAAGAGGTTGCAGATGCTAAAGGTATTTTATATGTTTTTGAAGAAAACTCTTTAATTGTAAAAAAGGGTGAAGATTTATATGAAGCTGTTAAGGCAAAATTAGGTTTATTAAAAGATAGACCAAAGCCAACAGAGCAAAAAAAATAAAAATATAAACTATTTATTTTAAAAAAACCTACTTATTTTTAAGTAGGTTTTTTTTATTTTTACAAGAATGGCTTTTAATAAATATCCTATTGGTTTTTTTGACTCTGGAGTTGGTGGAACTTCTATTTGGAAAGAGGTAATTTCTTTACTTCCAAATGAAGATACCATATATCTTTCCGATAGTAAAAATGCACCTTATGGTGAAAAATCAAAAGCTAAAATTTTAGAATTGTGTATCAAAAACACTAATTTTTTATTAAATAAAAACTGTAAGTTAATTGTAGTTGCTTGCAATACTGCAACCACAAATGCTATTGATTTTTTAAGAGCCAATTATAAAATACCTTTTATAGGTATAGAACCAGCAATTAAACCAGCAGCATTAACAACCAAAACCAATACGATAGGTATTTTAGCAACAAAAGGAACATTAAACAGTAGTTTATTTGAAAAAACGTCAAGTAACTACAGAGCAAACATTCAAATTGAAGAAATCATAGGAAAAGGCCTTGTTGAATTAATTGAAGGAGGTAAACTTCAATCTAACGAAATGAAAACCCTTTTGGAATTTTATTTGAAACCGTTGCTTAAAAAAAATATTGATTCTTTGGTTTTAGGCTGCACACATTATCCATATTTAATTCCTCAAATTAGAGAAATTGTTGGTCATAAAATAAATATTATAGATTCTGGTGAAGCCGTTGCTAGACAAACAAAAGCTATTTTAACAAAGTTTGATTTATTGCAACAAAACACTCAAAAAGCAAATCATACCTTATACATTAATAAAGAAAAAGAAGTTTTAGAACAACTTGTTTCTGATTTAAAATACAATGTTAAAGTAGTTGAGAAAGATTTTTAAAAACCTCCGTAAATAGAGTTTATGTTTGGACACGCAGCTGCTCTTGGTTCTCTAGTCCATAAATTAATACCCAAACCTATTTGATGAAAGCCCGAATTAGAAAAAACAATGTCGTTTAATTGTTTTGTATGTGTATAAGAAAACATAAAGTTTTTATAATTTAAACCAATAATTGGTGAAATATAAGAACTATTATCTATTCCATTTGCATCAAAATTTCTTCTGTAAGATAATGCTGCCCATATCTGTGTTTGAGAAAAAGTTTTGTATGCTTTTAAGTTAAAATCAGCAATTCTTTCTCCTGTACCTTCTCTAAACTGCAACATTATAGAAGGCTCTAATTGAACAAAGTTATTTTCTCCGAAATAATATCCAGCTGAAAAAATATAGTTTCTTAAATCTAAAGGTTCTTGAACATTTAAATTGTTTTTGGCTGTAAGCAATAAATTTTTAACGGTAAAATATGTACTTAAACCACCTCTATGATAAGCAACACTAAAGTCGGCATTATAATAACTTGTGCTTTCTACAATTGCAGCAACAGCAGGATCGCCTGTAAACGTTCTTTGATCTGATTGATTTTGAACAAAAGTAAATGCTAAACCAAAAGAAAGTTGTTCAAAAAAGCGTCCATCACTCATTTGTAAATGGTAAGCATAAGTTCCTTGTAAACCTTGTTGAGAATGAAAACCATTTTTATCGTTAAATAAAACCAATCCATAACCAGCATTAGACTCTTCACCGAATTTTGTATGAAAACTAACTGTTTGTAAAGCTGGTGCATTTGGTACACCTGCCCATTGTTGTCTTGCTGTAAAACGAAGTTTACTAGAATTACCAATTCCTGCAGCAGATGGATGCACTAAAAAAACATTATCAGACAAGTAATCTGTATAAATTGGTAAAGTTTCTTGAGCTTGATTTTTTATTGTAAAAAAAACAATGCTTAAAAGGCAAAATCTAATGTAAATTAACTTCATTAAAGTTAGATTGTTTTATAAGAATTCAAATATATTATTTTTATTGTTAGAAATACTTTTTACATTAAAGATTTAACATAGTTGTATAACAAAAAAATTGCTTTTTTATTGTAGTAAAAATAAATATCAAAGAAATAGAAAAATAATAATTAATGACAAATAGTAGTATTTGATCCAGCAAGATCCAATAATGGCGAAGGAGAAATGTAAGGAATTCCTAAACCTAAGCCTCTTAAAATAAATAGTGCACCTATAAAAACTACAATAACAGGAATTGCTTTTTGAATGTGTTTTCTAAAATTTCCTTTAGTAAAGTTACCTAAATAAACAACAGCTGTCATTAACGGTATTGTACCTATACCAAATAAAAACATATATAAGCTTCCTGACAATGGATTTGTTGTTGCCAAAGCTCCAAACAAAGCCATATAAACCAAACCACAAGGTAAAAACCCATTTAAAAAACCAATCGTAAAAAAAGTATCATTTCCTTTTTTCTTCAACTCCTTTCCTAATGCGTTTTTTACGTTAAATATGATTTTACCTACTTTTGATGATACATTAATTCGCTTAAATATTTTAGGAAAGAGAATAAATAAAATCATTAAAATACCAGCGATGATAGAAATTTGTTGCTGAAAACCAAATAGAAAAAAGCTTTTTCCTAAAAAACCAAATAACAAACCTATTAAACTGTAAGTAAACAACCTACCAAAATGATAACTTAAAATCTGAAAGAAACCTTTTGTTTTGTTTTTTCTATTTATTGGCAACATAAATGCAATAGGTCCACACATTCCCACACAGTGGAAACTGCCCAATAAGCCCAAAATTATTGCAGATAGAAACATTAGTAAATCAGTTCTTTTTTAAATAAATAGTCTTTATTTTTGTATTTCCAAGAAACTATCATGTTCCAACGACCATCTACTAAACGTTTCTCAGGCACGAGCAAATATGTTTTAGAAGTTGAAATAGGTATTTCAAAATCTAACTGTTTATTAGATGGTCTATACAGGAACACTTTTCCTTGAATATCTTTTGGAATAAAAGTTTCTGGAAACTCCACTTTTAAACCCTCTTTAACTCTTGTTACTTTTATATTTTCTTTTAATGAAGATGCGTTTTTTTGTGCATCAATTTCATTTTGAAACTTTAATTCTTTTTGATAATATTTTTCAGTAACCAAATCATGTGTAAACGATTTATCTGTACTCATGGTAATAACGAAATACAAAATAAAGCTGATAAAAGCCACAATTGCAACCACAATACCTGTTCCCCAGTTAAATTTCATATTTTAAACTTTTGTAATTTATGTCTTTGAGATTTCTCCAAACGTCGAAATGACATCAACAACATTTTATTAATAACTTCTTTCTTCAAACTTCATACTCCCAACTCCCAACTTCACACTTCAAACTCCCAACTACTTATAACTTCTTGGACCTAAAAAATTTGTTCTAGTGGTTTCTATTAATTTATCTCCACTATACACACCTATCTCTATTTTATCTTTATCGCTTTTTAATGCTGAAGCATTTAGCTCTATAAACAAAGTTCCTTCTGCTAACCCTTGCTTAGGTACTATGAAATTATGATTTGACACCAATTTAATTGTTCCTTTATGAGATAATAATTTGTAACTAACATCTTTAATGTCACTACTGGTTTTATTTATAACTTTATAGGTATAAACGTTGCTAATAATGTTATTTTCTTTTTGTTGATATAATTGTCCTGGTAATCTTAAAATATTTGCTTCTACATCATTTCTTAAAAACAACATACCAATTAAAACTCCTGTTAAAATAAATAATACTGCTGAGTAACCTTTCATTCTTACAGTGAACTGAAATGGTTTCTTTTTTGCAATATTATCTTCGCTAGCATATCTAATTAATCCTTTTGGCAAGTTTACACTTTCCATAATATGATCACATTCATCTATACAAGCTGTACAATTTACACACTCTAATTGTGTACCATTTCTAATATCTATACCTGTTGGACAAACTACAACACATTGTTTACAATCTATACAATCTCCTTTTCCAAGTGCTTCTCTATTTTCATTTTTTTTGAATTTAGACCTCCCTTTTTCTCTTTCACCACGTTTGTAATCGTAAGCCACGTTTATGGTTTTATTATCTAATAAAACGCCTTGTAAACGACCATAAGGACAAGCAATGATGCAAACCTGCTCTCTAAACCATGCAAAAACAAAATAGAAAACACCTGTAAAAATTGTTAAAGATATTAAGGTGCTAATATTATCTAAAGGGTTTCCTGTAATGTAACTTACAACGGTATCACCACCTATTAAATAAGCTAAAAAAACGTTTGCGATTATGAAAGAGATTAAAAAGAAAACAACCCATTTTAAAAGTTTTTTTCGAATTTTTTCTGCGTTCCAAGGTTGCTTACTTAAACGTATTTGTTTTCCTCTATCACCTTCAATTAAATATTCTATTTTTCTGAAAACCATTTCTAAAAAAATGGTTTGCGGACAAATCCATCCACAAAAAATACGCCCAAAAACTACTGTGAAAAGAATTACAAAAACTACACCAATAATCATTGAAACGACTAGTAAATAAAAATCTTGTGGCCAAAATGGAAAACTAAAAATGTTAAACTTTCTTTCTAAAACATTAAAAAGTAAAAACTGATTTCCGTTAATTTTTATAAATGGTGCTGATAGTAAAAAAGCCAGTAAAAAATAACTTACATAGGATCTATATTTATAAAATTTTCCACTTGGTTTTTTAGGAAATACCCAAGAACGTTTTCCTTGTGAATTTACAGTAGCAATACTATCTCTAAATTGTTCGTTCTTAGGTGTTTCCATTTTCAACTATTAAAAAAAAGATTTTTACTCTGCTTTTGTTGTGTCTTCAACCTTCTCTACTTCTTCTTCAGTTTTCTTAGGAGTTTCTGAATTTGGATCTACCCATTTTTCTCCTTGAGGTTCTTTCGCATTTGCAGGAGTTGTTCCTTGCAAAGAAATTACATAACTAGAAACCTTTGCTATATCTGCTGGTTTTAGTGTTTTGTTCCATGCAATCATACCTTTACCATCTCTACCTCCACTGTAAACAGTATTAAAAACGTTTTTAATACCACCTCCTAAAATCCAATATTCGTCTGTTAAATTTGGACCTATTTGACCTCCACCATCTGCTAAATGACAAGATGCACAGTTTAAATTAAATACTGCTTTACCTCTTGCTAAATCTTTTGCATCTGTTAAAAGAGTTACATTTTCAGCAGTAATTAAATCTGTTGCTGTTGCTTTGTATTTATTAACTTCTCTTCTTGCTTCTGCTACAGCTTTGTTGTATTCTACAATTTGATTATCGCCGTCTAAAACTTCATATCTTACTACATAAATGACTGCAAAAACAATGGTTGCATAAAACATATATACCCACCAAGGTGGAAGTGAATTGTCCAACTCTCTAATTCCGTCATAATTGTGATCTAAAACAATGTCTTCTTCTTGGTCAACTGCTTTAGCTCTTGTCCATTTTACCAAGAGTTTTTTTATCCAAAGATTTGGTTCTTCAGGTAAAATACCATCTTTTTCGTTTTGTAAATCTGTTGCTTTTTTAATTGCTAAAGTATTTACAAACTCTTTTAATACAATTACCAAAATAAAAGCTATTAAAGCTAACCAAACTAATGGATTTTCATAAACATCAAATGGGTTTTCGTACACCATAAACGACTTTGCAAGTGCTATAAATGTAGCAATCACAAAAATTACATATACTGTAGATTGAAAAGATTTTTTCATTTTAACTTTTTTTTAATGGTCTAGTGGTATGTTACTAACCTTATTAATATAATCTTTTTTTGCTGTGAATACCCACCAAAACAGAATCACAAAAAAACTGAAGAATATAAGTAATGATATCATAGGGTAAATTTCTATTCCTGTAATACTCTCTAAATGACCTTTTATAAACTTAAACATAGTTTCTAATTTTTAGCGGTTTTTTGTTCATCTTTTACTTTTATATCTGTTCCTAAACGCTGTATGTATGCAATTAAAGCTACAATCTCTCTGTTTTTCATTTCAACAAAAGCTTCACCGTTTTCATTGGCATATTTTTTATCTGCTTCATAGGTTTTTGCAAAATCAGGATCAGCATATAAGTTTTCTTCAATTTTTGCTCCTTGTGTTAACATATCTTTTTGAGCATTTTCAATTTCTTCTTTAGTATATGGTACACCTAAACTTACCATAGCTTCCATTTTATCTATTGTTTTAGATTTATCCAATTCGCTATTAATTAGCCACTTGTAAGAAGGCATTATGGAACCTGGAGATGTACTTTGTGGATCATACATATGGTTTAAGTGCCAACTATCTGAATATTTTGCTCCAACTCTATGTAAGTCTGGTCCTGTTCGTTTACTTCCCCATAAAAATGGATGGTCGTATACAAATTCACCTGCTTTAGAATATTCTCCATAACGTTCTACTTCACTTCTAAAAGGTCGTACCATTTGCGAGTGACATCCTACACAACCTTCTCTAATATAAATATCTCGACCTTCTAACTCTAAAGGTGTGTATGGTTTTACACTACTAATAGTTGGTATATTAGATTTTACTAATAAAGTTGGTACAATTTGTACTACACCACCAATTAAAATAGCAATGGTTGCATAAATTGTTAATTTTATTGGTTTTCTTTCTAACCAAGTGTGATAACCTTCACCTTTTGTTCTATATTTTGGAACTTTTTTTAAGGCTGGTGCTTCTGCTAATTCATCTTCTACTCCACTTCCAGATTTTACAGTTCTAACAACATTATATAACATTACAATAGCTCCAACTATAAACATACTTCCCCCTATAGCACGCATCCAATACATTGGAATGATTTCGTTTACAGTTTCTAAAAAATTACCATAAGTTAATGAACCATCTGGATTAAATTGTTTCCACATTGATGCCTGAACAAAACCAGCAACATACATTGGTAAAGCGTATAAAATAATACCTAAAGTTCCAATCCAAAAGTGAAAATTCGCTAAAGCTTTAGAGTATAATGTTGTTTTGAACATTCTTGGTATCATCCAGTACAACATACCAAACGTTAAGAAACCATTCCAAGCTAATGCTCCAACATGTACGTGTGCAATTATCCAATCACTGAAATGTGCTATTGCATTTACATTTTTTAAAGATAACATTGGACCTTCAAAGGTTGCCATACCATATCCTGTAATGGCTACTACCATGAATTTTAAAACAGGATCTGTACGTACTTTATCCCAAGCACCTCTTAAAGTTAACAATCCGTTTATCATACCACCCCAAGAAGGTGCTATTAACATCACAGAAAATGCAACTCCTAAATTTTGTGCCCATTCTGGTAAAGACGTGTATAATAAATGGTGAGGACCTGCCCAAATATAAATAAAGATTAAAGACCAAAAGTGAACAATAGATAACCTATAAGAATACACTGGTCTGTTTGCAGCTTTTGGTACAAAATAATACATTAATCCTAAGAATGGTGTAGTTAAGAAAAATGCAACTGCATTATGTCCATACCACCATTGCACAAGTGCATCTTGTACACCTGCATAAACTGAATAAGATTTTAAAAAACCTACTGGTAAGGCTAAACTATTAAAAATATGTAGTACTGCAACCGTTACAAAAGTTCCTAAATAGAACCAAATTGCAACGTATAAATGACGTTGTCTTCTTTGTAAAATTGTCCAAATCATGTTTACACCAAATGCCACCCAAACCAAAGCAATGGCTATATCTATTGGCCATTCTAATTCTGCATATTCTTTAGATGAAGTATATCCTAATGGAAGTGTAATGGCTGCTGCTACAATAATTGCTTGCCAACCCCAAAAGTTAAAATTACTTAAAAAGTTACTTGCCATTCTAGCTTTTAACAACCTTTGTAATGAATAGTAAACACCTGCATATATTGCATTACCTACAAAAGCAAATATTACTGCATTTGTATGTAATGGTCTTAAACGCCCAAAACTTAACCATGAAATACCATCTGTTAAGTTTGGAAATAAGAACATAAACGCAAGTAATAAACCTACACTAAAACCTACGATACCCCAAAATAGTGTTGCGTAGATGAATTTTTTTACGATTTTATTATCGTAATAAAATTGTTGCATTTCCATAATTTTAAATTTAATCTTTAGTTAATTTTTCTTGATTGACTTTTACTAGTTCATCATCAAACAGCATACGAACAGATGGCGTGTATGAATCATCATACTGTCCTTTTTTTACTGAATAAATAAATGCGATAAAGAATACAATTGCCACTAAAATACTTAGTGTTAGTAGTAGGTATATTACGCTCATATCTTGCCTGATAATTTATTACATCAAAAATACTATTGATGAGTTTATTAAAATATGACATTTATCATATTTCTTAATTTTTTGTTAAACCGATAATTCTAAAATGGTTTCATTTTTAATGCATCCATTAAATAGTCATAGAAAATAATTGTGTTTTCGGTTTATTTTCTAACAAATGAAAATCGAAAGCCATACAAATATTACGTACGTATGGTCTTGCTTTTTCTGGGATAGAAAGGAAGTTTTCATGTACATTAACCAAACCGTCTTTCTCCATTTCTTCTAATAACTTTAAATGATTTTCAACATTATTTATTTTCATATTATCAGCTTCCCATGAAGTGGAAAAATGACACATCATATTTAAAATATGTTTTCTTATAACTCTATCTTCTTCTGTTAATAAATGCCCTCTAAAAATTGGAATTTCACCTTGGTTTACTAACTTTTGATATTCCTTAACCGTTTTTACATTTTGTGCAAATGCGTACCAAGAATCGGAAATTGCAGACATACCCAAACCAATCATTAACTGAGTTTTATTTGCTGTGTAGCCCATAAAATTTCTATGCAATGTTTTATTAATAGTTGCTTTATACAAGCTATCTGTTTTGAGTGCAAAATGATCCATTCCTATTTCTTCGTATCCTAATTCTGCAAACAATTCTTTTCCGATTTCGTACAACTCTCTTTTTTCGTCGTTTTTTGGTAAATCGTCTTCATTAAAACCTCTTTGTCCTACACCTTTTACCCAAGGAACATGTGCGTAACTGTAGAATGAAATTCTATCTGGTTGTAATTCTTTTGTTTTATTTATGGTATGAATTACAGCTTCTTTGGTTTGAAATGGTAAGCCGAAAATTAAATCGTGACTTATAGATGTATACCCAATTTCTCTTGCCCATTTTGTTACTTGTGCTACAGCTTCAAAAGGCTGAATTCTATGAATCGCTTTTTGTACTTTTTCGTTGTAATCTTGTACGCCAAAACTAACTCTGCTAAAACCACAATTAAACAACGTTTGCAATTGTTCTTTGGTGGTATTATTTGGATGACCTTCAAAACTGAATTCATGATCTGGATGTTTTTCAGCAATTGAAAAAATACCATCCATTAAATATTTTAAATTTTCTTTTGAGAAAAAAGTAGGGGTTCCTCCTCCTAAATGCAACTCTTTAATTATAGGTTTTTCATTTACCAAAGCCACATATAGTTTCCATTCTTTTAAAACCGTTTCTATATATTCCTCTTCTACTTCGTGACGCTTCGTAATGTGCTTATGACACGCACAAAACGTACACAACCTCTCACAAAATGGTAAATGAATGTAAATACTAATTCCTTCTGAAGAATTACTTTCTATGAATGATTTTTGAAACGAATCAATCCAATCTTGTTTATTTATTCCTTCTTTATTCCAGTATGGAACTGTTGGATAACTCGTGTATCTTGGTCCTGGAATATTATATTTTTGAATGAGTGATTGCTTCATAATTATTTTATTTTATTTCCTAAAAAATTAGTAGAAACTGTAGTAAAAACAACAATACTTATAGAACTTAATGGCATTAAAATTGCTGCTACAACAGGCATTAATTGTCCTGTTACTGCAAAATACAACCCTATAACATTGTAGCATAAAGAAAGTAGAAAGGCATATTTTATAATTTTAATTGCTTTTTTTGATGCCTTGATATAAGTGCCAATTTTATTAAACTTTTCAGCATCTAAAATTCCGTCACAAGCTGGAGAAAATACGTTTATATTTTCTGACAATGCAATACCAACATCACTTTGAGCTAAAGCACCAGCATCATTTAAACCATCGCCAATCATGGCTACTTTTTTATTATCTCTTTGAAGTTTTGCTACAACGTTTAATTTATCTTCTGGTTTTTGGTTGAATAGCAAATTGGTTTCTACTGGTAAATTTTCTTGTAAATATTTTTTTTCACCTTCATTATCTCCAGAAACTACAGATAAATTATAAGTTTTTTTTAAGGATGAAAACAACGTTTTTACACCTTTTCTATAGGCATTTTTAAATATGAATTTCCCTTTATATTCGTCATTATAACTTATATGAACAGCTGTATCTAAAGTTGCTTTTTCGTTATTGTTTTTAACAAAAGAAGCTGCACCTAATTTTAGTGTGTTTTCTTCATAGTTTGCACTTATTCCTTTTCCAACAACTTCATTATACTGAACAATGGCAACAGTTTCAACTGCATTAAAAGTATGGTACAAAGTTCTACTTAATGGATGATTTGAAGCTCTTAAAGTACTTTTTAAAATACTTTTTTCTTGCTGATTTAGAGGAACTCCTTCATAATTAATGGTACTTTCTTTATTCGTAGTTAAAGTTCCTGTTTTATCGAAAATTAGTGTATCTATTTTCGCTAATTGCTCTATTACAGTGGCATTTTTTAAATAGAATTTCTGCTTCCCAAAAATACGCAACATATTTCCTAAAGTGAAAGGCGCCGCCAATGCTATTGCACAAGGACAAGCAATAATTAGAACTGCTGTAAACACATTTAATGCTTTGCTGGCATCGAAAAACAACCAATATGCTGTGGAGAAAAATGCAATTAACAAAACAGCAATTGTAAAGTTTTTGCTAATATTATCAGTAATCGTTTTAAAATGCGATTTGTTGTCTTTCTGAAAAACATCGTTACTCCACAACTGTGTCAAATAACTCTGCGAAACAGAGGACAAAACCTCCATTTCTATGACTCCAGAGAGTTGTTTACCACCTGCAAATAATTTATCACCAGATTTTTTGTGAATTGGATTTGCTTCACCAGTTACAAAACTGTAATCTATTTCTGCATTTCCATTGATTAAAATTCCATCTACAGGAATTAATTCTTGGTTTCTAATTAATAATCTGTCACCTTTATCAACATCATAAATCTGAATATTTTCTTCTTTACCTTCCGAAGAAATTTTAGTTACTGCAATAGGAAAATACGATTTATAGTCTCTTTCAAAAGATAAAAAATTGTAGGTTTTTTGTTGAAAAAATTTGCCTAATAATAAAAAGAAAACCAACCCTGTTAAACTGTCGAAAAAACCAGTTCCTAAATCGAAAATAATTTCTATAGAACTTCTTATAAATAATACAGAAATTCCGAGTGCAATAGGAACATCAATATTTAAAATTTTAGAGCGTAAACCTTTGTAAGCTGAAACAAAATAGTCTTTACCAGCATAAAAAACAACTGGTAATGAAAAGAAAAACATTAACCATCTGAAAATATTTTTATATTGTTCTAACCAAAATTCTGACACTTCAAAATACTCTGGGAATGATAAAAACATTACATTCCCGAAAGCGAAACCTGCAACACCTAACTTGTAAGTTAAACTTCTATCTACCACCTTTTTTCCTGCTTCGTAATCTTCTAAACTAATATATGGTTCGTAACCAATAGAACTTAATAATAATACAATTTCTTTTAAAGATGTTGTTGTTGAATTATAAGTTACTCTTACTGTTTTTTTAGGGAAATTTACTTGAGATGATGATATTTTGGAGTTTAATTTGTGTAAGTTTTCTAACACCCAAATACAAGAACTACAGTGTATGTGTGGAATATACAAGGTTACTATTTGTGTATTTCCATCAGAAAATTCTAACAGTTTTTGTACAATTTCTTCATTATCAAGAAAATCATATTTACCCTGAATTTCTGAAGGAATAGCTCCTGGATTGTCTTGAAAATTGTAATAACAAGTTAAATCATTTTCTGAAAAAATTTCATAAACAGTTTTACAACCATTACAACAAAAAATTTTTTCATCGAATTTAATTAAATCATCATCACAAGAATCACCACAGTGATAACATTGTGTAGATTTCATATTTACTCTTTTGCCTTGTGCAAATTTCCGATAAGAGTTACTTTTAAAACATGATATTTATCAGGTTTTTAATATCTTTGATATGAATATAACTTGATATTTTCATGAGCAAATGCGAACAATGTATTATTAGACAGTTTAATTCTTTTAAGTACCTATCTAAAGAAGAGTTATTAAGATTATCTTCATGTAAAACTTCTAAAATTATAAAAAAAGGAGAGACTATTTTCGAAGAAGGAGATCACTTAAATGGACTTTTTTGTATTAAAGATGGTGTTTGTAAGGTTTCTAAAATGAGTGAAAATGGTAGAAATCAAATTATAGATTTAATCCAAAAAGGCGATATTATTGGAGAAAGAAGTTTGGTTTCTGACGAAACTTCAAACTTAAAAGCGGTTGCTTTAAATGATATGGAAATTTGTTTTATTCCAAAAGAAGAAATCATCAGAGATTTGTCAAAAAACCCCAATTTTACAATGGGGGTTTTAAAAGATTTGGCAAATAACTTAAAAAAAGCTGACAACGTAATTGTTGACATGGCTCAAAAAACAGTGAAACAAAGACTTGCTGAAACACTTATAAAGTTAAAGGAAAAATTTGATTTAAATGAGGATGGTATTATAAACATACAGCTTTCTAGAGAAGATATTGCCAATATTATTGGAACAGCTACAGAATCTGCCATTCGTTTGCTTTCTGACCTTAAAAAGAAAAAGATAATTGAATTTAAAGGAAAAGAAATTAAGATTTTAGATATTAAAGGATTGGAAAAAATTGCACATGGTTTTTAAGCTTGTTTTTTGTTTAAAATGAATACCCAATCGCAAAATTAAAAACGGGCTCATCTACTCTGAAATCCCAACGTTTATCTTCATCTAAAGCTGGGTCATGAAAAGGTGCTGCTAAATCAAAACGAATAACAAATCCTTGAACATCTATTCGCAATCCAACTCCTGCTCCCATACCCAATTCATTTATAAAATTAGAAGTAAATTTATCTTTTCCATTGAATGCTGGGTTTGATTCTGAATTCCAAACGTTTCCTGCATCCGCAAAAACTGCACCTTTAAAGAACGAATATATTGGAAAACGATACTCGATATTTGCCTCCAAACGAATGTTTCCTGTTTTATCGAAAAAAGTTCCATTTGTTTGAGGATCATTTTTTTCATTATAAGTTCCTGGTCCTAAAGAACGAATTTGAAAAGCTCGTACACTGTAAGGACCTCCAGAAAAATATTGCTTCACAAAAGGAACTACATCTGAATTTCCATACGCATAACCATAACCTGCAAAAAGTCTTGCTGCGATAGTTTGCTCCATATTTCTGCCAAAATTATAATGGTATCTAAAATCTACGTCTGCTTTGGCATATTGTGCATATTGCAAACCTAAAAATTCTTTTGGTTTTCCTGCTTCTGTTTCTTTTGCAAACAAACTTATGGAATTACCTGCCACATCTACTGTAGAATTTGCAAAAAATTGATGTGTTTTATTGGCATTAACCATTTCATTATACGTAAAGGAAAATGTAAGTCCAGAAATAAACTGTTGGTCGAAACTACGTTGTAAAAAAGGATTTTTTTGTAAAATTTCGTCAAATGTTTCTGTAGTATTTGAAAGTCTTGTATAATTTACAGAAACAGGGTTAATTTCATAGGTTATGTATCTGTTAGCATTCCAAACATAACCGAAAAACAAATTTCCAGATAATAAGGTGTATAATTTACTTCTACTTAAGTACGTAGCACTTAAACTTGTTTTTGTTTTGGGAACTGAATATTCGAAAAAATCTTCTTTAAAAGAAAAAGGTGCAATTACTCTTGGAAAAATTAGTTCTGTTTTTAAACCTAATTCTAAGCTGCTTAACCCTAAATTATCTCCACTTGCAATTTGTGTTTCGTAACCAATATTTGAACTTATATTTAACGTTTCTCCTCCTTTAAATAAATTTCTATTACTGTAAGTTAAACTTAACTTTGGGCCAGCAAAATTATTAGATTTTGTGACTGCTTGTAACTCTGCTCTTATGGCGCGTTTTGTTAATGGAGAAAGAAATATGTTGGCTTCTAATGCTCCTAAACTATCTGTTAAAACAGTATCTATTTCTTTGTACTGAATATTTACATATTTGTAGGCTCCAATGCCAGATAAACGTCTTGCTGTATTTTTTGAGGTAATTGGATTGTAAAATTCGCCCTCTTTTAAGGTTATAAATTCGTCTAAATACTTTGGTTTAAAATAAACTGAATCTTGAAAATAATTTTTGTTTTTGTAACGGTTTGCCTTGGTTTTTGTAGTATCCTTTAAATCGTAATCTGGGTATATGTTAATTTGTTTTATTTTATAGGGTACAGTAGCTTCTTTGGGTACTTCTGCCTTCATTTTTAAAAATAAATCGAATTTTTTATTTTTATATTGATTGGTATCTGATTCAAAAAGTAAAAAGTTGGCGTTGAAATTATAATATCCTTTTTTCTTTAATTCAATATCTAATCTTTGTCGTTCTTGTTTTAGATTTGATAAACTAAATCGCATATTTTTTTTAAATGGAGAGCTTTTTGATGCCTCTAAAACATCCTTATAAATTGGCGAAACCATGCTATCTATTTGATAGGTTTCCATTCTGTATGGTTCTGGTACTTTTAAACTATAAGTTATAGAGGCTTCTTTTTCTTTTTCTGTGAAAGAAGATGTAATTCTGCTGTAGAAGAAACCATGATTTTCGAGTCTGTTTCTAAGAATTTCTTGCATTTCATACGTCTCTACATCTGACTGATAAACTGGTTTTTGCCCAAATTGCTTAAATAACCATTTATTAACAAATCCAGGATTTTCTTTTTGATTTTTATAGTAATAGTATAAACCCAAATGCATCCCTAAAAATTTAGTATTTGGTTTTGGTCGTAAAACGGTTTTTAAATCCGTTTTTAATTCACTTACTTTTTGTACAGTAGAATCTGCCTCTAAATTAATTGTAGCTCCAGTATATAAACGTTTTTCTTCTGGGATGTATTTTTTTATGCTACAAGCATATAGCATTGTAATTAAAAAAAGTAAAAATGTAAAATATGTAGCTGTTTTTTTCAAAATTTAGTTCTTTTTCTTGTCAATACTTTTTTTGGTATTATTTTCTTTTACCTCTTTTTCTTTTTTATTTTTTTCTTCTTCTTTTTTACTTTGAGAGCGCAAAATTGCATTCCAAAGTTCGTTGAATTCATTGAATTCTTTTGTGAAAATTAATGCGATACCGCTTACAATTGTTTGACCATCTATTACATTTTCAAACTTACTTTCTCGAAACCCTTTTAAGCGATACCTACCATCTTCAGTAATTTTATATTCTAAACTTACATTACCTATTAATGGTGAATTTTCTTCTGTAGTACTACTTCCTTGTACATCTACTTCACTTCCAACTCTTACTGTTAACCTATCATTAAATAATTTTTTTTGTGCTGCAATGTCTAATTGAGTTCTATCTGTTGGAGCATCACCTTGATAATCTGTAAAACTATTTAAACCAAAATCTAACTCTATACCAGAACTACCTAAGAGTTTGTCTGAGTAAGCATTTAATTGTCCGGAAATTGCGTCGTTTAAATTATTTCTTGCCACAGTTGCAAAACCACCAGAACTACCATCACTTCCTGAATCTGGATAAAATCTGTTTAATACTAATAACGAAAAAACTTGCTTGTTTAATTCTGCTTCTTGCTGGTTTACTTGTTGAACTCGACCGTAAACTTGCCCTCCAATTGCTCCACGTTCGTCTTCTGCCATGTCTAAAGCAAAAGATATTTTTGGTTGTAATAATTCACCATCAATATTTAAATAAACTTGAAATGGTAGTACCTGTTTGTATTTGCTTTTTACTGACGCATCAGCGTCAGAAATTTGTGATGCCATTAGTGCTGATGCAGCTGTTTCTACTTTATAAATTGCTTTTACATCTAATTTTGCGTCAAAAGGATCACCAGACCAACTTACACGACTTCCTGGAGCTATAGAAAACTTTCTATCAACTAAATTGTAAAGATTTAGTTCGTAATGACCATCATATATTTCATAACCTCCTGTAAAATTAATTCTTCCATTTGGAACCATTGTAAAGTTAAAATCACCATCTCCCGAAACTTTAAAATTATCACCAGTATTTTTATTTATAACAACTGTAACTGCTGCTTTTTTATCGATTTTTAAATTTGCAGAAATATCAAAACCAGTAATTGTAGCTGTTTGTTCTTCAGTTCTTGTTAAAATTGCATTGGGTTTTTCTCTATTTACAAAAGCAACTACACCATCTCTTTCTTCAATATTTGCATAGGTTGTTGGCATTACGTAAGTAACATTTGTACCTTCACCTAATTTTAGTTTTGCGTTTAGTTTTGGAATTTGTAGATCGCCTGTTAGTTTTGCGTTTACGTTGAATGTTGCTATTCCATAAAAAGATTCATTATCTTCTTTTGTTGCGTTTAACATTCGAAAGTTTTTAGCATTTAGATTTAAGTCGAAAGTTGGATTTAAAAAACTTTTTGTGCCTATTTTTCCTGATAAGGTTAAGGTGTTTTTTTTCGCATCTAAAACTGTAAAGTTTTTTAGCAATAGCCCACTATTATCTACTTTTAAAGTTTCGTTTTTTAATAAAAATTTTGTGTTTAGCTTTGAGATGTTAAAACCTGCGTTGTTAAAGTTTAGCTCACCATTATATTTTGGTTCGGAAGTTGTACCTGTTACTTTAAATTTACCTGAAAAACTGCCATCTGTTTCTTTGATTTCTCCTAAAGAAAAAGTATTTAAGGCTTTCATTTTAAATTCATTTATAATTAAATCTAAATTCAAATTAGCTTCGGAATTACTCACTAAATAATCTCCTTCTAAATTTAGGTTTACATCACCATCTTTTAAGGCTGCATTAAAGTCGTATTTGCTATAACCCAAAGATTTAGCATTTATGTTTAATGTGCCTAAATTTGTTTTTAAAACTTCTAATTTGGTAACTTTTAAATCTGCAACAATACCTGCATCTTGAAAAGGATCTTCTAAAATAAAATCACCATTTAAAATTCCTGTGGTAATTTCGGTTTCTGGGTTCAGGTAATTAAAAACTTCATTTATATTAAAATTCTCATACTCAATTGCAATATGAGTTTTACTAATATTTGGTAATTTATCGGTGATTTCTATGGACTGATTTCCTTTTTGTATTTTAAATTCTTGAAATTCTAAATTATTATTTACCAATACAATTTCATTGTTTTTGGGAATTGTCCATTTTTCTTTATTTAAAATTAAGCTATCATTATTAACTGTAAATCTTAATCTTTCTCTATTACCTGTAATTTTTGTGTTTACATTCATTAAGGTTTTACCTTTATGTGAACCTGCAAAATTTAATGATAACTCGTTATTATTTTGGTTACCTGTAATATATGTTCTTGGCACATCTAATGGACCAGCAGTTATGTTTTTAAACCCTAAATTGAAATTAAAATTGTCTTTATCTGTATTCATAGAAAACACTAAACTATCTAGCTCATTGCCACTATAATTTATGTGTGGGGCTGTAATATTTGCTTTTAATTGTCTTTCTTTTTCATTAAAATTCACAGATACATCAATGGTATCTATGTCTTTTACATTTACTAAAAAAACATCTTTTAATAATGATGTTTGAGATATTTTACTTTTTAATTTTAAATTTACTGGATTTTTAATAGAATCTACTACTTTTTCATCTCTATAAAAATAACTACTTATGTGACGTTCTAATGCTTTGGAAAAAGTTTGTGGATCTGTGTTTGATTCTAGCTTAAAATCAAGCATTTTATTTTTTACAGATACAGAAGTTGTATCTTTATTTACGTATCCATTTGCTTGAATTGATCCTAAAAGATAAGTTCTATTATCATATACAATTACACCGTTAATAATGTTTCCATCTATTTTATATTGTTCTGAATTCCCTTCAAAATCTACAGAAATATCCATTCCTGTTTTTACGTTTCTGTTCATTAAACCTAAAGCTTGTAAATCTGCCCCAATAACATCTAACTTTACAGAAGCTTTTGATGCTATAGAATCTAATGAAACGTCTCCATTTAGTGCTATATTTAGGTTTGTATCTTTGTATTTTGATGTTATGTTTCCTTCTCCATTTTTAATATCACCATTAATAACTAAGTCTTTTATTGCATAATTATTTAAAGTAAATTTAGATACGTTTGCTTCTAAGGTTGCATCTAAATTATTTACAGTTTTTCCACTTCCTTTTGAATTTAGTGTTAAGCTTAATTCACCAAATTGGGGATTGTTTAATAATTCATTTACCTTATAATTATCAATTTCTACAACTGCATCATAGCTTAGTGTATTACTATTGTTGAAGTTACCTTTAATTTTTGCAATTCCTTGAGTGGTTTCAATTTTTAATTTGGTTGAAATATTTTCTAGAGAACCAGAAATATTACCTGTAAGTAAAACGTCTTCTGGCAACTGAACTCCTAATTCTTTTTCACTTATAAACTGATTGATATCGCTACGTTTTGTATTCGCTTTTAAGTTTGGAATATTTACAGATAATTTGTTGGGATTTGTAATGTTTTTAAAAGTACCAGCTGTAGAAAGTGTTGTATATTTTCCCCAATTTATTTTTGCACTTTGTAAATTAACTGCTGCCAAATTACCTTTAGCTTGTATGTTTCCAGAAATTAATTTATTGCTCGCTTTTTTTAGATAAATATTTTCTTTTAAAGAAGGCTGAAATTTAAAAATCTCTTTTAAAGATGCCGTAAATGAAGGAATATTTACATTAACTTTTGTTTTTTCAGGTGTTTTTAATAGTTGATTTAGTGATACATAATTTAATGATACATCCCCAGAAAGCCTATTTTCATTTAGTTTAAAATTGATATTGTTTAAATTCATTGTTGAGTCTGTTGCTTCAAACTCAAACGCTAATTGATTCAAATTTAAACCTGAAGCTTCCTCAAAATTAAATTGCTGTAAATCAGCACCTGCTGTATTCTCTTTTAAATAAAAATCTGTACCTTTTACAGTAAAATTACGAAACGAAATTGCTTTTGGATTAAATGTATTTTTTTGTGGTTTTGCATTATTTTCAAAATAACCGATTTTATTATTACTTAAGTTTATTTCGCTAATATTTACATTAACACTAGGCCATTCTATTGCTAGTTCTTTTGTATTGTTTTTAGTACTTAAAGGTTTATTTAAAAAGGTATTAAGTACTATTTTGGAGTTTTTTAGCTCAACTTTTTCTATGTCAATTTCTTTTTGTGCTAAATCTATTTGAGAGTTTTCTATAGAGAAATCTGTAATATTTACGTCAGAATTTAATTTATCTATTTGTGATTCGTAATACGCTTTAACATTTTTAATCTTTAAATTTTCTAAAGAAAACTTTGGTAATGGAACTTCTGTAGTATCTGTTAATTGAGACGGTTTTTGAATAAACTTTATTGTTGAATTTTGTAGCTTTATATCGTTGGCATCAAAAATCATATTTTCTAGATCTGTTTTTTGCATTTCTGCAGCCAACTCTCCAATTTTAAAATGACTGTCTATTCCTAAAACTTCATCATCATATAATACATCAATATTTTTGAAAAGCAAATCACCCAAAACAACATCAACAGGTTTTGTAGTATTATCATTCACTGATGCATTTCTGTTTTCTGAAGCAAAAGCATCAATTAAAAATTGAAAATTATAACCCGAAATGGTATCTTTTCTAACAATGTTTGCTTTAAAGGTTTGTAAATCTAGATTATCTACACCAACTGCAGTTCCTCTAATCATTTTCCAAAGAGGAATATTTGCTTCTAAGGTTTTAGCGTACACTAAAGTATCACCTTTTTTATCTTCTAAATACAAGCCATTTAACTGCACACCTCCATCAAAAGTTATAAAAAGTTTTTCTATTGCTACTTTTGTATTTGTTTTATCGGAAACGTAACCAACAATTTTGTCTACAATAATATTTTGCCCCCAAGAACTTCTAATAAAAAGTACTACTAAAAATAAAAACAAGAGAATACCTGAAAAAACCCTCAATGTTCTTCTTAAAAAACGATATTTTCTTTTTTTTTCTTTTTTTGCAGACATTTAATAGCTTGATTATTAAGACTGCAAATTTACGTTAGTAAAATGAGTCAATTTATTTTTATTAACTATTATTTTAACTCTTACAGCACAAAAAAACCTCAACAAAATGTTAATATTTTTATTTTAGTTTTGGTTTTATTTCAATATTTGAGCCTATATTTGGTAATATCTTGCAATATAACAAGAATTATCACTTCGATTCACGCGAAATATTACTTACTCTTTAAAAAAAACTATAGAACTTAATTTGCAAGCAAAAGTAAAATATATTTACTCTCTAACTTTATGCTTCAAGGTAGTTTTAATCGTTTTGATTTTGGCGCATAATATATTTTTGATGGTCAATTTTCTTTGGTATTTTGTTAGCTTTAAATCCTATAAAAAAGTTCCAAATAATCCCTTTATAACTTTTGTAAGTACTTTTGCTGGTATGAAGTGGCAAGGTTTTCGTTTTAGATATTCTTACAATGCAAATACAACACAAATTTTAAATACTGGAAAGAACACACGAATTTTTTATATCTTATGACTTTGCCATAAGTAGAAGGTATTTAGACCGCTTTAAATGTGTTTCTTATTTTTAAAATAAAAAGAAAACAAAGATTTTTAAAATAAAAAAAGCTCTTCAAAATTTGAAGAGCTTTTTGCGGTCTGGACGGGACTCGAACCCGCGACCCCCTGCGTGACAGGCAGGTATTCTAACCAGCTGAACTACCAGACCGTTGCTTTTAGCGGTTGCAAATATATAATAGATTTTAATATCTACAAACAAAAAAATGATTTTTTATTTAATTTTTTTTCTACTAATTAAATATTTTGTGAGAATTTGGTTGAATCCTGAATGAATATCTACAGGAACATAATCAATTTTATATTGCAAACATTTATTTTTCAATTCTTTAAAGTAATTCTCTATAATTTCTTTGTATTTCTCTTGAACATTCTCTGCATAAACATTTATTTCTTCTCCGGTTTCTAAATCTACAAATTTTTTCGGTGCATTGTCAAAATTGAAATTCAACTCAGTTTTTCCATCAAAAGTGTGGAATAAAACAACTTCATGCTTGTTATATTTTAAATGACGTAATGCTTCAAATAACGCTTCATCATTTTTTGAAGTTTGAAACATGTCTGTAAAAACAAAAATTAACGAACGTCTGTAAATTTTTTCAGCAATTTCATGAAGATATCTATAAGTGTCTGTAGTTGTCTTTGAATCTGAAACCAACAACTGCTCTAATTGATTTAATAACATTTTTCTATGACGCTCACTTCCTTTTTCTGGAGCATAATATTCGTAAGTGTCTGAGTAAATACTGAGACCTACTGCATCTCGTTGCTTTTTAAATATTTCCATCAAAGCAGCTGCTGCAACTGCAGAAAATCCTACTTTATTTAAAGAATCTACTGTTTGCTTTTTTACTATTGGATAATGCATTGAGGCTGAATTATCTATAATTATATGACAACGTAAATTTGTTTCTTCTTCATATTTCTTAGTATACAGCTTCTCTGTTTTAGCAAATAATTTCCAATCGATATGGCGCGTGCTTTCTCCTTTATTGTACAATTTATGTTCGGAAAATTCTACAGAAAATCCATGAAAAGGGCTTTTATGCATTCCTGTGATAAAACCTTCTACCACTCGTTTGGCAAGTATGTCTAAATTTTTAATTTCTGAAGATTGTACATTTGATAAATCCATATTATTTTTTAATTTCTTGCGCTCTTAAAAGATCATCTGTAGTTTGTAGTAATTTTTTTTCTAAAATAGGATTGTAATTTGGATTTTCATCTAAAAATTCATTTAAAATTTCAAACGCTTCTTTTGATGAGTAATTTCCAATAGAACTTGCCAACCATCCTTTTGGAAAGAAAATATCGCCCGTTAATTGCACCTCTTCTAATTTTTCTAAGATAGACTTTAAATGTTTTGTTGATGTTTGTTGTCTTAAAGGGTGATGAATGTTATTTAAAGCGCTTTGTACCCAAGATTCTTTCTCTCGGTTTTCTTTTTGTAAAAGCGATTTCATAAACGTATCTCTCACGCTTTCGTCATTTGAAAGCGATGGTAACAACCATTTAAAACGCTCTAACCTGTCAGGATTTGAAATTCTAGTTTGTTGTTCTTCTAATATTTCTATTGATTTTGGATGTTTGAAAATTGCCAATTTCATTGCCAAAGAAGTGTAATCGTTTTCATTTAAAAAAAGATTGTCAATTTTCTTCTTTTTATTCCAAATATTATAGAGATTTGAACACCCAATTGGATTAAAAGCCACAGATTTATATAGTCCAAATAATGTTTTCTTGATGTTTGATGACAAATCTTTTTCTAACATAATTGAGATTTCTTTTTCAATTTTAATTTGAGCAAAATACCTTTCTTCATCATTTAAAAATGTCCAAAATATATGCTGAATTCTACCAGATAAATAACCTGTAATTAATTCGTTTTCTTCTTTATGGATTGCCTCCAAATACACATTATAAGTTTCTAATGGAGTTATTACTCCATTTAGCATATTCTCGTACAAATTAATAAATTGGTATCCTCTTGAAACTTCATCTTTGATATCTTTATAAGTATTTACCTGATTTTTGTATACGGGAAAAACGCCATAACCAAATCCGTTTGTGTTGTATAAAACTTGTCCGGGTTTAAAATCTTTAGTAGCTGAAGTAATATCAAAAGATTTACCCATGTTTTTTATGTTGATGTTTTTTACATATCCTCTTTCGTCTATCAACTGAATTTTAAAAGATTGCGTCCAAATTTTATCTAAACCGTCTTCTGCTTTTTGATGGATGATAAACTTTGTTACATTTCCTTTATCATTCAATTCAATTTCTTCATAAAAAATGGGTCTTCCAGATGAGTTCACCCAAACATCACTCCAATTTTTAATATTACCTTCTGATTTTTTATCTAAAATAGCAACCAATTCACTCCAATCTGCATTTGAGTTTTTATAAGTTTTAATGTATTCTTGAATTCCTTGTTGAAAAACCTCTTCGCCTAATAAATATTCTAACTGACGCATCATTATTGGCGCTTTATTATAAATTATTCTTCCGTATAAAGAGCCTGCATTTTTTAAGTTTCCTAAATATTGACGAATAGCATTTGTACCTTTTGTTCTATCTTCTGAATAAGCACTTGGGTAATGCGTCATCATAAAACTTAAACTGTGGTTTATTTCTGGAAAAACAGGATTCATAATTTTATCTGCCATAAAATTGGCAAAAACTTCTTTCATCCAAACATCGTTAAACCATTTCATGGTTACCAAATCACCAAACCACATGTGTGAAGTTTCGTGAGCAATTAATTTTGCTCTGCTTAATTTTCTATTTTGAGTGGCATTTTTATCTAAAAATAAAGATGATTGCCTGTATTGAATTGCTCCTACATGCTCCATTCCACCATATTGAAAAGGTGGAATTGCGGCAAAATCCATTTTTTGAAAAGGAAATTTTTCTTGTGTGTAATTTTCTAAAAATGTTAATGAATTTTGATGAATTTTAAAAACCTCACTTACACTTTCATCAATTTTTTCTTGGTTATTTTCTCTGTATAAAAATCTCATATCAAAAGCTCCAGGATTTTTTATTTCTTCTGTAAATTTTCCAGCTAAAAAAGAAAACAAATACGTGCTCATTAAATCGGTTTGAGCGAAAGTGTGCTCTGTAAAACCATCAACTTCTATGGCACTTTCTTCAAAACCGCCACACATTACTTTCCAATCATTTGGCGCAGTAATTCTTAATTTATAATTGGCTTTTATATTTGGCTGATCAAAACAAGGGAATAGTGTACTGGCTCTATCTGGAACTAGCAAAGTGTACAAAAATTCTTCATTTCTATTTAAAGATGTTTCTCCGGCATTAAAAAATATTTCTATTGAATTTTTACCAGAATTCAATAATTTTTTATCGATAATTAAATGCTCATTTTCGTGTTTTATTTCTGATGTATTGCCATTAACTCTCAAAGATTTTAAATACGATTTATCTTCATTAAAATCTAAAATCAAATCATTTTCAAGATTATTTAAAGATAATTCTAAAAATAGTTTCGAGGAAATTGGACTTGTTTTTTCTTTGGGAATTTTAAAATCTAATTGATATACAATATCCGAAATTTGTTGTTTTCTTAATTGTGCCAATTCTAAAGAAATTCCTTTTTCAAGAACTGCTTTATTCTCATTGGTTTTATTGCAAGAGATAAGAATTAGTAAGCAAAATAGGTATGATAAATTCTTCATTAAATTTTATTTTATATTAAAATTCTGCAAAAAAAGCAGTATTTGTTCTTTTTACAATCGCAAGAAATAACATTGTTATTATTTAAAATAGAGTTTCACTAAAATAAAAAAAGGTTTAGCATTCGCCAAACCTTTTCAGTATTATAAAATATTAATTATTACTACAAAGCAGCATCAATTTTTCCTGTATAAGTGTTTTTTGGAGCAACTCCAACTTGTTTATCTACAACTTCTCCGTTTTTAAATATTAAAACAGTTGGTATGTTTCTAACACCATATTTTGCAGCAAACTCTTGATTCGCATCTACATCTACCTTACCAACAACAGCTTTACCTTCATATTCTGCATGAATTTCATCTACGATTGGTCCAACCATTCTACAAGGTCCACACCAAGCAGCCCAAAAATCTACTAATACTGGTTTGTCTGATTTTAATACTACTTCTTCAAAATTTGCGTCTGTTATTTCTAATGCCATTTTTTATATTTTTAGTTTATTACTTCAAATTTGTAATACAAAAGTAATCAATTTATTTGCTTTCTATATTTTTGAAAAATTACTTTTTACTATTTATCTATCAATAGTCTTTATGCAAATAAAATAAAACTTTAACTATTAATGTGAGTTTTAATCTTAAAATAATAATAAAATATTTAAAATAATTCTGAAGCTATTGCATGAATATTATCACTTTTACCCATTGAATAATAGTGCAAAACAGGTACTCCTGCAGCTAACAATTCTTTAGATTGTTGGATTGCCCATTCAATACCAATTTGACGAACATCTTTGTTAGTTTTACAATTTTCGACAGAAGATATTAGGTTTTCTGGTAAATCAATTTTAAAAACTTGCGGTAATAATTGTAAATGACGTTTTACTGCAATTGGCTTAATACCTGGAATAATTGGCACATTAATGCCTATGTTTTTTGCAGCTTCAACAAACTCAAAATACTTTTTATTATCAAAAAACATTTGTGTTACAATATAATCTGCACCAGCGTCTACTTTTTCTTTCAAACGTTTTAAATCGGTTTGTAAAGAGGGTGCTTCTAAATGTTTTTCTGGATAGCCTGCCACACCAATACAAAAATCTGCTTTGTTTGAAGCTTCTATAACATCATGTAAATATTTTCCGCAGTTTAAATTTTGAATTTGTTTTACCAAGTCTGTTGCATACACATTTCCACCTTCATTAGGTTTAAAATATTTTTGATGACTCATAGCGTCTCCTCTTAAAGCCATTACATTATCAATTCCTAAATAATGACAATCTACCAAAACATATTCTGTTTCTTCTTTGGTGAAACCACCACACAACACATGTGGTACAGTATCTACGTCATATTTATGCTTGATTGCAGCACAAATACCTACTGTTCCAGGACGCATTCTGGTAATTTTTCTATCTAATAATCCATTACCTTTATCTATATAAACGTATTCTTCTCTTGAGGTCGTTACGTCAATAAAAGGCGGATTAAACTCCATTAACGGGTCTATATTATTATATAAATCTTGAATATTATTACCTTTTTTAGGCGGTATAATTTCAAATGAAAATAATGTTTTTCCGTTTGCTTTTTGTATATGTTCTGTAATCTTCATTATGCTGAATTTGTTTCAGTAATTTAGAAGAAATAAGCAATTATTAATGCAGTAATAGTTAACGTAAAAAGTTTTAGAAAGAACAATAACTCTAACCTATATTTTCTCATTTCGTTTATTTTTTCTGCAAAATTCTTATTTCTATTTTTATGTATTGTTAGTTAAAATAAAATAAATTGTTAATTTATTATGATTCTTTTATTCTTCGGCTAAAATTGGATGCAACCATTTTCTTGCCTTTTCTTTTGTGATTCCTTTTCTTTTTGAATAATCTGTTACTTGATTGTCTGTGATTTTACCCAAACCAAAATATTTTGCTTCTTTGTTGGCAAAGTAATATCCAGAAACTGCTGCTGCTGGCCACATTGCTAAACTTTCTGTAAGCTTTACTCCTATTTGATTTTCAACATCCAACAGATTCCAAATCGTTTCTTTTTCTAAATGATCTGGACATGCAGGATACCCAGGTGCAGGACGAATTCCTTTGTAACTTTCTTTGATTAAATCGTCGTTTGTTAAAACCTCGTCTGAAGCATATCCCCAATGTTTTGTTCTAATTTGTTTGTGCAAATATTCTGCAAACGCCTCAGCAAACCTGTCTGCAATGGCTTGTGCCATAATTGCATTGTAATCGTCTTCTTTTGCTTTGTATGAATCTGCTAATTCTTGAGCTCCAAAAATAGCTACACAAAAAGTACCTATATAATCTGTTTTATTACTTTCTTTTGGGGCAATAAAATCTGCCAAAGCGATATTAGGTATTCCTTCACGTTTTTTTAATTGCTGACGTAAGGTTCTAAAAATAGCAACTTCTTTGCCTTTTTTCTGAACAGAAATATCATCTTCATTGATTGAATTGGCTTCAAACAACCCAAAAATTGCTTTTGGTTTTAAAGATTGATTTGCAATAATTTCTGCAATCATTTGTTGCGCTTCCTCATACATGATTGAAGCTTGTTCGCCTACTACTTTATCTGTTAGAATATCTGGAAATTTTCCATGTAAATCCCAACTTCTAAAAAACGGACTCCAATCGATAAAAGGCACTAATTCTTTTAAGCTTAATTGCTCTAAAGTTTGAATTCCTAATTCTTTTGGTTTTACAATTTCTGAAGTTTCCCAATCAATTTTATACTTACGTTTACGAGCTTCATCAATAGAAATATATGATTTTTCTTTACCGCGCTTTAAAAACTTGGTTCTGAACTCGTCGTAATCTTTTTTTAATTTTGCTGTATATAAATGACTAGATTTCTTGTTTAACAAATCACCAACAACTGTTACTGCTCTTGATGCATCATTTACATGAACTACTGCATTTTTGTATTGGGTATCAATCTTAACAGCTGTATGTGCTTTGGATGTTGTAGCACCACCAATTAACAACGGAACCTCAAAATTTTGACGCTGCATTTCTTTCGCCAAATACACCATTTCATCTAAAGAAGGTGTAATTAATCCGCTTAAACCAATAGCATCTACACGTTCATCTATAGCAGTTTGAATGATTTTTTCTGGTGGAACCATCACTCCTAAATCTACAATCTCGTAGTTATTACAAGCCAATACCACACTTACAATATTTTTACCAATATCGTGCACATCACCTTTAACAGTTGCCATTAATATTTTTCCAACAGGTTCTGATTTATCGGATTTAGCTGCCTCAATAAACGGATTTAAATATGCAACTGCTTTTTTCATGACACGTGCAGATTTTACCACTTGTGGCAAGAACATTTTTCCTGCGCCAAATAAATCGCCAACCACATTCATCCCAATCATTAAATGACCTTCAATCACTTCAATAGGAGCTGTAGCTTCTTGTCTTGCTTGCTCTACATCTTCTATAATAAACGCATCAATTCCTTTAACCAAAGCGTGGGTAATTCTGTCTTGTAACGGATTTTCTCTCCAAGATAAATCTGCTGTTTTCTCTTTTGAAGTTCCTTTTACAGTTTCTGCAAAATCGAGTAAACGTTCTGTGGCATCTTCTCTTCTATCTAAAATTACATCTTCTACGTGTTCTAATAAATCCTTTGGAATATCATCATACACCTCCAACATTGCAGGATTTACAATTCCTATATTCATCCCATTTTGAATAGCATAATACAAGAAAACTGTGTGCATTGCTTCTCTAACAGTATTGTTTCCTCTAAACGAAAACGATACGTTACTTACACCTCCACTTACAGAAACATTAGGTAAATTTTCTCTTACCCATTTTGTAGCTTCAATAAAATCGATAGCATTTCTTTTGTGTTCATCCATTCCTGTTGCTACAGGAAATATGTTTAAATCAAAAATGATGTCTTCACTAGCAAAACCAACTTTGTTTATCAAAACATCATAAGAACGTTTTGCTATTTCTATTCTGCGTTCGAAATTATCTGCTTGTCCAACTTCGTCAAAAGCCATTACAATGACTGCTGCTCCATAACGTTTTATTTGAGTGGCTTCCCAAATGAATTTTTCTTCTCCTTCTTTTAAAGAAATAGAGTTCACCACACATTTACCTTGAACCACTTGTAAACCGGCTTCTATGATTTCCCATTTTGAGGAATCAATCATAATAGGTACTCTACAAATATCTGGCTCAGCAGCAATTAAGTTCAGAAAACGAACCATGGCTTCTTTACCGTCAATTAAACCATCATCAAAGTTAATATCTATAATTTGAGCGCCACCATCTACTTGATGTCTTGCAATATCTAACGCTTCATCAAATTTTTCTTCTTTTATTAGGCGTAAAAACTTACGAGAACCTGCAACATTTGTTCGTTCCCCAACATTGATAAAGTTGCTATTTTCATTTAAAACCAAAGGCTCTAAACCAGACAGTTTCATATATCGCCTTTCTTGGTTGTTGGTTGTTGGTTGTTGGTTGTTGGTTTTACTCATCTCTATAACTTTTTATAATAATTGATAAAACCATTTAATAGTTTTTTACTTGAAATTACTTTTTCCAAAATACTTTTTAATTCTTTTTCTGAAATATATTCTAAATCAAAAGATAAATACAATTGTGTTTCAACTTCTTGCAAAGATCCTTTAGCTATGTATAAAAAATGAATTGTTTCTTTATTTGATTGTCTACCAATTCCTTCTGCAATATTTGATGGAACAGAAACTACACATCTTCTTATCTGATTACTTAATCCATACAATTCTTCATTAGGATAAGATTTTGTTAATAAGTACACCAACTTCACTAATTCTCTCGAATATTTCCAAACATCTAAATCTGTATAATTCATGTTTTTAGTTACTGGTTTTTGGTTGAAGGTTTATAGTTATTTGTTTATAGTTGATGGTTTGTGGTTTATGGTTTGTGGTTGATACTAACAACCAAAAACTAAAAACCACCAACTAGCCTTGGTTTATATTTAGCAGCGATATTTGCAATTACTTTTATATGCTCTGGACTTGTACCACAACAACCTCCAATAATATTGATTAAATTTTTCTTTAAATATTCCTCTATCTGCTCTCCCATTTCTTCTGGAGTTTCATCATATTCACCAAAAGCATTTGGTAATCCTGCATTTGGATGTGCAGAAATTGCAAACTCAGTTTTATTCGCAATTGCTTCTAAGTGAGGTTGCAATAAATTGGCACCTAGTGCACAATTGAATCCTACTGATAATAATGGAATGTGGGAAACAGAAATTAAAAAAGCTTCTGCTGTTTGCCCTGATAATGTTCTCCCTGAAGCATCAGTAATAGTTCCACTTAACATTACAGGTATTTCAATATTACGTTCTTCTTTTACTTGCTCAATAGCAAATAAAGCAGCTTTTGCATTTAAAGTATCAAAAACCGTTTCTACCAATAATAAATCTGCACCTCCATCTAATAAAGCTTCAGTTTGTTGCTTGTAGGCAATACGTAATTCATCAAAAGTTACTGCTCTATAACCAGGATCATTTACATCTGGAGACATACTTGCTGTTCTGTTTGTTGGACCAATTGAACCTGCAACAAAACGTGGTTTGTGAGGTTCTTTAGCTGTAAATTCATTGGCAACTTCTCTGGCTATTTTAGCTGATTGATAATTTAATTCGTACACCAAATCTTCCATTTGATAATCTGCCATTGCAATAGTAGTTCCAGAAAAAGTATTGGTTTCTACAATATCTGCACCTGCTTCAAAATACTTAGCGTGAATGGTTTTGATAGCTTCTGGCTGTGTAATAGACAATAAATCGTTGTTACCTTGTAATGGAGTTGGATAATCTTTAAAGCGCTCGCCTCTAAAATCTTCTTCAGTGAATTTATAAGCTTGAAGCATTGTACCCATTGCTCCATCTAAAATTAAAATTCGTTCTTGTAATGCTTTGTAAATGTTTGACATTTTTTGATTTTTTTATCAATATATGTCATCAGGAAAGGTGTTTTTTTCGCTGTTATCTTTCAAGCCAAAGCTTGTAGAATGTAGCACCTTTCTCATAAGTGAGAGGTTGCCAAGGCTTCAATGGGTCTAATCCCTCTGCCTTTCGTGATAACGTAAATCAATAAGATTATGAACTATACTGCAAATAAACGGATTATTTTTTTATTTGCAGTATTTTTTATGCTGAACTTGTTTCTAAATTATAAAATTCTATACTTTTTCAAAAAGAGCTGAAGATAAATAACGATCTCCTCTATCGCAAATAATTGCAACGACTACACCATTATCTAATTTCTCTGCAACTTTAATGGCGGTTGCCACAGAACCTCCACTACTCATTCCTGCAAAAATACCTTCTTCTGCAGCTAATCTTTGTGTCATTTCTATAGATTCTTCTTCACTTACTTCTATTACTTCATCAACTTTATTTCTATTGAAAATTGCTGGCAAATATTCTTCAGGCCACTTTCTAATTCCTGGGATTTTGGCTCCATCTTTAGGTTGAGCTCCGACAATTGTAATATTTTTATTTTTTCCCTTCAAGTAATCTGAAACTCCCATAATTGTTCCAGTGGTTCCCATGGCAGAAACAAAATGTGTTACTTGACCTTCTGTATCTCTCCAAATTTCTGGTCCTGTTGTTTTATAATGTGCTTTAGAATTATCAGTATTATCGAACTGATTCAACCTAAAGTATCCTTTTTTGTACTTTAATTTTAAAGCATAATCAATTGAACCTTCCATACCCAATTCTTGTGGAGTTAAATGCACTTTTGCTCCGTAAGCACGCATGGTTTTTACTCTTTCAATCGTAGAGTTTTCTGGCATTACCAAAACCATATTTACGCCTAATACTTTTGCCATTAATGCTAAAGCTATACCTGTATTTCCACTAGTTGCCTCAACCAAAGTGTCACCTTTTTTAATATTTTTTCTTCTTAAAGCTTCAGAAATCATATTATAAGCAGCTCTATCTTTTACGCTACCTCCTGGATTATTACCTTCTAACTTTAATAATAAAGTAACTCCATCTTTTTTGAAAATATTTTGAGCTTCTACCAAAGGCGTATTTCCTACAAAATCTATAATACTTTTCGTTTTCATTTTATTTTCTTTTTGTAATAAAATTATTTGACTCAACTGTAACTATGGTATTTGGTGATACTGTTTCTGTAATGCAAACATTTGCTCCAATGATTGAATTTTCTCCAATTACAACATCACCACCTAAAATTGTTGCATTTGCATAAATAATTACATTATTTTCTATAGTTGGATGACGTTTTGTAGACGCCATACTTTTTTTAACTTGAATTCCTCCTAAGGTTACTCCCTGAAAAATAGTTACATTATTTTTTATGATAGTGGTTTCTCCAATTACAATTCCTGTTGCGTGATCTATAAAAAACGAGTCACCAATTTCTGCTCCTGGATGAATATCTGTACCTGTTGTACTATGTGCAAACTCACTCATCATTCTTGGTAAAACAGGAATTTTTTGTTTTAACAATTGATTGCTTAATCTATACACTGCAATGGCATAAAAACCAGGATATGCTAAATATACTTCACGTAAGCTTTTTGCTGCAGGATCTGATTTTAGAGCTGCAAAAGCATCTAAATCTAATTTTCTTCTAATTTCTGGAAATGAATTTTCAAAAGCTGCCCAAGAACAATCTTCATTATTAATAGCTAGTCTTTCTAAAATTTTAAAGAATTTATTTTTAGTTGCTGCACCTTTTTCTTGTTGATAATTTTTATCAAAAAGACAATTTATTAATTCTTTTGTAAAAATTTCTACAGCATCTCTTAAACACATGCTATAATTTTCTACGGAAACCTTTTGTGCTACTTCTTTCATTTTTATTACGATTCTGGCGCTAATTCTACTTCTAAACCATCAATTTCTGGCGTAATTTGAATCTGACAACCCAATCTACTATTGTCTTCCACATGAAAAGCTTCTGCTAACATTGCATCTTCATCATCAGACATTTCCGGTAATTCGTGGTCTGATTTCACATAACATTGACACGAAGCACACATTGCCATACCTCCGCAAATACCAATGGTTCCTTCTTCTGCCAATTCGTACGAACGAACAACTTCCATTAAATTCATTGCCATATCTGTTGGTGCAACAATATCGTGAGTTACGCCATTTCTGTCCGTTATTTTAAGATTTACATCCTGCATTTTGCTACTACTTTTTAGTTCTGTCTGCAAAGTTACGCAAACCTATCAAGAAATTTTTATTGAATTGCTTTAACAACTGCTTTTGGTGCTTCTTTTCTTGTTCCATCAAAGCCATCTACACCACCAACTGTAGTATATTTCATTACATATTTTTTATCTGGAAAGATTCTTTTGTACGCACTTTGACACATTAAAGTTGCTTCGTGAAAGCCACATAAAATTAATTTTAATTTTCCTGGATATGTGTTTACATCTCCAATTGCGTAAATTCCTGGTATGTTTGTTTGATAATCTAAAGCGTTATTTACTTTAATGGCATTTTTCTCTATTTCTAATCCCCAATTTCCTATGGGTCCTAATTTTGGTGACAATCCAAAAAGTGGAATAAAATGATCTGTATCTATAATAAAACCGTCTTCTCCTTTTTTCTCCACCACAACTCCTGTTACTTTATCTGTTCCTAAAATTCCTTTTACTTCTGCAGGTGTAATTAAGTTGATCTTTCCTAAGTTTTTTAATTCCTGTACTTTTTCAACAGAATCTAAAGCACCTCTAAATTCATTTCTTCTGTGAATTAAAGTAACTTCCGAAGCTACATCTGATAAGAAAATTGCCCAGTCTAAAGCAGAATCTCCTCCTCCAGAAATCACCACTTTCTTATCTCTGTAAAGCTCTGGTTCTTTAATGATGTATTCTACCCCTTTATCTTCGAAATTGATAATGCTTTCTATCAATGGTTTTCTAGGTTCAAAAGAACCCAATCCACCAGCAATTGCAACAATTTTTGCATGGTGTTTTGTGCCTTTATTTGTTGTTACAATAAATGTACCATCATCTTGCTTATCAATCGTTTCTGCTCTTTCTCCTAAAGTAAAACCAGGCTCAAATTGCTTGATTTGCTCCATTAGATTTTTTGTTAAATCTCCTGCTAAAATTTCTGGATATGCTGGAATATCATATATTGGTTTCTTCGGATAAATTTCTGAACATTGCCCACCTGGTTGTGGTAAAGCATCAATTAAATGACATTTTAGTTTTAATAAACCTGCTTCAAAAACGGTAAATAATCCTGTGGGTCCTGCTCCAATAATTAGTATGTCTGTTGTAATCATCTTATAAAATTTTGCTTTTAGCTATTTGATTTTAGTCACTCGCTAATTGCTAACTGCAAAAAACGAAAGACTAATAACCTTTTTATTTTTCCACTAAACTCTTCGTGAATTCGTTTAGTTTTTCTACTTTTTCTTCAAAGTTTCCTTTGATGGTTTTTCTATATTCGTTTAAATTCTTCACTAAATCGTTGATGTTTTCTGGAATTACATCTTCAAAAAACTGACGTAATCTTTTGGCGGTTGTTGGTGATTTTCCATTTGTGGAAATCGCAATTTTTACATTTCCTTTGGTTACAATACCTCCCATATAAAAATCGCAATAGGGAGGATTATCAGCAACATTTACCAAAATATTTCTTTCTTTACAATCTTTGTAAACTTCAATATTTACAGCTTCTTTATCTGTGGTTGCAATGACAATATTTTTGTTTGATAAATATTGTTTTTCATATTCATCAACAATCATTTTTATTCCGAATTTATTTGCCAACTCTTGGGTTTCTTCTCTAAAAAATGGAGAAACCATGGTTACTTTCGAATTAGGACTCGATTTCAACAAAAAAGACAATTTTTCTAATGCTACAAATCCTCCACCAACAATTAACGTTTCTAATTGTTGCGTTTTTAAAAAAATGGGATATAATTCGTTTTGTTCCATTATGAAGCAATTAACTCTTTTGAATACTCTTCTTGTACATTCGCCAAAATTGCTCTATGATTTACCACTTCACCCAAAACAATAATTGCAGGATTGCTTAATTCCTGTTCTTTAACCACCTCTAAAATAGTATCTACAGTTCCAATTCCTACTTTTTCGTTGCTTCTTGTTCCATTTTGAATGATAGCAACTGGTAGATCGTTTTTATTTTCTTGTTGAAATAATTTAATGATTTCTGACAATTTTCCCATTCCCATTAAAACTACAACTGTTGCATTCGATTTTGCTGCCAAAGCAACATCATTTGATAATTTATGTTCTTTGGTAGTTCCTGTAATTACCCAAAAACTTTCGGCACTTCCACGTTTTGTTACTGGAATATTTTGATACGCTGGAACCGCCAATGAAGATGAAATACCTGGAACCATTACAGTTTCTATTCCAAAACTTGCTGCAAATTCCATTTCTTCTGCTCCTCTTCCAAAAATGAAAGGATCTCCACCTTTTAAGCGAACTACATGTCCGTGTGTTTTTGCTCTTGCAACAATTAACTCGTTAATTTGTTCTTGCTGATATCTGTAACAACCTCTTCTTTTTCCTACAAAAATTAGTTCGGCTTCAGGATTTATAAAATCTAATAGTTCTTCATTTACCAAAGCATCATACAAAACAACATCTGCCTTTTTTAAAACTTTAACTGCTTTTAATGTGATTAAATCTACATCTCCAGGACCAGCTCCAACTACTGTTAAGATCCCCCTTTTATCCCCCATTTCGCCTTCGCTCAATGCAGGCTTCAGGGGAAATACAGACTCTGTTATTTTTTTATTATAATTATTCATTTTCTAACTAATTTATTTCAAACATATGCTCGCAACAGTCTTGCAGTCTTATGTCATAAGTCTTTTCTGACTTGATTCTTGATTCTTGATTCTTGATTCTAAAATTTAACTATTAACCTCAACAGTCCTAAACGCATCTGCTTTTTTATAAAATGATTTTGCATCATTTAAATAATTTTCTGCAAACGTTTTGGTTGGTGCTTCTTTTTTAATTTGATACACTAAATCTTCGAAAGAACCATTCAATTCAAACTTATTTGTGTCTACAAAATGCTTCTGAAAATCAGAAATAATTCCTGCTTGTGTATTTGTTTTTATATTTTCGGTTATCAATAGTGCTTTTGCTGTGTTTACCAAAGATGTATATGCGTGATAAATACTATCTGAAAACTGATTTTCGTTTAAAGCTTCTTCTGAATTTGTGATTTTTTCTTCACTTTCAAATAAAAGTGTTGCTATTAAATCGATTACAACTCCTGCACATTCTCCTACTCCAATTGCTTTTACGTAATTTTCTGAATGTCCCCAATCGATAAAATCGCTTGGTTCTAAATTGGTGGTATCTTGCAATCCTTTTAATAAATCGTAGAAATAAGTTTTTCCTTGTCTGTCGTAATATTCTAAAAAAGTCTCTTTTTCTTGCTGATTTTCTTCAACATCATTCAATAAAATACGTAATGCTTCTGGTCCTCTTTTACTTGGTACTTTTACCAATTTGTCTGAAAAACGACCTTTTCCATCACCTAAAATTCCTCCACCAATTAAAATTTGTAATGCTGGTGCTTGTAAATTCCCAACTTTAATTGACATTCCTTGAAATCCAATATGTGCCATATTATGTTGCCCACAAGCATTCATACAACCACTAATTTTAATGGCAATTTCTTTGTTATTTAAGTAATTCGGATATTCTTCTTCCAATACTTTTTCTAATTCCACTGCAATTCCTGTACTGCTTGAAATTCCTAAATTACACGTATCTGTTCCTGGACAAGCTGTAATATCTGCTGTAGAATTATAACCTGCTTTTGCGAAACCTAATTTTTGCAATTCAACATAGAAAAATGGTAATAATTCTTCTCTAATATGACGAATTAAAATATTCTGACGTAACGTCAAACGGATTTCATTTGCTGCATATTTCTTCACCAAATCTGCCAACAATCTAGCTTTTGGTGTATAAAAATCTCCTAAATGTATTTTTAAACCAATGGCAAATAAACCTTCTTGCTTTTGTGGAATTACATTAGTTTCTTTCCATTTTTTATAAGTAACTTCATCTTCTATTTTTACTGAAGGAATTGCTATTTCTTGAAAAACGATTGGTTGTTCGAAAGCAGTTGTATCAACTTTAAACCTTTTGTTTTCTAACGCATTTACTTCATCTGCAACTAACTCTAAAAAAGCTTCAACACCTAAATCTTTTACCAAAAATTTTAATCTTGCTTTTGCTCTTTTTGCACGTTCTCCAAATCTATCGAAAATTCTTAAAACTCCTTCGATAGTTGGTATTAAAACATCTTCTTCTAAAAATTCGTAAATAACATCTGCATGTCTTGGTTGTGAACCTAAACCACCACCTAATAAGACTTTAAAACCTTTTTTTGTGATTCCGTTTTCAGTTTTTACTTTCGCAATAAAACCTAAATCGTGAATAAAACTAATCGCTGTATCATCATCAGTACCTGAAAAAGACATCTTGAATTTACGACCCATTTCTTGACAAATTGGGTTTCTTAAAAAGAATTTAAACGTTGCATCTGCGTAAGGCGAAACATCAAAAGGCTCGTTAATATCTATTCCTGCAGTTTCTGATGCTGTAACGTTTCTAACCGCATTTCCACATGCTTCACGTAAAGTAATATCATCTTTTTCTAGTTGCGCCCACAATTCTGGAGTTCTATCTAAACTCACATGATGAATTTGAATATCTTGTCTTGTAGTGATGTGCAATCTTCCACGAGAATATTCGTCTGAAACATCAGAAATTCGGTGTAATTGTTCGCTTGTAACTTTTCCGTAAGGTAGTTTTATACGAATCATTTGAACGCCAAATTGACGCTGACCATAAACCCCTCTTGCCAAACGTAAACTTCTAAAACGTTCTTCGTCTATTTTACCTTCTTTAAAAAGTTGAATTTTTCTCTCTAATTCCAGAATGTCTTTTTCCACAACTGGATTTTCTATTTCGGTTCTAAAACTCTGCATTTTTTTTTAGTATTGAGTAGTTAGTAAAAAGTATTGAGTATTAAGTAAAAAGTATTAAGAGAGCTATTTTACTTAATACTACCTACTGCGTACTTAATTCTTATTTATCGGATAAAACCAACACCAACTGTATTGTTTGTTTTTGGATTGATTAAAATAAACGACCCATTTGATTTGTTTTGATTGTAAGCATCTACCAACAAAGGTTTGCTTAATTTTAATTGAATATCTCCTATTTGGTTCAATTCTAATGCTGATGGATTTTCGATTTTCCCAGAAAAATCCGTTTTAATAATTGTGTTTAATTGCGTAATTTTTGCTTGCGCATCATTTACACCATGTTTTATATAGTATTTTTGAGACGCTTGCAAAGGCTCTTTATCCATCCAACAAATGGTAGCATTTAGTTGCTTTGTAATTTTTGGTTCTTCTGCAACTTTTACCAACATATCTCCTCTACTTACATTTACATTATCTTCTAAAGTGATGGTTACAGAACTTCCGCTTTTTGCTCTTGCAAACTCTTCATTAAAAAAATGAATACTCTTTACTTTTGATTTTGTTTGAGAAGGCAATACAGAAACTTCATCTCCAATTTCTAAATCTCCTCCGTAAATTTTACCTGCATATCCTCTAAAATCATGAAAATCTTGCGTTTTTGGTCTAATTACCGTTTGCACAGGAAAACGTGTTTGCGTTTTTTCTTGCACATCTTCTGCATCTAACCTTTCTAAATGGTGTAATAATGTTTCTCCTTTATACCAAGGCATATTTTCTGAAGTAGAAACTACATTATCACCTTGTAAAGCAGATAATGGAATGAACGTTAAATTCTGATTTTTATATTCGCTTTTACTCGCTAAATATTCTATTTCTCCTTTGATAATATTGTATTTTTCTTCTGAAAAATCTACCAAATCCATTTTATTAATAGCAATTACAACATCTTTAATTCGTAATAAATTATTGATAAAAAAGTGACGATACGTTTGCTCTACAACACCATTTCTTGCATCAATTAAAACGATAGAAGCTTGTGCTGTTGAAGCACCAGTAACCATATTTCTGGTATATTCTATATGACCTGGAGTATCTGCAATGATGAAACTCTTTTTTCTTGTTGAAAAGTAAATATTCGCAACATCAATAGTAATTCCTTGTTCTCTTTCAGCTACCAAACCATCTGTTGCTAAAGAGAAATCTAAATAATCGAAACCTCTTTGCTTACTTTTTTCTTCAATTGCCTCTAACTTATCGTCAGTTAACGATTTTGTGTCGTATAATAAACGCCCAATTAAGGTACTTTTACCATCATCTACACTTCCTGCTGTTGCTATTTTTAATACGTTCATTCTTTTTATTGGTTTATGGTTGTTGGTTTACGGTTGTTGGTTTTTCACTAAAAACTATCAACTAAAAACCATTAACTAAATTTTAGAAATATCCTTGTTGTTTTCTCTTTTCCATGGCAGCTTCAGAGCGTTTATCGTCTATTCTTGCACCTCTTTCTGAAATGGAGGAATCTCTAATTTCTTCTACCACTTTTGTAATATCTACTGCGTGTGATAAAACTGCGGCTGTACAACTCATATCACCAACCGTTCTAAAACGAACCATTCGTTCTACAACTTCTTCTTCTTCGTCTCTAAAAACTACGTCATCATCTGCAGACCAAATAAGTCCATCTCTTAAAAATGTTTTTCTTTTGTGTGCGAAATAAATGGAAGGAATTTCGATATTTTCTTTTTTAATATAAGACCAAACGTCTAATTCTGTCCAATTAGAAATTGGAAAAACACGCACATTTTGCCCTAAATCTATCTTTCCATTTAGCATATCAAAAACTTCTGGACGTTGGTTTTTTTCATCCCATTGCCCAAAATCGTCTCTTACAGAAAAAATTCTTTCTTTGGCTCTCGCTTTTTCTTCATCTCTTCTTGCTCCTCCTATACATGCATCGAAACCAAATTCTTCAATGGCATCTAATAATGTTTCAGTTTGTAACATATTTCTACTTGCATATCTACCTGTTTCCTCTTTTACAGTTCCGTTATCTATATTGTCTTGAACATTTCTTACAATTAATTCTACACCTAACTCTTTTGTCAAACGATCTCTAAATTCTATCGTTTCAGGAAAATTATGTCCAGTATCTATATGCATTAAAGGGAAAGGAATTTTTGCCGGATAAAATGCTTTTTGTGCTAATCTTACTAACGTTATACTATCTTTTCCTCCAGAAAATAACAACACTGGTTTTTCGAACTGTGCCACTACTTCTCTAAAAATAAAAATTGCTTCGCTTTCTAAAGCATCTACTTGTATTGTTCTTTGATTCATAATCATGTCTTTTAGATATGCAAACCACATTCTCTGTTGCTTTCTACTTTTGTTGGATCGAAATAAGTAAACTCATTGGGTAAACTATATTGCTCTAAATACGTATCTAAATCTTCATCTGACCAATGATAAAAAGGACTTACTTTTAAGATTCCATCTTTGCTTATTGAAACAACATCTATACTATCTCTAAAGGCTGTTTGCCCTTTTCTTAAATTTGTAAACCACACATCTGGTTGGTGTTCTTGCATTGCTCTTTTAAAAGGTTCTAGTTTTACTTGCTCTGTAAACAGTTGATGTTTTTTATCTTCTATTGAAGGAACTCCCAACACCACATTTCTGTGGGCTACTGTTTGCTTTGGTACATATAGTTTGATGTTTAAATCTAACTTTTCTATAATTTCTTCTGCGTGTTTATAGGTTTGAACTGTGTTATAACCTGTATCACACCAAATTACTTTTATATCTTTTTTTACTTCTGTAACAGCATTTAAAATTGCTACCTCGTAAGGTCTAAAGTTTGTAGTTACTACAGGGTTCTTAGTAATAGAAATTGCCCACTTTATAATATCTAAAGGATTTTTATCCGCTAAATCCTTATTTATTTGTTGAATATTTAAACTCATTATTTTCCCCATTTTACTTTGTTCCAAATTCTTTCATGAAAGAAATACAACACTAATTTTGTTAAAAAATCTACTGATGCAATTGAAGCAGCTAATACTATTTTGTTAGTTAAAAAGTAAGAAACTACTAATGTGTCTAACGTTCCAATAACTCGCCAACTCAATGCTTTTACAACACTTCGCAAAGGTTTTTCTGAGCCCCTAACCTCTTCTAAACCTTTGCTTTGTGCTTTTTTTGCAATAATGATTTGATCTAAAATCATAAATAATTAATTCAAAATATTTTACCCTACTTAATTAATAGGGTATGCAAACATAGTTTATTATTTGAAAGTAATAAGCATAAAAACAAAGAAATTTATAATTACCCTATAGATTTAGTAGATTAATAAAAATATGAAAGGAATTTTGTGAATATCTAAATGGATTATCATTTAGTTTATCAGATTAAGATAGAAAATGAGTGTGAAGAAAATGAAAAACTAATTCACCTTAAATACTAACATTTACACAAATCAGCCAATGAAGTATTTCTAAAAATTTGAAGTGTACTATCTCGAACTTCTAACATTAAATTATGCACAGCACAAGCATTTTCATCTGGACAGTCGTCACATTTTTCGTAGAAATTTAAACTCACACAAGGCACCATAGAAATTGGACCTTCTAAAATCCGCATAATGGAAGTCATTTGAATTTCTGATGGATCTTTCAGTAAATAATAACCACCACCTTTGCCTTTTTTAGAACCTAACACTCCGTTTTTACGAAGCGTTAAAAGGATGCTTTCTAAAAATTTAAGCGATATATTTTCGCTTTTAGAAATCGTAGCAATTTGAACAGGCGTTTTATTTTCCTGTTTTGCCAAATAAGTAAGCGCTTTAATTCCGTATTTTGTTTTTTTAGATAGCATAAGAAACAAATTTACAGAAATTTCTGCAATTTAAATGTTTAAAGCTTGTTCTAAATCTGCAATAATATCTGCTACATTTTCTAAACCAACAGAAACACGAACCAAACCATTTGTAATTCCGACTTCTAATCTATCTTCTTCAGATAATCTTCCATGTGTTGTAGAAGATGGATGTGTAACAATAGTTCTTGTATCTCCTAAATTTGCAGAAAGTGAGCACATCTTTATGTTGTTGAGGAACTTTCTCCCAGCTTCAATACCTCCTTTTATTTCAAAAGCGACAATATTTCCACCTAATTTCATTTGATTTTTTGCTACCTTATATTGTGGATGCGATTTTAAAAATGGATATTTTACCAATTGTACATTTTCATTTTCTTCTAAAAATTGCGCAACTTTTAGTGCATTTTCACAATGTTTTTCTACTCGAATCGCCAAAGTTTCTAAACTTTTTGATAAAACCCAGGCATTAAAAGGAGACATGGCAGGCCCCGTATTTCTTGCGAATAAATATATTTCTCGCATTAATTCTTTGTTTCCAACTGTGACTCCACCTAAAACTCTACCTTGTCCGTCTATTAATTTTGTTGCTGAATGAATTACTAAATCTGCACCAAATTTAATGGGTTGCTGTACATAAGGTGTTGCAAAACAATTATCTACGATAAATATTAAATTGTGTTTTTTCGCAATTTTGCCAATCAATTCTAAATCTAAAATATCTACAGCAGGATTTGTAGGTGTTTCAATATACAAGATTTTGGTATTTTCTTGAATTAAGCTTTCTACCAAATCTACCTCATCAACTTTAAAATATGAAGTTTCTATATTCCATTTTGGTAAAAACTTGGTAAACATACTGTGTGTAGAACCAAAAACTGAACGACAAGAAACTACATGATCTCCAGCATTTAATAAAGCTGCAAAAGTTGAAAATATTGCAGACATTCCTGTTGCAAAAGCATACCCTGCTTCTGCACCTTCCATTTGCACAATTTTATCTGTAAATTCTGTGGTATTCGGATTCGTAAATCGACTATATAAATTACGTTGTTTTTCTTCGGCAAATGAAGCTCTCATTTCTTCTGCATCGTCAAAAACAAAACTCGATGTTAAATATAATGGTGTAGAATGTTCAGAAAATTGAGATCTTTCTGTTTGATTTCTAATTGCCTCTGTTTCGAAATGTTTATCCATTTTGGTTGGTGGTTTTTGGTTTTTGGTTGGTAGTCTTCATTTATAACTATCAACTAAAAACCATTAACTATTTTTAATCATTATGTTTTGCTAGTCTTAAAATATCTCCAAAAACGCCTCTAGCTGTTACTTTAGAACCTGCTCCTGCTCCTTGAATTACAATTGGTTGCTCGCCATAAGATTCTGTATAAATTTCAAAAATTGCATCGGAACCTTTTAAAGAACCTAAGGGAGAACTTTTAGGAACAGAGACCAATTTTACGTCTAAATTTCCTGTTTCTTGTGATAAATCTCCTCCTAATTCTCCAATATATCTTAAAACGTGGTCTTCTTCCTGATTTTCTTTAACTTGTTGATATTCCTCATTCAGCGCTTCTAAGTTAGATAAAAAATCGCTTACAGCACCTTCTCTTAAATTCTCTGGAATTAAATTCTGAATATTTACGTCTACAAACTCGTTTTCCAATTCTAATTCTCTTGCCAAAATTAACAATTTTCTGGCAACATCATTTCCACCTAAATCTTCTCTTGGATCTGGTTCTGTAAAACCTGCATCGATTGCTGCCTGTAAAACTTCAGAAAAAGGTTTGCTTTCTTCTGAAAAAGTATTGAATAAATAGCTTAAACTTCCAGAAAAAACGCCTCTAATTTTGGTAATATTTTCTCCTGATTCGTGTAAAAGTCGAATCGTATCAATTAAAGGTAAACCTGCACCAACATTCGTTTCATACAAATATTGTTTTTTATGTTCTTTTAATTTTCTTCTTAATTCTTTGTAAAAATCAAAAGACAATGTGTTGGCAATTTTATTACAAGAAACCAAATCGAAACCTGCTTCAATTAGCGGAATGTAATTAGCCACAAATGGCACACTTGCAGTATTGTCTACCGCAATTAAATTCTCGAAATGATGTGCTTTAGCAAACGAAATAATATCGTCTACAGAAATATTTTCTTGTCTTTGTAACTCTAAATCTTCTTCCCAATTTTTGGAAACTCCATTTTTGTTTAGCAATACTTTTTTAGAGTTCGCTACTGCAAAAACATTCAATTGAATTTTTCTTCTTTCTAAAACTGATGCAACATTTTCTAAAATTTGATGAATTAACGTTCCCCCCACCAAACCTTTTCCGAAAATGGCAATATTTACTTTTTTAGCAACACCAAAAACTTGTCCGTGAATTACGTTTACTGCTTTGTGTAATTGTTCTTTCTTCACCACCAAACTCACGTTTTTTCCTGTGATGGTATTGTTGAATAAAACTGGAACAATTTGGTTTTTGATTAAGGCATTGTAAGGCAAATGAAATTCACTTAAATCTTGACCAATGATTGAAATTACAGCCACATTATCGACAATAGAAATTTGATTTACATCTTGCGAATAAAAATCGTTTTCGAACTCTTTTTCTAAAGCTAAAACAGCTTCATTTGCCCTATTTGCATCAATAATTAAACCAATTCCTCTTTCGGATGAACCTTGAGAAATAATACTTACACTTATGTTTTTATCACTTAAAGCTCTAAAAATTCGTGCATCAACACCAACTTTACCTAACAAACCTCTTCCTTCGAAATTTAATAAGGCAACATTATTAATTGTTGAAATGGATTTTATTCCTTTTGTTGAAGTTTCTGATGTGATTAATGTTCCTTTATCTTCTTTATGAAACGTATTTAAAATACGTAAATTAATGTTCTTTTCTAATAATGGAATAATGGTTTTTGCGTGCAAAATTGTCGCCCCAAAATTTGCCAATTCATTCGCTTCTGAAAACGATAACTGCTCTATTTTCTTTGCATCTGCAACCAAATCTGGATTTGCAGTAAAAATTCCACTTACATGTGTATAATTCTGAAGCTCATCTGCATCTAAATAATTCGCAATTAAAGCTGCTGTGTAATTACTACCATTTCTTCCTAATGTAGTGGTTTCTCCTTTTTTATTGGATGCAATAAAACCTGTTACCACATTTATAGTGTTCGAGTTTTCTTTGAAATAAGAAACTACATTTTCCGAAGAAACTGCCGAAATTGGTTGTGCATTTCCGAAATTATCGTCGGTAATAATTAATTTTCTTGCATCTGTAGCGTTTGCAGAAACTCCATTTTCTTCCAACAAACTTGCAACTAATTTTACGGATAATAATTCGCCTTGCGCTAAAACCTCATCTTTAATTTTTTCGCTATAATCACCCAATAAATACACACCTTCGAAAATTGTTGCTAATTTTAAAAACTCTTGTGTACAATCTAAATTCGGATTTGGTTTTAATTGATAATCTTTAAAAGCATCAAACGCGTCTAAATACGGTTTCTGTTGAGAAGCTAAAGTCAACAAATTTTCTAATTCATCTGTTGTATTTCCTCTTGCAGAAGCAATTAAAGTTATTTTTTCTCCGTTTTTGTGTTTGTTAAGAATAATTTCTATGGCATTCTCCAATCCTTTTCCGTTGGCTAAAGATTTTCCTCCAAATTTTAATACTTTCATCTTTTTTGCTCTATAATCTTTATTGAAAATAGGTTCTATGATTTTCTGTAATTGGTCATATTCCATTAAAAATGCATCATGACCATGCACAGAATTAATTTCGTTATATGTTACGTTTTCTTTTGTTAAAGCTAATTTTTTATGCGTTTCTCTGTTTTCTTCGGCGGTAAAAAACAAATCGGAATCCACACCAATAATGTGAATATTTGCTTCAATCTGGTCTAAAACTTCTATATTTTTCTCTCCGTTTTTAGTAACATCAATACTTTTTAATAATTGATTCATTAATTTATAAGAAGATAATTGGTAACGTTCTTGCAATTTTTCTCCATGATGCAACAACCAGCTTTCCACATTAAAAATATCTGAATTTTCTTTTTTAGATCGATGAAAACGTTCTTTAAAAGATTCTGGAGTTCTATAACATAACATCGCATGCATTCTAGCATCGTGCACAGGATTGCTGGAATTGACTAAAAACTGTTCCTGAATTTGACAATTAGCAATCAACCAATCTGTAGATTTCCAATCGGTTGCAATTGGTAAAAAATGTTGGGTAATTTTTTTATTTAAAACAATCATTTCCCAAGCAATTCCACCACCTAAAGAACCTCCAATTAAGGCAAATAATTGGGTTATTTTTAGCTCCGTTAATCCTTTTAAAAAAATTCTTGCAACATCTCTTGCAATAAAATCTTTATAATTTTCAATTAAAAAACCATCAAAACCGTTTCCAGGAATATTAAAAGACAATACAGTATACACCTCTGTATTTATAGCTTTGTCTTTACCGACAATATCTAACCACCAACCTTTTTCACCAGCAACATCGCTATTTCCAGTAAGTGCATGATTAATTAAAACCACAGGTGCAGTTCCTAAATCTTGACCAAAAACTTGATAACTTAAATTGATATCCGGAATATTTACACCTAATTCAGTGGTGAAATTTTTGAGTTTGATATGTTGTAGTTTGTCTTTCATTTTTAAAACAAGGGGTTTAAAACCCCTTGTCATTTTTCATATTTATTATATTTCTGAAAAAGCCGTTTTTAAATCTGCTTTTAAATCTTCTAAATCTTCGATACCAACTGATAAACGTATTAAATCTTGGCTAACTCCTGCTCCTGCTTGTGCAACTTCATCTAATTGTTGGTGAGTGGTACTTGCTGGATGAATAATTAACGATTTTGTATCTCCGATATTTGCTAACAAAGAAAATACTTTTGTTTTATCTGCAATTGCTTTTGCCGCTTCAAAACCTTTTTTAGGACCAAAAGTTACAATTCCACTTTGTCCTTTCGGCAAATATTTATCTGCTAATTTCTTGTATTTATTGCTTTCTAATCCTGGATAATTAACCCAAGCAACTTCCTCTTGTTGCTCTAACCATTTTGCCAAAGCCAATGCGTTTTGCGAATGTTTTTGAATTCTTACAGGTAAAGTCTCTAAACCTTGAATGATATTAAACGCATTTGTAGGACTTAAAGCACCACCAAAATCACGCAAACCTTCTAAAATCAATTTAAAAGTGTACGATGCAGCACCCAAAGTTTCGTGATATTTTAAACCATGATAACCTGCAGATGGCTCTGTAAATTCAGGAAATTTTCCATTCGCCCAATTAAAAGTTCCAGCATCTATAATTGCACCTCCTAAAGAAGTTCCTTGTCCGCCAATATATTTTGTTAACGAATGAATTACAATATTTGCTCCGTGTTTAATTGGGTTTAATAAAACTGGTGTTGCTACTGTATTATCAACAATAAAAGGCACTTCTGCTTTTTTTGCATGAGCAGAAATTGCTTCTAAATCTAAAACATCTAATTTAGGATTTCCTAAAGATTCTACAAAAAAAGCTCTTGTATTTTCTTGAACAGCTTTTCCAAAATTTTCTGGTTCAGAAGCGTCTACAAATGTTGTTGTAATTCCGAATCTTGGTAAAGTAACATTTAATAAATTGTAGGTTCCACCATACAAACTACTCGAAGCCACAATGTGGTCTCCAGCTTTTAAAAGCGTTAATAAACCTGTTGCAATTGCTGCTGTTCCAGAAGCGAAAACTACGGCTCCAATCCCTCCTTCTACAGCTGTTAAACGATCTTGTAAAATTTGATTTGTTGGATTATTTAAACGTGTGTAAATAAATCCTAATTCTTTTAATGAAAAAAGGTTTGCGGCATGCTCTGAATTGTTAAAAACATACGAAGATGTTTGGTAAATTGGAACAGCTCTTGTACCTCCATTTGTTTTTACATCATGACCTGCGTGTAATGCGTTTGTTGCTAATTTGTGTGTACTCATTTTTCTATTTTTTTGAGTTAATAAATAATTAAACCAAAAGTCAAATGCATCAATTTTTGTTGATGTACTTACTAGAAAAATGTTATTAAGAAAATATGATTTTCCAGAATGGGAAAATTCATTTTTGTTATCTATCCTTTTCTCTTTTTTTGAGATACTGAAACGAATTCAGCACAGGGTAGAATTTAGCACCTTCTTTATTTCTAAAGGGTTGCTAAGGTTTCAAAGGGTCTAATCCCTCCACCTTTCTTGATAACATTTCAATAAGTTATTGAACTTTGTGAGTGCAAATATATGTTCAGAAAAATTTAATATCCAAATAAAAGACAGTTTATTTTTTATTTTATATCAATTTCGCATTTTATAATACACAATATTCTTTATTCCATAAAAACATCCGTATTTGTTTTCTAAAATTGATTTATTGATGGTGTTATCAAAAATAATTATCACTAAAAAATGTTGGAATTTGATTTTATAATGTAACTTTGCATTATAATTAAGAGGAAAAATTTGAACTGATTGCAACCTCTCGTGCTGAACTTGTTTCAGTACCCTTTACTTAATTTAGGATACTTATTTTAAAAGATTCTGAAACGAGTTCAGTATAAAAATGCTAAAGCAGTAATTATCTACTTCTTTTAGCGACCACGCAATTATTTTTTATTTCCTACAACATTTAAAAGAAGAATATTATGTCATATTTATTTACGTCAGAAAGTGTTTCTGAAGGACATCCAGACAAGGTTGCTGATCAAATTTCTGATGCTTTAATTGATAATTTTTTAGCATTCGACAAAAATAGTAAAGTTGCATGCGAAACCATGGTAACTACTGGACAAGTTATTTTAGCTGGAGAAGTAAAATCTGAAACTTATTTAGATGTTCAGCAAATTGCTAGAGAAGTTATTAATAAAATTGGCTACACTAAAGGCGAATATATGTTCGATGGAAATTCTTGTGGAGTTTTGTCTGCAATTCACGAACAATCACCAGATATTAACCAAGGTGTTGATAAATCTTCACCAGAAGAACAAGGTGCAGGAGACCAAGGAATGATGTTTGGATACGCAACCGATGAAACTGAAAACTACATGCCTTTAGCATTAGAATTGTCTCACAGATTGTTAATTGAATTGGCTCTTTTACGAAGAGAAAATAAAGAGATTACTTATTTAAGACCAGACGCAAAAAGTCAGGTTACTATTGAATATTCTGATGATAATGTACCTCAAAGAATTGATGCTATTGTAATTTCTACACAACATGACGATTTTGACAAGTCAGAAGAAGTGATGCTAACCAAAATTAAAAAAGATATTGTAGAAATTTTAATTCCTAGAGTGGTTGCAAAATTACCTACTCATATTCAAAAATTATTTACAAACGATATTACCTACCACATTAACCCAACTGGAGTTTTTGTAATTGGTGGACCTCATGGAGATACTGGTTTAACAGGGCGTAAAATTATAGTAGATACTTATGGAGGAAAAGGAGCTCATGGTGGTGGAGCTTTTTCGGGAAAAGATCCAAGTAAAGTAGATAGGTCTGGTGCTTATGCAACAAGACACATCGCAAAAAATTTGGTTGCTTCAGGACTTTGCAAAGAAGTTTTAGTACAAGTTTCTTATGCAATTGGTGTTGCAAAACCAACCAGTATAAATGTAGAAACTTTCGGAACTGCTACCGTAGATTTAACAGATGGCGAAATCAGTAAAAAAGTAGCAAATATTTTTGATATGCGTCCGTATTTTATAGAACAACGTTTAAAATTAAGAACGCCAATTTATTCAGAAACTGCTGCTTATGGACACATGGGAAGAACTCCTGAAATTAAAACAGTAACTTTTACAAATCCAATGGGAGAAACAGTTTCTGAAAAAGTAGAAACGTTCACTTGGGAAAAACTAGATTATGTTGATGCAGTTAAAAAAGCATTTAATTTATAACCTCTTAACATTTTATAATTTAACCTTTAGACCTCAAAATCTAAAGGTTTTTTTTGTGAAAAAAATTAACATATCATTTTTCAATCCCTTTAACAAATTTTTAAGATTCGGTATTTAAACGATTTACGTAACTTCGAAAACTATAATTTTAATCAAATTTATTATGACAAAAAAGATATTCATTAAACTTCTTTTAGTTGCTTTTGTATTCGGTTTCTCTACCGAAACTTCTGCTCAATTTTGGAAGAAAAAGAAAAAAGAAGCACCTAAAAAAGTTGCTCCTAAACCAAAACCAAGTAAAGGAGGAATTCAACCATACAGTAAGGTGGTTACAAAAGACCATAAAACTGATGATGGTTTATTTAAAGTACATAAAAAAGACGAAAAGTATTTATTTGAAATTCCAGATTCTCTTTTAAGAAGAGAGATGTTAATGGTTACGAGAATTGCTAAAACTGCAAGTGGAATTGGCTTTGGTGGTGGAAAAGCAAATACACAAGTTTTACGTTGGGAGAAAAAAAACGATAATATTTTACTAAGAGTCGTTTCTCATGATGTTGTTGCTGATACTATTTTACCAGTTCATGAAGCTGTTGTAAATTCTAACTTAGAACCAATTTTATTTTCTTTTCCTATAAAAGCATTTAGTAAAGATTCTACCGCAACAGTTATTGATGCAACTTCTTTATTTGCTACTGATGTACCTTCTTTAGGTTTTCCATCTAGAGGAAGAAGAGGATATCAAATTACCAGAATGGATAAGGCTCGCTCTTATATTGAAAGAATTAGTAGTTACCCACAAAATATAGAAACAAGACATGTAAAAACATATTTTGCTAATAAAGCACCATCTAATAGTGCTGTTGGATCTGTAACTGTAGAAATGAGTAACTCTATGGTTTTATTACCAAAAATTCCAATGAAGCGTAGATATTTTGATGAACGCGTAGGTTGGTTTGCAAGAGGACAAATAGATTATGGTTTAAAAGATCAAAAAAGTAAAACTGTTACTTATTTAGATAGATATCGTTTAGAAGTAAAAGATGAAGATATCGAAAAGTTTAAAAGAGGCGAGTTAGTAGAACCAAAAAAACAAATTGTATATTATGTAGATAGAGCTACTCCAGAAGAGTGGGTTCCTTATATTATACAAGGTGTAAATGACTGGCAAGTAGCTTTTGAAGCTGCAGGTTTTAAAAATGCCATTGTTGGTAAAAGAGCACCAACTAAAGAAGAAGACCCAGAATACAGTCCAGAAGATGTTCGTTATTCTGTAATTAGATATTTAGCTTCTCCAATACCAAATGCAAACGGCCCTCACGTTAGTGATCCAAGATCTGGAGAAATTTTAGAATCAGATATCAACTGGTATCATAATGTAATGACTTTATTACACAACTGGTTTTTTATACAAACAGCGGCAATAAATCCAGATGCTAGAAGTAAAAACTTTAAAACAGAAACTATGGGTCGTTTAATTCGTTTTGTTTCTTCTCATGAATTAGGGCACACATTAGGACTACCTCACAACATGGGAAGTTCTGTTGCATATCCAGTAGATTCGTTACGTTCTGCTTCTTTTACAGCTAAATATGGTACTGCACCTTCTATAATGGATTATGCTCGTTTCAATTACATTGCACAACCAGAAGACAAAGGTGTTTCTTTAATGCCTAATGTAGGTATTTATGATAAGTATGCAATTGCATGGGGTTACAGACCAATTTTAGATAAAACTGCAGAAGAAGAAAAGCCAATTTTAGATTCTTGGATTTTAGAACATGCAGGTGATCCAATGTACAGATTTGGTCATCAACAAGCTGCTGGAGTTGTAGACCCTAGTTCTCAAACAGAAGATTTAGGTGATGACGCAATGAAAGCTTCTATGTACGGAATTAAAAACTTAAAAAGAATTTTACCAAAATTAGAAGAATGGACTTCTGAAAAGGGAGAAAATTACGATGAGTTATCTAGTATGTATGGTCAATTAATAGGACAGTTTAATAGATATATGGGACATGTTTCTGCAAACATTGGTGGTGTTTATGAGTACTACAAAACAACAGATCAAGAAGGTGCAGTATATACACATGTAGATAAATCCAAACAAAAAGAAGCTTTACAATTTGTTATTGATGAATTATTTAAAACTCCAGAATGGATGTTAGATGAAAACATTTTTAGCAAAACAGAATTTTCTGGTTCAGTAGAAAGAGTTAGAGGTTTACAAGCAAGAACGTTAAACAACATTTTAGACGCAGGTAGAATGGCTAGAATGATTGAAAATGAAACTTTAAATGGCTCTTCTAAAGCTTATACTTTAGTGAATATGATGAGTGATTTGCGAAAAGGCGTTTGGAGTGAAATTTACAACGGACGTTCTATTGATACTTACAGAAGAAACTTACAAAGAGCTCATTTAGACAGGTTAAATTATTTATTAAATGACGCTAAAGATCAAAGAGGTTTTAATAGTGGATATTTAAAAAGAAGTGGAATTACAATTAATCAATCTGATGTGAAATCAGTAGTAAGAGGTGAATTAAAGCGTTTACAAAGAGATGCTAGATCTGCTTCCAACAGAGGAAATACAATTACGAGATATCATTTACAAGATGTTGTAGATAGAATCGATATGATTTTAGATCCTAAATAATTTATTTATTTTTTAAAATATTTAAAACCCCAACAAATTGTTGGGGTTTTTTACTACTTACAAATAGGTATTTTTCCTGAATTTTCATTTTATCAAACTCAAAACTTATCTTTTATTAACATAATTTTATATATTAGCTCTAATTAACCCCTACTAAATATAAAAATTAACCAAATTTCACAAAATGAAAAAATCTATTTTATTTTTTTTAGGTGTATTCACCTTAGTTTTTAGTACGAAAGCCCAAGAAGGTTTTGAAGGATATCTGTTGGCAGATAACAATGATAGAGGCAAATTAATAGATGCCTACATTAACCCAGCTATGAAAGGTTTAATCTATGGTATGAACAATGGATGGTATCATACAGCGAAAGTTCATAAACCATTTGGTTTTGATTTAGCAATTGGATTAAACGCATCTTTAGTTCCAGAAGAAGACGAAATGTTTACATTATCTGGATTAACATCAATAAACACAGGCTCAATTACAGCAGCTACTGTAGCTGGTTCAGAAGATACTACACCACTCACAACAGTTAACTTTACTGAAAACGGACAAACATATACAACTACTTTTAACGCTCCTGGTGGTGTTAAAGAAAGCTTACCACTTAACGCGGTTCCAGCTCCAGCAGTTCAGTTAAGTTTAGGTTTACCTGCAAAATTTGAAGTAAACTTACGTTTAGTACCTAAAGTTGGATCTGACGATGTTAAAGGAAATTTATTTGGTATTGGACTTAAAAAAGAGATTACAAATTGGTTTGGACCATTAGGTAAAACACCTCTTCACGTATCTTTATTAGCTGGATATACTACAATGACTGTAGATTATGATATCGAAAGTAGTGGAGACGTTTCTGTACAAAACGGATTAGCTGAGTTTAAGCTTAATGCATATACATTTCAAGCAATTGCATCTTTAAATTTTCCTATTATAAACATTTATGGTGGAATTGGTTATGGATCTGGTAACTCTACACTTAAAATGACTGGAGATTATGACTTGAGCTATGGACCACTTACAAGAACAATATCAGATCCTATAGATTCTGAATTTAATGCAGGTGGCTTTAGAACAACTGCTGGTTTGAGATTAAGCTTAGGATTTCTTAAAATTTTCGGAAGCTATACTTTACAAGAATACAATACCGCAAACTTAGGCGTTGCTTTTAGTATTAGATAAGCAACACCATTAATATTTAACAAAAAAAGACATCTCGTTAAGATGTCTTTTTTTACTTTAAATTAACTAAGAACTTGTCTAAAATTCGTATTTTAGCAACAAATTTGTTAAACATAATTAAAAATAAAAATATGAAAATTACAGTTGTTGGTGCAGGTGCAGTAGGTGCAAGTTGTGCAGAATATATTGCTATTAAAAACTTTGCTTCAGAAGTTGTTTTATTAGACATTAAAGAAGGTTATGCAGAAGGAAAAGCGATGGACTTAATGCAAACTGCTTCTTTAAATGGTTTTGATACTAAAATTACAGGAAGCACTAACGATTATTCTAAAACTTCAAATTCTAATATTTGCGTTATTACTTCAGGAATTCCAAGAAAACCTGGTATGACTCGTGAAGAATTAATTGGAATAAACGCAGGAATTGTGAAAACAGTTTCTTCAAACTTAATTGAGCATTCTCCAAATACCATTATTATTGTGGTTTCTAACCCAATGGATACCATGACGTATTTAGTTCATAAAACTACTGGTTTACCTAAAAATAGAATTATTGGAATGGGTGGTGCTTTAGATTCTGCTCGTTTTAAATACAGGTTAGCAGAAGCTTTGGGTGCTCCAATTTCTGATGTAGATGGAATGGTTATTGGTGGTCATTCAGATAAAGGTATGGTTCCTTTAACAAGATTAGCTACAAGAAACTCTGTTCCTGTTTCTGAATTTATTTCTGAAGAAAGATTAAATCAAGTAATGCAAGACACTAAAGTTGGTGGCGCAACCTTAACTGGTTTATTAGGTACTTCTGCTTGGTATGCTCCTGGAGCAGCTGTAAGTGGAATGGCTCAGGCAATTGCATGTGATACTAAAAAAATATTTCCATGTTCTACATTGTTAAATGGTGAATTTGGTCTAAGTGATTTATGTATTGGTGTTCCTGTTGTTTTAGGAAAAGACGGAATTGAAAAAATTGTAGAAATTAGCTTATCTGATGCTGAAAAAGCTCATTTAACAGCATCTGCTGAAGGAGTTTCTAAAACTAACGGATTGTTAGAATTGTAAAAACTTTCTTTATAAATATTAAAAAATCCAGCTTTTTAGCTGGATTTTTTGTTTCTCGTAATTTCAAAATTTTATTAAGATAGTCCAGAAATAACGCCATTATTATCAATTGTCATATTCTCTGAAGCTGGAATTGATGGTAACCCAGGCATACGCATCATTTTTCCTAGAATAGGAATTAAAAATTGTGCACCCGCAGCTATTTCAATTTCACGAACGGTTACAGTAAAACCAGTTGGTCTTCCAATCAATCGTTCATCATCAGAAAAAGACTTTTGTGTTTTTGCCATACAAATTGCAAAATCATTAAAACCTAATCTGTCAATTCTTCTTAAATTTAAAAGTGCCTTATTATCGTAAGCTACTTTTTCTGCTCCGTAAATTTCTTTGGCTATTTTTTCAATTTTGTCTTTTACAGGAGACTTCCAATCATACAATGCTTTGTATTGTGTTGCTTTATTTTCCACCACATCAACAACTGCTTCTGCCAAATTCTTGGTTCCCTCACCTCCTTTTGCCCATCCTTCAGATAAAACAGCTTGCACTCCCAAACTCGCACATTTTTCTATTACAAAATCTACTTCACCTTTAGAATCTGAAACAAAAGAATTTATCGCCACAACAGGCTCTATATTGTATTTACGAATGTTCTCAATATGTTTTTCAAGATTTTTAAAACCTACTGAAACTTTTTCTAAATCTGGCGTGTTGTACTCTTCTTTTTTTGCTCCTCCATGATGACGCAAAGCTCTAATAGTAGCGACTAAAACCACACATTTAGGATTCAATTTTGCAAATTTAGATTTAATATTCAAGAATTTTTCTGCACCCAAATCTGCCCCAAAACCAGCTTCTGTAACTACATAATTCGATAAAGAGAGCCCCATTTTGGTGGCAATAATTGTATTAGTTCCTTGCGCAATATTTGCAAAAGGACCTCCATGAATAATTGCAGGATTTTCTTCTAAAGTTTGGACTAAATTTGGTTTTATAGCATCTTTCAACAAAATTGCCATCGCATTTTCTGCTTTTAAATCCTTGGCAAAAACAGGTTTATTATCATAGGTAAAACCAATAAAAATATCGCCCAAACGCTTTTTTAAATTTTCTAAATTAGAAGCCATACAAAGAATTGCCATCACTTCAGAAGCTGGTGTAATATTAAAACCATCTTGCCTTGGCACTCCATTTGCTGTTCCTCCCAAACCAATCGTAATGTCTCTTAAGGAACGATCATTCATATCAATAACACGTTTCCAAAGAACCGTTCTTGGATCAATATTTAGGTTATTTGTTTTACTCTGAATATTATTATCAATCAATGCAGACAGTAAGTTATTTGCTTTTTCTACTGCGTTAAAATCTCCTGTGAAATGCAAATTAATATCTTCCATAGGCACAACTTGCGAATATCCACCACCTGCAGCTCCGCCTTTTATTCCAAAAACGGGTCCCAAAGATGGTTCTCTCAACACCACAGTAGCTTGTTTGCCTATTTTATTTAATCCTTCTGTTAAACCAATAGAAACTGTTGTTTTTCCTTCTCCAGCAGGAGTTGGTGTTAATGCAGTTACTAAAACTAAATTGTTTTTTTCTACTTTTTTATCATCAATTAAAGACAATGGAAGTTTTGCTTTGTACTTTCCGTACATTTCTAAATCGTCTTCTTTTACGTTTAATTTTGATGCTATTTCCCTAATATGTTGTAGTGTTTTTCCTTGTGCAATTTGAATATCTGAAAGGTGTGACATATCTGTGTTTTATATAATTATATTGAGTTATTTTAAAGACTAAATATAGTCAATTAGAAACATAAAATTATAGAATTAACGTATAGAAAAAGTTAATTTGTTAAGAATATAAATTTCTAAAGTACAAACCAATCTTTTTATATATATTTGGCATATGAATGCAAAATGGTACATCAGTACTTTATTATTTATTGCGCTCTGTTTTGGAGCTTTTCAAGAACAAGTTCACGAACCTAATCAAGAAATTATACTTGAGTTTGTAGATACTTCTATTCACAAAAAAAATGTTGAAAACACCATAACTGAGGTAAAAGAAAAACTTTTAGAAATCGGTGTTTCCAATATTGTAATTCAAGAAACAAAAAAAGGAACTTTAAAAATTTGTTACTACAGTACTATTGATACTAAAAATATTAAAAGTGCGCTCACGAATGCAAATCAATTAGCGGTAAATCATCTTCCTGAAAACGATGGTAAACACATTTCCAATTACAATATTGCTGTACATAATTTAACTGAGAATATTGATGTTTCTAATTTAGGCGATAAGTTTGTTTTAGAAATTAAATACCAATCAGATAGGTTTACAATTGATAATTTTTCTGGCTTTTCAGAATCTATAGCAAACAAAGCGAACAAACTTTTTAAAATTGCTTATAAAGTCAGCAAAAATAATCCTTTTATTAAAGATTATACTTCTTATCAAGAGCCAGAAGTTAGAGCTGGACCTGGTATCTACTTCGTATAAAATATAATTTTATACATTTCCAAAAACTGATTTTATGTGATATTTTTCTAAAAAAATCACCAAAAACAAACCCATAAAATAATTGTCAGGTTTTACGAGAAGCTATATATTTGCTCGTTTTTTAAAAAATTTGACTAAAATAATACAAAATGCAAAATAAAGGACTTATTAAATTATTTGCTATCCTTTTCGGATTAGTAAGTTTATACCAATTATCATTTACATTTTTTGCTACTAAGGTAGAAAATGACGCAAAAGCTTACGCTGAAAATAATGTGGTTGACAATGATGCAAGACAAAAAGCTGCTTTAGAAACAAAGTACTTAGATAGTGTTGCCAATAAAGATGTTTTAGATTTAGGTGTAACAAAATACAGCTATAATGACGTTAGAGACAAAGAAATGAATCTTGGTCTTGACTTAAAAGGTGGTATCAACGCCATTTTACAAGTTTCTGTAAAAGAGGTTTTAAGAAGCTTATCTAACGATTCTAAAAACGAAGCTTTTAATAAAGCTTTAGAGAGTGCAGATGAAAGACAAAAAAGTAGTAATGCTACCTACTTAGATTTATTTTTTGAAGAATTTGAAAAAGTAGCTGAAGATACTAAATTAAGTGACCCTTCTATTTTTGGAACAAAGGCATTAAGTGATAAAATTTCTTTTAACGAAGATAATTTTTCAGTAAGAGAAACTTTACAAGAAGAAATAAATAGTTCTATTGGTACTGCTTTCGAAGTATTAAGAAGTAGAATTGATAAATTTGGAGTTACATCTCCAAACATCCAAAGAATTGGAAATTCTGGAAGAATTCAAATTGAATTACCAGGAGCTAAAGACATTGAGCGTGTTACTAAGTTAATTACAAGTAAAGCTGAATTACAATTTTGGGAAGTTTACACCAATGCAGAAGTACAAGGTTTTTTCTTTTCTGCAAATGCAAAAGTTGCTGAATTATTAAAAGATGATACTGTAACAGAACAAGTAAAAGACTCTACTAAAAAAGATGACATTGATGATCTTTTAGGTGAAACTCCAGATTCTACCAAGGTTCAGAAAAATTTATTTACATACTTATTTCCAGTAGTTGCACAGTCTCAACAACAAGTTAGCTCTTTAGTTGCTCAAGCTAAAGTTACAGATACTGCAAGAGTAAATAGCTTATTGAAGAAAAAAGAAATTAGAGATTTATTACCAAGCGAATTAAGATATGTAAAGTTCTTGTGGGATTATAAAACTAATAAAAGTGATGACGGAACAGAAATTATTGGTTTATATGCAATAAAATCTAACAGAAATGACAAAGCAAATATTGAAGGTGATGTAATTTTAGATGCTGCTCAAGTATTTGATCAATTAAACAAACCTGAGGTTTCTATGACTATGAACAGCTCTGGAACTAAACAGTGGTCTAAATTAACAGGAGATAATATTGGTAAGTTTGTCGCCATCGTTTTAGATGATTATGTATATACTGCACCAAAAATTAATCAAAAACTAGGAAGCATGTCTAGCATTTCAGGTGGAAGCATGACTATTGAAGAAGCTGAGGACATTGCAACCGTTTTAAAAGCAGGTAAATTACCAGCAGCTGCAAGAATTATTCAAATAGAAGTTGTTGGACCTTCTTTAGGTCAAGAAGCAATTGATGCCAGTTTCCTATCATTTGGTTTGGCTATTTTCTTAGTTTTAATTTGGATGATTTTATACTATGGAAAAGCTGGTTTATTTGCAGATGTTGCTTTATTAGTAAACATTTTATTCATCTTCGGTATTTTGGCATCGTTTAATGCTGTGTTAACTTTACCTGGTATTGCTGGTATTATATTAACCATTGGTATGTCAGTTGATGCGAACGTAATTATCTTCGAAAGAATTAAAGAAGGTTTATTTGGTAAAAAAGGTTTAAAACAATCTGTGGAAGAAGGTTTCTCTGTAAAAGGAGCACTTTCTGCAATTATAGATGCAAACATTACTACCTTATTAACAGGTATTATTTTATATGTTTTTGGGTCAGGACCAATTAAGGGTTTCGCCTTAACGTTAATGATTGGTATTGCTACCTCTTTATTTACTGCTGTATTTATTACTCGTTTACTAATTGATGGAGCTATAAATAAAGGAACAAACTTAACTTTTAACACCTCTTTTTCTAAAGGATGGTTCCAAAATATAAATGTTGAGTTTTTAAAGAAACGTAAAATTGCATACATCATTTCTGGAGCAATTATTTTAGCAGGAATCGCTTCTATTTTCTCTATTGGATTAAAACAAGGAGTAGATTTTAAAGGAGGTCGTTCTTATGTTGTTCGTTTTGACGAATCTATGAGTGCTACTGAAGTTGCAGGAACTTTAAAAGATGCTTTTGGAACTGCTCCAGAAGTTAAAACATATGGTTCAGACAATCAATTAAAAATAACAACTGTTTATAGAATTGAGGAAGAAGGTCAAGAAGTAGATGAAGAAGTACAAAACACTTTATTTACAGGTTTAAAACCTTATTTAGGAAACACTACTTACGAAAACTTTAAACCAGGTTTTGAAAAACAAGGTGCAGGAGTAATGAGTTACATGAAAGTAGAACCAACCATTGCAGATGATATTAAAACAGATGCTTTATATGCCGTTTTTGGATCATTATTAGTTGTTTTCTTATACATCTTATTACGATTCAGAAAAATATCTTACTCTATTGGAGCTGTAGTTGCTGTTTTTCACGATGTATTAATTGTATTGGGTGTATTCTCAATAACATACAGTTTTATGCCTTTTGACATGGAAATTGGACAATCTTTTATAGCCGCAATTTTAACAGTAGTAGGTTACTCCTTAAATGATACTGTGGTAATTTTTGATAGAATTAGAGAATTTGTTGGAGACTACAAAAACAGACCTTTAGGAGAAAATGTTGATAAAGCAGTTAGTTCTACATTAGGAAGAACCATAAACACATCTTTAACAACATTATTAGTAATGTTAGCTATTTTCTTATTTGGTGGAGATTCTATTAAAGGGTTTATGTTTGCATTAATAGTTGGAGTAATTGTTGGTACATACTCATCATTATTTGTAGCAACACCAATTATGTATGATGCTTCTATAAAAGAAAAAAAGAACAAATAAGTTCTAATAAAAATAAATAAAAACCGTTTTCTTTAGGCTAAACTTTTGTTTTAGTAACGTAAAGAAAACGGTTTTTCTATTTAATCAATAGCAGTTATATTTGCACTCTATGAGTATTATAAAACTTCACGATTTATATTTTAAACCTTTTATTTCTGAAAACGAAATTAAAAGTATCGTAAAATATCTTGCACAAAAGGTAAAAAGAGATCTTCCAAAAGATGAAGTCCCAATTTTTGTAGGAATTTTAAACGGGTGCTTTTTATTTGCTGCCGATTTTATTAGAGAGTTTGAAGGAAATTGCGAAGTTTCTTTTGTAAAGTTAGCCTCCTACCAAGGAACCTCATCTACCGAAAATGTAAAACAATTAGTAGGTATAAATGAAGATTTAACTGGTAGAACTGTAATTATTTTAGAAGACATTATAGATACAGGAACAACACTTCAAGAAATTTATAATATCTTTAGAAACAAGAATGTAAAACAACTAAAAGTAGCCACCTTATTTTTTAAACCAGACGTTTTTAGAAAAGAACTACCTATAAATTATATAGGAAAAAGCATTTCAGATAAATTTATAGTTGGTTACGGATTAGATTATAATGGTTTAGGCAGAAATTATTCAGAAATATATCAACTATCAACACCACCAAAAATGAAAAACATTGTATTATTTGGCCCTCCAGGAGCAGGAAAAGGAACACAAGCAGAATTTTTAAAAGAAATGTATAATTTGGTACACATTTCTACTGGAGACGTTTTTCGTTTCAATATTAAAAATGAAACAGAATTGGGCTTGTTGGCTAAAAAATATATGGATGAAGGAGATTTAGTTCCTGATGAAGTAACCATAAACATGTTAAAAGCAGAAGTAGAAAAAAACGCCAATGCAAAAGGTTTTATTTTTGACGGATTTCCAAGAACCCAATCTCAAGCTGAAGCTTTAGATGCTTTTTTAACAGAAAAAGGCGAGCAAATAAATGGAATGATTGCTTTAGAAGTACCAGAAGATTTATTAGTAGAACGTTTGTTGGAGAGAGGAAAAACTAGCGGAAGAACAGATGATACTGATGAAGGGAAAATAAGAAATCGTTTTAACGAATACAATACAAAAACAGCAGTTCTAAAAGATTATTTTGATGCTCAAAATAAATATTATGGAATAAATGGCGTAGGCTCAATCAAAGAAATTACACAACGTATCGCAAAAGTGTTTGATACATTATAAATTCAAAGTTCAAAACTTAATATTCAAGATTCAACTTTGAATATTAAGTTTTGAACTTTAAACATAAAAAAATGACTGAAGGGAATTTCGTTGACTACATAAAAATTTACGCATCGTCTGGAAAAGGTGGGCAGGGTTCTGTGCATTTGCATAGAGAAAAATTCATTACCAAAGGTGGCCCTGATGGTGGTGATGGTGGACGTGGAGGACATATTATTTTACGCGGAGACAAAAATATGTGGACGCTTTTTCACCTAAAATTTAAACGTCATTTTAGAGCTGAAAGTGGTGGTGCTGGAAGCGCAAGCAGAAGTACTGGACATGATGCAAAAGATATTTATATTGATGTTCCTTTAGGTACTATTGTTAGAGATGCAGACACTGATGAAATTCTTCATGAAATAACAGAACACCAAAAAGAAGTTATATTATTACCTGGTGGAAAAGGTGGTTTAGGAAATTGGAATTTTAAATCTTCTACCAACCAAACTCCAAGATACGCACAACCAGGTATTGATGGAAAAGAAGGTTGGTTTAGAATTGAATTAAAGCTATTAGCGGATGTTGGTTTGGTAGGTTTTCCAAACGCTGGTAAATCAACTTTATTATCTGTTTTAACAGCTGCAAAACCTAAAATTGCAGATTATGCTTTTACGACTTTAAAGCCCAACTTAGGTATTGTTGAACACAGAAATCATCAAACATTTGTTATTGCAGATATTCCTGGTATTATAGAAGGTGCTGCAGAAGGAAAAGGATTAGGACATCGTTTTTTACGTCATATCGAACGTAATTCTGCATTATTATTCTTAATTCCGGCTGATAGTGATGATATTAACAAAGAGTATGAAATACTTTTAAATGAACTTAAAAAACACAATCCTGAATTGCTAGATAAAGAAAGATTGTTAGCAATTTCTAAAACGGATATGTTAGATGAAGAGTTGATTGCCGAAATAAAAGAAGAACTACCAAAAGGTGTTGAAACAATATTTATTTCGTCTGTTGCAGAAATTGGTTTGCAAAAGCTAAAAGACAAATTGTGGCAAATGTTAAATTAGTTTTTTAACATTTAAAATATTAGTTAGTCTTAAAAAAATCTACTCTTTTAATTCAATTTTAATAGGAAGCTTGTATTTTGTTGTAACAGGAATACCTCTTTTTATTGCTGGAAAAATAGTTGGAATACTTTCAACAGAAATTCTTAAAACACTATCTAATTTTGGTAATTGAGTTTGAATATTTTTTGAAGATTCTATTTCTTGTAACGTAATTTTACCGTTAGCATCTATTAACAAATCCACATATATTATTTCGGAAATTGAATCTCTAATCGTAAATTTATGTTCTTGTAACTTTGCTCCTATTGTAGCATGAATGGTATTTCTAAAACAATTTTCTTGTGCTTTTTTTGCTATTAAAGAATCGCAATCTTTAAAAGACGGATATGTGTCTACGGAAGAAAAATTAACAATCGTATCAATTTCTTGAATCTGCTTATTTTTCTTAAATGAAAATTTATCACAAGAAATGCAGAAGCTTATTATAAGTATCTGAAAAAGAAAAAAACGAAAATTCATTCTCAAATTTAAAGCATTTTTTTAAACAATATTAATTTCATAACTATATATCATCAATTATATAAGCAAAAGAATATGTAACACTTACCAATTTACCATCTTGCATTCCTGGTTTCATTTTTGGTAATGCTTTTGTTACTTTTAAGGCTTCTGTTTTTAGTTTTGGGTTTGTAGTTCTTGCATCAACAGGACTTACTTTTCCGTTTTTATCAATAATAAAAACGATATAAATTAATTTTGAGCTAGAAGAACTCATACTTTTAATTACCCTTTTACTAAATTTTTCTGAAAAATGTTTTTTTACTTTTTCATTAAAACATTCATTTAATTCTAAAGAATTTGTTGCTGTACAACCAGGAAAAATAGGTGCTTTTTCAACAACCTCAAATGAAATTGCTTTATCGTCTTTTACTGTAATAATTTCAACATCTGGAGTTGGTACATTTTCTGTTTTATCTGAAACTGGTTTTGCTGAAGGGTTTAAAGCTGTTTCAACATCATTTTTTAATGCTTGAATCTCTAAATATTCTACTGAATTTACATCAGGCTTTAAAGAGTTAAACGTTTTGATAGCTTCTAAAGCTTCTTTGTATTGTTTATTTTTGAAATTGCTTTTTGCCTCTGTATATGCTTTTCTTAGAGCAAATTCTCGTTCTTTATTTTTTTCTTCTTGTTGTTTTTGAAACCACTTAGGATTTTCCTGTGCATCTAAATTATTAGTGTACATTAACAACATTGTATTATAAATTTTTGATTTTTTACTTTTATGAATTTTAAAAAACGCTTTAAAGTAATCTTCTGCTTTTTTATGCTCACCTAATTCAAAATAATATTTAGCTCCAAAAACGGCTATGTCTTCTTTAACAATGCCTCCATAATATTCTCTTGTTTTTTCTAAATAATTGGTGGTTTTTTCTAAATCTTTGTCTTCGTAACTTTTTTGCGCTCTTTTAAAATAAACACTTGCAATTGCTTTTTTGTCTTGAGAAAAAACTTGTGTAGTTAAAAAAATACAGATAAAAAAAGAAAGTAAAAATTTCATAAAATAAATTTAGTAATAAAAACAGCTCTTACAGCTTCCTATTTAAAGCGTGAAATTACTAAATTTTAATCATTTATCTATCTAACTTTTCACCTCTCATAAAATAATCTTCTTTTATTAACGCAATTCTCTTTTTTATGAAGTTGGTCATGTCTTGGTCTTTATCCTCAAAAGTTTCTATATATTTTTTATAGTATTTATAAGCTATTTGCTTGTCTTTATAATAATCGTCAGAAATTGTTGCTAATTGATATAACGCTTTATAGTTTTTGTAATTTTCTTTATAAGCTTTTTCGAAGTTAACAAGGGCTTGTTTGGGTTTATTGGTTTCATAATACATGGTTGCCAAACCATAATATTCTTCGTCTCTTTTTTCTTTACCTCTAGTAGTTGCTACTTGATAACTAAACCAAGCAGTTCTATAATCTTTTTCTTTTAAAGCAATATGCCCTAAATGAGTAAATGCTTTAAAATTTTCAGGATCTACTCTTGTGAGTTTTTTAAAATATTTTTTTGATTGCTCTAAACTATCTAGGTTATAATAAGTTCTACCTAACATAGAAATGCTATAGGTATCTTTTTTATCTATCGTATCTAAATTTAGTAGTAATGGTATGCTTTCTAAATATTTTTCTTCACGATATAATTGATTTATTTTCAATTTATTTAAATTGATATGATTTTTATTTAGCAACAATCCTTTTTCAACAAATAATTGTGTAGAGTCTACATCTTTTAACTTGTGAAAACTTGAGGCTAAATAAGCGATTGCTTTTAGGTGGGTTGTATCTTTTTTAAATGTATCAATAAAACTATTTATCATTCTGTCTCTATCATTTTTTTGCGCGTAAGCTAACGCTAATTGATAAGAATAATTGGCATTTGAAACATCTTGTTCTATTAATTTTTTAAATAACGGAATTGCCTTTTTATGATTACCCTTTGCTAAGTACAACTTGCCTAATTGATATTTAAGCACCAAGTTTAGAGGATCTTTTGCAACAACTTCTTCATAAATTTTTATGGCTTTATGAGTTTGCTGAAGTCTTTGATATGCTCTTGCTAATTTAATTTTTGCTTTTTCATCGTCTTGAAATTGCAATGCTTTTTCTAAAAAGTAAGCCGTTTGTTGGTAATTATCTATCGATTCATAAATAATGGCTGTTTTGTAATTCGTTAAAAAAGAAGGTAATTGTATTTGTTTTAGCTTTTTTAAAGCTAATTTGTATCTTCCTTTTTCAAACAAACTATCTACAACAGAAAAAGTTGAAGATTGCGCTTCAACTTTTAAAATTGTGAATAATAAGAGTATTAAAACTTTCTTTTTCATTATTCGTTTTTGGTGTTATCTTCTACAAAAAGTGTAAACGGAATTGAGTATTTTACGTTCACTTTTTTGCCATCTTGTTCTCCAGGAATCATTCTTGGTAACGCATTCATAACTCTTATCACTTCGTCTTTAATTTTTGGATGTGGAGCCCTTGCAACAACGTCTGTAACATTTCCATTATAATCGACTTTAAAACCTATAAAAACTTTTTTTCTTCCGGGAGATAAACCTAATTTTTTAGGCATTTCTGCATCAAAATTTCTGACAAAATGTTTTTGAACCATTTTGTGGAAACAATCTTTATCTCCAGAATCACAACTAGGAAAAGTTGGTGCTTTATCTATGGTCATAAATGAAACTTCTTTTCTTTCTTCTTTTGTAACAATTCCTAAATCTTCAAAAGCTTTTGAGTTTGATTTTTGTTCTTCAAATAATTTCTTTTTCATATAATCACTCAATTTTTCGACATAGAATTTTTCTTTTTTTAATTTTTTAATTGAATCTTTTAACAATTTATTCTCTAAAATTATATTTTGCAATTCTATTTCTTTAATTTTTTGATTTTGAATTAGTAACTTTTCTGATGCCGAAATTTCCTTGCTTTCTTGTTTATTAGCACAAGAAGTGTAAAATAACATGATTCCTAAAACTGGAATCAGTAACAAATATTTAAGCTGATTCATTTTTTTTGATTTGTTTTTCGTCATCATAATAATTCTTTTTTTAATGAATGTCTGTTTATAAAATTGGTTGATAAAAGCAATGTTTTCAACTTGAAAAAAGTTTGATAATAATTGATTGATATAGTTTTCTTTAGGGGCAGATTTTGCAGCAACTTCATCAGAAATATATTCGTGTATTAAAGTAATTCTCTTCTGGTAAATAAAAATCATAGGATTAAACCACATTACAATTTTTAAAAACTCAAACAACAATAAATCTAAAGAGTGTTTTTGTTTGCTATGTACCAATTCGTGGGCAATGATTTGTTCTTTTTGAGATTTTGGAATATTATTTCCTAAAAAAATATAGTTGAAAAAAGAAAATGCTTTGGTTTGATTCGGAATTAAAACCAACGTATATCCATCCTTTTTATCTAACTTACAAGACCTAATTAAAAGAATTATTTTGACAAGTTTTGTTATAAATAATAGTGCAAAAAACACTACACCTAAACTAAATAACACATCAATATAATTTATGGATGGATACCAAGAAGTTTCTTGAATTACTTTTTCTGGAGATAAAACAATTTCTGGTAAATAAACTACATATTCTTGTGAAACTACTTTTTGAAACGTGGGTATTTTTACCAATGGCAACAAAAAAGATACAATTGGTGTGCTTAACAAATACCACCTGTTTTTTATAAAAAAGGTTTCTTTACTTAAAAAGAAATCATAAACAGCCAAAAATAAAATTTGAAATAATATGACTTGAATTATATAATTTATCATAACTATTCTTTTTTGTTTTTATTCACTTCCTTTAAAATGGACTCCAATTCTTTTACATCCATTTTGTTTTCCTTTACAAAAAAGGATACCATACTTTTAAAAGAGCCATCAAAATAGCCATTCATTAATTTGTGTAAACTTTGATTACTATAAGTTTCTTTATCTATTTTTGGATAATACACAAAACCTCTACCCACAGCTTTATGGGTTACAAATTCTTTGTTTTCTAAAATTCTTATAATGGTAGATACTGTATTGTACGCAGGTTTTGGTTTGGGTAACATTTCAATAACATCTTTTACTGATGCTTCTTTCAAATCCCATAAAACTTGCATTATTTGCTCCTCTGCTTTTGTTAATTGTTTACTCATAATTTTATTTTTTACTTAACCAATAAAGTACGTTTCTTATAAATTGAATATTATTTGGTGCATCACTTGAATGAAAACCAAACCTAAATGTTCCTGAATTATTTGTTATGGTTTGTGCTGTAAACATAGCAGCTTCTCCAAAAACCGCAACTTTTCCTTTGCCAAAATTTAAAATTGCCCCTTGATAACTATTTTCTAAATCTGAATTTGGAGTACTATCAGAAAATTGCCATGCTATTTCTGGTACTAAACAATAATCGTCTTTTTTAAACTGTAAAATTCCTTTTGCTTTCTCTGGAATGGTAAAAGCTGAACCCGTAAATGTTGTTATAGCGTTTATTTTATTTCCAAAAGTTCCATCTGTGATATCCGTATCTAATAATCGTTTATTAGAAGTTGAAAAAATATCAGGCAAATTCCTACTCTCTTTGTTTAAATATGCAAAACCGTCACAAAAATTGAATCCAAAAGTATTTGCCAAACTATTGCTAGCACCTGCAAAAGGCATATGATCTGCAATTAATAATAACTTCCCTCCTTTTTCTACCCAATTTTTTAAGTATAAAATTTCCTTTTCTGTAAATGCTGAATGAATAGGTCTTCTCCAGTTACGAACGTTATTTGAATGAATGGGATTTGCAATCACTAAAATATCGTTTGTATTTAGTTTTTTTAAATTGATAATGCTATCTACTTTGTAACCATCTGAAGTCAACAACTCTGAAAAAGGTTTGAATCTTCCTGATTTTTGATGAAAATTTTGATGACTCTGATCTATATATACTATTGGTCCTGTATTTTTTTTGAACCTTGGTTTTTCTATTTCTGGTATCACTACATCATCTGCTCTTTGTTGTGCAAAACCTACATTGAGTATAAATAATGCTGCAAATATGAGCGTTTGAAAAACTATTTTTTTCATAAAAAAGGTTTTTGACGAAACAAATATAACTAAAAAATTAGTTTAAACTAATTTTTTAGTTATAAAGTATTGTAACAAAGGTTTTGTATTTTCGTTTTAGTTATAAACTAACTATGGATATTTTATTACTTTTTATTGGATTTTTATTGGTTATTCTTGGAATAATTGGCTCGTTTTTACCCATTTTACCAGGACCTTTAACAGGTTGGTTTGGTTTATTGGTTTTACATTTTACCACTGTTATTCCTATGAATTGGACTTTTTTAGGAATAACTTTAGGTATCGCAATTTTTATTTGGATATTAGATTATATTATACCAGCTATGGGCACTAAACGTTTTGGAGGAAGTAAATTTGGTGTTTACGGAACCACTATAGGTTTGATAATTGGATTGTTTTCACCCATTCCATTTGGAATTTTAATTGGTGCTTTTCTAGGTGCTTTTATTGGAGAAATTTTATATAACAGTAAAGATACCAACAGAGCATTTAAAGCTTCTGTTGGTTCTTTTATTGGCTTATTAGCTTCTGCTACTATAAAATTTGCAGTTGCTTGTGGGTTTGTAATTTTATTTTTAATGAAGTTTTGGCACTATAAAAATGCCTTTTTTTAAAATGAACTTACGCCTCATTTTCAATTCTGTTTCGTTTCATTTCAAATGCTTCAATAGCATCTTTTATAATGTCGAAAGATTTACTGGCATTGGTCATTACTTTTTCTAGTTCTGCATCTAATGTTTCAGATTTAATATCAAAAAGTGCCACTTCTACTTGCCCAACTTTTTCTATTAAACTTTGCTGTGAGTTTTTAATGTCTTCCATTTTTACCAAAACAGCATTCATTGTGTCAATTCTTTTTCTTGTTTTATCGTCCATAATATTTTTATTTCCTTTAAATATCGTAAAAATTTATGACTTATTAAAATAAACAGCCTATAAATAAAGCTGTTAAAGACATCATTATATTAAAACATGCCTATAAATGGCAAACAAATTTAGCCCTGATTGTAGTGGCATCCTTTTTTTGTTTTTCACAAAAAAAGATATAACGAAAAGCAGGAAATAGCTTCAAAAAATTGATGAAGTTTTGTTTGCTAGAAAGCAAAAAAAAAGCGTCCCATTTAAGGGAAGCTTTCCATTGGTTAACAAAACCACGACACTTTTACTAAAGTGCCAAACAACACAACTAATGCTACTTCAACAAAAAGTAGCGTGCAAATATACGATGTTTTACAGTTTCTGCAACTTTTAATAGTTATTTTATTGAATTCTGCAACCTATAAATTATGGAAACATTGTATCTTTGCAGTCTTAAAAATTCATCACTAAATTATTAGCAATGCAATTATCAGAACAAGAAGTTGTACGTAGACAAAAGTTAACCAAATTAAGAAATTTAGGTATTAATCCTTATCCAGCAGATTTATTTCCAATAAACTCTAATTCTAAAGAAATTAAAGAAAACTTTTCTGAAGGAAAAGAAGTTATTATTGCTGGACGTTTAATGGTGATAAACATACAGGGTAAAGCTTCTTTTGGTCAGTTACAAGATGGTGAAGGTAGAATACAATTGTATTTTAATAGAGATGAAATTTGCGAAGGTGAAGACAAAACATTATACAATGATGTTTTTAAGAAATTGCTAGATTTAGGAGATTTTGTGGGTATTAAAGGAACTTTATTTACTACAAAAGTGGGTGAAAAAACAGTAATGGTAAAAGAATTTACCTTACTATCTAAATCATTAAAGCCTTTGCCAATACCAAAAGTAAAAGATGGTAAAACGTATGATGCATTTACAGATCCTGAAATGCGTTACAGACAACGTTATGCAGATTTAGTAGTGAACCCACGTGTAAAAGAGGTATTTATTAAAAGAACAAAATTGTTTAATGCTATGCGTTCTTTTTTTAATAATGCTGGTTATTTTGAGGTAGAAACTCCTGTTTTACAACCAATTCCTGGTGGTGCAGCTGCAAGACCTTTTATTACGCATCACAATTCTTTAGACATTCCTTTATATATGAGAATTGCAAATGAATTGTACTTAAAAAGATTAATTGTTGGTGGTTTTGATGGTGTGTATGAATTCTCGAAAAACTTTAGAAATGAAGGAATGGACAGAACGCACAATCCTGAATTTACAGCCATGGAAATTTACGTTTCTTACAAAGATTACAATTGGATGATGGATTTCTGCGAGCAATTGTTAGAACATTGTGCTGTTGCTGTTAACGGAACTTCTGAAGCTACTTTTGGCGAACATAAAATTAATTTTAAAGCGCCTTATAAAAGAATTACCATGCGTGATTCTATTTTAGAATTTACTGGTTTTGACATCTACAATAAAACTGAGGCAGAAATTAGAGAAGCTGCTAAAAGCATGAATATTGATGTTGATGAAACTATGGGGAAAGGAAAATTAATTGATGAAATTTTTGGTGAAAAATGTGAAGGAAATTACATTCAACCAACTTTTATTACAGATTATCCTAAAGAAATGAGTCCTTTATGTAAAGAACATAGAGAAAACCCAGAATTGACTGAACGTTTTGAATTAATGGTTTGTGGTAAAGAAATTGCCAATGCATACTCTGAATTAAATGACCCTATTGACCAACGTGAGCGTTTTGAGCATCAATTAAAATTGGCTAAAAAAGGTGATGATGAAGCGACTGAGTTTATTGATGAAGATTTTTTACGTGCTTTAGAATATGGTATGCCTCCAACATCTGGAATGGGAATTGGTATGGACAGGTTAATTATGTTTTTAACCAACAATCAATCTATACAAGAAGTATTGTTTTTCCCTCAAATGCGACCAGAGAAAAAAGCACCTGCAGTAGAATTGAATGATGATGAAATTGCAGTACTTGCCATACTTTCAAAATCAGAAAACATTGAATTAAATGCTCTTAAAACACAATCTGGTTTGTCTAACAAAAAGTGGGACAAAACCATTAAAGGTTTAACAAAAAAAGACGTTGCCAAAGTTTCGAAAACAGACGAAGGTTTGTTTGTGGAAGCTTTATAAAAGTTTTTTAAAACATAAATATATAAAGGAATTACAGAAATGTAGTTCCTTTTTTTTTGTTACTTCCAATAAAATTGAAGAACTTTCTACTTTCAATCTAAATTCACGATATGAAAGTATCTCAACTATTTTCTTTTTTACTTTTTATGACGCTTATTTCCTCTTGCAAACAAAGACCTACAACTTTTGCTAATTTTGATGCATACCCAACTACAGAAAAAAATCTTTGGTTATCGCATTCCAAAGAAGCAACTACATTTAAAATCTGGTCTCCTACTGCAACTGCTGTAAAACTTAATTTTTACAAAACAGGAAATGCTTCTGATGTTTTTGAAACACACAATCTTCAAGATGACGAAAATGGAGTTTGGTCAAAAACCATCAAAGGAGATTTACATGGAACTTATTATACATATCAAGTTTATATAAATGATACATGGCTGGCAGAAACTCCAGGAATTTACGCAAAAGCAGTTGGTGTAAATGGTAAAAAAGCCATGGTTTTAGATTTTGAAACTACACATCCTACAAACTGGAAAAACGATACGTATGTTACTTTAAAATCGCCAAATGACGCCATTATTTACGAATTACATATTAGAGATATTACCATTCAAAAAGATGCAAATTCTTCTTTTCCTGGAAAGTATTTAGGTTTGGTTGAAAAGGGTACAAAAAGCAACTTAAATATATCAACTGCAATCGATCATATAAAACAATTAGGCATTACACACGTGCATTTATTACCTACTTTCGATAATTATTCAATTGATGAAACCAATTTAAAGAAGCCACAATTCAATTGGGGGTATGATCCACAGAACTACAATGTTCCTGAAGGCTCTTTTGCAACAAACCCTTTTGATGCAGAAGTTCGAATTAAAGAATTCAAAACAATGGTAAAAGCATTTCATAACGCCAATATTGGCGTTATTTTAGACGTGGTTTACAATCATACAGGAAGAACAGAAAACTCAAACTTTAATTTAGAAAATCCGAATTATTATTACAGATTCAACAAAGATGGTTCTTATTCTGATGCTGCTGCTTGTGGCAACGAAACAGCTTCTGAAAGAAAAATGGCACGTACATTTATTTTAGAATCTGTAAAATATTGGGCAGAGGAATATCATTTAGATGGATTCCGATTCGATTTAATGGGCATTCATGACATTGAAACCATGAATTTAATTGCTGCTGAAGTCAAAAAAATAAATAAAAACGCCTTAATTTATGGAGAAGGTTGGACAGCAAACAATTCGCCACTTCCAGAAGAAAAACGAGCTTTGAAAAAACACACACAACAAATGCCACAAATTGCTGCTTTTTCTGATGACCTTAGAGATGGCATTAAAGGTTCTGTTTTTGATGATAACAGTACAGGTTTTGTAAGTGGTGCAGAAAATACAGAAGAATCTATAAAATTTGGAATTGTTGGCGCTATACATCATCCTCAAATTGACTACAAAGCTGTAAATTATTCCGATAAACCTTGGGCTAACCAACCTTGGCAAGCCATTAATTATGTTTCGTGTCATGACAATCACACACTTTATGATAAATTAAAAATATCTCAACCAAATGCTTCAGAAGAAGAAATAAAAGCAATGCACAAATTGGCAACTGCTATTGTTTTAACTTCACAAGGAACACCATTTTTACATGCTGGCTCAGAAATGATGCGCACCAAAAACGGAGAACACAATTCGTATAAATCTCCAGACGCTATCAATCAAATAAATTGGAATTTAAAAGTGCAACATGCAGATGTTGTAAAATATTACCAAAATTTAATTCGTTTGCGAAAAGAACATCCTGCTTTTAGAATGCCAACTGCAAATGAAGTGCAAGAAAATTTAGAGTTTCAAAAAGTTGAAAATGGACTCGTTTCTTATCAAATAAAAAACAACGCAAATAACGATTCTTGGAAAACTATTTTAATCATTTTTAATGCAAAAAATAAACCATTTAATTACAAATTAAATACATCTTGGCGAATTGCTGTTTTAGGAGATTCTTTTGATTTTGAAGGCAAGAAAACTGTTTCTGGAAGTTTTAATGTTCCTAAAACTTCTATGGTAGTTTTGTTTAAATAAAAACAGGTGTTTTCCCTGTTGAAATTGTATTAAAAAAATTATAACTTCGCTAACGTCGATTATAAGTCATTAAAACGACGTCGTAATCGTCCAGAGTTGTAAAAAATTGCCAAAAAATATGAAAAAAGGAATATTAATAATTTTGTTTAGCATAATTTCAATAAACTTTTCTCAAAGTCAAGATAAAATTAAGTTTAAACCAGGAATAAAATTAATTGAAAACAATTTTAAAACTGAATATATAAATCCTGAATCAATTTTATTTGTTTTTAATGTTGTTGGTTGTGAAGCCAATTACTATGTGGATTTAGCTAAAAACTTAAAAAAGAGATTTAAAAAATCTAATACAAAAGTTAAATTTAATTATGAGATTAATACAACTTTAGAAATAGAACAAATCCCGAAAAAAAAATACTCGAAAAATGATTTTGAATTAATCTGTTTCGTTTCAACCTCAAATATGAATAGTTGGGATAATCATTTAATTGAAAAAAGAAAACAAAATTATAATTTGAATTTAATCTTTGAGAAAATCAGTACAAAAGAAAACATTGGAAAAATAACATTAAATATAAATAGTTATTATACTATAATTACTCAAAATAAAAATTCAAGTAAACTACTTTGTGAATTAATAACTTAATAAACTTGTTACAACACCTTATATAATTTATTGCTGGCTTTTAGCTTACTTACGAAAGTCCTCGCGGACTTTCTTGGTTCGTAATTATTTACTAAATTAGGTGCTTGCAACATGCAACAAACAATATACAACAACGTTAGCGCAAATTATAAGCCTGTTCTTTTCTGAAATAGGTAGAATAAAAATTAAACATTATGAAAAGTTCAATTCTTCATATAATTAATCTTTTTATAATATTATTTATTGTAAGCTGCAAAAAAGAGAGCACAAAAACAGCTAAGCTAATTCTACAAAAAAAAGATTCTGTTCAACAAATAGAAACTATAATTACCGGTAAATCAGATGACCCAAAAGCATTTAAATATTTAAATTTCTTTTATTTAGATGTACCTAAAAAAAACTTAAAATCAGAAAATTTTAAAGTACTCAATCATCCCGATTCTATTTTTTTAAAAACCGAAAACTTATTAGAATCACAATATATTGAAATACTTGCATTTGGTACAAAAAAAGTATATGAACTTCCTATTTTTATTAGTCCTGGAGACAGTATAAATATTATCATAAAAAACGGAAATATATCTGTAGACGGAACGAATAAAAATCATTATAAGTTCTACAAAAAGATGTATCTAAATGAGTATCCAATATTTAGAAATGACTTATTGCAATACAAAAATAAATGTTGGAAAGTTTTCCAAAAAAGAGATAGCTTATTTGAAGACTTTATATTAAAAAACCCTGAAGTTAGCAAAGATTTTATTGAAAAAACCCGTACTAGAATTTTATTTGAATATTATTCGAGAATTCTTCATTTAACAATTGACAAATCTGGACGAGCAAAAGAACTTGATGCAAGTCATTTTGAACAAGTATCTAAAAGATATGGAATAGAAACTTCTTTAAAATTTTCAGAATCATATTTCGGAAATCTTTCTTTTCAGTTTTTGAATGATCCAAAGGTATTAAAGGCTAAAAACTATTTGGGTATTCTTAGAAGTTATGTGCACTTAAGTCAAAATTTAACTGACTCTTATTCACCCTCCCAATTTTTAATAGAAAAAAAAATATATTTAAATGAATTTAGCAATAAAGCACAAGAAGGAGGACTTGCCAATACTATTCTTAAATACATAGAGGTAAGCCCTTTTAGAAATAGCAGTAACATTAAAGAAGCAATTAAAGAATTTAAAGTTCTATTCCCTAATTCAAATTATTTAATAAAAATAGATGAGGCAGCAAAAAATATTGACTTGTTAAATAAGTTGCCTCCTAAGGAAGTTCTGGATGAAAAATTAATTACTTTAAGAGGAGATACAATAACATTTAGCGATATACTTGCAAAAACTGGTAAGAAAAATAGAGTTATAGATTTCTGGGCAAGTTGGTGTGGACCTTGCATATATGATATTAAAAATGGAGGAAAAAATAAAGCATTGTTTGCCAAGGACCACTTTCTAGATTGGGTATATATATCAATAGACACAGATTCAAAAAAATGGAAACAAAAAGCTTTAGAATTAAAAGAATTTGGAACTTTAAATAATCAATATCTTTTGCTAAATCCTATAAAATCACAACTAAAAAGGAAATTTGAACTTAATTCTATTCCAAGGTATATTATTTTTGATAAAAATGGATATTTAGTAAATGATAAAGCTCCAAAACCTACAGAGTATAATAGTTTTACAGGAGCTTTAAATGATATTAACAACAATTAAAAGTGTTACAAATTCGTTTATAATTAATGAGTCGTTTTTAACAACTTACGAAAATCTTCGCGGATTTTCTATTTGGTTTGTATTTGCTAAATTAGATGCTTAAACCACAAAACAAACCATATACAAACACGTTAGCGAAAATTAAAAATTTTTTTTTAAAAGCTACTGTTAAGCTTCATCTTTTGTAGTTCTTACCAAGCTTATTCCGTAAGCAAAAAAGATAAAACCTAAAATACCAAATACAATCATAGATGATATTGCACCACCTTGTAAAACCATATACCCTGTATAAATTAATCCTATAATTCCTAAAGTGGTTAAAACTGCTCCAAATGTTCTTTTTAAATTCATTTTCTTCTTTTTTTAGTTGAAAAGTAAAACTATAAAAAAGAAAAGAGATTTCTAAACCCTAACATCGTATGAACAACAAATAATAGGATATGAGTCTAAATTTAAGCCTTTTGAAAAACTAACCTTTGTATTTCATTCCTAAATGCACAACTTTTTTAGTCTCGAAAAAGTCCTCATCAAAATAATCTGGTAAATTATAAATGGTAGCAGAAGTATATAATTTTAATTCTTCGGTTAAATCACCACCTTTTAAATATAAAATTCCATTTTTTAAGTCGTGGTTTTGTTTTTTAGCAATTTTACCTTTATTCCAACGTACAAAAGTTTCCATTTGAGCCACTGCTCTACTCACAATAAAATCGTAAGTATCTTTCACTTCTTCTACTCTACCATGAGTAGTTTTTACATTTGTTAACCCCAAACCTTCAGCAACTTCATTTACAACTTTAATTTTTTTTCCAATAGAATCTACCAAATGAAACTGTGTTTCTGGAAACAAAATTGCTAAGGGAATTCCTGGAAAACCTCCTCCAGTTCCAACATCCATTACTTTAGAACCCGGTTTAAACTGTATTATTTTTGCAATTCCTAAAGAATGTAATACGTGGCGTAAGTATAGTTCATCAATATCTTTTCTTGAAACTACGTTTATTTTCAAATTCCAATCTTGGTATAATTCTTGGAGTTTTGTAAACTGTTCGATTTGTGTTTCTGATAAATTTTTAAAATATTTGTGAATAATATCCATCTGTAAAGAGTTTGAGTTGCAAAAATAGTTATACTTAACAAACAATTAGCAACAAAAACTGACGTTTATCATAAAAAGCAAACCGAAAAGGGTTATTTTTGCAACTTACTATAAAACACTAAATGAAAACAATAAATTTTTCTAGAGTAGACAAAGCTAAATTTTTTAGAACTCTAAATAAAAGAGTAAACACATATTTTAAAGAAAACAATCTTAACAGAACAGGTAACTGGAAATTGTACTCAAAAGCAATTATTATGTTTTCGCTTTTCTTAATTCCATTTATTTTAATCTTAACGGTTTCTATGCCACAATGGGTAATGATTTTATTAATGGTTGTTACTGGAATTGGAATGGCTGGAGTTGGTATGAATGTAATGCATGATGCCAACCACGATTCTTTTTCGAAAAGAAAATGGGTAAACAAATTAATGGGAAGTAGCATTTACATACTTGCCGGAAATGTATATAACTGGAAAGTACAACACAACGTTTTACACCACACTTTTACCAATGTAAAAGATCATGATGAAGATATTGATGCTGGACGAATTATTCGTTTTTCGTTACATTCTAAGTGGTTGAAAATTCATAAAATTCAAAAATATTATTCGATATTTTTATACGGTTTATTAACCATAAATTGGGCAATTACTACAGATGTAAAACAAATGCATCGTTATTTAAAACGCAAATTATCATATGGTAAATTTCCAAATCCAAGAACTGAATGGACGAAATTGGTAATTTCTAAAATTGCTTATTACGCACTTTGGATTGTTTTACCTTTATTGGTTTTAGACGTTGCTTGGTGGAAAGTAATACTTGGTTTTTTTGTGATGCATTACACTGCTGGTATGATTTTAAGTTTGGTATTTCAATTGGCACATATAGTACCAAATACAGAAATGCCTATACCAGATAAAGATGGAAATTTAGAACACACTTGGGCAGTCCACCAATTATATACAACCTCTAACTTTGCCCCTAGTAACTGGTTGGTAAATTTCTATACTGGTGGTTTAAATCATCAAGTTGAACATCATATTTTTCCACACATTTCTCATGTACATTATGGCAAATTAGCTAAAATTGTAAAAGAAACTGCCAAAGAGTTTAATTTACCATATAATGAATACGAAACAACTCGTAAAGCCATTATAGAACATTTTAGACATTTAGGCGTTTTAGGACAAAAGCCAGAATTGGCATAGTAAAACAACAACAACTAACAGTACAATGAAACATCCATTATCGGACAGAATTAACAGTTTACCAGTATCACAAACTTTAGCAATGGCTGCTAAAGCAAGAGAATTACGAGCAGAAGGAAAAGATATTATTGGTTTAAGTTTGGGTGAACCAGATTTTAACACACCAGAATTTATTAAAGATGCTGCTATTAAAGCCATAAATGAAAACTACAATTCATACTCGCCAGTAGATGGTTACGCAGAGTTGAAAGAAGCAATTTGCGTAAAGTTTAAGCGTGATAATAATTTAGAGTATAAACCAAGTCAGGTTGTAGTTTCTACTGGTGCAAAACAATCTATTGCAAACATTGCACAAGTTTTATTAAATCCTGGTGATGAAGTTTTATTACCAGCTCCATATTGGGTAAGTTATTCTGCCATTGCTATTTTATGTGAAGCAACTTTTGTAGAAATTCCTTCTTCAATAGAAAACGATTTTAAAATCACTCCAGAGCAATTGGAAGCTTCTATTACGCCAAAAACAAAAATGATTTTTTTTAACTCTCCAAACAACCCTAGTGGAACTATTTATAGTGAAGCAGAATACAGAGCATTGGCTGCAGTTTTAGAAAAACATCCACAAATTTATGTTTTATCTGACGAAATTTACGAACATATTAATTATGAAACAAAACCATTTAGTTTTGCTGCTATAGAAAGTATGTATGATAGAACCATAACTGTAAATGGTTTGGCTAAAGCATTTGCCATGACAGGTTGGAGAATTGGATATATAGGCGCTCCAGAATGGATTGCAAAGGCTTGTACTAAAATGCAAGGACAAATTACCTCTGGTACAAATTGTATTGCTCAGAGAGCTGCAATTACAGCTGTTTTAGCACCTGTTTCTAAAATACAATATATGGTAGACGAGTTTAAAACTCGTAGAGATATTATTATTGGATTGTTAAGAGAAATTGATGGATTTAAAGTAAATGTTCCTGAAGGTGCATTTTACGTTTTTCCAGATGTTTCTGCTTTCTTTGGTAAAACTATTAAAGGTACAAAAATTGAAAACGCAAGCGATTTTGCTTTGTTTATTTTAGAAAAAGCCAATGTTGCTACTGTAACTGGTGATGCTTTTGGTACACCAAATTGTATTCGTATTTCATATGCAGCTTCTGAATTACAAATTAGAGAAGCTATAAAAAGAATTAAAGAAGCTTTAAGCTAAGTTTAAAAATAATATCAAAACTTAAAATCCATCTTTTTTAAAGATGGATTTTTTTTTGAAAACAACTATCGTTGTTAAAATAGTATGTTTATAAAGTAATCAAAACAATTACTACCATAAATAAAGCTACTCTTAAAATAGTTCCAGCATCACTTTCAATATTTTTATGATGGTTTGTTATTAAAGATTTTACTTTAGAAATAGATTTAGACTTTTCTAATTGAATACTTTTTTTAATTTCTTGTTTGTATGAAGATGTTAAAATTCCTCTTTCTAAAATTGATGTTGATTGTAAATATTTCATGATGTTGTTTATTTGGTTATATAAGAAAGACGAAACGTAACTACCTTTGTTACAGAACAAAACTCACATAAATTTAAAAAAACACCAACTTTATAGGTTTGATGGTTTACGACAATCAGAAAAAAAATTTAAAAAAAAGTAAAATTTATCGTCTAAAAACAAAAAAACGCATCTAAAAGTTTCAGATGCGTTCTTAAAATAAAGTGTATTTGCAATGACTAATCTACATTATCATGTAAAAAAGAGTTGTTAGATTTAAAATCTATTTGGTCATCTTCTTTTTTAATTGCCGTTTTAGTTTGACTTATAGGTGCGTTTACATTTAAATCTACACCTTGTCTTTTATAAGCTGGTTGACGCTCAATTTCATCTATATTTTTATTTAACTGATCGTTAAACTTATAGTTGAAACCTTTCATTTTTCTACGTCTTTCTTCTGCTCTTTGTTGCAATTCAGAAATTGTTAAATCTAAAGGAGAAACCTCTTCACTAGTAGTTTCTATGTTATTTATTTCAGCTTGTGGTTTTGCCGTTTTTAACTCAAAATGAATTTCATTTTCTTCTACTATTGGTTTCTTTTCTAAAATATGAGAACTTTTACCTATTGTTGGTTTTGCATCAAAATCCTCTAAAACATAGCGTTTCTCTACTTCTTTTTTCTCAGGAATAATTTCTTCTGCTCCAAAAACCTCAATATTGTTTTCTATAATTTCATCATCAATCAAATGGTTTACAACGTCATTTTCTGATGTGTTTTTAGCATCATTATTCAAAGGTAAATCAAACAATAAATCTGCTCGCATTTGCTGCGGTTGTTCTTCCACTTCTTCTTCAACTTCTGGAGTTGGAGTAACATCTGTAATAATAAAATCTTCTTCAGATACAGATTCTAAAGAAATTTCATCATAAGAAACAGGCATGTTTGCAATTAACTCTGAAGTTGGAATCAATTCCATTTTTGGTGATTTTGGCTCCGATATTATTTCTGTATCATCTAACTCTAAAGTATGCACAATTTTTTCATCTGAAGCATTAGAAATTGGCTGATCTAAAGTTGGTGATTTTGTGATGGTTTTTTCACTGAAATCATAGGTTGCTTTCTGTTCATCTTCTAAAGTATGTACAATTTTTTTAACTTCTGTATTGGTAATTGTACTTTGCTGATCTGGAGCAAAACCAGTTGCTACAATAGTTACTGCAATAGCATCTCCAAGCTCTTCATCTTCACCAATTCCCATTATAATGTTGGCATCATAACCTGCTTCGTCTTGAATGTAATCGTTAATTTCACCGATTTCATCTAAGGTAACTTCATTTGTTCCTGAAACTATAAGCAACAATACATTTTTAGCTCCTGTAATTTTATTATCGTTTAATAAAGGAGAATCTAACGCTTTTACAATGGCTGTTTTTGCTCTTGCTTTTCCTTCTTCTTTTGCAGACCCCATAATTGCAGTTCCACTATTAGAAAGCACTGTTTTTGCATCGTGTAAATCGATATTTTGTTTATAGTGATGTGTAATTACTTCTGCAATTCCACGAGAAGCTGTAGATAAAACTTCATCTGCTTTTGAAAAACCAGCTTTGAAACCTAAATTTCCGTAAACTTCACGAAGCTTGTTGTTATTAATTACAATTAAAGAATCTACATTTTGACGCAGTTGATCGATTCCTAATTGTGCTTGTTTTGCGCGCATTCTTCCTTCAAACTGAAATGGCATTGTAACAATACCTACAGTTAAAATTTCCATGTCTTTTGCAATTTTTGCAATAATAGGAGCTGCTCCAGTTCCTGTTCCACCACCCATTCCTGCAGTGATAAATACCATTTTTGTTTGAGTATTTAACATTTGCTGAATTTCTTGCATGCTTTCTTTAGCAGCTTTAGCACCAATTTCTGGGTTTGCACCTGCACCTAAACCTGAGGTTAAGTTTGCACCAAGTTGTATTTTATTTGGTACTGGGCTGTTTTCTAAAGCTTGTGCATCTGTGTTGCAAATCACAAAATCTACACCTCTAATTTGTTGTGTGTACATGTGGTTTACTGCATTGCTTCCACCACCACCAACACCAATTACTTTTATGGTGTTTGATTGTGTTTTTGGCATGTCAAATGAAATGTTATCGAATTCTGCGCTCATAATAACGTATCTTTTAATATTTAATTTTTCTTTTTACTTCTTTTATTCTTTATAAATTTCGATTTTTTTAGACTATTCTGCATTGTCTAAAAAATCTTTTAATCCTTCTGTGAACTTGTCAAAAAATGATTTTTTCTTTTTCTTTTTTGGAACTGGAGTTTCTTCAACTTCTGGAGGTAGTTCTTGCGACGTTTCTTCTATACCAGTTTCTGGAGTTTGTACTTCAGATTCCCGAACTATTTCTTCAATTTCCTCATCATCTTTAATATGTCTGTTCAAACCTTCCATTAACAATCCAACTGCTGTTGCATAAGATGGACTTGATAATATGTCTTCTGAATCACCTGCCAAATGCTCATTTGGATACCCAATTCTTGCATCCATACCAGTAATGTACTCTACTAATTGACGCAAGTGTTTTAATTGAGCTCCACCACCTGTTAACACAATTCCTGCAATTAATTTTCCTTTTGCAGTTTCATGTCCGTAATTTTTTATTTCTAAATACACGTGTTCAATAATTTCTTGAACTCTTGCATGAATAATTTTAGATAAATTTTTAAGTGTGATTTCTTTTGGCTCTCTACCTCTTAAACCTGGAATAGATACAATTTCTGTTTCTTTATTTTCTCCTGGCCACGCAGAACCAAATTTTATTTTTAGTAATTCAGCTTGTTTTTCTATGATAGAACAACCTTCTTTGATATCGTCTGTAATTACATTTCCTCCAAAAGGAATTACTGCTGTATGACGTATAATTCCGTCTTTAAAAATAGCTAAATCTGTTGTTCCACCTCCTATATCAATTAAAGCTACACCAGCTTCTTTTTCTTCTTGACTTAAAACTGCTTCTGCAGATGCTAAAGGTTCTAATGTAATTTCATTTAAGTTTAAACCAGCACTTTTTATACATCTACCAATATTTCTTATGGAAGAAACTTGCCCAACAACAACGTGAAAATTGGCTTCTAAACGACCACCATACATTCCTATTGGTTCTTTAATATCTGCTTGAGAATCAACCTTAAATTCTTGTGGCAACACATGAATAATTTCTTCACCTGGTAACATTACCAATTTATGAACTTGATTTACCAAGTTTTCGATATCAACTTCATTTATTACCTCTTCAGCATCATTTCTTGTAATATAATCTGAGTGGTGTAAACTTCTAATATGTTGACCTGCAATACCTACTACTACATCTTCTATTTTAATTCCAGATACACTTTCTGCTTCATCTACAGCTTGTTGAATAGATTGTATGGTTTGTGTAATATTGCTAACTACGCCACGTTTTACTCCTAAACTTTTCGCTTTTCCAATACCAACAACTTCTATTTTGTTGTATTCGTTTTTACGACCAATCATGGCAACAATTTTGGTTGTACCAATATCTAAACCAACAGCTATTTTATTGTTTTCCATTTTGATTTATTTTGTGCACACAACTTGGTTGTGATATTTTACATTAATGCTTTTATAATTCTGAATCGTTTTGTCTTTAAAAGTGGTATTGTAAAATGCTTTTAATTTCTTAAACTTTACATCCATTTTTTCTAATTTTCCAAAATTGATTTTATAATCTCCACTTCTAACGGAAAATTCGTACTCTTTAGCGTCAGATTTATGAATTCCTACAACTTCTTTTTGCAGAAAACTATCTGCTAAAATATAGCGTACTAAAGGTAAAATTTCTTTTACTTCTTCGTTATTTTTTACACCCGAAACAAGTAAAACTCTCGCAGAATAATTACTTGATAATGGTATTTTTACACCTTGATTATCAACATAGTAAGATTCTTTATCAGAAATTATTCTTACAATTGGTGTACGTTGTTTTACAATAGACTTTAACACCCCATTTATGCTTAAAAAAACGGCAGTTTTTTCTACATAAGGGTTTTTTGCGACGCTATTCTCCAAACTGTATAAATCTATTACAGATTTTGCTTGGTTTTTCACGCTTACATCATTTTGTATTAACAATTTATTAACCATAGCGTGTGTTAAAAAATTATTGTCTCCAGCTTCAAATTCCACTTCAATTTTTGATACTTTTTTCTGGTTATTTCGCTTTGTTGAAAAACTATACAAAAAGCTCAAACATACCGCTAACACAATAAACAACACGTATTTTAAAATTCTTTTAAACTTCATTATTTTTCATTTAAAAGTTTGTTTGCTACATCATTTATCATAACACCAATATCGCCAGCACCTAACATTACCACTATTTTTTTATTTGAATTTTTAATATCTTTTATTAAATTATTTTTTTGAGTTAGTTTTTTATGCTTATTTGTTATTTTATTTAACAACCAGTTAGAGTTAATGCCAGTAATTGGATTTTCTCTAGCTGGATATATATCTAATAACAAAATATCGTCAAATTTACTTAGTGCTTTTGCAAAATCATCTGCAAAATCTCTGGTTCTAGAGAATAAGTGTGGTTGAAAAACAACCAAAACATCGTCTTTTGGGTACATTTCTCTAACAGCATTTTCCACAGCATTGATTTCTGTTGGGTGATGAGCATAATCATCAATTAAAACTAAATTTTCTGTCTTAATTTTATATGAAAATCTTCTTTTTACACCTTTAAAAGTTGCTAAACTTATTTTAATATCATCCAAAGAAACTCCATAAACATCTGCCATTGCAAGTGCTGCTAAAGCATTCATTACATTATGTTTTCCTGGTAATTGAAATGTAATATTTCTAATTTCTGACAACGGTGTTTTTACATCAAAAATGTAAGTACCATCGTTTATTTTTAAATTGAAAGCTTTATAATCTGCTTCTTCATTTATTGCATATGTTAATCCTTTTAAGGGCAAACCTTTTGCAAATATTAATGTGTTTGATACTTTATTAGAAAATTCTACAAAAGACTCCGTTAAAGCATCTGGGTTTTTATAAATATCTAAATGATCTGCATCCATTGAGGTGACACAAGCAATATTTGGACTTAGTTTTAAGAAAGATCTATCAAACTCATCTGCTTCTACCACAGAAACTTTGTCTTCACCTAAAATTAAATTAGAATTATAGTTTTCTGAAATACCGCCTAAAAAAGAAGTTGCATTTACAGTTTTCATGATGTGTCCTAAAATACAAGAGGTTGTAGTTTTACCATGTGTACCTGCAACTGCTAAACAAAACGTATTCTCAGTAATTTTTCCAAGAATTTCTGCTCTTTTAATTAATTGAAAATCATTGTTTATAAAATAATTTAGTTCTTCATGATTTTTTGGAATTGCAGGTGTGTAAACAATCAATGTTTTTTCTTTATCTAAAAAAGACATTGGAATATTTTTCACAGCGTCTTTAAAATGAATTTCTACTCCTAGCTCTTGTAAAGAAGTTGTTATTTCTGAAGAATTTTTGTCGTAACCAGCTACATTTTTTCCATTCACAGCAAAGAAACGAGCAATTGCACTCATTCCTATACCACCAATTCCGATGAAATATATGTTATGGAAACTTTTTAAATTCATTTATTTAATAAATTTTCAATTTCGTCTACAATATCTTTTGTTGCACTTGGTAATGCCAGTTCATTTATATTTTCTGACAAACTTTGTTGTTTTCCAATATCTTTTAATAGACTTTCAAATACTACTAAAAATGTTTCTAACTCACTTTCTTTTACCATTAAAGCAGCATGCTTATCAACAATAGATTTGGCATTTTTTGTTTGATGATCTTCTGCTACATTTGGTGATGGAATAAATATTACTGGCTTACCAACAATACATAATTCTGAAACGGAACTTGCACCTGCTCTAGACAAAATAAAATCTGCAGTTGCATAAGCTAAATCCATTTTATTGATAAACTGATGTACTTGAACACCTTCATTTTCATTATACTTTTTGTATTCATCAAAATACAATTTACCACACTGCCAAATCAACTCAACATTTTGGTTTTTAAAAAAATCTAAATTTGTTTCTACTAACTGATTTATTTTACGAGCTCCTAAACTACCACCTAAAACTAAAAGTGTTTTTTTGCTTTTATCTAATTGATAAAAATCTGTTGCTGCTTGTAATTTTGAGTGAATATTTAACAAATCTTGCCTTACAGGATTACCAGTTTTTACGATTTTATTTGCAGGAAAAAATCGATCTAAATTATCATAGGCAACACATATTTTTTTAACTCTTTTGCACAACAATCTGTTTGTGATTCCTGGAAAAGAATTTTGTTCTTGAATAAGTGTTGGTATTTTTCTTCTGTTGGCCATTATTAATGTTGGTCCACTTGCAAAACCTCCAGTTCCAATAGCGATATCTGGTTTAAATTTTCTTATTATTTTTCTTGCTTTCCACAAACTATTTATGAGTTTGAAAGGAAAACTTGCATTTTTTGATGTTAATTTTCGTTGAATACCAGAAATCCATAAACCTTCAATTTTATATCCGGCTTGTGGTACTTTTTCCATTTCCATTTTATCTTTAGCACCAACAAACAAAATATTTGCGTCTGGAAATCGAGCTTTTATTTCGTTTGCAATTGCAATTGCAGGATATATGTGTCCTCCTGTACCTCCTCCAGAAATTAAAATGTTATATGGTTTCATGTAAAATATCTAAAGGGTTATCATCTAAAATATCTTCTTCTGTTTCTTCTTTAGATGCGCTTACGCTTAAAATCATTCCAAGTGCAAAACAGGTCATCCAGATAGAAGTACCTCCACTACTAACTAATGGTAATGTTTGTCCTGTAACAGGAAATAAATTGGTGGCAACTGCCATATTAATTGTTGCTTGAAAAACAATTGGAAAGCCAACACCAATTACTAAAAGAGTTCCAAAAATTGTAGTTGTTTTTTTGATAACTACAAAAATTCTAAATAGAAGTAAAAAATAAATACCTACCAATAAGACTGCACCTACCAAACCGTATTCTTCTACAATTATTGCATAAATAAAATCTGAAGACGATTGTGGTAAAAAGTTTTTTTGTACACTTTTTCCAGGTCCTACACCAATTACACCACCAGTTGCTATAGCTATTTTCGCTTTTTCTACCTGATAAGATTCTTTACCTTCTTCTTGAGAAAAATTTTCTATTCTATTTTGCCAAGTTTGAACTCTGTTTGGCATTGCATCTGGAAAAGCTTTCGCAATTAAAATAAAAAAGGTGAGCGCTAAAACTCCTACTCCAACCACAAAACCTATATATTTTATTGGATAACCTCCAATAAAAGCTACTACCAATATCATTGAAAAAATAATTGCTGTTGTAGAAAAATTTGCCGGTAAAATTAACATTAACAGTAAACTTACTGGTAGCCATAGCTGTAATAAACTTTCTTTAAAATTTATTTCTTTTTCTTTATTTCTTGCTAAATATCTTGCTACATAAACCATTAAAACCAAACCTGCTAAAGTTGATGTTTGAAAACCAAAACCTCCAATTCTTATCCATCTACTTGCATTTGCACCTGCTATTGTGGTTCCTTGAGATAAAGTAAAAATTAATAGCACAAACACAACTGGTAGCATTAGAACTGAGCCTCCAGAAAAATATCGATAAGGAATTTTATGTACTCCATAAATAATTAAAAAACCAAATATTAATAAAGCTGCATGTTTTGCCAAATGACCTAAAGTAGAGCCATTACCAACTACATAAACCAAATTTGTGCTTGCGCTGTATACTGGCATAAATGAGAAGATTGCCAAAATAGCAACAATTGCCCAAATGGTTTTATCTCCTTTTATATGTTTAAATATGGTTTTCATTAATACTACTCAACTATTTATTTTAAATATATACTTGCTTTTTTAGGTAAATTTGCTGTTTAAAGATTTCTAACTGCTTTTTTAAATTGACGACCTCTATCTTCATAGTTTTCAAATAAATCAAAACTAGCACATGCTGGAGATAATAAAACTGCATCGCCTTTTGTTGCTAACTTGTAAGATACTTTTACAGCCTCTTCTGCACCTGCAGTTTCAACAATTATATCAACTACATTACCAAACGTGTTTTTAATTTTTTCGTTATCTAAACCTAAACATACAATTGCTTTTACTTTTTCTCTAACCAATGGTAATAAATCGTTATAATCATTTCCTTTGTCTACACCTCCAACAATCCAAACTGTTTGCTTATCCATACACTCTAAGGCATAAAAAGTTGCATTTACATTTGTTGCTTTAGAATCATTTATATATTCTACATCTTTAATTTTTGATACGTTTTCTAAACGATGCTCAGCACCTTCAAAATCTTCTAAGCTTTCTTTTATGGTTTGTTTTCTAACTTTTAAAAGTTGAGCTGCCATTGTTGCTGCCATGGCATTTTTAATATTGTGTTTTCCTTTTACTGATAAGGCTGATGTTGGCATGTTAAATTCGTCTTTATTAAGGTTGATAATTATGTTATTCTCTTTTATATAAGCTCCATATTTTAACTCTTTTTCAAGGGAGAATGGAACTAATTTTGCTTCTGTTTTATTTTCTTTTAACCAATTGTTTATGGTTTTATCATCTGCATCATAAATTAAATAATCTTCAGATGTTTGATTTTTTGTAATTCTAAATTTTGAGTTGATATAGTTTTTAAATTCGTAATTATATCTATCTAAATGATCTGGTGTAATATTTGTTAAAATTGCGATGTGGCTATTAAAACTTTCTATACCATCTAACTGAAAGCTACTCAACTCTAAAACATATTTTTCATATGATTTTTCTGCTACTTGTTGAGCAAAACTGTTTCCAATATTTCCTGCAACACCAACATTTAATCCAGCTTTTTGTAAAATATGATGCGTTAATAATGTTGTGGTTGTTTTTCCATTTGATCCTGTTATGCCAACTATTGTGGCTTTTGTAAACTGTGATGCAAATTCTATTTCAGAAATTACTTTTACGCCTTTTTGTTTTAGCTTAACTACTAAAGGAACAGTATCTGGAATTCCAGGACTTTTCATCACAACATCTGCATTTAAAATTTCATTTTCAGTGTGATTTTTTTCCTCAAAATTTATCTTATTATGTAAAAGAACTTTTTTGTATTTATTTAATATTTCATTTTTATCAGACACAAAAACTTCGTAGCCTTTTTGTTTTGCTAAAATTGCAGTTCCAACACCACTTTCTCCTCCTCCAAGTACAACTAACCTTTTCAATTTATCTTAATTTTAAAGTAACAATTGCCAATACCGCTAACAAGATTCCTACAATCCAAAAACGAACAACAATTTTGCTTTCGTGATAGCTTAATTTTTGATAATGATGATGTAATGGTGACATTTTAAAAATTCGCCTTCCTTCACCATATTTTTTTCTAGTATATTTAAACCATGAAACTTGCATGATTACAGATAGGTTTTCAATTACGAAAATTCCTGCTAAAATTGGAAGCAATAATTCTTTTCTAACAGAAATTGCTATAACCGCTATAATTCCACCAATAGTTAAACTTCCTGTATCGCCCATAAAAACTTGAGCTGGATAAGTATTGTACCACAAAAAACCAATTAATGCACCAGCAAAGGCTAAAATGAAAACTGTCATTTCACCAGAGTTTGGTATATACATAACATCTAAATAATCTGCAAAAATGATGTTTCCAGAAACCCATGCAAAAAGAGCAAGGGTTATTACCATTATGGCTGATGAACCTGCAGCTAAACCATCAATTCCATCTGTTAAATTTGCTCCATTTGAAATTCCTGTAACAATAAATACTGTAATAAAAATGAAAACTATCCACCCATATTTTTCATAATCGTCACCTAAAAAACTTAATGCTTTGGCATAATCTAATTCGTTATTTTTAAAGAATGGAACTGTTGTTTTTGTTGATTTATGTGCTTCTCCAAACACTGTTTTTCTTCCATTTTCTTTTACAACTTGTTGCGAAATTGGCAATTGTTCTTTTATGGTTACATCATCATTAAAGTAAAGCATAGAACCTACGATAATACCCAAACCAACTTGACCAAGCACCTTAAATTTACCATGTAAACCTGCTTTGTCTTTTTTAAAGACTTTTATATAATCGTCTAAAAAACCTATGGTTCCCATCCAAACTGTAGTTATTATTAAAATAATTACATAAATATTATCTAGTTTTGCTAGTAAAATGGCTGGTATTAATGTTGCTAGAATAATAATTATTCCTCCCATTGTTGGTGTACCTGCTTTTTGTACTTGCCCTTCTAAACCTAAATCTCTAATAGATTCGCCAACTTGTTGCTTTTGTAAAAATTTTATAATTCTTTTTCCATAAATAGCAGAAATTAAAAGAGATAAAATAAATGCTGCTGCTGCTCTAAATGTGATGAATTGAAACACACTTGCTCCTGGAAAACTAAATTGACTCTCTAAATATTCGAATAAATAATACAGCATTTTTACTTATTTTTTTAGTTAATTGAAACAGTTTTTCACTTCTTCTAAATCATCAAAATGAGAACGAACCCCATTTATTTCTTGATAATTTTCATGTCCTTTTCCTGCAATTAGTATAATATCTCCGTTTTTTGAGAACTTACATGCAGTTTTAATTGCCTGCTTTCTATTTAAAACTGTTAAGGTTTTTTTATAATTTTCCGCAGAAACTCCTTTTTCCATTTCATCTAAAATGGTTTGTGGGTTTTCTGTTCTAGGATTGTCTGAAGTAAAAATTGCTTGATTACTTAATTGTGAAGCAATATGTGCCATTTTTGGTCTTTTAGTTTTATCTCTATCACCTCCACAACCAACTATGGTAATTACTTTTTCGTTGCCAGTTCTAATATCATTAATTGTTTCTAAAACATTTTTTAATGCATCTGGTGTATGTGCATAATCTACAATTGCTGTAACTCCGTTATTAGATACTACATATTCAAATCGCCCACTAACACTTTCTAATTCACTAACAATGGTTAGCACTTCTAATTTATCTAAACCCAATAACTCTGCAGTTGCAATAATTGCTGTTAAATTGTAGATATTAAAAACTCCTATCAACTTCGTCCAAACCTCTGTACCATCTACAGAAATTAAAGTTCCTGAAAGTTGCTTTTCTAAAATTTTGGTTTTAAAATCTGCTAAAGTTTTTAAAGCGTAGGTTTTCTTTTTTGCCTTGGTATTTTGCAACATGAAGTTGCCATTTTTATCATCAATATTTGTTAAAGCAAAGGCTGATTTTGGCAAAGCATCAAAAAATTGTTTTTTTACATTTCTATATTCTGTAAAAGTTGCGTGATAATCTAAATGGTCATGAGAAAGATTTGTAAAAATTCCTCCAGTAAACTTTAAACCTTCAGTTCTTTTTTGATGAATTCCGTGAGAGCTTACTTCCATGAAACAATAATCTACTCCAGCATCAATCATTTTATCTAAATAAGAGTTGATTGTTACTGAATCTGGAGTTGTATGTGTTGCTTTGAATTCAATATCATCAACCATAATTTTTACAGTTGATAAAAGCCCCACTTTGTAACCTGCTTTTTTAAATAATTGATATAAAAGTGATGCTATTGTTGTTTTACCATTAGTACCTGTAACTCCTACTAACTGTATTTTACTTGAAGGATTTTCGTAAAAATTAGAAGCCATAATTGCCAAAGCTTCATTTGCGTTAGGTACCTGAATATATGTGATTCCTTCTTTTGTATCAGATGGAAAATCTTCACAAATAATGGCAACTGCACCTAAAGAAATTGCTTTCTCTATAAATAGATGACCATCTACAGAAACTCCTTTTTGAGCAATAAAAACATCATCCTTTTCAATTTTTCTAGAATCGAAAACAAGGTTATTTATTTCAATATTTGTGTTGCCAAAAACTTGACCTATTGAAACCTTATATAATATGTCTTTTAAATTGTTCAGTTTATGATAATTTTAAAATGATGGTTTTTCCTTTTTCTAACTTCTCTCCTTTATTTAAAGATTGAGATTGTACTTTACCCATTCCAGAAACTTTAACTTTTAACCCTAAATTTTCTAAAAGAGATACTGCATCCATACCAGACATACCTTTTACGTTAGGCACTTCTGAATGGTTTTTATTTAAATTCGCATCGTAATTGGCGTAATTTTTTTCAATTTCTTCAAACTTTACTTTATCGTCTACAGATTGATTATCTACAGGTGTTGTGGTATAAATTTTTTGTGCAATTTCTTTAAAAACTGGGCCTGCAACTGTTGCTCCATAATATCCTTTTTCTTTTTTTGGATCGTGAATTACTACTATGCAAGAGTATTTTGGATTATCGGCAGGAAAAAAACCTGCAAAAGAAGCTACATAATGCTTGTTTGAATAACCTGCATTAATTGTTTCTCCATTTTCATTGGTATGTTTTGGTAAAAACTTTTTAGCAGTTCCTGTTTTTCCTGCCATTGAAAAATTTGGAGAATAAATATTATCTGCAGTTCCTTTAACAACCACATTTTCCATTATTTTTCTAATCTTATTTAAAGTTTCCTCTGAGGCTATTTTTGGATTTACAACAACAGTTTCAAAAACTTTTTCTGTTTTATCTTGTCTTCTTAATTCTTTAATAAAGCGTGGTTTTACCATTACTCCATTATTTGCAACTGCGTTATAAAACATTAAAGTTTGCATTGGTGTAATTGAAATTCCATACCCCCAAGACATCCATTCTAAAGAAATTTTATTCCATCTTTTGTCTTTTGGAGTAGGTATAACTGGCATACCTTCACCTTTTATTTGAAAACCAATTGGTTTTGTAAATCCATAAGAGGCAACTTTTTCTATAAATTTTTCTGGAGTTGCATCATAATGCTCTTTTATAATTTTTACAATTCCAACATTTGAAGAAACCTCAAAAACTCTTGCTGCAGAAATTTTACCATAACCTCCTCTATGCGAATCTTCTACTTTAGAACCGTGAATAAAAATTCTACCTTTTTCAGTATCTACTACTGTAGAAGTATCAATTTTTTTGTCTTCTAAAGCAGCCATTAAACTTGCTAACTTAAATGTGGAACCAGGCTCATGACTTTCCCAAACTGCATAATTTCTTTTTTCGTAATATTTTCCTTTAGAAGTTCTACCTAAATTTGAAATGGCTTTAATTTCTCCTGTAGCAGTTTCCATAACTACTGCACAACCATGATCTGCCTCAAAATATTCTAACTGACTTAATAAAGCGTGATGGGTAATATCTTGTATGTTTACATCAATAGTTGTAATAATATCATGACCATCTATGGGTTCTTTTTCATTATAATCGCTAATTGGTTTCCATTGATTTTTAGCAATTTTTTGCACCCATCTTAAACCATTTTCACCTTGCATATAATCTGCAAATGCACCTTCTATGCCAGCTTCTCCCCTAAAATCGTCATACCCAATTGTGCGTTCCGCTATTTTACCTATTGGATGTGCACGCTCTGTTCTATGTTTTGCGATAAAACCACCTTTGTAAACTCCCAAATTAAATATTGGAAATTTTTTCATCTTCAAATAATTAGTATATCCAATATCTCTTGCTATTAAAAAATAACGCTTTTTCTTATTTTTCGCGTTTCTTAATCTAGCTTGATGGTATCTCACAGAATTTCCTAACATTTTAGAAAGTTCTTTGGATAAATCTGCTATATTTTCTTCAAAAACTTTGCTATCTACAGTAACCAAATCCATATAAATATTGAATTTAGACATAGATGTTGCCAGTAAATTTCCGTCTGAAGCATATACATTTCCTTTATTTGCGTAAATTGTATCTTGACGAATTGTAAGTTCTGTTGCTAATTTCCTATACTCGTTTCCATGAACGTATTGTAAGTTTACAACACGTATTATGATAGCTATCAATAAAAGCGTCATAAAAGCAGCTACCAAGTAGAATTTTGTAAGTATGCTTTTTTTATGCGTTGCCAATTTTATTATTTTTTATAGGTTACTTGTATTTTTTTAGGAGGAGTTTCTGAAGGTTTTAACCCTCTAGCTTTTGCTTTTTCTCTAATATTGGATTCCATTTTCATCCTCATTAAAATGGTACCAACATCAACATATTCTGCTCTTAGCTCTCTTTTTAATTTGTTTAATTCTGATATTTTAATTACTTTCTTATCAGCATTATGTGAGCTAGAAATCATTATTAAAAGCAGTAAAACCACAAAAATGATAATTTTCCAGTTTTTAAAAGCTGATTCATCTGTAAGGAAACTTCCTCTCAAAAAACCATAAATACCTTTTTTAACTTTCGACATTTTGTTTTTAGCTTTTAACTCTTAATGTTGCTATTCTTAATTTAGCGCTGCGAGCCCTGTTGTTTGTGTTAATTTCCTGTGGGGTAGGTACTATCAACTTTCCAACTTTCTGTAACGGTTCACTTGTGTTTCCAAAAAAATCCTTTTCGGGCTCGCCACTAAACAATCCTGTTCTTATAAATCTTTTCACCAATCTATCTTCTAAAGAATGGTAAGAAATAACACTTAACCTACCTTCTTTGTTTAATAATTTTGGTGTTTGTTCTAAAAATTCTTTTAAAACATCTAACTCTTCATTTACCTCAATTCTAATTGCCTGAAATATTTGAGCTAGTATTTTATGTTCTTTTGCTTTTGGTAAATACCTTTGCAAAACTTTTTTTAACTGAAAACTAGTTTCAATTTTTTCTTCTTCTCTTTTTTCAACAATTGTTTTTGCAATGTTTCTAGAATTTCTCAACTCACCATACAAAAACAATATTTCTGCTAATTTCTCTTCAGAATAACTATTGATGATTTTTTTTGCAGATATTTGAGATTTTTGATTCATTCTCATATCTAAATCACCATCAAAACGGATTGAAAAGCCTCTTTCAGCTTCATCAAACTGATGAGATGAAACACCTAAATCTGCCAAAATACCATCTACCTTTCTAATTCCGTGAAATCTCAGAAACCTTGAGATATATCTAAAATTTTCTGGTATTAGTGTAAAACGCTCATCATCAATAACATTTTCTAAAGCATCTGGGTCTTGATCAAAACCAAACAACTTACCATTTTCACCAAGCCTGCCCAAAATTTCTTTTGAGTGACCTCCTCCCCCAAACGTAACATCAACGTAAATTCCATCTGACTTAATAGCCAACGCATCTACACTTTCCTTTAACAAAACTGGATTATGATAATTCATCTAAATCTGTATTACCCATTACATCTTCTGCTAAATCTGCAAAATCTACAGTAGCATCATCAATTGCTTTTTCGTACTTATCTTTATCCCAAATTTCAATGATATTCACTGCAGAAGAAAGAACTACTTGTTTTTGTATTCCTGCAAAATCACATAAATCTTTCGGAATTAAAATTCTTCCAGTAGCGTCAAATTCTACAATTTTTACACCTGCTGTAAACCTTCGAATAAAATCATTATTCTTTTTAACAAACCTGTTTAACTTGTTTATTTTTTCCATCATTACATTCCACTCACTCATAGAATACAACTCTAAACACGGTTGAAAAACAGCCCTTTTTATAACAAACCCATCATTAAGAACTGGTTGCAATTGCTTCTTTAGAGCTGATGAGAACATCACTCTACCTTTAGCATCTGCCTTACATTCATATGTACCAATTAAATTAATCACGAAACTTTTAAGTTTATTATAAGTATCAAAAATATATAAAATTTACCACTTTTTACCACTTTTTACCACATTGTTAATAAATATTTCATTTTTTGGATATTTTTATTTCCATAGACTTTAAAAAATGAATGTCAGTCATTTACGAAAACGTTACCTATGTGATAAAAAAGAATTACATTTGCGTTTAAGTGAACACAAAAAAAATCAATGACTGAGCAGTTAAAAACCGAAGGGAAATTTACATATGCAGAAGCTGGAAAAGGACCTGCTATTATTGTTTTACATGGATTGATGGGAGCTTTGAGTAATTTTGGTGATACTTTTAATCATTTCTCCAACAATGGCTATCATGTTTTAATTCCTGAATTACCTTTATATTCTTTACCTCTTTTAAAAACCAATGTGAAAAGCATGGCTTCTTTTTTGAAAGATTTTATGGAATTTAAAAAATTAGACAAAGCTATTTTATTAGGTAATTCTTTAGGTGGGCATATTGGTTTATATTTTACAAAACATTATCCAAAAAAAGTAAATGCACTTGTATTAACAGGAAGTTCTGGTTTGTATGAAAAAGCTATGGGTGACAGTTTTCCAAAAAGAGGAAACTACGAATTTATAGAAGAAAAAACGAGAGCCGTATTTTACGATCCAAATATAGCAGACAAACAAATGGTTGACGATGTTTTTAAAATTGTGAACGATAGAAGTGCTGTAATTAGAACTTTAGCCATGGCTAAAAGTGCTATTAGACACAATATGGCTAACGATTTGCCTGATATGAAACAACCAACTTGTATTATTTGGGGAAAACAAGATACAGTTACACCACCTGAAGTTGCTGAAGATTTTCATAAATTATTACCTGATTCTGATTTATTTTGGATTGACAAATGTGGACATGCTGCAATGATGGAAAGACCTGAAGAGTTTAATAAAATTCTTTTAGATTGGTTTACCTCTAGAAACATATAATTTTCTTCCAAAGAAATATTTACTCAAATTGTATTATTTAAAATGAAAATTACATCTGCCGAATTTGTAATGAGTAACAGCAATGTTACCAAAGCTCCAAAAGATAGATTGCCAGAATATGCCTTTATTGGACGATCTAATGTTGGTAAATCATCATTAATTAACATGTTAATGGAGCGTAAAGATTTGGCAAAAATCTCTGGAAAACCTGGAAAAACACAGTTAATAAATCATTTTAAAATTAATGACGAATGGTTTTTGGTTGATTTACCAGGTTACGGTTACGCGCAAGTTTCTAAAAAGAAAAGAGTCATTTTTCAATATTTTATTGAAAACTACTTTAAAGAAAGAGAACAACTTGTATGTACTTTTGTTTTAATTGACTCAAGACATGATCCTCAAAAAATTGATTTGGATTTTATGCAGTTTTTAGGTGAAAATCAAATTCCCTTTTGCATAGTTTTTACCAAAGCCGATAAGTTAGGAAGCTCGAAATTAAACAAACAAATCACTTCTTACAAAAAGAAATTATTACAGTATTGGGAATCGTTACCCAACACTTTTTTAACCTCATCTTCAACAGGACTTGGAAGAAAAGAATTTTTAGAGTTTATTGATGGTGTTAATGAAGATGTTGCTGAAGATTTCAAATAACAGTCTTAACAAAAGACAACATGCAATCAAACAAAGAAAATTTAGAGGTTTTATTTGAAGACAATCATATTATTATTGTCAATAAAAAAGCTGGTGATATTATACAAGGTGATAAAACTGGTGACAAACCTTTAAGCGATGTTGTTAAAGAATATGTAAAAGAAAAATACAATAAACCTGGTAACGTTTTTATTGGAACTGTACATAGGTTAGACAGACCTACATCTGGCATTGTAATTTTTGCAAGAACCTCTAAAGCATTAGAACGATTAAATAAAATGCTGCGTGACAAAACAATTAACAAAACATATTGGGCGCTTGTAAAAAATACTCCAAAAAAAACTGCTGATACACTAATAAACTTTTTAAAAAAAGATACAAAAAAAAATAAATCTTTTGTTTACAAAAAAGAAATAGAAGGTTCTAAAAAAGCTATTTTACACTATAAGCTAATCAAAAAATTAGATAATTACTCACTTTTAGAAATTGATTTAGAAACTGGTAGGCATCACCAAATTAGAACACAACTAGCAAATATTGGTAGCACCATAAAAGGCGACTTAAAATATGGAGCAGATAGAAGCAATAAAGATGGAAGTATTAGCTTACATGCAAGAAAAATTGAATTTATACATCCAGTTTCAAAAGAAAAAATTTTAATTACGTCTCCCACTCCCAATGACCCAATTTGGAACGCGTGCAACTAAATACTATCTTTAGAAAAATTTATTTTTTCTAAATGAAAGCTATAAAATATTTTTCGGTTCTATTAATTCCGTTTGCTAATTACATTTCATTCACAAATTACGGATGGCTCACTTTTTTACCAGTACTTTTTGTGTTTGGCTTTGTTCCTTTATTAGAGTTTTTCATAAAACCTAATAAAAATAATTTCACGAAAGAAGAAGAAAAAACTGAAAAACAAAACAAACTTTATACTTACTTATTATACTTAATTTTACCTATTCAAATTGTATTTTTAATATTCTTTTTTAACTCAATTCAAAATCCCGTCCTAGAAACTTATGAAATTATAGGTAGAATTTTAGGAATGGGAATTATGTGTGGTGTTTTAGGTATAAATGTTGGTCATGAATTAGGTCATAGAAATAATAGGTTTGACGAATTTATAGGAGAACTCTTATTATTAACTTCTTTAAACACACACTTTTTACCATATCATAATGGAGGTCATCATTATAACGTAGCCACTCCAAAAGATGCTGCAACTGCAAGAAAAAACGAATGGATTTTTATCTTTTGGATTCGTTCTCATTTTTCTAGTTACACTACAGCTTGGAGTTTAGAAAATACTAGAATGAAAACAGCCAACAAAACTTGGTTTCATCATAAAAACAGAATGATAGTTTATACAATTTCTACTTTTTTTTTAATTAGCATCATCTTCTTTTTTTACGGAAAATTTATAGGGATTTCATTTATTTTAGCAGCTATTGTTGGTATTTTGCTGCTTGAAACTGTAAATTATATTGAGCATTATGGCTTACTAAGAAAACAAAATGAAAACGGACGTTATGAACGTGTAAAACGGAATCATTCATGGAATTCAGACCATCAAGTTGGTCAAGTTTTATTATTTAATTTGAGTAGGCATTCAGATCATCATTACAATGGTGCAAAACATTACCAATTATTAAAATCAGTACCAGAAAGTCCACAAATGCCAACTGGTTATCCAGGTATGATGTTATTATCTTTAATACCACCCATTTGGTTTTTGGTAATGAATAAAAAACTAAAAAAACTCTCGTAACTATTTATGAATGAAGAAAAAACTGTTTCAGAAGCAATTAAATTTAGACGATCTGTTAGAATTTATGACGCAGAAAAATCAATAAATAAAAAAATAGTAAAAAAGTGTTTAGAACAAGCAGCTTTAGCACCCAATAGTAGCAATATGCAGTTGTGGGAATTTTATCATATTACTTCCAAAAAAACTATCGATCAAATCGCTCCTTTTTGTTTCAATCAAAATGCAGCAAAAACCGCACAACAATTGGTGGTTTTTGTTACCAGAAAAGATTTATGGAAACAAAGAGCAAAAGCTAATTTAGTTTTTATAGACAGTAATTTTGGTAAAAACAATCCAAAAAAAGAACAATCTAGCAGAGAAAAAACTGCTAGAAATTACTATGGAAAAATAATTCCATTTGCATATGCTGATTTTTTAGGAATTTTAGGTTTTCTTAAATATATTATGGTTTCTGTGATTGGAATTTTTAAACCAATGTACAGACAAGTTAGAAATAGCGATATGCGAATTGTTGCTCATAAAACTTGTGGTTTAGCAGCAGAAAATTTTATGATTTCTATGGCTGCAGAAGGTTATGACACCTGCCCAATGGAAGGCTCAGATACTCTGAGAGTTAAGAGTTTATTAAACTTACCTTATGGAGCAGAAATAAACATGATTGTTTCTTGTGGAATTAGAACTGAAAAAGGCATTTATGGTGAGCGTTTTAGAATTCCTTTTGAAGAAGTTTATAGGGAAATTTAAATATGTTGGATTTCTTTGGTTTTGAAATATTATATCTGATTTGTAACTTTATAGGTGGCACAATTAGATGGATTTACGGATCTATTTATAGAACGATTTTTAGAAAGCCAAAATTCAAATATAAAGAGTATGTTTTTGGAATAGAAAATTCAAAAAATCATTTTGATATTTTTGGGCATCATTTTAATAACTTAATAATTACAGTTCTATTTATAGCAATAATTGTATCTATTCTTTCTTAGACTTTAAAACTAAAATATTTTCACTTTTTTGAATGTCAGAATCATTTAAATACATTTTTACAAACTCGCCTTTTACATATTTTTCAGCTTGATCTTTATAATGTTCACTAAAAACACGACCAGATTGTCCTGTTGGTAAAATAGATAAACTATTTTCTACATCAGAAAAATCTATAACTCTTCTGGTTGATGGACCTGCAGTAATTTTATAAACACCTGTAGAATCTAAATTAAAAATTTGATTATTTATTACCTCATTACCTCCAATTGTTTCAAAAGGACCTACATTAAAAAATTTACGCAAAATACCACCAGCTTTACCAATCGCATGTTCGTGTTCTACAGAAATAACTCTATTCCAATACCAATCTTCAACATTTGTTCCAAGTTGATTTTCTAAAAACGAAAATGCTTTTTTATAGGAACTTGTAATAATTTCTTGTCTGTTTTCAACTACATCTTTGGTTTTAATATTATCCCACCAAACAGATTGTGCTTTATTAATTTGTAATGGTAAAACCTGATCTTGTAATTGAGAATTCATAAACAAATTAAAACTGTTACCCAACTCATCTTTATAAGTTGCTACTAAAAACTCATATAAAAAACGGTTGTAAATTGTAGCACCAACAGAGTTTTTTAAATAGTTTCCATCCCAATTTCCTAAAATTGAAATAGCTTTTTTTTCTGAAGCTGATAAATTAGATTGATTTATATTTTTTATAAAATCGTTTGCAATTTTTGACGCTGTCGAAGATTTTACGTCATATAACATATCAGCAACATCATTTTTTGTAAAATCATTTTTAACCTGTAACAACTCAGTAATTCTTTTTGCTCTATCTTGTGGCTGATAATAACCAGAGTATAATTTACCTCTTACAGAATCTGGCTGATTATTTGCCGAATACACGTAATTAGTAATTGGATTTATAGCTTGCGGATTCTCACTAAAAGGTAAAAATTCTACAATATCATCTTTACCGGAAGCGCCATTTAAATATGTTTTAGATGATAAACTATCTCTTAATTGATATAATTTTGCGGAGGCAAACCAAGCAATATTTCCTATGGCATCACCATACATTACGTTTAAACCTGGTGCATGAATTTTTGAAACTGCATTTTTAAAAGTAACTAATGATTTAGCATGTGACATTTCATAAGAAACATCTAACTGTTCATTTTTTAATTGCGTATAAATCCAATTCATAGCTATAGGCCTATCATCTTCTAAATGAGAAATAATACCATTCATTATTGGACCATGTCTACTAACTTTCACCTGAAATGTAGTATCTTTTTCATTTTTTACAGAAATCGTTTTATCAATAATTTTATAATTCTTATAACCTTCTGCAGTTAAATATTCGTTTTTATTGTTCGGACTGTTTTCTTCTACATAAAAATTTAAATCGTCATTTGCTAGCATTGTTAAACCATAAGCGTATTGTTTGTTATGACCTAATAAAGGAAAAGGCATCAACGCAATATTAAAACCATAAACTTCAAAATTTGGTGTTTTTATATGGTTTTGATACCAAACTGATGGTTGTGAATATCCAATATGTGGGTCATTTGCGAAAATTACTTTTCCGTTTTTTGTTTTTTCTGGTCCTAAAACCCAAGAGTTACTGCCTATAAATGTAGCAACTGGCAAGCTGCTCATAATTTTATTTACAGCAACAGACATATTTTCCTTAATTTCAGAAACTTCAGTTTTATTAATCGTTAAATTTTCTGTATTAACTTGTACCAATTCATTAAAATAGGTTGTTCCTAATTTTTCTTTGATTTCAGTTAGCAAAGGGTCTGTTTTATGTGCAACTGCAAAACTAAAAGCCATATAACCAAAAACATTGTAAACATCTTTAATTGTATAATTTTCTTTTTCAATTCCAAGCAAGGTAAATTCTAAAGGCGTTTTACCTTCATTTATATATTGATTTATTCCATTCAAATACGATTGAGTTAACACGTACGCTTCTGAATTCTTATCTAAAGTGGCAATGGTTTCAGCAGCAGCCTCTTCAATTCCTAATCCTGCAAAAAACACATCAGTTTTTAAAAGTTCTTTTCCAAAAATTTCCGATAATCTTCCAGCTGCAATTCGTCTGATTAACTCCATTTGCCATAACCTATCTTGAGCATGCACATATCCTAAAGCAACATAAGCATCTTTTTGATTTTTTGCATTTATGTGAGGTACTCCAATATCGTCAAAATGAATAGTTACATCTTCAGAAATGTTTTTAATTTCTATTTCTCCAGCATAAACAGGTTGTAACGTTTTAGCGTAGAACCAACCAGCAACAAAAATTAAAACTGCAATAAGTAGTAAGAAAATAAGTGTTTTTTTAATAATTTTCATGGAAATCTATTTGATAAATTCAAAGATAATGGAATTATATCGTATTTTTGGGTTGTTTAAAAATTCACTACTTCATGAAAAAAATTCAAATGGTAGACCTTCAAGGTCAATATGCAAAAATCAAAGAAACTGTTAACAATTCTATTGAACAAGTTTTAGAAACATCCGCATATATAAATGGGCCTTTGGTTCATGAATTTCAAGCAGATTTAGAAAAATATCTAAACGTGAAACACGTAATTCCTTGTGCAAACGGAACTGATGCATTACAAATTGCGATGATGGGTTTAGGTTTAGAGCAAGGTGATGAAGTAATTACTGCTGATTTTACTTTTGCAGCCACTGTAGAAGTAATTGCACTACTAAAATTAACTCCTGTTTTGGTTGATGTAGAAAAAGATACTTTTAATATTGATATTGAGGCATTAAAAAAAGCAATTACACCAAAAACAAAAGCAATTGTACCTGTACATTTATTTGGACAAGTTGCAAATATGGATGCTGTTATGGAAATTGCTAAAAAACATAATTTATTTGTAATTGAAGACAATGCACAAGCTATTGGTGCAAATTACACATTTAAAGATGGTACAAAAAAGAAAGCAGGAACTATTGGAAATGTTGGTACAACTTCATTTTTTCCATCAAAAAATTTAGGTTGTTATGGTGATGGTGGCGCCATTTTTACAAATGACGATAATTTAGCGCACACTATTAGAGGAATTGTAAATCATGGAATGTATGAAAGATATTATCATGATGTTGTTGGAGTAAACTCTCGTTTAGATTCAATACAAGCTGGCGTTTTAAAAGCAAAATTACCTAACTTAAATGAATATTGTGATGCTCGTAGAAATGCTGCTCGATTTTACAATAATGCCTTTAAAAACAATCCAAACATAATTACACCAACTACAAAATCTAACGCCACGAATAACTGTAGCGAAATTTGTGATGTTTGTGATTGTCATGTTTTTCATCAATATACACTACAAATCACCAATGGAAAACGAGATGAATTACATAAACATTTATTAGAAAAAGGAATTCCTAATGCCATTTATTATCCAGTAGCTTTACATGCACAAAAAGCATATAAAGATGGACGATATTTAGAAAGTGACTTTCCTGTTACAAACGAATTGATAAAAACCGTAATTTCGTTACCTATGCACACTGAATTAAGCATAGATCAATTAGAATTTATTACAAATACAATCAACAATTACGTCAACTAAAATGAAAAAAATATTAGTAACTGGAGGATTAGGCTTCATTGGATCACACACAGTTGTAGAGTTACAAAACGCAGGTTTTGAAGTGATTATTATCGACGATTTATCAAACACAACAATTAATGTTTTAGACAATATCATTGAAATTACTGGTAAAAAACCTGATTTTCATCAAATTGATTTACGAATAAAAAATGATGTTAAAAACTTTTTTGACAAGCATCAAGTAGATGGAATAATCCATTTTGCTGCCTTTAAAGCTGTTGGAGAAAGTATGCACAAACCTTTAGATTATTATGAAAACAATTTAAGTGCTTTGGTTTATCTCTTACAAGAAATGAGAGATAGAAAAATAGATAATTTTATTTTTTCTTCTTCCTGCACTGTTTATGGGCAAGCAGATGAATTGCCAATTACAGAAAAAGCACCTGTTAAAAAAGCTGAATCTGTTTACGGAAACACAAAACAAATTGGTGAAGAAATAATTGAAGACGCAAGTAAAGCTCATGGAATAAATGCAATTGCATTACGCTACTTTAACCCTATTGGAGCTCATGAAAGTGTGAAAATTGGTGAATTACCTTTAGGAGTTCCTCAAAACTTAATTCCTTTTGTAACACAAACTGCAGCTGGTATTCGTAAAGAATTATCGGTTTTTGGCGATGATTACCCTACTTCAGATGGAACAGCAATTAGAGATTATATTCATGTTGTAGATTTAGCAAAAGCACACATTGCAGCTTTACAGCGTTTAATTAACAAGAACAATAAAAAGAGTTTCGAATTTTTTAATGTAGGTTCTGGAACAGGAAGCTCTGTTTTAGAGGTAATTAAAGCCTTTGAAAAAGCTTCTGGAAAACCTTTAAATTATAAAATTGTAGGCAGACGTGAAGGTGATATTACTGCTGCATATGCAGATACAACAATTGCAAACAAAGCATTAAATTGGAAAACTGAAAAAAGTTTAGACGAAGCTTTAGATTCTGCATGGAAATGGCAATTAAAACAAAAATAACTTTTAGTAAATTTTAGTTTTACGCAGAAATCGTTCATTTTTAATTAAAAAATAGTTAAAATGAACGATTTTTTACGTTTTTTACTCAAAAAACATGTTTTTTTACTTTTGAATATGACAATCATACCGCTAATGAATTGTCATATATTTAATTATAATTCAATATAACTTTCAATCTAACATTTATAGGCTCATTTTTAAGGTTTTAACTCTTAAAACTTGATTTTACTTTCAATCTCTCTTAACTTTGTAGGTAATTATTAATGATAAATGAAACCAATGAAACTGATTAGAATTAAAAGAAAGACTCAATTAGAGCAACGTCATACAAGAAAAATGGGCGTTTTAAGTACTAACGTTACTTATATTAAAAAAACATTTTTAAACTTAATTCCTTTAAAAACACTCCACAAATACAGAGAAACCTATTACGGTGAAATAAAAGACTGTGAAGATTGTGTTTTAGCAAAATAAAAAAAACCTCAAACGTATGTTTGAGGTTTTTTTTGCGTTTTATTTAACAATGAACTTAGACAGTATTCTTCTTAATTTATTAATTTTATGTTTTTAAAATCAATCAATTATGAAAAAAATTTTTATTGCTTTTTTAGCAATTATTTCTTTTGTCGCATGTGAAAAAACATCAAAAGAAAAAGCACCAGAATTAAGTATTAATTATAAAAAAATTGAACTAGATAATGGTTTAGATGTAATTTTTCATGTGGATAAGTCAGATCCAGTAGTAGCTGTAGAATTGATGGTTCATGTAGGTTCTGCAAGAGAAATTGAAGGAAGAACAGGTTTTGCACATTTATTTGAACACTTATTGTTTTTAGAATCTGAAAACTTAGGCAAAGGTGGTTTAGATAAAATGAGTGCAAGAATTGGAGGTTCTGGAGCAAATGGCTCTACCTCTAGAGACAGAACAAATTATTTACAAACAGTACCAAAAGATGCGTTAGAAAAAATGATTTGGGCTGAAGCTGATAAACTAGGTTGGTTTATAAACACAGTAACAGAACCTGTTTTAGCCAAAGAAAAACAAGTTGTAAAAAACGAAAAAAGACAACGAGTAGATAATGCTCCTTATGGACATAACCAATATGTTATTGGAAAAAATTTATATCCAAAAGACCATCCATACAATTGGCAAGTAATTGGATCTTTAGAAGATTTACAGAATGCCACATTACAAGATGTTAAAACCTTTTTTAAAAAATGGTATGTACCAAATAATGCCACTTTAGTATTATCTGGAGACATAGATATAGAACAAGCTACAAAGTGGGTTCATAAATATTTTGATGAAATTCCAAGAGGTGAAGAAATTCCGTCTTTAGAAAAAAGACCTGGATATGTGGCAGCAACAAAGTATTTATATTATGAAGATAATTTTGCAAGAGTACCACAACTAACTATGGTTTGGCCTACTGTAGAGTCTTATCATCCTGATGCTTATGCTTTAGATGTTTTAAGTCAATATTTAACAGATGGAAAATCAGCTCCGTTAAATCAAGTTTTAATTGATGATTTAAAACTTACTTCTTATGTAGGAATGTTTTCTAGAAACTCAGAGTTAGCAGGAGAAATGCAACTTTCTATAAGAGCATTTAATAATAAAAAATTAGATGAAGTTTTAGCGGGTGTTAAAAAGGGATTTGAAAAATTTGAAAAAGAAGGTATTTCAGAAAAAGATTTAAACCGAATTAAAGCAGGACAAGAAACTAATTTTTACGGAGGTTTATCTAGCGTCTTAGGAAAAGGAACCAATTTAGCTTCGTATAATACCTATACTGGAAATCCTGGTTTTGTAACCGAAGATTTAAAAAACACAATAGCAGTAACTACTGAAGATGTTGTTCGTGTATATGAGAAATATATTAAAAACAAAAACTACATTGCAACTAGTTTTGTACCAAAAAACGCTTCAGAACTTGCTTTAGAAGGCTCTGTATTGGCAGATGTAGTAGAAGAAAAAATTGTAATTGGTGCCGAAGAAAATTTCGACCCAAAAATTGCAGCAACATATGAAAAAACACCCTCTTCTTTTGACAGAAGTATAGAACCAGAATATGGTGAAACGCCTTTATTAGCTGTTCCTGAAGTTTATAAGAATAGTTTAAAAAATGGGTTGAAAATTTTTGGTATTGAAAACGATGAAGTTCCATTGGTTCGTTTCAATTTAACTATTGATGGTGGTCAGTTATTAGAATCTATGAACAAATTAGGTGTTGCTAATTTAACAGCTTCATTATTAAATAAAGGAACAAAAAATAAAACGGTTAAAGAACTAGAAGAAGCCATTCAAGAATTAGGTGCTTCAATTTATGTATATTCTGGAAAAGAGGATATTACAATTTCTGGAACTACTTTAGCTAAAAATTACACAAAAACGTTGGCTTTAGCTCAAGAAATGCTTTTAGAACCAAGGTTTGATAATAATGAATTTGATTTACTTAAAAAAGCTACAATTGCTAGTTTACGCCAACAAGAAGCAAACCCAAATGCTGTGGCTAGAAATACCTATAACGAATTAATTTATGGGAAAGACAATATTCGTTCTAAAAATACTTTAGGAACTATTGAGTCTGTTGAAAATATTAATTTAGAAGATGTAAAAAACTTTTATAACCAATATATTTCTCCTTCTGTAGCGAAAATGTTAGTAGTTGGTGATATTTCTGAAAAAGACGTAGTAGCTTCTTTAAGTGATTTAAATGAAAAATGGACTGCGAAAGAAGTTACCATTCCTGAATATAAAACTCCAGAAGCACCAACAAAACCAACTGTTTATTTTTATGACATACCAAATGCTAAACAATCTGTTTTACAATTTGGTGCACCAGCTTTAGCGGTAACAGACAAAGACTATTATCCTGCTTCCGTTATGAACTACATTTTAGGTGGTGGTGGTTTTGCATCAAGATTAACGCAAGAATTACGAGAAGGAAAAGGATATACTTATGGAATTCGTTCTGGTTTTTCTGGAACAAAAGCCAAAGGTGCTTTTACGATTTCAAGTGGTGTTCGTTCTAATGTTACATTAGAATCTGCACAAGCAGTAAAGAAAATTTTAGAAGAATATCCAGATACATTTTCTGATAAAGATTTAGAAACCACAAAAAGCTTTTTAATTAAAAGTAACGCAAGAGCTTTTGAAACTGCTGGTGCAAAATTAAGAATGTTGTCGAATATTAGCGATTATGGTTTAGAAACTGACTATGTAAAAGAGCAAGAAAAAATTGTAAATAACATGACAAAAGAACAAATTAAAGATTTGGCTAACAAATATGTAAATCCAAATAAAATGATTTGGTTGGTTGTGGGTGATGCAGAAACACAACTGGCAAGAATGAAAGAATTAGGTTATGGTGAACCTATTTTACTTAATAAAACTGCAGAAAAAATTAAAAAGTAAAATTAAAACTTTCTACAAATTAAAAACCCCAATTTCAACATATGAAATTGGGGTTTTGTTTTAATTAAATCAAATTACTCTTTAACAACTCTTTTTATTGTTATTCCATTATCTGTAAAAATCTTTACCAAATAAATACCTGAAGCAAAATTTGTAAAATCTATCAAATCATTTTTAGCAACTTTTATTTTTTTACCCTGAACAGAATACACTTCAACTTTTTGTAATACCAAACTATTATTTAAGCTTATACTTAATTTGTTTTTTATTGGATTCGGAAATACAAAAGTATTTTTTGAAACATCTAATTGTTCTGTAGAAAGAATTTTGGCTCTACATTCAGCTTCGTTTGCAACAAACTCGCTTTTTGAATCTTTAGTCCATGTAGATAAATAGGCTGCGTTTACATCATCTACCAAAATACACGATAAGTTTGGGGTATTTACTGCGTTAAAAGATGTAATATTTGCGTTATTACCGTTCTGAAAACTTACCGTTTTTAAATTCGAATTGTTGCTAATATCTAAACTTGTTAAACTTGTAAAAGAATTTAAGTCTAATACTTCAAAATTATTATTACTTAAAACAATAACCTCTAAAGACATTGCTACAGTTTTATGTATCGTTTTGATTTTTCCAGTTCTTTTTGAAATCACACTAAAAGTAGAACCTGTTAAAGGACTTAAATCTGTGATTCCGTTTCCAGAAATATTCAAGGTTGTAATTCCTGTAAATGCCTGTAAACCCTCAACATCTGTAATACCAGTTCCACTTAAATCTAATGTTCCTGTATATGCAGCAGCTTCTGCAATACTTATTGTACCATCTCCACTAGTATCAATTGCAGGTACAATTGCTAACAAAGCTGAGGTGGTTGCAGGCGCTGTCATTACAGACCAAGTCGCAGAACAATCTAAACTAAATGAGGTTTGTGCATCTTTATTTGTCCAGTTTGTATTAGCATACGCTAAATCACTAACTTCAACACAATTTAAATTTACATTATTTCTAATGTCGAAAGCAATATTAGAAACATTTGGAAAAGAACCTAGTAATGCAGAATTGTTGCCGTTATTTAAATTTAAACTCTCTAATTCATTATTATCAACTAACAAACTGATTAACTTACTATTTTGAGAAAGGTCTAAATTTTTCAACTTGTTATTAGAACCTATCAAATACTCTAAATCTACAGCTGTAGAAGTTCCTAATGTTGTTATCAAATTATCTTTTAAACTTAAAGATTTTAATTTAGAATTATTTGAGATATCCAAACTAGTTAATTGGTTTGAAGCTACATCCAAAATTTCTAAATTGGGTTGATTTGAAATATCTACACTCGTTAATTGATTGCCTGTTAATGTTAAATTTTTTAAATTAACATTATTAGATATCACCAAATTATTTATTTGATTGTTGGGCACTGTTAATACTTCAAGATTAATATTACTAGAAACATCTATAGCTGTAAGTGATCCAGAGAGGTTTTTAAATTCTTCTAAATTAGGCAAACCACTTAAATCTACGTTTGTGATTAAATCATAACCTAATTGTATGTACTCTAAATTTGGTAAATTACCAAATGTTACAGCACTTAAAGCAGCATTGAAACCCAATGAAATTCTTTTTAATTTTAAATTGGAAGAAAAATCAATATTGGTAATCATGCTTGTAAACAAACCACCAAAAATTTCTAAATCTCTAAAATCTTCTAAACCTGTTATATCAGCTAAACCTAAACTAGATACATCTAAAGTTGTTACAGTATTAATTTTGTGAGTAAAAACTTTTTGATCGTTTGCAACACCATTTCCCATACTATTTACATCTCCTAAAGCAACTACACTTCCATTTCTGTCATGGGTTTCTAAATAATTTTCGAAAACTGCATCTGGAATATTTGTTTCTGGATAGCTACAATTTAAACTAAATGAAGTTTGAGTGTCTATTTGAGATCCATAATTTCCATTCCAAAAACTAACATCTGCAACTTGGATACAAGTTAAATTAGCGTTATTTCTAACATCAAATGAACTTACAGTGTATCCATTTTGGATATTTAAACCACGTAAGTCATTATTATTTAAAGTAAATTTCTGTAAAGATGTATTTGAATTTAAATCTAAAAATTCAATACTATTATTACTACAATCTAACCATTCTAAACTTAAGTTTTTAGAAACATCTAAATTTTTAATATTATTTTGATTGATCCATAATTCTTTTAAAACAGTATTTTTTGAAATATCAATATTAATTAACGAATTACTATTCAAATACAATTTTTCTAAAATTGTATTTTTAGCTACATCTACAGTTGTAATTGTATTACCATTCGCATTTAACTCAGTTAATGAGTCAAAATCGGCAATTCCTGTTAAATCAGATATTGATTGATTTGAAATATCTAACGTTACAACTGAATTGATATTAGAAGTTGTTACTTTATCATCATTCGCAATACCATTTCCCATGCTATTAGCTTCTAAAAAAGCTTCAAAATTATCATCTGGCACATATGTTTGTGGATTTGAACAATCTTCATTAAAAATAGCTCCATTATTTTGGTGCCAATTAGCAAGACCATTAATTGGAATTCCAGCATCTACCTCAACGCAAGTTAACATTGGATTTCCTAAAAGCTGAACAAAATCTATAGTTGCAGTTGTTCCTGTTTTTAAGTTTAAAGTGGTTAAAGAATTATTATTGGAAAGAACTACAGTTTTTAATCCTGTTAAAGTAGATAAATCTAAAGATACCATTGCAGAGAGTGAAGATGTTAAAATTTCTTCTAAAGAACTTAATCCAGAAACATTTAAAGTGGTTAAACTGGTAAATTGTTGTAAATTCAACTTTTTCAAAGAGCTTAACGTACTAAAGTCTAATGATGAAATCATTGTAGAATTTGTAAGTAAAACTTCTTCAAGTGTAGTTAAACCAGTAATATTTAAGGTTGATAAACCTACAGAACCACTAATATTTAGTTTTACTAATTTCGTATTTGAACTTAAATCTGCAGAAACTAATGCACTAAGACTTTGAAAAGTAGCGTCTTCTAAATTATTTAAGTTAGAAACATCTATTGAACTCAAATTAGGAAAATTTCCTAAGTAGATTTTTTTCAAATTAGTTAAAGTTGGTAAATTTACGGAAGCAACGTTAACATTATTTCCTAAAAATTGAAAATCTTCTAAAGCTGTAAAATCTTCCAAACCAGTTAAATCTTCAATATTTAAAAAAGACAAATACAATTTAGTTACTACATTAATTTTAGTAGTTGTTACCAAATCATTTCCATCTGTTCCATCGCCTAAACTATTAGGATCACCAACTGGAACTACTAAACCTGCAGCATCATGGGTTTCTAAATATGTTTCAAAAGCATCATCTGTGACTGTAGTTTGCGCATTGGTTTTAACAACTAAAAAGAAAGCGAGAAATAAAAAAAGTAATTTTGTTTTCATGGTGTATGTTTTTGTTCAAGCGAAACTAGATGCTTTTTTTAGAAAAAAGTCAAGGAAAAACACCCTAAAATTTTAATTTACAATATTATAAAACAAAAAACCCAAGCAAATTGCTTGGGTTTTATAATTATAATTTATAAAAAATTTACTCAAAAGAAGCACCACTTGCAGTAACGTTTCTATCAATTTTTCGCATTAAACCTTGTAAAACTTTTCCTGGTCCAACTTCTATAAATTCTGTTCCTCCATCAGCAACCATTGCTTGGATAGACTGCGTCCATCTTACAGGTGCTGTTAACTGAATCATTAAATTTTTCTTTATTTCGTCTGCGCTAGTAACTGCACTTGCTGTTACATTTTGATAAACAGGGCAAGTTGGTTCGTTAAATTCAGTCGCTTCAATTGCAGCTGCCAATTCTTCTCTTGCAGGTTCCATCATTGGTGAATGAAATGCACCTCCAACAGGTAATAAAATTGCTCTCTTTGCTCCTTTTTCAGTTAAAACTGCACAAGCTTTTTCAACTGCTTCAATTTCTCCTGAAATAACCAATTGCCCAGGACAATTGTAATTTGCAGCAACTACAATTCCATCAATTTCTGCACACGTTTCCTCTACTACTTTATCATCCAACCCTAATACTGCAGCCATTGTTGACGGAGCTATTTCACAAGCTTTTTGCATCGCCAAAGCACGTTTAGACACCAATTTTAAACCATCTTCAAATGATAAAACACTATTAGCAACTAAAGCAGATAATTCACCTAAAGAATGTCCAGCAACCATTTCTGGCTGAAAAGAATCTCCTAAAACTTTTGCTAAAATTACTGAATGTAAAAAAATTGCAGGTTGTGTAACCTTTGTTTCTTTTAATTGCTCTGCTGTTCCTTCGAACATTATATCTGTAATAGAAAAACCTAAAATATCATTCGCTTTTTCAAAATATTCTTGCGCCAAAGAAGATTTTTCGTACAAATCTAATCCCATTCCAGTATATTGTGCTCCTTGACCTGGAAATATATATGCTTTCATTTTTTTGTATTTTTATTCATTTAATTAGCAGCAAAAATAATCATTTTTATGAGAAGCGATTTTCAACTTCTCATTATATCTATATTTTAAATATAAAAAGAAAATTTCACCAATAATATTTAATAATTTTAAAGTTAAAACTGTAATTAAATAAAAAAAATGCGTCTAAAAAATAAACAAGCACAAAAATGAAAAATTTACTTTTAGCACTTATTGTCGTTTTTACATTTTATAATGTATCTGCACAAACATCAACATACAACGATTTACTGCAAAAACATGTTACTGAAAATGGAATTGTAGATTATAAAGCCTTTAAAAAAGACGAAGCTAAATTAGATAGTTACATTTCTTATTTAGAAAAAACTTCTCCAAACGATTCTTGGTCAGAAAATAAGCAGAAAGCTTTTTGGATTAATGCTTATAATGCATATACCATTAAAATAATATTAGACAATTATCCATTAAAAAGTATTATGGATATTAAAAAAAACGGAAAAACCGCATGGAAAATACCTTTTGCTAAAGTTGGTGGAAAAACATATACTTTAGATCATATTGAACATGAAATTTTACGTAAAAAATTATTTGACCCTAGAATTCATGTTGGTGTAAATTGTGCTTCTGGTTCTTGTCCGAAATTAGGAAACATAGCATTTACAGAAGAAAATATAGATACAACTTTAGAAAAATTAATGAAAGAGTTTGTAAATGATTCTTCAAGAAACAAAATTTCAACAAAAAGGATTCAAATTTCATCTATATTTGATTGGTTTAAAGAAGATTTTACCAAGAATGGTTCTGTAATAGATTATTTAAACAAGTATTCTGATACAGAAATAAAAAACAGCGCAAAAACAAGTTATTTAAAATATGATTGGAGTTTGAACGGGAAATAATTTTATTATCTTTCGCTTTTCAATCACAATAAAAACAATTGATGTCTAAAACATATTACGATTCAGCCGATTTAAGAAAATTTGGGAAAATAACAGAATGGAGTGAAGAACTTGGAAACAAGTTTTTTGATTATTATGGAAAAGTATTTGAAGAAGGTGCTTTAACTGCTCGTGAAAAATCATTAATAGCTTTAGCTGTTGCCCACACAGAACAATGTCCTTACTGTATAGATGCTTACACAAAAGACACTTTGCAACGAGGTGTTACCAAAGAAGAAATGATGGAAGCAATTCACGTTGGTGCTGCCATTAAAAGTGGCGCAACTTTGGTACATGGAGTTCAAATGATGAATAAGGTGAATAAGTTAGAAATGTAAGTAGAGAAACTTTTTTTTTACGAAAAGTAAAAAATAAGTGAATCGTTTAAAACTCTTTTTAGCGGAATCTCTAATTTCAAAAAAACCAACAGACAAATTTCTTCGTAAATACTATAAACCATCCTTAAAAAGATACTGAAACAAGTTTAGCATATATGGCTACAAAATCATTAAAAGCAAGAAATAACGATATCGCAAATACCTCTCGTCAAATGGAAATTCTTTCAAGCGGAATTTTTGAAACAGGAGAATTACCAACATTTGCAGCAAAAATTAAAGAAACAGGTCAATTTCCATTACGCCCTAAAAAATTAGAAATTCTTCAAATAAATTTAGGTTACATGTGTAACCAAGTATGTGAACATTGTCATGTAGATGCTGGTCCTGATAGAAAAGAAATCATGACTGTAGAAACTATGAATCAGTGTTTGGAAGTGATTAAAAAAACGGAAGCACACACGTTAGATTTAACTGGTGGTGCTCCTGAAATGAATCCAAATTTTAGATGGTTTGTAGAAGAAGCAAGTAAAGCAGGAATTAAAGATTTTATTGTGCGTTCTAATTTAACCATTATTAGAGCCAATAAAAAATATTACGATTTACCAGAATTCTTCAAAAAACACAATGTACACGTAGTTTCGTCTATGCCACATTGGACTCGTGGAAAAACCGACAAACAACGTGGAAAAGGTGTTTTTGATTTATCTATAAAAGCATTGCAAGAATTAAATGCGGTTGGTTATGGAATTCCAGGGTCTGACTTAAAATTAGACTTGGTTTATAATCCTTCTGGAGCATTTTTACCTGGCGATCAACAAGCATTAGAAAATGATTTCAAAAAAGCTTTGAAAGAAGATTTTGATATCGACTTTCATAGTCTCTTCGCGATTACCAATTTACCAATTAGTCGTTTTTTAGATTATTTAATTGCTTCAGATAATTATGAAGATTATATGCACTCTTTGTTAGATGCATACAATCCTGCAGCTGTAGAAAATGTAATGTGTACAAACACGTTATCCGTAAGTTGGGATGGTTGGTTGTTTGACTGTGATTTTAATCAGATGCTAAATTTAAAAGTAGCTAGCAAAGTAAAACACATCAAAGATTATAACGAAGAATTATTACAAGACAGAAATATTATTATCAACCAACATTGCTATGGCTGTACTGCTGGTGCAGGAAGTAGCTGTCAAGGTGTTGTAGCATAAAAAAATACTATTCGTTGGAAAACAAAACTGCTATTTTAATTTTTGCAAACTCTGCTGAAAAAGAAGTGGAAAGAAAATCGTTTCTTTCTACCGAAATTTTTTCTGCATTAAATAGGCAAACTTTAAAAATAGTTGAAAAATCTAAAATTAAATACTTTCTTTTTTCTGAAAAAGAACAAGTTGGTAATAATTTTGGTGAACGTTTTTCAAATGCTATAGAAACTCTTTTTAATAAGGGCTTTGATAATGTAATTACTATTGGTAATGATACACCTCACTTAAAGGTTCGCCATTTACTAGAAACTGAAAAGAGTTTGGTTTCTAACGATTTGGTTTTAGGTCCTTCAAAAGATGGAGGTTTTTATTTAATGGGAATTAAAAAAGCTCATTTTAATAAAAAAACCTTTTTAAAATTACCTTGGCAAACTAGTCGTTTACAGAAGTGTATTTCCACCATTTCAAAATCTAAAAATTTAGAAATTACTTTTTTAGAAATCTTAAATGATCTTGACAAGTCAGAAGATATTCAATTGATAATTGATAGCTTCAAAAAGCTTTCAATTTCAATTTTACATCTTTTAAAAAGATATATAAAACTTCAAAAATTATTTGTTTTTGCTACTTTTTTCAACATAAAAAAAGTATTTCATGCTCCAAACTTCAATAAAGGTTCACCTATTGTTTTTGCGTAAATAGCCATTGTATTGATAAAACTCAATACTAAAATTTCAAAATTTATTTTACACAAAAAATCAAACCTAAATGAAACATATTTTTATGTGGATTTTTATGCTATGTGTTAGCATAACATTTGCACAAACTAAAGTAACAGGTACTGTTACTGATAAAAATTCTGGTGAAAAATTACCAGTAGTAAGCGTTACCAACCAACAAGGAAATGGAACCACTACAGATGAAAATGGAAATTATTCCATAATTGTAAACTCAACTTCAGATATTTTAACCTTTACATATTTAGGTTATAAAACTCAAAAAATTACAGTTGGAAACCGAATGAACATTAATATTTCTTTGGTTGAGGAAGAAACTAATTTAAACGAAATTGTAGTAACAGCATTAGGTTTAAATAGAAAAACCAAAGAACTAGGTTACGTAGTTCAAGAATTAAAAGCAAAAGAATTAACAGAAGTTAAAACAGCCAATTTTTTAGATAACTTATCAGGAAAATTAGCAGGTGTTACTATTTCACAAGGTGCAACTGGTGTTGGTTCTTCTTCAAAAATAACCATTCGTGGTGAAGCTTCTTTCTCAAACAATAATCCACTTTTTATTGTAGATGGAACTCCAATAAATAACAACACGGTTTTTAACTTTACTGATGAATCTGCAACAGGTTTTCAAGAAATTGATTTTGGAAACGGAGCTATGGAAGTTAATCCAGATGATATTGAATCTGTAACCGTTTTAAAAGGACCTAGTGCTGCTGCTTTGTACGGAACAAGGGCTTCTAACGGAGTTATTGTAATAAACACAAAAGATGGTAGCAAAAAGAAAGGTTTAGGAATTAGTATTAACTCATCTTTAACCTTGGACACTGCTTTTCGTTTGCCAGAATTTCAAAATGAATATGGACAAGGAAATGGTGGTAATTTTGCCTACGTTAATGGACTTGGAGGTGGAGTTAATGATGTGATTTCTTATTCTTGGGGACCAAGGTTAGATGCTGGAAATTTAATTCCTCAATTCGATTCTCCAGTAATTTTAGCAGATGGAACTATAGTTCGTGGTGGAGATACTTCTTTATACAGTGGAAATACAATTACACCAACTTTATTCAAATCAAATCCAGATAATTTGAAAGATTTTTATCAAACTGGTGTAACCACAATTAATAATATTTCTATAAATGATAGTTTTGAAAGAGGTTCTTACAGATTGTCTTTTACAGATTTAGATAGCGAATCTATTATTCCTGGAGTAAATTTAGAGCGCAAAACTTTGGCTTTAAAAACGAATTTTAATCCAACAGAAAAAACACGAGTTACCTCTACTATAAATTATGTAAATTCAAGTAGTGATAACAGACCTTCAAATGGTTATGGAAGTGAAAATGTAAATTATTCTTTAGTAGCTTGGGGACCAAGATCTTTAAACATAGATAGTTTAAGAGATTATTGGCAACCAGGTTTAGAAGGCGTTCAACAATACAATTTCAATTATAGGTATTTTGACAATCCTTTTTTTATTTTGAATGAAAATACCAACTCTTTTAATAGAGATCGTGTTTTTGGAAACATTGCTGTAAATCATAAATTCACTGAGAAATTAAGCGTTTCTTTTCGATCTGGAATGGATTATTCTTCTGAAAAAAGACAGTTTAATCGTAATTTTAGTTCAAACCGTTTCGCAAATGGAGCGTATGCAGAACACGATGTTTTTTACAGAGAAATAAACACAGATTTCTTACTAAATTATACAGATAATTTTGGAGATTTTTCTTTTGATGCTTCTTTTGGAGGAAACAGATTAGATCAAACAGCATCTACAAAACAAGCGCAAACTACTAATTTAGCGCAACCAGGTATTTTTAGTTTAAACAATGCAGCTTCACCTGTTGAGTTTTTTCAATTTAATTCTAAAAAAAGAATTAACTCTTTATACGGAATTGCAAAGTTTGGGTATAAAGATTATTTATATTTAGATATCACTGGGAGAAATGATTGGTCAAGTGCTTTGGCAACTCCTTTTTCTGTGGATGGTGTTTCTTTCTTTTACCCATCAGTTTCTACAAGTTTTATTTTATCAAACGCAACAGAATTACCTAAAAGTATTTCTTTTGCGAAGTTAAGAGCAAGTGTTGCTCAGGTTGGTAATGATACAAATCCATATCAAACTTCTGGAGCTTTTGTATCACAAACTGCATTTAATGGGCAACCTACTTTTAGCAATCAAGATTTTATACCAAATGCAAATTTAAAGCCAGAAATTACTACCTCATATGAAATTGGAGCTGATGTAAGGTTTTTTAAAGATCGTTTAAATGTAGATTTTACATATTATAATTCTACAACAAAAGATCAAATTATTTCTTTGCCAATTGCAGTCTCATCAGGGTACAATCAACAAGTTGTAAATGGTGGACGTGTAAATACGCAAGGTGTTGAAGTTATTTTAGGAGGAACTCCAATTAAAAATGAAAATTTTAGATGGAATACTACTTTTAATTTTGCCACAAATAGAGCTGTAATTAAAGATTTACCTCAAGAAGATGGTCGTTTAACATTAGCTTATAGTAGAATTTACGATAGTGCCAACCAAACTGTATTTTTTCAAGTTGAAGAAGGTGGCAGAGTTGGAGACATGTATGGAACCGGTTATCAAAAAAACGAAAATGGCGATTTTTTAATAAATGATGATGGTACTTTTATTGCTGATAACACATTGAAGAAAATTGGAAATTACAATCCTGATTTTACTTTAGGATGGAGTAACAGCTTCAGCTATAAAAATTGGAATGCAAGTTTCTTATTCGATTGGAGACAAGGTGGAGAAATTGTATCAAGAACACGTGCTTTAGGAAACGTTGGTGGCCAATTAGCAGAAACTGCTTTTAGACCAGATGCTGGAATTGTAGCTCAAGGAGTTAATGTGAATACAGGACAACCTAACACAGTTGCAGTTGGCGCAGAAAGTTATTACAGGCAGTTTTACGATAGAAATCACGAAGAAAACAATGTTTATGACGCTTCTTTTTTAAAGTTACGTCAATTTTCAATTGGATATCAACTAAACTTAAAAGAAGGCTTTTTAGGGTTAGAAGATTCATCTACTTTAAACTTTTCTATCATTGGTAATAATTTGTTTGTAATTACAGAAAACCCTCATTTTGACCCAGAACAATTAGCAGTTCAAGGAAATGGTTTTGTAAGTGGTGTAGAAGATATGAGTTATGCTACTAGTAGAAGTTTAGGATTTAAAGTAGGGTTTAATTTTTAAGAAAGTTATTATGAAAAAATTTATATATATCATCGCAATTTTAGCAATTACATTTGCAAGTTGCACTAAAGATTTTGAAGAAATAAATACAAATCAAAACTCGCCAGTTTCCGTGCAACCAAGTCTACTTTTAAGACAAGTTATTTATGATTATGGTGAGCAAATGAGTTACGAAGGTTTTGCTGCAGGTAACTTGTTATCACAACATTATGCTCTTTTAGATTTCAATTTATTTGACAGACACGATTTAAAAAGTCCACAATTAGGTGGAAATCCTTGGCCAATATTTTTCACCAATTTACGTGACAATGAAATTATACTCAAAAAATCTCGTGAAACACCTGCTTTCGCTGTTTATGAAGGACCATCTTTAATTTTAAAAGCATATATGGCTGCAGCATTAACAGATATTTTTGGTGATGTTCCTTACTTTGAAGCATTTAATGGTGTAGATGGAACTGTAACTCCAAAATACGATTTACAGGAAGACATTTATCAAAAAGAAAAAGGAATTTTAGATAATTTAGATAAAGGAATTGCTGCAATAAAAGCATATAAAGCTGCAATTCCTCTAGAAGGAGATATATTATTTAATGGCGATTTAAATGCTTGGGTACGTTTTGCAAATTCTTTAAAAATTAAATATTTAATGCGCATTTCTGGTAAAGTTGATGTTTCAAATCAGTTACAAACCATTTTTACAGCTGGAAATTACATTAAAAATAATAGTGAAAATGCCACTTTTGATTTTACAAACACAGCTCCAAATAATTTTAGATTTGCGCAGTTAAGAGATGGAGATTTTACAAATTTTGTAATGTCAGAAACTGCTGAAGAAATTTTTGCTGATTTAGATGATAACAGAGTAACTACTTTTTATCAACCTTTTAAAAATTCTAATTCCAACGAATATAACGGTTTAATCAACGGAATTAATGCCTCTACCACTACTCCATCTCCAAATGACTATTCTTTAGTGGGTACAATTTTTAGAGAAGATACTTCTACTTTAGACGCAAATTTTATGACTGCTTGGGAAACTAGTTTTTTATTGGCAGAAGCTGCTCAAAAAGGTTTGATTTCCACAAACGTAGAAACTTTATACAACAATGCAGTTACATTGGCTTTTGAATATTGGAATACAAATTTACCAGCAATATATTTAGCTGGAAATGCTAATTTAAACGCAGTAGGAAAAACACCATTAGAGCAAATTATCACTCAAAAATGGATTGCAAATACAATTAATGGTTACGAAAGTTGGATTGAATTCAGAAGAACAGGATTTCCAGCTTTAAAAAATGTTGCTGCAAGTTTAAATAACGGTTTAATTCCTGTAAGAATGCCATATCCTGCAGATGCAGCTGCATTAAATGCAGAAAATTATAAAGTTGCAGAAACTGCAACAAACGGAAATAGTTTAGATGTAAAAGTTTGGTGGAACGAGTAAAAAAATGAATCCTTTTGTTTTAATATAAAGGGGTTTTTATAAAAATATGGATATAATTAATTGGCAATGGCTTTTGGTAATAAGTTCAAGTTTAATCTTGTTCTTTTTATCTCCGCTCGCAAAAACAACAGACCAGTTTTTTAAGGCTGTAAACCAAAAAAAAGCACCTAATACTTTAGTATTAACTGGAAGCTTAATCATTTCTTGGATTTTTGCAAAAAGTATTACAAATGCAGCAAATTTAGGTTTGTCTTTTGGTATTGTTGGTGGAGTTGCCTATGCTGGTTATTATCTTTCTTTTGCAGTTGCTGGTGTTATTATTTATCAATTACGAGTAAAAGGTGGTTTTACGAGTATTCATCAATTTTTAACATCTAGATTCGGAAAAAAAGCAGTGGCTGTTTTCTCTATTCTAATAGCTTTTCGGCTTTTTAATGAAGTTTGGAGTAACACCATGGTTATTGGAAGTTATTTTGGAGAACAGGAAAGTGCTTCTTATTATTGGTCTATTCTTGTGTTTACAATTTTAACCTTAGGTTATGCTTTAAAAGGTGGTTTGAGTAGCTCTATTTTTACAGATGTCATTCAAATGGTTTTATTTTCTGTTTTGCTAATTATTATTTTAGCGACTATTTTTTCTGCTGAAGAATTTACAACGAAAGAAATCATTACGTCAGGAAAATGGAGTTTTGAACTAGGTTTAAACCTCTTTTTTGCGGCTCTTATTCAATCTTTTAGTTATCCTTTTCACGATCCTGTTTTAACAGATAGAGGTTTTATAAGTTCACCAAAAGTAACACGTAAAAGTTTTTTATGGGCAAGTATTTTAGGTGCAATTTGTATTATTTTATTTAGTGTAATTGGTGTATATGCGCAGTCACAAGGTATGAAAGGGCAAGCAGCTGTAGAAGTTGGTAAAGCCTTGGGTGTTGTAATTTTATTGGTGATAAACTTTATTATGATTACTTCTGCTGCTTCTACATTAGACTCTACATTTTCATCATTTTCTAAGTTATTATCTGTAGATTTAAATTTAGGAAAAACGGTTTCTTTCGGAAGAATTTCCATGATAATTGTGGCAGTTTTAGGAACATTACCCGTATTTTTTGGAGCAGAAATTTTATCGGCAACCACCATTTCTGGAACGATGGTTATCGGGTTAACACCGGTTTTTATCTTTTGGAATATAAAAGTGCCAAAAATCAGTTTTTATGCAAGTGTAAGTTGTGGTTTAATTTTTGGAATACTTTTAGTTTTTAACAAGTTTCCTGAGTCACTAATTTTTACAAAAGGAAAATATGCAGATTTACTTTGGGTAAATCTTTGGGGTATTTTAAGTTGTATCATTTTATATTTTATTCCAAAATGGATCAAGAAATAAAACATTTAGGCAAAATATCGGGTAAAACACTCATTTTTGGAGGTGTTTACAGCAATTTACAAGCTTTGGAAGCTTTAAAACAAATTGCTGAAAAAGAAAATATTTCGCCAGAAAATTGTATTTGCACTGGAGATATTGTGGGTTATTGTGCACAACCTGAAGAAACTGTGCAATTATTAAAATTATGGGGAGTTCATAGTATTGCTGGAAATGTAGAAATTCAATTAAGAGAAAATGCAGCAGATTGTGGCTGTGATTTTAGAGAAGGTTCACGTTGTGATGGTTTTTCTCAACTTTGGTATCCTTATGCACAAAGTAAATTGTCTGAAAATTCGTTGGAGTTTTTAAAAACAATTCCCAATCATATTTCCTTTGAATATGGAAATAAACGAGTAGTTGTTGTACATGGTTCTTATTTTAATGTATCAGAATTTATTTTTAAATCTACAGATTGGGCAGTAAAAGAACCCAATTTTGAAGCAACAAATGCTAATGTTATAATTGGCGGACATTGTGGTTTGCCTTTCAATCATCAAGAAAAAGACAAACTTTGGTTGAATGCAGGAGTAATTGGAATGCCAGCTAATGATGGAAATTCATCAGTTTGGTATGCTGTTTTAGATGATTCAGATAATAGTTTTAACTTTACACATAAAACACTAGAGTACAATTACAAACTAACCAGTAAATTAATGCAAAATGGCTTGCTTCCTGAAGAATATTCAAGAACAATTGTCACAGGAATTTGGGATAATACAGAAATTTTACCTCCAATTGAAACTGGTTTACAAGGCTTTGGAATTCAACTTTAAAATTTAAAAAATGAAAAAAATATTCATCCTTTTATTATTAGTTTCCACAACAGTTTCTGCACAAAAAAAACTAGATAAATTATTAGATAAGTGGAATACCAGAAATGTACCTTACATTTCTGTAGAAACACTAGCGTTACCAAAAACAAAAGCTATTTTACTAGACGCTAGAGAAGAAAAAGAATTTAATGTTAGCCATTTAAAAGGTGCAATTCGTGTTGGTTATGATGATTTTAAATTAAAAGAAACTTTAAAAAAAATACCAAAAGATAAAAACACCAAAATAGTGGTGTATTGTTCTTTAGGAATTCGCTCAGAAACTGTTGCTCACAAATTAATTGAAGAAGGTTACACAAACGTTTACAATTTATATGGAGGCATTTTTGAATGGAAAAACGCCAATTTTAAAGTAGTAGATACACTTGGAAACGAAACTGAAAAGGTACATGCTTTCAGTAAAAACTGGGGCAAATGGCTTAAAAAAGGAAAAAAAGTTTATGAATAAAAACCTACTGCTAATATTTACTAGAAATCCTGAATTAGGAAAAGCAAAAACTCGTTTAGCAAAAAAAGTTGGTGACGAAACTGCTTTAGAGATTTATAAGTTTTTATTAGAAAGAACCAGAAATATTTCTTCGGAAGTAAAAACTGCAGATAAAGCTGTTTATTATTCCGTAAAAATTCGAGAAAATGATATTTGGAACCCTGAAATTTTTCAAAAACACCAACAATTTGGCGAAGATTTGGGCATTCGAATGAAAAATGCTTTCAAAAACGGATTTGATGCTGGCTACAAAAAAGTATTAATTATTGGGAGTGATTTATACGATTTATCGTCTAAAAATATAGAAAAAGCGTTTCATGAATTAGATACTAATGATGTGGTTATTGGACCTGCAGAAGATGGAGGTTATTATTTATTAGGCATGAATTCTTTGGAAGAAAATGTCTTTAAAAATAAAGATTGGGGAACAGAAACTGTTAGAAAAGACACTTTAACAGATTTAAAAAACAAAAAAGTGAAATTATTAGAGTTTAAAAACGACATAGATGTATATGAGGATATTGAAAACATCCCAGAAATCATGAATACGTTTATCAACTCTAAATAATTTTGTATGAAAACAACACTACTTTCACTATTTTTTGTATTCCTTTTTTTTCAAACAAATGGACAGTGTTCAGAAAATTTGAATGGCTTTGGTAACAATCCAGATGATAGTTCTTACAATGTTACTGGCGACGTTTCTATCACATTAAACACAAACAATACTGTTACATTAAAATTAGCTAGTAATTTCAGTACAGCTTCTGGACCAGATGTTCGTGCTTTTTTAGTTGATTCTAATGGAAAATCGGATGCTGTTTTAGCACAAACTTTAATTGCCGATTTGAATCATTTTGAAATTGGCTTAACACAACCAAGTGGAGCACAAACTTATACTGTTGCAATTCCAACTGGAAAAGACATCACAAAATTTGATAAAGTTTTCTTTTACTGTTTACAATTCAATCATTTTTGGGATTTAGGAACATTTAATAATTTTACTTCATCAAACTGCAGTGTTTTATCTGTGAATAGTTTTGACATCCAGAAAATAAAAGTATATCCAAATCCAGCAAAAACCGAAATTCGAATTCAAAATATGAATGCAAATTCTGCAGAAATTCGTATTTTTAATGTTTTAGGAAAACAAGTTTTTTATCGAAAGAAAAACGCATTAAAAGTAATTGACGTTTCTTTCTTACAACCAGGAATTTATATGATTAAATTTTCTGTTGAAAATGCGTCTAAAACTCAAAAATTGGTAATTCAGTAATTGATTTTAATACTGAATAATCATAATAAATAAATTCAGTATACATGAAACTACAACAATTAAAAGAAACAATTGGTTTTTTAAAATCTAACGGAGTTATAAACCCAGAAATAGGAATCGTTTTAGGTACAGGTTTAGGCAAATTAGTAGATGAAATATCTATTATATCTGAAATTACATATGCAGATATTCCTCATTTTCCACAAGCTACTGTAGAGTTTCATTCCGGAAAATTAATTTATGGAAACTTATCTGGTAAAAAAGTAATTGTAATGTCTGGTCGTTTTCATTTATACGAAGGTTACAATCCATGGGAAGTTACTTACGGCATTAGAACAATGCATGGTTTAGGTATTAAAAACTTACTTATTTCTAATGCAGCTGGCGCTATAAATTTAAATTATAAAAAAGGTGATTTAATGCTGATTGAAGACCACATAAACCTTCAAGGAAGCTCACCTTTGGCATTTAAAGGAGCCAAAGATTTTGGAAATATTTTTGCAGATATGTTAGAACCTTATTCGAAAGAGATTAATGTACAACTAAACTTAATTGCTACAGAACAAAAAATTCAGTTACACAAAGGTGTATATGCCAGCGTTATTGGTCCGCAATTAGAAACAAGAGCAGAATATAGAATGTTGCAAATTTTAGAAGCAGATGCAGTTGGAATGAGCACAGTGCCAGAAGTTATTGTTGCCAAACAACTAAATTTACCTTGTGCTGCTATTTCTGTATTAACAGATGAATGCGATCCTAAAAACTTACAACCTGTAGATATTGCAGAAATTATTGCCATTGCTGGTGAAGCTGAGCCAAAAATGATTACACTTTTTAAAGAAGTAATTAAGATATTGTAAATGAACAAGTACATAGAAATCATAAAAGACTCCTATTCCAGTTACTGGAATTATCTTAAAAATTCTGTTTTAATGGAACTGAATTGGGAGAATTATTTTTATGGTTTAATTATTATTTCTTTAGTAGTTTGGGGGTTAGAAGCTATTTTTCCTTGGCGAAAAAACCAATCATTATTCAGAAAAGATTTTTGGTTAGACACTTTTTACATGTTTTTTAATTTCTTTTTATTAAACTTAATTGTGTTGATTGCTTTATCAAATTCTGCAGCTGAAATTTTTAATGATATTTTAGGAATTATAGGTTTACAGCTCTCTAATTTTCAGTTATTAGATATTAATAAACTACCATTTTTTGCACGAATTTTTATCTTTTTTATTGTAGTAGATTTTGTGCAATGGTGGACACACAGATTATTACATAGATCTGAATTTTTATGGAATTTTCATAAAATACATCATTCAGTAAAAGAAATGGGCTTTGCCGCACACTTGCGTTATCATTGGATGGAACCTGTAGTTTATAATTCTTTACGTTATATTCCATTAGCTATTATTGGAGGTTTTTCTGCACAAGATGTAGCTTTTGTACATTTTTTTAATATTACCATTGGACATTTGAATCACGCAAACATCAATTGGGATTATGGTTGGCTAAAATACATTTTAAACAATCCAAAAATGCACATTTGGCATCACTCAAAAGAATTACCAGAAGAAAGAAAATACGGTGTAAATTTCGGTCTTACACTAAGTATTTGGGACTATATTTTTAAAACAAATTACATACCACATTCAGGAAAAGATATTGAATTGGGTTTTGATGGTGATGAAAACTTCCCTAAAGGTTTTTTAAAGCAAGAATTGTATCCTTTAAGTAAAAAGTAAACCTGTTTTTCTTGCGAAACGCAGAAAAGTAAAAAAAAATTTAAAGTAATTTATATTGATATATTAGGGGTTTCTCCACAAAGTTGATAAGATAATCTTCTGAAAAGTCTATTTATTCCTCCCTTTTTCATTTGGATATAAGCTTGGTAATTACTTTGAACATACTCTTTTGTTACTACGTTCATCGCACAAATTTTTCCTGTAAATGCTGCACCAGTATCAATATTCCAAATATTTAGAGCATTCATAGGTTTTTCTATATTAAAATTTAAAGTAGGTGTATGCCCTATAAAAATTTCATTATAATGTTTAACTCTTTTAGGATAAAATGCCGAATTTTCATCTATTTTTTGATTTGCAATCAGAGCCATTTCCCATAAAGTTCTGTCAAAATAAAAATTTTCTTTAAAAATTTCTTTTTCAACACCATGCATTGATGTAAAACCAGCATGTAAAAACAAACGATTTTCATCATCTAAATAATACAAAGGCATATTTTCGAAAAAGGTTAAATGTTGCTTTTTTTCTTCAATAGAAAAACCTTCGTAACTATCAATAGTTTCTTTTCCTCCATACATATACCAAGTAGGATTTACCTCCTCTTTTTTCAACCAATTTTCACACCAAACATCATGGTTTCCTTTGATAAAAATACAGTTAATTTTTTCTGATAAATTAATTAAAAACTGAACTACTTGAGCAGATTCGCTCCAACCATCTACATAATCACCCATAAAAATTAAGGTGTCTTTTTCTGTTATTTCCATTTTATTTAAAACCTGAAGTAAGGCTTTTAAGCCTCCATGTATATCTCCTATTGCAAAGGTTCTTTTCATAATTTATTTTTTTAAAAATATTGTCCGATTCCAAAAACCAACCCTCCTTTTGAATTGCTTTTACCATCATAAACCTTAAAACCGTAATCGATTCTAAACGTTGCATTGTATACTTTTTTACTGATAAAACGAAGTCCGAAACCACTATAAATTCTTAATTTTTCGTTTTTTAAAAAATCGTTTAACTCTCCTCCTGGATCTCTCCAAGAACCTATATCAGTAAAAATATTTGTTTGTATTGCCAACCAATTTTTATCATAAATTGTATATCTAAATTCAGAGTTTAAAGTTGCAACTCCTGTTCCTCTATCAACTAAAAAACCAACTCCTCTAATATTTACGTTATTGTCTAATGCAAATGGTGCAAATGGAGAATTTTCGTTTGTTGATAATCCAAAACGTAACCTGTTTGCCCAATTTCCTTTGTTTCCAACTCTTTTAAAATATAAAAAATCATTCCAAGCAATTAAAAATTCATTTTGAAAATCGTTTTCTGTTAGTACATATTGTGCATATAAAATGCTTTTAAAACCATTTACGTATTGATAAAAATAATTCAAAGTATCATAGGTATAAACAAGTTTAAAAAGAGCTTTATTTAAATTTAATTTTTGAGGCACTGAACTATCTGTAGCTCCAGATAAATAGGTATAATCTTCAGAAAAAATATTTACACCAAAATCTATACTATTTTTTAGGTTGAATTGATGTAATGCTAAGACTTCAAAAGAAATGTTATTGTATAAATAATTGGCTGATGTATTGTTGAAAAACAAAGGTTCTTCACTTTTCCAGTTTTGATGGTTCACAGCCAAACCCCATTTTTTAGCAAATAAATTTGGTGCTCTAAAGTTTACACCGTATGAATTGAATCCATTATTTTGATAAAAACCTCCGAAAGTAATATTTCTACCAAATAAATTATAGTCATACAAACCAATTTTAAAAGCAAACTGCTTGTTTGTTGTGGTCCAAAAATTAACTTCTGGAATAATAGTGAAATTTTCTTCTAAAAAAAATAGTACTTCATAGTTATTTTTCTCGACAAAATGCACCTCGTAAAAAGCATTACTAATAGCAGGTAATCTTTTTAAAAATATTAAATCATTCTCTAACTTTATAGAATCTAATTTTTGATGTTTTTTAGTTGTAAGTATTTTGTTTACAAAAGAACTTTTTAATTTTTCTGCACCTTTTATTTTTACCTGAATTACTTGATTTTCTTGTGAATGTAAAAAGCCTGCAAAAAGCAAAAAAAGAGTAAGAAAAAAGAAATTCTTACGCATCATTATTCAACAATAAACGTTTTTTGAATTACTAAATTCACCCAATTATCGGAACTTATTCCTAATAAATTAAATGTATTTTCATCGTCTAAAACCAATGCTGGAGGAGTAGTTCTATTCAAATTATCAATTACATTAGAATCATCATAATACGTAAAAGTTTTTTCTGTAGTAAATGTACCTGAAAGAAAAGTATTATCACTTTTTGTTAGTATTTGTAAGTATTTTTCGTTTTCTGGAAAAGTACCATCTTGCCAAGTAAAAGTTGGTTTTAAAGTTTCTGAGTAAGTAATTTCTACTGTACTTTTCCACTCTGTTGTTCTGGTTTGATTTTTTGTTCTTATTGGTTTTGAAATGTGTAATTTACCATCAGTAATATAAGTTACCACACACCAAACTTCTTTAGATCTGTTGTTGGAAAAACGCCTGAATTGATCACCAAAAACAGCAACGTTTGTTAGGTTTTTTCTTCTGTAATTTGAAAAATCTGTTTCATCTACAGTTGTATTTTCAGTTTCATAATATCTAAAATCGAAAGAATTTATTATAGGATAATAGTAAATATAGGTGGTTTCTTTATTTCCGTTTGCATTTCCAGCAAAAGCGAGTGCAGTGTCTAATGTTTTGTCTGAATTTACTGCTATGTATTCTTCTAAATTTCTTGGAATAAATTGTTTTTCAATAATAAGATTTACCCAATTATCTTCACTAACTCCCATTAAAGTGAAATTATAAATTTCATCTTCTACCAAATCTTCTGGAGTTGAAGTGTTAATATTTAAAACAACATTACTTGTGTCGTAAAACTGAAATGTTTTTTCTGTAGTATATGTGCCTGAAATAAAAGAATTTTCTTCATCAGAAATTACTTGAAAATAAATTACATTTTCTTTAATAGTACCATCTTCCCAAGTAAATTTTGGTGATAAAGTTGTTGGATATGTTATGTTTGTTGAGGCTGAATATTCTGTTGGTTTGGAGGTGTTTTTTAGTTTTATTGGGTCTGAAATATGTAATTTACCTTCTGTTAAATACGTTACCAAACACCAAGTTTCTAATGAACTTGGACGAGAAAATCTTTCTAGCTTACCTCCAAAAACAGCTTCTTGGGTTAAAGAACTTCTTCTGTAGTTTGAAAAATTAGTTTGGTCTGCATTTGCATCTTCCATTTCATAGTAACGTATATCTGTTGCTCCTTCTACAGGGTAGTAAAAAATATAATTTAAACTTGTATTTGCTTCAGCATTTGTAGCACAAGCAATTAAATTATCTATTTCACGGTTTGAATTTTCATCAATATATTGTTGTAAATTTCTTGGTACTACAACATCACCTCCATCATCAGAACAAGAAAAAAATACTGAGACAAAAAGTATAAAAAATAAAAAACGCTTACTATTCATTAATAATTTAAATTTTAAAAGTAATAATTGGTAATGCTGAATGGTTGCTTAAATCTTCAGAAATGCTTCCAGAAAAGATATGTGACAAACCTTTTCTGCCATGAGTTGCTGTTGAAATTAAATCTGCACCTATTGCATTTGAAAAATTTAAAATACCTTGTTCTATAGATCTTTCACAAACAAAATGTACATTTATTAACCTATCTATATTTCCTTCGGCTTTCATTAAAAATTGATGCGCTAAAGCATCCATTTCTGCAGTTGTTTTAAAGTTTTCGTTTGGTAAATTTACATACAAAATATGTTTTTTTGCTTCAAATAAATCCAAAGTTTTTAGCATTTCTTTAAATGCAGGAATAGATTCTTCTGAAAAATCTGTAGCAAAAACAATATCTTTAAAATTTACATCATGTAATTCATTTTTAATAACCAAAACAGGAATTTCTGAGTATCTAACTACTTTTTCTGTATTGGATCCTATAAAAAACTCTTTTAATCCGCTAACTCCGTGTGAACCCATTATAATTAATTCGGCACCAACTTCTTTGGCTACTACATTTACTTCACTAAAAACTTTGTAGTGCTTTATAATTGGCACAACTTTTACGTCTTTCAGATACTCTTTTTCTAAAAAAGTTTTGAATCTTTTTTCGGCTATCTTTAAAAAAAATACTGCTTTTTCTTGTTGATAACTTGGGCTTTCTGCTAAGTTAACTTCTTGTAAATCTAACATATGCAATGCAATGATAGATGCATTTATTTTTTTTGCTAATTGTGCAGCTGTTTTAAGTGCATTTTCTGAGTGATTTGAAAAATCTACGGGTACAACTATTTTTTTCATAAGTATTGTTTATTTAAACTACTCAAATTTAAAGCAATCTATTAGCATAAAACAGGATATTTATCATGTTTTATTGAGAATACAAAGTTCTTAAAAGTTCTTCTGCAGGTTTATTTTGCGGTGTAAATCTGTTGTTTTTTTCTCCTCCAACTCTTTCATGACTATGAAACCATTTCCATACAAAACCACCAGCAAACCAATTTTCTTTCCAAAATTGATTGTGTATTGCTTGCAATCCGTTTACTTGTGCTTGTAAATTTACACTATCTTCTACTCTATTGGAGTTCCATGGTTCTTTTCCTGAAAAATCGACACTTCTGTAACCAAATTCGGTAAATAAAACAGGTTTATTAAATTGTTTTTGAACTTTTATTATTTCGTTTTTATGTGGCGTCCAACCCAATTCAAAATCTGCTACTGATGGCGATTTTTTATCTGTTAGAGGAAAATAAGCATCTACACCTATAAAATCTAATTCACTCCAAAAAGGCACTCTTTTAAACTCGTCCCAATTTGCAGCGTAGGTTAATTTTCCTTTGTAAACTTTTCTAATTTCTTTAATTACTTTTTGCCAATAATCGGGTCTGTTTATTACAAATTGTTCTAATTCTGTACCAATACAAAAAATATCTGCTTTTAATTTTTCAGCAGCGTTTGCATAAGTTAATATAAAACTTAAGTAAGAATTTTCTAAAACTTGCCAGCTTTCTTCAGAAGTCATTTTTATATTTCCTGTAAATTCGCCGCGATAAACCCAAATATGTGGCTTTACCATAATTTTTACACCTTCTTTTTGAAATCTTTCTGCGTATTGTAATAACCCATTTTTAGTTTCTCCAAACCATTGTCTGTTCGTATTATGAATTATTTTTGGTGTTGAAAGGTTTCTAATAAAACCAAAAGGCATCAACGCAACATAATTGCTTTGTGCCTTTAAAACTGGTGTTATATGTTTGCTGTTTATAGAATCTCTTGATGCTACAAAACTGACTCCATTAATTTTTTTAGTTTGACTTTTACAAGAAAAATTTAAAATAATTAACAGTAGTAAAAGGAAGTTTTTTGTTTTCATAAATCTCCCTAAAAATACTTCTTTTTGTTAAAACAACGCTCTTAAACCAATGTTAAAACTTTCTCCTAAACCAGTTGCATTACCTCTTACGAATTTACTGTACAAAGCTTCTAAGTTTAATACGTCTGTTAATTGGTATTTACCTCCAAAACCTACTGTTGTAAAATCTTGTGTAAAATCTCCAAACCTATTTGTATGTTGTACAAAACCTAAAACTGTAGATTTATCTGATGGAAAATAACTCAAAAATAAACCAGGGTTTAAAATAAATGTATTTGAGGCAAAACTACCTTCAATAGTTGTTCTTCTTCCTAGGTTATCTGTAGTACTTACATCTTCTTTACCAAAAAAGTATTGCGTATTAAGTTCTGTAAATAATTGCCATTTTCCGCTAGAAAAAGTGTGGTCATAAAAAAATCTATTTTGAATATTCCAAGCTGCTTCATCTAAAAAAACATCATTTTTTGTTTCGTTTTTTACTAATGGAATATGAATGGAAGATTGTACAGAAAAATTACCAATGTTCTCAAAAGGTTGCCATTTTAATGATGGAGCAATTGTTGTTATTGCTGCTCTTTCATCAAAACTAAATACAGACAAAGCATTTCTACCACCAATATTATTAGAACGAAACTCTACAATTACACCTAAGTTTACTCTATTGTTATCAGAAATTCCAGTAAAAACTTCTACTGTAGATGTTAGGTAATTTTCTCTTGGCTTTGTTCTCTTTGTGCCATCAGGTCCAAACAAGTCTTTTGTTTCTGTATATAAGTTATTAAAAAACTTAATATCCCATTGATTTTTGTCTAATAATTTTGAAGGTGTGTAGGTTTGAATGTTGCTTTTATTATCATCATCTTCTTGTGCAAAAGACTGAAAACTAACTATTAAAACAGCTGTAATAAAAACTCTTGAAATTAATTTACTCATTTTGGTTGATTTTATTTTGTTGGATATTTAAAAAAACTCAAACATTAAGTCTATGCTTTTATGAAATACTTACAAACCAAAAACTTTATTTAAAACAATTCTAAACTGTATTTTAATATTAAGTTCTTAACTTTAACTGCGACATAAAAAGTAATAATCAATCAACTATGGAACATATCGTTATTATAGGTAATGGAATTTCTGGTGTAACTGCTGCAAGACATATTAGAAAAAATTCTGATAAAAAAATTACAATTGTTTCAGCAGAAACCAAGTATTTTTTTTCCAGAACCGCACTCATGTATATTTACATGGGACATATGAAATTTGAACATACACAACCTTATGAAAACTGGTTTTGGGAGAAAAATAACATTCATCTTAAAGAAGGTTTTGTGGCTGCTGTGAATACAGAAAAAAATCAACTTGAATTTACAAATGGTGAAACACTTTCTTACGACAAACTAATTATTGCCACTGGCTCTAAACCAAATAAATTTGGTTGGCCTGGTCAAGATTTATCTGGTGTTATGGGAATGTATCACAAACAAGATTTAGACAATTTAGAAAAATATGCGCCAGATAATGAAACTTGCAAGAGAGCTGTTATTGTTGGTGGTGGTTTAATTGGTATTGAACTTGCAGAAATGTTAAGAAGCCGAAAAATTCCGGTTACATTTTTAGTAAGAGAAGATAGTTTTTGGAATGGTGTTTTACCGGCACAAGAATCTGAAATGATTAATAAACATATCAAAGAACATCATATAGATTTACGTTTAAGTACAAATTTAAAAGAAATTAAAGCTGATGAAAACGGACAAGTAAAATCTATAATTATTGAAGAAACTGGTGAAGAAATTCCATGCAATGTTGTTGGTTTAACAGCAGGAGTTACTCCAAATATCGATTTTCTAAAAACCTCTGGAATTGAAACAGATAAAGGCGTAAAAGTAAACCGCTTTTTAGAAACAAATATTAAAAACATATACGCAATTGGAGATTGTGCTGAACAACATGAAGCTATAGGACGAAGAAGAAACATTGAAGCTGTTTGGTATACAGGTAGAATGATGGGCGAAACTTTAGCACAAACAATTTGTGGTAACAAAACAGCATACAAACCTGGACATTGGTTTAATTCTGCAAAATTTTTAGACATCGAGTATCAAACGTATGGTTGGGTTTTTAGTGAAAGAAACAAGAAAGAAAACGAAGCCTATTTTCAATGGAAACATCCAAAAGAAAATAAATGTATAACCATTTCTTTTGATAAAAATTCAAAATTATTTTTAGGAATAAACACTTTTGGAATTAGAATGCGTCATGAAATTTTTGACAACTGGCTTACTCAAAAAAAATCAATAGAACATGTTTTAGAGCATTTACTTGATGCCAATTTTGACCCAGAATTTTACAAACTTCATGAAAAAGAAATTGTAACAAAATTCAATAAAGAAAATAATACAAACATTCAACTGAAAAAGAAAAGTTGGAAACGAATTTTTAGCAAAGCATAAAAGATGAAAGCAATAAAATATACAGGTTTAGTAATCTTTTTAATAGGATTAGCCATTTTTACAGGAAGTATTTTTACAGGTTCTTTTAATTTAACTTCTGCTGAATTAGATGAGTTTATTAAAGAAAAAAAGTATAAAAACGAATACATCAAAGAAGAACTTACAGAAGCAGTTGTAACTTCAAAAAAAATAAACATTTTTGAATTTTCTACACTTGTAAGAAATGCCTTTGAAGAAGCAAATAAACCTTATTACAATTTAATTGACAAATACAATAAGGAAAAAAAATGGGACAAAAAAGGGGCTCAGTATCAATATATTATTAACGGCAAACCTCATACTTTAAGCTACACTTTGGCAAAAAAAGCTGGTAGCGGTTTTGTAAAAGAAAATGTAGGCTTATTGTGGTTTTTAACTTTTGGATTGGCAATTATTGGCGCTTTACTTTTTATGCTTCCAAATTTAATTTTACTAGGAAAACCAGGTATTAAAAATGATCATATTTATCACAACTCAGCTACAAACAGAGGTTTTATTGCTTGGTTGGTTTTAATTTATTTGGTTGTGTTTTATCTAGTGCTTTATTTTTATCCAGATTATATTGTAAACTGGACATTTATTTTAGATCCTATAAGTAATGCTCTAAATGGAGGTGCTGCCTCTCAATGGTTTGTATATGGATTTTTATACTGCGTTGTAATGTTAACCATGGCTGTAAGAATGTATATAAAATACAGGCATAACAAGTATCAAATTATTAGAACAACTTCAGTGTTGTTTTTTCAGATTGTTTTTGCGTTTTTAATTCCGGAAATCATGAGTAGCCTAAACATGCCAGGGTATGATTTTAAAAATGCGTTTCCTTTAGATTATGATTTTTTCTTTGAATGGAACTTAAAATCATTAACAGAAAGTGGAGGAATAGGAATTTTTATTTTGGTTTGGGGTATCGTTTTAACCTTAATTATAGTGCCAGTAATGGTATATTTTTTCGGGAAAAGATGGTATTGTTCTTGGGTTTGTGGTTGTGGAGGATTGGCTGAAACACTTGGTGATCCTTACAGACAACATTCTGATAAAAGTTTAAACGCCTGGAAATTAGAGCGATGGTTAATTCATGCTGTATTAGTCTTTTCATTAGTTATGACCATAATAACACTCTATTGTTATTTTTCTGGAGCTCAATCTTTTTTAGGCATTAATTCTCAATGGATAAAAGATACCTACAGTTTTTTAATTGGTGCTTGGTTTGCTGGTGTTATTGGTACAGGTTTTTACCCTATTTTCGGAAATAGAGTTTGGTGTAGATTTGGATGTCCTTTAGCTGCATATTTAGGTTTGGTACAACGTTTTAAATCAAGATTTAGAATTACCACAAATGGAGGTCAATGTATTTCTTGTGGAAATTGTTCTACTTATTGTGAAATGGGAATAGATGTAAGAGCTTATGCCCAAAAAGGAGAAAATATCATACGTTCTAGCTGTGTTGGTTGCGGAGTTTGTTCTGCAGTTTGTCCAAGAGGTGTTTTAAAATTAGAAAATGGTCCTGAAGATGGTAGAATCAATCCAACAGAAATTTTACTTGGAAATGATGTTGATTTGATGGACTTGGTAAATGAAAAATAAAAACTTTAACAACATTAAACGTAAGAGAAAAATATTACACCTATTTTATTCTAAAGCAATCATTGTTATTATTTTATTTTTTTGCTCAACAAATGTTTTTTCACAAAAAAAATATGAAAAAGAGTTTTATAAAAATGGGCAAATAAAGCAAGAAGGTTGGGTTTTAAATGAAAACAAGGTAGATTATTGGAAATTTTATTACGAAAATGGTAGTTTGCAAAAAGAAGGTCACTACAAAAACAATTTAGAAATAAAATATTGGTATTTTTACCGCCCAAATTCGATAGTAGAAAAGGAAGGTCATTTTAAAAATGGTGTAAAATTGAATTGGTGGTTATTTTATGACAAAAAAGGTATTATAAACCATAAATGTCAACTAAAAAATAATCAAAAAAATGGATATTGCTTAATGTATAGTAATAAAAAATTAGTGAAAGCTAGTAAATATAAAAAAGGAGTAAAAATAAAAGAATGGACAGATTTTTCTTCATTTAAAGAAGAAAACAATCTAAATGACCTAAGATGACAAACCCACTAATTAAAGTAATTATTCCTGCTTACAATGAACAAGATTCCATTGCAAACGTAATAAATGATATACCTAAAAATGTTCAAGAAGTTATTGTTGTTAGCAATAACTCTACAGATAAAACAATAGAAAACGCTACGAATGCAGGTGCTACAGTTTTAACTGAAAACAAAAAAGGATATGGTTACGCATGTTTAAAAGGAATGGAACACATACATAATCAAGAAATACAACCAGATATTGTTGTATTTTTAGATGGTGATTATTCTGATTATCCAGAACAATTAACAGAATTAGTAGCTCCTATTATTCAAAATAATATCGATTTTGTTGTTGGTGCTCGCGTAAAAGAATTGCGAGAAAATGGCGCCATGACACCACAGCAAATTTTTGGTAATTGGCTGGCAACTTTTTTAATGAAAGTTTTTTTTAATGCTAAATTTTCAGATTTAGGACCATTTAGAGCCATAAAATATAATAAGTTATTAGCATTAAAAATGGAAGATAAAACCTATGGCTGGACAGTAGAAATGCAATTGAAAGCATTGAAACAAAAATTATCTTACATAGAAATTCCTGTAAAATACAGAAACAGAATTGGAGTATCCAAAGTTTCTGGAACTGTAAAAGGAAGTGTTATGGCAGGTATTAAAATTTTAGGTTGGATTTTTAAATACAGTTTTAAATAAAATGATTTTAGAATACATCATCATAATAATTTATTCTATTTCGCTATTGCTTATATTTTTATATGCTTTGGCTCAATTAAACTTACTTTTTAACTATTTAAAAGCAAGAAAAAAAGTAGATACTTCAGAAAAATTCGACTTTAATAATAAAGAAGAAATACCCTATGTAACCATACAATTGCCAGTTTATAATGAATTGTATGTAATGAAACGCTTGTTAAAAAATATTGCAAAATTAGAATATCCAATAGATAAGTTAGAAATTCAGGTTTTAGATGATTCTACAGACGAATCTGTTGAAACTACTGCAAAACACATCAAAAAAATACAAGAAAAAGGAATTGACATACAACATATTAGAAGAAGTAACAGACAAGGTTTTAAAGCAGGTGCTTTAAAAGAGGGTTTAAAGATTGCAAAAGGTGAATTTATTGCCATTTTTGATGCAGATTTTTTACCACAAACAAACTGGTTGTTAGAAACTGTACCGTATTTTAAAAACGAAAAAATTGGTGTTGTTCAAACAAGATGGGGTCATATTAACAGAAACTACTCTACATTAACAAAAATACAAGCATTTGCTTTAGATGCTCACTTTACGTTAGAACAAGTGGGTAGAAACAGTAAGGGCCATTTTATAAATTTTAATGGAACTGCTGGAATTTGGCGAAAAGAATGTATTTATGATGCTGGAAACTGGGAAGGAGACACCTTAACTGAAGATTTGGATTTGAGCTATAGAGCTCAACTAAAAAAATGGGAATTTAAATATTTAGAAAGAGTTGAAACACCTGCAGAATTACCAGTGGTAATTAGCGCAGCTAGATCTCAACAATTTCGATGGAATAAAGGTGGTGCAGAAAATTTTCAAAAAATGATGCGAAGAGTAATTACTAGCAAAAACATATCATTAAAAACAAAAATTCACAGTTTATTACATTTGCTAAACAGCTCAATGTTTACCTGTATTTTTTTAGTTGCAGTGTTAAGTATACCAATGTTATATATTAAAAATGAATACGAACATTTAAAAGTATACTTTTATGTAATGAGCTTCTTTGTAATAAGTTCATTAATCTTTTTTGTTTGCTATTGGTATATGTATAAAAACATTTATGGTGGTGGTTTTTTAAACTTCATTAAATATATTGGTGCTTTTTTCACGTTTTTTTCAATTGCAATGGGCTTTTCTTTACATAATACTATTGCTGTTTTAGAGGGGCATTTTGGTAAAAAAAGTGAATTTGTTAGAACCCCAAAGTTTAACATAAAAAATATTAAAGACGCTTGGAAAACAAATAAGTATATCAAGAAAAAACCATCAATACATGTGGTTATTGAAGGTGCTTTGGCTATATATTTTGCCTTTGGTATGTACAGTGCATTTATTGTAGGAAATCAAGGTGGTGATTTTGGTCTCTTTCCATTTCATTTAATGCTTTTTATTGGTTTTAGTTATGTGTTTTTCAAATCTATATTTTCAAAAGCATAATGCCTTTTTCAGAAAAAAATAAAGCAATTTTTCTAATTAGTTTTAGCATAATTTTCTATTTTATTTTTGCCTATTTTTTAGAAAGAACTTCATTTTTTTCACTCATAACTCTTTGGTTTTCTTTATTTGCTTGTTTTTATTTTTTATTAAAAAACAACAACATTTCCTTTACTACTTATGCAGGTATTGCTATTCTTTTTAGATTAATTTTTCTGTTTGCAATACCAAATTTATCGCAAGATTTTTATAGATTCATTTGGGATGGGCGCATGATATTAAACGGATTTAATCCGTATTTATCATTACCAGAAACATTTATCCATCAAAACCTAGCACCAGTTTCAGATTCAAATACTTTGTATACTGGTATGGGAACTTTAAACGGTAGTCATTACACAAATTACCCTCCAGTAAATCAATTATGTTTTTTAATTGCAGCCATTTTTTCTAGCAAAAGTATTTTTGGTGCTGTAATTGTTTTAAAATTAATCATCATTTTAGCAGATATTGGAATTTTATATTTCGGAAAAAAATTATTAGAACGTTTAAAATTACCAGTTAAAAACATTTTTTGGTACATTTTAAATCCTTTCATTATTATTGAAATGACAGGTAATTTACATTTTGAATCTGTAATGTTATTTTTTTTAGTTTGGGGTTTTTATAAGTTACACCAACAAAAATGGATTTGGGCTGCAATTTTAATAGCTTGTTCAATTTCAGTAAAACTTATTCCTTTATTGTTTTTACCACTCTTTTTTCAATGGTTTGTGAAAAAAAATAATAATGAAGCTACAGTTGGAACAACTTCATTCGCTAAACAAAAATTGAATTATAAAGGTTTTTTAAATTTAATAAGTTTTTATACAATTATTATTGCAATTACAATGCTGTTGTTTTTACCCTTTTATTCATCAGAATTAATAGCAAACTACTCAAATTCTGTAGGTTTATGGTTTCGTAACTTTGAGTTTAACGCTAGTTTCTATTATGTTTTTAGAGAAATAGGCTATTTATTTAGAGGCTATAATGAAATTGCTATTATTGGTAAAATTACACCTATAGTAACAATTCTATTTTTGATTATTGTTGCTTTTTCAAGAAACAATAAAACCTTAATTCAATTAATTACTGCCATGTTGTTTTGCCTATGCTTTTATTACTTTACAGCAACAACAGTACATCCTTGGTACTTGGCGACACCACTTATTTTATCCGTTTTTACAAAATATAAATTTCCTGTAGTTTGGTCATTAGTTATTATTTTAACTTATCAAGCCTATGCAAATACTCCTTGGAAAGAAAATTTATGGCTTGTTTTTATAGAATATTTAATTGTTTTTTCTTTCTTAATTTTTGAACTCCGAAAAAAAAATCAAAATAAAGAAATTTTAAAATAACAATAGTATTATCTATTTATGCTGAGTTTTTTGTATTTTAGTTGCCTATATTTTATCATATATGAAAAGACTTACTATAAAAGACATAGCCAAAGAGTTTGATGTTTCGATTTCAACAGTTTCTAAAGCCTTAAATGATAGTTATGAAATTAGTGTAAGTACAAAAGAAAAAATTCAAAAATACGCTAAAGACAATAATTACAAACCTAACTTCAACGCATTAAGCTTAAAAAATAGGCAAACAAAAACTATTGGAATTTTAATTCCGAATATGTTAAATTACTTTTTTGCCCAAGTTTTTAATGGCATGGAAAAAGTAGCCAACGAAAAAGGTTATAAAATTATTTCTTGTATTTCTAACGAGTCTTTTAAGAAAGAAGTAGAAACTATTGAAATGCTTTCGAATGGAAGTATAGATGGTTTTATTTTATCACTTGCAGAGGAAACCGTACTTAAAAACGACTTTAAACATTTTGAAGACTTAATTGATAACGGAACTCCAATTGTAATGTTTGACAGAGTTGCAGAAGCTGTAAATTGTGATAAAGTTGTTACAGACGATTTTAAAGGAGCCTCTAAAACTGTAAAATATTTAGCAAAATCTGGTAGTAAAAATATTGCTTTTGTTTCAACTATTAGCAACTTAAAAGTTGGTAAAAAAAGACATCAAGGATATTTAAAGGGATTAGAAAAGGCAGGTTTACCAGTAAACAATAATTTAATAATAAATATTGTTGATGAAGATTATAAAAACTATGAGAATATTTTAAGTCCAATTTTTGATGCAAACGAAATTGATGCAGTTATTACTACAGACGAATCATCAGCAATTGCAGCTATGAAAGTAGCTCAAAAGAGAGGACACAAAATACCTGAAAACTTTGCTGTAGTTTGTTTTTCTAACGGAATTTTAGCAAGACACTCAAGCCCTAAACTAACAACAGTTAGCCAACATGGAGAAAAAATGGGTGAAACTGCTGCAAAATTATTAATAGATAGAATTGAAGATAAATCTGACAAAAAAGAAGCTCCAAAAACAGTTATTATAAAAACCGATTTGGTAGAACGTAACTCCACAAAAAAAGCATAATTCGTAACCTATTTTTCAGAGAAGAAACTCCTATATGAATTTAGAAAAAGTAAAATTAGTAGTTTCAGATATGGACGGAACTCTTTTAAACTCTAATGGTGAAGTTAGCAATCATTTTTTCGAAATCTTTAAAAAACTAAAAGAAAAAAACATATATTTTTGTGCTGCAAGTGGCAGGCAATACAACAGTATTGTAGATAAGTTAGCACTTATTAAAAATGATATTCATGTTATTGCAGAAAATGGGGCAATTGCAAAAAAAAGAAATGATATTTTGCTTTTAAACTCTTTAGATGCTCAAAAAATAATAAACATCATACCTACTTTACGAAAAATACATGGTGCAAATATAGTTTTGTGTTCGCAAGACGCAGCTTTTATAGAAAGTAAAGACGCTAGGTTTATAGATTTATTTCAAGAATATTATCATAGTTTTCAAGTGGTAGATAATTTAATAGAAATAGCAGAATCAACTACAATTCTAAAAATTGCTGTATTTCATTTTACTTCTTCAGAAGAATTCATTTATCCAGAAATAAAACATTTAAAAAACGATTATTTACTAAAAATATCTGGACAAAATTGGTTAGATATTTCTCATGAAAATGCCAATAAAGGAAATGCTTTAAGAGCTGTTCAAAAAATTTTAAATGTAACCAAAGAAGAAACCATGGTTTTTGGAGATTACCATAATGACATTGAAATGTTACAAGAAGCTGAATTTAGTTTTGCTATGAAAAACGCACATAAAGACATTAAAGACATTGCAAAATACACTACTGAAAGTAATAATAATTTTGGTGTAGAAGCTATTTTAGATAAATTAATTATTGCAAATGAATAATTAGAAGCAGACACTACTCATTATAAGAAACTGTACTTTGTCTTTCTCTATTTACTTGTAATTTAGTTACATCTGGTCTTGAATAATGTCCAACAACATCAAAATTTTGTCGTTCTTCTAAAACTTGATTAAAATTTAAGGTTTCTATAATTAAACCTTCTTTGTTAAGAACTGGCTCAATTAACCATTCTCCGTCAGGAGATGCAATACAAGAACCTCCATTTGCCAAAATTTCTGGAGCATCTTTTATAATTTTATCATAATGTGGAGTATCTTTTGTAAAATCTGACTTTGCCATTAAACTAGAAACAGAAATCACAAAAGAACGAGATTCTCTTGCAATAAAACGCGTTATATCTTTGGTGTTATAATCGCTCCCAGGCCAAACAGCAATGTGTAAATTTTCGCCCAAACCATACAATGCTGTTCTTGGTAAAGGCATCCAGTTTTCCCAACAATTTAAACCACCAAGTGTAAAATCTTTAAGCGAATGAACTTGCAAACCATTTCCATCACCAGGAGCCCAAGTTAAACGCTCATCAAATGTTGGTTGTAATTTTCTATGTACAGATTTTATTTCTCCTGTTTCATTTATGTATACCAAAGATGCGTAAATACTATGACCTCCTCTATTTTGAGCACGCTCCATAATGCCTAAATAAATGGCAATTTTATTTTCTTTTGCCAATTTACAAATGGAAGCTAACTCTCCTTTTTCTATAGTAATAGAATTTCTTACGTAATGTGCATGAATTTCTTTTTGTATTTTAGAGTTCCACTCAGCACCATTTGTAAGAGCAATCCAAAAAGGATAACCTGGTAATAAAGCTTCACCAAAAACAATAAGTTCGCAATTTTCTTTAGAAGCATCTATAATTGATTTCTCAATTTTTTTAATGGTTTTTTCTTTATTCAACCAAACTGGAGATATTTGTGCTAAGGCTACTTTTAAAAGATTGTTTTTCATGATAATTATTATATTTCTAAAGAAACTACGAGACCCTCATTACTTCTTATATTAAAAACAGTTTCGTCTTCAAAAATTAAGTACTGTCCTTTTATACCCACTAATTTTCCTTTAAAAGTTGGTGTTTTTTCTAAATTTAAACTTTTTGGTTTTGCTGGATATTTTAAAACTGGAAAATTTAAATTCGTTTCAGAATTGTTTTCAATAAAATATTCTAACGCTTCTTGCGGAATGTACTGCTTTAATTTTTCTCTCCAAGCAACCAAATCTTCATCTTCTACATCATTTTTTAGCATTTTACGCCAATTTGTTTTATCAGCAACATGTTCTTTTAAAGCAACTTCTGTAATTCCTGCTAAATACCTATTTGGTACCTCTACAATTTCTATGGCTTCATGCGCACCTTGATCAATCCAACGTGTTGGAACTTGGGTTTTTCTGGTAACACCAACTTTTACGTTACTTGAATTTGCCAAATACACAATATGTGGTTTTAATTGCACAGATTTTTCATATTCTAAATCTCTATCTTCTTCATCTAAATGCGCTCTACTCAATTCTGGTTTCATAATCCAATCTCCAGCAGAAGGAATATCAAAAAAACAAGATTTACAAAAACCTTGTCTGTAAATTTTCTTTTCTAAATGGCAGTTCAAACATTCGTAGGTAATAAAATTTAAAGAAATCTCTTTATTTAGTAACTGATTTACGTTAATAAAATCGGTTTTCATGTCTAAATAATAATTTATTTCCTCGCCATTTTCCGTCATCATTTTTTTTAAAACTCCTTGGTAAATCATCTTACAAATTTTAGTATTTTTAAATTTCGATTTTAACAGTATATTCGTATTAAAATCAAACCAAACAAACTTACGAATTTCTATGGCTTTTCAAATTATCAATTCTATAATTTCTTGGTTTTTAAAAAAACGAAAGCATCAAATAGAGTTGTTTTTAAAATATCCTATTGATGTACAAAACGAGTTATTATTAGACCTTGTTAATACTTCAAAAAACACCGAAATTGGAAAGAAAAATGGTTTTGCATCTATAAAAAATTATCGAGATTTTGCAGAGAAAGTTCCAATTCAAAAATACGAAACTTTTGAACCTCTTATTGAACGATGTAGAATGGGAGAACAAAATATATTTTGGCCTTCTGATATCAAGTGGTTTGCAAAGTCTAGTGGAACAACCAATGCCAAAAGTAAATTTATACCTGTTTCTGATGATGCTTTAGAATATTGTCATATGAAAGCTGGTAAAGACATGTTGTGTTGGTACATAAATAACAATCCAAAAACACAATTATTTACTGGAAAAGGCTTGCGTTTAGGAGGTAGTTCTGATGTTTATAGAGACAATAATTCGTATTTCGGAGATTTATCGGCAATTATTATTGAAAACATGCCTTTTTGGGCAGATTTTAGTTCTGCTCCCAGTCAAGAAGTTGCTTTAATGGGAGAATGGGAAACTAAAATGGATGCCATTATTGATGAAACCATTCACGAAAACATTACCAGTTTAGCTGGTGTACCAAGTTGGATGTTGGTTTTATTGAACAGAATTTTAGAGCGTACAGGAAAAGACAATATTTTAGAGGTTTGGCCTAATTTGGAAGTATATTTTCATGGAGGCGTAAATTTTAACCCTTATAGAGAGCAGTATAAAAAAATAATTCCGAAAGCAACTTTTAAATATTACGAAATTTACAATGCTTCTGAAGGATTTTTTGCCATACAAGACAGAAATCATTCCAAAGAATTGTTATTAATGTTAGATTACGGAATTTTCTACGAGTTTATTCCTATGGAAAACTATGATGAAGAAAACTCTATTGCTATTCCACTTTCTGAGGTAAAAAAAGACGTAAATTATGCCATTGTAATAACTACAAATGGTGGTTTATGGCGATATTTAATTGGTGATACTGTAAAATTTACAAGTATAAATCCGTACAGAATAAAAATTACGGGTCGTACAAAACATCATATTAATGTTTTTGGTGAAGAATTAATCATTGAAAATGCTGAAGAGGCTTTAAAATTAGCCTGTGAAAAAACAGAAGCTACAATAAAGGACTATACAGTGGGTCCTATTTTTATGGATGGAAAAGAAAAAGGTGGACATGAATGGATTATAGAGTTTGAAAAATCACCGAAAAACGTTTCTTTTTTTACAGAAATGTTAGACAATGCTTTAAAAGCTATAAACTCTGATTACGAAGCAAAACGTTACCAAAACATGACTTTAACAGCTCCTAAAGTACATGTAGCTAATGAAGGTTTATTTTATAGTTGGTTAAAGAAAAAGGGGAAATTAGGTGGCCAACATAAAGTACCTCGTTTATCTAACTCCAGAGAATTTATTGAAGAATTATTAGCTTTGTAAGTGTATTATTTTATACAGTTTTCGCAATAAGTTGCTTTTAAATATTTGTTTTCTAATAATTGAAACGTAACTCCATTATTTAAAGAAGAATTGAACATTTTACAAAAACGCTCTTTATTCATTTCTATAGCATTTAACATAATTGTTCTATAATTTTTAGAACCAATTGCATATTCATCAAACAAGGTTAAATTTAAATAATAGTAAAGTAAATCTTCATCAACAGTAATGGTTTTCACTTTATCTTCTAACAATTCTGTAGCCTCATCTGTATTTGCATAAAATGATAAAAATTGTGCTAAACTTAAATAATCGAAATTAGATAGGTAAAAGTTTTCGTAAGTATCAATTATAAAATCTACAGATTCGTCTTTTGCATCATACTTTCTTTCTCGCATATTTTTTTCGGCTTTTACAATGTGAAAGTTTACCAACATTCTATCAATTAAATTTTGGGTAATGCCATATGATTTTAAGGCTATAATTTCTTTTTTAAAATCATTCTCATTAATGTTTTGCCAGTTGTTTTTCCAAATGATAAATTTTACGACAATTAAATTGTATTTAATGTTTTTGTTTTTTGGGTCTAATGTTTCAACCTTTTTTAATTCATCAAAAGCTATTTTAGCATAACTTGCATTTAGAAGGTATTTAAAAATGCTGTTTTTATTTAAAATTGTTACAAATTTTAACTGCTTTGGTACATTTAACTTTTGCAATAAGTTTGGAGAACCTTCTGTTTTTAATTTCTCAAAAATCGAGTTTTGTACCACTAAAGCCTCGTCAATATTTTCGTTTAACACAAAATTATTAAAAGTATCTACCAACTTTTCTTTAGACATATTTTTATATTTGTCTTTCTTTTCTAACTCTAAAATAACAACAGCTTTTCTGTGGTTTTTTAAATATGTTTCTAATTCTTTAGAAACATTGGCTACTACTTTCTGTTTGATTGTTTTTTTAGGTAATTCTTTAAATGATTTATAAGGTGTTTTAGAAATATCATTTAAAAATTCTACCCAATTTTCAGAAGTAGTAATTTCTGTTACAATACTTGGTTTTTGAAATGTTTGTAATGATTTTACAATACTGTTTGCACGTTTTTCTTGCAATTCTATATTTCTTTCTAAGCTACCCTCAATAGATGAATATGCTTTAATATTTATTGTTTTTATAGTAAAATCGGTTAATTTTAAACTGTCATACAAAGGTTTAATATCTTCGGAAGAGTATTCAGTTTTATTTTTTTCAAACGGAATTACAAACTTTAAAGTTTTATATTTTGTGATATATTTATCTGAAGTACTTATTTTTTTATCTTTATATGTAAGTGAGTCTAAGTAAACACCCATGTCCAACAAATCCCAAGGATAAGATTCTAAGTTATAAATTCTTTGATATCTACAAAGTGTTTTATTGCTCAAAAAAAGAATATTAAACTCTAATTCTTCTTTTTCTAATTCCTTTGGAATTGTACCCACGTATGATATAAAATTGTTAGAGCTTGAAGATTTTTTAAAACCTCTCATTAGTTGTTGAGCAAAAACTGGCTTTAACAAAGTTCCTTTAATTTGTGATTGTAAAGTTTCTTTATCACAATCGTAAATTGATTTTGAAACTACGTCAATAGCAATACCATCACCTGATTTTTTAAAAATATTTGAGAACCATTTTTTATCATTGGTGCTAAAAAATAGTTTATTATCCTCTTTTACAATACTAAATCGTACTTCTTTCGGTTTTTGCTGAAATGCTTTTGAGAAATAACCACATGCTTGATTTCTTTCCGGGTTTGAGGTAGGAATCTTAAAATTATTTTGCGAAAAAAGAAAATTAGAAACTAATAAAGTTGTTAAAAATAGCAATTTAGAGGTAGGCTTCATTTGTTTTTTAAATTTAAAATAAAACCAAAAGTAGAAAAATTGAAGTTGTAAAAAAATTAAATTTTACGAGCTACCACATATTCAATCATGGAAACCAAAGATTTTTTATAGGCAGATTCTGGATAGTTTTCTAAAATATTTAATGCTTTATTTTTGTAATCGTTCATTTTGGTTGTGGTGTACTCTATACCTCCATTTTGTTTTACAAAACTAATAACCTCTTTTACCCTATTTTTATCTTTATTATGCTTCTTTATTGAATTTATTAACCAAGCTTTTTCTTTTTTAGAGCAGGTATTTAAAGTATGAATTAAAGGCAATGTCATTTTTTGTTCTTTAATATCAATTCCTGTTGGTTTGCCAATTTTCTCATCAGTATAATCAAATAAATCATCTTTAATTTGAAAAGCAATACCAATATATTCACCAAATTTTCTCATTTGTTGCACTGTATCTTGATTTGCTCCTACAGATGCTGCTCCAATTCCGCAACAAGCAGCAATTAAAGTGGCTGTTTTTTTTCTGATAATATCAAAATAAACAGCTTCTGTAATATCTAATTTTCTGGCTTTTTCTATTTGTAATAATTCGCCTTCGCTCATTTCACGAACAGCAATAGAAATTAATTTTAGTAAATCAAAATCTTCATTATCAATAGACAATAATAATCCTTTAGACAACATAAAATCACCAACTAAAACAGCAATTTTATTTTTCCAAAGTGCGTTGATTGAGAAAAAACCTCTACGTCTGTTACTATCATCTACCACATCATCATGAACCAGTGTTGCTGTATGAATTAATTCTACCACAGAAGCACCTCTGTAAGTTCTTTCATCAAAACCACCATTTGAAACCATTTTCGCTACCAAAAAAACAAACATTGGTCGCATTTGTTTTCCTTTTCTTCGAACAATATAATATGTAATCCTATTTAAAAGTGGTACTTTAGAAAGCATGGACGCTTTGAATTTTTCTTCAAAGAGCTCCATTTCATTTTTAATGGGAAGTTTTATGAATTCTACAGGTTTCATTCTTTACAAAATTACGAAATATTCGTAGTAAGGCCTCATTTGGTTTTGGAAACCTACAGTTATTTTAAAATTAAGCTTTATTTGCCAATTGTCCGCAAGCTGCATCAATATCTTTTCCTCTTGAACGTCTTACATTAACAGTAATGTCATGCATTTCTAAATTAGAAATATAATTATTGATTGCTGCTGAACTTGCTTGTTGAAATTCACCATCGTCAATAGGATTGTATTCTATTAAATTTACTTTACATGGCACGTATTTACAAAATTCTATAAGTGCTTTTATGTCTTCTTTTCGATCATTAATTCCGTCCCAAACAACATATTCATACGTTATGGTACGTTGTGTTTTTTGATACCAATACTCTAGAGATTCTTTTAAATCTTTTAGTGGAAATGTAGTGTTAAAAGGCATTATAGATGTTCTAACCTCATCTATTGCTGAATGTAAAGAAACTGCTAAGTTAAATTTCACAGCTTCATCTGCCATCATTTTAATCATTTTTGGCACTCCTGAAGTGGAAACTGTTATTCGTTTAGATGACATTCCTAAACCTTCAGGTGATGTAATCATTTCTATAGATTTCAGCACGTTTTTATAGTTCATTAATGGTTCTCCCATTCCCATAAAAACAATATTTGTAAGCTTACGATTATGATATAATCTGCTTTGTTTATCAATAACTACTACTTGATCGTAAATTTCATCTGGATTTAAATTACGCATTCTTTTTAATCTTGAAGTTGCGCAAAACAAACAATCTAAACTACAACCAACTTGACTAGAAACACACGCTGTAGTTCTTTTTTCTGTAGGAATTAAAACAGATTCAACAACCAAACCATCATGTAATTTTATTCCGTTTTTTATTGTTCCATCACTACTTTTTTGCATAGAATCTACCTTGATATGATTAATAACAAAGTTGTTCTCTAACATTTCTCTGGTTTGTTTAGAAATGTTAGTCATTTCTTCAAAAGTGTGCAAAGATTTACTCCAAAGCCATTCGTATACTTGATTTCCACGAAATGCTTTATCGCCATTTTCAACAAAAAAATTTCTTAATTGTTCTTTTGTTAGGGCTCTTATGTCTTTCTTTTTACTCAAAACTGAATGATTAAAAAATTAAATGATTAAACTGAAACTTATAGCAAAAATATGCATAAAAAAACTGGTGCTTAAATAAGTACCAGTTTTAATATTATGAATGTTTAAATTCTTAAAAATTATATAATTAACATAGCATCACCGTAAGTAGAAAATTTATAACCTTCTTTAACAGCTACTTTGTATGCTTCCATTATAAAATCATATCCACCAAAGGCTGCTGCTTGCATTAGTAAGGTAGATTTTGGTGTATGAAAGTTTGTTATCATAGCATTCGCGATGCTAAAATCATAAGGTGGAAAAATAAATTTGTTAGTCCAACCTTCGAAAGCTTTTAATTCTTGATTTGAAGAAACAGATGATTCTACAGTTCTCATAACTGTGGTTCCTACTGCACAAACTCTTCTTTTTTCAGTTTTTGCTTTATTAATGATATTTGCAGAAGCTTCTGGAATAATGATTTGTTCAGAATCCATTTTATGTTTTGATAAATCTTCCACTTCTACCGAACTAAAAGTACCTAAACCAACATGCAAAGTCATTTCAGCAAAATCTACTCCTTTAATTTCTAAACGTTTTAATAAGTGTTTAGAAAAGTGTAAACCTGCTGTTGGAGCAGCTACAGCACCTTCATGTTTTGCGAAAATTGTTTGATAACGCTCTTCATCTGAAGCCTCTACTTCTCTCTCAATTTCTTTTGGCAATGGAGTTTCACCTAGCTCTAGTAATTTAGCTCTAAACTCTTCATAAGAACCATCAAATAAAAAACGTAAAGTTCTTCCTCTTGAAGTTGTATTATCTATAACCTCTGCTACCAAACTATCGTCATCACCAAAAAACAATTTGTTTCCAATTCTAATTTTTCTTGCAGGATCTACTAAAACATCCCACAATCTGTTTTCCGAATTTAGTTCTCTTAATAAAAAAACCTCAATTCTAGCACCTGTTTTTTCTTTGTTACCATACATTCTGGCAGGAAAAACCTTGGTGTTATTCAACATCATAACGTCTCCTTCATCAAAGTAATTTATAACGTCTTTAAACATTTTATGCTCAATAGTTCCTTCTTTTCTATTCAAAACCATTAAACGAGATTCATCTCTATGTTCTGCTGGATATTTTGCTAATAGTTCTTCTGGTAACTCAAATTCAAAGTGTGATAATTTCATATGTATATTTTGCTATAAAGATTGCAAATATACGATATGCGAATAGGCGTTGTCAAGTGTTTGACTGTTTAATTTACAGTTCTTTAATTATAATTCCAATTTGTTGCATGTCATTCCAAAAATTTTGAAAAGATTTTGTTACTACTTCAGCATTTAATATTTTTATTGGAACTCTTAACGCCAAAGGAGCAAAAGCCATTGCCATTCTATGATCATTATAGGTTTTTATAGCAATATTCTGGTTTATTATTGATGATTTTTCCAAATGCAAACTCTCATTAGTTACAGCAATCGAAGCTCCTAATTTGGTTAATTCTTCTTTTAAAGCTTCTAACCTATCTGTTTCTTTTATTTTTAACGTGTGCAAGCCAGTTAAATTACAAGCAATTCCTTCAGAAAAACAAGCTACTGCAATAGTTTGAGCGATATCTGGAGCATTTCTTAAATCAATCTCTAAATTTTCTTTATTGGTTACTTTTTCTTTTTTAAGAATGATAAAATTATCTCCAAAAGTTGTTGAAACCCCAAAGTGCTGATAAATATCTGCTAAACAAGAATCACCTTGTAAGCTTTCTTTTTTGTAGGCTGATAGTTTTATAGTAGAACCAATTTCTGCAGATGCAATAATCGAATAAAAATAACTTGCAGAAGACCAATCGCTTTCCACAACAACTGTTTGTTTTTCAATTTCTTTTTTCGGAAGTACATTTATAATATTCCCTTCAAAATTGGCATCAATATTTAATTGATGCAACAAACTCAATGTCATATTTATATATGGAATTGAAGTAATTTCACCTACCAATTCTATGGTTAATCCGTTTTCTAATTTTGAAGCAATTAATAATAATGAAGAAATATATTGGCTACTTACATTTCCATTTATTTGCACTTTATTTGTAGTTAATTTTCTTCCTTTGATTCGAATTGGTGGATACCCAACTTTATCTTCGTAAGAAATAACTGCGCCTAAATCTTTTAAGGCGTTTACCAAAATTTCAATCGGTCTGTTTTGCATTCTTTCGGAACCTGTTAGCACAGTTTCTCTACCTTCTTTTACCGCAAAATAAGAAGTTAAAAAACGCATTGCTGTTCCTGCATGCCCAATATCTACAATTTCTTTATCGGTTGATAACGCGTGTTGCATATGAATAGAATCGTCTGAATCTGACAAGTTATCTATTGAAATTTCAGGAAACAAGTTTTGTAAAATCAGCAATCTGTTAGATTCACTTTTAGAACCAGAAATTGTTATTTCTTCCTTTATTTTTTTATCCTTTAAAACATTTAACAATATGTCCATTCTAAAACTTGATTTTAATTCTTATTTTTAAACCTCAAAACTACAACTTACCCAACATGAAAAAATTTATTTTTCTGGCAATTTGCATGATTTTTTCTGCAAACGCCAAAGTTAATGCACAAAAAAATGCTAACAAAGTTTCTAACGAATATTTTAGCGCAGTAGAATGGCGAAATATTGGTCCTTTTAGAGGAGGAAGAAGTGCTGCTGTTACTGGAGTTTCAAACAAAGCGAACCTTTTTTACATGGGCGCAACTGGAGGTGGTGTTTGGAAAACTACAGATGCTGGTAACACTTGGCAAAATATTTCTGACGGATTTTTTGGAGGTTCAGTTGGTTCTGTAGCCGTTTCTGAATCGGATAATAATGTAATTTATGTTGGAATGGGAGAAAAAACCGTTCGTGGAAATGTTTCTTCTGGAGATGGAATTTGGAAATCGGAAAATGCAGGAAAAACTTGGAAACATATAGGTTTAAAAAATTCACGCCACATTCCAAGAATGAGAATTCATCCTAAAAACCCAGATATTGTTTTTGCAGGAGTTATGGGAGATTTATACAAACCAACGCAAGAAAGAGGTGTTTACAAATCTATTGATGGTGGAGAAAACTGGAAAAAAGTGTTGTTTTCTGATGAAAATTCTGGAGTTGTAGATTTAATAATTGATCCAAATAACCCAAGAATTTTATACGCTACAACTTGGGATGTTCGCAGAACTCCTTATAGTTTATCTTCTGGCGGAAAAGGTTCTGCTATGTTTAAAAGTACAGATGAAGGAGAAACTTGGACCAACATTTCTGCAAATAAAGGTTTACCAAAAGGTATTTGGGGAATTTCTGGGGTAACTGTTTCACCAGTAAATTCTGATATTGTTTGGGCCTTAATTGAAAATGAAAAAGGTGGTGTATACAAATCTACAGATGCTGGAAAAACTTGGCATTTGATAAATTCTGAAAGAAAATTACGTCAAAGAGCTTGGTATTATACACGTTTATATGCAGATACACAAGATGAAGATATTTTATATGTGCTGAATGTTCGTTACCACAAATCTACAGATGGTGGAAAAACATATTCTACTTACAATGCACCTCATGGAGATCATCACGATTTATGGATTGCTCCAGAAGACAACCAAAGAATGATAATTGGAGATGATGGAGGAGCACAAATTTCTTTTGATGCTGGTGAAAATTGGAGTACGTATATGAATCAGCCAACTTCGCAATTTTACAGAGTAACTACAGATAATCATTTTCCATACAGAATTTTAGCTGCACAACAAGACAATTCAACCGTTAGAATTGCTCATAGAACAGATGGTGGTTTTATTACAGAATCTGATTGGGAATCTACTGCAGGTGGAGAAAGTGCACACATTGCTGTAGATCCTTTAGATGATGATATTGTTTATGGAGGAAGTTATGGTGGTTTGTTAACCAGAAAAAACCATAAAACAGGAGAAACTAGAGCTATAAACGTTTGGCCAGATGATCCCATGGGTCATGGAGCTGAAGATTTTAAATATCGTTTTCAATGGAACTTTCCAATTTTCTTTTCGCCAAATAATAAAAAACGTTTGTATGCAGCTTCTAATCATTTGCACGTAACAGAAAATGAAGGACAATCTTGGAAATTAATTAGTCCAGATTTAACAAGAAACGACCCAGAAACTTTAAAATCTTCTGGTGGTCCAATTACACAAGATAATACTGGTGTAGAATATTATGGAACTATTTTCGCTGCTACAGAATCGCCTTACGAACCTGGTTTAATTTGGACGGGTTCAGATGATGGTTTAGTGCATGTTTCTAAAAATAATGGCGATTCTTGGGACAATGTAACTCCAAAGAAAATGCCAGAATGGATGATGATTAACTGCATTGAAGTAGATCCGTTTACAAAAGGTGGTGCTTATATTGCAGGAACAAAATACAAATCTGGAGATTACAAACCTTACATCTACAAAACAGAAAATTACGGAAAGTCTTGGAAATTAATTGTAGATGGAATTGGAAACGAAGATTTTACAAGAGCTTTAAGAGCAGACCCAAAACGTAAAGGCTTGTTATATGCTGGAACAGAAAAAGGTATGTATATTTCGTTTAATGATGGAAAAAATTGGGAAACTTTTCAGCAAAATTTACCTATTGTACCTATTACAGATTTAGCCATTAAAAACGATAATTTAATTGCTGCAACACAAGGTCGTTCACTTTGGATTATTGATGATTTAACACCAATTCATCAGCTAACAAAAGCAACAGAAAAAGATGTTTTCTTATACAAACCAAAAGATGCTTATAATATGAGTGGTGGTCGTGGAAGAACTTCGAGAACTGCTGGTACAAATCATCCTGGAGGTGTTGCTGTAAATTATTTTATCAAAGAAAAAGAAGAAAAAGAGGTTGTTTCTTTATCTTTTTATGATGCAAACGATAATCTTATTAAAAAATATTCTACGAAACCAGATAAAGAAAAGAAAGAAGAAACTTTAAAAGTAAAAGACGGAAATAATATTTTCTATTGGAACATGATGTATCCTGGAGCCGAATCTGTAAAAGGAATGATTCTTTGGTGGGCTTCTTTAAGTGGACCAATGGCTTTGCCAGGGAATTACAAGGTAGAATTGGCTGTGAATGATAAAAAAATGACTCAGAATTTTAATATTTTGAGAAATCCAACTTCGGAAGCTACAGAAAGTGATATGAAAGCTCAGTTTGATTTTATTAACGACATCAATACAAAAATGACAGAGATTCATAAAGCATTAAAAAACGTAAAGAAAGTTAGAAGTCAAGTTGGGTTGTTAAAAAAAGCTATCAAAGACAAAGAAAAACACAAAGCGTTGTTAGAATATGCTGATACTTTGGTAAAAGACATGACCAAAATTGAAGAAACGTTGTATCAAACAAAATCTAAAAGTGGGCAAGATCCTTTAAATTACCCTATTCGTTTAAATAATAAATTGGCACATTTAAATTCTTTAACCAGAATTGGAAATTATGCTCCAACACAACAAGCCATTGATTTTAAAAATGAAATCACCAAAGACATTGATGCTGAATTGACAAAACTAAATGCCTTGTTTGTAAATGGTGTAAGAGAATTAAACCAAAAAGTAAAAGAAAGCAATATTGATTTGATCCAGTTGGATTAATTTTCAAGGAAAAAAGTAAATAAAAAAGAAGTAATAGTTTTATTGCTTCTTTTTTTTAAATTTACGGCAAAAATCAAATCATTTAAATGAAAAAGAAAGTCATTTTTACGTTTATTCTTTTTATAATAATTGTACTATCCAGTCAAATTATTTTTCATTTTGATATTAAAAGACAATATTATGATGCCGAAATAATTAACAAAACTGGTAAACAAAGAATGTTTAGCCAAAAATTAACTAAAATAGCTTTACTTGCTAACAATGCTATAAATACTGATGATTTTTCATCAAAAATAAATGACTTTGAAGAAAGTTTTAAAAACTTTACTGACGGAAATCATTACATAAATAACATTGACTTAGATTTTTATGAAAGTCCTTATTTAGTTGATTTATATAAAACCAACAACCTTTATTTCAGTACATTAGAAACAGCATCTTTAGCTATTATAAACGATGCTACAAATCAAGAAACGTTTCGTAATAATTTAAAAGTAATAATTAACAACGAAGAGCAGTTTTTGAACTCGATGGATAAAATAGTGAATGAATACCAAAAAATATCTGAAAGGAAAATATCAAACTTCGAAAAAATTCAATTATTTTACAATTTAGGTACGCTCGTATTACTTTTTTATGTGCTGTTTTTTATTATCATACCATTGTTTAAACAAAATGGCAAATTTACTGGCAAAATAAACTAATTCTATTTCATTTTTTTACTGGTAACCCAAATACCATAAAAAACACTGATTACAATTTTTAAACCCCAAAAAGTTTTCCATTTTCCATTGGCAAAATTTACCTCGTTTACTTTTGCAAAATCACCTGCAAAAATTTCTCGCCAAGAGTTCATAAATAACGAAATTAAAGTTACTAAAATGAAAAAAGGAATGGCAACTTTTGCAAAATTAGACCAGAAAAGTGGTTGTTTTATTTTTTGTAAAAAAGTCATTTTATTTTAATTTTTGGTTGTTGTGATGGCGATTGTGATCGCGTTTTGTTTTAATATCTAATTTCTTCTCAAAAGCATCTTGCAAATCGATTCCTGTTTGGTTTGCCAAACATAAAACTACGAAAAGTACATCTGCCAATTCTTCGCCTAAATCTTTATTTTTATCCGATTCTTTTTCACTTTGTTCTCCATAACGTCTTGCAATTATTCTTGCTACTTCACCTACTTCTTCCGTTAATTGTGCCATGTTTGTTAATTCATTAAAATAACGAACTCCGTGATTTTTAATCCAATCGTCTACCTGTTGTTGTGCGTTTTCTATGTTCATTTTTTGTAGTTTCAGAATTACAAAGTTACAAAGTATAAAAGAGAGTTTTAATAGAATAATTTAGTTTGTATCTAAACTTATTTTCTTATAACTTCGCTAACGTCGATTATAAGTCATTAAAACGACGTCATAATCGTCTAAAGTTGTATGCCATTTATGAAAAAACCGATTGAAATAAAGAAAAAAACAAAATCAAAATATGAGTTTAATAGAAAATGAACTTTCAAAAATTGATTTTATAGTAACACAATTTGATAGTGATCGAAATGTCGATTATAAATCTAATATGGAAAATATTACTAATAAAATTAAAGTCATAATTGACAAGTTTGCAAAATCTTACAGATTGGTTTCTTCTAACAGTGTAAGAGATATAAAACACTATACTTTTATTTCAAGAATAAAGGAATCAGAAAGTTTAAGAGAAAAATTCGTCAGAAATAATTTACATATACCATTTAATGAATTTATTGACAGCGAGTTTGACACAGAAGATCCAGATTTAATCCAAAATGTAAAAAAAACTCTACTTAAAATTGACGACCTTATTGGTATTAAAATTTTAACTGATTTAGATACAGATTGTGCAAAAATGTTTGAATTAATTAAATCTTCAGAGTTTGAAAAAGCAGCAAAAGCACAAGATATAGTTCTGAATAAAGAAGATATCTTAAAGCAGCCAGTTTCAATGAAAAATGGATTGAAGATTTATAAAATTAAAGGGACATTTGATAAATTTAATTTTGAATTACAGATAAAAAGTAAAATAATCTCTGCCTGGGGAGATATGGAACACTCAATATTTTATAAAGACTACGCTATTTCACCTGTAAGAGATACGGCTCAGACTTCAATGAACCACGTTGGTAAATTATTATATCAAATAGATGATTTTGTTGAAAGTATTCGAAGTGCAAATAAGGATTATACCAAGAATGCCAATGCTTTACATTTTTTACAATGGATAGAAACAAATTATAGTCACAAAATAAAAGCCTTACTCAATAATATCAGTTATGGCTTCAATAGTATTTCTGAACTTTTATATGCTGTTTATAATCATCTTAAAATTTCAGATGAAGTAGCTAAAAATGAATTAAAGTTTAATCATTTTCATTTAACCATTGCTAATGATGGTATTTCTAAACAATATTTAAATTCTAGAAATGAGATATTTGAATTTAAAATTTTAGAATCAATAGTTCAAAGTTGGCTACTAAAAGAACAAAACATAAATCAAGATAATTTACTTGAGAACACAAATATTTTCATAAACACCTTAATAGATTCAACATCTGAATTTTTAATAGTTACCAATACAGGTTATGATTTTGATGAAATGAAAGAGTTAGTTACTAATTATTATGAAATTGGTTTATCTTTTGAATGTTCTGCAAAATTTATACTTAACCTCAAAAAATTAAATAACTTTTTAGAGTTAACTTATATATTAAATGATTTATCTGAAGGATTGCTCGAATCAAACAAATTAGCCTTAATTAAGAATTGTGTATTTATTCAAAATTATGATGGTGATATAAACAAATACGTTGATACCAATCCATTGAATGTAGATAAAAACAATTTAAAACTAATCGTAATTCAAATGATCGATGAGCTTAAGAAAAACTCAAAGAAAGAAAAAAAATTCGATCAATTAATGAAGTCTTTACAAAAAATAAACGATTCAATAAACTAATATGGAATTCTCAATAATAAAATATAAACAGAATGATCACGAATTAATTTCAACTGTATTACCATTTGAAATAATTAATGAATCAAGTAAAGTATTAGTTTACGGTCAAGACGAAGGCGGTTATCAAAGAGAACCTGATTTAAATCACTACAGTAAAATAACTAAATATATTAATGAAGATAAGGCTTTTATTTTTCCAACTTCCATAATTTTAGGTGTTGATAAAAATTCAATAGATAAAATTACATCTAAGGATGAAACCAAAATTTCTATTAATAAAAAGGATTTTGATTTATTTAGAATCATTGATGGGCAACATAGGATAAAAGGAATTGAAAAAGCATTAATTGATAATCCAGAATTAAAAGACTTAATGCTAAATGTTACGATTCTAATTACACCTCAAAACAAAAGGTCAATGGAGATGGAGATATTTAACACCATTAATTCTAAAAGCAAAAGAATAAAAGTTGACTTGATTAGACTAGCAAGTTTTGAATATAGAATACTAGAAAATAATATCAAATACTCTGATTTAAATGAACATATCTCAGTACAGATAGCTCACTATTTAAATGAAGATAATTCTAAAAGAAATAAGTGGTTAAATGCGATTAAATTCGGGATTCACGAAGAACAAAAAATTGGAATAATTGGAGTCAATGCATTTATCGAATCTATTAAAAAGATTGTAAATCGATATCTTGAAAGTAAAGATTATAAAAACTTAAAAGGTAAAGAATTAATTAATTTTTCGAAAGAATCTGCACTTAGTATTAAGGAATTTATATTAGATGCTTGGACAATCGTATACGAAAAATGGCCTGATTCATTTTCAAGCAGTTATGATATGGAATTTGATACTGAAATAAAGCAATTCTATTATAGAAATAATTATTATATACAAAAAACACTTGGAACTAAAGCAATTAATTATCTTTTAGGAAATATTGTAAATGAATCAGCAAACTCAAGTTTGGATGGAAAAAGTCTAGATAAGTTTAGTGAGTTTATTAACACATCACATCTATTAAATAAAGATTGGAAATTAGGCGAAACGTTTAGTGGATATAGTTCAGAATCTGCCTTCAATAAAGTAAGTAAGATGATAACAGGAGAATTAGAAATACCTAGATAAAAAAAACGGCATACAACAATGGCTATAAGTAATTGCTTATTCTCGCCTACTTCTGAAAATCCTCGCGGATTTTCAGCTTGGTGTGTACTTGCAAAGTTAAGTGCTAACCCACGCAACTACTCATAGCCGAGACCGTTAGCGAAACTCAAAAATCACTTCCATTTAATTCCACAACCAACACTTGGCTTTTGATTTTCTAAAACAGGTTTATTTTGCAACAAATTATCTAAAGCATTTCTTATATCTTTTCCTGTTAATGGTACTCCATTATTGGGTCTGGAATTGTCTAATTGTCCATGATAAACAGCTAATAAATTTTCATCAAACACATAAAAATCTGGTGTACAAGCAGCATCGTAATTTTTTGCTACTTCTTGAGTTTCATCAAACAAATACGGAAAAGGATAATGTAACTTTTGGGCAACTTGCTTCATAAATTTTGGAGCATCTTGAGGGTAATTTTCAATCTCATTAGAGCTTATGGCTATAAAACCAATTCCTTTTTGTTGGTATTCATTCGCCATTTTTACCAACTCATTATTTACGTGAATTACAAACGGACAATGATTACAGATAAACATAATTACAGTTCCTTTTTGGCCTTTTGTCTCGGTTAAAGAAACCATTTTATCGTTTACTGTGTTTCGTAAAGTAAAATCGGGCGCTTTTGTTCCCATTGGAAAATTATTGGATTCTGTTAATGCCATAATTATGGTTTTTGGTTTTAGTTGTTTGTTTTTAGTCTTTCATTCGGACTTTATGGAGAAATCTAATATAAAAAAATAATTTTTAGATTTCTCAACTCCATTTCACTTCACATGAAGTGACAATCGTATTTTATGATTCTTCTGCTAGGGCTTTTGCACAAATAAAACCACCTGTCCACGCATTTTGGAAGTTGAAACCGCCAGTTACAGCATCAATATTTAAAACTTCTCCAACGAAAAAGAGGTTTTTGTGTTTTCTACTTTCAAATCGTTTAAAATTAATTTCTTTTAAATCGATTCCTCCTGCAGTTACAAACTCATCTTTAAACGTAGTTCTGCCATTTGCATTATACACTCCTTTTGTAAGTTGGTTTGCCAAATTTTCTAATTGGCGAGAATTTAAATCTGCCCAATTATGAGTTGCACTGATGTCTGAAAACTTAACAAAACGCTCCCATAATCTTTTTGAAATTTCAACAAAAGGCGATTTTAATATCACTGTTTTTCGAGGTTCTTTCTTTTTCAAATTCAATAAAACATTTAAAATTTTATCAGTAGGTCTAGAAAGCCAATTTACTTCAACATTATATTGGTACTTTTTATCCGCCAAAATTCTTGCACCAAAAGCAGAGAGTTTTAAAACGGCTGGTCCACTCATGCCCCAATGTGTAATTAACAAAGGTCCTGAAGCTTCTAATTTTGTACCTACAATATTTACAGTTGCATTAGGAACAGAAATACCCAATAAATCTACAATTCTTTTATCGTTGATATTAAACGTGAATAATGATGGAACTGGTTCGATTACAGAATGGTTTAAAGTTTCACATAATTCCCAAACCTTTTTAGAACTTCCTGCCGCAATTACTACTTTATCTGCCTTAAAAACTTGTTCTTTTGTGTTAACAACCCATTGATTGTCTTGTTGATAAACAGAGTTTACACCATGATTTGTCAACACTTTAATTTCTAACTTTTCAACAGCTTTTTGGAAGCAATCTATAATTGCTTGACTTGTATTTGCCTCTGGAAAAACACGATTATCATCTTCAATTTTAAGAGGTACTCCTCTATCATCAAACCATTCAAAAGTATCACCTGTCATAAATTGATGAAAAGGACCTAACAGTTCTTTTTCTCCTCTAGGATAAAATTTCACCAGTTCTTTTGGCTCAAAACAAGCATGTGTAACATTACATCTTCCTCCTCCAGAAATTTTAACTTTCTGTAAAACATCTTTTCCTTTTTCAAGAATTGTAATGTCCAAATCTGGATTATTTTCTTTCGCATTTATGGCTGTAAAATATCCTGCTGCTCCTCCTCCAATAATTATTATTTTATTCATTTTCTGTATAAAACCTCTCGACTGCACTCGAGGACATATTTAGTAAGTTAATTGTTAGGTCGAGCGCAGTCGAGATCTAAAAAATCTTTTATAAAATCATTTGTTTGAAAGTTAAAACAGTTTCAAAGCCTTTATTTTTAAAATAAGTTGGTGTTTGTTCATTTCCTGTAACCATTACAAAATCGCCACCCCAAGCACCTAAACTTTTTATTGCTCCAAAATAATCTGGAAATAACTTTTCTTTTACAGGTTGTAATTTGATGATTGAACTGATAATTTGTTCGTGTTCAACTATTAATTTATTAAATTCTGAAATTGATTTTGCTTCTAAAAATTCTTCTGAAATTTCAGAAATTCTTTTAATTTCTTTATCAAAATTATTGCCACTTTCTCTAAATTTTGCAATTCCTTCTTTGGAATCTTGTTTCTGATTTAAGTGTACAAAAAACAAATTTTCTTTAAAGTTAGGGTTGAAATCAACTTGCTTTACAACAGGTTTTTTGTCTTTAATTAGATAAAAAATGGGCGTATTATTTTGCGCACAAGCAATATCATAACCACTTCCTTTAAAAGAATTCCATAACAGTTGAAAAGCATCTACTTTTGCCCAATTTGCAATAGAGTTAATAAGTGTAGATGAACTTCCTAAGCCCCAATCTCTTGGAAAAGTAAGTTCCGTTTTTACAAGAAAGCCATTTTCCGATTTTAAAAAAGAGGGATTCATTCTTTTGGCTTCCTTTAAAATATCTAACAATGTTTCTGCAATTACATCTGCACTTCCTTCTTTACTTGAATTAAATGTAGCTGATATTAAACGCAACTTTTTTAGATCTAAAATAGCTTCAAACCAACATTCACCTTCATTTGTAAAACTTCCCCAGATAATTTCTGGTTCTTTAATGTTTTCAACAATTACATTTTGCCCAAATTTAGTAGGTAAAGCTAAAGCTGTTGCACCATCTAAAACAAGGTATTCAGCTGTAAGTAAAAGTTTTCCGTTTGAATAATAATTTTTCAAAATAGTTTTATTTGGTCGAGCGCAGTCGTAACCTAATTTAAATACGTACTTAAAACCTCTCGACTGCGCTCGAGGGGACAACTTTAAATTAACTCAAATTGTTTAAAATGATATGTAAAATGCTTTACGTGAAATTTCTGCCAATATTCATAATCTAATTCACCAAAAAATGGATGATTTTCATGTTTTGCAGTTTTAAAATGTTCATGAAAATCTTCAATTTGCTTTAGTAAATCATTGATTGATTCTTCCAAAGTTGTAAACTTTGCAGGAATTGGTTCTTCTGATAACATGGGTGCTTTAAAACCAACTTGTAACTCACCATCTGTATCTAAAAAGGCTTTTCTTCTTGCTGATTTTTCGTCTTCTACAAAAAAATCTGCATGTATTTTTCCGTTAGAAACCTTCATTAAAAAGGCCAAATGTTCTACCATTTGCTGGCCATTCATTTTACCAAAAACTGGAATTGCATCTACTTTTAAATTTGATAGTGTATTTTTTAATTCTTTACAATTTAAAAAATCGACCCAATTTGTATTTTCTTTTCTCAGTTCTTCAAATTTGGAAACTACAGCAGCATGAGCAACTGTTTTTCCCTCAAAATAAGTTTCAATTTGTTCTTTTTCTGCAGTGGTTGCTCCTAATTGATTTAAGATATTCTGCAAGTGCATTTTCATATGTCCATGCTGAATTCCTTTTGTTGTAAGTGCTCTTAAAGCTGCAAAATTTTGAGCTAAACCTGCTGTTGCAATAATTTGCATTAATTCTTTAGCAGAAGGTTTTTGTAGCATTTCTAATGATAATTTTGCTAGTGGATGTAAAGCTGTTAAACCACCAACTGTTCCCAAAGCCAATGGTAAATCTATCCAAAATTTAAAAATTCCATTATCAATAGTACAATGTGATAAACTTGTGTAATTTCCTGAACGAGAGGCATAGGCATGCACACCTGCTTCTACTGCCCTAAAATCATTTGCAGTTGCCAATACAACAGCATCAACTCCATTCATGATTCCTTTATTATGAGTGACTGCTCTGTAAGGTTCTATTTCTGCAATTTTTACAGCTTGATAAAATTTTTCGGCAAATTTCTGGGGATTTTCGCCACCTAAATCTTCAATTTTACAACTCACTTCTGCTCTTACCAAACATTCTGGAACGTAATTAGATAAAATACTCATTACAATTTCAATTTCATTGTTTCTTAATTTAGCAGCAATAGCCTCTAAACAAGAATTTATAAAATTTGCACCCATTGAATCTTTCGTTTCAAAAGTGATATGCAATTGATAATAATTTGCAAGTTTATTTGTTTTATCAACTAATTGTATATCTAAAATTCCACCACCTCGTTTTTCCATATTTTTAGTAATGGAAGCAGTTGCAGCATATAGTTCAGTTTTATTTTTATTAAAGTAGGTTTCTAAATTCTTTTTATCGCCAGAAAACATAAAATGAACTTGCCCAATTTTTGTGGTTCCTAAAACTGTAGCTTTAAAACCACCTCTAGTGCTCCAAAATTTTGCAACTAATGATGCTGCAGCAACTACAGAGCTTTCTTCAATTACCATTGGAATTGCATATTCCCTATCATTTATTACAAAATTTGGTGCAACACCCATTGGTAAATAAAAGTTAGAAATGGTGTTTTCTATAAAATCGTCATGAAGTTGTTGTAGCTTTTCGTTTTCGTTCCAATATTGCTTTATGATTGTGGTTGCGTTTGAATTATTGTTAAAATAATTTTTTGCTACCCAATTTATTTTTTCCTCTTTTGATAATTTGGAAAATCCAGATATTATTCTACTCATTTATTTTTCTGTAAACTATTGCCAACAAATATAATTCAATCCGTTAAAACAATACGCAACATTCAACATTTCTCTTTTTTTAAAACATTTTTTGCGGATTTTTCCGTAAACTTGACAAACTTTTACTAAATCGATTTTTGTAATGAAAAAACTGTTCATTTTTGCAACATTTATTTTATTAATTAGTTGCCAAGAAAACACAAATAATACATCAAAAAACACCTCTGGAACTAAAGAAATTACTTTAGAAGAAATTTGGGATGGTACATTTTCTCCTGAAAGAATGAATGCTTTAAATTCCATGAACGGTAACTTTTATTCTTTATTAAATAAAGATGAATCTGGAAACACAACTGTAGATAAATATAGCTACAAAACCTTAGAAAAGGTTGAAACCATTGTAAATAGTAAAAATTTAGATGGTTTAGATGCTTTTTCTTCATATACTTTTAATGATGAAGAGTCTTCTTTAATTTTAGGAACAAATTTTCAAAAAATATACAGACGCTCTTTTACAGGTACTTTTTATTATTACAATATTGGTTCTAAAAAACTAATTTTAATTGGTGAAGATATTCAAGAGCCTACCTTTTCTCCTGACAGTAAAAAAATTGCATACGCAAAAAACAATAATATTTATATTTTAGATTTATCAAAAGGAAACAAACTAACTCAAGTTACAAAAGATGGTGAATTTAATAAGGTTATTAATGGAATTACAGACTGGGTTTATGAAGAAGAATTTGCTTTTGTTAGAGCTTTTGAATGGGGGAAACAAAGTAATTATTTAGCTTTTTTACGTTTCGACGAAAGTAAAGTTCCAACATTTTCTATGGATATAGTTGGCTCAGAAAATTACCCAACTCAACAAGTATTTAAATACCCTAAAGCTGGTGAAAAAAATGCAGATGTAACTTTACACATGTATTCACTTGCTAATAAAACCACCAAAAAAATAGCTTTGGGCGATTATGAATACATTCCAAGAATTAAATGGTCTAATGATGCTAATATTTTGGTGGCAACCACTTTAAATCGTCATCAAAATAATTTAAACTTACACAAAGTAAACGCCTTAAGAAGTAGCTCAACATTACTACTAAATGAAACCGATAAAGCATATATAGAAATTACTGACAACCTTACTTTTTTAGATGATAATAGTTTTATTTGGACAAGTGAAAAAGACGGATTTAACCATATTTATCACTACGATTTTTCTGGAAAACTAATTAACCAAATTACCAAAGGAAAATGGGAAGTAACCGATTATTACGGTTACAACAGTAATAAAAAAAGTATTTACTATCAATCTGTAGAGAATGGTTCAATAAACAGAGGTATTTATTCTATTGATTTAGACGGAAACAATAAAAAATTATTAAGCAATAAAGAAGGTACAAATACAGCTTCTTTTAGTGATAACTTAAACTACTTTATAAATACATATTCGTCTGCAAAAACTCCTCCAAAATATTCTTTATATACTGCAGAAGGCGAAATGTTACAAGTAATAAAAGATAACGATAAGTTAAAAAATGATTTATCTGATTACAAAATGAGCCCTAAAGAATTTTCTACGATAGAAATTAATGGAAACGAGTTAAATATGTGGATGATTAAACCTGTAGATTTTGACGAAAACAAAAGGTATCCATTATTAATGTTTCAATATTCTGGTCCAGGTTCACAACAAGTCGCAAATAAATGGAATGCAAGTAATGATTATTGGCACAATATGTTAGCTCAAAAAGGTTTGATTGTAGTTTGTGTAGATGGACGTGGAACTGGTTTTAAAGGTGCTGATTTTAAAAAATCAACATATTTAAACTTAGTAAAATACGAAACTGAAGATCAAATTGCAGCAGCTAAAAAATTAGCTGAACGTTCTTATATTGATGAAGATAATGTTGGAATTTGGGGCTGGAGTTTTGGTGGTCATATGAGTACAAATTCATTATTAAAAGGAAACGATATTTTCACGACAGCAATTGCAGTAGCACCAGTAACCTCTTGGCGATTTTATGATACAGTTTATACTGAGCGTTTTATGAGAACTCCACAAGAAAACCCAACTGGTTACGATGAAAATTCTCCAATTAATTACGCAGATAAATTACAAGGAAACTATTTATTAGTTCATGGAACTGGAGATGATAATGTACATGTACAAAATAGTTTTAGAATGACAAACGCACTTATTGAAGCCAATAAACAATTCGACCAATTTATTGTTCCAGATAGAACTCATGGTATTTATAAAGGGAAAAATATGCGCTTGAATTTGTATACAAAAATGACAAACTTTTTAGAAGAGCATTTAATAAATCAATAAAAAAATAAATAAACAATAATTATGTTAGACAAAGGAGTTAGTACAACTACAGAAGATCCACAAATGTTTGGACACCCAAAAGGGTTATTTTACTTATTTTTTGCAGAATTATGGGAGCGTTTTAGTTTCTATGGAATGAGAGCGTTGTTAACGCTTTATATGGTTCAAGAAATATTTAAAGCAATTGCAGAACGAGATACAGCAACCGCTGTTGTTTATGCTTCTTATGGTTCTTTGGTTTATGCTTCCACTGTTATTGGTGGACAAATTTCTGATAAAATTTTAGGAATGAGATCTTCCATTTTTTTGGGTGGAATTTTAATGGCAATTGGACATTTTGTATTAGCAATAGAACATGATATTGCATTTTTTACAGCACTTGCATTAATTGTTGTAGGTAACGGTTTTTTTAAACCAAATATATCAACTTTTGTAGGTGCCTTATACAAAGAAGGCGATGTTAGAAAAGACTCTGGTTTTACCATTTTTTATATGGGTATTAATATTGGTGGTTTTGTAGCACCTCTTTTATGTGGTTGGTTAGCTGCTGAGTATGGTTGGCATTATGGTTTTGGTTTGGCTGGAATAGGCATGATGGCTGGATTAATTTTCTTTTGGAGTGGTATTAAAAAGAATGTTTTTGGTGATAAGGGTATGCCTCCAAGTCAAGAAATTTATGAGAAGAAAATTATAGGAATTCCTCAAAAAACATTCGTACCAATTATAGCTGTATTATTTGTACCTGTAATTGCTTATTTACTTTCTTCTTGGCAACAAAATTATGTAGGTGGAATTTTTAAATTCATTGGTTTTGCTGTTTTAGCCTATCTAGGTTACATTATGTATAGCTTAGATTCTGTTGCTCGTAAGAAATTGTTTATGGCAGTTTTAATTACTTTTTTTATGACATTATTCTGGGGTTTTCATGAATTATCTGGAAGTGTAATTACATTATTTGCTTCAAGAAACGTAGCATTAGATGGTATTATGTCTGCAAGTCAAACAAATGCTTTAAACTCGATGTTTATTATAATTTTAGCAATTCCAATTTCTCTTTTGTGGGGTTATTTGGCTAAGAATAAACTAAACCCAAGAACTCCATATAAATTTGGCTTAGGACTTCTTTTAGCAGGTGCAAGTTTTTACATACTTTCTATAAGTGGTACTAGTGCAGATGAAAACGGAATGGTTCCTTTTACATACTTATTAGTAATGTATTTTATTATTTCTGTGGGAGAATTATTCATGTCTCCTGTAGGGTTATCAAAAATTACAGATTTATCACCAAAAAATATTGTTGCTTTTATGATGGGAGTTTGGTTTTTATCATCTGCCTTCGCTTTTCAAATTGTTGGTTTTATAGGAGAACAACTAGCTATAGAAAGCACTGACAAAAATGTTGGTGGTTTAGACACTTTGAATGTTTATACAGATGGTTTCCACTTAATTGCTTTGTATGCTTTAGGCGCTGGAGCAATTGTACTATTATTTTCTCCACTGATGAAAAAATTAATGGGCAACGTTCATTAAAAACAATTAAAAAACCTCATAAATTAATTTTATGAGGTTTTTTATGCTCAAAAAGTTTATTTACAAATTTGGTATTATAATTGTATACACATCAATATGAAAAAAATTATATTCTTTTTAATAATTGTTTTTGTTGCAGCAAATATAAAAGCTCAAGATAAAGTAAAATGGTTGTCTTTTGAAGAAGCTATTGCACTAAATAAAGAAACACCAAAACCTATTTTAATAAAAGTGTTTGCAACTTGGTGTGGCTATTGTAAAAAAATGGATTTAGAAACATATTCGAATCAAACCATTGCCAAAATTATAAATGAAAATTTTTATGCTATAGCACTAAATGGTGAAGAAAAAAAAGACATCGTTTATAAAAATCATACTTTTAAATATCAAAAAAGTGGAAGAACTGCTTATCACGAATTAGCTGTTACTCTAATGAACGGAAAATTGTCTTATCCAACAACTATTTTTTTAAATAACGCAGAAGTAGTGATTGAGCGAATTCCTGGATACTTAGACAAAGAATCCTTTGAAAAAATACTTTCTTATTTATCTACAGAAAGTTATAAAACAATCAAATGGGAAGATTTTGAGAAAGACTTTAAAAGTAATTTATAAGTCTATTTAGTTAAAATAAAAGCACCATTTTTTCCTGTGTAATGAAAAGGAATATTCTTTTTCTCACAAATTATCTCCCATCTATTTATATAACTTTTATAATTGGAACCATCTGCAATTATTTGCTTGGGTTTTATTGTTTTTATTAATCTTTCTACATTTATTTTCGGAGTATATTGTAAAACAACAATAGGCTTTTCCAAATTTATTAATTTGTAAATACCCAAACTGTCAATAATTAAAATATTGTGCTTGTTGAATTTTATAAAGTTATTGAAATTTGTTGTTTTTATCTTTGAAATTGCCTCTGAAACTCGATAAGATTTTATATTATTATCATTTTTAAATTTTAAAGAATCTAAATCATGTTGAAGTAATAGTTCTTTTCCTGATCTTTTTCCAATGATTGAGAACCTACTTTTATGAAAAACAATAAATGCTTCTGAAGACAATTTTTGTTTCTTTTCAAAAAAGGTAACAGCCTGAATTAATAAAATAGCAGACAAAACATATAACAACTTTTTTTGTGATTTTTGAAGTAAAAAATCAACACCAAAGAAGATAAAAACATACCAAACCAGCATTGTTAAAAATGAAATTGAAATTTCTTTAAATAGAAAAGCTTCTTGATGAGAAATCCAACTTACAAAACTGTTCATCCAAGAAATCACTTCTCCATATATATCAGCAAAAAATTGTGGTAAAATATTTAAAATTGCCAATGTAATTAACAAAATTCCTCCAATTAAAATGTACATTAAAAAAGGAATAATTACTAAGTTAGAAGCTAAAAACAAGCTAGGAATTTGCTCAAAATAATAAATACTTAAAGGTAAAATACCAACTTGCGCTGCAATAGACACTGTAAATAATTGCCATAACTTATTTATAATTATAATTTTAGGATTCCACAAATTGTATAACTTTGGTTGCACCCAAATAATACCAAAAACTGCTAAGTAACTTAACTGAAAACCAACGTCAAATAAAAACATTGGCTTTACAATAAGTAACAAAAAAAGAGATGAGACTAATGAGAAAAAAACAATATTTTTTTTCTTAAAAGTTAAACCAACTGCTAAAAAAGTAAACATCGTAACTGCTCTAACCACTGATGCTGAAAGTCCCGCTATAAAAGCAAACATCCATAACAGTAATACAATTAGAGTAATTTTTAAATATTTACCATTTTTTAGCTTTTCTAAAGGTTGAAAAATTATTGTTAATATTAGCAAAATAACCCCCACATGTAAACCAGAAACTGCCAATATGTGAATGGCTCCTGCTCTGGAATAATCTGCAATCAATTCTTTTGAAATGTCTTGTCTTTGTCCTAAAAGCAATGCATTTATTACTGCTAACTCGTCTTTTTCAAATTGATATTTTCTTAAAGAAGCTTGAACAAAATCTCTAAATTTTGCTGACAACCCTATGAGTGAAAAGTGTTGTCTTTTTGACTTAAAATACTGGTAATTATCAATAAATATTTGTTGATGAACACCTTGTTTTGCTAGGTATGATTTATAATTAAATTGATGGGGATTTAATGGTGGTATTAATTCTTTAAACTCTGCTTTTACGTGTAAAATTTCATCTACTTTTAATGAGTTAAAAAGGCTATCTTTTTGAATATTTAGTAATACTTTACCTCTTGTTTTCGTTTGGTTTACTTGTATTAATTCCACCTCATACTTATCATAATAAAACCCTGGTTTTAAAACTTTTTTTACAACAATAACAACTTTTGAACTTTCTTGTAAATACTTTTTATAATAATTATCATAATTAACATCGTTTGCAATAAAAACCGAGAAAACACCAATAAAAAAGAAAGTTATTGCAGTTATAATTGTGGTAAAAATCTTGCTTTTAAATAGAAAACATAAAAGCAAAAAGAGAATAGGATAAAAGATTTTTTTAAAACCAAATTGCCAAAATTGAGTATAATATTGCAAACAGATTCCAAAAACCAAAAACATTGTAAAATGCATTGGCAAATAATTCTTTAACTTTTTCATAGCAAGCTAAAGATAATAATTTTAAACCAAACCACTAAACATCAAAAGGTTGCAATATATATTTAAAGAATTTTCATTGCTTTTACAAAAGCATTTTTCCAGTATTTTTCTGATAATTGTGAAATTATGACACCTCTTGAGGTTGTAGAATGTATAAAACGAATTTTGTTGTTTTTTACAGAAACAATTAAACCAACATGGTTTATACCTCTTCCTTTTTTAGAAGTTTTAAAAAACAGCAAATCGCCTTTTTGGGCTTTTTTTAATGGAATTTTCTGCCCAGTTTTTGCCATATCTCTAGAAATTCTTGGCAATTGTATATTTTCTTCTAAAAATGAAACATATACAATACCAGAACAATCCATTCCTTTTTTTGTGATACCTCCAAACCTGTATTTAACACCTTTGTATTTGAGGGCATTCGCAACAATTTTTTCTGATTTAGTATAGGTCTTGTTTGATTTTTTTGGTACTTTTTTTGAAGTACCACAACTCATTAATAATAAAATGAAAGTCCATAAAAAAACTATTTTTTTCATTTAAAATAATTCTTTTACTATTTTGGATGCTACTTTTTTTGATGCTCCTTTTCCACCTAATTTTTTTTCTAGTTCAAAATAGTCTAAAAACAACTTTTGTCTGTGTTCTTCTTCAAGGATTTTGCGAAGTTCTTTTTTAAGATTTTTTGTCGTAAAATCATTTTGAATTAACTCTTTTACAACTTCTCTGTCCATTATTAAGTTTACTAAAGATATGTATTTTAAGGTAATTATTCTTTTTGCTATTTGATAAGAAATAGCACTCCCTTTATAACAAACAACTTGTGGAATTTTAAATAATGCAGTTTCTAAAGTGGCAGTTCCAGAAGCTACCAATGCTGCATAAGAAACACTTAATAAATCGTGTGTTTTATTATCTATAAATTGTACTTTTTTAGTTCCAATAATATCTTTATAAAATTTATTTTCTTGACTAGGAGCGCCAGCAATTACAAATTGGTAATCTTCAAAATCATCAATAATAGATAACATTACGGATAACATTTTAGATATTTCTTGTTTTCTGCTTCCTGGTAACAATGCTATAATTGGTAAATTACCTAAATGATGTTTTTCACGAAAATCTTTTTCTTTTACTTGGGTTCTATCACTAATGGCGTCAATTAAAGGATGTCCTACAAATTCAACTTCGTAATTATATGTTTTATAAAATTCTTTTTCGAAAGGAAGTATTACAAACATTTTATCAATGTCTCTTTTAATGTCTTTAACTCTTCCTGCTCTACTTGCCCAAACTTGAGGTGAAATGTAATAATTGGTTTTAAAGCCAGCTTCTTTTGCCCATTTTGCAACGCGTAAATTAAAACCAGAATTGTCAATAAAAATAATTACATCTGGTTTAAATATGGCAATATCATTTTTACAGTATTTTATGAATCCTAATACTTTAGATAGGTTCATTAAAACTTCCAAAAAACCCATAAAAGCACGTTCTTTGTAGTGTTTTACCAAAGTACCGCCTACAGCTTGCATTAAATCTCCACCCCAAAAACGGATATCCGCATTTTCGTCTTGTTTAAAAAGTTCTTTCATTAAGTTAGAACCATGTAAATCACCTGAAGCTTCACCTGCAATTATGTAATATTTCATTTTAAAAAAACTTTAAAATTAAAGTTGTAAGCGCTATTAAAATAGTAGCAATTAAAACTCCTTTTGCTCTATTGTCTTGTTTCTTTTTGATAAAAACAAAAAACACAAATAAATTTGGAATCGCAGCTAAAGAAAGTACTTTCCCATACAATTTCCCTTCGTTAATCATTTTTAAAGTATCGTTAAAACTAAATTTTGAGAAATACTCTAAGTACAAAAAAATGCCTCCAAAAGTTGCAAATAACGCTACCAAAACACCAATTAAAACATCTTTTTTTACAGTTCCCATGAATTTAGTTTTTGAATCATGTGATGAGCTGTCATGTCAAATTGAACAGGAACTACAGAAATATAACCATTTTCCAATGCATAAATATCGGTATCTTGTCCCTTATCTTTATTTACAAACTCGCCAGAAAGCCAATAGTATTCTTTTCCAAATGGACTTTTTCGTTTGTCAAAAATTTCTTTCCAATATCCATTTGCTTGCCTGCAAATTTTTATACCATTAATTTCTTCTTTCTTTAAATTAGGAATATTAACATTTAAAACAACACCTTCTGGAATTCCGTTTAACAAAGCATTTAAAGTTATATTTTTTACAAATTCTTCTGATGGTTTAAAATCTGCATGCCATTTAAAATCTAATAATGAAAATCCAATTGCTGGTACACCTTCAATACCTGCTTCAATTGCAGCACTCATAGTTCCAGAATAAATTACGTTAATTGAAGAATTTGCTCCATGATTTATCCCAGAAACACACAAATCTGGTTTTCTGTTCAAAATTTGATTGATCGCCATTTTTACACAATCTGCAGGTGTTCCAGAACAAGTATACTCTAATTGAGGTCCTTCATCAATAGTTATTGGATTGCAGGTAAGTACATTATCTACAGTAATGGCATGCCCCATGCCACTTTGAGGACTGTCTGGTGCAACAACTACAACATCTCCAATCTTATTCATTATTCGTATTAACGCCCTTAACCCAGGAGCAGTTATTCCATCATCATTTGTCACTAAAATTAATGGTTTTTCTTGCATTTTAATTGTTTTAAATACAAATGTAATTTATTTTAATCGAATTTGTTTTTAACATTTTATAAAGAATGTTGTTTAAGATTTTTATGTAACATTGTAAGGAGCTAATTTATAATACAATGAATCGACTTTTTTTGAAATTTATAGTTATTTTAATACTTCTTATTTCAACTAATTTTAGAGCTCAATCAAGTTCAAACAAACCTTGTGCTGGAATAGAATATAATCAATTCGATTTTTGGATTGGAGACTGGAGTGTTTATGACACAAAAAACAATTTAATTGGTAAAAACAAAATTCAAAAAATACAAGAAAATTGTGCTTTGCAAGAGAATTGGGTTTCCAATACTAGTTCAAACAAAGGCACAAGCTATAATTTTTACAATAAGATAGATAATAGCTGGAACCAAGTTTGGATAGATAATACCGGATTTTCTTTAATTTTAAAAGGTAATTTGGTCGATGAAAAAATGGTGTTAAAAAGTAAATTAATCGAATCTGAAAAAGGAAATTATTACAATAGAATTACTTGGCATAAAAACAAAGACAACTCTGTTACCCAAGTTTGGGAATATGTAAATGAAAAAGGAAAAGTAATTTCTGAGGTATTCAGAGGAATCTATAAAAAATAAAAACAAAAATTAATTTTTAAATTTTTGGCATTATTTTAGTAGTTTAACAACTTAAAATAGTAATTAAAAATAAAATTTACGACATATAATTTATGAATTCAAAACAAAAAATAAGTATTTCCATTTTAGCATTTTTAATGTTATTATCTAGCTTTAGTTTTCAAGCTAAAAGCGAACTAGATATAAAAGACCCTAATAAAGATAAAATTCTTGTATATGTTTTAAAAAACATTCTTACAAGAGGTCATTTTGTAGTAAAAGACATGAATGATAATTTTTCTGAACAAGTTTTCAAAAACTTTATTGATGGTTTAGATCCTAGTAAAAGATATTTCACACAAGCAGATATTAAAGAGTTTTCAAAATACAAATACAAAATAGATGATCAACTTTTAAAAGACGACGTATCTTTTTATAATTTGGTTTACAATCGTTTTTCAGAAAAAACTAAAAATGCAAAACTGTATTATGCAGATTTGTTAGCTAAACCTTTTAATTTTTCTAAAAAAGAAAAAATTGATGTTGACTATGACAAAGTTCCGTTTGCAAAAAACGAAAATGAGCTCATTGATTATTGGAGAAAACAATTGAAATTAAGCACGCTTAGTAGAATTCAAGATAAAATAGAAAAACAAGAAAGTAAGCTAAAAAAAGATAAGAAATACAAAGTAAAATCTTTTGACGAACTTGAAAAAGAAGCTAGAGCAGAAGTTTTAAAAAACATGAACGAGCTTTACTTAAGAATTGAAGAATTAGAACATGAAGATTGGTTTTCAACCTTTCTAAACAGTGTTGTTGGTGCTTTTGACCCACACACAACATACATGGCACCAAGAATGAAAGAACGTTTTGACCAAGATATGTCTGGTAAATTAGAAGGTATTGGAGCAAGATTATCAAAAAAAGGAATATATACAGAGGTTTTTGAATTAGTTTCTGGAGGTCCAGCATGGAAACAAGGCGAATTAGAAGATGGTGACATTATTTTAGAAGTAGCACAAGGTGATGAAGAGCCTATAGATATTGTAGGTATGCGATTAGACGATGCTATTAAATTTATAAAAGGAAAAAAAGGAACTGAAGTAAGATTAACTGTAAAGAAAAAATTAGACGGTACAACTAAAGTTATTTCTATAATTAGAGATGTTGTAGAGCTAGAAGAAACTTTTGTAAAATCCAGCATTGTAGAAAAAGACGGTAAAAAATATGGAATTATAGATTTACCAAAATTCTACATTAGTTTTGATGATAAAAATTATCGTGATTCTGCAAAAGATATGGAACAAGAAATTGAGCGTTTAAAAGAAGAAAACGTTTCTGGCCTAATTTTAGATTTAAGAAATAATGGAGGTGGATCTTTAAAAACTGCTATTGAAATTGCTGGTTTATTTATCACTCAAGGACCAATTGTACAAGTAAAATACAGAGGTCAAGAACCAATTGTAAAAGACGACCTAGATCCGAAAATGCAATGGAAAGGTTCTATTGTCGTTTTAGTAAACGAATTGTCTGCATCTGCATCAGAAATTTTTGCAGCTGCAATGCAAGATTATGGAAGAGCAGTAATTATTGGAGGAAACCAAACTTATGGAAAAGGTACTGTACAAAGTGTCATTCCTATCAATAATTTTTATCCAAAATTTGAAGATGATTTAGGTGCTATCAAAATGACTATTCAAAAATTTTACAGAGTTAATGGTGGTTCTACTCAAATTGAAGGAGTGTATTCTGATATTGCCATACCAAGTAGATATAGTTATATGAAGTTTGGAGAACGTGATTTAGATGGTGCATTAGCTTGGGATAAAGTTCCACAAGCGAAATACACACAAACAAATTCTTACCAAAATTTTTCCGAAGTTATTAATAATAGTAAAAACAGAATTGCAAATAGCTCAAAGTTTAATTTGATAAATGACTATGCAAAGTGGTTAAAAGAAAACCAAGAAAACACTTCTTTTTCTTTAAATTATAAAGATTTTTCAAAAGATAGTAAAAAACAAGAAAATGCATCAAAAAAATACAAAACTGCATTTGAATATAATTCTAATTTAACATTTACATCTCCAAAATATGAATTTCCTTTATTTCAAAAAGATTCTATTTTAAAAGACAAAAGAGATGATTGGCATAAAAGTCTCGCTAAAGATTTATATGTTGCTGAAGCATTAAATGTTTTGAGTGAATTAAAGTTAAAAAACGATGTACACATTGTAAAAAACTAACAAAATAAATATTTTTATAACCTGATAAAATAAAATTTATCAGGTTTTTTTATTGTTTAATCTTTCTTAATTTATGAGTTTTCAAGTAACCTTCGCTACAAAATGGTCAGATTTTGACCCTAACAGACATATGCGTCACACAGCCTACAATGATTATGCTGCTGAAGTGAGAGTTCGTTATTTTGCTAAATATAACTTTTCTATTCATGAATTTACGAAACACAATCTTGGTCCGATTTTGTTTACTGAAGAAACCTCTTTTAGAAAAGAAATTCATTTAGGTGAAAATATTACCGTGAACTTAAAGTTACAAGGTTTATCTAAAAACAACGAACGTTGGAAAATTATTCATGAAGTTTTTAATGAAGCAGGAAAATTATCTGCCATCATAAAAGTTTACGGAGCTTGGATAGATTTGACGAAAAGAAAACTAACTATTCCTCCTGAAGAAACAAAAGCAATGTTCGCCTTTGCTGAAAAATCAGATGATTTTGAAGTTATAGAATTGTAAAAAAATTAATTGTAGTTTATAAATAAACTTCTAACAGTTTACTTTTTACTGAAACTGTTTGTAATTCCACATTATTTATTGAGGCTGGCAATAATATCGTTTCTCCTTTTATGATTTGATATTTTTCGTTGTTTTGTTCTATTTCTAACTGTCCTTCAACACAAATATAAATTACAAAAGAATCTAATTTAGAGTAATCTTTTTGTAATCCTCCATCAATAATTAAAATATTGGTATTAAAATATGGCGAATGAACCAACTTGTTAGATCTATTTGTTTTTGTCTCATAAGGAGTTTTATAAGAATCATAACAATTAAAATCAATCACATCAATAGCTAAGTCACTATGTAAATCTCTTAATTTACCCGTTTTAGCATCTACTCTATCGTAATCGTAAATTCGATACGTAATATCAGAAGTTTGCTGAATTTCTGCCAATAAAACTCCTGCTCCAATAGCATGCACTCTCCCCGTAGGAATATAAAAAGTATCTCCTTCAGCAACTTTTTCATGGTGTAAAACTTCTAAGATAGAACCTTCGTCTAAATGCTTTTTATACCCTTCTTTATCCAATTTTTTATCAAAACCAACAATTAATTCTGCATTTTTATCAGCTTCCAAAACGTACCACATTTCATTTTTTCCAAAAGAATTGTGTCGTTTTTTTGCAACTTCATTACTTGGATGCACCTGAATAGACAAAGGTTTTTTTGCATCAATAAATTTTACCAATAAAGGAAATTCATTCCCAAATCGTTGGTAAACTTTATTTCCTAAAAAATCTCCTTTAAATTCTTCAATTAGATTTCTTAATGTTTTTCCTTTATAAATACCTTCAGAAACAAGGGTTTCACTATTTCCTACATCAGATATTTCCCAAGATTCTCCAATATTATTTTCAGAATACTTTTTATTTAAAACTGTTTTCAATTTCTCTCCACCCCACAATCTGTAGCTAAAAACTGGAGAAAATTTTAAAGGATACAATTTCATAAAAGCTTTTTTACTTTAAACAAAAATAGCTGAAGTTTTTCACATCAGCTATTTTTTTGTACAGGCGGAGAGACTCGAACTCTCACACCTCGCGGCACTAGATCCTAAGTCTAGCGTGTCTACCAATTCCACCACGCCTGCAACTTTTCCGAAGATTTCGGGATGCAAATATAAACAATCCTTAGAAACTACAAACTTGTTCATTATAATTTTTATATTTTTGAGAGAAATAAAAAGATATTCATGAATTCTATAAATTCTTATATAAAAAATAACAAACAACGTTTTTTAGACGAATTAATCGATTTATTAAAAATCCCTTCGATTAGTGCAGACAAAGCTTACAAAAAAGATGTTTTAAATACAGCTGATTTTGTTTTAGAAAGTTTAAAAAAAGCAGGTTGCGAACATGTTGAAATGTGTGAAACACCTGGCTATCCTATTATTTATGGAGAAAAAATTATCGATACAAATTTACCCACAGTTTTAGTGTATGGACATTATGATGTGCAACCTGCAGACCCTATAGATTTATGGCATTCTCCACCTTTTGAGCCCGTAATTAAAAAAACAGATATACATCCTGAAGGAGCAATTTTTGCAAGAGGTGCTTGTGACGATAAAGGACAAATGTACATGCACGTAAAAGCATTAGAGTATATGACTTCCACAGGAAATTTACCTTGTAACGTAAAATTTATGATTGAAGGCGAAGAAGAAGTAGGTTCAGAAAGTTTGGCATGGTTTGTTCCAAGAAATAAAGAAAAATTAGCCAATGATGTCATTTTAATTTCAGATACAGGAATGATTGCCAACGACATACCTTCTATAACCACTGGTTTGCGTGGTTTGAGTTATGTAGAAGTCGAAGTTACTGGACCAAATAGAGATTTACATTCTGGTTTGTATGGAGGTGCAGTTGCAAATCCTATCAATATTTTAACCAAAATGATTGCTTCTTTGCACGATGAAAACAATCATATTACTATTCCTGGTTTCTATGATAAAGTGGAAAATTTATCAGCAGAAGAAAGAGTAGAAATGGCAAAAGCTCCATTCTCTATAGAAGATTATAAAAAATCGATTGCTATTGGTGATGTTTATGGAGAAAAAGGCTATACAACTAACGAGCGAAACTCTATTAGACCTACTTTAGATGTAAATGGAATTTGGGGAGGTTATATTGGTGAAGGCGCAAAAACAGTAATTGCAAGCAAAGCTTTTGCCAAAATTTCAATGCGATTGGTTCCAAATCAAGATTGGAGAGAAATTACGGAATTATTCAAAAAACATTTTGAGAGTATTGCTCCAAGCGCAGTAAAAGTAAAAGTTACACCACATCATGGAGGACAAGGTTATGTTACTCCAATAGATAATATTGCTTACCAAGCTGCGAGTAAAGCTTATGAAACTACTTTTGGTAAAACTCCAATTCCGCAAAGAAGTGGAGGAAGTATACCAATTGTTTCACTTTTTGAGCAAGAACTAAAAAGCAAAACTATTTTAATGGGATTTGGATTAAATTCAGATGCCATTCATTCTCCAAACGAACATTTTGGTGTTTGGAATTATTTAAAAGGAATTGAAACCATTCCTCACTTTTACACTTATTTCACAGACTTACACCAACAACAAAGTTAAAAACATGAAAATAAAAACTCTAAAAATTACAGTGGTAACTTGCTTATCGCTATTAATGTTTAATTGTACCAAAGAAGAAAAACAAAAAGAATTTACAGTGGCAGAATATGAAGCTGCAGCAAAACATATGGACAGAAGTTTGTACAGTCTTGTACATAACCAAGTTTCTGGAAGTTCTTTTGTTGCTGAGAATTCTGTATTATATGTTACCACGAATAAAGATGGAAAAAGATTTGTATTGGTTAATTCAGATTCTAAAACAAAAGAAGATGCTTTCAACCATCAAAAATTAGCTGACGTTCTTTCTAAAGAGTTAGATAAAGAAATAAAAGCTAACGAATTGCCTATTTATGGAGTTTCCATTTCTGATGATTTAAAATCGATAAATTTTTCAGCAAATAGAGAACAATACATTTATAATTTATCTGATAATTCTATTTCTAAAAAGACTTCAAATACAAAAGGAGCAAGCAGAAACGAGCATGTTTCTCCGAATGGAAAATTAGCAGCTTATATAGATAATTATAATCTTTGGGTTCGTAATCTTGAAACGGATAAAAAAACGCAAATTACTTTCGATGGAAAAGAAGATTATGGATATGCAACCAACAACGCTGGTTGGACTAAAAGTGATGGTGCTGTTTTAAAATGGTCGCCAAATTCTGATAAAATTGCTACGTTTCAACAAGACGCAAGAGGTGTTGGAATGATGTATTTAACATCTACAAATGTGGGGCATCCAAAATTAGAAGCTTGGAAACACCCACTTCCTGGAGATGAGAAAATCTTTACCATCGAAAGAGTAATTATTCATTTAGGAAACAAGCCAAAAACGGTTCGTTTAAAAATGAAACCAGATTTTCAAAGAGGAACTACAACAGACCATATTGCAGATTGGGACAATACTTTATTAGATGCACAATGGAACAAAGAAGGAACTAAATTTGCTTTTGTTTCTGGTTCTAGAGATCATAAAATAGCACATTTGCAAATTGCAGATGCAAATTCTGGACAAATAGCATCTATTCATAAAGAAGAAGTTGATACGTATTACGAATCTGGTGTTAATGCTGAAAATTGGAAAGTATTATTTGATTCTAACGAATTTATTTGGTATTCAGAGAAATCAAATTGGGGTCATATTTATTTATACGATTTAACCACAAAAGAATTAAAAAATCAAATAACTTCTGGAGATTGGCTTGTGAAACAAGTAAAACATATTGATGAAAAAAATAGACAAATCTATTTTTCTGCTGGTGGAAAAGAAGAAGGAAATCCTTACCACAATTACTACTATAAAGTAAATTTCGATGGAACAAATCTCACCAATTTAACACCATCTAAAGGAACACATTCTGTTACTTTTTCAGATGATTATTCTATGTTGATTGACACCTATTCTACAACAACAACTCCACCTGTATCGGTTTTAAGAAATGGAAATGGAGAAAAAATAATGAATTTAGAAACTGCAGATATTTCTGAATTAAAAGCCAATAATTGGCAAGAACCTATTGAGTTTTCTGTAAAAGCAAGAGACGAAAAAACAGATCTTTACGGATTAATGTTCTTACCTAGTAATTACGACGGGTCTAAAAAATATCCTGTTTTAAATTACATTTATCCAGGTCCACAATCTGGAAGTATAGGGTATTATGGTTTTAGACCTGTTTGGAGAGACTTTCAAGCAGTTGCAGAATTAGGTTTTGTAGTGGTTGCTGTAGATGCTATGGGAACTCCAATGCGTTCGAAGTCTTTTCATGATGCGTATTATGGAAACATGGGAGATAATGGTTTGCCAGACAATATTACTGCTATTAAACAATTAGCCCAAAAATACAAAGGTATGGATATAGAACGTGTTGGAATTTGGGGACATTCAGGTGGAGGTTTCGCTTCTACAAGAGCAGTTTTTGCATATCCTGATTTTTATGATGTAGCTGTTTCTGGTGCAGGAAATCACGACAACAGAAACTATGAAGCTGATTGGGGAGAGAAATGGCAAGGTCTTTTGGTTGAAGGAACTTTGGAAGGAAAAACAGATGGAACCACGAATTACGACAATCAAGCAAATCAATTAATTGCAAAAGATTTAAAAGGTAAATTATTAATTACTCATGGAACTATGGATAATAATGTACCACCATCTAACACAATGTTGGTTGTTGAGGCTTTAATAAAAGCTAACAAAGATTTTGACATGATTTTATTTCCAAATAAAAGACATGGATATGGAGATATGACTAATTATATGACTCGAAAACGATGGGATTATTTTGTAACTCACCTTTTAAATGCAAAACCTGCTCAAGGTTTTAAACTGAAATAAATACCATGAAAAAATCAATATTAATTTTATTTCTTTTTATAGGGTTTTTATCAGCAAATGCACAAAGTTTATTAAGTGAAAGAAATAAATACACAAAGCAAGATACACTTAGAGGCTCCATAACTCCTGAAAGAATTTGGTGGGATTTAACTTATTATCATTTAGATATAGAAGTAAAACCCGATGAAAAATTTATTTCAGGAAAAAACACCATAAAATATATTGTTTTAAAAGAATATCAAACGTTACAGATAGATTTACAAGCACCTTTAGAAATTACCAAAGTTACACAAGATGGAAAAGTGTTGAATGTAATTCACAATGGAAATGCTCATTTTGTACAACTTACAAAAAAACAAAAAGTTGGAAATACAGAAAGCATAATTGTATATTATGAAGGAAATCCTAAAGAAGCAGTTAGAGCTCCTTGGGATGGTGGTTTTTCTTGGAAAAAAGACAGCAATGGAAATCATTTTGTAGCAACATCCTGCCAAGGTTTAGGCGCAAGTGTTTGGTGGCCTTGTAAAGACCATATGTATGATGAAGTTGAAACTATGGATATTAGTGTTACAGTACCTAAAAATTTGATGGATGTTTCTAACGGAAAATTAAAAAGTGTTGTAGACAATGGAAATACAAAAACATATCACTGGTATGTTGCAAATCCTATAAACAACTATGGTGTAAACGTTAATATTGGTGATTACACTCATTTTTCTGAAACTTATAAAGGCGAAAAAGGCAATTTAGATATGGACTATTATGTCTTAAAACCAGATTTAGAAAAAGCAAAAAAACAGTTTAAAGACGCTCCAAAAATGATGAAGGCTTTTGAGCATTGGTTTGGTCCTTATCCTTTTTATGAAGATGGTTTTAAATTGGTACAAGTACCTTATTTAGGGATGGAACACCAAAGTTCTGTAACTTATGGAAATCAATTTAAGCAAGGTTATTTAGGTAGAGATTTATCTGGAACTGGTTGGGGTTTAAAGTTCGATTTTATTATCATTCACGAATCTGGTCATGAGTGGTTTGCAAACAATATCACCTACAAAGACATTGCAGATATGTGGATTCATGAAAGCTTTACCAATTATTCTGAAAATTTATTTTTAGACTATTATTATGGAAAAAAAGCAGCATCAGAATATGTGATTGGAACCAGAAAAGGAATTCAAAACAAAAGACCCATTATTGGAGATTACGATGTAAATAGTGGTGGTTCTGGAGATATGTACCCAAAAGGTGGAAATTTATTACACACGTTAAGACAAATTGTAAATGATGATGGAAAATGGAGAATGATTCTCAGAAAAATGAACAAAGATTTCTACCATCAAACAGTAACTACCCAACAAATTGAAGATTTTTTAAGTAAAGAAATTGGGATTGATTTAGATGCTTTTTTCAATCAATATTTAAGAGATATTAGAATTCCTGTTTTTAAATATCAAATAGCCAACAATACATTAACCTATCAATGGAAAAATGTTGTGGATGACTTTAAAATGCCTTTAAGAATTTTTATTGATGATGAACCAAAATGGATTTATCCAACATCAGAAAAGAAAGAATTACCATTATCGTCTCAACAAAAACAACAAATTGAAGTTGATAAAAACTTTTATGTTGAAGTCGAAAATAATTAAAAAGTATAACTTTAATTTATAAAGAAATATACCAAGTTGCACGAATCCAAAGTCGGTTTTCGGTTTCGTTATTGAGAAAATTACTCAATCTATAATCCAACCCAAATTCTACTTTGTCTTTTTTAGTGGCTTGATAACCTAAGTAAGGCGTAAATCGAATTTCCAAATCATCTTCATCAAAATCATACAAATATTCGTTACCTAATTTGATATAAAATTCGTTTACATCAACTCGTTCTCCATTTAAAGGTTTCTCTAAACTTGCTCTGTAACGTGTTCTAAAAGTGGTTTGTTTTTGGGTTTGATAAAATTGTTCAAAAGCAAAACGATGTCCTAATTTTAAAGATGAAAAAGAGCTGACAATATTATAATGCTGAAAAGTTCTGTGGATAATCTCTGAATCTTCGAAACGAAGAATATATCCGAAATTTACAGATTGATTGGTGTTTATTTTGAAAGATAAAATGGAAGAAACATCTACCAAACTATGAGAAAACTGATAATCTTCATCATAAACAATAGTTCTAGATTCAATACTATTTACCCATTTTGTTTGGTCTGATAGCTTTTTACCCACCACAACTTTTGGTAGTAAACCCAAATTAAAATCTGATTGTCCAAAAAGTGAAAATCCAATAAAAAAAGTGATTAAAGACGTTAGAAATGATTTCATTAAAATTCTAAATTAGTGGAATCTGACGATTGAATAAGCAACTCTTTTTCTATTTCTCCTCTTCTATTGAACAAAATTTCAAAATTCTGGTATCTTTTTTCTTTTTTGCCTTTTACAATAATTTCATATTTTGGAATTATCTTTTCATGATGTGATTTCAAATTAAATATCTCGTTATAAATAGCACTTTCATCACCTATAAATTGAATTTGAACTTTCTTAAAACGAAATTTCTTAAATTTTTTAGACAATGTGTTTTCTATTTTTTACTGTATATCCTCTTCTAAATCACTAAATTTTACAGTTTTTTCTACATCTATTAGTGTCCCATTTTCTTCAAATTCTAAACTGATTCTATGCTTATTATGGCAAACTTTAGCTTCAACTGTTTTACCATCTTGACTTTCTTCAGCATACCATTTTACTTTCTTTTTAAAATCCCACATAGTAATAATGTGTAATGCTTTTTTAGGAACGTCTGCAGTTTTTAATCGATATTCCTTTTCAAATTTAACCTGAGAAAAAGTAAAATTAAAACCGAATACAACAGCTACAACAGATAGAAAAAGTATTTTTTTTATCATTATTTCTTTATAATATAAGCTTTTAAAATATAATCTACTTTTGGGTAATTCTCTTTTAAAAAAGCATTCCCAAGCTGATTAATCTTACCTTGTTGTCTTCCTAATTTATCGCCATAACCATCATAAAACTTTAAAATATTTTCCTGACCAGAAATTACCTTTGCTATTACAGGAAAACCTGTAACACCAGAATATGCCAATTTATCTAAACGATGGTTTTCTTTTAAATTGATAAAAATTTGATTTGATCTTGTATTTACTCCTCCTCTAGCAAATGCTAAAGTCATAGAATCATTTTTTCTAATTACAGGTTCGTCTTCAATTCCTTTTTGCCAACTTTTATTTATTAAAGAATCATTATGAATTCCGAATTGTGCCACAAAATTGGGTACTACTCTATAAATGGCAACATCTTTATAATAGCCGTATTTAATTAATTGATACAAACGATCTACACCTTTTGGAGACCATTCTCTGGTTGCCTCAATATCAAAATTACCCTGAGTAGTTTCAAATCTTGCTTTAAAAGTTTCTGGCGCTTTTTTATCTAACCATTTAGCTTTAAACTTTTTAGTTGCACAAGAAGCAAAAAGTACAATACTAGCTAATAGAATTAATTTATTTCTCATTTATTTTTCAAGTATTTAAACAAATATAGCAAAATACAAAAATAAAATTTAACTCTACATTTGTAGAATTCATTTTTTTATTCTATGTTTGTAGAGTAAAAATGACATTCGTATGCAATTATCTAAAACTGAAGAACAATTAATGCAGTATTTATGGAAACGTAAAAAGGCATTTTTAAAAGATTTATTAGAAGATTTTCCAGAGCCAAAACCTGCCACAACAACAGTAGCAACTTTGTTAAAAAGAATTACTGACAAAGGTTTTATCAGCTATAAATTATTCGGAAAATCGAGAGAATATTATCCGATTATTAAAAAAACCGATTATTTTTCGAACCATGTAAATGGGTTGATTAAAAATTTCTTTAACGATTCTGCAAGTCAGTTTGCGTCGTTTTTCACAAAGGAAACCAACCTTTCTACAGACGAGTTAGAGGAATTAAAAAAGGTAATTGACAGTCAAATTAAAAAGCAACAAAAATGATTATTTACCTCTTAAAATCGGCAACTTGTTTAGCGCTTTTGTTATTTTTCTATCATTTTGTATTAGAAAAAGAAAAAATGCACAACTTTAATCGTTTCTATTTATTAGGTAGTGTGTTTTTTTCATTTTTAGTGCCATTAACAACTTTTACAACCTATGTAAAACCAATGGTTATAAATACAGTTCCAACAACCATAGAAGATTCTTTTTTTGTGGAAAATACCAATCCAATATTTATTGAAGAAAGTATCGATTATTCTCAGCTACTTCTAGGAGTCTATGTATTTATTTGTGCGATTCTGCTATTCAGGTTTACAAGAAATTTGTATAAAATTTTAAAGAAAATTCATAAAAACGAAAAAGTAAAACAAGGAAAAGCAACCTTGATATTGGTAGATGATAAAATACTACCACACACATTTTGGAATTTTATTTTTATCAACAAAAAAGATTATAATAATGGAAAAATTGAAGCAGAATTATTTACACATGAATTAACACACGTAACTCAAAAACATACTTTTGACGTTTTATTTATAGAACTTTTGCAAGCTATTTTTTGGATTAATCCGTTGTTTATTTTCTTAAAAAAAGCAATCCAATTAAATCATGAATATTTAGCCGACGAAAAGGTTATCAATCAATATAAAAATCCATTCCAATATCAGCATTTATTATTAAATAAAGCTGCTTGGAACAACGAATATTACTTGGCCAGTAATTTGAATTATTCACTCACAAAAAAAAGATTAGAAATGATGACAACACAAAGTTCTAAAACCATAATCTGGTTAAAAAAACTGGCTGTAATGCCACTTTTAGCAGCATTTACCTTCCTCTTTGCTGAAAGGGTTGAAGCACAAGAAAAGCATGAAATTATTGAAACAGTTTATGAACAACCTCAAAATGTTCAGAAAATAAAAGATTTATCTGAATCAGAAATATACAAGAAGTATTATTATAAAAACTTAACCATTCAAAGAAAAGATAAAAATGGAAAGTACGTTATTAAAAAATACAATGAATTAAACGAAGAAGAAAAATCGAGATTAATTCCACCTCCACCTTTAAAATTGAAGAAAACAACTCCAACAAAAGCACAATTTGAAGCTTTAAAAGACAAAACCAAATATGCAGTTTGGATAGACGGAAAAGTAGTTGACAATTCAATATTAAACAACTACAAATACACAGATTTTGCGAGATATTCAAATAGCCATGTGTATAAAAATGCAAGAAGCAAGCGTTTTCCTCAAGAAAATCAAGCAAGCTTAGATACACATAAATATTTTGAAACTCAAAATAAAAAAAGGGTAGAAAAATTTCAGAAATATTTAAAAGAAGAATACAAGGTTGAAGAAGTAGAAATTATTGAAGAAAAACCTAAAAAGAAAAAATATATAGACTCTCCAATTCCAACAAATAAATCTTCTAAGCAAAGTATTGGAGCTTCTTTTACCAAAAAATTTATAAAAGCTAAAGAAAATACATCGTTAGAAAAATATAATTATTTAAATAAGCTTTATGAAGGAGATAGAAATCTAAAACCACATTTTGTAAAAAGTTCAAAAGTTAGACAAGATGAATTAAATGATTTGTTTTCAAAATTAGGTAGTATGTACTTTAAACTTCCAAAATCTTATAAAAAGAAAGTAAAAAGACCTATACCTCCTCACTATCCATATTTAAGATTAATGAAAAATAATATCGTTTTTTATAAATTAAGAGATGAGCTAACCAAAGAAGATAAATTATTAATACCTCCTCCACCACCAAATCCAAAAGCTTCAAAAGAAGATATTTTAAAAGCAAAAAAAGCTTATTCTAATTGGGAAAAAAGAACTGGAAATGATTTATCTAATAAAGTAAAAAAAGAAAATAATACAGAAATAATTTATAAGTATAGGTTTTCAATTTATTTAAATGAAGAAAACAGATTTGATGTTTTTGGAAAATGGGTAACTTTAGAAAATTTAAAAAAAGAATTAAGTAAAACTCATAAACAAATTAAAAAAAAAAATACTAAAGCTCTTCTTGTTGTTCATCCAAATGCAAAAAAAGAAATATCAAATAAAGCTCAAGAAATTTTAAAAAAATATGGTATTCTTATTACAGTTGTTAGTAAATATATTCCTTGGAGTTCAGCTAAAAATATTGAAACTCCTCCACCACCACCAAAACCAGACTGGGTCTATACTTATCAAAGATTAGCTGCAAAAGTAAAACGAACTGAAGATAATAGAAAAGCAAACTTAATTTATTTAAAAGAAATTTATAACAATAAAATGTCTAATAAAGAGCGTGAAAAAGTTACGGCTCCAAATAAGATTTTACCTCCACCTCCACCAGAAAAAAAATAAATTAAATTAACTTATTTGACTGAACAATAAAATCAACACCAATTATAAATCTAAAAACCTCGAAATTCGAGGTTTTTTTATGTAACAAATTCTTTTTTAATACGTTGTACTTCTATATTTAAAATGTTACACTGTGCTTAAAAATTTCTTTCTTACCTGTTCTGGAGTCGATAAAAACCTAATTGAAAACTGTTCTAATGGTGAACAAAACAAATATGTGGGCATTGGAGCCACCGTTTTTTTTACGGCAATTATGGCAACCATTGCAGGCAGTTATGCACTTTTTACTGTTTTCGATAATTTATATGCTGCGATTTTCTTTGGATTAATTTGGGGATTGTTAATTTTTAATTTAGATCGTTTTATCGTTTCCACTATCAAAAAAAGGGACAACAAATGGAAAGAATTTTTACAAGCTTCACCACGTATTTTATTGGCAGTTATTATTGCGATTGTAATTTCTAAACCATTAGAATTAAAATTGTTTGAGAAAGAAATTAATCAGGTTTTGTTAGCAGAAAAAAACCAAATGACTTTAGATAATAAAACGCAAATAGCAGCACAATTTGCACCAGAAATCGCAAAAATAAATGCAGAAATTGAAGTTTTAAAACAAGAAATAAATACACAAGAAGCAAAAACAAATGCTTTGTACGAAACCTATATTGCAGAAGCTGAAGGTAGAAAAGGAACAAAATTATTGGGCAAAGGACCTGTTTATAAAGAAAAAAGAGAAAAACACGACGCTTCTTTGCTTTTATTGAATAATTTAAGAAAAGAAAACGCAGAAAAAATTAAAAATAAAGAAGCAGCTATTGCAACATTAATAGAAAATCAGAAAAACTACGAAAGCAAAACACAGCCTATTATTACAAATTTTGACGGTTTGATGGCAAGAATTAATGCTTTAAACAAATTGCCTTGGTTTACTTCTTTCTTTATTTTCTTGTTGTTTTTAGCGATAGAAACATCACCTATTTTTGCAAAATTAATTTCACCAAAAGGTGAATATGATTTTAAATTAGAAGACGAAGAAACTGCCGTAAAAACATGGGTAAAACAACAAGTAAACCAAAGAAATGAATTATTACAAGCAGATATTGCTGTTAACAAAAAAGTGTATGAAGATATTGCTACAGAAGAAGAAATCTATGCTTATAAACAAAAAATGGCTCGCGACTTAATGAAATTACAAGCCGATTCGTTTTATAAAAAACAACAAAAAATGTTGTAATCCCTTTTGTCTTTTAAACATTTTCCCCAAAGGGGAAAGTGAGCTACAAATTCTATAAAAAGAGTTTCGCAAGAGTGTCTCTCTCCTTTGGAGAGATTAAGAGAGGATTACTCTTTTTCCGCCATTTTTTTTACGTAATCTGTAATAATTACAATTTGGGTTGAGCCTACTCTACCTTCAATATATTTTTCGTTTTCGTGGTCTAATGAAATTCTGCGAACTGCAGTTCCTTGTTTGGCAACCATACTAGAGCCTTTTACTTTCAAATCTTTGATTAAAACTACAGAATCTCCTGCTTGTAAAATAGCGCCATTGGCATCTCTGTGAATTATTTTTTCGCTTTCGTCTAAATGATCTCCAGATTCTTTTGCGAAACGCACATCATCATCTTCTAAATACATCATGTCTAACAAATCTTTTGGCCAACCTTCGTTTTTTAAACGAGATAACATTCTCCAAGCAACTACTTTTACAGCTCTAAATTCGCTCCACATAGCATCGTTTAAACAACGCCAATGATTTACATCTGTATTTTCTGGATTTTCAATTTGATCGATACAAGTTTCACAAGCCAACAAACTACCATCAACACCACCTGTAGATGTTGGTTTTACTTCGTAAACAGCTAAATTATTGGTTGCAGCACATAATTCACATTTATTACCACTTCTGTTTTCTAAATCTTGTTGTAAACTCATTTCTTAGGATATATTATTTGGTTCAAAGCTACATCAAATTTGTGAATGTCGTTAATTTTTGAAACGGGTTTAAAAAAATTAATTCCAATTGTTTTTACGGTAGGTTTGCATTCCGCTAAAAAACCGTCGTAAAACCCTTTTCCATAACCAACTCTGTAATTATTTTTATCGGAAATTAGCATCGGCACAAAAACTAAATCTATTTCCTTTGGGTGTATTTCTTTGGCATTTATAGGCTCTGGAACTCCCCAAGAATTGACTTCTAATTTGGTGTTTTTATCGAAAATAAAATGTTGTAATGTATTGTTATCGAAATCGCACTTACTCACTACAATTGTTTTGTTATTTTTATTTAAAAAATCGATAATGGGTTGTGTGTTAATTTCATCGTATTTTCTAATGGTTAAAAAAAGATGAACAACTTGTATTTCAGAAAAATCCAATTCAAAAATTTGATTGTAAATATCTTGCTCCATTTCTAATTTTTGATTTGGAGATAATTGCTTTCTTTTTGCTTTGTATATTTTTCGAAGTTCTTTTTTAAACATACGCTTTTTATTGAATTTCTAATGAAGTAAATTGAAAACTATTTCCATCAAACAACCCTTTGTCAGACAGTTTTAAAGAAGGAATTACCAACAAAGCCATAAATGACAAACTCATATAAGGAGCTCGTAATTTACTACCCATTTGTTTAGCCATTTTATCTAATGTTGCATACGATTTTCCAATTTCTTGAGCAGATTTGTCGCTCATAATTCCTGCAACTGGTAATGGAACTATTTTTTTTTCTTTTGAATTTACAGCACAAACTCCTCCTCTATTTTCAATAATTAAATTTACAGCTTTACAAATTGCTTCGTCAGAAACACCAACTGCAATAATATTGTGAGAATCGTGCCCAACTGAACTTGCAATGGCACCTTCTTTTAATCCGAAGTTTTTGATGAATGCAATTGCTGGTTTATCATTATTATAACGATTTACAACTGTCATTTTTAAAACATCTGTTGCTGTATTTGAAACTAAATTACCATCTGTAATTAAGCTTTTTGCTTCAATTTGATTGGTAACTAATTCGCCATCCAACGCTTCAATTACTCTAATTTTTTCTGCGGAAGAATCAAATCTAAAATCTTGTATTTTCTTTTTATCTGTGTTAAAATTATTCAATACCTCAAAATCTACATGTTTTACAAACGACTTTCCGTTTTTAGCAACCAATGCTCCATTAATGTAAGTTTCCAAAACTTTGAATTTTTGTAAATCTTCCACAACAATAAAATCGGCAGTATCTCCGGTTTGTAATAACCCAACGTCTAAATTGTAATATTTTACAGGATTTACACAAGCTGCTTGTAAAACTTTAAAAACATCAATACCTTTCAAAACTGCTCTTTCACAAAGTTGATTGATATGACCTAACAACAAATCATCTGGATGTTTATCATCAGAGCAAAACATCATTTTTTCGAAATATTCTGGTAGTAAATCAATTAAAGCTTCAAAGTTTTTTGCGGCACTTCCTTCGCGAATTAAAACCTTCATTCCTTTTTGTAATTTCTCTAAACCTTCTTCATAAGAAAAACATTCGTGGTCTGTAGAAATTCCTGCAGCAATGTATTTAGTTACATCCTCTCCTCTTAATCCAGGAGCATGCCCATCAACTGGTTTGTTGTTGTTTTTTGCATGTTTTATTTTTGCTAAAACCTCTTCATCATCAAACAAAACACCAGGATAATTCATCATTTCTGCCAGATACTTAATATCTGGATTTTGCATCATTTTTTTAATGTCGTTTGAATTTATAACTGCTCCTGCACTTTCAAAAGAAGTTGCTGGCACACAACTTGGTGCTCCAAAATTGAATTTTAACGGAACTTTCTTTCCATTTTCAATCATAAATTCAACACCCTTTACGCCTAAAACATTGGCAATTTCATGCGGATCTGAAACTGTAGCAACTGTTCCGTGAGTTACCGCAATTTTTGCAAATTCAGAAGGTACTAACATAGAACTTTCAATATGTATATGTGCATCTATAAAACCTGGTAAAATAAAATTTTCTTGGTTGTGATTAGCTGTTCTAATTTCTAAAATTTTCCCATTTTTAACTTCAACCTCGCCTTTGAAAATTCTTTTATTTTGAATATCTACAATATTTCCTTGTACAATCATGTTAATACTTTTCACAAAACTACAAATAATAAAAAGGGAATTTTAAAAAACTAAATAGAAAGTATTATTTTTGATTATGAATAAAACCCAAGGCTTTATAGAGTTTAAAAATTGGACTGAAAATCAAAATTTTTCCTTACAAGAACTATTTCCTACAATAAAAAAAAATGAAATTTTTAATATTGATTTAAGTACCAAAAACACTTTAGTAAAAACGGAAAGTGAATTTAATAATCCTGAATATTTTTCAGAGAAATTAGAAGAAATTCAATTAAAAAACCCTACTAAAATTATTGCTGGTGGATATTTAGAAAAACGTGCTTTGTACACTTCAGATATTTACAATGCTACAGATAAAAATAGTCATGAAAAAAGAAACATTCACTTAGGTGTTGATTTTTGGTTACCAAGCGAAACACCAGTTCATGCCATTTGTGATGGCGAAGTTGTTTCTGCTACTCACCAAAAACCATACAAAGGTTATGGTGGTTTTATTATTTTAAAGCATACTTTTAATGAAGTAATTTTTTACACATTGTATGGACACTTATCTAAAAAAAGTACTTTAAAATTTTCTGTTGGTGACATCATTAAAAAAGATGCTAAAATTGGCGTTTTAGGTAATTATGCTGAGAATGGAGAATGGGTTCCGCATTTGCATTTTCAAATTATGCTATCACTTTTAAATTACGACAATGATTTTCCTGGAGTTGCTTTAGAAAGTGAATTAGCTTTCTGGAAAACAGTATGCCCAAATCCAAACATGCTTTTAAAAATGAACTCTTAATATAATTTGTTATCATTAAAAATATAAACCTTATTTTTATAAACCAATACAAAATTTATGATACTTAAAAAACAATTATACATTCTCTTATTTGCAATTTCTTCGATAGTAATTGCACAAGAAAAAAAAGAAAAATGGAATGTAAATAATCCGCATGAAAACTGGTTATACAATTCTTTCAACTTAAGTACAGATGAAGGTACTTGGATGAATTTAGATGTGAGTCCTGATGGAAAAACAATTGTTTTTGATTTATTAGGTGACATTTACAAAATGCCAATTTCTGGAGGAACAGCTACCATATTAAGATCTGGTTTAGCGTACGAAGTACAACCAAGATTTAGCCCAAATGGAAAATATATTTCTTTTACAAGTGATGCTGAAGGAGGTAACAATATTTGGGTAATGAAAGCTGATGGAAGTGAAGCAAAATCCATCACAAAAGAAAAATATAGATTGTTAAACAATGCTGTTTGGACTCCTGATGGAAAATCTTTAGTTGCTAGAAAACATTACACTTCAACACGTTCTGTAGGTGCTGGAGAAATGTGGCAATACCCTCTTTCTGGTGACGCTGGCTTAAGATTAACTTCAAGAAAAAACGATCAGCAAGATGTGAATGATCCTTCAATTTCTGCTGATGGAAAATATTTGTATTATGCTGAAGATATGTATCCAGGAGGTTTTTTTCAATACAACAAAGACCCAAACAAGCAAATTTATGTAATCAAACAGTACAACTTTGAAACTGGAGAAATTAAACAAATAACTGGTGGTCCAGGTGGTGCAGCAAGACCAGTAGTATCAAAAGACGGTAAGTTATTAGCTTTCGTAAAACGTGTTAGGACAAAAACAGTTTTATATATACATGAATTAGAAACAGGTAAAGAATACCCAATTTATCATGATTTAAGTAAAGACCAACAAGAAGCTTGGGCTGTTTTTGGGGTATATCCTCATTTTACGTGGTTACCAAACAACAAAGAAATTATTTTTTGGTCTGAAGGAAAAATAAATAAAATTAATATAGATTCTAAAACAGTAGTAAATATTCCTTTTGAAGTAAATCAAGATATTAAATTGGCTCAAACGCATCATGTAAAAAGAAAAGTTTTTGAACCTAGTTTTACTTCTAAAATGATAAAAGATGTAGAAACTTCTGCTGATGGAAAAACCATAATTTTCACATCTTTAGGACATATTTACAAAAAAGAGTTACCTAATGGAGCACCTATAAGAATAACCGATTTAACAGATTTTGAAGCTGAACCTAGTTTTTCTACTGATGGGAATTCTGTAATTTTTGTAACTTGGAATGATGAAGAGCTAGGTGCCATTTACAAAGTAAACTTAGATGGTACAAACTTAACAAAACTAACCTCTGAAGAAGGAATTTACAGAACACCTCGTTATAACAATGCTGGAACCAGAATTACGTATCGTAAAGAAAGTGGAAATGGCGATCAAGGTTTTGATTACACAAAAAAAACAGGAATTTATACAGCTTATTTAGATGGAACTGGAGCAAACAAAATAACTGATGATGGAGAATTTCCAATGTTTTCTGCTAATGACGAACGCATTTTTTATCAAACAGGAGGTTCTTTTTTTGGAGGATTAACCAAAAAATTAAAAAGTGTAAATTTAAATGGAAAAGACGAAAAAAGTCATTTTTCATCAAAATTAGCAAACAGATTGGTACCAAGTAAAGATAATAACTGGGTTGCTTTTATACATTTGCACAAGCTATATGTTGCTCCTTTTGTAATGAATGGAAGCGAAATTAATTTAGATGCGAATACAACATCTTTTAACGTAGAAAGCTTATCTGAAAATGCAGGAATTAACTTACATTGGTCTAACAACGACCAAAAAGTTCATTGGACATTAGGTGAAGATTATTTTACGAAAGCAATTGTAAACAACACTACAAATCCGTTTGCAAAAACCAATTTATCTTCCGAAACTACAACCACTTTAAAAATTGGTTTAACTACAAAATCAGATATTCCTGAAGGGAGAATCGCTTTTACAAATGCACGCTTAATTACAATGCATGAAGATAAAGTTATAGAAAATGGAACTATTGTAGTGTATCAAAATAAAATAGAAAAAATAGGAAGTTCAAAAGAGATTTCCATACCATCTAATGTAAAAATATACGATATGAAAGGCAAAACAATTATGCCTGGTATTGTTGATGTTCATGCACATGTTGGTGCTTTTAGAAACGGTTTAAGCACTCAAAAACACTGGCAATTTTATGCTAATTTAGCTTTTGGTGTTACAACTGCTCATGATCCATCTGTAAATACTGCTGCTGCTTTTACTTTGGAAGAATTACAAAAAAGCGGACAATTAGTAGGCCCAAGAATGTTTTCTACAGGCTTTATTTTATATGGTGCTGAAGGTGATTTTAAAGCTGTTGTAAACAACTTAGAAGATGCACGATTTGCAATATCTAGAACCAAAGCTTTTGGTGCAAAATCTGTAAAAAGTTACAATCAACCAAGAAGAGAACAGCGTCAACAAATTATGCAAGCTGCAAGAGAATATGGTGTAAACGTAGTGCCAGAAGGTGGTTCTAATTTTTATGCCAATATGAGTATGATTTTTGACGGTCATACAGGTATTGAACATAATATTCCTGTAGCTCCTTTGTATAAAGATGTTTTAGAGCTTTGGAAAAATAGTAAAACTGGTTACACACCAACTTTGATTGTAAATTATGGTGGTATGAGTGGTGAGTATGAGTGGTATCAAAAATCAAATGTTTGGGAAAACGAAACACTTTTAAAATATACACCAAGATATGTAATAGATTCAAGAGCTAGACACAGAACTATGGTGCCTGAAGAGGAATATAAAAACGGACATATTTTAACTTCAGAATCTGTTACTAACCTCTCAAAATTAGGTGTAAAAGTAAATTTAGGTGCTCACGGACAATTACAAGGTTTGGGTGCGCATTGGGAATTGTGGATGTTACAACAAGGTGGTTTATCAAATTTAGAAGCCTTAAAAGCTGCTACCATAAATGGTGCTGAATATATTGGAGCTTCTGATGAAATAGGTTCTTTAGAAAAAGGAAAATTAGCAGATTTAATTATCATGGATAAAAATCCTTTAGATAATATAAAAAATTCTAATTCTGTAATTTATACAATGATAAATGGGCGTTTATACGATATAAATACCATGAATGAAATTGGAAATTATAATAAAGAAAGGGGAAAATTTTATTTTGAAAATGAAAACTACAACCAAGGTTTTCCTGTGAATTTAAAAACAAATAGCTTTACAACACCTACTTGTAGCTGCCATTAAATTTATTATAAGAAATAACTAATAAAGGCTTTTCAAATGAAATATATTTCATTTGAAAAGCCTTCTTTTTTATTAGAATTACTTCAACTATAAATTCTCTAATTCTGCTTGTAATTTCTTTGGCAAACCTTTCACAACCAATTTATAAGAATGATTTATAAGTTCTCTAACCAAATCATCAGAAACATCTGAAGAATTTATAGTGACAGTGTTCCAATGTTTTTTGCTCATGTGAAATCCAGGTGCAATTCCTTCATATTCTCCACGCAATTCTTCAGCTTTATCTGGATTGCATTTTAAATTTATTTTCTGTTCACCATTTTCCCATTTACTTAAACCCACCAAAGCAAACATTTTATCCATTACTTTAAAAACAAGAGTTACATCATCAAAAGGAAAATGTTCTGTAACTCCTTTTTTGGCAATACAAAAACCTCTTAATTGTTCTATGTGCATAAAGTCTGTTTAAAGTAGTTTTAATTTTCAATTTAAAAAAGTATCTTTAACTAAGCAAATATTTATTCAAATGGAACAAAATTTTCTTGATAACACTACAATTATAAATTATTCTGATAAAAATTATGAGAAAACAAAATTTTTAGCACTTTCTCAAATAGATTTATCTGCTCATTCTAATTCCACAAAATGGATTAATACTTACGGCATAGAATATCAAGATGAATTTAAATCTGTTATTTTAGAAAATAATTTAGACGATTTTTTGATTAAATTATTAATGGAAGAAGAACATGCTACCAAAGTAATTGTATTAGAAAATTTACTATTTGTTACGGTTAAAGTTTTAAAAACCGAAGGAAAAACGTTAGATGATGAGCAAATGATTTTTATAGTATCTCCCAATTTTTTATGGTCTATACAAGAAAAACCAGGAGACTATTTTAATTGGATTCGTGAACGTTTAGAAGGTCATAAAGGTATTGTTAGAAAAAAGAAAGCTGACTATTTACTTTATTTAATTATTGAAGCAATTATAGACAATTACCAAGAAACTTACGCGAAACATGCCGAAATTAGTGCCTCTCAATTAAATGCAACACTTATAAAACCTACTCCAGAGTTTACATCTTTGGTAGAAACCAGAAAACAAGAATTGTTTAGTTTTAAAAAAGCTGCAATTGGTTTAAGAGACATGATTGTTAAATTAGAAAAAGTAGATATTAAAGGTGTAGATATTAAATATTTTAGTGAAATAAAAGAGCAAACCAACAACCTAATTTCTAATATAGATTTTGAATTACAAGAATTGGAAAGTAAAATAAATTTGATTTTTAGTATCCAAGGACATCGTTTAAATGAAGTAATGAAAACATTAACTATTTTGTCTGTAATTTTTATTCCCCTAACATTTTTAGCAGGAATTTACGGAATGAATTTCGAGCACATACCTGAATTAAAATTTAAATATGGGTATTTTATTTTATTAGGAGTAATGGTTTTAGTAACTTTTGGAGCTGTTTGGTATTTTAAACGTAAGAAATGGTTTTAATATTTAGTATTAATTAGAACACGAATTTCTCGAGTTTCGCTAAAAAGAATGACACAGATTTCACGGATTTTACAGATTTGATTGGTTTCATATTACCCTATTTTCCCTAAATGCGTATTTTTAAAACTATCTGTATATTTTAATCCATAACCTAAAATTCTATCGAAAGAAGAATGTCCAAAAAGAATGATTCCTATCAACTGAATACTTTCCTGTTTAAAATAAATTCCAAAAAAATACACTATAATGGCAATTGCTTTGTGATGCAAAAAATTATAACAATAAGCACCTATTTTAGGGTTTATTAAATAACCGAAAAAACTAATATCTGGAAAAAAAAATAAAGCAAGATACCACCACCAATCGAAATTTAATTGATTAAATAAAACAATTGACAGGATAAATAGCATTAATTCTTCAACTTTTATAAGTGCTTTCATAAATTACTTAATAATCTTATACAAAACAGGCTTGCTAGGTGTTGCATCATTCTCAAAAGGTGCAATCATTAAATTCAATAAATATTCGCCATCTTCTACAGAATTTGGTACGTAAATAAACTCCGTAATTGTGGCATTCATTCTTATTTTTCCAGAAGTATTCCAGAAAGCATTATGTGCTAACAACTCTCCATCATCTTTTTCCTTATCTACTGAAGGCAAATCAATTAATAAATGTTTTATACCTTTTTCTTTTAAATAAACAGCTGCTTCCTCTAGTAAATAAGGCGGATTTGTATTAGAATAACTCATAGATTTTTTATCTGTTAAATTTGGTATTGTTCTAATTACAATGGCGTCTCTTTTTTTATTTCCTAAAGCAGTTTTTAATTGTCTTGCAGAAATTACCAAATCTTCACCTTTACTTTCAGGAGCAACAGTTACTACTTCTGCAAGAAATATAAAATATTTTAAATTTTTATTTACAGAATGCACTTTTTCTGTAATATGACCCACACATTCTGTATGAGTAATATGTGAATGTGGATTGAAATGTATATTGTTAAAATTTACAACTGCACCTTCAGAAACCTTTACAATTTCTCCATCTATTTCTTCTGGAAATATCTTTGGATCATCTACATACCAAGCATTTACATTCTTTTTTGAAACATCTATAGGTATTGAAATATCTAAAGGATCTGAGATGTTTACTGTTATTTTCCTGGAATTGTATTCTATAGTTGCTTTCATTTATATACTTAACTTTTTCTGAAATTTTTACGAATATCTCAAATATACCTTTTTAAAACATATTTAAAAACTCTTAAAGTATTTTTAGTATCAATTCACCATAAAAAGATCAGATGCAATACCATCACATAAAAATTTTCCTTTTTTGGTTGTGGAAATTTTTAAAGTTCCACTTGAAGTTGTTGTTACTTCTAACAGCGCTTGTTTTATGTATTTTTCAGATTGCTTTTTTAAATATTGCAGATAGTTTTCACCGAAATCATTTTTTATTTTATCAAAAGAAATTCCCCAAATAGTTCGTAAACCCGTCATTATATATTCATTATAAACATCGGTTTTAGATAAAATTTCTCTTTCAATTGGTAATTTATTGTCTTGAATGGATTTTATATATTTCGTATTATTTCTAACATTCCAACTGCGTTGTTTCCCATCGAAAGAATGTGCAGAAGGTCCAATTCCTAAATAAGATTTTCCTAACCAATAAGCCGAATTATTTTTGCTAAAAAAATTTTCTTTTCCAAAATTTGATAATTCATAATGTATAAAATCAGCTTTTTTTAATTCTTCTAATAAAATATAAAACTGTTCTTGTGCTTTTTCTTCATCAACATTGCTAATTTTTCCTTTTGCAATTAATGTTTCTAGGGCTGTTTTGGGCTCTACTGTTAATGCATAGCTAGAAATATGAGGAATCCCAAAACTCAAAGCAGTTTTTATGTTTTCTCTCCATTCTTCATTGGTACAATCTGGAATACCGTAAATTAAATCGACAGAAATGTTTGTAAAATATTGCGAAGCAATTTGTAAACAGTTTTTAGCTTCTTTTGAATTGTGAGCGCGATTCATCAATTTTAAATCTTTCTCAAAAAAAGATTGAACTCCAATACTTAATCTGTTTATTGGTGAATTGGAAAGCTCTATAATTTTTTCTTCAGATAAGTCATCTGGATTTGCTTCTAATGTAATTTCTGGGTTTTCTACAACTACAAAATTATTGTAAACAGCATTTATTAAAAGCTGAATTTCTTCCGTATTTAAAACAGATGGAGTTCCTCCTCCAAAATAAATGGTTTCAACAGTTTTATTATCTAACTCATCTTTTCTGATTTCGATTTCTTTAACTAATGATGAAATCATTTCTTCTTTTTTCTTCAAAGAAGTAGAAAAATGAAAGTCGCAGTAAAAACAAGCTTGTTTGCAAAAAGGAATGTGAATATAGATGCCAGACATAAAATAGTTCTCAGTAGCAGTATCAGTTGGCAAACTTATTTAACACCAAATTTACCAGGGTTATTTATCATATAATTAATTAACTTTCCAACTTCTGAGTTTTCAGAAGATAAATTTTCAAAAGTACCTTTATCAATGTATTTACACTCTAAAGCAAACATTAACCAAGTTAAAGTTTCTGAATTTTCAGCATCAGAATCAGTTAATTTACTTGAAAAATGTTTTGGATATTGTCTTTTTCTATAAGCTTCTGATATATTTGCAGATACACTTCTAGAAGATCTTCTTATTTGATCTGTTAGAGAATATCTTTCTTCTTTTGGAAAAGATTTAGAAATTTCAAAAATTTTCATCGATAAATTAAACGATTTTTTAAATGCTAATAGATCTATAAAGCTCATAAGTTATGTTGTATTACAAATTGTTAACCCTAACTGCTACTGCTACTGCTACTGCTACTGCTACTGCTACTGCTACTGCTACTGCTACTGCTACTGCTACTGCTACTGCTACTGAAAACTAAAAATTTATTTAATCTTTTTAGGATTCTGCTTTACAAAACTTGCCCAACCAGTATAATTCTTACCTCCAATAACTTTACCTGAGTTGTAAAAATGACAAACTGCAGCTGCTAAACCATCTGTTGCATCTAAATTTTTTGGTAACGTTTTTAAATTTAAAAGCGATTTTAACATCAAAGCAACTTGCTCTTTACTCGCGCTTCCATTTCCTGTAATTGCCATTTTAATTTTCTTTGGTAAATACTCAGTAATCGGAATTTCTCTAGACAAGCCTGCAGCCATTGCAACACCTTGTGCTCTACCTAACTTTAACATCGATTGTACATTTTTTCCGAAAAATGGTGCCTCAATAGCAATTTCATCAGGATTGTAGGTATCAATTAATTCAATTGTTCTTTCAAAAATTAATTTTAGTTTTAAATAATGGTCACTATATTTTGTAAGAATTAATTCATTCATTTGAATAAATTCCATTTTTTTTCCTACCACTTTTATCAAACCAAAACCCATTATTGTAGTTCCTGGATCTATTCCTAAAATAATTTTTTCTATAGCCACAATCTTAGATTGTTTTTAAATTTATCATCATTATTACTGATGATTATTTATTACTTTGCACAAAATGTACAACTCGCTTTCATACAAATCTAAACAATTCTTTTGGTTGCTCATAAAACTAACTATTGTATTTGGTTGTGGATTTTTTATTTGGAAAAGATTGGCTACTAATAGTGAGTTTCATTTTCCTGATTTTTATCAAAATTTGATTAAAAACGACCTTTTTTCTATTAAAAACATCTTTTTTTTATTCATTTTTACATTTTTAAACTGGTTCTTAGAAATTACAAAATGGGAAACTCTTGCTTCATTTTGTATAAAAACAAGTAAAAAAAATGCTGCAATTCAGAGTTTTGCTTCTTTAACTACTTCTTTAATTACACCAAACAGAATTGGTGAATATGGTGCAAAAGCATTGTATTTTGATAAATCTTTTAGAAAGCAAATCGTAGGCTTAAATTTAATAGGCAATTTTTATCAAATGACAATAACGCTTGTTTTTGGAGTTATTGGGTTTTCTTATTTTGCATACAAACACAATATTTCTGTTGATTATGATAAAATGTCACAATTTGTCTTGGTGGGAATTGTAATTTTTTTAGTTCTTTTTTTATTTGTAAAATATTTTAACTCTAAAAATAATTTTATAAAAAAGATACAAGTTTTTATTTATAAAATTCCACTAAAAACAAACTTTAAAGTGGTTTTGATTTCTTTGTTACGATTTGTTGTTTTTTCGCATCAATTTTACTTTTTGCTGAAGATTTTTAAGGTTGATATTTCTTATATAGATGCCATTTCCGCCATAACATCTGTTTATTTTATTAGTTCTATTATACCTATGTTATCGGTTTTTGATGTTATTTTAAAAGGTACTGTAGCTATTTGGGTATTTTCTTTTTTTACTATTGAACCACTTGTAGTTTTGTCTGTTACAACAATTATGTGGATTTTTAATTTTGTATTTCCTGCAATTATTGGAAGTTATTTTGTGTTGACTTTTAAACCTAGCTTCGTAAAATGATTTGGTTTATCACTTTCATACTCATTACATACGCAATTTTAATTATTGCCTTGGCTTTTGGGTTTGCCAAAGCTGATGAATTTAAACCTAAAAATTTAGCGTCGAAAACTTCATTTTCTGTGATTATTCCTTTTAGAAATGAAGCTAAAAATTTGCCGGATTTACTAAAATCTATTTCCTTATTAAATTACCCAAAAGAATTGATAGAATTTATTTTTGTAAATGATGCTTCTTCTGACGATTCTGTAGAAATTATTAGTAATAACATTTCTTGTCAGGTTAAGCGCAGTCAAAACCTAAAACTACCAGATTGTGATCGAGGAAATATTTTACTTATAAATAATGTTAGAAGGTCAAACTCTCCAAAAAAAGACGCAATTACAATTGCGATTTCAATTGCTAAAAATAATTGGATTGTAACCACAGATGCAGATTGTATTTTACCAGAAAATTGGTTAAAAGCTTTTGATGATTTTATACAAGTCAACCATCCAAAAATGATAGTTGCACCCGTAAATTATGTAGCTGAAAATAATTTTTTAGAGCAATTTCAATTGTTAGATTTTATGAGTTTGCAAGGAACAACTATTGGTGGTTTTGGAATAAATTTTCCTTTTATGTGCAATGGTGCAAATTTGGGTTATAAAAAAGAAGACTTTCTAAAACTAAACGGTTTTGAAGGAAACAATACCATTGCAAGTGGTGATGATGTTTTTCTGTTTGAAAAATTTTTAGAAAGTGATAAAAAATCTGTTCAGTTTTTAAAATCAGAAGATGCTATGGTTATTACTTTTTCTGTAAAAACTTGGAAAGATTTGATAAATCAAAGAATTCGTTGGGCTTCTAAAACAAGTAGATTTAAAAATTATAAAATAAAATTAATTGGTTTATTGGTGTTTTTAGTAAACCTAATTACTCTGTTTAGTTTATTTTATTTTGATAATTTCATATTTGCTTTTCTTCCAATAACCGCGAAAATAATTATTGATTTGTGTTTATTTCTGCCAACAATCAATTTTTATCAACATAAAAAAACATGCTACAAATGGTATTTGTTTTGTGGTATTTTCTATCCGTTTTTTAGTGTGTTTGTTGTATTTAAAGCTGTTTTTTTTAAATACAATTGGAAAGGAAGAAAGTTTAAGAAGTAAATAATTTAGCAAACAGGTTTAGCCCTGATTGAAACGACATCCTTTTTTCTTTTTCAGAAAAAAGATATAGTGGAAAGCAGGAAATAGCTTCAAAAAAAAGACTTAAAATAAATATTCCATAATAGCTTCTGCTTTGAACCAAAGTATTAAAGCTATTGCTAATAGTATTACTAAAAAAAGTCCTTTTTTAGGTTTTGCTTCTTTTTTTCTTCCAAATTTTCTCTTGAATTCCATTTTACGATATTTTAATTGTGTTTTATGAAAAACATATTAAAAAGTGTGCAATTAACTTTTTTTAATTGCTCTTAACATTTCTCTTTTTCCTGGAGGTCCAGGTAAACGCTCTACAGTGAAACCAACAGCTTGCATAGCTCTTCTAACGCTCCCTTTTGCTGAATAGGTTACCAAAATACCATCTTGTTTTAAAGCTGTAAACATTTTTGAGAAGATTTCCTCAGTCCATAATTGAGGCTGAACACGAGCTCCAAAAGCATCAAAATATATTAAATGAAAAGCATTTTCATCTGTTATATCTTCAAAAAATTGCTTACGTTTTAAGAGTGAAAAACTTGGAGTAATTTGGTGTTTTTCTTCCCAAGAAACTTTGTGCATTTTATTAAAAATTGCGTTGTTATCTTTGGCATTTAAAACAGAAATAAAGTTCATTTTTTGAACTTCTTCTGGTGTAACTGGGTAAGCCTCTACACCAACGTAATTCACTGGTTTTTTTGCTTCTAAGTAAGTAATAAAAGCATTTAAACCTGTACCAAAACCAATTTCGAGTATGGAAACTTCATTTTCTGAAACCATCTTTAATCCACTTTCTATAAATACATGGTATGTTTCGTTTATAGATCCATTTTTGGAGTGATATTGCTCATTCCAATCTGGTAAATGAATGGTGGTAGAACCGTCTGAAGTTATTAATATTTCTCTTTTCAAAACTCGAAATTGGTTTTATAAAAAATTACTTTGTACCTATTAAAACACCATTTGCTTCAAAAGCAAATTCTTTTTTTGGCTCGGTAATTTTTGCAATTTCTTCTTTACTTTTTCCTGCATCTTCTGCATAATGTTGTAGTTCGTCAACTGGTGTAATTTTCACGAATGCTTTACCTGCAACAATTACTTCTTTTCCTTGAGAATCTAAAGGCATAAAAAAACCGTAATCTTTAAAACGAACCATAGTTTCTGTAGTTTTATTTAAAGGTAATTTCATCCAACATCCTTTTTTAGAACATACTTCTTTAATTTCTGAAGTAAACTTCACATCAATTGTATCACCAACATTCATGTTTTCGAATTTTGCTAACATTTGATCTTTTGTTAGTGCATCTTTTTCTGAAATTTTGTCTCCAAAAGTGGCATATGCTACTTCTTGAGTAGCTGTTTCTAGTTCCTTATTTTCTTTTTTTCCTTCTTTACAAGCTGTAAAAACTAAAAATGCTATTGCACAAAATTTAATTGCTAATTTCATTTAAAAACTATTTATTTAATTATACCACAAATGTATGAAATTTAACATGAAATCTCGTTTTTTTATATGACACCAGATAAATAAATTATGTACATTTGTAGCGAAATTTAATTGACTAAACAATGAGTTCTAAGATAGAAATTAAGCGTATTGATAAATCTAAAATAGATAGTGTAGATTTTAATAATTTACCTTTCGGAAGTGTTTTTTCAGATCATATGTTCACCTGTACATTTAAGGATGGCAAATGGCAAAATCCAATTATTGAGCCTTTTGCACCAATTTCTTTAAGTCCAGCAGCTAAAATTTTTCATTACGGGCAATCTATTTTTGAAGGAATGAAAGCTTATAAAGATGCTGAAGGAAATACACTTTTATTTAGACCTTTAGACAATTGCAAACGTTTAAACAAATCTGCTGAGCGTTTGGTAATTCCACAAATACCAGAAGATGTTTTTATGGATGGTTTAAAGGAATTATTAAAAGTTGATGAAGCTTGGATTCCAACAAATGAGGGTAGTTCTTTGTACATTCGTCCATTTATGTTTGCTTCTGGAAACGGTTTTCATGCATCTCCTGCAAACGAATATAAATTAATAATTGCTACAGCACCTTCTGGAGCATATTTTGCTGGTAAAGTAAAAGTTTTAATTGAAGAAAAATATGCAAGAGCAGCAAATGGTGGTGTAGGTTTTGCAAAAGCTGGTGGTAATTACGCTGCGCAATTTTACCCAACACAATTAGCTATAGAAAAAGGCTACAATCAAGTAATTTGGACAGATGACAATACACATGAGTTTATTGAAGAAGCTGGTGCAATGAATATTTTTATTAGAATTAATGACACTCTAATTACGAGCCCAACAAGTGATAGAATTTTAGACGGAATAACGCGTAAAAGTATTATTCAAATTGCAGAAGACATGAATATTGATGTTGAAGTTAGAAAAATTTCTGTTTCTGAAGTAATTGCTGCTGCACAAGCAGGAAACTTAAAAGAAATGTTTGGAGCAGGAACTGCTGCAGTAATTTCTCCAATTGCTGGTTTTGGTTATCAAGGTTCAGATTATGATTTACCAGAATTAGAAACTCCTTTCGCAGGAATTTTAAAGAAAGCCATTACAGATATTCAAACAAACAAAGCAAAAGACCCTTATGGTTGGAGAGTTGTTGTGAAATAAATAGTAAGTTTTTAATTATTACTGCTTATAATTTATTTTTAATAATATATAATTTTATAAAAGCATCAATTTACGTTGATGCTTTTTTTTATCTTTAATTTTTAATTTCCTATTATGAAATATTTTGCAATTACTATTTGTTTGTTTTTGTTTTCTTGTCAAAACTCAAACGTCAAAAAACAGTCTGAAAATCAACATAAAAGCGGACAATACATTACTGTTTTAGGAATTGCTCAAGATGCTGGTTATCCTCATATTGGTTGTCAAAAACAATGTTGCGCAAATTTTTACAACGGAAATTTTAAAAAACAAAAAGTAGTTTCTTTGGGTTTGGTTGATAAAGAAAATTCGCAAAAATGGTTATTTGAAGCAACACCAGACATCAGCACACAATTAGCAGATTTAGAACAAAACCATTTAAAAACTACCAATTTAATTGATGGTATTTTTTTAACACACGCACATATTGGACATTATGCAGGACTTATGTATTTTGGTAGAGAAGCTTTAGGAAAACAAGGAACAAGAGTTTATACAATGCCAAAAATGAAAGAATTCTTATCTAAAAACGGACCTTGGAATCAACTAGTAGAATTAAAAAATATTGTTTTTGAAAACCTACAAAAAGACACTAGTGTTGTTTTAAATGATAAATTAAAAGTAACTCCTTTTTTAGTACCTCATAGAGATGAGTTTTCGGAAACTGTTGGTTATAAAATTGAAGGAGAAAATAAAACTGCTTTGTTTATACCTGATATTAATAAATGGAGTAAATGGCAAAAAAATATTGTTGAAGAAGTAAAAAAAGTGGATATTGCTTTTTTAGATGCTACTTTTTTTAAAGATGGAGAAATTAACAGACCCATGTCTGAAATTCCACATCCTTTTATTGAAGAAACTGTTTCATTATTTAAAAATGAAACTTTGAAAACTAAAAATAAGGTAGTTTTTATACACTTCAATCATACAAATCCAGCATTACAAAAAACAGCAGCTGAAAAAACTAAAATTGAAAAATTAGGTTTCAAATTTGCTTTTGAAGGTATGAATTTTGGCTTGTAAGTTAAATTATTGTGCAGTTAGTTTTTAAATTTAAAAACATTAATTTCGTTATCGTTTGATATAACAGATTAAAACTTGCAATATCATTACATTGGCAAAAATTTGAAAATGAAAAACAATCTACTACTTTTTATAATTGGATTTGTTACATATAGCTCTTTTGGACAAGTCAAAGAGATTTTCCTGAATGATGACTTAGTAAATATTACAGAATCTGAATTTAAAAAAATTACCAAAGAGCCTACCATACAAAAACACAATCACAAAACTCCAAAAATCACCTCTCTAAAATAGCTTTAATATTAGGTTTAAAGTAATTTGGCCCTTTTAATACTTTACCATCTTCTCTATAAATTGGTTTTCCATCTTCACCTAATTTACTCATATTAGAGCGTTGTATTTCATTAAAAACCTCTTCAATTTTATCTTGCATTCCATGTTCTATAATGGTACCACATAAAATGTATAACATATCACCTAAAGCATCTGCCACTTCTACTAAATCGTTATTTTGTGCAGCTTCTAAATATTCTTCATTTTCTTCTTTCATTAAATTAAAACGTAGCATGTTTCTATCTTCACCAATATTTGCAATTGGTTTGTTGTTCATGTTCAATTTAAAAGCGGTGTGAAATTCGGTTACGGCTGCAATTCTTTTTTTCATTTATAGTATGTATTTCAAGGTATTATTATAACTCTAATTATTTAATAATTTGTAATTTTGTAAAATAGAATTCTTACTGATTTTTTAGATTTACAATATATTGAAACTTTATGAAAAACAAAGGTTGAAATGTGGCTATTAATCAACAAGATATAAAGAATAAATTTTATGTTTTTAAGTGCTTTTTTTACAACAGGTAGAATTATTTTTATGATTTTTTTCATTATTGCATTTTTAGCATTAATGATTTATAGCTACAGAAAAGATATTAAAAACCACGAACGCTACTATAATGGAGCTGGCAAAAAAGTATTAATTTACGGTGGTTTAATTGTAATTATTTTTATGGCTATTCGTTTTTTTTCAGGCCATTAATTACTTTAAGATCTACTTACTTTTTTTATTCTTTTTAAACGTTTCCATGCTATTTTGTGTCTTTGCGTGTACATAAAAAAGCAACTAACATCTAAAAGAAAATAAAACAAACTAATACCACTTGGTGGATTGTTACTTGGTAAAAAGTCGAAAACTCCAAAAGCTGTACTTGGCCAACTCCAAGCTCCAAAAGCTGTACCTCCAATTTCTAAAATGGCTACCAAAAGATACATAGAAAGAAAAAACAACCTATCTTTTGGTCTTTTCCAAAGTAGTAGAAATACAAAACCTGTCATTACAAAACCAAAAACATCTCCAAAAAAAAGTAAATATAGTGTAGCAAATAAAGCTATAAAATAGCCAAATAATTGTTCTATAGCTTTGTGATGTTTTTGAACTATTGATGCTTTGCTAAACATAAAAATTCGTCCGTATAAAGCTGCATGACCTAAAGGAACGTAAAAGGGTACATTTTCTAACCTATAAGTATACATATTTAAAGCTCTTGAAAACAAATACTCACCACCAAAGCCAAGAATTACAGCATAAATCATTAACTCTTTAACTCTTGGTGTGGATCTTAAATACATTTTTAAGAAACCAGCAATCATTAAAATATTAATTAATGTTTGAGAATTGGTAACGTTTTCTGCAAACCAAATTCCATCAAAAAACAATACAAAAACAAAAAATACAAAACGACCAATTTCTCTATTAAATATTGATGTAATTTGTTGTAAATCTGATTTTGGAATGTGCTTTATTTTCATTCTTCAATATATTTAAAGCAATTTATAGTATGGTCATTTACCATACCAACAGCTTGCATAAAAGCATACATTACTGTAGATCCAACAAATTTAAATCCTCGTTTTTTTAAATCTTTAGAAATTATATCGGAAATTTTTGAAGTTGCAGGAACTTCATCTCTCGAACGAAACTTATTAATTATAGGTTGATTGTTTACGTAACTCCAAATAAACTTAGAAAAAGAGCCAAATTCTTTTTGAATTTCCATAAAAAATTGTGCATTGGTGATGGCACTTCTTATTTTTAGTTTGTTTCTAATAATGCCAGCATCTTGTAAAAGTGATTCATATTTACTTTCTGGGTATTTTGCAATTTTTTTATAATCGAAATTATCAAACGCTTTTCTAAAATTTTCTCTTTTATTTAAAATGGTAATCCAACTTAAACCTGCCTGAAAGGTTTCTAAAATTAAAAACTCGAACAAAGTCTCATCATCATATACAGGTACACCCCATTCATCATCGTGATATTTTTTATATAACTCACTGCCTGTAACCCAAAAACACCTATTTTCCATAAATTTTAAAAAGTCGAAAATTAGTGTTAAATCGATTAAAAATCAACCTATTTTGGAATAATTTTTGCACCTTTATTATTATTAAACAAATTGATTATGAAACTTTTAAAATATTTTTTATTTATTTTTTGCATAATTTCATTTTTATGGGCTTGTGGTTCATCTCCAATTAAAAACGGAGATGTAGAAAAAGAACAACCTGTGGTTATTGCTAATGATAGTTTAGAGTATGAAATTATAATTATAGATCCAGGTTTTACAACTTTTTTAAATACTGTTGCGCAACCAGAAGGTTTTTACAATCAAAGTTATTTGGAGGCTAGAAACAGAGCTTGGGTAGTTACTTGGAATCAAAGAGCTCAAAACCCAAGGTCATATAATGATACTATTTATGAAAACATAATTGACTATCAACCAAATATAGATTATGGCTATGAAGTAAATTATAAGCTGTTTAACTATTTTTTATTTGCCCAGAGAAAATACAATATGAATTTGGGTGGTGGTTTTAGAACCAGAAGAATTAATTAGATTTTTTGATAACTCACAAAACTATAATCGTACTTATTTTTTTCATCAGCTTTAAAATCTTCTTTTGAAATTATTTTCCAAACTTTTGGATTTATTTCTGGAAAATACACATCTGCTTCAAAACTTTTGTGAACAATGGTAATATCTAATTGATCTGCTAAATCTTTTTCAATAGTTTCCTTATAAATTTGTGCCCCTCCAATAATAAATATTTTTTCTTCTTCTTTTGCAAGCTCAAGAGCTTCTTCTAAACTATGAGCAATTAAACAACCGTCTTTAAAATAATTTTTATTTCTAGTAATAATTACTGTTGTTCTATTTGGTAAAGGTTTTCCAATAGACTCAAAGGTATTTCTACCCATTAATATGTAATGGCCTGTTGTAATTTTTTTAAACCGTTTTAAATCTGCAGGTAAATGCCAAATTAAATCGTTGTTTTTTCCTAAGGCATTATTTTTAGCAATAGCAGCAATTACAGTAATCATATTTCAAATGAATTTTTAGCAAAAATAATAGAAATGATGAGAGAATTTGACTTTTTTAAGAGTTTTCAGCAAAAAATAAGCATTTACGAAACCGTTTTCGAGCTAAAACAACTGAAAATCAGACAGAAACTATTGCTATTATTTTTAAACATACGATAAATAATACTCCCTTTTTTTTTTGATTACCATATGAATAGCAATTGATATTATTAAAACGATAATTCTTTGTTTTTCAAAGGGATATTGTTTGAATATTGGTGATTGTTCAATAAATTTACAGAAAATTTGAAAACAAATATTATGGCAATTAAAAAACAATTTTTAAAAAGCAAACCAGTTTGTAAAGTAACTTTTACGGTACCTACTGAAAACGCAAATAATGTAGCAGTAGTTGGTAATTTTAATGAGTGGAATGCTGAAGCTACTCCATTAAAAAAATTAAAAAACGGTTCTTTTAAAGGAACTGTAGATTTAGAAGCTAATAATTCTTATGAGTTTAGATATTTAATTGATGGTGAATATGTAAACGAAGTTGAAGCAGATGCTTTTGCTTGGAACGAATTTGCTAGTGCAGAAAACTGTGTTATAAAGCTATAAAAGCTTCTAAAAATATAGAAGAGCTTTCAAACAGTTTAATTCATTTGAAAGCTCTTTTCTATTTCTTTTTAAATTGCAACTTTTCCTTTTATATGAGGATGTGGATTGTAATCTACCAGTGTAAAATCTTCGAACGTAAAATCGAAGATACTTTTAACCTCGGTATTTAGTTTCATTTTTGGCAAAGGCCTAATATCTCTAGACAATTGTAATTCTAATTGTTCAATATGGTTATTATAAATATGTGCGTCACCAAAAGTGTGAATAAACTCGCCTGCTTCATAACCACAAACTTGAGCCATCATCATGGTAAATAATGCATAACTCGCAATATTAAAAGGAACTCCTAAAAAAATATCTGCGCTTCTTTGGTATAACTGACAAGAGAGTTTACCATCTGCTACATAAAACTGAAAAAAAGCATGACAAGGTGGTAATGCTGCTTTTCCATTGGCTACATTTTCAGAAAAAGAAACAGAAGTATCTGGCAATACTGATGGATTCCAAGCAGAAACCAACATTCTTCTTGAATTCGGATTCTTTTTTAAGGTAGCTATCACTTCCTTTAATTGATCTATATCATCACTGTTCCAATTACGCCATTGATGACCATAAACTGGACCTAAATCACCATTTTCATCAGCCCATTCGTTCCAAATTCTTACGCCATTTTCTTGCAAATATTTAATATTTGTATCACCTTTAATAAACCAAAGTAACTCGTAAATAATTGATTTTAAATGTAGTTTTTTAGTGGTAACCATTGGAAAACCTTCACTTAAATCAAAACGCATTTGGTGCCCAAAAACACTTTTTGTTCCAGTTCCTGTTCTATCTCCTTTTTCGTTTCCGTTTTCTAAAACGTGCTTTACTAAATCGTGGTATTGTTTCATGCTAATGTGTATGCGTTATTTGTGTTTGTTTCTTTTGATGAAGTACACATTGTAAAAATAAAAAAAGCTTCAAGATTTTTTCGAGAAGCTTTTTAAAAATATGTAAAAGTTATCAACGTTTTGCAAATAACATTTTGAATTTATGTTTTACTATTATCCAATAATCATTCCTGCTATTGTTGCAGACATTAAAGAAGCAATTGTACCACCAATTAATGCTTTCATTCCAAATTCTGATAAAGTTTTACGTTGCCCAGGAGCTATTGATCCTATACCTCCAATTTGTATTCCAATGGAAGCAAAATTAGCAAAACCACATAGCATGTAAGTTGCCATGATTATAGATTTCTCGTAGTTCAAATGAACAACATTGGCTACATTTTTTAATTCTGCTAATTGAATATATCCAACAAATTCACTGGCAGCTAATTTAATTCCTAACAATTGCCCCATCATTGTAATATCTGCAGAATTCACTCCAATTAACCACATTAATGGCGCGAAAATAGATCCTAAAACAAACTCTAAAGACAGACTTTTATATGATGAATTTGCTGCAATTGTTTCATTTAAAGATGTAAAATTCCAGCCAAAATATTCAATCCCGTCAAAATTACCAATACCTCCTAAAATTCCGTTTATCATTGCAATAACCGCTACAAATACTAATAACATTGCTCCAACATTTACTGCCAATCGCAAACCTTCTGTAGTTCCGTTTGCAATTGCATCTAAAACATTAGAACCAATTTTTTCTTGAGAAACTCTTACATCTGTATTTACCTCTTCGGTTTGCGGATATAATATTTTCGAAATTACAATTGCACCTGGAGCTGCCATTACAGAAGCTGCTAATAAATGTTTGGCAAAAACAAGTTCTAACTCTTTGTCTCCTCCACCTAAAAAGCCTATGTAAGCTGCTAAAACAGCACCTGCAACAGTTGCCATTCCACCAATCATTACTAAAAGCATTTCAGATTTGTTCATTTTTTCTAAATATGCTTTTATCAAAAGTGGCGCTTCAGTTTGTCCTAAAAAAATATTTCCTGCAACTGACAAGCTTTCCATTCCAGAAATTCCTAAAAATTTAGACAACACTCTTGCTAATATTTTTACTACTTTTTGAATAATTCCTAAATAAAATAACAACGATGTTAATGCGGAAAAGAATATAATTGTTGGTAGTACCTGGAAAGCAAAAATGTATTGAAACTTCGTTAAATCTACCATGTCACCAAACAAAAATGCGCTTCCTGCTTTTGTATATTCTAAAATATCAATAAAAATTTCTCCAATAAAATCGAAAATTACTTGAATAAATTTTACTTTTAAAACTCCTATGGCAATAATTAATTGAATTGCTAAACCAATCCCTATTTTTTTCCAATCAATTGCTTTTTTATTAGAACTAAATAAAAACGCAATTATTAATAATGCAAACATCCCTAAAACACCTCTCCAAAGACTTCCAAAAGTAAATCCTTCACTTTCAATTATTCCTTTTACAAGTGGATCTGTACTTTGTGAAAAAATGTTTACTGATAATAAACAAAAAAGAGCTAATAATAATTTTTTCATTGTATTGTTGGTTTAAGAGCGTTTGCTAATTTCATCTCTAATTTTAGCTGCTAGTTCGTAGTTTTCATCTTCTACTGCTTTTGATAATTGTTCGTTTAGTTCTGAAACCGACAAATCAGAAAAGCTATTTTTTGCTTCGTTTATATTAAAGTCTTCAATTTCTATGGTTTCTTTTTCAAGGTCTGAAGTTTCATTAATTGCCAATTCTTCTTCTAATTTTAAATAAATACCTGCTTTATCTAAAATATTTTCATGGGTAAAAATTGGTGCCTTAAAACGAACTGCTATTGCTATTGCATCTGAAGTTCTTGTATCTATTGTTTCCTCTACTCCATCTTTTTCACAAACTAAGCTAGAAAAGAAAACGCCATCTACTAATTTATGAATTATTACCTCTTTTATATTTATTGAAAAACGATCTGAAAATGTTTTAAACAAATCATGTGTTAAAGGTCTTGGTGGTCGTATTTCTTTTTCTAAAGCTATGGCTATAGATTGTGCTTCAAATGCTCCAATAATTATTGGTAATGTTCTGTTTCCTTCCATTTCACTTAGCACTAATGCATATGCACCACTTTGTGTTTGACTGTAAGAAATTCCTTTTATAGTTAGTTTTATTAAACTCATGTATTTTTTTGGGAAAATAAAATTAGCTCTTGGTTTATTACTTTAAGGTAATTTTTGAGGGCACAATTTACTAAAAATTATATAGTGAATTGGCTTATTTTTAGGGAATTTAAGTTTTGAGAGTTACAAAAGCCTGCGTGAAGGATTGAAGCATTTGTTTGAGCTCTTTTGTTTTGCTTTTTTTGCAAAAGAAAAAGCGAGTGCGTAAAGCCTGACGAAATTATTTTTTAAATTGTAATTGAAGTAAATTAAAAAACCTATCAAATTAATTATTGATAGGTTTTCTTAAAATTTTGTGTTGAAATAATTTGGGCACGCCCAAAAAACATTATGATGCTTTAAAAGCTTTCATTTTTTCAATTAATTTTGGAACTACCTCAAAAGCGTCACCAACAATTCCATAGTCTGCTGCTTTAAAAAATGGAGCTTCTGGATCTGTATTAATTACTACTTTTACTTTAGAGGCGTTTATACCTGCTAAATGCTGAATTGCACCAGAAATTCCGATAGCTATATATAAATTAGATGCTACTGGTTTACCTGTTTGCCCAACATGTTCTGAATGTGGTCTCCAACCTAAATCAGACACTGGTTTTGAGCATGCAGTTGCTGCCCCTAAAACGTCTGCTAGTTCTTCAATCATTCCCCAATTTTCTGGTCCTTTCAAGCCTCTTCCTGCCGAAACAACTATTTCTGCATCTGCAATGGTTACTTTTCCTGTTACTTTGTCTATTTTTTCTGATTTTACACCTAAATCTTCTTCTGAAATAGTTACTTCTAAATTTTCTAAAGTTCCTTCTACCGAATTTTCATGAACTCCGAAAGAGTTTTTAGCAACTCCAACAACTTTATTTTCTGTTGAAATTACAGTGTTTGAAAATGCTTTATTTGAAAAAGCCTTTCTTTTTACTGTAAATGGTGATGTGTTTGATGGTGCTGCTACAACATTTGAAGCATAACCTGCATTTAATGCAACTGCTACAAGTGGAGCAACATACAAACCGTTGATACTTGAATCTACAACTACCACATTCGCATTTGATGCATCTGCTGCTTGTTTGATAACTGATGCATACGCTTTTGCATTAAATGTTGCCAAAGTATCGTTAGAAACAGTTAATACTTTTTCTGCTCCGTAAGTAAATAATTGTGATGCATCAGTTGCATTTATTGTTAAAACAACTAAGTTGGTACTTAATTGTTCTGCTAATTTTTTTCCGTATGAAACTACCTCAAAAGCAGTTTTTTTAAATTTTCCGTCTGTTGAATCGGCAAAAACTAAAACTGACATATATATATATTTTTTTTAAAATTATTAATTTGTGTACATGCAATAAATTAGATATTTATTTAATTGTTACACGCTGTTAAATTACTTTAGCTTCGTTGTGAAGTAAGTTAATTAAATCATCTAAGTTATCGGCATCTACTAATTTTACAGCTCCTTTTGGTGCTGGTTTTTCAAAAGATTTTGTTGTAGTTTTTGCTTCTGAACTTGTTGCTTCCAAAACATTTAATGGTTTTTTTCTAGCCATCATAATTCCACGCATGTTTGGTATACGTAAATCTTTTTCTTCAACAATTCCTTTTTGACCACCAATAACAATTGGTAAACTAGAAGAAACCGTTTCATTTCCACCATCAATTTCTCTTACAGCAGTTATGTTTTCTCCCTCAATTTCTAATCCAACACAACCATTTATAAAATTAAAATTAGATAACGAAGCCAACATTCCTGGAACCATTTGTCCGTTATAATCTGCTGATTCTTTTCCCGCTAAAACAAGATCATAACCACCATTTTTTACTATTGCTGCTAATTCTTTGGCTACTAAAAACCCATCAGTTGGATTTATATTTACACGAATTGCATCATCTGCACCAATAGCCAACGCTTTTCTCAAAGTAGGTTCTGTATTTGCTTCTCCTACATTTACAACTGTTACAGTTGCTCCTTGCTTTTCTTTAAACCACATTGCTCTGGTTAAACAAAATTCGTCGTAAGGATTTATTACAAACTGAACCCCATTTGTATCAAAAGTTTCATTGTTGTCTGTAAAATTAATTTTTGAAGTGGTATCAGGCACGTGACTAATACATACTAATATTTTCATAAATTTTAGTTTTATATCGTTTTTCTTGGTACGAAATTACGGCTTTTTTTTAAAAAATACTATGCACGCATAGTATTTTTTAAATTATTTAACAGTTTTCGAAAACGATTGCGAAATAAATAGCTAATATTTCTCTCACTTTGTACAAATGTGTTTAAAAAAATGACAATTAATTCCTTACTTTTGCAAGTGAAAAATAATAATTACAATTTATCATAGATGAAGACAGTTCAATTCAGAGAAGCAATTTGTGAAGCAATGAGCGAAGAAATGCGCAGAGATGAAAGCATTTATTTAATGGGAGAAGAGGTTGCAGAGTATAATGGTGCTTACAAAGCTAGTAAAGGAATGTTAGATGAATTTGGCGCAAAAAGAGTAATAGATACTCCAATTGCTGAATTAGGTTTTGCAGGTATTGCTATTGGTTCTGCCATGAATGGTAACAGACCTATTGTGGAATATATGACATTCAACTTCTCACTTGTAGGAATTGATCAAATTATAAATAATGCCGCAAAAATTAGACAAATGTCTGGAGGACAATTTAATTGTCCAATTGTTTTTAGAGGTCCAACTGCTTCTGCGGGTCAGTTAGGTGCAACACATTCACAAGCTTTTGAAAACTGGTTTGCTAACACACCAGGTTTAAAAGTAATTGTTCCTTCAAACCCTTACGATGCTAAAGGTTTATTAAAAGCTGCAATTCGTGATGATGATCCAGTTATTTTCATGGAATCAGAACAAATGTATGGTGATAAAATGGAAATTCCAGAAGGAGAATACATAATTCCTATAGGAGTTGCAGATATTAAAAGAGAAGGTACAGATGTTACCATCGTTTCTTTTGGAAAAATAATTAAAGAAGCATACAAGGCTGCTGACGAATTAGCAAAAGAAAATATTTCAGTAGAAATTATTGATTTAAGAACTGTTCGTCCAATGGATCATGCAGCCATTTTAACGTCTGTAAAGAAAACAAATAGATTGGTTATTTTAGAAGAAGCGTGGCCATTTGCAAGTGTTGCTTCAGAAATTACTTACAGAGTACAAAACGAAGCATTTGACTATTTAGATGCACCAATAAAAAGAATTACAACTGCAGATACACCTGCACCATATTCGCCAGTTCTATTTGAAAAATGGATACCAAATTCAAATGATGTTATAAAAGCTGTAAAAGAAGTTTTATACCTATAGTTATATTATACAATCAAAAAAAAACCTTTCCCATGTTTGGAAAGGTTTTTTTTTTTGACTAATAACAAATACTATTTCGAAATCAATTGCGTAAATTAATCAACCTAATTCTATTACAAAATAATATAGTTTCACTATTTTTGACCCCGAATTTAAATATGAAAAAAGACAGTTATGAGTGAGCAAAAAATAAAGACTTTTGATGTATTGATAGAAATTCCTAAGGGAAGCAGAAATAAATATGAATATGATTTTGAACTAAATAAAATTCGTTTCGATAGAATGCTGTTTTCATCAATGATGTATCCTGCAGATTATGGTTTTGTACCTGAAACCTTAGCTTTAGATGGAGATCCATTAGATGTTTTAGTTTTAGGACACGAACCAACTTTTCCAATGTGTGTTATTGAAGTGAAACCAATTGGAGTTTTTCACATGACTGATGAAAAAGGACCAGATGAAAAAGTTATTTGTGTTCCTGTTTCTGATCCAATTTGGAATAAGAAAAATGATTTATCAGATTTAAACCCTCATAGATTAAAAGAAATTGAACACTTTTTTAAAGTTTATAAAGATTTAGAGAAGAAAAAAGTAGATGTTGGTGGTTGGGGAGATGCAAAAGAAGCCTGTGTAATTTATGAAGACTGTGTTCGCAGATATGAGAAAAGTGACCATAAAAAAAATGGTAATTTTACTATATAAATAGTCAAAGCAATAAAAAATTATGAACCTCTTAAAATTAAACATTTTAAGAGGTTTTTTATTTCATTCTGATTTTCTTACTTTTACCGCCGTTTTAAACTAATCAAAATTAAATATAATATATGGAATCAATGATGATTTGGATGCCAATTGCAATGGCAGTTTTAGGTTTAATCTACATGTGGATTAAGCAATCTTGGGTAATGAAACAAGATGCAGGTGATGGTAAAATGAAAGAAATTTCAGATTACATTTACGAAGGAGCTTTGGCTTTTTTAAGTGCAGAATACAAATTACTTGCAATTTTTGTAGTAATAGTAAGTGTTGCTTTGGCAGCTGTTTCTTTTATAGTGCCAACAACTCACATTCTTATTGTTGTTGCGTTTATTTTTGGAGCTGTTTTTTCTGCCTTTGCAGGAAATATAGGAATGAAAATAGCAACGAAAACAAATGTTAGAACCACACAAGCTGCAAAAACAAGTTTACCAAATGCCTTAAAAGTATCTTTTGGTGGTGGAACTGTAATGGGACTTGGAGTTGCTGGTTTAGCTGTATTAGGCTTAACTGCATTTTTTATCTTTTTCTTCTGGTATTTTATGGGAAGTGAGTGGACTTCTACAATGGATATGACTATTGTTTTAGAAACGTTAGCTGGTTTTTCTTTAGGTGCAGAATCCATAGCACTGTTTGCGAGAGTAGGTGGTGGTATTTATACAAAAGCAGCAGATGTTGGAGCAGATTTAGTAGGTAAAGTAGAAGCTGGTATTCCTGAAGATGATCCAAGAAACCCTGCTACAATTGCAGATAATGTTGGTGATAATGTTGGGGATGTTGCTGGTATGGGTGCAGATTTATTTGGTTCTTACGTGGCAACAGTGTTAGCTGCAATGGTTTTAGGAAATTATGTTATTAAAGATATGGGAGGATCCATTGCTGATAAATTTGGTGGTATCGGACCTATTTTATTACCAATGGCAATTGCTGGTGCTGGTATTATTATTTCTATCATTGGTACTTTATTGGTAAAAATAAAAGACAATAGCGCTAAAGAATCTCAAGTTATGGGTGCCTTAAATAAAGGAAACTGGACTTCTATTATATTAGTTGCACTTTCTTGCTACGGTTTAGTTACTTGGATGTTACCAGAAACTATGAAAATGGAATTTTTCGGTGAAGGTTTACAAGAAATTTCTTCTTTAAGAGTTTTTGGAGCTACAATAGTAGGTTTAATAGTTGGTGCAGTAATATCATCAGTTACTGAATATTACACAGGTTTAGGTAAAAAACCAATTTTAAAAATTGTTCAACAATCTTCAACTGGAGCTGGAACCAATATTATTGCAGGTTTAGCTACTGGTATGATTTCTACATTTCCATCAGTATTATTATTTGCTGGTGCAATTTGGGCTTCTTATGCTTTTGCTGGTTTTTATGGAGTTGCTTTAGCAGCTTCTGCTATGATGGCTACAACTGCAATGCAATTAGCTATTGATGCGTTTGGACCTATTTCTGACAACGCTGGTGGAATTGCTGAAATGAGCGAACAAGAACCTATTGTGAGAGAACGTACAGATATTTTAGATTCAGTTGGTAACACAACTGCTGCAACAGGAAAAGGTTTTGCAATTGCTTCTGCTGCATTAACGTCTTTAGCTTTATTTGCTGCTTATGTAACTTTTACAGGTATTGATGGAATTAATATTTTTAAAGCGCCAGTTTTAGCAATGTTATTTGTTGGTGGAATGGTACCAGTTGTATTTTCTGCTTTGGCAATGAATGCTGTTGGAAAAGCTGCTATGGAAATGGTACAAGAAGTTCGTCGTCAGTTTAGAGATATTGCTGGAATTATGGAAGGTACTGGAAAACCAGAATATGATAAGTGTGTTGCAATTTCTACAAAAGCTTCCTTAAAAGAAATGATGTTACCAGGTTTATTAACTATTGGTTTCCCATTAATTATTGCTTTTGCTCCATTAGCTTTTGGAATGGATAAATTAGCCATCGCAGAAATGTTAGGTGGTTATATGGCTGGTGTTACTGTTTCTGGTGTACTTTGGGCAATTTTTCAAAATAATGCAGGTGGAGCTTGGGATAATGCAAAAAAATCTTTTGAAGCTGGTGTAGAAATTGATGGAGAAATGACTTACAAAGGTTCTGAAGCTCATAAAGCTGCTGTGACTGGAGATACTGTTGGTGATCCTTTTAAAGATACTTCTGGACCTTCTATGAATATTTTAATTAAACTTACTTGTTTAATTGGATTGGTAATTGCACCAATTTTAGGTGGTCATACTATTGATGAAAATGATACTACTGAAATTGTAGAAATTGAAGTTGTTAGTAATTACGAAGGAATTTCTGGTGGTGAAGACTTAAACAACAAAACAGAAACAACTGTAGAAATGCTTACAAACGATGTGAACGGAATTGTAACTGCTAACGTAGAGATAAGAAAAACTGTAAATGGAAAAACAACAGTAACTACTGAAACTTTTACAGGAACTGAAGATGAAGTAAGAGACCAACTAAAAGATGTTGAAGGAATTAAAATAAAAATTAAAGATAAAAACTAAATCATCTTTTAATCGAATTAGAAAAGCCACAAAATATTGTGGCTTTTTTTTGCTTTTTATTATCTTGTAAACAAAAAATAAATGGGCTTTTTTAGTAAAGATTCACTTCAAATTATTGTTTTTCAAAGTTATAGTACAGACTCACATTTTTATGCAAGAGGAAGAGCATTACAAGATGAAAAAATTAATTTAGAGCGAGAAAATTTTTTCAGTTTATTAATAAACACTTGGAAACGTTTTGAAAGTGATGAAGTTAAAAATACAGCGATTACAATAACTTTGCCCAACAACTTTAAAATAAATACAATAACAGACAATGCTGGCTATTTTATTATTGATGAAAAAATTGAAAACCTTTCTAGTCTAACAAATGATGAAGGTTGGCTTCATTTTAAAGCTTCTTACACCAATGTAAATGTGCGAAGAGCTATTAACAATAAAAATAAGTTTTTAGGAGAATTATTAATTCCAGATAAAAATGCAGAATTTGGAGTAATAAGTGACATTGACGATACAATTTTACATACAGGAGTAGTTTCTACCTTTAAATGGCGACTTTTATTTAATACATTTTTTAAATCACCTACAAAAAGAAAGGCTTTAGAAGGCGCCTCTAAATTTTACAGTTTGTTACATTTGGGGAAATCTGGTAAGAATGCAAATCCAATTTTTTATGTAAGTCATAGTCCTTGGAATTTGTATAGATATTTAGAAGTTTTTTTAAAGAAAAATAATTTTCCAAAAGGAGCTATTTTATTAAGAACTTTTGGAAATATGTTTCAGAAAAAAACTCCAGAAACCATTCCTCAAAAACATAAAGAAATTGTAAATATTTTAAAAACATATCCGAATTTAAAATTTATTTTAATTGGTGATGCTGGTGAATATGATGCTGATATTTATATGGAAATTGTAAAGAATTATCCGAATAGAATTGCTGCAATATATCTACGAAGTGTTAAGCACGTAAAAAAAATGGCACGCATAAAAGAATTAATTAAGGATTATTATGATACTCCTTTTCTTATAGTAAATTCTAGTAAAGAAGCTATCAATCATGCCAAAAAACAACAATTTATAAAATAAAAAACTGCTTAAACAAAATTTAAACAGTTTACTTTTTTCTTTATAAGCTATATATATTTTTATAGACTATGTGTATTTAGTTTTTTACGCCACCTCTAATTAAAGAAAGTATAAATAATACTATAAATATAAAAAATATAATTTTAGCGATTCCTGCAGCTGCTCCAGCTATACCTCCAAATCCTAATACTGCAGCTATTAATGCGATAATTACAAATGTGATTGTCCAACGTAACATAATTTTAAGTTTTTAATGGTTAATATATAAATAGTTTTACCTATTTCTTACATTACAAATCTAAACGTTTAACAGGTAGTTAATTAACCCTAACAAATTCATTCTTAACTCATACAAGTAAATTATAAGTTTTATAAATAAAAAAAAAGATGCTTTCGCATCTTTTTAATTTTTAAATAAGAATAGTTTAACTAATTTCTTCTAAAGATTTAATGTTATATAATCCGTTTTCAATCCTACTTTTTTGTGACTCTAGTAATTTTTTTGTGCTTGAAGGCAAACTTAGTTCGTTTAAAACATCATTATATTCTTCAATAGCTGCTTTTTCTCCAGTAATTGCCTCTTCTAACATAGATTCTTCATCGTCCATTGAAAACATTGCTTTTATATCCATCCAAGCTCTGTGTGCAGCTCCTGCAACACTTCCACCTTTATCAACATTTTGATTGTAAGACTTTATCTCGGTTTTTAAATCATGTCCAAAATTATATCTCTCTTGTGCTTTCATTTCGAAATATTTTTTAAGAGATACATTTTCTACATTTTCAGCTGCTTTTTTAAATCCTTTTTCTGCATCATATGTTTTTTCTAATAATGCATTTAATTTAATTCCTACTTCTTCTGTATATGTACTCATCATATAATAATTTTAATGAATGCTTGTTTGTTTTAAAGATGCCAAACAATTTACATCTTGTAGTGTTTTAACCACTTTTGCATTGTAAAATTAAGGGTATATTAGTTAGTTAATTAGTTCAAAAGAATTGATTTTTAATTCAAATAGTTTTTTTTGAATTATAAATTTTCACTCATGTGTTTTCTATATTCATTCGCCAGATTTTCTTTTTCTTTTTCTGAAAACACTTTTCCTGATAATTGAAAAAAGGTATGTTCTTCATCTTCTAAATGATGCTCTACTTTATCTCTTAGTTGTTTTGCAATTTTTAACCAAGCTGGAGAGTCGTATTCAGTTTCTTCCAACTGCTCAATTAATTCGTCAATTTCATGATGCTCTGCAATACCATGTCTTGCTTTCTCTTGCATCATATCATTAGAAATTAAAGGTTTGTAAAAATGACGCTCTTCTGCATTTGAATGAACCACTAATTCAGTTTTCAACTGCTTAAATAAAATATTTCTAGTTTTAGTATCACCAGAAGTTTCTACTAATTTATTTAACAAATCTCTCTGTTTATCATGGTCTTTTCTTATTTCTTCGTAAATATTCATAGTAAGTATTTTATATTACTAGCTAAGTTAAAAATCTCCATTATGAGTTTTATGCTCTTTTCATAATTATTTTAACCTATTTGATTTAATTAGAATATTTTTAGATTTATAATATTACACTTCAAAATTGTTTACTTTTACCTCATGATTGAAATTGAATTAAATGCTAATAGTGATATAGGCTTGATAACACAAATGAAAGAAGCCATAGGTGGAACTATTGAAGATAAATGGAGTGAGTGTATTCTTACAGTTAATAACGAAAATGCAATAGGCAATATTAGATTTATACCTTTTGACTGGGGTGTTAATTTATTAGACTTTAATATAAAATTTCATAAAGATTTTGTTTTTAGCATTAAAGCTGTAGATAAATACAATCCAATACGTTTTATATATCCTTATGTTGGTTATTTGAAACATAGATTTGGCATACATAATGAAGAAAGTAAAATTGACCAATACCAATCTTTAATTTTCACAAATAAATCTGGTGGTTACAACTATTTACATTTTCCGAAAAACGAACAATTAGAAATTAATTTTATTGAAATTGTTAGAAGAAAATTTTTAAAAAAAAGAACCACAAACGTTACCACCTTAAATGATAAACTTCATGAAATGTTTGTTGACACAAATCATGAATACAGATTTGCAAATTATGGTACTTTTAGCCTTAAAATGGCAGATCTTGTAAAAAAGCTAAAAAATGTGAAAGGAAAAGGAATGTTGCGCATTTTAAAAATAGAAGCAAAAGTGTATGAAATATTATCATTTCACATACAACAGCACAACCGTCTTTTAGAAGGTGTTTCTTTACCAACTTCTTTAACAAAGAGTGAATTAAAAATAGTTAGAAAACTAGGCAATGCTATACTAAAAAAACCTGCTGAAAGTTATTCTTTAGACGAACTTTCTATAAAATCTGGCTTAACGCAAGCTAAATTGCAAGATGGTTTTAAATTTTTGTTTAATAGAACTGTTACAGAATATATAAGGCATGTACGTTTAGAATCTGCAAGAGACATGCTTAAAAATACCGATTTAAATATTTCTCAAATAGTTTATAGCATTGGATTTAGCAGCAGAAGTTATTTTTCTAAAATTTTTAGAGAAAAGTATGACATTACACCAAATGAGTTTAAGAAAAAACTTTTGATTGTTGTACAAGAAAAATAAACATAAAAAAACCTCAATGCTTTCGCATTGAGGTAATTAATCAACCAACCACTTATAAGTTATTTAAAAAATAACCTTATAGTTTCTTTAATATTTTTCTACTTAAAAATCTTTTTTACAAGAATTAACAAACCGTATTTACTTGCGAATTTTAAAAAATTACCAACCATTGTAAGTGGTTTTAGTTGGTTTACAAAATCACTTTTTACAATTTTTAATTCTTCTAAAGCAATTTGTCTTTCTAAACTTAGCATTTTTAAGTCACGCTCTATATCAGAAAAGTTCGTATATTTTTTCATCTTTAAATTATTTTGAAAATTTATTTGACATAATTCTTATGATGGATTTATCCAATTGTTTTCTTCCAAGAAATATGAAAATTCCTAAAACAAAAAATATACCACCCACAGCCAAATAACCCAAGGCTACACTTTCAAAAAAGTCACCTAAAACAATTGCTAATGCTACTGATGAAAACATGAGTCCTATCAAAATTAATCCTCCAATTACTAAAAGTTTTGAAATGGTACTAAATGATACGGTTAACGTATGAAATGCTTTTAATTTGTAATATTCATAAGTTGCGTTTACATATTTTTTTCCCTTATCTACTCCGCTATCTGAAGAATTGTTTAAAGATTCAAATATACTCATAGATTATGCTGTTTGGATTTTTCCTTTTCCGTCTTTATTATCGCTTACGTTTTTTTGTAATTTTTTATTTTGTGCTTTTAATTCACTTAATTTTTTCTCTAAAGATGAAATTACGTCATCAGCTTTATAACTAACATTTGAAACAACATCTTCTAATTGAGCATCAAATGATTGTTTTTTTTCACTGTAAGTAGCACTTACTCTTTCTTTTAAATCAGATGCAGTTGCTGAAACTTTCTCTGATAATTCACTTGCTGTTTCAGAAATTTTATCTTTTGCTGATAAAGCTTCATTTTTTATTTTCTTTCTCGTATTTTCTCCTTTGTCTGGTGCAAATAGAATACCTGCTGCTGCACCTACAATTGTTCCTAATAATACTCCTGATAAATTTTTCATTTTTATTTTTTTTAATTATATTATATTGTGATGTATCGATTAATACACTACAAATATACAATCATATTACATTGTTATTTAACTGTATAAAGTTAAATATTGACTCAAACACTTAAACATTCAAAATTAACGATTTCATTCGTGTTTTTTTGAGCAATTCTATTGATTGAAGCTTCATTTAACTGAAGTATACGTGGATAACCTCCTGTTATTTGACAATCTCTCATCAAAATAATTAATTTTCCTGAGGGTGTCAGTTGAACTGTACCTGGTAAAACTGAAGACGTTAAAATTGAAGGAAAATTATTTTCCAAGACTTCAATTAGCCTATACCCCATTCTATCTGAATCTTTTGAGATGGTAAAACCCGTTTCAAACAATTGTTTTTGTTGTTTTTTAGACAGTAAATCAAACTCTGGACCTTTAAAACATTCAATTGCTTTTGATTTGAAGTAATTTTCATTTACTTTAATAGATGCATTTGTATTGTTTTCTTCATTATAATTTTGATTGATTTGTAAAATATCACCAGTTTTTATTGTGTATGATTTTGTAATACCTGCAAACATGCTTCTACTATTTAGTACTTTTTCTGATAAAATTCCGTTCGAAACGGCTACATAGGTTCTTGCACCAAAATTTACTTTTCCAAAAGACAAAACATCATTTTTTTTGATAACTATTTTTTGATTCAATTTGATGGCTTTTTGATTTATTTTTGGTGAAAAGTCAGCACCAGAAATACAAATGTTAGTCGCTGTCAAAAATTGAAAACTGCAATTATTAAAAGCTATTTCTAAAACGGCGTAATCTAAATTATTATTTAAAATAGTGTTTGCTAAATCTGCTGAAAAAGTATCCATAACACCAGAAAACGGCACTCCAATTGAAGAAAATCCAAACCTACCTTTGTCTTGAATTGTTGTAAAAAAACCTGCTTTTAATACCTTAATCATATTTTAAAGGTTTTTGATACTGTATAGGTATTTTGCTTTACTTCTTTTTGAATTTTCAAAAAATCATTTTTAGAAATTTCAACAAATTTTATAAAATCTCCTGAGTTTGCAAAACAAGGTTGTTGCTTGTTAATATTAAAAAAATCAATAGGAGTTTTACCTATAATATTCCAGCCTCCAGCACTTTCAGAAGGATAAACACCTGTTTGCTTGCCTCCAATACCAACAGCGCCTTTGGGTACTTTTAATCTTGGATTTGATTTTCTATTAAAATGAATTTTTTCATCCAAACCTCCTAAATATAAAAACCCAGGTAAAAAACCTACAAAATAAACTCTGTACAAACTTTGAGTGTGTAATTTTATAATTTCAGAAGTTTGTAAATTCAATTTTTCTGACATTTCTAGTAAATCGATACCAAATTCCAAATCATAACAAACTGGTATTTCCCACAAAAAGGAAGCTTTTTTAAAGGTTTTGGTTTTTGATGCATATATTTTTTTAAGATGCTCTACTTCAATCTGAAAACTATGAATTTGATGCTTAAAAATAAGTGTTAGTGAATTATATGCTACAATATAATCAACAATGCTATTATTTTTTTTGGCTTTAATTTTAGACTGAAACAGTAAAATTTCTTCAGAAATTTCCACAGCAATTCTAGGTTCCCATTCTATGAGAATTGCTTTTTCTCCAAAAGGTTTGTATGTAATTTTATCAAACAATTTTTATGTTTTTATCTTTTAAAACATTATTAATAAACTGTAAAATTTCAACGGAATTTACATGATCTCCATGCACACAAAAAGTATCTGCTTGTATTATTTTTTCATTTCCAGAAATTGTTAACACTTTACCATTTTTCAAAACATTAAATATGTGCTTAAAAACATCTTCTGGTTTTTCTATAATCGCATTTTTTTGCGCTCTAGAAACTAATGATAAATCATCGTTATAATTTCTATCAGCAAAAAATTCATATTTTATTCGAATATTATTTTTTAAAGCAATCTTTTCAATCTCAGAATTATATGGCACATATAAAAAACAATTATTGGTGTATTTTTTTATGATTTCAATAAATTTTTCCGCTTCCTTTTTCTCTTTAGCAATTAAATTATATAATGCTCCATGAGGCTTTATATGATGCATTTTCTGGTTGAAATTAAGCAATCGTTCTTGAAATAAATTCATCTGATTTTCGATGCTTATTTTTAAAACTTCATCAGATATATACATCACTTTTCTTCCAAAGTTTTTAACATCAGGAAAACTTGGATGAGCTCCTATTTTTACATTATTATCAACTGCTAACTGTATGGTTTTGTCTATAGAATTTTTATCACCAAAATGACCTCCACAAGCAATATTACATGAAGAAATAAATGGAAATAACAAGTGTTCGTTTACAACTCCTTCACCAACATCACAATTTATATCAATTTTCATTTATAAAAAATTTAGAACTTTTAAAATTCCTTTTACACCTAAAAAAATGGTAATTATTAAAATAATAAAACCTAATATATTTTGTGTTTTTGAGTTTACAAAATCTCCTAAAATTGATTTTTTATTTACAATCCACAATAAAACACCTGCAATTATTGGCAATAATAATCCGTTTGCAACTTGTGCAAATTGTATAATTTCTATGGGTTTTATTCCTACAGAAGAAAATAAAACTCCTAAAAAAAGAATGGTCATCCAAACAAATCGAAATTTTTTAGATTTTAAACCTCCACTCCATCCTAAACAACCTTCAGCTACATAAGCAGCTGCTAAAGGTGCTGTAATTGCCGAAGTTATTCCAGCTGCAAACAAACCTAAACCCATAAAATACTTTGCAAATTCGCCATATAATGGCGCCAAACCTTTTGCTAAATCAGCTGCATTAGAAACATCTGAAGTTTGTATTGCTGTTGCAGAAATAATAATAGCCATAGAAACTAAACCTCCTAAAATAATAGATATGATAGTATCTTTTTTAGCAAATTTTAAATCTTCTTTTTTATGCCAACGTTCTTTTACTAAAGATGCATGTAAAAACAAATTGTATGGCACTACTGTTGTACCAACCAAACCAATAATTGTTAAAATGCTTTTTTCTGGAAATTTTGGTATTAAAAGTCCTTTTAAAACTTCTAGTATATTCGGTTTTGTAATAATTGCTGTTGCTACAAATGAAACACTCATTAATAAAACTAAACTAATTAACGCTTTTTCTAAAAATTTGTAATTCCCGATAAATAGCAGTAAAAAAGCAATAATTCCAATTAAAAAACTCATCAAGTTAAAAGTATTAGCACCCAATGAAAAATTATAGTTTCCAAAAATACTTTCCAATCCTAAAATTCCTCCACTAATATTTCCTGCTTCGTAAGATGCATTTCCAATAACTACTGCCGATAAAATTAAAATGGTAATAAATTGTTTTAAGTAAGGTGTTTTAATTTCTTGCCTAATAACTTCAGATAATCCTTTTTGAGATATTATACCTAATCTTGCAGCCATTTCTTGTAAAATTATCGTCGCAATTATAGATAATAACATTGCCCACAATAAATTAAACCCAAAATTTACACCTGCCAAAGTGCAAAGAGTTACAGTTCCTGGACCAATAAATGCAGCTGCAATTAAAGTTCCTGGGCCAATTTTTTTAAACCATTTTTTAATCATAAATTAAATGTTGATTAAATATACTCTAAAAATAAAAAAACACCTCAAATTGAGGTGCTTTATTGAGGGAAAATAAAAAATTGTATTAAAAAGCGTAACGTTGAGGACCTCCTCTACGAATATCTTCATTTGCTACTTCTTCAAATTGCTTAAAATTGTTTCTAAAAGCGTTTGATAATTTAAATGCTGTTTTATAGTAAGCCTCATCATCATTCCAAGTTGCTCTAGGACTCAGCAGTTCTGTTGGAACTCCTGGACAAGTTCTTGGCTGTGCAACTCCAAAAACAGAATGGATATGATAATCTTCATATCTGTAGCTACCTAAATCACCATTTAAAACTGCAGAAATCATTGCTCTTGTATATTTTAAAGGCATTCTTTTACCAACTCCATATTGACCTCCAGACCAACCTGTATTTATCAACCAAACATTTACTCCAGCATCTTTCATTTTTTTACTTAACATTTCAGCATATTTTGTAGGATGCAAAGGCATAAAAGGTGCTCCAAAACAAGCTGAAAAACTAGGTGTTGGTTCTACAATTCCTGCTTCAGTTCCTGCAACTTTTGCTGTGTAACCAGAAATAAAGTGATATGCAGCTTGATTTGGTGTTAGTTTAGATATTGGAGGCAAAACTCCAAAAGCATCAGCAGTTAAAAAGAAAATATTTTTTGGGTTTTTTCCTATTGATGGTTCTTGAATATTATCTATATGATAAATTGGATAACTAACTCTTGTATTTTGTGTAATTGAAGTATCTGCAAAATCAATTACGCCGTCTTTATCCATCACAACATTTTCAAGTATTGCTCCTTTTTTTATTGCTCCGAAAATTTCTGGTTCTTGTTCTTGAGACAAATTAATCACTTTTGCATAACAACCACCTTCAAAATTAAAAACGGTGTTTTCTGCGGTCCAACCATGTTCATCATCACCAATTAAACTTCTATCAGGATCTGTAGAAAGTGTAGTTTTTCCTGTTCCAGAAAGTCCAAAAAATATAGCTGTATCTCCATCTTTACCAACATTTGCAGAGCAATGCATTGGCAAAGTGTTTTTGTATACTGGCAGTATAAAATTTAAAGCAGAAAAAATTCCTTTTTTAATTTCTCCTGTATAACCAGTTCCACCTATTAAAGCTATTTTTTTTGTGAAATTTAAAATTGCAAAATTATGTTGTCTTGTACCATCAACATCAGGGTTTGCCATAAAACCTGGTGCATTTATTACAGTCCATTCTGGATTAAAGTCTTTCAACTCATCTTCAGTAGGTCTTAAAAACATGTTGTAAGCAAACATGTTGCTCCAAGGATATTCGTTTACAACTCTAATATTTAGTTTGTAATTTTCATCTGCACATGCGTATGAATCTCTTACGAAAATTTCTTTTTCAGATAAATAATTAACTACCTTGTCATAAAGTGCATCAAACTTTTGTGAATCGAATGGAATATTAATTTTACTCCACCAAACTTTGTCTTCGGTAATTGCATCTTTTACAATAAAACGGTCTTGTGGAGAGCGTCCAGTAAATTCTCCTGTATTTACAGCAATGGCACCTAAAGAAGATGTTACTCCTTGATTTTTTTCTAAAGTTTCATTATGCAATTCATCAGAAGATAATTGGTAACGAATTGTAGCATTTTTGATTCCTAAATTTTCTAACGAAATCGATTTCGTATTTAAATTTATCATTTTTATAATTTTAGTTGTGTTTCTACTATTACGCAACAAAATTAAACAATATTTCTATACAAGTTTATTTTTGAATAAAAAATTATGTTATAATTATTGATTTCTTAATTTCTTTACAAATATCATAATCATCGAAAACCACCCCACTATAAAGAACAATCCTCCAACTGGAGTTACAAACCAAATTGTATTGGCTGAAATGGTAGATAATTGAATTGCATATATTGAACCTGAGAAAAATAAAATTCCTAAAAAAAACAAATAACTAATGAGATTTTTTTGATTTTCTGAAAAACCTTGATATGTATTTACAAAAAGCAATACAATTACATGATACATTTGGTAACGAACTGCTGTCTCAAAACTTAATAATTGTTCAGAACTGAGTGTTTCTTTTAAAGCGTGTGCCCCAAAAGCACCTAAAATTATTGCCAAGAGACCTAAAAAACAAGTAATTATAATATTTTTAAACATTTTTAGTGGTTTTTGTTAAATTTTAAACAATTGTAGTATCTTAGTATCATCACAAAAATAAGCGATTTTACTTATGAAATATATTTTAATTATTGGTGCTGGTAAATCAAGTTCTTTTTTAATAAAATATTTATTAAAAAAATCTGATGAAGAAAATTTAAAACTAATTATTGGTGATATTTCAACAGACTATGCAAATAAGCTAATTAACAACCATAAAAATGCTGAGACAATTGTTTTAGATGTTTTTAATAAAAAACAACGTGAGGAAAATATTAAGAAAGCAGCTATTGTAATTTCTATGTTACCAGCAAGGTTTCATATTGATGTAGCTAAAGATTGTATCAAGTTTAAAAAACATATGGTAACTGCTTCATATATTTCTAATGATATGAAAAAATTAGACAAAGAAGCAAAAGAAAATGGTTTAATTTTTATGAATGAAATTGGTTTAGATCCAGGAATAGATCATATGAGTGCAATGCAAATTATTGATAGAATTAGAGATAATAATGCTAAAATGTTGCTTTTTGAATCGTTTTGTGGTGGTTTGGTTGCCCCTGAAAGTGATACTAATTTATGGAATTACAAATTTACTTGGAATCCAAGAAATGTAGTACTTGCAGGACAAGGTGGAGCTGCTATGTTTATACAAGAAGGTACTTATAAATACATTCCTTATCACAAATTATTTCGTAGAACAGAGTTTTTAACTATTAATGGTAGTGGAAAGTTTGAGGCGTATGCCAATAGAGATTCCTTAAAATACAGAAATGTTTATGGTTTAGATGACATACCAACAATGTATAGAGGCACTATTAGAAAAGTAGGTTTTTCTAGAGCTTGGAACATTTTTGTACAACTTGGTATGACTGATGATTCTTATACAATTGAAAATTCTGAAAATATGAGTTACAGAGATTTTGTAAATCTATTTTTGGCCTATTCTCCATCAGATTCTGTAGAATTAAAATTGCGTTCTTATTTGAAAATAGATCAAGATGATGTAATGTGGGAAAAATTAATTGAATTAGACATTTTTAATCATAAAAAGAAAATTGGAATTAAAAATGCAACTCCAGCACAGGCTCTTCAAAAAATATTATCAGACTCTTGGACTTTAAAAGAAGACGATAAAGATATGATTGTAATGCAACACCTTTTCGGTTATGAAATTGATGGAGAAAAACGTCAAATCGAAAGTAGTTTAGTTGTTTATGGTGAAAATCAAACCTACACAGCTATGTCAAAAACAGTAGGACTTCCTGTTGCCATTGCAGCTTTAAAAATACTAAGAGGTGAAATTAAAACTCCTGGAGTTCAATTACCAATTTCTAAAGAAGTATATGAACCAATTTTAAAAGAATTAGAAGGATATGGAATTAAATTTATTGAAAAAAAGGTTCCTTATTTAGGCTATAATCCAAACACTGTAGTTGGATAGTTTACATTTTCAAATAAAAATCTTTTACTAAATCAACATACTCTTTTGTATATTGATGACGTTCAGTTTCAATAACTAAATTTGTTACTTCTATTTCTTTTTGTTGAAAAGAAAACTCCAACAAACTTCTTTTAATTTTTGATGTTTCATTCCCTTGAACTCGACAAACTCTATTTAAAAATAAGTTATTTTCTTTTGCTAAATTGATAAAACTCTCTTCTTCTTTAAAAGGTATTATTGTTGCAAATATTCCATTTTTTGATAAAATTTTAGCAACTCCAATGACCAATTCATCAAAAGATAAAGATGATGTAAAACGTGCTTTGTTTCTTGACTCATTTTCGGTTTCAAAATCGTCGTTATAAAAAGGCGGATTTGTAACAATTAAATCATACGTTTCTTCTTCCTCATAAATTTCATTAGCAAATTCTTGAAAAGTAGCATTGTAACAATACAATCTATCTCCCCAATCTGAATTCTCAAAATTTTCTACAGTTTGTTCGTAAGCATTTTCATCAACCTCAACAGCATCAATTGTCATGACGTCTGAACGTTGTGCTATCATTAAAGAAATTACACCAGTTCCAGATCCTATATCTAAAACTGTATCTGGGTAATTATCAACAGTACACCATGCACCTAATAAAACACCATCTGTTCCAATTTTCATGGCTGTTTTATCGTGATTGATTGTAAATTGTTTAAATTGGAATGGTTTGTTCAAAATTAAATACTTTTAAAAAGAAAAAATTCTACGAAGTTTTACGTAGAATTTTATTTTATCGCAGAGAGGAAGGGATTCGAACCCTCGATACAGTTACCCATATACTACCTTTCCAGGGTAGCTCTTTCGACCACTCAGACACCTCTCTAATTTACAAATACAATTCAATTAACCCTTCAGGGGTTTCAACTTCTATTGTATTTTTTTCTCTATTTACCTTTTTAATAAATTCATCTACCATAGGAATAAAAATTTCTTTTCCTTCTCTATCAATTTCAAAAAGTGGTTGTGCTGCTTTGTCGTTTATGTGAACAATAGTTCCAACTTCTCCAAAATTAGCATCAACAACTTTAAAACCAATTACTTCATGATAGTAAAATTTATCACCAGTTAATTTTGGTAACATTGTGGTTGGTAAATAAACTCCACATTTTAAAATCGAATCTGCTTCTTCTTCAGAGTATACATCTTCAAACTGTACACGTAATTGATTTCCTTTGTGAAGTGAACTTTTTTCAATAAAAAATGGAACCAAGTTTGCGCCAAATTCGACGTAAAGTGATTCCATTTCTTTGTACAACTCAGGCTCATCTGTATCTAACTTGATAACAACTTCACCTTTAAAACTATATTTTGTAACAATTCTGCCTAAATAAAAACAATCTTCTTTACGCATTATTGCTCAAAATTAAAATTTACTCAGTTGCTTTTGCTTGTGCGTCATCTATAGATTCTGGAGCAGCTTCTGTAGCTTCTTCAGTTTCTGCAGCTGGTTCCTCAACTTCTTCAACAACTGGTTTCGCTGCTTCAATTCTAGCTTCGTTTACCGCTTTTTCTGCTGCTAAAGCTTTTGCTTTTGCTTCAGATTCAGCTTTTGATAAACCTGCTTCTTTATCAGCAATTTTAGCTGCTTTTTCCTCTAACCAAGCTGCAAATTTTGCGTCTGCTTGTTCTTGAGTTAAAGCTCCTTTTCTAACACCACCAGCTAAATGATTTTTTAACATAGCACCTTTGTAAGATAAAATGTTTTTTGCAGTATCAGTTGGTTGTGCACCATTTTGTAACCATGTTACAGCTAAATCTACATCTAAGTTAATTTCTGCTGGGTTTACATTAGGATTGTAAGTACCAATTTTTTCTAAGTATTTACCATCTCTTTTTGCACGAGCGTCAGCGGCAACTATCCAATAGAATGGTTTCCCTTTTTTTCCGTGTCTTTGTAATCTGATTTTTACAGACATAATTTGTTAATTTTTTAAGGTTCACGACCTTGATTATTAAAAATCCTACCATCTCGTAGTAAGTGGGCGCAAAAATACAAAAACCTTTTGAAACTAAAACCCTAATTTTCAACATTTTTTTTAAGCGTTTTAATGGACTTTCTACTATATGTTTTTATGATGAATTTATTTCAGCATCTTTAACATTTAAAAGGTACGTTAATTAATAATAAACTGATACTGAATCGTGTTCAGTATAAAAAGGATGTCATTTCAATTCCTAACACACTCAATCAATCTTAATAAAAACCTTAAAAAAACACTAAAATTCAAATGAGTTAAGAATCAAATCTTTTGCACTAATAGAAACTTTACATCTAATCTATATTTGTAATATCATAAGATGTGAAACAATACGCATCTCAAAACAATTTATTGGAATTTAAAATGAAAATGATATTATGAAGTACACAGAAAAAGTTTCAAACAAATTAAACGAATTATTAGAAAAAAATTATGATGCAGAAAAAGGTTACTTAAATTCTGCCGAAAACGTTGAAAGTCCAAAACTAAAAATGTTTTTTAAAAATAGAGCATCAGAAAGAAGTATGTTCGCCAAAGAAATAAGAACAGAAATTTTATCTTACGGACAAATTCCTGAAGATGATGGTTCTTTTAAAGGCTTAATGCACAGAAACTGGATGACGTTAAAATCATTATTTAGCTCTAATGACGAAGAAGCAATTTTAGAAGAAGTGTTAAGAGGAGAAAAAGCAAGTTTAGAAGAATACACTGAAATTTTAAAAGAAGATTCATTTGCACCTTCTACAAGAAAAATGTTAGAAAATCAAAAACAACAAATTCAATCTGCTATCAATAGTTTAATGGTAGAAGAAGAATTGGCATAACAACTAAAATTAATCAATTATTCAATTGATTTTTAAATAGTCAATCCATTTTTGGATTGACTATTTTTTTGTTAATAAGTCAGTATAAAAAATCAACTTAAAATCTCTTATGATTTTGTAATTTTAACTCTCCAAAATTATTAGAAAAAAACCATTTTATGTACTTAGTTTTCGATACAGAAACCACAGGTTTACCCAAAAGTTGGAATGCACCAATTACAGATACAGACAACTGGCCTAGGTGTGTTCAAATTGCGTGGCAACTACATGATAAAATGGGAAATGTTATTGAGCATAATGATTTTCTAATAAAACCAGAAGGTTATAACATCCCTTTTGATGCAGAAAGAATTCACGGAATTTCTACAGAACTAGCTGAAGAACAAGGCATAGAACTAAATAAAGGTTTACAATTATTTAAAGAAGCTTTAGGGAAAACAAAATTTATTGTCGGTCAAAATTTACAGTTCGATATTAATATTATGGGTTGTGAATTTCATAGATTAGGAGTTGAAAACAACCTAACTTCGCTCCCAGTTTTAGACACATGTACCGAAAAAACAGCTTTATTATGTCAAATACCTGGAGGTCGTGGAGGAAAATTTAAACTACCAACGTTAACAGAACTACACAATCATTTATTTGGCGTTGGTTTTGGTGAAGCTCACAATGCAACTGCCGATGTAGAGGCAACAACCCGTTGTTTTTTAGAATTGATTCGCTTACGAGAATTTACCAAGGAAGAGTTAGACGTAGATGAGAGTTACTTCAAAAATTTCTCAGAAGCAAATCCAAAACCGATTCAGGTTATTGGCTTAAAACACATCAATCTAAAAAAAGAAAGTGATAAAATTCGTAAACGTCTTGAAAAGTTAAAAGACGTTGCTGAAACAAAATCTACTTCAGAAGGTTTAGCTGAATTAAAAGATGTAAAATTTGCACACTTACATAACCATACACAGTTTTCTGTTTTACAATCTACCATGCAAATTGCAAACATCGTAAAAACTGCAGCAAAAGATAATATGCCTGCAATTGCAATGACAGACACTGCAAACATGATGGCATCTTTTCATTTTGTAAGTGCCATTTTAAATCATAACAAAACTGCAGAAAACCCTATAAAGCCAATAATTGGTTGTGAGTTTAACATTTGTGAAGATCATAAAAACAAAACTGTAAAAGACAATGGTTATCAAGTTGTTTTATTAGCTAAAAACAAAAAAGGATATCATAATTTAGCTAAAATGTCTTCTATAGCATTTGTAGATGGATTTTATTACGTTCCAAGAATCGACAAAGAAGTTGTAAAAAAATACAAAGAAGATATTATTGTTTTAACTGGTAACTTGTATGGTGAAGTTCCTAGTAAAATTCTAAATCTTGGAGAAAATCAAGCAGAAGAAGCCTTGCTTTGGTGGAAAGAGCAATTTAAAGATGATTTATACATCGAGTTGATGCGTCATAATCAACAAGATGAAACCATTGTAAATGAAACTTTATTAAAATTTTCTAAAAAACATGATGTTAAAGTTGTAGCGACCAACAACACATTTTATTTAGAAAAAAAAGACGCAAACGCACACGACATTTTACTGTGTGTAAAAGATGGCGAAAAGCAAGCGACTCCAAAAGGAAAAGGTCGTGGTTATAGGTATGGTTTACCAAATGAGGAATATTATTTTAAATCTTCGGATGAAATGAAAACCTTATTTGCAGACATCCCTGAAGCAATTATAAACATTCAAGAAATTGTAGATAAAATTGAAATTTTTACGCTAGCAAGAGATGTTTTGTTACCCGCTTTTGATATTCCTGATGAATTTAAAGATCCTGAAGATGAAAAAGATGGGGGCAAAAGAGGTGAAAATAATTTCTTACGTCATTTAACATACGAAGGTGCAAAAAAACGTTATGGTGAAATAACCGAATCTATAAAAGAACGTTTAGATTTCGAGTTAGAAGTTATTGAAAAAACAGGGTATCCAGGTTATTTCTTAATTGTTGAAGATTTTATACGCGAAGCCAGAAATATGGATGTTGCAGTAGGCCCAGGACGTGGTTCTGCAGCAGGTTCTGTAGTTGCTTACTGTTTATGGATAACAAATATAGATCCTATTAAATATGATTTACTTTTTGAGCGTTTCTTAAATCCAGAACGTGTATCAATGCCAGATATTGATATTGATTTCGATGATGAAGGACGAAGCAGAGTTATGGATTATGTAATTGATAAATACGGTGCAAACCAAGTAGCACAAATTATTACCTATGGAACCATGGCAGCAAAATCTTCTATTAGAGATACTGCCAGAGTTTTAGATTTACCACTTTTTGAAGCCGATAGAATTGCAAAATTAATTCCAGGAATTAAACTAAAAAATATTTTTGGTGATGATGCCAAAAGTAAAAGTAAGGTAGATGGTTTACGTGCTGAAGAAAAACAGCTTGTAGAAGAATTAAAACACATGTCTTTTGGAAACGATCTGGTTTCTGAAACCATTAATAAAGCCACCATTTTAGAAGGTTCTGTTAGAAATACAGGAATACATGCTTGTGGCGTAATTATTACACCTGGAGATATCACAAACTATGTTCCTGTTGCTTTGGCAAAAGATTCTGATATGTATGTCACCCAATTTGACAACTCTGTAGTAGAATCTGCAGGTTTGTTAAAAATGGATTTTCTTGGATTAAAAACACTAACTTTAATTAAAGATACCGTTAAAATTGTAAAAGCAAAACATGGTATAGAACTAGATCCAGAAACGTTTCCTTTAGATGATGAAAAAACATATGAATTGTTTCAAAGAGGAGAAACTGTAGGTATTTTTCAATATGAATCTCCAGGAATGCAAAAACATATGCGTTCTTTAAAACCAACCGTTTTTGCAGATTTAATTGCAATGAATGCTTTGTACAGACCTGGACCCATGGAATACATTCCTAGTTTTATCAACAGGAAACACGGTACAGAAGATATTGAATACGATTTACCTGCCATGGAAGAATATTTGGCAGAAACTTACGGAATTACAGTGTACCAAGAGCAAGTAATGTTGCTCTCGCAAAAGTTGGCAGATTTTACCAAAGGTGAAGCCGATGTTTTACGTAAAGCAATGGGTAAAAAACAAATTGCGGTTTTAGATAAAATGAAACCAAAATTTATTGAACAGGCTGCTGCAAATGGTCACGATGCTAAAAAGTTAGAAAAAATCTGGAAAGATTGGGAAGCCTTTGCAAGTTATGCTTTTAACAAATCTCACTCTACTTGTTACGCGTGGATCGCTTACCAAACTGCCTATTTAAAAGCACATTACCCTGCAGAATATATGGCATCTGTACTTTCCAATAACATGAATGACATCAAATCCGTTTCGTTTTTCATGGAAGAATGTAAACGAATGGGACTAAAAGTTTTAGGCCCAGATTTAAATGAATCTTTCTTAAAATTTTCTGTAAATAAAGAAGGTGCAGTGCGTTTTGGAATGGCTGCAGTAAAAGGTGTTGGAGCATCAGCTGTAAGAGCAATAATTAAAGAACGTGAAGAAAACGGAAATTACACTTCAATTTTTGATTTAGCCAAACGTGTAGATTTACGTGCTGCCAATAAAAAATCTTTTGATAGTTTGGTAAAAGCAGGTGCTTTTGACTCTTTTTCAGACACACACAGAGCGCAGTATTTTGCCACAGACGAAAAAGGGTTAACGTTTTTAGAACGTGCTATGAAATTTGGTAGTAAATACCAAGAAAACGAAAATTCGGCACAAGTTTCTATGTTTGGTGAAACATCATCTGTTCAATTTCCAGAACCAGACATTCCACAATGTGAAACTTGGGGAAATATGGAACTATTAAAACAAGAAAAGGAAGTTATTGGAATTTATATTTCTGCTCATCCATTAGATGATTTTAAAAATGAAATGATATTTTGTAATGCTGCTTTAAAACATTTTAAAGGAGATATTGCAAAATATGTAGGAATGAACTTAGCATTTGCTGGAATTATTTCTGATGTACAACATCGAGTTTCAAAAGCTGGAAAAGGTTGGGCAATGTTTACTATGGAAGATTATGGTGATACACATGAATTTCGAATTTTTGGCGAAGACTATTTAAAAATGCAACATTTTTTAACCTTAAACTCATTTTTATTTGTTCGTTGTACAATACAACCTGGTTGGACCAATAAAGAAGGTGTAACTGGAGAACCAAGACTAAAATTTACAGAAATGAAGCTGTTGCATGATATTATGGATAATCTTTGTAAAAAAATAACTATAAAAATTCCTTTAGAAGATATTAAAGAAAATACTATTTTAAATCTAGAAACTATTCTTAAAAATAATCCAGGAAAACAATCTTTAAATTTTACTGTTTGGGATGAAAAAGAAAAGTTAGAAGTGAGTTTGCCAAGTAGAAATACAAAAATTCAGGTTTCTAGCGAATTATTAGCTACTTTAGAAAGTCAGCAAATTCAGTTTAAACTAAATTGATTCTTAATAGTTAATAAATAAAAAGTTTTTTTACTAAATATCAATTAAGCCTTATTTTTGTAGCTTATTTAAAATAATGAAGCCAAAAAAAAATGGTATTTGGACAAGTTGGAATGAAAATCTAACCTACAAATACAAATCTCTTTATAAAGTTACTACAGAAAAAGAATTACAAGAAATTATTAAAAAAAGCGATAAAGTGCGTTTTTTTGGTAGCAAACAATCGTCTGCAGATATTGCTGCTGGTTTAGAAAACTTAATTGATATTACTTCTTACAATAAAATTTTATCCTATAATGATACTGAACATACCATTACAGTTCAGTCTGGATTAATTTTAGGTGATTTAATAGATGCTGTAGAGGCCAAAGGCTGGTGTATTCCATGTTTACCTGATATTAACACCATTACTATTGGTGGTGCTTTAGCAACTGGAACTCATGGCACAAGTGGAAAATTATTGTGCGAATACATGACTTCTTGTACATTGGTTTTAGCTGATGGTTCTCTAAAAGTGATTAACAAAGATGATGAATTAATGAATGCAGTTCGAGTTTCTTTAGGTGCTTTAGGGGTTATGTCCACAATTACTTTTAAATGCGAGCCTATTTACACTTTGCATGTAAAAGAAGGTCCAGAAGATGATGCTAAATGGTTGCCAAAAATTAAAGTAAGACTTCAAAAACACGATTTCTTAAGAATTTTATGGTTACCTCATACTGATAAAGGCTACGTAATTACTGGAGATAAAATTGATTCAGAAACAGCAATTCAAGAAGATTTAGGTCCAGAATACTTAAAACATCGACGAAAAGCTTCTAAAATTTTATATAAATACACGCATATTTTTCCTTGGATTACGGCTATTGCAAACAAGCTATTATACAAAGGTTTTTTCAGCTCTAAAAAAGAACACAAAGGGTCTTTATACCAAGCAACTGTAACAAAATCGAGAGGTTCTACTTTAGAATTGGCAGAATGGACTATTGGTTTGGATAAATTTACAGCCGTTTTTGAAGAGTTAAAAACTGAGATTAATAAATGGAGCAACAAATCTTTTATTCATATTCCTATGGATATTCGTTTTGTATATAAAGATAGATCTTGGTTGAGTTATGCTTACGGTAAAGACATTGTAACCATTGGTTGTGTTTCCAGAAATGCTGCAACTGCAGATACCTATGAAGCTTTTAAAACTATTGAAAATATTTTTTTAAAACATGGTGGAAAACCGCATTGGGGAAAACGTTTTACAGCAAAAGATGCTGAGTTTTCTAAAATTTATGAAAAATGGGAAGATTTTAAAGTTTTAAGAAAAGAAATGGATCCAACCAATAAATTTTTGAATCCTTATTTGACTCAATTATTTAACGAAAAAAACTAAAATTTATGTTGCCAAAAGGTGTTTTATTTGATTTTGATGGAGTTGTTGTAGATAGTGCTGCAAGTCATAATGCAGCTTGGGAATCTGCTTTTAGAGAGTTGTTTAATGAGCAAATAGTGGCATTTCCTAAGCATTTATCTGGAAAATCGCCCATGGTAATTGCAAATTATTTTTGCAGTGTTATTGGTAAAGAAGTACAAACTGAAGAATTATTCTTTTTGAAAGACAAGCATTTAGACATTTATTTTAAAACTCCAAAATTATTACCTGGTGTACATGAATGTACAGATTTTCTTACTAAAAAAAGCATTAAATACGGAATTGCAAGTAATGCAACCAAACAGTTTTTAAAAAATAGTGTAGAAAAATTAAAGCTGAATTTTACCACTGTTTTCGGACTTCAAGATTATGAAAAGCCAAAACCTTCACCTGAAGCATATATAACTTTAGCAAAGGCTTTAGGTTTTACAGAAAACGATTTTAAAGACATTTGGGTTTTTGAAGACAGTTTAACAGGAACCACTGCTGCAAAATTAGCAGGTATGATTCCTATTGGAATTTTAACGCAATTTTCTGAGGAAGAATTGAAGGAAGCTGGAAGTAAAATGGTGTTTCCTACTTTGCTGGAAGCTTATCAATATTTAAAAGCTCAATAAACATTCAATTTTACCACATAAGAATATAGAAAAGATAGTATTACGTAATGAAATAGATTGAAAATTTCTAATTTGTTAACTCTGTAAATAAACTTTCTAACGTTTTATTTTCCGAACTCAATTCAAGGATTTTTAAGTTATTTTTTTGAGCAAAATCAAATATTTCTGAGCGCATATCTTCCTGAAAATTGAACGTAAGTTTCCATGTATTTTGGTTCAAATATATTGCTGAAACTAAATTTTTTAATTGATTTATTAAAACCTCTTCAACGTTTGTATTGAAAATAACTTTTATGACTTGTTGGCTATTTGTTTGCAATTCAGCTATTTTTTTATCAATAATAAGTTCTCCTTTTTTTATAATAATTACTCTATCACAAACAGCTTCAACCTCTTGCATAATGTGTGTAGAAAATAATACTGTTTTGTCTTTTCCTAAATCTTTAATTAATGCTCTTATTTCTACTAATTGATTTGGATCTAAACCTGTAGTTGGCTCATCTAAAATCAAAATTTTTGGATTGTGCAAAATAGCTGCTGCTAAACCAACTCTTTGTTGATAACCTTTAGAAAGCTTATTTATTTTCTTGTGAGCTTCTGCAGACAAACCTACTTTTTCGATACAAATTTCAATGTTGCTTTTATCAACTTTATATATGGCTGCTTGAAATTGTAAATATTCACGTACATACATATCTGAATACAAAGGATTGTGTTCTGGCAAATACCCAATTAATTTTTGTGCATCTAATGGATGCTGTAAAACATCAATTTCATCCACTAAAACGCTACCTTCATTAGGTTTTATATAACCTGTTAAGATTTTCATCATGGTAGATTTTCCTGCTCCATTTGGACCTAAAAAACCTATAATTTGTCCTTTTTCAGCAGAAAAAGAAATGTTATTTAGTGCTTTTTGAGTATTGTAAGCTTTTGAAACAGAAGAAACTTTTATAGACATATAACAAATGTAGTTGAATAAATTTAATAACGACTTTAAGCTGTTTTTAGTCTAATTTTTCTAATGTTTTTCATTCGAAACCAAGCTTTTTTGTGGCGTTGTTTGTAAAACCATAAAGTACCCAAGTCTAAAAGAAAATAAAAAAAACTAATACCACTTGGCGGGTTATGACTAGGTAAAAAATCGAAAACTCCCCAAGCTGTAGTTGGCCACCACCAACATTTATAAGTTGTTCCGATAATTTCTAAGTAGGCAACACTAATATACATGGTTAAGTAAAAAAGGCGTTCTCTGGGTTTATTTCTGAGAATAAATAATGTGGCAATAGTCATTACAAAACCAAAAACATCATTTTTAAAAACTAAAAAAACGGTTGCATAAATAAAAATAAAAATACTTAGAAATTTTTCAATTTTAATACGGTGTTTTATAATAGAGGCTGCTTTAGAAAAATACAACACTGCCACATATACAATTGCATGACCTGGAGGCACATAATGTGGTACATTACCCAATCTATAAGTATACATACCTAATAAAATAGAAAAAAGATACTCGCCAATAATTGCTATAATTACTGCAGATATCATTTGCTCTCTAACTCTCTTGTTTACTTGCCAAAAAATAATTAAAAAACCAATAAACATGCTAATATTGGCGTATAACTGGGCATTTTCAGTAATTTTCACCATATAAAAACTATCTAAAAAAAGACCAAAACCAATAAATAAAAAAAGTGCTCCTAAACTTTTAAAAGTTGCATAAAAAGGAGATTTAGATGCTAACAAACTCATACCACAAAAATAACTAAAGTAAATAAAAAATGGCTCAATAAATTGAGCCATTTTTTTTATAATATATTGTAGTATTAAAGTTGATATCTTACTCTAAAACTAATAAATCTTGGTAAAATAAAACGCTCGTTTATAGAAGAAGATATTGTACCTTGACTAATACTTGCCTCTGAACCAGTAGCTAGTAAGTTATTACCTACTAACTCATATTCCCATTTTGCATCTTTATCTTTTCTGTATGCTAATTTTGCATTCCAAATACTAAAAGTATTTGTTGCAGAACCGTTTTGTCTTTGTTCTGTGAAAGAAAAATCAGAAGTTAATGTTACAGAATTCCATAAATAAGCATCAAAATCTATAGAAGGAGAGTGATTTACAGTTTTCACATCTACATTTCTAGCTGTGTTACTTTGGTCTGAAAATGATATTCTATACCTTAAAGACACATTAGGTGCCTTTGTAAAGTTGGTACCTATTCTAGTATTAAAGCCTCTTGCATATACCTCATTTGTATTGGCATTACTATTTAAAAACTGATATGTTTTTCCGTATGAGAAATTACCACCTATTGAGGTCTGAATTTTCCCAAATCTTTTTCCAGCATTAAAGCTTGCACTTAAATTTTCATTATCTAAAGGAGAATTTATTGATGTGGCAGTAGAAACTGCTGAACCAGGAACAAAAATAGTATTTCTATTTACTTGGTCTGCAGTTTTTCTATAATTTACAAAAGCAAAAACATTTGTGTTATTGAATAAATTAAAACTTCTGTAAAATAGTCTTAAGTTATGAGAATTAGAATTTAACAATTCTGCATTTCCTGCAAAAAATGAATCATAGTCATTAGCAACAATACCTCTAGCTACTTGAGTAACATCTGTAAAATTAATTTGTTTTTTATACGTAAGGGTTAAGCTTTCACTTCTTTTAAATTGAGCAACTGCTTCAAACTCTGGCAAAATTTCTTCAAAGGTATCTTTGAAAAATTCTGTACCATATTGTGTGTTGTTTGAATTGTATGAGTGAAATGTTACACCTGGTGTAAACGTAAAAATACCTGACTTTAAACGGTATCTTACACCTGCATAAATATCTGTAAAGTTGTATTCTGTATCGTTTGTAATTTGCTCATCGTCAATACCATCTATATCTGGATTGGGATTAAACTCATTACCATTGTCTAAAATTTGAAAGAAACGAGAGTTAAAGTTTTGTTTGCTTAAAATAGTACCTGCTACAAAGTTTAAATTACTTTTTCCGTTTAAAATATAGTAGTAATCTAATTTGGCATCTAATTGATTTGATTTTACTTTTCTATCTTGTTCTAAGGTATAAAACATATTTGTTCTATCTAACCCTAAATCGTCTGCAGCATCATCAAAACCATCATTATCAACATCATTATTATTATTTGGATTATTCTCTAAAGCTGCCACATAAAACGGATCTTCGTCTTGCAATACATGTGTTACTTCTAAAGCAAAAATATTTTTTTCGTTTGCAGTATAGAAATAACTAAAATCTTGATTTATGGTATATGGTGTTGCTCTTTCAGTTTCAGTAACATCACTAAACAATCTAGAGTCTACATTTTCTGTTGTAAATTCATTTGAAAAACGACCAGAAATATTATAGTTTAATTGGTTGCTAAAGTTCTTTTTATAAACTGCTCCAAAGCGAAACAAACCTGTGTTACTTGTTTGAGAAGTTTCAGTATCTCTAAATTCATCTGGCGTTGCTGGATCTATATAATCTATATCATTTATATTTCTTTGCCCATTACTATTACTTGACCATATTAAAAACCCAGTTAAATCTAATTTTTTATTTGGAGAATAACTAAAATTGAATGCAGACAATCTAGTTTCTATTCTATTGGCATTTCTAGCGCCAGCATTTAAAAAACCAATGCCTGCACTTGCTAAATTAATATTGGTACCATTAGAAGGACTTTGTGTAACAAAACCTCCACTAAAACCTCTAACATCTCTTCTACTTAAAACAACGTCTCCTAAATTGTTTAAATCTCCAATAATATTTATGGTATATTTTGGTGTGTAGTAAAATAATTTTGGTTGAAATAAATACAATTCTGTATCTGGTGAGTTTCCTACACCTGCTGTAACATCACCAAACCAAAAATTCTTTTTACCTTCTTTTAATTTGATGTTTATAGCAACTCTATCTTGGTTGTTTTGTACGCCACTTAATTGACTAACATTACCATAATTTCTTAATACCTGAATTTTATCTACAGCATTTGATGGTATGTTTTTAGAAGCTAATTTGGTATCACCACTAAAAAATTCTTTACCATCTACCATTATTTTTTCAACAACCTTACCTTCTACCTCAATTTGCCCTTGGTCGTTTACTTCTACTCCTGGTAATTTTTTTAGAACGTCTTCTAATTTACGTTCAGAACCATTTTTAAAAGAATCTGCATTATAAATTATAGTGTCTCCTTTTATAGTTACTGGCATTTTAGAAACAATGGTAATTTCATCTAAAGAATTATCTTCTTTTAAAGTGATGTTTTTAACAATATCTTCTGTAGTAGTTGTTATTTCAAAATCGGCTGATTTGAAACCAATATAACTTATTTTTATTTCGAAAGTACTGTTTTTTTCAAGGTCTAATTTGTAGTTTCCTTTTGCATCAGTAAAACCATAAGATGCCATTTTTTTGGTTACTTTATTAATAGCTAAAACGTTTGCCATTTCTAATGGTTCGCCAATACTATCTTTTACCACACCTTTTAGTTGAACTTGGGCATTGGATATTAATGTTACCATAAAAATGGTAAGTAGTAGTAATTTTTTCATTATGTGTTTGTTAGCTTAAATTATTTGTTTGTTAAGTTAGTTTCTACCTCTTCCTCTACCTCTAAAACGCTCTCTCATTTCCTCCATTTTTTTAGTGATAATTTCTACATATTCTTCTCTACTAACTTCTTCTCCTTTTGTTGGTTGTTCTATTTCTATTTTGTCTTCTGGATTTATTACAATTTCCGTACATAAAATGGTAGTTCTACCTTCATTAACTTCTAATATTAAACCTGGTAAACCCCAATATTCTCCTGGTCCATTACTTACTGGAAGTTGTGGTGTATACCAAGCTGTAATGGTTATTTTGTTTACTTCTTCTGTATTAGCTGTGTTTGTAGAATCTTTTTTCTCATCTTCTTTATTGTTATTTCTTCTTCTTCCGAAGTTTGAAAAATCTAAAGGGTCTACATCTTTAGTTAATGTTGCGTTATAACAGATATAATTACCTATTTGTTTGGTTTCTGTTCCTAATTCCCACTTTGGAACTTCCATAGTATCTGTAATTAAGAATTTTTTTCCAAAAAACTCAGTAGATTCTAAAGCCACTAAGTTTTTAGTGTTTTTGTATTTGGTTCCACCACCTGTTAAACCTCCCCAACCTCTTCCACCACCAGCTCCAGGAGCTGCTAGCTTTTCTTCTTCTTTGTATGTAGACGATGTTTTATCAAAAGTTAAAATAAATGTTTTTTCTAAAAAAGATTTCATTCTTGCAGCAATTTGGTTTTTCTGAGCTTCAGACATTTGTCCGTTTCTAGAAAATCTACTCATATCCATTGTTGTTTTAGACATGTAAGTTGCTTTTCCTTGAAATTCCTTTTGTGCAAAGGTTGTTATTGTTACTAGCGCTAAAGCGAAGGTAAATAGTGATTTCATATTTTTTTATCTAAATTTTTGACCAAAATTAATGCTAATGGTTAATCATTAGACTTAAAAAAAACATAAAAGTTTAATTTAATTTTAAATTAATTTTAACCTCCGAATTTGATATTTACACCATTACCTAAGTCTAAACCATTTCTACCTTTCATTTTCTCCATCATTTCGTCTGTTTTTTCTTTTCTAATTTTGTTAAATTTCTTTTGAGAAACAACTTTGCCTTTTTTTGGTTCTTGAATTGTAATTTTTTCCTTTGGATTTAAAATAATTTCTGTACAAACAATTATTTTTTTTCCATCATTTATTTCTAAAATTAACCCTGGTAAACCTTGATAATTTGAAGGGCCATTGCTTAAAGGAATTTGGGGTGTATACCAAGCTGTGGTAACTATGGTTTCTTTTTTAACTTCTTCTACAGGTTCTCCATTTTTAACAGTAATATTTTTTCTTTCTACTTCTTTAGAAAAAGTGGCTTTATAACAGGTGTAAGTTCCTATATTTTTAGTTTCAGAAGATAACTCCCACTCATATTTTGGTAATTTGTCTTTGATTAAAAAGCGTTTTCCTTGTATTTCTGTTTGATTTAAATAACTGTTCTTTTTTAAATTCTTGAAATAAATATCAGATGCTCCTGAACCACCTAACGAAAAGACTTTGATACCTGCCCCACCAACCTGTGGTTTTGGCGCATTTAATTTTACATCTTCTTTGTAGGTTGATACATTTTTATCGAAATTTAAAATGTACGTTTTTTGATTCATTTTCTCCAAGCGCTTTCTAATCTCCTCTTGCATTTTATCGTCTACAGCTTTATCGTCATCTATTTCAAAATTACTTTTCTGACTTGTTTTGTATATAGCTTTTCCTTGAAAATTTTGTGCATTTACTGTAAATACAAAAAATAATACGAATGTTGTAAATATTGCTTTCATGATGTTAGTTTTTATATTTTTTTGATATTTTTATGATTGATTTGACTCCTTTTTTAGCCTTTATAATTAAAGAGTCAATATTTTTTGATTCTCCAGAAACTTTTATTGAGCTTTTAAATTTGTATTTCGATTTTTTCAAATCCATACCAAAACTCATTTCTACAATATCTTCTGGTTTATTAGATTCAAAAACTTCTTTTACGTTTTTCCAATCTATGGTTTCTAGTTCTTCAATCGTGTCTACCATATAAGAAACTGAATTTACAGTTACGCCTGAGTTTAAAGATTTTTTATTTTCTAGAGTTATTTCTTGTGCATAAAATACAGAAGCCGTAAGAAACAATAATAAAGTTATAATTTTTTTCATTTTGTCTGGTTTTAAAATTAACACTACAAAGATGCAACAGTAAATAATTTTTTTTAGTTAATGAGTGTTAACGAGTGTTAACCAACTGATTTTATTAAAATTACTACCTATATTTGAACCATGGATACAAAAAAATACCATTGGGTTTTTTATTTTATTGCAGTAACAATTGTTGCTACAATTGCTATTCAATTCTATTGGAATTATAAAAATTACGAAGAGAATAAGAGGCAAGTTACTAATGAAATTCAATTAAGTTTAGACAATGCTATTGAAGAGTATTTCTCTTCATTAGCTAAAAGTAATTTTTTAACAATTGTTGAAGCTAAAGATTTTAAAATCATTGACAATTTAAATCAAACCGAGAATCATAAAAAACCAAAATTTACCATTAATAATATTAGAATTACATCAGATGAAAATTTATCGAAAGAAAAAGTAGATTCTATGATGAATTCTACAAAAAAATTCGTTTCAAAATTTAACTCAAAAAAAGATTCTTTAAGCTACACAATAGATAAAAAGAAAACAGATTCTGTAAAAATTTATACAAAAATTACTGATTTTAAAAATCGTTACAACTTAAAATCTGACGGCTCAAAAACAGAAATTAAATATTTTAAAGGTAAAAAAGCAGCAGATAGTTTAAAACTAATTGATAACTTAAAGCCTATTTTTATTTCTTTTTTAGATCAAACCATTCAGTATCAAAAAATTGATTCTTTAATAGAAAATCAGTTAAAACAAAGAGAAATAAATATCCAAACTAGTTTTCGTCATTATAAAAAAGACACATTATTTCATAAAACAAAAGACAGTTTGTTTAATGCTAGTTACAATACCATAAAATCAAAATCTACCTACGTAAAAGAAGGTGAAGGTTTTGAGTTGGCTTACACAAATTCTAATTTAGAGGCACTAAAAAGAAGCTCTTTTGGTATATTTTTATCATTTTTATTAGCAATGGCAGTAATTTCGTCGTTATTTTATTTGTTAAAAATCATCAATCAGCAAAAGGAATTGGCAACAATAAAAAATGACTTAATAAGCAATATTACACACGAATTCAAAACCCCAATTGCAACGGTTTCTACAGCCATAGAAGCTATAGAAAATTTTAACGTTTTAAAAGATACAGAAAAAACAAAAAAATACTTGGCAATGTCTTCTGTTCAGCTAAAAAAACTACATCAAATGGTAGAAAAGCTGTTAGAAACTGCTACCTTAGATAGCGAACAATTAATATTAAAAAAAGAAACAATTGATGTGGTAGAAACCATTGAAAAATTGGCAAACAAACATCAGTTTTTACATGCCTCAAAAAATATTTCTTTCTCATCAAATCTAAAACCTATTTATGTTAATGTAGATAATTTTCATTTTGAAAATGCAATTTCTAATTTAATTGACAATGCTATAAAATACGGTGGTAATGATATAGAAATAACTATAAATTCCATTTTAAATACTACAGAAATTTCTGTTGCAGATAATGGAAAAGGAATTGACAAAAATCAACAAGAAAAGATTTTCGATAAATTTTATAGGGTTCCAAAAGGAAACACGCATGACGTAAAAGGCTTTGGTATTGGTTTGTATTACTGCAAAAAAATAATTGAAAAACACGATGGAACCTTACATTTGTCATCTACAAAAAATAATACCATTTTTAAAATAAACTTACCAAATGAGTAATATAAAAGTACTTTTAGCAGAAGACGAAGCTAGTTTAGGAATGATTGTGAAGGAAAGTTTAGAATCTCGAAATTTTACCGTTTTTCATGCAGAAAATGGTGAAGAAGCTTTAAAAATGTATGAGGAAGAAAAACCAGATATTTTGGTATTAGACGTTATGATGCCAAAAAAAGATGGTTTTACAGTTGCCAAAGAAGTAAGGCTAGAAAACAAAAAAATACCCATTATATTTTTAACTGCTAAATCACAAATTTCTGATGTATTAGAAGGCTTTAACAATGGTGGAAATGATTATTTGAAAAAGCCTTTTTCTATGGAAGAATTAATTGTACGAATTAAAGCTTTATTAAATAGAATTGAATTAAAATCGAATACAGAACACATAAAAATTGGCAAATACACGTTTAATGTAACTAAACAAATTTTATCTTTTAATGATGATGACCAACAATTAACTCATAGAGAAGCACAATTGTTATTTTATCTTTTTGAGAAAAAAAATCAAATTTTAGACAGAACTTTTATTTTGAATAAACTATGGGGAAATGACGATTTTTTTAATGCTAGAAGTATGGACGTTTTTATATCTAAATTAAGAAAGAAACTAAAAAAAGACGAAAACGTACAAATTATTAACGTACGTGGTTTTGGTTATAAATTGCTGTGTTAATTCTTTTAAAATTACAAAATTTATGTACCTTTAGCATTCTTTTTTAATTTTATACTTTTAAATATGCACGTTGCAATTGCAGGAAATATTGGCGCTGGTAAAACTACACTAACCAAACTTTTAGCCAAACATTACAAATGGAAACCTCATTACGAATCTGTTGAAGAAAATCCATATTTAGACGATTTTTACGGCGAAATGGAACGTTGGTCTTTCAATTTACAAGTATATTTTTTAAATAGTCGTTTTCGTCAAATATTAGAATTAAGACAATCTGGAAATAACATCATACAAGACAGAACTATTTATGAAGATGCCCATATTTTTGCACCTAATTTGCATGCAATGGGTTTAATGACTAATAGAGATTATAGCAATTATAGCTCTTTATTTGAGTTGATGGAAAATTTAGTTTCTCCACCAGATTTATTAATTTATTTACGTGCAGATATTTCTACATTGGTTGGGCAAATTCATAAACGTGGTCGTGAGTATGAAAACTCTATTTCTATTGATTATTTAAGTAGATTAAATGAACGTTACGAAGCTTGGATTTCTACTTACAAAAAAGGAAAACTACTAGTTATAGATGTTGATAATTTAGATTTTGTTGATAATCAAGAAGATTTAGGATACATTATAGATAGAATAGATTCTCAAATAAATGGCTTATTTTAAACTAAAAATAAAGTAATAAAAAAAGGGTGAAAATTTAATTTTCACCCTTTTTTATTTACTGACTTAATGCATTTTTTAAATCTTTTAGTAAATCGTCTATATCTTCAATTCCAACACTTAAACGAATTAAAGAATCTGAAATTCCTGCTTTTAAACGCGTAGCTTTTGGCATTGATGCGTGAGACATGGTTGCAGAATGATTCACCATACTTTCTACACCTCCTAAAGATTCTGCCAATGTGAACAATTTTATGTTTTCTAAAAATTTAAAAGCGGCTTTTTCACTTTCATCCTTTAAGGTAAATGAAACAACACCACCAAAATTTTTCATTTGTTTTTTGGCAATTTCATAATTTGGATGTCCTTCTAGACCAGGAAAATAAACATTACCAACTTTCGGATGATTTTTCAAAAAATGAGCAACCTCAACAGCGTTTTCACAATGACGCTGCATTCTAATAGGCAACGTTTTTATACCTCTTAATGCTAAAAAACAATCCATTGGACTCGCTATTGCACCAGCTGCAAACTGAATAAAGTGTATTTCTTTTGCTAACTTTTCATCTTTAACTATTAAAGCTCCCATTATTAAATCGGAATGACCACCCAAATATTTTGTGACTGAGTGCATAACAATATCTGCCCCTAAATTTAAAGGTTGTTGTAAATATGGTGTTGCAAACGTATTATCAACTCCAATTAATATATCAGAATTTACGGTTTTAACTGCTGAACAAATTGCTTTAATATCTTCAATTTTAAGCAATGGATTTGTTGGTGTTTCCAGCCAAATAAGTTTTGTTTTATCAGAAATTGACTTTAAAATTGCTTTTTCAGACTCCATATTTACATAAGTAAATTCTAGTCCGTACTTTTCAAATAATTGTGTAAATAATCTGTAAGTTCCTCCATATAAATCATTTCCTGCAATAATTTCATCACCTGGTTTTAAAGTTCTTAAAACACAATCTATTGCAGCCAAACCAGACGAAAAAGCAAATCCATGTGATCCGTTTTCTATAGAAGCTAAGCTTTTTTCCAAAGCAGTTCTTGTAGGGTTTGAACCTCTAGAGTAATTATATTCTTGATTTTCTTCAACACTAAACTGTGCAAACGTAGATGTTTGAAATATTGGTGGTACAACTGCACCTGTTGTTTGCTCAATTTTTTGACCTCCGTGAATTGCTTTGGTGTTAAATTTCATCCTTCAGTTTTATAAAGTCATAAAGAAACTATACTTCTTTTGCGTATTTTTTTATTAATTTTCCAACAGTTAAACCTTGCACTAATATTGAAAAAACTACAATAATGTAGGTAATTACTAAAAACAAATCACGTTCCATATTTTGAGTAAGACTTAAAGCCAACGCAATTGAAATTCCACCTCGCAAACCTCCCCAAGTCATAATCAAGTTTGTTTTTGGAACAAAGCCCAACTTTTTTGCGTAAATTTTTATAGGTAATAATAATGAAATATATCTTGCTAATAGCAATAAAGGAATTACAATAAAACCTGCTAAAATATAAGTTGCATTTAATGTTAGCACTAAAATTTCCATACCAATCATCACAAAAAGAATGGTGTTTAAAAGAACATCTATCAGTTCCCAGAACTTATCTACATATTGCTCAGTAACTTCACTCATAGACGATTTTCGAACGGTATCTGTACCCACAATTAAACCTGCAGTTACCATTGCCAAAGGTGCAGAAACATGTAGTTTTTGTGCAATTAAAGTTCCTCCCATAACAGCTGCTAAAGTTATTATTACTTCAGTATCATACTCATCAATACTTTTTAATAACCTGTAAGTAATCCAACCAATTACGAACCCTAAAATAATTCCTCCAATAACTTCAACTAAAAATAATTCTGCAATATGAGTTACAGAAATTTCTGTACCTCCTTTTGCTATTTGGTAAATTGTTAAAAAAACAACAACTCCTACTCCATCATTAAAAAGTGATTCTCCTACAATTTTTGTTTCTAAGTTTTTTGGCGCTCCTACTTTTTTCATAATTCCTAAAACGGCAATAGGATCTGTTGGAGATATCAATGCTCCAAAAAGTAAACAATAAATAAAATCGACATCTAATTGAATCATTTTCAACAAATAGAAAACAAAAATACCAGCTAAAAAAGTGGATATTAAAGTTCCTAAAGTTGCAAATATCAAAACCGGTTTTCGTTGAATTTTTAATTGCTGAAAATTGGTATGTAAAGCACCTGCAAAAAGTAGGAAACTTAACATTATATCTAATAATACAGTTTTAAAGTCTATACTTGTAATTAACTCTCTTTCTTTAATTAACAAGGTGTCATCAAAATAACCTAATACTAAAACAGCTAAAGTAAATACAATAGTAATTAGCATTAAACCTATGGTTGTAGGTAATTTTAAAAACTTTGTATTAATGTAACCAAAAGCAGCAGAAAGTACTATTAAAACTGTGGTGATAAAAAAATAATCCATTTTTTATAGATGTTTTTTTATTGATCTTATAATTCCATAATGAATACCTTCATGAAAATTATTAAACGCAATTGCACTTTCAATAGAATCTAACACAAAACCTGTACTTGTTGGGTATTCGTTATAAGTTTCAAAAATTCCTGCTTCGTAATCTTCTTGTAAAGTATCTGGTAAACCTATTAATAGTTCTTTTACCTCATCAAACTCTTCTTCTGTAAAAGTTTTAGTTGGTACAGTTCCTTTTTTATGGGTTTCAATTAATTCGTCAGGACATAAACAGTCTAAACCTGATAATTTATAATGCAATAATTGTTGTGTTACTACTAAATGTGCAACATTCCAAGCTATATTATTTTTAAATCCATTAGGAATTTCATGAATTTGATTTAAAGTTAAACCTTCTAATTCTTTTGTAACTAATTCACGAGATTTTCTTAAAACATCGAATTGTGTCTTCATTTTTATACGTAATTTTGAATTGTAAATATAACGATATAAATAATGAAGAAAGTTTATTTTTTGCAAACATGTGATACTTGTAAGAGAATTTTAAAAGAAGTAAATACGGATGGTTTTGAGCGACAAGAAATCAAAGGAAATCCAGTGAATACTGGTCAATTAGAAGAAATGTATATACTTTCTGGAAGCTATGAAGCCTTATTTAACAAGCGTGCGAAGTTGTACAAATCTATGGGTTTAAAAGACCAAAATTTAACAGAAGAAGATTATAAAAAATATATTTTAGACCAATATACTTTTTTAAAACGACCAGTTTTTTTGGTTGATAATGAAATTTTTATCGGAAACAGCAAAAAAGTTGTGGAAGAGTTAAAAAATAAAATAGGTTCATAATTACTATATATTAGAAATAAAAAACCTCGAAAATTTAAATTTTCGAGGTTTTTTATTGGAATCTATATTTTATTAAAATGTCATAGAAATTCCCATAGACATTCCTTTCAAATTGAAGTTAAATTGAGGTTGAAAATTAGAACTCACACTTGGTTGATCTGCATTGTATAAGTCTACAGCTTTTTCTGTTTTTCTAGAAAACCCTTTTGCAATAGGAATCGTAGCAACAATAAATGCTGCACCAACACCAGCTAAAACCCATTCTGGGTCTCCACCTCCAATTGCAGTTCCAATAGGATATCCTACCAATCCTCCTCCAATTCCTCCTAAAATCATTGCCCAAGTTTGGTTAGATTTTGCAGATTTCACCAAATCAAAAGCTTCTTGATTGTTTTTCATCAGTTCTTGCATTTCACCTAGTGTTAATGTTTTATCATTTTGAGAAAACACATAACCTCCAAATACTTTTTTCTTTTCAATTTTTTGAGCATTTACTGTTGAAAATGTTACTACTGAAAGTAAAATTGCTAAAAATACTTTTTTCATTTTTTAAAAATTTTAAGTGATTAATTAATTTGATTGATAAACTTTTATTAAATTCTCTGCTTCCTTTTTGGCACTCCAGTTTTCATTAATGGTCTCTCTTGCTGGGTTTCCTAATAAAGGAAGTTCTCCTTTTATTTTTTTTTGTAATATGGTTTCTAATGCTGTTATATTTCCTGCTTCAAACAAGTAGCCATTTTTTTTATCTTGAATTAAAGTTGAGTGAACTCCAACATTTTTAGTCGCAATTACTGAACATGCGCAAGACATTGCTTCAGCAGTTACTAATGAAAATCCTTCAGAAAAAGAAGGCACCACTACAATTTTTGACGCTTGGTAATAAGAAATAATTTCTGGAGTTTCATTTATAAAATAAACTTGTTTTTCTATAGTGTGTTTTTCGGCAATTGCTTTTAATTCTGATAAAAAATCTGGTTTATCAACTTTACCAACAATTACCAATGCCCAACTTTTATGTTCTTTCAATATTTTTGAAGCTTCTAATAAAATTACTTGTCCTTTAGCTTTTCTTACTCTTCCAGCGCACAAAATAATATTTTTTTGTTGAATATTTTTTAAGGTAACATTTTCTTTGGGTACAAATTCGTTCACATTAACTCCATGTCCAACAATGGTATTTTCAATACCTAAATTATCACTCATAGATTTTATAAGCGTAACCACTTTATCGGCACTTTTTAATAATTTTAAGGTTAATTTTGATGGTTTTGTTTCAGCATGACGTGTTGCAATTAACTTAAATTTTGCTCCAAATGCTCTGTAAATAAGCATTCTAATAATTTCATTATTTCTATGACAATGAACAACAATTTCTCTATCGGAAAACAGCATTTTTCTTAATTGTAACTTAGAAATATGTTTTCCTTTGGCGCCATAACCAAACAAATAAGTTTCAAATTTATTTTCAAAAAATGGCAAAACATTTTCTATGCTTCTTGTAACGCCAGTTCTTCGTTTGTGAAAGTGTGTATGAATTAAAACAGGTTTCAAATTTATGCGAATCTACGTTCTATAATTTCCATAAAGCGAGCTTCTAACTCTTCGTGCTTGTCCCATTTATAATCTGGTTTTACCATTTTATTGACAAATTTTTTCGCTTCTTGTTCGGTTTTTAGAGTATTTAATTGAGAAACTACTCTATTAAAATCTTCTTGACTACCATCAAATAAGTTTTTTACAAAAGCAATCCTGTCATTTAACCCAATATTAATATTTGTTTGTAGCTTATCGTTTAATGATTTTGGTTTTATTGGCTCAAATAAATTAGCCATAACATCTACTGGAATTGTATCTTCTAACTCGTCTTCTAACGTAGGCACTTTTCCAACATCTTTTGGGTCGTCTTTAAATTTCTGTGGTTTTACATCACCAAAAATAAGACCTTCCAAATCTTCAAAAGGTTGTTCTATTCTTGCTTCTTTTGCAATCTCATTGTCAGCTGCTTCTTTATCTTCAATTTTAATATTTTCTTCTATTTCGTTTTCTATTTCTTCAGAAAGAACGCCTCCTACTTCTGCTGCTAATTTTTCATTTTCTACGTTTAAGTAATCATCTTCTAAATTGTGGACTACTTTTTTTTCTTGCTCTACTTCTTTAGTTTTCTCTTCAATTTTCTTTTTCTTTTCAAAAGCTTTTTCTACTGTAGTTATTAGTTCTTCTTTTGTTTCCTGAATGTTTGACGTAGAATTTACATACTCTTCAACAAATGCTAAAACAGCTAATTTTTCATAAATTTCTTTCGATTTTTGTTTTAATAAAAACACATTGTCTTTATTTTTCATCTGTAAAATGCTGTGTGCTAAACTTATTAAATCTGATTCTAATTTTTTGTGCATAAGTTGTAAGTTGTTACTGAAATGAATTCAGCATAAATTATTATTTACTCGTAAATATTCCTAAATTTGTTGAAACTCAAAGTAACGTAAAAATATAAAAATATAACGCTTAAAATTACAAAATGTTTCTTGAAAATACAGTAAATCATACAGAACAATTTGGTTGGATAGAGGTAATTTGTGGTTCTATGTTTTCTGGTAAGACAGAAGAGTTAATTAGACGTTTAAAACGTGCACAATTCGCAAAACAACGTGTAGAAATTTTTAAACCTGCAGTAGATACGCGTTATGATGAAGAGGAAGTGGTTTCGCATAATGATAATAGAATTCGTTCTACTCCTGTACCTGTTTCTTCTAATATCCGGCTTTTAGCAAACGACGTAGATGTTGTTGGTATTGACGAAGCTCAATTTTTTGATGATGAAATTGTAGCTGTTTGTAACGATTTGGCAAATAGAGGAATTCGTGTAATTGTAGCTGGTTTAGATATGGATTTTAAAGGAAATCCTTTTGGACCAATGCCAGCTTTAATGGCAACTGCAGAATACGTTACAAAAGTACATGCAGTTTGTACGCATACTGGAAATTTGGCACATTATAGTTTTAGAAAAGCCCAAAATGATAAAATCGTAATGTTGGGTGAAATGCAAGAATATGAACCTTTAAGTAGGGCAGCTTATTACAAAGCAATGCAAAAACAAAAAGAATCATCAGCTATTTTAAAAGATGCTAAAACCAATGCCAACGATACTCAAATAAATTCAGCATCAGAATGAATAACCATGTAACTGTTTTAGAAATTGATGGTAATGCTTTAGAGCATAACCTAAATTATTTCAAACAAAAACTGCAACCAACAACTAAAATTTTAGCAGTTGTAAAAGCTTTTGGTTATGGAAGTGATGGTGTGCAAGTTGCTAAATTTTTAGAAAATAAAGTAGATTATTTTGCGGTTGCTTACGCTCATGAAGGCATTGCTTTACGTGAAGCTGATGTAAAAACTCCTATTTTGGTTTTACATCCACACATCCAAAATTTACAAGATATTGTTAATTATAGGTTAGAACCGAATTTGTATAATTTTCAAATTTTTGAAGCTTTCTTAAAATTGGCAGACGAAGCTCCATTAATGAATTATCCAATTCATATTAAATTTAATACGGGTTTAAACAGATTGGGATTTTGGCATACAGATATTCCTAAAATTATTTCTGAATTAAAAGAAACCAATCACGTTAAAGTGCAATCATTATTTTCTCATTTAGCAGCAAGTGAAGATTTAGAAGAGCAAGATTTTACCATCAGTCAAATTAACAATTTTGCATACATCGCAAAACAATTTTACCAACATTTAGGATATGAACCAATGCTACATATTTTAAATACTTCTGGTGTAGTAAACTTTTCAAAAGCACAATTTGATATGGTTAGAATTGGTATTGGCTTGTACGGTTTTGGAAATGATGATAAAGAAACTGAACAACTTAAAAACACACATAACTTAAAATCTATCATTTCTCAAATTCACATAATTAAACCTGGAGAAACAGTTGGTTACAATAGAGCTTTTGTAGCAAAAAGAACTACGAAAACAGCCACAATTCCTATAGGTCATGCAGATGGTTTGTCAAGAAAATTAGGCAATAAAAAAGGCTATGTGCTCATAAATAATCAAAAAGCACCTATTATTGGAAACGTTTGTATGGATATGATTATGGTAAACATTACCAAGATACAATGTAATGAAGGTGATGAAGTAATTGTTTTTAATCATCAAAATATGATACAACACATTGCCAACGTTTCTGAAACTATTGTATATGAAACTTTAACTGCAATATCTTCACGTGTTAATAAAATGTTAAAGCAATAGTTTTTTTTACTATTTTAGCGTTATTAACTAATTAAAAAATAGAATAAAATGGGAATGCTTAAAGAATTTAAAGACTTTGCAATGAAAGGGAACCTTGTAGACATTGCAGTAGGTTTTGTTATGGGTGCTGCTTTCAAACAGGTAGTTACTTCTTTTACTGGAGGAATTGTTTCTCCACTAATTGGCTTAATTTTTAATGCTGATTTTAAAGATTTAAAATATATCGTAAAAGAGGGTGTTGTAGATGATACAGGAAAAGTTGTAGGTGAAGTCGCTGTTTTATATGGAGATTTCTTAACCAATGTAATAGACTTTATTATTGTGGCTTTTGTTATGTTTATGATCGTAAAAGGATTAAAAAATATGAAGAAAAAAGAAGAGCCTGCTCCAGAAGCTCCAAAAGGACCAAGTCAAGAAGAATTACTTGAGCAAATTAGAGATTTGTTAGCAAAACAAAAATAAATACTATCAAATTATAAATTACAAACCTGAGCATTTGCTCAGGTTTTTTTTATGGGTTATTTCTAATTATTAAAAATAATTTTAAAACAACTATTATATGTACATAGAAACGAAAGTTTCATCCATATTATAAATTACTTATTGTAATATCTTAGAAAAATAAAAATAACAAAACATGAAAAACAATCATTTTATTTTGGTGACATTATTTTTTTTAGCATTTAGTTATGGATATTCTCAAGTTAATTCTATTAAAAATGGAATAATTTGGCGTGACACAAATGGAAATAGAGTTCAAGCAAATGGTGGTAATATTATTAAGCATAATAATATGTTTTACATGATTGGTGAAGATTATTCTTTCTCTCAAAACGGATATTTAGGTATTAATTTGTATGCCTCTCCAGATTTAATGAACTGGGAATTCAAAAATAAAATTATAGACCGTAATACAAATCCAGATATTAATGCAGGAATTCGTTTTACAGAACGACCAGGTTTACTATACAATGCCAGCACAAACCAGTTTGTTATTTGGGCACATTATGAAGGTTCAGGTTATACTGTTAGAGAAGCTGCCGTATTTTACAGCAACACAATAGATGGAAAATATACATTTCATAAATCTTTTAAACCTTTTGGAAATGAATCTTTAGATTCTAATGTTTTTCAAGAAGGTAACTCAGCATATTTTATTTCGGAAGACAGAGCAAGCGGAAATTTAAAACTTTATAAATTAACTGATGATTATCTTGATGTAGCTGAAATCACTGCGGTTATTACAAATAATGGAGCTTTAAAAGAAGGTCCAATATTATTTAAAAAAAACAATTTATATTACATCATGTGCTCTGGATTAACTGGATGGACTCCTAACCAAGGAACCTACACAACTTCTAATTCATTAACAAGTGGATGGACAAATTGGCAAAATTTTGGAGGTAAAATCACCTATGACACTCAACCTACAGCTATATTTTCAGTTCCAGGAACAAGCGACACATCATTTTATTATGTTGGAGATCGTTGGCAGGATCCAGGAAATGCCTCTGCAAAAAACATCATTTCTCCTCTTATTTTAAACACAAATAACAAAACCTTATCTTTAAAATACGTTCATGAATTCACAATAAATCAAAATACAGGATTATGGAGTCTTTATGATGGCAATACTTATGTTCCTCAAAACGATTGGCAATTGGTTTCAACTTCAAGTGAACACCCAAACTTTTTAGCTAAAAATGCTTTTGATGGTGATGAAAACACCATTTGGCATACAAATTGGAACAGTAGTACAGCTACTTTACCACATGAAATAATTATTGATCTAAAGGATAAATATGAAATAACAGGCTTTGTTTACATACCTAGATTAGACAATGATTTTAATGGTATTATTAGAAACTTTGAGTTATATTTTAGTAAAAATGGTATTGATTGGAATATGCCTGTTGCTGCAGGTTCATTAAGTTATTGGAGTGAAGTAAACTTTCAAAAAACTTCTGCTAATTTTGTAAAACTAATAGCAAGATCTGAAATAATGAACAATGTAAATTTTACATCAGCTGCAGAAATTAAATTAATGACAAATCAAACTCCCGTCTCTAAAAATGAAATTATACCTTATTACAATATAAACAATACTGGTTGGAAAACAGGATTGCAAATAGATATTGAAGAAGGAAGCAATCTTGTTATTGGACCTCAAGCAAATATTTATGGTTCTTATAGCTGGAGTGGACCAAATGGTTTTTATAGTACAAATAGAACACTTAATTTCAATCAAATTACAAATACCGATTTTGGTAAATATCAATTCAATTATTTAGATGACGAGTCGATTTTTCAAAGTAAAATTTTTGAAATAAATTCAAAAACATTAACCACAAAAAATTTTACTGAAAATTCTAATAAAATATCTTTATATCCAAATCCTACATCTAAAAAATTACATATTGCAAATGCAAAAAAGAGTACGTCTTACAGTGTATATGACTTTTCTGGTAGAGAAATCATAAAAATACAGGACAAATTATAGATATTTCTAACTTATCTAATGGACATTACTTTGTTTTAATAAACAACAAGGCATATAATTTTATCAAAAAATAAAAAATTTAATTTACATGAGCACAAAACTTTTATCCATATAAAAAATAAATTTTTAAAATAACTTACATTGATTAATATTTAAAAAATGAAAAAAATCAGTTTTAGCCTCATAGTATTATTTTTTTTAGGATTAAGTACAATACAATCTCAAAATAAATCTATAAAAAACGGTGTTAAATGGGTAGATACAAATGGTAATAAAGTTCACGCAAATGGAGGTAATATTATTAATCATAATGGCATTTATTATATAATTGGCGAAGACTATTCTTATTCAAAAACTGGCTATCAAGGAGTAAATTTATATGCATCAAAAGATTTGATAAACTGGGAGTTTAAAAACAAAATTATAGACAGAAACACGAATCCAGATATTAAAAACGGAACTCGCTTTACAGAAAGATCTAGTTTATTATTTAATCCAAATACAAATCAATTTGTTATTTGGGCACATTATGAAGATAAAAAATATAAAACCAGAGAAGCCGCTATTTTTTATAGCAATACTATAGATGGTAAATATACTTTTCATAAATCTTTAAAACCATTTGGTAACGATTCTTTAGATTGCAATGTTTTTAGAGATGGTAACGAGGCTTATTTTATTTCTGAAGATAGAAATGCGGGAGATTTAAAACTTTATAAATTATCTGCCGATTTTTTAGATGTAGTAGAAGTTACTGCTTCTATTGTTAATAATGGAACTTACAAAGAAGCTCCAGTAATTTTTAAAAAAAATGATACTTATTTTTTACTCGCATCAGAATTAACAGGTTGGAATCCAAACCAAGGATCTTACACCTATTCAAACTCACTAAAAAAAGGTTGGGCAAACTGGAAAAAGTTTGGAGGCAAAATAACTTATGATACACAACCAACTGCTGTAATTACAATTAATGGGATTAAAGAAACCTCATTTTATTATGTAGGCGATCGATGGCAAGATCCAAGCAATTCACTCGCAAAAAATATTATTTGTCCACTGTATGTAAATACAACAAACAAAACCATATCATTAAAATATGTTCCAGAATTTACCATTAATCAAAAAACTGGTTCTTGGAAAATTTATGATGAGAGCATATACATACCTCAAGATAATTGGAAACTAGTTGCTGTTTCTAGTGAAGCTAAAAATTTTCCTGCCACAAATGCTTTTGATAATGATACAAATACTATTTGGCACTCTAACTGGTTAAAAAAATCAGACTCGTTTCCTTATGAAATAATAATTGATTTAGGTAAAAAATACGATGTAACTGGTTTTGTTTACATACCAAGATTAGATGATGAGTTTTATGGAATCATTAGAAATTTTGAATTGTACCTAAGTGAAGATGGTAATAACTGGGGAAATCCAGTTGCAGCAGAAGCGTTAAGTTATTGGAGTAAAATACTTTTTAAAAAAACGACTGCAAAATTTATAAAATTCGTGGCAAAATCAGAAATTATGAACAACGCTAATTCTGCATCTATTGCTGAAATTAAACTAATTACAAGTAATTAATATCATAATAAACATAAAAATAGATAACAAAATCTTGAACAATAGTTCAAGATTTTTTTTTGATTAAAAAAAAATAAATAAAAAATGTAACCTTTTTGTAAATTGAAGGTTTTAATAATAGAAACCAACCAAAAACCAACCCTTGAAACATTTAACTGACGAGGAAATAATGTTACAAATTGCAGATGGACAATTACAATTATTATCCATTCTGTTTGATAGATATCATGTACGTATTTATAACTATTTTAATAAAATGGTGCATAATAAAATGGTTAGTGAAGATTTGACACAAGATGTTTTTTTAAAAATAATAAAGTATAAAACATCTTATAAAAACGGAAATTTCGCAGCTTGGATTTATACGATTGCAAGAAACATTTTTTCAAGTTATTATCAAAGAGTAAAAAAAGAAAGATCGAATGAAATAAATGACGATTTATTAGCTTCTGAAGAAACAACAGTTTCCGAAAGCAAACAAGAAGAATTAGATCATTTACAAAAAGCATTATTAAAGCTCAAAAGATCTGAAAGAGAGTTAATTGTAATGCATCGTTTTCAAGAAATAAAATATGAGCAAATTGCTCAAATTATAGGTAGTAGCGAAAATGCTGTAAAAGTTAAAACACATAGGGCATTAAAAAAATTAAAAGAAATTTATTTTCAAGCATAACATATGAAATGTAATCACATTCAAAATAAACTTATAGGATTTTTAGAAAATTCTTTATCAGAAGTTGCAAATTCTGAAGTAAAAGAACACCTAAAATCTTGTACGAATTGTAACAAAGAGTTAGAAGATGTAAAATCGTTTTTAAATATTCTAGACAACCAAAAAACAGAAATACCTTCTAATAACTTACGTGACAATTTTAATAAGATGCTGGCCAGTGAAATGGCAAATGCATCACCAAAAGTAATACCATTAAAACCACAACAAGATTGGAAATCTTACTTAAAAGTAGCTGCAAGTATTGTTATTGTTATCGGCGCTTTTTTGTTTGGCAAACATCAATCTAACATTACCAAAATAGCAAGTGTAAAAAATGAACATAAAGAACAAGTTTTGGCACTTTTAGAAAACACTTCTGCAAGTAAAAGAATTTTAGCTGTTACAAACGCAGAAGAATTTACTAAAAAAGACACCAAAATAATTGAAGCATTAATAAACCGTTTATTTTTTGATAAAAATGCAAATGTACGTTCAGCTGCAGCAGAAACATTGGCAAAATTTTCATCAGAAATTATCGTAAGAGATGCCTTAATTAAAGCTTTAGAAACAGATAAAAACACTACTGTTCAAATAGAATTGATTCAAATTTTAGCTAAAATTCAAGAAAAAAGAGCCATAGAATCAATGAAAAAATTATTAGAAAACGAGGAAACACCTCAGTATGTAAAACAACAAGTCGAATTAAATTTACCAAGTTTATTATAAAATTAAGAAATCATGAAAAAAATATTAATCCTATTATTATTTGTTACAAGTATTGTATCCGCTCAAAAAAAAGAATTCAAATACTCTTTATCTGGCATTAAGAAAATAGTATTAGAAAGTGGAACAAGAATTGTGTTAACAGCTGGAAACACAACAGAGTTAGTACTTTCAGACAATGCCAACAACCATAAAACATATGAAAGAGATGAGCATAAAGAAAAATTAAAAGAAGATAAAAGAAAAGGGTTAACTGCCATTTATCCTGGAGGAAAAGACAATACAGATGGTTTTGGTTTTTCCATTACAAAAGAAGGAAATGTATTGTATGTTACAGATTTAAAATCTACTTACCAAAGACATGGCATTAAGCTAGTTCTGCCAAAAACTATGAATATATCAGCAAATGCAGGTACTTTAGGATCAATTTCTTTAGAAGGTTTCACTGGCGAAGTTGAAGTTGCTACGAATGTAGGTCGTATAGAAATGAAAAACGTAACTGGCCCAATTACAGCAAATACAAGTGTTGGAAAAATTGATATTGATTTTGATAAAGTAAGCCAAACTTCACCTATAACTATTAGCTCTTCAGTTTCTGAAATTGATGTTGCATTACCTGCAGACACTAAAGCAGATATAGAGTTAAGAACACAAGGAACAGTTTACACAAATTTTGATTTTGACATACCTACCAAAAAAGGAATGCCAAATGTAAGTGGTAGAAAAACCATTAATAGTAAGTTAAATAATGGAGGTGTAAAAATTTATATTAAATCTTCAATGGGTAATATTTACTTAAGAAAAAAGTAATCATGTCATTTTAACCTTGTGGAGAAATCTCAAAAAACAGTTTTAACAGTTTAAGGTTTTAGACTCCACATTGTTTTATTAGAAATGACAACTTAAAATAATTCACAAAATTTAAATCACTAAAAATGAAAAGTTTACTCTTATTCATAGGATTGTTATTTACTTTTAACAACCTAACAGCACAAAAAAAAGTAACAGAAAACACAAAAAGCGAAAACATTAAAAACGTTTATGTGAATCTAAAATTTGCCAACAATATTGTTGTAAAAAATTGGAATAAAAATGAAATATCTGTAGAAGCAACTGTAAATATAGATGACAATAAACACAATGATTATTTTAATTTTAAAGCCGATAAAATTGGCGAGAAATATAAAATAAGTTCAGATTATGGAGATTATTTTAAAAAATACAGAAGTTATTATTCTCATTCGCACAAAAAAGATGAAGAAAATGAAAAAGACAAAGAAGATGAAGATGATTGCCACAAACATCAACACTCTAACATTGTAAATTATGTGATTTACGTTCCAAAAAACATGGAATTAAAAATAAAAAGTATTTCTGGAAGTGTGGAAGCACAAAATTATGTGGGTCAATTAAATTTAGATTTAATTAGTGGTAACATTACAGTAAAAAAACACTCTAAAAACATGTATTTAAAAACCATTAGTGGTGATATAGATATTTATGTTTCTGACGCAAAATTTGAAGCAAAAACTTTAAGTGGTGCTATTTATTCTGATTTAGAAATTGATTTTGATAAAAACAAAAAAAGTGGCTACGGATCTAAAATTGTTGCCACCATTAATAAAGGAACTTCTTCTTTAAAATTAAATACCATTAGTGGCGATATTTTTCTTCGAAAAATTTAAAAAATTGTATTTTAAATTAATTATTAACTACCATTTCCTTTTGAAAATGGTAGTTTTTGTTTGGTTTGTATCCAAACCTAAAAAACAATATATATATAAACGATAAAAAAACTACCCTTTTAATATCTCCAAAAACAAATCTCTATCTACTTCTCTTGCACCTAAACTTGCTAAGTGTTCATTATAAACCTGACAATCTATTAATTTGTAATTTTTATTTTTAGCTAAATGTATAAACGCTAGTTTAGATGCGTTTGATACTTTACTAAACATACTTTCACCACAAAAAATATTATTAATTTCCAAACCATATAAACCGCCAACTAACTTTCTTTCAGATTGAGTGCAGTCCAAGTTTTGCCAAACTTCAATAGATTTTGCAATTCCTTTTTTATGTAAGTTAATGTAAGCTTGCTCCATATCATCTGTAATCCAAGTGCCAAAACCATCTTTTCTTTCAATATTTTTACAGTTGTAAATTACCTCTTTAAAAGCTGTGTTTTCAGTAATTGTAAATTCATTTTTATTTATGATTTTTCGCATCGATTTAGATACTTTTATTTCATCTGGAAACAACACCATTCTTTCAAACGGACAATACCACACAATAGGATCATCTTCAGAAAACCAAGGAAAAATTCCGTTTTTATAAGCATGAATTAATCTTTTTTCAGATAAATCTCCACCCAAGGCTATAATACCGTGTTCAGAAGTATATTTGTAATCAGGAAATTCAATTTTATCAGAAAGCCAAATCATAAAAAAGAAATAATTTATAGCAAATTTACTGTTTTCTTAAAAAATCGTTAATCTAAAAATCTGTTATCTTTTATCTATAATTTGTGCTATTTTTGTAAATTCACAAAAACAGTTTTTTAATTGGAAAAAAAGAGAAAAAGAAAAAAGAAAAAAACAGCTTTTATAGGTAAAAGACTCCATAATTATTATGGTAGAACTGGCTTTTATGTATTTGTTTGGGAAAGTGTAAAAAAAGCATTTTTACCAATAGTTTTAGTAGTTGTAGCTGTATTTCTTTTTAATAAATATGTGTATGATATTAATGAGGGTTTAGAAACAATAACCGAAACTTTTTCTAAAACTGGTATATTAATCACTTTCTTTATTTCTGAAACATTGTTGGGTTTAATTCCGCCAGAAATATTTATAGCTTGGTCTGGAAAAACAGAAAACCCTATTTTAAATTTATCACTTTTAGCAACACTTTCATATGCTGGTGGCTTGGTGTCTTATTTTATTGGGCAAACTGCTTTAAAAATTAAATCTGTAAAAGAGTATTTAGAGGTAAAAATGGCTGCCAATTTAAAAAACACTCGCAAATGGGGAGGTTTTTTAATTCTAGTAGGTGCTTTATTACCATTGCCTTTTTCCATTGCTTGTTTAGCTGCTGGTATGATTAAGTATCCTTTTAAAAATGTGGTATTTTTTGGCTTGTTTCGTTTTGCGAGATTTGCAGCGTATGCTTGGGCTATTTTTCAAGTAGTAGATTAATTTTACATCTATTACCAACTTAAAATTAAAGCTAAAAAACTTACATTTGCACTATGGGATTAACAAATAACGATATTTTTAAAAAACTAAGAGTTGCTCACAAATTACGTGATACAGATATTATTGAAATTTGTGCTTTGGTAGATTTTAAAGTAACCAAGGGTGAATTAGGTGCAATATTTAGAGCAGAAGATCATCCAAAATATGTAGAATGTGGAGATCAATTTTTACGAAACTTTTTAAATGGTTTGGTAATTCATATGCGAGGACCTTTACCAAAGAAAGAAGCTAAAAAATAATATTTTTACTTTCTTAAAAAGAGAATAATTTATTAAAAAAAAGAGAGCGTTTATAACCAAACGCTCTCTTTTTTATTTTTATCTAAAAACTAACTTTCTAGAAAGTTTAAATTATTTACTAAAATGGTAAATCATCTGGCTCTTCATCAGAAACACTACTTGCTTCTTTAAATTGATCTACTGGAGGTAAATTACCTTGATTTGTTGCACCTTGTGACAAGTTTTCAATTCTCCAACCTTGTACAGAATTAAAGTATTTTGCTTCTCCTTGAGGATTAATCCACTCTCTACCACGTAAGTTAATAGACACTTTTACATCTTGTCCAACACTATAATTATTTAATAAATCGCATTTGTCTTGTACAAATTCAATCATAATCATTTGTGGGTATTGCTCATCAGTAGTAACTACTAATTCTCTTTTTCTAAAACCGTTAGAACCAAAAGTTTGAACGTCTCCAATTAACTTTATTTTACCAATAACTTCCATAATATAACACTTAACTATTTAATTAAAAGCACTTTCCAAGCACTTTCTACATCATTTTCTTTTAAAAACTCTTGGGCAAATGTATGTTTTTTTACGGTTTCTAACCCAATAAATTGCGGATGTTCTTTTGCAAAGTTATCAACAGTTTCTTTATTTGGAAGTTCTTCAATGTTTCCTAACATTCCTAAATTATTTCCTGTTAAAATAGTACTGTTTCTAATTTCCGAAGAAATTGAATCTACACCAATTCCTAAGGTTGATACTGGTTTTGGAATTTCAAAAAAACCATCTCTTGCTCTGGAATAATAACTACCTCCTGCTCTAGCAACCAAATCTATCTTATGCTGATCTATAGCTCCACTTTCATCCAAAACATTTTCAGCAATGTGAATTTTTAAAACCTCACATACAATTAAATTTCCTGCTCCACCTTCATCTCCAGTAAAAATAACATCATTTACTTTACACTCAAATTGCACAGGAGATTCTGCCACTCTAAAAGGTTTTATAGTATCTGATTTTAGCATTGTAAAACCAGCTTTTTCAAACTCATTTACACCTTGAGGATATTCTGTAGAGCTTAAAGACATTTGTTGAACAATATCATAATTTACCACATTTATAACTACTTCTTTTGTTGCCATTGCATTTTCTAAGGTATGTTTTGTAGTATTGTCACGAACTCTTCTTGCTGGCGAAAATATCATTATTGGTGGGTTTGAACCAAATACATTAAAAAAGCTAAATGGCGATAAATTTGGGTTTCCATCCACATCAATTGTACTTGCAAATGCAATGGGTCTTGGTGCAACTGCACCTAATAAATAACCATGTAATTTTCCGGTAGAAATTTCTTTAGGATCTATTGTAAGCATTGTAAAATATTTTGTCTTGTAAAGATACTATCAAAAATACAAATGAGTTATATAGTGGAAACCTTTATATTTGTTTTTATGAATTTTCTAACAAACACACTTTTATTTAAAAGAATTGCTGTTTTAGTTTCTTTGGTGATCGTTTCATTAATATTATGGAATACTTATATATTTTTTCAAAATTTTAAACAAGAAGAACGCTCTAAAATGGAAATTTTTGGGGCTGCAATTAAAGAATTTGCTACAAACCCCAATTTAAATGACAATTTTTTTATTGAAGGAATGATTATTGAAAACAACACAAATATTCCTTCAATTTTGGTTGATGAAAATGAAGAAATTTCTTCTTGGCAAAATTTAGATTCTATAAAGGCACAAAATCCTGAGTATCTCAAAGAACAATTAGAAAAAATGAAGAGTGAAAACAATCCTATTGTTATAAACTTTTCAGAAAATAAAACAAATAAAGTTTATTACAGAGACTCTGATTTGTTAAACAAACTCACCTATTATCCTTTAGCTTTAATTTTAATTCTTATTTTATTTTTAAGTGTAATTTACTTGTTTTACAGCTCTAATAAAGCTTCTGAAACCAATAAGTTATGGACAGGAATGGCAAAGGAAACTGCACATCAAATAGGTACTCCTTTGTCTTCTTTATTAGGTTGGATTGCCATTTTAAAGATGGAAAAAATTGATGATAAATATGTGGAAGAAATTGAGAAAGATGTAAATAGGTTAAATACTATTGCAAACAGATTTTCTAAAATTGGCTCCATTCCAGAATTAAAAAAACAAAACATTGTTGCAGTTACCAAAACTGCGTATGATTATTTAGAATCTCGAAGTTCGAAACAAATAACTTTTTCATTTGCTACCTCAGATGAAAAATTATACGCAAATTTAAATACAGAATTGTTTGGCTGGGTAATAGAAAATCTCATTAAAAATGCCATAGATGCAATGCAAAAAGAAGGTTCTTTACATATAAAAATAGCAGAGTTACCAAAAAAAATAAAAATTACTTTTTCTGATACAGGAAAAGGTATGCCAAAAAAATTATTCAAACAAATTTTTAAACCTGGTTTTACTACTAAAAAAAGAGGTTGGGGCTTGGGTTTATCACTTTCTAAACGAATTGTAGAAGATTATCACAAAGGAAAAATATTTGTGCAAAAATCAGAAATTGGAAAAGGAACTACTTTTCAAATTTTGTTGGATAAGGTTTAGTGCTATTTAGTTTCTGATACATATGAAATTCAAATTACTCGAATTTATCAGCTATTGCTTTTGCCAAATTTACAAACTCACTTTCGGTTAACTTTACTTTTTTAGCAAATTGGATATCTGCCATTTCATTTAAAGGAATTAAATGCACATGCACATGAGGTACTTCCAAACCAATTACACTCATTCCAACTCTTTTACAAGGAATCGCCTTTTCAATAGCTTTTGCAACATCGTAAGAGAAATCCATTAGGTTTTTATACTCATCTTTAGATAAATCAAAAATTTTATTTTCTTCCTTTTTTGGAACTACTAACGTGTGTCCTTTTGCATTTGGGTTGATATCTAAAAAAGCAAAAAAATCGTTATTTTCTGCAACTTTATAACTTGGAATTTCCCCAGTAATTATTTTTGTAAATATGCTCATGCGTAATTTTTTAGATGTTCGTTTTTAGTTTGAGTACTAAGATAAAAAGAAATCGGATTTTGATGTGCTCAAAATCCGATTTTATAAAATTTAGTTTCCAAGTTGTCTAATTCATTATCTCGAAATTTCTACAATTTCAAATTTCATAATTCCACTTGGAACTTGTATTTCTGCAATTTCGCCTACTTTTTTACCTAACAAGCCCTTTCCTATTGGGGAGTTTACTGATAATTTTCCATTTCTAACATCAGTTTCAGAATCTGCAACCAACCTGTATTTAAACTCCATTCCATTTGTAGTATTTTTTATTACTACGTTAGAGTGAATTAAAATCTTAGAGGTATCTAATTGACTTTCATCTAAAATACGTGCGTTAGATATTACATTTTTTAATTTTGCAATCTTAAATTCTAAATGCGATTGTTCTTCTTTTGCTGCATGATACTCTGCATTTTCACTCAAATCACCTTTATCTCTAGCATCTGCAATTTCTTGTGTAACCCTTGGTCTTTCTACCTGTTCTAAATGAACCAGTTCTTCCTTTAGTTTTTTTAGTCCTTCAGGAGAATAATATGATATTTCACTCATGGTATTTTATTTTAAAATTCAATAACTTTTTCTAACAATTACCCTTCTTGGGTTAAATTTAAAAATCCCATTACCTTCACAGGAATGAGATTATAACAAATGTACAAAATATTTGTAACTTGCCATCGTTTTTAAAGTATCAACAAAATTATATGTTTAAAAAAATAATTTTTTATATCTCATTTTTAGCATTATTAAATTGCTCTGAAAACTCACAATTGGCTAATTGTTTGCAAAGTTTTCCGGTAAATATTACTACCGATTTAAATAATCCGCAGTTAATTAATGCACAAACTCCTGGTGGTTTTGCAAATCTTACTGGTGGTGCAAAAGGTATTTTATTATTTAATGTAAATGGAAACACTTTTGTTGCTTTTGATAAAATTTGCCCAAATACAGATTGCAACTCACCTATGACTTTTGAAAGAGGATTGGTTTTAAAATGTAGTTGTGATGAGAGTGAATACAGCGTACATTTTGGTGGTTCTCCGCAAACAGATGGAGCAGAATGTCCTGCAAGAGAATATCGTGTTACAAAAATTGGTTCTGTAATTCGAATCAGTAATTTTTAGCGAATGTGATTTGAGTTGTGTATTTTTGCTAAAACAACAATTTTACACGTGAAAAACTATTTCTCTTCAGATTTTAAATTAGGCGTTCTTGGTGGTGGACAACTAGGAAGAATGCTTTTGGCAGAAACTCAAAAATTTGACATCCATACATCTATTTTAGACAATAACAAAAATGCACCTTGTGCAGCAATTTGCAACAAGTTTGTTGTTGGAGATTTATTAGATTTTGATGCAGTTTACAACTTCGGAAAAACAGTTGATTTATTAACCATAGAAATTGAAAATGTAAATTTAGATGCGTTAGATAAATTAGAAGACGAAGGTTTAACTATTTATCCGAAACCAAAACATTTACGCACTATTCAAAGTAAAGCAAGACAGAAAAATTTTTATGTAGATCATCAAATTCCTACAGCTGAATTTTCTCACTACGCATACTTAGAAGAATTAAAACATTCTTACGAAAATAATATTATTAATTTTCCTTTCGTGTGGAAAGCTGCACGTTTTGGTTATGATGGAAATGGGGTAAAAATTGTTAGAAATTTTGAAGACTTAAAATCATTACCAAATGTAGAGTGTATAACCGAAAAACTCATTCCTTTTAAAAACGAGTTAGCTGTAATTGTTGCAAGAAATGCCAATGGTAAAACTACAACATATCCTGTTGTAGAAATGGAATTTCATCCAGAAGCTAACCAAGTAGAATATGTTATTTGTCCTGCAAGAATAGATTTTAAAGTTGCAGAAAAAGCACGCGAATTAGCTTTAAAAGTAGTTAGCGAATTAGACTTTATTGGTTTGTTAGCTGTAGAAATGTTTCAAACTACAGATGATAAAATTTTAGTAAACGAAGTTGCTCCAAGACCTCATAATTCTGGACATTATTCAATTGAAGCAAGTTACACCAACCAATTTGAACAACATTTAAGAAGTATTTTAAATCTTCCTTTAGGAAATACAGAAAGTAAAGTTGCAGGAATTATGGTAAATTTAGTAGGTGCTGAAGGTTTTTCTGGAGAAGTTGTTTACGAAAATATCGAAGAAATTTTAAAAATTGATGGAGTGACACCTCATATATATGGAAAAAAAGAAACACGCCCTTTCAGGAAAATGGGTCATGTAACTATTGTTGATGAAAACATAGAAAAAGCAAGAGAAATTGCACAAAAAGTAAAAGAAACAATTAGAGTAATAAGTAAATAATTATGGTAGGTATAATAATGGGAAGCGATTCAGATCTTCCAATAATGCAAGAAGCAATAGACATTTTAGAAAGTTTTGACATTCAAATTGAAGTAGATATTGTTTCTGCTCACAGAACTCCAGAAAAATTAGTTGAATATTCTAAAAATGCACATTTACGAGGCATAAAAGTAATTATTGCTGGTGCTGGAGGTGCTGCACATTTACCAGGAATGGTAGCTTCTATGAGTCCTTTACCAATTATTGGTGTTCCTGTAAAAAGTAGAAATTCTATTGATGGTTGGGATTCTGTATTATCAATTTTACAAATGCCAGGTGGCGTTCCAGTTGCTACTGTTGCCTTAGATGGCGCAAAAAACGCAGGTATTTTGGCTGCACAAATAATTGGAGCTTCAGACAAATGTGTGTTAGATAAAATTATCGCTTACAAAGAAGGCTTAAAAATAAAAGTTGAGCAAGCTTCAAAAAGAGTAAAAAATAGTTTTTAAAACAAATAAACCCTTTAAAATTAGATAATTTACGATTTTTATGAACCCACTTTTACAAGAATTTAATACAGCTCCTTTTTCAAAAATTGAAACAAGTCATTACAAACCAGCTATAAAAAAAGCCATAGAAATTGCAAAAGAGGAAATACAAACAATTGTAGAAAATTCAGAAAGTCCAACTTTCGAAAACACTACAGTTGCTTTAGATTTCACAGGCGAAAAATTAAACAGAATTACCAGTATTTTTTTTAATTTAAATTCCGCTGAAACGAATGACAAGATTCAAAAAATAGCACAAGAAGTTTCTCCTTGGTTAAGTGAATTTAGAAATGACATTACTTTAAATGAAGCTTTATTTAAAAAAGTAAAAGAAGTTTTTAATAGTAAAGAAAAATTAGCCTTAACTCCAGAACAAGAAATGTTACTGGAAAAACAATACAAAGGTTTTGCAAGAAATGGAGCAAATTTAAATGAAGAAGATAAAAGTGAATTAAGAAAAATAGATACACAACTATCTAAACTATCTCTACAATTTGGTGAAAATGTTTTGGCAGAAACCAATGCTTTTGAAATGCACTTAACCAATGAGAAAGATGTTTCAGGTTTACCAGAATCTGCAAAAGAAGCTGCAAAACAATTGGCCAATGAAAAAGGGAAAAAAGGTTGGATTTTCACGTTAGATTACCCAAGTTACATTCCTTTTATGACATATGCAGACAATAGAGAATTGCGTAAAAAACTAGCCATTGCTGCAGGTAAAAAAGGTTTTCAAAAAAATAAAAACAACAACGAACAAATTGTTTTAGACATTGTACGTTTACGTCACAAAAGAGCTAATTTATTAGGATATAAAACACATGCTCATTTTGTTTTAGAAGAACGTATGGCAGAAACTCCAGAAAAAGTGATTGATTTTTCGAATGAATTATTGGAAAAAGCAAAACCTGCTGCTAAAAAAGAATTTAAAAATTTAGAAAAATACGCTAAAAAATTAGACGGAATAGATCAACTTCAAAAATGGGATGGAGCATATTATTCAGAAAAATTAAAAAAAGAAATTTTTGATTTAGATCAAGAAATTTTAAAACCCTATTTTAAATTAGAAAATGTAATTGATGGTGTTTTTGAAATTGCAAATCGCTTGTATGACTTAAAATTTGAAGAAGTTGCGAACATTGACAAATATCATGAAGACGTAAAAACTTACAATGTAACTGACACTAATGGTAATTTTATAGCGGTTTTTTATGCCGATTTTCATCCGAGAAAAGGAAAACGTAATGGCGCGTGGATGACAAGCTACAAACCACAACAAATTAAAAACGGAATAAACGAAAGACCACACGTTTCTATTGTTTGTAATTTCACAAAACCAACACCTACAAAACCATCACTTTTAACTTTTAATGAAGTTACAACTTTGTTTCACGAGTTCGGTCACGCTTTACACGGAATGTTAGCCAATACAACTTACAATAGTTTGTCTGGAACTTCAGTTTCTTGGGATTTTGTGGAATTACCAAGTCAGGTTTTAGAAAACTGGTGTTACGAAAAAGAAGCGTTAGAATTGTTTGCGAAACATTACAAAACTGGAGAAATTATTCCAATGAAATACGTAGAGAAAATTAAAGAATCTGCTAGTTTTCATGAAGGAATGCAAACATTACGTCAATTAAGTTTTGGTTTGTTAGACATGAGTTGGCATTCTCAAAATCCTTCAGAAATTAAAAGCGTAAAAGATTTTGAAAACGAAGCTTTTACAGATACAAAACTATATCCAGATGTTGCAGAAAATGTAATGAGTACTGCTTTTTCTCATATTTTTCAAGGTGGATATTCTGCTGGTTATTATTCTTACAAATGGGCAGAAGTTTTAGATGCAGATGCTTTTGAATACTTTTTAGAAAAAGGAATATTTAATAAAGAAGTTGCTTCTAAATTCAAAGAAAACGTACTTTCAAAAGGAGGAACAGAAAAGCCAATGATTTTGTACAAACGTTTTCGAGGAAAAGAACCCAAACCAGAGGCACTTTTAAAAAGAGCAGGTTTAATCTAATACTTCTTTTGAGGTTATTTTTATTATCATAAGAAACTTTTTAAAAACATGAAATACCAATTTCTATGGTTCTTTTTGCTCATTTCTAACTGTATTATAGGGCAAACTATAATTACAGGAACTGTTTTCGAAAAAAACAATCCTTTAGAAGGTGCTGCAGTGTATTTAAATAATACCATGGTTGGCACTACAACAAATGCAAAAGGTGTTTTTTCATTAAAAGTAAAAGAAGGCAAACATGAGTTAATCATTTCTTTTTTAGGTTATAAAACCATCAATTACAATTTAAATACATCAACTTATAAAAAACCTCTTTCTTTCACTTTAGTAGAAGCAGAAAATACGTTAAATGAAATTTTTATTGGAAAAACAAAATATGATGATGAATGGAAATACAATCTCAAAAACTTTAAAAGAGAATTTATTGGACAAACAACATTGGCTGAAAATTGTAAAATATTGAATCCAAAAGTATTACATTTCGAGTTTGATGCAAAAAATAATATTTTAACTGCTTTTGCTAGAAAGCCACTACAAATTAAACACAAAGATTTAGGCTACAAAATCACATACGATTTAGAAAGTTTTATTATCAATAAAAAATATGTAACCTATTTAGGCTATTCTCGCTACGAAAATTTAAAAGGAAGTAAAAGAAAGCAACGAAAATGGAAAAAAAACAGGCTCAAGGCATATAATGGTTCTTCCATTCATTTTTATCAATCTTTATTAAAAGGAACTTCTTATGTAGATGGTTTTATCATTAATTTGTTTAAAAGAGTACCAAACCCAGAAAGACCTAGCGAAGAAGAAATTAAAAAAGCGAGGGAACTCGTAAAATTAAATCGCTCAGTAATTAATTTTTCAGCTAAAATTGAAAAACCAAAATCTGCTATAGATTCTGCTTTATTAGTTTTAAGAAAAGTACGCTTGCCAAAATTTATTGATTATTTATACGAATCTAAAGCGCCAATAAATAAAATTATTACTAAAGAAAATGGTGTTTATAAGCTAATTTTCGAAAACAACCTTAGTATAGTTTATACCAAAGAGCTCGAAGAAAAAGGGTATATTCTTAGAAATGCTTTTAGCAAAATAAGAAAAGCATTGCCACAAACCTCTTCAATAATTCCCGTTAAAAAACCTATTTATTTAGATAAAAATGGATTATTAATAAATCCGTTAGCAGTTTTTTACGAAGGATACTGGTCTTATGAAAAATTTGCAAATACGCTACCTTTAGATTATGTTCCTTTGAAATAAGTTTATAGTCTTTAGTAGGCAGTTTTATATTACTTTTTATTTTTCGCCTCAATCCATTTACTCATATATTTTGTAGCTTGTAAGGTTTGATACTGCAACAAGCTTCCCATAAAATTATTCGTTCTATGATTTTCTAAATGATATTGAATTTTTTCTATTTTATTGAAAAATAAGTGTCCGTTTTTTTCTTTGCTGTAAATATTGTTGATAATGTTTACTCCGTTATTTTGAGCAATTTCCCAAGTTTTTTTCTCTAAATATAATATAATTGCTTTTTTAGAAAATTCAATAAAATCATCTTCAACAAAACCATTCCAATACAAATCTTCACTCATTCCTTCTACTCCAATTGAAGTGGTTACACTTGGCGTTCCACAAAGCATAGCTTCTGTTAACTTTCCTTTAATTCCTGCCCCAAAATTTATAGGTGCTAAAACCACTTTTGCATTGCCAACAACTTCATTGGCATCTTCAACAAAACCTTTAATAATAAAACCTTCTTTTTTATTGTGTAGCTGTTCTATTTGCTGAGTTACATAAGCACCATAAATATGAAGTTCTGCTTTTGGCAATTGCTTTCTAACCTTATTCCAAACTTTATTTTTCAAAGTTAAAACAGCATCTACATTTGGTTTATGAAAGAAGTTTCCAATAAAAATAAAGTGCTCTCTTTTTTCAAAATTTTTCCATTTAAGTTGATGAGTTTTATCTATTTCATCAAAAAGAAAAGGTAAATATATTAGAATAGATTCATCAATTTTGAAAGTGTTTTTCAATAACTCCATTTCAAAATTAGAAATTATTAAAGACAAATCGCATCTTAAAATAGAAGCAATTTCTCTTTTTGTAATGTCTTGTCTCAGCAGTTCATCAATAGAAAAATCTATGTTCTTTTTTAAACAGACTTCTCTTGTTTTGCGCAAACAGTGTAAATCTTCTGTATCTAAAATTCGAATTCCTTTTGGGCAGTTTTCTGCAACTCGCCAACCAAATTGTTCTTCCATCATAAAACGATCGAACAATACAATTTCTGGTTGCAAATCTTTTACAAAAATGTCGAAAGAAACATTATTTAATTCAATAGAAACTTCGTCAATTTCCAAAGTTTTTAAATCGATTGCCTTTTCGTTTTTGATTGAAGGCGAAGCAAAGGTAATTTTATAATCTCGTTCTAAAAACTGATGGATTAACTGCAACATTCTCTTTCCTGCAGCAGAAGAATTGGGTTCTACCCAAACATAACCAATTATTAATAACGATTTTTTTTGCAATTATTCAGCTTGCATTTGAAGTTTATAATCTGCCTGTACTTTTTTACCCCAAGCAACAACTGCAGCAATTTGTTCTGGCGTTAAATTCGCATTAGAATGTGTGTATGTGTAAGACTCTAAAGGCATTTCTCCTTTTTCTACTTCCTCATGTAATTCGTCCATTTTATGCTCTTTTCTTTTTAGAGAATATTTACTCCACTCAGAAAAATTCAAATGCTTTTTACCATCTTTAATATGGTCTGCCAACCAATAATTTACTGGTGTAATTTTATCGTACCAAGGATACACTGTTTTGTTGCTATGACAATCGAAACAAGTAGTTTCTAATATTTTCTTTACATCTTCTGGCGGATTTGTTTCTGCAAGAAAAGTAGATACAGAAGCTAAATCTCCATCATTTTTTTCTGGTCCAAAAAACTGAGCGATTATAAATATTACAAGTAAAACTAAAAGTACTTTTTTAAGAATTTTCATTGGTAAAATATTAAGATAATTTATGGTGGTAAAACTACGTAATTCTCACTTTATTCTGTAAAAATATCCGTATTTTTGTCAACTATATTTAAAATTTGAACCGAAAGGTTATCAAAAAGTAAAAATAAAGGTACTTATGAAATACGATATTATTGTAATTGGTTCTGGTCCTGGAGGATATATTGCTGCAGTTAGAGCTTCTCAACTTGGTAAAAAAGTCGCAATTATAGAAAAATATGCAACTTTAGGTGGAACTTGTTTAAATGTGGGTTGTATTCCTTCAAAAGCATTGTTAGATTCTTCACATCATTATTACGATGCTGTAAATCATTTTGAAGAGCATGGAATTACAGTAGAAACTCCGAAAATAGATTTCGGAAAAATGATAGAGAGAAAAGCAAAAGTAGTAGAAACAACTACTGGAGGAATCAAATACTTAATGGACAAAAACAATATTGATGTTTTTGAAGGTTTAGGTTCTTTTGAAGATAAAACACATGTGAAAATCACGAAAAATAATGGTTCTTCAGAAACAATAGAAGGTACAAATATTATTATTGCAACTGGCTCAAAACCATCTTCTTTACCTTTTATTAATATCGATAAAGAAAGAATTATTACTTCTTCAGAGGCTTTAAAATTATCGGAAATTCCTAAAGATTTATTGGTAATTGGTGGTGGTGTAATTGGTTTAGAATTAGGTTCTGTATACAAAAGATTGGGTGCAAATGTTACTGTAATTGAATATATGGATAAGATTGTACCAGGAATGGATGCTGATGTTTCTAAAGAATTACAAAAAGTTTTAAAGAAACAAGGTGTTAAGTTTGCTACAAGTCATAAAGTAAGCGCTGTTGAAAGAAATGGCGATACAATTACCGTAAAAGCAACTGATAAAAAAGATAGAGAAATTGAATTTTCTGGAGATTATTGCTTGGTTTCTGTTGGTAGAAAAGCATATACAGAAGGTTTAGGTTTAGAAAAAGTTGGTGTGGAAGTAAATGAGCGCGGACAAGTTTCTGTAAACGATCATTTACAAACCAATATTAATAATATTTACGCAATTGGCGATGTTGTAAAAGGTGCAATGTTAGCACACAAAGCAGAAGAAGAAGGTGTTGTTGTTGCTGAATATTTAGCTGGCGAAAAACCTCATATTGACTATAATTTAATTCCTGGTATTGTTTACACCTGGCCAGAAGTTGCTGCAGTTGGTAAAACTGAAGATGAATTAAAGGAAGCAAAAGTTGATTATAAAGCTGGTAAATTTTCGATGAGAGCTTTAGGTAGATCTCGTGCAAGTGGAGATATTGATGGTTTTGTAAAAGTGTTAGCAGATAAAAATACCGATGAAATTTTAGGAGTTCATATGGTTGGCGCAAGAGTTGCTGACTTAATTATGGAAGCTGCTGTAGCAATGGAATACAGAGCATCTGCTGAAGATTTAGCAAGAATTTGTCATGGTCACCCAACATATTCAGAAGCAGTGAAAGAAGCTGCAAAAGCGGCTTGGGATGGAAAACCGTTAAACGCATAATCAGCTTATATTATAAAAAATGATAAAAACCTTTTAAGTTAGAGCTTAAAAGGTTTTTTGTTATATATAAATTTCCTAAAGTTTAAAATTTATGGCAATTTTTACCCTATTTTTCTTAATTCAATATTAATTCTGCATCTTTGTATTAATGGTAGGAATCGTTTACAAATCCACAGGTAGTTGGTATCACATAAAAGCTGATAATGGAAAATTTTACGAATGTAGAATTAAAGGAAAGTTTAGAATAAAAGGTATTAAAAGTACCAACCCAATTGCTGTTGGTGATAAAGTAGTATTTGATATTGAAAAAAAGGGAGATGAAGAAACTGGAGTTATTAAAACTATTTTAGATAGAGATAATTTTATTGTTCGTAAATCTGTAAATCTTTCCAAACAAACACATATTATAGCAGCAAATATAGATCAGGTTTTTCTGTTAATTACAATAAACAACCCACCAACATTTACCACTTTTATAGATCGTTTTTTAGTTTCTACAAGAGCATATAGAATAGATACTGTTTTGGTTTTTAACAAAATAGATTCTTATGAAATTGAAGAAAGAGCAGAAATTATGTATTTAAAAGATATTTATACAGCCATTGGTTACAAATGTATTGAGGTTTCTGCAACCCAAAACATTAATATTGATAAAGTAAAACATTTAATGGTAGGTAAAACCTCTATGTTTGTTGGTCATTCTGGTGTTGGAAAATCTACTTTGGTAAATGCAATAGAACCAGTTTTGGAGCTAAAAACTAAAGAAATTTCAGACCAACACAAACAAGGTCAGCACACAACCACATTTGCAGAAATGTTCGACCTAAGTTTTAACGCCAAAATTATAGACACTCCAGGAATTAAAGGTTTTGGTGTGGTAGATATTGATAAATATGAACTAGGAGATTATTTTCCAGAATTTTTTGCTTTGAAGCAAGATTGTAAATTCAATAATTGTTTACATTTAAAAGAACCACATTGTGCTGTTAAAGAAGCCTTAGAAGATGAAAAAGTATCTTGGTCGCGCTACAAAAGTTATCTTCAAATTATAGAAGGAGAAGAAGAAACTGAACATTTTAGAACAGATATTTGGAATGAAGACGACAATTAAAAAACCATGAAAACTGTAATTCAAAGAGTTTCAAAAGCAAGCGTAACTATCCATAAAAATAAAGTTGCCGAAATTGAAGCAGGACTTTTAATTTTACTTGGAATCGTACCTGAAGATACCCAAGAAGATATTGATTTTTTGGTAAGAAAAATTGCAAACCTCCGCATTTTTAATGATGAAAACAATGTAATGAACAATTCATTATTAAACATTAATGGTGAAGCAATTGTAGTAAGTCAATTTACATTACATGCAGCTACAAAAAAAGGCAACAGACCTAGCTACATTAAAGCTGCAAAACCAGAAATAGCAATTCCTTTGTACGAAGATTTTATAAAAACATTGGAAAAAGAACTGAATAAAAAAGTGCAAACTGGTACATTTGGTGCAGATATGAAAGTGGAATTGTTAAATGATGGTCCTGTTACAATCATTATCGATTCAAAAAATAAAGAATAATGAGTTTGGATTTTATAAACATCCATACACACAAAAAAATTGCTAGTAAAAACGTATTTTCAATTGAAAATAAATATCCAAATTCGCAAAACTTTTCTCACCCTTTTTCAATCGGTATTCATCCTTGGTTTATCAATAAAAATAGTATTGATGAAGAACTACACATCATTGAAAACAAAATAATACACGAAAACTGTTACGCATTAGGTGAATGTGGTTTAGATAAGTTGATAGAAATTGATTTTAAGCTTCAGAAGGAAGTATTTATCAAACAAATTCAAGTATCAGAAAAACACAAAAAACCATTAATAATTCATTGTGTTAAAGCGTTTCAAGAAATTATTGAGATAAAAAAAGAACTCAAACCAAAACAAACTTGGATTGTTCATGGGTTTAATAAAAATTTTCAAATTGCAGATAACTTCATAAAAAATAACATACTGATATCCTTTGGAGAAGCAATCATTAAAAATGAAAAATTACAAAAAGTAGTGGAAGAAATTTCTATAGATAATTTTTTTTTAGAAACAGACGATTCCGAAGTTGATATTGAAACAATTTATCAGAAAACTTCAATTATAAAACATATTGAAATGGAAGAACTTCAACAAAAAATTAAAAATAATTTTAAAAAAATATTTAACACATGAGTTGGTTAGAACGTACAGAACTATTAGTACAAAAAGAAGGTTTAGAAAAATTAAAAAAAGCCAATATTTTAATAGTCGGTTTGGGTGGTGTTGGTAGTTATGCTGCAGAATTTATAGCTAGAGCAGGTGTTGGCAAAATGACTATTGTTGATGGTGACGTTTTTGATGAAACCAATAAAAACAGGCAATTACCAGCATTAGATTCAACTATTGGAAAACTAAAAACTGAAGTTTTAGCAAGCAGAATTAAAGAAATAAACAGTGAAATTGAATTAACAATGCTAACCGAATTCTTATCACCAGAGAGAGCATACGAAATAGTAACAAATAAATTTGATTATGTTTTAGATTGTATAGATAGTATTACACCTAAAATAAATTTAATTGTTGCAGCGAGAAGAAAAAAGGTGAAAATTATTTCTTCAATGGGTGCAGGAGGTAAATTAGATGCTACCAAAATTAAAGTAAAAGACATTTCTAAAACTAAAAATTGCACGATGGCAAGAGTTTTAAGAAAACGCTTAAAAGATCGTAAAGTAGATAAGGGTGTAAAAGCAGTGTATTCAGAAGAAGTTCAAATCTCTAAAAGTGTAAAAATTACAGATGGTACCAATTACAAAAAATCTTATTATGGTACTATAAGCTATATGCCTGCAGCTTTTGGACTACAAGCAGCAGCACATGTAGTTAATTTTATCTTAAAAAAGTAAAAAATAGTTTCCAAGGGAAATAAATTCATTGTATATTTGCCACGGAAAATAATTCCAATAATCAATTAATTAAAATAACATGAAAAAAATAATTTTATCATTAGTAGTTGTAGCATCTATTTTAACAGGATGTAAAGGCGAAAAGAAAGAAAAAGTAGAAACTAAAGAAGAAGTAATTGTTGAAGAAGTTGCTGATTTAAATAATGTTGACGTTGAAAACTCTGTAATTACTTGGAAAGGTACAAAGCCAACAGGAGCTCACAATGGAACAATTATGTTAAAAGAAGGAACTTTAATTGTTGAAGATGGAAACTTAACAGGTGGTGAATTTGTGGTTGACATGTCTTCAATTAAAAACTTAGACATTCCACAAGATAAAGAAGGAAATGCAAAATTAGTAGGTCACTTAACATCAGCAGATTTTTTCGATGTTGAAACTTACCCAACTTCAAAATTTGTAATTACAAGTGTTGAAGAAAAAGATGACAATATTCACGTAACTGGTAATTTAACAATTAAAGACGTTACAAAAAGCATCACAATTCCAGCAATGTTATCAACAGAAGGAGATACAACTACTTTTAAAAGCGAAACTTTCACAATTGATAGAGCAGATTTTAATGTAAAATATGGTTCTAAGAAATTTTTCGACAACTTAAAAGATAAGTTTATTGACGATTTAATGGAAATTTCTTTTACCGTAAAAACAAAATAAATAGCAACCTAATATCTTTTTAAAGATTCACAAAAGCTCAAAAAAATTATTTTTTTTGAGCTTTTTTTTTATATTTGAGCTGCTATACATTTTTGCATGATAAAGAAACATTTTCCCCTCAAATTAGTTGTATTATTATTTTTACTATTTTCTGTTGACATTACTTTCAGTCAAGACGATATTTTACCTTCAATTCTAATACCTTCCAAATTAAAAGAAAATGCAAATGCTGTTGTTAGAAACGCATCTATAGAAATTACTATCGATGATTTTGACAAAATGATTGTTAAAAAAAGAGAAGTTGTAACTGTTTTAAACAAACTAGGAAACGTAGATGCAAGAATAGCAGAAGCTTATGATGAAGATACGAAAATTACAGATTTATCTGCTACAATTTATGATGCTTTTGGAAAAGAAATAAAAAGATATAAAGAACGTCATTTTGAAGATGTAAGTGCTGTAGATGGAGGTACTTTATATTCTGACTCTAGAGTTAAATACGTTAATTACACACCCATTTCATACCCGTACACTTTGGTTTTCGAATCTGAGTACAAAACTTCTACAACAGGTTTTATTCCTTTGTGGTTACCTGTAAATGGATATTTTGTTGCTGTAGAAAATAGTACTTATAAAATCAACAACCCAAACAAAATTCCTTGGAGATTCAAAAAAACAAACTTTAAGGGTTTTCCTATAGAAACTAAAGAATCTGAAACTGAAATTACCTACTCTATAAAAAATCAACCAGCCTATAAATACGAAAACTCAACAGTTCATTACAGAGAAATTTTACCAAAAGCAGTAATTACGTTAAACAAATTTGCTTTAAAAGGAGTTACTGGTGAATATAAAAATTGGAAAGAGTTTGGTTTATGGATGAATACAAAACTTTTAAACGGAAGAGATGTTTTAAACCCAAGTACCATTGCCAAAGTAAAATCACTAGTTCAAGGAGTTGAAAACCCGATAGAAAAAGCAAAAATCGTTTACAAATTCATGCAAGACAAAACGCGATACATTAGCGTACAAGTTGGTATTGGTGGTTGGGAACCTATTGCTGCAAACGAAGTAGATAAAGTTGGTTATGGAGATTGTAAAGGACTAACAAATTATACAAAAGCTTTATTAAAAGCTGTAGGAGTTACAGCATATTATACAGTTGTTTATGCAGATGAAAAACGTGATATTGATAAAGATTTTTCTTCCATGCAAGGTAATCACGTAATTTTAAACATACCAAATGAGGGTAATGATATTTGGTTAGAATGCACAAGCCAAACCATACCTTTTGGTTTTCTGGGTGATTTTACAGACGATAGAAATGTTTTAGTCGTAACTCCAGAAGGTGGTGTTATTAAAAGAACATCAACTTATAAAGATAAAAAAAACTTACAAACCACTGTTGGTGAAATCAAATTAAGAAAAGATGGTTCATTAAAAGCAACTTTAAAAAGAGTTTCCAAAGGTTTACAATATGATGATAAATCTGGTTACGAAGGTTATACAGATGAAGAGCTTTACAAAAGCTACAAAACAAATGATTGGAGTTATAATAACAACTTAGAAATTGAATCAGCAAAATTAACTAACAACAAAACTGATGTTGTTTTTACTGAAGAAATTGAAGCTTCAATAAAAAACTACGCAACAATAAACGATACCGAATATATTTTTAGAGTAAATGTTTTTGGAAGAAACAGTTATGTACCAAAAAGATACAGAAAAAGAAAACTTCCCTTAAAAATATATCGTGGATATAAAGATGAAGATACTTTTACCATAACAATTCCTGAAGGTTATAATTTACAATCGTTACCTCCAGAAAAAGTAATCACATCAAAATTCGGAAACTATAAAGTAAATATTTCTAAAATAGATAACTCCTCATTTAGCTATCACAGAACGATATCAATAAAAGAAGGTGTGTATCCTAAAGAAGACTACGAATTGTACAGAAGCTTTAGACGAAGTATTGCAAAATATGAAAATATAAGAATCGTAATAACCCCAAAATAAATAAAAATGAAAAAGATTATTTTCACACTGTTTTTAATGAATCAAATTGTAATATTAGCACAAGATTACAAATTTGGAAAAGTATCAAAAGAAGAACTAACAGAAAATTTTTATCCTTTAGATTCTACTGCAGATGCTGCTTATCTTTATAAAAGTAGAAGAACATATTTCGATTTTTCAGTAAGCAGTGGCAATTTTCAATTGGTTACAGATTTTCACGAAAGAATAAAAATTTACACAAAAGAAGGTTTCGATTTTGCAACAAAATCTGTCGTTTATTATAATCCAGATAGTGGAGAAAGTGAGACTGTTAGTTCTATTAAAGGATACACATTTTATTTAGAAAATGGTAAAGTAAAAAAAGAGAAATTATCTAGCAAAAGTATTTTTAAAGATAAATTAAGTAAGTTTAATAGCGTAAAAAAAATTACAATGCCAAATATTAAAGAAGGTGTCGTAATAGAATTGCGTTATAAAGTAATATCTCCTTACGCAACTAGTATAGACGATTTAGAACTTCAATTTGGTATTCCTGTAAAAAAGCTACATTCTCAAGTAGAAATTCCAGAGTATTATGTGTTTAATAAAAAAAGTATTGGATACCATCATATAAAAATGGAAACAGATTCTAAGTCAGGTAGGATAGGAAATACAGGATACAGAATAAATGTATATGAATTTAATGACACAAATATACCTGCTTTAAAAGATAACGAGCCTTACATAAGTAGTGTAAAAAACTACAGAGGAGGAATGAGTTTTGAACTTACGCAAACAAATCTATTAAGTATTGGAGGAGGTATTGAAAGTTTTTCCAATACTTGGGAAAATGTAAGTAAAAAAATATACAAGAGAAGCAGCTTTGGAGGAGAGTTAAGCAAATCTAGTTATTATAAAGATGATTTAGAAACAATTTTAGCAACTGCAAAAACAGATTCAGACAAAGTTATTTCAATCTTCAAATTTGTAAAAAATCAAATTAAATGGAATGGATATTATGGAATTTACTCAGACAATGGAGTTAGAAAAGCTTATAAAGAAAGAGTAGGAAATGTAGCAGATATCAATTTAATGTTAACAGCAATGTTACGTTCTGCAAACTTAAACGCAGATCCTGTTTTAGTAAGTACAAGAACAAATGGAGTTCCGTTTTTCCCAACAATAGATGGTTTTAATTATGTAATTTCTTTGGTAGAATTTTCTGCTGGTGGTTTTATGTTATTAGATGCAACTGAACCTTTTAGTTCACCAAATATTTTACCAAGAAGAACTTTAAATTGGAATGGTAGAAGAATTTCAAAAAATGGAAATTCATCTTGGATAAGATTAACTTCATCTACTACAGCAGCGCAAGAAAACAATATTATGATTAATATTTCTGATGATTTAAAAGTAAAAGGACTTTTAAGAACTAAGTTTTTTAATTTAGATGCGTTAACATATAGAAGAAATCACAATCATTTAAATGAAGAAGATATAATTACCAATTTAGAAGAAAAATCTAACATCGAAATTGAAGATTTTAAACTGGTAAATAAAAAAGCTGTTGAAAAACCAGTTATTAGAAACGTAAAATTTAGTAGTGAAGATTTAATTGAGAGTATTAATGGAAAACTTTACATAGAACCTCTACTGTTCTTATCTCAACATAAAAATCCTTTTAAATTAGAAGAGCGTAAATTTCCTGTAGATTTCACTTCTCCTTGGTCTATTAAAAACGTAGTTTCCATAAAACTTCCAAAAGGGTATAAAGCAGAAAATTTACCAGAAAGTTTAGCAATAGGTTTACCAGAAAATTTAGGCGTTTTTAAATTTCAGGTTACAGAAGCTGCTGGTAAAATTAATACCATATGTGTACTACAATTTAACAGTGCTATTGTTGCTCCACAACATTATAGTGCACTCAAAGATTTTTACGGAAAACTGGTTAAAAAAGAATCAGAAAAAATTGTGCTTGTAAAAATTTAATTTTAAAAATAACATCTTAAAAAGTCCGAAGTGAAAATTTCGGACTTTTTTAATTTTATTAAGTTGGAAAACCCAACATACTTCCCATACCAACAGTAAAAAGCCAACAGCCATAAAGTGCGTGTTCTATTGAAACTAAAAACGTTGATTTTGTTTTATTGTAAGTAATTGCAAACAACAAACCACCAATAAAAGTAATTGCAATTACAATGCTGTTTTTAAAAAAAAGATGTGCTAACGAAAATAAAATAGCATTTATAAAAATAAATAAACGTTCATTTTTAAATAAGTTTTTATAACGTTTAAAGTAAAAAGTTCTATAAAGTAATTCTTGAGGATATACTGAAAAAGCAGCATAAAAAAACAAAATTAAAAGCCACTTTATTGGTTTGTGTAAAACAACATTAAAAAAACTATCATTGTCAGTAAACCATACAAACAAAGTTGTTACTATTGCAATTACTAAAAACTTTAAAAAAGTCGTTCTCCAAAAGTCTTTCCAATGAATATCTTTTCTAATTTTAAATTGAATTTTTTCAACCTTAAAAAGCACATACAAAACATACACAAAACCCAAAACACCAATACTTAATTTTAAAATTGGCAAATAATTAATCGTAAAACTAATAGGAATTAGTACAAACAAGAAAAAAAGCTCTATGAGTTTATAATTTACAGTTTTCATAAAATCAAACATTTATAGATGTTGTATTTTTCACTTTACCAATTGTAAAAATACTATGTGTACTTCCAATATACTTTATGGCAGTTAATTTGGTAACCATAAAATCACGATATGCATCCATATCTTTTACATAAATTTTTAAAACATAATCATAATCGCCACTAACATGAAAACATTCAGAAACTTCTTCCAATTTTAAAATTTCACGCTCAAATGTAATTACATATTCTTTTGAGTGCTGTACCAATTTAATGTGGCAAAAAACTAAAAAAGATTTTTCAATTTTATTTTTATTGATGATAGCCACATACTTTTCAATCACTTTTTCTTTTTCTAATTTCTTAATACGCTCATAAACTGCAGTTACAGATAAATTTAACTGAAGAGAAAGTTGTTTTGTGGTTTGTTTGCTATCCTTTTGAAGCAAATTAATTAGTTTTTTATCCGTTTTATCTAGTGTCATAATTAAAAATTTTCTAAAATAAAGAAAAGAGATGTTTAAATATAGTTTTAAAAACTAATATATTAAATTAATATAGAATAAAAATCTATATTAAACCCTAAGTATTGATATAAATTCTAAGTAAAGCTATTTTTACATAAAATTAAAACATTTAATTATGAAATTCAATCCTGCAGATAAAATTCAAGATTTACAATATTTTGGTGAATTTGGTGGAGTAAATCCTTCAATTTCAGATTCTTCAACGTACACATTTCTTTCCGCAAAAACAATGTTTGATACTTTTGAAGGAAATGCAGATGGTTGTTATTTATATTCACGTCATTCATCGCCTTCAAACTTATATTTAGGTGAAGCTTTAGCTGCAATGGAAGGTACAGAAACTGCAAACGTTTCAGCTTCTGGAATGGGCGCAATTACACCTGTTTTAATGCAATTATGTGGTGCTGGAGATCATATTGTTTCTAGCAGAACCATTTATGGTGGTACGTATGCTTTCTTAAAAAACTTTACACCAAGATTTGGAGTAGAAACTTCATTTGTAGATATTACAAAATTAGAAATTGTAGAAGCTGCAATTACCAAAAACACAAAAGTTTTGTATTGCGAATCTGTAAGCAATCCTCTTTTAGAAGTTGCTGATATAGCTGGTTTATCCAAATTAGCAAAAAAACACAACTTAACATTGGTGGTAGACAATACGTTTTCACCATTATCCATTTCGCCTATAAAACTTGGAGCAGATATTGTATGCCACAGTTTAACCAAATTTATAAACGGTTCTTCAGATACTGTTGGTGGTGTAGTTTGTGCATCACAAGAATTTATAAACGATTTGCGAAACGTAAATAGTGGTGCAAGTATGTTATTAGGCTCAACTATGGATTCTTTAAGAGCATCATCAATACTAAAAAATTTAAGAACGTTACATATTAGAATGAAACAACATAGTTTTAACGCTTCTTTTTTAGCCGAAAAGTTTGAAAAAGATGGTTTAAAAACAGTATATCCAGGTTTACAATCTCATCCTTCACACAACCTTTTTAAAAGTATGATGAATACCGAATATGGTTTTGGAGGTATGTTAACTATTGATGTTGGTTCGCTAGAAAAAGCAAATGAATTAATGGAGCTTATGCAACACAAAAACTTGGGTTATTTAGCTGTAAGTTTAGGTTTTTACAAAACATTGTTTTCTGCTCCAGGAAGTTCAACATCATCTGAAATACCAGAAAAAGAACAAAAAGAAATGGGTTTAAGTGATGGTTTAATTCGTTTCTCTATTGGCTTAGATGCTCATATAGAAAGAACATACCAAATGATGAAAACTTGCATGAAAGAAGTTGGTGTTTTATAACTTTATTGTAATATAAAACGTCTTTCAAAAATTTGTGTATTTAAGTTTTGTGACATCTTAGCATTTTAAAACTTTGCGTATTTTTACCAAATGCAAAAGAAGTTTTTCTTTCTTTCATACATTTTATTTTCTCTTTTTTCCTTCGGACAAAAGCAAGATTCTATTTCTTTAAAAAACGGAATAGACAAACCAAGCATGTTACCAATACATCATTTTGGGTTGTTTTCTGCTAGAATAAATCAAAACTTTAAAGTTCGTACACCAGAAAAAACTACTGTAATTTTTTCCCTTTCTAGCGCAAATACATTTCATCCGTTTGTAGAAATGTATTTACCAAAAGATGAAGCCACTAGAAATCAACTGCGTGAGCAAATTTGGTTTAATAGAAATTTTTATAGAGACCAACAAAGCACACCTGCTGAATATGAGAATATTATTATTGATGCCGTTTTTAAAAATTTTAGAATCGATTTTAACACCAAAATTGCTAAAAACCACGAAATTGGTATTACACTTCGCTCCTATTTAGTTACCAAAGGAAAATATCCGTTTTCATTTTTTACAAGTGATGAAACGATAGAGTGGTTTCATAGCAATATTGCTGGTGGAGAAGATCCTTTCGGACGAAAATATTATGGTTTGAACCAAGTACATGTTCGTTATCAAGATAGAAATGGAAAAAAATTAGAATTAAAAGATGGTCAATTTATTTTTGCAGGAATTGAGGTAAATCATTTTTACTATCCAAATTTTATCAAACTTAAAAAAAGAAATATTTCTGTAAATTTTGGATCTCATTTAGGTATTAATACTTCTAAAGAAAATCCTTCTATAGATTTTGGTTTTTCTGGAAATATTGTAAAAAAATGGATACTAAAAAACACAAATGAAATAAGAACTGCATTTGGAACTGCCATTTTAACAAGAAATATTATAAATTTTAAAGAAAACGTTCAGCTCGGAAACAACAAATATTTGGGCAGTTTCGAAGCAATGTTAGAGTACACAAAATACACTCGCAAGGGAAACTACCATTCAATTTCTGCAAATTATCAAATTCAAACAAGTTTTAGCAAACAAGACGAAGCCAATTATTATCAATTGGTAGGTAAATGGCAAGAAATTCATTCTGGTTGGCAAAACGGATTTGAAAAACTGTACGATTACCAATCTGCTTGGAGTTGGATTTACACCTATGGTAGAAAAAACTACAACTTTTCTATATATTTAAAAGAAGATTTATCATTAAATAATTCTCCAGATGTACAAACAGGAATCAGTTTAAAAATTCCTATTTCTAACAAATAAGATTTGTATTTTTGTACAAATATGCAAAGAACCATTCGTACTTTTTCTGTTGACAATAGTAAGCATTTCAAACAAAATTTATTGTATTGGAGCCAAAAATTTACAACTGCACTTTGGTTAGATTCTAATAATTACGAACAACAATATACCAGTTTTAATGCTGCTTTAGCCGTAGAAGAATTTACTGCCATCAAAACAGATTATAATAACGCTTTTGAAAAACTAAAAGAATATCAAACTATTACAAATGATTATATTTTTGGATACATTTCTTACGATGTAAAAAATGATGTAGAAAAACTACATTCTAATAATTTTGATGGTTTACAATTTGCTGACTTGTATTTTTTTCAACCTCAAAAATTAATTTTCATTAAAGAAAATTTTGTAGAATTTCACTATTTAAAAATGGTAGATGATGAAATTGAAATTGATTTTGTTGAAATTTCTAAAAACACATCGCAATCGAAAAATCTTAAAAGTGAAAAATCTAACTCCGAGGTTAAAATAAAACTAAGAATTCATAAAGATGAATATCACAAAAAGGTAAACAAAGTTTTAGAGCATATAAAAAGAGGTGATATTTATGAAGCTAATTTCTGTCAAGAATTTTATGCCGAAAATTCAACTATAAATCCTATAGAAGTTTACAAGCATTTAAACGAAATTTCTGAACCTCCTTTTGCTTCTTTTTTGAAGATAGATCATCAATATGCATTATGTGCTTCACCAGAAAGATACCTTAGAAAAGAAGATTTAAAAATAATTTCACAACCCATCAAAGGAACTGCAAAAAGGTTGGTAAGTAAAATTGATGATGAAAAAATTGCAGCAGATTTAGCTAGAGACCAAAAAGAACAAGCAGAAAATGTTATGATTGTAGATTTGGTAAGAAATGACTTATCTAAAACCGCTACAAAAGGAAGTGTAAAGGTTGAAGAATTGTGCAAAGTATATTCTTTTAAACAAGTGCATCAAATGATTTCTACAGTAGTTTCTGAAATTGAACAAAACACACATCCTGTAGATGTTATTAAAGAAAGTTTTCCAATGGGAAGTATGACTGGAGCTCCAAAAGTTTCTGCGACGAAAATCATAGAAAACCTTGAAGAAACCAAACGTGGTTTGTATTCAGGTGCCATTGGCTATTTTACACCAACTAACAATTTTGATTTTAACGTAGTAATAAGAAGCATTTTATACAATGAAGAAAAAAAGTACGTTTCATACTCTGTAGGAGGTGCAATTACAATAAAATCTTCTTCAGAAAAAGAATATGAAGAGTGTTTATTAAAAGCAAAAGCAATGAAATATGTTTTATTAAACTCTGAATAATTTTTTAAAAAATAGCTTTAAATGATTCCAAATAAAGAAATACTTTTTCAAAAAACATATGAAAGTTTAACTGAAAAACCTGGTGAACAAAATATGTTTAATAAATTTTTAGAATTGTATCCTGCTGAATGGAAACAATTAAAAATTGCGTTTTCAAAATTTAACAGAAGCAAACAATTTGGTAAAACAATTCCGTTACCAAAACCCGAAATGTCTTTAAGAAAAGAGATAAGAGTTTGGTTGAAAAAGCAACGTTAAAAAACCTTACTTTTGATACTGAAATGCAAAACAAATTTAAAAACCATATATATAAAAACCTTCCTTTTTTAAAGGATAAAAAACTATTGATTGCAATTTCTGGAGGAGTAGATTCTGTAGTTTTAGCACAACTTTTAACAACCTTAAATTTTACTGTTTCTTTAGCGCATTGTAACTTTCAACTTCGAGGCTTAGAAAGTGATTTGGACGAAGAATTTGTAATTAATTTAGGCGAAAAACTAAATTTACAAACGTTTACAACAAATGTTTTAATCAATCCTAATGGTTCAATTCAGCTAGCGGCAAGAGAGTTTAGATATGAGTGGTTTCAAGAACTCATTGAAACACATAATTTCGATTTTGTTTTAACAGCACATCATGCAGATGATATTTTAGAAACATTTCTTATCAATTTAACACGTGGTTCTGGGTTGGATGGTTTTACAGGGATTCCAGAAATAAATGGAAATATTATTCGCCCTTTATTACCCTTTTCTAGAGAGGAAATTAAAGCATATGCTACTTCAAATAATATTTCTTGGCGAGAAGATCAAAGCAATGCTTCCACAAAATATGTTCGTAATAAAATAAGACATCAAATTGCGCCAGTTTTAAAAGAAATTAACCCCAATTTGTTAACTTCTTTCGCTAAAACTATTGATAATTTAAAAGAAAGTAAAGAAATTATTAATGACAGAATTAAAGATGTTGTTAAAGAAATTACTACTGAAAAAGACGGTATTTTAAAATTTGAAATTTCTAAAATTCAACAATTAAAAAACCCAAAAGCCTACTTGTATGAAATTTTAAAAAAATATCAATTTACAGAGTGGAATGACGTTTTTAATTTACTATCAGCACAATCTGGCAAACAAATTTTATCTGAATCGCATATTTTATTAAAAGACAGAAACTTTTTAATTTTATCTGATAGAGATTTTGAAATCGCACAAGAACCCTCCTATTTTATTCACGAAAACACTAAGGAAATTAAAAGTCCAATTCAGTTAACTTTTGAAGAAGTTACTCAAGAAAACAAACAACATAAAAACACTATATATGTTGGTGCAGAAAAATTACAGTTTCCATTAATTGTTAGAAAATGGGAAAATGGCGACTATTTTTATCCTTTAGGAATGCAAGGAAAAAAGAAGCTAAGTAAATACTTTAAAGACGAAAAACTATCACTCTTTGAAAAGAAAGACTTATGGTTACTTTGCAACTCAAAAAATGAAATTATTTGGGTAATTGGTAAAAGACAAGACCAAAGATTTGTATCAAAAACAGCCTCGAAAAATATAAAAATAACCCTAATAAAACATAAATAAAAAAGGTTTTTGTACCTTTAAAACTTTATAAAACTTTAACCAAAAACAAACTTAATTATGAAAAATTTATGGCTCTTCATAGCAGCAATAGTAATAATATCTTGTAAACCAGAGAAAGAAATAGATTATTCACTTATTTCTGGTAAAATAGAAAATACAGATGCAGAAAAAATAACCATTTATAGTCAATTTGATACAAGCCAAAAAACAGAAATTAATATTGCAGCAGATGGTACTTTTAGCGATACTTTAAAAATGAATACTGACTTTTATCTGTTTAGAGAAGGTAGAAACATGACGGTTTTATACGCTCCAAATGGAAGTGATGTAAACATTACTTACAACGCAAAAGAAAAAGACTCTACAATAACTTTTAAAGGAAACACAACTGCCATTAACAATTATTTAATTGAAAAAAATCGTCTTTCAAAAGATTTAATAAGTGACAACAAAACACTTTATTCTAAAGAGGAAGCAGCTTTTAAAGAAGAATTATTAGCAGCGAAAAGCGCTAAAGAAAACCTACTTGTAAAAACAGATGCAATTCCTGAAGATTTTAAAACAAAAGAAGAAAAAGATATTAATTACGAATATTTAGCAACGCTTAACAATTACCCTTCTTATCACGGTTATTATGTTGGAAATAGAGATTTTAAAGCTTCAGAAAATTTTCTTGATGAACTAAAAAATGTAGAGATTGAAAATGAAAGTGATTTTCTTTACTCTACATATTACAGAAGTATTGTTGGTTCTAAGTTAAGAGATAAAGCAAATGATTTGGTAGAAAAAGATTCAACCTTATCTAGAGATATTGCTTATTTAAAAGCAATATCAGAATTAAAAAACCAGACAATAAAAAACAAACTTTTGCTTGAAGATGCCTTGTATGGAATTACTTACACAGATAATTTAGAAGAGTATTATGCGATTTTTTCTGAAAATTCTACAAATGAAAAAAACAATGAAAAAATAGCAGCAGATTATAAAAAATTAAAATCTTTAGCAAAAGGAAATCCTTCTCCACAATTTACGGATTATGAAAACAATGCAGGTGGCACAAAATCGTTAAGCGACTTAAAAGGAAAATATGTTTATATAGATGTTTGGGCAACTTGGTGTGGACCTTGTATTGCCGAAATTCCTTCTTTGAAGAAAATTGAAAAGGAATTTCATGACAAGAATATTCAATTTTTAAGTATTTCTATCGACGAAGAAAAAGACCATGATAAATGGAAAAAAATGATTGTAGATAGGGAGTTAGGTGGTATGCAATTAATGGCAGATAATAATTGGGAGTCTCAATTTATAGAAGATTATATGATCAAAGGAATTCCACGTTTTATTTTGTTAGATCCTCAAGGAAATATTGTTACTGCAAATGCTCCAAGACCTTCTAACGAAAAATTAGTAACCTTATTAAACGAATTAGACATATAAAAGTTTAAAGTTATAATGAAGATTTTTTTTCCCTTTTTCATATTTTTCATTGCTTTTACAGGATTTTCACAAACAGAAAACAATCCTATTGTTTGGAACTCTTCTATCAATAAAATTTCAGAAACTGAATATGATGTAGTTCTAAAAGCAAACTTATTACAAGAGTGGCATTTGTATTCGCAATACAATCCAGAAGGCGCTTCACAACCATTAGAAATTGTAATTCCAGAAAACAAAACTGGTTACGAATTAATTGGTAAGGCTATAGAAAGTGAAACTGTAAAAGAGTTTTCGGAAATTTGGGAAAAGGAAGAAATTTTCTTTAAAGATAATGCAACCATAACTCAAAGGGTAAAAATCACAGATACAAGCATTACCTCAATTACAATAGATGTTTACGGGCAAGTTTGTAAAGAAGCATGTATTCAGGTAGAAGAGTCTTTTTCTTTTGCATTGGATGGGAAAAAGCTAGAAAAAATAACTATTGTTTTAAATTTTAAAAGTAAAAAATTAACTCAAAATTTAAAATTAGATTTAAAAAACACAGCTTTACTAGAAGTAAAAACAGATAACTCTGATACAGGTGATTCTCTTTTTAATATTTTTCTATTAGGTTTTGTTGGAGGTTTGTTAGCGCTTTTAACACCATGTGTATTTCCAATGATACCATTAACGGTTTCGTTTTTCACAAAACAATCTCAAAGTAAAAGAAAAGGAATTTTAAACGCCATTTTATATGGTGTTTTTATTGTAATAATTTACATTCTATTAAGTGTTCCTTTTCACTTAATTGATGGCTTAGACCCAAATATATTAAACACCATTTCAACAAATATTTGGTTGAACATTTTCTTTTTTGTCATTTTAGTGTTTTTTGCATTTTCTTTTTTTGGTTTTTACGAAATAACACTGCCAAGTTCTTGGGGAAACAAGATGGATTCTGCCTCAAATGTTGGAGGTTTTATAGGGGTGTTTTTCATGGCACTAACTTTAGCAATTGTATCATTTTCTTGCACAGGACCAATTTTGGGTTCACTTTTAGCAGGTTCTTTAGGTACAGTTGGTAATCCTGCATTTCAACTTTCTGCGGGTATGACAGGTTTTGGACTAGCTCTAGCACTACCCTTTGCATTATTTGCTTTGTTTCCTAACTTACTAAACTCTTTACCAAAATCTGGTGGATGGTTAAATACCACCAAAGTAATTTTAGGTTTTTTAGAACTAGCTTTCGCTTTTAAATTCTTGTCAAATTCAGATTTAGTTGGTCATTGGGATTTTTTAAAACGTGAAATTTTTATTGGTATTTGGATTCTGATTTTCTTAGGATTAGCATTGTATTTATTAGGTAAAATAAAATTCCCTCATGATTCTCCAATTAAAAAACTATCGTTTTTTAGAATTTCTTTTGGTGTTTTAGTAATTGCATTTGTAATTTATTTAATTCCTGGAACTTTTAAAAATCCAACTTGGAGCTTACATTCATTAAGCGGTTTTCCTCCTCCACAATTTTATAGTATTTACGAACAAGAATCAGACTGTCCTTTAGGTTTAAACTGCTATAAAGATTTTGATGAAGGCTTAAATGCTGCAAAAGAAACCAACAAACCCATTTTATTAGATTTTACAGGTTGGGCTTGTGTAAACTGTCGTAAAATGGAAGAAAATGTTTGGAGTAATCCAGAAATTTATTCAATTTTAAAAAACGATTATGTGTTAATTTCTTTATATGTTGATGATAATGAAAAAGAACTTCCAGCATCAGAACAGTTCGATTTTGTAAAAGCAAATGGAAAAGTTAAAAAAATTAAAAGTTATGGTGATAAATGGTCTACTTTCCAGGTTTTAAATTTTAAAAATGCATCTCAACCATATTATGTGTTAATGAATGCTGATTTAGAAATTTTAAACACTCCACAACAATATACAGATATTGAAACCTACAAAAATTGGTTAGAAAAAGGGCTGGATAATTTTAAGAAGTAAATGTTTTAGGGATAAAAACAGTAAATTATACATTTATAATTTACAAAAAATATTACACCAATATTTTATAAAAGGTTTTCAGTAAAAATATACTGAATTGTTTTTTTAAGATTCACTTACCTCAAGAATTTGACATTATTTAAAAAACAAGAAATATATGCAGCTATTTTATTTTCTTTAAATTTCCCCTTTTATTTATATCGTTTTCGTAAATAAATAGGCAATTATTAAGAAAAAAACAAGTTCTGTAACATCACTTTTTTGTAGCTTTACCTTATAAAATATACAAAAAATGTCTGCATTACCTAAACTTTCTCGTTTTAATGAAAATGTGTTGTCAAAATACCAAATTTACAACAGTATTTTTATGACTTTACCTTTTGATACTATTAACAATACTGGTGTTTTACTACCTTTATTTCATGAAGTATGTAAAAAAGGATTTGAAGAGGGTAAAAATCCTACAGAAATTGTAGAAACGTTTTTTAAAAAATACCAAGAAAACCCTTCTGATAAAGAAAAAACTGATTTATTATTTCGATTCATACAATATATAGAGCGTCAAGTTGTATTATTTGATGCCATTGAAGATGCAGCTTTTCCTGTTGTAAATAATATGGATGGTATTGGAACGCTAAGAAACTCAAAAGAAACAGCCATTTTAGGAGATAAAAAAGAAGAACTAAAAGCCTATTTAGAAGAGTTTAAAGTACGTGTAGTTTTAACTGCACATCCAACACAATTTTATCCAGGATCTGTCTTAGGAATCATTACAGATTTAGACAAAGCAATTCAAGAAGATGATTTGTTATTGATAAAAAAATTACTTGCACAATTAGGAAAAACACCATTTTATAAAAAAGAAAAGCCATCGCCTTTTGATGAGGCTGTGAGTTTGATTTGGTATTTAGAAAATGTATTTTATGAATCTGTAAGTAAAATTTACAACTACATCCAAAACAACATTTATGATGGCAATCCTATGGATAATGAAATCATAGATCTTGGTTTTTGGCCAGGTGGTGATAGAGATGGAAATCCGTTTGTTACTACAAAAATCACATTAGACGTTGCTGAAAGATTACGTCAATCTATTTTAAGAAATTACTACAGAGATGTAAGAAGGTTAAAAAGACGCTTTACTTTTGATGGTGTTCAAGAAATTTTAACAAGAATTGAAAAAAGACTATACAAACACGTTGTAAGAAGTTATAGCAAGGTAAATTTTTCACAAAAAATTCTTTTAGAAGAGTTAGCAGCTGCTAGAGAAATTGTAGCGACCAAGCATCAATCTTTATTTATTGAAGAATTAGACGATTTTATTAATAAAGTAAGAATTTTTGGTTTTCATTTTGCAACACTAGATATTAGACAAGATAGTAGAGTACACCATAAAGCATTTACACAAATTGTAAAAGACATGCAACAAATTGGTGACACTACATTTCCAGAAAACTATCTTCACCTCTCAGAAAAAGAACAAATAGAAATACTTTCGGTTGTAAAAGGAAATATAGACGCCAATATTTTAACTGATGAAATTTCAGTAAAAACGATAGAATCCATGTACGCTTTAAAAGAAATACAAGCAAGAAATGGAGAACGTGGTGCAAATAGATACATTATTAGCAACAACCAAACTGCTTTAAATGTTATGGAAACATTTGCCATGTTAAATCTTTGTGGTTTTGAAAACGAATTACCTGTAGATGTTATTCCACTTTTTGAAACTGTAGAAGATTTAATTAATTCGGAAGATGTTATGAGAACTTTGTATTCTAATAAAGTATACAGACATCATTTAGCGAAAAGAAAAAATAAACAAACCATTATGTTAGGTTTTTCTGACGGAACAAAAGATGGTGGTTATTTAATGGCAAATTGGGGTATCTTTAAAGCAAAAGAAGCACTTACCAAAATCTCTAGAGAATTTGATATTGAAGTTATTTTCTTTGACGGACGTGGAGGACCACCAGCAAGAGGTGGAGGAAAAACGCATCAATTTTATGCCTCTTTAGGGCCAACTATTGAAGACAAAGAAATTCAATTAACCATTCAAGGTCAAACAATTAGCTCTAATTTTGGTACTAAAAACTCAGCACAATACAATTTAGAACAATTATTGAGCTCTGGTATTAAAAATGATATTTTTACGAAAGATCAATTAAACGATAATCATAGAAAACTAATTGACGATTTAGCTAAAACAAGCTATAAAACTTATGTTGATTTTAAAAATCATCCAAAATTTTTACCGTACTTAGAAAAAATGAGTACACTAAAATACTACGCAAAAACAAATATTGGTAGTAGACCTAGCAAACGTTCTAATTCTGATACTTTAGATTTTTCTGCACTAAGAGCCATTCCATTTGTTGGGAGTTGGAGTCAATTAAAGCAAAATGTACCAGGTTTTTTTGGAGTAGGAACTGCTTTAAAAAAATATGAAGACGCCAATCGTTTTGACGAAATTGTTGAGTTTTATAATGCTTCAGATTTCTTTAAAACACTTTTAGAAAATAGTATGATGAGTTTAACAAAATCTTTTTTTGAACTAACTGCATACATGGCAAATGATAAAGAATTTGGTGAGTTTTGGAAATTGATTTATGAAGAGTTTAAAACTACTAAAAGACTCTTATTAAAGTTAGCTGGTCATAAAGAATTAATGGAAAATTTCCCTGTAGGAAAAGCATCTATTGAAATTAGAGAGCAAATTGTTTTACCACTATTAACCATACAACAATATGCTTTAAAGAAAATTCAAGAACTGCAAAAAAACGAAGATAATTCTGAAGAGTTAGAAGTTTTTGAAAAAATGGTGATGCGTTCCTTATTTGGAAATATTAATGCGAGTAGAAACTCTGCATAAAATATTTAAAAAATAATTTTTAAAATCAGGTTACCTCTAAGTTAAGAGATAACCTGATTTTTTTTTTAATAAAACAACACCTATTTTGATTGTATAATGTTTGATAATAATTCAATTGTGAATTATTTTTTATATTTAAACAAAAAAATATGCTCGTTAAAGTTTTTGGTTCTGCTGTTTTTGGTATTGAAGCAACTACAATTACTGTAGAAGTGAATATTGATAAAGGAATTGGTTATCACTTAGTAGGTTTGCCAGATAAAGCTGTAAGCGAAAGTTCTTTTAGAATTTCTGCTGCTTTAAATAATAATAATTACAAACTTCCTGGAAAAAAAATCATCATAAATATGGCACCTGCAGACATTCGTAAAGAAGGTGCAGCTTATGATTTAACCCTAGCAATAGGCATTCTTACAGCTTCTAATCAAATACAATCTACAAATATTAATGACTATATTATCATGGGCGAACTTTCTTTAGACGGAAGTTTACAACCCATTAGAGGCGTATTGCCAATGGCAATTAAAGCAAGAGAAGAAGGTTTTAAACACTTTATTTTACCAAAAGAAAATGCTAAAGAAGCAGCTATTGTAAGTGATTTAGAGGTTTTAGGAGTAGATAATATTATGGAGGTAATTAATCATTTTAATAATGATAAAAAAATTGAACCTACAATTGTAGATACTCGAGCAGAGTTTTATAAAAATATCGATTTTCCAGAATTCGACTTTTCTGATGTAAAAGGTCAAGAATCTATAAAACGCTGTATGGAAATTGCTGCTGCTGGTGGTCATAATATTATTTTAATTGGTCCTCCAGGTTCTGGAAAAACAATGTTAGCCAAAAGATTGCCAAGTATTTTACCTCCAATGACATTGCACGAAGCCTTAGAAACAACAAAAATTCATTCTGTAGTTGGTAAAACAAAAAACGAAGGTTTAATGTATCAACGACCTTTTAGAAGTCCACATCATACAATTTCCAATGTTGCTCTTGTTGGTGGAGGCCAATATCCAAAACCTGGAGAAATTTCATTATCTCATAATGGTGTACTGTTTTTAGACGAATTACCAGAATTTAAAAGAGAGGTTTTAGAAGTTATGAGACAACCTTTAGAAGATAGAGACGTTACCATTTCTAGAGCAAAGTTTACAGTAACATATCCATGTAGTTTTATGCTAGTAGCTAGCATGAATCCAAGTCCCTCTGGTTTTTTTAACGACCCAAATTCGCCAATGACCTCTACTCCACAGGAAATGCAACGTTATTTAAGTAAAATTTCTGGACCTCTTTTAGATAGAATTGACATTCATATTGAAGTTACTCCTGTTCCTTTTGAAAAATTATCTGAAGAACGAAAAGGAGAGTCTTCTGTAGAAATTAGAAAACGAGTTACAGCTTCAAGAGAAATACAATCTAAACGTTTTAAGGATTTTGAAAACATACATTATAATGCACAAATGAATGTGAAACAAATTCGTAAATTTTGTATCTTATCAGAAGAAAGTAAATTACTTTTAAAAACTGCAATGGAAAAACTAAATTTGTCTGCAAGAGCTTATGATCGTATTTTAAAAGTATCAAGAACCATTGCAGATTTAGCGAATAGTGAAGCCATTGCTCCAGATCATATTGCAGAAGCTATACAATATAGAAGTTTGGATAGAGATGGTTGGCTAGGGTAATTAAGTACAGCAATTTATTTTAAACTTAAAAAAGTAAAATATGTTAACAAAACTAAATACTACAAACAGAGTAAATATAGGTTTATCGCTTGCAATTGTATTTTTATTGGTATTGGCTACTAATAGAATTGATAAAAGACATTTTGAAACTGTACAAAACACTTTAAACACCATACATAATGATAGAATTTTAGCACAAGACTATGTTTATAAAATGAGTGGGATTTTACATCAAAAAAGAATTTTACTTTTAGATAGTACAGCTATTGATAAAGAAATAGTTTTAAACACGCAATTTGAAACGTTAATTGATGTTTTTGCAAAAACTAAATTAACCACAAATGAATCTAAAAAATTTAAAAGTTTACAAAAGAATTTTAACGAACTTAATAAAATAGAGCAAAGTAATTTTAATAGTGGTAACAACAAAAATGTAACGAAGTATTTAGATGCTTTGGAAACCGATTTAAATAATTTGGCTTTAATACAAGTATCTGAAAGTAAAAACTTAATTAGTATTGCTCAAAAATCGTTGGATAACAACAAGTTTATATCTAACTTAGAAATTGGGTTTTTAATTTTAGTTGGTTTTATAGTACAATTTGTTATTTTTTATAGGGTAAAAAAACAAAAAAGTGAATTATAACATCTAGTTACTAAACGAGGTTACAATAGGCTAGCAAACAAGTGTAGCCCTGATTGAGTGGCTTGTTTGAGCTCTTTTATCTCTTGGAAAAGAGATAAAAAGCGAGTAACGAAAGCAGGAAATAGCTTCAAAAAAACTATGCTTCCATAGACATTAAAACCATTTTCAATTCCATGTAGGTAATATCGGAATCTACCTTTTCTTTAAGAGCCGTTAAACCCTTTACATCATCAGCTTCTTCAATTTGATTGCGGATTTTTTTATAGCGTTTTAATTCAATTAATTCCAACACATCTATGTCGCCAGAAGAAATGTAATTCGCCAAATGATTTTCGATAGTTCCTGCTGTTAAACTGCGTTCTTTGGCAATTTCTTTGATTGATAACCCTGATTTAAACAACTCAAAAGAAATTTGTTTTGTAGGTTTTTTATCTTCTTTTTTCTGCTCGTTAAATTTGTTTATTCCGTTTTCTGAGCAGTAATTATTAATAACTTCTAAAATTTCATCTCCATATTTTGCTACTCGAGTTTTACCCATTCCTTTTACTTTTAATAATTCTTTTGAGGTTCTTGGTAACTCATCGCACATGGCGTATAAAGTTTCTTGGGTAAATATTTGAAACGCAGGAATATTTTCTGCGATTCGAATTTCGTCTCGTAATTCTCGTAGTTTTAAAGCCAAAATTGGATCGCGTTTCGAAGCAACTTTTTTCTTCTTTTTAGGTTCCATTTTTTGTAAAACCGCTTTTGCTCTTACTTCTAAATACGTCTGAACTTTAAATCCTGTAGTCATTTTTTTTAAGGCGAATAACTTTTCTTCTAACTTTTCTTGAAGTGAATCAAATTGTTTCGAAAAATCTTTTTTAACAGCTTTATTATCTGTGGAAAAATTAATGGCATCTAAAGGTTTTGAAATGTTATTTTGTGTGTGATTTAAAAAATAGGCAACTGCTTTTGTAAATCGCTCATGAATTTTGGAACTGTTTTCTGGAAGTACATTGTCTTCCGAAAGCATTTTTAGTTGATTTTTAAATCCGTTTGAAACTTTCATTAAAGCAATTACTCCATCATCTTTTATGGTTTGCAGATGATCAATTACATCGCCTTTTATACTGGTTTGATTTTTATAAAAAATATCAATTAATCTAGAAACTGGATACAAAAATGGTTGGTAATCAAACAATTCCGAAATTAAATTGAGTTGAAATTCAATTTCAGATTGGTTTAAAATATTTTCGTCAGGATGATTTTCTTCAATTTCTTGATTAAATACGCTAACGGTTTTATCGTTAATAATTGCGTTGCTGGTTATAGGTGTTTTTAAAACCAAACCTTCCAAAGAGGTACACCTACTTAACGCTACATAAGTTTGCCCGTGAGCAAAAGAAGCCTCAGCATCTATTATTGCTTTTTCGAAGGTTAAACCCTGACTTTTATGAATAGTAATTGCCCAAGCCAAACGTAATGGAATTTGTGAAAAAGCACCCACCAAATCTTCTTTTATCTCTTTAGTTTCCTCATTTATAGAGTAATTAATATTAGACCATGTTTCTTTTTCTGTAACAATTTCATCAACTTCATTACCACATTGTACGGTTACAGAGGTTTTAGAAATGTCTGTAATAATTCCTATTTTTCCGTTGAAATATCTTTTTTCTTGAGAAGAATCGTTTTTAATAAACATGACTTGTGCACCTACTTTTAATTCTAATTTCGCTGCATTTGGATACGAGTTTTCACTGAATTTTCCTGAAATTTCAGCTTCAAAAAAACGACTTTTATTGGTAATTTTATTCAGCTCTGAATTGTTGATTAAATTCGCTCTGTTATTATGTGTTGTTAGTGTAATATACCCTTCCTCTTTACTTGGCGAGAAAGTTGGATTATAACGTTCGTTTAAAATTTTGGCAGATGTTGAAGATAAATTATCGTTTCGAATTTCATTTAAAATAGTAATAAAATCTTCGTTTTTCTGACGATAAATATGTTTTAATTCAATAGAAACTACATTTGCTTCTTGAAAAGCTTTTGAACTAAAAAAGTAAACAGTTTCATAATGATTTTGAAGCAAACTCCATTCATTTGGACGAACAACTGGCGCCAATTGTTGTAAATCGCCAATCATTAAAATTTGTGCACCACCAAATACTTTATTTCGATTTTTATAACGACGCATCACTTGATCAATGCCATCTAATAAATCTGCACGAACCATAGAAATTTCATCGATAATTACTAAATCTAATGATTTTATAATATCAATTTTTGTTTTTGAAAATCTGCGTTGTTGGTTATTTGGAGACTGATTTGGTAAAATAGGTCCAAAAGGCATTTGAAAAAAAGAATGAATGGTAACGCCTTTTGCATTAATTGCTGCAACTCCTGTTGGTGCAACAATAACCATTCTTTTTAATGATTCTTTTTTAATTTGATGTAAAAAAGTAGTTTTTCCTGTTCCTGCTTTTCCAGTGATAAACAGATTTCTATCCGTTTTTTCGATGAAATTTATTGCAAGCTCAAGTTCTTTATTTTCAATCATTTCAATTTCTACTTTCCTTTTAAAAACTTTTAAATTTTATTTGTTATTTCTTTTGATAAAATCTTATTATAAATTGCTATTTGTTGTGATTAAATTACCAAAAATTTCTATGCTGTTTCAACATTATCAGATATTGCAAAAGATTTCGAAAGATACTAAAATAAAAAAATCTCAAGCGTTAACTTGAGATTGAATTCCTTAGATCTCTAACAATTTATTTGAATGGGTTACCACTAAAAGTAATACCTATTGCATTTGCATTGTAAGTTTTATTAGAAGAATCTTGATAATTCATGATCGTATAACTTATACCAATCCATTTCCAGCCAAATTCGAATTTAGGTCCAAAGCCTCCAGTAAAAGTTTCATTAGCCCCTAAACCATCTGCATTGAATTTAATATTTTGATGAGAAACAATTCCTGCCGCTAATCTAAAATCTTTTCCAATCATATAATTTGCAGATAAATCTAGTGGAATTCTTGTTAAAGTAATATTATAGTTTGTTGCCTTTGTGGTTACATATTTAAAACCAACAGTTGCTCTTAAAGAAAATTTTTGTGATTCAGAAAAAAATAATTCTCCTCCTGCAAAAATGGTACCTCCTTGACCTGCATTTACAGATTGGTTGCTATCGTCTTCAAAATAAATTTCTGCAACGCTATCACCTCCAAATTCCAAAGCACCACCTAATAAAAATTTTAATTTTAAAGGATTTTTATTTTCTACAGTATTTTCTTGAGCATTTAAATTAAAAATACACATAGAAAAAAGCAATACACATATTTTAATAGTTTTCATTTTATAAAAATTTAATAAAGTAATATTTTTTTGATTTTATCCTAAAAAATCCCAAGTTCTAACCTAGGATTTTTTATATTCTCATTTGTGAAACTGACTACTACATTTCTAATGCTTTTGTAGGATTGTTATCCATTAATAATTCAACTGGATTTTCTAATGCTTCTTTAACAGCTACTAAAAAACCTACAGATTCACGACCATCAATAATTCTATGATCGTAAGACAATGCAACATACATAATTGGTGCAATGGTAACTGCCCCATCAACTGCAATAGGTCTGTTTACAATATTGTGCATTCCTAAAATTCCACTTTGTGGAGGATTTATTATTGGTGTAGACAACATAGAACCGAAAACACCACCATTGGTAATTGTAAAAGTTCCTCCTGTCATTTCATCAATAGTAATTTGTCCATCTCTAGCACGTAAAGCCAAACGTTTCACTTCACTTTCTACTCCTCTAAAAGATAAGTTTTCCGCATTTCTAATTACAGGAACCATTAAACCTTTTGGTCCAGATACTGCAATAGAAATATCTTGAAAATCGTGTTTTATTTGATAATCTCCATCTATCATAGAATTTACATCAGGGTACATTTTTAAAGCCCTCACAACCGCTAAAGTAAAGAAAGACATAAACCCTAAACCAACTCCGTGTTTTGCTTTAAAGTCTTCTTTATATTCTTTACGTAAATCAAAAATTGGTTGCATGTTCACCTCGTTAAATGTTGTTAACATGGCAGTTTCGCTTTTTACAGCTACCAAACGTTCTGCTACTTTTCTACGTAACATAGACATTTTCTTACGCTCTGTTCCACGAGTTCCATTAGCAGGCTGTGTTCCCATAGATGGAACTGCTTTTACAGCATCATCTTTGGTAATTCTACCATCTTTTCCAGTTCCTTTTATTGAAGAACCATCCATTCCTTTTTCTGCTAATACTTTTTTCGCTGCTGGTGATGCAACTCCAGAAGCATATGTTTCTTTCTTCTCTTGGCTTGGAGCATCTGCTTTTTCTTTAGTAGGCGCTTCTTTTGTAGGTTTAGAATCTGTTTTTTCAGTGGTATCTCCCTCAGGTTTTTTACCATCAGTATCTATTAAACAAACCACTTCTCCAACAGCAACAGCATCACCTTCTTCTGCTTTTAAAGTAATTATTCCACTTTCTTCAGCTGGTAATTCTAATGTAGCTTTGTCAGAGTCTACTTCTGCAATTGGTTGATCTTTTTCAACGTAATCTCCATCTTCAACTAACCAAGTTGCAATTTCTACTTCTGTAATTGATTCTCCTGGAGAAGGAACTTTCATTTCTAAAACACTCATGGTTTCTTATTTTATTTATGCTGAACTTGTTTCAGCACCTCAATTTAATTATTTTATTTTTATTTTTTAGGCGTTTTAACAGGCTTTCCACTATATCTTTTTGCTAAAAAAAAGCAAAAAGGATGTCGTTTCAATCCTTAACGCGCTTACTCATTACTAAAAACACTGTCAATAACCGCTTTATGACGCTTTTTGAATCTGGTGCTGGAACCTGCTGCTGGAACAGCATAGTATTTACGAGAACGAACATTTAATTTTACCAAATCGAAACGTTCTAACATAAAGCTCCAAGCGCCCATGTTTCTTGGTTCTTCTTGTGCCCAAATATAATCTTTCACATTTGGATATCTATCTATGACTTTCTGTAATTTTTCTATATGCAATGGAAATAATTGTTCAATTCTTACCAAAGCAATATCTTCTCTTTCTAAGTTTTCTCTTTCTTCTAATAAATCGTAATAGAATTTACCCATACAGAAAACCAACTTTGTAACCTTTTCTGGGGTTATAGTATCGTCTATTACTTCTTGAAATTCACCAGTTGCTAAATCTTCGATAGAAGAAATTACTTTAGGGTGACGTAATAAACTTTTCGGAGTAAATACAACCAATGGTTTTCTATAATCACGTTTCATTTGACGACGTAATAAGTGATAGAAATTTGCTGGTGTTGTACAATTAGCCAACGTCATGTTATCTTCTGCACATAATTGTAAATAACGTTCTATTCTTGCTGAAGAATGTTCTGAACCTTGGCCTTCATAACCATGAGGTAATAAAACTACAATTCCGTTTTGTAGTTTCCATTTATCTTCTGCAGCAGAAATATATTGATCAAACATGATTTGTGCTCCGTTTGAAAAATCTCCAAACTGTGCTTCCCAAATGGTTAATGTATTTGGATTAGCCATTGCATATCCATAATCAAAACCTAATACTCCATATTCAGATAAAAGAGAGTTGTAGATGTACATTTTCCCTTTATTATCTGGATTTGTATTTAATAAATTTATTCTTTCTTCTGTAACTTCGTCTCTTAAAATTGCATGCCTGTGTGAAAAAGTTCCTCTTTCTACATCTTGTCCAGAAATTCTAACATTAAAACCTTCTTCCATTAAAGAACCATAGGCTAAAGTTTCTGCCATACCCCAATCTAATTGGTTTGTTTCAAAAACCATGTTAGCTCTTCCTTTTAAAATACGTTCTGCTTTTCTAACAAATTTTACACCTTTTGGAACTGTGGAAACTACTTTAGAAATATTTTTTAATTGATTTACGCTGTAAGAAGTATCTACAGCTTCTAACATACTTTCCAGTTCTTCACGTTCAAAACCTTCCCATGTAGATTGCATAAATTCTTTTACTTTAGAAGTTTTATCTTCCTTAGATAAATCGAACTCGCGCTCTAACATTCCTTTAAATTCTGATGTAATTTCAGATAGGTAATCTTTATCTATGCTACCTTCCTCTAATAATTTACCTGCATAAATATCTTTAACATTTTCATGTTTTGAGATGGCTTTGTATAGTTTTGGCTGTGTAAAACGAGGTTCATCACCTTCGTTATGTCCATATTTTCTATATCCTAATAAATCTATGAAAATATCAGTTTTAAACCGCATTCTAAATTCTAATGCCATTGTCATTGCATGACAAACTGCTTCTGTATCATCCGCATTTACATGTAAAACTGGCGATAATGTTACCTTACCTACATCTGTACAGTAAGTACTTGAACGCGCATCTAAGTAATTTGTAGTAAAACCTATTTGATTATTTACTACTATGTGAATTGTTCCTCCAGTTTTGTAGCCATTTAGTTTTGCCATTTGAACCACTTCATAGGCGATTCCTTGGCCCGCAATTGCTGCATCTCCATGAATTACTATTGGAAGAATTTTACTAGAATCTCCATCGTACTTTCTATCAATTTTTGCTCTTGTGATTCCTTCTGCAACAGCTGCTACAGTTTCTAAGTGAGATGGATTTGGCACTAAATTCATTTTTATTTCATTACCATCTCTATACGTTTTACTTAAGGTTAAACCTAAGTGGTATTTTACATCACCATCAATATCATCATCTTCAAAATCTTTACCTTCAAATTCACTAAACAAATCTCTTACAGGCTTTTTAAATATGTTTACTAAAGTATTTAAACGACCTCTGTGTGCCATACCTAATACACATTCTTTTACCCCAAACGTTTCAGCTGCTTCTCTTAGAGCGACACTTATTCCTGGAATTAATGCCTCTCCTCCTTCCAAAGAAAATCTTTTTTGACCTACATATTTAGTTTGCAAAAAACTCTCAAAAGTAACAGCCTGATTTAGCTTTCCTAAAATATATTTTTTTGCTTCAATTGAGTATTTTGGATGGTTGTCATTTTCATTTAAACGATTTTGCCACCATTTTAATTTTTCTGGATTTCGCATATACATATACTCTACTCCAATAGAGTCGCAGTATATATTTTTTAAATGATCTATGATTTCAGATAGTTTAACTCTACCTAAACCTAAAACATCGCCAGCAGAAAATTCTTTATCAAGATCGTCTTTTGTCAAACCAAACTCTTCAATTTCTAGAGTTGGTTTGTATTGCCTTCTTTCTCTTACAGGATTTGTTTTTGTAAATAAATGACCACGTGTTCTGTAACCGTTTATTAAGTCTACAACTAAAAACTCTTTTTTTACTTCTTGTGGAATTTCTGAAGAATTTTTTACGTCCGTTAAAGAATAGTCTTCATTTGCTAAATCATAACCTTGAAAAAAACTTCTCCAACTTGGTTCAATTGCATCTGGATTAACTAAGTATTGATCGTATAAATCGGCTATAAAGCCTGTATGTGCTGCGTTTAAGAACGAAAATTTGTCCATATAATTTTTTGTGCTTTGTATATAAGCTTATTCTAGAAACAAAAATACAATATTTGAAATAAAGGAAGAATTTATTTTTGTTATAAAAATTCAAAAAAAATTTATTTTTTTTTGAATTTTATTTGGAGATGTATTAAAAAGATATATATTTGCACTCGCTAAACACAAAATGTGTAGCAAACTCCTCTTTAGCTCAGTTGGTTAGAGCATCTGACTGTTAATCAGAGGGTCCAAGGTTCGAGTCCTTGAAGAGGAGCAAGTTCATAATACATTGACTGCGAAAGTAGCTCAGGGGTAGAGCATCACCTTGCCAAGGTGAGGGTCGCGGGTTCAAATCCCGTCTTTCGCTCTATTATGAAAAAAAATACCAATGCTGAAGTGGTGGAATTGGTAGACACGCTGGACTTAAAATCCAGTGAGCAGTAATGCTCGTATGGGTTCAAGTCCCATCTTCAGTACAAAAACCGTAACATTTAGTTGTTACGGTTTTTTGTTTTTATGACAAAAAAACAAGAGTTGAAAAAAATTCAACTCTTGTTTTAATAATCTATAAATCCCCCAATTTATGATTATCTTATTGTACTACTATAACCTATTATAAAAAATTATAACTCTTTAAGAATTACACTACAAATAAAAGATTTCCTTTTTAGATTGAGATTTATTTTCGATGAAAGAAATAAAACAATAGTTGAATAGTTTGGAATTGAAGATTAACGAACTATAGCAAATTCAGTTTTTCTATAAGAGCACTTTTATGTGATCTGCTTATTGGAATTACATGTTTTTGTATCAACACAGAATTGTCTTGAATATCAATTATTTTATCTGTATTAATAATATAAGATCTATGAATTCTCATAAAGGTATTAGATGGTAATTTTTTGTCAACTTTTTTTAATGTAGAATGTACTATAAAATTTTTCTTTTCTGTTTTTATATTTATATAATCACCTTTTGCTTCAATTAATAAAATTTCTGGAATATTTATTTTAATTAATCTCTTATCGACATTTACAAATATATAATCTTGATTTTCTGTTTTTAAATTCTCTTTATTTGTCTTGTTTTTAATTTTAGACAGCTTTTCTATAGACTTCAAAAAACGATTTAACTTTATTGGTTTTAATAAATAATCTACTACAGAGTCATATTCAAAAGCTTCTAGTGCAAATTCTTTATCGGAAGTAGTAAGAATTATTTTTGGTGACGTTTTTAATGTTTTTATAAAGTCAAACCCTGAAAAAGTTGGCATATGAATGTCTAAAAAAACGATTTCCACTGTATTTGAATTCAAATATTTTATAGCATCTATAGCAGAAGAGAACTCTTCTTTAACCAATAATTCTGTTTGTTTACAAAGCTGCTTTATTACCAATCTTGCAGTGGCGTCATCATCAACAATTATACAATTCATAACTTTGGATACTTATTTAGTATTTAAATATACATTAATTCTATTTAAAACATCTACAAATTTGTTGTATTGTTCTAAATCTCCATTTTTTATATTTCGTTCTAATTCAGAAGCTAATTCAAAACTTTTTTTCATCCCAAGCATGCTAATTTTGTGCTTTATTTTGTGAATATCTAATGAGACTTGTTCGAAATTATTATTTTCAAAATTTTTTTTTAGTGTGAGAAATTCTAACGGAAATTCAGCTTTTAAAATTGATAGCATTGAAGCCTCAAAATCTTTATCTCCTCCTGAAATTTCACGTACGTAATTTAAATTGGGAGTTTCCATATTAGATAGAAATTTGACGCTTTATTTGTTGATTCAAAGAAATTAAGGTTTCTGTTCTAGAAATACCTTTAATCGTTTGAATATTATTTTGTAAAATATCTAATAAGTGATCGTTACTTTTACAAAGTATTTTGATAAAAATAGGATAATTACCAGTTGTGAAATGACTTTCTACTACTTCTGGAATATTTTTTATTTTTTTTACAATTACTGATGTTTCGCTAGTTGCGTTTATGAAAATTCCTACAAATGCGGTTGTTGTATATCCTAAAGATTTAGGATTTAAAATCATTTTATAACCTTCTATCAGCTTAGATTTTTCTAACTTTTTCAGCCTTTGATGAATGGCTGCTCCAGAAATTCCGACTTCTCTAGCAATGCTTAAAACTGGTGTACGAGCATCTTTTGTGAGGGTTTTTATAATTATCTTGTCTATTCCGTCAATTTTCATTTTGCATTTATTTTGTATAAAGGTAAAAAAATAGAGAACACAAATTGTATTCTCTATCTTTCATAATAATATAAAAAACTAAATTATGGCTTTATTACAAAATCTTCCATAAATTTAGTTGTATAATTTCCGGAAACATAATCTGGATGATCCATTAATTGCCTGTGGAAAGGCACTGTAGTTTTTACACCTTCAATAACAAATTCATCTAATGCTCTTTTCATTTTATTTATTGCTTCTTCTCTTGTTTGAGCAGTTACAATAAGTTTTGCAATCATAGAGTCATAGTTTGGTGGAATCATATAACCTGCGTACACATGCGTATCCATTCTTACTCCATGACCTCCAGGTGTATGTAATGTTGTAATTTTTCCTGGTGCAGGTCTAAAATTATTGTGCGGATCTTCTGCATTAATTCTACACTCTATAGAATGTAATTGTGGATAGTAATTTTTACCTGAAATAGGCACTCCAGCAGCTACCAAAATTTGTTCGCGAATTAAATCGTAATTAACAACTTCTTCAGTAATTGGGTGTTCTACTTGAATTCGAGTATTCATTTCCATAAAGTAGAAATTTCTGTGTTTATCAACTAAAAACTCTACTGTACCTGCGCCTTCATATTTTATGAATTCTGCCGCTTTTACAGCTGCATTACCCATAGCTTCTCTTAATTCATCTGTCATAAATGGAGAAGGAGTTTCTTCTGTTAACTTTTGGTGACGTCTTTGAACAGAACAATCTCTTTCAGATAAATGACAAGCTTTTCCGTAAGAATCTCCAACGATTTGAATTTCTATATGCCTTGGCTCTTCTATAAGCTTTTCCATATACATATCGTTGTTACCAAAAGCTGCTTTAGATTCTTGTCTTGCAGAATCCCAAGCTTCTTTTAAGTTTTCAGCTTTCCATACCGCTCTCATTCCTTTTCCACCTCCACCTGCAGAGGCTTTTAGCATTACTGGGTAACCTGTTTCTTTTGCTAACTTTTCACATTCTTCAAAATCAGATATTACACCTTCACTTCCAGGAACACATGGCACACCAGCAGCTTTCATAGTAGCTTTTGCGTTTGCTTTGTCTCCCATTTGATCTATCATATCACCAGTTGCTCCAATAAACTTGATATTGTGTTCTTCACAAAGTCTAGAAAATTTAGCGTTTTCTGATAAAAAACCATAACCTGGATGAATTGCGTCTGCATTTGTGATTTCTGCAGCTGCAATAATATTTGGCATTTTTAAATATGATTCTGAACTTGCTGGTGGACCAATACAAACTGCTTCATCTGCAAACCTTACATGCAAACTTTCGGCATCTGCAGTAGAATATACTGCTACAGTTTTGATACCCATTTCTTTACAGGTTCTAATTACACGTAAAGCAATTTCACCTCTATTGGCAATTAATATTTTTTTAAACATAATTTAAGAGTTATAAGTTATAAGTTATGAGTTATGAGTTAGAAAGTCTAAAATCTAAACTCTAAAAATCTAAACTCTAAATATTACGACGGATCTACTAAAAATAAAGGTTGATCAAATTCTACTGGAGAAGAATCGTCTACTAATACTTTAACTATTTTACCTGATAATTCAGACTCTATTTCGTTAAATAATTTCATTGCTTCGATAACACAAACTGTATCTCCAACATTAATTTCAGAGCCTACTTCTACAAAATTTGGTTTTTCTGGAGCTGGCTTTCTATAAAATGTTCCAATAATTGGAGATTTTATAGTAATTAAGTTTGCATCAGCCTTATCATCTGCTGCTGGAGCTTCTTCTGTTTGAGGAGCTACATTTTGTGGAGCCGCAACTTGTTGCATTGGCACAGCTTGTTGCATTGGTGCTGCTTGTACAATTGTAGTTTCCGTTTTGTCTGAACCTGTTCTAATTGTAATTTTTACATCTTCCATTTCTAACTTTACCTCGCTAGCGCCAGATTTAGCTACAAATTTTATAAGATTTTGAATTTCTTTAATATCCATTTTTCTTATTGTTTAGTTGTTTGTATTTATGAGTTGTATGCCCATTTTAAGTATGCAGCTCCCCAAGTGAAACCTCCACCAAATGCGGCAAAAATTAAATTATCTCCTTTTTTTAGTTCTTTTTCATAATCTGCTAATAACAAAGGTAATGTTGCGGAAGTTGTGTTTCCATATCTATGAATATTCATCATTACTTTTTCTGATGATACTCCTACTCTGTTTGCTGTAGCTTCAATAATTCTTTTGTTTGCTTGATGTGCTACCAACCATTGTATTTCTGGTTCTGTAAGATTATTTCTTATAAGCATTTTTTCTGCAACATCTGCCATATTAGAAACAGCATATTTAAAAACTGTTTTACCTTCTTGATATACAAAATGCTTTTTTTCTTTTACAGTTTCAATTGTTGCTGGCATGATAGAGCCTCCAGCTTCGATTCTTAAAAAGTCTCTTCCAATTCCATCACTTCTTAAATACTCATCTTGTAAACCTAAACCTTCTGAGTTTGGTTCAAACAAAACTGCTCCTGCTCCATCTCCAAAAATAATACAAGTAGCTCTATCTTTATAATCTATAATTGAAGACATTTTATCTGCTCCTATTAATAATACTTTTTTGTATCTACCAGATTCAATATAACTTGAAGCTGTAGACATACCATATAAAAAGCTAGAACATGCTGCTTGTAAATCGTAACCAAAAGCATTTATTGCACCTATTTCTGTTGCTACATATGCTGCTGTTGAGGCTACTGGTAAATCTGGTGTTGCAGTTGCAACAATTACTAAATCTATTTCTTCTGGGTTAATATTTGATTTTTTTATCAAATCTTCAGAAGCTTTAATAGCCATATAAGAAGTACCTAAACCTTCTCCTTTTAGTATCCTTCTTTCTTTTATTCCAGTTCTTGTTGTAATCCACTCATCGTTAGTATCTACAAAACTTTCTAACTCTTTATTTGTTAAAACGTATTCTGGAACATACTTTCCAACAGCTGAAATTGCTGCAGTGATTTTAGTCATAATTTTTGTTTGTTATCCAAATGTTAAGGAACTTCAAAGTAATGAAAATATTTTCACTTTTAGGTAAAAAAGTTATCAAAAACCATGAAATCTAGTATAAAAACGCAAAAAAACCCTCAATATTGAGGGTTTTTTATATAAAATAAAAATTTTTTATGCTTCTGCTGCTGCAGACTCTAATACTACTTGACCTCTGTAGTATAATTTACCTTCATGCCAGTGAGCTCTGTGGTATAAGTGTGCTTCACCAGTTGTTGGGTCTGTAGCTATCTGTTGTGCAGATGCTTTATAATGTGTTCTCCTTTTATCTCTTCTTGTTTTGGATATTTTTCTTTTAGGATGTGCCATTTTATGTCTTTTTATCTGTTATTAAATTCTTTAATTTATCCCATCTTGGGTCTGTTGTTTCAACAGTTTTTACTTTTTTTATTTGTAATTCTTTTAATTTTTTTAATGCTTCAGATTCCATTGTACCATCAATAACTTTTGGATGTACTCTTTTGTTTGGAACTGCCAACACAATCATTTCATAAATAAACTGTGCTACATTAAATTGATACGCTTCATGAGGTAATATTAAAATTTCTTCATTATCATCATTATATTCTGGCCCAAACTTAACAACTAATGGTAATACTGATGTTATTTTTTGGTCAAACATTTCGTTTGTTACGTCACAAGGAACATTTACAGTTCCTTCAGCTGTAAAAACAAGTTCAAATAAAGTACTTTTTTTTACAAATTCTAATGTTACATTTACTGATGATTTTTCAAAATCCTCATAATTAAATTTACTAAAGAACGTATTATCAATCTTGTATTCAAATATATGTTTACCTTCTTTTAATCCTACAAACGATATGTTGAATTGTTTTAAGTCTTTCATTACCATACATCAATTGAGCGTGCAAAGATATAAAAAAATGTTTTCATACAATCTTTTCTTTCAAAAAAAGAATTTAATTAATAGTAAAAACTTTTTTATGGTTAAATACCCCCACCTTCATTCTTTGTATTTACAGTTTTAAATTAGAAAAATTTATTATTTTATTGGTAATACATTTTGGGTGAGTTCTACATGTTCGTTTCTATTTCTAAAAATTTGAATTGCTGCAAATAAAGCTTCTTTAAAAGAAGATGAATTAGCTAAGTTTTTTCCTGCAATGTCAAAACCTGTTCCATGATCTGGAGAAGTTCTTATTTTGTTTAAACCTGCTGTAAAGTTTACACCATTTCCAAAAGAAAGTGCTTTAAAGGGAGCTAAACCCTGATCGTGATAGGTTGCTAAAACACCATCAAATTGTTTGTAAGTTTCTGAACCAAAAAAACCATCTGCAGCATAAGGCCCAAAAACGAGTTTTCCTGTTTTTTTAATTTCATTAATAGTAGGTGTTATGATTTCATCATCTTCTTTTCCTATAACCCCCTTATCACCACAATGAGGATTTAAACCTAAAACTGCGATTTTTGGTTTGCTAATTCCAAAATCCTTTTTTAAAGATACATGCATTACTTCAACTTTAGTTTTTATAAGTTCTGGTGTTATTGCTTCAGCAACTTTTGAAATTGGAATGTGACCTGTTATAAGACCAATTCTTAATTTATCTGTCATTAAAATCATTAAACTTTCACCGTCTAAATTTGCTTCTAAATATTCTGTATGACCAGGGAAATTAAATGTTTCTGATTGAATATTATCTTTATTGATAGGGGCAGTTAGCAAAACGTCTATTTTATCTTCTTTTAAATGCTCCATAGCACTTGCCAACGATTTGGCAGCATACTCTCCTGATATTTTTGTAGACTGACCTAAATCAATAGAAACTTCTTCTTTCCAAATATTTAAAACATTAATTTTATTGTGATTAATTTGATTAACGGATGAAATTCCGTGAACTGGCATTTCTAAATTTAGTGCTTTTTTATGGTAAGAAATAACTTTAGTAGCTCCAAATAAAACCGGAGTACAAAAATCTAACATCCTTTTATCTTCAAATGTTTTTAAAATTACTTCTATTCCAATTCCGTTTAAATCTCCAATTGAAATTCCAACAATAATTTTATCAGATTTATCCATAGTAACTCTTGTAATATTAGTATTTTTGATTTGTACAAAAGTAACCAAAATTTAGCGAAATGTTTACAGGAATTATAGAAACACTTGGTGTTGTAACAAATATCGAAAAGGAACAAGAAAATATTCACTTTACTATTAAAAGTAATATTACTAACGAGTTAAAAATTGATCAAAGTGTGGCTCACAATGGTGTTTGTTTAACTGTAGTTGCCATAAATAAAGATGAGTATACTGTTACAGCAATTAAAGAAACAATAGATAAAACAAATATTGGGTTTCTTAAAACGTCTTCGGAAGTAAACTTAGAACGTGCTATGAAATTAGGTGACAGATTGGATGGACATATTGTTCAAGGTCATGTAGACGAAACTGGAATATGTACGAATATTGAGAATCAAAACGGAAGTACACTTTTTACATTTCAATATCATGCTGAGAAAAATAATATTACTATAGAAAAAGGTTCCATAACCGTTAACGGAGTAAGTTTAACTGTTGTAAATTCTAAAAAAAATTCTTTTAGTGTAGCAATTATACCTTATACTTTAAATAATACTTCATTTAAAACCTTAAAAATAAATGATAAAGTAAATTTAGAGTTTGACGTAATCGGAAAATATGTTGCAAGATTAACTAAAAATTAAAAATTACTTTTTAATTTTTTTACACCATAAATAATACCGGAAAGTAAAAGCACTATTAACCCTCCATCAACTGGAAGACCAGGTGGTGGTGGTGGTGGTACTGGTGGTGGTACAATTTGACCATTCACCATAGATGTAAAGATAAGTACTGTAAACAGTACTAATAAAAGATTTTTCTTCATTTTATATCCCCCCAGATTAAAATTTTGAAATATATTTTGCAAATATATAATAATTAAATTAATGTTTGCAAAAAATTAAAATAGCCTCAAATAAATATTTTAAAATTTATACAAAACAAAAAAACCTTACATTTCCGTAAGGCTTTTAAAATAAAGTGGTCCCACTTGGGCTCGAACCAAGGACCACCTGATTATGAGTCAGGTGCTCTAACCAACTGAGCTATGGGACCGAAATTATTGGGTGCAAATGTACTATTTATTTTAATTATTTTGCAACAAAAAAGTAAAAATACTTAAACAGACCTGTTCATTAACCACAAACCAAAGTTTTTGAGGTTTTTTTTGTCTGTTTCTTTAATATCCATATGATTTAAAGTTTCAAATGCTTTGTTTGTATAACTCTCTATTTCTTCTTTTATTAATATAGGAATTTCATTTAATAAAAAAATTCTTTTGACGTCTGCTATTTTAACTGTATTCTCTTTTCTCTTTTTTCTATATAAATATTTTAGTTTTCCCACTTCATCTTCACTTGCTACTTCTAGAGCTTTTAAATAAAGGTATGTTTTTTTATTTTCTATAATGTCTCCACCAACTTGTTTTCCGAATGTTTCTGGGTTACCAAAAGTATCTAAATAGTCATCTTGAAGTTGAAATGCCAATCCTAAATTTAAACCAAAATCGTATATTAAATCGGCATTTTTATCATCGGTTTTAGAAACAATAGCTCCCATTTTTAAAGCTGCAGCAACTAAAACTGATGTTTTTAAGCGAATCATGTTAATATATTCATCAATAGTTACATCATTTCTAGTTTCAAAATCTACATCTAATTGTTGTCCATCACAAACCTCTATAGCTGTTTTACTAAATAGTTTTGCCAACTTTTGAAAAACTATTGGTTCATAATTTTCAAAATATTGATATGCCAAAATTAACATAGCATCACCGGAAAGAATACCTGTGTTAATACTCCATTTTTCATGAACGGTTACTTTTCCTCTTCTTAATGGTGCAGCATCCATAATATCATCATGAATTAATGTAAAATTATGAAACACCTCAACAGCTAGAGCAGCTGGCATTGCTTTTATATAATCAGAAGAAAAAATATCTGCAGCCATTAAAGTTAAAATAGGCCGTATTTTTTTGCCTCCAAGTTGAAGAATATAATCTATAGGCTCATATAAATTTTTAGGTTCTCTAACCCAAGTCTGTGCTTCTAAATAGTTTAGAAAATCTTTTTGATAATGTAGAATATCCAAAATCTTATTTTTTTTGTAAAAATAATGTAAAGAAATTTTACTTTCTAAATGAAACGTTAAAAAAAGATTAAAACTTTGGAAACTTTTTTTGTTTCTAAAGTTTCCATTCGTACATTTGCATCTAAATTATGAAAGATAAAATTATTATAAAGGCTGGAGAACTTTTCTTAAAATTAGGTTTTAAGAGTGTAACTATGGATGATATTGCCAATGAATTAGGCATATCTAAAAAAACGCTCTATAAATATTTTAATAATAAACATTCTTTGGTTGAAGAAACTACATCTACGCTTCACGAATCTTGTTTAGCGAGTGTAAATATGATTTCTGAGAGAGGATATAATGCGATTGAAGAAAATTTTGAAATAAAAAAAATGTTTAAAGAAATGTTTCAAAATTCTCCATCATCGCCAATTTATCAACTTAAAAAATATTATCCGCAAGTTCATCAGAAAACGATGGAGAAAGAAATTGTTCTATTTTCTGAGTGTTTAAAAAAGAATATTGAAAAAGGAATTAAAGATGGCTATTACAGAAAAGATACAAATGTAGATTTAGCAACACAATTTTACTTTTCATTAGTTTTTAGTGTTCATGAAAATACCATAGAAAATTATAAAATACCTAAATTAGAGCAAGAAGTTTTAGTGTATCATACAAGAGCAATTGCTACTGAAAAGGGCTTGCAAGAATTAAACAATCAACTTAAAATCAATCAATTATAAAATGAAGAAATATATTTACATACTTTCTTTTTTTGCATTTATACAAACCATAAATGCACAAGAGAAAATAATGAATTTTTCTCTACAAGAGGCCATAGATTTTGCTTTAGAGAATAGTTACAACACAAGAGCTGCAAAAAACGATATTAACTCTGCAAAAGAAAAAGTTTGGGAGACCACTACAATTGGTTTACCTCAAATTAATGGAAAAGTAGATTATCAAAACTTTTTAAAACAACCAGTATCATTATTACCTGCTGCAGCTTTCGACAACACCACCTCTACTGTAAATACTGTGGAAGATTATTTCGACTTGATGCCTAACAGAGAACCCACACCTCCAGAAGGTTTTATTCCAGTGGTATTTGGAACAAAGCAAAATGTAAATGCAACTGTAACTTTAACACAGTTACTGTTTGATGGTTCTTATTTAGTTGGGCTACAAGCGTCAAAAACATTTTTAAAAATTTCTAAGCAAGCAGAAGAAAAAACTGAATTAATAACAAGAGAGGCTGTTATTAATGCTTATGGAAATGTTTTGGTAACCGAAAAAAGTATTTCAATTTTAGAAGGGAACATAAAAATCTTACAAAAAAACTTTAATGATGCTAAAAAAATATACGAAAACGGATTGAATGAAGAGGAAGATGTAGAGCAATTGGAAATTACTTTAGGCAACTTAAAAAACCAATTAAACAGTGTTATTCGAATGAAAGAAATTGCCTATCAAATGTTAAATCTTTCTATGGGAAATCCAATTGATACTAAATTAACCCTAACAGATTCTTTAGATGGCTTAGCTGAAGATAATATAAGTTTGGCGCTAATAAATACAGAATTTAACTACAACAATCATATCGATTTTAAAATTTCTGAAAATGATAGAGAAACAAAACGATTAATGATGAAATTAGAACAAAGTAAAGCGTTACCAAGCTTAAGTGCTTTTGTAAATTATGGTACACAAGCTTTTTCAGACTCATTTTCATTTTTTGACAGTAACCAACAATGGTTTCAATCTTCTTTATTTGGTGTAAGTTTAAACGTTCCAATTTTTAGTAGTTTAGGAAGAACATCTAAAACTGCACAAGCAAAAATAGCATTAGAAACTGCAGATTTAAGATTAGAAGAAACCAAACAAAAATTGTCTTTACAAGCTCAAAAAGCAAAAAACGATTATCAGTTAAGTATTCAAAACTACGAAACAAATAAGAAAAATGTTGGTTTGGCAGAAAGAATAGAAAAGAAACAAAGAATTAAGTTTTTTGAAGGAATTTCTTCCAGTTTCGATTTATTACAAGCACAAAATCAATTATATACACAGCAACAAAATTACATCCAATCTATGCTAGATGTTATTGCCAAAAAAGCTGCTTTAGAAAACGCATTAAACTTACCAATCAAATAACCAAAATATCATGAAAAAAATATACACCATCCTTTTAGCATCGCTTGTTTTCGCTTCTTGTGGAGATAAAAAAGAAGTTTCTTTAGAAGATGTTTTAGCATCAAATGATGTAGAACAAATTAAATCTAAAAAAGCAGATTTAGATGCAAAACAACAAGAAATAGCTGCAGAATTGCAAAAAATTAACGACAAGCTAGATACTTTAAATGAAGATAAAAACATTCCATTAATTACTACTTATAAGGTAAAAGAAGAAGTTTTTACACACTTTATTGAGTTACAAGGAAACGTACAAACAAAGCAAAATGTTTTAGTATATCCAGAAATGCCAGGGATTTTAGAAAGTGTTTTTGTAAAAGAAGGCCAAAGAGTTTCTAAAGGTCAAGTGTTAGCAAAAATAGATGATGGAGGAATGTCTTCTCAATTAGCACAATTAGAAGCAAACGCACAATTAGCAAAAACTACTTACGAGCGTCAAAAAAGATTGTGGGATCAAAAAATTGGCTCAGAAATTCAATTTCTACAAGCAAAAACAAATTACGAATCACAAACAAATGCTGTAAAACAATTAAAAAGTCAGTTAGGTAAATCTACCATTAGAGCACCATTTTCTGGAATAATAGATGAAGTTTTTAAAGAAAGAGGAACTGTAGTTGCTCCAGGTATGGGTTCAGAAATTTTTAGAATCGTAAACCTTTCTAATATGTATATAGAAACAGAAGTTCCAGAAACATACATTGGTAGTATTACAAAAAACAAAGATGTTGAGGTAAATTTTCCTGTTTTGGGTGAAACTGTAAATTCTAAAATAAGACAAGTTGGTAATTACATCAACCCAAGTAACAGATCATTTAAGATAGAAATTGGCATACCAAATTCATCAGGAAATATAAAACCAAACCTAACTGCAAGATTAAAATTAAACGATTATACAAATCCGAACGCGATTTTAATTCCGCAATCTATAATTTCTGAAAATGCAAAAGAAGAGCAATTTATTTATATCATTAAAGATAAAAATGACAATAATGAAGCAGTTGCAGAAAGACTTATTATAGAAACAGGAAAAACACAAGGAGATTTAATTGAAGTTACAAAAAACCTTGCAGCAGATGCAGAAATAATCATGGAAGGTGCAAGAAGTGTAAACAATGGTCAGGTTGTGAAAGTAATTAATAAATAAGACGAAAATGGCGAAAAAAAATAAAAACGTAGATAAAGAATTTAAACTTTCATCTTGGGCAATAAATAACAAAACCACCATTTATGTCTTGATGTTTTTAATTCTTTATTTAGGAATTTCGGCATATTTTACAATGCCTAGAGAAAACTTTCCAGAAATAAACGAAACTAAAATTTACATAAGTTCTGTTTATCCAGGAAACACTGCAGAAGATATTGAAAAATTGATTACAAATCCGTTAGAAGATAGACTTAAATCTGTAAGTAATGTAGTTGAAATTACTTCAACTTCTCAAGAAGATTACTCAATAATTACGGTAGAATTTGATGAAAAAATTGCTGTTGACAAAGCAAAACAAAAGGTAAAAGACGAAATAGATCAAGAAACTGCTGGCGAAGATTGGCCAACTTTTAATGGTGCAAAAGTAACACCAAATGTTTTTGAATTGAGTATGTCTGAAGAAATACCAATTCTAAACATCAACATTTCTGGAAATTATCCTGTTGCAAAACTCAAAGAATATGGAGAATATTTACAAGATGAAATTGAAGACTTAACAGAAATCAAAAAAGTAGATATTCGAGGAGCACAAGAAAAAGAAGTAGAAGTTGCTGTAGATATTTACAAAATGATGGCTGCCAAAGTTAGTTTTGATGATATTACAAACGCCATAAACCGTGGAAACGTAACCATGTCTGCAGGTAATTTTATTACAAGTCAGCAAAGACGTACCATTAGAATTATTGGAGAAATTGATAAACCATCAGATTTAGGAGATTTTGTGATCAAATCAGAAAACGGAAATCCAATTTACTTAAAAGACGTTGCCAAAATTTTCTTTAGAGACAAAGACAAAACAACTTACGCAAGAGAAAATGGTGAACCTGTTGTAATGTTAGACGTTAAGAAAAGATCTGGAGAAAACATGGTTGCTGCTGCAGATAAAATTGGTGTAATTGTTAGAGATGCAAAAGCTAATAATTTTCCACCAGATTTAAAAGTAACCATTGCAAATGATCAATCTCCAAAAACTATTGGACAAGTAGATGATTTAGTAAATAACATCATTTTTGGAGTTATTTTAGTAGTTATAGTATTAATGTTTTTCCTTGGATTTAAAAACGCAATTTTCGTTGGTTTTGCCATACCAATGTCTATGTTTATGTCTTTAATGATTTTAGGAGCGTTAGGTTATACATTAAATACAATGGTACTTTTCGGTTTAATTATGGGACTTGGAATGTTGGTAGATAATGGAATTGTAGTGGTAGAAAACGTATATCGTTTAATGGATGAAGAAGGAATGAGTAGAATTGAAGCTGCCAAAAAAGGTATTGGAGAAATTGCATTTCCTATTATTATTTCTACAGCAACAACAGTTGCAGCTTTTATTCCTTTAGGTCTTTGGCCAGGAATTATGGGACAGTTTATGGTAATTTTACCAATAACATTATCTATTGTTTTAGGTTCTTCTTTATTTGTTGCTATCTTCTTTAATTCTGTTTTGGTTTCTCAATTTATGAGTACAGAAGATAAAGACATGCCTTTAAAAAACATCATTAAACTAACAAGTATAATGGCGGTTGTTGGGTTGCTAATTTTCTTCTTTGGAGGAGAATATAATGCTTTAGGAACTTTAATGATTTTTACAGGAATTATGTTGTGGGTGTATCGTTTATACTTAAGAAAGGCTGCCAATTATTTTCAAAAAAACACTTTGGTTTCTTTAGAAAACTGGTACGAAAGACAGTTGAAAAAAGCACTTTCTGGTTGGGCTCCATACATTTTAGTACTTGGAACATTTATTTTATTATTTGTTGCATTTGCAGGTTTTGGTTGGTCTGTTGGTGAACAAAGAACAAAAATTGAATTTTTCCCAGACAACAAACCAAACCAAATTATTGTTTATATAGAGTACCCTGAAGGAACAGATATTGAGAAAACAAATCAAATCACCAAAGAAATCGAACAAAAAGTATTCGGAGTTTTAAATCAAGACATGTATACTGATGGAGATTATAACTTTTTAGTAGAAAGTACAGTTTCTCAAGTTGGTGAAGGTGCTGGAAACCCACAAACGGATGGAGGTTCTTCCGCAGAAATGCCACACAAAGGAAAAATTACAGCTTCTATGCGTGAGTATAAATACAGACGTGGAGAAGATAGTGAATTGCTGCGTCAAAAAGTGCAAGAAGCATTAGTTGGTATTTATCCTGGAGTTTTAATTTCTGTTGAAAAAGATGCGAATGGACCACCTGCTGGAGCTCCAATTAATATTGAATTGAATGGTGAGGATTACGAAGAGTTAATTTTTACAGCAGAAAGAATGCGCGATTTTTTAAATACCCAAAGTATTTCTGGTGTAGATGAATTAAAGATAGATGTAAATAAATCAAAACCAGGAATGCAGGTTTTGGTAGATCGAAAAAAAGCAGGAGAATTAGGTGTTTCAACTGGTCAAGTTGGGCAACAATTAAGAGCTGCTATTTTTGGAAATAAAGCAGGTATTTATAAAGAAAATGGAGAAGATTATGATATTTACGTTCGTTTTAACGAAGATGATAGATATGACAAAAGTGCTGTTTTTAATCAGAAAATAACGTTTAGAGATCCTGCATCTGGTCAAATTAAAGAAATTCCTGTTTCTGCAGTTGCATCACAAACCAACAGTTCTGGTTTTAGTGCTATAAAACACAAAGATGTAAAAAGAGTTGTAACTGTATACTCTGCACTTTCTCCAGGTGAAACAGATGCTGGAGCAGTTGTGGCAAGAATACAGCAAGCCATGAAAAGTTTTAAAAATTTGCCTAAAGGAATTAAAATTGATTATACAGGTCAAATTGAAGAGCAAAATAAACAAATGGCATTTCTAATGGGTGCATTTTTTACGGGTTTAATGTTAATTTTCTTCATTTTAATTTTTCAATTTAATTCGGTTTCAAAACCAGGAATTATCATGTTAGCCATCTTTTTAAGTTTTATTGGTGTTTTTGGCGGATTGGTAATTACTGGAGCTCCTTTTGTAATTATGATGACCATGGTTGGTATTATTTCATTGGCAGGAATTGTAGTAAACAATGGAGTTGTATTGTTAGATTATGCTCAATTATTAATTGATAGAAGAAAAATAAAAGAAAATGTTGATGACGAAGATTATTTACCTTTAGATAGTTTATATGAAACTGTTGTAAAAGCAGGTAAAGCACGTTTAAGACCTGTTTTGTTAACTGCAATTACCACTATTTTAGGTTTAATTCCTTTAGCAATAGGTTTAAACATTAATTTCTTTACGTTATTTAGTGAGTTTGATGCAAATATTTATATGGGTGGAGATAATGTTGTTTTTTGGGGACCTTTAGCAAAAACCGTAATTTATGGATTGTTAATAGCAACCTTTTTAACGCTAATTGTTGTTCCTATTTTATTCTTTTTAATTACAAAATTAAAAATGAGAATTAAAGGACAGTTACCACATCAATTAAAGAAAAAAATAGAAACTGCTTAAATTTTATTAGCAAACATTTTAAATTAAAAAAGAGATAAAATTACTATGGTTTTATCTCTTTTTTATTTATAAATATCCATTTTTACTACCAATCCAAATATTACCTAATTTTTGGTAATAAGTAATTACTCCTTCTTCATTTGTAAACGTTCTGTAAGACGTTTTTCTTTTTTGTTTATACCATTTTAAAATATCACTTACTTCTCCATCATCTACCATTTCTATTTCAAATTTTACATCTTCTTCTGTAAAATAGCCTTCTTCATGAGCATAAATCCAATTAAATTCTGATAGTTTTTCTGATAATTTACCAAAATTTTGCAACGGAATTTCCTTTTGATTTTTAGGTCTGTAAAAAGAAATTTTATAGAAATCTAACAAACCATCAATAGCACAAACCACTTGCGATCTTTCTAAATTATTTTCAAACAACCATAAAACTAAATGGTAAGGCTTGTTTAATGTTTTTAGTTTTGCGTCCCAAGCATCATAAATTTCAATAAAACTATCTATAATTTTACTTCTAATTTTTCCTTTTGGTGTAGGAATTTCTGACCCCAAAACAGCAATATCACAAAAAGGATTTACCCAAAATTTACAATAGTTTCTTTTGGCTTTATCTAAATATTCTAAATCTAAATCTTTGTTATAATTTTTCCAATCTTCTATATCTTTTAATATTCTATTGTGACCTCTTATTTTTTTATATTTTATCATGTTTTTAAGTCAGTATTTTTTTCTGTAAAATCAAATATATTTTAAATTATTTAAAAAGAACATCAATATAAAAATTGATGCCTTTTTGTATGTTTGTAATATGACAAAAAAATCATTTACTATTGATGAAATTAAACGCAAGATAGAGCAATATTGCGTATATCAAGATCGATGTCATAAAGAAGTAGAGCAAAAAATACGCGATTACAACTTGATTCCAGAAGCTAGAGAAATGATTCTTTTGAGTTTAATGAAAGATAATTTTTTAAATGAAGAACGTTTTTCTAAAAGTTTTGCAAGAGGTAAATTTCGAATAAAAAGCTGGGGAAAACAACGAATTGTAAGAGAATTAAAATTCAGAGATATATCTGCCTACAATATTAAAACTGCTTTAAAAGAAATTGATGAAAGTGAATATATTGAAACCGTTTACAGAATTACAGAAAACAGAAATGAAGTAATTTCTGAACCCAATATTTACAAAAGAAAGAAAAAATTAATCGATTTTTTAATGCGAAAAGGTTATGAAAATGAGTTGATTTACAAGGTTGTAAATGAAATAGTTTCTTAATGTGTAATTATGTGTAATAACTCCAAAAAGTTAGCAAATAAGTTTAGCCCAGATTGAGTGGTTTGTTTGAGCTCTTTTTTATGCTGAACTCGATTCAGTATCTGTTACTCTAATTCATTTACTTTTTTAAAAAAGAAAGATGCTGAAATAAATTCAGCAAAAAAAAGCGAGTAACGAAAGCTGGAAATAGCTTCAAAAATTATTCATTAAATTTCTTTAAAAAAATAGCATCGTTTTTTTTCTTGGCATCAATAACTTTCTGAATATCGTCATTTGGAATTGTAACAGATAAAACGTAATGTTTAATTTTCCAAGAATCGTTCGTTTTTTCTAAAACTCCAGAACCTCTACAAGTTCCCATCCAAGTATTTAACAACTCATCAAACCAAACAATATTTCCTGTTTTGTGTACGTAAATATTACGCTGTAAAGTAGTAAAACTCCAAGCTTTTCCTCTATCAAAATAAGGTTTACTAAAAGCTGCGAATTGCTCTTTGGTCCAGACTTCTTCAGCAGCAGTTCCAATATAAATTGAAGTATTATCCAAAGCTCCAAAATAGTTTTCGAAATTTGCTTCTGAAGCTGCTTTGTGCCAATTTATCAAAAATGTATTTACTTCATTTTTTATAGATATTGTGTTAACCACTTTTTTTGAAGTTGCACAATTGCTAAAAAATAAAATCGTAAAAAATAAAATGCTTACTTTTTTCATAGTTATTGCCCTGTTTTCTTTAAACCGTCATCTAATACGTCTTTTTTTCTAAGTTTTTCTTCTAACCTTAAATCTATTGATTTTTTAGATATATCATCCATTTTTGTGGTATCTAATCCAATAAAATCTACTTTTACATCAATTTCATCTTCAAATCTTTTTTTGGCTAAAATGGTATTTATTTTTGTGTTTACGCCTGAAAAAGCAAGTATCGTTTTATCAACTTGAGCATTTACTTCAGAAGCTTTTATTGCAGGAATAAGCGTTAAATCTGCCAAACGTAAACTTTCATTTTCTAAAATATTTACACGTGCTTTAAAAGCAGGCACATCAAATAAAACCGGTATCACACTATCTTTTAAACTTTTCACCAAATCTTTTAATTCTAATGCATTACTCAACGCTTCATTTGGAGAAATTTTTTCAAATTTTACGAAAAAAGAGTCTATCGCTTTTAACTCTTGCCAATCTTCTACTTCTTTCAAAAAAATTGGACGCACTTTGGTTGCAGACTTATGCTCTTTCACTACACTCATTAAAGGTTTTGGCTTTTGAGCAGCAGCAGTTTCTTGCTTATTGTTACCGCAAGAAATAATAAAAAAACTAAATAATAGTAAGATGAAATATTTCACAATAATAATTAAAATGTAAAAATACGTAATTTAAAAGTACACTAAAACATTTTAAGAAAATACTAATAAACTAAAAAAACTAACTTTAAAATTTAAGTAATAATTAGTGAAACGAATATTTTTTACGAATAATTAAATAATTACCTTTGTTATTGATTTTAATTGAATTGTAAACATGAGTGAAACCATCTTAATTTTAGGTGCAAGTGGGCAAATTGGAAATGAATTAACCCAAAAACTACGTGCTATATATGGAAACGATAATGTAATTGCTTCCGATATTAGAGAAGGTAATAAGGAAATGATGGACTCTGGTCCGTTTGAAATTATTGATGCAACAGACAAAGAAACCATTTTAAAAAACATACAAAAACATAAAGTTTCGCAAGTTTACTTACTTGCTGCAATGCTATCTGCAACTGCTGAACAATTTCCACAAAAAGCGTGGCATTTAAACATGACATCGCTTTTGGCTGTTTTAGATTTAGCAAAAGAAAAACATATTAAGCAAGTATACTGGCCTAGTTCTATTGCTGTTTTTGGTCCAACTACTCCAAAAGAAAATACACCACAAAAAACAATTATGGAACCAAGTACGGTTTATGGAATTAGTAAAATTTCTGGTGAGTTTTGGTGTAATTATTATCACGAAAAATTTGGAGTAGATGTTAGAAGCTTGCGTTATCCAGGTATTATTTCTTGGAAAACAAAACCAGGTGGTGGTACCACAGATTACGCTGTAGATATTTATTTTAAAGCATTGGAGCAAGGTAATTACGAGTGCTTTTTATCAGAAGAAACACGTTTACCAATGATGTATATGAACGATGCTGTAAACGCAACAATACAATTAATGCAAGCAAAAACTGAAGACATTAAAATAAGAACTTCTTATAATTTGGCAGCAATAGATTTTACTCCAAAAGAAATTGCTTTAGAAATTAAAAAGCATATTTCTAATTTTGAAATTACTTATCAGCCAGATTTTAGACAAAAAATTGCTGATAGCTGGCCTTCATCCATAAACGATTCTGAAGCTAGAAAAGATTGGAACTGGAAACATGAATTTGATTTAGCTTCTATGACAACAGACATTTTAAAGAATTTAAAAGCGTAAAAAATGCTCGTAAGTTTGAGGAAATTATCCGTCTAAAAACTTGAATTTAGTGAATTTATTATGAAAAATATTATAGAAAAAAGCTTAGAAAATAGCATTTCTTATTTAGAATACAGACTTTTAGTAAGCAATTTATTGTTAGAAAATAAAGCTACAGGTCCAGAGCAATCTGAAGCTTTAACAAATTATAGTTTGTTGAATGACAAAAGAATGAAGCGTTTAGATAAAACTATAAAAATTACTGAAGAAACCATTCAAGAATTTCAAAAAATTACAGAACCACAAACATGGTTGGTAATAACAGAAGGTTGGTGTGGTGATGCTGCTCAAAATTTGCCTGTAATTTCTAAAATTGCAGACATTAATTCTAAAATTAATTTAAAAATTGTTTTAAGAGACGAAAACTTAGAATTAATGGATTTGTTTTTAACAAATGGAGGAAGAAGTATACCAAAGTTAATTGCTTTAGATACTGAAAACAATATATTATTTACTTGGGGTCCAAGACCAACTGTTGCTACAAATATGGTAATAGATTACAAAGCAAAAAACGGAAGTTTAGACGCTCAATTTAAACAAGACCTTCAAGTTTGGTATAATAAAGACAAAGGTAAAAGCGTACAAAAAGACTTTACAGACCTAGTAAAAAACACCATTTTAAATACCATTTAAAACAAAAGAAATAAAGCAGTAAAAAACCGTAAGTTTATAATGAGCTTACGGTTTTTCTTTTGGTTATATTTGTAATTCTAAAACTCAAACAAATGCTTGTAGATTTTGATTCAATTCCTGAAGACGCAAAAGTGTGGATTTATCCCTCTAGCAGAAAATTTTACGCCAACGAAATTGATGAAGTAACTCAAAAAGTAAAAAACTTTGTTGAAAACTGGAAAGAAGAAGATAACACCTTTAAAGCTTCCTACAAAATACTGTACAATCGTTTTATTATTATCACTGCAGATGATATTGATTCCACAATTTCTAATAAAGATATTGATAGTTCCATTGCTTTTATATTAGAACTACAACAAACATATAACGTTGTACTTTTAGATAAAATGAATGTTTGTTTTAAGCAAGGAGAATTTGTACAGTACAAAGAATTAAAAGATTTTAAAAAATTACTAAAAAATAAAGCTGTTACAGCAAAAACAATTGTTTTTGATAATTTGGTAACTACTAAGCATGAGTTCGAAAATTATTGGGAAATTGCTATTGAAGATAGTTGGTATAGCAGATTTTTAAAAAAATAATGGAAAAATACGACTACATAATTGCGGGTTCTGGTTGTGCAGGTTTGAGTCTTTTGTACAGGATACTACTAGAACCAACATTACAAAATAAAAGCATTTTAGTTGTAGATAAAGACCATAAAAAAAATAACGACAGAACTTGGTGTTACTGGGAGAAAAAACCTGGTTTATTCGAAAAAATTGTACACGCAAAATGGAATACTTTAGAGTTTCTCTCAACAAATTTTGAGGAACAATTAGACTTGGGTGCTTACACTTATAAAATGATCCAAGGAATTGATTTTTATGACTTTGTACTTGATTTTGCAAAAAAATTTAAAAACGTAGTTTTTAAATATGAAAACATTGTTGCTATTTCATCAGAAAGTGAAACTACAACTCTAAAAACTACTAAAAATTCTTATAAAAGTAACTTCATATTTAATTCAACAAATATTTTTCAACCTAAAATCACTAAAGAAAACTCACTTTTACAACACTTTACAGGTTGGGTTATAAAAACAGAAAAACCAGTTTTTGATCCTAAAGTTGGAAGATTAATGGATTTTAGAGTTTCTCAAAAAAATGGCACTACATTTATGTATGTGCTACCCACTTCGAATACAGAAGCTTTGGTTGAATACACATTATTTAGCCCAGAAATTTTAGAAAAGGAAACTTATAATTTGGCATTAGAAAATTACATAAAAAACGAATTAAAAATTTCAAATTATAGTATCAAGCACAAAGAATTTGGAGTCATACCTATGTCATTGGCAAAATTTGAAAAAAATCCTAAAAAAAATATCATCAATATTGGAACTTCAGGTGGTTTTACCAAAGCAAGTAGTGGGTATACTTTTCAATTTATTCAAAAAGACGTTGCCGAAATCGTAAAAAATTTAAAAGAAAATAAAAGTCCAATTTCTAAAATTTCTTTTAGAGAAAAAATTTACAATTGGTATGATGCTACGTTGATAGATGTTTTATTGTCAGAAAAACTAACAGGAAAAGCAATTTTTACAAAAATGTTTCAAAGCATTTCTACAGAAAAAATATTAGCTTTTTTAGGTAATGAGAGTTCTCTAAAAGACGATTTTTTAATTATGAAAAAACTACCTATAAAACCATTTTTAACTTCCGGTTTAAGACAATTTAAAAATAATTTAAAAAAATATAAAAAGGGATAGTTTCGCTGAAACTATCCTTTTTTTTAGTGCTTTTTTTTATTTATGATGTATAATCTTCTATTGTTTCATTTAATTCTTCACGCAAATCATCAAACTTTTCAATAAGTTCCTCTAAATTTTGTTTTACGTTTTTTACTGGTTCATTTTTTTCTTTTAATAGCTTTTGATAATCTTTTTGAACATCATCAATATCTTCCAAAACTTCTTCCGTTTTTAACCATGAAGGTATGGTGTTTTCTAAACTAGCTATGGAGTTACCAAGTGCACTAATACGTGCTGTTGTAGTTTCTAAGTTTAAATTTTCGATATCTTTTAATTCTTTATTTGCGGTATTAAATTCATTCCAATCATCAAAAGATAAAAGTCCGTTTGTGTTTATGTTGTATGTTACAGTTTGTCCGTTTTCTAACTTTACCTCTACTGTTTTTGCTTCCTTCTCAGAGTTTTTATCACATGAAGTAAATAGTAAACCTGAAATTGCTAATGATAGTGTAATTTTTTTGAGAGTTTTCATCATTTTTGTTTTTTGATTAAATTCTAGTACAAATTTAAATTAGTTTCAAATTTTTAATTATCTCAATTAAACCGATTTTTAACTCTTTTAACTATATTATTTTATATTAAAAAAGACAGGTCAAAAAAACCTGTCTTCTCTTAAAATATGTAAATAGAAAAAATAAATTGTTACTCTTTTTCTATCATCTTGTCTAATTTTTTAATTTCTTCATTATACTCTTCTATAGCAGCTTCAATTTTTCCTTTTTTAATTTCTTCATTAAATTCTTCAATTGCATCTGCATGAATTTCTGTATATTTTTTTACAGTTTCGTTTAATTCTTCTCTTAAATCGTCAAACTGCTCAGAGAGTTCTTCTAGATTTTCTTTTACTTCATCTTCAGAAGCATCTGCATCTTCAATTAATTCTTTATATTCTTTCTGAATATCTGCAACATCTTCCATTACTTCTTCTGTTTTTAACCAAGCTGGAATTGAGTTTCCTAAATTGGCAATTCTGTAATTCATGTTTTTGATACGCTGAGAAATTGTTGCTTCTTGTGAATTTCTTATTTCTGCCAACTCGTAATTTACTACAGTATAATCATTCCAATCATCAAAACCAACAATACCTTTAGAGTCTAAATTGTAAACAATTATTTTACCATCTTTCATTTTGTAGGTACGTGTTTTAATTTCATCTGTAGGTTTTTCGTTGTCTTCCATTTTAGAAGCAACTTTTTCTGTTGTTTCATCTACATTTTCTGTTGTTTTTTTATTTCCATTGTCACAAGAAACTAACATAAAACTTGATACTGTTAATGCTGTTACAAATAATTTTATTGATTTCATTTTCGTATTTTTCATAATGTTAATTTTGATTGAGTTACAAAACTAAAGGAAAAGGAAGGCAGTAATTAACGCAAATAATTTTTATTTGAACTGTATAACAAGTTTGCTAATGTAGTTTTGGTTAAAAAATAGCTTTGTTATTACAAAAACCAATATTTAAGATAAAGGTCTAAAAAAGAGGTTAATTTTTTAAACTTTGAATAAATTCTTCTACAGAAAGAGCATTTTCCACAGAAAAATTTCCAATTTTTGTTCTTCTTAATACTGATAAATGAGCGCCAGAATTTAAGGCTTTTCCAAAGTCGAATGCTAAAGATCTAATATAAGTTCCTTTGCTGCAAACAATTCTAAAATCTACTTTTGGTAAGTTAATATTAGTGATTTCAAATTCTAAGACAGATACAGTTCTTGCTTTAATTTCGGTAGTTTCTCCTTTTCTTGCTAATTCGTACAAACGTTTTCCGTCTTTTTTAATGGCAGAAAAAATAGGTGGTTTTTGCTGGATTTCGCCAATAAACTGTTTTGTTGTTTCTTCTAATAACTCTTTAGAAATATGTTCTGTTGGAAACGTTTCGTTTATTGCTGTTTCTAAATCGTAACTTGGTGTGGTTGCACCTACAGTAAAAGTACCTGTATATTCTTTAATTTGACCTTGATACGTATCAATTTGTTTGGTTTGTTTTCCAGTACAAATAATTAATAACCCAGTTGCTAAAGGATCTAAAGTACCTGCATGACCTACTTTAATTTTTTTGAGTTTAAAGCGTTGTTTAATTTCCCAACGTAATTTATTTACTACTTGAAAAGAAGTCCAAGTTAGTGGTTTATCAATCAATAAAACTTGACCATTTTTGAAATCTTCTTCTGTCATTTTTGTAAAAAATCAGCGTTAATTCAGAAGCGCATAACCAATAGCAATACTACCTACAATGGCACAATAAATTGAAAAATAAGAAAGTTTGCTCTTCTTTACTAATGAAATCATCCATTTACAAGCTATTAAACCTGCTAAAAAAGCTGCAAAAAATCCTGCTGAAATGGCAATCATTTCTGAAGACTGAAAACTCAAATCACCACTTACAACATCTTTACCAATTTTACCAAATATTAATGGAACTACCATTAAAAATGAAAAACGTGCAGCTCTTGTTCTATCAATACCTAATAAAACGGATGTAGAAATGGTTGCTCCAGATCTTGAAATTCCTGGTAACATTGCTATTGCCTGAGAAATTCCAATAATTACAGAGTTCCAAAAAGAAACTTTTTTATTGGTTTCTTTTGCTTTATCTGCTAATAAAAGTAATAATGCTGTTAAAATTAACATGCAACCAACTAACAATATTTTTCCTCCGAAAAACGATTCTAATTCTTCTTCAAAAAGTAAACCTACAACTACTGCAGGAATCATTGAAATGATAATTTTTAGTGAAAATTTAAACTCGTCATTCCATTTGAACTGAAACAGTCCTTTAATAATTTCTAGAATTTCTTGTCTAAAAATTACAATCGTGCTCAATGCAGTTGCAAAATGTAAAACAACAGTAAATGTTAAGCTTTCTTCTGGTACAGAAGTGTCACCTAAAATGGCTTTTACCAACTCTAAATGTCCACTAGAAGAAACTGGTAAAAACTCTGTTAATCCTTGTATAATTCCAAGAATAATAGCTTCTAAAATATCCATAGAATTATTTTTTAGGATTTGCTAAAATTGCATAAATTTCAATTCCTAAACCAATAATAACTAAAGTTGGTGCCAAACGAATTCGTTGCCAGTTGTAAATTTCTTCATTAAAAACTTCTGGATTGTCGCTTCCACCACCTGCCATAAATATAAAACCTAAAGCAATGAAGATAATTCCAACCACCATGATGATGTAGTTTTTCTTTCCGAATAAAAATTCTGGTTGTTGCGTTTGTTTGTTTTCCATATTATTAATAATAAAGTTCGTCTGTTTGTAAGTTTAAAAAACGTTGTGTTGCAAAAAATGTACTTAACCAAGTAATTAAAAATGAAGCTAATAAAACACCACTAACTAAATATGCTAATGATACATAATCTTTTAATAAACCCAAACTTGGTGCAAATTTATCTGCATAATAAATAATTACAGCCAAACCAGCTAACGCTAATAATGCCCCAATAAAACCTAATTTTATACTTCGCCAAATAAATGGTTTTCTTATAAAGCTTTTTGTTGCACCTACCATTTGCATGGTTTTTATATTAAATCTTTTTGAGTAAATAGATAATCTTATAGAACTGTTAATTAAAATAATTGCAACTAAACCAAAAAAACCACTTAAAACCAACAACCAAAAACTAAATCTTTTAATGTTTTTTGTAAGCAAACTAATTAATAATTTATCATAAGAAACATCAGCTACAAATGCATTTTTTAAAAACTTTGTTTCTAATTCTTGCATTTTTTCTGGTGTAATAAATTCCGCTTTTAAATAAATATCAATTCCGTTTTTTAAAGGATTTTCACCAACAAATTTCATAAAATCTTCACCAATTTCTTTACTATATTGCTTCGCAGCTTGTGCTTTGGATGTATAAATTATTCTTTTTGTAAAAGCTTCTTCTTGCAAAGAGGCTTTGAAGCTATTAATTTGTTTACTACTTACATTGTCTTTTAAAAATAATGTAATGGCTACTTTTTCTTTTACACGATTAGCAACTAGAGTAGATTTTAATAGAACCAACCCTAAAACGCCTACCATAAAAAGCACCAAAGCAATACTTATTACAACTGATATGTAAGAAGATACTAAGCGTCTTTTTTGATATGAATCAAATTTTGATGACATTTTTACTAATTTTTAAGTCGCAAGATAATAATTAGTGAGCAGTTGACAGTATTCGTTAGCAGTATTTTAACTAATCTATTTCTTGGCATAACTCAATTAAAACACCGTTTGTAGATTTTGGATGTAAAAAAGCAACTAATTTGTTATCTGCACCTTTTTTGGGAACTTCATTTAAAACAATAAAACCTTCGTTTTGAAGTCTTTTTATTTCAGCCTTAATATCAGAAACAGCAAATGCAATGTGGTGAATTCCTTCTCCTTTTTTATCAATAAATTTAGCAATTGCACTCTCTGAACTTGTTGCTTGAAGTAACTCTATTTTATTTGGTCCAGATTCAAAAAAAGAAGTTTTTACATTTTCGGATGCAACTTCTTCAATTTTATAATGTGGTTTACCTAAAAGAGCTGCAAATAATGTATTGGAAACCTCCAAATCTTTTACTGCAATACCAATATGTTCTATTTTTTTCATATTGTAAAAATAAAAAAAACACCTCAAATAAAATCGAGGTGTTGAGTTTTAACAGTAAATATTTACTGTTCCTTTTTCTTTTAAAAAGCTTTTTGATTCGTATTTATTTAAAAAAGACATTTCTTTATTAAAAGTTTTCAAAAAATCTTTTGAAGTTAGTTTTTCCGGAATATTGATTTTTCCTTTTTCGAAAATGAATTTTCTTTTTCTTTTTCGAAAATTATGATTAACATTTACTAGAATTTCTTGACCATTCTTTGTTTCATCATTAAAATTCGCCAAACCAAAAGTGTATTTTCTATTACCACAATCTCCACCACCAGAAACTTCTACACTTCCTGTAAAATCATTAATACTTACTCCACTAAAACCTACTGAATAATCGATTGTTCCAATAATTCTAAACTTACATCCATCATTTGATTTCCATTCAAAATTTACTTTACTTTTCATAACTTACTTTTTACAACACCTACTCTATTTAAAATTGGCTTTTCGGTTTTCGTCTTTTGTACTTCGAAATAACAAAGCCAAAATTGCGAAATAATAACAAACTAAGTTAGAGGAGATTCACTGAAAAAAAAATAGAAAAACTGACACTTTAAAGAGTGTATTTCCTGTAAACTAAATAAAAATAAAAAACACCTCAAATAAAATCGAGGTGTTTTAAGCAATTTTCCCTAAATAATAAAAACTCTTTTTAAAGATTTTTTACTCTACAAAAGTGATTTTATTTTTTTAAGAAACATAAAGGATAAATCTTTTAATTTTTACAGGAAAAACACCCTTTTCTTTTATCAATAAACTTTTATTTAATTTTTAAAATATTGAAAAACAATTAATTGTATTAAATATCCTGTTTTATTTATTTCGCTTTATTTAAAATTTGTACTTTGTAACTTATTAACTAACCTTTATATTTTATGAAAAATATTTTTAGAACTTCAATTGTACTTTTATTATTAATACTATTAAATAGCTGCAATGAAATATGTAATCATGAAGATCATGCTGTAAATAATACTAGACCTTCAAATGCAATTACTTATAAAGAAATGGCTGCCATGTTTCATCAATATGATGTTGGACAAAAGAAAGTTTTAGATAAATATAGAGGTGATTTTACTGCAAATAAAAATGATACTATTGAAAGTGTTTCTCACTATTACGAGATTAATCAACTAAAACAATACATTGCTTATTTAGAAAAGATATCTAAAGATAAAGAAATTACATTAACGGGAATTCGTATTTTTTCTGCAGCTTATCCAAAAAATTATAAAGATAAATCTTTAAGTGGAAGATATACGTTGATATTTATGCCTACTGCAGAAATAGAAGGTAATAAAAGCGTTGCTTTTGAACCTTTGTATTCTAAAACGAAAACACCAATTAAATTTACTGAATTTTTAAATAAATACAGTAGTGAAGAAACAAAACAGGTTATGAGAGCATCTTTTTTCTCATTTTTACAAGATTCAAGTGGAGATGATTTAGAGAGTTCAGGTGCAAATAAGCTAAAGCCAACTCCTCCAATGTAGTATGTTACTAAATATTGCTTACATTTCCTCATTTATATCTGCATTGATATACATAATTGTTTATTTTAAAAATTATTATGAAATAAACTTGAGGTATTTTGCTGGGTACTTATTTTGTGTATTTTTTTTTGAAATTATTGCTAGTTACATTCCTTATGAAAATGGTAACTTATTAGTATACCACATTCTTATTTTTTTTGAATTTAATTTATTACTACTTTTTTTTAGAGATCTTTTAGAGTCGGAAAAATCTAAGAAAATTATTCTTAAGCTTTTTATAATCTTTAATATTGTAAATGTTATAGCGAATTTATATTACTATTTTTCAGGTATTTATTTTTTAGAGTACAATGCAATATCCTCTAATTTTGGAGCTGTTTTAATAGTAATTGCTTTGTTTTTGTATTACAAAGAGTTTTTAGCGTCTAATAAAATTTTAAATTACAAGAAAATACTTTCATTTTGGATTGCCTTTGGTTTACTGTTGTATTATGTAGGTTTTATTCCATTCACAGCAATTATAAACTCTTTAAAAAACCTTAGTTACGAACTAAAAATTAATTTATTTAAAATCGCTTACTGCTTAACCATTATTATGCATAGTTGTTTTATATTCGGAGCCTTATGGAGTCAGAAGAAAGTCAAATAGTTCTATATATAACAACAATTGTAATTATATTGTTTGTTGTACTTATTGTATTGTTATTCAGTTTTTTTCAAAAAAGAAAAAATGTATTATTACAAGAACAAGAAAATAACAAAAAACGCTTTGAACGTGAAATTGCTGAAACTCAAATAGAAATTAGAGAAGAAACTCTGAGAAATATCAGTTGGGAATTGCATGATAATATTGGGCAATTGCTAACTTTAGCTAAAATACAATTACAAAACACCTCTACCGAAAATATTAAAGAAGTTTCTGACACCATTACTAAAAGTTTAAATGAAGTACGTGCTTTATCTAAACTAATTAACCCTGAAGCAATTAAAAACATACAATTAAAAGAGGCTATTCAGTTAGAAATTAATCGTTTTAATCGATTAAACTTCATCAAATCAACATTAGTTGTTAAAGGTAAAGAAGTTGCTATTGATAAGAAAGCTAGTATTATAATGTTTCGAATTTTACAAGAATTTTTTTCAAACACAATTAAACATTCAAAAGCATCTGAACTAACTGTTGTTTTAAATTTTAAAGAAGAACTAATGATTATTTCTGCTTCAGACAATGGTATTGGTTTTTCTTCCTCTGAAGATTCACCAAAAGGAATTGGCCTTTTAAATATTGTGAATAGGGCAAAGTTAATTGGAGCAACAGCTAAATTATCATCTGAAATAAATAAAGGAACAACCCTTTTAATAGAATATAAATTATGATTAAAAACTCTGTAGTAATTGTAGATGATCACACGTTACTTTCGCAAGCAATTGCTGGTATGGTAAATACTTTTAATAAATTTAAAGTACTTTATACCTGTAAAAACGGACAAGAATTGGTTGATAAATTTAATGCTTCTCCACAAAATATTCCTGATGTTGTTCTTATGGACATTAATATGCCTATAATGAATGGTATAGAAACTACTGAGTGGATTGAAAAAAACTATAGTTACGTAAATGTAATGGCTTTGTCTGTAGAAGATGAAGATGCTACAATTATTAAAATGCTTAAAGCTGGCGCTATTGGTTATTTATTAAAAGATACCGAAAAAACAGAATTGGAACATGCCTTAAATGAAATTGTTGAAAATGGTTTTTTTCACACGAAAAATGTAACTAATTTATTAATGAACTCTATTTCTGGAAAAAACGATCATTCAATTACTTTTAAAGAAAGAGAAATAACATTTATGAAGTTAGCTTGTACAGAATTAACGTATAAAGAAATTGCAGAAAAAATGTGCCTTAGCCCAAAAACAATTGATGGTTATAGAGATGTTTTATTTACTAAACTAAACGTTAAAAACAGAGTTGGTTTGGTAACTTATGCTATTAAAAATAAAATTTACACATTGTAATTGCACCAATTTTAAGGAATAAAAAAACCAGTAAAGTTTCCTTTACTGGTTTTTTTTATGAGATATTTTTAGTTATTATTTCCCTAATATTTTAAAATCGTCAATCATATAAGCACCATCTAAGTCTGTATCTGTTCCAGAACCAGTGTATTTATAACCTACATATAAAGTACCTGAGTAAGAAGATAAATCTACCAAACCAGCATCTTTAAATGCATACCATGAATCGCTCATATTTGCTAAGTTAGCACTCACTGGTTGCCAAGTTGCAGTTGCAGCATTTGACCCATTAAAGTCTGTAGAAACAAAAACTTCTAAAGTATTGTCTGCTGAATCTAAATGGTGTTGTGCTGATTTGAAGCTTAAAAATACGTTACTACTAGCGCTCATATCTACAGCTGGAGAAATTAACCAACCTACATTTACAGCATCACCTGTTCTAAAACCACTAAATTCTGCATATCCATTTCCGCTAAATAATTGCTCTGTCCAAAGTTCACTTCCTTCAGTTGCAACATTGGTCCAACCTGGAAAATTTAAGTTTGTGTTATCAGTTCCTGCATCAAAGTTTTCTTCAACTAAAACTGTAAAGTCTGCAATGTTTAATGGAGTACATTTAGGGCCTTCCATCATAACATCTTTAAAGTCATTTAAAGCCAATACTAAATCACTTCCATTAAAAGTTTTAGATACAACTGCTGAAATACTTCCTCCACCTGAAGGTAATACTGCGAATTTAAAACTTGCAAAAGCACTTGTTTCTAATATAAAGTTAGTATATCCAAAACCATCGCAAGCTTCCAACATTCTTTGAGTGTCAAATCTATCATCTGGATCTACATAAGTTTTTCCAGCTAAACTATTTGGAAACTGAGCGTTGTTCACTTTTACAAATAAACCAATATGACTGTCGTTAATTTCTGAAAAAGTAATATCTAAACCAACTAATTCTTCGGTATTTCCGTTTCTTAATACCAATTCATCTACTTGGTTTAATGACATGTTTTCAACTTCATTATCGTCATTTTTAGAACCTCCTATAGTAATTACACCATCTCCAGACCTTGTTTCGCCAATAAATAAACCTTTTAAGTTTACATACACTTCTCTTCCTAAGTTGTATTTATTATAAGAATCTGTTAACTCAATTGCTAATTTAATAGCTGCAGTTGGGTTACTTGGAGCGTCTTGAATAAAAAGCTCTTTGTAAAAATTACCAGAATTATCTGACGAAGTTACGTAGCCTTTTACAACTAAATCTGATGTAATTTCTGTTGCTTGATTTCTAACGAATAAACCTTTTAAGTTTGAAATTGAAATTTCTTGTAAAGTTCCTGCTGATACTGCTTCTTTTATTTTTGTTACAGCTGCACTTTCCTCAGCACCTAAATTTTGTGGTACAGTAAAGTCTCCATCTTCTACACAAGAGGTAAAAGAAATACTAGTTATAAAAGCTAGTACTAAGATGATTATTTTATTTGTTTTCATTTTAATTTCTTTTTTTTAGAATGATATATTTACGTTTAAAAAGTATGTAGTACCTCTACCATACCAGTATTTATTGCCAAAAACTGGCGTCTCTAGAGATTTATCGTCTCTTAATTGTCTGTAATTAGCGTTTCTACCTTGCTCAAAACCTCCAGTTTTATATTCTTCACCTAGTAAGTTATTTACTGTAGCAAAAAGGCTAATATAATATTCGTCTATTTTCCATGATTTACCACCTATTAAATTCACGGACATATAATCGTCAAATTTTTCTTGTTGCAATAGTTCTCTAGCCAATTCTGGGTCATAATCTGCAAATGGCAAACCGTCTGAGTCTTCATAAAAATTAGCAGAACGGTTTAATGGAGCGACATCTACATAGATATTTGAGAAAAAGTTTGTTGTTGCTCCAATCCACCAATAATCTGGGTCTCTGTATTCAAAACCTACAGAATATGCATTTTGTGGTCCTGAAGCTAACTTATAATTTTCTAGTTGTGACACATAGTCTTTAGATCTAAAATCACTATCAAAACCACCATTATCTGCAACATCAGAAGTTAAATATAAATCTGGATTGTTGCCATATGTAAATTGGCCAACAGAGGCAGCTCCTTTTAATTTAATAGTTGGTGTAACTTGTGCTTCTATACCAAACTCTATTCCTATGTGCCTTCTTTCTATATTAGACAGCACTTCTTGTACAAAGGCAGTATTATCTCCACCAACACCATCTGCAAAGTAGAAAGATATTTCTGTTGCATCTTGAACATTGGTATAATAAGCAGTTAATCTAGAGGTAATTATTGGACTTCTTACAATGTAGCTAAAATCTGATGAAAATACTTTTTCACTCTGTAAATTATCTACAGTTGAGTTATTTTCTCTTGAGTTTGAAAAGCTATTTCTAATAGTAGGTGCATTTGTTAAATATGCAACATTTGCATCTATTAAATGACGACCTGTAATTTTATAAGTTGCACCAGCTTTTACACCAAAATTAGTGAAATCTAATTTTTTAGATTTTCCTAAAGAATTATTTTGAAATCTACCATTTTGATATAAACCTTCTCTTTGATGAGTAGTGTTTGATAAACTAAAGCTTGTATAAAAATCTACCTTTTTATATTTAAATTGAGCTTGTGCAAATGCATTTATAAAATCGGAGTTTAAATTATAATTATACCTAAACATATCTCCTTCTCCAACAACTCTATTTGGATTTAATAAGTTGTTTTGCATTTTACTTTCTGTATCTGCAAAAGGGTTAATGTCTAAATACCCATTGCCTCCTAATAAATCTACTACTTCTGCAAAGTTATGAGAACGTAAACGTTTATATTCTAATTTACCATTTAAAGTAATGTTATTATTAATGCTTGAATTAAAGATAGTATTTACAGTTAATTGTTTGTCGTCATTTCTATCTTCATACAAAACGTAGGCATTATTTAAACCTCCATTTGCGTTGGTAATGTTTGCATCAAAAATTCTTTCCCAATCTACTTGTCCGTCATTTTGAAAATTCTCTCTTGCAGTGTATGCACCTGCTAAATCATCATTTCTAACAAAAAAGCTTGGTAAGTATTGGTAATAAGTTGGACTTGGGTTTGCTCCTCCATTAAAATCTAAACGACTATTTCCTATTTTACCAAATTGATATGCTACGTTTGTTTGTAAACTTGAGTTTTCTGATAAATCCCAATAGTGATTTAACATTAATATAGGCTCTTCTACCTCTTTAATTCTGGAGTTTACTTTTCTTCCATTTAAATATCCCCAATATTCATTGTATTCAATTCCTTTTAAATCAAAAACCTCTTGAGTATTTGGTGAAGATTTACCTCTTCTGTTTGGTGTAAAAATAGAAGTGAAACCAATACTATGATTTTCATTAATTTTCTTTTCAACAGCAGCAAAAAGAGAATAAGCATTATAGGTTGTACCTTCGTTAAAACCTTCATTTCCTGCTCTTCTACTTCCAGAAAAGGTCATGGACCAACCGTCTTCTAAAATTCCTGAAGAATAGGTTGCCATTAATCTGTGTTCGTAACTTCTGTTTGATGAAGAGTATGAAATTCTTGTTCCTGGTCTTTGTTGTGATGCTCTAGTATTGATGTTTGTAGAACCTAAAACACCTCCAAAAGTAAAAGCAGATGGAGATAATCCATTGCTAAATTCTTGGTTTCTTAGTACATCATTTAAACCACCCCAATTACTCCATTGTGCTCTTCCGTCGTAAATTTTATTCATCTCTACACCATTAATAAGCACTTTTCCATTTCCAGAATCTAACCCTTTAATTCTAAAAAATGAAGAACTAAATTCAAAAGCTGCTGATCTTAAAAAAACATCTTGTGTTGCTTGTAGCAATCCAGAAATATTATCTGCTGCACTAGCATCATCATTTAATTCGTCATCTGTAATGGTAATTAAACTTAAGTCTTGATCTTCTGTAATGTCTCTAAAAAACAAAATTGTACCTAAATCTACAACGTTACCAGAAAGTTCTACAGGAAAGTTTTGTGTTTCGTAACCTGCTAATTTAAGCTCTACAATATATTTGCCATTCGTAACACCTGTAATATTAAATACTCCATTTACATTTGTAACTTTGTTAACGGTTGTATTTTTTACATTTACCAAGACACCTTGTAGAGGGTTTTCAGAATTGCTATCTACAACAATTCCCTTCACAACATTCTGAGCTTTTATAAATGCTGTACAGCATAAAAGCAAAAACATTGATAGAAAAATTTTTCTCATAAAAGTTTGTTTGAATTTATTTATTTTTACATTAAAATGTGCGCAAAATTAACAATTTTTAACAAATACTAATGTTAAAATAACATTATATAATCTTTGGCCTAAATTTTGTTTTATATGTTTGCAAAAAATACGAAACGTAATGAATAAAAAAATAATTATTTTCTTAGCACTTTTTTTAAGTGTTTCAACTACTTTTTCTCAAAAAAAAGGTAAGAAATATAATATTAGAACGATTGCTTTTTACAATTTAGAAAATCTTTTTGACACCATAAATGACACTTCTATTAATGACGAAGCAAGTCCAATGATGGAGTTAAAATCAAACAGATCCAAAGTATATTGGGACAAGATTGATAAACTAGGAAGTACTATTGCTCAAATTGGTTTAGACAAAGCAAATACAAGTCCTGCAATTATTGGAGTTTCTGAAGTTGAAAATTTAAGTGTTTTAGAAGATTTGGTAAAATCGAAACATTTGGCTAGTAAACATTATGGTATTATACATTATGATTCGCCTGATAAAAGAGGAATAGATGTTGCCCTATTATATCAAAAAAGATATTTTAAACCAGTATATCATGAGGCTTTTAACCCAAATATTTATAGAGAAAACAGAAAAGTATACACAAGAGATCAATTGTTAGTTTCTGGTTATTTAGATGATGAGTTGATTCATTTAATTGTAAATCACTGGCCTTCTAGAAGTGGTGGAGAAGCTAAAAGTAGACCTTTGAGAGAAAAAGCAGCTTTTCAAAACACTAAAATAATTGCTCAAATAAGAGATAAAGAACCGAATGCAAAAATTTTAATAATGGGCGATTTTAACGATGATCCTATAAACTCTAGTTTTAAAGAAGTTTTAAAAACGAAAAGTAGAAAAAGAGATGTTGAAAAAAACGATATATACAATCCGTATGAAGATTTACACAGAAGAGGATTTAACACCTTAGCATACAGAGATAATTTAAATCTTTTTGACATGATTTTAATCTCATCACCTTTACTGGATAAAGGCAAAAAAGATTTTTCTACTTATAAAATGTTTCAAGCAAATATTTTTAACAAGCGTTTTTTAAGTCAGAAAAAAGGAAAATACAAAGGATACCCTTTCAGAAGTTTTTCTAATGGAGCTTATACTGGTGGTTACTCAGACCACTTTCCAGTGTATATGTATTTGATTAAAGAACAGCAATAATACTGTATCATTAAAAATGATAAAATAAAAAACCCGAAACTTTATAGTTTCGGGTTTTTTTTGATAAAAAATTATTGCCTTTTACATTTATAAATTTACTCTTTTACAGATTTAAAAGTATAATGTAAGTATGTGTAAGCATCTCTAGGTATAATAGTAATCCACTTTTTGTATTTTAAATACCATTTAAAACGTATAGAATTTACGCCTTTTAATAAATAAGCAGCTATAAAAGGATGCAAGTGTAATTGTATCTTTTTATTTTTTGGATTAGAAATAAATTTTTCTAAATCTGCTTCAATTTTGTCTAATAAGACAATTGGCGCTTCTACTTCTCCATTTTTATTTGGATTGGTTTCGGTAGTTTTTATACTTAACTCTGGTCTTACCCTTTGTCTTGTAATTTGTACCAAACCAAATTTACTTGGAGGTAATATTTTATGCTTTGTTCTATCCAAAGCCATCTGTTCTTTCAAATGCTGATACAATTTATTTCTGTTTTCAGCCTTGTGCATATCAATAAAATCAACAACAATAATACCTCCCATATCACGCAATTGCAATTGGCGAGCTATTTCAGTAGCTGAAATTAAATTTACTTCTAATGCAGTGTCTTCTTGAGAACCTGCTTTATTAGAACGGTTTCCGCTATTAACATCAATAACATGTAAGGCTTCTGTATGCTCTATAACTAAATAGGCACCTTTGCTCATGGAAACAGTTTTTCCAAACGATGTTTTAATTTGTCTTTCTATTCCGTATTTTTCAAAAATCGGAGTTTCAGATCTGTGTAGTTTTACAATGTTTTCCTTTTCAGGATAAATTTCTTGTAAATACTCTTTAATTTCTACTTTCAGTGTTTCATCATTTGTTACAATATTTGTAAAAGAATCGTTCATAACATCTCTTAAAATTGAAGATGCTCTGTTTAATTCACTCAATATTTTTGTTGGAGTGTTTGTGTTTGCAATTCGTTTGCACATTGTTTTCCAACGTTCTAATGAGTTTTGCAAATCTTTATCTAACTCTGCTACTTTTTTGCCTTCGGCAACAGTTCTTAGAATTACACCAAAACCCTTAGGTTTAATGCTTTTTGCTAATCTTTTTAAGCGTTCTTTTTCTTTTGGGTCTTCTATTTTTTGTGAAACAGAAACTCTGTTTGAAAAAGGAACTAAAACTAAAAATCTACCAGCTATAGAAAGTTCGGAACTTAATCTTGGCCCTTTTGTAGAAATTGGTTCTTTTACAATTTGTACCAACAGGTTTTGTCCTGTTTTTAATACTTTGTTAATACTACCGTCTTTGTTAATGTCTTCCTCAAATCGGAAGTTTTTTAAAGTGAACTCTTTATACTTACCTGTGCTTACTTTCTTAATGAATGTATTTAATGAATTTACTTGCGCACCCAAATCATGGTAATGTAAAAACCCATCTTTTGGGTAACCTACATTTACGAATGCTGCGTTTAAACCTGTTAACACTTTTCCTATTTTGGCTAAAAAAATATCGCCAACAGAAAATTTATTACCAGTTGTTTCATTATTTAATTCAATAAGTTTTCCATCTCTTAATAAGGCAAAATCAATATCAGATGAATTTGAACGAATTATTAATTCTGTTTTCATACTGAAAATGGTTTTAACACTGCACTTAATTGTGCAGATGGATTAATTTTGATCAGGTATTTTGTAATACCGTGAGAAGATTTACAGCCTTACACTGCTTGCAAACCTTCAAATGTCAATGAACTTTTGTGATTGGTTTTTCTTTTCGCTAAACAATAAACGAAAAAGTAAGCGAATGCTTACTTTTTCTTGTGTCTATTTGCTCTAGCTCTTTTCTTTCTTTTGTGTGTAGAGATTTTTGCTCTCTTTCTTTTTTTACCACTTGGCATAATGCTTGTTGTTTTAAAAACCTAAAAGGTTTTGATTAATGTATTGTTACTTAACAGCTACTTTACTTTTTACACCTTCTGTAAAAGTTTTTGCTGGTTTAAAAGCTGGAATATTATGAGCTGGAATCTTAATAGTTGTATTTTTAGAAATATTTCTACCAGTTTTTTCTGCTCTTGTTTTGATAATGAAACTACCAAAACCTCTTAAATAAACGTTATCGCCATTTTCTAATGCATCTTTAACTTCAGTCATAAATGCTTCAACAGTTGCTAAAACATCTGTTTTTTCGATTCCTGATTTATCTGAAATTTTTGATACGATATCTGCTTTCGTCATGATTCTATTTTTACTATATTTTTATTAATTTACTTTCAAAAATGCGGATGCAAATATATGACAATTAATCAATTCCAAAAAGATTAAGACTTAAATTTATGTGAATTTTAAAATGTAGTTTTGTAATTCTATTTTTTTATGATGAAATTTTATAACAAACTAATATACTGGTATTTAAAAAACAAACGTACACTTCCTTGGCGTGAAACCCAAAACCCATATTTTATTTGGTTGAGCGAAATTATGCTTCAACAAACAAGAGTTGCCCAAGGTTTGTCTTATTATTTAAAATTTACAACCACTTTTCCGACAGTTTTTGACCTCGCAAAAGCAGACGAAAGTACCGTTTTAAAAATGTGGCAAGGTTTGGGGTATTATTCTCGTGCAAGAAACCTTCATTATAGCGCAAAATACATTGTAAATGAACTTAATGGTGTTTTCCCATCAACCTATAAAGAAATTATAAAACTAAAAGGTGTTGGTGATTATACAGCTTCTGCAATTGCTTCTATTTGTTTTAATGAACCTACTGCAGTTGTAGATGGAAATGTTTATAGAGTACTTTCTCGGTATTTTGGAATTTACACAGCAATTAACTCAACTGAAGGAATTAAGGAATTTAAAACCTTAGCACAATCTTTAATTGACAAAAAACAACCAGGAACTTACAACCAAGCAATAATGGATTTTGGTGCAACACAATGCAAACCTCAAAATCCTTTGTGTGAATCGTGTCCTTTTAATGATAGCTGTGTTGCTTTTGAAAAAAATCTTGTTAAAGAACTGCCTGTAAAAGAAAAAAAAATAAAAGTTCGTAAACGATATTTTAATTATTTGGTTATTAAAACAGAAGACCAGAAAACCATTTTATCTGAAAGAAAAGGGAAAGGAATTTGGCAAGGTTTATACCAATTTCCGCTAATTGAGAGTGACAAAAGCATCAATCAAAAAGAAATAGTTAATTCAGAAAAATTTATTGATTTATTTCCTAACGAAACAACAATTTCACTTTACAATAAAAAAGAAATTATACATAAACTATCTCATCAACATTTGTATACTAGTTTTTGGATTGTTGAAACAAAATCACTTAAAAAGGCAACTATTTCTTGGAATAAAATTAAACAATTTCCAGTTCCAGTTTTAGTTGCCAACTTTTTGGAAGAATTTCAACCTAAAAATTAATGATATTTTAGTACATTTGATTATAATTTTACAAACTTTTAAGTTTGTCACCTCGAGCGCAGTCGAGAGGTTGAATTTAGGTCTCGACTGCGCTCGACCTGACAAAATATTAAGCTATGGCAGGTACAATTAACAAAGTAATTTTGATTGGAAATTTGGGTGATGACGTGAAAATGCATTATTTTGATGATCAAAATTGTGTGGGACGTTTCCCAATTGCAACTTCAGAAAGTTATACCAGTAAACAAACTGGAGAAAAAGTAACCAATACAGATTGGCACAATATTGTTGTAAGAAATGGTTTGGCTAAAGTTTGTGAAAAATATTTATCTAAAGGTGATAAAGTATATGTAGAGGGGAAATTAAAAAACAGACAGTGGGAACAAGATGGCGTAAAACGCTATTCTACAGAAGTACAGGTTACTGAAATGACAATGTTAACTACAAAAAAGAATTCTGAAAGTAACAATTATCCACCTCAACAAAACGTAGCAAAACCTTCTGAAACAAAATCAATTGCTCCAGAAGAAAATGACGATTTACCTTTTTAACATTAAAAAAAATTAAAATTGGATCCAGATCCCCAATTATTATTTTACGTTTTAGCTTCTATTGATTTCATTATTTCTTTAAATGGAATTGCACTTCTTTTATTGCTTTTAAGTTCTGCACTTGTTTCTGGTACAGAAGTTGCTTTTTTCTCGCTATCTCAAACAGATCTTAATGAACTTTCTAAAAACGGAAAAGAACAAAATATTGTTGTTACTTTATTAGAAAGACCCAGAAAATTATTAGCAACCATATTAATTACAAATAATTTTATAAATATTTTAATTGTATTACTATTTGCATCTTTAGCAGATACACTCTTTGGAAACTTCAACTATTCATTAAACTTAGGTTTTTTTGAAGTATCTGTTCGTTTTTTCATAGAAATAATTTTAGTAACCTTCTTAATTTTATTATTTGGTGAGGTTTTACCAAAAGTATATGCTTCTAGAAACGCATTACGTTTCTCTAAAGCAATGTCTAAATTTATTCATGTTATAAATTTTATTTTAACCCCATTTACAATGCCATTAATTAGTTTAACAAAATGGATTGAAAAGAAGCTGGGTAGTAAAGGAAGTAATTTTTCGGTAGAAACATTATCACAAGCATTAGAATTAACCTCACAAGGAGCAACCACAAAAGACGAACAAAAAATTTTACAAGGAATCGTAAATTTTGGAAATACAGAAACCGTACAAATTATGAAACCTCGAATTGATATTTTTGCACTTTCAGACGAGGAACCTTATGATGTAGTTTTAGAAAAAATTCTAGAAAATGGGTATTCTAGAAATCCTGTTTATCATGAAAATATAGACAATATTGTGGGCGTTTTGTACGCCAAAGATTTGTTGGCACACCTTTATAAAAAGTCTTTCGAATGGCAAAATTTGGTAAGAGAACCGTTTTTTGTACCAGAAAACAAAAAATTAGACGACTTGTTAGGTGATTTTAGAGCCATTAAAAACCACTTAGCCATTGTTGTTGATGAGTATGGAGGCACAAGTGGTTTAGTTACCTTAGATGATGTTATAGAGGAAATCGTTGGTGATATTAATGATGAATTTGATGATGAAGATTTAGCCTACTCTAAAATAGATGAAAACAATTATATTTTTGAAGGAAAAACTACCATTAAAGATTTTTGTAAAGTTTTAGACGATGAAGATGAAGCCATTTTTGAAGAAGAAAAAGGCGAAAGCGAAACTTTGGCAGGTTTTATATTAGAAATTTCTGGAAAATTTCCAAGAAGAGGAGAAAAAATAAAGTTTAAGAACTATACGTTTACTATTGAAGCGTTAGATAGAAAACGTATTAAACAAGTAAAAGCAACCAGAAATGCGTAACTTTTTTTCAGTCCTTTTTGTATTCATTTTTATTTCTTGTAAAAATGATGTTTTACCAAAACCAAAAGCCTATTTAAGCTTAACATATCCAGCAAAAAAATATAAAAAAATAACTCTTGAAAGACCTTATACTTTTCAAGTTTTAAAAAATACTGATGTAATTGACGAGCCAAATAATTGGCTAAAAATTAAATACCCAAATTTAAAAGCTTCCTTAGATATTACATACAGACCCGTAAATAACAATATAAAAGAATTATTAACAGAGGCTGAAAAATTAGTTTTTAAACACGCTGTAAAAGCAGAACAAATTATTCCTAAAGATTTTGTGAACAGTAAGAAAAAGGTTTTTGGAAGCATGTATGAAATTACCGGAAATGCAGCTTCACAATTACAATTTCATGTTACAGATAGCACAAAAAACTTCATAAAAGGGTCTTTATATTTTTATGCAAAACCAAATTACGATTCTATTTTACCTGCTGTTGCCTACATTAAAGAAGATATTTTTCAACTTATAGAAAGTTTGGAATGGAGGAAGTAACTTTTTAACTTCAAGTAAAAATACCTGTTTTACTAAACAGAAAATAAAACGCTAGAAATTTTCTATGATTTTTAAGTTATTTGGTAGTCTAACCAAACTTAATAATTATGAAAAAAAGATTTATTAATACTACAATTTTAGCAATATCATTTTGCTTATTTTATTCGTGTAATACAAAGGAAAAAGTAATATTAATTCCAGAATATACAATTTCTATAGACTCTATTTCTAACTCAAATGCACCTGCTTTACAATCTTTTTCTCACGGAATTTCAGGTGATAATTGGTTACTTTTTGCAGGAAGAACAAATAAAAAAGCAGACGATGGTGGCTTGCATGATATGAGAAAAAATAGTGACTATGCAGAAGAATCTTTTCCTCCAACTTCTTTTAACGAAAGTATTTATGTGTATAATCCATCTACAAATGCAGTACCTGAAAGTATTACAATTAATGAAATGATAGCTGCTGTAGCAGAAAACTTCGCATCTTATAACTTAGAGACACTCACAAAATATACTACTGTTTTTAGAAACACAAATGCATTGGTAAAACAAGTTGAAGACTATTTATTTATTGTTGGTGGTTTTGGTCCACTAGATTTTGAAAACCCTAAAAACGGATATACAACTTACAATCAAGTTGCTCGAATTCACATTCCATCTATGATTCATTTAGTAAAAAAAGAATATGCTAAAGTTGTAGAATCAGAACTATTTGCGTTTACTGAAAATGAAAACCTAATTAGTACTGGAGGAGAATTGCATTATATTGGAGGAAGTGAGATTAACAATGGTACTTTTTATTTAGTTGGAGGTCATAATTTTGGAAAAAGTGCTCCATTGTTTTCTAATGGTCAAAAATATGTTGATGCAGTGTATCCTTTTTCTGTTGCTAATGCTGCAGAACCATCATCTTTAAGTGTTACTGTAAATGCTCCAATTTCTGATATTAGTGACCCAAAAGGAGTTTCTTCTGATGATAACTCAATTTTTAGAAGAAGAGATGGCCCAATTACGCCTTCTTTATATTACAATACTTTAAATCAAGAATTAGAAGAAAGTATTGCAATTTATGCTGGAGTTTTTAAACCTGGTGAAGATTTACAAGCCTGGAATGACGCTATTTACGTGCATCCAAATTGGGCAAATAGTAACAATAAATTATATACTTATGACAAAGCATATAACCAAAAAAACTTAAATGTATACTCTGCTCCAAATATAGTAGCTTATGATGCTTCTACTAAAATTTTACATACTTTTTTATTAGGAGGAATTGGAGATGGAAACACAAGTAAAGAAGTGCGTTTATCTGGATTTACAAACACAGGAACACATATTAAGTTATTTGTAGAAAGCAATCCGTTAACAAGTACAAATAGTACTTTTAGTCAAAACTTATTTGCAAATAATAATACCAATTCGAAACCTTTTTATGGTGCAGAAGCCATTTTCTTTCCATCTAATAATTTTCAAAGCACATCAGTATCTCCAGATATTTTAGACACAAATACCGTTTTTGGAGAAACAAAAACAAGTGTAGAAATTGGATACGTTTTTGGTGGCATAGAGGCTTTTGCTTCACATCCAGGAACTTATGGTGTAACAAAATCTAGAGCTTCTAACAAAGTTTGGAAAGTAACTTTAACCAAAAAGTTTTAATTGATAAGAGATTTAGAAAAAGAGGTTTAATTAATTTTAGACCTCTTTTATATAATCTCCATTTTCTTTAATAAAAAAGAAGCATTCATATTTTTACAAATTCCGTTTTTTAATGTATAATCAAAATGCAACTCATTATTAATAATTTCTGCATCGAAAAAATAATTTTTTATGTCTTTAAATTCATTTTCTAACTCACATAAACTTACATCATGTGTTGCAATGATTCCTGTAGATTTAGATTTTGACAGTTTTTCAACGAATTTTTTAGAGCCAACTGCCTTGTCTTTACTATTCGTTCCTTTTAAAATTTCATCTAAAATGATAAAGTAATCTTCATTTTCAATTTCATCAACAATAAATTTTAAACGCTTTAATTCTGAATAAAAATACGATTCATCTTCTGTTAAAGAATCTGAAGTTCGCATACTAGTAATCAGTTTTATAGGATGATATTGAAAACTTTTTGCACAAACTGGCAAACCACAATTTGCCATCACAATAGATAAAGAAACCGTTCTTAAAAATGTACTTTTTCCAGCCATATTTGCACCTGTAACAATAAAAAACTCTTCTTTATTGATGTTGAAGTCATTATCAACTCTTTTTTCTGAATTCAATAAAGGATGCCCTAAATTGGTAGCTCTAATCACTTTTTTTTCTGAAGTAATTTCAGGAAAAATAAATTTTGGATGATTGAATACAAAATTTGCCAACGAATTTTGAGCATCAAAAAAAGTAACCACTTCAAACCAATTTTCGACTGTGTGTTTGTAGGTTGAAATCCATTTTTCGACTTTACAAACATTGTAAATTTCTGTCAAAAACAACCCATTTCCAAAAACTGCGATAATAACATTGTTTCTCTGATCGAAAGTATCTAAAATTCTGGCAAATTCTTTAAAAATAGCAGAGGCTTTTTTGTTTTCTGAATTGATAATTTGTTGTTTCTCTTTTAATATTTTTGAAGTAAATACTTCTTTCTCAATTTCATTTAATAAATAATGATATTGCGTAAATGTGTCTCTTGCTTTACTTGCTTCTGTATATAAATGATTTATTTTTAGCACAAATCTGCCCGTAATAAAAAGTCCTATAAAAAACCAAATAACAATAAAAGTGAAAGAAATTTGCCTAAAGGAAACCAACCCAATTAACACCAAAGAAACAATTGTAAAAATAATTTGGAGTGTTTTAAAAAATTTTGGAAAGACAGTTTTGTAATTAGAAATCCAACTAACAATTACGTTTGAAGTAGTATTTACAGAAACCAAACTTGCCAAAGCAGAAAAATGTTGACGCCATTTTATTTTGCCAGAAAGTTCTTTTAAAGTTTCTTGTTTCTCTAAAATAGTAGCTGTACTGTTTTCTGTTAAGTAGTTTGCTAAAACTACTTTTCCGTCTTTTGTTTTTGTTCTATTTATATATTGAAAGAAAGAACCATTTCCAAATAAATCGATATCATTGCTATAAAAATGTGTAGGATTTATAAATGCTGAACCTGTTTCCAAATGATGAAAATGGCTATTTAAAACTTCAACTTCAACAGTATTAATTTTAATTTTTTCTGCAAGAATATTTCTTTTTCTTTTAAGATTTACATGTTTTACAACTAAGAAACTAAATAATAAAAAACCTAAAAAAGCGATGATTAAAACATCTGGATATTTTCCGAAAGTTAAATAGACTAAAAAACAAGTCGCTAAAAAAAAAGCAAATCTAAATACACTTAAATTGGCTGATTTCTTTTTAAGCGCATTGGCTTTTGTTTCTAATTCGGATTTATGATTTATGTAAAATTCTACTGGGTTTTTCATGTATTTTATTTGTAACTCGAAATTCCTCCAGTTAAATTCAACACTTCTAAATCTGGATATTTATTTTTTAATTTTACAGTGGCTCTGTAACTGTTAAAACCACGCTGACAAACCATTACATAGGTTTTACTTTTATCAACCGTAATTTTATCTGCATCGAAACTATTAATATGAATTGTTTGTTGCACATCAAAAGGGAGTTTTAAATTGTTTAAAACTGCAATAATTTCGAGATTTCTCGACTCCGCTCGAAATGACAGACGTTTTTTTAACTCTTCTGGAGCTATTTGCCAATCAGGATTCTGACCAGCACATGCTGCATCAATATAGGTTTGCACTTTAAAAATTTTTGCAATTTTATCTTTCAAAAAAGTAGGTTTTAACTTCATTTTTAACTCAGTGTTTTGCAAGGTATTATATATACGAAGTTGATTTGTTAATGGTTTTCCAATGCTTGTAACCAATTTTAAAACTTCATTTACTTGTTGCATTGCAATCATGCCTACAATTGCATTTAACGTTCCAGCTTCTTCGCAATTAGGAATGTCTGTTGCCATTTCTGGAAACGCATCTCTTAAATTTGCGGAATAACTTCCGTCTTTTTGCAAGACGTTAAAAGTTGCCACATAGCCATCAAATTTATACAGAGAACCATAAACTAATGGTTTGTTTTTAACAACACAAGCATCGTTTAACAAGTATTTTGTTGGTAGGGAATCTGTTCCATCTACAATAACGTCTACTTTTTCAATCATCTCAAAAACAGTTGACTTTGTAATTGGGTTGTTAGAAAAAGTTACTTCTGTAAAAGGTGCTCTTTTTTTAATAAATGCAGATAAAATTGCTGCTTTTGGTTGATCTACATCTTCTAAAGTATAAAAAACTTGTCTGTGAAGATTGGTTACATCCACAGTATCGAAATCTACTAAATGCAATTTTCCAATACCACTTGATGCTAAATACACTGCAATTGGACTTCCTAAACCTCCACAACCAACCACCAAAACAGATGCGTTTTGTAGTTTTTCTTGCCCAATTTTTCCAATTTCTTGTAAAGTTATTTGACGTTTGAAAAGTTCGTTTTTTGTTAGTTTCATTATTATGCTGAACTTGTTTCAGTATTTTTTTTATACTACATACAGTTTGTCACCCTGAAAGGGTCTTACCAATGAGTGAGCAACAAAGCGTTGAGATTCCTTCGGAATGACAAACTGTGTTGGAATTTTTAGTTTTTTATAGTTGATTCTTTATCAAAATTATATTGATAATTTTTTTAATTATTCAAATATAAAAGTATTTCGTTCGTGTTTTGAATAGATAATTGTTTAAAATTTGGCTTATGATAATTATTAGTAATTGTATCTTTTATAACTATATAATTAAAAAATGAAATTGAATCTCTTTTTATTCCACCTAAAGCTGGTCCAATAAGTTTTTTATCTAATTTGTGACAAGAAGCACAAAGAATTTTGAATAATTTTCTCCCTTCTTTTTGGTTTTCGTCTAAAGTATTTCCACAAATACTTATAAAATCTGGTGTTCCACAAACCATAGTTTCTTCTTCAAATCTATTAGAAGATATAAAAACAGCAACTGCAATTATAAAAATCATAAAGAATGAAACTTTTATCCTGTTTTTATTATCCATTTATCTCCTTTTTAGCCATCTCAAACTCTTCAGGAGTGTTTACATTTCTAATAAAAGAGTCATCAATTTCTACAATTTCCACGTCAGAATTAATTAGCATTTTACGCGGACAAGAATAACCTTGTGCTAAATATTGTAATAAAATTGCATATGCTTTTGGTTCGTAAATGGTAATTAAAGGCTCTACAAACTCTTTGTTTTTTCCTTTAATTGCTGTAGCAACTTTACTCGGATTTCTATGTTTTAGTAATTGCTGAATAACTTTGTCATTTACAAAAGGAACATCTGTTGCCAAAACCAACCAAGCTGAATTTGGGTCTTTTTGAAATGCAGAACAAATTCCTCCAAAAGGGCCAAGGTTTAGAAAAACATCTGGAATTTCGTTAGTAAATTGAGACTTCTCGACTGCGCTCGAAGAAACAGAAGATTCATTCTGAACAGAATAATACGTTTCAAAATTATTGTTTTCTAATAATTCTTTAGCGTGTTCTTTTTGAGGTTTTCCAAAATAATTCAATTCAGATTTATCTGTACCCATTCTGGTGCTTTTCCCACCAACTAAAACAAGTCCTTTTATCGGAGCAATTTTCTCTTGGATGAGATTATTGATATGATTTGCGATTTTATCAACTTCATCAATTGTATAACAAAGTTTATTTTTTATGTTTGGAAATTTCTCCACTAAAAAGTTGAAAAATTCCGTTTCTTTTTTCAACTTAACAATAAACTGAATGTTGTCTAATTGCTCCAATCTTTTGAATACGGAAGCTTTTTTTGCTTCGTCTAAAATTAGAATTTGTTTCGCCCCTTGATAATGGTTTCCATTGATAAAAACATAATCGTATTTAGTAAACTGTAAACGTTGTTCAAATTTATTTACGTTTCCAGAAGTTGTTATTTGTAAATTCCCTTCATGATGAAAAGTATATTCAGACAATTTATTTTCTTGAACATCTTTTGCGTGGGAAGCATCAAAATACGCCAATTTATAGTTTGATAATTTTTCTGAAACCTTATGAACCAAATCTGAAATTATCCCACAATTTGTTCCTAAAATAGCGATTTCGTTTGGAGCGAAATTATCATTATTTCTTCTTTCTATATTTGTATGTTTTTTGTGTTTTTTCAAAATTTTATCCTTTTTCACAATATCTATTCAAGCGCAGCCGAGAACTAATTATAACCTCTCGACTGCGCTCGAGGAGACATTCTAATTTTTAATATCCGATTTTCCTCCAGTTTTTTCTACCAACTTTACTTCCTTAATCACCATTTTTTGACTGATGCTTTTACACATATCATAAATAGTTAAACAAGTAATATTTGCACCAGTTAGAGCTTCCATTTCTACACCAGTTTTCCCTGTAATCGTAACTTCACAAAGCACTTCTATGTTTTCTGAATCGATAATTTTAATATCAATATCTACTCCATTAATTAACAATGGATGACACATAGGTATTAGTTCTGAAGTCTTTTTAACACCCTGAATTCCTGCAATAATTGCAGTCTGAAAAACAGGGCCTTTTTTGGTTGATAATTCATTATCAGAAAAATTAGAAATCACTTCTTTTCCTAAAAACATGGTTGCTTTTGCAAGTGCAGTTCTTTTGGTAATTTTCTTATCAAAAACATTTACCATTTTTGGATTTCCTTTTTTGTTTATGTGTGTGAAATTTTTCATTTTAAATAATGGTTATTTTTAGCCGAAGATTTAATTATCTTTCTTAACTCAACAACAATATTAACTTTAGTCTTTTCACAAACTTCAACTTTGAATTCTGCTTCTGAATTAAATTTTAAACGATGTTTATATACAATTTCTTTAATTTGATTCATATCAAATACTTCTCCATTAATAGATACAATACTATCACAATCAACAACAAATTTTAAAACTTTATTTTGATTGTTACAACTAAATAATATTAATAATAAAAAACAAAATATTCTTTTCATATACTTATTACCTATATCTAATTACAGGAAAAACTTCTCCACTTTTAAACTCATTTTTATCATTTGGTAGTTGAATAAAAGCATCTGCATTTACCAAACTAGCTAAATCTCCAGAACCATTTCCTGTAATTGGAATTGCCACTAAATGTCCGAATTTGTAGCTTAATTTTACTTGTAAAAAATAAGTTAAGCTCGGTTTAAAAACAAAATCTTCTGCTAAAATTGCGGTTTCTTCTTCAACTTCTACTCCAACTGATTTATAATACCAAGAATAAAAATACGCCAAACAATTTACAAATGTAGAAATTGGGTTTCCAGGAAATCCAAACACAATTGTCTTTTTATTATTCTTATTTCCTTTTTCATTCTGATAAACATCCTGTTCACTAATACTTAAAGAAGCTGTGCTTCCGAACCAAAAAGGTTTTCCAGGTCTTTGTGCAATTTTATGAAATAATTTTTCTACTCCTAATTCCTCAAAAACTTGGGGTAAAAAATCGAATTTACCTTTGCTGACCGCTCCACTAAAAAGCAAAACGTCATATTCCTGTAAATACGCTTCTATTTTTTGTTTTAAAATGGGTTTATCATCTGTAATATGAGCCGTTTCTGAAGGAATATTTAGTTTTTCTAATAGTGAAACCAATGTAAAAACATTACTTCTTCTTATTTGATGTTCTAAAGGAATTTCATCAACACCAACCAATTCATCACCAGTAGAAACTATCATTACTTTTGGTTGTTTTGCAACTTTTACAAACGATTTTCCAACAGTTGCCAAAACACCAATTTCTGCTGCTGATATTTTTGTGTTTTTTTTGATTAATAAATCGCCAATTTTTTCATCTTTTCCCTTCTGATGAACATTTTGGACGTCTTTAATTTTATCAATATTTATAGTTGCGATTCCATTTTTGATGGTCACATCTTCGTAACGAATTACTGTATTTGTATTATTTGGTAAAACTGCACCAGTCATTACTTCAATACAATTTTCTGTATTTTTTAAAGTTATTTGCTTACTTCCTGCTGGCTGAATTCCTTCAATTTTGAAATTTAATGGTCTGTTCGAGCGCAGTCGAGAACTAAATTCTTGGAAATCTATTGCAATTCCATCCATAGAAACTCTATTAAATGGAGGAAAATCTCTATCTGCTAGAATATCTTCTTTTAAAACTCTACCTACAGATTTTATAAACGGAATTTCTTCAATTCCGAAATTTTGAGTTGAATTTAAAATTATGTTTTTTGCTTCTTTTACTGAAATCATATTAATTCCAACCTTTAAATAAAGTTATAAAGCCTAAAATAATTAAAATTATTCCACCTAAAATTCCTTTTAAAGTAGTTGAATTGTCCCATAAATTATCTTTCTTACTGTGTAATTTTATTGCAAAAAACAAAACTACAACTCCAATTATAAAACAAACCAAGCTATAAATCATCTATAAATGTTGAATAAAATCCATTCGTTTCCCTAAAATTCTGATTACTAAGATTTCATTATTTCCATCGAAAACATAGAAAATGACGTGTGCTTTATATCTGTAAAAAAGTAAATCTTTAGCAAACATAGAAGCATCTCTTGCTAATTCAGGTCTTTCTGATAATTCTTCTAAAAAAAGTTCTAACGATGCAACATATTCTTTTGCTGAATATAAACCAAAAGTTACAATCCCAAATTTATAAATACCAACAACATCATTTGAGGATGCACCAGATAATTTATAGTTGCCCATTATCTACTTCTCTCATTAAATCAGATATTTTTTTTGTACTTACACCACTATTAAAACCAATATCAATGGCGTTTTTTAATTCTAATAATTTAAAATTTTCAGATTGATCTTTTCTTACCAAATCTCTAATATATTCGCTGTCATTGGTAAAATCTCCTTTTTCAATTTGAAGTCGAATCCACTCGTTTTGCTTTTCTGTAAATGTAATAGATTTTCTAACTGTTTCCATAATGAATCATTTTGATGCAATATAGTAATTATTTGCATCATATTTAAAGTATATTAAATAAAAACAAACAAACTTTTAGAGTACTTTAAACACAATAGTGTCTCTTCCCTTTGGGAAGATTAAGATGGGCTTTTTTCTACCCTCCAATAGTACTCATACTTTCAGAAGCTCCACCATCTTTTCTATTTGCCTCTGCTATAAAACCATTTTCAGGTTTATTTTTCACCAAACCTAAAAAAAGGTCTTTTAAATCGTCATTAGATGCTCCTTTTCTTATAAAATCTCGAAGATTAAAAACACCATCATCAAATAAACAATTTTTAAAAGTACCTGTGGAAGTGATTCTAATTCGATTACAATCGTTACAAATTGTTCTTGTAAAGGCAGGAATAATTCCAACAGAACCTAAATGATTTTCAATTTTATAATTTCTTGAAGTTGATGATTTTTCAGATTTAATTTCTTGAACGTCAAATTCTGTTTTTATCTCGCTTAAAATCTTTTTAAATGTCCAATTTTCTTGCATATCACGTTGTCCTGTTCCATTGAAAGGCATTTCTTCTATGAAACGTACAGCAACATTTTTATCTTTTGTTAATCTTACAAAATCTACAATTTCGTCTGTATTAAAACCAGATTGTACAACTACGTTTAATTTTAAATTTAAACTACTTTTCTCTAATAATTCAAATGTTTTATAAACTTCAGGAAAAACATCTCTTCTGGTAATTTTAGCGAATTTTTCTCGCTGCAAACTATCAATACTCAAATTGATGTTTTTTACTTTTTTCAGCTTTTCAATTGTTGGAATATGTTGAGAAATCATTGCTCCATTTGTGGTGATATTTATTGCATCTAACAAATCGTTATAAGACAACATTTCTAAAAAACCGACAAAGTCTTTACGAACAAAAGGCTCACCTCCAGTTAAACGCACTTTTGTTACACCTAATTCTGTTAACACACGAATTAAACGATACATTTCTTTAAAAGAAAGTAACTCTTGTTTAGGCACAATATTTATTCCTTGAGCAGGCATACAGTATTGGCAACGCAAATTACACCTATCTGTAACTGCGAGTCTTACATACTCTATTTGTCGTCCAAAACTATCTATTAATTTGCTCATTAAAATGCAACTAAATCTGGTTGTAAAATATTCTTTTTTGCTTCAGCTGAGGTAAATATATCACTTGAATAATGTGTTCTAAGTATCTCTTTAAAATTGTTTTTTAATTGTGGAAACTCCTCAATAAAATTTTTAAAATCATTAGAAACTGATTTATTTATATAATAACTCATAATTTGTATTGAAGCAAAGGTAATTGTAGCATTAAATTTTGTTTCAGCTTTATATTTTATTGCAAAATCATAAAGTTGATTTTTGTACATTTTCAAAGCTATTTCTTTACCATATTTGTTAATATAAATCCAAGCCAACCGCAAATGTGCTTCGTGAGTAAACCACAAAGGTCTAAACGTATTTTTAGAAAACTTATCTTCAAACTCTTCGTTAGAAAGCTTCCAATGTTTTTCCATTAGTTCGGTAGTTTTTTACTTACTAAACCATATAGAAAAGCACCTAAAAGTGCCCCTACTAATAAAATTAAAGCTGGTAAAAATTTAAAACCGAGAATTACAAAAATTGGTGCTGCACAAGCTCCAGAAATTCCCCAGCCTAAACCGAATAATGTTCCTCCTAAGATAGTGTTTATAAATCCTTTTTTCTTTGGTTTTGGAACAATTTTATTTCCATTCATATCTTTTATTTTTTCGCTTTTAAACAATTGCATAATAATTGCTGAAATTAAAACTGCACCTCCAATAATTCCAAACATGTGAAAAGATTGAAAACGGAACATTTCGTAAAAACGATACCAAGAAATTGCTTGGGTTTTACTTAATACGATTGCGAAAAAAATTCCGAGGATTAAAAATTTTATGTTTTTCATTTTGATAATATTTTAAACTTTCAACTAACTTCTCGACTGCGCTCGAAGAGACATTTTTTGAGTATAATTATTTTTTCTTTTACCAATTATTTATTAAAATAAGATTGGAATTATAAACCAAGCAGCAATAATACCGCCGATAAAAAAGCCAATTACCGCTAATAAAGATGGCAATTGCAAACTACTTAAACCTGTTATTGCGTGTCCAGAAGTACAACCACCTGCATAACGTGTTCCAAAACCAATTAAAACACCTGATAAGATTAATATTAAAAATCCTTTAAGAGAAAACACAACTTCTTCACTAAAAATTTCATCAGGAAAATATTGATTTGCAACATTACTAAAGCCTAAATCTGTTAATTCTTGAACTGTTTTTGGGTTTAAATCTATCTTTTGATTCGGAATTAAATATGTTGCTGAAATAAAACCTCCAATAATTAAACCGACTACAAAAAGCAATGCAAAATCACGTTCTTTCCAGTCTTTTTTAAAATAATCTGACACTTTTCCTGCACCTGCCATCGTACATAAGGTTTCAAAATTTGTAGATGCACCAAAGTTTTTTCCAAAATAAAAATAAAGAAAAAGTGATAGTGCAATTAATGGCCCACCAACAAACCAAGGCCAAGGTTGTAAAATAAAATCCATAGTTTATAAATTTGTATTAGTTCTCGACTGCGCTCGAACAGACATTCTAAATATTATTTTTTATATAATTTATAATTAATTTTGTTGCTCCTAAATTATCTTCAATATATTTTTTGTTGATAATTCCTGTTAGATTTCTAAAACTAATATCTTCTTTTAAATTGATTAAAGTTGAAGTAAATTCTTCTTGATTTTTTACAGAAATACAACCACCAATCTTCACTAGATCTGTTGCTTCTTTAAATTTTTGGTATTTATTTCCAATCACAACTGGAATACCAAAAGTTGCTGGTTCTAGTATATTATGTAAGCCCGTTTTTAAACCTCCTCCAACATATGCAACATTTGCAGCTGCGTATATTTTGGTTAAAATACCAATAGTATCTATTATAAAAACTTGATATTGTTTTAAACTTTCACCTTCTTTTTCAGAAAATAAAACTGTTTTTTTATTGATTGATTTTTGAAGTTCTAAAATTGCATCTGCTTTAATATTGTGTGGTGCAAAAATAAATTTCTCATCTTCTGAAGCTGACTTATTTATGTAATTCACTAATAATTCTTCATCTTCTTTCCAAGTACTTCCTGCAACAATTGTGTATGTGTCGTTTTTAAATTGGTTGATAAATTCTAATGAGTTGTCTTGTTCTAATATTTTTGAAACTCTATCAAAACGAGTATCTCCAGCAACAGTAACATTTTTAAAATTGATGGAATTTAGTAATTTTTCAGAATTTACATCTTGCACAAAAAAGTGATGGAATGCCTCCAAAGATTTTCGCATAAATCCGCCATAACTCTTAAAAAATAATTGCTTCTCTCTTAAAATTCCAGAAACTAAAATAGTATGAACTTTCTTGTTTTTTAATTCATTTAAGAGATTTGGCCAGAACTCATATTTTACAAAAACTACCAGTTCTAAATTTAATTCTTTTACAAATTTTCTTGCGTTCGATTTCGAATCTATTGGTAAATAGCAAACAACATCTGCTAAATTGTAGTTTTTTCTAATTTCATACCCTGAAGGTGAAAAAAAAGTAACTAAAATCTTATATTTTTTAGCTTTCTTTTTTAGTTCTTCAATAATGGGTCTTGCTTGTTCAAATTCCCCTAAAGAGGCTGCATGAAACCAAATAACTTTCTCATTTTTTAAGGCTTCAATTTTTGAAAAAGTTTCTTTTCTACCTTCAACAAAAAGTTTAATTTTCTTATTGAAGATGCTCACTATTGGCAACAATAGTGAAACTAAAAAAACTGTAAAGTCATACAAGAATTTCATCTTGTAAAAGTACAAAATAGATGTTAGTCTATTCCTTAAAAAAAGCACATAAAAAAAGCCATCTTTTAAAGATGGCTTTCTTTTATTGTAATTAGAAGCTTATGTAAAACATTAACATTCCCCCGAAAAAAATGTTTTACAATTTGCTTGCATGATGTAAATGTATAATTAAAAAAGTTCTTTTTGAGAAAAATGTTCTAAACTATATAAATAATGTTCTAAAAATAAGTTTGTTACACTAAATTTAGTCTTTTTACAATGGCTTCTCTGTATTTTTTTCCTATTGGAAGTTCTTCATTGTTAATTTTCACAAACGTATGGTTTATTTGCTCTAAGTATTTTGTATTAATAATATAACCTCTATGAATACGAACAAATTTATCGTTTAATCTTTGTAAAATATCATTTAAGCTTGTTCTTACAACGTGTTTCGTGCCATTTTTCAAGATCATTTCAATATAAACATGTGCACTTTTCATGTAAAGAATTTCATCAAAACTTATTTTTATATAAAAACCTTTTTCTTTGATGAATATAGAATCTTTAATTATTAAATTTTCATCACTCATATGTCCAATTTTCATTGAAAAATTATGCAATGCAATTTCTATGGAACTATACAACTCTTCTTTAGAAAAGGGTTTTATTAAATATGCTGGAGGCATTACTTCTTTTGCTTGATTTACCGTAAAAGCATCCGAATTTGAAGTAAGAAATATAAATGGGAAATTGTATTTTTCTTTAATTTTTTTTGCAATATCTATACCTGTTTTTTTTCCAGAAAGCTGAATATCTAATATGGCAATATCTGGTTTTTCTGATTCTATGGTAGCTAAAGCTTCAGTGTAATTTATTGCTGGCTCAGTAGTTTCATAACCTAAATCGTTTAACGTGTCACAAATATTATCTGCAATAATAAGCTCATCTTCAACTACTAAAATTTTTATTTTACTCATTAATTTACAATTTGTGCTAATTTAATTATTAAAGAGTAAAAAATCAAAAAATCAAAAAAATGTTCTGAATGCAACTTTTGCAAAAGTAGAATATTAGTTTATTAGTTGTCTTGTATTAAAATCTTTGAATGAAATTTCAAACTTTGCCCCATTTTTATTTGTTTGGTTTAAAGAGCCTTGTAATTGTTTTACCAATCTGTTTATGAGACGTAAACCTAAACTTTTTGCTTTTTTGATATCAAAATCATTAGATAATCCTGGTCCATTGTCTTCAATTACTAGTTGGTAATCATTATCTTTATTTTTATTAATAGCAATAGAAAGTTTGTTATTCTTATTGTTTCTAAAAGCATATTTATAAGAGTTTGTAATAATTTCATTAATAATTAAACCTAATGGAATTGCAGTATCTACATCAAAACTCATGTTTTCTGAAGAAATGGAAGTTTCTACCTGATTATCAGCACCATACATTACACTTAATTCTTTAACCAATAGTTGAATATATTCGTCAAAATTAACCAAACCTGTTTCGTTTTGATACAATTTTTGATGTATCAATGCCATTGATTTTATTCTGTTTTTACCTTCATTCGCAAGTTCTTTTGCTTTTTCGTCTTCAATTCCTCTACTTTGTAACTCTAGTAAGCTTGATACAATTTGAAAATTATTTTTTACTCTATGGTGTACTTCTTTAACCAAAAGTTCTTTTTCTTTTAGAGTTTGTTTTATAATTTTATTTTTTTGTGACAGCTCTTTAGATTGTTTTCTTATTTTTCGCAAAACTAAAAGAGCTATCAATAATAATACAATTGCTAAAACAGCTATGATTGCATATAATGATGTTTTTTCTTTTTCGTAAGCAATTTCCTGTTCTTTCACTTTTACTGCTTGTTCTGTCTTATAGTCTGCTAAAGAATTGGACAAATCTTCAGAATAAATTTTTCGTGTAAGAAATAATGCTTTGTCTTTATACCTTATTGCTTCTTGATAATATTCATTTTTTTCTAGTGCGTGAGCTCCTTCATTTAGAATATGAAAAAAATCATTCGGATTTAAATCTTTTCCTAATACTTCAATTTTCTTAACAAATTCAACAACATTACTGACTTCAAATTTATTTAAGATTTCTTGTTTTAAAGGAGAATTGTTATCTAATCTCGAAATAAGTTTTGCGTATAATGAGTAAGTTTGAATTTTTGTAGATTCATTCAAATACAATTTATCCAACAGTTCTGTAACCCTTTTATTATTATCTCCTTTGTAAATGTAAGCGTCTATTAAATGTTGAATTATACTAAAATAATAAGGTGAATGTTCAGGTAACTCGTTTTCTAATTGTAAACTTTTTTCACTTACATCTATATATTCTTGTAGTTTACCTTCGATAATAAGAAAATCTGTTAAATGATATAAAAATACAATTTGAAGTTTTTTATCACCAAGTTTTTCTGCCTTTTCCAAGCTTTCCAAACATAACTTTTTACCATTTTTAACATCTTGCTGAATTTGGTACATTACAATTGGGTGTGTTGTAATTCTAATTTTTTCTTTTTGCACATCAACATTAGAAGCATCAAAACTATTTACATAGTTTTCTAAATCTTTCTGAAGTTGAGATGCTTTCTCTAAACTTACCTCATCTCTTAGCTTAGAAACATGCGTCCATTGTAAAAAAACATAATCTGAATTAATTTTTTTTCTATTCTCAGGTTCTTGTAAATTTTCATTTAAATAGTTAGACACTTTTTCAAATCTTACAGATTGCCTATTACTAACTTGCGTAAAAAACTTATACTGCTCTGCATAACTAAGGCTTTTGCCATTAACAATTTTTTCAAGGAGAGCTGTATAATTATTTTCTGAAACCTTGTTTAAATATATTGAAGCAGAGTCTAGTTTTTTATCAAGAATTAACTCTTCTATTTTATGTATGCTATCAATTTTATTTTCTTGGGAAAAAATAGTGATACTAAAAACAAAAATTATAATCTGTAATAAAGGTTTCATGATTTTTTTTATTTGGAGTTAAAATTACATAAACAATTCATAAGATTAAATAATAATGTTCTAAAAACAAAAACGCTCAAACAATATATTGTTTGAGCGTTTAATATTTTTTAAAACTTAAATTTTAAGCTTCAAATGGAGTAACAGAAACGTAAGATCTGTTATCTCTTTTCTTTTGAAATTCTACAATTCCATCAACTTTTGCATGTAAAGTATGATCTTTACCCATGTAAACGTTTTCTCCTGGATTATGTGTAGTTCCTCTTTGACGAACGATAATGTTACCTGCAATTGCAGCTTGACCACCAAAAATTTTAACGCCTAAACGTTTCGATTCTGATTCTCTACCGTTTTTTGAACTACCTACACCTTTTTTATGTGCCATTTTATTGAGTTTTTATAGGTTAAAGTTAAATTATTAATGGTTATTTTTCAATACCACCATCTAATCTATCTTGTAATTCTTTTAATTCATCCCATTTACCTTCTGCAGCTAAACCAGCTTGTTTTGGCCAAGTATCAGTCACAATGTGCGATAATCTTGAACTTGCTTCAGATAAAATTTCGCTTAATTTAGAAGCGTCTGTTTTTGCTACTTTCGCAAAAGTATCAATTCCTGCAGCAACTAAAGCTTCAGCAGCTTTAGGGCCAGCACCTTCTATTTTCTTTAAATCATCTCCTTTTTTTGAAGATTTTTTTGGAGCAGCTTTTTTAGTTTCCTTTTTTGGAGTTTCTACTTTAGTTGCTTCCTTCTTTGGAGCAGCTTTTTTAGCTTCTGTTTTCTTGGTTGCTTTTTTAGCACCAGAAGCAGTGATAGATTCTATTTGAATCTCACTTAAAGCTTGTCTGTGTCCATTTTTCTTTTGGTAACCTTTTCTTCTTTTCTTTTTGAAAACGATTACTTTATCACCTTTTAAGTGACTTAAAATTTGAGCCGTTACAGATGCTCCTTCTATAGCTGGGGCGCCAACTGATACAGTTCCAGCGTCGTCAAGTAAAAGAACGTTATCAAAAGTTACTTTTGATCCTTCTTCTCCTTGTAAACGGTGAACGTATACTTTTTGGTCTTTTGCTACTTTAAACTGCTGCCCTGCTATCTCTACGATTGCGTACATACTATTTGTTTTGCGTATTTATACTTATTAGTTTGCATTGACTTACTGAAAATGCGGATGCAAATATACATCTTTTTTACAATATCACAATATTGTTTTTAATAAAATAATTACATCAAAATCAACCGAATAAAACCCTTTATTATTCTATTATTTGACGAATTATTTATAATTTTGAATACTTTGCAATTTGCACCTAAAATTTTATGTAACAAATAGAAAATAGTTGCGACAAACAATAAATTAATATTAATTAAATAAAAATCAATGAAAAAAAGTATTTTATCTCTTGCTTCAGCGATGTTGCTTGCATTTAGTGCAAATGCACAAAAAGTTGAATTTGAAGAGTACAATTTAGATAACGGAATGCATGTAATTTTACATCAAGACAATTCTGCGCCTGTTGTTACTGTTGGTGTAATGTATAATGTAGGATCTGTTGATGAAATTGATGGTAAAACAGGTATGGCTCATTTTTATGAACACTTATTGTTTACAGGCACAAAAAATATTGAACGTGGAAAATGGAGTGAAATACAATCTTCAAGAGGTGGAAGTGGAAACGCAAACACAAATTGGGACAGAACCTATTATTACGGAACTTTTCCTTCTAATGAATTAAAGTTAGGTTTATGGATGGAGTCTGAAAGACTTTTACACCCAATTGTAGATCAAAAAGCGGTAGATACTCAAAATGAAGTTGTAAAAGAAGAGAAAAGACAGCGTATGGACAATGCACCTTATGGTAAAATCCAATACGGAATGATTTACAAGCACATTTTTGACAAACATAATTATGGAAGACCTTTAATTGGTTATATTGAAGATTTGGATAACGCTAAATTAGAAGAATTTAAAGCGTTTTATGACAAGTGGTATATGCCTAACAATGCTGTGTTAGTTGTTGCTGGTGATTTTGAGAAAAAAGAAACAAAATCTTTAATAAAAAATTACTTTGGAACAATACCTGCAAGAACAACTCCTAAAAAAGTTAAAATTGTAGAACCGGAAAGAACTGAAGAAAAAAGAGTAACAGAATATGACTCTAACATTCAGTTACCAGCAATTGTTTTAGCATATAAAACACCTTCTATGAGAGATAGAGAGGCAAAAGTTTTAGATGTAATTTCTACCATTTTAAGTGATGGAAAAAGTTCTAGATTGCAAAAGAAGTTAGTGGAAGACAAAAAGAAAGCACTAGCAGTTTTTTCTTTTGGAAGACCTTTAGTAGATTATAGTGTTTACACAATAGGTGCAATTCCTTTAGGAGAAACTTCTTTAGATGATTTAATTAAAGAAATGGATGAAGAAATCTTAAAATTACAAACAGAATTAGTTTCTGATGAAGATTTACAAAAAGTAAGAAATAAGTTTGAGAATAGCTATGTAGCTGCTAACTCAAGTGTACAAGGTATTGCTTCATCTTTAGTAACTAACTACTTGTTAATGGGAGATACTAAAAGAATTAATACCGATATAGAAATTATAAACTCTATTACTAAAGAAGAAATTAGAGAGGTTGCTAAAAAGTATTTAGCTAAAAACAGAAGAGTTGTAATAGATTATTTGCCAGAATCTCAAAAGAAATAATAAAATAAAAGAAGAAAAATGAAAACTAAGATATTTTCAATAATAACATTATTATTCATATCAATAAATGTCTCTGCACAGATTGATAGAACAAAAATGCCAGAATCTGGACCAGCTCCAAAAATTAATATAGGAACTCCTAAAAAATTTACACTCAAAAATGGTTTACAAGTTTTGGTTGTAGAAAATCATAAACTACCAAGAGTTTCTGTTACATTAGATATAGATAACAAACCAATGGCTTTTGGAGATAAAGCCGGAATTGAAGGTTTTGTTGGCGGACTTTTAGGAACTGGGTCTACCAATATTTCTAAAGATGACTTTGATAAAGAAGTAGATTATTTAGGAGCTAACATTGGTTTTGGAGCACAAAGCGCTTATGCAAGTTCACTATCTAAATACTTTCCAAGAGTTTTAGAATTAATGGCAGATGCTGCATTTAACCCAGTTTTTTCGCAAGAAGAATTTGACAAACAAATGAAGCAAGCTTTAGATGGTATAAAATCTAGTCAAAATAGTGTTGCTGCAATTGCAGGTCAAGTAGATAGAGCTTTAACTTATGGTAAAGATCATCCTTATGGAGAAATCACTACAGAAACAACTCTAAACAACATCTCATTACAAGATGTTAAAGATTTATATGCAAAAATTTTCAAACCTAATAATGCTTACTTAGTTGTTATAGGTGATGTAGAGTTTGCTGATGTAAAAAAACAAATTACTCAACTATTTAGTGATTGGCAACCTGCTGTTATGACTCCTGTTACATTGCCTGAAGTAACAAATCCAGCAACTACAGAAATTAACTTCATAAACATGCCAAATGCTGTACAATCTGAAGTAGCAATTATTAGTGTTGTAGATTTAAAAATGACTGATAAAGATTATTATGCAACACTTTTAGCAAACCAAATTCTTGGTGGTGGTGGAACTGGTAGATTGTATAAAAATTTACGTGAAGACAAAGGATACACTTATGGTGCTTATTCTGGTGTTGGAGCAAGCAGGTATGCAAGTAGATTTAAAGCGTCTGCCTCTGTAAGAAACATGGTTACAGACAGTGCAGTTGTAGAAGCAATGAAAGAAATTAATACAATTCGTTACCAAAAAGCAACACAACAAGAGTTAGACATTGCAAAAGCAAAATACTTAGGAAACTTTGTAAAAGCTGTTGAAAGACCAAGTACAATTGCTAGTTACGCATTAAGCATTCTTCAAAATAATTTACCTGAAGATTATTATGAAAACTATTTAAAAAACATAAATGCTGTTACTTTAGATGACGTTCAAAACGCTGCAATTAAATATTTTAGAGGTGATAAAGCAAGAATTGTTATTACAGGAAAAGGAATTGATGTTCTTAAAAACTTAGAAAAAACTGATTACGTAATCAAGTATTTTGATAAGGAAGGTAATCCTACAGACAAGCCTGCAATGACATTACCAATTCCTGATGGAATGACTGCAGAAAAAGTAGTAAATAAGTATATAGAAGCTATTGGTGGTAAAGACAAAGTTATGGATGTAAAAACCACTTTAACGATTGCAAATGCAACTATACAAGGTACACCTTTAGTTATGACTATGAAGGCATCTTCTCCAAACAAATCTTCGCAAGAAATTGCTGTGATGGGTAATGTAATGCAAAAAACAGTTTTTGACGGTACTAAAGGATATTCCGAAGCTAGAGGTCAAAAAATGGAAATGCAACCAGACCAAATTGCAGAAGCAAAAAGCGGAAATGCTATTTTTAGTGATTTAGCATACACAACTGGAGAATTAGTAAGAATTGAGCCTTTAGAAGGTAAAAATGCAATTGTTTTAAAATACAATGATACTGAAGTATTTTACGATATGGCTTCTGGTTTAAAAGTAAAAGAAGTAAAAACAGTAAAAACTCCAGATGGTAAAGAAATAAAAACACCAACTGTATTTTCTGATTACAAAGCAGTAAATGGTATTATGTTTCCTCATTCAATTATGATAAAATCTGGACCAATGAACTTAGATTTTGTTATTAAAGAAATTAAGGTAAATGAAGGTGTTTCTGATGCAGATTTTAAATAATTAAAACAGAAACCTACTTAATTATTAAAGAGCCAAAACAAATTGTTTTGGCTCTTTTTTTATAAATTTATATTTTAAGGTTTCAGAAAATAAAACTTTAAAAATATTATTTTTTCTTGTTCACTAAATAAACACCCAATAAAATAATAATTCCAGCAAATATTTGTAGTAAACTTAATTTTTCTCCATCTAACATACCCCAAAAAATAGCTACTATAGGTATTAAATAAGTTACAGATGACGAAAAAACTGGATCTGAAATATGTACCATTTTATTATAAATAGTTTTTGCAATACCAGTTCCTACAATTGCTAAAACTGCAACATATCCTAAAGAATTCATTAACCCCTCATCTTGTAAACTAAATGTGGTGAAAAAATCTGTAAAAGATAATACCACAAACGCAGGAACAATTAATAACAAAAAATTACCTGTAACTATAGAAAGCGCATTTAAATCATTTAAATATTTTTTAACCATATTTGCGTTAAACGCATACCCAACAGAAGCAACAATTATTAATAAAGCATACCAATAATTTTGATCTGGATTTAAAACTGCTCCTTTTAAAATTAAAATTAACGTACCCACCAAACCAATTAAAATACCATATAATTGCTGTTTTTTAAAACCAAAGCCAAATATAATTGCTCCTAAAATTAAGGTGTTAAATGGAGTTAATGAATTTAATATGGAAACTATGGAACTATCTATACTTGTAATTGCAAAAGCAAATAAAAAACCTGGAACAAAAGTTCCAGCAATAGCCGTATAAACAATATACTTATAATGTTTTTTTTGAATTTTTTTTAATGATTTTGGCGCAACAGAAAGTAGAAAAATTGCTGTAAAAATCATTCTAAGCGCACCTAATTGAATTGGTGTAACACCTAAAAGTGCTTTTTTCATTAGAATAAAAGAACTTCCCCAAACTAAGGAGAGTAAAATTAAGTACAACCATTTTTGTTGTTGATTATTCATGTGATATTTTTTTCTATTTGCAAAAGTGTAACAATTATTAAGATATCAAATTGATTATTGATAAATTTGCAACATAATTTAATCACTAAATATTATGACAATCAAAAAAATATTCTTTTCAATAACAATAGCGCTTTTTGTACTAACTAGCTGTAATGAAAACAAGGAAGTAAAAAAAGAAAATATTTCTTTAGCTATTTCTGGTATGACTTGTGAAATAGGTTGTGCAAAAACCATTCAATCTAAATTATCTAAAAAAGAAGGTGTTTTAGATGCTAAAGTAATTTTTAATGATAGTATTGCAAACATTGAATTTGATGCAAACACAACGTCAAAAAAAAACTTAATTGCTTTTGTTGATGGAATTGCTGGTGGAGATTTATACAAAGCTTCTGAAACAGCTACAAAAAAACATTCTTGTACAGAAAACTGTAAGAAAGATTGTGAGCATAAAATGGCCAAAAAAATGGAGTGTAAAGAAGATTGTAAAATGGCTTGTTGCGCAGACAAAACTGAATAAGAAATTATTATATATAAAAAAATCAGGCTTTAAGCCTGATTTTTTTTGAGTTTTCTTTTCTTAAGCTATTAAAATTGATAACCTGTCCAACCAAAAACAGAAGTATCTGCACCTCCAGAAGTAGCTGCGGTTAAATTGATTTTTGCATTACCAGTAGTTGTATTTTTTACATCTGTAATATCTAAACCATTAGCAGTATTTGCTGTACCAGTAATATCGGTGTTATCATTTGCACTTCCTTTTCCATCTTGTAAATCTACTACATCAGAATATGTTGCATTTGCACCTAAAGCTATGTAAGCGTTAGTTATTATAGCAGTTGCACCTCTTCTAACTTTAATCGCATCAGACATATCTACACCTGCTGCATTATTTATTATGGTAATTTTGTTTATCGTAAAATTAGATTGATTGATATCTGTTGGTGTATTACCATCTAAATTACCATCTGCTTCAATTCCTCTTGGATCTGAAGTAACAGCTGTGTAACCATTTTCTCTTACACCATATAAATTTGTACAAGTTCCTGTATAACCCTGTGTAAAATCGAACATATCATCTTTTGCATTTACCACTAAAATATTTGTAGCATTTACAGTTCCTCCAAAAAATTCGATTGCATCATCATCACCATTTAAAATAGCAATATTTGAAATGGTTGTTCCAGAACCAACTCCATTTAAAGTTAAACCATTGTGTTCTGCCTCGTCATCAATTCTTGCTCCAGAATATTCAATTTTTACATAATTTAAGATTCCTGAATTATCATCTGAAATATTTCCTCCGTATAAAATACCCGTGTTTACTTCAGATGCAGAATTACTATCAGATCCATTTTGTCTACTTAAAGGTGCTTTTCCGTTCAAAATAATTCCTCCCCAATCACCAGCCTGAGGGTTTGTAGCATTTGAAGTAAATACAATTGGTGCATTTTCTGTTCCGTTTGCAATAAGCTTACCTCCTTTTTCTACTAAAATATATACATCAGTTCCTCCTGCTAAAGCGTTTATTCTAGTTCCTGCATCTATAGTTAATGTTGCTCCATCTTTTACTAAAAGTGCCCCTGTTAAATTGTGTGCAATACCAGATGTTAATCTTAAGTCTGAAGTTAGGTTTCCTGCTAAGTTTTGCGAAGTCACTTCTCCTCCAATAGCTCCTCCTCCAATTTCGTCATCGTTATCTAAAGAACAGTTAGAGAACAAAATTGTTGTTGCTGCTAACATTAATACAAATAATTTTTTCATTTTTTAATTGTTTAGTTTTTATGTTTGTTTTATTTATTGTTACAAATTTGCAACTGTAATGTTTCTTTATCTTTTTTTTAATCTTAAAGAAATGTTACCTTATTACTTGTTTATTTAAAATTCGTAAGAAACTCCTAAACTTAGGTTAACACCTTTTTTATAGTTACTTAACACTACATTATTTCCTGCAGCACTATCTCTACTTAACTGAAAAGAAGGATTTAATAAATTGGTTGCTTTTAAACTGAAATTATATTTATTGTTAATTTTGTAAGAAGAAACCAAATCTAAGGTTGGTATTCCTTTTTCGATGATGTTTTCGAAACCTCTGGTTCCAATAGAATATACTCTGTCGCTAAAATAGTTTAATACAATAGTTGACGTTAATTCGCTTTTTTCGTATTTTTTATTAAAAGATACATCTGCATTCATTAAAAAAGGTGTTGCCCCCTCTAATTCTGATGATGACTGTTGAAACTGAGCAATTGAACCACTATCTAAGTTTACTTTAGAATATAAATAAGAAGCATTTAAACCAGCATCTAAAGAAAATTCATTTGCTGCTGTATCATCATTTTTTAAAATATTTTTTCTTGCTTCAAATTCGATTCCAAAAATAGACGCATCATCTCCAACGTTTAAATAAGTTAAGGTGTTTCCTGCACTAGAAATTTCACTTCTAGAAATAGGGTTTAAAATGTATTTATAAAAACCTGTTACGGAAATTAATTCACTAGAAGAAAAATAACGTTCAAATTTTAAATCCACATTATAATTATCTGAAGGTCTTAAATCTGGATTTCCTTGACTTGCAAAATTGATGTCTTGATATTTGAAAGGAGCTGTTTCTTTAAACTGAGGATATGTATACGTTTGGCTTGCTGCAAAACGCAAAATATTATCATCATTAATACTATACTTTATATTTAAACTTGGTAAAAGATAAGATTTACTAATAAATGAAGGACCATCTACAATACTCTTTCCAATATTAGTTGCGTAAGTAACTCTTTGTTCTGCTTTCTCAAATTTTAAACCTCCAGAAACAAACAAATTGTCATTAAATTGATATACCAAATTTGTAAAAGCGCCACTAACCAATCTTTTTCCTCTGTAAGTGAATGGTACAATTTCATTTGGATTTGCTGCTTTAACATTTAAAGATGTTAATGAGAAAATATTAGTATCTATAGAGTTCTGATTAAAAATGGCATCTGGATCGTTTATAGAAATTAATGGTCCATTTCCAGTAAATCTATGATTAAAAATAGTTGCAGAAAATAAACGTTCTGTATATCTATAATCTACACCAAAATCTATGGTACTCTTATCTTCTTCGTTTTCCTTTAATTTGTAAGATATTATTGCTTTGGCTGCATAGTCATTTTCTTGAAGTTTAGAAAAATAACGTTCGTTTGTACCGTCGGAATTTGTGTTAGGTCTTGTTTCTCCGTTTCTAATTAAATACTCATTAGACCTTCTATCTGGTTCATTACCTCTAATAAAATTTAAAGCACCTTTTGCCTCAAAATCTAAACGTTCAGTAAGTTTATAATTTCCAATAAATTGATTTACATACAACTCGTTATTATTGGTTTGCTGTCTTCTTTGAAAAGACAAATCGCCTTCTTGTTGCGGATCATCTTTACCCAAATAATCTCCAATAGATTGTTTATTATTATGGATAAATAAATGATTGTAAGCTAAACTAAATACATCTGATTTGTACTTTATGTTACCCATAAGTAATTGAGATACATTATAATTATATTTAGAAAATTCTTGATCTCTAAAAACTAAACCTCCATTTGTATTTTGTTTAATGTTTCCTTCTTCATAATTATATTTGGCATCTGAACCACCAACAAAGAAAAAACTAAAAGTATTTTCTCCAACATCATATTTTTTACCATATTTGAATGAAAAACTATTATTTAATTGAAAATTTTGACCATTAGGATTGAAGGAATTTTGAAAATTATAAACTGAAAAATCTGTAATTGAATGATTCAGTTTTTGTGTACCAACTTTATTGGTTCCATCTATTGTTAAAAACTCTTTAAAAGCTGTTTGTGAGTTTACTCCTAAACCAAAACTTATACTTGCTTCTTGTTTTTTAATTAATTCTTTAGATTCAATATCAATATTTGCACCACCAACATCTCCTGAAATATCAGCAGTAAAAACTTTATTTATACCCACATTTTTAATAATGTTGGTATCAAAAAAATCTAAAGATATATTTTTATATTCTGGATCTTCAGAAGGTAACGGTAAACCATTTAATGTTGTAGAATTATAACGATCTCCTAAACCTCTTACCACAACATTTTTAGATCCTTTAGAAACACCAGCTGTTTTTGTAACTGCACCTTCTGCATCAGAAACTCCTTTTACAGATAATTCTTGCGCACCAATAGTTGTTTTAATAGAAACTGCTTTCTTTTGCTCTAGAATTAATGCACTAATTTTTTCTTTACTAGTGGAAGATCTTACAATAATTTCATCCAAACCAACTCCTTCTTCAGCGGTCATTAATTGATTTATTGTAACGGTTTCACCAGCTTTAATTGTAAATGTTTTTTCTACAGTTTTATATCCTAAAAAGCTGAACGATATAATATGTGTTCCTGCTTCTACTTTAAAAGTATAAAGCCCATCAAAATCTGTAGTTGCTCCAATTGTGGTTCCTTTAATAAATACATTTGCAAATGGCAAAGGATCGTTATTAGATTCTTTATCGGTTAATAAACCTTTTACAGTTCCTTTGTTTTGTGCAATTAAAACCTGACTTAAAGCTATAAAAGCAACGCATAAAAATTTCTTCATTATTTGTGAATTTTACTTATGCAAAAGTCTAGTTGTTTTGTAAACTATATGTTAGCTGTAAATTATGCTTGGGTTAGTATAGTATTAACTGAATGTTAATTTTAATTAATTTATTAACCGTTTGTTAATTTTAAACAAACATTAAAGTGAACAAGTAAAAATTATTTTTTCATTTTTTTAAACGATAATTACAATTAGTCAAGGCTTTTTTTTTTAAATGGAATAATGCTGGATATTTTGTTTTGTGGTTTGAACAAATAAAATTAACTGGTAAAAGAGAGCTTGTTATATCTTCAACAAACACAACACAAGTAAATTGCTCATTATTGAATAGTAGATTTAATATAGACAGAGATTAATGCTATAAGAAATAGAAGTAACAAAAGTACTTACATTTTAAATAATACTGGTTTTTATTCAACAAATATATCTACGCTTTTTATAGATGCAATGTACAAACACAAAGGGTTTTCATTTATGGGAGAATATGCAAACAGAAACGCACACGATGCCATTACAAAAAATTCTGACGAAACTTTAATAGGTGATATTGTACAAGTAGAAAATGATTTAAATTTACAAACTAGATTTTTTTTAAAAACCATAGAACCTTCCCTATAATATACAAATGTTACATTTAGTAAAAAATATTATTATAAAAGGTGATGAAAATTAATATATTTTAGGAATATCTAAATATATTGCAGGTCATAAATTAAAAGTAGGCGTATATTTTTTACGCAATTAACATAACATAAACATAACATTTACAAATTTTTGTGTTTGTAAATTTGCAGAACTAAATTTTAAGGAAAAAATGGGAGATCCATATATTTTAATGCTTGTTGCTTTAGCAGTTTTAGCTATTGTAGACCTTGTTGTAGGAGTTAGTAATGATGCTGTTAATTTTTTAAATTCAGCAATTGGTTCAAAAGCTATTTCAGTAAAAAACATTATGATAATTGCCAGTTTAGGAGTATTCTTTGGAGCAATTACCTCTAATGGAATGATGGAAGTTGCTAGAAAAGGTATTTTTAACCCAAGCATGTTCATGTTTCAAGATATCATGTTCATTTTTATGGCAGTTATGATTACTGATATTCTTTTGTTAGATATTTTCAACTCTCTTGGAATGCCAACATCAACCACAGTTTCAATTGTATTTGAATTGTTAGGAGCTGCAGTTTGTATTTCGCTTTTAAAAATATCAGCAAACGATGGACAATCTGTTTCAGATATTTTAAATTATATCAATTATAAAAAAGCATTAGAAATTATAAACGGAATACTACTCTCTGTAGTAGTAGCATTTTCTGTTGGAGCATTAGTACAATTTGTTTCTAGGTTAATTTATTCTTTTAATTTCGAAAAAAGAGCAACCTACATAAACGCCCTTTTTGGAGGTTTTGCAATTACTGCAATTACTTATTTTATTATTATAAAAGGAATGAAAGGAACTCCTTTTTACAACGATGTAAAGTTTTTAATTGAAGGAAATACCTATACTATTATTGGAGGAAGTTTTGTGGTTTGGTCTATAATTTCTCAACTATTAATTCAAGTTTTTAAAATAAATATCTTGAAATTAATTATTGGAGTTGGAACCTTTTCTTTAGCAATGGCTTTCTCTGGAAACGATTTGGTAAACTTTGTTGGTGTACCAATTGCGGCTTGGAACTCTTATCAAGCTTGGGAAGTTTCTGGCGTTGCTGCAGATAGTTTTTCTATGGAAATTTTAGCTGAGAAGGTACCTTCTAACGTTTGGTTATTATTGGTAGCTGGTGCTATTATGGTAATTACTTTATGGACTTCTAGCAAAGCTCAAAACGTAATTAAAACTGGTATTGATTTATCTAGACAAGGAGAAGGGCATGAGAAATTTCAACCAAATCCATTATCTAGAATTGTTGTAAGAGCTGCTATGGCAATTAACACTGGTATTAGTTATATAGTACCAAAATCTACGATAGCTTTTGTGGACTCTAAATTTCAAAAACCAGTAATTTCTCTTACAAAAGATAAAACTTACGAATTACCTGCTTTTGATTTGGTAAGAGCTTCAGTAAATTTAATTGTAGCAGGAATTTTAATTTCTATTGCTACATCTATGAAATTACCATTATCTACAACCTATGTTACATTTATGGTTGCCATGGGTACATCTTTAGCAGACAGAGCTTGGGGGCGTGAAAGTGCAGTATATAGAGTTGCAGGTGTTTTAAATGTAATTGGTGGTTGGTTTTTAACAGCTTTAACAGCATTTTTATCAGCAGCATTAGTTGCCTATTTAATTAGTTTTGATATGGTTATGATTCCTATTTTATTAGCAGTTGTTGCTTTTTTAATTGGACGAAACACATTAATTCATAGAAATAAATCTAAAGAAGTTAAAAAACAAGAATATATAGAAAGAGCTGAATTAATTACTATAAATGGAGTAATTGAAGAAAGTGCTGATCACATATCTGAAGTTGCTACTCGAGTAAATAAACTATATACAAATGTTGTAAACGATTTAGCAAATCACGATTTAAATAAATTACGTAAAACCGACAAACATGTTGGTAAACTTAATGATGAAATTGACGGTTTAAAAGATGGCGTTTTCTACTTTATAAAGTCTTTAGATGACACCTCTGTACAAGCAAGTAGGTTTTATATTATGGTTTTAGGTTATTTACAAGATGCTGCACAATCTATTAGTTATATTTCTAGAGCGAGCTACAAGCACGTAAATAACAATCATAAAAACTTAAAGAAAGGGCAATTAAAAGATTTAAAAGAAATTGATGTAGAATTAACTTCTTTACTACAAAAGGTAAACGATGTTTTCCAAAAAAGAAGTTTTGACGATTTAACATCTATCTTAATTGAAAAGCAAGAGTTATTTAAAAATGTTTCTTTGTCAATTGAAAAGCAAGTAGAAAGAATTAGAACTGATGAAACAAGTCCTAAAAACACTACTTTATACTTTAGTGTTTTATTAGAAACGAAAGATTTAATTAATGCTTTAATGAATCTTTTAAATACTTATGAAGAGTTTTATTTAAGTACTAAAGCAAATAAATAACCTACAAAAGGCTTTATTTTAAAACAAAATTTAGGTTTTTGGTTAAAACCAAAAACCTAAATTAAAAAGCCATGTACTTTTATTAATATCTGGCGTCCAAGCATATTTTAATTCTATTGGACCAATAAAAGAATTATAACTATAACCTACAGCATAACCAGATTTAATATTTTTAAATAAATCGATATTTTTAAACACATTATCGTCTAAACGTGCATAATTAGCAATTACAGAAAAGTAATGTTTTGGTAAAAATTGATAACGCACATTAAATTCTGATTTCACAAAAGAATCATCACCTAAAGCTGCAAATTCATAACCATATAAAGAAACAAAATTGTTGATGTAATTTTGGTTATTTCCACCCAAGTAAAAATCAAAAACACCAGATTCTACTTGATCTAAAGAAAAACCAGCTTCTCCAGTATATTGGAAGGTAAATTTGTTCCAAAAAGAGGTTGCAAAACCTATTTTACCTTTTGCTTGGGCATATCTTTCGAAATTATCAGAAAAATCACTAGAAAATAAATACCACTTAAAGCCTAAATCTGCAAAAACACCTTTGGTTGGAAAGTATTTTTTATTGTAAGTATCTAATTTTAAATAGCCAGAAGTATTAAAATAAAAACTATCGTCAGAAATATTGCTGTTATTTATTGGTATTATATTTTCTGTTTTAGCCTCAATTCTTTTTACTTCTGCTCCAATACCAATTGCAAATCTTCTACCAAAAGTAGTTTGTAAAAAAACTTCGTTTGTAAAATCTGAGTATCTTAAATTAACACTGCTAATGTTTGGTGAAGATGGGTTATCATAAGGTACTTGAGAGCGAAAATGATTATATCTAGAACGAAAACCAAAACTGGTATAGAATCCATTATCTACAAAATAAGTAAAATTATACCTTAAATTGTCTCCCAGAATTAAATCTAGAGCAAGCATGTCATTTTTTGTTAAAACACCTTTGTGATTGTAGTTTGCTAAAATGCTAGATTTGTATAAATAATCATAGTGAAGTCCTATTCTTAAATTTGCATTTAAGTCACTTTCTTGTATTGAAAACGTTAATCTATTTCCGGTTTTTGTTGGCTCTACATAATATAAAATTCTTTCAAAGTTATTTGTTGATGATAAGTTTGCAATTTTTTCGACAATAACTTTATGAGAAATACTATCACCTTCTAAAATATTTAATTTTCCTAAAATAAAAGCTCTTGTATATTTTTCATTGCCAAATAATTTAATATCTGTTACTTTAAATTTTTTGCTTAAATCTTTTAAGTTTAGTTTTTTAGATTCTTCTTTTCTTTTTACTTTTTGTAATGCTGCTATTTTTTTAAAAGCTTCTGCATGTTCTGAAGCTACATCTTGTCCTTTTTGTAAAATTTCTTTACCAGATTCAAAATCTATTACTGTATAGTTTAATACATCTGGATGCATATAAATATCTACCAATTTTTTATCTTCTTCTAACTTACCATACATTTGGTAGCTAACAATTTGGTTTATAATATTTATTGCTGATCTTATTTTTCCTTTCTTATTTAACTTTCCTTGAACATCTACACCAATAATAAAATCCATTCCTTTGGCTTTCATTAATTTTACTGGAAAGTTATTGGCTACACCTCCATCAATTAATAATTTACCATCAATTTCTACAGGTGATAATAAGGTTGGAAAAGAACCACTTGCTCTTAAAGATAATGGTAAAGAGCCTTTTTGTAACACTACTGCTTCACCAGTTTCTATATCTGTTCCAATACAAAAAAACGGAATTTTAAAATTCGAAAAATTGGTAGTTCCATGAGATGGTGAAAGTACAGATGATAATAAGTTTAGTACATTTTGACCTTTAGATATTGCTGATGGCAGTCCTATTTTACCTTTGTAAACAGGCAATGTAATAAAATGTTTTTCTCCATATTCTTTTTCAAAAAAACTTTCAGATTCTCGTGAATTTATATCTTGAATTAGCGTGGAAAAATCCGTTTCTACAATTATTTCTTCAATTTGGTCTGCACTATAACCTATTGCGTACAAACCACCAACTATTGCGCCCATGCTTGTACCCCCAATATAATCTATTTGTAAACCCGCTTTTTCAATTTCTTTTAAAACTCCAATATGAGCAAACCCTTTTGCACCTCCACCACTTAAAACCAAACCAACTTTTGGTTGTTTTTGTTGAGAAAATAAGAGCAATGGAATACAAATTAAAATAGGAAGGAATATTTTTTTCATAGCTTTTTATTTACTTTTTCATTTTGATAAAAGGTATACACCTTCATAGCTCTAGAGTTTCCTATTTCTGCCTTTAATTCTTCAAAAGAAGCTTCTTTTACTCTTTTTGCCGATTTAAATTTACGTAATAAAGTTGTAATTGTTTGCTTTCCAATATCAGGAATTTGTTCTAACTCACTCTGTATAGCGCTTTTACTTCTTTTATTTCTGTGAAATGTAATACCAAATCTGTGTGCTTCGTTTCTTAAATATTGCGTAATCTTTAAGGTTTCAGACTTTTTATCTAAATACAAAGGTATTGGGTCTCCAGGATAATAAATTTCTTCTAAACGTTTTGCAATACCAATAATGGCTATTTTACCACGCAAACCTAATCTTTCCAAAGCTTTTAACCCAGATGATAATTGTCCTTTTCCACCATCTACAATTATTAGCTGTGGCAAAGGTTCGTCTTCTGCTAACAAACGTTTATATCGTCTATAAACAACTTCTTCCATAGAACCGAAATCATCTGGACCTACAACCGTTTTAATGTTATAGTGCCTATAATCTTTTTTACTTGGTTTACCATCTTTAAAAACAACACAGGCTGCAACAGGGTTTGTACCTTGAATGTTGGAATTATCAAAACACTCAATATGTCTTGGTTCTTCTTTTAAGCGTAAATCCTTTTTCATTTGTGCCATAATACGCTTTACATGTCTGTCTGGATCTACTATTTTTATTTGTTTGAATTGTTCTTGTCTGTAATATTTTGCATTTCTTTCAGAGAGTTCAACAATACGTTTTTTATCTCCTAATTTTGGTATAGTTACTTTTACTGTTTCACCTAAATTTACTTTAAAAGGCACATAAATTTCTGGTGATTGTGAATCAAAACGCTGTCTTATTTCTACAATAAATAGCTCTAATAATTCTTTGTCTGTTTCGTCTAACTTTTTCTTAATTTCAGTGGTATGAGATTGAATAATAGAACCGTTAGAAATCTTTAAAAAGTTTGCATAACCATGCGTTTCATCAGAAATGATAGAAAAAACATCTACGTTATTTATAGATGGATTTACAATGGTACTTTTTGCTTGGTAATTATTTAATCTGTCTAATTTTTCTTTTATTTTTTGTGCTTTTTCAAACTCCATATTCTCTGAAAAATCGAGCATCATTTTCTTGAAACGATCTAAACTTTCTTTGAAATTTCCTTTGATAATATTTCTAATTTCTACAATAGAATTGTCGTAATGAGTTTGTGTTTCTAAACCTTCACATGAACCTAAACAGTTGCCTAAATGATATTCTAAACAAACTTTATATTTGCCTTCATTAATTTTTTGTGCGCTTAAATCGTACTTACAAGTTCTAAGTGGGTATAATTCTTTTATTAAATCTAGTAATGTTTTAACGGTTCTTACAGATGTGTAAGGTCCAAAATATTCTGACCCATCTTTAATGACTCTTCTTGTTAAAAAAATTCGTGGAAAACGTTCATTTTTAATACACAACCAAGGGTATGTTTTATCATCTTTTAATAAAACATTATACTTGGGTTTGTATTTTTTAATTAAGTTATTTTCTAATAGTAAAGCATCAGTTTCTGTATTTACAACAATATGTTTTATGTGAACTATGTTTTTTACAAGGACGCGAGTTTTTCCATTCTCATGTTTTTTTGTGAAATAAGAAGTCACTCTTTTCTTTAAATTTTTTGCTTTACCCACATAGATGATCGTATCTTCTTTATCAAAATACTGATATACTCCTGGAGAAGTTGGTAAGGTTTTTAATTGCAATTCTAAAGATGACGACATAAAACGAAAATACAAGTTTTTAAATACATTCCATAGGAAAACACCTGTTATAATTTTTAGTTTTTTAAGTATTTATACCTGATTTTACATTTAAATTTAGGTATTGGTACTACTTTTAAGTCTAAATTATATATTTTTAGACTTTAACCAAAACTAAATTTATTAACTAAACTTAAAAAAATGATTAAAACAAACAAAATCAGTTTAAAAACTGCTAAAAAATGGGCAAAAGAGTGGAGAGATGACGAGGCTTCATATAATAAATACTTTGAGTGTAGAGCTTTCACAATTCCTTTAAATGATTTAAAAGAAGTAATTGGTGAAGGAGCTGTTGCTGCACGTGCTTATTTAGGTGTTGAAAAGACAAAAGTAGAAGGAGAAAATGTTTTTATAGAGAAATTAATGTTTGTTGGTGTTGATAAAAACGGAAAAGACATGATAACGCTTTCTAAAAATGATGCAGAAGTATTAGACCCAGATGGTGGTGATATTTATGACGCAACAGTACCTTGTCCTGAAGTTTGTGATGTTGATAGCCCTTTGAATGGATAATTCTCAGCAAATAGAGTTAATTAAAAATATTGCAATTATTGGTAATATTCTTTTAGCGTTAAATACATTATTATTTTTTAAAAGCTATCGCAAAAAAACGATAGCTTTTAAAATTATTTCATTTTATCTAATTTATGTTTTAGGCATTCAACTTATAATGTACTATTTAGGTTATTTTAAAAAACCAAATAAAGAATTCACACATTATTATTTTGTAGGTCAATTTATATTTTTAAGCTTCTTTTTTTTAAAACAGTTTAAAAATAAATTCCTCACCAACTTTATTAAGGCATGTTTAGTTATAACTATCTTAATTTTAATATCTTACTACTATTATTTCCCAGAAATTTATTTTGAACATAACCTTATTGAGGTTATACTTACTTCAATCCCTTTGATTATTTATTGCTTTATTTTCTTTGTAAAAAAAATAGATGCTAAAAATAAAGAGTTTATTTATTTTGTCTCTGGATTGTTTATTTATTTACTTTGTAGTACCCTACTTTTTTCAGCAGGAAATCTAAAATCTGGTATCAAATTAACTATTTGGTTGTCTAATGCTGTTTTGTATATTTTTTATCAACTTTTAATTACTTTAGAATGGTATAAAAACTTTAAGAAACCTAAAGTTTAATATAATTTTTCGAGATCTTATTGTTAATGTAAGGTACCTCTTTTTAATACTTATTACTATTTTATAATTTATTATACATTCGAAAATATAGGCCCCAAAGAAGTAAAATTACATGTTTTACAAATAAATTCTATTTTTTTAAAATAACTGTTTTTTATAGAATGTTTCAACAACTTTAGAAGCATAAAATGATTAACTAAATCTAACATATTTATCAGTTCACAAAAACCACGTATTAATACCCGTTTTTTTGTAAATGCTTTAAAAACAATAAATAATCTGCTATCTTCACTGTAAAATTATTTTTCCGTAAATTCGTTTTATCTTATTAAAACCTCTAATGGAAGAATTCTTTGCTAAAGAAAATCAAGTGATAACTATAGTTTTAATAGGTGTTCTTTTGCTCCTTTTAATGGGGGTTGCGCTTTTATTATTTTTCTTCTTCTCTAGAAAAAAAATAGTAGAAAAAGAATTGGAGAAAAAAAGCTTAGAGCTTAATCATCAAAAAGAGATGATAAAATCTATAATCGTTACTCAAGAAGATGAGCGCAAACGTATTGCACAAGATTTGCACGACGATATTAGCTCTAAACTAAACGTTATCAACTTAAATGCCAATCTTTTAAAAGATGGAGAATTAAGACCCGAAGAGTATTCAACAATTAATGATACCATTTTAGAAGCCACAGATAAAACATTGGAAAGTGCCAGAAAAATAGCACATAATCTGTTACCTCCAATTTTAGAAAAATTTGGCTTAAAAGATGCCATAGAAGAATTGGCAGATTCTTTTAATAATAGTAAAAAGATTAATATAAAATATAATTTAGAATACTCAAAAGCGTATTTAACACCACAAAAAGAGTTGCATTTATTTAGAATTGTTCAAGAGTTAATTAACAATTCTGTACGTCATGGAAAAGCAAAAAATAGCATATTAAATATAAACTGTACACCAAAAAATTTACTCTTTTCTTATGCTGACGATGGTTGTGGTTTTGATGTTAAAAGCCAAAACCATCAAAAAGGACTAGGAATGAAAAACATAGAAAGCAGAGTTGCAATTTTAAAAGGTAATTATGCTATTGAAACTGCCTTAAATAAGGGTTTTAAAATAAAAATAACCATCGTAAATTCCCCCAAATGAAAAAAATAAATATTGCCATTGCAGATGATGAACAGTTATTTAGAAAAGGTATTCGTTTTCTTTTAGAAAGAGAAGTCAATTTTAACGTCATATTTGAGGCAGAAAACGGACAAGAACTTATCGATTTTGTAACAAATACAGAAGAATTTCCTGATGTTATTTTAATGGATTTAAAAATGCCAGAAGTAAATGGTGTAGAAGCCACAAAAGTTATTCATAAAACACATCCAAACATTAAAATAATAGCACTAACAAGTTATGGTGGTAAATCTTTTATTACCAACATGATAGATGTTGGTGCCTCTTCTTACCTACTAAAAAACACAAGCCCTAAAATGGTAATTCGTACTGTTAATGAGGTGTATGAAAAAGGATTTTATTATGATGAAAAAGTTTTAAAAATTATTCATGAAAACATTATATCATCTAGTGGAAAACGTATTAAAAGCGATTTAGATAAAAAACTACTTTCTAACAGAGAAATAGATGTTTTAGAGCTTATTTGCGAACAATATACTACTTCAGAAATTGCAGAAAAATTATTTATTAGTCCAAGAACTGTAGAAGGTCATAGAAATAACTTACTTTTAAAAACACAATCTAAAAATGTTGCAGGTTTAGTTATTTATGGCATTCAAAAAAAACTCATAGAAATTACTCCAGATTTTAATCTCTAACTAACCATTCTTACATTCACTGGGTATAAATACTTGTTAAATTCGTATTTATGCCCTTTTTCCTTTTTAAGAATATACCCTCTTAAATAACTAATAAGTTAAGAATACATTTGGAAAGTATAAAAGTATACAAACTAAACTTATTAACTTAAAAATTTATTTATTATGGAACCATTTATTGGCCAAATTATGGCATTTGTAGGAAACTTTACTATTAGAGGCTGGGCAAAATGTGACGGACAATTAATGTCTATTGCACAAAATACAGCTCTTTTTTCTATTATAGGAACCACTTATGGTGGAGATGGAAGAACCACTTTTGCATTACCAGATTTAAGAGGTAGAGTACCTATGCACTATGGTAATGGTAATGGATTAACTCCTAGAGTTTTGGGAGCTAGAGGCGGTCAAGAATACCACAATTTATCACTTTCAGAAATGCCCTCTCATAACCACACTACTATTAATAATGCTGCACAAGACCAGCACATTCTATTAAGTACAGAAAATGGTGTAAATGAAACTCCACAAGCTGGTGACGTACCAGCTATAGGTAATTATCCTGATGGGTTAACTGTCGAAAAAACAAAGAATTTTGGTCCAGCAACACCAGGCAGTACAATAAACGGACAAACCATTAGTGGAAATGCAGGACTTACCATTGGTAATAACGGTGGAAGTCAAGCTCATAATAATATGCAACCGTTTGAAACTGTAAACTATTTAATTGCTTTACAAGGCATCTTTCCTTCAAGAAATTAATACTTTACAAAAAGAGAAAGCAAAAAAAAACAGGTATAAATACTCTTTTTTATACTTTCTCTTTTTTTCATCTTTATTATTAAACTCATAACCAAGTTATATTATGAAAAAAATTACTTTTTTATTAATTCTATTAATCGCCCAGACATCCATTTCACAGACCTTTAATTGGGAAACAGCTACTGATAATGGCACTAATGTTACAGAAACTTTAGGTGGTATTACTGCTACTGTTACAACTTCTAATAATGATGCTCAGTTAGCTAATGGTGGAGGTTTTGATGGCTCTTCTGGAAATGTCGTTTTTACACAAAATTCAGATAATAGTGCTTCTATGACTATTACATTTAGTACAGCAGTAAATGTTTTAAGTATTTTCAAGTTTATAGCAGATGCTGATGGTGGAGGTGAATCTAATATAGTATTTACACCTACTGGAGGTAGTAACTCAATAGTTACAGAAGGTATTACTCAATCTGCAGGTGAGGTTGTAACTCTTAATTGGACCAATATTACAGTTATTAATATTACTTTAAGTGGTGGTGGTACAGAAAGCTTTGGTATAGATGATATTGTTTTAGGTATTGCAGTAACAGCACCAACAGTTACAACAACTGCAGCAAGTTCTGTTGTAAATACCTCTGCAACACTAGCAGGAAATATTACAGCAGATGGTGGAGATGCAATAACAGATAGAGGTATCGTATATTCAATTACAAGCGAAAATGCAAACCCAACAATTGGAGGAGCAAACGTTATACAAGATACAAACGGAACAGGAACAGGAGTATTTTCAGAATCTATTACAGGTTTAGCAGCCGGTACTCAATATTCTTTTAATGCTTATGCTATAAACGGACAAGGAACAAGTTATGGTACTGTTGCTACTTTTACAACAACAGGAAAAGGTTGGTTGGGTATAAATTCTAATTGGGCAGATGCTAGTAATTGGAGTCCAAATACAATTCCTATTCTAACAGATAATTTGGTTATTCCTAATACTACAATTCTACCTGTAATAAATTCTGGCACCAATGCAGTTGCTAATGATATTACTATAGAAACCTCTTCTTCATTAACAATAAACACAGGAGGTTCTTTAACTATAGAGGGCAACTTATCTCAAAATGGAACGTTTACTATAAATTCTGATGCAACTTCTAATGGTTCTTTTATTTTAAAAGGAACACAATCTGGAGTAGGAAATGTAGATTATCATAGGTTTTTAACTACATCAGGAATAAGTACACAAGGGTGGCACTTGGTAGCCTCTCCTGTAGATGGTAAAAATATCAACGATTTTTTTGGTGATGTAGCTACAAACGGAACAAAACGTGGTATTGCTCCTTACATAAATACAAATGCTGCTACCTTTAAATGGAACTATTATCTTAATACAGATACTCCTGGTTTCTTCACAAATGCCAAAGGATATACTTTAAAAAAATCAATTGCGGGTACTTTAAATTTCAGCGGTTCTGTAAACACAAACAATGCAGGGGTTTCGATTCAAGTAGATGCTACTGGAGATCAATTTAATGCCATTGGTAATCCTTATCCCTCTTATATTAATAGTGGAACATTTTTAGATAACGTACCTGGTACTAGATTAACAGAAAAAACGATATGGCTTTGGGACACAGAGGCTAATGGCGGAGTAGGAGAATACATTACAAAAAATAGTGCAACAGCTTATAAAGTAGCTCCAGGTCAAGGCTTTTTTGTAAAAGCATTAAATACAGGTAATGTTACTTTTACAGAAGCTATGCAAACTCATGTGGGTGGAGATACATTTTTAAAACAAGAACCACGACCAGAAATTACACTTTCTATAACTGATGGTATAAGTGTAAAAAACACAGAAATTTTTTATATCAAAAATAAAACTACAGGTTTTGATGATGGTTATGACAGTTCTATGTTTAGTGGTGTTGCAAATCCATTTGCTGTGTATACCCAATTAGTTACCAATAGTAAAGGTGAAAATCTTGCTATACAAACACTTCCAAACGTAGATTACAATAGTATGATTGTACCTGTTGGTATAAATGCATCAAAAGGAAAAGAAATTACTTTTTCTTTACATGCTAATAATTTTCCTGATGGTTTAAAAATTTTTATAGAAGACAAAGAGAATAATACTTTTACAAGAATAGATGAATCAAATAGTAATTACAAAATTACATTAAATACTACTCAAAACGGAATTGGAAGATTCTATTTACATACTACAAGTGCTGCTTTAAGTGTAGATACAAGTGTAAATTTAAATAATGTAAGTGTTTATAAAATAAACAGTAATACAATAAGAATTAATGGTTTATATAAAGAAAAAGCTAAAATTTCTATATTTTCTATTTTAGGAAAACAGGTGTTAAGCACTTCTTTCAAATCTTCTGGAATAAATGATGTTCAATTACCAAATTTATCTAAAGGAGTTTACTTGGTTAAACTTATAACAGAAAAAGGGGAGTTGACACAAAAAATAATTTTAGAATAATAGCGATAATTTTAAGACAAAACATCATGAAAAAACAAGATAAAAACACTCAAGAAATTACTCGTAAGCAAGCAATTAAAAAAATAGGGAATTATGGTAAATATGCTGCTTTAACAGCATTGGGAACCTATCTAATTTTAAACCCACAAAAAGCACAAGCACAAAGTCCTGAGGCTCCAGGAACAGGGTTTTAAAAAGGAAATTATATATTTTTTGAAAATATTAAGTTACTAAAACCGATACTTTTTGTATCGGTTTTTTTTAGTTTTTCATTTTTGAAAAATCAATTAAAAATTCAGACTTGGTATTGTCTATAATCTTCCAATTATAAATTGCTGAGAGTTGGTATATTTTAGAAAGCTCTTCTAACAACCTTCCTTTTGCTTTCTTTTTTAAGCTGGTAAGTTCAATTGCTTGTTTGATTTTCTCAACACTTTTTTTGTTTATTGTGTTCAATTCTCTTTTAGAAAATGTATTAAAACTACTTTGTTGTAAATCAAAATATTTTATATCTGGAGAAATTACAACTTCTTCATTAGGAATTTTATTGATGTAAATTTTCTTTTCCAAACTATCTATTTGTATCTCAAGTTTCGATAAATCATATCCAACTTCAACCTTCGCATTTACAGTTACGATAGCTTTTTTATCAAATGAAAGATAGTTGTAAAAATATTTTTTAGAATCGGAATAATTATAAACTTCAGAAAAATTTCCACTAGCAACAACCAATTTGCTCAAGTTTTTAACTGAATTTACAACTACCTGTACCTCTTCCTTTTTGTGATTTTCGATTTTTGATTCATACCAAAATTTCGCAATAAGAAAACCTAGTAAAAAAACAGCAATGTATTTTAAAAAGCGCATACGTTTTTTATAATTCTAAAGTTAAGAAAATTATATAACAATTAAAAAAAACAATAACCAATTTACTTACCTAGTAAATAGTTTATGATAGTTGTTATTTCAAAAAAAATTAAGCTTTAATACTTTTTTCTTCTTTAGGGAAAGCTTGCTTATTAAAAATAAAAAGTAACACAACACCTATGGTAATATAAGCATCTGCAGGATTGAAAATATACTGAAAAAACGTAAAATGGTCTCCTCCTTTAAAAGGAATCCATTCTGGTAAAACTCCTTGCCAAATAGGAAAGTAAAACATATCTACTACTTTACCATGAAATAAAGTTCCATAAGGTTCTGCTGCAAATAAGGTTGCTACTTTATGGTAAGAATCGTCGAAAATTACTCCGTAAAAAACAGAATCAATTATATTGCCAATAGCACCTGCTAAAATTAGTGCGATTGCCACAACTACTGCATTATTAACAACTCGTTTTATAGTACCTTTTAACCAATATATAATGGCACCTACAGCTACAATTCTAAATAAAGTTAAAAAAAGTTTACCAGCTTTACCACCAAACTCAATACCCATTGCCATTCCATTATTTTCGGTAAAATGGATTCTAAACCATTCGAAAACAACAACTTCTTCATTTAATGCAAAATGTGTTTTTACATAAATTTTTATAACCTGATCTAAGATTATAGCGATTAAAACCGTAAGTATTGCCAGTGTCTTTTTTGACATTTTTAATTGAATTTGTGCTTGCAAAAATAACAATATTATTGTGTTATTTTAGTAGTTAACACAATATTCGCTTTTTTTGAGTTTACGTTAAAATTTATCAAGTTTTTTGCCCCTCGCTTTTTATATTTTTCGAAGTAATTTTTATCGTTTATTGTAAGGTTTCCTGTATCAGAAACAAGGTTGATATTGGTGTTTTTTAAATTGGCAGAAACTGTACCAGAATACAATTTTATATTTGTATTTGCTTGAACTGTATTTAGCTTTAGAACGCCGTTTTCTATAAAAATATCTAATTCTGAAGCTAAACTTTTAGATTCTATATAAATATCTTCACCAAAAACAACTACTTTTTTATGGTTTGGAATTTTAATTATTGCACGAGCTCTTTGCAATCTTTTTGTTATAAATTTTCTGAAAATTATTTCTTTTTCTAATACCTCTGGAATATTAAATTTTATTTGAAGTGTATTAAACTTCTCTTTGTGAACAATGTGTTGTTTGTTAGAATTTTCTGCAACTAAATAAACTTCTACGAAATCAGAATTAGAGTTTTCTATCACAAAATCATCTAAACCTGTTGTATAAATTTCTATTCTATTAGAAGTAGCTTGAAACTTTTCAATTACTTCTTTTTGAGCGCATAAAATTGATGAAATTGATAAAAACAAAAGTAAAAAATTACTTTTCATAAGAAATACGTCTTGTTAGTTGACAATTATTTTTTTCTTTATTGTTTCATTTTCTGTTTCTATTTGAACAATATAAACCGTTTTTGGCAAATTACTAACAGAAATAGTATTTTGCGAAACTAAACTTTCTTCAAACAATAATTTACCAATTAAATTGTAAATTTTTATTGTTTTTTTTCCTGAAGGAAGTTCTGAAAAATGAATTTTATCATCAGCATAATACAATTTAAAGCTTGATAAAGTATTATTTTCCACACCTAAAACTTCAGTAGTAGTATGTAAATAAAACCTACCTAAACCGTTAATTGGTTTGTCACTTGTAAATTTATATGTTGTTTTTGCATCATTCATCAATGTAAAAACACCTAATTTTTTATCTTCTAAATATATATTTTTTCCTTTTTCTATATTTTTTGATGAAATATAAATAGCGTACTCTTTATTAGCTTCTGCAATAATTCCAATAGGTATTATTGTGGAGTATTCTTCAGGAATTGATTGTATTGCCAAATTCAATTCTTTTTCATTCGAAACTAACGAAGTATAAACTTCAAAGTTACTAGATAGTCCTGAGTAAATAGTACTATCGTAACCATTATCAAACCCTTTAGTAGCCTGTTTTAAATAATAAATAGTGCTATGCTTTTTATTTGTTTTACTACTTAAAAAAATATTTATTGTTGGTTTTAATGGTTGCTTTTGAAAAGCTGTTGTGTTTTGATGCTGTTGCATTTCTTTCGTGAAAGAAATTAAATTGCTGCCTGTTTTAGATTTTAAAAAAAATGCTTGACCTGGAGCTATAAATCGTGAATTTGATATATGATTATAAGGTACGTAAGAATTTCCATTCCAAAACCAAGCAGTCAATTCTTCTAAAGCAGCAACATTTGTATCTAAAAAATTATGAGTGGCATCTGCATTAGCATTTAATGGTATATATGAAGCGTAAACATTACCAACTAAATTAAAGGAATTAGCTGTTCCGTTAGAAATTACTTTTGTAGTATCGTTTGTGAGTAGGTTTCCTTCGAAAGCCAAGTTTCCTGAAGTTGTTCTTAGTGTGGAATATCCTTCAGCTTTGTTAAAAGTGGCTGATTCACCTGCCAACATATAATACCAACTACCTGAATTATTATTATATTTTGCAATTCCTCTTTGGTTTGTGTTTTCGCTACCTGATGCAATTGAATTTGCTAAAATCCAATCATTATCATACACTTGATTAATTACTGGAGAACTTATCAAATGCCAGTTTGTGCCCACAAATCTGTTGTAAACAATATTTCCTGATGAATTTCCCTCTACAATTAAACTACCAGAATTTGCTAAAGTGGAGTTGATTGTAAGTGTACCATTATTGGTTAAATTTTCTGATAGGCTTAATGAACTTGCAGCGTTTATTGTTAAAGATGCATCTTTTTCAATAGAAAGGTTTGCTACTGTAATTGCTGCATTTATTGCTGGTTTAAAGGTGGTATTTGGTATTTTAACGTCCATAGAAGCTGTTGGTACACCATGAGACCAATTGCCTAACTTTACCCAGTCTGAGTCATTTTCTGCACCTGTCCAAGTTGTTAAAACGTTTCCTGTAAACTTTCCTGTAAAGAGACCTCTACCAAAAGTTGATGCTAAAACTGTATTGTCTGAAGTTCTTAAACTAAAAGAAGTTACAGTTGCATCAGACATTCCGTTATAAGATTGTTCCCAATTTGGCGAAGCATCTCTAAAATTGTTTGTATTCCAAACGCCTAATTCTGAACCTATAATTACTTCATCATTATTTAATGGATTCATTAAAATACATCTTACATTTATGTCGGGAAAATTACCTTCTTTAGTGCTCCAGTTGATACCTCCATCTGTAGTAAACCAAATACTTTCTACCCCAAAATTGTAAAAAGTAACCATAATTTCATCTTCAGTAGCACCAAATTCAATAGAGGAAATATTTCCTAAAAAAGAACTTGATGAAATATCTGTAAATGTTGGTGTGGCTGTATTTGCATTGTCTATTTTAATTACTTTACCAGCTCTTGTTCCTACAAAAACTTTTGAGGAAGTTGTTGTATAAGGTGATACTTTTATGGCTGAAATATTACTTATAAGAGGATTTGTTATATTAAATCTTACAGGTGAATTAGTAGTAATATCTGTAAAACGAGCTAAATGAGTATTCCCATTTGAGTATAAAATATCTAAATTTTCATCTAAAGCTCTTGCATTGAAAAAATTTCCTGTATTACTGTCTGATGCTATTGTAACTACTGTGCCTGTATAAGGCAAATCGTAACGATAAATATTGTTGTATAATTTAGATACAATCATATAAACTCCATCTTTATCGATAAAACAATGACCTCCATCACCTGTTAAAGGTATTGTTGCAGAATTAATACTACTTGTTGCTTCGTTAAAAAATAAAACTCCATTATCTTGTGTTCCTCCAACAATATATTCTGGACTTGTAGTTTGACTAATGGCAGCGTTATAGAACTGCGTTGTATTGTAGTCTTTTGTTCTTTCTTCTATTGCTGTTGAGCTATTTGTGGCTGCTGATAGTGAAGATGCATAAAAAACACCTCCGTCATTTCCTATGACTGCTATATTAGAATTTGTAGGATGAAATGCCCAACTATGCTGATCTGGATGAACGTACGAAACCGTTATTGCAGGTAAAGTACCAGATATTGTATTTTTTGATAATTGCTCCCAAGAAGTTCCACTGTTTGCTGTTCTGAATAAATTTATACCTCCAACATAAACAATTGCATCGTTATTAGGATCTACTTCTATAACTAAATCATAAAAAGCTTGTCCTCTTGTAAAATCGTCTGCTGATATATTTGAAGTAGCATCATTTGGAAGTGAAATTGGTGTTGGAGTTGTAGCAAAATCATCTGTAGTTTTTAAAATAGATAAAAAAGGTGAAATTTCATTATTAGAACCATCAACCGTATAAACTTCGCCTAAAACGTAAACACTATTTGCATTTGATTTTGAAACTGCTATTTCTGTTCTTCTTCCATTTGGAATTGTATGTTTTAATATAAATGAAGCTCCATCTGTACTACTGTAAATTTGTCCTCCTCCATCTCCAAAAACATTTCTAGTTGTAGACATCCAAAGTGTATTGTTAACATCTAATTCAAAATCATTAGGTGCAACACTATTTCCATTTACATCTAACGTTATTTTTGTCCAATTTGCTCCTTCATCAGTAGATTTATAAATACCATAACTATCTTTTCCAACATTTGTATTTATTGGATTTGAACTGTAAAAACTTGCACCAATGGCAGCAAAAACTTCAGAATCATTTGTTGTGGCTGTATTACCATCTTTATCTCTAACAATAATATCTGTCATAAAGTAAGTTCCTGGTACTTCTATAGATCCAGATACAGTAGTTGTTCCTCTTATGTTATAAATATTATTCCAAGTTGCACCACCATCTGAAGACTTCCAGATTCCATTCCCTAAAGCATGTTGAGGCTGATATAATTCGCCTGTACCCAAATACATTATTTGAGAATTATTAGGGTCTACAGCCATACAAGTAACCGAAAGATTTTCTTCTATACCTACATTTGTCCAAGATGAATTTACATCTGTTATATCATCATTTACCCATAACCCTCCAGAAACTCCACCTGCGAAAACCCTTTTGTGTGTAGGATCATTTGGATCAAACATAACTACTCTTGTTCTTCCACCAACATTATTTGGACCTCTTTCTGTCCATTGATTATCTATAGCGTCTCCAGGAGATCTTCTTTGTAGCTTTCTTTGTTTTTTTAAATCTTGTTGTACTTTGTATATATTCTCTGGATGAGTTCTTCCTGTATGAGGATTTATTTGCAGTAAATACAACTGCTCTAAATATTTGTTGGGTGGTATTCCAAAATCTAATCTTTCTTGTTTAGAAAGTTTTAAATTATTTTGTAGTGGGTGGTTTTTTACAAATTTTTGATGTTTTGCTTTAATTGATGCATTGGTTTCTTTTTCATATTGATTTTTAAAAATTAATATGCCAATAAAAATGATGACAATAAATACAAAACTCTTTTTCATAATATCAAAAATAAGATAATTATCTCATTTCTAATTAAATGAAAAATCTTTTAATACTAGAATAAGATTTCTAATATTAAAAGATTTTTAAAAAGATATAATTATGTAATTATTGCTTACGCTTTGCTTCAATACTTAACGTTGCGTGAGGTACTAATTTTAAACGTTCTTTTTGAATTAATTTTCCAGTAGCTCTACAAATACCATAGGTTCCGTTTTCTATACGTAACAAAGCATTTTTAAGATCTCTTATGAATTTTTCTTGTCTGATAGCCAATTGTACATTAGCTTCTTTACTCATTACTTCAGAACCTTCATCAAAAGATTTAAAGTTAGACAAAGTATCATCTGTACCATTATTTGCATCATTTTTATAAGATGCTTCTAGCAATGCTAAATCTTCTTTTGCTCTTGCTATTTTTTTATTGATAATTTCTTTAAACTCTTGTAAATCTTCATCCGAATATTTTAATTTAACATCTGGCATAATCTTACATTTTTTCTATTAATATTCTACTTTTTATGGTATCGAATTCAATTTCTGTACCGTTATTTAATTCGTTTACAAAAACCAAATCTTCGGTTAATGTTTCACTCATGATGTACTGTTTATTATCGTTTATAGACTGTTGTAGGTTTTCGAAATTTAATACCGTTAATTTAATTTTATCAGTAACTTCTAAACCAGTGTCTTTACGTGCATTTTGAATTCTGTTTACCAATTCTCTAGCTACACCTTCTTTATGCAACTCGTCTGTAATGGTAACATCTAAAGCAACTGTTAAACCGCCTTCATTTGCAACAAGCCAACCTTCTATATCTTTTGATGATATTTCTACATCTGCGAGTTCCAAAGTAATATTTTTTCCATTAACTTGTATAGAAATGTTTTTATCTTTCTCTATTTTGTTAATATCTTCTTGTGTAAATTTTTGAACTTCTGCCGCAACAAATCTCATTTCTTTACCAAATTTTGGTCCTAAAGCTTTAAAATTAGGTTTAATTTGTTTGATTAAAATATCTGATGCATCTTCTAAAATTTGAACTTCTTTAATATTTACTTCGTGCTTAATTAAATCGGCAACTGCTAAAATTTCTTCCTTTTGCTGATTACTATCAACAGGAATCATAATTTTTTGTAACGGTTGACGCACTTTTATTTTTTCTTTTGCTCTTAATGATAACACTAAAGAAGAAATGGTTTGTGCATTTTCCATTTTACGCTCTAAATATTTGTTTACGAAGCTTTTATCAAATTTTGGAAAATCTGATAAATGGATACTTTCTGAAGTTTCTTTACCTGTTACAGAATTTAAGTCTTGGTACAATTTATCCATAAAAAATGGAGCAATTGGAGCACTTAATTTTGCAATAGTAACCATACATGTGTATAAAGTTTGATATGCAGAAATTTTATCTGTTTGATAATCGCCTTTCCAAAAACGTCTTCTACTTAAACGAACATACCAATTACTTAAATAATCTTGCGTAAAGTCGCTTATTGCTCTTGCAGCTCTTGTTGGCTCATATTCAGCATAAAATTTATCAACTTTAGCTATTAAAGTATGTAATTCTGATAAGATCCACCTGTCTAGTTCAGGTCTTTTTTCTAAAGCAATATCTTCTTCGCTGTAAGAAAAACCATCAATATTTGTATATAATGAGAAGAAAGAATATGTATTGTAAAGTGTTCCAAAAAACTTACGTTTTACCTCTTCAATTCCTTCTAAATCGAATTTTAAATTATCCCAAGGATTTGCATTTGAAATCATGTACCAACGAGTGGCATCTGCTCCATAAGTTGACAATGTTGTAAACGGATCTGTTGCATTTCCTAAACGCTTAGACATTTTATGTCCATTTTTGTCTAGCACCAAACCATTAGAAACTACATTTTTATAAGCAACAGAATCAAATACCATGGTTGCAATTGCATGCAATGTGTAAAACCAACCTCTTGTTTGATCTACACCTTCTGCAATAAAATCTGCTGGAAAAGATTTGTTTCCATCAATTTTATTCTTATTTTCAAACGGATAATGCCATTGTGCATAAGGCATAGAACCAGAATCGAACCAAACATCAATTAAATCGCTTTCGCGTTTCATTGGTTTTCCTGAAGCTGAAATTAACACAATATCATCAACAATATTCTTGTGTAAATCTATTTTTGCATAGTTTTCTTCGGAATTGTTATCCACTTCAAAATCTTCAAAAATATCTTTTGCTAAAACTCCAGCTTCCACAGCTTTCGTCATTTCTTCTTTTAATTCTTTTACAGAACCAATACAAATTTCTTCTTTACCATCTTCTGTTCTCCAAATTGGTAATGGAATTCCCCAATATCTAGATCGTGATAAATTCCAGTCGTTTGCATTCGCCAACCAGTTTCCAAAACGTCCAGTTCCTGTAGATTCTGGCTTCCAGTTGATGGTTTTGTTCAACTCATGCATTCTGTCTTTTACATCTGTAACTTTTATAAACCAAGAATCTAATGGATAATATAAAATTGGCTTGTCTGTACGCCAACAATTTGGGTAACTGTGCTTGTATTTTTCTACTTTAAAAGCCTTATTTTCGTTCTTTAGTTTTAAACCTAAACGTTCATCAACAGATAAATATTCTTTCTGATTTTTTAAAACGTCCGTTAATTTTTCTTGTTGAATTTTTAATTCTGTTTCAAAATCGGCTTCATTTAAATATTCTGATTTTACATATTCACCAGCAAAACCGTAAATATCATCTTTTACTTCTTTTCTGAACCTACCTTGTAAATCTACTAACGGAACTAAATTACCATTTTCGTCTTTGACCAACATTGGTGGAATTTCTGGAACTGCTTGTTTGGCAACCAAAGCATCATCTGCTCCAAATGTTGGTGCTGTGTGTACAATTCCTGTTCCATCTTCTGTAGTAACGAAATCTCCAGATATGATTCTAAAAGCATCTTGAGAATTGTCGTTTGGCAATACATAATCTAATAATTGCTCGTATTTAATACCTACTAAATCTTTACCAATAAATTCTTTAACAATGTAGAAAGGTATTTTTTTATCAGCTTTTTTAAAGCTTTCTAACGCTGTTTTATCTTCTACTTGAACAAACTTTTTGTCAAATTGTTTAGATACCAGTTTTTTAGCCAAAATAACTTTTGTTGGTTCAAATGTGTATTGGTTAAAAGTTTCAACTAAAACGTAGTCAATTTTTGGACCAACCGTTAATGCTGTGTTACTTGGCAACGTCCAAGGTGTTGTTGTCCAAGCTATGAAATGAACAGTTCCTTCATTTTGTAAAAAATCTGGAAGTGTATTTTCTATCGCCTTAAATTGTGCAACAACTGTAGTATCTGTAACGTCTTGATACGTTCCTGGTTGATTTAATTCGTGAGAACTTAAACCTGTACCTGCCTTTGGTGAATATGGCTGAATTGTATAGCCTTTGTAAATTAAATTTTTATTGTAAATCTGTTTTAATAACCACCAAACAGATTCCATATATTTTGGTTCATAAGTAATATATGGATTGTCCATATCTACCCAATAACCCATTTTTTGGGTTAAATCGTTCCAAATATCTGTATAACGCATTACTGCTTTTCTACAAGCTGCATTGTAATCTTCTACTGAAATTTTGGTTCCAATATCTTCTTTGGTGATTCCTAATTCTTTTTCTACCCCCAATTCAATTGGTAAACCATGTGTATCCCAACCAGCTTTACGCTTTACTTGGTAACCTTTCATGGTTTTGTAACGTGGAAAAATATCTTTGATAGCACGCGCTAATACATGGTGCACTCCTGGAAGACCGTTTGCTGAAGGTGGACCTTCAAAAAACACGTAAGGTTCTGCACCTTCTCTTGTAGTGACACTTTTTTCAAAAATGTTATTTTCTTCCCAATAATTTAGAATTTCTTCTGCTACTTTTGGTAAATCAAGACCTTTATATTCAGGAAATTTCATCTGTATTTTTTTATTTTTTATTTATTTGTCAGATGTAAACTTGAATTTTTATGAAGATTATTTTGAATATGTAATCTATTAAAAATTAAAGTTTTCGCTTTCATTTTATCTTTTTTCTGATAAGATTGCAAAATTAGGGATTTTATTGTAATTCTTAGTTTTATGACATAAAAAAAAGAGTCTTTTAATAAAGACTCTTTTTTATGTTTCAAGTAAATTAATTGTTACATTTTTACAATTACAAATTCTGTTCTTCTGTTTGCTTGATGCTGATCGTTAGTACATTTTACACGATTTGTATGGTTATCATTATCCACACAATTATTTACTAATCTTGTTTCTCCAAAGCCTTTTCCTGAAATTCTATCAGCATTTATGCCTTTTTCTACAATGTAAGCTACTGAAGATTGTGCTCTTCTGTCTGATAAAGCTTCATTGTAACTTGCTTTTCCTCTTGCATCTGTATGTGAACTAGATCTAATAACCAATTTTGGATATTTTTTCATGATACTTACAATTTGATTTAATTCTATTGCAGCATCTGGTCTAATATTCGATTTGTTATAATCAAAATAAATTGGTTCTATTTTTATTATTAGTTCTCCTCTTTCATTATAAGCAAAATCTGATATAATGTCTAATGCAAAGTCTAAATCAAGCTCTAACTCTTTATTTTCTGTGGTAACAAAAGAAGCTGTATCTGGTTTATAGTATTCTTTTGTAGCATTTAAAGTGTATTGTTGATTGCATGGTAATGTAAAAGTAAATGTTGCGTTTGCATCTGCAAAAACCTCTTTAACCACAATACCTTTTGCATCTTTTAAAACTAATTTTGCTCCGGGCAATAAGCGTTGAAGTTTTTTGTCTTTTACAACTCCAGAAACTACCTGCATGCATGGTGGTTTTACTTCGATTACTTCTGGTTTTGCTAATTCTACAACCGCATAAATATCATCATCTCCAACTCCACCTTCTCTATTCGAAGATAAATAACCTGTTCTATCTATAGGATTTATTGAAAATGCAAAATCGTCTAAAGGAGAGTTTATTGGTGCTTTTAAGTTTACAGGTGTTTTGTATTCTCCTTTTTCTTTTTTAGTTGCAAAAACATCTAATGCTCCTATTCCGAAATGCCCATCTGAAGAAAAATACAATACATCTTCATCTGAAATGAAAGGAAACATTTCTCTACCTTCTGTATTTACAGTTGGACCTAAGTTTTGAATAGCTCCGAAAGTACCATCAGTATTAATAGTTGTTACGTAAATATCTGTTGCTCCTATACCTCCTGGCATATCTGAAGTAAAATATAGTTTTGTACCGTCTTTACTAACTGATGGATGACCTATCGAATACTCATCACTATTAAAAGGAAGCTCCACTATATTTGTCCATTCGTTATAAACCCACTCAGCACGTAATATTTTTAAATTATTATAACCATCTGAATCTGTTTTGTAATTGCCTTTTACATAATTATTTCTTGTAAAATACATTGTTTGTCTGTCTGGAGAAAACGCAACTGAAGATTCATGATATTTAGAGTTAATTTCGTCTGTAAACATAGGTTTTACATTCGAATTTGCACTTGCTGTTGAGCTGATTTTGTCTTTTATAACCTTGTAAATATCTAGAAAGTTTTTGTTATTTCTTGTATGGTTTCTTTTTACAAATACGTTATTTTTTCTTGGAGAAGAGAAAATAATTGTGTTTCCATAATCTGTTACTCCAAAATCTGAATTAACAGTATTAATACTTCTTAAATTGGTTACAGTATAATTTGGTTTGCCATTTGTAAGTTCGTTTAATGTTGCTTCAGGATTGGTAAAATTAATTCCTCTTGAATCATTTTTGTTTTCTTGATGAAACTTTTTCATCCAAGTATCTGATTCGTCAAAATTTCCTGTTGCTCTTAAAGTTTGTGCGTATCTAAAAATATGTTCTGCATTCTGATTCGGATATTTGTTAAACAACTGCTCATATGCATTTGATGCTTCTTGCATTTTTACATTAAAGTAGTAGCTATCTCCAAGTCTTCTTAAAACATGTTCTGTTGGATTTTGCTTTGCTAATTTTTTATAAGCTACAGCTGCTGAAGCATAGGATAAATTTTCAAAATAGGTGTCTGCTTTCTTAGTTTCTTTAGTTTGCCCAAGTATGGTTAAAGAACTGAATAAAAGTACGATTGTAATTTGTATTGTTTTTTTCATAATTGTATTGTTAAAACTAGAAGAATCTTGGTGATTTAATTTTATTTCTGTCAAAATCGAAATTAAATAGTACAAAAATTTCATGAGAACCAGAATTGAAGTTACCTAGATTTGTTAACGTATAATCATAAGCATAACCTATTCTTAAACTTCTTGAGGCTCTAACATTTATTAATGCGGAAACAGATTCATCTAACCTGTAAGAAAGACCAAATTCTAATTTATCGTATAATAAAACATTTCCAGAAAAATCTATTGATAACGGTGATCCTTCTGCTGCTTTTATCATTGTTGATGGTTTTAATTTTACATCATTTGATAAATCGAATACATAACCAGATGTAAAGAAAAAATGTTTAGTTTCAGATGCTCTTGTAGTTTGAGATCCATCAAAATGAAATGTTTTTAACATATTTGGTATCGATAAACCTGCATAAAATTTATCTGTATAATAAAATGCTCCTGCACCAATATTTGGCATTACTTTATTTGCATTTTGATTTACAAAGGCTTGGTCTCCTCCATTTACGGTATTTAAACATGGCAAACAAATATTAAAAAACGTGAAACCTGCTTTTAAACCTAATGCTAATTTTGCATTTTCGCCAACTTTAAGAGTATATGAGAAATCACCATAAACATTCTGTTCTTCCACAGGACCTATCTCGTCCACAATAACTGATAAACCTAAACCAACATTTTTACCTACTGGTGAATTTATACCCATTGTTAATGTTCTTGGTGCACCATCAATATCTACCCATTGCGATCTACCCAATAAGTTTATACTCATGGCATCATATGACCCAGCATAAGCTGGGTTTATGATGTTCATATTATACATATATTGTGTATACTGTGGGTCTTGTTGCGCTTTTGCAGAAACAGTAAATAATACAACTGCAATTATTACTATAAGTTTTTTCATTTTTATTGCCTTTATCTTTTTTATCTGTTTAAATATACCCAACCCGTAATTGGTTTTCTTGATCCATCGTTAAAGTATATGATGTAATAGTAAGTTCCAACTGGTACTGGTTTACTATCATTTAGAGTTAATCTTCCTGTTGAATAACCATTCCACCAATCTGGACTTGTTTTACCTCTATTTTCATAATCATATACTTGATTACCCCATCTGTTATAAATTTCTAACTTAAAGTTAGGATATTTTGATAACGCTGGAATTACAAATGTATCATTTACACCATCATCGTTTGGAGAAAATGCATCTGGAACTAAATCACAGTTGGTTATGTCTAAATGGTCAGGAATATTGTCTCCATCACAATCTAACATAAATTCGTCTTTAGTTAAAACTCCATCTCCATCATCATCTGTATCTTGGAAATCTCTTTTACCATCTCCATCTGTATCTATAACAAGATAGTTAAGGATTCCACTGTCTTTAGATGTTTCTAAATTATCAAATAAACCATTATCTCCTGAACCAACATCTGAACCATCAATTACTCCATCTCCATCTGCATCTGGTGCTCCTGAACCTGATTCTTCAAGGTCTGTCATACCATCTCCATCTGAATCTGTATCTAAATGATCAGGGATACCATCTCCATCTGTATCTAAACTATTGTCTCCTCCATTTTCGATTACATCTGGAATACCATCATTATCGTCATCTAAATCTACAGAATCTGGAACTCCGTCTCCATCTGAGTCTTTATCATCTAAATAATCTGGAATACCATCTAAATCATCATCGTCATTTGTTGGATCTCCATCATTATTTGCATCTTCATCTTTGGTATCAATTCCATCTCCATCATCATCTGTATCTAAATAGTTTGGTGTACCATCGCCATCAGAATCGTCATTTGTTGGATCGCCATCTGACACTACAACGTCTTCATCTTCTGTTGCAACTCCATCTCCATCATCATCTGTATCTAAATAGTTTGGAATACCATCTCCATCTGTATCGTCATTTGTTGGATCGCCATCTGACACTACAACGTCTTCATCTTCTGTTGCAACKCCATCTCCATCATCATCAGTATCTAAATAGTTTGGTGTACCATCGCCATCTGTATCGTCATTTGTTGGATCGCCATCTGATACTACAACGTCTTCATCTTCTGTTGCAACTCCATCTCCATCATCATCTGTATCTAAATAGTTTGGAATACCATCTCCATCTGTATCGTCATTTGTTGGATCGCCATCTGAAACTACAACATCTTCATCTTCTGTTGCAACTCCATCTCCATCATCATCTGTATCTAAATAGTTTGGAATACCATCGTTATCTGAATCATCATCTCTAGGATCACCATTAGCATTTACAACGTCTTCATCTTCTGTTGCAACTCCATCTCCATCATCATCTGTATCTTGGAAATCTGGAATACCATCGTTATCTGTATCTATTGGAGTGTAATCTAAGACACCACTTTCTGGTGTATCTTCTACTCCATCAAATAAACCGTTGGCTCCTGATCCTGTATCTGAACCATCAATAACTCCATCACTATCTTGATCTAATGCTCCACTTCCTGACTCGATAACGTCATTCACACCATCACCATCTGAATCTAAGTCTAAATGATCTGGAATACCGTCATTATCTGTATCTCTTAATGGATCTCCATTTTGTTCAACTAAATCTGGAATACCATCATTATCATCATCTAAATCTACTAAGTCTGGAATACCATCACCATCATTATCTCCTCTTACTGTGATGACTACAGTTGCTGTTTTACATACTGCAGGATTTACTGCTGAATTACAAACTGTATAATCTACAGTTACTGTTTGACCATCTTCTCCTGCTATTGGAATGTAAGTCATTTCACCTGTTAAAGGATTGAAACTTATTAAACCTTGAGCTGTTCCAGTACCAGCGTTTGTAATTGTAGTATTAGTTCCTGGTAAGAAATCGTCATTTGCTAATACATTTACTACACCTGGTGTTTCTACAGTAACAAGTAATGTATCATCAGAAACTGTTGGTGTAAATGGATTTGGATCAGTAACATCTGGATTACCATCGTTATCATCATCTGGATCTGTGACATCTGGAATGCCATCTTTGTCATTATCTGACTGAACTGTAATGGTAACTGTTGCAGTTTTACATACTGCAGGATTTACTGCTGTATTACAAACTGTATAATCTACGGTTACTGTTGTTCCTTCTTCTCCAGCTGCTGGTGTGTACGTCATTTCTCCTGTTAATGGATCAAATGTTACAACTCCTGTAGCTGTTCCTGTTCCTGCATCTACTATTGTAGTATTTGGACCTGGTAAATAATCATCATTTGTTAAGATATTTATTGTTCCTGGAACTCCTTCTACAACCGTTAATACATCATCTGCCACTGTTGGGTCTAGTGGGTTTGGAT
>NZ_VANR01000011.1 GCF_005885675.1 Polaribacter aestuariivivens
AATGACCTTGAATAGAGCCATAACAATCAAAAACAGCCTTACTAATGTCAATTCCAAAAGTTTCATTATATTTATTCATATGAAATGATTTAGGAAAGAATAAACTACTTGAACTCACAACAACTTGAAATCGAGATCTAAAGTCTCACAGAACTGAACGTGATGTAAAGTAGAAAAGAGAGAGGATTATCAATGTTGTCGAAGTCTAAGCTTCACCGTGTATACTAACCTTAATTCTCTCTTTTATTCTTTCTGATTATTTGTCAAATTTATTAAAAGACAAACTTAAGCCGTATATAATTTATTGCTAGTTCTAGCCTACTTACGAAAATCCTCGCGGATTTTCTAGTCGGTTTTTATTTGCTAAATTAGGTGTTTAAAACACGCAACAAATCATATACAACAACGTTACCACAAATTAAAACCAAGCATTATGAAAAAAAAACTATTTTCGATATTAATTTTACTTTTAACAACAAATACTTTTTCTCAAGGTACTCCAAGCTTTAAAATTTTAGATAATCCAACAGAAGGAAAAACTTTTATCTCTGACTCCACCACAAATAATAGAGGAAAAAAAGTTTTTAATTATTATAAAACTTGGAGTAATATAAAAAAGAAAAGATTTAAAAATAAAAAAAATAAATTCGATTCTATCTATAATTATGCATTATCAAAACTAGACAGTAATGCCGAGAATAAATTAAAATTAACAAAAAAACAAATAGCTAATTTTGAAAATCAATTAGTGGAATCAAGAGATTCAATTAGGATTCTAAATCCCATCATTGACAGTTTATCAAATGAATATAATAAAGAATATTTACAATATACTACTTGGTCTTATTTAAAATTTGGTCCCAAGAGAGCAAGAGCTTTTTTCGATATTTTATATGATGGCAAAGGAAAAAGGTTTAGTGTATTAAATAATACAGGTTTCAATATTGGAAATAATACAGGTTCAATTTATTCTGAATTAGTTAGTGGCAACCTTTCAGTATTAAGAGTTAGTTTAGGAGCTATGATTTCAAGTAGCTCATCAGATAGCCTATCTATGGCTAAAGAAGACGAGGCATACCAAAGACTTGTTTCAAATGGAGGTAATACTGTTTTAAATATAGAATACCCTTTAGCATACATTCATTCTAGAAACAATCAATTTAATTTTATTTCTAGATTAAAAGCAAAAGGAACAGCAGATTTTCCCGAATTCGGAACTACTACTGAAGAGTTCGCAGGTAGTGCTACAATCGGAATTGATTTTTACGCTGATGCTGCGTTAACAAATAATCAATTAAGGTTTTTTGGAGCTTTTAATTATAACCGAATATATGGAACAGAAGAATTTTCAAATAATCTCGGTATTGAAAACTCAAATTTTTCATTCGGTCAACTTACTCTTGGATTAGTTTTCAACAATATAAAGTTTTCATTTATTGTTTTAACATTAAGCTCTGAAAAAAGTTTAGAAAATAGAAATGTAGTTGCTGGAGGACAAATTTTACATTAATAACTTGTGGTAACAACGTATAAACTTTATTGCTGGCTTTTTACCTACTTTCGAAAATCCTCGAAGATTTTCTTGGTTTGTGTTTTATTTACTAAATTAATTGCTTAAAACACGCAACAAAGCTTATACAAACACGTTGCAAGTAATTGGCGGAAACCACTCAAACTCGTAAAATTTGCGGTTTAAAACTCTTGAATTTAAAATTCAAAAAGTGGAATTCAAAATGTTGAACACTCTCTCGCTCGCAAAATTCGATGTGTTGAATTTTGCAAATTATGGGAATTATAAAACGTGTGAATTTACTCAATCTCGGAAAATCAAATTGCGGAATTCTTACTCAAACTCTGAATTTAGTAAGTTTGTGGAATTGAGCAAAATGCGGAAAATCTGAATCGCGGTATTTACTCAAAATCTGAATTAAAAAATTGGAGAAAATTCAGTGAAAAGTTCAATTTTTAAAACTTGGAAAAGTGAAATAAATGGAATTATAGACTAAAAAAACAACTACTTGCAACAAAGAACTGAGCTAAAAAACAACATTTTTCTTCATTAAATTTGAACATTATTATACTAAGCTTAAACTTTTGTTTAAGCTTTTTTAAAGTATAATCTCATCTATTATTTTACTAATTTATCTTTAAAACAGAAGCAAAAGTTGGATCATATGGATGTCCAGATTTTGCTATTGCAAAAGCTTGTTTTAGTAATTTATTAGATACTGCAATCAAGGCTAATTTTTTACTTTTACCCTTATTTACAATTCTTTCATAAATATCTCTACACCCTTTGTTGTGCTTACAGGCAGTAAAA
>NZ_VANR01000012.1 GCF_005885675.1 Polaribacter aestuariivivens
CTTAAGTTTGTCTTTTAATAAATTTGACAAATAATCAGAAAGAATAAAAGAGAGAATTAAGGTTAGTATACACGGTGAAGCTTAGACTTCGACAACATTGATAATCCTCTCTCTTTTCTACTTTACATCACGTTCAGTTCTGTGAGACTTTAGATCTCGATTTCAAGTTGTTGTGAGTTCAAGTAGTTTATTCTTTCCTAAATCATTTCATATGAATAAATATAATGAAACTTTTGGAATTGACATTAGTAAGGCTGTTTTTGATTGTTATGGCTCTATTCAAGGTCATTTACAATTTAAAAATGACGAAACTGGATTTAGGAAGTTTCAAAAAATGCTATCGAAAGATAGTTTAGTAGTTATGGAAGCTACAGGGTATTATCATTACAGATTTGCGCAGTTTTTACATCATAAAAGTATTGCTGTATCTGTGGTAAATCCATTGTCAATAAAGCGATTTATCCAGATGAAATTATCAAAAGTAAAAACGGATAAAAGTGATGCAAAAGCAATTTGTGAGTATGGTTTAACGCAAGAAGTTGGATTGTATACTGCGCTTACAGATGTCCAGAGTGAATGTTTACAGTTGTTTAGATTGTTAGATAGTTTTATAAAGAAACGTACAGCGAGTAAGAACAAAATTCATGGAGAAGAAGTTCTAGGAGTACCTTCAAGCTGGGTTTATCGTTCTTTGGTAAGAAACAAGAAGCATTTAGATAAAGAGATAAAAGGGATTGAAGCAAAGTTACTTTCTTTGGTCAAACAAGATCAGCAAAACCAGCTAACTTTATTGCAGAGTATTCCAGGATTAGGACTCAAAACGGCTTTATTTTTAATCGTAATTACTGATGGTTTTAAGAAGTTTGAGACGGCTTCTCAATTATGCAGTTATGTAGGAATTACTCCTACGATTAGGGAATCTGGGAGCAGTGTTCGTGTTCGAGCAAGAATCAGTAAGGTTGGTAATCGAAAGTTAAGAAACTTACTATTTCTGTGTTCTTTTACTGCCTGTAAGCACAACAAAGGGTGTAGAGATATTTATGAAAGAATTGTAAATAAGGGTAAAAGTAAAAAATTAGCCTTGATTGCAGTATCTAATAAATTACTAAAACAAGCTTTTGCAATAGCAAAATCTGGACATCCATATGATCCAACTTTTGCTTCTGTTTTAAAGATAAATTAGTAAAATAATAGATGAGATTATACTTTAAAAAAGCTTAAACAAAAGTTTAAGCTTAGTATAATAATGTTCAAATTTAATGAAGAAAAATGTTGTTTTTTAGCTCAGTTCTTTGTTG
>NZ_VANR01000013.1 GCF_005885675.1 Polaribacter aestuariivivens
AGTAGTTTTCCGTTGAAAGTTCCATTCCATCCTTGTGAATCAATAGGAATTTGCGCGACTAATTTTCCAAATCTGTTAAAAATATTGATACTTGCATTTGGATAAAAGGTTTTATTAGCGCCTTTAATTACCCAAGTATCATTTCTTCCATCGCCATTTGGGGTAAAGAATTTAGGAAATTGAATTACAGAAACTTGCAGAGTAGCATCTGGAGCACATCCATTTTTATCATTAACAATGATGGTGTAAATTCCGCCTTCTAAATTCTCGAAACTAGGTTCGTCTTGAAATGGAGTAGTGGTGTTTGTATCGTCATTTCTTAGTGCAAATTGATAATCACCCAAACCTAAATYGTTATTTATGACATCAATTAAAATAGATAAATTATTATCACTTCCAATATTATTTCCTTCATCTACAATGGTAACAAAGCTAGATAATAAGGTTGCAGGATTTGATTCGTTTACYACAATAYTTTCTGTTTTACTACAAYTGGTACCATCTGTTGTRGTAGCAGTTACTGTATAGGTTCCGCCCACAGTTACATTCGCATTGTCGTTAGTACTTACTGTGTTTCCAGCAGCATCTTTCCATTCGTAGGTATAAATATCTGCAGGATTTTCCACAGCAATGTTTAATGGAGTATCATTTAAACACAAAATTTGAGGCGTAGTTACAGCAAAATCTGGTAATGGATTTACGATTACTTGAAAACTAGCATCATCATTTACACAAGTGGTTGCTTTGTTTTGAATACGCACAAAAATAGTTTCTGTAGTATTGGTGTTTGTGTATGGAGAAGTTAAATTATTATCACCAGAAGTAGCATCAGCTTGCGAACTATGAAAAGTGACGTTAAAGTCATCAGGATCTTGTGAAGCGCCTAACAAATTAATAATTTGACTGTCTAAATCTATATTTTGAATAATTCCATTGGTGTCATCACCATCTAAATCATCATCACAATAAGAAAGGTTAGAAACAGGTGTAAATGTTGGTTCTGGATTTACAATAACATCAAAATTAGAAATTCCGTTGGCACACATGGTTGCTGAATTGTAAACTCTTACATGAATGGTTTCTCTATT
>NZ_VANR01000014.1 GCF_005885675.1 Polaribacter aestuariivivens
ACTGTAATGGTAACTGTTGCAGTTTTACATACTGCAGGATTTACTGCTGTATTACAAACTGTATAATCTACGGTTACTGTTGTTCCTTCTTCTCCAGCTGCTGGTGTGTACGTCATTTCTCCTGTTAATGGATCAAATGTTACAACTCCTGTAGCTGTTCCTGTTCCTGCATCTACTATTGTAGTATTTGGACCTGGTAAATAATCATCATTTGTTAAGATATTTATTGTTCCTGGAACTCCTTCTACAACCGTTAATACATCATCTGCCACTGTTGGGTCTAGTGGGTTTGGATCTGTGACATCTGGATTACCATCGTTATCATCATCTGGATCCGTTACATCTGGAATGCCATCTTTGTCATTATCTGGCTGAACTGTAATGGTAACTGTTGCAGTTTTACATACTGCAGGATTTACTGCTGTATTACAAACTGTATAATCTACGGTTACTGTTGTTCCTTCTTCTCCAGCTGCTGGTGTGTACGTCATTTCTCCTGTTAATGGATCAAATGTTACAACTCCTGTAGCTGTTCCTGTTCCTGCATCTACTATTGTAGTATTTGGACCTGGTAAATAATCATCATTTGTTAAGATATTTATTGTTCCTGGAACTCCTTCTACAACCGTTAATACATCATCTGCCACTGTTGGGTCTAGTGGGTTTGGAT
>NZ_VANR01000002.1 GCF_005885675.1 Polaribacter aestuariivivens
GTGTATGGAGAAGTTAAATTATTATCACCAGAAGTAGCATCAGCTTGCGAACTATGAAAAGTGACGTTAAAGTCATCAGGATCTTGTGAAGCGCCTAACAAATTAATAATTTGACTGTCTAAATCTATATTTTGAATAATTCCATTGGTGTCATCACCATCTAAATCATCATCACAATAAGAAAGGTTAGAAACAGGTGTAAATGTTGGTTCTGGATTTACAATAACATCAAAATTAGAAATTCCGTTGGCACACATGGTTGCTGAATTGTAAACTCTTACATGAATGGTTTCTCTATTAGGTGTTAAGTTTGAATATGGTGAACTTAAAGGATTGTTTCCACTTTGTGCGTCTGCCAAAGTTCTATGATAGCTTACTGAGTTTATGGTGGCATCTTGACTGCCTAAAATTGTAGCAGTTTGAGCATCTAAATCAATACTTTGCGAAAAACCATTTCTGGCAGAACCATCAGAATTATCGTCACACACTTCTAAATCATCTACAAAATTGGCAATTGGTAAAGGATTTACAATTACGTTAAATGAGGTATGGTCTGTAAAACAACCAGTTGTATTATTGGTAACTCTCACGAAAATTTCTTGTGAATCTGGAATTGTATTTGTAAAAGGTGTGTTTTGAGGATTAGAACCAGCATTGGCATCTGCAGCAGAAAGGTGATAGGTTACTGTAAAATCAGAGGAAGGTTGTGAGCCCAAAATATCATTTGTTTGTGAATCTAAATCGAAGCTTTGTACAAGTCCATTTGTAGCATCACCATCGTTTCCATCGTCACACAATTCTAAATCTGTAACAGGATTTGCGGTTGGAACAGCATTTATTTGTAAGTAAAACTCTCCTAAACCTTGACAATTATTATTAACTGTACTTAATATTTTGTAATAGATTGGGAATCTAATTCCATCTGAATTAGTTGTAATATCTATTTTGTTGATATCATTTCGGTAATTTGTAATATCAATCTCATTTAAGGTGTTGTTTCTATCAGTTTCATTTTCAAAATATTTAATTTCTATATTGATAGGATTCGTAAGGTTTGATTTTATTTCATTTTCAATACTAGTTTTGTCTAAAATAAAATTAGTTATAAAATCGGTATCATCATTGGCACCAGGAGTATCATTTCCATCTGCATCTAAAAAATCGTCACAGGCAGGAGGTTGTAAATCGTCATAAGCATTGTCTGGAGTTTCACCAACGTTAATTTTTAGCTCAATTAAATCTCTGGCACAATCTTGATCAGAAATAACTCTTACAAATACAGATTGTGTTGTGTTAGAAATAACTGGATATGCAGTTTCATCTGTTATTCTGTTTGTTCCTGCAGCATCTACATAGTATTCGAATCTAACATTTGGTGTATCAGAAATACTACTTTCTGCCAACGTTAAATTTACTGTTGGGTTAGTTGTACCTAATGCAACACAATGATCTAGTTCAGGATTTGCTTTTAATACAGGTAAAGGATCTACAATTAATTGAAAAGAAGTAAACGAACTTCCTGCAGCATCATTTGAAACAGCATTACAGCTAGTATTATTTACATTTTCTATACGCACAAAAATTCTTTCTGAATTTGTAACAGTACGATTTGTGTTTTTATCAATAGCATCAGTAGTATTGTCAGTTTGAGCTCCAGTAAGTGTTGTGTGGTAAGTGATATTGTACAAACTAGCGTCTAAAGAACCTAAAATTTCTGAGTCTTTTGAACTTAGTAAAAAGGTTTCAATGATTCCATCTGTATCACTACCACTTGCAGTATCATCACATATTCTATAATCTGTAGGTTGTGTTGGTACAGGTAAATCATTTACATTTAATTCAAAACTAGTAATATCAAAACAAGCTTCTGATGCATTTTTATTTTGAACTCTAGCAAAAATTGTTTGTCGACTAAATGCGGTTGGATTTGTATATGGATTTGCAATAGGGTTATCACCAGAAGTTGCATCTGCTAAATTTGTATAATACAAAACTTCAAAAGTAGTAGTGTCTTGTCCGTTTAAAATATCAGAGGTTCTGTCTGCTTGTAAATCAAATTCATTAAATCCGTCTCTATCAACATCACAAAAATCAATATTAGAGGGTTGTGTTGCGGTTGCAGATTCGAAAATATCTACGTTAAAAGTTGCGTTATATTGAGTAACATTTCCACAATCGTCCGTAAGTTTTACAGTTAATGTGTAGGAACCAGCATCATCAGGCATTATATTTATGAGAGATAAATCCTTATCTGAAGAAACTGAAGAAATTCTAGTTCCATTGTCAAAGTTCCATTCATAAGTTATACCACTTCCACTAACTATTTCTGATACTATAGTTTTATCTTGTCCAATACAAAATTTTAAATCTTGATTATTTATGGCTGTATTTGTATCCGCGTCAGTAATTTCAATTGGTAGTAATAAGGATGATAAAAATGGAGGTAAACCTTGACTTGCAGTGACACTACCATCACCAACTTTTACAGAAAGATGTGAATAATCACAATCTCTCCCTAATTTTTCAGGATTATTAATAACACTTATAAAATTAGATTCATTTGAGGTCCAATATATTTTACCATCAGGTCCTAGTTGTAAAGCTCCTCTAGAATTAAAATAAGTATGAACAAGAAAAACACTATTATTCATGTCTTCTATAGTTGGTTGAGTAAGATCTATTTGATATAAATTTTCATTAGAACTATTAATTCTACCTGTAGACAGATAAAGCCTTCTACTAGATGCAGAAAACTCTACACCATATACATCTCCATTAACCTGAGATTGATCAAATTGTACAGCAAATCTTGCTCCATTAAAATTGGTAATTTCACCTGTTTCATCATTAAAATCAAATAGATACGCTCCATTTGACATATTCGCAGAAACTAATTTAGATCCATCAGGAGATACTTTTAAATATCCTCTAGGATCAGCACTTGCATTGTAACCGTTTATATTACTTATAGTTGGGTTTCCGACATTAACACCCATATCATCTACTTTATATGCATAAAAATTATTTCCATGAGCGGAAATTACCCAAAAAGCATTGCAATCTTTTGCTCTAACAGCTGTTACTTTTTCAGACCAATTAGAGTGATCTACAGGGTTTCCTAAATCCTGAGGACCAGCAACAACCTCACCCAAACCTCCGTTTAAAGACATATCTATTGTGTAATACCAAAAACCTGCATTATTACTAGGTTGTTGAGCACCCACTGTAAATAGATAATAAATATTAGGTTTTCCAGGAGCAGGAACTGTTAATGCAGATTGAGAACTAGAAGAATCTCCTTCTAAACCAACCCCGTTTGGCATGGGAGTATTGTTTTTATTCCAAATTGTTAAATTATTAGTGGTTGGTGTAGATGCTCCAACGTAAAATAATAAATTACCATCAGCATCTGCAAACGATGAACAACCTTCAAGTGTATTTAATTGACTACCAGAAACAGGAACTGGAGTTCCTGAATTAAAATCTAAAGCAGCATTATTTCCAAAATACCAAAAATTGGCTTCTTTTTGAGAAAATAAATTTAATGTAAAAAAAAGTATAAAAAGAGGTAAAAAATTCTTCATTTGACGCTATTTGTATAGTAAACGTCAAATATATTTAAAAAGTACTACAAATCTCTCTTTTTTAACAGTGTAAAAGACAAATAAATAAATATGAATGTCCAAACAGAAACTATTACAACAGTAGAAAAATCTACAGCGTAACTTTTAGAAAAAGTTTCACCAATTTGACTTGCTACAGACCTTACAGCACCTAGTCTTGAAAATGGCTCTTTTATTAAGTTAGCCATCGCTTCAAAAGGTAAAAATTGCATTACACCATCTACTTTTTCAGTTGTATTTTCTGAGTCTTTAAAAGTCCAAAATAAGTATCCTTTAAAAATACTTTCAATAAAAAACCATACAACCATAGCACCCACTGCAAATGCAGAACGTTTTACTAAGATTCCGAAAAATAATCCCATAGAAAAGAAACCTACCAGTTTTATAAAAAAGGCAAGAAGGTATTGTAAATCGGAAGTAATAATTGCAAGTTCTGTATAATCTGAATAAAATAAGCCTAAGATTAAAGATACTAAGAAAACAAATAATGTAGAAATTAAAGCAAAAACAATAACAGTATAAAACTTAGAAAGTATAAATTCTTTTTTACTCAAACCATCAATTAAGTTTTGTTTTAATGTTTTGTAGCTATATTCATTAGACATCATAGAAACAATGACTAATAATAAAAAGAATTTTAAAATAGCAGCAATATAGGTGTTAAAATGCCAAATGTATGGAAAGTTAAAAATACCAATTTCTGCCAAATGAAATTTTATTGGACCAATATCAAACTTAATAGCAGCTATTAAAGCGATACAAGTTAATAAGCCAAAATAAATTAGCGATAAAACCTTACTGGCTCTATTGTATTTTAATTTATGAAATTCTATAGTTAGTAGTCTTAGCATGACTTTATTTTTTAAAATGATGATTAGTTGTTGTTTGTTAAATCTAAAAATTGCTGTTCTAAACTTGGTTTACGTTTTACCAAATGACTTAAAACAATACCTTTTTTAAATAAAAATGAGTTCATTTCTGATGCCGTTAATGTATCATTTAAAGTCGCAATTACGATGTCATGTTCTTTGGTAACTTTAAGTATGGAAGGGTGTTTTTCAAGTTCTAATAACAAGTTAGCTTCGTTTTCTTCTACTTTTAGTTCAAACAAACCATTTGAGGTTGTCATTTCATCAACTCTACCACTGTATAACTTTATTCCTTTTCGTATTACAACAACATGCGAACATACTTTTTCTACTTCATCTAAAAGGTGAGAGGCTAATAAAATAGTTGTTCCTGTACTTGCAATTTTTTGAATTATTTGACGAATTTCATGAATTCCTTGAGGATCTAAACCATTTGTAGGTTCATCTAAAATTAAAATTTCTGGATCATTTAACAATGCAGATGCAATTGCTAAACGTTGTTTCATTCCTAAAGAAAATGTTTTGAATTTACTATCTCTTCTATCGTAAAGATTTACGGTTTTTAATTTTTCGTCGATTTTTTCTGAAGAAATTCCCTTAATAGTACAAATTAATTTTAAATTTTGTACAGCTGTCATATATGGGTAAAAGTTTGGTCTTTCAATTATAGCACCAACTTTTTTTAATGCTTCGTGTGTAGATAATTTTCCGTCAAACCATGAAAATTCACCAGAAGTTCTGTTTACAACATTTAAAATAATACCTAAAGTGGTTGATTTTCCACTTCCATTTGGTCCTAAAATGCCATAAACATTTCCTTTTTGAATATCAAAAGAAAGGTTGTTTACTGCATGAACAGCACCATATTTTTTATCGAGATTTTTGAGTGATAAGATAGTTTCCAAAGAAATTGTATTTAGTCAGTTATAATTGTAAGACGACTAATTTACAAAATTGTTACGGGAAAAATTTGTTATTGTTTAAAAGCGTATTTGTGTAATTGGTAATATGATTATATAACAACCATATTTTAAGGTAGGTAGCAAATTATTTTGATTAATACTCAGTGTAATCAAAATCATCATCAAAATGACCATAATCATCATCTATATCTCCTTCATCCCCAAAAAGTTGTTCTGGATTTTCTGCAATAAATTCTTTTTCAGGTGCTTTTTCTGGAATTTCACCAACGTTTAAAATAATGGCTGGTAAATCATCTTTTTGTTCATCAGAAATTTGAACAACATCTACATAAAAAGTCCACATTTTAAGAAAATCATAAACATAAATAAGTTTGTCATTTTCTTCAGGTAAAGTTTCTAATAAAGCACAGGTTTTCATAGAAAGTCCTTCACCTGCCTCTGCCATATTAAATAACGGAATTTCTTCACCTTGATTCCATTCTTCATCAGTTCTGTAAAAAGATGCCATTTCTTGCCCTTCAAAGCCAAAAGACTTCGCAATTGTAAAGTGTAAATCTTCTAAATTAATAGCATCATTTACTAAAATGGTTCTAATTACATCTTCGTTAGTGTCTAAAATTACGCGTATTTTGTACATATAATGCTTTAACTTTTCGAGTGCAAAAATACAAATTTTTATGTGTATTTTTACATATTAAATAATAGTAAATGAACAAAACTGAAATTTTGAAAGCATTTAATGAGCGCTCTAAAAACACGCTTATGGAAACTCTTGATATAGAATATGTTAATGTTGGTGATGATTTTTTAACTGCAAAAATGCCTGTGAATACTAGAGTTCATCAACCTTATGGACAATTACATGGAGGTGCAACAGCTGCTTTAGCAGAAAGTGTTGGTAGTGCAGCTTCTAACTTTTTTATTGATCATAAAAATCAGTTTATAAACGGAATTCAACTTTCTATAAATCATATAAAAGGTAAAAGAGAAGGTACCGTTTTTGCTACTGCTAAAAACATTCATAAAGGTAGAACAACTCACTTGTGGGAAGTTACAATTGTTGATGAAAATAATCAGCTTATTTCCGTAGCAAAAATGACCAACATTGTTTTAGATATTCATAAAAAATAACGTTTAGTATTGAATAATTTACTCGAAAAAATCACCTATCATTTTAATGATAAATTACCATTTGTAGTTTATAGAAAACCTAACGAAACTACTGTTACTGGTTTTTTTATGAATGATGATGAGTTACATTTTGTAGATAATTTTACGGAAAGTGGTTTTGTTTTTGCACCTTTTGATAGTGCTGAAAAATCAATTTTATTTCCATTAAATAGAGCACTTTTTATTTCAGAAGAATTAGTTAACAAAGAAAAAATTATTGAAAAAAAACCTTTTTCTGTTGATGATTCCTCCAAAAAAAAACATGTTCAAATAATTGAAAAAGCAATTCATGAAATAAAAACTACAGATTTGCAAAAGGTGGTAATTTCTAGAGAAGAACTTGTAAAAATTTCTTATTTCGATGTTTTAGAAATTTACAAACAATTACTTTTTACTTACAAAAATGCTTTTGTGTATGTTTGGTTTCATCCAAAAGTAGGTTTGTGGTTTGGTGCAAGCCCTGAAACACTTTTAATAATTGAAGATGAGGCTTTTAAAACCATGTCATTGGCAGGAACTCAAGTTTATAATAACACTGAAAAACCAGTTTGGAAATCGAAAGAGTTAGAAGAGCAACAATTGGTAACTAACTTTATTAAAAATCAATTAAAAGATAGCACTACTAATTTAATAATTGATAAAACAGAAACCATTAGAGCCGGAAATTTATTGCATTTAAGAACCAAAGTATCTGGAATGCTAAAAGAAAGTTCAACTTTAGAACAATTAATTAGAGCTTTGCATCCAACACCAGCTGTATGTGGTTTGCCTAGAAAAATAGCCAAAGATTTTATTGATACTAACGAATCTTATAACAGAAGTTTTTATACAGGTTTTTTAGGTGAATTAAACCTTCAAAATGCAACTTCAACATTAAAAAAAACTCAGTTATTTGTTAATTTGCGTTGTATGAAGGTTCAGGATGATGTTGCTTCGGTTTTTGTTGGCGGTGGAATTACAAAAGATAGTAATGCTGAGAATGAATGGGAAGAAACAGTTTCCAAAGCAAAAACAATGAAACAAGTTTTATAAATAAACAAAAGCCACAAATAGTAAATTTGTGGCTTTTTGCAATGTGTAAAATTGAATTTGAATTGAAATTGTTTGTATGAACTAAATTTTGAAATTGCTCATTAAAATAGTTGATACGATTTAAGTTTTAAATCTTATATATCTTCAAAAGATACGTCTGTAAAGCTTCCTGTAGATTTTGTTTCCTCAGAAGTATCTTCTTTCTTAAAATCTTTTTGATGACGCTCGCTAATTACTTCATTTCCTTTTTCGGTAACTATGTAATCTGTTGCTTTTTTTAGCATTTCATGAAAATCTGCAAAATCTTCTTTATACAAGTAAATTTTGTGTTTTTGATAATGAAAAGTTCCATCATCGTGCGTAAATTTTTTACTTTCTGTAACTGTTAAGTAGTAGTCATCTGCCTTTGTTGCTCTTACATCAAAAAAGTAGGTTCTTCTTCCTGCTCTTAATACTTGTGAAAAAATTTCTTCCTGTTCAACTCTCTCTGCCATAATCTTTATAAATAGTAGTTATAATTTTTATTTTATGTAACAAATCTAACAAAATATTTAATGTAGCAATGTTAAAGATTAATTTTCTTTTTCTAAAAGTTGTTGCTCATACAGCTCTTTGTAATAACCTTTTTCTGTTAATAACTGATTGTGAGTTCCTTGTTGTGTAATTTTACCATCGTCTAAAACTAAAATTTTATCGGCATTTTTGGCAGATGAAACTCGGTGACTGATAATAAAAGTGGTTTTATTTTGTGATACTTTTTTAAGATTTTCTAAAATTCTTTCTTCAGTTTCAGTATCTACAGCTGATAAACAATCGTCAAAAATTAATATTTTAGGATTTTTAATAATGGCTCTTGCAATGGAAACACGTTGTTTTTGTCCTCCAGAAAGTGTTACACCTCTTTCACCTAAAATGGTTTTATAGCCTCTTGGAAAATCGATTATATTTTCATGTACAACAGCATCTTTTGCTGCTTTTATAATTTCTTGTTCTGTGGCATCTTCTTTTCCGAATTTTATATTATTTTCAATTGTTTCAGAAAATAAAAATGGGTCTTGTGGTACAAAACCAATTTGGTTTCTAATATCATTTAAATTTGCATCTTCAATATTTTTTCCATCCAAAAGAATTTCTCCTTCTTTGGTATCGTATAAACGTGCAATTAGTTCTATAATGGTAGATTTTCCAGAACCAGTTTTTCCTAGAATAGCAACAGTTTCTCCAGGTTTTACTGTAAAACTGATATTTTTTAATGCAGTAATATTGGTGTCATCATAAGTAAATGTTACATTTTTAAAAGCAACTTCACCTATTAAATTTGTTGGTGAATTATTATGATTTTGTATTTCTGGTACTTCATCTAAAAATTCATTAATTCTTGCTTGTGAAGCTTCAGCTTGTTGTATCATAGAAGTTACCCAGCCAACAACTGCAACTGGCCATGTTAAAATATTTACATATAATAAAAACTCTATAATGGTACCAATTTGAATTTCGTCATTTATATATTTTTGTCCGCCAACATAAATTACAATCAAATTACTTAAGCCAATTAATAAAATCATTAATGGAAAAAAAAGTGCATTTGCTCGTTGTAAGTGTATGTTTTTTTCTTTGCTTTGATTTGCAATTTCATCAAAATCTTGTATGATTTGTTTTTCTATTCCATAAGACTTTACTACGCTTATTCCAGAGAAAAATTCTTGATTAAAAGTGGTTAATTTTGATAAGTATTGCTGCACTATGGTGCTTCTTTTATGAATTACTTTGCTTAAAACAAAAATTGAAATAGATAAAAAAGGAAATGGAATTAATGTATACATTGTTAGTTCTACATCAATGCTTATCATTTGCGTAAAACCTACTGCTAAGAGTACAATCATATTCATACTGTACATAACAGCTGGACCAACATACATACGTACTTTAGAAACATCTTCGGAAATTCGATTCATTAAATCGCCAGTTCTGTTTTTTTTGTAAAAATTTAGTGATAACCTTTGGTATTGTTGATAAATTTCGTTTTTCAAATCAAACTCCACTAATCTAGAAGTTACAATAATGGTTTGGCGCATTAAAAAAGTAAAAAAACCAGCTAAAACTGCAACTCCAACAATTATTAATATATTCATTAAAAGTTCGTGCTCAACTTCTTTTAATAAAATAGCTAGTTCTGCTTCAGAAACATTATTTTTTTTTGCTGTTTGGTAATCTTCAACAACATTTAAAGAATCTCCAACAATTTGCGGTACTTTTAATGCTAAAATTTTAGAAAGAATGGTTATTAATATACCTATTAACAATCGCCATTTGTATTTAATAAAGTATTTATTAATGTATTTTAAAGCCTTCAATTCTGTTATTTAAATTGTTTAAAATGTATAAAGTTTTTATGTTTTCGATAAATTTTGAATAAAATACACCGAAAAAAAGAATATTTTAAGCTACGAAGATACTATTTAATCACTTAAAATTTTGCCAAAATGGGTACGTATTTTTAATGTGAAGTTTCTTTAAAAGATTTTAAAAACAATATCATTTAAAATAAAATAATACTATTTTTGCAGCGTGTTAAAAAAACATTTAACAATTTACATATTTAAGTTCTTTTAGAAAATGATTAACAGAAGACATATTCGAGTTAAAGTAATGCAATCTGTGTATGCAATGGCACAATCTCATAATGACGACCTTGTTAGAGAAGAAAAATTTTTAAAACATAGTATTTTAAAAATGTTTGATTTGTACGTTTTAAACCTACAATTGTTGGTAGAAGTACAAAAATTGGCATCCAAAAAAATTGCACTTTCTAAAAAGAAAATCTTAGCAACTTCAGCAGATTTAAAACCCAACACAAAATTTATTGACAACAAATTAATCAATGCAATTGCCGAAAGCGTGAGTGTAGAAGGCTATATTGAGTTAAATAAATTAAATAATTGGGAGTTAGATGACGAATATGTAAAAATTATTTTTGACGAATTACAAAAAAGTGATTTGTATCAAAAATATTTAAATACAGAAGAAGATTCTTTTAAAGTTGATAAAACATTTGTTATTGATTTTTTCAAGCAAATTATTGCACCAAATGAAAAATTAGGTGACTATTTTGAAGATAAAATGATTTCTTGGGTAGATGATATTCCTTTTGTAAATACTTGGGTTGTAAAATCTTTAAGCAAACAAAAAAACACATTATTTGTTTTAGGTTCTTTATATAAAGACAAAGATGATGAAGATTTTGTTTCAAACTTGTTTCGTAAAACTGTTTTAAAACAAGCCGATTATGAAAAAGATATTGTAGACAAAACTCCAAATTGGGAATCGGATAGAATTGCAGATATTGACATGATTTTAATAAAAATGGCAATTACAGAGTTTATTAATTTTCCTTCAATACCTACCAGAGTAACAATAAATGAATACATAGAAATTTCTAAAGACTATTCTACCTCTAAAAGTAGTTATTTTATAAACGGAGTTTTAGACAGAATTTCTAAGGAGTTTGTAAACGAGAAAAAAATTGTTAAAATAGGTAGAGGTTTACTTTAAAATCTTGTAAACCATAATTAATTTATTATTTTTACAAAAAATATAATCAAAATGAAAAAAATATCATTCTTATTCGCATTCGTAATTGCTTCTGCAACTTTAGTTTCTTGTGGAAATGACAATGCTACTTCAAAAATTAATAAAGGAAATTTAGAAAATGCAAAAACTAGAGATGCTGAAATTAAAAAAGGAACAGCATCAATTTCTTTAGATAAAAAAGAGTATGATTTTGGTACTGTAAATGAAGGCGATATTGTAGAAACTGTATTTAAAGTAACAAATACTGGTAAAACAGATTTAGTAATTACAAATGCAACTGGATCTTGTGGTTGTACAGTTCCTGTTTGGCCAAAAGCACCAATAAAACCAGGAGAAACTGGTGATGTTGAAGTGAAATTTAATACTTCAGGAAAACCTAACAGACAAATGAAAACAGTAACTTTAACTACAAATACAGAATCTGGTAGAGAAATTCTTACTTTAAAAGGTTCAGTAACACCAAAAGCAAAATAAATTAAAAGAATGTTTCAAACAATAATATTACAAGCAGAATCAGGAGGTTTAATGAGTATGCTACCTTTTGCAGCAATGATTTTAGTCTTATACTTATTTATGATAAGACCACAAATGAATCGTCAAAAAAAGGAAAAAGCTTTTCAAGCAGAAATAAAAACAGGTTCTAAAGTAATTACTTCAAGTGGAATTCACGGTAAAATTACAGACGTAAATAGTGCAGATAATACTGTAACTATTGAAACTGGTGCTGGAAGAATAAAATTTGAACGCTCTGCAATTTCTATGGAATTAAGTAAAAAATACTTAAAACCAGCAGACAAAAAATAAAAACACACAAACAATATTTAAAGTGAGTATGGTCTTTTTTTAGATGATACTCACTTTTTTGTTTCCCTGCTTTTATGTAGATTGCATTAAAATAAAAACTATTGAAATCAAAAAGTAAAATACCCAAAACATTTGTAGGCTTTTTATTAGCCTCAGTACTTATTTGGTTTTTAATTACACTTTCCAAAGAGTATGTTACTACGCTAAATTATCCAATAGAATATAATAGCATTTCTCAAAATAAATTATTACAATCTGCACCCAGAAAAGAAATCAACCTTATTGTAAAAGCTTCAGGTTTTAAACTTTTAAAAACCAATTTTGGTAAAAAACCAATACAAATTAAAGCGAACAATTTATCAAGAAAGAAGAATGATATTTATTATATTCTTACCAAAAATCAATTGGGTAGTATTCAAAAACAACTTCCTTCAGGTGTTCGTGTTCAAGAAATATTACAAGACTCTTTATTGTTAGATTTAGGAACTTTAACAAGTAAAAAAATTGCTTTAAAACCAAATGTAGATATTCAGTATTTTATTGGTTACGATTTATCAAACGAAATAAAAATAATACCAGATAGTATTGTAGTTTCAGGGCCTAAAAAAGAAATAGATAGCTTATCAGCGTTAGAATTATCTTCCTTAGTAATGAAAGACGTAAAAAGCGATTTTAAAAAAGAAGTAAGCATTTTAAAACCTAAAAACAGTACAAACTTAAAATTTAAAAAAACCAAGGTTTATGTAGAAGGTAAAGTGGAAAAATTTACAGAAGGTACTTTAAAAGTTCCATACAGAATAACAAATTTACCTTCAGATGTAAAGTTAACTACCTTACCAAAAACGGTAGAAATTGTTTTTGTAGTTTCACTCTCTAACTTCAATAAAATTAATGAAGGTTCTTTTCAAGTTGAATGCAATTACAATGTTGCTAAAGAAAATAATTTAAATTATTTGATACCTAAAGTAACACAAGCATCAAAATTTGTGAAAAGTTATAAAATAGTACCAAATAAAGTTGATTTTTTAATTCAGAAATAAAAAATGATAGTTGGTTTAACAGGTGGTATTGGAAGTGGTAAAACAACTGTTGCAAAAATGTTTGCTGAAAAAGAAAATGTAATTATTTACATTGCAGATTTGGAAGCAAAAAAACTAATGAATTCTTCAAAAACAATTAAAACAAAATTAATTGAAGCATTTGGAGAAAACACTTACCAAAACAACCAATTAAACAGGCAGTTTATTGCAAATATTGTTTTTAATAACAAAAGTAAATTAGCAATTTTAAATAGCATAGTACATCCAGAAGTAAAACTTCATTTTAAAAACTTTGTACAAAAACATCAAAACAAAACTTATATCATATATGAAAATGCAATTCTGTTTGAAAGTAAAGCAGACAAAATGTGTGATTTTATAATTTCTGTTTATGTGCCTTTAGAAGAACGAATTTTAAGAATTCAAAAAAGAGATAATGCTACAAAATCAGAAATTTTAGCAAGAATAAATAGCCAATTTAAAGAAGAAAAAAAACTACTTCAATCTAACTACTTAATAGAGAATATTTTACTTGAAAAAAATTCAAAACAGGTAAATAATATTCATAATATTTTAACACAAAAAACAACCTTGATTTAATATTATTCAGTTTTTTTGTTAAAAAACACTTAAAATTTCACTAAATCAGTTAATTAAAGTTAAAAACTATAATTTCAAATTTTGAATGTATTAAATTTGATTTATGCGAAGAAAAATGTTTATTACCATCGTTGTTTTGATGAGTATTTCCTTAATAGGAATTATTACTGTACAACTGTATTGGATAAACAATGCATTAGAAAGTAGGCAAGAACAATTTAAAAATGATGTTCAAATATCTTTAGGTAGTGCAACCGAAAGAATTAAGAACAGTGAAACGAGCCTTTTTAGGAAAAAAATTCAAAATTTCATTAAAGAAAAAGGGAGTGCAGATAACGCACAACTAAAAAGTTTGCTAATTCAAGAAATTGATACAACAACCAAACGTAAATTTACTTACGGAAGTACCATTTTAGAAGAAAATTTTAAGCTGCCAACCGATTTTTTAAATAACGATTCAGTTATATTTAAAAGGTTTAAAGCTAAAAAAGATTATTTTGAAACAAGAATTACCACAAGTGTTGATGATTTGTTTAAATCTAACGACGAAACAAAATTTACATTTACCAAAAATTATCAAGATTTAGAAGACATACAAATTGATAAATTATATAAAGATTATAATAGCAGAAAACCAATACATTTAAGAATTAGCAACAAAGAGCTAAACAACACCATAAAAGAAGAATTAGCGAAAAGAAACATTTTTTTAGATTTCAAATATGGAGTGTATACAAAAGATGGTTTAGCTACAAAATTAAAGTCAGGTTATTATACAATCAACAGAAAAAACAGCTATCCTTATCCGTTGTTTAATGATGAAGATGGAGATGTTGAATATGATTTATACATAACCTTTCCTAAAAAAAATGAGCACATATTATCAGGTATATCTAGTATTTTGTTGCTCTCTTTATTTTTTATACTAATTATAATTATTGCATTTTCAAGTTCATTGTATCAACTAATTCGTCAGAAAAAAATATCAGAAATTAAAACTGATTTTATTAATAATATGACACACGAATTTAAAACGCCAATTGCAACCATAAATTTGGCTTTAGACTCTATTAAAAATCCTAAAATTTTAGGAGATAATGATAAAGTTTTACGATACGTGCAAATGATTAGAGATGAAAATAAACGAATGCATTCACAAGTTGAAAACGTTTTACGAATTTCTAGATTAGAAAAAAATCAAATTGATTTAAGTAAGGAAACCATAGATATTCACGACGTAATTGAAGACGCAATCACACACGTGAGTTTATTGGTAGATGATAGAAAAGGACGCATAAAAACATATTTCAAAGCAGTAGTTTCAGAACTACCTGGAAATCAATTTCATTTAACAAATGTGGTTGTAAATATGTTAGAAAATGCAATAAAATATTCTGAAGGAGCACCAATAATAGACGTTTATACAGAAAGCACAAACAAGTTTTTCATATTCAAAATTCAAGACAAAGGAATAGGAATGGGAAAAGCTGTACAAAAACAAATTTTCAATAAATTTTATAGAGAACAAAAAGGAAACATTCACAACGTAAAAGGTCATGGTTTAGGTTTGGCCTATGTAAAAGAAATAGTAGAAAAACATCATGGAACGGTTTTTGTCGAAAGTGAAAAGGGACAAGGAAGTACGTTCACAGTAAAATTACCTTTAATTTAAAAAAGTAAAACAATGGGAAGTAAAAAGATTTTATTAGTAGAAGACGATCCAAATTTTGGAACAGTTTTAAAAGATTATTTAGCATTAAACGACTACAACGTTACACATGCAAAAGACGGTATAGAAGGATTAATCATGTTTAAAAACAGCGATTATGATTTATGTATTTTAGATGTTATGATGCCTAGAAAAGATGGTTTTTCTTTAGCACAAGATATTAGAAGCACTAATAAAGAAGTGCCAATTATATTTTTAACGGCAAAAACATTAAAAGAAGATGTTTTAAAAGGATATGCTGTAGGAGCAGACGATTATTTAAACAAACCTTTTGATTCTGAAGTATTATTGCATAAAATTAAAGCAATTTTACAACGTAAAGAAACAGATAGTACTGCAGAAAGCGAACAATTTGAGTTTACAATTGGTGGTTTTTTCTTCAACTCTAAATTAAGACATTTGTCTGTAGGAAAAGATGGAGAACCAACAAAATTATCTCCAAAAGAAGCAAAATTGTTACGTATGTTAGCAATTCATAAAAACGATTTAATGCCAAGAGAATTAGCATTAACAAAAATATGGAGAGATGATAACTATTTTACATCTAGAAGTATGGATGTTTACATCGCCAAATTAAGAAAATATTTAAAAGAAGACGAAAACGTAGAAATTTTAAATATTCATGGAGAAGGTTTTAGATTGGTAGATAAAACTTAATCTAAAAACAACTTCCCTATAAAATAAAAACTCAGTTTGCAAACAAACTGAGTTTTTTGTATTTTTAGTACAATTATTTTAACTCAAATTGAGGTAGATGGCGCAATTCATAAAAATTTATAACGAAAACCCAAATCCAAAAGAAATCGCGAAGGTGGTAAAAGTTTTGCGTGCTGGAGGTTTAATTATATATCCTACAGATACTGTTTATGGTTTAGGTTGCGATATATCTAACAATAAGGCCTTAGAAAAAATAGCACAAATAAAAGGCGTTAAACTAGAAAAAGCGAATTTCTCTTTTATCTGTAACGATTTAAGTCATTTATCTGACTACATAAAACAAATAGATTCACCCACTTTTAAAATTCTAAAAAGAGCATTACCAGGACCATATACTTTTATTTTACCAGGAAGTAACAATTTACCTAAAGTATTTAAAAAGAAAAAAACTGTAGGTATTCGTATTCCAGACAATAATATTATAAGAACATTAGTAGAAGCTTTAGGAAACCCTATTGTATCTACTTCCATAAGAGATGATGATGAAGTTTTAGAATACACCACAGATCCAGAGTTAATTTACGAGAAGTGGCAAAATTTAGTTGATGTAGTTATAGATGGTGGTTATGGTGATAATCAAGCCTCAACTGTAATAGACTTAACAGATGAGCCAACAGTAGTTAGAGAAGGGAAAGGAAGTTTAGATATTTTATAAATCTATTTTAAATCATCAAACTTTTTTCTACCCAATACAAAATATTGCCAAACAATACTTGTATGCAAATTGTAGTCTTGTTTTTTCTGCAGTTTTCTTCGTTTTCCTAAAAACTTGAAAAAGTTTTTATAGAAACTAAAATGAGCTTTTAATATAGCCCATGTATGAATTGGTCTTAATTCAACAATAAATTTAATTCCAGCGATTCCATCTAAAATCAAGCGTGAAAAAACAACAAATAAAAACCATTTTTTAGGTACGTTTTTAATGACATTTAATAAACTATTCCTAAAGTTTAAATAAGTTTTATGTGGGTTTGTTTCTTGTAAAGTTGCACCACCAACATGATAAACAGTGGAGCTACCAACGTATTTTACTTTGTACCCAATATTTTGTGTTCTCCAGCATAAATCAATTTCTTCTTGGTGTGCAAAATAATCTTCATCTAAACCTTTTACGTGATGATATATTTTAGACCTTATGAACAAACAAGCTCCAGAAGCCCAAAATATTTCTTTTGTATCATTAAATTGTCCATCATCAGTTTCTAAATTATTAAAAACACGTCCTCTACAATATGGGTAACCATATAAATCTACAAAACCACCTCCAGCACCAGCATATTCAAACTTTTTTTTATCCTTAAAATCTAATAATTTTGGTTGAATTATAGCAGTTTTCTCTTCAGTTTTAAAAAGATGTAAAATAGGTACTAACCAATTTTCTGTAACTTCTACATCAGAGTTTAGTAAACAATAAATATCGGCATCAATAATTTGTAAAGCATCATTATAGCCTTTTGCGTATCCACCATTTATAGCATTTTCTATAATTTTCACGGAAGGAAAAAATTCTTTTATATAAGAAATAGAAGTATCTGTAGATGCATTATCAGCCACGTAAATATCTGCAAGTTCTGAACTAAAACTTACAACTGAAGGTAAAAACTGTTCTAAAAGTTTTTGTCCGTTCCAATTTAATATGACAATGGCTGTTTTCAAGGTTGCGAATTTACATTTTAAAAATTAGTTTGCCTTATAAGAATAAGTTAATTTGAAATTCAAAAATTTATTGGTAATCTGGAATTTCCTTTAAAAAAACGTATGTTTCATTTTCAAAATCCATTTTGCAATAAAAATGAGACAAACCATTGGTAACAATTAAATAATTAGCTCTTAGTTTTAAGTTGTAACGTGCAATTTGATCAAAAGTATCTTGTGTGATTTTTATTGAGGGAGCTTTACATTCAACAATAATATCATGTTTACCTTCATTATTAAAAATTAAAATATCTGTTCTTTTTTTACGGTTATTAATTACCAATTGCTTTTCTAAGGCAATTAAAGAAACAGGATATTTTTTAACATCAATCAAAAACTGTACAAAATGTTGGCGAACCCATTCCTCTGGAGTTAGTACCATATATTTTTTTCTCAAATTATCAAAAATAAGCGTCTTATTTTCGTTACTTTTGAGTTTAAAATTATAGTTAGGTAGATTGAGTTTTTGCATCAATCAAAAGTAAGAAAATGAACGAAATAAACGCAATTGTTTCAGATATTAAGAAAGGAAATTTAAAACCCATTTATTTTTTAATGGGCGAAGAGCCATATTATATTGATAAAATTTCTGATTTTATTGAAGATACTGTATTAGATGAAACAGAAAAGGGGTTTAACCAACAGGTAATGTATGGAAGAGACGTAGCTATAGAAGACATTGTATCTGCAGCAAAACGTTTTCCAATGATGGCAGAAAAGCAAGTTTTAATTGTTAAAGAAGCACAAGATTTAAGTAGAAATATTGAAAAATTAGTTGCTTATGCAGAAAATCCACAACCTACTACAGTTTTAGTAATCAATTATAAATATAAAAAACTAGATAAGCGTAAAAAACTACACAAAGTAATTGCAAAATCAGGACTGGTTTTCGAAAGTAAAAAATTGTATGAAAATCAAGTTTCAGATTGGATTCGTAGAGTTTTGAGCGGAAAAAAATATCAAATTGAACCTAAAGCGGCTTTAATGTTAGTGGAGTTTTTAGGAACAGATTTAAGTAAAATTTCAAACGAATTAAATAAGTTAATGCTTATTCTTCCAAAAGAAACAATCATTAATGATAAACATATTGAAGAGAATATTGGTATTTCTAAAGACTTTAATAACTTTGAATTAAGAAAGGCTGTAGGAGAGAAGAACATCGTAAAAGCCAACAGAATTATCAATTATTTTGCCGAAAACCCAAAAAACAATCCATTAATAATGACAGTTTCACTGTTAAATAGTTTTTTTACACAATTACTCATGTTTCACGGTTTACAAGACAAATCCAAAAATTCGGTAGCAAAAACATTGGGTGTAAATCCTTATTTTGTGGATGAATATTTTGCAGCTGCAAGAAATTACCCAATGCGTAAAGTTGCACAAGTAATTGCTTTTTTAAGAGATGCAGACGTAAAAAGTAAAGGAGTTGGAGCAAAACAAACTCCAGATGATATTTTAAAGGAACTATTATTTAAAATTTTACATTAAAATGAAAAATATTTTTACAAAAGAAGTTTCTAATGAGGTAATTTCTAGAATTGAAAAACTAACTCCAGAAACACAGCCAAATTGGGGTACAATGTCTGTAGCACAAATGCTAGCACACTGTTGTGTAACATATGAAATGGTTTATACAAATAAACATCCAAAACCAAATGCTTTTACAAGATGGATTTTAAAAACAGTAATTAAAAACTCAGTAGTTTCTGAAAAACCATACCCAAAAAACGGTAAAACCGCACCGCAATTTTTAATTAAAGAAGAAAAGCTTTTTGAAACAGAAAAGAAAAGATTAATTGATTTTATTAATAAGACACAACAATTAGGTGAAAATGAATTTGATAACAAAGAATCTCACTCTTTTGGAAAACTAACTAAAAACGAGTGGAATAATATGTTTTATAAACATCTAGACCATCACTTAACACAATTTGGTGTGTAATTTTTTTATCAAAGTATAATTCTTTACTAATAAAAAATTTTTTATTTATTAGATGTTTTAGATACAGTTATAACTAGATGTTAAAAAACATCTACTGCTTGTAGAGCAAATACAATTATTGATTTTATTAGAGACTATAAATATCTAACTCCAAACCAAATAACACAAGCTACTTTTTAAACTTTAACCTACATAGAATCTACACTTTTTGATGAGTGAATATCTCAAAAAACACTTTCATAATTTAAGGAAATAGATTTCAAAATTAGAGTTTTTAGTAAAAAATGAAACACTTTAAACGAGATAGACATCGTATTTTTTAGTGGTTTAAACATCTGTTTTTCAGTAAAATAAACATTGCTTTAACGATTGGGTATAGTGTAAATAATTTTTTCAAAACTACAAATACCTCTTAAACTTCTATATTTGGTAGCTGATATAAGAAATTGTTACTAAATATAAATTTAAAATGGCAAAAACATTATTTGACAAAGTATGGGATTCACATGTAGTACGTAGTGTAAAAGACGGACCAGATGTGTTCTTTATCGATCGTCATTTTATACATGAAGTTACAAGTCCTGTAGCTTTTTTAGGATTAGAAAGTAGAGGAAATAGTGTTGTGTATCCAGAGCGTACATTTGCAACTGCAGATCATAATACACCAACTATAAATCAACATTTACCTGTAGAAGACGCTTTGTCTGCAAATCAGTTAGATGCTTTGGAAAAAAACGCTGCAAAATACGGAATTTCTCATTGGGGTTTAGGAGATAAAAACAACGGAATTGTACATGTTGTAGGGCCAGAAAACGGAATTACATTACCTGGTGCAACTATTGTTTGTGGCGATTCTCATACATCAACTCATGGCGCATTTGGTGCTATTGCTTTTGGTATTGGAACTTCAGAGGTTGAAATGGTATTGTCTACGCAATGTATTATGCAACCCAAACCTAAAAAAATGCGTATCAACGTAAATGGAAAATTAGGTGTAGGAGTTACTCCAAAAGATGTTGCTTTGTATATTATTTCTCAACAAACAACATCTGGTGCCACTGGTTATTTTGTAGAATATGCTGGTGATGTTTTTAAAGATATGTCTATGGAAGGTAGAATGACTGTTTGTAATCTTTCTATAGAAATGGGTGCAAGAGGAGGAATGATTGCACCAGATGAAAAAACATTTGAATATATAAAAGGACGTTCTCAAACTCCTAAAGGAGCAGATTGGGATAAAGCCATGAAATACTGGGAAACTTTATATACTGAAGAAGGCGCAGAATTTGATGCAGAATTTAATTATGATGCAGCAGATATTGAGCCTATGATTACATACGGAACAAACCCAGGAATGGGAATGGGTGTAACAAAATCAATTCCTGTTGCTGCGAACGTAAAAGGAGGAGCAGAAACATATAAAAAATCTTTAGGGTACATGTCTTTCAACGAAGGTGATGCTATGATTGGCAAGCCTATAGATTTTGTATTTTTAGGTTCTTGTACAAATGGTAGAATAGAAGATTTTAGAGCATTTTGTTCTATTGTAGAAGGAAGAAAAAAAGCAGCAAATGTAACTGCTTGGTTAGTTCCAGGTTCACATAAAGTAGTAGATCAAATAAAAGCAGAAGGATTAGATAAAATTATAACGAATGCTGGTTTCGAATTAAGAGAACCAGGTTGTTCTGCATGTTTAGCTATGAATGATGATAAAATTCCAGCAGGAAAATTATCAGTATCAACGTCTAATAGGAATTTTGAAGGACGTCAAGGTCCAGGATCAAGAACTTTATTAGCAAGTCCTTTAGTAGCAGCAGCATCTGCAGTAGAAGGTGTAGTTACAGATCCAAGAACATTATTAACAGCATAAAAGCTATAGCTTTTGGCTTTTAGCCATTAGCTAAAAATTATAAATTATTGCCAATAGTTAATAGCTAAAGGCTAAAAGCATAAAAATATGGCTTACGATAAATTTAATGTATTAACAAGTACAGCATATCCATTACCAATCGAGAATGTAGATACCGATCAAATAATACCTGCTCGATTTTTAAAAGCAACAGAACGTGTAGATTTTGATAAGAACTTTTTCCGTGATTGGAGATACAATCAAGATGGAACACCAAAAGCAGATTTTCCATTAAACAAAGAGATTTATGCTGGTTCTAAAATATTAGTTGGAGGTAGAAACTTTGGTTCAGGTTCTTCAAGAGAACATGCAGCTTGGTCTGTATATGATTTTGGACTTCGTTGTGTAATTTCTTCTGAATTTGCAGATATTTTTAAAGGAAACTGTTTAAATGTAGGTGTGTTACCAGTTCAAGTTTCTCCAGAATTTGCAGACAAATTATTTGATGCAATTATGGCAGACCCAAAAACGGAAATTAAAGTTGATTTACCTAATCAAACAGTAACTTTAGTAGCAACAGGAGAATCAGAATCTTTTGAAATTAATTCTTACAAGAAAGAAAACATGTTAAATGGTTTTGATGACATTGATTATTTAAAAAACATCGAAAACGAAATTTCTGCTTTTGCTGAAACAAGACCATTTTAAAACGCAATTTTAAGGTTGATTTTATGACTGGTAGAAAGATTGAAATAATGGATACGACACTGCGTGATGGAGAACAAACATCAGGAGTGTCGTTTTCAGTTTCAGAAAAACTAACAATTGCAAAATTATTGTTAGAAGAGCTGAAAGTAGATCGTATTGAAGTTGCATCAGCAAGAGTTTCTAAAGGAGAATTAGAAGCTGTACAAAAAATTACTTCTTGGGCTAAAGAACAAAATTTTTTAGAAAAAATAGAGGTTTTAACCTTTGTTGATGGTGGAAAGTCCATTGATTGGATGGTAGAAGCTGGAGCTAAAGTTCAGAATTTATTAACCAAAGGCTCTTTAAATCATCTTAAATATCAACTAAAAAAAACACCAGAACAACATTTTGCAGATATCAAAGCAACCATTGATTTAGCATCAAAACATAATATAAAAACCAATGTTTATTTAGAAGATTGGTCTAATGGAATGAGAAATTCCAAAGCCTATGTATTTGAGTATTTAGATTTTTTAACGGATCAAAATATTGAACGCATTTTATTACCAGATACATTAGGAATTTTAACTCCAGATGAAACATTTATATTTATTACAGAAGTTCGTAGTAAATACCCAAATACACATTTCGATTTTCATGGTCATAACGATTATGATTTGGGAGTTGCCAATGTTATGGAAGCTGTAAAAGCGGGTGTAAATGGTTTGCATTTAACCATAAATGGAATGGGTGAACGTGCAGGAAATGCACCTTTAGCAAGTGTCATTGCAGTTATTAATGACTTTTTAAAGGACGTAGAAGTTACTGTAAACGAAACCGCTTTAAATAAAGTCAGTAAGCTAGTAGAAACTTTTTCAGGCTTTAGAATTCCCGTGAATAAGCCTGTTGTTGGTGCCAATGTGTTTACACAAACCGCAGGAATACATGCTGATGGAGATAATAAAAACAATCTTTATTTCAATGATTTAATGCCTGAGCGTTTTGGTAGAAAACGAAAGTATGCGCTAGGTAAAACTTCAGGAAAGGCAAATATTCAAAAAAATTTACAAGACTTAGGTTTAAGTTTAAATGATGAGGAACTAAAAAAAGTTACCCAAAGAATTATTGAACTGGGAGATAAAAAAGAAGTGGTTTCTCAAGATGATTTACCATACATTATTTCTGACGTTTTAAGTAGTGACACAATTGAAAGAAGAGTTGTTGTAGAGAATTATGTATTAGGTCATGCAAGAGGTATGAAACCATCAACTACACTACAACTTAGGGTAGAAGGAGTTTTGTATGAAGCACATGCACAAGGTGATGGGCAGTATGATGCTTTCATGAACGCACTCAAAAAACTATACAAAACACACAGTAAAAAAGATTTACCAAAATTGATAGATTATGCTGTTAGAATTCCTCCTGGAAGTAATTCTGATGCATTATGTGAAACGATTATCACTTGGAAAAACGATAAAAAAGAATTTATAACGCGTGGTTTAGATTCAGATCAAACAGTATCTGCAATTAAAGCCACTGAAAAAATGTTAAATATTATATAATAGCTTTTTACTTTTAAGAGTTAGCATTTAGCTAATAACAAAAGGCCAAAGAGCCAAAAGTCAAAATAAATATGAAATTAAATATCGCTTTATTAGCAGGAGATGGAATTGGTCCAGAAGTAATAGACCAAGCAGTAAAAGTATCTGATGCTATTGCAAAAAAATTTAATCACGAAATTAATTGGAAACCAGCGTTAACAGGAGCAGCTGCTATTGATGCAGTTGGTGAACCTTATCCAGATGAAACACATGAAATTTGTGCTTCTTCTGATGCTGTTTTATTTGGCGCTATTGGGCATCCACGTTTTGATAACGATCCTTCAGCAAAAGTTCGTCCAGAACAAGGTTTGTTAAAAATGCGTAAGAAATTAGGATTGTTTGCAAATGTAAGACCAACTTTTACATTTCCATCTTTATTAGATAAATCTCCTTTAAAAAGAGAACGTATTGAAGGTACAGATTTGGTTTTTCTTCGTGAATTAACAGGTGGAATTTACTTTGGTGAAAAGGGTAGAAGAGATGAAGGAGAAACTGCTTTTGACAATTGTGTATATACAAGAGAGGAAGTAAAACGATTAGCAAAAAAAGGTTTTGAGTTAGCAATGACTCGTGGAAAGAAATTATGTTGTGTAGATAAAGCAAACGTGTTAGAAACTTCAAGATTATGGAGAGAAACTGTGCAAGCAATGGAAAAAGACTATCCAGAAGTAGAGGTTTCTTATGAGTTTGTTGATGCTGTTGCAATGCGTTTGGTACAATGGCCAAATAGCTATGATGTTTTGATTACAGAAAACTTATTTGGAGATATTTTAACAGATGAGGCATCAGTAATTTCTGGTTCTATGGGCTTAATGCCTAGTGCTTCATTAGGGGCAGATATTGGTTTGTTCGAGCCAATTCATGGTTCTTATCCACAAGCAACAGGGCTAAATATTGCAAACCCAATGGCTACAGTATTATCTGCAGCAATGATGTTCGAAAACTTTGGTTTACAAGAAGAAGGAAAAGCAATTAGAAATGCTGTAAACAAAGCTTTAAATGAAGGAATAGTAACAGAAGATTTAGCTGACGGAGGAAAATCTTACGGAACAAAAGAAGTAGGAGACTGGTTAGCAGAAAATGTTTAAAGAAAAAATAAAAGCACTCTTATAAAAGAGTGCTTTTTTATTTAAAGTTTTAGTAAAAAAGATAGCTAAAGTTGTTTTACAAAATCTAAAAAAACATTTTTATGTTTTTCCAAATCCAAATTTGGAGAAACTGAAACACGTACAATATAATCCTTATCACCTTCTTTTGTAGTTCCTTGAGTTGAAGTTGCAGGAACTGTCCAGTAACAACCTTTCAACTGTCCATAACTTACACAAAACTTACTTTCATCAGGTATTTCAGAAATCATTAAATGAATCAACTTTAAGTTTAGGGTTCTTTTATAATTTTCTTTTTCTATTTCAGTAGTACCTTTAGTAGGTAAATCCAATGAAAAAACAGAGGGTGTAAAGCCTAATGTTGCTAATTCTTTTGATACAAAGTTTATTTTTGCTTCAGGTAAAACTTTTTGAATATAACTTACAAATTCACGTGTATTTTTATAAGCATCATAAATTCTATTAGTCATAGAAGGAAGTTGCTCAGCTAATATTTTATATTGAAAATCTGTAGCTTCATTATCACAAATATTTAAATGACTTTCTATCTTATTCATTAAATAAGCAGCATTTTCATTAGCAACACAATATCCAGCAGTACATTTTCCACCACTAGGAAACTTAGAACCACTTGCATAAGAAATACTTTTAACATCAGAAAGTGTTTCGTTTTCTCCTAAAAAATGAACATTCGGACAAAATGTTTGATCTAAAATAAAAACTGGAGCAATTGCATTTTCGTTTTCTGAAGTTTTTCTTTTTGCATTTAAAACCTTTTTTAGTGCTACCAAATTAGGGACTTCAACTCTTGGATTTGTTGGGATTTCTGCAATGATAAATGGTACAGCATTTTCATTAGCAATTTTATTTAAAACAGTATCTATACTTTTTATCATATCGTTATCACCGTCAACAGGTAAATCTACTATTTCAACATTTTTAATACACGCTGCAACTCTTCTTGCTTGGTCATTTGTACCACCATAACAATTTGGAGGTACAATAAATTTAATTTTTTTTCCTTTGTAATTATTTTGAGCATCATCAATTAAACCCATCATAATGGCATATTGAATAGATAAACCACTTGAAGAAACTAATGGTTGTGTAATTGTACCTGTAATTTTTTTAAGATGTTGCAATACATTTTTTTTATCTTTTTCAAAAGTATTATCAACCTTACTGTTGAGAGGTTTTTTTACAAAAGAATTTAAAGCACGCAGAGTGTTTTTTGGAGTCATAGCAATTGTTTCTCGTCTTCTTACATGCTGGATTTCTGAAACGTACTTTTCATTTTGTTTTCCGTTTATTAGAAGAATACTTCCTAATTTATTTTTATAGTTAATGTAAAAATCTATGTTTGATGATAGATTAAAATTTAAATTTTCCTCATTTTGATCAATAAAAATATTACTTCCCTCAAACTCATGAACTTCTTTAACGTGCTTAACTTTTTTTAATTCGAACTTATATCCATAAACAGTTTTTAATTTTTCAACATCAAATAAATCTGGTAATTCGTTAACGTAGTTAATTCTGGTAGGTTTGTTTAGTAATAAGTTGCTTCTTAAAACAGCCAGTATAGGCATGGTTTTAGAGTCGAAACTGATAATGTTTTCCGAAGGTAAATCATTATTTTTTGCAATACTCCATTCTAAGATACAAGACAAAGGGTGTCCTAAACGAATATAATCGTATGCAGTTGGTAGGTTTGCTAATGCTGATTTTTCGTAGATATTATTGTTGAATAAGTTTTCAAAATTTTTTAAGAATTGTGTTTTTGCCAACTCTTCATCATAAATATCTAACCTATGTGTTGTTAAATTTAACCAATCATTAGGCATGTTTTCTATGACGTTTTCTATATATTTTTGAATTTTATTGTTTTGCATTTCGTCTATTTTATTGAGCTTGTGAATTTACAATAATTACAATTGTTTGATAATTTTTAAATTTTATGATTTTGTTAAAGTTGATTATTTATCTATCATAGATGAAATATCTATTTCAAAAAAATAAAACCATAAAAAAACCTCAAAACTAAAATAGTTTTGAGGTTTTGTAATTATATCTTTTTAAGATTATTTTACATCCATTAATTCAACATCAAAAATTAATGTTGCATTTGGTGGTATTACACCTCCAGCTCCAGCAGAACCGTAAGCTAAATGAGAAGGAATTACAAAACGTGCTTTGTCACCTACTTGTAATAATTGAATTCCTTCATCCCAACCAGAAATTACTTGTCCAACACCAACATTAAAATCAATTGGTTGTTTTCTTTTGTATGAAGAATCAAAAACAGTTCCGTCTAATAATTGTCCTTTATAATGTACAGAAACACCAGCACCTTTAGTCGCTTTTTTTCCTGTACCTTTTTGTAATATTTGATAACGTAAACCACTTTCTGTTTCATCATAACCAGCAGCCACTTTATCTAATAATTCTTTTTGTGCAGCTTTTGCTTCTGCTTCACGTTTTTCCCTAGCGCCTTCAAAAGTTCTAAAAGCTTCTACTGCATTAAATTTTTCAGCATTTTCGCCAACTCTAATAATTTCTAAAGTTTTAATTTCATCACCTTGAGAAATTGCATCTACAACATCTTGCCCTTCTACTACAGAACCAAAAACGGTATGTTTACCATCTAGCCATGGAGTAGGAACGTGAGTTATATAAAATTGAGATCCGTTAGTTGCAGGACCAGAATTAGCCATTGCTAATTTTCCTGGAGCATCATGTTTTAAATCTGGATGAAATTCATCATCAAACTTATAACCTGGGTTTCCAGTTCCTGTTCCTAATGGACAACCACCTTGAATCATAAAATCTGGTATAACTCTATGAAATTTTAAGCCATCATAATAAGGAGTTCCTTGTTCTTTTACAGCATTTTCTAAATTCCCCTCAGCTAAGGCTACAAAGTTACCAACTGTACCTGGGGCTTTTTCATTTTCTAATTGTACTAAAATTTCACCTTTTGAAGTTGTGAATTTTGCATAGATTCCATTATTCATAATATTTAATTTTAATCGATTTTTTCTGCTCGAGCGCAGTCGAGAGGTCATTTACAATAGTTTTCGACTGCGCTCGAACGGACACTTATTTATATTCTGAAATAAATTCAGAAATATTTATTTTTTTGCATTTAAAATGGAGAAACCATATGTTAATCCAATGTTTATGTTCGATGAATTTACATTTCCAAATGGTGACCACATTTGTCCACCAGAAATATGAAAAGATAAATCGTCATTTGCATGGTAATTAATTCCTGCAGTTGGTCTTATTAGCACTCCTTCACCAGAATTTACTCTTCCTCCACCAGCAACACCAGCAGCTGCTTCTGCAAATAAAGAAAAATTATCATTTAAAAATTTATTACTTTTTACACCTAAGCCAAAGATACCATGCGCATAACCACCAGATTTTCCTTCGTATGCAAAAGAAGCTTCTCCAGCTATGTAAAATCTTTTATTTAAATCGTATTGAACTTTTAAACCTATTAATTGCAAATCACTTGCAGGAATTCCGAATTTAGCTACATCAAAATACGTTTGATTTTCAACACTAATTCTTAATCCTTGTGTTTTAATTTCTGTTACAGCTTCACCAGTAAAAGGATCTTTTGTTCCACCACTTAAACCATAGTATTTAATGCTAAAACCTGCTGTATAAGCTTCAAAACTTGCAATACCTCCAATAGATCTATGATATCCTGCATGACCACTTAAACCAAACCTATCCGTAATTCTAATGTCTGCACCCAAATTTGGATAGGCAGTTAAACCACCTTCTGGAAAAATTCTTCCACCTGCAGCTCCAATACCTAATTTTCCAAAAAGGTTAATTCTATTTGTTAGTCTCAAATTTTTTCCTGCTCCGAAAAAAACATCCATAAAACCAGCAGTTAAGCCACCATACATAGCGTCTACATGAGCGTAGATGAAAGTTGTTGGTGTTAAATATCGTTGATATTCAAATCCTAAAACAGATAACGTGTGGTCAATTGGTTTGTATCGAGGAGTTGTACTTGCATCTGTTCTAGAATTACCTCTTGGAAAGAAGTAATCGAATGTAATTTGTTGTACACTTTTTACTGCGGGTTTACTGTTATCGTTTACTGAAAATGATTTATTTGCATCTTCGTAAGAAGCAACTCTTAATGTTGTTGGAATTTCTACAAAGAAAGAAATATTACTATCTTTCTGTATTCCTGTAAAGAAATTCATATAACCATATTGTACACCAAAAGAAAAATCATTTTTCTTGTATTGTAATCCAATATTTGGATAAATAATTCCTCCACCATTTACCAAAGAACGATATCCTCCTCCTCCTCCAAAATGGACATTTGCATCAAAATATAAGTTTTTATAAATAGGTGTATTTACACCTAAAGTTACACCTAATGTGAACAAACCTCCTTGATCTCCTGTTAAAGCTCCATGAAAACCAGCACCAGTATATAGCCAATCGTTTAATGGTATTAAATAATTTAAACCAAAAAAGCCCATTTTTGGTTCTAATTGGTAACTAACTTTATCTGTTGGTTGTTCTATTAAAATATAGTTTAATCTTATTTTGTTGCTTAGTTCTTTTATCTTTAATGAAGAAAAAGATTCATTATTTTGAGAAAAAGCTTGTAAACTAATTATTACGAATAATAAGAATAATATTTTCTTCATCGGTCTATTTTTTAAACTCACTTGTAAAATGCAATTTTACAGTTGGGTATTTACTTTGGGTCATTTGTATTGTAAATTCAGAGTCTGCTAAAAATACTAATTGACCTTGTTTGTCTTTAGCTAAATAACGTTGCTTTACACGCTTAAATTCTTTAAACTCTTCACTTTTTTTGTCTTGTGGCTCTACCCAGCAAGCTTTGTGGACTTGTAAATTTTCATAGGTACATTTTGCACCATATTCGTGTTCTAATCTATATTGAATTACTTCGAACTGTAATGCTCCAACTGTACCAATTACACGTCTTCCATTCATTTCTAAAATAAATAACTGAGCAACACCTTCATCCATTAATTGATCCAAACCTTTGTATAGTTGTTTAGCTTTCATTGGATCTGCATTATTTACATAACGGAAATGTTCTGGTGAAAAGCTTGGAATTCCTCTAAAGTTTAGTTCTTCGCCTTCTGTTAAAGTATCACCAATTTTAAAATTTCCAGTATCATGAATACCAACTATATCTCCAGGAAAAGATTCATCTACGATTTCTTTTTTTTCTGCAAAAAATGCATTCGGACTCGAAAATTTTACTTTTTTCCCATTTCGGACATGTAAATAAGGTGAGTTTCTTTTAAAAGTACCAGAAACAACTTTAATAAATGCTAATCTATCTCTATGTTTTGGATCCATATTTGCATGAATTTTAAACACAAATCCAGTCATTTTTTTCTCTTTAGAATCTACCAAACGCTCTTCCGCTTTTTTGGGTTGAGGTGATGGAGCTATTTCAATAAATGCATCTAACAATTCTTTAACTCCAAAATTATTTAATGCAGATCCAAAAAATACGGGTTGCAATTCTCCTTTTAAATATTCGTCTCTATCAAATGTTGGGTAAACTTCATCAATCAATTCAATTTCTTCACGCAATGTGTTCGCAGCTTTTTCACCAACAGCTTTATCTAATTCTGGGTTTGATAAATCGTCAAACTGCACACCCTCAGAAATAGTGGTTTTATTTTCGCCTGAAAAAAGGTTTAATTTTTTTTCCCAAATATTATATATTCCTTTGAAATCATACCCCATTCCAATAGGAAAACTCATTGGAGTAACACGTAAACCTAGTTTTTGTTCCACTTCATCTAATAAATCAAAAGCGTCTTTACCCTCTCTATCTAATTTATTAATAAAAACAAGCATTGGTATGCTTCTCATTCTACAAACTTCAACTAACTTTTCGGTTTGTGGCTCTACACCTTTTGCAACGTCAATTACTACAATAACACTATCTACAGCTGTTAATGTTCTGTAAGTGTCTTCAGCAAAATCTTTGTGTCCAGGAGTGTCTAGTATATTTATTTTTTTTTCTTTATAAATAAATGCTAATACAGAAGTCGCTACAGAAATTCCACGCTGACGTTCAATTTCCATAAAATCGGAAGTGGCACCTTTTTTTATTTTGTTACTTTTTACAGCACCTGCTTCTTGTATTGCACCTCCAAAAAGAAGTAATTTTTCCGTTAATGTGGTTTTACCAGCATCTGGATGTGAAATTATGCCAAAAGTTCTTCTACGTTTGATTTCTTCTAAAAAGCCCATCTTCAAATTTTGAGGTGCAAATATAGGTTTTATTCATTAATTTTTATAGTGATTTAACCTAGATAAAACAAAAACATATTTAGCAGATAAATACATTTTAATGCATCTTTTCTTGTTCTCTTTTGATTTTTTTGATTCTTTTGATTGATGCTTAAAAGATTATAAATTCTTATTTTAAATAAAGTACGAAATAGAAAAAGTTATTCTAACACTTCAATTTTCATTTTTATATCTTCTAAGGGCCATTCATCTATACCAACTTTTACTTTTGATATTTTATCCATTGTATCAAAACCTGAAATCACTTCGCCAAAAACAGTATCTTCATTGTCTAAATGATGTGCTCCTTTTTTGCTATGTACAATGTAAAACTCAAAAGGACTGGATAATTTATTTGGATTTTCTTCCCACTCTCTAGCAGCAGCCAATGCACCATATTTATGGGTTCTATGTACTCTAAACTCTGGTTTTAGCAAGTAATTACCGTATTTTCTTCGTTGTTTTTGCGTGTACATTTCATCGGAATTACCTCCTTGAATTACAAAGTTTTTTGCTATTCTATAAAATACGGTAGTATCAAAATATTTGATTTTTGTTAAAAATATGAAATTAGCTTTATGAATTGGAACATCTTCAAATAAGCGTAATTTTATATTTCCAAATTCGGTTTTTATAAGAACTATACTTTCTTTATTTTTTTTGCTGTATTCATTAAAAAAAGCTTCTGTATTATTTCTATTTAAGCTGTCCCAAGCTTTCTTTACGATTGGTTTTTTGTTTTGTTGTTTTTGAAATGTAGTTGATTTTTGTTTCGCTTTATCTTGATTCTTACATTGATAAAATGAAAAAACAACTAAAATAATTAAGATTCTATTAAAAAAATTCACGTTTAAATTTGTTTTGCAAACTCCAAAGATAAATCATCGATATAAAAGAATAGAAAATTATTATTGGTTTTAATGGATTTTTAAGATTTATTGCTACATCATTTCTTATTTTTGTGATAATGGAAGAACAAGTTATTTTAGTAGATACAAACGACCAACAAATTGGTTTGATGGAAAAAATTGAAGCACACGAAAAAGCACTTTTGCATAGAGCTTTTTCTGTTTTTATTTTTAATAAAAAAGGAGAATTGATGTTACAGCAAAGAGCTGCATCAAAATATCATTCACCTTTATTGTGGACAAACACATGTTGCTCTCATCAAAGAGAAGGAGAGAGTAATATTGAAGCTGGAAAAAGAAGATTGCAAGAAGAAATGGGCTTTACAACAGAATTAAAAGAGGTTTTTTCTTTTATGTACAAGGCACCTTTTGACAATGGTTTGACCGAGCATGAATTTGATCACGTAATGGTTGGAAATTATGAAGAAGCTCCGAAATTAAATAAAAAGGAAGCTGAAAATTACAAATGGATGACTTTGGAAGCTGTAAAAGCAGATATAAAAAATAAGCCTGAAATTTATACAGAGTGGTTTAAAATTATTTTTGATAAATCTTACGAAAAACTAGCCAATGCCTAAAGTAACAGTTCATAGAAAAGCACATTTTAATGCTGCACACAGATTGTATAGAAAAGATTGGAGTGATGATAAAAACTTTGAAGTTTTTAGCAAATGTAGCAACCCAAATTTTCATGGTCATAATTATGAGTTAATAGTTTCATTAACAGGGGAAATTGACAAAGAAACTGGTTATGTTTATGATTTGGGAATTTTACGAAACCATATAAAAACGGAAATTGAAGATTGTTTTGATCATAAAAACTTGAATATTGAAGTTCCTGAGTTTAAAGATTTAAACCCTACTGCAGAAAACATTTGCGTAGTTACTTATAATAAATTAAGAAACTTACTACCAAATCATTTAGATTTAAAAATAACGCTGTACGAAACTCCAAGAAACTTTGTAAGCTATTCTGGAGATTAGTTGCATGTGATTTTATTATAAATAATAAAAAAGCCTCGTTTGCGATTTGCAAACGAGGCTTTTAAGTTTTATATAAAGATTGTATTAATCTTTTTTATTCTTATTTTTAAATTCATCAAACTTGTCACCGTCTTTTTTAGGCCAGTTGTTATTTGAAGTATCAACATCTGCAGTTTCAAAATCTGGATCTACAACAATACTTACTACCTCTTTAGTTGAAGCAAATACTCTTTTTACAGAGTTGTCATCTCTCATCCAAATTTGCGCTGGAAAAGTTTCTCTTTTTTTAGTTCCATCAGCATACGTTAATTCAACGATAAGTGGCATGATTAAACCTCCTGGTTTTTCAAATTCTACAGAATATAAGTAAGAAGGTACTTCTTTACCATCTGCATATTTATTCATTGCATTAGGGTTAGCGTCTTCTTTTTTATCTGTAATGTATACTAAATCACCTAAATTATCAAAATATTGCTTGTATTGCTCTTTTAATTTGGTAACTCTTTCGTTTTCTTTATCAGTTAAGTATAAAGGCTTAACGCTTTTAATACCAATATCTGTAACATCTGTTGTGTAAAACCAACCTCTAAAAAACCAATCTAAATCCATTGCAGAAGCATCTTCCATAGATCTAAAGAAATCTTCTGGAGTTGGGTGCTTAAACATCCATCTTTGAGAATACGTTCTAAATGCATGATCAAATAATTCTGGTCCCATAATTGTTTTTCTCAAAATATATAAACCAGCAGCTGGTTTTGTGTATGCATTTGGGCCAAATTGCTTTACATAATCACCTTGAGACATAATAGGAGAGATGTTTGATTGATCACCACCCATATATCTTGTTATATTTTTTGCAGGATTCATTGCGAATAATTCTGGATCATAAACGTCTTCTGCTAAAATTTCTACAAAAGAGTTTAAACCTTCATCCATCCAAGTCCATTGTCTTTCATCAGAATTTACAATCATTGGAAAAAAGTTGTGACCAACTTCGTGTACAATTACACCAATCATTCCTTTTTTAGTTCTGTCTGAATATGTTCCATCAGGATTTGGACGTCCAAAGTTGAAACAAATCATTGGATACTCCATTCCTTGTCTTTCAGAATGTACAGAAACAGCTTTTGGATAAGGATAATCAAAAGTTAATTTTGAATACTCAATTAAAGTAGTTGCAACTGCTCTTGTAGAATGCTCTTCCCATAATGGATTTCCTTCTTTTGGATATAAAGATGTAGCCATTACAGTTTTACCGTTAATGTTTACAGCCATTGCATCCCAAATATATTTTCTTGAAGAAGCAAATGCAAAATCTCTTACTTTTTCAGCCTTAAATTTCCAAGTTTTTGTACCTGTAGCTCTTCCTTTTTCATTTTTTTCTGCTTCTTCTTGTGTTACAATTAAAACAGGATTGTCGAAACTTTTTCTAGCTTGTTCAAAACGCTTACGTTGTGTTTTCGTTAATACATCTTTTTCGTTTTGTAAAGAACCAGTTGCTTCTACTATATGGTCTGAAGGTACAGTTAAGTTTACTTCATAATCTCCAAATTCTAGAGCAAATTCAGAACGACCCCAGAATTGCATGTTTTGCCAACCTTCAACATTATTATAAACTGCTAATCTTGGAAAAAACTGTGCTATTGTATAGTTATTGTTACCATCTTCGAAAGTTTCTAAACCAGATCGACCTCCATCTTTATTAATGTCATTAATTAAATAATTCCACTGAATTCTAAATTCGAATGTTTTACCAGGAGCTAATGCTTTTGGTAAATTAATTCGCATCATAGTTCTGTTAATTGTGTGAGATAATGGTTTACCATCACTTTCTACTTTTGTAATGTTGTATCCGAAACCTTTTTTCTGGTCCATGTAAGAACTTTTAAAATTATCTGGAGTTACAAATGCAGATGCACTATTAGATCTTGCCAATGGTGTTTTAGAATCATCTGCTCTCATGTTTTGATCTAATTGTACCCATAAATACTCTAAGTGGTCTTTTGAGTTATTGTGGTATGTAATTTCTTCATCACCATAAATTCTGTTATTGGATTCGTCTAAACGAATATCCATTACATAATCTACCTTTTGTTGTGTGTATTGATGACCAGGAGCACCTGCAGCATTATGTTGATCGTTTGGAGTTGCCAAAAGATCTTTCATTTGCCTAAATTTGTTTTGGTCTGTATGACCTTGCTGTGTTTTCTTTTCTTCTTTTTTAGTTTCTTGTGCTATTGCAGTAAAACTGATAAAAAAAAGTGAAAATACGACTAAAGAAAGTTTTTTCATTTTGTTTGAATTGATTTTAAAAATATCATGCAAATTAAGTATAATTATCAAATAAGTTAAATTTAGTTAAAGTTTTAACAAATCTTTATTACAAAAAAAAGCGATATGAAAATTCAATCATATCGCTTTAAAATTGTTGAGAAGCTTATTTAATTTTTTACTTTGTTTTTAAATTTACTAAACTTATCATTATTTTCTCTTGGGAAACTATTATTGGATGTGTCTACATCTGCAGTTTCTAAATCTGGATCTACTACGATTTTTGTGATTTGTTTGTTAGAGTGAATTGTTTTTGTAACCATTTTATCATTGTATCTCCATATTTCTGCAGGATACATTTTTTTCTCTGAAGAACCATCGTCATAAGTGTATTCTACAATAATAGGCATAACTAAACCTCCTGGTTTGTTAAACGTAATTTCATAAAAATATTTAGATTTAGCGTTTTTTGGTTTGTTAATACTTAATCCTTCACTTTTATCTTCTATAAAGTTTACAGTTTCATTATTAGCATCTTCAGCATAAAACTTTTTTACTTCTGCAATACCAATATCTGTTACATCTGTGGTGTAAAACCATCCTCTCCAAAACCAATCTAAATCTACACCAGATGCATCTTCCATTGTTCTAAAGAAATCTGCTGGAGTTGGGTGTTTGAATTTCCAACGTTGTGAATAGGTTTTAAATGCATGATCAAATAATTCTTTACCCATTATGGTTTCACGTAACATCCATAAACCTGTTGCTGGTTTTCCGTAAGCGTTGTTACCAAAGCTATATACATGATCTCCTTTTGACATAATTGGAGCAATTCTTGATTGATCTCCACTCATATAACCCACAATATTTTTTGGATAACCTCTAACGATTGGAAAGTTTTCATCATAATCTTTTTCTGCTAACATTTCCATAAAAGAGTTTAAACCTTCATCCATCCAAGTCCATTGTCTTTCGTCAGAATTTACAATCATAGGAAAAAAGTTATGACCAACTTCGTGTATGGTAACTTTTATCATTCTGTATTTTACTCTATCAGAATAAGTTCCATCAGGATTTGGTCTTCCAGGGTTAAAACAGATTTGAGGATATTCCATTCCCATTTGTCCGTCTACTGAAATTGCTTTGTGGTAAGGGTAATCAAATGTATATCTAGAATATGTTTTTAAAGTTTGTGCAACTGCTCTTGTAGAATGATCACCATATAAAGGGTTTGCTTCTTTTGAGTATAAAGACTCTGCCATTACTGTTTTACCATTAATGTTTACAGCCATTGCATCAAAAATAAATTTTCTTGAACTAGCAAATGCATAATCACGAACGTTTTCAGCATAAAATTTCCAAGTTTTTGTTTTTTTAGACTTGCTTTTTTCAATTTTTTCAGCTTCTTCTTGAGTTCTTATAATTACAGGATTGTCAAAAGATTTACGGGCTTGTTCAATTCTTTTTAATTCTGTTTTAGAAAAAACGTCTTTCGGGTTTTGTAATACACCAGTTGCACCAAGCATATGATCATCTGGAGTTGTGATGTTTACTGTAAAATCTCCAAATTCTAGTGCAAATTCAGAACGTCCCCAAAATTGATCATTTTGCCAACCTTCTACATTGTCATATACACACATTCTAGGGTAAAATTGTGCTATTACGTAATTGTTATTTCCGTTTTCTGTAAAATGTTCGTAACCAGATCTACCACCTTGAGTTCTATGGTTATTAATGTTGTACCACCATTTTATTTTAAATTCAAATATTTCACCAGATGCTAAAGGTTTTTTTAAATTTATACGCATCATGGTTTGATTGATTGTATGTGATAAGTTACTACCATCCATATTTGTAACACTTTCTATTTTAAAACCACCATCGAAAGGATCTTCTACATAAGCTTTATTATATCTTGTTGTAGATGTTTTATCAGGAATCGAAGTGGATTGTATGTCTGGTGTTTTAGAATCTGCTGCACGCATATTTTGATCTAATTGTACCCATAAATATGCTAAACTATCATCTGAATTGTTGTGATATGTTATGGTTTCATTACCGTAAATTCTTGTGTTTTCATCGTCTAGAATGATGTCCATATTATAATCTACTTTTTGCTGTGTGTATTTTACACCTGGTGCACCAGAAGCAGTTCTTTGTAAATTTGGTGTTGGTAAAAGTTCATGCAATTGACGAAACTTGTTTTCATTTGTATGCCCTTGTTTCGTTTTTGATTCTTGTGCCATAAAAGCAGTTGAAACAAAAAATAAAGAAAGGATTAAAGCACCTATGTTTTTCATATTTTGAGGTTTTGAATTAATTTATTTTCGTGTTAATATGTTAATTTTTCTTGGTAGTTGTCTTTTGAGAGTAATACACTTTTATTTTTATTACCTACTTTAGATTTTATTAAATTTTGTTGTTCTGGAAAGTGTTTTATTAAAATTTTGTTAGAAATATCTATACTCTTTACGCTTGGTATATTTTCTATTTCTAAGTAAAAAAAGACTAAATCGCCTTCATATTCTTTTCCTAAATATTTAAAATCTTTTGAAAGATTATCTACTTTAAATGCTAGTTTACTTTTTAAATATTTTTCAAAAAAAACATCGTTATTTTCAAGTTCTTTTTTTGTGGTTAACTGTAAATCTATATTATAATCTTCATTAAGAGCCTTTTCAATATCATCCATAAAAACATTGATAATTATTTGTACAGATTTGGCTTCTTCTTTAAATTTTATTTGAGTTAAGCTCAAGTAATATTTATGAGTAGAGAAGGAGAGTAGTGGAATTATTATAAAAAGGAATAGGTATTTTTTATGTTTCATACTTATTAAAAAACAATTATTGAGCCAAATTACTCTTTTTTTATAATTTTTAAATAAGACTTACTTTCTCTTTGTAGCATTTTTATAATTTCTAAAGTTTTACCTTCTTTATATAATTTTTCGATGCCTAAAGGATTGCAATACTCTAAAAAATGAAAGTAATTTTCTACAGGAATTTTTAATTCTTCAAAGAAAAATTTTTCACCTAACTCTGACATTATTTTATATGGAAATTCTTTTTTAACAGCCAATTCTCTTCTTAATGCCCATAACCGTTCAGAATATTTAAATGGAATGATAGCAGTAGCACCTGCACCAACAAAATTTCTTGTTGGATCTGTATTATTAATTGGAGGTCTTACTCTTTTATCAATATAATCATCTCCTTCAACAACTTTCATATTTACGTCAGAAAAATCCATAACACTTCGCAATAAAGAATCTTTTTTATTTTTTGGGACGCTTTTCGTATCAATTCCTAATCTACCAGATAAATTATTTCTTCTAAGTTCAAAAGTATCTAAAACAATAGTTTTGTAATATAATTTTACGTTTATAAACTTACTTTCAATGTTTTTTTTGTTGATAATTACAAATGTTGTATTGTGTTGTACAGACGAAACTCTAAGAGAATCACCTACTTTTACGAAAATTCTAAACTCACCATCATCTGTAGTAAAAGTACCTTGGTTTGTTTTTAAGTTAATGATGTTCGCATTTCTAACCGTACTTAAAGAGTCAGTAACTTTTCCATTTATAATGGCTCTACCAGATTGTGAGTAAGTTGAAATTGAAAATAGACAAATACTAATAAAAAAGAGTATTTTTTTTATCATATAAAAGAAGTTTGATTTTTCTAATTAATAGAGTTATTTATAAGTCAATAAATTTAAAAAATTCTGACCAAACTTCTGTTAAAATTGATTTTTATTTTAATCGTTTTTTATGGTTTTTAAAAAGGAGATACTTTCTTTTCTAAAAATAGAAATCATTTTTAAGATTTTATTGTTTTTGTAAAGCTCCTCAGTTCCTTTAAATGCACAATAATTTAAAAAGCGGTATTGGTGTTCTTTAGGTATTTTAAGTTCTTTTGAAAAGAAATTATCACCTAAAAGAAGAATAATTTCCTTTGTCGTTTTTTCGCTTTCTTCTAATTTTTCAGCTAAACGTTGTTCTTTTACTGTTGAATTTCCTAAGCCTAAGCTAAAACTAAAACCAAAACCTTGAAAAGTATTTGGTAATCTTACAACGTTTGGTTTGGCTAAGTGTATTTCGTCATTACCAATAGGCATTTTAGAAATTTTATCAAACCCCATTTCTCTAATTTCAGCAACCAAACCTTTTACTATTTTTTCTTTACGATTTACAGGTAGCTTTTTTATATCTAATGATAAAACTCCGGTTAAATCATGTCTTTTTAAAGTAAACTCATTTAAAGAATAGGTTTCTTTTACCAAAGTAATAAAGTTTACTTTTTCTCTAAAATTAAATGATTTTACTACAATAAAAGTTGTTTTATAACCAATAGAAGAAATTTGTAAACTGTCGTTTTCTGTTGCTGTAAGTTTAAAAAAACCATCATTATTAGAAAAAGTACCTTTTTTAGAATTTAAATTGATAACGTGGGCATCTGCTACAACTGCAGTAGAATCTATTATTTTTCCGTAGAAAAAAGTTTGTTTTTTTTGTGAAAAACAAAAAATAGAATTTAGAAATAAAAAGAGAAGTAGTGTTTTTTTCATTTGGTTGATTTGCCACAAAGAAAATAGAACACCCTCTTAAAACTCTACTAATGGAATTGTAAAATGCTGTTAAATTGATGTTTCTTAAACTATTTTACTATTTTTGAAGTATGAAAAAAATGATAATTGCAAGTACTTCAACCATTTATGGAAGTGGATATTTAGACTATTTGTTACCAACTTTACAAACCCATTTTAAAGGCATAAAAACAGTACTTTTTATACCTTATGCAAGACCAGGAGGAATTTCTTATGAAAACTATACAACTATTGCTGGTAAGGCTTTTACAAAAATAAATATTACTGTAAAAGGAATTCACGAGTACGAAAACCCTAAAAAAGCAATTTTAAATGCCGAAGCTATATTTACAGGTGGTGGAAATACATTTGAATTGGTGAATCAATTGTATAAAAACGATGTTTTAAGTGATTTAAAATTGGTTTTAGAAAACGGAATACCTTATCTAGGTACTAGTGCAGGAAGTAATATTTGTGGAGTTACAATGATGAATACGAATGATATGCCAATCGTTTATCCACCAAGTTTTACAACATTAGGCTGTATTCCTTTTAATATAAACGCACATTATTTAGATCCAATTAAAGACTCAAAACACATGGGGGAAACACGTGAAACTAGAATTAAAGAATTTCATGTTTTTAATGAAACACCTGTTTTAGGTTTACGCGAAGGAAGTTGGCTTTCTGTAGAAGATACAAAAATAACACTTCAAGGAAAATACACTGCAAGATTGTTTAAGCAAGACGAAGAGCCAAAAGAATTAGAAAGTGGAGTAGAGGTTTTAATATAACTAAATATGTTTCTTATTGGTTAATAAGAAACATATTCTACAATTTCTAAACCATACCCAATCATACCTACTCTTTTAGACTGAGGCGTATTTGTAATTAACTTTAATTTACTAATATTTATATCATGTAAAATTTGAGCTCCAATTCCAAAATCTTTGTTATCCATTTTTATTGCAGGAGCTTTTAAATCGTTATTTAATTGATTTTCTTTTAAAATTTGTAACCTATTTAGTAAATTTTGTGATTGGTTTTGTTGGTTTACAAAAATAATAGCACCTTTTCCTTCAGTATTTATTACTTGAAACATTTCTTCAAGCTTTTTATCAGCATTGTTGGTTAATGTTCCTAAAATATCATTATTTACCAAGGTAGAATTTACGCGAGTAAGAATTGCATCTTCTTTTGTCCAAGAGCCTTTTGTTAACGCAATATGAACTTGATTGTTGGTAGTTTGTTGGTATGCTCTAAGTCTAAAATCACCAAATCTGGTTTTGATATCAAAATCTTCCTTTTTTTCAATAAGTGAATCATGCTCCATTCTGTAAGCGACCAAATCTTCAATAGAAACGATTTTAATATCAAATTTTTTGGCAACTTTTAAAAGTTCTGGTAAACGAGCCATGGTTCCATCTTCATTCATAATTTCTACAATGACTCCTGCAGGTTGTAAACCAGCCAAACGTGCAAAATCTATGGCAGCTTCTGTATGACCTGTTCTTCTTAGCACACCACCTTCTTTTGCTCTTAATGGAAAAATATGACCTGGTCTTGCTAAGTCAAAAGGTTTTGTTTCTTTTTCTATTAACGCTTTTATAGTTAAAGCTCTGTCTGAAGCAGAAATTCCTGTGGTTACACCTTTTCCACGTAAATCTACAGATACTGTAAAGGCAGTTTCCATTGGGTCTGTGTTGTTGTAAACCATCATTCCTAAATCTAGCTCTTTACATCTTTTTTCTGTTAAAGGAGCACAAATTAATCCACGACCATGAGTTGCCATAAAATTAATCATTTCTGGAGTCACCTTTTCTGCAGCAGCTAAAAAATCACCTTCATTTTCTCTATTTTCATCATCTACAACAATAATTACTTTTCCATTTCTAATATCTTCTATAGCTTCTGAAATTTTGTGCAATTTTGTGTTTTTTTCGGTTGTTTGAGTCATCATATTTTTTTGTCTTTTTTAGACATCATTTTTTTAAAGAAATTTGAAATAGGTAAAAGTATAGCATCTACATTAAAAATACCTTTGTCTTTTGTGGCTCTTCTTGTTAGTAAAATCCCTACAGGTAACATTACCATGGTAGAAATCCAAGAGCCTAATAAAGAGGATATAGAGCTTTCTTCTGCTAAGTTTTTTCCAAGCGTATTTCCGAAGAAATAAATTACATAAATGGCTATTGCTAAAATCATTGGCAAGCCAAAACCACCTTTTCTTATAATTGATCCTAAAGGTGCTCCTATAAAAAATAAAATTAAACAAGAAAAAGAAAGTGCGATTCTACCATAAAATTCAGAGTCATAAAAATTTAGACTTTTTCGTTTGTATTTTATGCTTGTGGAATTATTTTTCACATTGCTATGAGCACTGTTCATTTTTGATATTGATGCGTTTAGAATGGTGATTTTTTGTTGCAAATCAAAATTTTCTAATATATTTTCTTGATTTTCAATTTTAGGTTTTAAAGAATCGTTATATTGATATAAATCTTTTGCAAATGCAATGTTAGCGATAGTTTTTGATCTTGATAAAAGCATTTCATCATAAGAATTTTTTAATATGGGAATGGTATCATTTAGTTGATTTAACGTTCTCATATTATAACTATTCTTAAACTTTTCTTCATCTAAGGCACCATCACCAACAACTTCAGAAATATCAATATTAAATTCATATTCTTTAAAAGTTGCTTGTGAAGCTGGCATGCTTGCTCTTTTATCTGGAGTTCTTGCTGCTTTTGTATGATCTTCGTAATAATAGCCATCATATAAAATAAACGTCATATAACGACTACCTTCTTCTGAAATAATTTTACCTCTTTCTGCAGTTATTACTTTTTGGTTTCCATATATATTACTTAATTGGTAAATAAGTACATTTTTAAGTAGGTTTTGTTCTTCACCATATTTTTCATCAAATTTTATTTGATAATTTGGTAAATCACTATTAAAACTCCCTGGAACTAATGCTAATGCAGGTTTTTTCTTTTTTATATTATAATATAAATTTCGTTGTTTTAATGTAGCGTAAGGGAAAATATTATTTAAAAATAGAAAATTAATTCCGCTTAAAATAATAGTTAAAAAAACTAAAGGTCTTACCAATCTTTGAAGTGATATTCCTGCAGATTTTGCAGCTGCAAACTCATAGTTTTCACCCAAACTACCCAATGCCATTATAGATGATAATAGCACTCCAATTGGTAATGCTTGTGGTACAATACCAAGAGTTGTGTAGTATAAAAATTTTAAAATAAAAGGTAGGCTAATTCCTTTACCAGCTATGTTTTCGAATGTTTGCCATAGAATTTGCATTACCAAAACAAACAGTACAATAAGAAATGTAGCAAAAAAAGGAACTAGAAACGTTTTTAAGATGTATTTATCTAAAATTTTCATTGTAGCAAAAGTAGTTTCTTAAATATAAATATGCTACTAATTTTCTGTTAATTGGAAAAAATTAGTCAATCGTATAATTTTGACTTAAAAATTTCGCTTTATTAAATTTGAAAAAATTTTCAGATAATTCTTCATTTTTCTTAAACTTAGTAATGGTAAAAGTGGTTTTAGATCCGTTAGAACCTGTTTGAATTAAATTGAAAATATGCTTTGTTTTTGCGTCTATACCAAGTTCTACTTTTACAATATCAGAATTACTATCTATTGGATTTAAGGTAACATATTGTATTTGTCTTCCTTGATTGTTTTCTAATTTACCCATTTTAAAATTATAACCTTCTTTATAAAAAGTCAGTAATTTTGATGGATAAATGAAACCATCATCACCACCTAAATCGCCATCTGTTATAGAAATTTCTTTTTCATCATGGTTTATTACATATAATTTTTTACCATCATATATAAATTGGTTACCTAGATAATTTAAAATGTATTTTTCTCCTTCTAAGTTTATTTCACCTCTAATTGGTGGTTCATCACCTTCTTTAATTCCAGCATCTTTATTACTTAAGGTTTGACTAAACCCAATGTACATATTTTTATATGCACCCATTTTCGTTGAAACTTCATCTAATAAAGATTTTGCTTTTTCTCCGCTTTGAGAAAAGGCTATTGTTGTTAAAAATAAACTTAAAAATAATAATGTTACTTTTTTCATAATTTGTTTTCTAATATACCTAAATAAAGTATTTATATGTTTTTTTCGTTTTCTAAAAGAGCATCCAAGGCTACTAAATCTGGAACCAAAACCTGTCTAGCTTTACTTCCTTCAAAACCGCCAACAATTCCTGCAGCTTCTAATTGATCTATTAATCTACCAGCTCTATTGTATCCTAATTTTAATTTTCTTTGTAATAATGAAGCTGAACCTTGTTGTGCTGTAACAATAATTTCTGCTGCTTCTTTAAACAATTTGTCTCTATCTGCAATATCAATATCAATACTTGTGCCACTTTCATCATCTACGTATTCAGGTAATAAAAATGCTTCAGAATATGCTTTTTGAGAGCCAATAAAATCTGTAATTTTTTCTACTTCAGGCGTGTCTACAAATGCACATTGGATTCTATTTATATCGTTTCCAGCTGTATATAGTAAATCTCCACGACCAATTAATTGATCTGCACCACCAGCATCTAAAATGGTTCTAGAATCTATTTTAGATGTAACTCTAAATGCAATTCTTGCAGGGAAATTTGCCTTTATAATACCTGTAATTACATTTACAGAAGGTCTTTGAGTTGCAACAATTAAATGAATACCAATTGCTCTTGCCAATTGAGCTAAACGTGCAATTGGTGTTTCTACCTCTTTACCAGCAGTCATAATTAAATCGGCAAATTCATCAATAACTAAAACAATGTATGGTAAAAATTGATGACCATCATTTGGATTTAATTTTCGTTTTTTAAATTTAATATTGTATTCTTTAATGTTACGAACCATAGCTGCTTTTAACAGATCATAACGATTATCCATTTCTATACAAAGTGAATTTAAAGTATGAACAACTTTTGTAGTATCTGTAATAATAGCTTCTTCAACATCTGGTAATTTTGCCAAATAATGTCTTTCTATTTTGTTGAATAAAGTTAATTCTACTTTCTTTGGATCGACCAAAATAAATTTAACTTCTGCAGGATGTTTTTTATACAATAAAGAGGTTAATACAGCATTTAAACCAACAGATTTTCCTTGTCCTGTTGCACCTGCCATTAATAGGTGAGGCATTTTTGCTAAATCTATAACAAAAGTTTCGTTAGAAATTGTTTTACCTAAGGCTATAGGAAGTTCCATAGTAGATTCTTGAAATTTCTTCGAAGAAATTACAGAATGCATTGAAACAATGGTAGATTTTTTATTTGGCACCTCAATACCAATAGTTCCTTTTCCAGGAATTGGCGCAATAATACGAATTCCTAAAGCAGATAAAGAGAGTGCAATATCGTCTTCTAAATTTTTAATTTTTGAAATTCTAATTCCTGCTTCTGGTACTATTTCGTATAAAGTAATTGTAGGTCCAACAGTTGCTTTAATTTCTGCGATACCAATTTTGTAGTTTTTTAATGTGTCTACAATTCTATCTTTATTTGCTTCTAGTTCTTCAGGATCAATAGAAATTGTTTCATTATACTGTTTTAGTAAATTAAAAGTCGGAAATTTAAAATTCGCCAACTCTAAAGTTGGATCAAATTCACCAAAATCTTTTACTAATTTGTCAGACAAATTCTCTGTTTCGTGTTCTTCTTCTCTATGAATGGCAACATCAATTTCTACTTCAGGTTCTGAATCTTCTTCATTTTTTTCTTCAACAGTAAGTGTTAGTTTTTCTTTTTTAGCACTAACGTCTGAATGTTTCGAAATAGTTGGGGTTAAATTTTCAACAGAAAGCTCAAACTCCGATTTTTCTTTTTTATCTTCAGTTGGCGTTGTTGTTAAATTTACTTTATTACTTTGATCTGTTTCAATAGAATCATTCTGAGGAACTTCTAATTCATCTTCTTCTTGTTTTTTCTGTTCTTTTTCTGCTCTTTTTTGCTTTAAACGTTCTAAAAACTCATGAAAAGTTAATTTGTATCGTAAAACTAAGTAAGTGATTAATACAAATATTAAGATGATGGTTAGCCCTGTTTTACCAGTAAAAGTTTGAAGATATTCATTAATTTCAAAGCCAATGATACCTGATAATAGTGCAAATTTATCGTTAACAAAACCTAAAGTTATAGAAAGCCATAGCATTGCAATTAATGCCCAATTCCAAGAAATTATAATTTTGGCAAATTTTTGTTGAAATAAAACAAATAAACCTGTTCTAAAAATTTGAAAAGCTATGATGAAAGCTCCAATTCCAAAACCTTTATAAATAAAAAAGTGACTTAAATTGGCACCAATTTTACCCAATAAATTTTTACTTTTTACAGCTTTATTACTCAATTGAGAAATGGTGCTTTGATCTTCTTGCCAATTAAAGAAAAAAGAGATAAAAGCAATACATAAAAAAAAGGCTAGAAATAACAGAAAAAAACCAATAATTGTTTGGGTTTGCTTTGTTTTTAAGAAAGCAAAAACAGAAGGTTTGTTTTCAGAAGAACTGCTTATTTTTTTTGTGCTTTGTTTTTTCTTAGCCATTAATTTTTTAAATAATTTTAAAAGTTATTTTGTGCTTATTTGCTAAAATAATAAATTGATTTTTGGTAGGTAGATAAAACCCGCAATTATTAAAGAAATAATAGCTGCAAAAGTTGGTGCGCCTGCAGCAATGTCTTTAATAAAACCAATTTTTACATGAAATTCTGGATGAATAAAATCTGCGATTTCTTCAATAGCTGTATTTACAGCTTCTGCTACTAAAACAAGACCAATTGCTAAAAATTGTAGCATCCATTCTGTATTAGAAATATCAAAATAAAATCCCAATCCAATAGCAAAAAGAGCTATGCAAAGTTGTGCTTTTATACTATCTTCAGTAGTAATTAGTAACCAAGCACCTCTAAATGCAAATTTTAAACTTCGCAATCTTCCTCTAAAAAAACCGTCGTTAGGATTTTTCATGAAATTATAACGCTTTTAAAGCCTTTTCGTAATTTGGTTCATCTACAATTTCAGGAACTTGCTCTGTATATATTACTTTTCCATTCGTATCAACAATAATTACAGCTCTAGAAAGTAAGTGGGCTAGTGGTCCGTTTTTAATTTCTAATTGATAATCTTTACCAAAGCTACCAGTAGCAAAATCTGAAAGCATTTCTACATTTTCAATTCCTTCTGCACCACAAAAACGAGCTTGAGCGAAAGGTAAATCTTTAGAAATACATAAAACAACTGTATTTTCTAATGCAGATGCTTTTTTATTAAATTCACGAACGGAAGTTGCACAAGTTCCAGTATCAACAGAAGGAAAAATATTTAAAATGATGTTTTTTCCTGAAAAATCGGTCAAACCTTTATGTCCTAATTCTACTGTTGTTAATTTAAAATCTGGTGCGCTTTCACCAATTTTAGGTAAATTTCCTATAGTTTGTATTGCGTTTCCTTTTAAAGTGATATCTGCCATTTTTAAGAATTTTAGTTTGTCAAAAATAACTAAATTTCTTCTAATACTTCAAGCAAAATTGCGGAAGTTGTTATGCGAAAAATCTTTATGATATATGTATCTTCGCATTCCGAAAAATGAATAAAATTGAATATTTCTCAATACACATCTGAGTTCAAATACAATTGGAAACTTGCAGCACCAGTAATGTTAGGTATGCTGGGTCATACTTTTGTGAGCTTTGTTGATAATATAATGGTTGGTCAAATTGGAACTGCTGAATTGGCTGCAGTTTCTTTGGGAAATAGTTTTATGTTTATTGCAATGTCAATTGGAATTGGTTTTTCTACAGCGATTACACCTTTAATTGCTGAAGCAGACTCTTCAAACAACCTTCAACAAGCAAGGTCTGCCTATAAACACGGACTATTTCTATGTACTGTTTTAGGTATTTTAATGTTTTTAGTCGTTTTCTTTTCCAAACCTTTAATGCATTTAATGCAACAGCCAAAGGAAGTTGTTGCGTTGGCAATTCCTTATTTAGACTTGGTTGCTTTTTCACTAATTCCTTTAATTGTTTTTCAAGCTATTAAGCAATTTAGTGATGGAATGTCTATGACTAAATATCCAATGCATGCAACACTTTTGGCAAATATTATAAACATAATTTTAAACTATTTACTAATTTTTGGGAAATTTGGTTTTCCTGAATTAGGTATAGTTGGTGCGGCATATGGAACTTTAGTTTCTAGAATAATTATGGTTATTTATTTATGGTTGGTTTTGCGATTTAAAGAAAGATCTGGACGAATTGTAAAAGGAATACAATTTTTTGTTTTAGATATTTTAATGATTAGGAAGATTATTAATTTAGGTTCTTTAAGCGCGATGCAAATGTTTTTTGAAGTTGCTATTTTTACAGCAGCTATTTGGTTGAGTGGTTTGTTGGGTAAAAATCCGCAAGCAGCAAATCAAATAGCGTTAAACTTATCATCAATGACTTTTATGGTTGCAATGGGGTTGAGTGTAGCTTCAATGATTAGAGTAGGAAACCAAAAAGGATTGCAAAATTTTAAAGAACTTCGTAGAATTGCTTTTTCACTTTTTTTTCTTGGAACTTTATTGGCAACTTTTTTTGCTTTGATATTTTTTATCTTTCATAAAAGTTTACCTAACATTTATGTAGATTTAAATGACTCCGTAAATTTTAATGATAATATGGAGGTTTTATCAATTGCTTCAAATTTATTACTTGCAGCTGCTTTTTTTCAAATATCAGACAGTATTCAAGTGGTGGTTTTAGGGGCTTTACGTGGTTTGCAAGATGTTAAAATACCAACTATTTTAACTTTTATATCATATTGGATTGTAGGTTTTCCTGTTTCTTACTTTTTAGGTAAAGAAGATATGTATGGAAGTTTTGGAATTTGGTTAGGATTATTGGCAGGTTTAACAACTGCTTCTATTTTATTATTTATAAGATTTAATTTCTTAACTTTAAAATTAATAAGAGAAAAACAAGAACAAGAAATACCACAACAGGTTTAAGGCTTTCATAAAAAACAAATTAAAATGAATTTACCAAAATTTTTATTAGCAGATAACAGTAATTTTCCAGATGATATTTTTGTATTACATACTGAGTTTCCACGATTTGTAATTAATTTAAAAGATGATGAAATTGAGTGGTTTGAAGATTTAACTGGAGAAAGTGAAGAAGATATTGCAACAGAATTAGCAGATTTGATGGACAAAGCTGGTGAGTTTTATGATGAAGAGATGAAACAATATCAATAATAATTTATCAAACAATTAAAAAAAAGAAAACCTCATTTCAGTTAAGAAATGAGGTTTTTTATGTTGTAAGATACATATTAAGATTTTTCTTTACGCTTTCTTCCGAAACCACCTGGTTTTCTGTCTTTGCTAGAGTTAGATGAGCGTCTGTCAGATTTTCCTCTTCCAAAATCGCTACTTCTTTTAGAAGAACCTTCTGTACTTCTACGTCTTCCAAAACCTCCATCTTTTTTACCGAAAGGTTTTTTTCCTCCTCTTCTTCCTCCTCCAGAACGTTCTTTTTTTGTAATTTCTACATTTACTGAACGTCCATCAAAATCTGGTTGATTAGCAGCAAAAGCTTCTAAAGTTTTATCTTCGAAATTTTTATCAATTTCAAAAAATGAAAAAGTATCTAAAATATCAATTGCACCAATTTCTATTTTATCTCCAATATTTTGCTCATTGATTAAACCAATTAATTTTCCAGGATTTAAGCTGTCTTTTCTACCAATATTAATAAAAAAACGTGTCATGTTTTCATTAGTAGATCTAGCTCTAGAATTATCTCTAGATGATAAATCGTTTAAATCTTTAGCATTTTCGTAGTATGCTAACATGGTATTAAACTCTAAAGAAACAAATTTTTGAATTAATTCTTCTCTATTTAAACTTTCTAATTTTTCGTAAATATTTGGTAAGAATTCGCTAATTTCAGATTCGTTTACTTCTGTATTTTGAACTTTATCAATTAAATTCATTAATTGGTTTTGAACAATTTCTTTACCTGTAGGAACTTTGGTTTCTACAAATTTCTTTTTAATAATTCTCTCAATTGCTCTAAGCTTACCTTTTTCTTTTCCATTTACTAAAACAATGGAAATTCCTTTATTACCTGCTCTTCCAGTTCTACCACTTCTGTGAGTATAGTTTTCTATTTGATCTGGTAATTTGTGGTTTAAAACGTGTGTTAATTCAGTAACATCCAATCCACGAGCTGCAACATCTGTTGCTACTAAAATTTGAATTGTTTTTTTACGGAATTTGCCCATTACAGAATCTCTTTGACCTTGAGATAAATCTCCATGTAAAGAATCTGCACTGTAACCATCTTTTATTAAATTATCAGCAACTTCTTGCGTTTCTCTACGAGTTCTACAAAAAATGATGGCATAAATATCTGGATTTAAATCCGCAATTCTCTTTAAAGCTGGGTAACGTGTTCTTTCGGTAACCGAATAATATTCGTGACTTACATTATCTGAACCTTGATTTTTTTCACCAGAAGTAATTTCTACTGGCTTTGTCATATAATTTCTTGCAATAGATTCCACTTCTCTTGGAAATGTTGCAGAAAATAATAAGGTTTGTTTTGTTTCTGGAGTTGCTTCTAAAACTTTATCAAGTTCGTCTTTAAAGCCCATGTTTAACATTTCATCAGCTTCGTCTAAAACTAGCCACTGAACATTACCTAATTTTAAAGCTCTTCTGTTGATTAAATCTACAGTTCTACCTGGAGTTCCAACAACAATTTGAGATCCTCTTTTTAACGACCTTATTTGCTGTTCCATATTTGCACCACCATAAACTGTTGTAACTTTTACATTTGGTAAGTATTTACAAAAGTCTTCAATGTTTTTACCAATTTGTACTGCAAGTTCTCTTGTTGGAGATAGTATTATTGCTTGTACATTGCTATTACTTTCATCTAAAAGTTCTAATATTGGTAAACTAAATGCTGCAGTTTTTCCTGTACCTGTTTGAGCAAATGCTTTTAAATCTGTATTAGAAGATATGATTTGAGGAATTGCTTTTTCTTGTATAACAGTTGGTTTTTCATAACCTAAATCTGTTAATGCTTTTACTATAGGTGCTTTTAGCCCTATTTCTTTAAATGTTGACATTACTGTGTTTTTGTAGATTCACAGAACGCCCACCTGCAAATCAAATTATAATTTTCGACTTGTTTTTTTATTGATTTTTATTGAAAAAAAATCAAAATTAAAAACGTGCAAAGGTACATTAAATTAAATGAATAGCAATTTTTAAACAATTTATTTAATTTTTGTTCAATTCTCTAAGTTGAGTGTAAATTTTTGGAGAAGATATTGATGCAAAACCGTTTTCTATAATTCCGTTTTTATTAATTAAAATGGTTCTTGGCATTTTGCTCGTTAAAAAGGAGTTTGCAGGATTTTCTGCATTGATAAAATATTGGTCCTTAATGTCTATACGATTTATTTGGTCTTTATTATTTCCATCAATCTTAACAATTAAAAATTGTATGTTTTTATAATTGTTTTTAAAATATTTAAACTTTGAAGCAATATAGTTTCTTGAAACATATTCTGGATTCCAAAAATAAAGTACGGTTTTTTTATCTTTTATAATTTCTTCAATATCAATTTCATGATTTGTAAAATCAAGAATAGGAAAGCCTTTTAATTTGGTACCTTTCTTTAAAGTTTTATTATCGCTTAAAAGTTTTTTAATGAGTTCTTTATCTTCTTTATTACTAGAATATTCGAAAAAAGACTGAAATGTATTTTCATTAATGTTACAGCTTGATTTTTTGTAAAAATGATCTAAAACAGTTCTTTTAAGAAAAGCATTTTTAGAGTCTTCAGAATCAATTTTTGAGTTGATTGTAGATAACAAATCCATTGTAAACTTAGATGAATAGTTCTTCATCATTGGTTTGTGCCCTAAAGAATAAGTAATGTTATATAAATAATTTCTAATGTATTCAGCATAAGGTGTGTAATACATTAAAGAATCACTATTTAAATCTATTTTCTTTCTGTAATCATAAAAGGCAGCATCTATTTTTGGAAAACTTTTAAGTCTTTTATACTTAACATGTTCAATAGGATAACTTTCCATATGTGAATAAATAGGAAAAGTTAAAGCTGTTTTTAATATTTTTTTATAGCCTTCAGTTTCATTTGGGTGTTCTGTAATGTAGCTATTGTAAGTTTGCAGTCTTATTGCTAGTATGGAATCTACTTTCTTCTTGTAAGCGTTTGGTTTTAATTCATTTAAAGCGTAAAAAAAACGGTTGTCGTTTTCGTTTTCTAAAAAGCAATCAATTAAAATGTTATTTCTTTCTGCACCTTTTCCAGTATACACTAACGATTCATCAAAATCCCAAGTATTTAAACGCAGCATCAAACTATCTTGAGGTTCAATATAAATATATTGGTTTTCTACACCATGAACAAAGTAGTAAAGTCCTTCATTTAAACCTTTGTACTTGTTTATAAACTTATTTCTAGCGTCTAATTTTAACGTATCAATTACATTTTTCATAGAGTACAAAACAACATGTCTTGATTTTGGATTAATAATTTTACCACCAAAAAAAGTTTCTGTGTTTTTATTGTTTGTACAACTAATAAAAGTTGCTAAAAATAGTAATATGTAAAATATATTTTTATTCATTTATTATTGTTAATGTAACACACAAATGTAAAAATTCAAAACAGGCAACCTTGTTAATTCACTGTTAAAAATGGTTGTATTTATATTGTATTTACTGTTAATTTTTCGATAAAAAACTAATCATTATTTCGTCCAAAAACCAAAATGGAATTTGTACTTTTGCACAAAATTTAAAAAGAGTACTATGTTATCAGTATCTAACTTATCAGTTCAATTTGGTAAGCGTGTTTTGTTTGATGAAGTAAACACCAAGTTTTTACAAGGAAATTGTTACGGAATTATTGGTGCAAATGGCGCAGGAAAATCTACTTTCTTAAAAATTATTTCAGGTGAGCAAGAGCCAACTTCAGGTCATGTTCATTTAGAAACAGGAAAAAGAATGTCTGTTCTATCTCAAGATCATTATGCTTTCGATGAATATCCTGTTTTAGAAACTGTGGTTATGGGAAACAAAAATTTGTTTAAAATAAAAAAACAAATTGATGAGTTGTATGCAGATTATACAGACGAGAATGCAGAAAAGATTGGTGAATTGCAAATTAAATTTGAAGAAATGGATGGTTGGAACGCAGATTCTAACGCTGCAGCAATGCTTTCTAATTTAGGTATTTCTGAAGATTTACATTATACGTTAATGAAAGATTTGGATGGTAAACAAAAAGTACGTGTATTAATTGCACAGGCGCTTTTTGGTAATCCAGATGTTTTAATAATGGATGAGCCTACCAACGATTTAGATTTCGAAACCATTGCTTGGTTAGAAAACTTCTTAGCAAATTTTGAAAATACTGTAATTGTAGTTTCTCACGACAGACACTTTTTAGATGCTGTTTGTACGCATATTTCTGATATTGATTTTGGTAAAATAAATAACTACTCTGGAAACTATACTTTTTGGTATGAATCTAGTCAGTTAGCAGCTAAACAAAGAGCACAACAAAACAAAAAAGCAGAAGATAAAAAGAAGGAATTAGAGGAATTTATTCGTCGTTTTTCAGCAAACGTTGCAAAATCAAAACAAGCAACTTCTCGTAAAAAAATGATTGATAAATTAAATGTAGAAGATATAAAACCTTCAAGCAGACGTTATCCTGCCATTATTTTTGATAGAGATAGAGAAGCAGGAGATCAAATTTTAAATGTTGAAGGCTTATCAAAAACGTTTGAAGACGAAAAACTATTTAATGACATTCACATCAATTTAAATAAAGGAGATAAAGTTGCTGTAATTTCTAGAAACTCTAGAGCAATTACTGCTTTTTATCAAATTATATCAGGAAATGAAAAAGCAGATGCAGGAAAGTTTTCTTGGGGTGTAACTACAACACAATCTTATTTACCATTAGATAATTCTGATTTTTTCCAAAATGGTGATTTAAACTTAGTAGATTGGTTAAGACAATATGCACAAACTGAAGAAGAACGTGAAGAAGTTTTTTTAAGAGGTTTTTTAGGGAAAATGATTTTTTCTGGAGAAGAAGCTTTAAAGAAAAGCAACGTACTTTCTGGAGGTGAAAAAGTACGTTGTATGTTGTCAAGAATGATGATGAAAAGAGGAAATGTATTACTTTTAGATGAACCTACCAATCACTTAGATTTGGAATCTATTCAATCTTTAAACAATGCACTAATTAACTTTAAAGGAACCATTTTGTTTTCTACACATGACCATGAGTTTGCTCAAACTGTGGCAAACAGAATTATAGAGTTGACTCCAAAAGGAGCTATTGATAGGTATTCTACTTTCGATGATTATTTATCGGATCCAAAAATAAAAGAGTTAAGAGATAAAATGTATTCTTAAAACATATATTTTTATAAATATGAAGACCTAACAGAAGTTAAAATCTGTTAGGTCTTTTTTTTTATAAAAAAAATAAAATAAAGTGCGACACATTTACAAAATTTGCGTTCTTATATTGTAAGAGAAAATTAACCAACCTTTTTTTGAACACAAAACAACTCATACAAAATTGTAAAAAGAATGATTATTCTGCTCAGATGGAAATATATCATAACTACAAGAATATGATGTTTTGTAGTGCTGTAAGAATTGTAAAAAGTAGGGAAGAAGCAGAAGATCTCGTTCAAGATTCGTTTATAAAAGGTTTTGAAAAAATACATCAACTAAAAGATGATGCAAATTTAGGAGCTTGGTTAAAAAGAATTGTAATTAATAAAGCTTTAGATACAATTAGAGAAAGGAAAAACATTGTTTTTGTTGATGAAACATTTGTTTTAGAAACAGAACAAGCGAATACAATAGATGAAGTTCCTTCAGAAATTTCTGTAGATTTTATTAAAAAATGTATTTACAAGCTCAAAGAAAAATATAGAATAATTTTGATTTTGTACATGATTGAAGATTACAATCATAGAGAAATTTCAACAATATTAAAATTAAAAGAAAGCACCGTTAGAAATCAATATAAAAGAGGTAAAGACCAACTTTTAAAAATGATTCAAAAAAAATAAAGAAAATGAAAATTAAAGAATTTATACAAGAACATAAAGCAGCTTTTACAAGCGATAAAATGTCATCAAATTCTGATGCAAATTTTGAAGCTTTATTAAAATCAAAGTTACATCAACCTAAAAAACAAAAACTTTTGTATTTAAAATACATTTCTATTGCAGCTTGTTTTGCGGTTGTAATTGCATCAATTTTTTGGTTTCAAAACACTGTGAAATCTAGTCAAAATAAAAAAGAATTATTAGCAAATTTAAATGCAGATTCTGCAGGTAAACGTTTGGAAGGTGTTTATAAATTTAATGATGAGTATGAAAAAGAGGACAAAAAAATAATTAATAGGTTGTGCAGTTTATTGCATAAAGATGATAATGCAAATGTAAAAATAGCAACCATTGATGCACTTTTAAAGTTTCCTTCAAACGAAAAAATTAGAAAAAATTTAATAGCAGCTTTAGAGAATGAAGAAACACCTTTAGTACAAATTAAGTTGATAAAAGCATTAAGTATTTTAAGAGAAAATCGTGCACAAAAACCTCTTGAAAAATTAATAAATAATGAAGAAACCTTTCCTATAGTTAAAAATAATGCCACTTTAGCTATGGTTGAAATAAACAAATAAACATGATGAAAAATATCAAACACACATTTATTTTAGCAATTGTATGTTGTTTTTTAAGTACAAATGCACAAGAGAAAAAAATTAAATTTAACAAAGGAACTTTAAAAATATGTTCTTCTAAAAGCTTTATTATTGAAGGTTATGATGGTGATGAAGTAATTATTGAAAGTTTACATCAAAAAAGAGAAAATAATTTTAAAGCATTTGTTAGTGGAAAAATAAATGACAAATCTAAAAAAGACTCGCTCAAATCAAACTATTTAAATGGTAGAGTATATTCTTTTAAAGGCGCTTCTAGTAATTATTTAAAAAGAAAAAATAGAGAAAACTGGAAAGTAACTTCTACTGCAGTAAGTGGTGTGTATTCTGAAAATGATACAACTGTAAGACCAAAAACTGTATTTTTTAAAATGCATGATACAAAACGAAAAGATGGTTTAAAAAAATTAGGGAAGAAAAATGAAAATAGTGAATTGGCAATTTACTTTATTATTGAACAAAATGGTAATGAATTGCTTTTTAAAGACGATACAGAATCTCGTTTTATCATGACAAGTAATAGAGAACAATACAAAATTAAAATTCCTAATTCTATTCGATTAAATTGGTCAACAAAATGTTCCACAGAAAAAAAGGACAGAAATTATTTTTTCTTTAATTCAGAAAAATCTAGTTTATCTAACTTTGAGGGTGAAGCAGCCATATCCACCTCAATACATAATATTAATTTAAAAGATGTTAGTGGTCCTGTAACAATTAATACAATTGGAGGAAATGTAACTATTGAATTTGATAAGAAAACACCTAAAAAACTATATTCAGTTTATTCAAATAATGGTTTTATTGATATTACATTACCAACTGTAGCTAGCCTAAATGTAGATGCAATTGCTAGTGATATTTTTAGTGACATCAACTTTAAAATTATGGACGAAAAAGAAACTGAAGGTTTGCAAAAAATGAAATTAAAACTAAACTCAGGAAAAACTTTAATGAAGTTAAATGCAGGTTTAGGAAACATATATTTAAGAAAACAGTAAAAAATTATACCTTATGAAATTTAAAATAATAGTAACTATTTTGTCATTTACTGTAATGGTTATAAACGGACAAAATACAAGTGATGTTTTACCAGTAAACAATACAAATATAAATGTTGAAAAACCTGATAAACAAATTGAAGAACCTACATTTAAGTATCCAAAAACTAAAAGAGAGGCATTAGCAGGTATTAAAGTTTTAAATAGGCACAATGCAAAGTTTTATCAGAATAAAGAAGAAATAACTTACAGAGAAGCCTTAAAATTGGTGAGAAAAAAGTTTACCAATCTAATTATTAAAGAAGATTGGGATAAAGAAGAAATTCACTTTACAGCGAATACTTTAAGTAAATAAATAAAAAAAACCGTTTAGAATTTTCTAAACGGTTTTTTTATGCAATATTTTTATCGTTTTTATTTATTTACCAAAACCCATTCCCCTTTTTCAATCAATGGAATTGCTTGTTTAAATTTAACCTCTTTAGCTTCACCACTCATTACATTTTTAATGGTAACACGTTCGTTTCTACCAATTTTTGGTTGTTCTCTAACAATTGTTTCTACAGGTTCTGTAGCTTGTTGTTTTGAGTTTTGAATGGCTTGCTCTGTAGAGTTTTGCACATCTGCTTTACTAGTGTTTAATCGCTCTCTTTTTTGGTTTCTAGCTTCAGAAATTTGAGAACGATCTTGTGCAGGTAATTCACCTTTGAATAAGAAAGATAGTACTTCTTTATTAATTTCATCAACAGTTGTTTTAAATAATTCAAATGCTTCAAACTTGTAAATTAATAAAGGGTCTTTTTGCTCATATGAGGCATTTTGTACAGAATGTTTCAATTCATCCATTTTACGTAAATGCTCTTTCCAGTTTTCATCAATAATAGCCAAAGTAATGTTTTTCTCAAAATCTGTTACCAAGCTTTTACCTTGAGTTTCGTAAGCTTCTTTTAAATTGGTAACAACTTGTAAAGATTTTACTCCGTCAGTAAAAGGAACTACAATACGTTCATATCTATCTCCTTCATTTTCAAAAACATCTTTTATAACAGGATATGCCAATACAGCATTTCTTTCTATTTTGTTTTTATAATGTTCTGTAACAATTTCATATAATTTGTCTGTAATTTCTTTTTCAGACATTTTATTAAATTCTTCTTCAGAAAAAGGAGAAGTCATTGAAGAAAACTTAATCAATTCAAACTCAAAATTTTGAAAATCTTTGACAGCTTTGTTGGAATTTACGATAGATTCACAAGTATCATAAATCATATTAGCAATATCTACTTGCAAACGCTTACCATCTAACGCATTTCGTCTTCTTTTGTAAACAAATTCACGTTGAGCATTCATAATATCATCGTACTCTAACAAACGCTTACGAATACCAAAGTTATTTTCTTCTACTTTCTTTTGAGCTCTTTCAATAGACTTAGAAATCATTGAGTGTTGAATAACCTCACCCTCTTTTAAGCCCATTCTGTCCATCATTTTTGCAATTCTATCAGAACCAAATAAACGCATTAAATTGTCATCTAAAGCAACGTAAAATTGAGAAGAACCAACATCACCTTGTCTTCCAGCACGACCTCTTAACTGTCTGTCTACTCTTCGTGAGTCATGACGTTCTGTACCAATAATTGCCAAACCACCAGCTTCTTTTACTTCTTCTGAAAGTTTAATATCTGTTCCACGTCCAGCCATATTGGTTGCAATAGTAACTACTCCTGGTTTTCCAGCTTCAGCAACAACTTCTGCTTCACGTTTGTGTAACTTTGCATTTAAAATATTGTGTGGAATTTTACGCATTTGTAACATTCTACCTAATAATTCTGATATTTCTACAGAAGTTGTACCAACTAAAACAGGTCTTTTTTGTTCTACTAATTTTACAATATCTTCAATAACTGCGTTGTATTTTTCACGGGCAGTTTTGTAAATTAAATCTTCTTTATCATCTCTCTGAATTGGTTTGTTTGTAGGAATTTCAACAACATCTAATTTATAAATTTCCCATAATTCACCAGCTTCTGTAATCGCAGTTCCAGTCATACCAGAAAGTTTGCGATACATTCTAAAATAATTTTGAAGTGTTACTGTTGCAAAAGTTTGCGTTGCATCTTCAATTTTTACGTTTTCTTTAGCTTCAATGGCTTGATGCAATCCGTCTGAATAACGACGACCATCCATAATACGTCCTGTTTGTTCATCAACAATCATTACCTTATTATCCATTACTACATATTCCACATCTTTTTCAAAAACAGTGTAAGCTTTTAAAAGTTGATTCATAGTGTGAATACGTTCACTTTTTATGCTAAAATCTTTATATAATTCTTCTTTTTTAGCTGCTTTTTCTTCTTTTGAAATATCTGAGCTATCAATTTCACCAATTTTTACACCAATGTCAGGTAAAACGAAAAAAGTATCGTTATTTGTTTTTTCTGATAAATGAGCAATACCTTTATCTGTTAAATCTATCTGATTATTTTTTTCTTCAACAACAAAATATAAATCTTGATCCACTTCTGGCATTAATTTGTTATTGTCTTGCATGTAATAATTTTCTGTCTTTTGAAGAATTTGTTTGATTCCTTCTTGAGATAAAAATTTAATTAATGCTTTGTTTTTTGGTAAACCTCTGTAAACTCTTAATAATTGAAAGCCACCTTCTTTGGTATCTCCAGCTGCAATTAATTTTTTGGCTTCTGCTAAAACACCAACTAAATGTTGTTTTTGTAAAGAAACAATATCTGCAACTAAGGGTTTTAGTTCGGTAAATTCATGTCTGTCTCCTTGAGGAACTGGACCAGAAATAATTAAAGGTGTTCTTGCATCATCAATTAACACAGAATCTACCTCATCAATAATTGCATAATTTGGAGTTCTTTGTACCAAATCGTCTTTTGAACTTGCCATATTATCACGCAAATAATCGAACCCAAATTCGTTATTTGTTCCGTAAGTGATATCTGCATTGTAAGCTTTTCTACGAGCGTCAGAATTCGGTTGGTGATAATCAATACAATCTGTTGTAAAACCGTGAAACTCAAAAATTGGTCCCATCCAAGCTTTATCACGTTTTGCCAAATAATCGTTAACGGTTACTAAGTGTACACCGTTTCCAGTTAATGCATTTAAATAAACAGGTAAAGTTGAAACCAATGTTTTTCCTTCACCAGTCATCATTTCAGCAATTTTACCTTGATGTAAAACAGAACCACCAATTAACTGCACATCATAATGTACCATATCCCAAGTTACAGGTTTACCTGCTGCATCCCAAGAATTTGCCCAATAAGCTTTATCATCTTCTAATGTTATATGATCTCTTTCTGCAGATAATTCTCTATCATAAGGTGTTGCTGTAACTTCAATTTCTTCATTTTCTACAAAACGTTTTGCGGTTTCTTTTACAACAGCAAAAGCTTCTGGCATAATTGTATTTAAGGTATCTTCAGATATTTTATAAACCTCGTCTTTTAAAGCGTCAATTTCTGTATAAATATCTTCTTGCCTGTCTATATCTGCATTTTTTGCTTCTTCTTCTAAGGTGTTGATTTTATCATTTAACGTTTTTGTAGCTTCTTGAATTCTGTTTTTAAATTCAATTGTTTTTGCTCTTAATTCGTCATTTGAAAGTTTTGAAAATTCTGCTTCGAATTTTTTAACATTCTCTACAATTGGTTGTAGGTTTTTTAAATCTTTTTCTTGTTTGTCACCAACAAAAAGTTTAATTACGGAGTTTAAAATGCTCATTTTTGATATATGATTTAATCAGTTAAAAATAACTGTATTATTTTATTGTAAATCAAGTTTTTAAAAACTTGAAAAAAGTACTGTTTTTGATGAAATTCAAACAAAAAAAAAGCCTCTTTAGAGACTTTTTAATATTTTTTATTTTTTAGTATTCATCTTCGTTCCAAAGATAATCATCTTCGGTTGGATAATCTGGCCAGATTTCTATAATTGAATCATATGCATCACCTTCATCTTCGATATCTTGTAGATTTTCTACTACTTCTAAAGGAGCTCCAGTTCTAATAGCATAATCTATTAATTCGTCTTTGGTTGCTGGCCAAGGTGCATCTGCTAAATAAGATGCTAATTCTAATGTCCAATACATTTCTTATTGTTTAATTTTGTGCAAAAATAATTTTTTTGTGCAATTATGCAAGTCTTTTTTAAGAAATTTATTGTGAAGTGTGTTTTTTAATTTTAAAACACTTTAAAATCAGGTGTTTATGGGTTTTAAAATTAAAAAATTACTTCAAATCGATAAAAAAAGAACGTGTTAATTTTTTTTAGGAATCCATTTGATTTCCTCTACTTGTAAGTCTTTAGACAATTTTCGTGCCAACACAAAAAGGTAGTCAGAAAGTCTGTTTAAGTATTTTAATATGTCATTATTAATGGTTTCTTCGTCATTTAATTCTACAGAAAGGCGTTCTGACCTTCTGCAAACACATCTTGCAATGTGACAGAATGACACTGCTTGATGACCTCCAGGTAAAATGAAGTGTGTCATTTGAGGTAATTCTGTATCCATTTGATCTATTTCATTTTCTAAAAATGAAATAGCATTTTCATCTATTTTAGGAATATTTAAACGCTCTTTGCCACTTTTTAGAGTTTCTTTTTCAGGAGGTGTTGCTAACATAGCGCCTAAAGTAAACAGTTCGTTTTGTATTTTAAGTAGCGATTCTTTTGTGGAAGTTGCTATTTCTTGATCTTTAATCAATCCTATATAAGAATTTAACTCATCAACAGTTCCATAAGCATCTATACGTAAATTATATTTTTTTACTCTTGTGCCACCAAAAAGTGCAGTTGTTCCAGCATCACCGGTTTTTGTGTATATTTTCATTTTTAGTTAAAAAAAATTAAAGTATCAAAGTTACAAAGTTTAAAAGAGGTAATTCTTCTTATTAAGATAGTTTAACAGTTAATTTTTTATTGATTAAACTCTGATTTTAAAATGTTCTTTTGCTTGCTCTTTTCTAAAAAAAACAATTCCGAAGTAAAAAAGGTCTACAGTTACTGTAACAGCAGGATTGTTTTTTATTTCCATCCAAGCTTCTTGCATGTCTTTACTCCAGTAAATATCATCAAAAATCCACATAGAATTATTATCTGAAGTTTTTAAACAGGTATTAAAATATTTTAAAGTTGATTTTTTTGTGTGATTACCATCAAAATAAATAAAATCGTATTTGTTTTTTTTAGAAATCTCAGGAAGTGTTTCATTAAAATTACCAGTTATAATATTTATATTCTTAAAATTATTATTTAGTAATTCGCTTGCTATTTTGCTTGTTTCTCTGCAGCCTTCTAAAGTAGTGATTTTCGTGCTATTATTTCCAATTTTTATAGCTGAGGTTGCCAAACCTAATGAGGTACCAACTTCTAAAGTAACAGCGGGTTTAAAATAATTAATAATATGAATTAAAAGTTTCGCTTTTTTATTAGAAATTCCTGCAACTTTAGCAATTTCTGAAATTTTACGCTCGTTTGTTTTAAAATATTTAGATCCAGCTCCAAAATCTGTGACTTTTATCTTTTGCTTATTGTCTAATAAATGTTGCTTTATTGTTTTAAAATAAAACCAAAGTTTACGGTCAGTTTTTTTATAGATACATTTTGTTACTAAATTGTATACAAAAGGTGAATGTACACCATGTTGATTTGTGGCTTTTAATAAAAATTTGATATATTGTTTTTGTTGATAGAACATTTTAAATAAATGAAAAACGAAAATAAAATAAAATTATAGCTTTACACTTATAAAAAGTATATTTGTAGCGATAGTAATAAAATTTAAAAATGAAAAAATATTTAGTTCTTATCTTATTAATTTGTTTTTTAGCTTCTTGTGTTTCGAATAAAGAACTGACGTATCTTCAAGGAAAACCTTCAAACAATAAAGAAATAAAAAGGATAAATAATATACCTTATAAAATACAAATTGATGATATTTTAAATATTACAATAAGTTCAAATAACCCAAAAATTGTCGACGATTTTCAAAAAGGAAATCAAAATTCAAATATTAGAAGTAATGGAGGAGGAAATGGTCAAAGTAACAATCAAGGTTATTTTTCTGATTATAGTGTAAATAATTACGGTAATATTCGAATACCAACCTTAGGAGAAATAAATGTTTTGGGCTATACCGAGTTAGAGGTTAGAAAAAAAATAGAAAATAAAATTAAAGAAGAATACGTTAATAACGATCAAAGTTTATTTGTTTCTGTAAAGTTATCTGGAATTAGATATACAATTATTGGAGAAATAAATCAACCAGGTACTAATATTATTTATCAAAACAGAGTTTCAATAATTGATGCTATAGCTAGTTCTGGAGATATTACCGATGTTGGAAATAGAAAAGAAATTGAAATTATTAGAAAAACTACAAAAGGTACAGAAGTTTTTAAAATTGATGTTACTAATATAAATATTGTTGATACTGAGATGTTTTATATAAAACCAAATGATATTATAAATATTAAACCTTTACCAGAAAAATCTTGGGGAACTGGAACTACAGGTTTGCAAAGTTTATCTACCATTATATCTATATTTACTCTAATTACCTCAACAATAATCTTAGCCAGAAATTTGTAATAATATGAATAACCAATCAAAAATTTCTAACGTAGCTAATTCTGCTGGAAATATAGACGTAAAAGACTATATATATAAAGTTTTAGCATATTGGAAACTATTTTTAGTAACAATTGTAATAGCACTGATTGTAGCTAAGTTTATGAACGGTTACTTGCAAAAAAAATATAGTTTAGACACTATTATTTCTGTAAAAGAAGAAAATAATCCACTTTTTTCAACAGGAACAAATATAGCATTTAATTGGGGGGGAGCTAGTGATGAGATAGAAACAGTAAAAGTTATTTTAAAATCTAGATCACATAATGAAATAGTTGTAAAAAGATTAAACTTTTATATAAAATACTTACAGGAAGGTAGGTTTAGAATGGAAGACAAATTTGGTTACACACCTTTCACTGTAAACTTGAATAGAGAGAAATATCAATTATTTAATAAACTTATAAGTGTTGAGTTTACAGGAGATGAAACTTTTAGAATTTCGTTTGATTTTAACGAATCTGGTTCAAACCCTGTAATTAATTATGATAAAAATACCATAATATCATTACCTTCTAAAGAGTTAAGTTTTTCGAAAGAATACAACGTAAAGGACACTATTAATACCCCTTTCTTAAATTTTTCGTTAAAACAAATAGCACCATTTAATATCGGTGAAAAATACTTCATTCAATTTGCAAGCTTTGATGGTACAGTCAGTGCAAATAGAAGTATTAGCATTAATAGCGTTACAAATGCAGCTTCAATGCTAAAACTGCAAATGCAAGGTGTAAATAAAAAAAGATTAGAAGTTTATTTGAATACCACTGTTAAAGTATTAGACTCTATAAAACAAATTCAAAAAATAGAGTATGCTGTAAGAACACAAGCATATATTGATACACTATTTATTGCAGAGGCAGAAAAATTAAAGCAACTTGAAAAGGATTTAGGAAACTATAGAGAAACCAATAATATTTTTGATTTATCTTCTCAAGGGGCAGAAATATTTGGAGAAACTATTTCTTTAGAAAAAGAAAAAACAAAATTGCAAAATTATAATGATTATTTACAAAATTTAAGTTCATACTTAAGAAGGAATAATAGCTATAATAAAGATAATTTGGTACCTGCAACACTTCAAATTGAAGACCCAAAAATTACTAGTTTAATTAATGAATTAGTCTTAAAATCTAGTGAAAGAGAGGTTTATAGGGATATGATTAAAGATAATCATCCAGATATCATTCAAATGAATAAGGAGATTAGCATCATAAAAAATAATCTTCTTGAAAATATATCGTCTTTACAAAGGGTGAATGCAAACAGGTTAAAAAAATTAAATACTAGCCTAATAAAATATGCATCTAAAAAGAAAAAATTACCAAAACAAGAACAAGGTTTATTAACTTTTCAAAGAGATTACGAAATTTCTGAAGCAAATTATAATTACCTAAAACAAAAAAAATATGAAGCAGGTACAGCAATTGCGGCAAACGTTTCTGATGTAAAAATAATTGATACTGCAAAAGATTTAGGTCAAGGTCCAAATTACCCTTTGCCAAGTTTTAATTATTTAGTTGCTTTAATGTTAGGAATTGTATTTCCTTTATTTTATATCATTGTTAAAGAATTATTAGATAATAAAATTCATACAGCAGAAGAAATACAAAATAACTATACAATACCTGTTTTAGGAGTAGTTGGAAGAAATTCAACCAAAAATAACTTGGCAGTATTTGAAAGACCAAAATCTTCTGTAGCAGAATCTTTTAGAGCATTAAGATCTAATATTCAGTTTTTATTTAAAAATAACGATGAAAACAGTTCAAAAACTTTAATTTTAACTTCCTCTGTAAGTGGAGAAGGTAAAACAATGATTTCAATAAACATGGCAACTGTTTTTGCTTTAAGTGGAAAGAAAACAATTTTAGTAGGTTTAGATTTACGTAAACCAAAAATTTATGATGATTTTGATTTACCAAACGATGTTGGAGTTGTAAACTATTTGATCAATCAAAAAACATTAGATGAGGTAAAAGTAACTACTAAAATACCTAATTTAGATATAATTCTTTCAGGTCCAATTCCACCTAATCCTTCAGAATTATTATTAAACAATGCTGCAGAAAAAATGTTTCAAAAGCTTAAGGAAGATTATGATTATGTAATTATTGATACACCACCTGTAGGTTTAGTTTCAGATGCTCTTGAGTTATTTAAATACTCTGACGCTGTTATTTACGTAATTCGTCAGAACTATACTGAAAAAGGAATGATGAGAATGATTGATGATAAATATAAAAACAAAGAAGTTTCCAATATTAGTTATGTACTAAACGACTTTTCGATAAAAAGTAAATACGGATATGGTTATGGTTACGGATATGGCTATGGTTACGGTTATGGAAAATATAGTTATGGTTATCACGAAAACGAAAAACCTAAAGGGCTTATTTCAAAAATCGTAAATATTTTTAAATCAAAAAAATAACACCAAAAAGCATCGTTAATTCGATGCTTTTTCTTTTATCTACATAGATTTTTAGAGTCATAAAAAAACAGTAAATTCGTTTCAACAACATTTATAAATATTAATAATGATTCCTAAAAACGAATACAATCCTTATTTTGAACAATACATTCAGCTTGTTTCAAAAAATAATAAATCTATAATTGAAAATTTAGAAAATTCTCAAAATCAATTTGATACTATTCTTAGAAATTTACCAAAAGAAAAACATAGTTTTTCATATGCGGAAGGAAAATGGACGCTAAAAGAATTAATTCAACATGTTATAGATACAGAAAGAATTTTCTGCTATAGAGCACTTTGTTTTGCGAGAAATGATAAAGCTTTGTTACCAGGGTTTGATCAAGATGTTTTTGTAAATTACGGGAATGCAAATCAATTAAATTATTTTGATTTATTAGATGAAATGGCAGTTTTAAGAAAATCTACCATTCAAATGTATAAAAGTTTTTCTCAAGAAGCATTATTAAGAATAGGTACAGCCTCAAACAATAAAATATCTGTAAGAGCTCTTGGGTACTTATCTTCTGGTCATCAATTACATCATTTAAATGTAATTAAACAACGTTATTTATAAATTTTTGATAAAAAATGATACAAAAAAAATAGAATATCTAATTCTTTATTTTTTTTTTTACGTAACTATTTGAAATAGTGTAATTTTGACATATATTTTAACAATAAATAAATATTTAGTATATTGAAAGAACAATATCATAAATGGCACTCGCCAACATTAAATAAAGAAATTGAAATGCTGGTTTTTGGGCATGCAGGTTATCCTCTTGTATTATTTCCAACAACAATGGGGCGTTTTTTTGAATGTAAAGACATGAAACTAATAGAATCTGCAAAATGGTTTTTAGAAGAAGGTTTGGTTCAAATTTATTGTCCTGATAGTATTAATGAATTAAGTTGGTATGATAAGGGAATTCATCCAGCAGATCGTGTGAAAAACCATATTTGGTACGATAAATTTATTATGGACGAAGTTGTAAACCCTATTTGCCATGAAAGAGGTATTCAAAAATTAGCCATTGCAGGAGTAAGTTTTGGAGGTTATCACGCAGCAAATTTTGCTTTTAAACATCCAGAAAGAGTAAGCCATATGTTCAGTTTAAGCGGCTCTTTTGATATCAAATCTTTTTTAGATGGTTATTATGATGACAATGTTTTTTATAATAATCCTGTAGATTTTTTACCGGGAAGTAACCATCCTGATTTATGGAACATGAAAATTATTTTAGGAACAAGTGATTGGGATATTTGCTTAGAAGCAAATCAAAAACTGGCAAAAATATTAAGTGATAAAAACATTCCTTTTTGGTTTGATGAGCGAAAATGGGCAGAACACGACTGGCCAATTTGGAGAGAAATGTTTCCACACTATTTATCAAAAATTTAAAACTAACAAAAAACATATATGAAAAAAATTGGAATTTTATTCGGACAAGAAAATACGTTTCCACAAGCGTTTATTGATAGAGTAAACAAAAAAATAGCAGCACAAGGCATTAAAGATATGATGGCAGAAGCAGTATTAATTGATACTGTAGAACAAGCAAAATCTGATGAATATGCTGTAATTATTGATAGAATTTCACAAGACGTTCCTTTTTACAGAGCGTATTTAAAAAATGCGGCAATTACAGGAACTGCTGTAATTAATAACCCATTTTGGTGGAGTGCAGATGAAAAATTTTTTAACAATGCCTTGGCAGAAAAAGTAGGTGTACCAGTTCCAAAAACATTTATTTTACCAACTTCACACAGACCACCAGATACAGATGAAAATTCTTTCAGAAACATGAAATTTCCTTTCAATTGGGAAAAAATGTTTGATACAATTGGTTTTCCTGCATATATGAAACCTCATGATGGTGGAGGTTGGAAAAGTGTTTACAAAGTTGAAAATCCAGACGACTTATGGAAAAAACATGGAGAAACTGAGCATTTAGTGATGATGTTACAAGAAGAAATAAATTTTAAAGAATACTTTAGATGTTATGTTTTAGGAACAGATAATGTGCATATTATGCAATATGAGCCTAGAAATCCGCATCATTTACGATATGTTTTAGATGGAGAACCTGTAGATCAAAAAATATTAGACACAGTGCATGATTATTGTATTCGTTTAAACAAAGCTTTGGGTTATGATTTTAATACAGTAGAATTTGCTGTAAGAGATGGAATTCCTTATGCAATCGATTTTTGTAACCCTGCACCAGATGCAGATATACATTCTGTAGGTGAAGAAAATTTTGAATGGATTGTAGAAAATGCGGCAAACATGGCAATTGAAAAGGCAAAACAATACAAAAAAGGGCAAATGAATCTTACTTGGGGTAGTTTTGTATCAGATCAAATAGCACCTGCTAAAAAGACAACTACAAAAAAAACGCCTTCAAAGAAAGTAGCCGTTAAAAAAGCACCAGCAAAAACAGCCTTAAAAAAGGCTACTACTAAAAAAGTTGCAGTTAAAAAAGCACCTGTAAAAAAGTCAGCCACAAAAAAAACTACGAAGAAATAGTATTTCACAAAATTTAATTGTTTGTACAATCAAATTTTATAAACGAACCTTTCTTATATGAAATTTACATTAGGTATTGAAGAAGAATATCAAGTAATTGATCCTGTTACGAGAGAATTAGTATCTCATGATCAAAAAATTGTTACAGAAGCAACCAAAGTTTTAGATGACCAAGTAAAAGCAGAAATGCATCAAGCTGTTGTAGAGGTTGGAACCAATATTTGCGAGAATATTGCAGACGCAAAAAAGCAAGTTACACACCTTCGAAAATCTATTTCTGGCATCGCAAACAATTTGGGTTTTAAAATTGGAGCTGCAGGTACACACCCTTTTTCTAAATGGGAAACTCAATTAATTACTCCAAATCCACGTTATGAAGAAATTGTAAACGAATTACAAGATACTGCAAGATCTAATCTAATTTTTGGGCTACACGTACATGTGGGTATGGCAGATAAAGATATGGCACTTCATTTGGTAAATGCGATGCGTTACTTTTTGCCTCATTTATACGCTTTGTCTACAAACTCTCCTTTTTGGGAAGGTAGAAATACAGGCTTTAAATCTTATAGATCTAAAGTTTTTGATAAATTTCCAAGAACCGGAATTCCAGGAGTTTTCGATAATTATGCACAATATGAGAACTACGTAAACTTATTAGTAAAAACAAAATGTATAGATAATCCAAAAAAAATATGGTGGGACATTCGTATACATCCAATTTTTCCAACTTTAGAAGTTCGTATTTGTGATGTTCCATTAACTGTTGATGAAACCATATGTATCGCAGCTTTAATTCAGGCTTTAGTAGCTAAATTGTATAAATTAAGAACTCAAAATCTTAATTTTATGGTATATCACAGAGCTTTAATTAATGAAAATAAATGGAGAGCTGGACGTTATGGAATTGATGGAAAAATGATAGATTTTGGTTTAGAAAAAGAAATTGAAACAAAATTATTAATGCATGAGTTTGTAGCTTTTTTAGATGATGTTTTAGATGATTTAGGATCAAGAAAAGAAGTGGAATACATCTTTAAAATGTTAGAAAACGGAACAGGTGCAGACAGACAATTAAAAGTGTACGAACAAACAAAAGACTTAACAAAAGTAGTTGATTATATTACAGAGCAAACTATTTTAGGATTATAATTATAGAATTTTAAATGACAAATAATAAATTGAAATTAGCAATTTTAGATATGAATAACAACCAACCGAACCAAGGTTTACGTTGTATCAAAGAAATTGTTGAAACTTTTAGTGATGATGTAGATTTTGCCATTTTTGATGTTAGAGCAAAAAATGAAATTCCTGATACTTCTTACGATATTTATATATCAAGTGGAGGTCCTGGAAGCCCTTTAGAAGACGCCATTTGGAGAGAACCTTATTTAGTATTGATGCAAAAATTATGGGACATCAATAAAACTTCTTATCAAAAAAAACACGTATTTTTTATCTGTTATTCTTTTCAAGTAATGTGTAATTATTTTCAATTAGGAGAAATAAAATTAAGAAAAAGTACCTCTTTCGGTATTTTGAAAGTACACAAAACAAAAGCAGGAAAAAAAGATGTATTATTAGATGGTTTAAACGACCCATTTTATGCAGTAGATTCGAGAGATTGGCAATTAATTCAACCAAATTTAAAGGTGTTTGCTGGTCATGGAGCTACTATTTTAAGTTTAGAAAAAATAAGAACACATGTAGAGTTAGAGCGTGCAATTATGGCGGTTCGTTTTTCTGAAGAATTCGTTGGAACACAGTTTCATCCAGAAGCAGATCCAGTAAGTATGGAAGCATTTTTTACTTTAGAAGAAAACAAGCAAATTGTAATTAACAGTTTTGGTGAAGAAAAATACAATCAAATGATGGATAGAATGGATGATCCAGATAAGTTAATAATGACATACAATACCATTTTACCGAAATTTATCTCAAACGCAATAATTAGTGTTAAGCAACCCGTATTTTCTTAAAATATTATGATACATCAAAATAGAAAGTTATACAACAAAAATTTTTCTCAAGAAAAGTATCAATTTTTTTTAAAAGATATTGAAAATACGTTCGATTATAAACCACCTTTCAAAATCGCAGAAACACCGGTTTTTATTCCAAAAGATTTAAAAAATAAGTTAGTAAACGCTTGCAATGATATTTTGGAAGTCATTAATAAACCAAATTTTAAAGAGCTCACAAATGGTGCTTTTTTTACGGAAGATAGAATTGTACCCAATGAAGATGAACACTCAAAATTTTTACAACTAGATTTCGGTATCTGTAAAGACGAAAACGGAAATTTGGTTCCAAAATTGATTGAATTACAAGGGTTTCCATCTTTATATTTCTTTCAGCATTTGTTAGGAAGTATGTATCGTAAACATTTTGGAAACGTAATTCCAGAAAACTATTCTCAACATGTAAATGGAATAACTTCTAAAGAGTATGTTACTTTATTGCAACAAGAAATTGTTGGTGAAACAAACCCTAAACAAGTTATTTTATTAGAAATAGAGCCAGAAAAACAGGCAACTGCAATCGATTTTTATGCAACTGAAAAAGCACTAGGAATTAAAATATTGTGTATTTCAAAATTGATAAAAAAAGGTAAAGAGCTTTTTTATTTAGATGATGAAAGTAAAGAAATAAAGATATTAAAAATCTATAATAGAATTATTTTTGATGAATTAGATCAACGAAAAGGTTTAAAAACCCAATTTAGTTTTTTAGATAAAGTGGATATAGAATGGATTGGTCACCCAAATTGGTTTTACAGAATAAGTAAATACACAATGCCTTTGTTAAAAGGAGATTATGTACCAAAATCGTTTTATTTAGATAAATTAGCGGAAATTCCAGAAGATTTAGAAAACTATGTTTTAAAACCTTTGTATTCTTTTGCTGGTGCAGGAGTAGAGATTCACGTAACACGTAAAATGATTGATGAAATTAAAGATAAATCAAACTATTTATTGCAAGAAAAAGTAGCGTATGCACCAATTATAGAAACCATGGATGTTCCTGCAAAATGCGAAGTTCGTATGATGCTCATGCACAATTCTAAAACCAACAAAACTGAAATCGTTAGTAATTTAATTAGAATTAGTAAAGGTGAAATGGTGGGTGTAAAATATAATAAAGACAAAACTTGGGTTGGAGGTAGCACTGGTTTTTTTGAAAACTAAATTATACTTTTAAAAATATTCAGACCTCACAGCTTTAAAACCTGTGAGGTCTTTTTTATTTTCATAAAATTACGTTTTCTATAAAGACTTATCAGGTGCAGGAATACTTGCATGAAATTCCGAAGCAATTCTATGCGTGTATTTGTCTAATAATTCAATAACACGCGCACTCGATTCAGAAACTACAATTAAACCAATATGCCATTCTTTATCCATTTTCCAAACAATTTCTTTGTCTGTAAAACTAGAAGTATCTGGGTGTTCGAATCTGCTTAAAGAAACTACAATTCCTGCATATTTGTTGTGAATTTTAGGTAATTTGTAACTTTCATTTTTCAGGTTGGTAGATTCAATTTTAGCCCATTCTCCCCAAAGATTTACGCCAGAAGCATAAGCAACCATTTCAGCTAAATTAGCACCACCAACTCTCGATGATGTTTCTAAAAAAAACAATTCTCCAGTTTCTTTTGATTGAATAAATTCTGTATGAGAAGCACCAGATTGCATTCCGAATGCTTTCATTACTTGAACATTCATTTTTTGCAATCCTTTTTCTACTTTAGAACCAATTTCTGAAGTGGCAGATCTAAAAATTCCTCCACCATGAGCAACTTCAAAAGGAGTATCTAAATATTTACTCACTCTCGCGAAAACCACTTTTCCATCAACATTTAAACCATCTACATGATATACGTCTCCAGGAGCAAATTTTTCAATTAAATAATTATCTCTTTCGTCACCTAAATCATTTACAATTTGCCACAATTCATTTTTTGTATGAATTTTTTTAATTCCTGTTGCAGAAGCTTCCATTCTTGGTTTTAATAACCATGGAGCAGGAATTGTATCAGCATAATTGTTTATATCATCATTGTTAAACAGCGAAGTAAATTCTGGTACATTCACACCTTCATTTTTAGCTTTGATACGCATTGCCAATTTATCTCTAAAATAATGTGCAGTAGTTCTTCCCATTCCAGGAACTCTAAAATGTTCACGAAGTAAAGCAACTTTTTCTACATCAAAATCATCTAAAGCTACAAATCTGTTGAAGTTTATTTCTCTGAATTTGTAGGCAATTCCTTTAATAATATCATTCTGATTCCATTCTTCAATATAAAAAACATCATCAATTGCTTCCCAAGGCCATTTTTCGTTTTCTAAACTTTTTTTGGTAAGTAAATATACTTTGTTACCTGCTTCTTTACAGCTTTTAATAAAATCTTCTCCTTTAAAATAAGTGGTAATACAAAGAAAATTTAACGATTTTTCAGACATTTTTTTAGATTTGGTATGTTATAAATTTACAAAATAGAATGTTACATTGTAACTTTTTCTTTAATGAAATTTGTAATTAACTGAATTCCAAATCCTGTAGCGCTTTTCATTTTTGCGTATTGTGAGGCTCCAAAAGAAACTCCTGCAATGTCTAAATGAATCCATTTTGGATGCTTTTCTGTAAAAAATTCTAAAAATTTAGCAGCATTTATAGCACCTTCAATTGGTTTTCCGTTGAAATTTTTAATATCTGCAACGTCCGATTTTAAATCTGCTTCATAATCTTCAAACATTGGCAATTGCCAAACACGCTCATGGTATTTATATCCAATTGCAGACATTGAATTTGCCATTTCTTGATTTTGTGTGAACATTCCTGCAGCAGCATATCCTAAAGTTCTAACTACACTTCCTGTTAAAGTAGCTAAATCAATTAAATATTCTGGATTGAATTTTTTAATGGCATAACTAATTCCATCAGCCAAAACCAAACGACCTTCAGCATCTGTATCTATAATTTCGATGGTTTTTCCAGAATAAGAGTCAATAACATCTCCAGGTCTGTAACTTTCTGCATCTACAGCATTTTCTGCTGCGGCTACAATACCCACAATATTAATGTCTAATTTTAGTTTCGCCACCAATTCTACAACGCCTAAAACCACGGCTGCACCACCCATGTCACTTTTCATATAGTGTAAATTGGTAGAGCCTTTAATAGAAATTCCACCAGAATCAAAAGTGATTCCTTTACCAACCAAAGCAATATCTATTTTTTTAGATTTTTTTGGAGTGTACTCGTTTACAATTACCACTGGTTTATTTACACTTCCTTTTCCAACAGATAGAACTGCCTCAAAACCTTTTTTTTCTAATTCTTTTTGTTTAAAAACGGTGCATTTGTAATTCGAATCTTTAGAAGATTTTTTAGCCCAATCACCTAAATATTCAGGAGTTTTAATATTTGGTGGAGCATCTACCAAAGCTTTAATTTTATTGATTGCTTCTCCAGTAAATTGCCCTTCTTCTAACTCTTTTTGAATATCTTCTGTAGAAATAAAATCAATATTTATTTCTTTAATTTCTTCTTTGGTAGATTTAAAAGCACCAATTACATATTGTGCCATTTCTAAACCTATTACTGCCTTCTTTAAACTTTCTGTAGAAAGATTTTGAGCAAAAAACTGAATATTTTCTCCCCAATATTTTTTAGTTTCGAAACAAAATTTACGAAATGTATCTTCTAAATGAGCCTCGTTTTTTTGTTCTCCTAAACCAACTAGATAAATTTTATTCCCTTCTTTTCCATACACTAAATGATGTGTAAGAAAACTACCATCAAAATTGGGGTTTTCAATTGGAAGTAGGTGTTTTATGCTTTCTAAATCGTCTTTTTTACAAGGTAAAATAATGTCTTTAGAAAAGTTTAATTCTTTTATTTGAGTGTATTTCATAATTATTTTTTATTGAAAAGCCACTTGATAGCTTTTGGAAATTCTTTACGCCAATGTACTTCAGAATGATTTCCTTCTTGATTGATAGAAAAATGAAAATCAATATGATATCCTTTAATCATTTTTTCTTTGATAATTCCACCTAACTTTAAAGCATTTGGTAGGTGTTCTTTACTTTCTTTTCCTCCAGAATATAAATAAATTTTAGCTTCTTCTAAAGGCATGAAACTTTTTGTATTGTCGAATATTTTCTTAGAAATCCATAAACTTGGAGAGAAAATCATCAATTTACCAAAAATTTTAGGGGCTGATAAACCTGCATATAAACTAATTAAACCTCCCATTGAGCTTCCTCCAATTCCTGTATTTTCGAAATCGGTTAATGTTCTGTATTTTTTATTGATGTAAGGAAGCAATTTTTCTATCATAAATTCGATATAAAAATTTCCTTTTCCTTGTCCGAATCTTGGATGGTAATATGGTAAATATTCAGATATACGTTCTTCTTCACCATGATTTATAGCAATAATTATAATATCCGCCAAACCTTGTTCTGCTAATTTAGCCAAAGATTTGTCTATTGCCCAATCACCATATTGCGCCATTGGGTTAAAAAGGTTCTGACCATCTTGTAAATATAATACTGGATAATGCTTGTCAGTTTCGTAATAATTGTGAGGTAATAACGCCGAAATTCTTCTGGTCGCATTCAAATGCGGAATTTCATAAGCTTCTTCAATCGTTTCTATAATAGGATTAAAATCCGTCAATGTCATGTGCTATGTTTTAAGAGCTCAAAAATACGATTTTATGATTTCATAAATATAAAATTTAAGATATAAATTAACAAAGATATGAGCTTATAAAAACAAGTATAATTGTTGGTATTAATCATCTATTTTTGATGGTTTGATTTATTTTTAAAATAAAAAACTCGCAACAATTGTTGCGAGTTTTACACTAAATATATTTTTAGACTAAGAATTTCTAAAAATTCTTAAAATTGTTCTCTTCCAGAAAAATGAAAATCTCCCTCAATAGTAGCATTTTCGTCAGAATCTGAACCATGTATTGCATTTTCACCTAAAGAAGTAGCATACATTTTTCTGATAGTTCCCTCAGCTGCTTCTGCAGGATTTGTAGCACCAATTAAAGTTCTAAAATCTTCTACAGCGTTTTCTTTTTCTAAAATAGCAGCAATAATTGGTCCACGAGTCATAAATTCTACTAATTCACCAAAAAACGGACGCTCATTATGTACAGCATAAAATTTTTCTGCGTCTACTTTTGTCATTTGTGTCTTTTTTAAAGCTACAATTCTAAATCCTGCAGCATTAATTTTATCTAATATAGCACCAGTATGTCCGTTTTCAACACCATCTGGTTTAATCATTGTAAATGTTCTATTTGTTGCCATTTTATTTTTTTAAAATTTCGGCAAAAGTACGGTTTTTTATCATAAAAACAATAGAACTTCGTTTTCAATTATGAAGGGGATTAAATATATAAAATTGAAACTCAAAATAATTTCTATAAATACGATTAAATTGTATCTTCGCGACTTATGATTTTAAAAGGATTTGAAGCGTTAAATAAGTTTCTTGAAAAACAGAGAAATATCGTAATAATTGGACATAGAAACCCAGATGGAGATGCTATGGGCTCTACTTTAGCTTTGTGTAAATATTACACCAAAAAAGGACACAATGCAACAGTGGTAGTTCCAAACGAATATCCAGATTTTTTACATTGGTTACCTGGTTCAGAAAATACTTTTCGTTTCGACTGGCAAAATTCTCAATCTCAAAAGGCTATAAACAATTCTGATATTATTTTTCTACTAGATTTTAATGCGTTACATAGGGTAGGTTCTGATATGCAAAATACCTTAGAAAAATATCCAAATGATTTTGCGATGATAGATCATCATCAACAACCAGATGATGTAACATATATGTATTCAGATGTAGAAATTTGTTCAACCTGTCAAATGGTATATCAATTTATTGAAATGAATAACGATTTACATTTAATAGATGCAGATATTGCAACTTGTTTGTATACAGGTATTATGACAGATACAGGTTCATTCAGATTCAGGTCTACAACCAGTAAAACACACAGAATTATTGCCGATTTAATTGATAAAGGAGCTCAAAACGATAAAATTCACAACAATGTTTATGATGCAAATTCATACAACAGGCTACTATTGTTAGGAAAAGCGTTGAGTAATTTACAAATATTACCTACATATAAAACAGCATATATTACTTTAACAAATGAAGAAAAAAATCGTTTCGATTTTCAAAAAGGTGATACTGAAGGTGTAGTTAATTACGCATTATCATTAAAAGGTATTGTTTTTGCAGCTATTTTTATTGAAGATAGTGAACAAAATTTGGTGAAAATATCATTTCGATCAAAAGGAAAATTTTCCGTAAATCAATTTGCGAGAAATTATTTTGAAGGAGGAGGTCATGACAATGCTGCTGGTGGAAAAAGTAATTTATCTATTGAAGAAACTGTTTCAAAATTCACTTCATTATTACCAAAATATAAAGAAGAGTTAAATACATCTTATGAAAATTAAAATATTTTTATTTTTCGGAATTATTTTAATAGGCTGTACAAAACCAACAGCAAGAAGACCTATAAACCCAAAACCATCAACAACCATTTTTCAAAAAACAATTGAAGAATCAAAACAATTAAATAAAATAGAAGAAGAAAAAATTCAATTATTAATTCAAAAAGATTCAACAAATTCATACATAAACTCAAACAATGGATTTTGGTACAAATACATTACAAAAATTGAGGAAGAAAAACCAACACCAAAAGTAGGTGATGTGGTAACTTTCGAGTATGAAATACGTGATTTAAATGACTCAATAATTTACAGTAAAGACGATTTAGGAGTCAAAAATTATAGCGTTGATAAAGAAGATTTTATTTCTGGAATACAAAAGGGAATAAAGTTGATGAAAATAGGAGAAACCATTACATTTGTCATTCCATTTTACAACGCCTTTGGAGTATCTGGAGATGGAAATAAAATAGGAATCAATCAAAGCCTAAAAAGTACAGTAACATTAATAAATATTAAAAATTAAATAAATCGAAACAACAATGAAATTAGTAAAAAGTTTAGTAGCAGTAGCAATTACAGTAAGTATGTTTTCTTGTGGGAATCAAGTAAAAGAAGTGAAAACTTTAAATACAGAAATAGACTCTGTAAGTTATGCAATTGGGTTAAATATGGCAACTCAATTCAAAGCAAATTTAAAAGAAGTGAATGATGATGCTTTTATACAAGGTTACATCAGTGGAAAAGATTCTACGAATTTATTGGTAGCGCAAAAAGACATTCAAACAATAATTAATACTTACTTAAGAAAACAACAAACTGCTAAAATGGAAGAGCAGCGTGCAAAGGCAGCTAAAGAAGCTGAAGCTAAGTTTGGTGACAATAAAAAAGCTGGTGAAGATTTTTTAGTAGAAAACAAAACTAAAGAAGGTGTTATCACAACAGATAGTGGTTTACAATATATTATATTAAAAGAAGGAACTGGAGATCAACCAGCATCACCTTCTACTAGAGTAAAAGTACATTACCATGGAACAAATTTAGAAGGAGAAGTATTTGATAGTTCTGTAGATAGAGGAACTCCAGCAGAATTTGTTTTAAATGAAGTAATTAAAGGTTGGACAGAAGGCTTACAATTAATGAAAGAAGGTGCAAAATATAAGTTTTTCATTCCCCAAGAAATGGCTTATGGAGCACAACAAAGAGGTGATAAAATCAAACCTTTTTCAACATTAGTTTTTGAAGTAGAATTATTAGAAGTATTAGATTAATAATGAAAAAAATAGTATATTTTTTTATTATTTTTTTACTATTAACCTCTTGTACATCTCCAAAGTATAAAGATTTAAAAGACGGTATTTACGCAAACATAGAAACTAATAAAGGAGATATTTTATTAGAATTGTATGCAAACGATGTACCAAAAACCGTTGCAAACTTTATATCTTTAGTTGAAGGTACAAATACTAGATTATTAGATTCTTTAAAAGGAGAAAACTTTTACGAAGGTATTATTTTTCATAGAGTAGTGCCAAATTTTGTTATTCAAGCAGGTGGTTACACCTCAAAAGGAAGAAAAATTGCTGGGTATCTTTTTGGTGATGAATTTCCAATAGCGGATAATGGAGATTATATATACAAACACGATGACCAAGGCATACTTTCCATGGCAAATGGAGGTCCAAAAACTAATAATAGTCAGTTTTTTATAACTCACAGAGCAATACCACATTTAAATGGAAAACACAGTGTATTTGGTAAAACAACTGTAAATTCATTAGAATTAAAAGAATTACAAAAAAAATATACAGATTCTCTACAATTAAAAAAAGCAATAGATTCCACAAGAATGGCAATTGTAAATAAAATTGTACAGAATGATACTATTAATACCATTAAAATAATAAGAATTGGTGCAGCAGCAAAAGAGTTTGATGCTGCATCAGTTTTTAATGAAGAAGAGGCAGATTTTGAAAAATCTCAACAAGCAAAAATAAACCAAGAAAATAAGAGAGAAGAAAAGAGATACGCAAAATATTTAGTTCGTAAAAAAGCTTTTTTGGCAAAAATGAATGTTTCTAAAGCCAAAGAAACTGGTACAGGTTTACGTATTTTAATGCTAAAAGAAACTAAAGGAAAAAAAGTAACAGAAAATAAACCAATTACTGCAAATTACACATTGTATATTGCAGATGGTAAAAGAATGCAATCATCTTCAGATGTTGGAAAACCTGTAGTTTTTAATTTAAAAGACGAACAAAATCCTATGATTTCTGGTTTAAGAGAAGGTCTTTTAACAATGAGAGAAGGTGAAAAAGCACGCTTTTTTATTCCTTATTCAATTGCATTTGGCGATCAAAAAGCTGGTCCATTTCCAGCAAAATCTGATTTAATTTACGAAATAGAAATTTTAAAAATAGGAAAATAAGTTGCTAGACAGAATTATAAAAATTGATAAAGAGCTTTTAGTTTTTTTAAATAATTTAGGAAACGAACATTGGGATTCTTTTTGGCTATTTATTACAAACCAATTTAATTGGGCACCAGTATTTTTACTTGTTTTGTTTCTAATAGTGAAGTCTTTTGGATGGAAAAGAGGAGGAATTATCATTCTATCTATGATAATTTTAGTAGCTTTTTCAGACCAGTTTGCTAATTTTATAAAAAATAGTACTGAACGATTAAGGCCTAATAACGATCCAGAAATAAACCAACGTTTAAGAACTTTAATACGTCCTGGAAGTTTTAGTTTTATGTCTGGTCATGCAACAACATCAACTTTCTTTACTGTTTATACTATATTATTGCTTAGAAGAAAGTACAAGTACATATATTTACTATTGTTATTTCCACTATTATTTTCTTACAGTCGTATTTATTTAGGTGTACACTTTCCTTTAGATATTATTATGGGAATTACTGTAGGTACCATTTTAGGTAATTTATATTTTTTATTGTATAAAAAAATAGATAAAACTTACTTCACCTAACGTTTTTTATTGTTAAAATACAAATACTTTGTAGAGTGGTAGTATGCCTCTAACAAACTATCCATTTTTTTACTTTGTAAAGGATATTTATCTTTCAAATCAATCAAACTTTTTTCGTTTAAATTATATAATCTAGTGGTATTTGTAACGTTGGTTTTTGAATAATATAAACTGTCTTTTAACAAACCAACTGCTGGTTCTCCATTAATACCTAAATAAACAAAAGAAGTAGTATTTGTTTGGGTACTATCTAATAAATCGTTTCCTAAAGTGTAGTTGGTGTAATTTATCTTCGCTAAACTAGCAACAGTTGGAAATAAATCAATTAATTTTCCGTTTTTATTAATAACTTTTGGCTTTACAAATTTTGGAGCATGAATTAAAAAAGGAACATGTTGTAATTGAATATTCAAATCAAATTCTTTAGAGTATAAATCTGTTCTTTTCATAGCGGTGTTATGGTCTCCAAAAAACACGAAAATAGTGTTATCATAGTAACCAGATTTTTTTGCACGTTTTAAAAAACGACCAACATTAAAATCTAAATAACGTAAAGCATTTAATTGCGCTACAGATTTAAAACCACTTTTGTTTAATAAATCTTCAGAAACATCACTTTCATTTAAAGGTTTAAAGGTTTCTTTTTCATCAGGAACCGTAAAAGGCATGTGGTTAGATGCTGTTTGTATGTAAGCAATAAAAGGTTTTTCTTGTTCATGTAATTTTTGAAGCTCTTTGTCAGATTCTTTAAACAATTCATAATCGTCAATACCCCAAACATCTGCTCTGTTTTCTGTTTTGTAGCTTCCTTCTTCAAAAATTTTTAAATTATTAATGTTTGCCTGAAAAACACCTCTAATATTTGCCCAATTTGCACTTCCACCTAAAAAATATAATTTTTCATAACCGTTAAATTGATCAAAAATAATACGTTGATCTTGCAATAAAGGATTTCTAGAAGCAGTTCTCACATCTTCAACATCAGGCAAACCTGTAACACTAGCAAAAACACTTGCAGCAGTTCCAGATTTATGTACATAAAAATTAGGGAAACTTACGCTTTGTTTCGCCAAGGAATCTAAATTTGGTGTTGTTTTTATAGGATTTCCATAAAAACTCATTGGTTTTACACCTACAGATTCCATCATTACAATAACTACATTTGGTTTTTTTGCATATGTAGAGTCAAAAACCACCTTTCTTTCAAAAGAAACTGTATCTTTTGGTAAGTTTAAATGTTTTGCAATTACTGGGTAATATTTTTTGAATTCCTCCATATCTACACCTTCACTTCTATAAGCAAAACTGTCAAAAAAATACAGAACAGGGTTTAATGTAAATTGATTTACAGCATTATTTTTAGAAAAAAAAGCCTGACTCCACCTCAAAGGATAATGAGTAAAACTATTATAAATACCAAAAGACAATACTAAAAAAGTACCAATAAAGTAAAACGATTTTACCTTCGTAGAAATTAATGTTTTTTGATTTTTAAATGATGAATAATGAAACCTTGTTAGTTTGTAAATTAAAAAACACAAAACAAACAAACCTAAAAAACCTTTATATATTGGGTAACTTTCTAATAAAACCTGACCAGAAATTTTTAAATTGGTTAAAAACCTGAGAGAAGATGCATCTAAGCGAATATTTAAATAATCATAATAACCAAAATCAAATAAGTAAAATAAGGTTAAAATGAAATATGTTAAAATTAAATATACTGTTGCAAATGTCTTATAAAATTTTTTTCTAAAAAAACGATAATTTGTTACCAAAACCAATAAAGCTAATGGAAAAACAGCAATGGTGGTTAGCTTTAAATCAAAACGAATACCTAATAAAAAAGCGTTTTTAATTTCATTTGAGGTGGCACTTCCTAAGTCAGCAAAAAAGCTGTAGAAAATAATTCTGAAAATAAAAATATATGTAAACAGAAAAAATACGTTCGCAAAAATGTATTTGATATAATTCGGAATTTTTTTAAACATCAATTGTAATTTATTCAACGCAAAGATATTTATTTTAATAGAAATTATATGTTTAATAAATTGCTATAATTTTAGTGTAAAAATCTGCTTTAAAAAAGCATAATTTCAGTAAATTTGCGCTTGAATTACTCAAAAAATAAATATGAAAATTTCGTACAATTGGTTAAAACAATTTCTTCAAATAGATTGGGAACCAGTTAAAACAGGAGAGTTATTAACCGATTTAGGTTTAGAAGTAGAAGGCATTGAAAATATAGAATCTATAAAAGGAAGTCTAAAAGGCATTGTTGTGGGCGAAGTTTTAACTTGTGTACAGCATCCAAATGCAGACAGATTAAAAGTAACTACCGTAAATTTGGGTAATGGCACACCTGTACAAATAGTTTGTGGAGCGCCAAATGTTGCAGCAGGTCAAAAAGTTCCTGTAGCTACGATTGGTACAATTTTGTATGATGATAAAGGAGAAGGTTTTAAAATAAAAAAAGGAAAAATTAGAGGTGAAGAAAGCCATGGAATGATTTGTGCTGAAGACGAATTAGGTCTAGGTTCTAGTCATGATGGAATAATGATTTTAGATGAAACTTTAGAAGTTGGAACATTGGCTTCAGAAGTATTTAATATAGAAACTGATGCAGTTTTCGAAATTGGTTTAACACCAAATCGTTCAGATGCTATGAGCCATTTTGGAGTAGCAAGAGATTTAAAAGCAGGTTTACTTCAAAATGATGTTAACTTAGAATTGATATCACCATCTGTAAGTGATTTTCATGTAGATGAAAGAACACTTAGAATTGATGTGGAAGTTGAAAATAAAGAACAAACTCCAAGATATTGCGGAATTACAATTACGGATGTTGAAGTAAAAGACTCACCAAAATGGATTCAAAATAGATTAAAAGCTATTGGTATTACACCTAAAAATAATATTGTAGACATAACTAATTATGTTTTACACGAATTAGGGCAACCTTTACACGCTTTTGATGCACAAAAAATTAAAGGAAATAAAATTTTAGTAAAATCACTTCCAGAAGGTACAAAATTTACCACTTTAGATGAAGTTGAAAGAGAACTATCTTCAGATGATATTATGATATGTGATGCAGATTCAAACCCACTTTGTATAGCAGGCGTTTTTGGAGGATTAAATTCTGGTGTTACAGAAAATACAACATCAATATTTTTAGAAAGTGCTTATTTTAACGCTGTTTCTGTTAGAAAAACGGCCAAAAGGCATGCTTTAAATACAGATGCCTCTTTTCGTTTTGAACGTGGAATAGATATTAATTTAACTGAATATGCTTTAAAAAGAGCAGCTTTATTAATCGAAGAATATGCAGGAGGTAAATTAGCTTCTGACATTTCCGATTTTTATCCTGTTAAGTTAGAAGATTTTCAAGTTTTTTTATCATACGAAAATGCAAACAGATTAATTGGTCAAGAAATTCCGAGAGAAACCATTAAAAACATTTTAGCATCTTTAGAAATTAAAATCAATAGTGAAACTGAAGGTGGTTTGGGCTTAACAATTCCATCTTACAGAACAGATGTGCAAAGAGAAGCAGATATTATCGAAGAAATTTTAAGGGTATATGGTTATAATAATATTGAGTTTTCTCACAAGTTAAATACCTCAATTTCTTTTGATTCAAATAAAGAAACTAAAATAGAAAATGTAATTGCTAATCAATTAACAGCTCAAGGTTTTAATGAAACAATGGCAAATTCATTAACAAAACCAGCATACGCAAACTTGTCAGAAAATATTAATGAAGAAGCAAATGTAGAAATGCTAAATCCGTTAAGTAACGATTTGAAAGTAATGCGTCAGTCTTTATTATTTAGTGGTTTAGAATCTGTTGCTTATAACATCAATAGAAAAAATAATTCGTTAAAGTTTTATGAGTTTGGTAAAACGTACCATAAATACTCAGGTAAATATCAAGAAGATAAGCATTTAACGCTTTTTATAACAGGAAACAGAACAACTGATAGTTGGAATGTTACACAAAAAACCTCTGATTTCTTTTACTTAAAAGGAATAATTAAAGGTGTTTTAAGTAGGTTAGGTATTGATAATTTAAAATCGACACCAAGTAAATTAGATGTCTTTTCAGAAGGAATTTCATTCGGTTTAGGCAAAATGAAATTGGTAGAATTTGGAGTTGTAAAAAATAGTTTGTTAAAAGAATTTGGAATCAAACAAGAGGTTTTATTTGCTGATTTTAATTGGGATACCATTTTAAAAATAACAGGTAATAAAAATATAAAAGTTACTGAATTACCTAAATTTCCAACAGTAAAAAGAGATTTGGCATTGTTGTTAAACTCTCAAACAACCTTTAAAGAAGTTTATAATCTAGCTTTTCAGTCAGAAAAGAAATTATTAAAAGAGGTAGATTTATTTGACGTTTATGAAGGTGATAATTTGCCAGAAGGTAAAAAATCATATGCAGTTAGTTTTTTATTGCAAGATGAAACAAAAACATTGGCAGACAAGCAGATAGATAAAATAATGCAAAAATTACAGCAAACTTTTGAAAAGAATTTAGACGCTGTTTTAAGATAGAAAGCAAAACAAACTATGAAAAAAATCATTTTAATTTTATGCTTTACAGCTGTATTTTCTTGTAATACAAAAGAAAAGAAAACAATTAAAATTACAGATGTAGAACAAATAGGGTTAGAAATAGAACATAGTTTAGCAAATTATGACATTATTGAAACCAATAAGTTTTACGATGTAAAAGCGTTTACCAATCGCTTTTTAATTAAAACATCAAAAAAGAATGTTTTAGACTTTAATACGGGCTTTTATGCTAGTTTTTCCTCTCAATTTAATTTTGGAGAACTTATTGTAAAAGAGTTAAGCAATGGTTCATCTTATGATTTTATTAGAGCCTATCAAGATGAAAATAAAGATTTTCACTTACTATTTAGACTTTTTGGAGATGGTTTAAATTATCACGATCATCTAGTAAAAATTATTAATGGGCAACCAAAAATTGTAGATTCTTATATTTATTTAACAGGTGAAAACTTAAGTGAAACTTTTGGTCAACTTTATAAAAGCGTATTGTACAGCAGTGATTTTTTTAGCAAATATGTAAAAACTAGCGATGTTGAAATATTGAAAGATATGAATACATTAAAAGAAATAAAGCAGTTAAATGCATCTGGTCAGTTTGTTAGAGCAAATGAAGCTTATCAAAGCATCAGTAACAAATCAAAAAGAACTAAAATATTTAAATTGATTCATTTAATGACTGTTAGCAACTTGTCTGAAGATGTTTATCAAGAAGTTATTTTAGATTATGAAAATAGTTTTCCAAACGACCCAAGTTTATTTTTAGTTTCTGTAGATGGGTATTTGTTGAAAGAACAATACGAAAAAAGTTTAGAAAGTGTAAATAAATTAGATGAAGCTTTAAACGGAGATCCATTTTTGGATTATTTAAGAGGTAACATTTACTATTTTCAAAAAGAGTATGCCAAGGCATTAGAAAAGTTTCAAATTATTAATAAGGAATATCCAGATTTTATTGATGTTTACGATGGTTTGTTATCAGTTTACATTGCTACAAATGAAAATGAAAAAGCCGTAAGTATTTTAAATACTTTAGAAAATAAATTTCAAATAAAAAAAGAAGATTTAAAACTTTCTTTAGAAGAAGGTTTCATTAATTTTACAAAAACCAAAGAATTTAAAAATTGGTATCAAACAATATAATATGTACAAAACTTTAATTCGTCCAATATTATTTTTATTCGATCCAGAAAAAGTACATTATTTTACATTTTCTTTAATTAGAATATTATGTAAAATTCCTTTTGGAGCTTCTATTTTTAGGAGATTATATCAAGTAAACGACAGACGTTTAGAAAAAACTTTATTTGGTTTAACCTTTAAAAACCCAGTTGGTTTGGCTGCTGGTTTTGATAAAAATGCAGTTTTATATAACGAATTGGCAAATTTCGGTTTTGGTTTTATTGAAATAGGAACTGTTACTCCAAAAGGTCAAATAGGAAATCCTAAGAAAAGACTATTTCGTTTAAAAGATGATCAGGGAATCATCAACAGAATGGGTTTTAATAATGAAGGTGTTGCAGAAGCCATTAAAAACCTCAAAAAAAATAAACACAAGGTAATTATTGGCGGAAACATTGGTAAAAACACCAATACAAAGCCAGAAAACTATACACAAGATTATATTGAGGTTTTTAAAGAACTACATCCGTTTGTAGATTATTTTGTGTTAAATGTTAGTTGTCCTAATGTAGGAAGTCATGCAAAATTAAATGATAAAGACTACTTGGTTGAATTAATAACTGCTTGCCAAAAAGAAAACCATATTTTTAAAATTAAAAAACCAATTTTATTAAAAATTGCACCAGATTTAAATAATATTCAATTAGATGAAATTATAGAATTGGTTGCTGAAACAAAAATTGACGGTGTAATTGCTTCCAATACTTCTACTTCAAGAGATAATTTAAAAGCTTCTAAACAACGTTTGGCAGAAATTGGCAATGGTGGTGTAAGTGGAAAACCTATTAAAAATCAAAGCACCAAAGTAATTAAATATTTAGCAGACAACTCTAACAAATCGTTTCCAATTATTGGAGTAGGAGGTATACATTCTGCAGAAGATGCTTTAGAAAAATTAGATGCTGGTGCAGATTTGGTGCAAGTTTATACTGGTTTTATTTACGAAGGTCCAAGTTTAATAAAGCAAATTAATAAGGCTCTTTTAAAAAGAATTTAGTTTTGTTTAAAAATAAGTTCAATAAATAATTAACTATAAATTCTTATTTAAATATATACTTAAGAAATTATAATTCAAACATTTATGTTAGAAACACTCATTTCTTTTGTAGTTGCAACTTCAGTACTTGCAGTTTCTCCTGGACCTGATAATATTTTTGTGTTAACACAAAGTATTGTAAATGGTAAAAAATTTGGTTTGGCAACAGTTTTTGGGTTAATGACAGGTTGTATTATTCATACAACATTGGTTGCATTTGGAGTTTCAACAATTATTAAAGAAAATGAGAATTTATTCCTAATTATTAAAATTTTAGGAGCAAGTTACTTATTATACTTAGCTTATCAAGTATATAAAAGCAACTCTGAAATTTTAATTTCAACAGAAAATGTACCTCAAAGAAGCACAACTCAATTGTTTAAAACAGGTTTTTTAATGAATGTTTTAAATCCGAAAGTCACCATTTTCTTTCTGGCATTTTTTCCTCAGTTTTTGTTTTCTTCAGAAATGTCTACCATTTTACAATTCTATATTTTAGGCTTTCTTTTTATTTTGGTTTCTTTTATGATTTTTGGAAGTATTGCTGTTTTGGCAGGAAAAGTATCAACATATTTAAAACAGCATAAAAAAACAGGTTTGTACTTGAAATGGGCTCAAATTATTGTTTTTGTGATGATTGCAGTTTTAATTTTGATTTAAAATTATTTTCCTACTGATTTTTTTTAGAAAATCTCCAAGTTCCAAAACTAATCGAAGTATATAAAAAAGTATGGCAACCATTTGTTTCCACTTATTTGTAAATTCATAGTATAAATTTAAAAAACCACCTATACTTAAGCCTTTGAAATATTTTTTCATGACTTTTTCCGTATTGTGTCATTATTATTGTTAATTAAACTCTTTTTTCAGTTTGAAAACTCCAATTATTGGCCCAATAGCTAACAATAAAAATATATAATTTGAAAAATAAATTTGATATATAACATTAATTAACTGAATACTAATAATTGTTATAAAAAATCCAATAGAATTTACAATGGTTAATGCTGTTCCTTTGTTTTCTGAAATTGCATTTTGTGCTACCAAAGTAGAAAACAGAGGAGAATCTGCAATTACAAACATTCCCCAAAAAAGTAAAAAACCAATAAATAAAAACTGATTGTTAATTTGTAGAATAAAAGGAAGAAATAAGCAGCAAAACCCAGATAATAATAATGATAAAAAAGCAGTTCGTTTAACACCTAATTTTTCTGACATAAAACCTCCTAAAACGCAAGCTAAACTTCCGATTCCAATAATAAAAAAGGAAACTAAAGAGATGTTGAATTTTATGTTTTTATGAGTATCTAAATAAATTTTTAAGAATATAGGTACAAACGTCCAAAAAGCATAGAGTTCCCACATATGCCCGAAATAACCAAAAGCAGCTTGTTTAAATTTATTGTTTTTAAAAATTTTAAAACATACAGAAAAGTCTAATTTCAGTGCTTTTTTTCTAAATGGACCATTAGGAATTAACAAAAACACTAAAAAAACCTCCTAAAAAAGCCAAAGAAGAAGTGGTATACAAAACACTTTTCCAAAGAAATATAGTAGAAGTTGCCTTTAAAAGATGTGGAAGCGCAGTTCCTAAAACCAAAGCACCTACCAAAAAAGAAAGTGATTTCCCTAATCCTTTTTCATAATAATCTGTTGCTATTTTCATTCCCACAGGATAAATACCAGCTAAAAAAAATCCTGTTAAAAACCTAAATATTAGTAAGGTGTTCAAGTTATTTTCTTCCCAAATTAACCCCAAGTTAAAAGTACCTCCTAGTAAAGCGCAAATAAAAAATACTTTAGACGGAGAAAAACGATCTGTTATTGTAAACAATGCAAACAGTAATGTTCCAATGATAAAACCAAACTTTACAGTCGCAGTTAAGTTTCCGAGAGCAGACGTATCTAATTGATAAGCCGAAACTAAATCTGTAATTACCCCATTGCTTGCAAACCACAATGATGTACAGAAAAATTGGGCAATAACAATAATTGGTAAAATATGTTTCTTTACATTCATTTTAGAATAACGAAAGTACCAAAAAAGCAATTAATAATTTCAGTAAAAATTTCACAACTACAGTAGTTTCTGTATATTTGAATTAATGAAAAAAGTCAAAATCATAGAATGTCCTAGAGACGCAATGCAAGGTATAAAATCTCATTTTATTCCTACAGAAAAAAAAGCATTGTATATCAATTCACTTTTAAAAGTTGGATTTGACACTATTGATTTTGGCAGTTTCGTTTCTCCAAAAGCGATTCCGCAAATGAGAGATACTGCTGCTGTTTTGTCTAAATTAGATTTATCAAACACCAATAGTAAACTATTAGCAATTATAGCTAACTTAAGAGGTGCTGAAGATGCTTCACAATTTGAAGAAATTGATTATTTAGGATATCCTTTTTCAATTTCCGAAAATTTTCAGATGCGTAATACGCACAAAACCATTGCAGAATCTATCCAAACTTTAGAAGAAATTCTTACAATTGCAGATAAAACAAAGAAAGAAGTAGTTGCTTACTTGTCTATGGGTTTTGGAAATCCTTATGGAGATCCTTGGAATGTTGAAATTGTTGGTGAATGGACAGAGAAATTAGCCAAAATGGGCGTAAAAATTTTATCGCTTTCAGATACCATTGGTAGTTCTACACCAAAAGTTATAGATTATTTATTCTCTAATCTAATTTCTGAATATCCAGAAATAGAATTTGGTGCGCATTTACATACAACTCCAGATAAATGGCAAGAAAAAGTTGATGCTGCTTTTAAAGCAGGTTGTTACAGGTTTGATGGGGCAATTAAAGGTTATGGAGGTTGTCCAATGGCAAAGGATGAATTAACAGGAAATATGCCAACTGAAAAATTGTTAAGTTATTTTACAGCCCAAAAAGTACAAACCAATATAAAACCTATGAGTTTTGAAAGTGCCTACAATAAGGCTTTAGAAGTTTTTTAAATTATTTTATACAATAATAATTTCCTAGTTATTTTAATAGAGCGCATTATTAATCGGATAGAGCACATTTTATATTTTTAATTGTTTAACTTTGTCAAAAATAAATTAAACAAAATAAAATCATGAAAAAACTCAATCTAATCTTATTCTTAGCATCGTTTTCATTACTTTTTCAAAGTTGTAATAATAATGATGACGACTTTGATTTACCTGTATCAACAGGAGAAACAACTGTTTATGACTTAGGAACTAAAGACGTTTCTGGTATTTCTGGAAAGGCAACTTTTGTAGAAAATACAGATGCTTCAGTAACTATTGTACTTGATATTGATGGAACTCCAGCAGGAGGAATGCATCCTGCTCACATTCATTTAAACTCAGCTCTTGAAGGAGGAGACATTGCCTTAACTTTAAATGCAGTTAATGGAGACAATGGTAAAAGTGTAACTACTTTTAGTACATTAAATGATGGTACATCTATCAATTACAGTCAGTTATTAAATTTTGATGGGTACATAAATGTTCATTTAAGTGCTGACGAATTAGGAACCATTGTTGCACAAGGAGACATTGGGCAAAACGCATTAACTGGAGAATCAAAAACATATGATTTAGGAGAAAAAGATGTTGCTGGTATTTCTGGAAACGTAACTTTTTCTAAAAGAGCAAATGGAGAAACTTTAGCAACTTTAATGATTGATGGAACTCCAGCAGGAGGAATGCACCCCGCACACATACATGCAAATACTGCAGCAGAAAGTGGAGCTATTTTATTTTCTTTTACACCCGTAAACGGAGATACAGGAATGAGCGTTACAAATATAAATGCTTTTGATGATGGTTCCCCTTTTATGTATTCAGATATTGAAGGTTTAGATGCATATGTAAATGTTCATTTAAGTGCAAATGCACTAGGAACAATAGTTTCTCAAGGAGATATAGGACAAAATGATTTAACAGGAACCACAAAAACGTATGATTTAGGAGAAAAAGATGTAACCGGAATTTCTGGAGATGTAATTTTTTCGGAAAGAGTAAATGGAGAAGCGTTGGCTACTTTAATGATTGATGGAACTCCAGCAGGAGGGATGCACCCAGCACATATACACGCAAACACAGCAGCAGAAACTGGAGCTATTTTATATACATTTACACCAGTAAATGGCGATACAGGAATGAGTGTATCAAACGTAGCTACTTTTGACGATGGTTCAGCATTTATGTTTTCAGATATTGAAAGTTTAGATGCATATGTAAATGTTCACTTAAGTGCAAATGCATTAGGAACTATAGTTTCTCAAGGAGATATAGGACAAAATGATTTAACAGGAACTACAAAAACATATGATTTAGGAGAAAAAGATGTAGCTGGAATTTCTGGAGATGTAATTTTTTCGGAAAGAGTAAATGGAGAAGCTTTGGCAACTTTAATGATTGATGGAACTCCAGCAGGAGGAATGCACCCAGCACATATACACGCAAACACAGCAGCAGAAACTGGAGCAATTTTATACACTTTTACACCAGTAAATGGTGATACAGGAATGAGTGTATCAAACGTAGCTACTTTTGATGATGGTTCAGCTTTTATGTTCTCAGATATTGAAGGTTTAGATGCATATGTAAATGTTCATTTAAGTGCAAGTGCATTAGGAACAATAGTTTCTCAAGGTGACATTGGACAAAATGATTTAAGTGGAGAATCTAAAGCTTATGTTTTAGCAGAAAAAGATGTTCCAGGAATTTCGGGTACTGCTACTTTTTACAAAAGAGTAAATAATACTGCACTAGCTGTTTTAAATATTCAAAATACACCAGCAGGAGGTATGCACCCAGCACACATACATGAAAATGATGCTGCAACAGGTGGAGATATTGCTTTTACTTTTAATGTTGTAAACGGAGATACTGGAATGAGTAACACTCAAGTAGAAACTTTAGATGATAATACTCCAATTACTTATGATGATATACTATCTTTTGACGGTTATATAAATGTGCACCTTAGTGCAACACAATTAGGAACAATTGTAGCGCAAGGAAACATTGGATCAAATGAGTAATTATATTTAATTATTTAAAAAGTATAAACCCATCAATTTTTTGATGGGTTTTTTATTTTATGTTGTTATTTTTGATTTAAATTTATTAAAATTTAAACTCTTTAAAATGAAATTTAATTTATCAATTGCGTATGTTTTCATCATATATTTTTTATTTGCTTGTTCATCAATAAAACAACATTCAAATGAAGATGGTAAAATAGACTTCACTTTTTTACAATTAAATGATGTGTACGAAATAGCACCCATTCAAGGAGGCGAATTTGGAGGAATGGCAAGAGTAGAAACCGTACGTAAGAATTTATTAAAAGAAAACAAAAATACACTGCTTTTTATGGCAGGTGATTTTTTAAATCCTTCTTTAATAGGAACCTTAAAAGTAAATGGAGAAAGAGTTCGCGGAAAACAAATGATAGAGGTGATGAATGCCATGAATTTTGATTTGGTTGCTTTTGGGAATCATGAGTTCGATTTATCTCAACAAGACCTTCAAAAAAGATTGAATGAAAGTAATTTTCCTTGGGTTTCAGCAAATGTGAAATTAAAAACAAATAATAGCTCCATTCTTTTTTACAAAGAAGTAAGTAATACAAAACAAAATGTACATGAAACTTTTATTAAAGAAATAAAAGATTCAGATGGCACAAAAATTAAAATTGGCTTTATTAGTGTTTGCATACCTTCTAATCCAGTAGATTATGTTGAGTATGAAAATATGTTTGTAAAAGCAAGAAGCTCTTATGCAGCTATTAAAGACTCTGTAGATGTTGTTTTTGGTCTAACACATGTAAAGATTGTTAATGATAAAAGAATTGCAAAACTACTTCCAGAAATACCATTAATTATGGGTGGTCATGAGCATACTAACAGTAACAATTTTGTGGGTAATGTTCAAATATCAAAAGCAGACGCAAACGCAAAAACTGTTTATATTCATAAAATTTCTTTTGATAAAAAAACAAAAAAAACAACTATTAATTCAGAATTAAAAGAAATAAACTCAACAATACAATCAGACGAAAAAGTAAAACTTATTGTTGATAAATGGGAAAATATATTAAATACAACTATTAAGAATGTAATTAAAAATCCTGAAGAAATTATTTATTATGCAAAAAAACCTTTAGACGGAAGAGATGCACCAATTAGAAGTATGCAAACCAATTTAGGTCAAGTAATTACCAAATCAATGGCTTTTGCCTACGGAAATGATTTAGATGCAGCTATCGTAAATGGTGGTTCTATAAGAATTGACGATCAATTACTTGGTAATATAACTCCTGTAGATATTTTTAGAGTTTTACCTTATGGAGGAGCTATTGTAAAAATAAAAATTAAAGGAAGATTGTTAAAAAGAGTTTTAGATTATGGTGAGTTGGCCAAAGGAACTGGAGCGTATTTACACAGGCATCAAATTTCTTTACAAGAGAAAAATTGGTTTATATCCAATAAACCATTAGATAAAGATAAAGTTTATACAGTAGCTTTTTCGGATTATTTGTTAAAAGGGTTTGATATTCCTTTTTTATCTGATAAAAATGAAGAAGTTTTGTCTATTTATCGTCCAAACAACAATGAACTGGCTTTTGATATACGAAAAGCAGTAGTTGAATACTTAAAAAAACAGTAATTTTTACTGTTGAATATCAATTAGTTAGTATTTATTTCGTTTTCTTATTTTAATTTATTCTAAATAAACTTTGTAAAACTAATTTTGAGGCTTATATTTGCCAAAAATTACAATATTATTTATAATCAATCTTAATAAAAATGAAAAAAGTTTTAGTATCCTTAGCTGTAGTTGTAAGTTTAGTTTCTTGCAGTAAAACCGACAATGGTTTACCAATAACTGTAGCTCCAACAAAATATAATTTTGAAAGAAATGGAGAATCTACAATAGATTTTAACGGACAAACAACCAGAATTAAAATGGCTGGAGAGTTTGCTTCTGCTTTAATGAAAACAACAGAAACAGAAGCTACTTTAGATGCTAAATTTGCTCATACTGCTGGTAATGCAGATTTTTCTGATGCAGATTTAAATGCATCTTCAAAAAATATACGTAGTAAAGTTGCAGCTTCAAACGATTTTTTCTCTTCAAATAGTACAGATGCAACTGCAATAAAAAATCAGTTCGATGGTTGGATTGCAGCACAAGTAACAGAAGTTTTTCCTAATTGGAATACAGATGCAGCTGCAGGAGTTGCTGGTAAAATTCAGCAAGCTGGAGGTGGTGCTACACGTTATGTAAGTGCAAAAGGATTAGAGTACAATCAATTAATAGCAAAAGGTTTAATTGGTGGTTTAATGGTTGATCAAATTTTAAATAATTATTTAAGTACAGCTGTTTTAGATGAAGCTACAAATATTTCTGACAACAATGGAAATGTTACAGCGACTGATAAAAACTACACAACAATGGAACATAAATGGGATGAAGCTTTTGGTTATTTATATGGATCTGAAGACGATATTACTGCTCCAGTCTTAGGTAAAGACAGTTTTTTAAACAAGTATTTAAGCAGAGTAGAAGGAGATGCAGACTTTGCAGGAATTTCTAAAACTATTTACGACGCTTTTAAATTAGGAAGAGCTGCAATTGTTGCTAAAGATTACAATACTAGAGATGAGCAAATAGAAATTTTAAGAGAAAAAATCTCAGAAATTGTAGCTATTAGGGCTGTATATTATTTACAACAAGGTAAAGGTAAGTTAGCTACTGATAAAGCTGCGGCTTTTCATGATTTATCTGAAGGTTTAGGATTTGTGTATAGTTTACAATTTACAAGAAAACCAAATTCATCAGAATCTTATTTTACAAAAGCAGAAGTTGATACTTTTATGGATACTTTATTAAAAGATAATGGATTTTGGGATGTTTCTACAAATACTTTAGATCAAATATCAAACACTATTGTTGGGAAATTCAACTTTACATTAACGCAAGCAGCGAATTAAAATACTATAAATATAAGTAGTAAAAAGCGAATAATTTGGTAGCTTTTTACTACTTTTGTATCTTTATTTAGAATAAATAGAAATAAGATGTTCAAGAAATTTTTACCATTTGCTTTTTTAATTGCCATTATTTACGCTTGTTCTTCTACTACTGAAAATGAACCAGAAATTGAAGATAATTTTAATAGATCTGAAATGCTACAAAACATTGCAGACAATATTATTATTCCTGCATATACTGATTTTAGTACGAAGTTAACAAACCTAAAAACAGCAGGAGAAACGTTTACAACAACTCCAAATCAAGTAAATTTAGAAGCTTTAAGAACTTCTTGGTTTACTGCTTACAAAGTTTGGCAACATATAGAAATGTTTGATATTGGTAAAGCAGAAACACTTCAATATAAATTTTACATGAACATTTACCCGTTAACGGTTGCAGATGTTGAAGCAAATATTTCTACTGGAAACTACGATTTAAACAGTGTTAACAATCACGACGCACAAGGCTTTCCTGCATTAGATTACCTTTTAAATGGGGTTGGAGCAACAGATGCAGAAATTTTAGAAAAATACACAACTGCTACAAATAAAGATAATTATAGAAACTACATTACAGATGTTTTAAATCAGATGAACTCACTTACACAACAAGTGGTTGCCGATTTTAAAAGTAACAAAGCAACATTTGTAAATAGTGTTTCTAACACCGCCACAAGTTCTTTTAACAAACTTGTAAACGATTATATCTTTTACTACGAAAAAGGTTTAAGAGCCAACAAATTCGGAATTCCTGCAGGCGTATTTTCTACAGACCCATTACCAGAAAAGGTAGAAGCTTTTTATAAAAACGATGTTTCTAAAGAATTAGCATTAGAAGCTTTAAAAGCAGTTATAAATATTTTTGAAGGAACACATTATAACAATACAACAAAGGGAATAAGTTATAAAAATTATTTAGAAAGCCTAGAAAGAGCAGACATTGGAAGCGCAATTTCTAATCAACTTGCGACTGCAAAATCGACTATTAATTTATTGGATAACAGTTTTTCAATACAAATTGAAAGCGACAATGTTAAAATGACAAAATCTTATGACGAACTACAAAAAGTAACTGTACTTTTAAAAGTAGATATGTTGCAAGCATTTAACATTAATGTAGATTATGTAGATGCAGATGGAGATTAATAAAATAGATATAATATAAAACTACCTGAAAACTATTTATTTTTAAAAAGTTTTCAGGTATTTTTTTATGAGAAATAAATACTTTAAATATAACTTTAACACCCAAACAAAAGCTGCTCCTTTAGCAGTTTTTCGTTTACTTTTTGGGCTAATGATGTTTGGTAGTATCATCCGTTTTTGGGCAAATGGTTGGATTGACAAACTTTACATACAACCAAAATTCTTCTTTTCTTATTACGGTTTCGAATGGATAAAACCCTTAGGAAATTACACATATCTTCTTTTTTTAGTTTGTGGGATTTCTTCCATTTTTGTTGCTATTGGTTATAAATATCGCTTGGCAATTATCACTTTTTTTCTATCTTTTACGTATATAGAATTAATGGATAAAACGACCTACCTAAATCACTATTATTTTATAAGTCTTTTAAGCTTTTTATTGATTTTTTTACCTGCAAACGCCTATTTTTCGGTAGATGCTTTTCAAAAGAAAAAACAGTTTAGTTATGTACCAAAATGGACAATAGATAGTGTTAAAATACTTTTAGGAATCGTATATTTTTATGCAGGATTGGCAAAAATAAATTCTGATTGGTTGTTTAGAGCAATGCCTTTAAAAATTTGGTTGCCCTCTAAATACGATTTGCCATTTATAGGAGAAACCATAATGCAACAAGATTGGTTTTTTTATGCGATGAGTTGGGCTGGAATGTTATACGATTTAGCAATTCCGTTTTTATTATTGTACAAAAGAACACGTTTATTTGCTTTTTTTATGGTGGTATTTTTCCACATTTTTACGAGAATATTGTTTCCAATAGGTATGTTCCCTTTTATTATGATTGTTTCTACCTTGGTTTTTTTTGATGCTAGTTTGCATGAGAAAATCATCCGTTTTATTCGTAGCTATATTTTAAAGTCTAAAACGATTGTTCAAGATTTTAAAGAATATCATTTTCTAAAAGCAAAAAGAAAAGGAATTATACTATTTGTTGGATCGTTTTTACTACTTCAAATACTAATTCCTTGGCGTTATTTATTATATCCTGGAGAATTATTTTGGACGGAAGAAGGCTATCGTTTTTCCTGGCGAGTAATGTTAATGGAAAAAGCAGGAAGCACTAATTTTAAAATCGTAAACCTAAAAACTGGGAGTTCTTTTGTGGTCGATAATACCGATTTTTTAACGTCTTTTCAAGAAAAACAAATGAGTTTTCAACCAGATTTTATTTTGGAATACGCGCATTATTTAGGAGACCATTTTACAAAACAAGGGCATGAAAATGTAGGAGTTTTCGTGGAAAGTTATGTTGCTTTAAATGGAAGAATGAGCACAAAATACATCAATTCTAAGGTTGATTTATTTCAAAAGAAACAATCATTTAAGCATAAAGAATGGGTGTTGCCATTTTCATCAGAAATAAAAATAAAAGGAATTTAAAATGATAAAAAACAAAATAGTTTTAGCATTTTTCTTAGGGTATCAATTAATGGGTTTCAGCCAGTATAAAGTCACAGGAACTGTAGTTTCAGAAGATAATAATCCCATCAATAAAGTCGAAATTTATAGTGAAACAGGTGCTTTATTAGCTCAAACAGGAGTTTTAGGAAAATTTTCTTTTACGACTAATGCACAAGAAATTCCTTTGATATTTTACATCGAAAATTACCGATTAAAAAATGTGTATTTAAAATTGGATAATTATGAAAACGTAAAAGTTGTTTTAGAATCCTTTTCAGAAGAATTATCAGAAATTCAAATTAGAGTAAGAAAAGAAAAAGTATTTGAGTTAAAGCGTTTAAAAGATGTTGTTGGAACTTCTATTTTTGCAGGTAAGAAAACTGAAGTTATTTTGGTAAATCAATCTACCGCAAATTTGGCCTCAAATAATGCGCGTCAGATTTTTAACCAAATTGCAGGTTTAAACATTTATCAGAATGACGATGCTGGTTTACAATTAAATATTGGTGGTCGTGGTTTAGACCCCAATAGAACTGCCAATTTTAATACACGACAAAATGGCTACGATATAAGTGCAGACGTTTTAGGGTATCCAGAAAGTTATTATACGCCAGCAGCAGAAGGTCTAGACGAAATTCAAGTAATTAGAGGAGCAGCTTCTTTACAATATGGAACGCAATTTGGCGGTCTTGTAAATTTTGTAACCAAGAAACCAAATGCAAATAAAGCTTTTGAGGTTATTACTAGAAACACAGCAGGAAGTTATGGTTTGTACACGAATTTTACGAGTGTTAGTGGCACCAAAGGTAAATTTTCTTATTATTCTTATATCAACTATAAGAATGGAGATGGGTTTAGACCCAATTCTAATTTCGATTCTAAAAATGCCTTTGTTCATGTAGGATACAATCCAAATGATAAAAATGTTTTTACCGCAGAATTAACATATTTAGATTATTTGGCACAACAAGCAGGAGGTTTAACCGATCAAATGTTTAAAGAAAATCCATACCGAAGCAATCGTAAAAGAAATTGGTTTCAGGTAAATTGGTTATTGTATAATTTAAAATGGGAGCATACTTTTTCAGAAAGAACAAATTTTTCATTCAACTTTTTTGGTTTAAATGCTTCCAGAGATGCTTTGGGGTTTCGTACAAATAGGGTAAATCAAGTAGATCCAGGAAACGAAAGAGATTTAATCAAAGGAACTTTTAAAAACTTTGGTTTCGAATCGAGATTGGTACATAAGTATAGAGTTTTTAATAAAAAAGGAACATTTTTAATTGGTTCAAAATTTTATAAAGCAGAAAACACAAACATGCAAGGTCCAGGTTCAAACGGCTCGGATGCAGATTTTATGATGAAACTAGACCAATATCCTAATTATCCAAGGCAATCGAATAGTACGTTCCCAAACTTAAATGTGTCTTTATTTGGAGAAAATATTTTTTACGTAAATGATAAATTTTCTATTACACCAGGATTTAGATTCGAATATATAAACACGCAAAGAGACGAAATTATTAAAGACATTGTAACAGATGCAGCAGGAAATGTTATCAACGAAAATTTAAGAGACGAAGAAGAAACTAATGAAAGAAATTTCTTCCTTTTTGGTGTGGGAACAAGTTATAAGTTTAATAAATCATTGGAGTTTTATGGAAATATTTCTCAGAATTATCGTTCTGTAACCTTTTCTGATATTAGTACTGCAAACCCAGCTTTCGAAATTTCACCAGATATTACAGATGAAAAAGGATTTACGGTAGATGCTGGTGTTCGTGGAAATTATAAAAATTATTTTTCTTACGATGCCAATGTTTTTGGGTTGTTTTATAATGATAGAATTAATATTTATACACGATCAGATGGAAAAGCAGAAAGAGACAACATTGGTGATGCCAGAATTTTAGGAATAGAAAGTTTAATGGATTTTAATATGAAGAAAATCTTCGAAATAAATCAAGATTATATCTTTAACTATTTTATAAATTCTTCCTTTATTACTTCAGAGTATACAAGTTCAGAAAAAAACGGAGTGGTAGGAAATGAAGTTGAATTTATACCAAATGTAAATTTAAAAACAGGCATTCGTTTTGGATACAAAAACTTTTTATCTAGCTTTCAATATTCATATTTATCGAGTCAGTTTTCAGATGCCACCAACGCCAAAGGTGGAAGTATTAGTGGCGTAACAGGAGAAATACCTGCTTACGATATTTTAGACCTTTCATTTTCTTACAAGTACAATGCATTTAAATTAGAAACTGGAGTAAATAACTTATTAAACAATGCATATTTTACTAGAAGAGCTACAGGTTATCCTGGTCCAGGAATTATACCATCTGCACCAAGAAATTACTATATAACCTTGCAAATTAAATTATAAAACTAATTTTACGAAAAAGTGATTAATTAATTGTAAATTTGCACGCAATTATATCTTAATTGCAACATGACAGCACACAACAACAAAATTTTAGGAGAAGGTTTAACGTATGACGACGTTTTATTAGTACCCGCTTTTTCAGATGTACTTCCAAGAGAAGTAAACATTCAAACAAAATTTACGAAAAACATAACTATTAATGTACCAATTGTATCTGCAGCAATGGATACAGTTACAGAATCTGCTTTGGCTATAGCTATGGCTAGAGAAGGTGGTATTGGTGTTTTACATAAAAACATGACTATCGAGCAACAAGCTCTTGAAGTTAGAAAAGTAAAACGTGCAGAAAGTGGTATGATTATAGATCCAGTTACACTTCCTTTAACTGCTGTTGTTTTAGATGCTAAAAAAAATATGAAAGAACATAGTATTGGCGGAATTCCAATTGTGGATAATGCTGGTACTTTAAAAGGAATTGTAACCAATAGAGATTTGCGTTTTGAGCATGACAATCAAAGACCAATAGTAGAGGTTATGACAAGTGAAAACTTGGTAACAGCTGGTGTTGGAACATCTTTAAAAGACGCAGAAATAATTCTTCAAAAAAATAAAATTGAAAAACTTTTAATTGTTGATGAAAATTATAAATTAAAAGGTTTAATCACATTTAGAGACATTACAAAAGTTACCCAAAAACCAATTGCAAATAAAGATTCTTATGGTAGATTGCGTGTAGCAGCTGCTTTAGGGGTTACTGGTGATGCTGTAGAAAGAGCTGAAGCTTTAGTAAATGCAGGTGTAGACGCTGTTATTATTGATACTGCACATGGACATACAAAAGGTGTTGTCGCCGTTTTAAAAAGTGTAAAAGATAAGTTTCCAGATTTAGATGTTGTAGTTGGAAACATTGCTACTGCAGAAGCTGCAAAATATTTGGTTGAAGCTGGTGCAGATGCTGTAAAAGTTGGTATTGGTCCAGGTTCTATTTGTACTACAAGAGTTGTGGCTGGTGTTGGTTTTCCTCAGTTTTCTGCAGTTTTAGAAGTTGCAGCAGCTATAAAAGGTAGTGGAGTTCCTGTAATTGCAGATGGTGGAATACGTTATACAGGTGATATACCTAAAGCATTGGCAGCAGGAGCAGATTCTGTGATGTTAGGTTCTTTATTGGCAGGTACAAAAGAATCTCCAGGAGAAACAATTATTTACGAAGGAAGAAAATTCAAATCTTATAGAGGAATGGGTTCTGTTGAAGCTATGAAGCAAGGTTCAAAAGATCGTTATTTTCAAGATGTTGAAGATGATATTAAAAAATTAGTGCCTGAAGGTATTGTTGGTAGAGTACCTTACAAAGGTGAACTAGCTGAAAGTATTCATCAATTTATTGGTGGTTTAAGAGCTGGAATGGGCTATTGTGGAGCAAAAGACATAGAAACAATTAAAGAAAATGGAAAGTTTGTAAGAATTACTGCAAGTGGAATAAATGAAAGTCACCCACATGATGTAGCTATTACCAAAGAAGCTCCAAATTATAGTAGAAGATAATTTTTTGTTTTACAAACAATTTTAAAAAACAAAACCCCATTTTTTATAAAAAAATGGGGATTCATATTTTTTTTAATTTTTTATTTGTCAGTTTGTTTAACAGTAATTCCTAATTTTTTTATAACTAGATCTGTAATATCAAATCTTTCATCAATATAAGCAAATTGATTTCCTGTACTTGTTAAAATTTGCGTATAACCATTTGCCTTAGAAACTTCTGAAATGGCATCGTTTAATTTTTTATAAAGCGGTCGCATTAATTCGTCTGTTTTTAATTGCATTAATGTGTTTCCGTTTTTTTGATATTTTTGAATATCTTTTTCAAGTCCCATTAACTCTTCCTGAAAAACCTTTTTCATTAAATCGCTTAAACCTTTCTCTTTTACCTTGTAGTCTTCTAATTTTAACTTGTATTCGTCAACTTTTATACTAAAAGAAGAGTCTAGTTTTTTACCATATTGTTTTTGCATATTTACAACAGTTACGGCTTCTGGCATTATGCTTAAAATATAATCACTGTCTATAGTACCAACTTTAGTTTGTGCAGTTGTTATAATGCTTGAAAAAGCAATAAGTAAAGTTATTATTTTAAATTTCATGTTTTTATTTTTGTTTGGCAAAGATATAAAAGCGAGTGGGTTAGCCAAATATCAATAACATAAAAAAAGTTAAATTTTATTTTAAGAGTTTATACCTAACTCTTCTAACTTTTTAATGTCAGATTCGTTTGCAATTTCTCTCTTAGCGTCTGTAAGCAATAAGTTTATTTCAGAATCTATACTATTTTTATACTCAGTTTTAATTGCATTGGTTTTTAAGTTTTTTAATAATGCCAGTAATTTTCTTACAATAATTATATCGTGAGCACAGTAAATTCTTAAAGGTGCCATTACATTGTATAAAAGGTCATTAAAGTTAATGGAATTTAACACTAATAAAATTTCATTATCTTCTTCAACCAAATCTATATCTTGTTTTTGAACTCTCAAAATAAGTAATTGAGATAAATAATCTATAGCGTTAATAGCTGTTCCTGGATCATTAATACCAGGTGACATAGATTTTACAGCAACTTCTGTAATTTGTTTAAAGGCAAGTAAATAATTATTGTCAATTAATTCACCTTTAGAAAAATTAAAGTTTGTGTAAATTCTTTCTATAATGTTTTCATCTACTTTTTTATCAATCTTAAAAAGAATATCACTTTCATTGCAATAAGCACCTTTATTGGAAACTATTTCAATTTTAATATTATTTTCTTTGGATAACTTTAATAAAGTTTTTGTAGAAATTGTATTGAAATAACCAGAACATTTTGCGTTGTAAGATGTCCAATTTTCGGTATCTGGTTTTGTGGCATTAATTTTCTTTTCTTTTTCGATAATTTTTTTCAGTTTATTTTCTGAAGAAGTAAAAATGGACAATAAAATATTATTTATTTGAATTTCTTGAGAAATTGAATGAATAAAATAAATAAAAGCTGCTAAAGAGTACACCATAAAAATGATGGATATTAATACAGAAAAACCAGGTAATTGATATTTTTTTCCAGAGGGTTCAATAAAAACCAGTATAAAAATGCAATAAATGATGGTAAATAAATACACACCTAAAATAATTTGGTGCCTTCTATTTGAAATTAAACCAGGTAAAAGTCTTGGAGAAAAATTACTTGAAGCTTGGTTTAATAAAATCATTACCATGGAAAAACTGAACACCATGATAGATATTAAACCCGCAATAAAAGTGGTTAAAATAACTCTTGCTGTTTCTGTATTGTTTATTACTAGTTCAGGAAGAAAATCGAGAATGTATTTAGAAATACCACGATTTTCTAAAAACATCATTATGTATGCAAATAGAGCTCCACCAATACCCATTATTGCAGGGAAAAAGGCAATTTTATTTTTTAAGTTGTATACTTTATGAAATAGGTTTAAAAATTTATCTCTCATTAATTATTTATCTTTTTCATTATTTCTGAAATAATTTTTGTTGGTGGCGTTTTATAGTCAAACCAAGTGATTTGGTCATCTTTTTTAAACCAAGTTAACTGTCTTTTTGCAAATCGTCTGGTATTTTTTTTAATTTCTGAGATGGCAAATTCCTTCGTGAAACTTCCATCAAAATAAGAAAATAACTCTCTGTAACCAACCGTTTGAAGAGCATTTAGGTTTTTATGTTCATATAACTTTTTTGCTTCTTCTAATAAACCAGCATCCATCATTAAATCTACTCGTTTATTAATTCTGTCGTAAATAATTGCTCTATCTGCTTTCAAACCAATTTTTATAGGTATAAAGTTTCTTTCTTTTTTGGGTTTGTTTTTAAAAGTGGAGTAGGGCAAACTAGAACCAATACATACTTCTAAAGCTCTCATTAAACGATGCGGATTTTCAATTGCTATAGTATTATAGGTTTCTATATCTAATTCTTTTAATTTTTGTTGTAGAGGTTCAATTCCTTTTTCGGCAAGTTCTTTAGTTAGTTGTTCTCTTATTTTAATATCAACTTCAGGAAAATAGTCTAAACCTTTTAAAACGGCATCAACATACAAACCACTTCCGCCAACCATAATTTGTACTTTGTTAAGTTTAAAAAGTTCATTTAATTTAGTTAAAGCATCTCTTTCAAATTCACCTACATTATAATTATCAAAAATACTTCTATCTTGAATAAAATGGTGTTTTGCAGCAGCTAATTCATTTGTGTCTGGTACTGCTGTTCCTATTGTCATTTCTTTATAAAACTGTCTGGAATCACACGAAATTATATCTGTATTAAATGCTTTTGCAAGTTCTATACTCAAAGCTGTTTTACCAATAGCTGTTGGTCCTAAAATGGTAATTAAATAATTGGTAGCCATCGTTTTAATTAAGTTTGCTTCCGCAATTGTAACAAAATTGAGCTTTATCTTTGTGTTTTTCTGCAGCACAAGTTGGGCAAGTTTGTGTATTAATGTCTAAAGTTGTTTTTGTCATTTCTGAACTTACAATTCCAGTAGGAATTGCAATTATTCCATAACCTAAAATCATAATTACACTAGCAATTAACTGCCCTAAAGGTGTTTGCGGTGCAATATCACCAAAACCAACTGTAGTTAAAGTTACAATAGCCCAATAAACACTTGTAGGTATACTTGTATATCCATTTTCTTCACCCTCTATCATATACATTATAGTACCAAGAATGATACATATAATTACAATAAAAAAAATGAAAACAGCAATTTTGGCTTTACTAGCCTTAAGAGCTAATTTTAATTTGTTTGAAGCACCAATATACCTTCCTAATTTTAAAATTCTGAATACTCTTAATAACCTTAATGCTCTAAACGCAGCGAAATGATGTGATCCTACAAAAAATATGGAAAGGTATTTAGGTATTGTAGACAAAAAATCAATAACTCCATAAAAACTAAATATATATTTAAATGGTTTTTTTATAGATATTATTCTTAGAATGTATTCAATTGTAAATAAAATTGTAATTACCCATTCAGATATGTTTAAAAAATTATGATACTTATCATCAAAACTTTTTACACTTTCTAGCATTACTAAAATTATACTAGCTAAAATGGCAATTAATAAAATTACATCAAACAGTTTTCCTTCTTTGGTGTCTGCTTCATAAATAATTTCATGAATTTTTACTTTCCAATTGGTTTTTTTTGTCGGTTTATTCAATTTTTAAGTTGTTTTTCTATTACAATACTACAAATATTTAATGAGTTTAAAAATTTATTCTACTAATTTTCTTAGTATTTATAAGGGTTTGTAAAAAAAAATAAAAAAAAAGAACTTTTTTTAAAACCGTACTTCAAATCTTCTCGTAAGTATGTGTGAGATTCAATTAAAAATAACTAAAAACTCACACAATGAAAAAAAGTAAAATTTTATTAGGAACCGTTATTATCGCAATAATTGGTTTAATTACAGTTGCAGCAGATCATATTGATGCGCCAGCAGCACAAGGTACAACTGCAGACATTACAGATTTTTATGCTTTTCAAGGAGAGGATACTAACAACTTAGTGTTCGTTGCAAACGTTCAAGGTTTGTTAAGCCCTGGATCAACAGCAGCAGCACAATTTGATGAAAATGTTTTAGTAGAGTTTAATATTGACACTAATAATGACAATGTTGAAGATTTAGTAATACAAGCAATTCCAAGAGACAATACAATGTATTTCTTTGGTCCTTATGCTCCAGGTACAACAGGTTTGTCTAGTTCTATAAATGAAATGGCAACAAAATCAAGCGTACCAGTAACAACTTATGGAGTTCCAGCAGTAGTAGCTACTGAAAATGGAATGAAAATGTTTGCAGGACCAAGAGATGATCCTTTCTTTATGGATTTTGCTAGATACGGACAAATTATTGGTGGAACTGCACCTGGTTTTAACAATCCTGGTTCAGATACTTTTAAAGGTACAAACGTATTATCTATAGTTGTTGAAGTGCCAAAATCAGAAATTGGTGGTTCAGGTACGATTAATACTTGGGTAGAAACAAAAGTGAAGCAATAATATAACTAACTAAAAAAATAGAATATCATGAAAATTAATTTTATAAAATATACAGCAATTTTAGCCATAACCTCTTTAATTATGGTTGGATGTTCAAACAACGACAATAATGAACCTACACCAATACCAGTAGATTTTTCAGGAACATTCATGCAAAAAGATCAAATGGGTAGGCCAGCAGTAAATACTGTTTTTGTATCTGCAAGTAGTAAAGATGAATTTAACGTAACAGTACCTTCAGAACAAAATGCAAAATTTCAATCTATGTTTGAAACAAACTTAAAAGCCTTAAGTCCTGCTTTTGCAAATCCTGGAGATAAAAATGCTTTAGGTTTAGATGCAGCTGCTTTTACAGGTTTATTAGCAACAGACGTTTTAAATGTTTCTTTAGATGGTAAAACTACTTTCTTTGATGGAACAAATGTTTTAACAGGAAGAGCATTAGCAGATGATGTAATTACTGTAGAGCTATTATTAATATTTGGAGGTGAAGATTTTTCAGAAAATCCTACTTTATCAGATGATAACGTAAGTGCAAATGATAAGCCTTTCTTAACAAGCTTTCCTTATTTAGCTTCTCCTTGGTAGAGAAGTATTTAAAACTGGTGCATTTTCGGGGGAACTTGTGCCAGTTGTTTAAAATATTTTTTGAACCCCCTAATTTATTCAAAAAGTTCCCCCTTAAAATAAAAAAGTAAAGTGCCCCTAACTCTTTAACTTTTTTTTCCCTAACAATCCCCTAAACCCCTAAACACTATCTGGCGTACATATCCCTATAAAGTACGCCAGTTATTTTAATCAATAAAAAATACAAACAATGAAATATATCCAACTAATTTTATTATTTGTAACTTTTTCACTAGCAATTAGTTGCAATAACAAAACAGACAATAAAATAACAAACCCAAAAGATTATAACGCATATTTAAATATTGATAAAAATATTTCTTTAAACAACTCTTTATCTGAATATAGTTTTTGGGAAAACAAATTAATAGAAACACCAAATCAGTATCCATACAATGCAAAATTGGCTACTGCAAATTCAACAATTTTTCAGTTAACAGGTAATATTAAGGCTTTAAAAGAAGCAGAACAAAACTTAATAATTGCAAATGAAAAAGTAAATTACACCAATGCTGGTTATTTAAGAAGTTTAGCAAGAAATTACATTTCACAACATCGTTTTAAAGAAGCTTTATCATTATTAAAGAAAGCAGAAGAAAATGGAGAAAAACTACAACTAACTCAATTTATGTTAATAGATGTAAATTTAGAACTAGGAAATTTACAAGCTGTAGAAAACTATTTAACTGAAGTAAAAAACTTTAAAAGTTTCGATTATTTAATTAGACTTTCTAAATACAATGATCATTTAGGAAACTTAGATAAAGCTATACAATATTTAGAAGCTTCATTAGAAATTGCTAAGTCATCAAAAAACGAAAGTTTACTACAATGGAATTACACAAATTTGGCAGATTATTATGGTCATGCTGGTAGAATTCAAGATTCTTACAATGCATATTTAAAGTCGTTAGAATTAAATCCTAATGATAGTTATGCAAAAAAAGGAATTGCTTGGATAGTTTATTCTTATGAAAGAAATCCAGAAGAAGCCTTAAGAATTTTAGATGCTGTGACTAAAGAAAATGCAGCTCCAGACTATCATTTACTAAAAGCAGAAATTGCAGAATTTACTCGAAATACAGAAGTAAAAAACAAGCAAATTGATTTGTATTTGGCAAAAGTAAAAGATACCAATTACGGAGTTATGTATCATAAATACGATGTTTTATTATACGCAGAAGATGCTAGCAAATTTCAAAAAGCATTAGAAATAGCACAACAAGAAGTTAATGAAAGACCAACAGCGCAATCTTACGATTTGCTAGCTTGGTCATTATACAAAAGTGGTGAAAAAGAAAAAGCTTTAAAAATTTCTGAAAACCACGTAATAAACAAAACATTTGAGCCTGAAGCTATGTTACATACCGCTTATATTTTAAAAGCTAATGGTAGAGTAGAAGAGGCCTCAGAAATAAAAAAAGAACTTCTTGGAGCTGTTTATGAATTAGGTCCTTTAGTTGAAAAAGAACTTAAGAGTATATAAATTCGCAAAAACTAAAAATTAAGAAATGAAAAATCAATTAATCATATTCTTTTCAATTGTTTTTTGTGTAAAAACTTTTAGTCAACAATTGAAAGGTAGAGTTTTAGATGCGTTTAATGATCCTATCGAAAATGCATACATATACAATTCTAGTTCTAACTCACATACACATACAGATTTAAATGGAAACTTCACTTTAAGTGATACACAAGTAGGAAATACAATACAAGTAGGAATTTTAGGATTCGAAAAACAAGAAATAATTCTTACAACAGAAAGTTTTAATAATTTAATAATTCAGTTAAAAACTAAAATTTTTCAATTAGAAGAATTGGTTTTAGGAAAAGAAATAAACGCTTTACAAACCATAACTAAGGTAGATTTGCAAGTGAATCCTGTAAACTCTTCACAAGAAATTCTTAGAAAAGTTCCAGGACTTTTTATTGGACAACATGCAGGAGGTGGAAAAGCAGAACAAATTTTTTTAAGAGGTTTTGATATAGACCATGGTACAGATGTAACACTTTCAGTAGATGGAATGCCAATAAACATGGTTTCGCACGCACATGGTCAAGGATATAGTGATTTGCATTTTGTAATTCCAGAAACTATAAGAAACATCAACTTTGGTAAAGGACCTTATTATGCAAATCAAGGTGATTTTAACACAGCTGGTTATGTAGATTTTTCTACAAAAACTTCAATTCAAAAAAATTCGGTTTCTTTTGAAGCAGGACAATTCAACTCTCAAAGAATGTTAGGAATGTTCAATCTTTTAGATACTCAAAAAAATCAGAATGCTTATGTTGCTATAGAATATATTGCAACAGATGGTCCTTTTGAATCTCCACAAAACTTTAATAGATTAAATGTTTTTGGAAAATACAGTGCCTTTTTAAAAGGAAAAGATAGACTAACCTTAACAGCTTCACATTTTACAAGTAGTTGGGATGCTTCAGGACAAATACCTGAAAGAGAAGTAAATAATGGAAACATTACAAGATTTGGAGCAATTGATGATACTGAAGGAGGTTTTACCTCTAGAACAAATTTTAACGTACAGTTTAATAAAACATTAACGGATGAATCAATTTTTAAGACAAACGTTTTTTACTCAAAATATAATTTTGAATTGTATTCTAATTTTACATTTTTTTTAGAAGATCCAGTAAATGGCGATCAAATTAAACAATTTGAAAACAGAGATGTTTTTGGAGCAAGCGCACAAATTATTTCAAATAAAAAGTTTGGAGATGTAGAAGCAAAATTTACCAAAGGTGCTGGCTTACGTTACGATTTAATTAACGATGTTGAACTTTCAAGAACAAAAAATAGAAAAGAAATTTTAGAAAGAATTCAATTAGGAGATGTAAGACAAACCAATATGTATGCGTTTTTTAATTCAGAATTTGAAATTGGAAAATTTAAAATTTCACCAGCAGTTCGTTTAGATTATTTTAAGTTCGTTTACAATGACGATTTAAATCCTACCTACGAAACACTTACGAAAACGAAAGCAATTATAAATCCAAAATTAAATTTTTTATATACTCAAAAAGATAATTTACAGTGGTTTTTAAAATCAGGTATTGGTTTTCACTCTAATGATACTAGAGTTGTTTTACAACAAAATGCCGATAAAGTTTTACCAAGAGCTTATGGAGTAGATTTTGGTAACATTTGGAAACCAACACCAAATTTAGTTCTAAATACAGCAGCTTGGTACTTGTTTTCTGAAGAAGAGTTTGTTTATGTTGGTGATGCAGGTATTGTAGAGCCTTCAGGAAAATCAGAACGTTTTGGGTTAGATTTAGGTTTACGTTATCAATTTACAGATTGGTTGTATTTTGATACAGACGCTACATTAACAAAAGCAAGAAGTTTAGAAAATATTGCTGGAGAAGATTACATTCCACTAGCACCAGACTTTACAATGGCTGGAGGTTTATCTTTTACAGATTTAGGAAAATTTTCAGGAGGCTTTCGTTACAGATATTTAGGTGATAGACCTGCAAATGAAGACAATAGTATTGTAGCAGAAGGTTATTTTGTAGCAGATTTTAATATCAATTACAAAATGAAAGCAATTACATTAGGTTTAGCAATTGAAAATATTTTTGACGTTGATTGGAATGAAACGCAATTTGCAACAGAATCTAGGTTACAAAATGAAGCCAATTCTGTAGAAGAAATTCATTTTACACCAGGAACACCGTTTTTTGCAAAAGCATCAATCATATATCAATTTTAAAATATAAACGATTTTAACCATGTTTGTTTGGTTAATTTTAGTTGGATGAAGTGTCTATCACAGCAATGTGGTAGGCATTTTTTATTTTTACATTTTTTGATGCTCAATCCATTTTTTGGTGGGTTTTAACCAAGCATCTATAGGATTGTACAAAAACCCATGACCTAAATTTGTTTTTAAGGCTATTTGCTCAAACTTAGTAGTAAAATTTTCTCTGTTTTTCCAATAGTTATAGTGTTTACCTGCAATTGTATCTGAAACTTCATAAATACAAAGTACTTGCCCGTGAAACTTCCAATTCCTATTATTTTCTTGATAATCATTGTTACCAGCAAGTAAAACATAATTGATATGGTTTTTATTAATGCTTGCAACATAGCTCGCAATTATTGCCCCTTTTGAGGCTCCTATAACAGTTATATTGGTTGATTTTATACCTTTTTCTACAAGACTATCAATTTGTTTAGATACTTTTTTAGCGTATTGTAAATGATCTACATTAGTATTTCTTATCATTGCTATAACACTATCATTTTTATTGCTTAAAGCCTTTATAATACTGTTAAATTCATATTTTCCATACACATTACTTACAGCATTTTTTCCTTGGATTTCAATAATTCGTCCATGTAAATAATAAATATATTTTTTTTGATTTTGTGCACTACTTTTTAAGAACGAAAATGATGTAAGTAGTGTAAGTATGAATAAACGTTTTAATATCATTAACTTATATTTAAATTTAAATAACGTGGTTATTTTTTTAAAATCAAAATATCGCAAAAAAAACCTCACTTTTTAGTGAGGTTTTTTATATATAATTTATGTAAATTTTTATGGAGCTGCTGGAACTGCACCTAATGTATACAGTTGCTCAAGTGTTGGTGATTCTGCACCACCTTCATCCTCTAAAGTAATTCCAAATGCTTCTGAGTTATTTGCATTTTCTATGGTGAAAATTTTATTATTGTCAGCCATAAAAGTATCTATAGTACCTAAACTTGTTGGTGTTAAAGGAGTTAGCTTTAATGACCAAACTTGGTAAACTTTTCCTTTTGGTGGAGCTGGTAAACCTTTAGCATCTAAATAAATATTATTAGTTTTCTTGTCCCAATAAACTTTTGCATAAGATTCTGGTGAAACTGCTTGACCAGAAAGAGGAACAGATACAATATCTTTATCTCTAAATATGGTAATTAATTTTTCTGCTTCCGCTAAATTGTTTGAAGCTTTATCTATTTGTTCTTCTAATTGTTGTTTTTCTGTAGCAACTTGATCTTTCAATTTATTATTTTGAGAAATAGACCAAACTAATGCGCTACCAATTAGTATTGATGCTGCCCAACCAGTATATTGTATCCAATTATTTTTTGGTTTGGAAATTGAAACTACTTTTGTTACATCACCATCAACTTTTTTCTTTATTGTTGTAAATAAGTAAGTACTATCAGTTTTTGAGGCTGCTGCAGTTAATTTTACAATAGCATTTTCTATAGATAATACTTCTGTTAACAATTCAGGGTTTTGTTGAATTGCAGCATGCACTTCTTCATTCTCTTTTTCAGAGAGTGAACCTGCAACATACAGTTCTAAAATTCCAGATGTTATGTATTTTTTTATATCCATTTTTTAAACTCCAAGCATAGTACGTAATTCGCCTATACAATTTCTGTTTCGTGTTTTAACTGTGCCAAGTGGCATATCTAATTCTTCTGATGCTTCTTTTTGGGTAAATCCTTTAAAATAAAGTAATTCTATTACTTTTTTACATTTATCACCTAATTTGGTAACAAACTCTTTAATACCAATTGCATCTGTAGAGTTATCTAAACTTTGACTGGTTTCTAATATATCTACGAAAAAATCTGAGTTAAGGTTTTGTTTAGACTGTTTAAATTTTTTAGATCGTGTATAATCGATAGCTGCATTTCGAGCTATATTTAAGATCCAGGTGAAAAAACGCCCTTTTTTTGAGGAGTAAGATTCTGAATTATTCCACGCTTTTATAAAAACATCTTGGGTAATTTCTTGTGCAACATCGTCATTTTTAACAATGTTATTTACAATTCCGGAAACACTATTACAATACATATTGTATAGTTTTTCATAGGCTTTAATATCCTTTTGTTGAAATTGTAAAACTAGTTGGTCTAAATTCATATATTTTTATTCTCTGCTAAAATATTAAATTTAATTGGTTAAAAAAGAAATATTTAAAGAAAAAAAAATCTCAAGAATAATTCTTGAGACTTTTTTAAAAATGAATGAATTTTATCTTTTTATAAATATAAAATCTCCACCTTCATCACCAGTTCTACTAATTGGTGCACATATAGGTCTTTGAATTTCATCTCCTCTTGTACAGTTTTATTACTGTTGTTAATAAACAGCAAATAAGTGAGCATAGTTTTTTTTTTTTTGAGTTTTAGTGTTACTCTACAAAGTTGAAGAAATAGCAAAAAAAAAAATACGTCATTTGAGGTATTTTAAGAATTCATAATGAGTAGGATTACAGTCGTACAATTTTTTGAACTTTATTTTTATTCAAATAATTTTTTATAATTGATTTGGATAACTCTTTATGTTCAATAGGGGTTAATACATTTTTTAAAACATTTATTTTGTTTTCTTGGTAAGCTAAATTAGTAAAACCATATCCAAAAACTTCTTTGTTTTCTATAAGAATCACTGCGTGTTCTTCAACCTCTCTTCCTTTGTCAAAGATTATAAAATTGTCGTTATTGAAGTCTAATAATAAAGGTTTTCTCTTTTTTTTGAAGTTATATTTTGGTGATAGTGTTTCTAACTCTAAATTGTATTTTAAATTAGTAAACAATTCATTACCAGTTTTTTCTGCAGAAATAGAATTAGCTCTGTCTTGTATTTTAATTGCTCTTTTGGTCTGTTTTAAGAATAACTTATTTACTTCTGTTTGAACATTTTTGCCACGACCAATATAAATTACTTTTCCTTCGGAATCGTGAACATAAAAAACGCCTTGTGTTTTAGGTGTACTATCTATTAACTTTTGAATTTTTTGTTTTTCAATTCTACGATCGTAATATTTTACTGATTTTTGAATTATGTTTTTATGTACGTCTTTTTCTAAAAGTAGTTTGAATAACTGCACAGTTGCTAAAGCGTCTCCAGAAGCTCTATGTCTATCAGTCATTGGAATTCCTAAAGATTTGGTTAGTTTTCCTAAACTATAAGATGGCTGATCTAAAATTAAAGCTTGACTTAACTCTACAGTACAAAGCGTATTTCTATTAAAATCATAGCCTAAACGTTCAAATTCTGTGCTTAAAATTCTGTAATCGAATGCTGTGTTGTGAGCAACCAAGGTACAATCTTTGGTTATTTCTATAATTCTTTTAGCTACTTCGTAAAATTTTGGTGCATTTCGTAACATGGCATTGTTAATACCTGTTAGTTTTACCACAAATTTCTGAATTTCTTTTTCAGGATTAACTAAGCTAATAAATTGGTCTATAACTGATTGTCCGTCATATTTATAGATGGCTATTTCAGTAATGCCTTCTTCATTAAACTTACCTCCAGTTGTTTCAATGTCTAGTATTGCGTACAAATTCTTTTTCTTAACGTGGAAATTTACTAATTTTAATTTCTACTGCCAAATATAGAACTTCCTACGCGAATCATTGTACTTCCATTTTCAATTGCTAGTTCGTAATCACCACTCATTCCCATAGATAGGATTTTTAGTTGGCAGTTTTCAGTTTCTATTTTTGTTTTTTGTGTATTAAAAAAGTTGTTTAATGCTGAAAATTCTTCATTTAATTGTTCTTGATTTTCTGTAAATGTTGCCATTCCCATAAAACCTACAATTTTTATATTTTTTAATTCACGTAACTTTTCTGATGCTATAATGGTTTCAATATCTTCAAAAGATAATCCGAATTTGGTTTCTTCTTTTGCGATTTTTGCTTGTAACAAACAATTGATAACCCTATCATGTTTTTTGGCTTGTTTGTTTATTTCTTTTAAGGTTGAAAATTTATCAATTCCATGAATTAAATCTACAAAATGTGCCATATATTTTACCTTATTACTTTGTAAATGTCCAATCATATGCCATTGAATATCTTTGGGTAAAACATCGAATTTTTCCACCATTTCTTGAATCTTATTCTCACCAAAAACACGCTGACCAGCATCGTAAGCTTCCTGTAAATCTGCAATTGGTTTGGTTTTAGAAACAGCAACTAAGGTTACGTTTTCTGGTAAATTCGATTTAATTTGATGTAAATTTTCTTTAATACTCATATTTATTTTTTAATAAATTCAGACTCTAAAACAAGTTTTTTATGATGTTTTAAAATTCATAAATAGTTAATGCACTTCTTAGTTTAGGTTCAATATAAGTAGTTTTTGGAGGCATTAACAAACCAGCATCTACAATTTCTTTTAACTCATTTACATTAGTGGGTAACATTCCAAAAGATACTTTAAATTCGCCAGCATCTACTTTTGTTTTTAGTTCTAAGCTATCAGATTTATCTTGAGAATATACAATTTTAGAATCGTTTCTAATATCATTAATACCTAAAATTGGTTTTAAAACTGTGGTATATAATATTTGAGCATCTAGTTTACTTAAAGCATCTGTAAACTTATACATAGATTTTCTTAAATATAACGCGTAAAATTCACCGTTTAAATACATGCTAAAATGATGTTTTTCTTTCGGTTTATACAATTCTTGTTTTCGATTTTCAATTCTGAAATAGGTGTCTAATTCAATTAGAAATTCATCTGAAGTTAAACCATTTAAATCTCTTATAAATCGATTGAATTCGTAGATTTTCAACTCACTTTCTGGCAGTAAATAACTCATAAAAAAGTTATAATCTTCTTCACCTGTATGATTTGGATTTTCCTTCGCCAATCTTTGTGCCAACAAACAAGATGATGTAGATCTGTGATGCCCATCTGCAATGTATAAAGTTTCCACTTCTTTAAAAGCTGCTGTTATTTTTTTAATATCGTTAGCATTATTTACAACCCATAATAAATGCAAATCTTTATCAGTTGTAGAAAATTCGTATTCAGCTCTTTGTTGTTTGTATTTTTTAATAATTGATGTAATTACATCATTATCAGGATATGTTAATAATACAGGTTCTGCATTAAAACCTGTGTTTTTTAGGTAATTTTCAAATAATAATTCTCTTTTCTTAAGTGTTCCTTCGTGCTTTTTTATTACGTTATTATGATAATCTTCTACTGAAACAGCAGAAATAATTCCACAAAAAGTATCATTAGGAGTTATTTTTTCATAAATGTAAAAAGCAGGAATTTCATCTTTTTGAAAAACGTTATTTTCTTTAAATTCTAAATACCTGTTATGCACTAATTTAAAGCGTAATTCTTGTGTAATATCTTGTTTATGATATTTATAACCAGGATTAATTACGTGTAAAAATGTATACGGATTAAAGGCTAATTTAGAATATAGCATTTCTGGAGTATAAATTTCGTACGATTTGGAAGAAACCATAGCGACTTTATCTCTTGTAGCTCTTACTGCTTTAAAAGGTTTTACAACTGCCAAATTATTTTAAAAGTTTTATAATTTGATTTGCAATTTCTATTCCAACTCTTTCTTCTGCTTCTAAAGTTCCAGCTCCAATATGTGGAGATAAAGATAAATCTGGATTCATAAGTAATTGAATTTCTGGAGTTGGTTCACTTTCAAAAACGTCTAAACCAGCGAATTGTACTTTACCGTCTTTTATCGCATTTACCAAAGCGACTTCATTTAAATTTCCTCCTCTTGATGTGTTTATAATACCAACACCATCTTTCATTTCTTCAATTTCTTTGGTATCAATTACATAACTATCTTGATCTGGAACGTTAATGGTAATAAAATCTGCATCTTTTAGTAATTCTTCCTTCGAACTCATTTCAATATTAAAATTGATTTTTTGTCCATTGAAAAAATCTAAGGTAATGCTTTCAGAGTCTATATTTTCGTCCATGGCAATTACTTCCATACCAATTCCGATGGCAATTTTCGCTACTTCTTGTCCAATACTTCCAAAACCAATAATTCCCAATTTTTTACCACGTAATTCTGTTCCGTTAGAATATGTTTTTTTCAATTCTCTAAATCTAGAATCTCCTTCTAAAGGCATTTCTCTGTTTGCAGAATGAAGAAATCTTGCCATTCCAAAAAGATGTGCAAAAACCATTTCTGCTACAGAAATTGTAGATGCTTCTGGTGCATTAATTACGTGCAATCCTTTTTCAATAGCATAATCTACATCAATAGTATCCATACCTACACCAGCAAAAGCGATGAGTTTTAAAGACGGACATTCATCAATTAAATCGTCACGAACTTCCGTTAAACTTTTTACTATAAGTGCATCTATATTATGTTCGTTTATATAATTTTCTAGTTGATTTTGAGCTACTTTTGTGTTTAAAACCTCAAAACCTTCTTTTTCTAAAGCGTCAATACCACTTTTTGATAATCCGTCGTTTGCTAATATTTTCATCCTAATAAGTTCAAAATTTAATGTTCATAGTTCAAGGTTTTTATTAATACTCAAAATTTTGAATATTAAATTTTTAACCTTAAACCTCTTTTTCCAAGGCTTGCATCACATCTACCAAAGCCTGTACACTATATAATGGCAATGCATTGTACATGCTTGCTCTGTAACCACCAACACTTCTATGTCCATTTAATCCATTAATTCCAGCTTCTTTCCACATTTTGTCAAATTTTTCCTTTAAAGATTCATCCGTTAATGTAAAAGTAGCATTCATAATACTTCTGTCTTCTTTTGCAACTATTCCTTTAAAAAGCGGATTTCTATCAATTTCAGCATATAAAAGAGAAGCTTTTTTGTTGTTTACTTCTTCAATAAAAGGAATTCCTCCTAAATCTTTCAACCATTGTAAGGTTAACATAGAAACATACACAGCAAAAACAGAAGGTGTGTTAAACATACTGTCTTTATCGATATGAACTTGATAATTTAACATAGAAGGAATGTGTCTTTCTACTTTTCCCAAAATTTCTTCTTTAATAACAACTAAAGTTGCACCTGCAGGACCCATATTTTTTTGTGCACCCGCATAAATTAAATCGAATTTTTCGAAATTTAACTGACGAGAAAAAATATCTGAACTCATGTCGCAAACCAAAGGAATATTTGTTTCAGGAAACTCTTTCATTTGTGTTCCTGCAACTGTATTGTTACTTGTACAGTGAAAATAATCTGCATCTTCAGGAATTGAATATCCTTTAGGTATGTAAGAGAAGCCTTTATCTTTAGAAGAACCAACTTCTACAACTTCTCCAAATGCTTTTGCTTCTTTAATGGCTTTATCTGCCCAAGTTCCTGTATTTAAATATGCTGCTTTTTTGTTTAGTAAATTGTAGGCAACCATTAAAAACTCCATACTTGCACCACCTTGTAAAAATAATGCTTTATAGCCTTTATTCTCTAACCCTAACAACTCTAAAGCCAAACTTCTGGCTTTTTCTATTACTTCTACAAAAGGTTTGCTTCTGTGAGAAATTTCTATTAACGATAAATTATCATCATTAAAATTTAAAATTGCTTCAGATGCTTTTTGCAAAACTTCTTGAGGCAAAATACAAGGTCCTGCACTAAAATTATGTTTTTTCATTTCTTAAGTTTTCAAAGTTTCAAAGTTTCAAAGTTTCAAAGTTTTAGTAATAAAAATTCCAAAAACTATCAACCATCAACAAAAAACCATTTTTATATTTTCGATAAAAATTCCAATGTATTCACTCCATCTGCATAATCCCACAATGCAGGATTTTGAGTTTCGCCAAAAGCAACTTCATTTTCTATAAACTCTTTGGCAACAACACATTGTATCTTATCTCTATCTTCATGTAATTTTATTTTTAGGTCGATTTCATTATCATAATATTCATAAAAAACAGTGGCAATAGGAGAGGAGTAACTCTCATCTTCCTTTATTATTAAAAAACCATTTTCTAACAAATCGAACTCGCTCATTAAATACACAGCCTTATTGTAATCGTAATTATTGGCGTATTTTGCGTTGTTAATCATGTCTTTTTTTACATACATTCCATTAAAAAAGTTATTGAAATCGTACTCTTTTGGAACATAAATTTTGGAAACAGATCTACAACCCAAACCGAAATAGGTAAAAACATCATCTGCTAATTTCTGTAAATCTTCTTCAGTTTCATTTCCTTTTAAAACAGCTACAGAATTTCTACTTTTTCTAATAATATTTGGCTTGTTTTTGAAATAATATTCGAAATAACGTGCTGTATTATCGCTTCCAGTTGCAATTACTGCATCAAAATTTTCTAACTTTTCTTCTGTAAAAGTGATTTTTCCTTTGAATTCTTGTTCAACATATTCTAAATACTTTGCTAAAAAAGGTAATAAATGTTTATCGCCAGAAGATTGTTTCACTAAAACGGAATGACCTGATATTAAAACCGACAAAAAATCATGAAAACCAACCAAAGGAATATTACCAGCCATTACAATTGCAACTGTTTTTGGAGTTTCAACTTTGATATTATTATCAAAAATCCATTTTTCTAAATTGCTTTTGGTTAAAGCTTTAGACCAACTTTCTAAAGAAAACAATAAATTTTCGGTTGTAAACCAAGAATTGTTTTCTTTTGCAATTTTTAATTGATGTTTAAAGCCATCAAAAAATAAATCGTTGTGTGCTATATTTTCCTTTTTAACTACTTTTTCTTGCGAAAACTGACTTAAAAAAGCGCCTAATTTGGCAAAAGCAGCAATTCTATTTTGAATACTATCCATTTATTTTGGTTGTAACTAATTTTGGAGTTATTTTTGCAATTGCAAAGGTACAAATTAGAAAAGAAAATTATGGCAATTATAATAACAGATGAATGTATAAATTGTGGGGCTTGTGAACCAGAATGTCCTAACACAGCAATTTACGAAGGTGCAGACGATTGGAAATATTCAGATGGAACAGATTTAAGTGGAAATGTAGTTTTACCAAATGGTAAGTCTGCAAATGCAGATGAAGACCAAGAACCAATTTCCGACGAAATTTATTACATTGTTGCAGACAAATGTACAGAATGTAAAGGTTTCCATGAAGAGCCACAATGTGCTGCAGTTTGTCCTGTAGATTGTTGTGTGCCAGATGACGATAATGTAGAAACTGAAGAAGAGTTGTTAGCGAAACAAAAATTTATGCATAACGATTAATATTTTTATTTTAAGAATTAAGAGAATATAGTTTATACTTTTATATAGAATGAAAAAATCCCGAGGTTAATTCGGGATTTTTTTTGGTGAATACTTTTGTAAATATTGTTTTATGATAGCTCTGTTTTTCCATGAAGAATTTTCATACTCTTCTTTAGACATGTAAGTAGTTCGTTTCTTAAAATCTTCTTTTTTAAAAGGTTTTATTTCTGAACTTTTAATATTTAAAGGTTCATTTAAAAGTACTTCTGTAGTTTCAGAAACATTTACTTCTACCTTTATATTAAATTTTACTTTCTCTTTTTCTTCTGTATTTTCTATAAATTTTATAGGTCTGTTTACGTAGGCGTAACTTGTTTTTGTTTCATAATAATACGAAGGATAAATTTTTCCGAATTCATTTGTTTCATAAAATAAAGTAACTTCATTTTTGTTTTCTGAAAACTTTACACCTAACAATAACCTTAAATTTATATGATCTCCTCTTTTGCCATCAGCAAATTGATAAGCTATTTTTTTAATGGAAAAATCAAAAGGATCAATATGTATTTTTCCAGTATATTTTGCTTTAGATTTCCTTGGTTCAAATGAAATAACGTAATACTTAGCAGTTCCTAAAACTTCGTTTTTTTCTAATTTGTGATTGTAGTATTTTCTGTCAAAAAAATTGAACTCATTTTTTTTATTAAAAAATACACTTTCTTTTTTTATGCTCATTAAGTAGTTGGAAACTTTTATGTTGCTAAAATTATTGCTATTTTCAAGCGAATCATTTGTTTTTAAAACCTTTTTAAACGATAGAGAATCTTCAACTTTAAACCAACCAGATTTTACTTTATAAGTTTTATCATTACTTAAATGTTTCAAAACAATATTTTGTAATTTGTTAGTCACATTTTTTATAGTAAGACCATTTCCAACATCCGCTTTTTTAAAACCTTGTATGGTATCAGTTTTGTAAAAAGTGAGTGTTTTTTTAAGTTTCGGCTCATAAATTTCTTTAGACATTGTTTTTGCCTTAAACTCAGTTACAAATTCTGGTTTTTTTTGCTGAATATTTTCTGAAAACTCTTTAAGTTCTTGTTCTGCTAATTTTTTATTTTTTTTACTTAAAATTGAACTAGATTTTAACGCTAATTCTAATTTTTTGAAATCCATTTTTTGTGTATCAATAGCATACATCTCTTGTTTTACAGACTCATACAAGTAGTTGTTTTTCATACTTGCTGTTGTTTTTGAGAGTAAAGAGTCTAAAGATATTTTGGCAATATTTAATTGAATTTCATTTAGTTGATTTACTATTTCAGTCAATTCTATGATATAATTTAGTTTTTTGAAATCATCAATAGGTATTGTTTTGCTTGAAAATCCTAAAAATGAAAAAGTTACAGTTTTTACATCTTTTAAATTCAAACTAAAACGTCCAAATTTATCAGTAGTAGTTCCTGTTTTTAAATTCGTTGCTATAGATACATTTTCCATTGGTTGTAAAGAGTTTTCGTTTATTACTTTACCAGAAATTGTTTGCGAAAACGATGCAATACATCCTAAAAAGAAACCGTAAATAATAAGTAGTTTTTTATTCATATATTTTAATTTTTTGGTAAAGTAATCTTAATTTTTATTCCTAAATAAAACACATTTAAATTTAACAAAGTATTATCTTTGCATTCTGAAAATTTTAGAAAAGATTAACCAAAATTATGTTAACTCTTCTCTTTCTATTTAAAAACAACATCAATGAAAGCCGGAATTGTAGGATTACCAAATGTAGGAAAATCAACTTTATTTAATTGTTTGTCAAATGCAAAAGCACAAAGTGCAAACTTTCCTTTTTGTACGATAGAACCAAACTTAGGAGTTGTAAATGTGCCAGATAAACGTATTGAGAAATTAGAAGAATTGGTAAATCCAGAAAGAGTAATACCAGCTACTGTTGAAATTGTAGATATTGCAGGTTTGGTAAAAGGGGCTAGCAAAGGAGAAGGTTTAGGAAATCAGTTTTTAGCAAATATTCGTGAAACAGATGCTATTTTACACGTGGTAAGATGTTTTGATAACGATAATATTATTCATGTTGATAGTTCTATTGATCCTGTTAGAGATAAAGAAACAATTGATATTGAGTTACAATTAAAAGATTTAGAAACGGTTCAAAAAAGACTTGAAAGAGTAAAAAGAACTGCAAAAACAGGAAACAAAGAAGCACAAGCAGAATTGGTTGTTTTATTAAAAATTGAAGAAACTTTGTTGAAAGGACAATCTGTAAGAACTTTAGAGTTTTCTGAAAAAGAAATAGAGTTTGTACAATCTTTACAATTTATTACTGCAAAACCAGTATTATACGTTTGTAATGTAGATGAAAATTCTGCTGTTTCAGGAAATGATTATGTAGATAAAGTAAAAGAAGCTGTAAAAGATGAAAATGCAGAAGTTATTGTATTGGCAGTTGGTACAGAAGCAGATATTACAGAATTAGATGATTATGAAGAACGTCAAATGTTTTTAGCAGACATTGGTTTAGAAGAAGCTGGTGTTTCACGTTTGGTACGTTCTGCATACAAGTTATTAAACTTACAAACTTATTTTACAGCAGGTGTAAAAGAAGTAAGAGCTTGGACAATTCCTATTGGAGCAACTGCACCTCAAGCTGCAGGAGTAATTCATACAGATTTTGAAAAAGGTTTTATTAGAGCAGAAACTATTTCTTATGAAGATTACGTAACTTACGGTTCAGAAACAAAAGTGAAAGAAGCTGGTAAAATGAGAGTAGAGGGTAAAGAATACATTGTAAAAGATGGTGATGTAATGCATTTCCGTTTTAATGTATAATTTATTATTACTCAAATAAGTTTTTACTAACTTTTTTTTTGACAAATACTAAAAAATCCAATGAAGTAATTCGTTGGATTTTTTATTTGATATTTTTAAAATTGATATGTTAAACTAATTGCTTGGTAATTTTCACCATAAAAATTTTGGTCCATAATTGGTTGGAAAGATAAAGACTGGTTCTTTTTTTTATGCAATTCAGGAATATAATAACCCGCCAAAGCACCTAAAGTGTAGCCTAACATAACATCAGTTAAAAAATGCTGACCAGCTTGCATTCTATAATAACCAACAGCAGCTGGTAAAATTGCAGCTCCTGCATAAATGTATGGAATTACGGGTGAATCTGGATTAAAATCTTGATATACTTTTGCTGCAAAAAAAGTTGCAGTTGCAGTAGCAGCTACATGTCCCGAATAAAATGATCTGGTAGCTGTAATGCTTTTTCGTTGTTCTAAAGGAGCATCTGTTCCATAAGTGTAAGGTCTACTTCTGTTAGATAAACCTGCTGTTATTGTAAATAATGCAGATGTTGTTGCCAAACTTTCTATGTAAATTCCAAATAATTGTCCAGAATGATTGCGTGTTTTTTTGTCTAATAATAATGCAAAAGGTGCTGCAAAAGATAGTGCAAAAGGAATGTCACTTATTTTATTGGCGTTTTCAGAATAATTTCCGGCAACCCATCTATCCATAAAATTAATTTCATCAATTTCACTTCTAATTTGAGCCAAATCTTCATCTGAATAAGAATCTTTATTAGATATTATAAGCAAACCACCTGCACTTGCCGCAAAAGCTGCACCTGTCCATATTCCATCTCTTTTCCATTTCCACTCATAAGGAGACGTGTTTTGTTGTCCAAATGAAATTTGTGATAGTAAAAGAAAGGTTAATAGCGATGTAAAAATTTTCATATTTTTCTTTTTTACAAAGAAACTAGGAATCTCAATTTTCAATTATCTCAAATAATTAAAATATTAACTCAATAAAGCAAATTGCAACCCTATTAATTGCCTTTTATTCTTTTCCATAAATCAAATAGCAATTTTTTAGCATTACGCTTTTCTTTAGGTTCTTCAATAAAAAACGGAGTTCCATTTTCATCGATATTAATTTTGTATTTGAAAACAAAATTATTGGCATTTGGTTTTATACTTAATGTACCAAAACGTAAATCGTTAAAATAAAGCGTATTATTTATTTTGTTAATGGTATACCAATTTTTAGAAATGGCAATCATTCTTTTCATTTTAGGATGGTTTTTTAATTCTCCTAATAAATGATGATTTTTTAGATATTTAGAAAACTGAATTGGATTTTCATCAAAAAATGAAGCATATCCAATTAAAAAGGCATCTTCGGTTTCGATATTTGCTGTCCACAAAATAGTGTTTAAAGGAGCTGGTTTTGTTTCAATATTTTTATATATAATGTTTTGAGAAGCAAGTTCTTTGGTGAATTTTTGATAAGAAATTCCTTTCAAAATTAAAGTGATTACTAAATAAGAACAACTGATTATCAACCCTAAATTATTGTACAAACGTCTTTTTTTCGCTTCCTTTTTTTGAAGTAGTGCTAAAACTAAAAAACCTAAAAAAGGAAATGTGTATAAAGGATCTATCACAAACACATTTTTAAAAGCTAAACGAATATCTAAAGGCCAAAATAATTTTGTACCCCAAGTAGTTTGCGCGTCTAAAATTGGATGTGTTACAAAAGCTAAAAAGAACAATAATGTCCAATTTTTAAAGTTTTTATATTTTTCGTATTTTGTAACTATAAAAGCAAAAAGAGGAGCAAAGAGTACTGAAAATAAGATAGAATGAGTAAAACCTCTATGAATTTCTAAAGCAGTAACAGTATCTGTAAAGTAAGAAGCAACAACATCTAAATCTGGAATAGTGCCAGCAATAGCGCCATATAACATGGCCTTATTTCCTATTTTTCTTCCTAAAACAGCTTCACCAACTGCAGCTCCTAAAACAATTTGAGTTAATGAATCCAATACTTGTTAATTTATATTTTATTCAAAAAAAAAAACAGATTATAAAATATAATCTGTTTTTGTTTTTTTTAGTTTTTATCCTTTATAAAAAGGCAACTTAACAATCGTTGCAGGAATTGCTTTTTTACGAACCTGAATATGTATTTGTGTACCCGATTTTGCAAAAAGCGTTGGTACATACCCCATTCCAATTCCTTTTTGTAAACAAGGGCTCATAGTTCCTGATGTTACGTTTCCAATCACGTTTCCATTTCCATCTACAATATCGTAACCTTGTCTTGGAATACCTCTTTCGTCTAATTCAAAAGCCACCAAACGTCTTTCTGGTTTGTGTTCTTTTTCTTTCGCTAAAGCTTCATGATTAACAAAATCTTTGGTAAACTTGGTAATCCAACTTAAACCAGCTTCAATTGGTGAAGTTGTATCGTCAATATCATTTCCATACAAACAATAGCCCATTTCTAAACGTAAAGTATCTCTTGCAGCCAAACCAATTGGTTTAATTCCATAATCTGCGCCTGCTTCAAAAACTTTGTTCCAGATTTGTTCTACTTCAGCATTTTTACAATAAATTTCAAATCCACCAGAACCAGTATAACCAGTTGCAGAAATAATTACGTTTTCTATTCCAGCAAAATCACCAACTTTAAATTTGTAAAAAGAAATGTCTGCTAAATCTAAAGAAGACAAAGGTTGCATTGCATCAATTGCTTTTGGACCTTGTATTGCTAATAGAGAATAATCATCAGATAAATCTTTTAAATCTGCATTAAATTCTTCGTTATAAGAAGAAATCCAATTCCAATCTTTTTCAATATTAGAAGCATTCACTACTAATAAATATGTGTCTTCTTTAATTCTATAACAAATTAAATCATCTACAATTCCATTTTCAGTATTTGGAAAACAGCTGTATTGTGCATCACCAATTTGTAGTTTAGAGGCATCATTTGAAGTTACTTTCTGAATTAAATCTAGTGCATTTTTTCCAGAAACTAAAAACTCACCCATATGACTTACATCAAAAACTCCTACAGCTTCTCTTACAGTTAAATGTTCTGCTGTAACACCTTCATATTGTACAGGCATATTAAAACCAGCAAAAGGTACCATTTTTGCTCCAAGTTTTTCGTGAATAGAGTTAAGTGCTATATTTTTCATCAATCGATTTCTTAAAATTTCAGCTAAAATATTGAAAAATGCTCAATAATCAATCACTAATTTTTTGTTAATGTTTCTATGGAAAAAATAATTAATACTACATTTGAAAAAACAACCATTAATCTTTTTTAAAATGAAGAATTTTAATTTTTTATGTGTTTTTTTACTGACAATTACTTTCAGTGGATTTTCACAAACACCTACAGATTTTTTATCAAAAGAATTTCATAAGAGCAGAAGAGATGCTTTAAGGGCTAAAATGCCACCAAATTCTGTGGCTGTAGTATTTGCAAACCCTCTAAGAAATAGAGCGAATGATGTAGATTATGTGTTTCATCAGGATCCAAATTTTTACTATTTAACAGGCTACAGAGAGCCAAATGGAGTTTTGGTATTATTTTCTGATAATCAAACTGATGAAAATGGTATTTCTTATAATGAAATATTATATGTTCAAGAGAAAGATGAAAGAGCAGAACAATGGAATGGAAAGCGTTTAGGAATTGAAGGAGCAAAGAAGAACTTAGGTTTTAAAGTGGCTTTTAACGGACAAGACTTTGTAGACTCAAAAGTAGATTTTACAAAATTTGATAGAGTTTTTATAGAAAAGTTTAATGACGATTACAGAAACTCAGAAAGAGAAACCGCAGAAATTTATGATTTGGTAAAATCTTTTAAAGAGAAAGCGAACTATAATCCAAAGAATTTTTTATCATCAATAAAAAAGCAAATTTATGAGTTTATTAAAGTTACACCAATAGAAAACAGTGCCAATGTTGCGCAAATAATTGGTAGAGCTTTGGCTTATGACCCTTCATTAAAAAATGATGAAGATTTAATGCAATATAAAGATGCTACAACTGATAAATTAAAAAAAGAACTTAAACAAAAAATAACCTTAAAATTAGCATCAAAAACTAATATAGACGTTAGTTTTTTATCTAATAATTTAGCTGCGTTAAGAGAAGTTAAAACAGCAGAAGAACTAAAACTTTTAACCAAAGCAGTTCGTATTTCTGCAGTTGGACAAATTGAGGTAATGAAAGCCATGAAACCACATATGTCTGAAACTGAATTACAAGGAATTCATGAATTTGTTTACAAAAAATATGGTGCAGAATATGAAGGATATCCATCAATTGTAGGTGCAGGAAACAATGGTTGTATTTTACATTACATTGAAAATAATAAAACCAAAGTTGGTAATGATTTGGTTTTAATGGATTTAGGAGCAGAATATAGAGGTTACACTGCAGATGTAACACGCACAATACCTGCAAGTGGAAAATTTACAAAAGAACAAAAAGAAATTTATGATATTGTATATGCAGCACAAGAAGCTGGTATTGCCGAGAGTAAAGTGGGCAACAGTTTTGGTGCTCCAAATATGGCCTGTAGAAAAGTGATTAATGAAGGTTTGGTAAAATTAGGAATCATAAAATCTGTAGATGAAAAACATAATTATTTACCTCATGGAGTTACACATTATATTGGATTAGACGTTCATGATGCAGGAACCTATGGTACTTTTGTAGAAAATTCTGTAATTACTGTAGAACCTGGAATTTATATTCCTGAAGGAAGTAATTGTGACAAAAAATACTGGGGAATAGCAGTTAGAATTGAAGACGATATTTTAATTACCAACAATGGGCCTGTTAATTTATCTGGGGAAGCTCCAAGAAAATCAGATGAAATTGAAAAAATGATGAAAAAGAAATCTGTTTTAAATGAATTTATTTTACCAGATTTAGATTAATAATGAGTAAAACTGCAATCATTTTAGGAGCAACAGGCTTAACAGGAGGTATTCTTTTAGAAAAATTATTAGCAGATAAAAGGTACTCAACAATTAAACTTTTTTCAAGAAGTTCTGTAGAAGTTGCATCAGAAAAAATACAAGAATTTATTGTTGATTTATTACAATTGGAAAATCATTCAAAAGATTTTACTGGAGATGAAGTTTATTGTTGTATTGGAACCACAGCTTCTAAAACGAAAGATAAAGAAAAGTATAAGAAAATAGATTACGGAATTCCAGTAACAGCAGCAAAACTTTCTAAACAAAATGGTATTGAAACATTTGTGGTAATGTCATCAATGGGAGCAAATCCAGATAGTAGTGTTTTTTATAATAGAACGAAAGGAGAAATGGAGCGCGATGTTTTACAACTAAAAATTAAAAATACATTTATTTTAAGACCTTCTTTAATTGGCGGTAATCGTGATGAAAAAAGAATTGGAGAAAAAATAGGGAAAATAATAATGAGTATTTTAAATCCATTATTTGTTGGTGCTTTAAAAAAATACAGAATGATACACCCAGAAAAAATTGCCAGCTGTATGAAAATACTAGCTAATAAACCCGAAAAAGAAGTTATTATTAGTTCTGATAAAATTTTATTAATAGCAAATACCAAATAACGTGAGTGAAAAACAACCCAACAATCCAATGCATGGAATAAAGTTAGCAACAATTTTAGAAGAACTTTTTAAAGAATATGGATGGGAAGAGTTAGGAGATACTTTAAATATAAAAGCTTTTAAAAACAACCCAACATACAAATCGAGTTTAAAATTTTTACGAACTACACCTTGGGCAAGAGAAAAAGTGGAGCGTTTTTACATTAAACATATAATTGATAAATAAGTTATTTTAAATTATCAATCCTTTTTGTATACCATATTTTACTAAATCTGTTGTGTTTTGAGTGTTTGTCATTTCAAACAGTTGCCTTTTATGAGATTTTAATGAATTTTCTGTGATGTTAAGTATTTCAGCAATTTGTTCTGAAGTTTTATCAGAGTGTTTATATAGTGCTTTTAAAATCTCTATTTTTCTATCTGTAAAATCTATTTTATCAAAGTGAATTTTAGTTTTAATTTCTTTTTTTTGGTTATTAGCAGATAAACTATTTACAATTATCTCTTCGAACTTTTCAATGTCGCTATCTTTACCAACAAACACATCTACCTGTTTTTTTAAAGATTCTCTTTTCATAAAACTATTATTTAAAGAAGTTAAGCTTATAATTTTAAAGCTCTTCTTTTCTGGTCTAATTTTATCAATATAATCTAATGAATTTACTCCTTTAAAATTGATATCTAAAACCAGCACATCAAAAATAGCATTATTGGTGTATTTAATTAATTCATTTAAATCAATAAAAGTAGCAACAACATCTATTTTTTTATTATCCGAAAAATGATTTGCTAAAGCATCTACAAAAAACCGACTATCATCAGCTATTACTATTTTTATTTGTTTCATTTTTAGGGATTTTCATTGTTATAGTTACACCATTGTTTTTGGATGATTCAATTTTAGTAGTACCATTTAATAAAGCAACTCTCTCTTTGATATTATGCAAACCAAAACCATTTTTTGGAATAAATGTAGTATCAAAACCAATACCATTATCTATATATTTTAATATAATAAATTGATTTTCTGTAACCATTCTAACTAAAATATGTGATGCTTTAGAATATTTAATTCCGTTTGTTAATAGTTCGGAAAATATAAGGTAAATATGATAAGTATCCTCTTGTTTTAAAAAAGTATCATTCAAATGAAAATGAGTTTGAATATCAATCTTTGATAAAGTATTTAACTTTAAGCATAAGTCATTTAAATTCTCAATAAGATTTTCCACGTTTATTTTTGGAGTAAAAATGGTATTTAATAAGAAACGATATTCTTTATAAAAGGAATTTACAATTTTTTCTATTTCAGATTTTTTTTGATGAATATTACCTAAAAGGTTAATTTTTAAAGCTTCAATATTACCTCCAAAACTATCGTGAACAGCGTTTATTAATTGATTTCTCTCTTTAAGTTGCAATTGCAAAAGATTGTCTTGAAATGAGTTTTTTAGAGCTAAGTTCTCTTGTTTTAAAATAGATGCCATACGTTTTTCTTGAAGTATTTCAGATATGATAAAATAAGTAATAAAAACCAGTTCTAATGCAGTAGCAATGTATTGTGCGTTATCTAAAAGTAAACCTGTAAGTATTGATATGTCTGCTTCTGGATTGTATAAAGTTCTAATTTGATAGAAAAATAAAGGTATTGTAAAACCTACAGCAAGATATTTTGGGATTTTATTTTTAAAAGCCAAATAAACATGAAAAACGATCATAAAAATAATCTCTAGTTGCAAAACAACCCAAGAAATACTTTTTATGTTCGAAAAGTTTGAGTGATAAATTTTTGACAAGAATAACAATAGTAAAAGAGAATTTATTCCGATGAAAAACTTTAAAAAACCATTAAAGAATTTTGGAATTCTTTTTTTTCCATAAAATGATAGCTGAAAGAGAATTAAAAAAGAAAATCCAAGTAGCTGAAACATTGTTTTTAAATTCACAATTAAAAAAAGAGAATCCCCCCAAAGATATTTTACACCCAAACCTTTATAGGCAAATAAATCTAGAAAAGTAAAAATTAGAAAAAAACCATAAGCAATAAAACTCCATCTTTTTTGGTCTAAAAACAACAATAGATTCACTAAAAGTAAAATAATAAAAAAAGTTAGCAAGAAAATGGTAAAGTAACCGTCTTTTTGAACGAATTCTAAAAACTCATTTTCGTTAAGAAGCAGAAATTTTTTTGTAAAAAGCGAAATGCTATTCTCTATTTTTATGATTAATTCAATATTATTTCCTTTTTCAATTTTCCAAGTTGGCAGTCTAAAATTTATTGCTTTATGACTAAAATTCTGTAAATTATCAATACAGTGTAATTTGAGAACAGTATCATTTTTTATCTGATAAACTTCTACGCTTTTAAAATATTGATGCCAAATTGTAAAATAAGAATCTTCCTTTAACTGTTTGGGTAATTTTATTAGCAACCATTTACTTTTGTTTTTATCTATATTATCATAAATGTCATTCCCAATAGGTTTGATAAACGCTCCATTTTTATAGTAGCTATATATCTGATTAAAATCATCAATATCCTGAGAATTATCTAAGTAGTAAGCATTTTTATGAATAAGATATTCAGTCTTTTTTTGTTGGGAAAAGACTAAAAGAGGCAATAAAACTAAAAAAAATAAAATCCTTTTTTTCATGAAAAATCTAACACTAAAGTATGATTTTTTATTGAAAATGATGTTCTAATTTTGTGCTAAATTTTTAATTTAAATGATTATGAATACTATTTTTAAACCTTTTGTATACTTATTTGTTATTGCATTTTCCTTTAGCTCATGTGAAAGTACAGAAGAAGAAATAGTAGATTCAGAAGTGCTTACTCCTTGGGAAAGAAAATTTTATGGAGGACAGCATAATATAAACAATATAAGTTTTTTCACTACAGAAATTGAAGGTTCTACGAATGTAAATTTTGATTGTTTTGTATGTCAAGCAGAACTTCCATCTAATATTTTTACAACTGCAACCATAAAAATTTATTTGCCAAAACATCCTCAAGAAGGATTTCAAACAGGTTTAGAAACTTTAGAGAGCAATAGAGTTATTATTAGATATGATAATGGTTTATTTACAGAAGACGTTTACGAGGATGGTAGTCTCAAATTTATTGGAATAATTCAAGATCCAAATGATGACACTAAAGAGCTTTCAGGCTTTGAATTTAATTTAACAATTCCATCATTTTATAACATTACAAAAGACAATTTTGAATATATAGAATTTCCTTTCTTTTTAAAATATTTAGACAACAATGGAAATGAAATTTTTAGAGGAGAGAGAACATTTTCAATCTTAAACTCTACATGTTAAGTACTAAATAATATCAAATTTCAACTTTAAACAATCAATTATGAAAATTAAATTTTTATTTACATTACTAATTCTTACTAGTTTTTCAATCTTTGGACAAGATGAAAAAAATAACTCTCTATCTCCATCAGACTACCATACATTAGATATTAAAAATCTTGAGCTAGATGATAATTTTTTAAATATATATTATGAAGGTGGTTCTATTATGCCTTATGAAACTTTTTTAAAGAATTTTATTGTTCAAGGTAAAATAGGTGTAGGTTACTCTGCTACTAAATTTGAAAATAATGAAAGTTCATTATTTTATTTACCATTGCAAGTAGGAGGTGGATTTATGTTTGAAGAAGATATATTTAAATTTTATTCTACTTTATCTGCAGGTCTTCAAATTGGCTATTCAGATATAAAAATAGCAACTGAAAGTTCAAGTGAATTTTTATTTGATTTCATTTCATATGCAAACTTTGGAGGAATGGTATTTTTTGGTAAAGAATCAAAATATGGAATTCAAGTAGAATATAATTACGCAATTGAAGGAGTAGATAGAGTTTTAGTAGGATTAGCAATAAGATTATAAATATATGAAAATGAAAAAAATAATATTTATACTAGGTGTATTTTGTCTAATAAATTGTTCTACAAGCGAGGATGAAATAGACGATAATCAAAATAATACTGATATCTTTTTTGTTGCTACTAATGGTATAACTATAAAAGCAAAACAAAACGTTGCAGTTGGCTCAAAAGGAATTTTAAATGGCGAAACGTACACTTTAGTTGACAAGCAAATGATTATTGAAATGAGAAACAATTTACAAGATCTTTCTAAAGTTGTTACAACAGGTATAAAAGATATGAGTGAGTTATTCTGGTCAGACAGATCATTTAACCAAGATATAAGTTCTTGGGACGTTAGCGCTGTAACAAATATGAGCAGAATGTTTACTAATGCTAATGATTTTAATCAAGATATAAGCAATTGGGATGTTTCTAATGTAATTGATATGTCTTATATGTTTGGAGGTACAAAAGACTTTAATCAAAACTTGAATAATTGGGATACTTCAAATGTTTTAGATATGAGTTTAACTTTTTTTAGTTCAAATTATAACGGCAACATAAGTTCTTGGGATGTTAGTAGTGTAGAGAATATGGGTCAAATGTTCTACGATGCTGATAATTTTAATCAAGATATAAGTTCATGGAATACATCAAACGTTTTAAATATGACTGAAATGTTTTTTGATTGTGAAAACTTTAATCAAAATTTATCTTCTTGGATTGTAAACCAAATAACAGACGAAAGCTATGTATTTACAAATACAAGTGGAAATGAAGTGAAAGCTTCAGGTTGTATTAATTTTAGCAAAGATGCACTAAATTGGACTTTACCAAAGCCAAACTTCACAAATTGTAATTAAAAAAATAGTTATTTCGATATAATTTCCAAGACCAAATCTTTAGTTAAGGTTTTTCCATTAGCTATTTCTTTAATTTTTGCAAAAGGAAATAAAAAATCACATCCATTTTTATAATTGGAACAACCGTAAGCGGTTTTTCCTTTTAAAATAGTTCCTTTTTTACATTTTGGACAAACTATTTTATCAGAAGACTTCTCAACTGCGTTCGAAGAAACATTTGAATTGTCATTTCGACCTTGTATAGAAATCTCACTTTTTTTTGCATTTTGTTTTTGTTTTGCCTCTAATTTTAATGCAAAATTTTCATCAAAACGAATCAATCCATCTATTTTTTCAGAATCAGTTTTAAAACCTTTTAAATTTGTAGTACAACCTTTATCAATCAAACGAATTAGTTGATTTTCAGATATTTTTTTTCCGTAAATTTCAAACGGAATTTTTAAATCACAATTATTTTTGTATTCAGAGCAACCATAAGCAGAAGATCCTTTTAGTAAAGTTCCTTTTTTACATTTCGGACACGTTTTACCTGCTACTTGTTTTTTAGATTTTTTATCATTTTTACCTTGTGGAGATTTCTCAACTGCGCTCGAAGTGACTGTTGAGTTTGAAGAAAGTCTTTTTACTGTATTATTAGAACGAACTTCATACACCAATTCATCCACCATTTTTTTCATATTATTTATGAAAGTTCCTGCATTAAATTCTCCTCTTTCAATTTCTTTTAAACGCTTTTCCCATCTACCAGTTAATTCTGCAGACTTTAAAAGTTCATTGTCAATTAATTCAATTAAGTCGATGCCAGTTTGTGTGGGTACAACTAATTTCTTTTTACGTTTAATGTATTTTCTTCGGAATAATGTTTCAATAATACTTGCTCTGGTTGATGGTCTTCCAATACCATTTTCTTTCATCAATTCGCGCATTTCATCATCATCCACTTGTTTCCCTGCAGTTTCCATGGCGCGTAATAAACTTGCTTCTGTAAAATTTCTTGGTGGTTTGGTTTCTTTTTCTAAAAAGGATGGTTCATGTGAACCTTTTTCACCTTTTACAAAAGATGGTAAAGTAGTTTGTGCGTTTAATTCTTTTTTCACCTTACTTTCTTCTGTTTCAAAAACAACACGCCAACCTTTGGTTAAAATTTCTTTTCCATTTGTTTTAAAAGGTACTTCAGCAGCTTTACCCATTACTGAAGTGTTAGAAACATCTGAATCCGGATAAAAAACAGCGATGAATCTTTTGGTAATAATGTCATAAACTTGCTGTTGGTTGTACTGCAAATTTCCTTGAATTCCTGTTGGAATTATAGCATGATGATCTGTTACTTTTTTATCATCAAAAACACGTTTCGATTTTTTTATTTTCTTTCCTAAAAGTGGTTGAGTTAATTCGCTATAATTGGTTAATTTCGATAAAATTCCTGCAACTTTTGGGTATACATCATTTGGTAAAAAAGTAGTATCTACTCTTGGATAGGTAACTACTTTCATTTCATACAATTTCTGAACAATTTTTAGAGTATCATCTGCAGAAAACCCAAATTTATTATTACAATATACTTGTAAACCCGTTAAATCGAATAATTTAGGAGCATATTCTTTTCCTTTCTTTTTGGTAACAGAAACAATTTCAAATTCAGATTGAGCCACTTTATCCGCTAAAACTTGACCATCTTCTTGTTTTAAAAAGCGTCCATCTTCATAATTGAAAAGTGTATTTCTGTAAGTTGTTTGCAGCTCCCAATAAGGTTGTGGTTTAAAATCTTGAATTTCTTTATAACGATTTACTAACATCGCTAGAGTAGGAGTTTGCACTCTACCAATGGACAACACTTGTTTATAACCACCAAATTTAACAGTATATAAGCGAGTTGCATTTAAACCTAACAACCAATCTCCAATAGCTCTAGAATACCCAGCATAGTAAAGGTTATCGTATTTTTTAGAAGATTCTAAATTTTGAAAGCCTTCTTTTATGGCTTCTTCTGTAAGTGATGAAATCCATAATCGTTTTACTTCTCCTTTGTAATTACATTGATTAATTACCCAACGTTGAATGAGTTCTCCTTCTTGACCAGCATCACCACAATTTATGATAACATCTGCTTTTTCGAACAAACTTTTTACAATATTAAATTGTTTTTTAATTCCTGAATCTCCATTCACTTTCGTATCAAAACGTTCAGGCAACATAGGTAGGTTATTCAAATCCCAACTTTTCCAATGCGGTTTGTAATCTTTGGGCTCTAAAAGCGTGCATAAATGCCCAAAAGTGTAGGTTACAGCATAGCCATTACCTTCGTAGAAACCATCACGTTTTGTGTTGGCTCCTAAAATACTAGCAATTTCTCTTGCGACACTTGGTTTTTCGGCGATACAGACTTTCATTTATTTTTATTGAATGACTAAATATTCGACATTTTGTAATGTTATATTTTTAATAATTGCAATATCTAAAGATTCTTCTTTATCATAAGAAATTATACAACTAGAGTCAGGATTTAATTCAACACAATTATCAATATTTGCTTGTGAAACAATAACACCATCAGCATTTGTAGTTATAAATGGAATACCTTTAATATTTTTATTGCCTGTATTATTTAGTTCTATTTTATATTTTAATCTACTCGTATTATTACCTGTGTCAGGTGTAAAATCAAACTCTAAAACATTATATGAAAATTCAGATAATCTAGGAAGTTCCTTAATTGTTTCTGCAATATCTGGTTCTGGAAAACTACAGTCTACAACCTGGGTTATTTCTGGATAAAAAACGGAACCAGATGTAGTAGTAATTGTAAATTCATTTTGAATAATAATAGTTTTTGCACAATCTTTTTCTGAACTACATGAAAAAAATGATGCTAAAATTGATATGAATAAAAAGCTTTTAATTTTTTGCATAATAAGTTTTTTTTGAAGTTCAAATTAAAGAAATATTTATGGTTTTTTTAGAAATTACTTCACCAAAGCCAATTGAATTCGTTTTCTAACCACATCTACCTCTAAAACTTTCACTACAATTTGTTGTTGTAAAGCCACAATGGTATTGACGTCTTTTACAAAAGTATCTGATAAATTAGAAACGTGAATTAAACCACTTTCTTTAATACCAATATCTACAAAACAACCAAAATTGGTGATATTATTTACAATTCCAGGTAATAACTGACCTATTTCTAAATCGTTGATAGTTTTAATAGTTGCATCAAAAGCAAAAGCTTTTGCTTTTTGCCTTGGGTCAACTCCTGGTTTTTCTAGTTCTTTAATAATATCTTTCAAAGTTGGTAAACCTACGTTTTCTGAAATATAATTTTGTAAATTAATTTTCTGAAGAATTTCTTTATTTCCTATCAAATCATCAACTTTACTCTTTAAATCTTTTGCCATTTTATCAACAATAGTATAGCTTTCTGGATGTACTCCAGAATCATCTAAAGGATTTTTTGCATTTTTAATACGTAAAAATCCTGCTGCTTGCTCATAGGCTTTTCCACCTAATCTTGGTACTTTTTTAATATCATTTCTTGAGTTGAAAGCTCCATTTTCGTTTCTATATTGTACGATGTTTTCTGCTAGTTTTGGTCCAATTCCAGAAACATAACTCAACAAAGATTCACTTGCTGTATTGATATTTATGCCAACTGTATTTACACAACTTTCAACTGTAGTATCCAAAGATTTTTTTAGTTTGGTTTGATCTACATCATGCTGATATTGTCCAACACCAATTGATTTTGCATCAATTTTAACCAATTCAGCCAAAGGATCTTGCAATCTACGTCCAATAGAAACTGCTCCACGAACTGTAACATCGTAATTAGGAAATTCATCTCTAGCAATTTTGGAAGCAGAATAAATAGAAGCACCAGCTTCACTTACCACAAAAACATCAATGGTATTTTTAAACTGTACTTTTTTAATAAGTTGTTCTGTTTCTCTAGAAGCTGTTCCATTTCCAATAGCAATGGCTTCAATTTGATAAGCCTCAGCTAAAGAACTGATTTTTTTAATGGCATCAAAAGATTGATTTTGAGGAGTGTGTGGAAAAATAGTTTCATTGTGAAGCAAATCACCTTGCTCATTTAAACAAACCACTTTACAACCCGATCTAAAACCAGGATCTATTGCCAGCACTCTTTTTTCACCTAAAGGCGCTCCTAATAACAATTGTTTTAAGTTTTTAGCAAAAACAGTAATAGCTGCTTCATCTGCTTTTTCTTTAGCAATAGCTAAAGCTTCATTGGATAAAGAAGGGAATAATAATCGTTTGTAAGCATCTTGAATAGCCAATTGAATTTGATGAGCGCACTCGTTGTTGGAACGAATAATTCTATCTTCCATTTTTTGCAAAGCTCTTTCATTATCTATCTCTAATTTTACACGAATAAAACCTTCGCTTTCAGCTCGTAAAATAGCTAACAATCTGTGTGATGGAATTCTGTTTAATGATTCGCTCCAATCAAAATAATCTTTAAATTTTTGTGCTTTGGAACTTGTACTGAGCGCAGACGAAGTGTCATCTTTTTTAGTCTTAATTATTTTGGATGAAATTTGCGCAAAACGTTCTAATTGATAACGAATATTATTTCTAATATCAGTTCGTTCATTAATCCATTCAGCAATAATAAAACGTGCGCCTTCTAGAGCTTCTTCAATGGTTTCAACATCATTATTTATGTATTTTGATGCAGTATATTCCAAATCATTTACACGCTGACTCATCATCATTTTAGCTAAAGGTTCTAAGCCTTGTAAACGTGCGCTTTCTGCTTTGGTTTTTCGTTTCTTTTTAAAAGGTAAATACACATCTTCTAAAGCAATTAAATCTTTAGAATTAGTTACTTTTCCTTCTAATTCTGATGTTAAAAAATCTTGTTCTTCTAAAGCTTTTAAAATTGCTTTTTTACGTTTTTCAAGGGTTTCAAAAGCTTCTTTAAATTTTACAATTTCACCAATTTCTACTTCGTCTAAATTATCAGTCAATTCTTTTCTATATCTACTAATAAAAGGAATTGTAGCGTCTTCATTTAATAATAAAATTGTATTTTTTATTGCTTTTTCTGATAATTGAGTTTGTTGTTTTATGTAAGTGTGTAATTGCATTTTTTTATCAATTATAATACGCTAAGAAAAGGAAACCTCATAAAAGTGGTTTTATGAGGTTGCTAAGATAGTTTTTAAATTCTTTTATTAATTAATAATCTTTTCAAAAGCCAAACGTTTTGCTCCATAACTGGTATAAATAATACCACAATATTGATACCCCATTTTTTTAATTAAGGCTTGCATGGTTTTGTTATCTTCATGCGTATCAATTTTTAAACTTCTAATATTTTTTTCTTTTAACTGTTGATGCAATTGCTCAAAAACAAATTTTGAAATGCCTTTTCCTCTATGATTTTTACTCATCGCTAATCTATGAATTACTCCATAAGGCTCAGATTCATCTTGTATCCAATTACCATCAATTACTTTTTTATAAGTAGGTTCTTTTCTCGTGGTAAACATAGTTGTAGCCACAATTGTGTCATTTTCATTTAAAATAACATAACTTTCTTTATTACTAATGTCGTTTTCAACTTGTTCTTTATTTGGGTATCCATTTTGCCATTGATCTATATTCATTGATTTTAACAATGATTTTGCATCGTTAATAATTTCCATAATTCTTGGAATATCATGTAAAGTTGAAAGTTGAATTTTCATTGAATTAAATATTTGAATAAAAAAACCACAGAAATACAATTTGTACGTTGTATTTCTGTGGCTAAAATAATTTATTTTTTAAGATTTTATGCGGTAACTTTTTCTTTTTTGACTTTACTTTTTGGAGCAAAATCTACAACTTCTTGGTTATGCAAAATATCTTGAATGGTTTGTCTTTTTCTAATCAAATAATCTTTTCCGTTAACAACCATTACTTCTGCAGGTAAATAACGTGAGTTGTAATTAGATGCCATTGAAAAACAATATGCGCCAGCGTTGTGAAAGCAAAGTACATCTTCTTCAGAAATTTCTGCAATTCTTCTATTAGAACCAAATGTATCAGTTTCACAAATATAACCTACTACAGAGTAATATCTGTCTCTTCCATCAGGATTAGAAATATTTGTAATATGATGATAGGAATTATACATCATTGGTCTTACTAGGTGATTGAAACCAGAATCTACATGTGCAAAAACAGTAGAGGTTGTTTGTTTTACAACGTTTACTTTTGCTAAAAAAGAACCAGCTTCTGAAACCAAAAACTTTCCTGGTTCAAACATCAAGGTAATTTCTTTACCATATTCTGTACAAAACTCATTAAATCGCTCTGATAATTGAATACCCAATTGTTCAATATCTGTAGAAATATCTCCTTCTTTGTAAGGAACTTTAAATCCACTTCCAAAATCTATGAAATCAATATTTTTGAATTGTTTTGCTACATCAAATAAAATTTCTGAGGCACGTAAAAAAGTGTCAATATCTAAAATATCAGAACCTGTGTGCATGTGAATTCCGTTGATGTTCATTCCTGTATTTTCTACAACACGTTTAATATGTGGCACTTGGTGAATGGAAATACCAAATTTAGAGTCGATATGACCTACAGAAATTTTAGAATTACCACCAGCCATAATATGCGGATTGATACGAACACAAACAGGAATTTCTGGATGTTTTTGTCCAAATAACTCTAAAATAGATAGATTATCAATATTTATTTGTACACCTAATTTAGCAACTTCTTCAATTTCTTGTAATGAAACTCCATTTGGCGTGTAAATAATATTTTTTGGATCAATTCCTGTTGTTAAACCCAATTGAACTTCTTGGTAAGAAACCGTATCTAAACCTGCACCTAAATTTTTAAAGAATTTTAAAATATTTATGTTTGACAATGCTTTTACAGCATAGTTTAATTTTAAGTTTTTTACACTACTAAAAGCCTGAGTTAATCTATTATATTGCGATTCAATTTTATCTGTATCGTAAACGTATAAAGGACTTCCGTATTTATTTGCTAATTCTAAAAGTTGTGTGTTTTCCACAATAATGTTATTTAATTTTGGTCAAAAGTAACCAAATTGTTTAATAAACTTGTTTTTGTTTAAAAATATAACAAATTGTTTTTTATTGTGAATTTTAAGGTTGTTTAGCTTTTAGAAGGTAGCAGTTTTTCTACAAATAAAAATTAATAATTATGCCTTTAAAAAACGTTGAAATCCTGTTGATAACTAATTGTTAAAGCCATTTCATTTTTCTTTGTTAAACCCTATTTTTACGAGTACTTCAAACCTAACAGTAGTAAGCGATTTTATGAGTCAAGAAACAAAATATACAGAAGATAATATACGGTCTTTAGATTGGAAAGAGCATATTAGAATGCGTCCAGGAATGTACATTGGTAAATTAGGTGATGGCTCTTCTGCAGATGACGGAATTTATATTTTAGTAAAAGAAGTTTTAGACAATTCCATTGATGAATATGTAATGGGAGCTGGAAAAACTATTGAAATTTCTATTCACGGAAGCAAAGTAACAGTAAGAGATTACGGACGTGGAATTCCTTTAGGAAAAGTTGTAGACGTAGTTTCTAAGATGAATACTGGAGGTAAATACGATTCAAAAGCCTTCAAAAAATCGGTAGGTTTAAACGGAGTAGGTACAAAAGCAGTAAACGCACTTTCTTCATACTTTAGAGTAGAGTCTTCACGAGAAGGAAAATCTGCTTCTGCTGAGTTTAGTCAAGGTAATTTAGAAAATAAAGAGTTTTTAGAAGAAACTTCAAGAAGAAAAGGTACTAAAGTTCAATTTATCCCTGATGAAGAAATTTTTAAAAACTATAAGTTCAGAAGTGAATACGTAGCAAAAATGCTAAAAAATTATGTGTATTTAAACCCAGGTTTAACCATAATTTTTAACGGAGAAAAATATTTTTCAGAAAACGGATTGAAAGATTTATTGGAAGACAACAACAATAAAGATGATATGTTGTATCCAATAATTCATTTAAAAGGCGATGATATTGAGGTTGCGTTAACACATAGTAAAACACAATATTCTGAGGAATATCACTCTTTTGTAAACGGACAACACACCACACAAGGTGGAACTCACCAAGCAGCATTTAGAGAAGCAATCGTAAAAACAATTCGTGAATTTTATGGTAAAAACTTTGAAGCTTCAGATGTAAGAAAATCCATTATTTCTGCCATTGCAATTAAAGTAATGGAACCTGTTTTTGAAAGTCAAACTAAAACAAAATTAGGTTCTACAGAAATGGGTGGAGATTTACCAACGGTAAGAACGTACATCAACGACTTTGTAAAAACACAACTAGATAATTATTTGCATAAAAACACTGAAGTTGCGGAAAAACTTCAGAAAAAAATTATACAAGCAGAAAAAGAACGAAAAGAACTTTCTGGAATTCGAAAACTGGCAAGAGATAGAGCTAAAAAAGCGAGTTTGCACAACAAAAAATTACGTGATTGTAGAATTCATTTAGGCGATATTAAAAAAGAAAATTATTTAGAAACTACTTTATTTATCACAGAGGGAGATTCTGCTTCTGGTTCTATCACAAAGTCAAGAAATGTAAATACACAAGCAGTTTTTAGCTTGAAAGGAAAACCTTTAAACTCTTATGGGTTAAGTAAAAAAATCGTTTATGAGAATGAAGAGTTTAACCTTTTACAAGCTGCTTTAAATATTGAAGATGGTTTAGAAGATTTAAGATACAATAATATTGTAATTGCTACAGATGCAGATGTAGATGGTATGCACATTCGTTTGTTATTAATTACATTTTTCTTGCAGTTTTTTCCTGAATTGATAAAAGAAGGACATTTGTATATTTTAGAAACTCCTTTATTCAGAGTTCGAAATAAAAAAGAAACATTCTATTGCTATTCTGAAGAAGAAAAACGTGAAGCAATAGAAAAATTAAGAGGAAAACCAGAAATAACTCGATTTAAAGGTTTGGGTGAAATTTCACCAAACGAATTTGTACATTTTATTGGTGATGATATTCGTTTAGATCCTGTAATGTTAGATAAAGAAATGTCTATAGAACAAATGTTACAGTTTTACATGGGAAAAAACACACCAGACAGACAAAAATTTATCATAAACAACCTAAAAGTAGAGTTGGATTACGTAGAAGATGAAGTTTAGATTATGAGTGAAGAAATAAATGAAAACGAACACGAAGAAGAATTAACGAATCAAAATGAAAATTTAGATTCACCACAAGAAGAAACCATTACCAAAGTTACAGGAATGTACAAAGAGTGGTTTTTAGACTATGCTTCGTATGTAATTTTAGAAAGAGCAGTACCATCTTTAGAAGATGGTTTAAAACCTGTACAACGTAGAATCATGCATTCTATGAAAGATTTAGATGATGGGCGTTACAATAAAGTAGCTAACATTGTAGGTCACACAATGCAGTATCATCCTCATGGAGATGCCTCTATTGCTGATGCAATGGTGCAAATAGGTCAGAAAGAATTACTGATTGATATGCAAGGAAATTGGGGAAATATTCTTACAGGAGATAGAGCTGCAGCATCAAGATATATTGAGGCACGTTTGTCTAAATTTGCGTTAGATGTAGTTTTTAACCCAAAAACAACTGAGTGGAAACTCTCTTATGATGGGCGTAGAAAAGAACCTATTGATTTACCTGTAAAATTTCCATTGTTATTAGCTCAAGGTGCAGAAGGAATTGCTGTAGGTTTATCAACAAAAATATTACCACATAATTTTATAGAACTTATAGATGCTTCCATTAAATATTTAAAAGGTAGAAGTTTTAAAATTGTTCCTGACTTTCTAACAGGTGGAATTGCAGATTTTACCAATTATAAAGATGGTAAACGTGGAGGAAAAGTAAGAGTTCGTGCAAAAATTGCCCAATTAGACAAAAAAACGTTGGTAATTAATGAAATTCCTTTTGGCACAACAACATCATCTTTAATTGATAGCATTATCAAAGCCAACGAAAAAGGTAAAATTAAAATTAAAAAAATTGAAGACAATACTGCAGCTGAAGTAGAAATTTTGGTGCATTTACCACCTAATGTTTCACCAGATAAAAGTATAGATGCTTTGTATGCTTTTACAAATTGTGAAACTTCAATTTCGCCTTTGGCTTGTACAATTAAAAATAATACACCCGTTTTTACTGGAGTTTCTGATATGTTGAAACACTCTACAGATTTAACGGTAGAATTGCTAAAAAAGGAACTTGAAATTCAGTTAAATGAGCTGGAAGAACAATGGCATTTTTCATCATTAGAACGTATTTTTATAGAAAACAGAATCTATAGAGATATTGAAGATGAAGAAACCTGGGAAGGTGTAATCGAAGCAATTGATAAGGGATTACAACCACATATTAAACATTTAAAACGAGCAATTACTGAAGAAGATATTGTACGTTTAACAGAAATTCGTATCAAAAAAATATCAAAATTTGATATTGACAAAGCAAAACAATTTATTGAAAGTTTAGAAGATAAAATTGCTGTCGTAAAAGGGCATCTAGCAAATTTGGTTGTCTTTGCTATTGACTATTTTAAGCGTTTAAAAGAAACCTATGGAAAAGGTAAAGAACGTAAAACAGAAATTAGAATTTTTGATGACATTGTAGCATCTAAAGTTGCTATGAACAACGCAAAATTATATGTAAATAGGGCAGAAGGTTTTATTGGAACTACCTTAAAAAGAGACGAATTTGTGTGCGATTGTTCGGATATTGATGATATTATTATCTTTAGAAAAGATGGTGGAATGATGGTTACAAAAGTAGATGCTAAAACTTTTGTGGGTAAAGACATTATTCACGTAGCTGTTTTCAAGAAAAAAGACAAAAGAACCGTCTATAATTACATGTACAGAGATGGTCCAAAAGGACCTTCTTACATGAAACGTTTTAACGTAACATCTGTAACACGTGATAAAGAATATGATTTAACAAACGGAAAAAAAGGCTCTTTGGTACATTATTTTTCTGCAAATCCAAATGGTGAAGCAGAAGTAGTTACTATTAATTTACGAGCAGTTGGCAGTATTAAAAAACTAAAATGGGACATTGATTTTGCAGATTTAGCTGTAAAAGGTAGAGGTGTACGTGGAAATACCATCACAAAATACACCATAAAAAGTGTCGATTTTAAATCAGAAGGAGTTTCAACTTTAAAACCACGAAAAATTTGGTTTGATGATGCAGTACAACGTTTAAATGTGGATAATAGAGGTGAATTATTAGGTGAATTTAGAGCAGAAGACAAACTTTTAATCATTACACAAAGTGGTAAAGCAAAAGCTGTAAAACCAGATTTGGCAATGCATTTCGAAGACGATATGATTGTTTTAGAAAAATGGAAACCAAACAAACCAATTTCTGCCATTTATTATGATGGAGAAAAAGAACGCTACTATGTAAAACGTTTTTTAATTGAAACTACAGAAAAGGAAGAAGAATTTATTTCAGATCATCCTAAGAGCCAATTAGAAATTGTAGCTACAGATTACAGGCCAATTGCAGAGGTACAATTTTCTAAAAGAAGTTTAGAGAATGAAGAAGTTAATTTTGAGGAATTTATCGCTGTTAAAGGAATAAAAGCTTTAGGAAATCAATTAACTACAGAAAAAATTAAACAAGTTAATTTATTAGAATCATTGCCTTTTGAAGAAGAGGAAAAAAAGGAAACTACAGAAGAAGCTGAGGTTGATATAGAGGTTGTTGAAGAAAAACTAATTGATGTTCCTGTTGTTGAAAAACCTGTTTTAGAGGATGCTGATAAAGAAGATAAAAAACAAGCACTTTTAAAGAAAGCGATTCAGAAGAAAAAAGATAATTCTGACGATTCACAACAGAAGTTGTTTTAAGGATATTTAATTATCGAAATGAAAATAACATATCATCTTACAAATTCTGATTTTTTAGAATATCAACTTTACAGTTCCTCAAAGTCTAAATTTCATAAAAAGAAAAGGTTTCTTTCAAGGATAACTATACCTATACTTTATTTAATAATTGGGGTCTATTTTGCTTACGTAAAAGAAGATAATATAATTCTTACGGTATTTACCATAGTGTCAGTATTATGGTTTTTACTTTATCCAATTTACTCTAAATGGCATTATAAAAATCATTTCAAAAAACACGTAGAAGAAAACTATAAAAATAGAATCAATAAGTCTGTAGAAATCATTTTTAATGAAGGCTATATAAGTGCTAAAGATTTTACTTCTGAAAGTAAAATTAGTGGAAGTGAAATAAAAGAACTTATTGAAACAAAAAAACATTTTTTTTTGAAGTTAAAAACAGACATTTCCATAATTATTCCAAAGCATTCTATTAATGATAATCACAGATTTAAAAATATAATAAATGATTTTGGTGTAAAATATATTAATGAATTAAATTGGGTTTGGAAATAGTTGTAAATAATTAAGAAACCTCATGAAACTCAAACACCTCTATTTAGCATTATCCGTTTTAGGTATTTGTTATACTTGGTATTACAATATCCAATGGTTTCAAACTGCAGAAAATCCTACTTTTTTGGGTTTTATGCAAGATGCACAAGTGAATTTTGCGGGTAAATCTTTTGGTGCAGATTTAACGGTGGTTGTGTTAACCTTTTTTGTGTTTATGATTCCTGAATCAATTAAACTTAAAATTAGGTTTTGGTGGGTTTTAATTCCGCTTACTTTTTTAATTGCCATTGCATTTACATTCCCATTATTTTTATATATGAGAGCGAATGCTTTGGAGAAACTTCAAAAAGCAACTTAATTTTTTTATCAGTATATTTAAATATTATTCTCTAAATATTTTAAATGCATAAGAAACTACTTTATATAATATTATTTTTGTGGTGTGGAGCTATTTTTTCGCAAACAGAAATTTATTATTTTAAAGACTCAGACAATGTTTTTAGTATAGAAACTATTGAAAACGCTGAGTTCAGTTTATTAAATAAAACAATTTTAGAGAGGCATTCCAACACAACATATTGGTTTAAAATTCCAGCATCCAAAATCAATGTTAAATATATTTTTAGAATTCCTTATGATAGAATTCATACTGCCAACGCATTTCAAAATGGCAAAAAAATAAAAAAATTAAAAAACCAAAGGTATGTAAGTTATAAAATTTCTAGAGATGATGATGTTTATATTCAAGTAAAACCAACGCTTCATTGTTATATACCTATTGATTTAAATACAGAAGAGAAATCAATTTTAAAAGAAAAAAACCAGCTACTATTAAATAGCTTTTATTACGGTTTTGCTTTTTTAGTAATAGTGTATAATTTGTTTTATTTCTTTTTATTTAAAGACGATGCTTTTCTCTATTACTCTTTACTTTTAATGAGTATTACTTTCGGTTTATTTATAATGGACGGAATGCTAAATTTTTTAAACATTCCAGATTTTATAGACGATTTTTTAATGACGTTGAATTATGTAATTTTAGGATACGTTTCCTCTAAATTCGCGAATAGCTATTTGTTTTTAGATATGTTTTATCCAAAACTTAAAAAGTTTAGTTATTCTGTAGGAGTTTGCATCATAATTTCAGCAATTTTGTATTTGGTTTTTAAAAATTACTACTATTTACTTGTATTAAATATATTGGTGTTTTCTTTATTGGTTATTTATTGGTGTTCAGCAGTTTTATTATTCAAAAGAAATATTTACACTAAAATATTGGTTTTTGCTTATGTAATTTTTTTAATATCTGGAATAGATTTTTTCGTATTAAAATTTTTAGGAGTTTCTGTTATAGATACAAACTCAACAAATATAAAAGTTGGTGCATTTTTAGAAATGATTATATTATCAATTGCGGTTTTATACAGAATGAAAACATTAAAAGAAGATAATCATTTTATGAGAAATGAAATTATTTCTTATTCTATTGAAATTAAAAATTTATCAGAAGAAATTTCAGAAGAAAAACAAAATGCCTTAGAAAAATTAGAAACTATTTTAAGTGTAAGAGAAGATGAAATTTTTCAATTAATTGTAGAAGGAAAATCAAATAAGGAAATAGGAAATCAATTAAATATATCTGTTAATACAGTAAAATTTCATATTAAAAATATTTATGAGAAACTAAATATAAAAAGCAGAAAGGAAGTTTTAGAAATAGCTAAAAGTCAATATTAACAGTAATTTAAGAGTATTACTACCCAAAAACTACCCGCTTTTTAAATTACATTTTAGGTGATTATTATTAAATTTACAACATCAGAGCGAAAATTTATTTCCCCCAATCAATTCTAGAAGTCTTCAATAGAAATATTGGAGACTTCTTTATTTCATCTTCTCAAAAAAAGTAAGTTCGTAATTTGGTAACAAGTCAGGATTTGTAATTTTAATAATATCTTTTAAAATCAAATCTGGTCTTGTAGGTGCCAATTCATAATAAATAACACCACCTGTTTTTCCTGTTTTAGTAGTTGGAGTATAAATTTTGTCATTTTTAAAGGCACTAAATTCATTATACAATTTATTACTTTTTAAAAGCTGTTCTTTGGATGTGAAATAACCAGGAGCAATCCAAAAATCTGCATTTTTTCCTTTGTCAAAAACACTTTCAAAACTTAAAGATAAACTTCCTTTTCCTTTGGAATCTTTCCATAAATAATCAACATTAGCATCTTTTAAAAAAGTAGCCACAAAACTTTCTCCAGCAGGTAAATTCCAAATATCTTTACTCATAATTGCGCCAGATAAAACAGTAGGTTTTTTTGTTGATTTAAATGCGATTTGTTTTGCATTTAAATAGTTGCTTTCGATTACTTTAAAAATACTATCTGCTTCTTTTTCTTTATCAAACAAAACTCCAAAAAATTTAATCCATTCAGCTCTTCCTAAAGGAGTTTCTTCTAACCAATCGCCATTGTAAATTACATTTATTCCTGCTTTTTTAATGGTTGATAGCGATTTATCTGCGGATGAAACACTATAACCAACTACTAGTTCTGGTTGTAAATCTAATAATATTTCTGTATTTAAAGAATTTTCTTTTCCTATTTCTGTGATTTTTCCTTCATCAATTAAAACTCTAGTTTTTTCTGATGAAATATATTTCGCATATGGAAAACCGACAATAGTAGTTTCTTCATTTAACAACTCTACCATTGGAATATGAGTTGTAGAGGTAACTACAATTTTATCAATAGGTATTTTAATTACATTACGATTATTAGCTATATTAAGATTGTTTCTTTTCTTCTTGATTGTATATTCAGAAATATCTTTAGAACCTTTGTAGGCAGTTTTTATAATTAACTTTTTCACGCCATTATCTTCTATAATATCAAAGCCTTTTGCATATGTAATGCTACTTTTCTGTTGTGTTTTTTCAGGAATATTTTTAGTTTCTTTTTTACAAGAAACAACAAATACTACAATGGTTAATAAAATAAGTTTTTTGGTAATATTTTTCATCAAAAATTAATTTTTAACAAGATTACAAAAATGTTTTCTATTAACAATTTTAAAACTACATTTGCAACGAATTTTGGTTTTGATGTAACTTTTTTTTGCATCAAATTAAAAGGGAATCTGGTTAAACTCCAGAACTGTTCCCGCAACTGTAAGCTATAAAGCTTGTAACTAATTCTTTTGCCACTGACAATATTATTGTTGGGAAGGTTTGTTACAAGACGCAAGTCAGGAGACCTGCCATTAATCACGAGTTAAAAACTTTCGGGATAAAAGTTTATGTACTAATTTCTATTCGTACACGAAATTTACCTGATTTATTGTAAATCAAATTTATTAAAAATGAAAAAACAATTAATTATTGTTGGTATTTTGGCATGTAGTTTTGCCAAAACAAATTTTTTTGCGCAACAAAAACAGCAAAAAGATAGTGTAGAAGTGTTAAAAGAGGTTGTTATTACAGCCACAAAATTTAAACTTAAAAAACAAAACACTGGTAAGGTAATTTACAAAATTACACAACAGGAAATCAAGCAAAATGCTGGTAAAACAGCTATTGATTTACTAAATAATTTACCAGGAATTGAAATTAAAGGTTCTAATACAAATCCTTCTGAACCAAGAAGTACGTATGTTAGAGGAGGTAGAAGTCGTCAAGTTTTAATTTTAATTGATGGTGTACCAGTTTCTGATCCATCAGGAATTAACCAAGAGTATGATTTACGTTTATTAAGCTTAAACCAAATAGAAAGTATAGAAGTGTTAAAAGGAGCTTCATCTACCTTATATGGTTCTGGAGCAGCAACAGGTGTAATTAATATCATTCTTAAAAAAGCTTCAAAAAATACAATTTCAGGTTCTTTTGAAACAAGTTTTGGTACAAATAATGATGCAAATTCCACAAATTCATTTTTATCAGATGTAAATCAAAATGCAAATGTGAATGGAAGTATTGGTAATTTCACTTTTTTAAGTACAATATCATTAACAGGAAAAGAAGGCTTATCATCTGCAAAAAGTAATACAAGCCAAGTGTTTGAAGAGGATAAGTACGAAAGTAAAAACGGACTATTAAAATTAGGATATCAGTTTTCTAATCATTTTTCTGTTGAAAGTTTTGTGAACTTTGATGAGTTTTCTTACGATTATGATGCTGCAATCTATACAGATTCTAATATAAATAATGGCAAACAAACACAGGTAAGGTTTGGTTTAAAGCCAAGGTTTACCTACAATTCTGGTGAAATTTATTTGTTAACTAGTGTAAACAAAGTAAAAAGAACTGATAATAATTTTAGTTCTTTTTCAAATTCCGTAAATGAATCTATTTTTGAGGGTGAAAGTTTAAACTTAGATCTTGTAAATAAATATGATATTTCAAACAAAATACAACTTATTGCAGGTGTAAATTATCAAGATCATCAAAATAATACGACTTCACCTTTTGGAAATATCGATGAAGATTTAGCGAATTTTAACACACTTGATCCTTATTTATCAGCAGTTTATATTTCAAATTTCGGATTAAATGTAAACTTAGGTAGCCGTTTAAATATGCATAGCAATTATGGAAATCATTTTGTTTATGATGCAAATGTTTCTTACAATGTTTTTAGCAAAGAAAACACCAATGTAAAATTATTATCTTCTTACGGAACTGCATTTATTGCACCAAGTACTTATCAATTATTTTCAGTCTTTGGAAATACAGATTTAAATCCTGAAACCAGTAAAACTTTAGAAGCTGGTTTTGATGCTTCAGTAAATAGTTTTATAAATGTGAGCGCTGTGTATTTTAATAGAACAGAAAATGAATCTATTATATTTCAAGGTCTTGGTGTTGCTCCATTTGGTATTTATCAAAATTCTACGGAAGAAATAAAAGTGAGTGGAGTAGAGGCTACTTTTAATATCAAACCAATAGATAAAGTTTCTTTAGATGTAAACTATACATTTACGGACAAAGAAACTGACGTAGACTATATTCCAAAACACAAATTGGTAGCAAATTTAGGAGTGAATCCTACTGAAAATACATTTGTTTCTTTAGTTTATAAAAGTGTTGGTGAACGTGTTGCACGTTTTTTTGATAACAATACTTTTACAACAGTAGAAACAACATTGCCTAAATATAATCTGTTAGACTTTAATATTAATTATAAGCTTTTAGATGAAACTGTAACTTTTTTTGGTACAGTTTCTAATATTTTTAACGAAGATTATGAAGATATTTTAGGATACTCTACTAGAGGTAGAAATTATAAAGTAGGTGTAAGATTACAATTTTAGAGCTGGGAAAATAGGTTGAAAAAGAAAAAAGAATCTTTGAGTCTTCATATTTTTTGAAGATTTAAAAAGCAAAAAGCCTTCTTAACTAAGAAGGCTTTTTGCTTATAATAATTTTTTTACTTCATTTTTAATAAAATCAATAGCAGTTTCTGTAGGCGGAATTGATTTTGAGTAATCTATCAATATATTTTCCCTTAAATCATTAGCAGAAGTTGAGTTTTCTGCTACTTGTTTCAATTTGTTTGTAACAGCATTTTTTGCTGCGTAAATAGCTGTCCAAGCATCTTCAGAAATGTAAATCTGTTGTACCAAGTTGTGTTCAAACTCTTGCTCTATGTTTGCGATTAATAATTGTAAATAATCGTTTGTGTTTGTTGATATTGGTGGAATTCGCATCAACATTTTTACAGGATTTATTCTGTCGCAAAAAAGCATTAAGCGTTCATAAGCTTGAAGTTTAATTGGTAAACTTTCTTTTTTCTGTTGTGCTAAAAGTTCTAATTTCTTTTCGGTGTTTTTATTGTTGATGAATCCGTTAAACATATAATACGCTACAAAACCAGTTACTGCAGCAGGTAAAATATATGCGATGCTTTCTAAAATTTTATCTTCCATAAATTACATAATAGTTACAAAATACGAATATAAGATTCCAATGATAATTGCCAACCCAAAACTCAATAAAGTACCAATTAAAATATATTCTGTTAATTTTCTGTCTTTTGAAGATGTTAAATCTCCAAATCTAAAAACCGATTTTGCAGCCAATAAAAAACCAATAGCTTCCCAATGATTGGTAATGATAAAAACAAAAACAAACAAACGTTCTAAAATACCAATATAACGTCCTGCTTTTGCAAGAGAATCATCATTTTCTTTTTTACTTTCAGGATTCCATTGTGTAATAAATACTTTAATAATTACTGAGGAAACATTTGTTATTAAAAAGATTGCAATTAATAATAGTAATATTTTGCTAGTAAAAAAAGCATCAAAATTAAAGCTGAAATTACTGTATAAACTTGCAGCAAAAATCAAAACAATAAGATGCAAAAATTGGTCTACAAAAAACCAATTTCGTTTGTTTTTTTTAGTTTGAAAAGATAGTTTTAAGACGTCAAAAATATAATGAGATATAAGAATGATTGTAAAACCAAGCCAATATTCCTTTAAGTTAAATTGTAAAAAAAATAATAACAAAATTGCATGAATTGCAATATGAAAATAGAGCTTAACAGACTTAATTTTCTTTTCTTCTTTATCTTTTACCCATTTTTCTGATTGAAAAACAAAATCTCCTAATATATGTGCCAATAAAAATTTTAAAAACAGTACCATTATTCAGAAGTTTTTTGGTTGATAATTTTTCTAAAACGAGTTTCGAGATTCATAATGGGTTCAAAACCAGCACGTTTTTGTCGCTCGCTAACTCTACCTTGTGTAATTCCTAAAATCTTTGCGATTTCTTTTTGAGTTGCTTCTCTATTTTCCAATGATAAATTAAAAACTTCGGCAGAATTTTGTGTCCAAGAATCTATGGTTAATAATGCCAAATCTAACGCAATATTTATTTCTTCATCAATCTCTTGCCAAGGTGTTTTTATGGCTAAATTTTGTTTTTTTAGATAATTGTCAAATGCAAAACCAGAGTTTATAAATGCTTCTCCATTTGATTCTGTAATACTTGCGTCTTTATATGCTGTTTTTCCAATACCAATCCCAATTCGAACATCAATCTCTTCTGTTTTTTTTAAATGAGACTTTATTTTCAAAGCAGCATACAATGCTTCTTCTGGTTTTTTTATCTCTAATTGAAAACTATCACCCCTATAAATCTGCCAATTATTAGGCGATTTACCAAAAGTTTTTAAAGTTTCTTTTAAAGCTTGTAGCCAAAAAGCATCGCTTTTTTTTCTTGAATTTATAATGTCTCCAGTTAAAATACTTATCATTAATTGTATAATTTATTATCAAATGTATGTTTTATTTACGAAAACACCAAAATTATCTGCCTATAACCAGATATTTTAATTTATCTGCCTATAGACAGATATTTTAATTTATCTGGCTGTGAGCAGATAAAATTTGAATTAGATCAAGGGTATTTGAATTTTAAGATAAATTATTTAAAATTCGGTTAAAGCTCCGAATTTAAAAACTGATAACCTTGTGAATAAAAAAGAGAATTCATTCTTCATAAAAACGAATAGTTTGGCTAAATTCACACTCTAAATTCTTCAAAAAAATAACTCTTGGATAATTACTTAAATTCTTTAAACGAAGCTCAAAAACAAGCTGTTTTACAAAAAGATGGCCCAATGATTATTATTGCTGGTGCAGGTTCAGGTAAAACACGTGTATTAACCTACAGAATTGCTCATTTAATGAAGCAAGGTGTAGATTCGTTTAATATTTTATCACTCACATTTACTAACAAAGCTGCTAAAGAAATGAAAGCAAGAATTGCAACTGTTGTTGGTGTAAGTGAAGCAAAAAACCTTTGGATGGGAACTTTTCACTCCGTTTTTGCTCGTATTTTACGTTCAGAAGCCGATAAATTAGGCTTTCCAAGTAACTTTACAATTTATGACACGCAAGACTCAGTTCGTTTAATAACTTCAATTATTAAAGAAATGGGTTTAGACAAAGAACGTTACAAACCAAAACAAATTTTAGGGAGAATTTCCTCTTTTAAAAATAGTTTAATTACAGTTAGAGCTTATTTTAATAATTCTGATTTACAAGAAGCAGATATGCATGCTAGCAGACCAAAAGTAGGTGATATTTATAAAGAATATGTAGATAGATGTTTTAAAGCAGGTGCTATGGATTTTGATGATTTGTTGTTACGAACAAACGAATTGTTGGCACGTTTTCCAGACGTTTTAGCAAAATATCAAGATCGTTTTAGATATATTATGGTAGATGAGTATCAAGATACAAATCACTCACAATATATAATTGTTAGAGCTTTGGCAGATAAGTTTGGTAATATTTGTGTTGTTGGAGACGATTCGCAAAGTATTTATAGTTTTAGAGGTGCCAATATTCAAAATATCTTAAATTTTCAGAAAGATTATCCAGATGTAAAAACCTTTAAATTAGAGCAAAATTACAGATCTACAAGTAATATTGTAAATGCAGCAAATTCTGTAATAGCAAAAAACAAAACAAAGTTAGATAAAGAAGTTTGGACCAGTAATGATGCAGGTGACTCTATAAACGTAATGCGAACCATTTCAGATGGAGAAGAAGGACGTTTTGTAGCACAATCTATTTGGGAAAATCACATGAACAACCAAATGCAATTGAGCGATTTTTGTGTTTTATATCGAACGAATTCACAGTCAAGAGCCATTGAAGACGCATTAAGAAAAAAGAATTTAGATTATAAAATTTATGGTGGAATTTCTTTTTATCAAAGAAAAGAAATCAAAGATATTTTATCTTATTTGCGTATTTTAATCAATCCAAATGATGAAGAAGCATTAAAAAGAATCATCAATTATCCTGCAAGAGGTATTGGAGCAACAACCATAGATAAACTTACAATTGCAGCAAATCATTATAAAAAATCCATTTTCGAAATCATAAAATATATAGATAAGATAGATTTAAAAATAAATTCTGGAACCAAAAGTAAGTTACAGAATTTTATGAACATGATATTGAGATTGCAAATTGAAGCAAAAACAAAAAACGCATTCGAAATAGCTGAAGTTGTTGTAAAGCAAACCCAACTAATTAAAGATTTAGAAAAAGACGGAACACCTGAAGCTGTCAGTAAAGTAGAAAATGTTCAAGAATTGTTAAACGGAATTAAAGATTTTATTACCGATAAAATTGAGCAAGGTGAAGATGCTTCATTAACTTCCTTTTTAGAAGATGTAGCTTTGGCTACAGATTTCGATTCAGATAAGAATAATGATAAACCAAGCGTTTCTTTAATGACCATTCACCAATCAAAAGGATTAGAATATTCACATGTTTACATTGTTGGTTTAGAAGAAAATTTGTTTCCATCTGCAATGAGTATGAATACAAGAAGCGAATTGGAAGAAGAACGTAGATTATTTTACGTAGCTTTAACAAGAGCAGAAAAAGTAGCCTATTTAACATACGCACAAACACGCTACAGATGGGGTAAATTAGTGGACTCAGAACCAAGTAGATTTTTAGAAGAAATCGATGATCAATTTTTGCACTACATCACACCAAAAGTACCAGAACCATCTGTAAATAGGTTTATTGATAAAAGTATTTTTGAAGACGCTCCAAAAGGAATTCGATTTCAAAAACCAATTCAACGTAAAAAAATGGAACGTGATTTGGCAAAAAAGAAAGAAATTATTATTCCTAAAAACTTAAAAAAAGTATCGCAAGTTTCACCAAAAATGAACCTATTTGATGGAAACATTACTGTAGGAAATATTGTGGAGCATAATAGATTTGGTAAAGGAAAAGTGGTGGGTTTAGAAGGCAAAGGACCAGATAAAAAAGCAGAAATTCAATTTGCAACAGCAGGTAAAAAGAAATTGTTATTACAATTTGCAAAACTAAAAGTGATAGGATAAATAATTACGAATTCATAATCACTAATTCGTAATTATTAATTATTTTGCAACATTAAATAACTTCAATTATAATAAGTGACATTCTTGAAACTAAATCAAGACACTTCAAAACAAAATAAATGACATTCGATTTAGAATACAATTCAGAAAGACCTTTAATGATTATTCCAGAATATGGTAGACATATACAAAAAATGGTAGATCATTGTGTAGCCTTAGAAGATGAAGAAGAGCGAAATAAAATGGCCAAAGCAATAGTAGATGTTATGGGTAATTTACAACCACATTTACGAGATGTTCCAGATTTTAAACACAAATTATGGGATCAACTATACATCATGTCCGATTTTAAATTGGATGCAAAATCTCCATATCCAATACCTTCAAGAGAAGAGCTTCAAGAAAAACCAGAGCGTTTACCATATCCAAAATATGCATCAAAATATCGTTATTATGGTAACAATATTCAAACCATGATAGATGTAGCCTTAAGTTGGGATGAAGATGAAAAAAAAGAAGCACTAGTATATACCATTGCGAACCACATGAAAAAGTGTTATTTAAATTGGAATAAAGACACTGTAGACGATGCTGTGATTTTTAACCATTTATACGATTTATCTGACGGAAAACTAGATTTAAGAAATTCTGATGAAGAATTATCAGAAGCCAAAAGCTTATTAAAAAAGAGAAATTCTCAAGGTCAGAACAATTCTAAAAATCACAAGAAACAAAACAGTAGCAATCATAAAAACAGAAAAAGATATTAATTAATGGCATCATTTAAAATTGAAGGTGGTCACAAATTAAACGGAACAATAACACCACAAGGAGCAAAAAACGAAGTTTTACAAATACTTTGTGCAGTATTACTAACACCAGAAAAAGTAATTGTAAATAACGTTCCTGATATTATAGACGTAAATAAACTCATATTTATTCTTGGCGAATTAGGTGTAAAAGTTCAAAAATTAAGTAAAAATTCGTACGCTTTTCAAGCAGATGAAATAAACTTACCGTATTTAGAATCAGCCGAATTTAAAAGAGATGGAAGTTCTTTACGAGGTTCAATTATGATTGTTGGTCCACTTTTGGCACGTTTCGGAAAAGGATACATTCCACGTCCAGGAGGAGATAAAATAGGAAGAAGACGTTTAGATACTCATTTCGAAGGCTTTATAAGACTAGGTGCAAAATTTAGATACAATAAAGAAGAATCTTTTTACGGTGTTGAAGCTGAAGAACTGAAAGGAGTTGATATGTTGTTAGATGAAGCCTCAGTAACAGGTACTGCAAATATATTAATGGCAGCAGTTTTAGCAACAGGAACCACAAAAATATACAATGCAGCATGTGAACCTTACATTCAACAACTATGTAAAATGTTAAACTCTATGGGAGCAAAAATCTCAGGAGTAGGCTCAAACTTATTAACTATTCAAGGAGTAGATGCTTTAGGAGGTTGCGAACACACAGTTCTTCCAGACATGATTGAAATTGGTTCTTGGATTGGTGTAGCTGTTATGACACAATCAGAACTAACCATCAAAAACGTTTCTTGGGAAAACTTAGGACAAATTCCAAATGTTTTTAGAAAACTAGGAATCACCTTAGAAAAAAGAAACGATGATATTTATATCCCAGCACAAAATTCTTACAAAATTCAAAATTATATAGATGGTTCCGTATTAACAGTTGCAGATGCACCTTGGCCTGGGTTTACACCAGATTTATTAAGCATTGTTTTAGTAATTGCCACTCAAGCAAAAGGAACCGTTTTAATACATCAAAAAATGTTCGAAAGTCGTTTGTTTTTTGTTGATAAATTAATTGATATGGGGGCAAAAGTAATTCTTTGTGATCCACACAGAGCAACTGTAATAGGGCAAAATCATAAGTCACAATTAAAAGCAACAAAAATGACTTCTCCAGATATTAGAGCAGGAATTTCGCTTTTAATTGCAGCACTTTCAGCAAACGGAACATCAATTATAAATAATATCGAACAAATAGATAGAGGGTATGAAAATATAGAAGCTCGTTTGAAATCTATTGGTGCAAAAATTGAAAGAATTGAAGATTAGGTTTTTAATAAAAATTAATTTTAGAAATATAAAAAATAGTGTCAGTTTGACACTATTTTTTTGTTGGCAACATTTTTGCCAATAAAGTATGTACAATTTAATGATTACAAAGAAATGAGTAAGAAAGAAGAAATTAAAGAAGAAGAAATAAAGAACGAACAAGAAACTTCACAAGTTGAAGAAAATCAAGAAGTTGAAGTAGAATCTGTAAAAGAAGAACCAACTCCAGAAGAATTAATTCAGGCAGAAAAAGATAAATTTTTACGTCTTTTTGCAGAGTTCGAAAACTATAAAAAAAGAACAACAAGAGAAAGAATAGAATTGTTTAAAACAGCAGGACAAGAAGTTATGACATCTTTACTGCCAGTTATTGACGATTTCGAGCGTGCTTTGTCACATATTGAAGACGATAAAGAAGCAGAAGAATTAAGAAAAGGAGTACTACTAATTTACAATAAATTTTACAACACTTTAGAGCAGAAAGGATTATCAAAAATAGAAACCAATTCTGGTGATGTTTTTGACGCAGAAATTCACGAAGCAATTACGCAAATACCTGCTCCGTCAGAAGATATGAAAGGTAAAATCATTGATTGTGTAGAAAAAGGATATAAATTAGGTGACAAAATTATCCGTTATCCAAAAGTAGTTATAGGACAATAAATTAGTAACAGTGAGCAGTAACAAGAGTTTTTTAGCTCAAACTGAATACTGAAAACTGAAAACTTAAAAAATGGCAAAACAAGATTATTACGAAATATTAGGAATTTCAAAGTCAGCTTCTCAAGCAGAAATAAAAAAAGCTTATAGAAAAATGGCAATTAAACATCATCCAGATAAAAATCCAGATGATAAAACTGCCGAAGAAAAATTTAAACTTGCAGCAGAGGCCTATGAAGTTTTAAGCGACGAAAATAAAAAAGCACGTTATGATCAATATGGTCATGCAGCGTTTGAAGGTCCACAAGGTGGAGGTGGCTTTGGAGGTGGAGGCATGAATATGGATGATATATTTAGTCAGTTTGGAGATATTTTCGGAGGTGGTGGTTTCGCTGGAGGTTTTGGAGGCTTTGGTGGTGGAGGCCAACGTCAAGCCAGAGTTAAAGGTAGCAATATGCGAATTCGCGTAAAACTAACCTTAGAAGAAATAGCAAAAGGAGTTGAAAAGAAAGTTAAAGTTAAAAGAAAAGTACAAGCAGCAGGTGTTACCTATAAAACCTGTACAACTTGTAATGGATCTGGACAACAAATGCGAGTTACTAATACCATTTTAGGTAGAATGCAAACAGCAACAACATGTTCAACTTGTTCTGGAGCTGGAGAAATCATGAAAAGCAAGCCTAATGGAGCAGATGCACAAGGTTTAATTGTAAAAGAAGAAACAGTACCAATTAATATTCCAGCTGGAGTTACAGAAGGCGTTCAATTAAAAGTAGGTGGAAAAGGAAACGAAGCACCAGGAAAAAACTCAATTGCGGGAGATTTACTGGTTTTAATTGAAGAAATTCCACATGAAAAACTTAAAAGAGAAGGAACTAATATACATTATGACTTATATATTAATTTCTCTGAAGCTGTATTAGGTGTTAGTAAAGAAGTAGAAACAGTTTCAGGAAAAGTAAAAATTAAAATAGAACCAGGTACTCAATCAGGTAAAATTTTACGTTTAAAAGGCAAAGGATTACCAAGTATTGAGCGTTATGGAACAGGCGATTTCTTAATACACATAAATGTATGGACGCCACAAAATTTAGATAAAGAACAAAAACAGTTTTTTGAAAAAATGTCTGTTAACGAAAATTTTAAGCCGTCACCAAATACATCAGACAAGTCATTTTTTGAAAAAGTAAAAGATATGTTTTCATAAACCTATGTTTATAAATTAAAAAATTGATAAATCTTTAAAAGAAAAGATTTCCTTTTTGTAAGAATTAATTTATATTTGTAGTGTCGTTGATTTTATCAGCGACACTTTTTCTTTTTCATAGCAATTTTTCCCACTCAATTTTATTGAGTGGGTTTTTTTATAAAAGAATACGTAGTTTTACAAAATATTAAAAATAAGCAGGCTTATCTTATCGTCATGTTTTAAATGTGAAGGAAAGTCCGAACACCAAAGAGTATCATAGCGGATAACATCCGTCCAACGTAAGTTGAGGACCAGTGCAACAGAAAGCAAGTACAGTTAGGCTGTAGTGAAACCAGGTAAACTCTATGAGGTGCAATGCCATGTAAATTAGAGATCCAAATTTTTGGGAGAGAGTTACTCGCTCGATTCTAAAGGGTAGGCAGATTGATTCTAAGAGTAATTTTAGAACTAGATAAATGATAAGAACCTTCTAAAGGAAACAGAATTCGGCTTATTAGCCTGCTTTTTTAATATTATTTTTGCGAAATTTTCATTTTTTAATAAAAAAATCACTTTTTTTTTGCGAAATTATGAGCTATATGAAAAATAGCTTTTTTTTATTCATTAATTACAGCAATCTATTATTTATCTTTTAAAATTGTTATAAATACTGTAAATTTGTTACAAATAAATCATAAAAAAATAACTACATATGGCTTTTGATATAGATATGATCAAAAAAGTGTATGCTAACGTTGTGGAACGAGTAGATGCAGCACGTGAAATTACAGGTAAACCATTAACATTAGCAGAGAAAATATTATATTCTCATCTTTGGGAAGGAAATCCAACCAAAGCTTTTGAAAGAGGAAAAGACTACGTAGATTTCGCTCCAGATAGAATTGCTTTACAAGATGCAACTGCACAAATGGCATTATTACAATTTATGCAAGCAGGTAAAAGTAAAGTAGCGGTTCCTACAACAACTCACTGTGATCATTTAATTCAAGCTAAAAATGGAGCAAGTTCAGATTTACAATCTGCACTTAATACAAGTAACGAAGTTTTTAACTTTTTAGAGTCTGTATCAAACAAATATGGTTTAGGATTTTGGAAGCCAGGAGCAGGAATTATTCACCAAGTAGTTTTAGAAAATTATGCATTTCCTGGAGGAATGATGATTGGTACTGATTCTCATACAGTAAATGCTGGAGGATTAGGAATGGTAGCAATTGGAGTTGGTGGAGCTGATGCAGTAGACGTTATGGCGGGTATGGCATGGGAATTAAAGTTTCCTAAATTAATTGGTGTAAAATTAACAGGAAAACTTTCTGGATGGACAGCACCAAAAGATGTAATTTTAAAAGTAGCAGATATTTTAACCGTAAAAGGTGGAACAGGTGCTATTGTTGAGTATTTTGGCCCTGGAGCAACAGCAATGTCTTGTACAGGAAAAGGTACTATTTGTAATATGGGAGCAGAAATAGGTGCAACAACATCTACTTTTGGATATGATGATTCGATGGAACGTTATTTACGTGCTACAGATAGAAGCGATGTTGCAGATGCAGCTAATAAAGTAAAAGATTATTTAACGGGTGATTCAGAAGTTTACGAAAATCCAGAACAATATTTTGATCAGGTTATAGAAATTAATCTTTCTGAATTAAGTCCACTATTAAATGGACCTTTTACTCCAGATCTATCTACAAAAGCAGGTTCAGATATGACAAAAGCTGCAAATAAAAATGATTGGCCATTAAAAGTAGAGTGGGGTTTAATAGGTTCTTGTACAAATTCTTCTTATGAAGATTTATCAAGAGCAGCATCTATTGCACAACAAGCTATTGATAAAAACTTAAAAACAAAAGCAGAATTTGGAATAAATCCAGGTTCTGAAAAAGTAAGATATACAGCAGACAGAGATGGAATTTTAGGTGTATTTGAAAAATTAGATGCAACTATTTTTACAAATGCTTGTGGACCTTGTATTGGTCAATGGGCAAGATATTCAGATCCTGCAAACGCACCAAAAAACTCAATAATTCATTCATTTAATAGAAACTTTGCAAAACGTGCAGATGGTAACCCAAATACACATGCGTTTGTTGCTTCACCGGAAATGGTAGCAGCAGTTGCTATTGCTGGTCGTTTAGATTTCAATCCTGTAACGGACAAATTAATTAACGAAAATGGTGAAGAAGTAATGTTAGATGAACCAACTGGATGGGAATTACCTCCAAAAGGTTTTGAAGTAAAAGATGATGGTTATTTAGCACCAGAGGAAGATGGGAGTCATGTTAAAATTGCCGTAAAAGAAGATTCTGAAAGATTACAACTGTTAGAACCTTTTACACCATTAGGAAATACAATTACAGGAGCTAAATTATTAATTAAAGCCTTTGGTAAATGTACAACAGATCATATTTCTATGGCTGGACCTTGGCTACGTTTTAGAGGTCACTTAGACAATATTGCAAATAATACTTTAATTGGTGCTGTAAATGCATTTAATAAAAAAACAAATTTTGTTAAGAATCAATTAACTGGAGAGTATGATGCAGTACCAGCTACACAAAGAGCTTATAAAAAAGCTGGTATTAAAACAGTAGTTATAGGGGACCATAATTATGGAGAAGGTTCTTCTAGAGAACACGCAGCAATGCAACCAAGACATTTAGGTGTTGCAGCAGTTATTGTTAAATCTTTTGCAAGAATTCATGAAACAAACCTTAAAAAACAAGGAATGTTAGGTTTAACATTTGCAAATGAAGCAGACTACGATTTAATTAAAGAAAATGACACCTTTAACTTTATAGATTTAAATGAGTTTGCACCAGATAAGCAACTTACTTTAGAAGTAGTTCATGAAGATGGAAGCAAAGATTTAATAAAGTTAAACCACACTTATAATGATGCACAAATTGCATGGTACAAAGAAGGTTCTGCATTAAATTTAATCAAGAAAGAAAACGCTAAGTAATTAAATTTTTATTACTATAAATATAAAAACTCCTGAATTTATTCAGGAGTTTTTTTTAATATGGTCTAAAAGTTACATTACCTGAAACACCGTTGTTTTTAATTTCAATTTTTACAATTAGATGAATCAATTCTTCTGAATTATCTAATGCTTCTTTCAAATTAAAATCTTCAATAAAAGCAAAGTTTCCATTAGCAAATTCAACTTTAAAAGTTGCAAAATCAGAAATTTCTAAAATTTCATTCTCATCAATATTAATTGTTCCAGTTGTAGTTAAAGGAAAAGGAATTTCTACAAATTGCTCGTTATTTATCCTATAATAAAAATAACCATTACTAGAAGGTTTAAAAAAAGGTAATTCATCACCTGTTAAATAATCATTTGATGGAGAAATGTTTGATAATATATTTGGATATGTTACTGTTTCAAGAGCAATAAAATTACCGTTTTTATCTTTAGCACCTATTATCAAATTTGTATTTTGATAATCAATATCTGTGTAGTTTTCTAAATTAAATTTGAAATTAACATTTTCTGATATTATTTCATCTACAGTACAAGCATTTAATAATGTAACTAATATGAAATTTAATATAATAACTTTTTTCATTTTCTTTTTTTTTCAAAAATACATTTTTTTTTGATTTTGTTACTGTAAGCTTTATTATTTATGGAAGACTTATCTCATATCCAACCAAATTAGTTAACATGAAAAATATATGGTTTTTTGACAATGTAAATCTATTTAACCTTTTATGTCCTCATAAATTTAAAGAATATAAAGAGTGCCATACTTTTGATAGTTATAAAAAAAGCGATTATATCTATTTTGCTCAAGACGCAGCAAGTAAAGTATTTCTTATTCAAAAGGGCAAAGTTAAAATTGGTTATTATACAGAAGAAGGAGATGAAATTGTAAATGCAATTTTAACAAAAGGACAATTATTTGGTGAAAAAGCTATTTTAGGAGAAGAAGTTAGAAATGAATTCGCACAGTCTGTGGATAATTCAACATCAATTTGTCCAATTGGAGTAGATACTTTGCATGATTTAATGAGAGATAATAAAACCTTTAGTTTAAAAATTTATAAGTTTTTAGGGTTGCGTTTTCAAAAATTAGAAAGAAGATTACAGTTAATACTTTTTAAAAATACCAAAACACGTTTTTTAGAATTTATGAAAGAGTTGTGTGAAGAATATGGACATGATTGCGAAAAAACAGGAGATAAGGTTATTGAGCATCCATATACACAAAAGGATATTGCATCCTTAATAGGTACTTCCAGATCTAACTTAAATGTATTAATGAATGAATTGAAGGAAGAAAATATCATTAATTTTAATAGGAAAGAAATAAGATTATTAAAAAAAATAGCATAAGTGTTCGTTAGCTAACATTTTATAATATTTCTACCTTATAACTTTGTCATCAACAATAATTATAAAAACATTAAAAAGATGAAAAAAGTTTTAAATTTAATAATGGTTTTTACAGTAACAATATTTTTTGTAAGCTGTAATAATAACGATGATGCACCTACAATGGCTAATTTAACTGTTAATTTAGATGGTTTAGAAGAATTAGGTCCAGATTTTGTTTACGAAGGATGGTTAATTGTAAACGGAAATCCTGTAAGTACAGGAACTTTTACAAGTGTATCTTTTCCACAAACATATACAGTGGATATTAATGATTTACAAAATGCTACAAAATTTGTACTTTCTATTGAACCAGCAATAGATACAGATCCAGCACCAGCTGCAACCAAAATTTTAGCTGGAGATTTCTCTGGAAATACAGCTACCGTAAATTCTGACAATATTGTAGTGGATGCAAATGGAACAATTAAAACTTTAGACGCCTCTTGGGGAAAGTATATTTTAGCAACTCCAACAGATACAGATGATACTAATGAAGCAAGTGGAATTTGGTTTTTAGATAATTCAAATGCACCACCAGCAGTTGCAGGTTTAGGTTTACCAACATTAGCTGCAGGTTGGCAATATGAAGGTTGGGTAGTTTTAAATGGTACCCCAATAAGTACAGGAACTTTTACCTCTACTACTGAAGCAGATAGTAACGCAATAACATCACCATTTAAAGGTACAGCTGGAAATGGTCCAGCATTTCCAGGAGAAGATTATTTAATTGGTGCTGCTGCAGGTGTAAATTTTCCTACAGATTTAAAAGGAGCTACAGTTGTAATTTCTGTAGAACCGAATCCAGATAACAGTACAGCACCATTTACTTTAAAGCCTTTGGCACATATAGTTCCTAGCAACGCAAACGTACATTCAGTATTAAATATGGAAGCAGGACCAAAAGCAATATTAACAGGAACTGTAAGAAGATAATTTTTATAAATGAATATTCTTAACCCCTAATAACCCCTAAATTTAAGAGTATTCAAAAAGAAAAAGAGCAATCATTATTTTGATTGCTCTTTTTGGTATAAAAAATGCCTAAAAAAAATAATTTTACTTTTAATAGGCATCCAACTAACCAACCAGTTGTATTATTTTACATTTACTTTTAAGGGAATAATGTATACTTCTCCTTTTTTTACAGCTTTGGTAACTAGCTTTTTATAATTTAATTTTTTCTTTACAAAAGAATTTAATTCATTTAGATTAGATTCTACAGAAAGTACTACAATTTCATTTTTATTGTTTACAGTAAATGAAACTTGAGCAGTTGTAGTTTTGTTCAATTTAACAGGTATATTTTTACCAATTAATAAAGACATTTCTGTTCTTAATTTTTTTGTTTCCTTGTTGTTTTTCGGATCTACATCATTTGCAACTACAGTAAATACTGTTGATAAACTCAATGCAATAACAGTGATAATGGTTTTGAAATTTTTCATAATTATAAGTGTTTTGGGTTAATGTTATATTGAAAAGACGCTACTATTTCAAAAACGTTTCAATACAAAATTGACTTTAATATTTTATTAACAAACAAATGAAGTAAATGTGAAAAATTAACTATTTTATGTTAAAATAGAGTTGTAGGCGAACAAACTAAATTATAAGTATTTTATTATTAGTAAGTTATGTGCAGTTTTTAGAGTGTTGAATCTAATGCGTCAATAATTATTTTACACCCTTCAATTAATTCTTTATCTGAAATTGTAAGTGGAGGAGTTATTCTTATAGCCCGATTTTCAAAAAGAAGAAAGAATAATATCAATCCATTTTCTAAACATTTGTGTACGGTTTGTACAGCCAATTCTGATGTTTCTAAAATTGCAGATAGCATTAAACCTTTACCACGAATTTCTATAATTTTAGGATGCTTTAAATATTTTCTAATAATTTTTTCTTTTCGTAAGGTTTCAGAAATTAAATTAGAAGTCGTAATTTCTTGAACAGTTGCTACTCCTGCAGCTGCAATTACAGGGTTTCCAGCAAAAGTAGAAATGTGCCCCAATTTAGGATTGTTTTTTAACAAACTCATTTTTTCAAAAGAAGAAATAAACGCTCCAATTGGCATTCCACCACCCAAACCTTTTCCAGTAATTACAATATCTGGAATTACATTATAATTTTCAAATCCCCAAAAAGTTCCAGTTCTACCAATTCCAGTTTGAATTTCATCTAAAATTAAAAGGGCACAAACATCATCACACCTTTTTTTAATTTTTGACAAAAAATTATTTTTAGGTTCGATAAATCCAGCACCACCTTGTATGGTTTCTAATATTACAGCTGCAGTTTTTTTGGTTATTTTTTCTAAATCAGCATCATTATTAAATTCAATAAACTTTGTTCCAGGTATTAAAGGTCTAAAAGCTTGGTTTTGTTTTTCTACACCAGAAACACTCATTGCACCCATTGTATTTCCATGGTAGGAGTTTTTTGCGGCAATAATTTCTGATTTATTTGTAATTCTTTTTGCTAATTTTAAAGCTCCTTCTGTAGCTTCAGTTCCAGAATTGGTTAAATAAACACAGTTTAAATTTTTTGGTGAATTAATTGCCAATAATTTACATAAACTAACTTGTGGTTGCTGTACAAACTCACCATAAACCATTACATGCGAATAGGCATCTAACTGTTTTTTTATAGCTTCTGTTACTTTTGCGTGATTGTGACCTAAACTGTTTGCAGAAACACCAGCAACAAAATCTAAATATTTTTTACCTGAAGTATCGTAAATATAACTTCCTTTTGCATGAGAAATTTCTATTGCCAATGGGTGAGGAGAAGTTTGTGCTTGGTATTTTAAAAAATCAGTTTTCATTCTGCTATTCTTTAGAAGAAAGGTTTGTTTTTTTCGATTTTTTCTTAGGCTTTGGTTCTAAAGCTGCTTTTGGCTTAATTACTTCTTTCTTTTTTTCTTTAGGTGTATTTTTATCTTTTATAAAAATATCTTCTTTCTTTTTGGGTTGCTCACTTTCTCGCCAAATAAAACCACTTAATTGTTTTACTTCTTCTGGAAGTTTAGAAGGTGGGTAAGTGGTACCTTCAGAGCGTTTTAAATATTTTATGGTTTCAATTTGTCCTTTGTCTAAAATAAACTCAATATTACTAGAAATTTCTTTTGTAATGGTTTCTAATTCATTTGTTTGTTCATTTCTATTATAGTAAACAGATTCTGCATTTCCTTTTACCAAAAGTAATCGTAGTTTGTTGTCTTTAAATTTACCAAACATGTTTCTTCCTTTAATTTGGTTGAAATCGCTTTTAGATAAAGAATCTTTAGAAACAATAAAGGCGTTGTTTAAAACTTTTAAAGAATCTAATTTTTCGGTTTCAAGGTTGGTTAAAAGATGAATTGTATCTCCAGTAATTTGGTTACTATCAGACCATATTACTGGACTTCTAAACATTCTTGTAAGTCCTGTTTTTTGATCTGTATGAATAGAATCGCATTTTCCTTGTAAATCTGATTTGAAAATTTTTACATTATTAAAAGTTCTTACAATTCTGTTTTCTGGTTTTCCTGTGACTAATATTTTATCACCATGAACAAACATAGAGTCTTTATCAATAATAGAAATTGCCACAGCTTTATCTATGATAAAAAGAGAGTCTTTTAATTCAAAAATTTCAGCATAATTACCTTGTGTAACAAAATTTTGAACAGTATCTATTACCTGAATATTATTTGTAGCAGATGCAAAACCTTTTTTCTTGTCGTAATATAAACTATCACCTTCTACAGTTCTTTCTTTTAAAAATAGTTTGGCATTTTTAACGAAGTAAGAAATATCTGTTTTTGTGTTATAAAAACCTTTTTCCGAATATATTCTATTATCGTTTTGTGTATTTGTAATGGTAGATGGACCATATAAATACGCTAAACCAGAATTTGTATAATAATCTAAATGATTCGATTCTAAATTATGCTCTGGATTTACAACAGTAACTCTGTTGGTTGCTGTAAATTTTTTAGTTTCCAAATAATAATTTCCAACTTTACTTTTTAGGGTATTTGTTTGGTCTTTTATAGTAGCAAAACTTCTATAATATAGTTTTTGGTTTAATCTGTCAAACTGTAAGGTATCTGTAGTTAACGTCATTGTTGGGTCTTTTAAAACTACATTTCCCCAAGAAAGTGCTTGTTTAGAATTTGCATCATAATCTACATAATCACTAGTTTGTGTTATGGTATCACCTTGCTTAATTAAAACGTTATCAATTGCTTTAAAAAAATTTTTATCTTTATAATATAATGCTTGTTTACATGTTAAAACAGCGCCTTCATGAGTCATTTTAACATTTCCAATTAAAAGAACTGCTCCTGGATATTTGTCTTCATCTACTTCTTGAATTTCGGCACCATATTGTAACTTTTTATTTTGTGAAAAAGTTAGAAATGAAAAACTTATAAAAAGTAGTAAAAATATTTTTTTCAAAATTATTTGTTTTGCACAAAAATAAAGAAAAGAATCGCTGTAACTATTAAAGAAAAGTGAAATTAATTTTTAGTAAAGATAATTGTATTTAATTATTGTTTTAATATGTTAGGGTGTAGTAAATTGCTAATAAAATATAATGTTTTATAATCTTCTATCTTTGTATGAATATCTTTGTATGAAGAATTTTTTTTAAACACTGGTGTCTTCGTAGATACTTTTTCAGAAAGCTTTTTAAGATACGGAGGTCAAATTAGTTATCCAGTTTCTAATTACTTTTACACATCTGGAAATGCCGAATTTTATACAATAAAAAACTTTTACAGTAATAACTTTAATTTTGGGGTAAAATATTATTTACCTTATTCAAAGTAATATTGAAAAAAAAGCATCTTTTAGAATTTAAAAGATGCTTTTTTGTTTTTACTATTTTATTGAGGTTATCTGTTTATAGTTTGTTTTCTATCAGGACCAACAGAAACAATAGATACAGGAACTCCTGTTTCTTTTTCAATAAAAGCAACGTAGTCTAATAAATTTTGTGGTAATTGGTCAGCAGAAGTCATTTTTGTTAAATCTTCGCTCCAACCTTTAAATTCAGAATAATTTACAGAAACGTTTTCAGGTTCAATATTGTATGGTAAATGTGAAATTTCTTCACCTTTATAATTGTAAGATGTACATACTTTTAAAGTATCAAAACCAGAAAGTACATCGCCTTTCATCATCATTAATTGGGTAACACCATTTACATCAACTGCATATTTTAATGCAACTAAATCTAACCAACCACATCTTCTTGGTCTACCAGTTGTAGCACCAAATTCGTGACCAACTTTAGCCATAGTAGCTCCATCTTCGTCAAATAATTCAGTAGGAAAAGGTCCAGAACCAACTCTTGTTGTATACGCTTTAAAAATTCCAAAAACTTCACCAATTCTGTTTGGTGCAACTCCTAAGCCTGTACAAGCTCCAGCAGCAGTTGTGTTAGAAGATGTTACAAAAGGATATGTACCAAAGTCGATATCTAATAAAGAGCCTTGTGCACCTTCTGCTAAAATTGTTTTTTTATCTTTTATTGCCTGATTTAAAAACTCTTCACTATCAATAAACTGTAGTGTTTTTAATTTGTCAATTCCTTTTCTAAACTCAGCTTCTAATTCATCTAAGTTATATTCAATTTTTACATCAAAAAACTCTAACATTTTAATATGCTTTTCAGTTAAAGCATCATATTTTTCTTTCCAGTTTTCTAACTCTAAATCTCCAACACGCATACCATTTCTACCAGTTTTATCCATATAAGTAGGGCCAATTCCTTTTAAAGTAGAGCCAATTTTTGCTTTTCCTTTAGAAGTTTCTGAGGCAGCATCTAATAACCTATGTGTTGGTAAAATTAAGTGTGCTTTTCTAGAAATTAATAATTTTGATGTATAGTCGATTTTGTGCTTATCTAAATTTTCTAATTCTTTTTTAAAGATAACAGGATCTATAACTACACCATTTCCAACAACATTTAACGCTGTTTTATGAAAAATTCCTGAAGGAATTGTGTGTAATACATGCTTATGACCGTCGAAAATTAAAGTATGTCCTGCATTCGGGCCACCTTGAAAACGAGCGATAATATCATAGTTTTTTGTTAATACGTCTACAATTTTTCCTTTTCCTTCATCTCCCCATTGTAATCCGAGTAATAAATCTACTGCCATTAGTTGTTTAATTTGTTGATTGTTTGTTTGCAAGAAATCGTTAAACCTCTTTTTTTATTTGTTATTATTTTTTTTTGTTCCGTAGAAATATAGTGAGTGGTTGTGAATATCAATATCAAAAATATCTTCTATGGTTTTTTTGATAATTTGTATTCTTGGGTCACAAAATTCTTTTACTTCACCAGAATCTGTAAAAATTACGTGGTCATGGTTTTTATCGAAATAACTTTTTTCATAACGCGCCATAGATTGTCCATCAAATTGATGTTTTCTTACCAAACCACAATCTAAAAGTAAATCTATAGTATTGTATAAAGTAGCTCTACTAACTCTATAATTTTTATTTTTCATTTTGATATATAATGATTCTATATCAAAATGTTCTTCTGCCGCATAAATTTCTTGAAGAATCGCAAAACGTTCAGGAGTTTTCCTGTGTTTGTTTTCTTCTAAATATGTGGTAAAAACTGTTTTAACTACTTCTTGATTTTCAAGAGAATTACTCATTTTCTTAAAATTTTACGAAACAACAAATTTACAGATATTTCTGAATAAATATATGTTTTTTAAAAATGATATTTACAAACTATTAACACGTTCTATTTTTTTGACACCATCTACCTTTTGAATGCTTTTTATTAGTTTGCTTAATTGTGAGCTATTCTTAACGCTAACACTAATTTTACCATCAAAAACACCTTCATCACCAGTAATATTTATACTGTGAATAAAAACATCATTACTGCTGGAAATAATACCAGTTACATTGTTTACAATTCCTTTATTATCTACACCACTTATGTGTAAAATTACTTTAAAATCTTGCTTTGTGGAGTCAATCCATTTTGCCTGCATAATTCTGTAAGCATAATTAGATTGAAGTGAAATTGCGTTCGGACAATTTTTTTTATGAACTTTTATACCTTCATTAATGGTTAAAAACCCAAAAACTTTATCTCCAGGAATTGGATTACAGCATTTGGACAGTTTATAATCTAATTTTTCTTCTTCTTTACCAAAAACTAAAGCATCGTATTTGTGTGTAACTTCTTCAGTATCTATAATTTCTTTTGAGCTAGTATTGTTTCTTCTTAATTTTGTTTTAAAGAAGTTTAAAAAAGTACTATTTCTTTGAGAAACAAAAGCTTTTAACTGTGTATTATCAATAGCTCCGTTTCCAAATCTAAAAAACAAATCAAAACTGGTTCTTAGCTTAAAGTATACAACTAATTCGTTTACAATTTTATCATTAAAATTAATTTTTAAATGACGCAATTTTCGCATTAAAATTGCTTTTCCTTCTTCTGCAATTTGTTTTTCTTCGTCTTTTAATGCTGCTCTAATTTTTGTTTTTGCTCTTGCTGTAATTACAAAATCTAGCCAACGTGCATTGGGTTTGTTGGTAGAGCTTGTAATAACTTCAATTTGGTCGCCACTTTTTAAAGTATGGCTTAAAGGAACTAATTTTCCGTTAACTTTTGCACCTCTACATTTTAATCCTACATCTGTATGTATTGAAAAAGCAAAGTCTAATGCTGAAGCGTCTTTTGGAAGTGATTTTAAATCACCTTTTGGTGTAAAAACATAAATTTCTTTCGAATATAGGTTTAGTTTAAATTCTTCAACAAAATCTACTGCATTTAAACTTTGATTCTCCAACGATTCTTTTAAGCGATTTAACCATGCTTCTAAACCACTTTCGTTAGAATTGCCCTGTTTGTATTTAAAATGTGCTGCATACCCTTTTTCAGCAATTTCATTCATTCTTTCAGAACGAATTTGCACCTCAACCCATTGCGCATCTGGACCTACTACAGTAATATGCAAAGCTTCATAACCTGTAGATTTTGGTTGCGAAATCCAATCGCGTAAACGAGAAGGATTTGGCTTGAAATAGTCTGTAACTATGGAATAAATTTTCCAAGCATCAAATTTTTCATCTTTTGAAGTAGGAGTGAAGATAATTCTAATTGCGAATTTATCATAAACTTCATCAAACGTAACATTTTGATTTCGCATCTTTCTACGAATAGAATAAATGGATTTGAAACGACCTTTTATATCGTATTTAAATTGCTCTTGATCTAAACCTTGTTTTAATGTATTTGCAAAAGTTTCTAAATATTTTTGTTGTTCTTCTTTACTTTCTTTTATTTTGGTTACAATGTCTTTAAAAACCTCTGGTTCTGTATATTTTAGCCCTAAATCTTCTAATTCGGTTTTTATATTATACAAGCCTAACCTATGTGCTAAAGGTGCATAAATATATAGGGTTTCTGAAGCAATTTTAACCTGTTTATGAGCAGGCATTGCATCCATTGTTTGCATATTGTGTAACCTGTCTGCAATTTTTATTAAAATAACTCTAACATCATCATGTAATGTTAGGAGCATTTTTCTAAAATTTTCTGCTTGTATAGAAGCATCTTGGGCTTTATTTAAACGAGAAATTTTAGTTAATCCATTTACAATTCTGGCAATAGTTTCTCCAAACAATTGCTCCATATCATCAATAGTGTAATCGGTATCTTCTACAACATCGTGTAAAAGTGCAGCAGCAATTGATGTTGCTCCTAAACCAATTTCCATAGCTACAATTTTAGCTACTGCAATTGGGTGAAAAATATAGGGTTCGCCAGTTTTTCTGCGTTGCTTGGAGTGTGCGTCTAAAGCAATATCAAAAGCTTTTCTTATAAGCTCTTTATCTTCTTTTGATAAAACCTCATAAGTACCTTTTAATAAATCTTTATAACGATTTGCAATTTCTTTGTTTTCTTCTTCTATGGTAACATTGTACTCCATAAATTGCTTGTGGTATTGTTAACTAATCTAAAGTGAATTTAGCAATAAGAATTTTAATTCACAAGAAATTGAGTTCTAATTTTCAATAAACAGAAATATAAATGCAGTTATAATTTTTGATTTTAAAAATTGAGTTTTTCTTTTAAAAAAAATAATCTCATGGAAAGAAAAATAGATCAATTATTTTTCTAAATTTTCTATTCTTTTTAACAATGTAGGGTGAGAATAATACACAAATTCATATAATTTGTGAGGAGTTAAATTGCTTAAACTATTTTTTGAAAGTTTTTTTAATGAATTTATTAAAGGTACTGCATCAAATGTTTCTTTGGCAAAATTATCTGCTTGATATTCAAATTTTCGAGAAATAAAGTTCATAATAATTTCTGTAATTTTTGATATAGGCGTGTATAAAATTCCAAATGCAATTAACCCAATATGAAAACTTGGTATTGTAACACCTAAAGCTTCTGATAAAAGAGGTGAATTTATAAAAAGTGATAAAATGAATAAGGTAAATCCTGTAAGTAGGAGAGAAGTGATTAAATTAAAAATGATGTGTTTTTTTTGATAATGCCCAACTTCATGTGCTAAAACTGCTACAATTTCTTGAGTTTCTAAATCGTTTATTAATGTATCAAAAAGTGTGATTCTTTTTTGAGAACCAAAGCCAGAAAAATAAGCATTTGCTTTTGTAGAGCGTTTTGAGCCGTCAATTACAAAAATATTATTTATTTTAAAACCTACTTTTTTTGCATATTTTTCTATTGCAAATTTTAATTCTCCGTCTTCTAGAGGTGTTTGTTTATTGAATAAAGGAACAATTAATTTTGTGTAAAATAGATTTATAAATATTGAAAAAACACCCATTAAAATCCAAACATAAATCCAAAAGTTTTTACCTGTTTGTTCGTAAAACCAAATAATTATTGCTAAAACACTTCCACCAATGATAATGGTTATAAGCCAACCTTTTAACTTATCTAACCAAAACGTTTTTTTTGTAGATTTATTAAAACCAAATTTTTCTTCAATAACAAAGGTTTTGTAGTAAGAGAAAGGTGTTGTTAAAATGTCTGAACCTAACATGATAACACCAAAAAAAATTAGTGCTATAATTATAGAGTTGTTGCTATAACTTCTTGCAAAATCATCTACTAATTTAAAGCCATCTGCGAAAAAAAATACCAACGTTAATACAAACGAAAATAGCGATGTAATATTAGAAAATTGAGCATTTGTTTTTTTATATGCTTGCGATTTTTTGTATTCTTCAGCATCATAAACATCTGCTAATTTTTCAGGAATTTTATCATCAAAATGTTTCTCATTTAAAACATCTAACACTTTATCAATTATAAAATTTATAGTTAAAATGGCTATAAGTATGTAAAAAAGTAATGTTGGAGTCATTTAATTTTTAGTAGATATAATTTCACTATTAGGTGGTGGTAAATATTTGTTATTTAAGCTCTTTACTAGCAAACATTGCAGCACCAATAATACCAGCATTGTTTCTAAATTCAGCAGCTTTTACAGGAACATCTGTAGTTAAATGTTTTTTAAAATCGTCGTATTTTTTACTAATTCCACCACCTAAAACAATTAAACTTGGCGAATAAACAACTCTTATGTATTCTAATAAAATATCAAATCTTTTTGCCCATTCACCCAGTTTTAAATTTTCTTTTTTTCTTACAGAATCTGCTGTGTAGAGTTCAATAATTTCTCCATTGGTATGTAACATTTTACCAATTTCTATATTTGGAATTAATTTTCCTTTATAAAATAGTCCAGAGCCAATTCCTGTTCCAATAGTTATTACAATTACAACTCCTTTTTCTTTCTTTGCAGCTCCTAAACTAACTTCTGCTAAACCTGCTAAATCTGCATCATTACTAACATAAAAAGGAAGTTGACACTCTTTTTTAAAAAGTTTATCAACTTTTACATTTAACCATTTAGGACTTAAATTTCCAGAATGAATGCATTTTCCATCAACAATTGTTGTAGGAAAACTACATCCTACTTCTTTTTTCCACTTAAAATGCTGTATCATTTCTTTTACAACTTTTGCAACAGCCTCTGGAGTGGCTGGTTTTGGTGTTGGAATTCTGTGTCTTTCTGAAAGTAATTCACCTGTTTTTGTATTTACAATTGCTCCTTTGATTCCTGTTCCACCAATGTCTATTCCTAACATTTTCATATCTTAAATTTTAAATTCTCTTTGTCTTTTTGCTTCAAATAAAATTATTGCTGCTGAAACAGAAACGTTCATAGAGTCTATTTCACCTTGCATAGGTATATTAATATTTTGAGTTGCTTTTTCTCGCCAAATATCACTTAAGCCTGTAGCTTCTGTACCAACAACAATTGCAGTAGGTTTTATATAATTTTCCTTATAATATTCGTTTGAATTTTGTAGAGTTGCTGCGTATATAGAAATTTCCTTTTCTTGTAGAAAAGTAATAATTTCTTCGGAAGTTCCTATTGCAATTTGATTGGTAAAAACACAACCAATGCTAGATCTTATAATGTTTGCGTTGTATAAATCGCTTTTAGGATTGGCAATAAAAACAGCATCTAAATTTGCAGCATCTGCAGTTCTTAACAAAGCCCCTATATTTCCTGGTTTTTCTATGCTTTCAGCAATGAGAATAAGTGGGTTTTTTGTTTGAAACTTGATGTTTTGTAAAGAAAAATCTTTTGCTTTTACTACGGCTATAATGCCTTCTGTAGAGCCTCTATAAGCTAGTTTTTGATATACTTCTTTAGAAATAATTATGCTGTTTGTTTTTCCATTAAAAAGATCTAAAACTTCTTTTTTTGTAATAATTTCTTCTACAAAAAGAATGGTTTCAAAATCGTAATTTGCTTTAATTGCTAGAGAAATTTCTCTTTTACCTTCAATTAAAAACAATTTTTTCTTTTTACGTTCTTTTGATTTTTCTTGGAGTTTTTGTAGCTCTTTTATGTAAGAATTATGAATGCTGGTAATTTGTTTCATTATTACAAATATACCTAATTGTAGGGATAGGATAAAAGCAAATTATTACAATATTTGTAAAGTAAATAAAGTTACTTAAGCTTATATGATTTGAAAAAGAAAAATTTGCTATGAGAAAGAATTAGTTGACTTTATTTCTCGTTAACTGTTTTTGAAAGAAAAAGGCTCGCAATTGCGAGCCTTTTTTAGTAGAAGCAAAGATTTTATTTTGCTTTGTATTTGTTAGCATAACGTTTCCAAAGTGTTGTTTGGTGCGTTTCTAAACTAATATCTCTACCTTGAATAAATGCTTTTGTAATGATATTTGTTCTCATATCTAAAGCATCTCCTTCAGATATAAAAAGGGTTGCATCTTTACCTACTTCTAAAGTTCCTGTGAAATCTAGAATTCCTAAAATTTTTGCATTGTTGTGTGTAATTAATTTTAAGGCATCTTCTTTACTTAAACCATGAGCTGCAAAAGTACCTGCATAAAAAGGTAAATTTCTTGAATTCATACGTTCCATTTGACCTTCCATACCTAAACCAACTAAAATACCTTTATCGGTTAACGTTTTTGCAATTGTGTATGTGTAGTCGTATGCATCGTCTTCACTGTTAGGGTTTCTATGTGGTCTGTCTAAAATTACAGGAACATTATTACTCACTAATAATTCAGAAATATTTTCAGCTCCAACTCCATGAACAATTACTAGGTTATTGATACCTAGTTTTTTCATTTCTGTAATTGCATCAGTAATTTCTTTTTCTCCACTTACATGAATAAATAATTTCTGATTACCATCAAACAACTCTTTTGTAGCTTCGAAAGGAAGATTTTTTGGCGTTTTATTACCAGCTAAATAAACTTTAGCATCTGAAAAGTAAGAAATAATTCTATTAACATTTTTTGGATAATTTTTATCTGGTTTTAATGCAGGATCTTCTCCTAACCACCATCTTCCAGAAGTAAAACTACTAGGCCAGTTCATGTGAATTGCTCCATCTTTTTTTATGGCAGCATCTTCCCAGTTCCAAGCATCTAATTGCGTTACAGAAGAAGTTCCAGAAATTGTGCCTCCTCTAGGAGTAATTTGAGCCATTAAAACACCATTAGGTCTCATAGACTCAATTATTTTACTTTCGGCATTATAAGCAATTAAGCTTCTAATATGAGGATTCATAATTCCTATTTCTCTTTGGTCGTCACTCGCTTTTACAGCATCTATTTCAACCAAACCTAAAGTAGCATTTGCTGCTATAAAGCCAGGATAAATATGTTTTCCTTTGGCATTTATTATTGTTCCTTGTCTTGCAATTTTCATCATTGCAGAACCTACAAATGTAATTTTACCTTCGTTAAACATAATTAACGAATTTTCAATTACGGTTCCATTTCCTAAGTGTGCTGTTGCTCCTTCAATTGAAAATGGCGTAGTTTGTTTATTTGCTGGGGTTTGTTGTGCATTTATATTTCCTATTAAATAGAAAAACAGCAAACTATATATTATTTTTTTCATCATTTTTTAGCTTTTAAGTTCTTCTAAAGTATCACAGTGAAAGTTTCTGTCTTTACGCTTCATAGGTGTTTGTGTTTTTCCTCCACCCATTTTTTCTTTTAACATCATATTAATGAGCTTGCTTTTTTCAGCCTTTATTGCAAGTCTTTTTTGATTGTCAATTTCACTATCAAAGTAAACTTTACCATCTACAATTGTTTTTTCTACTTTTGCGTAGATTGACATTGGGTGGTTGTTCCACAATACAACATCTGCATCTTTACCTACTTTAATACTTCCAGCTCTATCATCAATATGTAATAGTTTTGCAGGATTTATGGTTACCATTTTCCAAGCTTCTAATTCTGACATTCCACCATATTTTACTGTTTTTGCAGCTTCTTGATTTAATCTTCTAGACATTTCTCTATCATCTGAATTTATAGCTACTAAAACACCTGCATTATGCATTATTGCTGCATTGTATGGTATTGCATCATTTACTTCGTATTTGTATGCCCACCAATCTGAAAAAGTAGAACCACCAACACCATGTTCTGCCATTTTATCAGCTACTTTATAACCTTCTAAAATATGTGTGAATGTGTTAATTTTAAAGCCCATTTTATCGGCAACTTTCATTAACATATTAATTTCTGATTGTACATAAGAATGGCAAGAAATGAAACGTTCTCCGTTTAAAATTTCCACTAAAGTTTCCATTTCTACATCTTTTCGATACGGATTTCCACTTTTCTTTAAAGCTTCATATTCTTTAGCTCTCGTAAAATAATCTGTAAACATTTGCTCAACACCCATTCTAGATTGTGGAAAACGTGTTCCGTTTGAACTACGAGATTGTTTTACATTTTCACCCAAAGCAAACTTTATAAATTTAGGTGAGTTGTTATAAATCATAGCATCAGCATTTTCACCCCATTTTAGTTTTATAATTGCAGAACGACCACCAATTGGGTTTGCAGAACCATGTAAAATTTGTGCAGATGTTGTACCTCCAGAAAGGTTTCTATAAATATTTATATCTGTTGGGTCTACAACATCTTCAATAGTAACTTCTGCAGAAGAGTTTTGTGCGCCTTCATTAATAGCAGACGCTGCAATGTGTGAATGTTCATCTACAATACCAGCAGTTAAATGTTTTCCAGTTCCATCTATTTCTGTAGCATTTCTTGCTCTTAGGTTTTTTCCTATTTCAGCAATTTTACCATCTTTTAAAAGTACATCTGTATTTTCAAGAATTCCTTCGTTTTCACTCGTCCAAACCGTTACATTTTTAATTAAAATATTTTTCTGTTCTGGTTGTACATAATTTCCAAAACCAATATTTGGATAGCTTACAGGAACAACTTCATAAGTTGTATCTGACTCTTTTTTGTCTTTATTTTTTTCTTTTTTAGGAGACTTTTTAACCATTTTAGCAGCAGAAAAATAAGATTCATTTCCACTGTTATCGTAAGCAGTACCTTGTATTACATTGGCTGCATTCATAATTTTACCAACCAATCGTGTATAATTTCCATCTTCATTTAAATTGATAGCAATCCAATCATCAGAAAAGGAAAATTTCGAATTTATTTTTTTGTCACCCAAAGTAACAGTTCCATTTTGTTTTGCACCTTTACCAGTAATCGTTAAAGTGTAGTTTTTGTTGTTTGCAGATAAGTTATAAGTACCAGTAATGTCTCTAATATCCATATCACTTATAACATTCTTATTTCCTTGAACCCAATTTTCGTAAATAGTAGTTTTACTATCAAAAACATCTCCAGAAGTAATAATGAAATTTGCAAAGCTACCTTCATTTAAGTTTCCTAATTTATTATTTCCAATAATGTTTGCAGGAATTGTAGTTAATGAAGCCAATGCTTTTTCTTTATCAAAACCATACTTAATTGCTTTTTGTAGGTTTTTGTGAAAAGAACCTATTGATTTTAATTTATGAGTTGTAAGAGCAAAATTTACATTATTGTCTGATAACATTTTTAAATTAGCAGGTTCTTGGTTCCATTTTCTCATATCTCCTAAAGAAACTTGATTTGCTAATAATGGATTAGAAACATCGTAGGCATTTCTGAAATTTATAGGAATAATAAAAGTTGCATTTGTTGCTTTAATGTCATTAATTCTTTCAAATTCGTCACCAGAACCTACAATGGTATATTGAATTCCAAATTCATCACCAACTTTATCCGCTCTTAAAGCATCTAAATGGTTTCCTGTTTCAAATATTTGAACTAAATTTTTATTGTTATTTAATGCCTCTAAAGCTAAATCTTTATTTTTCATGTTACCTTTTGCATACCATGCTGCATCATTGTATACTTGACGTAATAAAGCCATTGCACCCATTCTTGAACTTGGGTATGCTTGTCTTGAAGTGGCACTTTTTGAAAAAGATAAATACTGAGCAGATTTTGTATCTAAAATTCTATAACCATCTGAAGAGTTTGAATTTAAAGCAATTAACAATCCGTTTCCACGAATAATACCATCATTCATATGGGTGTTTACTGCTCCAAAACCAGCTTTTAATAGTTCTGTTGCTTTTTTAGAATCGAAAGAAAAATCTTTTAACGGATTTACATCTGGTCTAATATGGTCATTCCAATAATAACCTTCTCGAGAAGCTTCGTATTGTGTTCTTCTAAAATTTCCAGAAGGTCTTTTTGGTTTTGCAATACCAAAATCGGAATAAATATCAATAAATGAAGGATAAATTGTTTTACCGGAAAGATCTACAATTTTAGTTCCATCAGGAATTTTTACAGATTTACCAGCATCTAAAACTTTACCATCTTTAATAAGTAAAGTTCCTTTTTTTATCACTTTTTCTGGAGTGATGTATATGGTAGCATTCTTAAAGGCAACCATTGTGTTTGCTGTGGTTTTTACTCCTGCATCCGTTGGGAAATAGTCTTGCGATTGCATAGAAAATGCCAACATTAACGAGAATAATAAGAGTAATTTTCTCATATAGTTTGAATTAATTTAAGTTTATTAGTTGCTAAATTTAATTAGAAGGGAATTGGAAACTGTTAAAACAAAAGGTTTTAACATAATTTTAAGAAATCTAAATTTCTTCTAAATTTTCGAAATAAGAAATTAACAAATCCACAACATAATTGTAAGATGCTACACCTTTGGTTTGATTGTTAGCTTTTAAATAAGCACTGTAGCCTTTTTTTACAATAGGTTCAAAAGGATTTTTATAAGACTCCCAAAATAAATAACTCTCATTAAAATCTTTTACAACTCCTTTATGTACATTTTTCCATAGTTTTTTTGAAATTTCAGTATCTCTTTTTCTAATTTCTGAGATGCAATATGCAAAAGCCATTCTGTAACTTGCGTACTTAAAATAAGAATCATCATTATAATTTGCAGCTAAAAACCCTATAAAGTTTGCTTCATTTTCTGCTGCATAACCTATTTGATGTGCCATTTCATGGCAAATTGTTGTTGGATATCCAGTTTTAGGAATCAAATCATTTACTTGTGCTTCACCAGTTAACGGATTTAAATACCCAGAAGTACTATTATATGTTTGTAGCAAACTCATTAACGAACTTTTTATAGATGCATGCTTATATGTTAACTCTGGATATTCGTTAGATAAATTATTATAACCCAAAACAGCCATTTGGTACATTTCTTTTTGATGATATGGATTTACAACCTTTACTGTGTCGTTATTTGTAATTTTAAGTTGATAAAAATTTAACTTTTGAATGATGGTTTCAGTTACTTTTTCAAGTTGTTGAGTAGTGTATTTTTGTTGCTGGTAATTTAAATTTTCTGCTAAAGGTTTTCTGTAATAATTCAATCCCCAAAAAAGGTAGAAACAAAAATAAATAATAGATAAAATAGCTGTAAAATGAATAATTTTCGGAATAAAATTTTTGAACTTCAATTTTATCAAACGATATAAAAACCTTAGAAAAATATAAATAAGATAAGCAATAAAAACATCTCCAAAAGAAAAAGGAATCCAACCCAATAAAATTCTTAAAAATGATGATATATATGGGTAAATTCCATTTGAATAATAAGTTTCAATAAATACAGGATTTTTAGCAGCAAATTGTACTAACAAAACCTGAATTGGAAGAAATAAAGTGAAAAAAAGATGTATTTTTTTTATTTTCATTTTTGTAAAAATAGCAATTAGAAATAAAAGTTCACTGGTTATTAACAAGATAATAACAATTTAGTTTACAATAAATGTGTACAAATAAAAGTTATTTTTTAGAAAGCACAATCAACCTAAAAAAGTACCTTTGTAATCATGGAAAAAACGAATGCTGTTGCTGGCAAAAAAATAGACAAAGCAAGAATTATAAGTCTTGAAAAAGGGAAAATTCCTCCACAGGCAGTGGAGTTGGAAGAAGCTGTTTTAGGAGCAATGATGATTGATAAGAAGGGAATTGATGATGTTATTGATATATTAAGTGCTGATGCATTTTACGATGCAAAACATCAAGAAATTTATGCAGCAATTTATGAATTGTTTCAAAATTCAGAACCCATAGATATTTTAACAGTTTCTAACTTATTGAAAAAAAGCGGAAAACTAGAATTTGTTGGAGGTGATTTTTTCTTAATTCGTTTGACACAAAAAGTTGCATCTTCAGCTCATATTGAGTTTCATGCACGTATAATTCTTCAAAAATACATACAGCGTAGGTTAATTTCTATTTCCAGTGAAATTATTGAAAACGCTTATGATGAAGGTACAGATGTTTTCGATTTACTAGATGATGCAGAAGCAAAACTGTTTGAAGTTACACAAGGGAATTTAAAAAAGAGTTCAGAAGATGCTGGTTCTTTAGTAAAGCAAGCATTACAAAAAATACAAGAAATTGGAAATCAGGAAGGAATGTCTGGTTTGGCAACAGGTTTTACCAAATTAGATGCATTAACTTCTGGTTGGCAACCCTCAGATTTGGTAATTATAGCTGCAAGACCAGGTATGGGTAAAACAGCATTTGTAATTTCAATGGCTAAAAATATGGCTATTGATTTTAATCATGGAGTTGCCATATTTTCTCTAGAGATGTCTTCTGTTCAGTTAATTACACGTATGATTTCTTCGGAAACTGGTTTAACTTCAGAAAAACTTAGAAAAGGAAACTTAGAAGCCCATGAGTGGGAACAATTAAATGTAAAGGTTAAAAAATTATCTGACGCACCAATTTTTATTGATGATACTCCATCATTATCAATTTTTGATTTACGTGCAAAAGCAAGACGTTTGGTGTCACAACACAACGTAAGAATTATTGTAATTGACTATTTACAATTAATGACTGCAGGAGGAAAAGCAGGGGGAAATCGTGAACAAGAAATTTCTATGATTTCCAGAAATTTAAAAGCATTAGCAAAAGAATTATCTGTCCCAGTAATTGCACTTTCTCAATTATCACGTGCAGTAGAAACACGTGGAGGCTCAAAAAGACCTTTATTATCTGATTTACGTGAATCTGGAGCAATTGAACAAGATGCAGATATTGTATCATTTATTTTCCGTCCAGAATACTATGGAATGACAGAATGGGATGATGATGAGCATACACCATGTGAAGGTCAAGGAGAATTTATTGTTGCAAAACACAGAAATGGTGGTTTAGACAATATTCGTTTGAAATTTACAGGACATTTAGCAAAATTCTCAGATTTAGAAGAAGGCTTCAGTTCAGAATTTCAATCATCTATGAATGCTGATTTTCCAGAAGATCCATTTGCGAATGAAGGAGGTATTGACCCTAAAGATGCTTTTGGGGATGATGATGTACCTTTTTAGAATATTAAATAATTTATAAAATTTAATAAATACACAATTGCTTTAAAGTAATTGTGTATTTTAGTTTTTGATATGAAAAAGATAACAGAATTATTAGAAACAATATTTTCAACTGCTAACCAGAGAATTAAAAGCCCTTTTTTTGGTTCATTTATTTTTTCATGGATAATTATTAACTGGAAACCAATATTTTATTTTTTATTATCTGATGATAAAATCAATACTAAAATTAACATAATTCAAGATAAATATGAGTTTTTTCAAAACTCACTCTTATATCCTTTATTACTAAGCTTTATTTATGTTGTTGTCTTTCCTTATATTAATCAGTTTATTCATTGGTTAACTCTTAGGGCAGAGGAGTCTAAACGAAATGAATATTATAAATTGAGAAGAACACAAAATAGTTATTTACAAGAATTAGCTGAACAAGAAAAAACTTTAGAAGATATTAGAAGCGGAAATAGAGATATTGCTCAATTAAGTGAAAAAATTGAATTACTTAATAAAGATAATGATAGATTAAAAGTGACAATCCAAAATAAAGATGAAGCAATTTCTGATTATGGCGAACAACTAAATAAAATTACTACGGAAAACCAGCAATACAAAATTGAATTATCAAAAATAACTGAAGAGTTAACGAGTAGTAATTTTGAATTTCGAAATAAACTTGAGTATAGGTCTTTTAAAAAAGAAAAGATTTTTGATGCGTTTTCATATATAATTGACGCGATTAAAACAGAAGAAAATTTATCAAATTTTGAAAATGAATTAATTAAAGAATATTTAGATTTCGGTATCATTGAAAAAAATACAATTGGTAATTATCAACTCACTGAAAAAGGTAAATATTTCGCTTCCTATTTAAAAGAAATATAATCATTTAATATGAAAAAACTCTTACTAACACTTATTATAATATTTATTACAAACTCAATTTGGGCATCATTTATATATGTTCCAATGAGTAATGATAATCAAAAAAATCATTTAAAAGCATACGGAATTGTTTATTTTGGTTTAGAAGCTGGTTTGAAATCAAAATGGTTATTGAATTATGATGGAGGCGCATTTTTAATTGAAAACAATAAAATTATAGAAAATGAATGTAAAATTCGTGGAGTTTCTTATCAAGTAATTTCTGATGCAAAAGCACAAATTATCTTGCAACAAATAGCTGCTCCTAGTTCTAATCAAGATGCAGTAACTTTAGAAAAGGCACCAAAAATAGCAGTTTATTCTCCAAAAGATAAAATGCCTTGGGATGATGCAGTAACTATGGTGTTAACCTATGCAGAAATTCCTTTTGATGTAATTTACGATAAAGAAGTTTTAGAAGATAAATTATTGATTTACGAATGGTTGCATTTGCATCACGAAGATTTTACAGGACAATATGGTCGCTTTTATGGATCTTTTAGAACTGCACCTTGGTATATTGAAGGAAAACAGAGAGCTGAAAAATTAGCAAAAGAATTAGGTTTTACTAAAGTTTCTCAAGAAAAATTAGCAGTCGCCAAAAAAATTAGAGATTATGTTATAGGAGGAGGATTTATGTTTGCTATGTGTTCTGCAACCGATAGTTTTGATATTGCATTGTCTGCAGAAGGTGTGGATATTGCAGAAGCCATGTTCGATGGAGATGCAACTACACCTAATTATCAATCACAAATTAACTACAATAAAACATTTGCATTTAAAAATTTCGATTTAATTAAAAATCCATCTACATATGAGTTTTCTTCAATAGATATGACTCGAAAACGTAAAATTCCAAAAACTTCCGATTATTTTTCTCTAGTTGAGTTCTCAGCAAAATGGGATCCTGTTCCAACAATGCTCACTCAAAACCATACTGTTTTAGTAAAAGGTTTTATGGGACAAACTACTTCTTTTGATAGAAATACCGTAAAAAGCAATGTGTTGGTTTTAGGTGAAAACAAAGTTAATAGAGAAGCACGTTACATTCACGGAACCAAAGGAAAAGGAATGTTTACTTTTTATGGAGGACATGATCCTGAAGATTATACACACAGAGTTGGTGATCCAAAAACCGAATTAGATTTGCACCCAACATCACCAGGATATCGTTTAATTTTAAATAATGTGTTGTTTCCTGCAGCCAAAAAGAAGAAGCAAAAAACCTAGTATAATAACATGTTAATAAATCTAAAATAAATACTTTAGAAATTCATTTCAAATTAATTCACTTTTGTATTTTTGTCAAGATAAAAATAAAATCAAAAATGCCAACAACACAACAATTACAAGATTTTACGCAACAAGTTCGTAGAGATATTTTAAGAATGGTACACAAAGTAAATTCTGGACATCCAGGAGGTTCTTTAGGTTGTGCTGAGTTTATTACTTGTTTATATCAAGAAGTAATGGATTATTCTACAGATTTTACTATGGACGGAAAAAATGAAGATTTATTCTTTTTATCTAACGGACATATTTCTCCTGTTTTTTATAGTGTTTTGGCACATTCAGGTTTTTTTCCAGTGGAAGAATTGTCAACTTTTAGGTTAATTGATTCTAGATTACAAGGTCATCCAACTACACACGAAGGTTTACCAGGTATAAGAATTGCATCTGGATCACTAGGTCAAGGTTTATCAGTTGGTTTAGGAGCTGCAGAAGCTAAAAAATTAAATGGAGATGATAAATTAGTGTATACTTTACATGGTGATGGAGAATTGCAAGAAGGTCAAAATTGGGAAGCAATCATGTATGCATCTGCAAAAAAAGTAGATAACATAATTGCAACTATTGATTTAAATGGTAAACAAATAGATGGTGCAACAGACGATGTTTTACCAATGGGAAGTATCAAAGCAAAATTTGAAGCTTTTGGTTGGGATGTTTTAGAAGTTGTAAAAGGAAATGATATTGAAGCAGTTTTAGCAGGTTTAGCAGAAGCAAAAGCTAAGACAGGTAAAGGAAAACCTGTTTGTATTTTATTACATACAGAAATGGGTAATGGTGTAGATTTTATGATGCATACTCATGCTTGGCATGGTAAAGCACCAAATGACGAGCAATTAGAAAGTGCTTTGGCTCAAAATCCAGTAACTTTAGGCGATTATTAAAACGAAGTAAATTTAGTTTTTTAAAAATACAAACCCATAATTTAAATTGTGGGTTTTTTGTGTTTTTATTTAGAATAAATATGTAAGATTACTTTTATCTTTACAACTGATATTAAAGTTTTATTGACTTTAATTTTTTTAATTTTTCAATAATTATTATGAAAATAGGGATTGTTTGTTACCCAACATTTGGTGGAAGTGGAGTAGTAGCCACAGAATTAGGAATGGCTTTGGCAGACAAAGGGCATGAAGTACATTTTATAACATACAATCAACCAGTTCGTTTAGATTTTATATCTCATCACTTACATTTTCATCAAGTTTTAATTGAAGAATATCCTTTATTTCAATATCAACCTTACGAATTAGCACTTTCTAGTAAAATGGTAGAAGTCGTTCAAACATATGAACTAGAAGTTTTACATGTGCATTATGCAATTCCACATGCATATGCAGCATTTATGGCAAAACAAATGTTAAAAGAAAAAGGTTTAAACGTAAAAGTGGTAACAACTTTGCATGGAACAGATATTACCTTAGTTGGAAGTCACCCAACATATAAAACAGCAGTAGAATTTAGTATAAATAATTCAGATGTAGTTACTTCCGTTTCAAATAATTTAAAAGAAACTACAAATAAGTTATTCAATATTAAAAAAGATATACAAGTAATTTATAATTTTATTGATACAGAAAAGTACGACAAAGCTCATCAACAAAAATGTAAAAGAATTGCGATAGCAAAACCAGAAGAACGTATTCTAACCCATATAAGTAATTTTAGACCTGTAAAAAGAGTAGAAGATGTGATTCGAATTTTTGCAGGAGTAAGAAAAGAAATTCCAGCAAAATTATTAATGATTGGTGAAGGACCAGAAAGAGCAAAAGCAGAAAATTTGGCACAAAAATTAAAAATTTCTAAAGATGTTTTATTTTTAGGAAATAGTGACGAAGTTGCGAAAATTTTATGTTACTCAGATTTGTTTTTATTACCCTCACAAACAGAAAGTTTTGGTTTGGCTGCTTTAGAAGCCATGGCTGCAAAAACTCCTGTAATATCTACAAATACTGGAGGTTTGCCAGAAGTTAATATTAATGGAATAACAGGTTATTTAAGTAATTTAGGTGATGTTGACGATATGGCTAAAAATGCAATTTCTATTTTAAAAGACAATGCTGTTTTAGAACAATTTAAAAACAATGCAAAAGAACATACCAAGCGTTTTTCACTGGAAAATATTTTACCAGTATATGAAGAAATTTATAAATCTTGTTATCAAAGTAAAGTATAATTAAAAAGCTCAAACTTATAAAGTTTGAGCTTTTTAATATTTATAAAAGTATATCTTATTTCCCAAATAATCCACCTAACAAACCTCCAAGGCCACCAGATTTTTTATTACTTCCGCCTAAAAACATACCAGCAACATCATCTACAACACTACCATCACCATCTGCATCTAATATTTTTTCTAAAAAACTTTGCTCGTTAGCAGCAGAACTACCACCTAACATATTTCCTAATAAACTACCTAAGCCATTACTATCACTAATATTTTGTTGTTTTTTCTCTTTACCTAAAACACCCATTAAAATAGGAGCAGCTACTTTTAAAATATTTGCTACAGAACCAGCATCTAAACCAGATTTTTGACCAATTACTTGTTCAACACCTTGTTGTTTAGCTCCTAAAACATGTCTTAAAATTCCTGCGCCATCTTGTTTTACAGATTCATCTACACCACCTCCAAACAAGCCACCAAGATTTTCTAAAATGCTTCCATCATGTTTTGTTTCTAAGGCTCTTTGCAAACCTTGAGCACCTTCTGGAGTTGCTGCATTTCTTTCCATTGCTTTCATTAATACTGGTAAAGCCATGGTTAATACACTATTGGTTTTGTTAGAATCGTTTCCTGTAGAACCTGCAACACCAGAAACTATCTGTTTTCCTAAATCACTATTTAATAAATCTAAAATACCTGCCATTTTTATGTTTTTAATAATTAATATGCTTGTTTTCTAAAAATTTGACACAATATACAAATAAAGTCACTTCCCTTTTTAATTATTTTTTTATCTTTCAAGTTCAAAATAATTTCAAATAAATTAATGAAAAATTTAGCATTACACTGGAAAATTTTAATAGGAATGGTATTGGGTATCATTTTTGGTTTTATAATGAATAGTATAGATGGAGGGAAAGGTTTTGTGTCAGATTGGATCAAACCATTTGGAACCATTTTTATCAATCTTTTAAAATTAATTGCAGTACCATTAATATTGGCATCTTTAATAAAAGGAATTTCAGATTTAAAAGATATTTCTAAAATTAAAAAAATGGGACTAAGAACTATTTCTATTTATGTAGGAACTACTTTAGTAGCCATTATAATTGGTTTAGGAATTGTAAATTTGGTTAAACCAGGTACAGGAATGTCTCCTGACACTATTGAAAAAATAAAAGCTAAATATGAAACTTCAGCAGATGTTACTGATAAATTAACAAAAGCAACTGCTCAAAAAGATGCTGGTCCATTACAGGCTTTAGTAGATATATTTCCAAGTAATATTTTTCAATCTTTTACAGATGCTAGTATGTTACAAATCATCTTTTTTGCGATGTTTGTAGGTATTTCTTTATTATTAATACCAGAAAAAAAAGCCAAACCTTTGATGGATTTCTTTGATTCCTTAAATGAAATGGTCATGAAAATGGTAGATTTAATCATGCTTTTTGCTCCTTATGCTGTTTTTGCATTATTAGCAAACGTTATCATTGCTTTTGACGATACCGAGATTCTTTTAAAACTATTGGTTTATGCTTTATGTGTGGTTGGTGGTTTGTTATTAATGATTGTTTTTTACCTAATTTTAGTAAGTGTGTACACAAAAAAATCTCCTATGTGGTTTTTAAAACAAATTAGTCCAGCGCAATTGCTAGCATTTTCTACAAGTTCTAGCGCAGCAACACTTCCTGTTACCATGGAAAGAGTAGAAGAACATTTAGGGGTAGATAAAGAAGTTTCTGGTTTTGTATTACCAGTTGGTGCCACTATAAATATGGATGGAACAAGCTTGTATCAAGGTATTGCTGCTGTATTTATCATGCAAGTAATTTGGCCTGAAGGTGCTACATTTTCAAATCAGTTGGTTATTATTTTTACAGCGTTGTTAGCTTCAATTGGTTCAGCAGCAGTTCCAAGTGCTGGTATGGTAATGTTGGTAATTGTTTTAGAATCTATAAATTTCCCATCAGAATTATTGCCTATTGGACTGGCTTTAATTTTTGCAGTTGATAGACCTTTAGATATGTGTAGAACTACAGTAAACGTAACTGGTGATGCAACTGTTTCAATGTTAGTAGCTAAGTCTTTAGGAAAATTAAAAGACAAACCTGAACCAAAAAATTGGGATGATAATTACGAAAAAGTAAAATAAAGAAAAGAAAATTTAAAAGTTCAATTTTAAATTGATAACCATTAATAATAAATAATATGAATGTTTGTTTTTTAATGTATCCTTGGGAAAATATAAAATCTCCAGAAAACGATACATCACTAACTTTAATTCACGAATGTGTAAAAAGAGGTCATGGAGTTGCCATTTGTACACCTTCTAATTTAACAATTAGAAACAGTGTAACCAATGCGTTTTGCACAATTTTAAATAGAACAGAAAAAGTATCTTCAAACATAAAGTCGTTTTACAACAAAACAACTACAAGAGAAGAAATGCTTCCTTTAGCTGGTTTTGATGTTATTTTTATGCGTGCAGAACCACCTTTAGATCCTTTAATGCTAAATTTTTTAGATTCTGTAAAAGACGATGTTTTTATCATCAATTCAGTACAAGGTATGCGTGAAGCAAATAACAAATTGTATACAGCCGTTTTTGAAGATCCAAACAACGAAATTATTCCAGTAACACATGTTTCAAAAAATAAAGATTATTTGATAAGAATGATCGAAGAATCTAATTCGGATAAAATGATTTTAAAACCATTAAACGGTTTTGGAGGTTCTGGAGTTATTTTAATTGAAAAATCTGCAATGGGAAATATCAATTCGTTGTTAGATTTTTATATTCATAAAAGTGATGGAACGTCAGATTATGTAATTCTTCAAGAATATATTGAAGGAGCAGATCAAGGAGATGTTAGAGTATTAATTTTAAATGGAGTTCCAATAGGCGCAATGCGCAGAATTCCTGGAGAAAAAGATCATAGATCTAACGTTTCTGCTGGAGGTAAAATAGCAAAACACAAATTAACAGCAGAAGAAAAAAAGCTTTGTGATAAAATTGGTCCTAAGTTGGTAAAAGACGGACTTTACTTTGTGGGTATTGATGTAATTGGAGGAAAATTAGTGGAAGTAAACGTTATGTCTCCAGGAGGTATTACCTACATGAACAAAGTTTACAAAACAAAAATCCAAGAAAAAGTCGTGAACTTTATGGAAAGTAAAGTGCTAGAAAAAGATGCTGCATTTAGGCGAAAATCTAGTTTGAAAAAAATGGTAGACGAAGCTTAAATAAGATAAATTAATTTTTATTAGCGTTCTGTTTTTGATGAATTATCTTATAATTTCGGTAATAATACTGCTATAATTTAAAATGAAAATTTATAAATTAATTATTTGAAAATGTCATTAACCATACAAAATCCGTTAGTTTCTGTAGATTGGTTATACCAAAATTTAGAAAACAAAAATCTAATAATTTTAGATTGTACCATTCCAAAAGTAACAGCAACATCAGAAATAACAGAAGAAAAACTACAAATACAAAATGCAGTTTTTTTTGATTTGAAAAATGTTTTTTCTGATAATAAAGCACCATTTCCAAATACGGTTTTATCTCCAAAAGAGTTTGAAGAAAAAGCACAAGATTTAGGCATACATAAAAACTCTATTGTAATTTGTTATGACGATTTAGGAATGTACTCATCACCAAGAGTTTGGTGGATGTTTCAACTAATGGGTTTTAAAAATGTAGCGGTTTTAAATGGTGGTTTGCCAGAATGGAAAGCTAAAAACTATCCTACAGAAATTCCAAAATACACAATTCCTAAAAAAGGAAACTTCAAAGTAAATTACCAACCAAACAAGCTAAAATTTACGGAAGACGTTTTACAGTCCATAGAAAATGAAACCATTTTAATTGCAGATGCTCGTTCAAAAGGACGTTTTTATGGAACAGAACCAGAACCAAGAAACGACTTAAAAAGCGGACATATTCCAAATTCGGTGAGCATTCCTTATACAGCAGTACTTCAAAACGGAAAAATGAAAACCGAAGATGAATTACATGATATTTTTAAAGTTCTTAAAAACAAAAAACAAATTATTTTTACATGTGGTTCAGGCATTACAGCATCTGTTTTAGCGTTGGCTGCAACAGTTGTAAATATTAAAAATGTTTCAGTGTACGATGGCTCTTGGACAGAATGGGGAAGTACACCAAACTTACCAATAACATTATAATTATGAACTTAAATTGGACCCAAAAAGAATTTGAAGCTTACGTACTTTTATACGCAGCACATTGCAATCTTATTGAAGATAAAAATGAGCAAGACTATATTCACACCATTGTAGATGAAAAAACGTTTCATAAAATTCATACAGAAGTTGTTGTAGATTCAGAAAAAGAAAACTTACAAAAAATTCAACAATATTTAAGTGAAAACAACCTTACTCAGCAAGACAAAGAAGCATTGCTTAGAAACATAAAAAAGGTGCTTTTTGCAGATGGTACTGTAGATTATTTAGAGAAAAACGTGTACCAAATTTTGAAAAAAATGATTAGTTAGTTATGGTAAAATTATCAGTTGAAGAAATCATAAAAAAAATACAAAACGAAGAAACATTTGAAGCTGTTTCAAATGATTATTCCTTCACTTTAAAAATAGAAAAATATACACATTATGCTTGTGCAGCAGTACATGATGGACATCAATTTAGAAAAGAATTATGGAAAAACTGTTTGCATACAGAATATGAACGTTGGTTTGAAGAAGATCCAGCAACCAAAGAAATGGTAAAATCTCATCCTATTGTAATTGCAGGTTGCGATTCTCGTTTTGAGTATGATTTAAACAGAGCTCCAGAAACAGCAATTTATACAGATGCTTGGGGCAAGCAATTATGGAAAAAACCTTTGCCAAAAGAAATGCATGAAAAAAGTTTGCAAAAACATGCAAATTTCTACAAAGTTGTACAAGCTTTAATTTCTAAATTAGAAGAAAAATTTGGCGTTTGTGTAGTGTATGACATGCATTCTTACAATTGGAAAAGATGGACAAGAGAAGTGCCAACTTGGAATTTAGGTACTTCAAATATAAACAATCATAGGTTTGGAAACGATATTGAATCTTGGCGAAAAATCTTGTCAGAAACTCCATTTTTTAAAGACATTAAATCTACCGCAAAAATTAACGACACTTTTCAAGGAAATGGATATTTTTTAAAATACATCACACAAAATTTTCAAAACACATTGGTTATTGCTACAGAAATCGCCAAAATTTATTGTGATGAATTAAGCCAAATTATATATCCAGAAGTAGTTGCTACTGTAGAAAAATACTTAAAAACCGAACTAAAAAAACACGCAACAACTTTTTATAAAACGCACCAATTAAATGGGTAAAAAAGTACATGTAAACTCAGAAATTATTGAAGCAATTTGTGAGAAAATAAATAGTGATGCTCCACTAAATTACGAACTTCCAAAAAATGGGTGGTTGCATATTGATAAGTTTTTACCATTTATTTGTATATACAGATTTAAAGAACCAGATGTATATTTTTCAAGGTTGTTAAAAACACAAGCCTCGTATTTAATTATAGACGAAACCATAGACATTACCAAGCTTTTAGAAGCAATTCGTTTGACTATTTCAGAAAAATTCGACACTTTTTTGGTGTTAGAAGTTTGGCCAGATGTTAAAAATGAAAACACAAAATTCAATATTAATTGCCCTGAAAATGTGGCTTCAGAAACAGCCATCGCTTTAAAAGAAGGTTTTAGCAAGTTGGCAAATACATATCCAAATGTTTCTGCAAATATTCATGCTAACGGTTTAAAACACCCAAAACATTTACAACCCATTGCAGATGTAGAGACTTCTAAAAAAACAGGAATGTTACTCATTGGAGTAGAAGTACCTGTTTTGTATAAAAATTCAGAAACAGGAGAATTGTATTCACTTTTTTTCAGAGAATTTTACAGCGTTTTTTCTGAAACTATAAAAAGAGCTGTGTATGAATTTATAAGAGTACAAACCAAAGATGATTTTGATAATTATTTAATGTTGGGTAAAACTCATATCGATGAAATTACCACCAAAGCAGATGCTGAATTGGCAAGTATTAGCGAAGGCATGTCTTTTTTGTTAAGAACAACTCCTGTAAATAGTAATGAAGAATGGGAAAAGTTTAAAGAAAATAAATTTAAAAAAATACCATCTTTTAAATACCGTTTAATTTCTATAGATCCAGAATTAGAAAAACGTAAGCTATATAATATTGCTATTGATGAGATTGAAGATCCAACCATTGCTTTTATTTTAAGAGGAAAACGTTTAGAAATCGAAAAGCAGCTTACTATGTTAGAAGAACGTGGTACGCAAAATTTTAAATTTGTAGGCGAGAGTTTGTATGGAGTTATCAATAAAAACCTGTTAAAAGAAGCTAAAAAAATACTGAAAAAATTTCCTAAAAGGGAAAAAATGAAAAGCGCGAATCGTTTTAATTGTACAGAATTCGCCAAACACGCACAAGAAGAAATTGATTATTACAACAGCAAGTTTCCAAACTTAAATTTATCTGTAGAAATTAGAAATGATGTTGCAGGTATCATGGTTAGCAAAACAAAACTGTTAATTAACGATCAAATTTCTTTAGATGCAAATAGGTGTGATGCCTTAATACAACACGAAGTTGGTACACACATTTTAACCTATTGCAATGGTAAAAGGCAACCTTTACAACAAATGTTTGAAGGTTTTGAAGGTTATGATCAATTGCAAGAAGGTTTGGCAGTAATTGCAGAATATTTGGTAGGTGGTTTAACCGTAAACAGGTTGCGTTTGTTAGCAGGAAGAGTGATTGCGGTACAATCTATGGTAAATGGAGCAACATTTATAGAAACTTTTAAGAATCTTTGTAAAAAGTATTCGTTTTCAGAAAGAATTGCCTACTACATTACCATGAGAGTTTACAGAGGTGGTGGTTTAACAAAAGATGCTGTGTATTTAGCAGGTTTGATAGATTTGTTACAGTACTTAAAAAATGGAGGGAATTTAGAAAACTTATATACAGGTAAGTTTAACATTACACACACAGCTTTAATTGAAGAATTATTGTATCGTAAAGTTTTGAAAAAACCAGAATTACCTCGTTTTTTAGAAAGAAAAAGTGTCCAAAAACGATTGAAAAAATTATATAAAGGACTAGAAATTGTAGAATTAGTTAATTAAAACACACTCATGAAAATCGCATTCATAATCAACGACCATAAAACAGAAAAAGCAAATTATACAACTCCAGCTTTAGGATATGCTGCTTACAAACGTGGTCATGATGTGTATTTTATTGGAGTGGGTGAGCTTTCATATGCCTCTAAAGGACATTTGTCTGTAAGAAGTAAAACAATTAATGGTAAAAAATTCAATTCGCAAGAAACCTATTTTAATGCGTTGCAGAAAGAAGATTTTTCAACCATTACCTCAGAAGAATTAGATGTGTTGTTTTTAAGAAACAATCCTGCAGATGAAATTAACGAAAGAGATTGGGCACAAAATGCTGCCTTTATTTTTGGTGAAATAGCCATGAACAATGGTGTAATTGTATTAAACCATCCAAAAAGTTTGGCAGGAGCTGTTAACAAAATGTATTTTCAGCATTTTCCAGAAATTTTACGTCCTAAAACCATCATTTCTAGAGACCATCAAGAAATAAAAGATTTTTTTAAGAAACAAAAACAAAAAATGATTTTAAAACCCTTGCAAGGTTCTGGAGGAACAAACGTTTTTATGATGGACAAAAAAAACGAACACAATCTTACACAAACTATTGATGCCATTGCACGAGATGGTTTTGTAATTGCACAAGAATATTTAAAAGAAGCCTCTAAAGGCGATACACGTTTGTTTTTAATGAATGGTAAACCTTTAAAAGTGAATGGAAAATACGCCATTATGCAACGTATAAATGCCTCTAATGATATTAGAAGCAACATTCATGCAGGAGGCAAACCAGCAGCAGTAAAAATGACAGACCAAATTATGGAATTAGCAGACATTGTAAGACCAAAATTGGTACAAGATGGTATGTTTTTGGTAGGTATAGATATTGTAGGTGATAAACTAATGGAAATTAACGTGTTTAGCCCAGGAGGAATTAATGTAATTAGCCAAATGTATGATGAAGATTTTGCCACTCCAATTATTGAAGCCATAGAAAAAAAGGTATACTACAAAAGTATGTATTCCAACTACTTGTTTAATAGTAGATTAGCTACATTGTAATTTAAAAAAAATAGCTTTTTATTTGGTTTCGCTAACGGTCTAGTATAAGAATAGTAGCGGATTTTCACTCACTAATTTTTCGGTTAAATACAGATCTTTTTTATATTTACATACTTTCATTTAAGCGATTAAACCGCTATTATTTTTATACATTGTTGTACACTGGCTTTTCTTTCCGCAAACTTGCTACCGTAGGCAGGATCCATACTCTTTTGCAATTTTTAGCTTTAGGATTGGCTGTTGCGAATTGTAAATGTGCTTGGCTTTTAGTGTTGGCATAATCAAATATTATTTTTATCAATAATAAAAGGAACTCGCATCAAGTCATCTTTAATATGCTTTATTGTATCTGGCTGTAATGTAGATTTCATAAAGTAAGCTTTCCATTCAGAAACTGCATCATAAACACATTGTCTTAAATAATTTAAAATACCATTCGCACCATCTAATTCATTCCAAAACGGATGATTTTTATTTACAATTACAATTATTGTGTTTTTATCCGAAATGGAATCATTTATCACATATGGGTCATTTGGAGACATTTTGTCATCAATATAAAGCTTGATTGTTAAGCCATCAAGTTTTATTATCGTTGGTTCGGTCGATTCAACGATTGCCTTTTCAATTTGTTTATTAGATTCAACTATTAAGGAATCTGGTGGTACGACTTTAGTTAAAACAATGTCATTTAACTCACCTGAATTAAATTCTGTTAATAATGAATCCAAAGCAAAGTCAAAATCTTCATCTGATGGAGCTCTTTCATCAACAGCATTTTTCCTATACTCATTTGCCACTTTTCTAAAATCGCCTATTTGTTCTAAAATAGCATCATCTAAATCGTCCATTTGTGTTCCTTCCCATAGTATATTATCTTTTGTGTGGCTTACTTCAAACCCTTCTAGAAAAAGCTCTCCAACTAATCTCTGATTTACAAGATTATTTATACCTCCTTCTTGCTCACCATATATAGTTTCAGGTTTATAACCATTTGGAGGACTTTGAATAACTCTGTTTCCTTGAACTAATGCAAATCCACCTTTACTTCTACTTCCACTACTCAAAACTCCAGCCCAACCAGTAACTTTTTTGCCGTCAATGTCAAATTCAAAATCTCTCCTGTATGGAACTCCTTCCGAATTTTTAACAAAATCCTCATCCGAATAACCATTCCAACCGAGTTTTTGGTCATTCCAAAATAGGTCAAGCATATTTGATGAAACATCAAAACGGTAAATCGAGGATAGATAAGATTTAATTTTACCAATGGTCATACCTTTAAATCTTCTTCGCAAATTCTTGACTTTAATAATCGTATAATGGTCATTTTTATCAACATCTTTTGGTTGGATGTCTAAAGCTAAATCTCCTTTGGAAATAGTTTCAATATCTAGTGTCACGGAATATTCTTTATCATCGCCTAATTTAGTTGTAGTTATTGTCCATTCATCACCAAGCCAAAAAGATGCAGTCTTCATTCCTAAACCATAACGACTCCTTCCTGAATTGTCTTCAGGAGGTAATCCTATTTGAAACGCTTTTTTGAGTTCACTTAAAGACATTCCCATTGAATTATCAATAATCTCAAAAAAATCCTCATTAATATTATTACCCTTAAAATAATTTATATAAACACTTAAATTTCTTTGTTCTTCTGCATAAACTATATCCAAAGTCTCCTGATTGTTTAAGTACGCTTGAGTTGAATTGTCAACATATTCAGCTAGTGCAAACCATATTCGATATGCTAATCGCTTATAAGAATTAATAATGTCCGGTGTGAAGTTTATATTTATTTTTTCCATTTAATTTATGTCTAGGTAATATTCGTTTTTATTCGATACGTATAACATATATTTTTTTTCTAGTTGTAAAAAATGAGTCCGACCAGAAATGACTATATATGTCTTTGCTTTATCTTTTAAAATTTTCCATTTTGTTTTTTTGCCTCTGAAGAAAATTATTATGTCAGTACCATTAGGTTCTCCAATAAAGGTTGGTGTATATATTTCCATTGTATTACTCAATCCTTTCACAAAAGCACTATGAGATTTATCCCTATAAATGAATGGAGTATCTCCTGAAATCCTATAAAGCTCAAATCCATTTAAGCCCTTGTATATTTGAAATACACTTAAATAAGAATTGTATTTTTTTACTTCAATTTCCCATTGAGGTTTTGGCTCATTTACAATAACCATTACTTTAGGTTGTATGTTGTCAATCATTTTTTCCAACTCTACCAAATCCAATGCGTTATTTTTTGAGTTAATATATTTCGCAACTTTTTTTGGAGCGTAATATCCTGTTGAAAACACCCTGACTTGTTTTTCTACGTGACCATCCCAAGAATGTCTTCCCATTTCAGCCTCAATTATATACCATTCTTTATAATCATTCCTGACCATTGCTAAATCAGGTTTCGAGTTTTCTCCATTTTTTGTACTTATTTTTTGAGAAAATGGGATTCCAATGAAATCTGGATAAACTTCGTGCATTTTTGATAAAAATGTATCTTCGAAATGCTTTTCATAGAAAGACAATGGGTCAATTTCATCATACCATTCAATATTTGTATCTAATACTTTTGATTTACCAATCATTTTATTTGTCCTAAAAAGTGTTTTGTACTTTCTTGTATCAGCTTATATGTCAAGACGGATTTACCGTTTATTCTATTATTGTTTTCAAAGGGATTGATATCAGATAAAATTACAATTCTATCAGTTGCAGTCGCCTTTCCTTTGGTTTCTCCCCAAATTCTTGTTGTTTTATCTACACCTTCAATGTAATCTGAAAAAACCCAAACATTTTTAAATAATTTATTCTCTTTAACCATCAATGAAAAGTCTCTGGCAAGAGGTACCACATTATTCTTCGATTTAGCTACATCTCCAATAACAAATACAGCTACACCATTTGGTTTTAGCATTTTCTTAAATTCAGTTAGTGTTTTTTTTGAGAACTGAACCCATTGATTAATATTTAAATCATCATCTAATTTTTTAGAAATTTCAATTGGGTCAGAATCCAAAAACCAAGAACGTATCCAATTTTGTTTTGCATAATTGACAATGCCTAAATATGGAGGAGATGTCAATAATAAATCTACTTTTCCTTGATATTTTTTAAGTTCTTCCGATTTGGAAATTTCTTTTGCATCACATTCTAAAATGTAAGATTCCTTCTTCGGAGATTTATGTTTACTAAAAACGCGCTCAACTTTTTCTTTTAGAATATCAAACACATTGCGTTTAACTCTGTTTAGTTCTTTAGTTTGAACAAAACGTCTTACATATTCAGGTGACATACTGAAAGTGTTAGGCATACTAATAGATAAATATCCAGAAGTACCATCCTTACGCTCTCCACCGTGCATAATTCCTAAAATTGCTCCTATTAAAAATTCGTCTACATCATTTTTTGATGTTAATAGAATATCTTTTAAATAACATAATTGAGCGAGAGTAGCTTGATGAAAAATCAAATGAATTTCGTCAGATTCGGATTGAGCTTCAGGCAAATAAAGAACATAATCATAGTCATTTTCAAGTTCGTCAATTCTGGTAATTATATCTTCTTTTACTAATTTATGACTCTTTGCTTTGCTCAAAGCCAATGCGATTGGATTTAAGTCCGAACCAAAAGATTTTCTATTTAAAATTCTACTTTCTAAAATAGTTGTTCCACGTCCAGAAAAAGGGTCGAAAACCAAATCATTTTCATCTGTAAAATATTTTATAAAATATCTAGCTAGAGAAGGAGGAAACGCACCCAAATAGGAGCATAAAGAATGTAAAGGGTCTGAATCACTTTTATCTGCCCAAGGTGTTATATGTTTTTTCTCTTCAATCATATCTCAACGCTTTCTTGTTCAACGCTTTCAATGATTATCGATTCAAAAAAGTCATTTATCATTCCACATACTGTTTCACTGGCATTCCTCAATTCAGATTCTTTAATTTTTTCATAAGATTCCGTTGGAATTTCTTCGTCATCTTTTGTCAAAACTGCATCCGGACTATTTTTATCAAGAACAAAAGCGTGAAACGAAATATGTTCTAAATATTTATTCTTGATATTTTGAACAGCTTCATCATTTTTCCTTTGTGCTCTTTCAACTAGTTTTTGAAGATTTTTATTTTCTTCTGAAACATAAATAACAACTTCGTCTTGGTCACTAATAACACTTGCTACACTATGTTCATTCCAATTGTTCTCTTCGAAAAATGGATGTTCCTCTCCGATAAAATCTACTCTAATATTCGGAGATTTATTTTTACCCTTTTCATCATTACCAGAGTCTTCAGGTCTTTCTATTATCTCAATTTCAATTGATGATGACAATGATTTTTGACCAATAGGTCTTAAGTCAAGAGTGATTTCTCCTTTGTCTCCAATTTCAGCTTCTTCATTAGACTTGAAATAGGCAATGCCATAACCATTGTTTACTCTAGCTGTTCCAGTGAAAGACCCAAGGGATTGTGGGTCAATAAAAGCTGCAAAAGTTTCTACTTTAGCAAAATAATTTGGGTGAGCATCTGTTTTGAATTTTATAGAAAAAGATTTGTTAGCAAAAACCTCTTTTGGCGAGTTTGTTGTTATTTCGAAAAATGTTGGTGGGTCTTCAAAAGGTATTTCTGGTAGTTTTTTAGTTGGTGAACTCTCGCCAACTGTAGAAGTTGTCACTGATGTTCCACTGCCTGAACTTTGTAAAAATGTATTTATTCTTCTCGCCAGTCTTTTCTTTAAACTATCAAGTACTTGCGTGTCATCTTTTGTGAAATAGCGTTGTTTACGTTCTTTGTCTAGTTGTTTCAATCTATCATCTTCACTTAAAGTATCAACTGTTAATTTTTTTAATTCATCTACGATTGCAGTATCTTTTAATGATTCTCTTGTACTACTAAAAAGTTGTCTTTTTGAATCATTGTCTAAATAATCAGCTTCAATATGAACAATAAGGTACCTATCTAAATATGGCAATTTTAGTTCTTTTTTAATAAGACCATTTCCTAAGGTTCCTTGCTTTTGTCCATTATGAGTGATTATAATTGGATTGGAAATACTTGCATAGTGTTTTATTCTATCTCTTGGGTCCTTTCCTAGAGTATTTAAAACCCACCAGTAAATGGTTACTTTTCCTGTCTTAAATGTTAGTGTAACTTGATTTCGATAATCTAAATTGTCGGTATAAGTTAAAAGTCTATTGTTACCAGTTACGGTTCTGTTTTCTTTTCTTCCTCCTCTTCTGTCTGATATTGTAAATGGAATTATTGGGTCGAATAAATAATTATGTGCCAAATACCAAAGTGAATTTGATGGTGTTGTTATCTTACCTTTGTATTTTCCTAAATCCATTAAAACGTGGCGCACTAATGTTCCAGGTTCAAAGCTGTCGTCTTCAATTTCAAGAGTAAAAGGTTGACCTGTTGTTTTATCAAGCATATATTCATACCATTCGTGTTTGTCCTTTTCGATATCTCCAGGATTAATTCGAACAATAGTAAATGAAACTTTACTTTTACTTCTGCCATCTTTTTTAAAATGTGGTTTTGAAATAATTATAGTGTAATTATTATATGCTAAAGCAGTAGAACCACCTTGTCCGAATGCTCCCATCAAGTGAAGTTTTCCAATTTTGTTACTACCGTTTAAGTCTAAAATAGTCTTTGAAAAATCTTCTGGCTCTAGACCTATTCCTTTGTCTCTTATTTCAACAGTCGGTTTTGTGTCCTTTCCTGAATCATAAAGAGTTACTTGTACTTTGTCTGATAGATTTTCGATTTTTTTATCCCTTGCGGATTTTATTGTCGAGACTTTCCCATGTTCTATATCAAACCAATTTTCAACTGCTTTTCTTGGAGAACGAAAACCTTCAGGTTCTCCTTGATTTTTCCATTCTTTTTCTAATACAGCATCTATTGCATTTGTTATCCTTTCAGTAACACCTGCTGCTGGGTCTGTACCAATGTTTATTGTGGCAAGATTATTTCTACGTTTACCAACATTTTCCCAAAGTATTTTACTTGCTCCAATTTTTTTGATGACATTAGTTACTGCCTTTGGAGTATAGGCAGTCATAAGTTCTTTAAATATTTCGTCCATATTAGAAATTGAATGATTCTGTATTACTTTTGAGATTCTTTTTATAAAGAGTCTCCATTGTTTTTAATTCCTCTTTAATTGCTTTGACCATTTTGTTTAAGTCTTCTTCATTGTATTCATAGTTGTTTACATTTGAACACTTTGAAAGACTTCGTATTCCTTTGAGAATATTGTCAACTCTACGTGAAGCAACTCTTTTAAAACGGTCTTTTTTTAGTTCAGAATTTTCCATTATTTATGTTTTCTGATGTTATATAGTTGCAAATATAAAAATATAAACTACATATTAGTAAATATAGTTTGATTTTTTCAGAGCGTTGGAAAAGAGAAAGCTCTTTTTATTTCGTGAGGCACGAGCAAAATGAAATGTGCTTGAACGTGCGGTTGGCTTTTCATAGCTTGTGTTCAACTTAAGACGATTATGACATCGTTTTAATGATCAATCATCAACCTTAGCGAAGTTAGTATTTTTACAATAAAAAATAAAGGGTGAAAACACCTATTTTTTGGCTTTTTCTACTAATTCTAGCTTTTCTACAGAAGTTTTTGTAGTAAAAACACCATAATTAATGGTAACGCTTTTTTTGTCTATCTTATCAATAGTACCAATAGAGTTAGAGCCTGTAATACGCACTCTGTCGTTAATTTTGTAATTGTAATCAGCTTTTTCTTTGGCTATTTTTGCAGCTTCAATTTTTTTCTCTTTACGAACTTCCACCACTTTTTCCAACACTTCTTTTTCTACTTTTTGTATCACTTCTTGCATTTTTTTCTCAACTACTTTTGCTTTTTGCTTTTGTGATTTTGTTTTTAACTTTACTGGGTTTTTCTTAGCATGTTTTACTTTCTCGTCTGCAACCCATTTGTTAAAATTGGTGTTTAATTCTTTTTTATTGTTGGTTTGAAAGTATTTGTTTAGTAATTCGTTTGTTTTTCTACCTAAAGAAAGCATTTTTTGGTTTTGGTCATACAATTCTTGAAAACCAGCTAATTTTGCCTGTATTTTGTCTTCTTTTTCTTGCAAACTCTCTAAATGCTCTTTTCCTTTGGTTTTTTGTTTTTCTAAATTGTCGGAGTTTTTTTGCAATCTGGTGCGTTCTTTCTGTAATTTAGAAATGGTTTTGTCTAAACGAATTTTTTCGTTTTCAACACGCTTTTTTGCTTGGTTAATTAAACTGTAAGGAATACCATTTTTTTGTGCCACTTCAAACGTAAAAGAACTACCTGCTTGCCCCACAAATAATTTGTACAAAGGTTCTAAAGAACGTTCGTCAAACTGCATGTTTGCGTTGGTTACATTTTCTAATTCTGCCGCCAAAACTTTTAAGTTAGAGTAGTGGGTTGTAATAATTCCGAAAGCTTTTTTATGATAAAATTCTTCTAAGAAAATTTCAGCCAAAGCACCACCCAATTCTGGGTCTGAACCTGTACCAAATTCATCAATTAAAAACAGTGTTTTTTCGTTGCATTTTCTTAAAAAATAACGCATGTTTTTCAATCGATAACTATAAGTACTTAATTGGTTTTCAATAGATTGATTGTCGCCAATATCCGTTAAAATAGTATCAAAAATATAGGTTTTACTTTTTTCTGCTACAGGAATTAAAATACCACTTTGCACCATTAACTGTAGCAAACCAATGGTTTTTAAAGTAATAGATTTACCACCTGCATTGGGCCCAGAAATTACAATAATTTGTTGTTGTTCATTCAGCTCAATACTTTGCGGAATTACCTTAAGATTTTTTGCGGTATTTTTTTTCCATAAAATAGGATGATACGCATCTATAAATAACACCTTTTTTTCTCTGGTAATTTCTGGCAATAACCCATTAATTTCTTTGGCGTATTTTGCTTTTGCAGCAACAGCATCAATATGCGTTACGTATTCTAAATACTCTTTAATAAGTCCTATTAACGGACGAATGGTATTGGCAAGATCTCGTAATATTTTTACAATTTCTTGCTTTTCTTCGTACAATAAGTTTTGGTATTCACGCGCATACGCCAATGTTGCTTGTGGTGCTATGTACACAATATTTCCAGATTTTGATGCGCCCATTAAACTACCAGCAACCTTTTTTCTGTGCATTGCCAAAACTGCTAACACACGTTGATTGTCAATTACGGTTTCTTTAATATCATCTAAATAACCAGCTGCAATGGCTTTACTTAAAGCACTAGAAAAACTTGCACCAATTTTACCACGAACGTTATTAATGTCTTTTCGAATTTGTTTTAACGAGGCAGAAGCATTGTTTTTTACAATTCCACTTATTTCTATGATTTTTTTTATTTCATCATCTACAAAAGTGGTAAATTCTATTTTTTGAGTCAACTCAAAAAAGGTAGGAAATTGGATTTTAAATTTTTTAAAAAACTTGATATGTTCATTTACGGTTAAAGAAATACTTGCAATTTTTAAATAAGCTTCTGCTTCTAAAAAACTGTTTTCAATATTTAGCCTATGAATGCTTTCAGTAATATTGTCAAAACCATGATTGGGAATTCTATTTTCACTTTGAAACGATTTTAAGTATTCGTCTACCAAATGCAACTCAGAAAAAAGTAGTTTTTTGTTAGAAATGGGCAATATTTCATGCACACGTTCTTTACCCAAACCAGAAATACAATGTTCTGAAATGTGGTTTAAAACAGTGGAAAACTCTAAATCTTGTAATGTTTTTTCTGAAATGTTATTTTTCAAAGTTTAAAATTTAATATTCAAGGTTTTTTGGAATCTAATAAGTAACTTTGAATTCAGAATATTACATTTTGAATTCTTAAGTACAAAAATAAGAAACAATGCAAGTAAAAATAGCTGATAGCTGGAAAAATATTTTACAAACTGAGTTTGAAAAACCATATTTTAAACAATTAACAGCTTTTGTGAAAGATGAATATTCAAATCATGTTTGTTACCCAAAAGGAAAAGACATTTTTGCTGCATTTGATTTTTGTGCTTTAAACGATTTAAAAGTGGTTATTATTGGTCAAGATCCTTATCATGGACCCAATCAAGCAAATGGTTTGTGCTTTTCTGTAAAAGATGGTATTGCGCATCCACCTTCATTAATTAACATTTTTAAAGAAGTGGCTACGGATTTAGGTAAAGAATATCCGAAAAGTGGCAATTTAGAAAAATGGGCAAAACAAGGTGTTTTATTATTAAACGCAACGTTAACTGTGAGAGCACACGAAGCTGGAAGCCATCAAAAACAAGGTTGGGAAACGTTTACAGATGCTGTGATACAACAAATTTCTAAAGAAAAAGAAGGTGTTATTTTTTTACTTTGGGGCGGATTTGCAAAAAAGAAAGCCAAATTAATTGATGCCAAAAAACATCATATTTTAGAATCTGGACATCCAAGTCCGTTAAGTGCCAATAGAGGTTATTGGTTTGGAAATAAACATTTTTCTAAAACCAATGCTATTTTAAAAGATTTAGGAAAAGATGTGATTGATTGGTAATTTTTTAAAGTAACAAAAACCTACCTGTAATTTATAATTGCTAGCAAATAAGTGTAGCCCTGATTGAATGACATGTTTGAGCTCTTTTTAATGCTGAAAACACAGCATTGAAAAAGCGAGTAATGAAAGCAGGAAATAGCTCCAAAAAAAAAATCCGCTAAAAAAAAAGCGGATTCATTGAATTTGAAATTAAGAAACAAACAGGTTTTATAACAAATCTGCCTGCTTTAATGTTGTTTGAATAGTTGTGTTTGCATCTGCTAAACCGCATGATTTAGAGGTGCTTCTACATGAAGAAAAACAAATAATTCCTATAATACAAATTGCAACAAATACTACTTTTTTCATTTTTTATTCTTTTAAAGGCCTAAATGTACATATTTTTTATGAACTCACCTGAATTTTTCTTCTCTTCGATAACGTTGAACCGTATCATTTTATTTTGAATACGGGTAATTAAATTTTTTGTCATGGGTTTGCCATCATTCCATTCTGTGATTTTTAACCATTTTTGAATGTCTTTTAGCTTTTGTTCGTAACGTTTTGCTAAGATTTCGTCAATATTATCAATGTCTTTAAAATCGGTTGTTTCTTTGTTAATAATGTCTAAAACTTTTTTTACTTCGTCGAAATTATTTTCTAAAACTTCGTTTCTAACAGCAATGACGAAACATGGCCATGGAGTAGGACAATTGTCTACTCTTCTAAAAGTACCATCGTCTACTAAAGGTTTTGTGGTAAAATGTTCCCACATAAAATAATCTGCTTCACCATTGGTTAAAGCATCAATACCACCTTGTAAATTTCCAACAACTTTAAACTTTAGTTCGTTAATATTCCACCCTTGGTTGTAGGCATTTACAATTGCCATTAAATGTGAACCAGAACCAAATCTACTAATTGCTATGGTGGCTTTTTCTAAATCTTCAATTTTTTTAAAAGAAGATTTTGCACCCACATGAATGCCCCAAATTAATGGTGTTTTTACATATGTTTGTACAATTTTTGATGGATTTCCAGCTGCAATATCTTTGATAATTCCTTCTGTTAAAACAAGTGCAATATCTACAGTTCCGTTTCTTAGAGCTTTACACATTTGCCCTGTTCCACCTGGATAATCTTGCCAACGAAGGTTGATGTTTTCTTTGGTATATTCTTTATTTTTAAGTGTTAAATACCATGGATAGTTAAAATGTTCTGGTACACCACCAATTTTTAAATCTGTCATTTACGAAGTAAGCTTTAAAAGTGCATATTCAATTAAATTTTCCACCACTTTTTTAGGGTTTTCACTAAAAGTACCATTTGCTCTGTTTGCAATTATGGCATTTAAGGAAACTGCATGGTGACCTAATAATTTAGAAAGTCCGTAAATAGCAGAAGTTTCCATTTCTAAATTGGTAATGATATTTCCGTTAAAGTTAAAAGAATCTATTTTGTTGTTTAGCTGAGCATTTTCTAATTGCAATCGTAAAACCCTACCTTGAGGACCGTAAAATCCGCCAGCAGTAGCTGTAATACCTGTAAACATTTTTTCGGAAAGAAATAATTGAGCTAATTTTTTACTGTTTTCAATTAAAATTGGATGCGCTTTTTGGGGATTCCAATTGGTATGTTTTACAAATGCGTTTTCAATTTCTTTATTGGAAATAGCATCAATTTGATAGGAGTGAAGCATTCCATTTAAATCTAAACCATGAGAACTCATTAAAAAAGAATTTACAGGAATGCTTTTTTGTAATGAGCCAGAAGTTCCAATTCTAATAATGTTTAAAGAAGTTAATTCGGTTTTAGGTTTTCTTGTAGTTAAATTAATATTTACAAGTGCGTCTAATTCGTTTAAAACAATATCAATATTATCTGGTCCAATACCTGTAGAAATTACGGAAATTCGTTTGTTATTGTAAGTTCCTGTAGTGGTTTTAAATTCACGTTTTTGAGTTGTAAATTCAATAGAATCAAACAGTTTTGTAATTTTGTCAACTCTATCTTGGTCGCCAACAAAAATAATATCTTTAGCGATGTTTTCTGGTTTTAAATTTAAATGATAAACACTACCATTTTCGTTTAAAATTAATTCAGATTGTTGTATACTCATATATTACCCTCCAACTCTTTTTACTTTAAAACCTTTGTCTTTAAGCATCGTCATTATTTTATCTCTGTAATCTCCTTGAATTATTATTTTATCATCTTTAAAACTGCCACCAACAGATAATTTGGTTTTAATTTCTTTGGCTAAAATTTTAAAATCGGAAGTAGCACCAGTATAACCTTCTAAAATAGTAATTGGTTTTCCTTTTCTTTTTTCGTATTTACAAAGTATAGGATCGTCTTGTAACCAAATATTAGATTGCTCTTTTTTAGGTTCTTCAGATTCTTGGTGATCTGGAAATAAGTTTTTTAGTTGATCTTTTAAATCCATTTTTTTCAGTTTTCTGTCGCAGTTTTCAGTCAGTTGCACTCTGCAAATTGTGACTGAAAACTTAAAACTACTTTTTCAATCCTAATTCTTTTAAACGTTGATCTAAAAATTCACCAGCAGTAATGTCTTCAAACTGTTTTGGATTGTTTTCATCTACACAGTTTTCTAAAACATCTAGTTTCATTTCTGAAATTGGGTGCATAAAAAATGGAATGGAATATCTTGAAGTACCCCACATTTCTTTTGGAGGATTTACAACTCTGTGAATGGTAGATTTTAGTTTGTTGTTACTGTGACGCGAAAGCATATCACCAACATTAATCATTAATTCGTCAGGTTCAGCCATTGCATCAATCCATTCTCCTTTATGATTTTGAACTTGCAAACCTTTACCTTGTGCGCCCATTAATAAAGTAATTAAATTAATATCTCCATGAGCAGCAGCTCTTTCTGCACCTTTAGGTTCTGTTTTTATTGGTGGATAATGAATTGGACGTAAAATACTGTTTCCGTTTTTTATGTATTCATCAAAATAGGTTTCTTCTAAACCTAGATGAAGTGCTAAGGAACGTAGTACATATTTTGCTGTTTTTTCTAGCATTTTATAGGTTTGTTTACCAACTTCATTAAACTTTGGAAGTTCTTCAACAATAACATTATCTGGATATTCTTTGGCTCTTTTTGGATCGTCTTCTACATATTGTCCAAAATGCCAAAATTCTTTTAAATCGCCTTCTTTTTTACCTTTTGCAGATTCTTTTCCGAAAGAAACATACCCTCTTTGGCCTCCAATTCCAGGAATTTCATACTTTTCTTTTGTTTCAATTGGTAAATCGAAAAAGTTTTTTATTTCACTATATAAGTTTGAAACTAATGTATCGTCTAAAAAGTGACCTTTTAAAGCCACAAAACCTATGTTTTCGTATGCATGACCAATTTCATCTATAAATTTTTGTTTTCTATTTTCATCATCAGATAAAAAGTCTGCTAAGTTTACGCTTGGTATTTTGTTCATTTTTTTTAGTTTGATAAATGAAAGTTAAAGTTACTAAAAAATCAGGAATATTGATTTATAGTTGGTGTTTTTTGATTTAAAAAAGTTTTGAAACCTTAAAAAGTTATTTTTTTGAGAATGGAATTAGGTAAGAAATTGTGTAATTAAAACCAAAACCAGTATTGCTTTCAAAAATTCTATTAAAACCTGGTGCAAATAATGATTTGAAATTTTCAGGGTCTTTTACGCTCATCATAACTTTGTATGATACACTAAAACTAACAAAAATATTTTTAAAAGTTTCTGCTTTTACACCTACCATTAATTCAGACCAATGTGCATTTAAACCAGTAGTAGTTTGTGGAGTTGTAGTTGGTGAAAGTGGAAAATAATTACCAAAATTTGCATTTGATGTATTGGGCGTGTAACTGTTTAAGGTTTGTTCAAACAAACTAAAACCATACCTATAACCTACAAAAATTTCGTTATTCATGTCTAACCAATTCGTGTAAGCGTTATAATTTAATCCTAAACGTATATAATTACCTTTTGAGGTAGAGTTTGTATAATCTTCATTGGTAGTTTCTTCTTCAAAACCAACTTCTGCAGCAATGTAAACGTTTTTTTTAATTCTATAATCTCCAACAATTTCAAATCCACTATAAGAACCATCAAATTGCGCTTTTATAGGTTTACTAATATCTATTCCAACCCTAAAACCGTAGTTAGATTTGTAAACAATACTATCTTTTGTTTTGTTGGCTAAAGTGTCTTTTTTTTGAGTTTGCGAATAAGTATCAACAAAAACAAAAAGGAAACAAAGGCTAATGAAATATTTGTACATGAGCAGTGTTTTGATTGTTTATTGTTGTTATTGTTGTTGGTGTAAAATCGGTGATCCAACTATTTGCATCTGCAGAAAATGTTACATTGTTAAACGTTACTTTATAGCCACAAGAACGTGAAACATAATCTTCTTGCGTATCGTAAGTAATTGTAAAGTTGGCAATTTCATTATTTGCAGTTGCGCCATTTGTCGCATTTTTTTTAAGGATATATTTTGTTTCTGAACTAAAAACATTTAATGGAATTGCAATACTATCTAAAGCTGAGTTTACAAATAAACTATCGGTTCTACCTTCTGCTATAATAGATAAACGTTGTACTCTTTTTGGAGTTTCTCTATTTGTATTATCATAAAACCTAATGACCAAACTAGGTGTTACAGGATTTTGCAAACAGAAATCGTCTTTTTCACAGGCAGAAATAAATACAAGTATTAATAGAATAAAAAGGAATGTTTTTTTCATGAAATTATTCTTCAACTTCAATAATTTTATTGATAGCTTCTGCCAATTTAAAATCTAATTCTGTTACTCCATCAGCATCATGAGTTGTTAGCGTAATGTCTAATGTATTGTACACATTCGTCCATTCTGGATGATGATTCAATGCTTCACATTCAAAAGCAATTCTGTTCATTGCAGACATACAATCTTTAAAATTATCAAACTCGAAATCTGTATGAAGTGCGTCATCATAAAAATCCCAATCTTGTAAGTTTTCTACTCTTTTTTCTATTTCTGAATCTGATAGTTTTGTATTTTTCATAATCATTTAATTTAAGATTTTAAATATATAATTATTGATACTATTTTTGTTTAAATTGATGTTAAAACTAATTTGAATTATTTTTTTTGATAGTATTTTTCTAAATAATTATTTTTTAAATCATAAATATATTGAGCAACATCTCTTTCTGAATAATGCCCATTGTATTGAAGGTAATTACCATTTTTATGAATTACTAAAATACCAAAACAAGATTTTTTTCTTTCAAAAAAAATTGTTTGCAAAAAGTCATCTTTATCATCGAAATAACTAATATTATCTAATTTTCTTCTAACTCTTTCTCCGTTTGCAAGTACTTTAATATTTAAACAATTTTCAGTATCAATTTTTTCATAAAACTCTTTATAGAATTTTTTAGTTACAGAATTAATCTTATGGTTATCAAAATGACAACTTTTAACAGGTTGAGAATAATTAATTATTAAAACTTCTTCATTATTCCATTTGTAATTTTTTTTAATGAAGTTTAATTTTTCAATATCTATAAAACCTACGTAATCATAAATAATTGTTTTTCTTTTATGCGTTTTTACGTTTATTTTTTCAGTAGGTTTCTCAATTAATTTTGATGAAGAACAAGATACCACTATAAATAAGAGGATTAATATGATAACGCTTTTTTTCATTTTCCTTTTGGTATATAAACTATTTTTTCTCAAACAAAACCACGGTCTCAATATGACTTGTATGTGGAAATTGATCTACCAAACTAATTTTTTTCATTTGGTAACCTGCAGCTGCTAATAATTCTGTATCTCTTGCTTGTGTTGCAGGGTTGCAAGAAACATACACCATTCTATCTGCATTTAAATTGATGATTTTTTGCAATGTTTTTGGGGCAATTCCTGCTCTTGCAGGATCTAAAATAATGGTTTTTATTTTATTTTGATATTCAGGATGTGCAATTAAAAATTTTCCAACGTCTGCTGCAAAGAATTTTAAACCATCAATATTATTTCTTTGGGCATTCTTTTTAGCATCTGCAATGGCAGATGCTACAATATCTACACCAACAATTTTCGCATTTTCACTTTTAGATGCTACAATTTGCCCAATAGTTCCTGTTCCACAGAATAAATCCATAACCACAGTATTATCTACCTTAGATTTATCTTCTAACACATATTCAACAACTTTAGAGTAAAGCTTTTCTGCACATTTTGGGTTGGTTTGAAAAAAGCTTTTCATGCTAATTTCAAAGTTCAATCCTAATAATTCTTCAACAATTTTATCTTTTCCGTAAACCAACTCTAAACTTCCAGAAGTAGCAATGGTTCTGTCTCCAGTTTCATCATTAATGGTATGTAAAAGACCTGCTAAACGTTCTCCGAAAATATCTTTTAAGAAAGATGCAAATTTTTGTAAATCGAACTTATCCAAATCACCAGAAGTGGTTACTAAATTACATAATAATTCGTCTGTTTTAAAAGATTTACGGACTACAAAATACCTAAAAAAACCTTCTCTTTTTGGTCCGTGCCAAGGTGCTAAACCTGTTTCTAAACAATAGTTTCGGATGTTTTTTAAGTTATCTTCCAATTGCTTGTCAAACAAACCAGAATCTTTTTCTAAATTATCTCCCATCCACCAAACTCCACGTCGTTTAAAGCCTAATGTAAACTCGTCTTTATCAGTTTTATTTTTTCTATCATAACCAATCGCAGAAAAACCATATTCCATTTTATTTCTATAGTGAAATACGTTTGGTGATGTTACAAATTCATCAAATAAATCTTCTATATGTTCAACTTTTCCAATTCTTTTGAATAAAGATAAAGTACTTTCTTTTTTGTATGCATGTTGCAGTTCAATAGGTAATTGAATGTAAGGCGCTCCAGGAATATCTTGAAAAGGAACTTTCACTTCATCTTCTGAAGGTACTAGAACATCAATCAATTTAGCTTCTGCGTATTTTTTACTAGACTTGCTAATTTGAGCTTTTACCAATTGCCCAGGCAACGTATTTGGAACAAATATTACAAAACTTCCATCTTCGGTATGAATTCTGGCAATTCCTTTTCCTCCGAAAGCGTAATCTTCAATTTTTAATTCTAAAACTTGATTCTTTTTTACAAATTTGTTGCGTTCTCTACGTGGCATTCTTAATTATTTTGGTTTGCAAAATTAAGGAAATAGATAATTTTTATTACTGAAAAATCCATTTATAATTAATTTATCTTTAAAGATTGAAAACTATTTGAACCTTTTCATTTTTTGCACGTCTATGCAGTGTAATCTATTATGAATAAAAAAAACATTCTTTCTGATAAAATTTTGATTAAAAATTACCAAAAAGGAGATAAAAAAATGATTTCTCTTTTGGTTGAAAAATGGCATGTATCTTTTTGTAAAGTTGCTTTGTGGATTGTAAAAGATGCTGATATTGCTAAAGATATTGCACAAGAAAGTTGGAGAATAATATTAAAAAAATTGCCATCTTTAAAAGAACCAGAAAAGTTTAAAAGTTGGGCAATTAGCATCATAAATAGAAAAGCGATTGATTTTATTAGAGCCAAAAATAGAGAGCATTTAAAACTTGAAAAAATTTATTTTGAAAGTGAAAAAACAACCTCAATTTTTGAAATCACTAAAGATGATTCTGTAGAAAAAAAACTTTTAAAATCTATTAAAAAATTATCTGTAGAGCATCAAATGGTAATTGAGTTATTTTACAAAGAAAGTTATAGTTTAAAGGAAATTAGTGAAATTTTAAAGATTTCTGTTGGTACCACAAAATCGAGATTATTTCACGCAAGAGAAAAGTTAAAAACAATTTTAAAACATAGAAATTATGAAAGATAATATAGAAGAAATAGACAAATTAATTAAAGAAACATTATCTAAAGAAGAAGCGAAATTCTACGATGGTTTACAAGAACAAAACCTTTTTGGAATGATTGGAGGTTTATATAAAGGAAAAAATGTTTGGCTTACAATTGTTATGCACCTCATAAGTGTAGTTGCATTTGGACTTCTTATTTATTGCTTAATTCAAACTTTTGATGTCGAAAATACCAATGATTTAATCTTATGGATAGCTGGTTTTTTCTTTAGTTTTATTGTAATGAGTATGCTTAAAATATTCGCGTGGATGCAAATGCATAAAAATGCCACTTTGAGAGAAATGAAAAGACTAGAACTTTTAATTACAGCAAATCAAAAGCCTTAATTTTTAAAAACTATTCTTAAACTTGTGATTTATGTTATAGATTGAATCTTTCTATTTCGATCAAAACAGGCTAACTGTTTTAACTTTTTTATATTGAAATAAATTCAGCATTAAAAAAGAAACTAGTGAAGGCTCAACCTTTTTAGGTAGCGATTAAATAATTTTTATTTCGGAGTTTTATTTTATTACTTTTGTAAAACTTCGGGGATGATTTCTTTCCCACGCTGAATTTTCAGTTCTCGCTGAAAGGATAAAGGTAGAACAGGAATGGTTATTATTTAATTTAAAACAATAAAAAATGGCTGTTTTAGACAAACTAACTTCGCAAGAAGCAATTGAATTAGAAAACAAATATGGTGCACACAACTATCATCCACTTCCTGTGGTTTTGAGTAGAGGAGAAGGTGTATATGTTTGGGATGTGGAAGGGAAAAAATATTATGATTTTTTATCAGCTTATTCAGCTGTAAATCAGGGACATTGTCACCCAAAAATTGTAGATGCAATGACAAATCAAGCAAAAACGTTGAGTTTAACTTCACGTGCATTTTATAATGATATGCTTGGTAGATATGAAAAATTTGCAACTGAATATTTTGGTTTCGACAAGTTATTGCCAATGAATACTGGTGCTGAAGCAGTGGAAACTGCTTTAAAAATTGCTAGAAAATGGGCGTATGAAGTAAAAGGAATTGATGAAAATAAAGCGCAAATTATTGTTTGTGAAAATAATTTTCACGGAAGAACAACTACTATAATTTCTTTTTCTAATGATCCTATTGCGCGTAAAAATTTTGGACCTTACACCAAAGGTTTTTTGAAAATAGAGTATGATAATTTACAAGAATTACAAGAAACACTAGAAAGTAGCAATAATATTGCTGCGTTTTTAGTAGAACCAATTCAAGGTGAAGCTGGTGTATTTGTACCTTCTGAAGGATATTTAGCCGCTGCAAAAAAAATGTGTGAAGACCACAATGTTTTATTTATTGCAGATGAAGTACAAACAGGAATTGCCAGAACAGGTCGTTTATTAGCTACTTGTGGAAATTGTTCTTGTCCTGAAAAAAATTGTTCTGGTACGCCAGAAGTAAAACCAGATGTTTTAATTCTTGGAAAAGCACTTTCTGGTGGAGCATATCCTGTTTCTGCAGTTTTAGCAAATGACAGTGTTATGAATGTAATTCGTCCTGGAAATCATGGCTCTACTTTTGGAGGAAACCCAATTGCTGCTGCTGTTGCAATGGCTGCTTTAGAAGTAGTTGCTGATGAAAAATTAGCCATAAATGCTGATAAATTGGGTAAAATCTTTAGAGCTGAATTAACGGAGTTTTGTAAAACTACAGACTTGGTAAGTTTTGTTAGAGGAAGCGGATTGTTAAATGCAATTTTAATTAATGATACAGAAGATAGCTCAACAGCTTGGGATATTTGTATAAAGCTACGTGATAATGGATTGTTAGCAAAACCTACTCATGGAAATATTATTCGTTTTGCACCACCTTTGGTAATGACAGAAGAACAATTAATGGATTGTATTTCTATCATTAAGAAAACAATTTCTGAATTTTAATTTTTAAAAGAATTTATATTTAGCCACAAATTTTAAAATTTGTGGCTTTTTTTTTTACTATTTTTGAAAATATTAACCAAAAAAAATATTATGGAAAACCCAATTACACAATTAGAACAATTAACTTTAAACAGTGCTTCAAAAAGTTTTTTAAGAGAAACTGCAAAATGGACTTATTTCTTATCTATTTTAGGATTTATTGGCTTAGCATTAATGGTTGTATTTAGTTTTTTTGCTGGAGCTTTATTTAATAGCTTACCAGAAACACAAGCAATGCCTTTTGATTTTGGACCTGTAATGACAATTATTTATTTGATAATGGCTTTAATTTACTTTTTCCCAGTTTATTATTTATTTCAATTTTCTACGAAAATGAAAATGGCTTTGCGTTCAAAAAATGATGAAGATTTAGCAAATGCTTTTGAAAAATTAAAGTCTCACTATAAATTTTTAGGAGTTTTTACAATTATTATTTTATCAATTTATTTTCTTTTCTTTTTATTAGCAATGATAGGTGTTGCTTTTGCTTAAAAATTTTATTTTTAAAATTAAAAAAGCCCTGTAATATTTGAAATATTACAGGGCTTTTTTCTTTCCACTTTAGTTTTAATTTTTCTTTTTTAAAGAATCATTTTTAACGGTATCTTTTTTCTTTCCGAAAATTCCACCTAAAACACTTTTTACTTTGTCTTTTGTGGTTTCTTTAGTTGTTTCTTTTGTTTTTGTAGTATCTTTTGCTTTGTCGTTATTGCCACCCAATAAATCTATTAGTTTATCTTTTCCTTTATCAACTAAATTTTGTTTTTGTTTCTCAACAATAGTTTTCATTAAATTAGACGTAGCATCTTTAATGTTTGTTGTAAAATTAGGATTTGAAAAACTACCAGTTAAGTTCGCATTTACAGGTATAGTTTTAATCTCGTCTGCATCTTTCGCAGTTAATTTTGCTATGGCATTTGTAACTGTAGTACCCAAATATTTTACTGGTAAATTAAAAGTAATATCATAATTCATTGTATTGTCAAAACCATGTTTACCTCCAACAGTAATTCCAATATCTTTATAATTTAAGTTGAATGGTTTTACAGAGACTTCACCATTATTAAAGGTAAATAATGCACTTGCTTCATTTAAGTTAAGTTTGCTGATATCTAAAAAATCTACTTTAGTGCCAATAGCACTCAGAACTTTAGAGTTTGCCACTTTTAGTTTTGTGTTTAAAAGCTGACCTAACAAATCTCCAGAAATTGAGTTTAAAACAGGTGTCATGTTTTCTGTTAAATTTCCTGAAACATTTATTGTAGAATTTATTTTACCTTCTAAACTTTTGGCAATAGGAGCTATGGCTTTTAACATTTCTAATTGAGAAAATGATTCTGCAATGTTTAATTCTTGCAGTTTTAAATCCATTTTAAAGTTCGATTTATTTCCTTTTGTTGAAACATTTCCATTGAAACCAATTTTACCATCAAAAATGTTTGAGCTTACATTTTGCAGACTAACAGCTTCATCTTTTATAAATAAATCTCCAGAAACGTTTTTTAAAATAATATTGTCATAAACTACATTTTTTGCTTTTGCATTTAATTTTACATCTAAAAAAGATGGAATTTTTAAAGCTTTCGAGCTGGTAGTTGTTGTTTTTTCTTCATTTTTAGCTAAAAAATCATCTACCTTAAAATTGTTAGAGTTTAGAGTAAAATTTCCTTTTAGCAACTCATCTTTAAATAAAAAACCGTAAAAATTATTCAAATCTCCTTTTAAAGAAATGTCTGAAGTTCCTGTTTTTGCATTGAACTCATTAAGTTTTATAGTTTGTGGATTGAAAGCAATGGATGTTTTATCGATATAAAAAGTATTGGCAGCATCTTCTCCAGCATATTTAAAGTTTGATACAGAAATTTCTCCTGAGTTTTTGATGTTTTGGTAGTTTTTTCTTTCAATAGAATTCATATCAAAATTAGCGGAAACATTTGCTTTTAAAATACCTTCTAATTGGTTTTCAAAAGTTACAGGATACACTTTACTGATGTTTTGCAAATTAATAGTTCCGTTTGCTTTTAAACTTACTTTTACATTTTCTGTAATATTTGAAATATTTCCACTTGCGTTAAAAATGTCTTTATCAATTTTAAATGAAGTGTTATTAATATCTATGTAAGTGTCTTTAACAAACCCAGTTTTATTTAAAATAGTTGCATCTATATTGATGTTATTTACTGCTTTTGGTAAATCTGCATATTTAAACATGGCATCTTTAGAAATAAAAGAAATGTTTAATGTTGGAATGGTAGTTTTTGAGTACGTTCCTTTTACAGCTCCTTTTAAATCAAAATTACCTTCTGTAGTTACTGTTGCTAAATTACCTGAGTATTGTTTTGGTATTAATGCCAATAAATTTTTAAAAGATGATGTTGGTGTTTTAAAGTTAATGTCATACAGTTGGTTTTCTTCTACTAATTGAATAAAACCATCAAACTCTAAAGGTAATTGATTTATATAACCTGTGTTTTCTTTAAAGGTGTATTTTAGGTTTTTTAAATCGATTCCTAAAACTGCATTTAGTTTTACACCAACATTTTGTAAGTAATTTGTGTTTTCCATATCAAAGGAAAGTTTAGCTGTTGTTTTGGTATCTAAGTCCAAAACTTCTTTTGCAAAGTTTCCTTTACCTGAATGATGTATACTGTCTAAAACTAATTTTATTTGAGAGTTTTCGTCATAATAACTGAAAGCCATATTTTCCAACTCATATTCTTGAATATTTAACGATAAAGAGGTTTCTTCATTAGAATTTGAAGTTGCTTCTTTTTTTAAAGCAATGTCGTAATTACCAATATTTTCTTTATTAAATAAGATGTTTACTTTTCCGTTATTTGTAGAAATAATCTTAATTTCTAGAGTCTCATTGGCGCTTTTAAAAAGTTCAGTAATTTTCATTTTTAAACTCAATTCCTTAGCATTAAACAAAGTGTCTCCTAAAAAAGGTTTCTTGTTTATAATGGCAATCTCATTTACCGTTAAACTTGCTGATGGAAAATTTCTAAATAAACTTAAATCGGTTTCTTTAAAAGTAAGTGTTGCATTTATATTATTGTTAACGGTATTTGTAAACATTTGAACAATTTTATCTTTGAATAAAAAAGGAACTGAAATTAAACCTATTATTAAAATTAATAGTGTAATTACAACCCATTTAATTATTTTTTTACCTATAGATTTTTTTTCTTTTTCTTTCTGACTCATTGTATGTTATTATTTACAACAAAAATACCTCTTTTACAAGAGGTATTTTAGTTTAAATAATGTTAAAAAGAACTCAAATGAGTTTATTTTAATAATTATTTTAAGTTTTTTAATTATTGTTTAGAAGTAACAATAAATATTATTTGAACATATCCATTCCTGGAATATTTGGCATACCAGTTTTGGCTGCATTAGCCATTTCGTTTTCGTTAATTTTAGTTGCTTTTTCTATGGCTTTATTTAGGGTGATTATTAAATAGTCTTCTAATTCTTCTGCGTCTGAAAGTAGAGAATCATCAATTGAGATTGCTTTAATTTCTCTATTTGCAGTTAGAGTAATTTTTAACTTACCATCAGTAGAACTTTCATCAACTAATACACTATTTAACCTAGTTTTAGTTTTTTCAACTTCTTGTTGCGCTTCTTTCAGCTTGCTCATCATTCCTGAAATATCTCCAAACATATCTTATTTTTTTATGAAATTATTGTTTCAACAGTTTCTTTGTTTTTTTTAAACCATTTTCATCTACAAATTTAATAAAATATAAGCCAGAAGACAAGTTACTTATGTCATATTCCTTTTCACTTATTTTAAACATATTTTGAGTAACTTCTTTTCCTAAACTATTAAATAAAGAAATTTCAATAATATTTTTTTCTGTTGAAAATTTAAACGTATTTCTTGTAGGGTTAGGATATAGCAGGAATTTGTTATTTTCACCAAAAATATTTTCATTTGATAGGGTAGTATTTGAACTTAGAATGATTTCATCAATATAACCAAAAGAATTTGAGTTGTTTAGTACTTGACCAGAAGGTTCGTTTTCTATACCTAAATCAGGAAAGATTATTATTGTGTTAACTTGCTGTCCATTTTGTCCTCCAGAGACAGGAAAAACCAAATTTTGCCATTCCCCATAATTTGTATAACGATTAATTGGTCTTATGTAAGTTCCAGAAGTTCCATTAGAATCAGTATCTGCAGCATCAACTCTTAATGCAATATCTGGTTGTACAGCGTAATTAACCATTACATGAATGTACATAGTTGTGTTTTGTGGAATTGTAAAACTGCTTACTGGAAATGTTATTAATGCCTCTGTATTTGAGGATGTTCTCCATATTTTTATAGATTTTTCAGTATCGTTTTGACTGAAAATAAAAATAGGATTACTAAGTAAAAATAAGATTAAAAAATATTTTTTTTTCATTATTATAGATGATTCATATTAAAGGTATTATGACTTTTGTATTAAGTTTTATAGCGATTGCTATTTAAAAAAACTTCATAATTTCATTAGCAATTAAAGTATGACCTGCAGTATTTGGATGGTTTCCAGTTGATAAATAATCGTTTACATTATTGCCATTAATTACCTCTTGTTTAAATTGCTCAAAACTATCTACAAAAGCTACTCCATTTTCTAAAGCTAATCTTTTAACTTGTTCTGTATGTTCGTATAACTCTGTATTTGTGGCTAACATATTTATATCTTTTATTGGAGATGGACTTAACAACACAACTTTTATACCTCTAGCCAAAGCCTTTTGTATCATTTCTTTCCAAGCAGCATAAGCAGCGGCTAAACCCTGAGAGCGATCATTTAAACTATAATCGATAAACAAAACATCTGGTCTGTGAACTAAAACTTCAGTATCAAATCTTGTAGCTCCTTTTATAGAGTGTTCACCTCCAATAGAGGTTTTTATAGTGTTAATAACAGCTGTAGGATATTTTGCTGATAATTTTTTTAACACTTGATGTGGATATGCATTTAAAGTATTAACAGTGGGAGTTTGATAATACCCAGAAGGTACAGAATGTCCGTGAAAAACTAAGTTGATTGTTCTGTTATTTGGCCAATTTTTGGTGAGTTCCGTTTTAATATTTTTTAAATAATCATCATAGGTCGCTGCAGCACCATCTGTTTCGCTTACACTAATTTCATCTATGTAGCCAAATTTATCAGAATTATTAAGTACAAATCCATTTGGTGTATTTTCAAAACCTGCATCTGGAAAAACAATAATAGCTTTAATTTCTATTCCATTTGGACCACCTTCTAAAGGAAATATTAAATTTCCCCAATTCCCATAATCTGTATATTTATTAATAGCTCTAATAGCTACTTGAGGGTCTCCATTAGAATTTTCATCCTCACCATCAATACGAATCACTACATCTGGTTGTGCAGGAAAATTTACAGCAATATTTAAATATTTCACAGTATTTGCAGGAACAACTATTTTAGTTACAGGAAAGGCAATTAACTCAAACCATTTTGTACCAGTTCTACCAAACTTTAAGCTATTTTCAGAATTATTAATTGCGTTAGGTTTTGGATTCGAAACTATAGAAAAACTACCTCCATGTCTTGAAACGACATTTGGTGACCCTGGTTCAAAATTTTGTACCATTAAATTTTGATTTTGCTGAAGATTGGAATTGTTTGCTATAGAAAATTCAGCACCATTTCTTGAAACAATATTAGATGTTTCTGATTCAAAATCATTTAGCGTCGTATTTTGCCCAAAGTTAGTTTGAAATCCAAAAATTATGAGTACAGTTAAAAAGAATACTTTAGTTTTCATTATTTATATAATTTATGTCCAAATTATATGTTTTATGTGAAAATTAAATAGACAATTATGTCTTTAGTATAGACTATATTTTTTAAATTCTAAGAAAGTACTTCTCAAGTAATCTATTTTTAAAGAAAAATATTGATTAACTTTATTAAATAATTAAATCATAAAAAAATGAAGAAAATATATCTATTAACTATTGTATTAAGTATTATTTTTGCAGTCGCTTGTAAAAATAACCATATGAAAAGTACAGATGCAAAAGCACCTATAGCATACAAACAACCAACTGAACTAGAAAAACACGGAGATGTTAGAATAGATAATTATTTTTGGATGCGTTTATCTGATAAACAAAAACTTACAGAAGTAAGAGATAAACAAACTCAAAAGGTAATTAGCTATTTGGAGGAAGAAAACTCTTATTACGAATCAGTTACAAGTTATACGAAAAATTTTGAAGAAAAATTATTCGAAGAAATGAAAGGTAGAATTAAAGAAGATGATTCTTCTGTACCTTATAAAGATAATGGTTACTACTATATTACAAGCTATGAAAAAGGAATGCAATATCCTATTTACAGTCGCAAAAAAGAGAATTTAGATGCCACAGAGCAAATAATGTTCAATGTAAATGAAATGGCAAAAGATTTTGATTATTTTCAATTGGGTGGTTTAAATATATCTCCAGACAATAAATTAGCCGTTTTTGCAACAGATACTATAAGTAGAAGACAATATTTTTTAAGAGTAAAAAACTTAGAAACAGGTAAAATTTATACAGATATAATTGATAATACCACAGGAGGCTCTGTTTGGGCTAACGATAATAAAACGTTTTTTTATACCAAAAAAGATCCAGTAACTTTAAGGAGCTCTAAAGTTTATAGGCATGTGTTGGGTACACCTTCTTCTGAAGATGTAGAAGTATATCATGAAAAAGATGAAACATTTAGTACCTATGTAACAAAATCAAAATCTAATAAATATATAATCGTTGGTTCTTATAGTACAGTTTCTACAGAAGCTCAGTTTTTAGATGCAAATAATCCTACAAGTAATTTGCAAATGTTACAACCTCGTGAAAGAGATTTAGAATACTCTGTAGCACACTTTGGTAATGATTTTTATTTGCTAACAAATAAAGATGGAGCAACCAATTTTAAACTAATGAAAACTCCAGTAAATAAAACAACTAAAGAAAACTGGACAGATGTTATTCCTCATAGAGAAGATACTTTGCTAGAAGACTTTTCAATTTTTAAAGAATATTTAGTTTTAGAAGAACGTACAAACGGATTAAATAAAGTTCGTATAATACGTTGGGATGCAAAAGAAGATTATTATTTACCTTTTGATGAAGAAACATACTCTGTAGGAGTTTACAATAATCCAGATTTTGATACCCATATAATTCGATATTCGTACAATTCAATGACAACACCAGCCTCTGTCATCGATTTTAATATGAATGATAAATCGAAAGAAATAAAAAAAGAACAAGAAGTTTTAGGAGGTAAATTCAAAAAAGAAAATTATATAAGTAAACGTGTATGGGCAACAGCAAGAGATGGAAAAAAAGTAGCTATTTCTTTGGTATATCATAAAAATACACCATTAAATAAAAACACGCCATTACTGCAATATGCTTATGGTTCTTACGGTTATACAATACCAGATAATTTTTCAACAACTCGTTTAAGTTTATTAGACAGAGGTTTCGTTTTTGCTTTGGCTCATATTCGCGGAAGTCAATATTTAGGAAGAGAATGGTATGAAGATGGTAAAATGCTGAACAAAAAAAATACATTTACAGATTTTATAGATTGTTCTAAATATTTAATTGATAATAATTACACTTCAGAAAAACATTTATATGCAATGGGTGGTTCTGCAGGTGGATTATTAATGGGAGCAATTGCAAATATGAATCCTGAATTGTATAATGGAATTATTGCAGCAGTTCCTTTTGTAGATGTAATTTCAACAATGATAGATGATTCTATTCCGCTAACAACAGGAGAATATGATGAATGGGGAAACCCAAATGATAAAGAATATTATGATTACATAAAATCTTATTCACCTTATGATCAAGTAGAGCGTAAAGCATATCCAAACATGTTAGTCACCACAGGTTTTCATGATTCACAAGTACAATATTGGGAACCAGCAAAATGGGTTGCAAAATTAAGAGAACTAAAAACAGATAACAATTTACTAATGCTTAGAACAGATATGGATGCTGGTCATGGTGGAGCTTCAGGACGTTTTGATGCCTTAAAAGAAACAGCAAAAGATTATACTTTTTTCTTAGCTCTAGAAAACAAAATAGATCCAGAATTGATAAAGCACTAAAATCAATTTTATATTTCAATACGAAAATGTACTTTTGCAATCTGTTAAAAGATAAGCCTCACAGGTTTCTGTAATCTGTGAGGTTTTTTGATGAAAAGATAGGATGAATAAAAACAAAGGAATTCATAATAACATTTTAGAATTAGTTGGAGAAACACCACTAATAAAACTTCAGAAAATTACTAAAAACTTAAAAGGTGCTTATTTTGCTAAAATAGAAGCTTTTAATCCTGGTCATTCTTCAAAAGATAGAATTGCTTTACACATTATAAACAATGCAGAAAAAAAAGGTATTCTAAAAAAAGGAGCTACTATTGTAGAAACTACTTCAGGAAATACTGGTTTTAGTTTGGCAATGATAAGTATAGTAAAAGGGTATAAATGTATTTTAGCAGTAAGCGATAAATCTTCAGCCGATAAAATTAATTTGTTAAAAACAATGGGGGCAGAAGTACACGTTTGTCCTGCAGATGTAGCTGCAGACGATCCAAGATCTTATTACGAAGTTGCAAAAACCATTCATAAAAAAACTAAGAATTCAGTGTACATTAATCAATATTTCAACGAATTGAATATTGAAGCACACTACAAAACTACAGGTCCAGAGATTTGGCAACAAACAGCTGGAAAAATTACACATTTAGTTGCTGCAAGTGGAACAGGAGGTACTATTTCAGGAGTTGGAAAATATTTAAAAGAACAAAATCCAAACATTAAAATTTTAGGAGTTGATGCTATAGGATCTGTTTTAAAAAAATATCATGAAACTGGTGAGTTTGATATCAATGAAATACAACCTTACAAAATTGAAGGCTTAGGGAAAACATTAATTCCAACAGCAACAGATTTTGATATTATAGATGTTTACGAAAAAGTTTCCGACAAAGATGCTGCATTTGCTTCAAGAGAAATTGTAAAAAAAGAAGGCTTGTTTTGTGGCTATACTAGTGGAGCAGTGATGCAAGCAACCAAACAATATGCAGCACAAAATTATTTTGATGAAAATAGTTTTGTTGTAGTTATTTTTCCAGATCACGGTTCACGTTACATGAATAAAATTTACAATGATAATTGGATGAAAACCCAAGGTTTTCTATAAAAAATACTTCATTTTTTCGCATTTGAATAACTGTTAAAATTTCTTACCTTTGCACGCTCAAAAACAGTTGATAAAATGGCGAACGATTTATTTGATAGAATCATAAAAGATAAAGGTCCTTTAGGAAAATGGGCGGACCAAGCAGAAGGTTATTACGTATTTCCTAAATTAGAAGGTCCTATTTCCAATAGAATGTCTTTCAATGGGAAAAAAGTAGTTACTTGGAGTATTAATGATTATTTAGGATTGGCAAATCATCCTGAAGTTTTAAAAGTTGATGGTGAAGCTGCTCTAGAACATGGAATGGCATATCCCATGGGAGCTAGAATGATGTCTGGTCACACTCCTTTTCACGAACAATTAGAAAGAGAATGTGCTGAATTTGTGGATAAAGAGAAAGCATATTTACTAAATTTTGGTTACCAAGGAATCATGTCTGCAATAGACGCTTTGGTTACAAAAAACGATATTATCGTTTACGATATGGACACGCATGCGTGTATTATAGATGGTGTTCGATTGCATTCAGGAAAACGTTTTGTTTATCGTCATAATGATATGGCAAGTTTTGAAAAAAACATAAAACGTGCTGCAAAAATGGCAGAAAAAACAGGTGGAGGAATTTTAGTGATTTCTGAAGGTGTTTTTGGAATGCGTGGAGAACAAGGTCGTTTAAAGGAAATTGTAGCATTTAAAAAAGAATACAATTTTAGACTTTTAGTAGATGATGCGCATGGTTTCGGAACTTTAGGAAAAGATGGTAGAGGAACTGGTTTCGAACAAGGAGTTCAAGATGATATTGATGTATATTTTGCAACGTTTGCAAAATCTATGGCAGGTATTGGAGCTTTTTTAGCTGGTGATAAAGACGTAATTCAGTTTTTACAATACAACTTACGTTCACAAATGTTTGCAAAATCTTTACCAATGGCAATGGTAAAAGGTGCTTTAAAACGTTTGGATATGATACGTACAATGCCAGAGTTAAAAGAAAAATTGTGGAAAAATACCAATGCTTTACAATCTGGTTTACGAAATGCTGGTTTCGATTTAGGAACAACACAAACCTGTATTACTCCTGTATTTTTAAAAGGAGACATTCCTGAAGCAATGGCAATGGTAAACGATTTAAGAGAAAATCATGGAATTTTCTGTTCTATAGTGGTATATCCTGTAATTCCAAAAGGATTAATTATTTTAAGATTGATTCCAACAGCAACACATACTCAAGAAGATATTGATGAAACCATTACTGCTTTTTCTGCAATTAGAGAAAAACTGGAAGATGGAACGTATAAAAAAATTGCTGCATCAATAGTTTAGTATTTTTAATGCATGATATAATAAAAACCGAGCAATTTGCTCGGTTTTTATTTTTTAATAATTATTTAAAAAATATTGAGTTTATTTAGCAGGTAAAATTTTACCAACACATTCTCCAAAACCAATACGAACTTGGTCATTCTTACAATGTGCACGCATTATTACAGTATCGTTATCATTGATAAATTTACGAGTTGTACCATCTTTTAAAGTGATTGGATTTTGACCTTTCCAAGTTAATTCTAACATGGATCCAAAACTATCTTTTGTAGGTCCTGAAATTGTACCAGAACCCATCATATCACCAGCCTCAACAGGACAGCCATTTACAGTATGGTGTGCCAGTTGTTGTGCCATTGTCCAATACATATATTTAAAGTTCGAATTTGCAACTACAGTTTCTTCACCATTTTCTGGTTGAATACCAACTTGTAAATGAATATCATAACTTCCTTTACCTTTTTGTTTTAAATAAGATAATGGCTCATGAACTTGTTTTGGATTATCAGTTCTAAAAGGTTCTAAAGCATCTAAAGTTACAATCCAAGGTGAAATTGTTGATGCAAAACTTTTTCCTAAAAACGGTCCTAAAGGTACATATTCCCAAGCTTGAATATCTCTTGCAGACCAGTCATTAAATTGTACTAGCCCAAAAATATATTCCTCAGCTTCTTCAATAGGTATTCTTTCACCCAAAACATTTGCATCAGTAGTAATAAAAGCCATTTCAAGTTCAAAATCTAATAGTTTTGAAGGTCCAAAATTAGGTTTGTTACTTCCTTCAGAAGGTTTGGTTTGTCCATAAGGTCTTCTAATTGGAGTTCCAGAAGGTATTATTGAAGAGCTTCTTCCATGATAACCTATAGGAATGTGTAACCAGTTTGGTAACAATGCATTTTCTGGATCTCTAAAAAGTGAACCCACGTTTGTAGCATGTTCTTTACTTGCATAAAAATCGGTATAATCACCAACAGCAACTGGCAAAAGCATTTCTACTTCGTCCATTCTAAAGATAATTTTATCTTTATGTTCTGCATTATCTCTCAAGCTTCCATTAGTAACATCAAAAACTTCAGCAATTCTATTTCTTACCAAACGCCATGTTTTACGTCCATCTGCAATAAAATCATTTAAATTGTCTTGTAAAAACATGTCATCTGTAAGTGGAATACCTTCAAAATAACCTAATTGATGAAATGCACCTAAGTCTATTGCAAAATCACCAATTCTACTTCCTATTGTTATGATATCATCTCTTGTAATAAAAACACCAAATGGTATATTTTGAATTGGAAAATCTGAATTTTCATCTACTTTTAGCCAAGACTTTCTGTTTGGATTATTTGCGGTTATGATCATTTTTTAGTTCTTTATTTTGTTCAAAGCTATGCAATTTTTTATCATTTTTAAAATGAAATATCATCAATAACTTATTTTTAACACACCTTTTTTTAGAATTCTACAAATCTTAATAAGTTGTTGAAAATATACAAAAAACTTAATTCATACAACATTGTTTTTTAGTATTTTTACTACTTATTTAAAATAATAATAATGCAATTAGACAATCAGATTTTTGACCTTATTCAAGAAGAAAAAGAAAGACAGTTAAATGGTTTGGAGTTAATAGCTTCGGAGAATTTTGTAAGCGACCAAGTTATGAGAGCACAGGGTTCTATCTTAACAAATAAATATGCTGAAGGCTATCCTGGAAAAAGATATTATGGAGGTTGTGAAATTGTAGATATTATTGAGCAAATAGCCATAGATAGAGCCAAAGAATTATTTGGAGCTGAATATGTAAATGTACAACCACACTCTGGTTCGCAAGCAAATACTGCTGTTTTTGCAGCATGTTTAAAGCCTGGAGATACTATTTTAGGTTTCGATTTATCTCATGGAGGACATTTAACACATGGTTCTCCTGTAAATTTTTCGGGTAAATTATACAATCCTGTTTTTTATGGAGTAGACAAAGAAACTGGAAGAATAGATTATAATCACTTAGAACAACAAGCTAAAGAACATAAACCAAAATTAATTATTGCAGGAGCTTCTGCATATTCAAGAGATATTGATTTTGAAAAGTTTAGAGAAATTGCTGATAGTGTTGGCGCAATTTTAATGGCAGATATTTCTCATCCTGCTGGTTTAATTGCAAAAGGAATTTTGAATGATCCTTTACCTCACTGTCATATTGTAACTACTACTACTCATAAAACGTTACGTGGTCCAAGAGGTGGAATGATTATGATTGGAAAAGATTTTGAAAATCCTTTTGGTGAAAATTTAAAAAGTGGAAAACCAAAAATGATGTCGATGTTATTAAACTCTGCAGTTTTTCCTGGAAATCAAGGTGGACCTTTAGAACATGTAATAGCAGCTAAGGCAATTGCTTTTGGTGAAGCTTTAACAGATGAGTTTTTAGAGTATCAAATTCAAGTGAAAGAAAACGCTGCAGCAATGGCAAAAGAATTTGTTGCTAGAGGTTATGATATTATTTCTGGTGGAACAGATAATCACTGTATGCTTATAGATTTAAGAAATAAAAACATTTCTGGTAAAGATGCTGAAATTGCTCTTGGAAAAGCAGATATTACCGTAAATAAAAATATGGTTCCTTTTGATGATAAATCACCATTTGTAACTTCTGGAATTCGTGTTGGAACACCAGCTATTACAACTCGTGGATTAAAAGAAGATGATATGGTTGCTGTTGTTAATTTTATTGATGAGGCAATTAAAAATGCAGATGATGATGATGCTTTACACGAAATAGGTGAGCAAGTTTCTGATATGATGAAAGCTAAAAGATTGTTCGTAATGTAATCAATCTAGTTTTTGATATTTTATTCTTATAATAGAAAAATAAAAAAGCATCAAAATTTAAAATTTTGATGCTTTTTTTTATAATCCCCAATAATTAAAAAAGTTTTACCAACTTTTTATTTCTTTTTCTATCTTCTCACGGGTTTCTCCGTATTTTTCTTGAATTTTTCCAACTAACTTGTCAAAAGATCCTTCTGCTTCTGTAGATTCATTTTTGGTAATTTTACCATATTCTTCTTTAAACTCTCCTTTGATTTGTTTCCACTTTCCTTCATTTGTATCTGTATTCATAGTCTTATATTTATGTACTAAAAATTGTACTGGTTAATATTACTACAAATTTAAAACGATTTAAGGTTGGTTCTTAACAGTATCAATTTAAATAATAACTCTTTTAAATCGATTTTACTTTTTATCAGAATTTTGAATCTTATCAGCTACTTTGTCATTATCATCTGTAGCACTATGAACTTGATTTTGTACGGTATCTTTATCTTCACCTTTCAAAAGTTCTTTATTGCTATCTGTATCTTTATAAGAATCCTTTTTTACGGTTCCTTTCAAAGGGTGTAGCCCTTTTTCATGAACATCACCTGAGTTTCCTTTTGTTTCGTTTTCTGCGCTATTTCTATCTTTTTTATTCATAATCTTGTACATTTTATGTATTGTAAAATTACTATCAAAACATAAAATATATTAACAATATCGATTGAAATAAGAACTCAAAAGAAGTTAATCGTCAGAATTGGCACGTTCAATAATTTTTTCTGGTAAAGCTTTTTTGGCTTTTGCACCCATTTTTTTCAACTTTTCTACGCTTCTAATAATGTTGCCTCTTCCTTCAACCAATTTGTTCATCGCATTTGAATATTCTTTCTTACTATCATCAATTCTTTTTCCTATTCCTATTAAATCATTTAAAAGTCCTTGAAATTTATCATACAAAGCGCCAGCTTGTTTTGCAATTTCTAATGCATTTCTTTGCTGCTTTTCATTATTCCACATAGTATCAATTGTGCGCAAAGTAGCTAATAGAGTAGAAGGTGTAACAATTACTATATTTTTTTCGAAAGCTTTGTTATATAAGTTTGTGTCAGAATTTAAAGCCACAGCAAAAGCGGGTTCAATAGGTATAAAAAGAAGTACAAAGTCTGGTGATTCTATTCCATATAAATCTTCATATTTCTTATCACTTAATTGTTCTACATGTCTTTTTAAAGAAGCAACATGTTGCTTTAAAAAACTAGTTTTTAAAAGTTCGTCTTCTTCATTTATATATTGTTCGTAAGCAACCAAAGAAACTTTAGAGTCTACCACCATTTTTTTATTATCTGGTAAATGAATTACAACATCAGGTAGTAATCTTTTTCCATCTTCATTGGTAAAGCTTTGCTGTACATAATACTCTCTATCTTTCTCTAAACCAGATTTTTCTAAAACACGTTCTAAAACCAATTCACCCCAATTACCTTGCATTTTATTATCACCTTTTAATGCTTTGGTAAGGTTTAAAGTTTCTTTACTCATTTGTTGATTTAACTCTTTTAAACCTAAAATTTGCTGACGTAAAGCTGCATGATAATCTATACTTTCTTTGTGTGTCTTGTCTACTTTATCCTCAAATCCTTTTATTTTTTCTTGTAAAGGGCTTAGTATATTTTTTATATTTTCTTTATTTTGTTCTGTAAATTTGGTTGATTTTTCATCTAAAATTTTATTTGCTAGATTTTCAAATTCTTTGGTGAATTTTTCATTTAGCTTTTCAACTTCACCTTTATTTTCATCTAATTTTAAGCGTAAATTATCAACTTCTGCTTCTTGTCTTGTATTTGTAGTTATTAAATGTTCTTTTTCTTGTTGAATAGTTTTTAGCTCTTTTTGTAGCTCTATATAATTATTTTCTACCATATCTTTAGATTGTTGTAATAAAACAACACGTTCTTCTAAGGTAGATTTTTCTTTTTCTAGAGAAGTTTTATTTTTCTCAAAATTTATTTTTGAGAGTAATTTCCCTATAAATAAGCCAATTACAGCAAATAAAATGGCAATTAGTAAGTAAATAATTAATTCGGTCATTATATAAATTTAAGTCCTTAAATTTATCACTTTAAAACACAACATAAAACCATAATAAAATGTTTTTGTAAACAAATGTTTTAATAATCATGATGAAAGGTTTTGCTAAATTTATTTTATATAAGATTTTAGGTTGGAAAATTGAGAACGAGTTTCCAAAGCACCCTAAAAAATATGTTGTTATTGCTGCTCCACATACAAGTTGGGTAGATTTTCCTATAGCTATTTTAACAAGAATGAGCTTAGGAACTATGGTACATTTTATTGGTAAAAACTCACTTTTTAAATGGCCTTTTGGCTATTTTTTTAGAGCTTTAGGAGGAACACCTGTTGATAGATCTAAAAATAATAACTTAGTAGATGCTATTGTTGATATTTTTGATAGTAAAGAAGAATTTAGATTAGGATTGTCTCCAGAAGGCACTAGAAAAAAGGTAACTGAATGGAAAACAGGTTTTTACTACATAGCAAAAGGAGCAAATGTACCTATTGTAATGGCTACATTAGATTTTGAAAATAAAAAGGTAAAAATTTCAGAACCATACTATACAACAGATAACAAAGAAGTTGATTTTAGACATTTTAAAGATTTTTACAAAAATATTAAGGGGAAAAACCCTGAATTATCGTAATTTATTATATAAAATAAATTAAAATGACTAAGTTTGTGTTATGTAATAGACTTTTTTAATAAAGATTAGGGGCTTTATTATCAAACATTTACATAATAGCATACGCTATGATACGAGTCTCCAGTTTACTGGAGACTTTTTTTATGTGAATTTTTTAGCAACTTTTTGTGCAATTCCTACAATTACTTCTGTAGCTTTTATCATAGATTCTACAGGTACATATTCAAATCTTCCATGAAAATTATGGCCACCAGCAAAAATATTAGGACAAGGTAACCCTTTAAAAGAAAGTTGAGAACCATCTGTACCACCACGAATTGGTTTTATAATTGGTGTAATTTTAGCTTCTTTCATTACTTCTTCTACCAAATCTACAATATGCATTACTGGAACAATTTTTTCTTTCATATTAAAATATTGATTTTTAATATCTACCTCAATCAAATCTTGTTCGAGTTTTTCATTAAAATCAAAAGCAATTCTTTGCATTAAATACTTTCTTTGTTCAAATAAATCTAAATCATGATCACGAATAATATATTCTAAAACGGTTTTTTCTACACTTCCTTTCATATTGTGTAAATGAAAAAAACCTTCGTAATCTGTTGTTTTTTCAGGTACTTCTTCTGGTGGAAGTGAGGCTATAAATTCGTTGGCAATATGTAATGAATTTATCATTTTTCCTTTTGCGTATCCAGGATGTACAATTTTTCCTGAAATGGTAACAATGGCACTTGCAGCATTAAAGTTTTCATACTCTAATTCACCAATTTGACTTCCATCCATAGTATAAGCCCATTCTGCATCAAATTTATTTACATCAAATTTGTGAGCTCCTTTTCCAACTTCTTCATCTGGTGTAAAACAAATTCTAATTTTACCGTGTTTAATTTCTGGGTGTTGTATTAAATACTCCATGGCAGTTACAATTTCTGTAATACCAGCTTTATCGTCTGCACCCAAAAGTGTTGTTCCATTAGTAGTAATAATTGTTTGTCCTTTATATTGTAAAAGATCTTCAAAATAATCTGGAGAAAGAATTATATTTTTTTCTTCATTTAAAATGATGTCATTTCCTTGGTAGTTTTCAACAATTTGTGGTTTTACATTTTTTCCAGAAAAATCTGGACTTGTATCCATATGAGCAACAAAACCAATGGTTGGAACTTTGTTTTCAATATTACTTGGTAAAGTTGCCATGATATAGCAGTTTTCATCTAAAGTAACATCTTCCATTCCAATATCTGTTAACTCTTTAACGAGTACTTTTGCCAAATCCCACTGGTTTTCTGAACTTGGAAAACTAGGATTATCTGGATCTGATTCCGTATTAATTGTAACGTACTTTATAAATCTGTCCGTAATGTGTTTTTTCTCAATCATTTTTGCTGTATTTTTATTTTTTCTAACAAAGTAATTGCCTTACATATTCTATTTTCTACAAAAGAGTCACCATAAATTTGTGCTGTTGTAAGTAAAGAGTTTTGGTTATTTACCTTTGTAAATATTTGTAAAACTTGGTATTTAAAACTCCCTTTTTTACCAATAGCAATAGTGTAATAGCTTGGTTTGTTTAAAAATGTAATTTCTTTTGCTTTTTTTTGAATTAGTTTTTTTGATAAACTTTCTTGCTCTATTTTTAACTTAAACATATCGTTAAAAGTAATTTTATTTTTAATAAAATTTACATCTAATAATATGGATTCTGTTAGTTGTTTAACAGTATCTGCTGCATAAATAGAGGTTTGTGTATTGTCTGTATACAAATTTGTTTTCCAATTTTTTGGGAGTTGAATTGAAAAAATATTTTTAGCATCTGTTACATCCTCTAAGCTTTTAATAAAAATTTCTTTGCAATTACATTCTTTTTGAAGGTCTGTTTTTTGTTGACAAGAAAATAATAGGAGCATAGTTACAATTGCAAGAATTATGTACTTCATAAATTTTTATAGCTTTAGTTTTCCTATTTTTTGATGTCCACTTAACCATGCATTATTTGCGTCTACAAATTGAATTGTGTAGTAACTATCTTCAGAAACATCTTTCCAAGTTTTTCCACCATCATTAGAAAAAGAAACACCAGTTTTACCAACTGCAAATACTTCTTTTCCATTGGTGTTTGGCACGTATTGTACACAACTTTTGTAGTTTGGACTTTGTCCATCTGCAACAATTGTCCAAGTTTTTCCTCCATCATTTGTAATGGCTTTATTTGCTATGTTTTCTTTTGGTTTTGCATAATTTCCACCAACTGCAATTCCATTGTTTTGGTCATAAAAATCAATGGAGTAAATACCTTGAGGACCATCACCCTGCACAAAAGGAGTACTAAAAATTTGCCAAGATTTACCATAATTTGTAGATTTTAAGATATTGGCTTTTCCACCACCAGAAGCAATCCATACTGTACTACCAATAGTTGCTATATTTGTATTACTTGCAGCAAAAAAGGCTTCGTCTTTTGCAATTTCTGGTAAGTTTTCACACGGAATTTTGTTCCAAGTTTCTCCTCCATCAGAAGTTAACAGAATTGATGCACAGTTTTCTGTAGGATCACCAACTGCAATTCCATGTAAATTATCATCAAAAAATGTAAGCGCGTCATAAAAAACTTTTTCATTTTCTTCTTTATAAACCAATGTGGAATTTCCTTCGGAAATTTTGTACAATAATGCTGGATTTGCAATAGATAAAGCAAAATATTCAGCCCCATTAAATGCTAAACTTCTAAATTGAGGTATTATAGAATCTTGATGTTTTATGAATAAAGAGTTCCATAAAACCCCATTATTAGTTGTAAAACCTACATCTCCTCTAGAACCAGCATAAAAAACACTTGCACTATCTACTACTTGTATTGCGCGTATGCTTGTACTATCCATTTTAAACTCTTTAATTGTTATGGAGTCTATATTTCTTGGTTGGTATTCATTTTTGCAAGAAATTAAAAATATAAGAGAAATAAATAGTAGTTTTTTCATGATAAGGTTATTTGTTGCTATGGTTAAAAATAAAATCTTTTGATAAATCTATTGTAATTCTTTTATTGTTTTTGATTAATGTCTAAAATATTCTTAATATTATATATTTCCCTCTAAATAAGTTTTTCCTTCTAATAAATATGCAATTCCAATACTATATTTTTAAGTTCTTTTTTATCAAAATAAATTGTATTTTGAGTGATTGTAATGAATGAGCAAAAAAAAAATGAAATAATAAAAAAGTTAGGGTTTAAAATAGTTTTCAGTTTCATTTTTTAATATTTTTATACCACTAAAGTAAACAAATCATAATACATAATGAAAAAAGCAATGGTAATTTCTGGAGGAGGAAGCAAAGGAGCATTTGCAGGTGGAGTTGCACAATATTTAATGAAAAACAAAGGAAAAGAATATGATTTGTTTTTAGGAACTTCTACAGGCAGTTTAATGGTTTCGCATTTGGCAATGGGTATGTTAGACGAACTAAAAGAATTATACACCAATGTAACTCAAGAAACTATTTTTAGCAACAATCCATTTACCATAAAAAAAGTTTCAGGAGAAAAAGTTATTAGTATAAATCATTTAAATACTTTTTGGAATTTTTTAAATGGACGAAAAACCTTTGGTGAAAGCAAACATTTACGAACGTTAATTAAAAAAAACGTAACCAAAGAAATGTATGTAAAAATTAGAGCTGCCAATAAAGAAGTTGTTGTAACAGTATCTAACTTAACAGCCAATCAAATAGAATACAAATCTATAAACGATTGTACTTACGAAGATTTTTGCGATTGGATTTGGGGCTCCTGCAACTATGTTCCATTTATGAGTTTATTAGAAAAAGATTATTGCCAATATGCAGATGGTGGTTTTGGCTCACTAATACCAATAAGAGAAGCAATTTTAAGAGGTGCAACAGAAATTGATGCAATTATTTTAGAAACAGAGGTTACTCAACTTAATAGATTACCATCTAAAAACCCATTTTCATTACTTTTTGATGTATTCGATTTTATGTTAACCCATGTAGAAAGGCACAATATTACCATTGGTAAATTAGCAGCATCTAATAAAAACGTAAAATTAAATTTATATTATACACCAACAGTTTTAACCACAAACTCATTAGTTTTCGACAAAGTTTTAATGAGAAAATGGTGGAAATCTGGTTTTGATTACGCAAAATCAAAAGAAGAAGAAAAAATGAGCGAATTTAGACCAGACATTTTAACAGACAAAGAAATTGAAGAAGGATTAGAAGATGCAGAAAATTTAAACATATAATTTTTTTTTGAAGCTATTTCCTGCTTTCAGCACTCGCTTTTTTTCAAAAAAGAAAAAAGAGCTCAAACAAATGCTTCAATCAGGGCTAAACCAGTTTGCCAACGAAACGAAATAAAAAAAGCATAAATTATTTTATAAATGAAATTTGGAAAAGTAGATAATCCAGAAAATATAGATTTTATATTGCCTGAAACACATTCAGATACTTTTCGTGTTTTACAAAATTCTGAAAAACAAAACAAACCTTCCGTTTACGTAGGTTGTGCGAAATGGAACAGAGCAGATTTAAAAGGTTTTTACCCAAGAGGAACAAAAGATGAACTCGAATATTACTCCTCTCAATTCAATTCAATAGAACTAAATGCAACTTTTTATAGAAACTTTCCAGCGCAACAGTTCGAAAAATGGTACTCTAAAACACCAAATGATTTTAAGTTTTTCCCAAAATTGGGGCAAGAAATTAGTCACTGGAAACGTTTAAATGGAGTAGCTCAAGTTACCAATTCTTACATCGATAATTTTAGCAATTTACAAGAAAAACTAGGAACAATATTTTTACAATTACACGCCAATTTTGGTCCTAAAAACTTTACTTTACTTCAAAATTTTGTAGAAAGCTGGCCTAAAAATCTTCCTTTAGCTGTAGAAGTAAGACATAAAGATTGGTTTGCAGATAAAGAAATAGCAAATGATTTTTATCAACTTTTAGAAGAGAATAATATTGCAAACGTTTTGGTAGATACTGCTGGCAGGAGAGATATGATACATATGCGTTTAACAAACAACGAAGCATTTATTCGTTATGTAGGTGCGAATCATAAAACAGACTATAATCGTTTAAATGATTGGGTTGATAAATTAAAAGAATGGATTGATGCTGGTTTACAAAACATCCACTTTTTCATACATCAAAATATAGAAGAGGCTTCGCCTTTATTAGCAGCACATTTTATCGAAAAATTAAATACTGAATTTCATTTAGATTTAAAAATCCCGAATAAAAAAACAACTGACAAAAACGGACAAACAAGTTTGTTATAACTAAAAAATCCAGCGAAAGCTGGATTTTTTAGTTATAAATCATAAATATTATTTCCTAAAATTTTCCACAAACATTTCTTGACTAAAAGGCTGTATAAATTTAGAGTCTAATAATGGTTTTTCTTGATTAAAAAATGAAGGTTTTCCAGTAAGTTTAGCTCCTGTTGTTATAAAAGTTATTGTTCTGTCTAGTAATGGGTCAGATTTTTCGCCTAAAACACCTAGATTAATCGTATTGTCATCTCTACCAAAATCTTCAGCTAAAATAACATCAGGTGTATAACCATTTGCATTATTTTGTCCATTTGCATTTTTAATTTCTAAAACAATTGGTTGCATTGCATAGGTATGATTTGGATTTAAATTTAAACCATTTCTTCTGTAACCATCAGAGTCATATAAAGTTATAGACCCTACTTGTTTACCTACAGTTTTTGTACCTACTAAATTCACATCAATATAAGCATCCATTCCATTAATAACAAGTTCAGATGCAGATGCAGTATCATCAGTAACTATAAAATAAACTCTTTGTAAATTTAAACTGTTTATGGGTTCGTCTAAAATCGTATTTCCATTACTGTCTCTATTTACAATTTGATTGGTAAAGTTGTTTAAAAAAACATCAGGATTCGTATTTGCCATTACTTTTTCATTCCAAATTTCCTGAGAAAAAAGTTTTCCGTTATTAGAGCCGTTAATCATACTACCTAAATACGTTGCTGTTCTTACACTACCACCTCCATTGTATCTTAAATCTATTATTAAATCAGTAATATTTTCTGACTTTAAAGTGGCAAAAGCTGCATTTAATTGTCCGTCAAAAGAGCTTGCAAACTGATTGTATAAAAGGTAACCAATTTTATTTGTACCTTCATTAAAAACTTTAGTAATTGCAACTGGGTTTTCTTGTAATTGCTCTTTTACTAAATTTATTGTAGTTCCGTTTACAACAGGATTTCCTGCGTTAAAATCAGCAAAGTTTACAGTATAGCTAACATTTGAGCCAAATAATAAGCTACTAAAGTTGGTATCAGTAATTTGTGTTCCGTCAATAGCACTAAAAACCATACCTCTTAAAACACCTTTATTTTCAGCATCAGAACCTGGTATTACGTAATATACAACTCCATAAACATTAGAGGTATTTCCTTTATTTCTGTAAAGTTTAAATTCCATACCATTACTTAATCTAATTCCTTGAAAAGAATTTTCTAAAGCAATATAATCGTCTACAATAACAGAAAAACGATCAACAACACCAGGTTGAAAACGTAACGATTGAAAAATATCTTCAGGAGTATCAAATCCAGCAGTAAAATCATTCAATTCATTTTGATTTGAAAAACGAGTGTCTGATAAATCAGGTACATCACTTTGCCAGTAATAAGAAGCATTTAAACCTTTCCAAACAAAATCGTTAATTTCTATATCCATAGGAATATTATCAACTTTTTTAGAACAATTATAAAAAATAAAGAAACTTAAAACTAAGGTTGTTATTTTAAAGATATTTTTCATTATAAATAATAATTTTAGTGAGTAATATAACGCAATTTAAATAATTTTAGTATTATTTTTTAAAAGCGTTGTAACAATATATATACTTGTTCGTCGTAAAGATGTAAACCCGATAACAAATAAATAGATTAATTTAAGTTTACAAAATAAATAACCAAACCAACAATGAACCAGTCAGACTTTTTAAAAGTTGTTTTACCTTTTAAAGATAAGGTTTTTAGATTAGCAAAAAGATTGTTAGTTTCTACAGAAGAAGCTGAAGATGCTACTCAAGAACTGTTCTTTAAATTATGGAAAAGCAAAGAAAAAATAGCTGATTATAATAATGTTGAAGCATTTGCAATGACAATGACAAAAAATTATTGTTATGATCGTTTAAAAAGTAAACAGGCTAGTAATTTAACATTAGTACACAGTAATTATAAAGAAAAAGAAACGTCTTTAGATAAAAAGGTAGAATATCAAGATAGTGTAAACCAAGTACATAAATTGATGGAAAACCTTCCAGAGCAACAAAAAATTATTATTCAATTAAGAGATATTGAAGAGTATGATTTTGATGAAATCTGCAAAATGGTAGATATGAAACCAACAGCAGTAAGAGTTGCTTTATCAAGAGCAAGAAAAACAATTAGAGAAGAATTAATTAAAAAACACAACTATGGAGTTAGCTAACATAGAAAAATTAGTAGATAAATATTTAAATGCAGAAACTACTTTGCAAGAGGAAACTACCTTAAAAAACTATTTTAAAGAAGGTGAAGTTGCGCCACATTTGCAAGAATATAGTTACATGTTTAATTATTTTACAAATGCAAAAGAAGAAACTTTTACAAAAGCCATTAAGTTAGAACCTAAGAAATCTAAAAAGAAAAACTTTAAATGGTTATCTGTAGCAGCATCAGTAGTACTACTTTTTAGCGTATTTATTGGAAAACAAGAATACGATAGATACCAAGCTAAAAAAATATATGCACAAGTAAGCAAAGGTTTAGAGTTATTATCTACAAACTTAAAAAAAGGAGAAGAAGCAGTTGCCAATTTGTACATATATGAAAATACCGCAAAAAAAATATTAAAATAAAACCAAGTAAAAATTAGTAAAACCAAGTAAAAACAGTAATTATGAAAAAAATAATAATATTAATAGCGTTTATTGTTGCTCCGTTAGTAACAAACGCACAAAAAACATTTTTCGATTCGTTAGAAGATATAGAAGGTGTAGATATGGTAGTGCTTACCAAAGATGCCTTTCAACTTTTAAATAAATTCAAACCAAAAGACACTAAAAGTAATGAGGTTATGAAAGTATTTGAAATGATTAATGAATTAGAAGAATTCAAAATGTTTTCTACAAGTAATAATACTTTAGCATCTAAAATGGAAACAATGGCTGATGCTGCAATTAAAACGCACAAATTAACCGAGTTAATGCGTATTAAAGAAGACAATTCTCGAATTAAAATTTACGTAAAAACAACCAAAAATAAAGATTACGTGAGTGAAGTTTTAATGTTTATTAAAGGAATGGACAAAAAAACAAACGGAATGTCTGAAGCTATGATTGTTTCTTTAACAGGAAATATAGATATTAATAAAATGTCTGACTTAGCAGATACGTTTACTAAAGAAAAAAATAAATAATTATTTATTTTACAAGCATAAACAAAAACTTATAGTGCTTGAGATACAAACACTATAAGTTTTATAAAATTTATACAATGAAAAAATTAACCACAATTTGTACACTATTTGTATTGGTTCTTTTTGCAAGTTCTTGTAAAAACGAAAAATCATTACAACAATATTTGGTAGATGTACCTCAAAAAGAAGGTTTTGTAAATGGAGACTTACCAATAAGCTCTTTATTAACAACCAAAACAGATGTTTCTGATGACGTAAAAGAAACACTTAAAAGCATTAAAAAAATTAACGTAGCATATCTTTTAAAAACAGCAGATAATGATGCCGCTTACGAAAAGGAAAAAGCAACTTTAAAAAATATATTTTCTAGCGAAGACTATAAAACACTGATGTCTATGAAAATGAAAGGAATGAATATGAATGTATATTATACAGGAGATACAGATTCTTTAGACGAAGTAATTGTTTTTGGTTACGGAAAAAAAAGTGGAGTAGGAGTTGCAAGACTGTTGGGTGATAATATGAATCCTGCAAAAGTAATAGAAATGTTAAACAGTGTTAAGTTTGATGGTGATGAAGCAGCAATAAAACAATTTACAAACATGTTTAATCAATAAATTCAAAATTCAATCAACCAAAAAGCCTATAGTTTCATTTGAAATTATAGGTTTTTTTTATGAAACTTGGTATACTTTTTGAATTTAACTGCTCATTAACAAGTTCTATCTTCATAATTACTATTTTTGAAGCTAGAAGAAAATGTCACTTATGAAGATTAAAAACCTAATCCTAATTTTTATTTTAGCAATAAATACTATTGGATTTGCTCAAAATAATTCTACTTATAAACCAGAAAGAGAAAAAATTTTCGATTTAATTCATACCAAATTAAAAGTAAATTTAAATTTTGAAAACAAAGAATTAAATGGAGAAGCTTGGGTAACACTAAAACCTCATTTTTACAGCACAAACAAATTGATTTTAGATGCCAAAGCAATGCTAATTCATCAGGTAACATTAAACAATCAAAAATTAGAATTCACCAATGACGATTTTCAATTAGACATAAATTTACCTAAAAGCTACTCTAAAAACGAAGAATTTACAATTTACATCAACTATACAGCACGTCCTGAAAAAGTAAAAGACAAAATAACAAACACAATATCTGCAGACAAAGGTTTGTATTTTATAAACCCAAAAGGAATAGATAAAAACAAACCTACCCAAGTTTGGACTCAAGGTGAAACAGAAGGAAGTAGCTGTTGGTTTCCAACAATTGATGCTCCAAATCAAAAAACTTCGCAAGAAATTTATATTACTGTCCCAAACAAATACAAAACCCTTTCTAATGGCCTATTAATAAGTCAAACAGAAAAAGGAAATAACAGAACAGATTACTGGAAATTAGATAAAAAACACGCACCTTACTTATTCTTTTTAAGTGTTGGCGAATTTGAAATCGTAGAAGACACCTATAAAAATATTCCAGTAAATTATTACGTAGAAAAAGAATACGAAAAATACGCAAAAGATATTTTTGGTAATACACCAGAAATGATACAGTTTTTTTCAGATAAATTAGGTGTAGATTTTCCTTGGAGCAAATACAGCCAAATAGTAGTAAGAGATTATGTTTCTGGAGCCATGGAAAATACAACAGCAGTAGTTCATGGCGAACAAGCTTATCAAAAACCAGGGCAATTAATAGACGAAAATATACATGAAAACACAATTGCGCACGAATTATTTCATCATTGGTTTGGTAATTTAGTAACCTCAGAAAGTTGGAGCAACTTAGCTTTAAACGAATCTTTTGCAAACTATAGCGAATATCTTTGGAGAGAACACAAATACGGAAAAGACGATGTAGAAATGTACATGTTCGAAAATAAAAAACTGTATTTAGAAAGTGGAAGTGAAGACAAAAGTTTAATTCGTTTTAATTATACAGATAAAGAAGAAATGTTTGATTTGGTAAGCTACAATAAAGGTGGTGCCATTTTACACATGCTTAGAAATTATTTAGGTGACGAAGCTTTTTTTACAGGTTTAAAAACATATTTAACCAAATATAAATACCAAAGTGCAGAAGCACATCAATTAAGATTGGTTTTTGAAGAAATCACAGGAAAAGATTTAAACTGGTTTTTTAATCAATATTTTTTTGGAACAGGACATCCAAAAATCAGTATTTCTTACGATTACAATATGTTAAGAAAAACAGTAACCGTAAACATATTACAATTACAATCAGAAACATTTCAATTTCCTTTTGCCATAGACATTTTTGAAGGATCTAAAAGAACCAGACACAACGTTTTTGTAGATGGTAATGATGCTTCATTTACATTTCCATTCAACAAGCAACCAACTTTAATTCAAGTAAATGCAGATGGTGTTGTATTATGTGAAATAGAAGAAAACAAAGTTTTAAGCGATTATATTTTTCAATTAAAAAATGCACAATTATTTGCCCATAGAAGAGAAGCATTGTTAGAAGTTGCAAAAAAACAAGAAGAAAAAGATGCATTTAATGCAGTTGTAAATGCTATGGATGATAGTGCTTATAAAATTAGAGTTTTAGCATTAGAAAAGGTAGACTTGATAAATAAATTTGCGAAGAAAACTGCCATCGAAAAAATTAAACAAATTGCAAATTCCGATAAAAAAACGTTAGTTCAAGCTGCAGCTATAGAAACGCTAGGTAAGTTAATAGACCCTGAATTAAAATCCATATTTGTGCAAGCTTTAGAAAGTAAATCATATGCAGTTTTAGGTAAAGCTTTGGTTGCATTGTATTATGTAGATAAAAATTTAGCAATAAAAAAATCGAAAGAATTACCAGACGAAGTTCGTAAAATTTTAGCAACACCTTTAACACAAATATTCATAGCGTCTAATGATGATTCAGAATTACCATTTATTGCCAAAAGTGTTGTTTCTGGAATGTTTTTAGTGGGAGATGATGATACAAAAGCATTGTATAAAAAAGCTTTTGATAAAATATCAAAAAGTAATGATACCAAGGCTATTCAAAATTTGGTAGAAGATATGGTTGTAAAAGGAAACCAATATAAAAGTTTTAATTTTGATAAAGTGGTAATTAATTTGATGAGAACCATGATTCAAGATCAAGAAAAAAGCACAAATACTAATAAAGAGCGTAACATTGCTATTATTAAAGAATCTATGTTAGGTATTTTATAATCCATTAAAGTGGTTCACTAAGGTATTTGTACATTCACTATTTTTCTTTTAATTCTTTTTCTATTGTCGATTTCAGTAGTTTCCACACTTTTTAATACTTAGCCAAGTAAGTTTTTTTTATAAGAAAATCAATAAATCAAAGTATCTACAAAATCAATAAAAATTTAACAAATCAATAAAAATTGATAAATTTTAATTTTCACAATTATTTTAAAGATAAGTATTGGTTTTTACAGAATAAATTTTAGATATTTGCAATAACAAAAAAAAAGACATGAACTTTATTCAATCACATCATCATCATTTTTACAATTGCAATCAAGCGATTTAAAAATGTATTGAATAAAATCAACATATTTATAAACCCGTTTGAGCAAATCAAACGGGTTTTTATTTAAACCATATTTGCTCAAGCATAAAAAATAAAAAAATGAGTAACTTAAGAATAGCAGTACAAAAATCAGGAAGATTAAATGAAGATTCTATGAATATCTTAAAAGATATAGGAATTTCTATTGATAATGGTAAAGATCAACTCAAAGCTGCTGCAAGAAATTTTCCTGTAGAAGTTTTTTACTTGAGAAATGGTGATATTCCTCAATATTTAAGAGATGGAGTAGTAGATGCAGCCATTATTGGCGAAAATGTTTTGATAGAAAAAGGAAACGATTTAAACTTTGTAGAACGTTTAGGCTTCTCTAAATGTAAAGTTTCAATTGCAGTTCCAAAAGAATCTAAAGCAAATTCTTTAAAAGATTTAGATGGTAAAAGAATTGCGACTTCTTACCCAGAAACAGTAAAAAAATATTTGAAAGAATACAATTTAGACGCACAATTACACATAATTAATGGATCTGTAGAAATTGCACCAAACATTGGTTTGGCAGACGGAATTTGTGATATTGTTTCCAGTGGAAGCACCTTATTTAAAAACGGATTAAAAGAAATTGAGGTTTTGTTAAAATCGGAAGCAGTTTTAGCAGTTTCACCAAAAATTTCTAAAGAAAGACAAGCTATTTTACAAAAAATTCAGTTCAGAATTCAATCTGTTTTAAAAGGAAGAGATTCTAAATATGTTTTATTAAATGCACCAAATGAAAAACTCGAAGGTATCTTAAAACTATTACCAGGAATGAGAAGTCCAACTGTATTACCTTTGGCAGAAAAAGGTTGGAGCTCAGTACATACAGTAATCAGTAAAAATAAATTTTGGGATATTATTGAAGACTTAAAAGCAAATGGAGCAGAAGGTATTTTAGTGTGTCCTATTGAAAAAATGGTACTTTAATTCAATAAAATAAATGGTTTTTGGGCGTTTTAACGGGCTTTACATTATATCTTTTTGCCGAAAAAGCAAAAAGGATGTCATTTCAATCCCTAACGCAATTGCAAGTTTATAAGAAAATAGAAAATGAAAATAATTAACAATCCATTAAAAAAAGATTGGAATCAAATTTTACAAAGACCTACAAAAACAGTAAATGATATTGAGGGTACTGTAAATCAAGTTTTTTTAGAAGTACAAAAAGAGGGTGATAAAGCCATTGCAAAATACACTCAAAAGTTTGATGTTGTTTCTTTAACAACAAACATTGTATCAAAAGAAGAAATTAACCAAGCAATTGCATCAGTTTCCAATGAGTTAAAAGAGGCAATAATTGTCGCTCAAAAAAATATAACCGTTTTTCATAATGCACAAAAAACTACTAAAGTAAGCGTAGAAACCTCAAAAGGAGTTTCTTGTTGGCAAGAAAAAAGACCCATTCAAAAAGTTGGCTTATACATTCCTGGAGGAACTGCACCTTTATTCTCAACAGTTTTAATGTTGGCAATTCCTGCTCAAATAGCAGGTTGCAAAGAAATTGTATTGTGTTCTCCACCAAATAAAGAAGGAAAAATTCACCCTGCAATTTTGTATGCTGCAAATTTATGTGGCGTTACAAAAATCGTCAAAGTTGGCGGAATTCAAGCCATTGCAGGATTAACTTTCGGAACAGAAACCATTCCACAAGTTTATAAAATATTTGGTCCAGGAAATCAATTTGTAACAGTTGCAAAACAACTTTCAACAAAATACGGAGTTGCTATTGATATGCCTGCAGGACCAAGCGAATTGTTAGTAGTTGCAGATGATACCGCAAATGCAAGTTACGTAGCTTCAGATTTATTAAGTCAGGCAGAACATGGTGCAGATAGTCAAGTGATTTTAGTTTCAACTTCAAAAGATTTTATCAATCAAGTTACAACAGAAGTACAAAAACAAATTAAAGATTTACCAAGAAGAGAAACTGCTCAAAAGGCGATAGATAATTCAAAATCAATTTTTGTAGAAAATGATACAATTGCATTAGACTTGATAAATCAATATGGTCCAGAGCATTTTATTGTTTGTACAAAAAATAATGATTTTTATGTAGATAATATTGAAAATGCAGGCTCTGTATTTATCGGGAATTACACTCCAGAAAGTGCAGGAGATTATGCTTCAGGAACGAATCATACATTACCTACAAACGGATTTTCCAAAGCATATTCTGGTGTAAATTTAGATAGTTTTACAAAAAGTATTACTTTTCAAAAAATAACTGAAGAAGGAATTTTAAATATCGGTAATTCAATAGAGTTAATGGCTGATGCAGAAGGTTTACAAGCACACAAAAATGCTGTAACAATTCGTTTAAAAGATTTGAAAAATTAATGTAACACAAAAAGAAAAAACAAGTCTTTTAAGTATGAAATCAACCTTCAATATAAATAATTTAGTAAGACAAAATATTAAGAATATTACACCTTACTCTTCAGCAAGAGATGAATACAAAGATATTTCATCAGACCAAATGATTTTTTTAGATGCCAATGAAAACCCTTTCGAAAACGGTGTAAATAGGTATCCAGATCCTCAGCAATTGAGTGTCAAAAAAATCTTATCAAAATGTAAAAAAATCAATGAGAAACACATTCTTTTAGGCAATGGAAGTGATGAAGTTTTAGATTTAATTTTTAGAGCTTTTTGTGAACCAAAAGAAGATAATGTAATTACATTACCACCAACTTATGGTATGTATTCGGTTTTGGCAAATATTAATAATATCGAAAACCGAAAAATTTTATTAAATGAAAATTTTCAACCTAAAGTTGAAAAAATATTAAATACAGTTGATAGTCATACAAAAATTATATTTTTATGCTCACCTAACAATCCTACAGGCAATAGTTTTTCTGAAGCGATTATTGATGAGTTATTAAATAAATTTAGTGGCTTAGTGGTTTTAGATGAAGCATATATCGATTTTTCAGAGCAAGAAAGTTGGTTGAAAAAAATTAAAAATTATCCAAATTTAATCATAACACAAACATTATCTAAAGCTTATGGTTTAGCAGGAATTAGATTGGGTGTTTGTTATGCATCAGAAAATATTATTAAAATTTTAAACAACATAAAACCTCCATATAACGTAAACGAATTAACACAGCAAAAAGCTTTAGAGCGTTTAAAAAATTATGAAGATGTTAAAAATGAAATTTCACAACTTATTAGCGAAAGAAAGCGTTTAAAAAATGAATTAGAGTGTTGTGTAAATTATATAGAAAAAGTATATCCTTCTGATGGTAATTTCCTGTTAATTAAAGTTGATGATGCTAACAAACGTTACAATCAGTTGTTAGAATATGGAGTAGTAATTAGAAACAGAACAACACAACCTTTATGTGAAAACTGTTTAAGAATTAGTGTTGGTATTTTAGAAGAAAATTTAAAATTGATTCGTGCTTTAAAAGCGATTCAGTAACATATAAAAATGAGCAAAAAAGTATTATTTATAGACAGAGATGGCACTTTGGTGTTAGAACCACCTGTTGATTATCAATTAGACAGTTTAGAAAAGTTAGAATATTATCCAAAAGTATTTCAATACATGGCAAAAATTGCCAAAGAATTGGACTACGAATTGGTAATGGTAACCAATCAAGATGGTTTGGGTACAGATTCTTTTCCAGAAGATACTTTTTGGCCTGCTCAAAATAAAATTATTGCTGCTTTTGAAAAAGAAGGTGTAGTTTTTTCTGAAGTTTGTATAGATAAAACCTTTCCTCATGAAAATGCTGAAACACGTAAACCAAGAACAGGTTTATTAACCAAATACTTTTCTGAGGAGTATGATTTAGAAAATTCGTTTGTTTTGGGTGATAGAATTACGGACATGGAATTGGCTAAAAACCTTGGTGCTAAAGGAATTTATTTATCTGAAAATCCAGAATTAGGTTCAGATGAAATTGAAGCTGACAAACAAGAAATTTTAGATTGTATTGCATTAACATCTACAGATTGGCAGAACATTTACGAATTTTTAAAACTAAAAGATAGAGTAGCTGAAATTACCAGAAACACCAATGAAACTAAAATTTACATCAAACTAAATTTAGATGGTTCTGGTAAAAATGAGATTGATACTGGTTTAAAATTCTTCGATCACATGTTAGATCAAATTGGTAGACATGGAAATATGGATTTGACCATAAAAGTAGATGGCGATTTAGAAGTTGATGAACACCATACTATAGAAGATACCATGATTGCTTTTGGTGAATTATTCAACAAAGCTTTAGGTAATAAATTAGGGATTGAAAGATATGGGTTTTGTTTACCAATGGACGATTGTTTAGCTCAAGTTGCTGTTGATTTTGGAGGTAGAAATTGGTTAGAATGGAATGCAGAGTTTAAAAGAGAAAAAATCGGTGATATGCCAACAGAAATGTTTTATCACTTATTTAAATCGTTTACAGATGGTGCAAAATGCAACTTAAACATTAAGGCAGAAGGTACCAATGAACACCATAAAATCGAAGGCATTTTTAAAGCATTTGCAAAAGCAATGAAAATGGCAGTAAAAAGAGATGCTAATAAAATGTTTTTACCATCAACAAAAGGAATGTTATAACTAGTTGTTAGTTTATGATTTTTGGTTGATAATAAAACCAAGAACCAAACAACCAACAACCAACAACCAAACTAATGAAATTAGTAATTATCGATTACGGAGCAGGAAACATTAAAAGCATTCAATTTGCTTTTAAAAGGTTAGGTATTGATGCTGTTTTATCAAATAATGTTGATGAAATTAAAGCTGCAGATAAAGTAATTTTTCCAGGTGTAGGAGAAGCAAGTTCTGCAATGAAAATGTTACAAGAAAGTGGTTTAGATAAAGTAATTCCAACTTTAAAACAGCCAGTTTTAGGAATTTGTTTAGGAATGCAATTAATGTGTAACCATTCAGAAGAGGGTAACACAAAAGGATTAGGTATTTTTAATGTGGATGTAAAAAAGTTTTCAAACTCAGTTAAAGTTCCTCAAATGGGTTGGAATGTAATTACTGATTTAAAATCTGATTTATTCAAAGGAATTAAGAATAAAGAATTTATGTATTTAGTACATAGTTTTTATGCTGAAAATTGTGATGAATCTATTGCAAAAACAGGTTACGAAATTGAATATGCATCTGCTTTACTAAAGGATAATTTTTATGGAGTTCAGTTTCATCCAGAGAAATCATCATTAGCTGGTGAGCAAATCTTAAAAAATTTTTTAGAACTAAAAACCAATAACTAAAAACTAACAACTATTTTGAGAATTATACCAGCAATAGACATTATAGACGGAAAATGTGTTCGTTTAACCAAAGGCGATTACAATACCAAGAAAATATACAATGAAAACCCTTTAGAAGTTGCTAAGGAATTTGAAGCTGCAGGAATCGAATATTTACATGTTGTAGATTTAGATGGTGCTAAAGCAAGTCAAATTATCAATTACAAAGTGTTAGAGCAAATTGCAACTAAAACCAATTTAAAAATTGATTTTGGTGGTGGTTTAAAATCAGATAAAGATTTAGAAATTGCTTTTAATTCTGGCGCAAATCAAATTACTGGAGGAAGTATTGCTGTAAAAAATAAACCTGTATTTGAAAGTTGGATTACTAAATTTGGTGCAGAGAAAATCATTTTAGGAGCTGACTTTTATCCAGATAATTTTGGAGGAAAAATAGCAACCAATGGCTGGCAAGAAGAAAGTTCTTTAGAATTAATTCCGTTTATTTCTGATTATCAACAAAAAGGAATTCAATACGTAATTTGTACAGATATTTCTAAAGATGGTATGTTACAAGGACCAAGTTTCGATGTTTATAAGGAAATTTTGTCTGTTCGAGCGCAGTCGAGAACTAATAATGACCTTTCGACTGCGCTCAAGGAGACAAATCCATTAAAACTAATTGCTTCTGGAGGAATATCAACTTTTGATGAACTCCCAAAATTAGCAGAACTAGGTTGCGAAGGTGTAATTATTGGTAAAGCCATTTATGAAAATAAAATCAGCTTAAAACAGTTAGAAAATTTTATAATTAGTTGATGGTTTTTAGTTTTTGGTTAATAGTTTTTTATTATTCTTGACCAACAACCAACAACCAACAACCAACAACCAACAACCAACAACCAACAACCAACATATGTTAACAAAAAGAATAGTACCTTGTTTAGATATTAAAAACGGAAGAACTGTTAAAGGCGTGAATTTCGTCAATTTAATAGATGCAGGAGATCCTGTAGTTTTAGCAAAACAATATGCAGATTTAGGTGCAGATGAATTGGTGTTTTTAGACATTGCAGCCACTTTAGAAAATAGAGGAACAACTTTAGATATGGTGCTAAAAGTGGCAGAACAAGTAAACATTCCTTTTACAGTTGGTGGTGGAATTTCCTCTGTAGAACACGTAGATGCTTTGCTAAAATGTGGAGCAGACAAGGTTTCTATCAACTCATCAGCCGTAAAAAGACCAGATTTAATAAACGAATTAGCGGAAAAATTTGGGAGCCAATGTGTTGTGGTTGCTATTGATGCAAAACAAATTGATGGAGAATGGTTTGTACATTTAGCAGGAGGAACTATTCCTACAGAAATCAAATTATTTGATTGGGCAAAAGAAGTGGAAAAAAGAGGAGCAGGAGAAATTTTGTTTACGTCAATGAATCATGATGGAACCAAAGCAGGTTTTGCGAATGAAGCTTTAGCTAAATTATCAGAATTGGTAAATATTCCAATCATAGCAAGTGGTGGTGCAGGTAATGTACAACATTTTATAGATACATTTACACTAGGAAAATCTGATGCTGCTTTAGCTGCCAGTGTTTTTCATTTTGGAGAAATTCCGATTTTAGAATTAAAACAAAAATTAAAGGAAAATAATATTCCTGTAAGAATATAAAATTTTTGGTGGTTAATAGTTAATGGTTTTTAGATGGAACCATCAACCAAAAACCATCAGCCAAAAACTATAATAATGAATATAGATTTCAATAAAAATAACGATGGTTTAGTACCAGCAATCATACAAGATGCAACTACAAAAAATGTATTGATGTTGGGTTATATGAATGAAGAAGCTTATCAAAAAACAATCGATTCTAAATTGGTAACTTTTTTTAGTAGAACTAAAAATCGTTTATGGACAAAAGGTGAAGAAAGTGGAAACGTATTGAACTTGGTTGATATCAAATTAGATTGTGATAAGGATACTTTATTGATACAAGTACATCCAAAAGGACCAACTTGTCATAAAGGTTCTGATACGTGTTGGAATGAAGAGAATACATCAAATTTTGGTTTCTTTTCTACCTTAGAAGATGTTATTAAAGAAAGAGTTGCTAATAAAGAAACTAAAAAATCTTACGTAGCAAGCTTATTTGATAAAGGAATCAATAAAATTGCCCAAAAAGTAGGAGAGGAAGCAGTAGAAACTGTTATTGAAGCGATGGATTCTAATGATGATTTGTTCTTATATGAATCTGCAGATTTATTATTTCACTATTTAATGCTATTGCAAGCCAAAGGATTTACCCTAAAAGATATTGAAGCTGAATTAATAAAAAGACAAAAGTGAAATTAGTGTTTCATAAAATCTAAAGTGACCAAATAATTATTTGTTTAACATTAAAAAAAACATCTTAACAAGCCTTTAACGGAACAATACGTTCATTTTTAGTAATTTAGTGTCAAACAAAAAAATAAATATTATGGGAATTATAAAAGAAAATAAAAAATTTGAAAGGACTAAAACTCAAGATAATCCAACAAGCGTTAATAGAAACTTGAAAGAAAACAAAGAGTTTGATTTAGATAACAAAACAATTGTTGAACAAAAAGAAAAATAGTAATTAATTACTTTTTAAATTAAGTACTGATAAACCCTCACAAACTTTGTGAGGGTTTTCTAATTAAAAGTAACATAGAAAGTTTAATACTCATTCATTAAAATTACTTTTAAGTTCGGATAGTTTTGTTTTAATTCTTTTTCAAGACCAATAACATGAGAAGCCCCAACAATAACTATGTTTCTTATTTTATTTGAAGACAAAACTTGGTTTGCTATATTATTTGCCATTCTCATATTTCTTTCATCCCAATATTTTCTTCCTTCTTTACAGCCTTCTGTATCGTTTAAAACGTATCTGAATGAAGCCATTTCATGCAGTTGATTCAATGATTTTCTTTTATTTGTATGTTTCCCTAAACGTCTAAAAATAGCTGGTAAAATAGAACTGTTATAGTTTTTCTTATATAATTTGGTGTTTGCTGTATTGTTTCCGTTTTCTCTTCCTTCTTTTATACATTTATTCCAAGCTGTGTGAAACTCTCTATTTGTTTGCTGATCATCCATATTGGTAACACGTAAGTTTTTAGACAATGCTAATTTATAAGTCAAATCTCCATCTTCATGTCTTGTTGGTTTTTTTGCCCCATCAAGTCCGTATTTTAATAAATATTGATACAGTTCGTAATTTCCATTATCTCTTTTGTAAGCTGATGCAGTTGTTAAAAATTTTATTTCATCTTTGGTTAATGTATTAAAATCTTTTTTAGATAAATTGTTGAATTTACTTTCATCAAAATCAAAAGAAGTTTTTAAAGAATCTGATAATTGATAAAATTTCTGATAATTTTTAGACCAACCATTTTTTAAATACTCCCAAGATTTCGCATCATTTGCCATAGGACTTTCTACATATATTGCTTCAGGATTGTATTTTTTTGCAAACTTTAACATGGGTTTGTAGCTCTTTTTTACAATTTTAGGAACAGTGTGCATGCTTCCAATAATTAATACTTCTTGTTGTTTGTTTTGTGCTGATAAAACAAAAATTGATAAAAATAAAATAGTAATAAATGTGATTTGAGTTTTCATAATGATGATTTTATTGATTAAACTTTCTGTTACAAAACTAGAAAGGAATCAATATAAAAACTCAATATATAAAGGTGTTTGGGGTGAAATACAGCTATTCTGTGGTAGAATTTAAAACTGCTTTTACATCATTTTGGTAAGTTCTGGAAACTGGCACTTCTATGTGGTGAGTTACAATCGCAAACAGTTTGCTATTGGCAGTTTTCCACTGTAAAAAATGAAAAGGATTTATTAAATAAGAACGATGAGTTCTTAAAAATTCTGGAAACTCATCCGCAATTGAAGACAATTTATTTCTGATTAATGTTTTCTTTAATTCGGTTCCAGAGATGTAGAAAACTTCAATATAATTATCTGAAGATTGTATGCAAATTACATCATTTAAAAACAAACGCAAACCTTCGTAATTTCCTTCACCTTTAATTTCTATTTTTTCTTGTTCTAGTTTTTTCTCTTTGTATTTTCCAAAAGCAAAACGACCAATTATTAAAATAGGTAAAATGGTTAATAAAGCAGGAAAATAGATACTCTTTAACATATACACTAAATCATACGGATTTCTATCATTTGCCATAATTACAAACAAATAATACAAACGCGCTATCGTAATTGCACAAAAACAATACACAAAAAGAAAAATAATTTCGCTTAAAAGTGTCCATTTTTTATCCTTCTTGGAGAATATTAAATATTGAAAGGGTAAAAAGAAAACGTAAGATACCCCTCCAATAAAACCATAACCTAAAAGAAATATTAATTTTTCATTTTCGTATAGTTGATTAACATCTAAAGGCTCTGTAAAATATAGAAAAACGAAAATCCATAATGCTAAACTCAAAGCAATTATTAAATGATGTTTTATCGAAGGATCAAATGGGTATTTCTTATTCAAAGTAAGCTATTTTTTAAAAATGTGTTCTAGATTTATTAAAAGTTTATTTTTCCCATTTGCTTGGTGTTGTTTCAAATATAGTAATAAATATTCCTTTTTTTATTCTTAATTAAAAATGAAAAGTACTTAATTATTAATGGTAATTTTGCAACTTCAAATAAACTTATTTATGAAAGCGAATAAATCTCAAATATTAATTATTATAGCATTTATATCCATTTATGTTATTTGGGGTTCTACCTATTTATTTAATAAGGTTGCAGTAACTGAATTACCACCTTTTTTCTTAGCTTGTATTCGTTTTTCCACAGCTGGAGTTTTAATGTTGATGATTGCTAAAATTTTTGGTTTTAGTTTTAAAATTACTAAAAAGCAAATATTAAATTCAGCAATAGCATCTTTATTTTTTTTAATTTTAGGAAACAGTGTTTTTGTTTGGGCTTTACGATATGTAGATAGTGGTTTTGCTGCATTAATTGCTTCTACACAACCATTATTTGTTTTATTAATACTACGTTTTTTAGACAGAAAACCAATGCAAAAAAAATCTATAATAGGAGTTTTTTTAGGTATTGTAGGTATGGTTTTACTGGTGAGTCAGCAAGAATTGGTAACCTCTAGAGAAACTATTTTGGGTATTTTAGTAATGTTAGGCTGTGTTTTAGGTTGGAGTTATGGAGGTGTTTTTGTGTCAAAAGCAGATTTACCTAAAAACTTCTTAGTAAGTACAGGTTTACAAATGGTAATTGCAGGTGTTGTTTTGGCTATTTTGAGTTTTTCTTTTCAAGAAAAATGGACATCTCCATTAAGTTGGAGTACTAACGTTCAAATATCAATGTCTTTATTGATTATTCTTGGTGGAATTGTAGCTTTTACAGCTTTTAATTATTTGTTAAAGGTAGTTTCAACTGAAAAAGTAGCTACTTCTGCCTACGTAAATCCTGTAATTGCATTGTTTATGGGATGGTATTTTTTAGATGAAAAAATATCTACACAATCTATGATTGCTTCAGCAATTTTGTTAACAGGTGTATATTTTATTACCTCCAGAAAAAGAAAAATAAAAAATATAAACGGAACTTCTAAAACATAGTGAGAAATTTAAATTTGTAATGAGTTCAAAAAAATATCAATTACACAATTTATAAATTAAGAATATCCTTAAATTTATCATTCTAAAACAAAAAATTGAAAGCAAAAACAATCATAAAAGACTTACCCAAATTACTAAAAAAAACTGGAGTTAATTGGTTAGATAGTGGTCCTTTTGAATTAAGTGCTATTGTAGCTTATTACGCAATTTTATCTTTACCAGCTTTAATTGTTATCATTTTAAATTTGGTAGGAAACATTTGGGGAAGAGAAATTGTACAAGGAGAATTATTAGACGAAATTACAAATGCAGTTGGTATTCAAACAGCAGAATCTATAAGAGTAATGATGTTAGATAGGGGTGATGAATCCGTTTCAATTTTTACAACAATTATTGGTATTGGTACACTAATTTATGGATCAACAGGAGTTTTTTACCAATTACAAGCGGCTTTTGATAAAATATGGAAAGTAAAAGAAAATCCAAATACAAACGGATTTTTAAAAATAATTTTCGATCGTTTAAAAAGCTTTGGTTTTATTTTAATTATTGGTTTTTTATTATTGATAAGTTTTGTTTTAACTGCTCTAATTAGTGCATTTAGTAAAAGAATTGAAGTTTTTGTACCAGATAATTTGTTTGAATATGTGTATGTAATAGATTTTTTAATGTCTATCTTATTCATTTACATTTTATTTGCAGCAATGTTTAAATATTTACCAGGTAAAAACGTACGTTGGCGAGCCGTAAAGGTAGGTGCTGGCTTAACTGCTATTTTATTTGTGATTGGTAAATATTTATTAGCATGGTATTTTAATACTATGGAACCTGGTTCCACTTATGGTGCAGCAGGTTCTGTAATTTTAATTATGCTATGGGTTTCGTATTCAAGTTTGATACTTTTTTTCGGTGCAAATTTCACGAAAGTTTATGCAGACATGTATTTGAATAATAAAGATGATGAAGTGATAATTAAATAAAATTATTCAGCTTCAACATTGGGTAGCTTATAACTTAAAAATGCTCCTAAAATACCAAATATAGATAAAACAAGTAATACCAATTCTACCGAAAATAAAGAAGCTAAAGCACTAATTCCTCCAGTAACTAATAAAATTAAACCAATAATTGTATTGCTTACAGCAACGTAATCTGTTCTTTTATTACCTTCAGCCATATTTACAACATAAGTTTTTCTGCCTAATCTTACACCACTATGTGCTATTCCTAAAATGAAAAAAGCAACTGGATATAACCAAAATATTTTTGAAAAGTCTGTAAATACTTCAATAATGATAAACATTGTAATTCCTAAAGCAGATGCAATTATAGTTGCAAAAGACATCACATTTTTACTCGAAACATCTGCCATTTTACCCCAAACAGGAGCACTTAAAATAGAAGCAACTCCATTTGCAATAATAAATAAACCTAACAAGTAACTTTCTTTACCAATGTTTTCTTGAGCTAATAAAACGTAAAAAGGTGCAGTTAAAGCGGAACATAACAAGAGCGAACGTGCAATAATAAAATTTCTGAAATGGGTGTCTTTTTTTACAATTTTTATTCTTTGTATAACTTCTTTCCAAGTGTTTTTATGTTCCTGAATTTTACTTTTATCTTCTTTTATTTTAGAATAAATAAATGCTGAAATCAACCACATAGCACTTGCAAAGACTAATATTCCACTATAAAATAGGAGAGAAGCACCACTTTTAGATTTATACATCATAAATAAACCTGCCAATAAAACTAAAACTCCTGATACAGAAACTGTATACCCCTTTAATTTTCCACGTCTGTCTTTAGGAATCGTTTTTCCTAAAACATCTTTAGAACTTACAGAGCACAAACTTCTTGACAGACTAAAGATTATCAGAAATAAAATAATTAAACTTCCTGCAAGAACACCTTCAAAAAAATAAGCTGTTAAACCAATTGCTAAAATTGAAGCAAATTGAAAAATAGAGCCAAAAACATAAATCCATTTTCTTTTGGCCTTTGTTTTTATATAACTCGCTAAAAATATTTGCGGTAACATAGAGCCAGATTCTCTAATAGGCACAATAAAACTAATCATATAAACAGGAGCGTTTATATAATTCATTACCCAAGTTAACACTGTTTTAGGGTTGCTTAAAGTGTCTCCTAATTTTGTAAAAATGCTACTTATTAAAAGTAAAAAGTAGTTTCTTGGAAGATGTTCATCAACATTTTTATCATCAGTATTAAAAAAGAAATAGACTTTTTTTGAAATGGATTTTTTCATACTACAAAATTAGTACTATAAAACCATTCTTAAAAGTCTATTTTTAAATGTTGGTGATTTATTGATTAGTTTTTAATCAATCCAAATTGATTTTGTATTTACAAATTCACGAATACCATACCCAGAAAGCTCTCTACCATACCCAGAATTTTTAATTCCTCCAAATGGTAATCTTGGGTCAGAAGCTACTAATTTATTTACAAAACTATTTCCTGCTTCTAATTGCAAAGCCACTTTTTCACCTCTTTTTGAATTACCAGTAATTACTCCAGAACCCAAACCAAAAGAAGAGTTGTTTGCCAATTCGATTGCTTCTTCTTCGTTTTTTGCTTTTATAACAGAGGCAACAGGTCCAAATAATTCTTCATCAAAACCGGTCATACCAGCTTTTAAATCTGCCAAAATTGTTGCAGGATAATATGCACCTTTTCTGTTAGGAATTTTTCCTCCCAAAACTAATTTACCTCCTTGTTTTATGGTTTTTTCTACTTGTTCGTGCAATTCGTCTCGTAAATCTACTCTTGCCATAGGTCCATAATAAACGTCTTCATTAGTTGGTTCACCCATTTTAGCATCCTTCATTTTTTTGGTGAAAAGTTTTAAAAAATCATCATAAATATCTTCCAAAACAATAAAACGCTTTGCAGCAATACAAGTTTGTCCGTTATTTTGTAAACGTCCGTAAGTGGCTAAATCAGTTGCTTTTTCTAAATCTGCATCTTCCAAAATGATATAGGCATCACTTCCTCCTAATTCTAAAACGGTTTTCTTCAAATTTTCTCCCGCAATTTTTGCCACAGAACGTCCTGCAGGTTCACTTCCTGTCAAAGTAACTGCGACAATATTTTCATCTTCAATAATTTCTTTAATATCCTTAGAGTCTAAATTTAAATTGGTAAAAACACCTTGAGGAAAACCTGCTTTTTTAAAAGCATCTTCTAATGCAAAAGCACAACCTTGTACATTTGAAGCGTGCTTTAAAACTCCTGTATTACCTGTCATAACTGCTGGTGCTGCAAAACGTATGACTTGGTAAAAAGGAAAATTCCAAGGCATTACAGCCAAAGTAACTCCTAAGGGTTGAAAAGTAACATAACTTTTTTGAGCTTCAGTTTCTACAGTTTGGTCTGCTAATAATTCTTCAATATTATCAGCATAATATCTACAAATTTTTGCACATTTTTCTATTTCTGAACGAGATTGCTTGATTATTTTTCCCATTTCTTGGGTTGTTAATTGTGCGTATTCTTCTACGTTTTCTTCGAAAATTGTTGCTAATTTGTTCATTAATTTAGAACGTTCTTCAAAACTTGTTTTTTTCCAAGTTTTATAAGTTTCATTTGCTTTTGCTACTTTTTCTTTTGCTTCTTTTGAAGAAATTCTTTCATAACTTTTTATTTCTTCTTCTGTTGCTGGGTTTATAGTTGTTGCCTTTTTCATTTTTTATTTTTTTGAGTTTTCACTTAAAAGTACATTTAATATTTCGTGATTTAAAGAATAATCTACGGCTAAATCTATTACATGAATTCCTTTTAAATCTAATGTTTTGGTTAATGTTTCTTCAAAACCTTTCACAGATGTTGGTCTGTAACCAAAAGCACCAAAACTTTCTGCAAGTTTTACAAAATCAGGATTTTTATAATCTAAACCGAACTTTGGAAAGCCTTCTCCTTCTTGTTTCCATTCAATCATTCCATAGGCATTATCATTTAAAATAATAATTACCAAATCTAATTCCATACGAATTGCAGTTTCTAATTCTTGAGAGTTCATCATAAAACCACCATCTCCGTTTATAGAAATTACCTTTTTCTGTGGATTTAGTTTTTTTGCCATCATCGCAGAAGGAAAACCTGCACCCATTGTTGCCAAAGCATTGTCTAAAATCAAGGTGTTTTGAGCATAAGCAGGGTAATTTCTCGCAAACCAAATTTTATAAATTCCGTTGTCTAACGTTACAATTCCTTCTTCAGGTAAGATATTTCTGGTAATTTTTACCAAACGTTGTGGAAGAATAGGAAAACGATTGTCTTCTTCATACTTTGCTAAATGTTTAGAAACACTTTCTTTCACTTTTAAAAAGAAATCAATATCCCATTTTTTAGATTTGTCTTTTAATTGACTTGTTAATTCTTTGATAGTGGTTGCAATATCTCCAATCACATTCAATTGTGGGAAATAAACCTCATTGATTTCTGCTGCAAAAAAGTTGATATGAATCACTTTTCTTTCATCATCAGCATTCATTATAAATGGTGGTTTTTCAATAGAATCGTGACCAACATTAATAATTAAATCGGCATTATCAATCGTTTCATGAATAAAATCATTGGAAGAAAGTGCAGCTGTACCAATATATAGAGGATTTCTTTCGTCAATAATACCTTTTCCCATTTGTGTATTGAAAAATGGAATTTGTAACGTATTTACAAAATTACTGAGTGCTTTACAAGCTCTTTTTCTATTTGCACCAGCACCAATGAGTAACAATGGTCTTTTTGCTTTAAGAATCATTTCTGTAGCTTTTGCTATAGATTTTTTATTTGCAGAAGGAATTCTCAAATTTTCTACCTCAAAAAAATGAGGGTTTTTAACTTCCTCTTGTGCTACATCTTCAGGAATTTCTATGTGAACAGCTCCTGGTCTTTCTTCTTGAGAACGTCTAAAAGCTTCCCTTATAATAGCTCCAGAATTTTTACCATACGTAATTTGTTTAGTAAATTTCGTGAGTGGCGTCATCATTTCTACCACATCTAAAATCTGAAACTTTCCTTGTTTACTATCTTTAATTGGCTTTTGCCCTGTTAAAATCACCATTGGCATTGCGCCTAATTGAGCATACGCAGTTGGCGTCATTAAATTTGTAGCACCAGGACCTAATGTAGACATGCAGACTCCAGGTTTTCCTGTGAGGCGTCCATAAGTTGCTGCCATAAAACCAGCACCTTGTTCATGTCTTGTAATTATAATGTCAATTTTATCGGATTTTCTAATGGATTCTAAAACGTCTAAATTTTCTTCTCCAGGCAATCCAAAAATATATTCTACACCTTCATTTTCTAATGCTTGAATAATTATATCAGAAGTTTTCATTTTTCTTTTAGCTTTTTTTTTACAGATTTATTTCTGTCAAATTGCCCTCTAAATTAAGAATAAATAATCTGTAAATTTTTATCATCAACCATAAAAAACTGTTAATTTTAAAGGGATTATGTTATAAAATGTTAATTTATGGAATGAGTTCAAATTGATTTCATACGAGCCAAAAAACACCTTTTTTAATTTCTAATTTCGTGAAAATTCATAAAATTAAAATAATAGATGTCAGAAAAAATAAAAGCATATGGAACAGAAGCTGCAGACAAAGATTTACAGCAAATGGAAATCGAAAGAAGAGCAATATTAAAGAATGATGTAAAAATTGATATTTTATATTGTGGAGTTTGTCATAGTGATATACACGCAGCAAAAAATGATTGGGGAAATGCAAACTATCCATTAGTTCCAGGTCATGAAATTATTGGAAAAGTAATTGAGGTTGGTGCTGACGTTAAAAATTATAAAAAAGGAGATTTAGTTGGAGTAGGATGTATGGTAGATTCCTGTAAAGAATGTTCTGCTTGTGAAGACGATTTAGAACAATTCTGTGAAAAAGGAATGGTAGGAACTTACAATGGAAAAGACAAACATTCTAGAAATAGAACTTTTGGAGGATATTCAACATCCATTGTTGTAAGAGAAGAATTTGTACTAAAAGTTCCTACAAACTTAGATACAAAAGCAGTTGCACCATTATTGTGCGCAGGAATTACTACATATTCACCTTTAAATCATTGGAAAATTAAAAAAGGAGATAAAGTTGGTATTATTGGTTTGGGTGGTCTTGGTCACATGGGAATTAAATTTGCCAGTGCAATGGGTGCTGAAACGTATATGATAACAACTTCCGAAGAAAAATCAGCAGATGCTAAAAAATTAGGAGCAGATGACGTTATTATTTCAAAAAATAAAGATGAAATGAAAAAACATACAGGAAGTTTTGATTTTCTGCTAAATACTGTTCCCGTAAAACACGATATCAATCCGTATTTACAAATTTTAAAGAGAGATTCCACCATGGTTATGGTTGGCGCAATTGAGCCTTTAGAACCTATGAATGGTGGAAATTTAATTATGGGAAGAAAAAGAGTTGCAGGATCTTTAATTGGCGGAATTAAAGAAACGCAAGAAATGTTAGATTTTTGTGGAGAACACAATATTACTTCAGAAATTGAAATGATTGATATGCAAGATATCAACAAAGCGTTTGAAAGAGTTACCAATAATGATGTCAAATATCGCTTTGTAATTGATATGAAAACATTAAAAGAAGCATAAAAAATAGATAGAAAGATTAATTAAAAGAAAAGAAGATGAAAACACAACATTTATTACATCCATTTAATAATATAGATAACTTACCCTTAAAAAACAGAGTTGTAATGGCTCCTATGACAAGAAGTCGTGCAGATAATAAAGGAAACGTACCAACAAACGAATTGCATGGTTTGTATTATGAACAAAGAGCATCAGCAGGATTAATTATTACTGAAGGCTCACAAGTTTCTAAACAAGCTGTTGGTTATATAAACACACCTGGTATTTATTCAAAAGAACAAGTTGAAGGTTGGAAAAAAGTTACAGAAAGGGTACACAATGAAGGTGGAAAAATATTTATTCAACTGTGGCATGTAGGAAGAATTTCTCATCCAGATTTTCATAATGGAGAATTGCCTTTAGCACCATCTGCAATTAATGCAAATGAAGAAGTATACACACCTGAAGGTCAGAAAAAAACAGTAACTCCTAAAGAAATGACCAAAGAAGATATTCAACAAACCATACAAGATTTTAAAAATGCTGCACAAAATGCAATAGAAGCAGGTTTTGATGGTGTTGAAATACATTCTTCAAACGGATATTTATTTCATCAATTTTTTAACAAAACTTCCAACAAAAGAACAGACGAATATGGAGGAAGCAAAGAAAACAGAGCGCGTTTCTTTTTTGAAGTGTTAGAAGCAATTAAAGAAGTAATACCTGAACAAAAAATTGGTGCACGCTTCAATCCGTCATTACATGGTACTTTCGGAATGGAAATGGACGAAGAAACCATACCTACTTTTGAATACATCATTGAAAAATTAAACGACTATAACTTAGCATACATCCATCTATCAGAACCTTTTACAGATGTTTCTGATGTTCCTTTTGCCGTCGAAAATATTGCAGAACATTTTAGACCGATTTACAACGGAACCTTAATGATTAATGCTGGTTTTGACCAAAAGTCTGGAAATAAAATAATTGAAGAAGGAAATGCAGATTTAGTTGCCTTTGGAAAGCTATATATATCTAATCCAGATTTGGTAGAGCGTTTTGAGAAAAATCAAGAATTGGCAGACTGGGATCAAGAAACTTTTTACGTTCCAGGAAAAAAAGGATATACAGATTATCCTAAGTTAAAAGTAAATACATTAGAAAAAATTTAAAATAAAAAGATGATTAAACCAAGAGAAAAAGCACCGAATTTAGAAATTAATTTGGTAAACGATACAAAGTGGAGTTTGCATGATCAAACTCCAGAAAATTTTACAATGATTGTTTTTTACCGAGGAAAACACTGTCCTGTTTGTAAAAAACAATTAGAGGAACTTAAAAATAAAATGAGTGACTTTACAGAAAGAGGCGTAAACTTAATTGCGATAAGTTCAGATACTGAAGAAATAGCGAAAGAAACTTACAATGAGTGGAATATAGAAGGTATTCCTGTAGGATATAATTTCTCTATAGATGAAGCTAGAAAATGGGGTTTATTTATTTCTGAAGGAATTAAAAAGGAACCTAAACATTTTACAGAACCAGGGTTGTTTTTAATTCATAAAGATGGCACTGTGTATTGGGAATCAATACAATCAATGCCATTTGGAAGATCTCCATTAAAAGAAGTTTTAAGTGGAATTGACTATATTTTAAAAGAAGGATATCCTGCAAGAGGAGAAGCATAAAATAATAAATAACTTAAAAAAACATGAAAATGAATATAAATTTTGAATATCATGATGTTACAGCAAGTGATGCTTTAGAGCAATTTGCTACAGAAAAATTAAACGATTTACATCAAAAATACGACATGATTATTAGAGCTGACGTGTTTTTTAAAACAGAAAATACAACTTCTGATGAAACAGGTATGATTTGTAACATACGTTTAAGCGTTCCTGGACCAAGGTTGTTTGCAGAAGCAAATCACGACAATTTTAGAAGTGCTGTACAAGAATCTGTAAGTGATTTGGAAAAACAATTACGAAAGAAAAAAGAAAAAATGATGAATTATTAATTCATATTTTAATAGAACACCAAAAATCCCTCTAAATTAGAGGGATTTTTATTAGTTTCAAAATAAGTTTATCTAATAAATTGAAAATAAATCAATTAAAAGGTTGTAAATCTAAAATATGGGGTCACCTTTGTGAATTAATTAATTTAATAACAATATTATGAATACAGGTACAGTAAAATTTTTCAATGAAACTAAAGGTTTTGGATTTATCACTGAAGAAGGAGTTGAAAAAGATCATTTTGTACACATTTCTGGTTTAGTAGACGAGATTCGTGAAGGAGACAAAGTAGAATTTGATTTACAAGAAGGTAACAAAGGTTTAAACGCAGTAAACGTAAAAGTTATCTAATAACATATACTTTCAAGTTTAAAAAAAACTCATCAATTTTTGATGAGTTTTTTTTATGCATTTGTTTAAAATGAAGTAAAGAAAAAACAATATCAATAAAAGTGTAACTATCTTTGCACAAAATTATTTTACATGTCAAAATCATTTTCCGATTTAGGAATCCATCAGCAATTACAACAAAGTTTAACGGATTTACAAATTTCTGTACCTACAGATATTCAACAAAAAGTAATTCCTGTTGTTTTAAATCAGAAAGTAGATGTTGTTGCAATGGCAAAAACAGGAACAGGTAAAACTGCTGCTTTTGGGTTGCCTTTATTGCAATTAATTGATACAAAAAATGAAAATATTCAAGCAGTTATTTTAGCACCAACAAGAGAGTTAGGGCAACAAATTCATAGTAATTTAGAAGCTTTTTCAAAACACAGTCCAGATATTTCTATCGCTGTTGTTTGTGGAGGAATTCCCATAAAACCACAAATAGATCGTTTAAAAGAAAAAACGCATATTGTAGTGGCAACTCCAGGACGTTTGGCAGATTTAGTGAAACGTGAAGCCATCAACATAAAAAACATTTCATACTTTATTTTAGATGAAGCAGATGAAATGGTAAATGCTTTAAAAGAAGGTTTAGACGCGATTATTGCAGAAATTCCGAAGAATAGAAGAACTTTCTTATTTACAGCAACAATGCCTGGTGCTATAAGACAATTGGTAAATAACTACATGTCTAAAGAAGTGGTTACAATTGAAGCGGATATGAAAACTGTTGGTCATCAAGGAATTGACCACCAATATGTAGTAGTAGAACCGATTGAGAAACTGGAAGTTTTATTACATTTCTTAAATTCTAAAGAAGGGCAAAGAGGAATTATTTTCTGTAAAACAAAAGCGGCTGTTAATAAATTAGCGAAAAAATTAGCGATTAATAAATTCTCATCTGGCGCAATTCATGGAAGTTTAACCCAAGGAATTCGAGACAGAATTATGGGACAATTTAGAGAAGGACACATAGATATTTTAGTGGCAACAGATTTGGCTGCAAGAGGAATTGATATAAAAGAAATTTCTTATGTAGTAAATTATCATTTACCAGATACGTATGATGCGTATGTGCACAGAAGTGGAAGAACAGCAAGAGCAGGAGCAAAGGGACTATCTTTAACCATTTTACAACAAGAAGAAGTGGTAGATATTGCAGATTTTGAAAAGGAATTAGGTATTTCATTTTCAAGATATGAAAAGGCAGATGCACAAAGTATTGAAGAAAATAATGGTTTGTTGTGGGCGAAAAAAATATTTAAAACAAAACCGAATAAAACAGTTTCGGAAGATTTTAAATCTCAAATAAAAACTATTTTTCATCATTTAACAAAAGATGAATTGGTAGATAAAATTTTGGCGAATTATTTAGCTCAAAATGCTTCAAATACACCAAAAACAGTAGAAGTTAAAAAGAAGAAGAAAAGAAAATAATTTTCTAAATGTCAGTTTGAACGCAGTCGAGAACTAATTTAGAAACTTAAATAATATAACAATCTCATCATCAATATGAGTCAACATAAAAACAATCCAGAAATAGATGCTTGTATTCAAACAATACAAAACTTATTAGCGGATACAAATCAGCTTTTTGAGATTCCTGAAGCACAAAGAGTGGCACTTTTTAAGGTTGCTGGCGAATTATCTCGTCCAAACAGAGATGAATTTCAACGAAGAAGAAAAGATGCTAAAAAAGCAGCCAAACGTAAACAGATTGAAAGTGACAAACATGCCAGAAAATCAACCGGAATTCGTTCGGCAAGAGAAGCTGCCTTGTTTGTTGCTCCAAAACTATTAGGAGCTGCTCAAATAAATGAAGATAGTCCAGAATTAGAATCACCAAGAAACTGTTATGTTTGTAAAACGATGTATACCAAATTGCATCATTTTTATGATGCCATGTGTACAGATTGTGGCAATTTAAATTATGCGAAACGTTTTCAAACCACAGATTTAACGGGTCAAGTTGCTGTAATTACAGGTTCTCGTTTAAAAATAGGTTACCATATTACTTTAATGGCTTTACGTTCTGGAGCAACAGTGATTGCTACCACTCGTTTTCCTGCAGATTCTGCGATTCGTTTTGCAAAAGAAGAAGATTATAAAGATTGGAAAGATAGGTTGCACATTCATGGTTTGGATTTAAGGCACATTCCAAGTGTAGAAATTTTTTGTAATTATATAGAGCAGAAATACGATCGTTTAGATATTCTTATCAACAATGCTGCCCAAACTGTAAGAAGACCTGCTGGTTTTTACGCTCATATGATGGAAAATGAGAAAAAACCCATTGATCAACTTCCAATATTGGCACAAAAATTATTAGAAAATCATGCAGAATGTTTGAAAGAAATATCCGATTTAAGTGTTTCTTCATCAAAAACAGCTAAAAATAATGTGTTACCAGTCACATGGCATGGACCAGAACCAGGAATTGGACTAAGAAATTCAGCAGAATTATCTCAAATTCCTTATAGCTTTGACAATTCTTTGCAAACATCAGAAGTGTTTCCAGAAGGAAAATTAGATGCAGATTTGCAACAAGTAGATTTGCGTAAAACCAACAGTTGGCGTTTAAAATTAGGCGAAATCGAAACTACTGAAATGGTAGAAGTACAACTGGTAAATGCAGTAGCACCTTTTGTTTTGTGTAATCGTTTGTCTAATTTAATGATGAAAGAAAACACCGGAAAGAAACACATAATTAATGTGTCTGCAATGGAGGGTAAATTTCATCGATTTAAAAAAGAAGATAGGCATCCTCATACCAATATGGCAAAAGCAGCTTTAAATATGTTAACTCATACATCGTCTGCAACATTTGCTAAAAAAGGAATTTACATGAATGCTGTAGATACAGGTTGGGTTACAGATGAAGATCCTGCTGAATTATCTAAAAAGAAGGCAGAAGTTCATGATTTTCAACCTCCATTAGATATTGTAGATGGAGCTGCAAGAGTAATGGATCCTTTAATTGACGGTATAAATACCGGAAAACATTGGTCTGGAAAGTTTTTAAAAGACTATTTCCCTATCGATTGGTAATTTTTACAATAGTGAATTTGGTATTTATTTATCCGTAAATACTAGTAATTAAGTTTAAAGAAAAACAGCGAATAATTATGGCAAATAATATCAAGGAGCAATCAGAAATTTTAGATAAATTAAATATTGCTGCATTAAATCCAATGCAAAAAGAAGCGATTGCAACCATTAATAAAAACGAGAATACCATATTACTTTCGCCAACAGGAACAGGAAAAACATTGGCTTTTTCTTTGCCTTTATTAGAAATGTTAAACCCTGATTTAGAGGAAGTACAAGCGTTAATTTTAGTTCCATCAAGAGAATTAGCTATTCAAATAGAACAAGTTATTCGTTCTATGGGAGCTGGTTTTAAAGTAAATGCTGTGTATGGAGGAAGACCAATGTCTAAAGATAAAATTGAATTAAAACATACTCCTGCTATTTTAATTGGTACTCCTGGTAGAATTTCGGATCATTTTACAAATGAACGTTTTTCTAAAGATTTTATAAAAACATTAATTTTAGATGAGTTTGACAAATCATTAGAGGTTGGTTTTGAATATGAAATGAGAGGAATCATTAATCAACTTACTAGTTTAGACAAACGCATCTTAACCTCTGCAACACAAGGAGTTGAAATACCTGATTTTGTAGGGTTGTCAAATCCAAATACTGTAAATTATTTAAAAGCAACAACTTCTAAATTGCAAGTAAAAACGGTAATTTCTCCTTCAAAAAATAAGCTAAATACCTTATTACATTTGTTGAATCATCTTGGAAATCAACAAGGAATTATTTTTTGTAATTTAAAAGATAGCATACACAATGTGAGTACTTTTTTAGAAAGTAAAAACATAAAACATGGTTGTTTTAGTGGTGGTATGGAACAAAAAGATAGAGAACGTTCATTAATAAAATTTAGAAACGGAACCAATCAAATTTTAATTGCTACAGACTTAGCTGCTAGAGGAATAGATGTTCCTGAAATGAACTACATTATTCATTACGAATTGCCATTGGCTGTAGAGGAATTTACACATAGAAACGGACGTACAGCAAGAGTTTCAGCAGAAGGTACTGCTTATGTATTAAAATGGAAAGACGAGCATTTACCAGATTTTATTAAAAATGCTGTAGTACAAGACATTTCTAAACAAGCTGAAAGAAAACAACCTTTTTGGGAAACCTTATTTATTTCTGGCGGAAGAAAAGATAAAATATCAAAAGGAGATATTGCTGGTTTATTTATCAAACAAGGTAAATTAAGCAAAGAGCAATTAGGTGTTATTGAGTTAAAACAAGACTGTGCTTTTGTTGCAGTTCCTGCTCAAAAAACATCTGAATTAATTGATACATTAAACAATGTTCGCTTAAAAAAGAAAAAAGTTAGAATTTACCAAGTATAAATAAAAAACACACATAATATAAGTAATTGATTTATAATATATAAATTAAAATTTGCTTGGTTAACGGTTTACAATTTGCAGAAATAAAATTATTTTCACTAAATTTAAAAAAAGTTTAGTACACATTTACATGAAGTTTTTAAGAAACAAAATCAATTTTATAATTGTATTCATATATTTTATTACTTCTTGCTTATATTTTACTTTTTACGATAATTTAGTCAGTTCTTTTTTTAGTTCAAATTCCACAAACCCTTTATTAATTACCTTACAAAACTACCAAGGCGTACTATTTATAGTAATTTCTTCCATTTTTATGTATGTAGCTTTAAGGAGAAAAGACTACAAAACAAAACAAAAATTAATAGGATTAAGAAAATATAAAAACAGACATTATGATTTGTTTGACAACATTACGCATGGAGTTTTGTATGTATCTCCAAAAGGAATTGTTTTATCTGTAAATCAAACTTGTTTAGATATTTTAGGAGCTGAAAAAGAGTATATGATTGGATACTCTATTTACAAACCATCATGGAAACCTGTTCATGAAAATAAAAGCCCAGTAAAAGCAGATGAGCATCCAACAAAAATTGCCTTTAAAACAAAAAAACCGGTTTTAAAAAAAACAATTGGTATTATAAATGCAAAAACCGGAGTTTACACTTGGTTAAAAGTAAGTGCTATTCCTGAATTTGAAAATGGCAAAAAACAACCTTTTAGAGCATGTATTATTATTGATGATATTACAGAGTTAAAAAACTATCAAGATTTACTATTAAAAAATCAAAAGTCTATTAGAGAAGCTAGTCAATTAGCAAAAATCGGATTTTGGGAATTTGATACCACAACAAACAAAGTTACTTGGTCTGATTATTTATATGAAATTTTTGGATTAGACCCCAAAAATGACCCTCCACCTCAAGAAGAAATTATAAAATATTTTGATAAATCATCTTTAGAAAAATTACAACAATCAAATATTGAGTTAATTGCACATGGTACACCTTATGACATAGAAATTAAACTTTTCAATTTAAATAATGAAGAGATTTGGGCAAGAAACGTAGTACAACCAATCTATAATGATGAAAAGGAAATTATTGGAAGAAGAGGAATCATCAGAAATATTACTGACGATAAAAAAGCACAATTAAAGCTAGAGCAGTCTAAAGAAAGTTTGGAAACATCTTTAAACTTGGTAGAAGAAAGTGAATATGCATTAAAAGAAGCTGGTAGAATTGCAAAAATAGGCTACTGGAGTTATGATGAACAAACAGGTGTTCTTTTTTGGTCTGAAGGACTTCATAAAATTTACGGTACAGATCCAAAAAAAGGAGTTCCTCCATTAGAGGAAATTTTAAATTTCTTTACAGAAGATTCTAGATTAACACTTATTATAGCAACAACAAACCTAGCTAAAAATGGGGTGCCTTATGAGATAGAGTTAAATTTAATAGATACAAATAATAAAAGTGTTTGGATTAAAAACACAGGACAACCTATTTTTAATGATAAAAACGAAGTAATTGGTAGGAGAGGGGTTTCACAAGATATTACAGAAAGCAAAAATATACAGTTACAGCTCTTAAAAGAAAAAGAAAAAACAGAAATTAGCGAAGCAAAATTTAAATCTTATACAGAAAAATCTCCAACAGCAATTTATACAACGAATCTTGATGGTGATTGTACTTATGCAAATGAAACATGGTTAGAGATTTCTGGCATGACCTTAAAGCAAGCATCTGGAACTGGATGGGTGAATGCTTTACATCCTGATGACTTAGAAGCTATTAAAAAAGATTGGTATCAATCTGTTCAATCGAATGGAAAATGGAAATATGAATACCGTTTTATAAATATAAAAACCAAAGAAATTACTTGGGTAGAAGGTACAGCCAAAGAAATTTTTAACGATAAAAACGAATTAATAGGCTATTTAGGTACCAATGTAAATATTACTGAAAGAAAAAAAGCAGAAGAAATGTATCGTTTATTAGCAGATAATACAAACGATTTAATTTCTTTACAAGATCCTGAAACCAATTTTACGTATTTAAGTCCTTCTATAAAAACATTATTAGGTTATGAAGCTAAAGAGTTAATTGGAAAACAAAATTTAGATTTAGTACATGAAGAGGATGTTGCTATGGTTAAAAATAAAATAGAGCAAAGTTTAAATGGATTAGCGGTAAATGATTTTATTTTTAGAATAAAACATAAAAAAGGGCATTACGTTTGGTTAGAATCCTTATTATCACCTGTATATCAAAATAATAACATTATTGCTTATTTAACATCATCCAGAGATATCACCCAATGGATGTTGGCAAGAAAAAAAATTGAAGAATATCAAACCTCGTTACAAAAACTAACTGCAGAAGTTGCGATGATTGAAGAAAAACAAAAAAAGGACATTGCTGCAAATATTCATGATCATTTGAGTCAATCACTTGTAATTTCAAAAATGAGAATAAGTGAACTTCAAAAAAATGCATCTTTAAAAAACATTAGTGAAGATTTAGATTTTGTAAATAAACATATATCAGAGGCTTTAGAAAATAGTAGAAAAATTACCTACGAACTTTCTCCTCCAGTTTTATATCAATTAGGGTTGTTAGAAACTCTAGAGTGGATGTCTGACGATATTCAAGAAAAATACGATATTAAAGTTCAATTTACCAGTAATGTAAACCATCTAGAGCTTAGTGAATTTAAATCTATATTGATATATCGTTGTATACAAGAAGCTATAACAAACATTATTAAATATGCAAAAGCTACAGAAATAAAGCTTCAGTTTATTAAAAATGAGGAAACAATTACCATCATTATAAAAGATAACGGAATAGGTTTTGATACAGCAATTTTACAAAACACAATGAGTACAGAAGGTGGTTTTGGCTTATTTGCTGTAAGGGAGCGTATTAGAAATTTAAATGGTGAACTACAAATTACCTCAGACAAAAATGTTGGAACAACTGTAAAATTTTTCGTACATTTAAAAAATAAGAACGATATTAAAGAACAATAATAATGAATCCCCCAGAAGTCATTAGATTATTATTAGTAGACGATCATAAAATATTACGTGACGGTTTACGGAGTATTATAGAGCAAAAAACAAACTTACATATTATTGGCGAAGCTTCAGATGGTAGAGCTGCCATTGAACAATGTAATAAGCTTTTACCAGATGTAGTTATTACAGATGTAGCCATGAGTGGCTTAAATGGAGTAGAAGCAACAAAACAAATACACAAAAAACATCCTCACATTAAAATTATCGGACTTTCTATGCATGCGAACAAACAGTTTATACAAGGCATGTTTAAAGCTGGTGCTTATGCATATTTACTAAAAGATGGTGACTCGTCAGAATTAATTACAGCCATTAACTCAGTACATCAAAATAAAAAATACCTCTCAAAAAAAATAGATCAAAGTTATTTAACCCTTTTAAATAGAGAAGAAGTAATTGTTGATAAAGAATTAAGCTCAAGAGAAATAGAAGTACTACAATTAATAGCGGAAGGTAATTCATCCAAAGAAATAGCAGAACTATTATTTTTGAGTTCAAAAACGGTTGATGTCCATAAAAACAACACTATGAAAAAGCTAGAATTATATACCATACCAGAGCTTACAAAATATGCCATTAGAAATGGACTAACCTCTTTAGAATAACAACTCCTTGTAAAAGGTTATTAAATTAATTATCAGTATTTTACATGTAAAATATAAATAGAAAATAAGCAATTTGCTTACTGTTATAATCAATTAATTGCTTTAATTTTAAAAGATTAAACAATTGTAATTGTGATGGAAAGAAATTTATTACTTGTTGAAGATGATAAACATATAGGTGAGTTACTTTATACTAGTGTAAAAGGTTTAAATACTCTAAAAACTATAGAATTATCTACAACGCTAAAAGAAGCTAAAAGTAAGTTATTAAACGTTTTTTACGATATAATTGTTTTAGATTTAAGCTTACCTGATGGTAATGGCATACAATTATTAAAATGGTTGAATAAAAAAAACGTAGAAACGAAAGTGTTTATTTTTTCTATGAATACAGAGTTAAAAAGAATGTGTTTACAGTATGGTGCAAGCGCTTTTTTTGACAAAGCAAATGATTTTGATTCTTTAATTGATACCATTTCAAATGACAACTCAAAAATCAACCAAAACTAATATTTAGTAGTAAAAATATAATAGAAACGACAATAACAAAAAAAAGCCAAACGGAATCGTTTGGCTTTTTCTATAAAATACTCTAGGGGAAAATATAATATAAATACAAGTGTAAATTTAATAGCTTTTATAGAAAGTAACTATAAGCAAATTACTTATTTTTAATAGTTTATTAAAAAATGTAATCATATCATATGAAATAAAAAAAGTGCTCATTACTAAAAATGAACACTTTTTTTCTTAGGGGATTTTTTAACTTATTTCTTTTCAATAATTTTTGTAAGTTTTCCAGTCCAAGACCTATCTTCATATACAGATTCGTAGTAGTATCTTTTACCTCTATTTCTTTGTATAGTAGTAGTTAATTTATCACCTACCTTAAATGGTAAATTTTTCTTGTTAATATCTACAATTTCTAATTCATATTCATTTTCACTCAACCAAACCATTTTAGCTTTGATATACTCTCCTTTTGGATAAAACTCTATGTAAGAATCTTCTTCTATTTCAACAATAACTTTGTGAATACTATTGTCATAAGTATATTTACCATCCTCTAAAGATTTGTTTACAATAACTTTGGTTTTTAAAGGTTTAATATACGGTACATTTTTCATGTCATTATAAGCAACATCTTGTGCAGATGTTTGTAAGGCTACATTTAATAACAAAATTAAAACAGAACTTTTAAATATTTTTTTCATAATTGGGGAATTTTTTAGTTAATAATAATCCAAATATAAAAACAATGTAAAATGCTTACAATAGGCAAAATCCCTATTTTTTTATTTTAATGATAATTTTCAATTGAAAAAGATAGAAATTTGCTAAAAAAAATGATTTTTTTATAAAAAAAAAGCATTTAATGTAAATAAGCACCTATTTGATAAGAATCTTTTTAGCAAAAGTCATAAAGTAGTTCTCCAAGCGTTGTAAGCTAGCGTTCATTGTATTGGTATACAATACGTATTGGCATTTATAAATACTTTGTGTAGTAGCTAATAAAGCTGTATAAGCATTGGTTTCTTGTAAAAAAGAAGCATCATCAATACCAATTATTTTTAATTGAGTAGTATTTAAACCTTCTAATAATAGTAATTTATTAGTTGTTTTTACAGTAGCTATTAAAATGTCCACTCCTTCAAAAATTTCCGATTTTAACAAATCTATATGTTCTCTTTCATTTGCTACATATACACGTAAGTCTGTATGCCTAGTATATAATAAAAAAGCATCGTACAAAGCCAAAGCTTGTTCATTATTTTCCACAAAAACAAGTGCTCTTGGCGCAGTTCCTTGTGCTTCACATTGCAGTTTTTGTAAGGTAGTCCAAATTAAAGTAGTTGTTTTTCCGCTATTGTTGGGCGCAATACAATATACATTGGCACCACTTTTTATGGTTCCAATACTTGCTTTTTGAAATCGAGTAGGAGTATCAATTCCAAATTGCGCTATTTTTTCTTTTAAATGAGGATGTAGTTTTTTAAAAGGCATAAAATAAAAATGAATAATTACTTTAATTATGTGGCAAAGATACAATATAATTAAAGTGTTATACTTTACTGAACGAGGTTTTACTGATAAATTTTTATCAGAATAACCCATGTAAAATTATCAAATAAAACAAAACTATTTAGCAATTGGCGCTTGCATACAATGCTTAGGAATGCCAAAACCATCTACCAAAACACCAATATGTGGTCTTAACTCTGTGGAGAGTCTTTCCACACGTTGACGCAATGCTTTGGATTTTGTACCACTAATATACCCTTGTTCTAAATACCAAGAAGCATCTTTTCTTAGTTCATGCAATGCGTATAATGTACCTAATTTTTGAAACAGGGTTTTATTTTTTTGATCAACAATGGTTTCTGTAAAATCTACAAAAGTAGCGTAGGCAAATGCTACACTATAGGCTTTTCCTAAGGCTAATAAATGGGTTTGTACTTTTAAAAATGCTTGGTAAGAAGGTACCCCTTTTTTTATGTAATCTTTAATACGCATGGCAACTGTATAAGTTAGCCTTCTTGTACGATAATCAAACGCGTGCGTATGAAATTTAGCACTGTACAAATGCGCAGTATCTACGTTATTTGTATAGGTAGGGTTAATGGTGTTAATTTTATCGCCAATTCGTTCTCCTAACAATTTAAGAACCGCCACAAAACCTGCACTGTTAAATTCCGATGTAAAATCAGACAAAACACCTTTCGCAGCCAATTGAAGTAATACGTGATTGTCACCTTCAAAAGTGGTAAAAATATCTACGTCACCTTTTAAATCTGCAATTTGATTTTCCAGTAAATATCCTTTTCCACCACAGGCTTCTCTACATTCTTGTATGGTATCATTGGCAAACCAAGTAATGATGGACTTTAAGCCTGCTACTTGGGTTTCAATTTTTCGTTTGTCTTCAATTTTTGGATCGCTATACACTTTCATAATATGTGTTAGTGCCACATCGTACACATAACAACTGGCAATTGCAGGTGTTAATCGTAATTGATGACTTGGATAATCCATCAGCAAATCTTCCTGAATTTTTATACTGTCGTTAAATTGTCTTCTTTGTAATGCGTGTTTTACAGCAATTGCCAAAGATTTTTTGGCACCACCAAGTCCTGCTCTTGCCACACAAATTCTACCACCAACCAATGTACCCAACATTGTAAAGAAACGTTTGTTTGGATTTTTTATATCAGAATGATAGGTACCATCTGCAGTAATATTGCCATATTTATTCAACAAATTTTCTCTAGGAACTTTTACTTGATGAAACCAAATTTTACCATTATCAACTCCATTCAAGCCTAATTTATACCCATTGTCTTCTATGGTAACACCTGGCGTTAAGTTGTGATTGCTATCACGAATGGTTACTAAAATAGCATGTACCCCATGGTTTTTACCATCTACAATTAATTGAGCAAATACAGATGCCATAGTGGAGTGTAAGGCGTTTCCTATATATTCTTTATTATCATTTTTTCCTGGTGTGTGAATAATAATACTGTCTGTTTCTTTATCGTAAGTGGCTGTTGTTTTAATACCTCTTACATTAGATCCATGTCCGGTTTCTGTCATTGCGAAACAACCCAAAATATTGGATTTTCCTGTTTCAGATAAATAGGCATCATGGTGTTTTTTGGTACCTAATTTTTGAATACTGCCTCCAAAAAGTCCAAATTGTACACCAAATTTTATAGTCATACTGCCATCTACGTACATCATGTTTTCAAAAATAGCAGCATACCCAATCATATTGTTGCTACCTCCATAAGGTTCTGTATAAGACATGGCTCCGTAGCCTTTTTTTGCTAACAATTGTACTTGTTTTAATACATGCAACCTAAAGGCTTCTTTATCTCTTTTAAGGTTCCATTCGAAAATAGGATCTTTTAAAAAATCTCTAAAACCATCTATTACTGTGGCTTGATCGCCTTTTAAAATGGTATCTATTTCTTTAGGATTATAAAAATTAGAAACAACATTTTCTACAATACCAATGTCAAATAAATGCTTGTAGTGGTTTGGTTGAATACCTAAATTGATTTCAATATCTTTTAAGTGTGCGTTAAATGGACAATCACCAAAATGATGACAAAGCATTTTTTGACTAAATGTAGCAAGCGGATACGTATCACTTTCTATCAATTGAACTTGAGAATGTGAAATGACATTTTTCCAATTTTTTAATACTTCATAAGAAGGAGGTGTGTTTTTATCTAAACATGTTAAAAGATATTCATACTCTTTCTTATCTAAACTTTTATCTTGCTCAATGGCTTTTTTTACAACAGAAACCTCTGAATACGACAATAAATCATCAGACCAAATCACATAAAAGAATGGAATGTATTGCAAAACGCCAGCAGTGTATTTTTTTATTACCATAAATTGAATTTACGAAAAAAAATAAAATAAGTAAGCACAAGCCAAAGCAATTTTTGAGTAATTTTTGAAAAGAATATGACCTCTCTTTTGAAAAAACATATAACTTGCTTCATAAACTCATAATTAAGTTTTAAATAATAAAGAAATTTAAAAAGCAAAAAGCATTGCAAAGATATTTTAGAGATAATATATATATTACGATATTAAAAAAATACTTATTTATAGGTAGTATACAATATCAAATAAACAAATACCTTTATCACTAACCAAAAACTTACCTAAAATGAAAAAGAAGTTCTTTACACTAACAGTTTTATTTTTTACATTTAGTTCATTTGCACAAGAAGTTCCTTATCAACTTTATCAAAAAGATTTAAGGGCAACAGATACAAAAGATACTTTGTTTAATAATAAAATGCTAAATCTATTTTTTGCTAATGAAGTAGGAACAGCGTTTGCTGGTTCTAATGATTTGTCTTTACAAAAATTTTATGCCAGTATAGATGCTAGCGATAAATCATTGTCTATTGGTTTTAATTACGACTCTAGACCAAATGATAAATTAAAAAGGTTAAAATATATTCATAGTGGTAATTTTAAATTAAAGTCATCAGATAAATTTGCCACTGTATTTGATTTTAGTAAAGACAATCCTTTTCAAAAAGATAATATTGGTTTTTCTTACAAGTTTTCTATCATAGGTAGGGGTATTTTAAATTTTACAAGCACAGGCAAAGTAGATAGAAAAGCTGCCATAATTTCAAATAGAAAAAAGTTATATAAAGAATACAATACTGTTGTAGATAATGCACAAGAGTTGTATGTAGAAATGGTTGAAAAAGAAATAACATTTATAAAAGCTAACAAACTATATAAGCATCAATGGAATCATTGGTACTCAGCAGAAATATATTTACCTTTTGGTAAAAGAACCTTTTTAACTACACCAAACATTACAACAGCATACAAAGAGCATCGTTTTTGGGAAGCTTCTTTAGGGTTTTCTGCAAACACCATGTGGGAGTTTTCTAAAGGATATGCTATATTTTTAAAAGGGTTGTTTACATTGAAAAACAACAATAATATTTTAGTAGATAATTTAAGCTCAAATGTGTTTCAAACTGAACAAACTGGTTTCAATAATACTACTGTAATTACGAATACAGAAAATGTGTATATTACAGATTATGATCCTTTTGTTACTTCATCAATACTATTAGAACCAGCATTTTTTATAAAAACAGGGATAGGTTCTTTTGGTTTTAGTCCGTCAGTTGAATTTAATTTTGGTACTTACAATGGCACTAACTTAAAAATAGGGGTTCCTATAAGTTTGTATGATGGTGAAGGAAAACCCAAAGTAAATTTTGAATTGCAATGGAAAAAGGTAGAAACGTTAAGTAGTAATATAGAACTTATTGGCTTAAGTACTAGTTTCTTATTTGGTGATTTAATCAATTAAATGCATCTTGGTAAATTCGTACATTAAAAAAATATAAATTTTTAATAAACAGCATACAAACCGAACATAACTTATATACACAATTATGTGTAAGTAGTTTTAAATACGGATATAAATTAATTACTATGCTATTGTACTATAATGTTTTGCGTTATGTAACTTGAGCTTTGGTTAAAAGCGAAAGTTGTTACTACAGTTTCTTTAAAAAATTTATTCTAAAAGCTTCTTCTGCAATGTTAATGGAACACTTTTTATGCGACGACGTAGGAGGGAAGCGTAATGTGTGTGGAATGGAATGATTAATAATACATTTTATTTTATATATTTGCGTATAAAATACACATAATGAACAAGCAATCAATTAAACTTTCTGTAGATGCAGTTGTATTTGGATATGAAGAAGGAAATATATCTGTTTTGTTAATAAAAAGAAAGTATGCTCCATATAAAGGTAAATGGGCAATTCCTGGAGGTTTTGTTCTTAACAATGAATCATTAGAAGAAGCTGTTGAAAGAGAACTTCACGAAGAAACAGGGATAAAAATTAGTTACCTTGAACAATTATACACATTTGGAAACCCTTCAAGAGATCCTAGAGGTAGAGTTGTTTCTATTGCTTATTTTGGGCTAGTAAGACCCAATGCATTTCAAATATTTGCTTCTACAGATGCAGAACAAGCTCAATGGTTTGATATAAAAGAACTTCCTGAATTGTCATTTGATCATAGAGAGATTTTAGACATAGCTATTAAAAGATTACAAGGTAAGATTACTTATGAACCTATTGGTTTTGAATTGCTTGATAAAAAATTCCCTTTTTCAGATTTAGAAAAATTGTATACCACACTTTTAGGGAGAGATATTGATAGACGAAACTTTAGAAAGAAAATAGTTGGTTTAAATGTTTTAGATGAACTTGATGAAAAAATTTCAAAAGGTTCTGGAAGACCTGCAATACTATTTAAGTTTAACCAAAAAAGGTATTTCCAACTCAAAAAAGAAGGAATTATTTTTGAAATATAATAATCTTAAAACCAAATAATTAATCTGTTTGTGTAAAAATAACACAAAATATATTTGAAAGTAAATTTATTAATTATATATTTGTGTCATAATTACGCAAATTAAATCAATATGAACGGATTATTATTAACAGACGGTTATAAAACAGGACATCACCAACAATATCCAAAAGAAACAGAACAAGTATACTCAAATTGGACTCCAAGAAGTAATAAATATGCACCTAAAGGTTGTAATAAAGTAGTTTCATTTGGACAACAATATGTTATAAAATGGTTGGATGATTATTTTCAACATAATTTTTTTTCAAAAGAAAAAAAGCAAGTTTGTAAAGAAATAAAAGAAGAAATGTCTTTGTATTTAGGTACAGATTATGATGTTACTCATTATGAAAAACTTCATGATTTACAATATCTACCAATTAAAGTTAAATCTTTACCTGAAGGAGTAGAAGTACCTATAAGAATTCCAATGGTTACTGTGGTTAATACGCATAAGGATTTTTATTGGGTTACAAATTTTTTAGAAACAATATTGTCTACAATGTTATGGCAGCCAATGACATCTGCAACTATTGCAATATTATATAAGCGTATCTTTAAAAAATGGGCTTTATTAACTGATAGTGAAAATATAGGTTTTATAGATTTTCAAGGACATGATTTTTCAATGCGTGGAATGGGAGGATTGCAAAGTGCTTTATCATCTGGAATGGGACATGCAAGTGTTTTTTTAGGTTCAGATACACTACCTGTAATTAGTGGAATGCGTAAATATTATAACGCAAAAGGTTTTGTAGTAGGTTCAGTCAATGCAACAGAACATTCTGTAATGTGTGCAGGCACAAAACATGATGAAATAGGAACATTTAGAGAATTAATGAATACTTATCCAACAGGAATTTTATCAGTTGTAAGTGATACATGGGATTTATGGAAAGTACTAACAGTGTATTTACCAAAATTAAAAAATGAAATTTTAGAAAGAGATGGTAAGTTAGTTATTCGTCCTGATAGTGGAGATCCAGTCGATATTATTTGTGGAGAAAATAGAGGAATAGGAGGAAAGGAGCCAAAAGATAAAGGTGTTGTAGAATTACTTTGGGATATTTTTGGTGGAACTGTAAATAAAGAAGGTTTTAAAGTTTTAGATTCTCATATCGGAGCAATTTATGGCGATAGTATTACAACAGAAAGAGCTGAACAAATTTGTCAAAGATTACATGATAAAGGTTTTGCTTCAACAAATGTAGTTTTAGGTATTGGTTCTTTTACTTATCAATTTAATACAAGAGATACTTTTGGTTTTGCAATGAAAGCAACTTCTGTAATTGTTAAAGGAGAAAGACGAGAAATATTTAAAGATCCAATTACAGATGATGGCATTAAAAAATCAGCTAAAGGATTGGTGAAAGTAGGTGTTGATAAAGGAGAGTATATTTTAATAGATCAAGTTACTCTTGAAGAAGAGAATAAAGGAGAACTGCAATTGATTTATGAAAATGGAAAGTTTTTAAATCAAGTTACTTTAGAAAAAATCAGAGAGAGAATTAATAATTCAATTTAAATTTTGATAAATGAAATATGAATTAAATAAATTTAAAGATGGGCAAGTATCTGCCAAAATATTAGAATCTGGTGATTTAGATATTAAGATTAGAGGGAATTCTTATGAAGACTTGTTTAAAATAGCTTCAGTAAAGGAAGCATGGGATTCTGAAAACGCTCTTAATAAAAACAATAATTCTATTTTAACAATCTATTGCTTAATTGGTCAACGATCAGATAGACGTTTTAATAAAGGCGAATCTTTCGATTTGAAAGTGATTTGTAAGTTTATAAATAATATGAATTTTGATAAAGTTTTTATTTTTCATCCTCATAGTGATATATCATTAGCTTTAATAGATAATTCTGAAAAAGTATCCCATTTTAAATATGTTGAAAAAACATTTAAAAAGATTGGTAATCCAATATTAATAAGCCCAGATGCAGGAGCGTATAAGGTAACTCATGAGATTGCTCAAAAACTAAATGCAGATTTAGTACCTTCAAATAAAGTTAGAATTGATGGAAATCCAGTTATTAGTATTCAAGGTGATGTAAAAAGTAAAAAATGCTTAATTGTAGATGACTTAGCCGATGGTGGTAGAACATTTAAGTTTTTAGCAGAAGCTTTAAAATCCCAAGGAGCATCAAAAGTATTTCTATATGTTACACATGGTCAATTTAATTATGGTTTTGATGAATTAAAAGAAACAATTGACCATATTTATTGTACAAATAGTTACAAGAATATAGACAATAATTTTGTAACTCAATACAAATTAGATAATATTATGTAAAATAGAATCTCGATATTTTTAGTTGGCCTCATAAAATTTTTGGCTAAAACAATAGGTGAAGTGAGCGTCCATATTTTAGGGGTTTAGTAATATAGTTTCTTATGAGTTTCGATTTCACAAGGGATTTCAAAGTAATGTAAATAGTTACAATGTTTCTTAAAATATAGCGAATGAGCCGTTAATTGTTTCCAAAATTATATGCAGCCTTGAATTTTTGTTTCTTTTGTTTCAAGACAAAAGATAATGAAACATTAAAAAAAAGATTATTTGAAGTTCTATAGTTAACAAGTGCATAGAATTTTATTTTTCTTAAAATTTATGTTTTTGTGGCAAGCTTACGAGAATCGTCTAAAATTTTTTATTACGTACATTTTATCGAATACGCGATTTTTAATAAGAGCAAAAAGGTTAGCTTTTATTTTGGCGTTGGCAAGAGTTTTAATGATTGAAAAACTGAATATTGTAAAGAACAAATACATCTTCTGGTAAATTTTAAATAATAGATAATTATAGCTTACAAATGTTAAGCCATAACTTTTTTAAAAGCTTTAAAAGCCAATTTTTACTTGACTTCTTAATATGAAAATGATTTATACTTATATAATTAAAATTGCAATTGTAGTAAGTAGAATGTTTCATTAGATATCTATTAAAAATTAAAAATATACTAAATTATTTATTTGTACTATAATGTTCTGCGTTATGTAACTTTGCTTGGGAGAAAAAAGCGATTATAAATAACTATTCTTCTTTTTAGATTTTTTTCCTATCCCAAAAGTTTCTTTAAAAATGTAATGGAATACTCTTTTTGCTGGAAAGGGCAGAGGAGTGGAGGCAAAATGTGTATGTAATGGGATTATGCTTTCTAATTTTTATCTAATTACGGAATGCCGTAAGTCTTTGCTTGTTAATTTTTTATATATTTGAATTGACTCATTACGAGTAGAAATTCTCCCCTAAAATAAGCAACAATAACAACTGTTTTTAGCTCTGGTTAGAAATGGAATAATAAATTATTATATATGATTAAACTACCAAAACTATTACTTAATGTATGGAGTAAAACAGGGAACAAAAACCGAATTGAACAATTAATAAAAGAACAAACAGACATAACCCCGATATTGGTTGATTCGAAAAGAGGAAGTGTAGTTTTGAGTTATAATGAAGAAAATTATCTTTTTACTAGTAATAAAAATAATATTCCCGATGAGTATAACTATGTTTTACACACCAGTAGTAGTCCAACTTTAGAGGGGGTAACTTCTGGTTCAGTTAAAGTAAAAAAATGGTTAAAACATCCAGAAAACATATCGCACACTAATGATGAAATCATTAATTCTTGGAAAGGGAAATTTAATTTCAAAGAAGAAGATGTAAATAATGATATAAATGGTCTGAGAGTTCCGCAAATATCAGCTTTATATGCTAGTCTAAGTCATTTAAAAGTTTCTGATAAAAGTGGAGTTATTGTTATGCCAACTGGTACGGGAAAAACAGAAACAATGTTGTCATTATTAATAGCCAATGGATGCAAAAAAATAATAGTTACAGTTCCATCCGATGCTTTGAGAACTCAAATATTTAATAAATTTCAAAGTTTAGGTTTATTAAAACAGTTTGGTATAATTGAAAAAAGTGTTTTGTACCCAAGAGTAGGTATTCTTCGGCAAAAGTTTTCAGATATTAATGAATTAGAAGAGTTCTTTGAGAATAGCAATGTTATAATCACATCAATGAATATTGTTGCTACAAGCCCAATCGAACAACAAAACAAAATAGCAGAACTATGTTCTCATATTTTTATAGATGAAGCACATCATATAAAAGCAAAATCTTGGGATACTTTTAGGAAAAGATTTGAAGAACATAAAGTTTTAATGTTTACTGCAACTCCATTTCGAAATGACCAAAAAAGATTAGATGGAAAAATAATTTTTAATTTCCCTCTAGCAAAAGCACAAGAGCAGGGTTACTTTAAAAAAATAGACTTTATACCCGTTAGGGAATATGATTCTGAACAAGCGGACATATTAATAGCAGAAAAAGCTATTGAAAGGCTTAAACTTGATATTAATAACGGTTATAATCATATATTGATGGCTAGATGTAGTACTAAATCTAGGGCGGAATCTATTTTTAAAATATATGAATCTCATTCTGAATTAAACCCAGTCTTAATCCATTCAGATACAACGGATAAAAAGTCTGTGTTGGAAGATATTGTTTCAAAGAAACATCAAATAATAGTAGCTGTAGATATGTTAGGAGAAGGGTTTGATTTACCTGAACTAAAAGTTGCTGCTTTTCACGATATTAGAAAGAGTTTACCTATTACTTTACAGTTTGCAGGAAGGTTCACAAGAACTAAGTATGATGAAGAATTAGGTAATGCATCTTTTATTGCAAATTTAGCAGATATAAATGTTAAGAATGAATTGGCTGAACTCTATGCTCAAGATGCAGATTGGAATTTATTATTATCATCTTTAAGTACAGGAGAAATTGATGATGAAATTGCATATGAGGAATTTATATCTGGATTTAAGAACTTAGGCGATACAACAATATCCTTACAAAATATAAAAACCCCATTAAGTGCCGTTGTATATAAAAATCATACTAATTCTTGGTTCCCAAATAATTTTAAAATTGGAATGCCTGATTTTGATGAAAAAGATTATAGGTTTTCTGATATTAATAAAGACAAGAAAGTCTTAGTAATTGTTACAGCTCAAAAGAAAGACGTAGAATGGGGAAATTTTAAGGAAATTTATGAATTACAATGGAGTATTACTATTGTTTTTTGGGATTCTAAAAATAACTTATTATTCATCTATAGCTCTGATAAAAGTATGAGCAAGGACTTAGCTGTAGCAATTATTGGAAAAGATGCAGAACAAATAAATGAAATAAACATTTTTAGAGCATTTCACGGTCTACAGAGGGTTTCATTACAAAACGTAGGTTTAAAGGAGTTTTTGGGGAAAAGTATTCGATTTAGAATGAGTGTAGGAACTGATGTAGAACAAGCTTTGAGTATAGCGGAAAAAGAAAGAGGGCAAAAAGCTTTTGTTTTTGGTGTAGGCTATGAAGATGGAGAAAAAATTTCACTTGGATGTTCTTATAAAGGTAGGATTTGGAGTAAACTAAAAGGTGGATTAAAAGAATATACTGAGTGGTGTACGGAGGTAGGAGCAAAACTAGTTAATGAGAAAATAGACCCTAATCAAGTTTTGAAAGAAACTCTTATGCCACAATCAATATCGAATAGACCTGTAGGTGTAATTCCTGTATGGGTTGATTGGGATGAAGAAATGTATAGTCATACAGAAACTAAATTCAAATTTGTTATTGGTGAAAAAAAATATGATTTATCAAATTGTGAATTACAAATTTTTAACCCAACTGAAGATGGAGGGTTATATTTTCAATTGGTAACAGTAGATAAAACTATTGACTTAGAAATTAAACTGAATGAAAAAACAGTTGAAGAATATGTAATATACGATTACGAGATAATAAAGATTTCAGCAGAAACAGTAATAGTTGAATATGGCAATAACAGAGTTAATTTAAATAGCTTTTTATATAACTATGTTCCTACGATTTGGTTTGCAGATGGCTCAGCTCTTACAGGAAATTATTATGTACAATTAAGGCAAATGATTAATCCTTTTTCTGCTGAGAAATTAATTCCTTGGGATTGGAAAGATATTGATATTAGTAAAGAAGCACAAGGAGTTGAACCAAAAATCACTAATTCTATACAATACAAGGTTATAGAAGATTTAAAGAGAGAAGATTTTGATATAATTTATGATGATGATTATTCAGGAGAAATAGCAGATGTTATAGCAATAAAACAACATCCTGATAAAATTAAAGTTAATTTTTACCATTTAAAATATGCTAAAGATGGAAAAGTTAGTAACAGTATAGGGAATTTTTATGAAGTATGTGGTCAAGCGCAAAAGTCAATTCATTGGAAACATAAGAGTGGTACAGAATTCTTTGAACATCTCTTAAGAAGAGAAATTAAAAGAAAAAAAGACAAGAGTTGTTCTAGAATAGAAAAAGGCACTAGAAATGATTTAATAAAATTAATGTCAATAGCTAAAAAAAGAATATCTATGGATTTTGAAATTTTTATTGTTCAACCAAGCTTATCTAAATCATCTGCATCTGATAGTATTTTAACACTCTTAGGAGTAACTGAAAATTATATTAAAGAATTAGCAGATATTAATTTAAATGTAATTACTAGTAATTAAAATAAATGTATGAATCAATTTAAACTCCTTTGCATCATTCCGTTAAATGGATGTGATGAAAAATTTCGTAAAAATTTAACTATTGGAGAAGCATACAAATTTAAAAGTGATTTTACTGTAGAGTTAGATGATGATAAACGTAAAATCATTAAGATTTCAAGAGAAAAAAAAGGAATTGAAAACTTATATCATTTAAGTAACGGAATCTCTTTAGAAATTTCAGCTTTGGTTGGGTTAAATGGTTCAGGAAAAAGTGCTTTAATTGAGCTTTTATATTATTTAATATATACAATGAGTTTATACAATAGTAAAAAACCTCTATTAACAGAGCATTCAAAACTTATAAGCCAACAGATTGAAAGAGCTCAGAAAGATTCTAAAAAGTTATATGATTCAAAAAAGAAATTCAGATCAATCGAACTTTTTAAAGTTTTAAACGATCATAATTTAAACTTAAGTAAAAAAGAATTAGCAGGTATAACTAATGGTCAAACTTTAATAAAAAACATAATAAAGAAACGTTTAGAATTCCTATTAGGACAAGAGCAAGATGACTTAAAAAGTGAACGTTTTATTAAGGAAAATCTTTCTGCGGCTATAGTTTATGAAACATCAGGTAGCATTTATTCAGTAAGTTTTTCTAACAAAAAATTGAGCTGTTACAAATATGATTCTAATGGAAAACCAAAAATTATAAAAGATTTCTTTTTTGATTCTTTTTTCTATTCTATTTGTCTTAATTATTCGCATCATTCACTAAACTCTAAAGTTATGGGTAATTGGATAAATAGTCTTTTTCATAAAAATGATGGATACGCTACACCTGTAGTTATTAATCCAATGAGGGATAATGGAAATTTTGATATTAATAGAGAGCTTCATTTGTCAAATGAAAGGATTATGTCAAATTTTGCATTTGATGCAGTAAGAAATAAAAAAGTAAGATTATTAGATAAATATGAATTAAGGAAATTTCTATTCTCTGCCAAAAAAGATTTTACACTTATCAAATTAGCGGGATTTCAAGACAAGTTTGAACGCGAAAAATATTCGAATACAAAGTACTATGATGCTGATGATTTTGATAATCTTGAATCTGTTAAACTCGTTAGATCTATATTAGGAAAAGGATACTTGAGAGAATACTCCAATTATCAAGATTATGCACTTGGTTATCTAGAGAAAAAAATTAACAAAATTAAAAATAATTATTCTAGTCTATTTGATGATAAAAACTTCAATTTTAATTACAAAAAGTTTATTTCGTTTTTGAAAAATGACAAAAGTCATATAACTAAAAAACTAAGACAAACGATTAACTTTTTAAGAGTATCGGATAATAAAGATTCTATATGGAATAAACCATTTCATTACTCCTACAACGAATTAACTTTAGAGGAATTAAATTTATGGTTAGCTGAATGCGACAAAGATTTTAAAAATCTTACCCCATCTTCTTTAATGGATTATGCGCTACCAGGATTTTTCAATATTGACTTTGAAATATCAACTAGCGATAATAAACTCGTTAAGTTAAGTAATTTAAGTTCAGGTGAACAACAAATGATATTTAACATTAACACAATAAGCTATCATCTGTATAATTTACAATCAGTGCATTTTACGGATGAAGATACAGAAGTAATAAGATTGCCATATAAAAATGTGGCAATCATATTGGATGAAATAGAGATATACTATCATCCTGATATGCAAAGAGAGTTAAGCCTTAACATCATTGAAGCTTTGGAAAAAGTAAAAAACACAAATGATATAGGTATAGAGTCTATCCATATTATATATTTAACTCACTCTCCTTTCATCCTTTCAGATATACCTTCATCAAATATATTAAGGCTTAATAATGGCCAAATTAAAGAACTTGAACAACAAACTTTTGGTGCCAATATTCACGACTTATTAGCAAATGATTTTTTCTTAGAAAAGGGGTTTATGGGTGAATTTGCTAAAAATGAAATAAATAAAGTAATTGAATCATTAAATTTTAAACGTCTAAATAATTTAAAAGATGAAAAACAGAAGCTAATTAACAAAACAATAGATACAGATAAAAGATTAATACTTGAAAATGAAATTATTAAAATTGAAAATAAATTAAATAATATAGCAACACCAAGTAAAAAGTATGATGAGACATATTGCAAAAAATTAATTGAATTAGTAGGAGAACCAATACTATATATGAGTTTAATGGAGCTATATACAGAGGTTTTTCAATCTAAAAAAGAAGAGTTTATTCAGTCTCAAATAGATAGGTTAGAAAAATTAAAAAAATTATGATTGCTATTCATCAAAATAAAGTAAAAGTAGTTCAATCCTCTTTCAGTTCCGAAATTGAAAACCAAAGAGAAAAAGCACTTAAAAAATTAAAAGATATTACTAAAAATCAATTTAATAGGGTTGAAAAGGATTATCTAATCAGTGTAATAAATCTTTTTGAAGAAAGTTCTCCCGTTAAAATTATTGAAGCTACACCAAATGAGATTATTACTCAAATAGCAAATATTGGGATTATACCTCCAAATTCAAGGTTTTATAAGAATGGTAGAGCCAAAAAAACTTTGAAATCATTTATTTTAGAAGCTCTAAATTATACAAGTTTAAGAAGTTCATTTTATCCTAATTATTTTAGAAAAATTGGTGTTAAAACTTGTGTTTACTGCAATTCATCACTAACAATTACAGCAAAAAAAACATCTAATAATGGTTATTCTGCTAAATTTGATGTAGATCATTATCATTCAAAAGATAAATACCCCTTTCTAAGTATTTCTTTATTTAATTTATACCCAGCTTGTGCATCTTGTAATAGAGCTAAAAAAAATGATGAAATTGAATTTGAATTATATACAGAACTAGGGGCTAAAACTCTTAAGTCAGAATATAAATTTAAATTACATCCATATTCTAAAGCAAAATATTTAACTACAAAAGATTCTAAAAATATAGAATTCACTTTTGAAGAGCCCATATATGCAAATCCAAATGCTAAAACATTCAAAGATGTATTTCATATAGAGGGAATATATCAAACACAAAATGATTTAATAGAGGAATTGATTATTAAAAGCCAGATATACAATAAATCTTATTTAAAAGCTTTAAAATCAAATTTTTCTAAATTGTCTTTACACCCAGAACTATTTAAAAGAACTTTAATTGGTAATTATGTGGAAGATAAAAATATACACAAAAGACCTATGAGTAAATTAGTAATGGATATAGCAAAAGACCTTGATTTAATTTGAATAAATTATATTATTTACCATAATTAACACGTTTCTTAAAATCAATTACTTCGTCCTTTAATTTCTTATTGGCATTTTCAATTAATTCGTTTTGAAGTTTCATAATGCGTAAGAGGTCGTGAATGGCATTTAAGTTATCAAGTTGTGTATAAACTATCTCTTCTAATTGTGCTTTTGTATATCTTGAACTTGGCATTGTTCTTGTTTTAAGATTAAATATTCCGATTATCAGAACAAATATACATTATTTCGGACAAAATAAAAATAAATAGTTTATAAAATCGGAATACTTTATCTTAATATGTAAATTTATGTTCTTAAAATCAGATAATAATGACCGAATTAGGATTGTTCCTATCAAGAAAATCAGTTAATCGTTCCGATGTTTCAAGGAAAACAGGAATAAGTAAAACTAGACTTAGTGAATTAGCCAATAATGAGCGCACTAAGCTTAGAGCTGATGAATTATATCTAATTGCTTTAGCAATTGATGTAGACCCTTGCGAAGTATTTAAGCAAGTCTGCAAAGACCTTAAATTAAAAGAAGAAAACTAATGTCTTCTTTAAGTATAGAATTCCTAAAATCAGAATTACAAAACAATCACTTAGAAATAACTGCCAAAACCGATGGGAGGGAAGGAGTTGATTTTTTAATAGGCAACCACCAGATTTATGTACAATCACTAGATTTAGATACTGTAAAACAAAGTATTAAAATACCAAAACAAAATTTAGGAGTGCTAAACGATAACTTGTTTATTGCTTTAGTTTTAATCATAGAAAATGAACCTAGAATCGTTTATTTAATTCCATCCAAAGATTTACAAGATTCCAATAACAATTTCTTTGTAAATAACGAAGTAAGTTTAATGCCCAGTTTATCTAATTGGGAAATTAAAATATCAAGTAAATCTATTGAAGAATTAGAAAAGTACACTTTAAAGAATATGATTGATAAACTAAAAGTTTAGTTTTATAATATTATGTAAAATAGAGCGTACGTTTTTACCCAGATGAAGAGATGGCAAAACGGCCTCAGAAAACTTTGGTCAAAACAATAGGCGAAAGAGCGTATATATTTTAGAGGACTAGCAATACATATTCTTAATAATAACAAGGTTTAAAGTTAGTTCATAGCAATCTTAAAGAGTTACAATGTTTTCTAAAATATAGCGATTAAGCCGTGATTGTTTCCAAAGTTTTATGCAGCCTTGATTTTTTTGTTTCTTTTTTTATCAAGAAAAAAAGATATGCAAACACTTGAAAATTTTAAACAAATGCACAATTTGAGCAAGTGTATAAAATTTTATGCCTGGACAATGCGCTGGAAAAATTTTATTCTCTTGCGGCTAGTTAGCGAGAATTGCTTAGAAAAAAATCTTGCGGACATTTTATCGAATACGCGAATTTTAAATAAGAAGCAAAAGCTAGCTTTTTTTGGTGGTGGCAAGCGATGGATAATTGTGTTTAAAAAAATTACTGCGACAGCATAATTATTTTTAAAAAGCAATCGAGCGTTTGCGAGCGGCAATTTTACATAACGGCTAATTATAGTACAATCAGACGAAATTTTCAATTTAGTACAAAAGCCAAGAGCCAAATGTTTAATGACCCCCAGACGGAAGTTTATTGTATAGACTGCATATTCTGGGATATTTTACATAATATGGAATTATAGCTTACAAATGGCATAACAACAAGATATAATCAAAATATGATATTTGTACTATAATTTACATTATGTTAAATAGGTTATTTTAAAACCTCACCACTACATTTTCTGGGTATAATAATTATAATCCTTTAAAACGGTTTCTATAAATTCAGTATCGCTTTTGTGTTTAGAGACAATTCCGGTTACTTCTATAATTTTTGAACGTAAATTAATAAGTGTTTTATAATCATTGTATTTTTTTGCACTTTTAAAAGTTTCTTTGATTATACGAACATCATTATCTGATAATTGAATTACATTTGGATACATGGCTACATATTCATTTTCTAAATCCACCAAAATGGTATCAGAAAACTTTGCGGTATCTTTTAAATAAATAACTACGGTATTTGCAATAATATCTCCAAACCGTTGATTTTTTTTCGTTATAATAATCAGTAACAAACCTACCAGTTTTCCAAAAATAAATAACAGTCCAACAATCATGTCTTCATTTGGCAATCCTACAGACATTACATACACTACAATTAAAACAAATAAATTAAAGTCTATAATTCTTAAAAACCAACGCATTACAAAATCTGTAATACTGGGTTTAAAACCATCTTCATTAATTACTTTAATTTTTAAAAGCTTTTTACCAATAGTTTGTCCGTCCATTAAAATTTCTGAGTACAATGAGTAAAACGTAACAGGAATTAAAATTAGCACACTAATGGCTTTAATAGTCCAATTATCACCATTAAATGCTCTATCCAAAGCCTGAAAATCAAAAATATTGTAAACAATATAAATGTATGCGAATTTTAATACGTTATCTACAGCAAACGCTAATAACCTCTGACCAACATTGGCAACTGTAAATTTTATATTTACATTTTGTGCTGTTTTTATTTGGAGTGTTTTCATGCAATGTTTAAATTCGCTCTGAATGAGAGAGGTCGCTTTTATAAAGCAAAATAAAGAAAAATGGCTTGAATTTGAACAAGTAATTTCAAATAAAAAGAAAAAAAGTCCAGACGACATAGCCAACCTGCATATAAAAATCATGAACGATTTGGTATATGCACAAACCTATTATCCTAAAAGCAAGGTTACTAGCTATTTAAATAAGCTTGCTAAGAATAGTTTTGACAAAGTATATCATTCAAAAAGAAGAGATCAAAATGTGTTTTTGTATTTCTTTTTTGACAAAGTACCACTACTCGCCTACCAATATCGCAAATACATTTACCTGTCATTTGCTTTCTTTTTTATTTGTTTTTTTATAGGATTGCTTTCTACATTTAACGATCAAAGCTTTGCAAGACAAATATTAGGCAATGAATATGTAGATCAAACCATAGAAAATATAGAAAGTGGTGATGCCATGGCAATTTATAAAAGTGGTAGCAATTGGGGTACGTTTATAGGAATATACAACCATAATCAACGAATTGGTTTAAACATGTTTTTATCTGGTTTATTTTTAGGCCTTGGAACAGGTTATTATATTGTTGTAAATGCAATAATGGTGGCTGTTTTTCAAGCTTTTTTTTACCAATATAATAGTTTGTTTGATAGTTTAAAAGGAATTTGGATTCATGGAACCTACGAAATATTTGGTATTATTATAGAAGCTGCAACTGGTTATATTATTGGTGCAAGTATTTTATTTCCAGGGACTTTAAAACGTTTTGAATCCTTTAAAAAAGGGTTTAGAGATGCTTTTTACATTTTTATTAGTACCATTCCGTTTACATTAGCTGCTGCCTTTTTAGAAGGTTATGTTACTAGATATTCCAATACAATGCCTACTATTTTTTGTTTTGCAATTATTTTTTTCAGCCTAGGAACCATTGGTTATTATTATTTAATATTGCCTTATAAAGTGGCAAGAAAACACCAATTGCGTTAATGAAAAAGTTGTTGCTACTTCTTTGTTGTGTGCAGTTTGCTGTAAATAGTTTTTCTCAAGAAGTTAAAAAAGATTCTGTAGTAATACTTCAAGGTGTTCTTAAAGATTCTATTATTGTTGTAAAAGATTCAACAAAATATATAAAATCTATTGAATACGCTGAAAAACGAGAGTTTACAGACAATTTAAAATCAAAATACGCTGATAAAGATTTTATTTATACAGAAGAAACTGCAAAAGAAAAAGAAGACTCCCCTCCTATGGATTTAGGTTTTTTAAAAGCCATAGCAAATTTTTTAAAAGTAATTTTTCCATTTCTTTTAGGCGGTTTTATCATTTTTATAATCCTGAAAATAGCTTTAGGCTCAGAAATGGGCTTTTGGAATTTTACAAAAGGAACAAAGAAAACTACCAAAAAACTCATTTATGAAGATGATGATATTCACGAAGTAGATTTAGAAACCTTACTGCAACAAGCTATTTCTGAGGGTAATTACAGGCTTGCCATTCGTTATTATTATTTATCTATTTTAAAAGAATTATCTATTCACAAAATAATAGCATATCATAAAGAAAAAACCAATACAGAATATACTTTTGAAATTGAAAATGAAGACCTTAGAAACGATTTCAAGTATTTATCATACGTGTATACCTACGTTTGGTATGGTGAGTTTGACGTAGACAAAGCAAACTTTGAAAATGTACAAAAGAAGTATCAATCATTTAAAAACAAGGTACATAAATGATCAAAAATACTTACATACAATCAGTATACATCCTGCTTTTACTGTTGCTTTTTGCCAGTTGTAAAAAAACAAATTGGAGAGAAAATTATAGAGAGAAGGAAAAAAGTCCTTTTGGTACGTACATTATTTCTGAAGAAGCTACTTCTCTATTTCCAAGAGAACGAATTACTTTTTTAGATGAAAATATATACGATTATTTGTTGTTTAATGCAGCAGAAGATTCTACAGTTACCAAAAACTATATATTAATAAAACATAGTGCGTACAAGCAAACAAGAGAAACTGCACAAGAGTTATTAAACTTTGTAAAACAAGGCAACACTGCATTTATAGCATTAAATTATTTTCAAGAAAACTTTAAAGAAGCTTTAGAATTTACCACCAATAATTTAGATGAAGAAGTTTGGAGTATTCCAAAGCTGAAAGAATTAAAAGGTGAATTTAATCTTGTGCATCCAGATTTTGAGAACACATCTTACACGTTTGATAGAAATATCCAAAGAAATTATTTTTTACAATATAGTAATACTAAAACACAAGTGCTTGGAACAACCACTGTTGGTGGCGAAAAAGTGCCAAATTTTATAAAAATATATCATGGTAAAGGGGCTTTTTATTTGCACACAAACCCTATTGTATTTACGAATTATTATATGCTGAATGGAAAAGAAACTTATGCGGCAAACCTACTCTCCTATTTACCAAGTCAAGAAGTTTTATGGGATGTGCATATTAAATCAAGCAAATTTTCTAGTGAGCAAACAAAGCAACCTTCTATATTTAAATTCTTTTTACAACACACAACGCTTACTTGGTTTTTATTTGTTTCTTTAGCTGGTTTATTGTTATTTATGCTTTTTAATGCAAGAAGAAAACAACGCCCAATTCCAGAAATACCACCACTTAAAAATACAACCGTAGCATTTACGCAAACCATTGCCAACTTGTATTTAAATGAGAATGATCATAAAAATTTAGTAGATAAAAAAATAGCATACTTTTTAGAAAAAGTAAGAACCAAATATTTAATTAATACAAGTAATTTAAACACAGAATTTATTGAAAAATTAGCAGCAAAATCTGGTAACGAATTACAAAACACAAAGTATTTGATAAACACTATAATAGCTTTAAATAAAAAGATAGAATGCTCTGAAGAAGAGTTGATTGGATTGCATAAAATGATAGAAAATTTCTTTAACAAATAATATATGGAAACACAAAACAACGAACAAACTCCAGATAAAATTGAGTTTGAAAACAGAATCGATTTAAAGGAATTACAAGAACATGTTTTTCTTATAAAAAAACAGTTGAAAAAAGTAATTGTGGGGCAAAAAGATATGTTAGATCTACTATTAGTAGCTTTACTTTCTGACGGACACGTTTTAATTGAAGGTGTACCTGGAGTTGCAAAAACCATTACTGCTAAACTGCTTTCTAAGACCATTGCTGTTGATTTTAGTAGAATCCAATTTACGCCAGATTTAATGCCTTCAGACATTCTGGGTACTTCTGTTTATAATTTACAAACCACAGAGTTTGAATTTAAAAAAGGACCTATTTTCTCAAACATGATTTTAATTGATGAAATTAATAGAGCTCCTGCCAAAACACAAGCAGCATTGTTTGAGGTTATGGAAGAAAAACAAGTAACTATTGATGGTACAACCTATAAAATGGAAGAACCATTTGTAGTGTTGGCAACGCAAAACCCTATTGAACAAGAAGGTACTTATCGTTTGCCAGAAGCTCAATTAGATCGTTTTTTATTTAAAATTAATGTAGATTATCCAAATGCTGAAGAAGAATTTGACATTATATTAAAAGAACAAGCTTTACTAAATACTACCAAAATAAGTAAAATTGAAACGGTAATTTCTGCTTCTAAAATTATTGAATTTAGAGGTTTGGTCAATCAAATTACCATTGAAGAAAATTTGTTAAAATACATTGCAAATATTGTGGTAAATACACGTTCTAATTCCTTTTTATATTTAGGAGCTTCACCAAGGGCAAGCATCGCTATATTAGGCGCATCAAAAGCATTTGCCGCAATTGAAGGAAGAGATTTTGTAACACCAGAAGATATTAAAAAAGCAACAATACCTGTTTTACAACACAGAGTAATTGTAACACCAGAAAGAGAAATGGAAGGTTTAACCAGTACACAAATTATTGAACAAATTATTGAAGCTGTGGAAATTCCACGATAGTCTTAGTTTTCATTTTTCAGTAGCAGTTTACAGTGGCAGTAAAAAAATTGTGAAAGGATAAAGTTTCGCAATTAACAATTACACAATTACCGAAATAAACAATTAAACATTTACGCAACAAATTGAAGCATTTTTACAAAACATTATTTCTACACAATAAATTCTTCTATTATTTAGGAGGAGTTGCAGTACTTTTTGTGCTCGGTTTTTTTGTACCTATACTTTTTGAACTTTCTAAAATATTGCTTTTTGTACTTAGTTTTTTAGTGATTGTAGATATTGTTTTGCTCTACAAAATAAATGAAGGCATTAAAGTAACTCGCTTTTTACCAGAAAGGTTATCAAATGGAGACGAAAATAAAATATCATTAAAAATTACCAATTCAAATACGTTTAAAAGTTTTCTTTCAATTATTGAAGAATTGCCTTTTCAGTTTCAAAAAAGAGATTTTATTTTTAAGCAAACACTACAATCAAAAGAAGAAAAAACAATATACTACAACTTAAAGCCATCTGAAAGAGGTGTTTACAATTTCGGAAACGTGAATGTATATACAAATTCGCCATTACAATTAGTGACAAGAAAATATGTTTTAGGAAATGAAAAAACTCTAAAATGTTATCCTTCTTTTTTAAAATTAAGAGAGTTTGATATAACTTCTTTTTCAAACAAATCTATTTCTTACGGAACTAAAAAAATAAGAAAAATAGGACATTCATTAGAATTTGAACAAATTAAAGAATACGTTTCTGGTGATGATATTAGAACATTAAATTGGAAAGCTACTGCAAAAAGCAACCAATTAATGGTAAATCAATATGTAGAAGAAAAATCGCAACCAGTGTACTCTATCATTGATAAAGGTAGGGCAATGCAAATGCAATTTGACGGGTTGAGTTTACTTGATTATGCCATTAATGCAACTTTAGCAATTAGCAATGTTATTTTAAGAAAGCAAGATAAAGCAGGAATGTTATCTTTTTCTAAGAAGTTACAAGATTGGATTGTTGCTGAAAAAAGAAGTTCTCAAATGTCGCTAATTTCAGAAATGCTACATAACATAAAAACCGATTTTTCAGAATCAGATTTTAGTACTTTATACACTGTAATTAAAAGAAAAATTACCCATAGAAGTTTGTTAATTATTTATACCAATTTTGAAACTATGGATGGTTTAAATAGGCAACTTACGTATTTACGCGCTTTGGCTAAAAACCATTTGGTATTGGTTGTTTTCTTTAAAAATACAGAATTACAGACTCTCATAAACTCAAAAGCCGAAAGCATACAAGATGTATATGACAATATAATTGCTGAAAAATTTATGTATGAAAAAGTACGTATTGTAAATGAATTAAAAAAATATGGAATACAGTCTGTACTTACATCACCAAAAAATTTAACTGGAGATACCATTAATAAGTATTTAGAATTAAAGTCAAGAGGACTTTTTTAACATTTTTTAGTATTTTCGTAAACAAACAAAAAAATTATGAGCAATTTAAAATTAAAATTAAAAAAAATTGACGCTACCAAATATGGTATTATTACAGGTAGTGTAATGGCTTTATTGTCATTAATCATGCTATCTATAGCATTTTTATTTACCAGTTTAATTGGTTTAGGAGCTGGTTCTGGAGCGTCTGAATTAGGAATGTTATTTGGTGGTGGTATATTTATGGTAATTCTTGGGCCTATTTTATATTTTGTAATAGGGTTTCTTTTTGGGTGGATTGGTTGTCTTTTATTAAATTTTATTTTAAAGAAAACTGGTGGTTTGGATATAGAATTTGAAAAAGCTGGTTTTGAAATTTCATCAATAGGTAGAGAGTAATTTTAAAAATTATTACATTAAAAAGAGTTACAGATATGTAACCCTTTTTTATTTATTCTTTTGTAGCTTTATACTCTTTCCAATTACCATTGTAAGTTATATTTGTTCTATGACTGCTATTTACATCTAAAGTACTTTTTTTATTTGCAAAAAGTGTTAGCGTTACATCATAACTTTCTTTTTTAGCATATAAAGTATATTCAAAAATATATGCTGCTTTTTTTTCATGATAGTATTTTTTTTCAGTTTTGGGTTTTCCATCAAACTCAACACCAAGATCTGTTCCATATCCTGCTGATAATTGTTGCCTACCATAATAAGGCAAATCCATTGAAATGGAATCATTTTTAATGATAAAAAAATTAGGATTACCAATTAAACTAATATTGCTTGAGGTACTTCCTGGAGGCAATAAATTTTCAATTCCTTGTACATTATTATTCAATCCTAATGGGCTTGCCCAATCAAAATTAGCTTCAATAGCTTTATTTGTTACAACTTTTTTTAAATAATTTATTTCTGCAGGTGTAGCAGTGTTCTTAGAAATTCCACAACTTATAAAAAGTACTAAAAAACTTAAAACAATTATTCTCATAACTAGATAATTTACTGATTGTTAATATTCTAAATTTACAAAATTATCTCTAAAAAACATTTAAAGATTTCACAAATTAAATAGTATTTTTGATAACTAAAAAATAAAAATGAGTGTAGCAATTGTTTTTGAAGATGAATACATCTTATGCGTGAGTAAACCTAATAATATGTTAGTGCATCATGCTTTTCACTCTAGAAATGTTGCTGATGAAGTTTCTCTTTTGCAAGAAATTGAAAAGGAAAAAGGCTATAAAACTTATCCAATTCATAGGTTAGATAGAAAAACTTCTGGAATTATTTTATTGGCAAAAAAAAAGGAATACGTTTCTAAATTTCAAGAATTATTTACAAATAACGAAATTGAAAAAACGTATTTTGGTATTGTAAGAGGTTTTGCACCTGCAACAAAAACAATTGATTCTCCTGTTAAAGGTCGTGATGCAAATGTGCATAAAGATGCGTTAACACATTTAAAAACATTGGCACAAATTGCGTTAGATATCCCTGTAAAACCTTATGATTCTTCTCGTTATAGTTTTATTGAATTGAAGCCAAAAACAGGTAGAATGCATCAATTAAGAGTGCATACAAATAAAATTAGTCATCCTTTAATTGGTGATCCTAAATATGGAGATAAAAACCATAATGTGATGTTTGAAGAAAATTTTAATTGCTCTCATTTGTTTTTACATGCTGGTATATTACAATTTATACATCCTTTTTCTTTAGAGAACTTAATTTTAAAAGCTTCTTTTCCAGAAAATTGGGTTACTTTATTTGAGAAGTTTTCTTGGAAAAATCCTTTAGTATAATTATTTATAAATATTCTTATAGCACTTTAAAATGTTGTAAAGTTTACCAACAAGTTTAGCCCAGATTGAACGGTTTGTTTGAGCTCGTTGAGGAACGAAACAGCGAGTAGTGAAAGCTGGAAATGGCTTCAAGAAAAAAATAATCTTATTGTTCTATAGATTGAGCATTGAAGCTTATTAATTCTCCTGCTTCAAAAGTTGGTGTAATTTCTATAGGATTGCAACAAACTTCACAATCTTCGATATAGGTTTGTTGGTAAACGCTTGCATCTAAAATCATAGATATTTCTTCCCAACAATAAGGACACTGAAAATAATGTTCTTGCTCCACTACTCTATTACTTTTAAAACTAATTTACCGCTTTTTTCTCCAGTGAAAAGTCGATTGTAGGTTTCTTGAAAATTTTCAATGCCTTCGTAAATATCTTCTTTAGATTTTAATTTACCGTCTTTTAACCAAGTAATCATTTGTTTGGTTGCTTTTCCAAAATCTTTGGTATAATCCATTACAACCATACCTTGCATGGTAGATCTTGTAACTAATAAAGATAAGTAATTGTTGGGTCCGTTAATTTTATGTTTGTTGTTGTATTGAGAAATTGCCCCACAAATAACCACTTTTGCGTGCATTCGAAGTTTACTTAAAGCGGCATCTAAAATAACACCTCCAACATTGTCAAAATAAACATCTATACCTTTAGGACATTTCTTTTTTAATGCGGAGTATATGTTTTCTGATTTGTAATCAATGGCATCATCAAAACCTAATTCGTTTTTTATATATTCACATTTTTTACTTCCACCAGCAATTCCGATAACTTTACAACCTTTTATTTTTGCAATTTGTCCGACAATTGAACCTACAGCACCTGCAGCTCCAGAAACCAAAACAATATCACCATCTTTTATTTTACCAACTTCTAAAATTCCGAAATAGGCTGTCATTCCTGGCATTCCAAGAGTACCTAAATACATGGGCATTGTTGCTTTTTTATCATCAACCTTAAACCAACCATCACCATTTGAAACGGAATATTGTTGCACACCACCCCAACTTGTTACGCAGTCGCCAATTTCGAAATTGGAGTTGTTGTTATTCTTAATAACTTTACCAATAGCACCTGCACGCATTACATGATTTAATTCCACTGGAGGAATGTAAGATTTGGTATCATTCATCCAACCACGCATTGCAGGATCTAAAGAAATGTAATGATGTTGTATTAAAATTTCTCCTTCTTGTAACTCAGGAATTGTATGTTCTTCTAACTGCCAAGTATTTTCATCAGGAAAACCTTTTGGTCTGTTTTTAAGAATGATTTGTTTGTTTTTCATTTTAAAAAAATACTATTATTATTTTTTAAATATATAAATTTTAAGGGAATAGTATTAAAAATAAAAGTGGAAAAATTAAACCTGCTAACGCTAATTTCCAGCCTCTTTTTTTAAAGCCTTTTTTACCTGAAGGAATTAATATACCTGTAATTGCAATGACTAACATTGCAGCTCCAAAAATATCTGAATACCAAATCCAAAACTTGTTAGTTGTTTTGTGTAAGTACATGCTATGACCAATTATTGGAACTTTACGTTTAAATTCTAAAACGCCTTTGTTTTCAGATAGTTTCATATCTAATATTCCATTTCCTTTAAAATACACTCTTAATGATCCGTTTCTTATTCTATGGCCATCGTAAGTTGCTTCAAAGTTTTTAGTAGCATTTTGTAAAAAATCTTTTGTAATTTCTTGTTCGTTGTTGGGCAATGTTAGCGTAACTTCTTTACTTTCGTAAGTATAATCCATTGGATACCAATCTTGCCTGTGGTTTAATATGATTCCAGAAAGTGAGAATGCAATTAATAAACCTACATAAAAATAGGCGATATCTCTATGAAGACTTCTATTTGTAATTTTCATTTGACGATAAAATTTTCGCAAATGTATTTATAATTAGTCTAAATAAAAATTAAAAATTATAGATTTTTAGGATTTCTTCTATCAAATTATTTTTAGCTAAATATATATTTTCTAAATCTTTTTGAAATGGAATTGGCGTATCTAAACTTCCAATTCTTTTTACTGGAGCATCTAAATATTCAAAGCAATTTTCATTGATTAAAGCAGAAATATCACTTGCAATACCTCCAAAAAGAGAATCTTCTTGAACAATAATGGCTTTTCCGGTCTTTTTTACGGAACTATAAATAGTTTCAACATCTAAAGGTTGTAATGTTCGTAAATCTATTACATCTGCAGAAATAGTAGCATGATTATTTAAAGCTTCTATAACCCAATGAATTGCAGCGCCATAACTAATAATTGTTAGTTTAGTACCTTCTTTTAAAACAGCTGCTTTACCGATTTCTGTAGTGAAATAATTTTCTGAAACATCTTGATAAACAGATCTGTATAATGCTTTATGCTCAAAAAATAAAATAGGATTTGGATCATTTATAGCGGCATTTAATAAACCTTTTGCGTCTTGTGGAAAGGCTGGATAAACAACCTTTAAACCTGGAGTTTTTGTAAACCAAGCTTCATTAGTTTGGCTATGAAAAGGACCAGCTCCTACTCCTGCTCCACATGGCATTCTTACTACAACATCTGCGTTTTCTTGCCAACGATAATGAGATTTTGCTAATAAGTTTACAATTGGATTAAAACCTGAGGAAACAAAATCTGCAAATTGCATTTCAACAACTGCTTTCATACCGTTTACAGACAAACCATAACCAGTAGAAATAATTGCAGATTCACAAATAGGAGTGTTTCTAACACGTTCTTTCCCAAATTTTTCTACAAAACCATCTGTAATTTTAAAAACACCTCCATATTCTGCAACATCTTGTCCCATAATTACCAAAATGTCGTGCTTTTCCATAGACTGTTGCAAACCTTGAGAAACAGCATCAATAAAACGTATGTTGTTTTTATTTTCTGATGGGGCTATTAATTTGAATTGATGATGTTTATAAACGTCATTTAATTCTAAGTTTTTAGTAGAAATAATATTTTCTTCTGCATAAGCTTCTTCTAAATCTTGATTGATTTCATGAATGATTTCTTCTTTATAAACCAACTCAATTTCTTCAGTCAGTATTTTTTCTTCCTTTAAAAACATTTGAAAATTTTCTAGAGGGTCTTTACTTGCCCAAAAATCTAAATCTTCTTGAGGTACGTATTTTGTTCCACTAGCCTCTTCATGACCACGCATTCTAAAAGTTTTAAACTCTAATAAAATTGGTCTTGGTTTTTTACGAATACTTTCTGCAATTTCAGTAACCTTTGCAAAAACCTCAATAATGTTATTACCGTCAATAATATAGCTTTCCATTCCGTAACCAATTCCTTTATCGGCAATATTTTTACAGTTAAACTGCTCTGAAGTAGGTGTAGATAAACCATATCCATTATTTTCTACACAAAATAAAACTGGTAAGCTCCATACTGCAGCTACATTTAATGCTTCATGAAAATCACCTTCACTTGTACCACCTTCACCTGTAAAAACAGCACAAATTTTGCTATTGCCCTTTAATTTATTTGCTAAAGCAATACCATCAGCAATACCTAATTGTGGCCCTAAATGTGAAATCATACCTACAATATGATATTCTTGAGTTCCGAAATGAAAACTACGATCTCTACCTTTTGTAAATCCATTCATTTTACCTTGCCACTGAGAAAAAAGTCTTTTTAAAGGGATTTTTCTAGTTGTAAAAACTCCTAAGTTTCTATGCATTGGTAAAATATATTCATCATCATACAAAGCTGCTGTTACACCAACAGAAATGGCTTCTTGCCCAATACCTGAAAACCATTTAGATATTTTACCTTGTCTTAAAAGAATTAACATTTTTTCTTCTATCAAACGAGGTTTTAACATGCTTTTGTACAAATACAATAGTTGCTCATTTGAAATAGCATTTGTGGTAAATTTAATTTTATTAGACATGTATTTTAAGTTTCGGAGTTTTAACAAACTTACTACTTCGAAAGTAAAATCCATAAAAAAATCCTTATCATTTTAATTGATAAGGATTTTTTTTAACTACTTTTATTTTGAAATAATATTACAATTCTTTAAAAATTGCATGCATCATTCTCTTTTTATCATTAATACTTTCTTCTAAAGCAATCATGGTTTCTGTTCTATTTACACCAGGAATGTCATCTATTTCATAAATAATGTCTTTTGCATCATTAGTGCCTTTTGCTCTAACTTTACAGAAGATATTATATTTCCCCGCAGTTACATATGCAACTGTAACGTTTGGTATTTTTCTCAAGTTTTCTATTACTGATTGTGTCATAGAAGTTTTTTCTAAAAAAACGCCTACATGAGCTATAAAGGAATATCCCATTTTCTCATAATTTAACGTTAATGTAGAGCCTTGAATAATACCTTCGTCTTCCATCTTTTTAACACGAACATGAATTGTTCCTGCAGATACTAATAACTGTTTTGCAATGTCTGTAAATGGAGTTCTTGCATTTTCTATTAAGATATCTAATATTTGATGATCGATTTCATCTAAAATAAATTTTTTCATAATTTGTATATTATTCAATTAACATTACAAATTTATGAATTAAATTTAATTGAACAATATAAAAACTGAGAAATATCCAAAAAATTTAACTTTCGAAAACGATTTCGTTGTGTCCTATTTTACCTTTTAAGCTATCTTCTTCTATTTTTATCAATTTTGAAACTAACTTATTATTTATAATTTCATCTTTATATTGATACGCGACATCGTTTTTAGAATTTGGAAATCTATGTATTACATCAAAGAAAATTTTATCATTATTGGGTATTGAAAAATAGTCTTCATAATCAGTAAAATTTGAAGCTGTAGCAATATGATAAACACCTTGTAGAATAGAAAAGAATGTAAATTTTCTACTTTCTTCTCTTTGATAATCATTAGGATAGTGTCCAGATTCAATTAAAATGGTATTGTAACCTAGTTTTTGAAAATTATCACCAGTAGCTGTAGGATAAAACTCATCTGTATATCTTCCAACAAAATTAGGTATTATGTTTTGTAGCATTTTATTCATAGCTACAATTACATTCATGGTCGTTTTTCTTCCTGTTGTTAAAACACGTGTTTTTTCTTCTGATGGTGCTAAAAAAGATATTGTTGCTGGATTATTAGTACCTTCTACATTAAAAATGGTTCTTTGGTCGTGTAAATTGAAACAAAATTCTGGATTGAAATCTTCTAAAATATTCCTTAGCAGTTTACTTTCTTTGGCTTTTTTATCAACAGCATCTCTATTTAAATCTATATCGTTAGCGTTTACGCGAGTGTAAGCTTGTGCTCCATCAGGATTTAACATTGGAATAAAAACTAAAGTGCACTCCTTTAAAATTGTAGTGAGTTCTTGTTTGGTGCTATTTAAAAAACAATTGAATATATCAAATAATGCCTTGGTTCCTGTACTTTCATTTCCATGCATTTGAGACCAAAGTAGAATTTTTTTAGGTCCTTTACCAATTTTTAATTGATTGATAGGTCTGTTTTCTTCTGAAGTTCCAATTTGTGAAACATCAAAAACTAATTGATATTTTTTAAAAAGATTTTCGATGTCTTTGTAAGTTATCCATTTTCCATGTAATGTGCTTTCTTTTTCTTTTTGGTAAATGGATGCTAAAAAATCAGGTGTTAATATGTTCATACGCTTATTACAAAATTCTTTGTAAAAGTAAATCATTTACAATTGTCATCAAACTAAAAGTTACAATTGTAAAATGTAAACATGTTACAAATGTAAAACACTTTTTAATTCAAATACATCACATTTGTAAATTTTAAACTTGTGTATTTATATTCTTTAAAAACCATTAGATATAAAGCATAATTAAAAACTATTTAAAGCATTTAATTAACTTGTTTTCAATTAATTAAATTATATCACCTAAACTTTTTATTTATGTTAAAAAACATACTAATTAAAAGTAAGTAATAATTTTCATTGTTAATAATTACAGATGTTTTACATTTGTAACAATCAATAATATTACAATGGTAAACATAACAGCATTTACGGAAAGATTAAAAAAAGTAATGGAAACTCACGAATTGTCTGCATCTACTTTTGCAGATAAAATTGGTGTACAGCGTTCTAGTATTTCTCACATTTTATCTGGAAGAAATAAACCAAGTTTAGATTTTGTTTTGAAAGTAACATCAGAATTTTCTGATGTTGATATACATTGGTTATTGAACGGAAAAGGTATGTACCCTAAAAATAAGATTTCTGAAACTACTGCTACCCCATCATTATTTGAAGATTCTGAAAAAGTTTCAGGAAAGAAGATACAGCGAATTGTTGTTTTTTATGACGATGGTACATTTGATGAATATCAAAAATAAGACGTAGAATTGATTATTAAAAAATAAAAAAAAGCTCAAGAAATAAATCTTGAGCTTTTTTTTAAAATATAAATTTTTGCTTAAATTAGAAATAAATTTATGGTCTAAAGTTAATCTTACGCATACGTAAGCTTTCTGGAGTAACTTCTAAATACTCATCTGCTTTGATGTATTCCATGTTTTCTTCTAAAGAAAAATCTACCTTAGGAGCAATTTTCATAGCGTCATCAGTACCAGATTTACGCATGTTTGTTAATTGTTTTCCTTTAATTAAATTTACTGCTAAATCTTCTGCTTTTGAGTTTTCTCCAATTACTTGACCAATATAAATTTCTTGATTTACATCAATAAAAAAACGTCCTCTATCTTGCAAGCGATCTAGTGCATATGCAGTTGCTTTACCTGCTGCTGAAGAAATGATAGCTCCTTTAACTTCCTCTGTAAAATCGCCTTTGTATGGTCCGTATTCAGAAAAACGGTGATTTATAATTGCCTGACCAGAAGTGGCTGTTAAAATTTTATTTCTTAAACCTATTAATCCACGTGAAGGAATAACAAACTCTAAATGTTGTAAATCTCCTTTTGGCTCCATAACCATTAAATCTCCTTTACGTAAAGAAACTAAGTTTACTGCTTTTGAAGCAACATCTTCAGGAACATCAATAGATAAAGTCTCATAAGGCTCAGATTTTACACCATCTATGTCTTTTATGATTACTTGTGGTCTTCCCACTTGTAATTCGTAACCTTCTCTACGCATTGTTTCAATTAAAACAGATAAGTGTAAAACTCCACGACCATACACGTTAAATTTGTCTTCAGAATCTGTAGTTTCTACTTTTAATGCTAGATTTTTTTCTAATTCTTTAAATAAACGATCCCTTAAGTGACGTGAAGTAACATATTTACCTTCTTTACCAAAAAATGGAGAGTTATTAATGGTGAACAACATACTCATTGTTGGCTGATCAATTTCTGTTCTTGGTAAAGGCTCTGGATTTTCTAAATCGGCAATAGTATCTCCAATTTCAAAACCTTCAATACCTGTTATTGCACAAATATCTCCACAAGGAACTTTATCTACTTGAGCTTTACCCATTCCTTCGAATACATGCAACTCTTTAATTCTTACTTTTTTGGTTGAACCATCTGCTTTACAAAGCATATAGTCTTTATTTACTTCTAAATCTCCACGAAATACACGTCCTATTGCAATTCTACCTGTAAAAGAAGAAAAATCTAAAGAGGTAATTTGCATTTGTGGTGTACCTTCGTTGTATTTTGTTTCTGGAATAGACTCTAAAACTGCGTCTAATAATGGAATGATATTATCAGTTTCGTTTTTCCAGTCTGTACTCATCCAATTGTTTTTTGCAGAACCGTAAATTGTTGTAAAATCTAATTGTTCTTCTGTTGCTTCTAATGCAAACATTAAATCGAAAACTTTTTCGTGCACTAAATCTGGTGTACAGTTTTCTTTATCTACTTTATTTACAACAACTATTGGTGTTAATCCTAATTCTAAGGCTTTACCTAATACAAAACGTGTTTGCGGCATTGGACCTTCAAAAGCATCTACTAACAATAAAACACCATCAGCCATTTTTAACACTCGTTCTACTTCTCCTCCAAAATCGGCGTGACCTGGTGTGTCAATTACGTTAATTTTTGTGTTTTTATAGGTTACAGATACGTTTTTAGATAGAATTGTAATACCTCTTTCACGTTCTAAATCGTTATTATCTAACAATAAATCTGTACGTTCTTTACGATCGTCTAAAACCTTTGCTTGATCTATAATTTTGTCTACCAAGGTTGTTTTACCATGATCTACGTGGGCAATAATTGCGATGTTTCTTATTGATTGCATTTGTACTTTCTTAAATTTCGTGCAAAAGTAGTTGTTTCTAAGTAATTTATAAGGTTTCTTTTTGTTTATTTTTTGTTTTTAAAGCAAGACTAAGTTTTTATTAGTTTAGATTTTTGCGCTTCGTGTTGGTTTGTAAACTTTCGATTATTTTTTTAGTTTGAAGAAAGTTGCTAAAAATGTGCGTTAGTGATTGAAATGGAAAGCCCACAGTGAGTTTACGAACGAGGACTTGAAATGGAAAGCACGACCTGAAAGGTAACGCCCTAAATAAAAAAAATTACTCTTTTTTTACAGGTGGATCGTCTCTAAAGGCAGAGGGTAAAATATCTGGAATTAATTTGATTAAAAGAGGTAATAAAAGCGCGCCTCCAGGAAGCATAAATACTGTAAAAGCTGGTATAGCTTTACAAATATCTAACATTTGTATTCTAATTTTTAGTTTTTCTTCTTCTGTTAGGTGTGAATGTGTTGCTTTTCTAATTAAATGCATTGCTTCTTTGCTTTGCAGTAATTCTTGATGCAATCGCAATTTATTTTTATGAAGCAGTATTTTAATTTCTTCGACAGTTTTCATTACAACTTACGACGTTTTCTTTCTGTTTTTAAGAGGTTTAACTCTCTACTTGTTTGACCTGCAACTGAAGTGTTTTCTTCTGCTCGTCTTATTAAATATGGCATTACATCTCTAACAGGTCCAAATGGTAAGTATTTTGCAACATTGTAATTTTCATTGGCTAAATTGTAGCTTATATGATCACTCATACCAAATAATTGACCAAACCAAAGTCTTTTATCGTCTTTTTTTATGTTGTATTGTTTTGCTAAGTCCATAACTAGGTATGAACTTTGCTCATTGTGAGTACCTGCAAATAATGCCATTTTTGGGTGCTCCATCATATACTCTATAGCCTTGTCATAATTAATATCTGTAGCTTGTTTGTTTTCACATATTGGTGATGGATATCCTTTTTCTTCAGCTCTTTCTCTTTCTTTTTCCATGTAAGCACCTCTTACTACCTTCATTCCAATATGAAATCCTTTTTGATGTGCTTTTTGATGCAACTCTTTTAAATACTCAAGTCTATCATGCCTATACATTTGTAGGGTATTAAATACAATTGCTTTTTCTTTATTATAAGTTTCCATTAAATCTTCAATAAGATCATCTGCAGCTTTTTGCATCCAACTTTCTTCTGCATCAATTAATAATGGAACATCTTTTTCTAACGCTATTTTACATACTTTGTGATAGCGTGCTACTACTCTATTCCACTCTTCAGTTTCTTTTGGTGTTAACTCTTTTCCTTCAGAAATTTTTTGATATAAAGCAAAACGTCCAAAACCAGTTGGTTTAAAAACTGCAAAAGGAATGGATTTTTTTTCTTCGCAAAAATTAATAATTTTTACTATTTTTTCTAAAGCACCATCAAAACTAGCTTCTTTATCTTGCCCTTCTACAGAATAATCTAAAACACTATGCACATTACCATTATTATACATATTGTCAATAATTGGTAAACAATCTTCTTCTGTTACACCACCACAAAAATGATCAAAAACAGTAGAACGTATTAAACCCTCTACAGGTAAATGAACTTTTAGTGCAAAATTAGTAACTGCACTACCAATTTTTACCATTGGCTGGTTTTGAATCATTCTAAAAAGGAAATAGGCTCTTTCTAATTGAGAGTCTGTCTTAAGAGCAAAAGCAACTTTAGTGTTATCGAAAAGTTTCATTAAGCATGATTTATATTGAGAACAAATATACTCTAAGACAATAAATAATTCAATATTTTCTACTTAATTTGCACTTTTAATATTTACAAGATGAAATCCATTCAAGCAGTAAGCTATCCAGTTCATTTTCAAGAGAAAGCGTATGAATCGCTATCAAACTTAATTGTACAAAAAAATTATTCTACTATTTTTATTTTGGTAGATGAGAATACTTTTGAGCACTGTTATCCAAAATTTATTTCGAAATTAATTACAGACAAAGCAATTGAAGTTATAGAAATTGAGTCTGGAGAAATTAATAAAAACTTAGAAACCTGTATTGGAGTTTGGAATGCGATTACGGAATTAGGTGGTGATAGAAAAAGCTTGTTAATTACTTTAGGTGGTGGTGTTATTACAGATTTAGGTGGTTTTGTGGCTTCTTGTTTTAAACGTGGTATTGACTTTGTAAATATTCCTACTACTTTACTTTCTATGGTAGATGCTTCTGTTGGTGGAAAAACAGGTGTTGATTTAGGTGTTTTGAAAAACCAAATTGGTTTGTTTGCAAATCCAGAAATGGTGCTTGTTGATACAGATTATTTGACTACAGTTTCTGAGCGTGAAATTAAATCTGGAACTGCTGAAATTATAAAATACGGAATCACTTACGATATTAAATTATTTAACCAAATTAAAGAAAATAAAGGTTTACAAATTGCTGATTTAATTTTTAGATCTATAGAAATTAAAAATGAAGTTGTATTACAAGATCCAAAAGAAAAAAGCTTACGTAAAATTTTAAATTTCGGACATACTTTAGGGCATGCTATTGAATCTTTTTATTTAGAATCTGAAGATAAAGAAAACCTAACTCATGGTGAGGCCATTGCTATAGGTATGGTTTGTGAAAGTTATATTTCTAATAAGTTATTAGGTTTCAAAATAAAGAAAGTGAATGAAGTAAAAAACGTAATCTTATCAATATATGATAAAACCACTCTTTTGAAAGAAGATTTTGGTAGCATCATAGATTTATTAAAACATGATAAGAAAAATGTAAACGGGCAAGTAAATTTTGTGCTTTTAAACGATTTTGAAAATCATCAATTAGATTGCAAAGTTGCTGAAGAATTAATTATTGAAAGTATGGAATTTTACAATTCGTAAGATTATCTAAATTTATGTGCAAAAGGAAAGAAATAAATACATTCTTATAATTATAAAAAAAATCCTTCAAATATAAGTTTGAAGGATTTTTTTTAGCTCAATAGTTTCTGCTTTAAAACTCTCTTTTTCCAAATTCACTATCAATAAATTTCGATTTGTTTTTAGTGGTATTAAATACATAAGATAAATTTAAAGATATCATATCTACTTCATACCTATAATTTGTGGTTGTAAAAAACTGATTTTGTCTTGATGTTGTAATTCGTTGTTCATTGGTATTTAATAAACCCATATCCATATTTTGCCACTGCAAAGTTGCTGTTAATTTATCTTCTAGAAACGTTTTTCTAAAAGTTAAATTTGGTGAGTAAAAACGCGAATCTTCACCCATTGCTGTATTTCTATCTGATAAATAATTAAAAGTAAACTGTAAAGATGCATTTTCCCAAAAAGTATAAGTGGAATTTAAATTGATAGAATAAATAGTAGCATTTGTATTGATATCATAATTTCTTTCAACTCCATCTCTATGCTTAAAATTTAAAACCCCATCTATTGCATAATTGTAAATATTTGCACCAATAAAGTTGGTCCAGTTTTTAGTTGGTTTTATGTTTGCACCAATTTCTAAACCAATTGCGTTACTTTTACCAACATTAGAATACACCCTGTTAATAATACTGTCTAAAACAGCGCCATTACTTTCATAGGCCAAAGTATTCACTCTATTTATAACATTTTCTGTATGCCTGTAGTAAGCTGTTGCATAAATAGAATTTCCACCCTTAAGTTTTTTAGTGACTCCTAATTCTACCAAATCTATAAATTCTGGTAATAATGTATTATCACCTTGCTCAAACACTTCAGAGTGTTCACGTTCTGCAAAACTATTCATTTTAAAAGTAGTGGTTCTTTCTACTCTTTTACTATATGCTGTTTTTATGTTTGTTTTCTCATCAATTTTATATTGAATTGAAGCTGATGGGAATAATTTTACGAAATTGTAATCATAAATATTTTCTGTAGTTTCACTTTGTAATGCTTCTTTATAACTTCTATCCATAGATTCTAAACGCAAACCAGCTGCATAATCCCATTTACTTTTTGAACCGGTAATTTGTGCGTAACCAGAATGAATTACTCTTTTTAAACTCACATCACTTGAAAATTCTGGAACTAAGTTTCCATCTCTTTCATACACAAATTTACCTGTATGATCTAAGTTTCTGAATTGGTAACCAGTTTCTAAAGCTCCAAACTCAAAAGGTTTCCACAAATAATCTAGATTAAAACGAGTTCCGTACAAAGGATTGTCATTGGTATTAAACTCTCTTTGATATACGATATTTCTATTGGGTTCACCTAAATTATCATTTTCTGTTGGTCCTCCTAAAAAAGTATATTCATGTAAAATAGAAGTTGAAATTTTTGAATCATTATCAAATTTGTGTGAATAATCAAAACTTCCTAGAACAAAATCACCTTTTCTAACTCTTAAATTGTGATTGAAATAGGTAAATTCATATAACAAATTATTACTTCCTATTGGTGAAACTGCAGAATTGTTGTAAACAATATCTGCTAAACGTTCTTTAGTTCTTTTACCTGCAAACAATCCTAAAGAAAAGTTATCATTTTCGTTTGGAGTGAAATCTACATTAAAACGTCCGTTATAAGTAACTTCATCAAAACTGCGTTCACCATCAGAAGGTAAAAAAGTAGTTTTGTTTTCTGGTGTGTTTATAATAAACATATCTCCTTCTCTTCTTCCAGTAATATCATTTCTTTGATAACTTGCACCGAAAGAAAAGTTCCAATTATTGGTTCTTTTGTTTACAGTTGCATCAATTCCGTATCTTTTTGCAGGAACTTGCGTATCGTAATCTTCAATTGATGGAAATCCACCACGAATGTTTATTTGAGCGAAAGTACCATTTGTAGCACCTTTTTTTGTAATAATGTTTAAAATACCACCTTTACCCTCTGGATCGTATTTTGCTGAAGGAGCTGTAATTAATTCTACATTTTGCAATGCATTTGCTGGTAATTGTGCTAAAATAGAATTTGGATCACCTTGAGTTGGTTTACCATTAATTAAAACCGTAAAACCATTGCTACCTCTAACACTTATTTCACCCAATGCATTTGTGGTAATTGAAGGTAAATTTTTAATAACATCTATGGCATTTCCTCCTATAGAACTTTGATATTTTTTTGTGTCAAATACTTGCCTATCAATCTTATGTGATACTGTTTGTTTTTCTGTTTTTAAAACTATTTCATTTAATTGGTTTCCAGAGCCTAAAACAACTTTTATAATTCCAATATCTTTTTTTTCTCCTTTTTTGGCAATTGTAATTGGACTAATTGTTTTTAACTGGTATCCAATAAAAGAAGCTTCTAAATAATATGTTCCTGGTAGAACATTATCTATTGAAAAAACACCTTTACTATTTGTAATTACACCATTTATTAATTTTTTACTTGTTTGGTCATATAATGCCGCAGTTGCATATTCTAAAGGAAAGTTGTCATCATTATCTACAATTTTACCTGTAATTTGAGCAATAGAAAATTGGCTTACACAAAAAATAAATATTAAAAAAAGACTTTTAATTATATTCATAAAAATAGTATTTGTATCATATAAATTTTACAAATTTACATCATTTATATAGTTACAATGTATTAAAACTACCTATTTTGTATTCATAAAAAAAAACCTTCATAATTGAAGGTTTTTTAAAAAATATTGAAAGAAGTTAAAATTATATTTTTTTCACTTTAACAGCATTCATACCACGCATTCCTTTTTCTAATTCAAAAGAAACCTTGTCGTTTTCTCCAATTTCGTCAATTAAACCACTAACGTGTGTAAAATATTTTTCGTTATTTTCTGTATCGATGATAAAACCAAATCCTTTTGAGCTATCAAAAAAAGAAACTTTCCCTTTTCTTACTGGGTCTTCTTCAGGTAGGTCTTCTTTTTTAGTTACTGAAATTTGAATATCTTCTAACTCATATTCAACTTTCAATTCTGGATCTGGTGGAGTATCAGTTAAATTACCATTATGATCAACATAAGCAAACTGAATTCCATCTGTTCCATTTGCTTCTTTGTCAGCTTTTCTAGCCTCCATTTTTTTCTTTTTCTCAGCACGTTTTTTTAAACGTTTCTTTTCTTTTTCACTTTTACTAAATGTTTGTTGTGATTTTGCCATTAAATTATAAATAGATTTTTATATAAGAGTTTGTGTGAAGTTGGAAATATATCCAAAAAACTGAGTTTTTTACTACAAAGTATTTTAAGAAAGAGCGCTTTACACTTTACAAAAGTAATAAAAATTTAATTATTTTTCAAATTAAACGTTTGCTTGATTTTTTTTCTTAAAATATTTTTTTTAAAAAAAATGAAATTTAAAAAACCAACTGTTCAGTTTTCTCGTATGTATTTCAAATAACTAAAATTAAACAATTATGAAAACTTTAAAAGTAATGGCACTTTTTTGTGCTGCGACATTAACATTAGCATCATGTTCAAATAACGACAATGATGTTGAAGCCAAATTAGATACGAAAATATTATTTACATCAAATAATAATGATGGTAATGTGAACATGTACAATGTAATTAACCTAAACAGTGTTGGTAAAGCAACTTTAACTACTCCAATTTCTGCTGCAGATGGTATTTATTATGATGCAAATCAAGATTTAGTAGTACAAGCTTCAAGAAGTACATTTGGTGTAGAAGGTTATGCTAATATTACTTCATTCGCAACTTCAACTACTGTTGCAGCAAGTGTTACAGGAACTTTAGATATGCAAAGTCCTAGAGAAATTGCTGTAAATGGTAATATGTATGTAGTGGCTGATAATGCAGATGTTGATGGTGATAGCGCTACAAAAGATGGTAAACTTTTTATCTACACTAATAATGGAGGAAATTTTACATTAAGAAATACAATTACAACAAATTTTAAATTATGGGGAATTGTATTTATTGGAAATGATTTATACGCAATTGAAGATACCACAAACAAATTAGCAGTGTTTAGAAATTTTTTAAATAATACTTCTAACACAACATTATCTGCAACAAAATCTATTTTTGTAGAAGGTATTGTAAGAACTCATGGTTTAACTTATGATGCGGCTGCAGATTTAATGATTTTAACAGATATTGGTGATGCTGCTAACGGACAAGATGATGGTGGTTTTCATTTAATTAATAATTTTACAGCAAACTTTAACAATACTGCTAATGCTGAAACTTTAGCTTTATCTGAACAAGTAAGAGTTGCTGGTTCAAACACATTATTAGGTAATCCTGTTGATGTAGCTTACGATAATGATGCTAAAACTGTATTTATTGCTGAAGCTGGTAATGGTGGAGGAAGAATATTAGCTTTTAGTAACATTGGAAGTGGAGGAAATTTAACTCCTTCTTACAATGCTTCATTATCAAAAGCTTCTGCTGTATATTTTCATAAAGAATAGAAATTGAATTAACTTTGTTAATATTTGAATTGAAAGCCTTTCTTAATTGAAAGGCTTTTTTTAGTATATTTATTTTTTAAATACTAAAGTTTTCAAAAAAAAACGAGTAATGTATCTTTTTATAATAGTATTGCTATTATATTTGCAGATAAATATTTTAATATGAAAGATTTATTATCTGTTTTAAAAATTTCTGTTCCTGATAAAACTTTTATCAAAGATCCAGAAACTTCAAACTTAGGAAAACGTATAGTAGAAAATAGTATCTTATTAATTAATGAAATTGGTTTTGAAAACTTTACCTTTAAAAAATTAGGAACAAAAATTGGGTCTAATGAAAGTTCCATTTATAGGTATTTCGAAAGTAAACACAAACTACTACTCTATTTATCTTCTTGGTATTGGGCTTGGTTAGAGTACCAACTAGTTTTAGAAACATTTAGTATTTCTAACTCTGATGAAAAACTAGAAAAAGCAATTACTATTGTTACAAGAAAGGTAGAAGAAGACAGTAATTTTTCTCATATAAATGAAACTATTTTATATAAAATTATTGTAAATGAAAGTTCAAAATCATTTTTTACAAAAGAAGTAGATTTAGAAAATAAACAAGGATATTTCGAAATTTATAAAAGATTAATTTCTAGATTGAATGAAATGATTTTAGCTGTAAAACCAGATTTCACTTTTGGATTAAGTTTAGCCAGTACAATATTAGAAGGTGGCTTACACCAACACTTTTTACAAGAGCATTTTCCTTCAATTACAAGTTGTGATGATGATAATACACCAACAAAATTTTTTATACAATTAGCTAAAAGCAATTTAAAATAAGCATGAAAAATAAACAACTAACACCTTGGGAAAGATTTATTGGTCTTTTACAATTAGAAAAAAAAGATATTTTTCAAATATTTTATTATGCAATTTTTGGAGGTATTGTAGCACTTTCGTTACCATTAGGTATTCAAGCAATTATAAACTTAATACAAGGTGCACAAGTATCAACCTCATGGGTAGTTTTGGTGGTTTTAGTAACTATTGGAGTTATTTTTTCTGGAGCATTACAACTTATGCAATTAAGAATTATAGAAACAATTCAACAACGAATTTTTACGAGAGCTTCTTTTGAATTGAGTTATCGTTTTCCAAAAATTAAAATGAACGAATTGCGAAACTATTATCCACCAGAATTGGCAAATCGTTTTTTTGATACTTTAACCATTCAAAAAGGATTGTCGAAACTTTTAATTGATGTACCAACAGCCTTATTACAAATTGTATTTGCTTTAATATTGCTGTCATTCTATCATCCATTTTTTATCATTTTTGGGATTTTATTACTATTATTAATTTATGTAGTTTTTAAATTTACAGCTCAAAAAGGATTAGAAACGAGTTTATTAGAATCTAAAAACAAATATAAAGTAGCACATTGGATTCAGGAAATAGCAAGAACAGTTGTTAGTTTTAAACTTTCAGGAAACACCAGTTTAGCTGTTCAAAAAAATGACATATTGGTAAATAAATACTTAGAGTCTAGAGAAAAACATTTCAAGATTTTAATTTTGCAGTTTTCTCAAATGATTGGTTTTAAGGTAATTGTAACAGCTAGTTTGCTATTAATTGGTGGAGCATTGGTTTTAAATCAAGAAATGAATATTGGTCAGTTTGTTGCTGCTGAAATTATTATTTTATTAGTTATACAATCTGTAGAAAAACTAATCATTGGTTTAGAATCTTTTTACGATGTATTAACTTCTATTGAAAAAATAGGACAAGTTGTAGATAAAAAACTAGAAAACCAAGAAGGAGAAAAACCATTGTTTAAAGACGGTTTAACAGTTGAATTAGATATGGTTTCATACCACGTAAAACAGAGAAAAAAACACATCTTAAAAGATATTTCTTTAACTCTAAATCCATCAAGTAGAATTTTAGTAATGGGAGAAAGTGGTGCTGGAAAATCTAGCTTATTACGTTTAATAGCTGGAGTTATAGAACCTACTTCAGGTAATGTGTATGTTAATAATTTATCATTAAACAGCTTGTACTTAAACCATTACCGTTCACAATTAGGTTTGTCACTTTCTGACGAAACACCTTTTGAAGGAACCATAAAAGACAATTTAGTTTTTGGTAACAAAGCTGTAGAAGACAAAACAATATTTGAGGCATTAGATATTGTGGGCTTAAATCAATTTTTAAAAGAACAACCTAATGGTTTAGAAACAATATTGTATCCTGAAGGGAAACAAATGTCATATACTATTAGTAAAAAAATAATTTTAGCAAGAGCTATTATTAAGCAACCAAAAATTTTAATTTTAGAAGATCCGTTAGATCAATTTAACTTAACAGAAACTAAAAAAATTATTAGTTATTTAACCGACGAAAAACGACCTTGGGCATTAATTGTGGTAAGTAGTAAAAAGAGTTGGAGAACACAGTGTAAACAAACAATTGTCTTAGACAAAGGAGAAATTAAATCTATAACTTAATAGCTATGTTAAATATTTCTAACAATCAATTAAATAAAAAGGTAGATTTAACTCAATTTAAATCTGGCAAAAGTATTTTTAGTAAAAACTATTACAAATCTTTTAATAAGTTTTTATTCGCATTTGCTGTTATTGGAATAATCGTATTGTTTTTACCTTGGACTCAAAACATTTCTGGTCAAGGTATTGTAACTACCTTAACACCAGATCAAAGACCACAAACAATACAATCTCAAATTCCTGGAAGAATTGAAGAATGGTTTGTAAGAGAAGGTGATTATGTTAAAAAAGGCGATACAATTCTTAGAATTTCTGAAGTAAAAAGTGAGTATTTTGATGATCGTTTAATTGAAAGAACAAATGAGCAAATTAATGCAAAATCATCTTCAGTTACTGCTTATCAAGGAAAAGTAGCAGCTTTAAGCAGACAAATAACTGCTTTAAAACAAGAAAGAAAACTAAAATTAAAACAAGCCCAAAACAAACTTTTACAATCTAAATTAAAAGTACAAAGTGATAGTATTGAGTTTGAGGCAGCAAAAATTAATATAAAAATTGCTGAAAAACAGTATAATCGTGCAAAAACACTTCAAGAAGAAGGAATATTTGCTGTAAAAGATGTGGAAGACAAAAACTTGAAACTTCAAAAAACACAAGCAGAGTTAATAAATAAAGAAAACAAATTATTAGCTAGTAAAAATGAAGTTTTAAATGCAAAACTAGAGCTTACAAGAATTGATGCTACTTACAATGATAAAATTTCAAAAGCTCAGAGCGATATGTTTACTGCTGAATCTAGTGGTTTCGATGCAAAAGCTCAAGTATCTAAATTAGAAAATTCAAACAGTAATTATAAAGTTAGAAACAGTCTTTTATACATTACAGCACCACATAATGGATATATCAACAAAGCCATAAAAGGTGGTATTGGAGGTACGTTTAAAGAAGGCGAATCATTAGTAGGTTTAATGCCAGAAGAATATGATTTAGCTGTTGAAACCTATGTAAGACCAATAGATTTGCCATTATTACATATTGGTGAAGAAGTTCGTGTACAATTTGATGGTTGGCCTGCAATTGTATTCTCTGGTTGGCCAAATGTTTCTTACGGAACTTATGGAGCAAAAGTAGTGGCTATTGAAAATTTTATAAGTGATAATGGTAAATACAGGGTTTTACTTGCACCAGATGAAACTGATTATACTTGGCCAGAAGCCATAAGAGTTGGCTCTGGAGCACGAACAATTGCATTGTTAGAAGATGTACCAATTTGGTTTGAATTGTGGAGACAACTAAACAGCTTCCCTCCTAACTACTATCAACCAGAAAATTCAGGAAAAGAAAAATCGAATTCTAAAAAATAATTAAAATGAAAAAATTAATTGTTTTATTATGCATCATCTCGTTTTCATCTTTAAAAGCACAAGAAGAAGCTGTTTCAATAATGACGCTTTCTGAATATTTAGGTTACGTAAAAGCATATCACCCTATTGTAAAACAAGCCAATTTAATAATAAATAATAGCGAAGCTAAATTATTAAAGGCAAGAGGCGCATTTGATCCTAAAATTGAAGTTGATTATGATAAAAAACAATTCAAAGAAAAAGAATACTACAATAAGTTAAATGGTACTTTTAAAATACCAACTTGGTATGGAGTTGAATTTAAAGCAAATTTTGAACAGAATGATGGTGTTTTTTTAAACCCAGAAAATAATGTTCCATTAGATGGTTTATATAGTGCTGGAGTTTCTGTTTCTGTTGCAAGAGGTTTGCTTACAAACCAAAGAATGGCTTCTTTAAAACAAGCTAAATATTTTAATGAACAAGCAAAAGAAAATCAGCAAATAATGGTTAACAGTATTTTATACGATGCTGCAATTTCTTATTTCAATTGGTTAAAAACTTACAACGAAAAAATTGTTTACAACGATTTTTTAAACAACGCAAAAATAAGATTCGAAAGTACTAAAAGAGCTTTTCAAGAAGGAGATAAACCAGCTATAGATACTCTTGAAGCAGGCATTACTTTAAATACAAGAAAATTAAATTTAGAAAAAGCACGTATAAAATTAGTAAAATCGTCTTTAGAATTGTCTAACTTTTTATGGCTGAATGAAAATACTCCAATTGAATTAAAAGAAAATGTAATACCTGATGTAGGTACTTTTAATACGGTAGATAAAACCTTTAATATTGCGCTTTTTAATAATGAAGATTTTGATATTGAAAACCATCCTAAAATAAAATCTTTAGCTTATAAAATTAAAAGTTTAGACGTAGATAGGCGTTTAAAAATGAATAATTTATTGCCAAAAATAGATTTGCAATATAATTTTATATCTCCAAATGGCGATCAAATAAACTCATTTAATACCAATAATTACAAAGCAGGTATCAATTTTAGTATGCCTTTATTTATAAGAAAAGAACGTGGTGATTTAAAATTAGCGAAAATTAAATTACAAGATAAAAAACTGGAAAGTGAAACTGCTAGAGTTGTAATTAAAAATAAAATTGATGCCATTCAGCAAGAACTAAATTCATTTACTATTCAAAGTGATTTTACTGCAAATATTGTTAGAGATTATGATGTTTTATTAAAAGCAGAAGAGCGTAAATTCTTTTTAGGAGAAAGCTCTCTTTTTTTAGTTAATTATAGAGAAGAAAAATATATCGACTCTAAATTAAAAGCTATTAGCTTAGAAAACTCTTTCTTTAAATCGAAAGCAACATTGTTTAAAGAAGCAGTAATTTCTATCAATTAAATGTAAATTGATATAATAAAAGTTATGAAAAAGATGAGTAACAGTAATAATTTAATCATCTTTTTCTAAAGTAAAAAATTCATTTACAGGTATTTGAAAAACATCAGATAACTTTAAAGCTAAAACTGTTGATGGAACATATCTATTTTTTTCAATAGAATTAATTGTTTGCCTGGAAACACCAATTTTTTTAGCCAAATCGTCTTGCGTTAAATTTAAAATGGCACGTTGTACTTTTAAGGTATTTTTCATCTTATTTGTTCATTCTTTTTAATTGCCAAAAAACCATAAGCTGCACAATTAACATATAAAATAATACTTGGAAGTAGCTAAAACCCTCCATAGTTTCATTTTTATCAAAAAGCAAACCAACAGCGTAGTTAACAAAAGGCTGTAACAGTGCGTATAAAATTCCTAAAATGAAGGCAATTCTATAAGATTGAGATCTTAAGCTTTCAATAAACTCATCTTCTATTTTATCTTTAGAAACGGAAATTAACAACATTCCAAAAAGAATTAAACCTCTTAATGCAGGTTTTATCCAAGAAGGTTCTTCAAAAAGTTTTTGAATAATCATTAACCCAAAAACTCCAAAAGTAAAATAGTATCCTACTTTTTTAAATTTATGAGACAATTGAAATTTGTTCATTTTTTCAATATAACTTCTTTCTCTTTCACAAATGGTTTGTTTTGACATCTTATTTTATTTTACAATTAGACAAGTTTATTTTATATAATGACAAATATACTTTACATTTTGTAATTTCACAAGTTATTTTTATTACTTTTATTAAAATCAATTAACTAAACTTTTTATTATGACAACAAACACGAACAAACCAAGTACTGCTTTTTGGGTTATTGGAGTTATTGCACTTCTTTGGAATCTTATGGGAGTGAGCGCTTATTTATTTCAAGCATTTGTAACCGAAGAAATGATTGCTGAATTACCTCCAGAACAACAGGCAGAACTTTTAATAGAACATCCTGCTTGGTTAACAGCTCTTTTTGCACTTGCAGTTTTTGGCGGTTTTTTAGCCTGCATATTTTTATTAGCTAGAAAAAAAATTGCTTATTATTTATTTATAGTTTCTGGAATTTGTGCAATAATTCAGCAAGTTTACTTAATGAGTACTGTAGAACTTTCTAGTTTTATTATGCCAATATTAATTGTTGTAGTTTGTATTTTCTTAATTTGGTATGCTAAAAAATGTAGTGCAGATGGTATATTAAAATAACTTTAGTATAATTTTATTAAAAAAGCTTATTGATTTTAAATCAATAAGCTTTTATTATTTTTTAGTAATTGATAAAACTATTCGTATAAAGCACATAAAAACTCCGCAACACAAGCTGGTTTTTCTTGCCCTTTTATTTCTATCAAGCAAGAAAATGTAATTTTAATTCCGTTATTTTCTAAATCTTCAATTTCTTTAACTTCAGCAAGCATTCTTAATTGACTATTTACAGGAACAGGATTTGGAAAACGTACTTTATTCAACCCATAATTCAAACCCATTTTAATACTTTTGATCACAAATAAATCTTCTAATAGTTTAGAAATCATTGCAACAGACATAAAACCGTGTGCTATTGTACTTTTAAAAGGAGATGCTGTTTGAGCTTTTTTTTCATCAATATGAATCCATTGTTTGTCTAAAGTTGCATTTGCAAAATCATTAATCATTTCTTGAGTAACTATATACCAACTTCCAATTGGTAATTGTTTACCAACCATGGTTTTAAACTCTTTAAAATTTTCAAATTCTAATGGTTTCATTCGTTAACTTTTGGTAAATAAATCATCTTGAATTTTAGGTAATTCTAAATTAAACTTTACAGCAACAGCTCTAATAATTATAACTACAGATGAAGATACTATAAAATTTATGTTTTCTGGAATTGCCGTAAACTGATAGATTAACAAATAAATAATACCACCCGCTAAACATGCAGAAGCATAAATTTCTTTCTCGAAAATTAATGGTACTTTATTGGTTAAAACATCTCTTAAAACACCTCCAAAAACGGCTGAAGTCATTCCCATAATTAAGGCAATTATTGGATGAAGATTGTAAGAAAGTCCTTTTTCTAAGCCTAACAATGTAAATACTCCTAACCCAATCGTATCAAACAAAAACATTGTTTTACTTAAGTGTGCAATTTTGCTTTTGAACAAAAAAGTAAATAATACAGCAGTAAAAATGGTGTATAAATAATTTAAATCTCCAATCCAGTTGATAGGATGAGCATTTATTAAAATATCACGCAACATACCACCACCAACAGCCGTTACAAAAGCAATAATAATTACTCCAAAAATATCTAATTTTTTATCTAAGGCAACTAAAGCACCACTAATAGCAAATGCAAAGGTTCCTAAAATATCTAATACGTAAATTACACTCATTTAAAGTTTATGTTCTGTAAATTTTATATTCAAATCTTTTTGAATTTCATGAATACGTTCTAATTCACTTGGTAAAATAAAAGCAATTGAGTTTCCTGTTTTTCCAGCTCTAGCAGTTCTTCCACTTCTATGCGTATAATATTCTAATTGTTCTGGTAATTGATGGTGGATGATAAACTCCAAACCTCTTACATCAATTCCTCTTGCAGAAACATCTGTAGATATTAAATATTGAATACTTTCATTTTTAAAAGCTCTCATCGCTTTTTCACGATCTCTTTGTTGCATATCGCCTTCTAAAGCTCCTACTGAAAAACCTTCGTCTTTTAATTGTTTGTATAAACTTTGAACACCTAGCTTTGTTCTACAAAAAATAATACCTCTTTCTGTTCCTCTTTTTTCGATATAAGAAATAATATCGTTTGTTTTTTGCTTAATTGAAGTTCTAACATATTGATGACTTATATTTTCATTCACTAAAGAGTTTCTATTAATTTCAACTCTTGGTGCGTTAGAATCCATATACGTTTTTATAATTCGCTGAATTTCATCTGGCATTGTTGCAGAAAATAACCATGTATTTCTTTTTCCTGTAGTAAATTTTAAAATTCTATTTAAGTCTTGTTTAAAACCCATAGAAAGCATTTCATCAGCTTCATCTAAAACTAAGGTTTTTATATTACTAATGTCAATTTCTCCACGTTCAATTAAATCAACTAATCTTCCAGGTGTTGCAATTACAACATGAGTTTTTCTCTTTAGTTTCCCAATTTGAATATCAATTTTTTCACCACCAAAAACAGCTTCTAAGAAAATTTTATCATTACAGTATTTCGTATATTTAAAAAGTTGCTTTTTTATTTGTTGCACCAATTCTCTTGTAGGAGATAAAATTAACGCCTGAATTTCATCTTTACTTGCATCAATAGCATGTAAAATTGGCAAACCAAAAGCAGCAGTTTTACCAGTTCCTGTTTGCGCTAAACCTACAAAATCGGTTTTTGAATTTAATAAAACAGGAATTGCTTTTTCTTGAATTTCTGAAGGAACTTTAATTCCTAATTCTTTTAAACCTTGAAGGTATTCTTTTTTAATTCCTAACTCTGAAAATGTAGCCATGATAAATCTTTCTAGTATATTTTGCAAAGATACTTTTATTGAAGTGAATATTTCAAAAAGTTGTGCTTAAGTCTATTTTTAATTTAAAAATCTTTTCTAATGAAGAAGGTACCAAATCTTACAAATTTGCTAATATGTTGAATTTATTTTTAAGAAGGATATAACACCTCTAAAACATCTTTTCTAATTCTTGCTGGTTTATAGGTTTTTTCATCTAACATTCCCCAAACTGTTTTTGCTTTTACTAATAATTCGTTTTTTTTATAAAATTCCATAAAACGTTCCGATTTAAAACCTCTGGTCTCTCCTACCCAGGTTTTTACTGTAATTTCATCACCTAAAACAGCCTGTTTTAAATACTCTATTTCATGTTTTAAAACCACCCAAATATATTGTTTTAATGGATTTTCTTTAGTTAGAAAAGACCAATGTTCAAAAGCAACTATATCCATCCATTTTACATACACCACATTATTAACGTGATTTAAATCATCTAAATCTTCTGAGGTTACTTTTAATTTGTATTCAAAAACGGACTCCATAATTCAATTTTTTACAAACTTAGAATTTTTAATATATCTATAACAAATATTGATACTAGATTTTAAAAATACTTGGTATTTATATTGATATTTGCAACATCTTATGGCAAAACTAGCAAACGAATTAGGTACTGAAAAAATTAGTAAATTATTGATAAAACAAGCTGTTCCTGCAACTATTGGAATTCTTGTAATGTCACTAAATATGATTATTGATACCATTTTTGTTGGACAATGGATTGGTGTTCTGGCTATTGCTGCAATTACTGTAGTATTGCCAATAGCTTTTTTAATTTCTTCAATTGGAATGGGAATTGGAATTGGAGGAAGCTCCATCATATCTAGAGCTTTAGGCGCTGAAAATAGTGAAAAAGCATTTTTAACATTTGGAAATCAAATATGTTTAACGGTTATTCTTGCCATTCTTTTTGTAACTCTTGGTAACGTTTTTAGTGTTCCAATTTTGAATTTATTTGGTGCAAAAGGAGATATTTTACCAATTGCATCAGAATATTTTGGTGTAATTATTTGGGGTGTACCATTTTTAGCGTTTGCGATGATGGGAAATCCAACCATTAGAGCAGAAGGAAAACCAAAGTTTGCAATGTATGCAATGATGATTCCTGCAGTTTTAAACATTTTACTAGATATTGTATTTATAAAAGTTTTTGATTGGGGAATGTGGGGTGCTGGTTTAGCAACTTCAATTGCCTATGCCAGTTGTGGTTTATATATTCTGTATTTCTTTTTATCTTCTAAAAGTGAATTAAAAATAATTCCTAAAAATTTTAAATTAGATTTTAAAATTGTTCGAGAAATTGTTGAATTGGGTGGAGTTTCTGTGGTAAGACAAGGAGCCATTAGTGTTTTAATGATTGTTTTAAATTATTCGCTTTTTACGTACGGAGGCGAAATTTCAATAGCCGTTTTCGGAATTATAAACAGAGTAATGATGTTCGCATTATCTCCAGTTTTAGGAGTTTCGCAAGGGTTTTTACCAGTTGCTGGTTTTAATATTGGTGCAGCAAAAAACGACAGAGTTAAAGAAACCATTAAAAAGTCTATTTATTTTGGTTCAATTATAGGAACTATCATTTTTATTGGAATTGTAATTTTTAAAGAACAAATTATCTGGGTATTTACAAACGATGCAACATTGTTAGAAAAAACTCCAAATGCAATGCTCGTTGTATTTTTAGTTACACCAATTGTAACTATGCAGTTAATTGGATCTGCTTATTTTCAGGCAGCAGGAAAATCAGTTCCAGCATTATTTTTAACTCTTTTAAAACAAGGGATTTTCTTAATTCCATTAGCTTATTTTTTGCCTATGTATTATGGAGTAAATGGAGTTTGGTGGTCTTTTCCAATTGCTGATACTTTATCTACAATTATAACAGTTATTGTTTTAAAAAGAGAGGTTGATAAAAATCTCCAATAGGCTTTCTCCTTTTTGTTAATATCCTTTTCATAAAATAGTATTCTTTATGTTTTTTATGTTTATTTTATGACTAATTTAGTAAATTAGCTTTATTATTAATATTGAAATGATTATTTCAAACCTATGTCAAAAAATACTTCTTTTAGTAAAGCAAAAATTTTGAATAAAGTAACCGCTCTTTTTTATTCAAAAGGATATTGTGCAACTTCTATGCAAGACATTGTTGAAGTAAGTAATTTAAACAAATCTAGTATATATAATACGTTTGGAAGTAAATTAGAATTGTTTATAGAATGTTTTGATTCTTGCGAAACTAAGTACAGAAGAGACATTCAAAAAATAATAATGGTTTCTACTAACCCATTAAAAACCATTAGAGAAATCTTAGAACTATCTATCAATGAAAGTGTTAATGGATATTTAATTCCAAATTATATTTCTGAAATTAAGAACAAAGAACCTCTAATTAGTAGGTTGGTAAATAATCAACAAGTATATTTAGTAGATTTATTTGAAGATATTGTAAAAAGAGGACAAAATTTAGGTTCCATAAATAACAGTAAGTCTAGTAAACAATATGCAAATTATCTGTTGACTTCTTATCAAGGTTTGCAAATAATGAAAAGCTTTCCAGAAAATGAATATAAGTTACAAAATGTAATTTATGATGTGATTTCTGTGATAGAATAAGTTGTTTAAAACTGAAACAATCGTTCTAATAAATTTTGTACTCAAATTTTATATAATTCGTTCTCCGTTTAAATTTGTGGTTAAAATATCGCTAAATAAATTAAAAAACGGACGTAAAGCTCTGTAACTTTTGTCTACTTCTTGCACAAAATTAGGAGACAAAACTTCTTTATCCGTAAAATTTCTTGTAGCAATAAATCCTTTTTTACGCAACAAATCTACATCTGGATGTTCCTTATCAAATCCTCTTGGAGCTGTTTTTAATTCACTAAAACTTTCGAATTTGCCACCAAAATATTTTTTGTAATTCTTCTCTTCTAAAATATCTTTAATTTCGGAAGCATCTAACTCTATTTCTTTACGTATTCTAAATAAATCTTCTTTGTTGGGCTCCCAAAATCCGCCCGCTAAAAATGATTCTCCAGGTCTAATTCTTAAAAAATAACCACCTCTTAATTCTTTTCCTAATCTTGAATAGGAGTTTGCAAAATGAGGCTTGTAAGGAGTTTTATCTTTAGAAAAACGAACATCTCTATAAATACGCATCATTTTAGATTTCTCTATTTCGTCGTGTTTTTGAAGGTTTAAAAGAATTTCTGCAAATACATCCTTAGCATTTTGCTGAGCTTTTAAATAGGTTTCTTTATGATCTGCAAACCAATCTCTATCGTTATTCTTTTTTAAGTTTTCTAGATATTGGAGCGTAGATTTTTCTATTTGCATTTTATAAAGTTTTTAGGTGTCTAAATTACAAAATAGATTTGTAACTTCGAATTTGAAATGCACCAAAAAACAACAAAAATTCAGAATAGATATGATGGTTTTCTACAAACAAGTAGTTTGTGGACGGATACTGCTGTTTATGGATTACGCCAATTTTATATTGAAAATACATCAGTAAAAATAAATATTGAAATTAACGATAAACTACGGCTTGGAAAATATATTGAGCGTTTTGTTTCTTTCCAAATCTCACAAGAAAATAATTTAGAAATTCTCGCAGAAAACATCCAAATTCAGCAAGAAAAAAGAACTCTAGGAGAATTGGATTGTATTTTATTAAATAACGGCAAACCTATTCATTTAGAAGTTATTTATAAATTCTATTTATATGATGCTTCGATTGGGACTTTAGAAATTGAACATTTTATTGGTCCGAACAGAAAAGATTCGTTAATTGAGAAACTGAAAAAGCTTAAAGAAAAACAACTACCACTGCTCTACTCCAAGGAATGTTTGTCTTTTTTAAAAACGATCAATTTAAAATCCAGTGAAATTGAACAACAAGTATGTTTTAAAGCACAATTATTTCTCCCTTTTTTAGATAAAAATATCCATTTAAAAGAATTAAATAATAATTGTGTTATTGGGTTTTATATCAATACCAAAGAATTACATCAATTTAAATATTGCAAGTTTTATATTCCCAATAAAAAAGATTGGTTGCTAATTCCTCACACGAATGTAAATTGGCTCAATTTTGATGATTTTAAAGAAAAATCTACTGAGTATTTAGAAAGAAAATTTTCTCCTTTGTGTTGGCTTAAAAAAGAGAATGGAGAAATAGAGAAGTTCTTTTTGGTTTGGTGGTGATAAAAAATTGGAAGTTGGAAGCTAAAAAAATGAAAACTGATAAACGAAATAAGTGTTTATATTTAGTTTGCTATGTTACAAGTGTAGCAAATAAAAAGGTTTAAGAAGATTATATTTAAATTCAATAAAAAAAGAGGAACTTCAAATGAAGTTCCTCTTTTATAAATATGATATATTTTTTTAGGAATTAGTTGGAGGCTTTTTTATCATCTTTTTTTGATGCTTTGTTCCAAACTTTTATTTGATCTTCTTCTGTAACTCCTTCTAAAACTTCAACATTTACTCCATCTGAAGTACCTAATTTAACAGTTACTTTTTTATAGGTGTCATCTGCTTGTTTTACTTCTACATATGGTTCTTCTGTTTTTTTATCAAACCTTAATAAAGCTTCTTTAATAGATAAAACACTGTCTTTTTTCTCTAAAACAATATCTGCATTTGCACTATAACCAGCTCTAATAAAAAAGTCATCGTCTAAAGAAACATCTGCTTTAATTTTAAACTGTACAGCACCACCTTCTTCAGTTCCTTTAGGTGCAATAAAATTTAATTTTGCTGGAAATTTCTTGTCTTCAATTGCGCCAATTGAAACTTCAATATCAGATCCTTTTATCAATTTACCAACTTCAGATTCGTCTACTTTTCCTTCAAAAATCATTTTATTCATATCTGCAATTGATGCAATGGTTGTACCTGCATTAAAGTTGTTTGATTGAATTACTTGATCTCCTTCTTTTACAGGAATCTCTAAAATTGTACCAGACATTTGTGCCATGATGTTTGTATTTGCAGAACCTCCTGAACCAGCAGAACCTCTTTTGATAATTTGGTAATCGTTTTGTGCATTTTTTAAATCTTGCTTCGCTTGATTGTATGTTAATTCTACACCTTCGAATTCAGATCTTGCAACTACACCTTTATCAAAAAGGTTTTTAGTTCTTTCGTAAGAAATTTCGGCATTATTTAATCTTAGTTTTGCATTGTCTACTCTACCTCTTGCGCTAATTAAAGATTGCTCATTAGGTACAACTCTTACAGTTGCAATTAAATCTCCTTTTTTAACTTTAGAGCCTTCTAACAACATAATCTTATCGATAATACCTGTTATTTGTGGCTTTATTTCAATTTCTTCTAATGGTGTTACTTTTCCTGTAGCTACAGTTTTCTTAACAATTGTAGTTCTAAATGGAGTTTCAGTTTCATATTCTACAATACTTTTCTTGTTCTTTTTTCCGAACCAAATAAGTGCTGCAATAAACAATACTGCTATAATACCTAAAATAATTTTTGATCTCTTACTCATGATTTGTTGTTAATTGATTTTATTCTTCTCTTAATGCTTCTATTGGTTTTACTACTGTTGCCATGTGTGCAGGTATTAAACCTATTAAAGTTCCTAGCACAATTAAAGTGGCAAATGCTATTAAAATTATTGGAATGTTAACTGTTGGGTTTATTAATGTTGCATCTTCTCCTTGGCCAAATGCACTGTCTATTATAAATAATATAGTGCTTCCAAAAATAATACCTAACATTCCTGCAATGGTTGTTAGAAATACAGATTCTAATATAATTTGTTGTCTTATACTTTTTGGAGTTGCTCCTAAAGCTCTTCGAATTCCTATTTCTTTGGTACGTTCTTTAACGGTAATTAAAAGAATATTTCCAATTGCAAAAACTCCCGCTATCAAAGTAGCAATTCCAACAAACCAAGTTAAAAATTGCATTCCAACTAAAAATCCAGTTACTTTTCCTATCTCTTTTCCTAAATTTGCGCTACCAAAAGCTCTTTCGTCATCTGGATGCACTTTATGAAGTCCTTTTAAAGTTAAAAGCACGTCTTTTTCCATTTGTTCGATATTGGTACCTTCATTTGCTGTAATCATCATCCAATCGACTTTATTGGCGGTATTGTAAACCTTTTTAAAAGTCGTGAATGGGATGTAAGCACAATCTCCATCAAAATCTATGGTGTTAGAAGGCTTATACACTCCAATAACTTGATAACCAATGGCATTTATTTTAATGTATTGTCCAATTGGCATTTCATTTAAATCAAATAATTGCTTGTACATATCTTCTGATATTACAGCTACTTTTGCTTTATTTAAAATATCGTTACCGTTTATAAAACGACCATATATTAATTGTTTTTTCTGAATTTGATCTAAAACAGGATAGTCTCCACTTACTCTAAAATCACCAGATTTAAAATCCTTTACAATTAAATTGTTTGTTTGATTTCTTGGTGCTAATAATTTTATTTCATCTGAATATTCTGATTTTAGAACATCAATATCATTCATCGTTAAACTAAACCTTCTACCTTCTTGAAAACCTTTAAAAGGTGTGTCTGTAGATTGTGTCCAAACAAAAACACTATTGGTTGCAAAATTTCCAAAAAGTTTATTAAAACTGTTTTCTAAACCTCTTGCAGCACCTAATAAAACAACCAACAAAAAGATACCCCATAAAACACCAATGATTGTAATTGCTGTTCTTACTTTATTTTTACGAATGCTTCCGTAAATTTCTTGCCAAGTATCTGAATCGAATAAAAATCTCATATTTAATCTGCTCTTAATGCTTCAATAGGTTTGATATTTGCAGCTTTTTTTGCTGGTAGATAACCAGCGATTAATCCTGATATAATTAAAATAACAGTTGCACCAATTACAATTCCAGAACCTACACTTGGGTCTTTAATAAAGTAATCTTCTTCTAAACTATTTCCTATTAAACTTAAAATATAGGTTCCTAAGGTTAAGCCTGCATAACCTGCAAGTGTGGTAATTAAAACAGATTCTTGCACAACCATACCAACTATAGAAGATGGTTTTGCTCCTAATGCCTTTCTAATTCCGAACTCTTTGGTTCTTTCTTTTATTACAAAAATCATAATATTAGAAATACCGATTATTCCTGCAATTAAAGTTCCAGAACCTATAAAGCCAATAATTAAAGTTAATGCAAGCATTACAGTACTAATAAATTTATTAGCTTCTGCCATATTTCTTACGGAAAGTGCACTTTGGTCATCTGGATGAATATCCATTCTTTTTCGCAATTCTCGCTCCATTTTTTTTCCAAAAGCAATTGCTGCATCTGTACTTAAATTAGGATTGTAACCTAAATTTATCTGACTTATATAATCGTTATTTCCATACATACTTTGTGCTGTGGTTACAGGCATGTATGCAATTCTTTCCTCATTATCTCCTCCTTCGTCAGAAAAAACACCAATAACTAAAAAAGAACTTCCATTTACATTTACTCTTTTTCCTAAAGCAACTTTTTCTCCAAACAAATCTTTTTTTATCAATCGACCAATTACTAAAACTTTCGATTTCTCTTTAAGATCTCTTTCGTTTAAATATCGTCCATCGTCTATAATTGTTTTCTCTAAAAATTGATGATCTGGATTTACAGCTCTAATATTATAGGTATTGGCTTCACTTTTGTATTTTATGCTAAAATTTTTGTAAATTCTTGCAGATTGATATTGAATTTTATCTTCATATTCATCTGCTACAAAATTATAATCGTCGTTTCTTAACTGAACTCTTCTTCCTGTTTGAAGACCTTTGTATGGTTTCGAGGTTTTCCAAACTCTCACAAACATGGAGTTTTGTGCATCATCTGCAAAAGCTCCTTTAAAAAAATTACCAAGTCCGTTAGCGACTCCAAATAATAATGTAAAAAGTAAGATTGCAAAAGCAACAGTAAAGCCAGACATTACAGAACGTAACCGGTTTTTATTGATACTTTGAAAAATTTCTCTCCAGCGATCTAAATCAAACATATTAAACTGCTTTTGAGGCTTTAGTTAATTCGTCACTAATAATTCTACCATCCTTTAAACGAACAATTCTTTTCGTTTGTTCTGCAACTTCTTCTTCGTGTGTAATTACAAAAACCGTCATTCCTTCATCATTAATATCTTTTAACAAATCCATTACAGAGTCTGTTGTGGTAGAATCTAATGCTCCTGTTGGCTCATCTGCTAAAACTACTTTTGGTTTTGTAACCAAAGCTCTTGCAATGGCAACACGTTGTTTTTGTCCTCCAGAAAGTTCATTTGGTAAATGTTCTGCCCAATCTTTTAAACCTACTTTATCTAAATAATCTAAAGCAATTTCTAAACGCTCTTTTCTGCTAATTCCTTTGTAATAAAGTGGTAAAGCAACATTTTCTACAGCTGTTTTGTAAGAAATAAGGTTAAATGATTGAAAAATAAAGCCTAGAAATTTATTACGTAATAACGCAGCTTTTTTCTCATTCATATCTTTTATCAACTGTCCGTTTAGAAAATAATTACCTTCATCATGTACATCTAATAAACCAACAATATTTAATAATGTAGATTTTCCAGAACCAGAAGATCCCATTATTGATACAAATTCGCCTTCTTTTATATGTAAATCTATTCCTTTTAAAACGTGAAGTGATTCTTTTCCAATTGGATAAGATTTATGCAGATTTTCTATTTTAATCATCAGTTGGTTGTTTTTTGATATAAAAGTATTGAATGCTTACGTTTACACTTATTAATTTTATGTTAAAAGCTAAAAAGGATTCAAATACAACAATAAGACGTATCAAAATTAAATATGTTACAAGAAAATTAAAAAAAGTTAAAGTATCTTTGATTTTTTAAAACAAAAAGTTTTTAAATGGTTGATATTCCTAAAAATAAGAAGGTAATTTTGTTTGATGGTGTTTGTAATTTATGTAATAACTCAGTTACAAAAGCAATTAAATATGATAAAAAAAACACTTTTTTATTCGCCGCTATTCAATCTAAATCTGGAAAAGAAATTATCAATTATTTAAATATTGATACCACCAAAGTAGATTCTATAATTTTATACGAACCTGGAGTTTCTTACGACGTAAAATCTACAGCAGCCTTAAAAATTATGAATGATTTTACCGGTTTTTGGAAACTTACTAAACTCTTATGGGTTTTTCCAGAAACATTTCGAAATGTTGTTTATGATTACATCGCAAAAAACAGATACAAATGGTTTGGACAAAAAGAAAGTTGTATGATTCCTACTCCAGAACTAAAAGCTAAATTTTTAGATTAATGAAACTTCCCCAAAAGATAGAGTGCGTTATTTTTGATATGGATGGCGTAATAATAGACTCTGAAGAAATTCATAAAAAAGCATATTATGAAACTTTTGAGTCTTTAGGCTTAACGGTTTCTGACGAATTGTATAAATCTTTTACTGGTTCGTCTACCATTAATGCTTTTCAAAGATTGGTTGCACATTTTAATATTGATGAAAATCCGGAAGAATTGGTTTTAGATAAAAGAAAACGCTATGTGAACTTTTTTGAAAACGACCCTAATTTACATTTGGTAAATGGTGTTGAAGAAATTATAAAATATTTATATCAAAAAGGAATTACTTTAATTTTAGCATCTTCATCTGCAATGATTAATATTGATAGGGTTTTTAACCGATTTCATTTAAACTCTTATTTTACTGCTAAAATTTCTGGAGCAGATTTAAAAGAATCCAAACCAAATCCAGAAATTTTTAACAAAGCTGCTGTTTTAGGAAAAACTCCGAAAGAAAACTGCATTGTTATAGAAGATTCTGATAATGGAATTAAAGCTGCAAACGATGCCAATATTTTTGTTTTTGGTTATGCAAATAAACTTTCTGAAGGACAAACTCTAAAAGAAGCAAATTGTGTGATTCACAACTTTAGTGAATTAAAATCATTCATATAATTTTAAATTTAATTTAAGCATTATAAAAAGTAATACTTTTGAATTTAAATACTTAAAATCAGCACATTAAAATAATTTTTTATTTTTAAAAAGCAATTGTTTTTTTATCTAATTTTGTTATATAAAAAGGCATTTATTTAAAAAGCCATACAATTTTAAAATGATAGAAAATATAGAAAATATTGAGCTTCATTACTTAACTTTAGATGATTACAATCAGTTAAAAGAAGCAATGATTGAGGTGTATGCAAGTATGCCAGATTCTTATTGGAGAGAAAATCAAATTAAATCTCTTATAGAAAAATTTCCTGAAGGACAAGTTGTTATAAAAATTAATAATGAATTAGCAGGTTGTGCACTTTCCATAAAATTAGATTATGATAAGTTTGATGAACATCACACTTATGAAGATATTACTGGAAACTTCACTTTTAGTACACATGATAATGATGGTGATGTTTTATACGGTATAGATGTTTTTATAAAAGCAGAATATAGAGGTTTACGATTAGGAAGAAGATTGTACGATTACAGAAAAGAATTAGCTGAAAAACAAAATTTAAGAGGTATTGCGTTTGGAGGTAGAATTCCAAATTACCACAAATACTCTAAAAACTTATCACCAAAAGAATATATCGAAAAAGTAAAACGTAAAGAAATTCATGATCCTGTTTTAAACTTTCAAATATCAAATGATTTTCATCCATCAAAAATTTTAAAAGGTTATTTAGAAGGTGATGAAAAATCTGGAGAATTTGCTGTTTTATTAGAGTGGGACAATATTTACTATGAAAAAAAATCTAAAAAAGCAGCTACCAATAAAACCGTTGTTCGTTTAGGTTTAATTCAATGGCAAATGCGTTTGTACAAAGATTTGACAGAATTAATGGAACATGCAGAGTTTTTTGTTGATTCTGTTTCTGCTTACAGAGCAGATTTTGCCTTATTTCCAGAATTTTTTAACGCGCCATTAATGGCTGATTATAATCATTTACCAGAATCTAAAGCCATTAGAGAATTAGCAAAATATACTCCGAAAATTGTTCAGAAATTCTCGGAATTAGCCATTAGTTACAATATAAATATTATTACTGGTAGTATGCCAGAAGTAAAAGACGAGTTGCTATACAATGTTGGATATATTTGTAAAAGAGATGGTACCAAAGAACGCTATGAAAAACTTCATGTTACACCAGATGAAGCCAAAGTTTGGGGAATGCAAGGTGGTAACGAACTTAAAACATTTGATACAGATTGTGGTAAAATTGGTGTTTTAATTTGTTACGATTCTGAGTTTCCTGAATTAAGTAGGTTATTGGCTGATGAAGGAATGGATATTTTATTTATTCCTTTTTTAACAGATACACAAAATGGTTACTCTAGGGTAAGACATTGTGCACAAGCAAGAGCTATAGAAAACGAATGTTATGTTGCTATTGCTGGTAGTGTTGGTAATTTACCAAAGGTAAATAATATGGATATTCAGTATGCACAATCTATGGTGTTTACACCATGTGATTTTTCTTTTCCTGCAAACGGAATTAAAGCTGAAGCAACTACAAATACAGAAATGATTTTAATTGCAGATGTAGATTTAGATATGCTAAAAGATTTAAACAAATTTGGAAGTGTAAGAAACTTAAACGATCGACGAAAAGACATTTTTGAATTGAGAAAAAAATAACATTAAAATTCGTCATAAAAAAAGCTCCGTATTTACGGAGCTTTTTTTTATTAATTGATATTTTTAATCTTCATCTTCTTCAATATCATTTACATCAAAGTCATCATTATCATCAAAAAATTCTTCGTCCTCAGAATATTCTTCCATGGCATTTTCTAAACGATCACTTATTTTAACTAAATAAATAGTATCATCTGTTTTTACCTCAATAGCTTTTACAGTTTCTCCTTTGGCATTTTTAAAGGAAATAACGTCATTATAATCATAACCATCAGGATATTTATCAATTAACATATCTAAAATGTCTCTGGTTAATTTTGCGTATTCTACGATAACTCTTTTCATAATAATTACATTTCTAAAAGGTAAGCAAAAATAAGTGGCGCAACTATAGTTGCATCACTTTCTACAATAAATTTTGGAGTATTAATATCTAACTTACCCCAAGTAATTTTTTCGTTAGGAACAGCTCCTGAATAAGAACCATAACTTGTTGTTGAATCAGAAATCTGACAGAAGTAGCTCCAAAAAGGTGTATCTGTTCTTTCCATATCTTGATATAACATTGGTACTACACAAATTGGAAAGTCTCCTGCAATCCCTCCTCCTATTTGAAAAAAACCAATTCCATTAGAAGAATTATCTGTATACCAATCTGCTAAAAACGTCATGTATTCAATTCCAGATTTAACAGTATTTGCTTTTAATTCACTTTTCAAAACGTATGATGCAAAAATATTTCCCATTGTAGAATCTTCCCATCCAGGAACTACCATTGGCAAGTTTTTTTCTGCAGCTGCGTACATCCAAGAGTTTTTAATGTCTATTTCATAATATTGCTCTAAAACTCCAGATAATAGCAATTTGTACATATATTCATGTGGTAAATAACGCTCTCCATTTGCTTCTGCTTCGTGCCATATTTTTACAATATGTTCTTGAATTCTTCTAAAAGCTTCTTCTTCTGGAATACAAGTGTCAGTAACTCTATTTAGTCCTTTTTCCAACAAATCCCATTCGTCTTGCGCTGTTAAATCTCTATAATTAGGAACACGTTTGTAGTGAGAATGTGCTACCAAATTCATAACATCTTCTTCTAAATTGGCTCCTGTACATGAAATTATATGCACTTTATCTTGACGAATCATTTCTGCAAATATTTTACCAAGTTCTGCTGTACTCATTGCTCCTGCTAATGAAACTAACATTTTAGAACCTTGGTTTAATTGATCTTCATATCCTTTTGCTGCGTCAACTAAAGAAGCTGCATTAAAGTGAAGAAAATATTTTTCAATAAATTCTGAAATTGGTTTTTGTTTAGTATTCATCTTCATCATTTTTAAATTTTGATAATTTGCTGAAAGGGTTGTTTTCTATTGTATTTTCACCAATATCATATGTATCGTCATTAGAAGTAAATTTATAGCTTAACATTTTATAAAAAAGTTTTGCTGCTAAAAAGTCTGATGATTTTTCATTTTCATTCGGACATAATTCAACCATATCAAAACCAACTACGTTCTTTTGCTCAAATACAGCTTTTAAAAACTCTAACGTTTCATAGTAAAACAAACCTCCTGGTTCTGGAGTTCCTGTAGATGGCATAATTGAAGGGTCTAATGCATCTAAATCAAATGTAATAAATACGTTTGTACTTAATTGATCTATAACATCATCCATCCAATCTTCATTCACAGCCATATCATGAGCGAAAAATACTTTTTCTTCGTTCATTGTTCTTTTTTCAGAAATATCCATACTTCTAATACCCACTTGTACCAAGTTTGTTGTTTGATTAGCTTCGTAAACTGCACAAGCGTGGTTGCAAGAAGAACCTTCGTATTCTTTACGTAAATCTGCATGAGCATCAATATGTAAAACTGTTAAATCACTAAAACATTCGTTAAATGCTCTAATTGTTCCTATAGAAATTGAGTGTTCACCTCCAAGAATGGTAACAAATTTATTTCTATTAATATATTTTTTAGTTTGTTGATGAACAGCATCTACAACTGCTTCTGGTGATGATTTTTCAGTAATTGGTTCAGCAAGAAATACACCCTCTTTATATACTTCTGAGTCTGTTTCAATATCATATAGTTCCATGTTTTCAGAAGCATCTAAAAATGCTTTGGGACCTTTATCTGCTCCTTTTTGCCAAGTACTTGTTCCATCATAAGGAACTGGAATGATTACAATTTTTGATGTTGAAAGGTTTCCATATTCTGCTGGAATTCCTGCGTAAGTATTATTTTTATTCATTTTATTTTGTTAATTCAAGTGAGTGTTTACACTTGTTGTTTTTTATTTTTAATATCCTAAAATAGAAAGTAATTCGCTACTTTTTTGTTGTTCTTTAAAAACTTTAATGGTAAATTTTCCATTTTCATCTTTATTGATTAATAGATGTTTTGGAGTTGGAATTAAACAATGTTGTAATCCACCAAAACCACCTATTGTTTCTTGGTATGCACCTGTATTAAAAAAACCAATATACAAAGGTTTTTCTTTTTCATAAACTGGTAAATAAATTCCGTTTACATGTTGCTCTGAATTGTAGTAATCATCACTATCACAAGTTAAGCCACCAAGTAAAACACGTTCGTATTTCATATTCCATTTATTAATTGGCAACATAATAAAACGTTTATTAATTGCCCAAGAATCTGGTAATGTTGTAATAAATGAAGAGTTTATCATATTCCAACGTTCTCTATCATTTTGTTTTTTCTGATATAAAACTTTGTAAATCGCTGCTCCAGATTCGCCAACTGTAAAGCTACCAAACTCTGTAAAAATATTTGGTACATCTACTTCTGCCTCATCACAAGCTTGTTTGATTTGATTGGTAATTTCATCAATCATATATTCATAATCGTAATCAAACGCTAATGAATTTTTTATAGGAAAACCACCACCAATGTTTAAACTATCTAATGTTGGACAAACTTTTTTCAAGTTGATGTATACATTTAAACACTTCATTAATTCGTTCCAATAATAGGCATTGTCTTTAATACCTGTATTGATGAAAAAATGTAGCATTTTTAAATCTACTTGTTTATTATCTGCTATTTCACGTTCATAAAATGATACAATGTTTTTATAACCTATACCCAATCTTGACGTATAAAATTCGAACTTTGGTTCTTCTTCAGAAGCGATTCGAATACCAACTTTAAATTTCTTTTTTGTTTCTTTTTGAATTAATGGTAGTTCTTCATAATTATCAATAATAGGAATACAGTTTTTATGTCCTGATTCTATTAAAGTGCCAATATTTTTTATGTATTGATCTCTTTTAAAACCATTACATATCACAAATGTATTGTCTTTTATTTTTCCTTCTTTTTTTAGACTATTAACAATATCTATATCAAAGGCTGAAGATGTTTCTATATGAATATCATTATTTAGAGCTTCATTTAAAACATGTTTAAAATGAGAACTTTTAGTACAATAGCTATAAAAATATTTTCCTTTATAATTATGTTTTTCAAAACTTTTTTCGAACCAACCTTTGGCTCTGTTTATATTTTCTGATATTTTAGGTAAATAGGTAAATTTTATTGGAGAGCCATACTCTTCAATTAAATCCATTAAATTTATACCATGCCAAAAAAGTTTGTTGTTTTCTGTTTTAAATTCTTCCTGTGGAAAATAGAATGTTTGATCTATTAAATCTGCGTATTTAGTATTCACTTGTATTTTTAAAATTTTTACAATTACAATTTATTTACACTAAAATAAGTATATTTTTTTAGCATAAAATTAATTAACCAATAAATTTAGGTTATTATCACTGTAAAAATTTCATGTAAACAACATGCAACTTTGAGAAACGTTGCATTGGTTCTTTTATGTAAAAAGAAGGAGAAACCTTAATTTTTTCGTCGCATTTCCAAAATGCTGTGTACACTTTACTCTCCAAAAAAGTTGTACTTCCGAAATAAGAAAAACTAAACATTTTACTTAAATAAGTTAAGCAAATGTATATTTTTTTTTAATACAAAAAATAAAAACAAAAAAAAAGTGAAAATTATTTTCACTTTCATTTTTTCTTTTAAACACTAATCTTCTGGAGGATATCCATGGATTTTTTCAAAGTCTTCGTCAAAATTTTCTCTCAAGTAAGCATTTAATTTCTTCCTATAATCGTCTTTTAACCAAGTAACAAAATTGTGTGTGCTTTTAGAAATACATTTTGCATATCTGTTGATACGATCATCTATTTCTTCACCCAACATTTTTGCTAAAATTAGCGCATCAAAAACATCTTCACTATTTTCAATACACATTTTTGCATGGTGCACTATTGATTTTTCTAGTACTCTTTTAGAAGATTCTCCTGCCTTAATGGTTTCGATATAAACCTTTTTCATATCAAAATAAGTATCTGTAGCCTTTGCAAATTCTTTTTTAACATCTGCTGGCAACTCATATCTAAAAGTACTTTCAATATCTTCATCAGAAAGAATCGAATCTAAATAATAATCTGGCGCTCTAAACATTTTTTGCCAGTCTAAATCTGCTCCCCAAGGTCCAAATCTATAAAAGTTGTTTCCTAAGTCTATTACATCAAATTCTGTTCTGTTTTCATAAATACGAGAACCACGTCCTATCATTTGATAGTACAATGTTAAAGATTTTGTTGCTCTGTTTAAAATAATTGCTTCAATACTTGGTTCATCAAAACCAGTTGTAAGTATACTTACAGAGGTTATGATAGCGTTTGGTGTTTTGTGAAACCATCTTAAAATAAGTTCACGTTCTTTTTTTGTATTGGTATTATCTAAATGTGCAATTGGGTATCCTGCTTTTTTAAAAGCGTGAAATACTTGAATAGATGTGTTAATTCCGTTATTAAAAATAAGTGTTTTTTTGCCTTTTGCTGTTTCTTCATAAGCACTTACCAATTTGGTAAGCATGTCTGTATTTGTGTATAAATCTTCAGATGATTTAACGGTGTAATCTCCATTTGCACCAACTTCTAAAGATGTTAAACCAACATTATATGAGTATAAATTTGCTTTTGCTAAATAACCATTTTCTATTAAATGCTGAATAGATTCTCCAACAAACAGCTCTTGGTAATTTTCATACATTGGTAATTTTATGTTAGAGCTTAAAGGAGTAGCTGTAACACCTAAAATGAAAGATTCATCAAAAAATTTAAATATTTTAGTGAAAGAATTGTAGTGTGCCTCATCAACAATAACTAAACCGATATCAGAAATATCTAATTTTTCATCATTAAGTCTGTTTTTCAAAGTTTCTACCATTGCTACAAAGCAATTATAGTCTTCTTGATCATCTAATTTTGCAGTAGAATTGATTATTTTATTCGTAACACCAAACTCATCTAACATCTTAGAGGTTTGTTTACTTAGCTCAATTCTGTGCGTTAAAACCAAAACTTTCTTTTTAAAAGTTTCTAGATAACGCCTAACGATTTCAGAAAATATTACTGTTTTTCCACCTCCAGTTGGTAACTGATATAATAAATGATAGTCTTTAGGAGCTGTTTCAAAGCGTTTAAATATTTCTTGAAGAGCATCTTTTTGATATCCGTATAATTCTTTACCTACTATTTGTGAAGTGTTTGTTTCTGCCAAAATTTTAAAAATTTTAAGACACAAAAGTAAGACTTAAAATAGGTTTTTCCCAAATTTAGCTATACAAATCTTGTTAAATTCGTTTGAGTAATGTCATAATGAGAGGCATTGTGCACAGAAACACCGTTTTTAACAACAATTAATTGCGGAGATTGATGCATAACTTGAAAGATATAACCTACTTCATCTGAAATATTTCTGTAGTTTAATAAATCTAAATAATAAACTTTTAAGTTTTGATGTTCTTCAGTGAATAATTTTTCAAACTGCTTAATAACCATACTACTAATGCCACATCTAGTAGAATGTTTAAATATTAAAACTGTTGAAGTTTTTGACTGCGCTTTAATTTCATCTAATTGCTCTAAAGTAGTTAATGGAATCCAATTTAAAAACGACTTTTTTTCAGGTGTAGATTTCTTCTCTCCTTTTCCACCAAACATACTATTAAATATCCCCATTTCAATAATTTTTATTCTTTGTCGATACAAATATATGAAACTTTCAATTGCCAAAAAGTCAGCAGCAACAACGCTTAACAAGACAAAATGGCTTGCTTTTAAATCATTTATCCTTTGGTATTGAATTTGCTTTTAATCGATTATAAAAAAAACAACACAACTTAAAAAGAGCTATTGCTCTTAAAAAATAAAAAGAAAATGAATTTTAATAATTATACTACAAAATCACAAGAGACTATACAAATGGCGCAACAAATTGCGCAAGGTTTTAGTCATAATCAAATAGAAAATGAGCATATTTTTAAAGCTTTGACTCAAGTAGATGAGAACGTATTGCCTTTTCTATTAAAAAAATTAAATATTAACAACAATATTATTGTTCAAATTTTAGACAAACAATTAGAAAGTTTTCCTAAGGTTACAGGTGCAGAGTTAATGATTTCTAGAGAAGCCAGTAAAACATTAACAGAAGCAGCAGTAATTGCTAAAAGCATGAATGATGATTATGTTTCTATAGAACATTTAATTCTAGCAATTTTTAAATCAAAAAGTAATATTGCGCAAGCTTTAAAAGATCAAGGTGTTACAGAAAAACATTTAAAAGCAGCTATTGATGAACTTAGAAAAGGCGAAAGAGTTACTTCTCAATCTCAAGAAGAAACATACAATTCGTTAAATAAATATGCTAAAAATTTAAATCAATTAGCTCAAGATGGAAAATTAGACCCAGTAATTGGTAGAGATGAAGAAATTCGAAGATTATTACAAATTTTATCACGTAGAACCAAAAATAACCCAATTTTAGTAGGTGAACCAGGAACTGGTAAAACCGCAATTGCAGAAGGTTTAGCACATAGAATTGTAGATGGTGATGTACCTGAAAATTTGAAAGATAAACTCATTTTTTCTTTAGACATGGGAGCTTTAATTGCTGGTGCAAAATACAAAGGAGAATTTGAAGAACGTTTAAAAGCTGTAATTAAAGAGGTCACAACATCAGAAGGTGATATTGTTTTGTTTATTGATGAAATTCACACATTAGTTGGTGCTGGAGGTGGACAAGGTGCCATGGATGCTGCAAATATTTTAAAACCGGCTTTGGCTCGTGGAGAATTACGTGCAATAGGTGCTACTACTTTAGATGAATATCAAAAATACTTTGAAAAAGACAAAGCATTAGAACGTCGTTTTCAGAAAGTTCAAGTAAATGAACCAGATACAGAAAGTGCCATTTCTATTTTAAGAGGTATTAAAGAAAAATATGAAACACACCATAAAGTTCGTATTAAAGACGAAGCCATTATTGGAGCTGTAGAATTATCTCAAAGATATATTACAAATAGATTTTTACCAGATAAAGCGATTGATTTAATGGACGAAGCTGCATCAAAATTACGAATGGAGATTAATTCTAAACCAGAAGAATTAGATGTTTTAGATCGTAAAGTAATGCAATTAGAAATTGAAATAGAAGCCATTAAGCGTGAAAAAGACGAAACAAAATTAAAATCTTTGCGATCAGATTTAGCTAATTTAAAAGAAGAACGAAATGAAATTAATGCAAAATGGAAATCTGAAAAAGAGGTTGTAGACAATATACAAAATGCAAAGTCGGATATAGAAAACTTTAAAATTGAAGCTGAAAAAGCAGAACGTGAAGGTGATTACGGTAAAGTTGCAGAAATTCGTTACGGAAAAATTAAACAAGCTCAAGAAAAATTAGAAGAATTTCAAAAAGTTTTAAATAAAAATCAAAACGAAAAATCTTTAATAAAAGAAGAAGTTACTTTAGATGATATTGCAGAAGTTGTTGCAAAATGGACAGGAATACCTGTTACAAAAATGATACAGTCTGAACGTGAAAAGCTTTTAAAACTAGAAAAACAATTGCATAAAAGAGTTGTTGGTCAAGAAGAAGCAATTATTGCTGTTTCAGACGCTGTAAGACGCTCAAGAGCTGGGTTACAAAACCCTAATAAACCAATTGGTAGTTTCTTATTTTTAGGAACTACTGGAGTTGGAAAAACAGAGTTAGCCAAAGCCTTAGCAGAATATTTATTTGATGATGAAAATGCAATGACAAGAATTGATATGAGTGAATATCAAGAAAAACATGCAGTAAGTAGATTGGTTGGTGCGCCTCCAGGTTATGTAGGTTATGATGAAGGTGGACAGTTAACAGAAGCTGTAAGAAGAAGACCATATTCTGTTGTGCTTTTAGATGAAATTGAAAAAGCACATCCAGATACTTTTAATATCTTATTGCAAGTGTTAGATGAAGGTAGATTAACAGATAATAAAGGTAGAATTGCCGATTTTAAAAACACTATAATTATTATGACTTCAAATATGGGAAGTCATATAATTCAAGAAAAATTTAATGATCCAAAAGCAGATTTAGAAGCTGTAACAGAATTAGCAAAAATTGAAGTGTTAGGGTTGTTAAAACAATCTGTAAGACCAGAGTTTTTAAATAGAATTGATGATGTAATTATGTTTACACCTTTAACACAAAGTGATATTTTTGAAATTGTAAAATTACAAATTGAGCATTTAAAGAAAATGATTGGAAAACAAGAAATTACGTTAGATGCTACAGATGAAGCTATAAAATATTTAGCTAAAAAAGGTTACCAACCAGAATTTGGAGCAAGACCTGTAAAAAGAGTTATTCAAAAAGAAGTTTTAAATCAACTTTCAAAAGAAATATTATCAGGTAAAATTACTACAGATAGCATTATTTTACTAGATGCTTTTGATGATAAATTGGTTTTTAGAAACCAATCAGATTTGGTTGAAAAACCATAATTTTAAGTTAGTTTTTAGTTAATTAAAGTGATGCTTTTACAAGCATCACTTTTTTTTATAGCCCTAAAAACCAAATACATAACTGTCAAAAAGTTATTTAAATATGAAAAAATGTCATTTTTTTTTAATTGGCATTTTGTTTGCATTTATAGTAGTAATTAAAATTAATGTTTAACTAAAAAATGTAAAATTATGTTATTAAAAAGTAAAGATTTACCGATTTTACCAAATGTATTTAATGATTTTTTTAGAGATTGGTCTACGTCAAATTTTTCTGAAACAAACACAACTTTGCCAGCTGTAAACATTAAAGAAAGTGAAAACGATTTTATTGTTGATGTTGCTGTACCTGGTATGGATAAAAAAGATTTTAAAATTGATTTAGACAATGATATTTTAACAATCTCATCAGAAAAAACAACAAATACAGACAATTCAAATGACAATTATACTAGAAAAGAATACAGTTACATGTCATTTAAAAGAAGTTTTACCTTACCTAAAGGTGTGGTAGATAGTGATAAAATTAGTGCTTCATATAAAAATGGCGAATTAAAAATTACCATTCCAAAATTAGAAGAAGCAAAACCAAAACCAGCTAAATTAATTGAGGTGAAATAACTTAAAAAAGGTTGTTAACTTAAACAGCCTTTTTTATTCAATTATAAAAATTAAAGTCATGAAAAAAATAATTTTATTATTGTTGACTTTGTCTTTTTTTAGTTGTCAAAGTCAAAATAACAGCAATAACAGTAGAGCAATTCAAAAAGATTCTATTGTTCCAGAAACAAAAATAAAAGTTCATAAACAATATGATGAAAATGGTAATTTGGTACGTATAGACTCTACTTACACTAGCTTTTATTCAAACATTAAAGGAGATTCTATTTTAGAAAAAAGCAGCTTTAAAAATTTTAAAAATAATTTTGATGAACAATTTAATTTAAATAACTCTTTTTTCAGAAATCATTTTTTTCAAGATTCTTTATTTATGAAAAATGATTTTTACACAGATGATTTTTTTAAAAATAACTTTAAATCACATCAACAACAAATTGATAGAATGCTTAAAAAAATGGATTCTTTAAAAAACGACTTTTACAAAAAGCAAAAAATTAAATAACTTTTTAATTAAAAAAGCGATATTAAAAAATATCGCTTTTTGTTTTTTAACTATATTCGTACATATTAAAACAATAGCCATGAAAAAATTTTTATTCTTATTTGTATTTGCTTTTGGATTGTTAAGCTCTTGTAATTCTCAAGAAACAACAACATATTATTTAATTCGTCATGCAGAAAAAGATAGAACAGACAAAACCAACAGAAATCCAGAGTTGAATGAAGATGGCTTAAAAAGAGCTCAAAATTGGGTAAATTATTTTGAGAACATTAATTTAGATGCTGTTTACTCAACAAACTACAACAGAACCATACAAACTGCTACTCCAACAGCAACAAGTAAAGGCCTACAGGTTTTAAAATACGATCCAAGAAATATGTATTCAGATGATTTTGCGGAAGAAACAAAAGGTAAAACAGTTTTAATAGTGGGTCACAGCAATACAACACCTGCTTTTGCGAATAAAATTTTGGATGAAAATAAATATGAAGATTTATTTGATAATGATAATTCAAGCTTATTTATAGTTACCATTAAAGGTGATGAAATAAAAAGTGAAGTAAAGAAAATTGAATAATTTTTTATCTAAGATTTTTAAGTTATAAATTACTTTCTTGCAACCAACATCATATGAGGACTAAAAGCTAACACAGATTCGTCTAATTCTGTGGTTTTTAATAATTCCAATAGAGTTGCTTTTTTCTTCGGATTCAACATATTAGCAAAATACTCATTATCTAACCAAATCATACCTTCTACAGCAAATAGATTTATTATTTCTAAGTTTTGAGTAGTAAATTCTTTTTTTAATTGTTTTGGTTTGTGATAAAAACCGTCTGCCAATAACCAAGGAAACTCTTTTGGAGGATTGTGAATTCCGGAAGTTAATTCGGTTTTACACATTTCTAAAAAAGGTTTTTTATGAATTAAACCTTGCATTAAACCAGCTACTGTAGATGCCGAAGAATTTATGGCAAATCCTAAAATGATTCCTCCTTTTTTTAAAACCCTTTTAGCTTCATTAATGGTTTGTAAACGATCTTCTTTTTTTTGTAAATGATATAATGGTCCGTGTAAAATTACCAAATCTGCAATGTCATTTTCGTACGGTAAATTTCTACTTTCGCCTAAAGTTACAGAAAACTTATTTTTTAGCTTGTCAGCTCTTTTTTTAGCTAATTTTATATGTTTTTCTACAGGTTCTATCAAATGAACTTTATGGTCTTTTTCTGAAAGCCATTCACTATATTTTCCTGTGCCTCCACCAACATCTATAATGGTTGAATTTGGTTTTTTAATATGCCTTTCAATTAAAGATTTAATGCGCTCAAATTCGAAAAAGCCCATACCAGAATCTAAACGAGTTTCTTCGGAAGCTTTGTTGTAAAAATCTTCTAATTGTTTAGTTATAAGTTGTTTTTTTGACATATTTTAAAATTAAGAAAACCTTTTTAATTTTCTATTTGATAGCGAACAAGTGTAGCCCAGATTGAAGCATTTGTTTGAGCTCTTTTTTGCCATTTTTTTGGCAAAAAAAGCGAGTGCTGAAAGCTGGAAATAGCTCCATAAAAAATTACTTTAAAATTGTAACGTTAATATCTTTTAAAACGATTTCAGATACTTTTTCTAGCTGATTTTCTTCGAAAGCTTTATCAATATTTATTAGTTTAATATTTTTGTTTAAAGGTTTGTAATTGTGATAATCTACAAATCTAATTCCGTTTTTTACGCACTGTTCCTTTAAAACACGAAAGCGTTTTCCACCTCCATTTGTGTGATAAGCATATGCTAGGTAATCAATTAAAAAATCATCTTTTCCAATCCAATAAATAAAAACATCTTCAAAATCTTCTCCTCCTCCATCTTCAGTAAAAGTAATTTCTATTTTATGGTATCCTTTTCCGTTTACGGTTGATGGTTTAAGTAGTTTTTTACGAACAGCTTTGTCATTTAAACCAAATGGTAATACCGAAAAATAATGTACAGAGTTTATGGAGTTACTGTATTTAGATATCATTGTATCAGACACTTGAACAGATTGTGCATTTACATACTTTTCGTATCCAATGTTTGTTAAAACTTCATCTACAGTTGTGGAATCTGTTTTATAATTTCTAAAAAGCTTAAAACTTCCATCATTTCTTACAGCAGCGTAGTTTATGCCTCTAAACGTGAAACTTATTTCTGAATTTGCTACTTTATCTGCTCCTGAATACTTTATTGTTTTATCTATAATTTGTTGTGCTGTCAACTCTTTTTTAGCAGGTTTACACGCAATTATTAAAAATAAAATGGCAATTGGTAAATATCTCATTGATTATTTTGTTTCTGTAAGTATTAAAAGAGATTTCAAAATTACATTTCTTTCTCGAATTGAAAAATGTATCTTTGTTAAAAATAAAAAATGATTTTTTGATGGTTCAGAAAAACATCAACATAAAAAATAAAAAAGCGCGTTTCGAATATGAAATTCTAGACAAATATATTGCTGGAATTCAATTGACGGGAACAGAAATAAAATCGATAAGACAAAGTCAAGCAAGAATTACGGAAAGCTTTTGTGAGTTTAATGATCGTGGAGAATTGTTTATAGTAAATATGTATATTCAAGAATATATGTTTGGGCATCATTTTAACCACAAACCAAAAAGTGAACGTAGACTGCTTATGCACAAACGTGAATTACGTAATTTAAAAAAAGATGTAGAAGCAAAAGGAAACACAATTGTGCCTTTACGTTTGTTTATAAATGATAGGGGTTTAGCTAAGTTAGAAATTGCTTTGGCAAAAGGAAAACAAACCCATGACAAAAGAAATGTGATTAAAGATCGTGACTCAAAACGTAATTTAGCTCGAATTAAAAAAAGTTTTAATTCATAATTTTTTTTGATGATTGCTTTTTTAAAACTTATTCGTTACAAAAACCTTTTCATGGTTTTGCTAACAATGGTTTTAACAAAATATGCATTGATTGATTCAATTGTAAAACCAAAATACTTAACAAATTATCAATTTATAATTTTAGCGTTAAGTGTACTTTTTATTTCTGCTGGTGGTTATATTTTAAACGATATTTTTGATGTTGAAACTGATAAAGTTAATAAACCTAAAAAACTTTTTATAGATAATACAATTTCCAAAAAAAATGCTTGGAAAAGCTACTTTACACTTACTTTCATAGGTTTTATTCTAGGTTTCATTTTATCTATAAATAGAAATTCAAGTTTTGGTATTTTTATTTTTGCTTTTTCTATTTTAGGTCTTTATTTATACTCTTACATTTTAAAAAAAAGAGTTCTTATTGGTAATTTATTAGTGTCTATTTTATGTGGTTTAACAATTGTGCTTGTGTACAGTTTTCAAACAAATTATACAACTAGAGGAGTTTCTTCAGGAATTTTAGTTTATTACTTAATAATATCATATTCAATATTCGCATTTCTTACAACATTTATAAGAGAAATTATAAAAGATATTGAAGATGTAGATGGCGATTTAAAAATAAAAGCAAAAACATTACCAATTGTTTTTGGGCGAAAAAGAGCTGCAAGAGTAGCCTTTTTTTGTAGCTGTATTTTGGTAGTTTTTTTAATTATAATTTTACAATATGTAAAAAATAAACTTTTGTTTTTAAGTTATGGAGTTATTTTAATTCTATTACCACTACTCTATTTTATGTACTTATTAATAAAAGCCGAAAAGAAAAAAGACTTTTCTAAACTAAGTAATTTAATGAAAGTTATTATGTTATTTGGTATATTATCCATGTTATTATTTACCGTTTTATAAATGTTAAGAGAAAAATTAAAAAACTACAATGTAATTTTAGCTTCAAAATCACCAAGAAGACAACAGTTTTTCAAAGACTTAGATATCGATTTTACCATTCAATTAAAAGAAGTTGAAGAAATTTATCCGAAAAAACTAAAAGGAAAAGAAATTACTGAGTTTTTGGCAGATTTGAAAGCAAAACAATTTGAAAACTTATCAGAAAATGACGTTTTAATTACATCAGATACTATTGTTTGGTTAAATAACAAAGCCTTAGGGAAACCTAAAAATGAAACTGAGGCTTTTGATATGTTGCGCAGTTTATCTAACAAAAAGCACGATGTAATTACATCTATTAGTATTAAAAGTAAAAATTATCAAAAAATAATTACAGATATTACAACTGTTTCTTTTAAAGAATTAACAGATGAAGAAATAAATTATTACATTCAAAACTACAAACCTTTTGATAAAGCTGGTGCTTACGGCATACAAGAATGGATTGGTTTTATTGCTATTAATGGCATAGAAGGAAGTTATTTTAATGTGGTAGGCTTGCCAGTTCATAAACTTTACAAGGCTTTAATGGAGTTGTAAAAGTAAACTTCCTCACAATCTGTTAAAAAGTCTTTTTTCTATTCTCGCTTTTCTTTTCTTTAAAGTAAAATAAAAGTTTATTTTTACGCAAAATTATACAACACAACATTTTTACAATTTTATAATGAAAAAATACACGTATACAGAAAAAAAAGATACACGTTCTGGTTTTGGAGATGGTTTAACAGAGTTAGGTAGAACAAACCCAAACGTAGTTGCTTTATGTGCAGATTTAATTGGTTCTTTAAAAATGGATCAATTTATTAAAGAAAACCCTGAAAGATTTTTTCAAGTTGGTATCGCAGAAGCAAATATGATTGGTATAGCTGCTGGTTTAACTGTTGGAGGAAAAATACCTTTTACAGGAACATTTGCCAACTTTTCTACAGGAAGAGTGTACGACCAAATTAGACAGTCTGTTGCATATTCAGGAAAAAATGTAAAAATTTGTGCATCTCACGCAGGTGTAACTCTAGGTGAAGATGGTGCAACTCACCAAATTTTAGAAGACATTGGTTTAATGAAAATGTTACCTGAAATGACAGTGATAAACCCTTGTGATTACAATCAAACAAAAGCAGCAACTATAGCTATTGCAGATCATGATGGACCTGTTTACTTGCGTTTTGGTCGTCCAAAAGTACCAGTTTTTATGCCAGAAGATGCAAAATTTGAAATTGGAAAAGGAATTCAATTAACAGAAGGTACAGATGTAACTATTGTTGCAACAGGACATTTAGTATGGGAATCTTTACAAGCTGCAGAACAATTAGAAGCTGAAGGAATTTCTGCAGAAGTAATAAACATTCATACAATAAAACCTTTAGATGAAGAAATTATCTTAAAATCTGTAGCAAAAACAGGTTGTATTGTTACTGCTGAAGAACATAACATCATAGGTGGTTTAGGTGAAAGTGTTGCAAGAACATTGTCTTTAAATGCACCAACAGTTCAAGAATTTGTTGGTACTAATGATACTTTTGGTGAATCTGGAACTCCAGATCAATTAATGGCAAAATACGGTTTAGATGCTGCTGCTGTTGTAAAAGCTGTTAAAAAAGTAATTTCTAGAAAATAAATTCGTTTAAAAATAGTAATACAAATAAATTTAAAAATTAAAAACATGAAAAAAGTAATCTTAGTAATGTGTTTGGCTTTTGCATTTAGTCAAACCTCTAACGCCCAAATTAATTTTGGTTTAAAAGGTGGTATTAACTACAATAATGCAGGAAAAGACTCTTTTAAAAATGCTACAAACGACATCGCAGATGGAGCAAGTGCAAAAACAGGTTTTCACGCTGGTTTATGGTTTAGAGGAAAAATACCTATTTTAGGTTTATATTTAAGACCTGAACTTGTTTATACTCAGGTAAAAACAGAATTTGAAGAGCAAAATAACTCAAATGATTATTCATTTAAAAAATTAGATGTACCTGTTTTATTAGGTAAAAAATTCTTAGGATTTGCAAATGCATTTATTGGACCTTCATTTCAATATATTATAGATGATAACATTAGTTTCAACAACTTATCTTCTGATGAATTTGATAAATTTTCTGTTGGATTACAAATGGGATTTGGTGTTGAGTTTGGTAAGTTAGGTCTTGACGTTCGTTGGGAAAGAGGTTTATCTGATAACGAAGCTAAGTTTGCATCAAACAATGGAAACTTTACTGTTGATAATAGAACAAACCAAATAATATTTGGAGTTTCTTTACAACTATAAAACAGTTTAATTACTTAAAAAAAAGACTCTTGATTGTTTTCAAGAGTCTTTTTTTATTACGATAAACTTAAGTTTTTACTTTATGTTTGGGTTTAAATAATCTGGTAAACCAGGATTATTAGGGTCACTAAAGTCATTTGTTGGATCTCCATCACCATCAGCATCTTCTTGTATAGATGGTGTTCCATCATTATCATGATCTGTATCTGGAACAATATCTAATAACTCTACATAAAAAATCAAATTAGTATTTACTAAAGGACTATTAAAATTGTTTGGATTGCTAGAAGGATACCCCAAACCTGAAGGAATAAATAAAACTCCTTTCCCTCCATTTAAATATGTAATTGGTCCATTAAAAGTACCTCCATTCGGACCTTTTTTTAATTCACCACCTTTAAATTCTGGAAAACTGTTTGTCCAACCTTCAATTACTCCTGCAAGAGTAAACCAAATTCCTGATTCATTTTTATCAAAATCTGTAGATGAAATTTCTGTATTTCTTAACGCAAAACCTGAATATTTCACCAAAACAGAATCTACAATTGTTGGAAATCCTTTGTCAGGATCTGCCCCAGAGTCACCTTGAGATGCCACATACGCATATAACGTATGTTCTATATCATTAGATATTACCTTTATTGTTTTTAATTTATCTTGATCATCAAATAAAGATGTTTGACCTGCAATTAAAGTTTTTACAGAGTCTACACTATAATCGTAATAATTATTTTTTAAAAATTTAACAATGGAATCATTATCAGACATTGCCAAATCTTCATAATTAATATCTGCAAACGGATTTGTAAAACCTCTATCATCATCACAAGAAAGCAATACAACTACCGTTAATATTAAAAGCGCAAAAATATTTTTTATTTTATTCATTTTAACCTTAAAATTTAAGCCTGCAATTTACCATTTTTATACCTTTGTAAAAAGACAAACAGTATATTTTAACTTTTTTTATGAGAATTGATAAATATTTGTGGTGTATTCGTATTTTTAAAACAAGAAGTTTAGCAACTACAGCTTGTAAAAAAGGACATGTAAAGATTGATGGAAACAATTTAAAACCCTCTAAAGAAGTTTTTGGTGGTGAACTATTAGTAATTCGTAAAAACCAAATTAACTATCAAATTAAAGTTTTAAATTTACCTGAAAGTAGAGTTGGCGCAAAATTGGTAGATCAATACAGAAAAGATGTAACTCCGAAAGAAGAGTTTGAAAAAACAGCCCTTTTAAAATTTGCAAAAGATTATTACCGAAAAAAAGGAACTGGAAGGCCTACTAAAAAAGACAGAAGAGATATAGATAATTATCAAGAAGATACAACTGAAGATTTATAATATGACAACAACAAATATTATTTTAAACAATACCCAAATTGAACAAAAAATTAGACGAATTGCATATCAAATTTATGAAAGCAATAGCGCTGAAAAAGAGGTAATTATTGCTGGTATTGTTGGTAATGGTTTTGTTTTAGCAACTAAAATTGTTGACGTCTTAAAAGAAATATCAACTTTAAAAGTAACTATTTGTGAGGTTTTAATTAATAAGAAAAAACCTTTAAGTGCTGTTTCAACTTCTTTAAATGTTGAAGATTATAAAAATAAACCTTTGGTATTGGTAGATGATGTTTTAAACTCTGGAACTACTTTAATTTATGGAATTAAACATTTTTTAGACGTTCCTTTAAAACGTTTTAAAACAGCAGTATTAGTTAATAGAAATCATAAAAAATATCCTGTAAAAGCAGATTTTAAAGGCATTTCTTTATCAACATCTATAAAAGAACATGTTCATGTTGAATTTAAAGACAACAACGCCAAAGCTTATTTAGTGTAATAAAATTCTTAATTCTGTAATAACTTCTTGTAAATCTTTATTATCTGTATTTAATACATAGTTTGCTTGTTGGTAAAAAAAACTTCTTTCGAAAAGGTGTTTTGCAACAAATTCAGCTAACTCTTCATCATCAAAATTTGCTACTAAAGGTCTTTCACTTTTTTCTTTCAACAATCTACTTACCAAAGTTCCAATAGAGGCTTTGATATATATTGATTTTGCTTGAGATGTCAAAATCACATCCATATTATTTGCATAACAAGGAGTTCCTCCACCCAAAGAAAGTACAAAATCTTCTTCAGAATTTAATATTTCTTTTAAATAATTGTTTTCAATACGTCTAAAATATATTTCTCCTTTGTTTTCAAATATTTCTGAAATACTCATTTTTTCTTTCTCAGAAATGTAGTTGTCTAAGTCTATAAAATTCATATACAGCTTTTTAGAAAGCTCTCTACCAATGGTAGATTTTCCTGAAGCCATGTAACCTAAAAGAATTATTTTCATTTTTATTGAATTTCAGCAAATATCGTTAAAAAATATTCAAAATTATGGCAATAATTCCAATGATTGATGTTATATTTGCAACCGATTTAAGAAAAAGACCTGGTAGCTCAGTTGGTAGAGCATCTCCCTTTTAAGGAGAGGGTCCTGGGTTCGAGCCCCAGCCCGGTCACAAAAAAAGTTAAGCTTGCGCTTAGCTTTTTTGTTTTAAAATAATGCGCACGTGGCGAAATTGGTAGACGCGCAGCCTTGAGGGGGCTGTTTTCGCAAGAAAGTGGAAGTTCGAATCTTCTCGTGCGCACTTTATTACATTAAAAAAACTTCTTTCACAAATAATTAACCAAACTATAATAGATTATTATTAATATTGCAACATGCAAAAAACTCTATTTATTTTGTGCTTTGTGTTTAGCTTAAGCATTTTTTCACAAAAAGACTCTTTACAGATTAAAACTTTAAAAGGACAAGTTGTACATGCTGAAAACAACAAAGCCTTAAGTGCTGCGCATATTTTAAATTTGAACTCTGTAAACGGAACCATTACTAACGAAGATGGTTTCTTTGAGCTTCCAACAAGAGTAAACGATACAATTTTAGTATCATTCTTAGGCTTTTCTTCTATTAAATTAAAGGTAACAAATGAGCTATTAAAAGGAAATGAACTTGAAATTGCTTTGTATGAAAAACCTGAAGAAGTTAAAGAAGTAGTTATAAAATCGACCAAATTAATAGGTGTTTTAGAAATTGATGTAAAACAAGTACCTAAAGATCGTTTTACAAGAATTCATATCAATGGCTTGCCACAAACTTATGAAGTTGGTAAACCAAGAGCTAAAAACTTCTCATCTCCTATTGCTGCGTTGTTTCAACCAGTAGATTTTCTGTATAATCTTTTTGGTGATAAACCAAAACAATTAAAGAAACTTCAAAAATTAAAAAAAGAAGACGATTTACGTAAAATGCTTGCAGGTAAATTTGACAGAGAAGTAATGATGGAATATTTGGAAATGGACAGACAAGAGCTTTCGGACTTATTATCTGATTGTAATTACTCTGAATATTTTATTAAAAAGGCATCTGACTTACAACTTATTGAAGCTATTTTAGATTGTTATGAGAACTACAAAGCTTTAAAGAAAGGAAAAATTAAAAGAGATAAAATTCCTGAAAAAAATTAGTTTTAATTTCTTTTAAAAAAATATCTACATCACCTTTATTGTTTAAATTGAAAAAGGCCAGAAACTTTCGCTTCTGACCTTGATCAACTATTAAAAACTAACTAATAACTAAAATACGGTTGTAACATATTTGTAGTTATACTTTCTTCTTGTGTTCCAAGTATATCTCTTAGATTGAACTATTTCTGATGAATTTGTTCTCTTATTTTCTGTTTCTGTGGTTTGTATTGATTTCATGTTATTGATTTTTATTTTCTTACATCTATATGACGAAAACAAAACAAAATCGTTACAGGTTATTTTTTGTTTAACAGAATTTTAGGATTTTTAATTATAAACTTTCTTAAAACTAAAAAATCCAGCAAATGCTGGATTTTTTAGTCTATAATTAAATTTTATTTTTATTGATTTCCTAAAATAATTGGCAATCCATCTTTACCAGAACCAATAACAATTACTTTACTATTTGGTGACTTAGATAACTCTAAAGTTGCATCAATACCTTTTTCTTGTAATATTTTTTCAGTTAAAGATGCACTTAAAATTTTGTTTGCAACAGCTTTACCTTCTGCATCAATTTTTTGTCTTTCTGCTTCTTTTTTAGCTTTTGACAGTCTAAATTCATATTCTAAAGATTCTTGCTCTTGCTTTAATTTTGTTTCAATTGCAATTCTAATTGTACTTGGTAGTTTTACATCTTCAACCAAAACTCTTTTTACGGATAAGTATTGATCTTTTAAAACGTTTTGAACTTCGTCTAATATTTCTTGCTCAATCACGTCTCTTTTAGATGAATACAATTGCTCTGGTGTATAACGTCCAAAAATACTTCTTGCTGCTGCATTAATTGCTGGATCTAATAATTCACGTTCGTAATCTTCTCCTTTTGTTTTAATTAACAATCCTAAATTTGAAAATTCTGGTTCATACCAAATAGTTCCACTTACTTTAACTTCTAAACCGTTTACAGAAAGTACGTTCATTTCATCTGTAATAGATTGTTGTCGTACTTTTCTTACAATCATTCTGTTCCAAGGAGCTACAATATGAAATCCTTCGCCATATGTTTTTTCGGTATTAACTCCATCACCTAATGTTTCAAAAATAACGCCTCCTTCTCCTGGACCAATTGTAACTGTGGACTTAGAAAATAAAATAATTAATAAAACTGCTGCTATAATAAATAATACTCCACCTTTAGGAAAATTAATTTCAGGTTGTCTTGTTGCCATTGTTTTTATATTTAAATTTTATCAAATTTACGATTTAAACTTGTCAAACACAATGTATATACTCACAATATTTAAAAGAGCTTAAAAGCTTTAAATATGAATTAATATGAAATATAAAACAATTACGAATTCTCTAATTTTTATAAATTTTGATTCAGCAAAAGGATGTAACAAATTTATTTTAAATTAAATTTTTCCGTAATATTTTCTAATAAACCATTCTGTAGTTAGTAAGCCAATTATAAAAAACAAAATCCATTTCCAATCAATTAAATTTTCTTCTTTAGCTACAGATTTTTGTGTTGTAAAATATTTTTTGTTTGATAATAAATCTTCTGAAAGAGTTGTCATTTGATTTTTGAAATACAACTTACCTCCTGTTTTATCAGCTAATTTAGCAAGTTTTTGAACATTTGCATTTGTAAATTGCTCTTCAACTTGGTAATTTGTTATTTTAAATTCACCATATTTTGATACGTTTTGCCCCATAACTGTAACCTTATAGCTGTAATCTCCTGATGGCAAACTTTCAATTGTTGTTTGGTATGATTTATTGATTAAAGAAAAAGGAAGCTTTGTCACTTTTTTAGTTTCTTTATTAGTAATTGTAACCTCTAAAGAAGCTCTATCATCAAAAATGTAATTTTTATCAACATAAAAAGCAGAAATATTAATATTTGAATTTGCTGGATATAAATTTTCGACATTTACTTCTAAACGGTTTCTTTTTTTCTTTGATGCTAGATATTGCACAATGTTTCCAATAAATTGATCAAAATCTTGAAAAGAATTGGTACTTATGAAACTCGATGATCGCCATTTCCATACTCCTTCTCCAAATAAAACGGCTGTTTTTTGATTGTTCTGTTCTAAAACAGAAAGTAATGGTTGTTGAATTTGAACTCCATTAATATTTTGTAACAGTAAATCTTGATGATCTTTTGAAAAACTAATTTCACCAAATTTATCTTTTAACGGTGGAAAATCATTGAAACCAATATCTTTTTGGAAAAAAGTTAAGAATGATTCATTATAATTAGCCCCATAATTTTCAGTTTGATTAATCACTTTTTTTGAAAACCCTAACTGTTTTTTATTTAAAAAATTCCAATCTGTATTTACTCCAGACATCACTAAAAAATTAGAATTATTTTCAATAACTTGATTTAAAATAGCATTAAAGCTATTGTTTGGTTGGTACAACACAATTAATTGATAATCATTAATTTGATTATTAAATTTATCAATATATTGAATATCTACAGAGCGTTGCTTATTACTTTCTATTGCTTTTTTTAACGTACCAATATCTGGGTGTAAAACCGACGTTAAAATGAGTACTTTTGTTTGTTCATTAATTACTTCAATAGAAAAGCTTTTGGAATTATTTTTAGTGTTTTTTTCACCATCAATTTTTTGAATATTTGCAGTGTAATAATTTACACCTTCTTTAATTGACGTTAAATTAGTTGTGATTGTTTTAGAGTTTTCTACTTTAGAAAATGTAATATTTTCAGAAAAAACAGTTTTACCATTACCAAAAATCGAAAATCTACTTTTTACAGTTTCTTCTCCTTCATAATTCAGAATTACTTCTACAGGAAATTTATTTTTGATATAACTAAACTTATTTACGTTTAACTGCGTTATTTTTAAATCTTTGTATTTGGTTGTATCTCCAACAACAACAGGATAAATAGATTGTTTAGAATTTGTATATTCATAATCGTTTCCAATAGTTTGGTTTCCATCGGAAATAATAACTATAGGAGCATTTTTATCTTTATTTAAGTCATTTACAGATGAAATTGCAGCATAAATGTTGGTATCAGTATTATTAAATGAAAGTGAATCTAGAACATTCAATTGACTTCCGAAAGAAAAAGTTTCTACATCAAACTTTGAATTCAATTCTTTGTTATTGGTAATATTACTGAGTAATTCTTTTACAGTTTCATTCTCTTTAAAAAAAGAAACTGATTTAGAGTTATCTACCAAAACTGTTAGTGTTGGTTTTGTATTTACTAAAGTCGTTTTTTCAATTGTAGGATTGATAAATAATAATAGTAGCAAAAAAAAACTCAATGCTTTTAGTACAAAAAGTAAAATAGTAACTTTTCTTCTGTTTTTTGCTTTATAATAATATTGAAAATACGCTACTGATATAGCTAATAATAAGGCAATTATGATGTATAAAAGTGTTGTTGTTTGCAATGATTTTTATTTATATGGAAAGATATAAATAACTATCTTAAAAAAGAAAACCTGTAACAAGAATTTGTTACAGGTTTTAAAAATTTTTAGTTAAAATTCTAAAAGAGATATAGATTTTAAATAACTTGTTTTCTAAGTTAACATTCCTCCGTCTACAGAAAGTGTTTGACCAGTGATGTAAGCGCTCATATCAGATGCTAAAAATACACATGCATTTGCAATATCTATAGGCTGTCCTCCTCTTTTTAAAGGAATTCCATCTCTCCAAGATTGTACAGTTGCTTCATCTAATTTTGCTGTCATTTCGGTTTCAATAAAACCTGGAGCAATTACATTGCTTCTTACGTTTCTAGAACCTAACTCTAAAGCTACAGACTTAGAAAAACCTACAATACCTGCTTTAGACGCAGCATAATTTGCTTGTCCCGCATTTCCTTTTAAACCAACTACAGAACTCATGTTTATAATTGAACCACTTCGTTGTTTCATCATTGGTCTAATTACAGCTTTTGTTAAATTAAAAACTGATTTCAAGTTTACTTCGATAACTTTATCAAAATCTTCTTCAGAAATACGCATTAACAAGTTATCTTTTGTGATACCCGCGTTGTTTACCAAAATATCAATAGTTCCGAATTCTTTTTGAACTTCTTTCGCTAATTCTTGTGCTGCATCAAAATTTGCTGCATTAGATTGATATCCTTTTGCAGAAACTCCGTAAGATTTTAATTCATCCTCTAACTCGTTTGCAGCTTCTACTGAAGAGCTATAGGTAAATGCAACATTTGCACCTTGTTTTGCAAATTCTACTGCAATTCCACGACCTATTCCTCTTGTTGCACCCGTAATAATTGCTGATTTATTTTCTAATAATTTCATATTCTGTTTTTAGTTGATGTTCAAATATAAAAAAGAAATTCCTGAAATATTGGAGTAAACTCAATATAAACAGGAATTTATATATTATGATGTTTTAAAATAGCGTATTATTTTAAAACACTTGCTACCATTTCTCCAATTTTAGCTGGTGAACTCACTACGTGAACTCCATTTTCTGCTAAAATTTTCATTTTTGCTTGTGCTGTATCATCTGCTCCACCAACAATTGCTCCTGCATGCCCCATTGTTCTTCCTGCAGGTGCTGTTTGTCCTGCAATAAAACCAACCACTGGTTTTCTATTTCCATCTGCTTTAATCCATTGCGCTGCTTCTGCCTCTAAATTACCACCAATTTCACCAATCATAACAATAGCTTCAGTTTCTGGGTCATTCATTAACAATTCTACAGCTTCCTTTGTGGTAGTTCCAATAATTGGATCTCCACCAATACCAATTGCTGTTGTAATTCCAAAACCTTGTTTTACAACTTGATCTGCAGCTTCATAAGTTAAAGTTCCTGATTTAGAAACAATACCAACTTTTCCTTTTTTAAAGATAAAACCTGGCATAATACCAACTTTAGCTTCGTCTGGAGTAATAACTCCTGGACAGTTAGGTCCAACCAATCTACAATCTTTATTTGCTATGTATGCTTTTACTTTTACCATATCTGCAGTAGGAATTCCTTCTGTAATACAAATAATTACTTTGATTCCTGCATCAGCAGATTCCATAATTGCATCTGCTGCAAAAGCTGGTGGTACAAAAATAATTGAAGTATCAGCTCCTACTTTATCTACAGATTCTTTTACTGTATTAAAAACTGGTTTTCCTAAATGTTCTTGACCTCCTTTTCCTGGTGTAACACCTCCAACAACATTGGTTCCGTAATCGATCATTTGACCAGCGTGAAAAGTTCCTTCACTACCTGTAAAACCTTGAACAATAATTTTTGAATTCTTATTTACTAAAACACTCATTGGTTTGTTTTTTAGCCCATTTTATTTTAACATTTTTCTAAAAAGTAAATAAAATAGAGTTTGATTTTATTTTATGTTGCAAAAATAGTTTATTGATTGTTTTTAAAAAAGAAAATATACTTTTTCTTATTAGTAGATATCTATAAAAAAAGTTAAATTTTAACTATTTTCTTTTCTGTCTTTTAAAAACCGTTTTATTTCTGCTAATTCCTTTAATTTTTCTCTTGATTCTGAAATTGGTGTTCCAAAATAACTTTTTCCTCCTGCTACAGATTTTGTAACCCCTGTTTGGCCTAAAATAATGGCTCCTTTTCCAATGGTAATTCCACTATTGGTACCAACTTGTCCCCAAATGGTAACTTCATCTTCAATGATTACACACCCTGCAATTCCTGTTTGTGATGCGATTAAGCATTTTTTTCCGATAACAGTATCGTGACCAACATGTACTTGATTGTCTATTTTTGTTCCTTCTCCAATAGTTGTATCTCCTGTAACTCCTTTATCTATAGTACAAGAAGCTCCTAAATCTACATTGTCTTTTAGAACAACTCTTCCTCCAGAAATTAATTTATCAAAACCAGTTGGCCTGTTTTTATAATAAAAAGCGTCTGCTCCTAAAACTGTGTTTGCATGGATTGTTACATTGTTTCCAATTACTGAATTATCATAAATGGTTACATTAGGATGTATTACACAGTTTTTACCAATTGTTACATTGTTTCCTATAAATACGTTTGGTTGAACCACTGTTCCATCTCCAATAATAGCTGTTTCTGAAATACTTACTTTCGAAGCTATAAAAGGATTGAAATGTTTGGTAAGTTTATTAAAATCACGAAATGGATCATCAGAAATTAATAAAGATTTTCCTTCTGGACAGTCTACTTTTTTATTGATTAAAATTGTAGTTGCAGCAGATTCTAGTGCTTTGTCATAATACTTTGGATGATCTACAAAAACAATATCTCCTTTTTCTACAACGTGAATTTCGTTAATTCCAAGAATTTCAAAATTTTTATCACCAACAAAATCAATATTTAAAATTGAAGCTATTTGCTGAAGAGTCTGTGGTTTTTTAAACTTCATTCTTATTTTAGTAGGCAGTATTCAGTTTACAGTATTCAGTTAACGAGTTTGTATAAAAACTGCAAACTGTAGATTGAATATTGCTAACTTTTTACTCTTTAATACGTTCTTGATAAGTACCTTTTGTAGTTTCTACTTTAATTTTATCACCTTCATTTATAAACAAAGGTACATTTACAGTAGCACCAGTTTCAACAGTAGCTGGTTTAGTTGCGTTTGTTGCTGTATTTCCTTTTACACCAGGTTCTGTAGCGGTTACTTCTAAAATTACACTTGAGGGCATTTCTACAGAAAGTGGCATATTGTCTTCAGAATTAATAATAATGGTTACTACTTCACCTTCTTTCATTAATTCTGGCGTATCTAAAGCTGCTTCTAATAAACGAATTTGAGTATAATCTGCCTCATTCATAAAGTGATAGAATTCATCATCATGATATAAAAATTGAAATTTGTGAGTTTCTACACGTACATCATCAATTTTTCTTCCAGCTGGAAATGTATTATCAATCACTTTTCCATTGGTAACACTTTTTAATTTTGTTCTAACAAAAGCAGGTCCTTTTCCTGGTTTAACGTGTAAAAATTCTACAATTTTATATATATCATTATTATATCTTATACATAATCCGTTTCTAATATCTGATGTTGTTGCCATTTTTTAATATTTTATGCCATTAGGTTTTCCCTTTGACTTTTAAATTTTAGTACTTATTTTTTAACTCGCGTTGAAATATCCTTTCATAATTCCTCTGTGAGAATCTTTTATAAATTGAATAATTTCATCTCTTTCTGGAGTTGCTTCCATTTCCGCTTCAATAATATCTATTGCTTGGGTATAATTGTAATTTTTTTGAAACAAAATTCTGTATATATTTTGTATCTCTCTAATTTTTTCGGTTGTGTAGCCACGTCTTCTTAATCCTACTGAATTGATACCAACATAAGATAAAGGTTCTCTTGCAGCTTTAACATAAGGAGGAACATCTTTACGAACTAAAGAACCTCCTGTTACAAAAGCGTGGTTACCAACTGATGCAAATTGATGTACTGCTACCATACCAGCTAAAACAACATTATCACCAATTGTTACGTGACCTGCTAATGTAGAATTATTTGAAAAAATACAGTTTTTTCCAACGAAACAATCGTGTGCAACATGGCAATAAGCCATGATTAAACAATTATCGCCGATAACAGTTTTCATTCTGTCTGAAGTCCCTCTGTTTATAGTTACACATTCACGAATTGTAACATTGTCACCAATTTCTACAGTAGTTTCTTCATCATCAAATTTTAAATCTTGTGGAATTCCTGAAATTACTGCTCCAGGAAAAATTCTACAGTTTTTACCAATTCTAGCACCTTCCATGATGGTTACATTAGAACCTATCCAAGTTCCTGAGCCAATTTCCACATTGTTATGTATTGTTGTAAAAGGCTCTATTACAGCATTTCTAGCTATTTTTGCTTGTGGATGAACGTATGCTAAAGGTTGATTCATAATTATTTCTTTTTGGCTATTTGTGCCATTAATTCTGCTTCTGCAACTAATTTTCCATTCGCGTAAGCATACGCTTGCATATGGCAAATACCCCTTCTTATTGGAGTAATTAATTCTGCTTTAAATATCAAAGTATCTCCAGGTAATACTTTTTGTTTGAATTTTACATTGTCCATTTTCATGAAATATGTTAAATAATTTTCTGGATCTGGAACTGTACTTAACACTAAAATACCACCACATTGTGCCATAGCCTCTACCTGTAAAACACCTGGCATTACTGGAGCTCCTGGAAAATGACCCACAAAGAAATTTTCATTCATGGTTACATTTTTCATTCCAACTACATGTTTATCAGAAAGTTCAATAATTCTATCAACTAATAAAAATGGAGGTCTGTGAGGTAAGATGTCCATTATTTGATGAATATCTAATAATGGTGGTTGATGTAAGTCGTATTGAGGAACGTTATTTCTTTTTTCTGTTTTAATAATTTTTGCTAATTTTTTAGCAAAACTTGTGTTTACTAAGTGTCCTGGTTTGTTTGCAATAACTTTACCTCTAATACGAATACCTGTTAAAGCTAAATCACCAATAACATCTAGTAATTTATGACGAGCAGCCTCATTTGCCCAATGCAATGTTAAGTTGTCTAAAATTCCGTTTGATTTTACAGAAATATCTTCTTTATTAAAAGCTTTCTTTAATTTTTGCATTGTACTGTCAGACAATTCTTTATCTACATATACAATTGCATTGTTTAAATCTCCTCCTTTTATCAAATCGTTTTCTAATAACATTTCAATTTCATGTAGGAAACTAAAAGTTCTAGCGTCTGCAATTTCTTTCTTAAAGTCTGAAATGTTTTCTAAAGTAGCATTTTGTGTTCCTAAAATTTTAGTTCCAAAATCTACCATTGTAGTTACTTGATAAGTATCTGATGGCATTAAAATTATTTCGCTTCCAGTAACTTCATCTTTATAAGAAATGATTTCTTTTACAATATATTCTTCAATATCAGCATCTTGTTCTTCAATTCCTGCTTTTTCTAAAGCTTCAACAAAATATTTTGAAGAACCATCCATAATTGGTGGTTCAGAAGCATCTATTTCTATTAATAAATTATCTATATCTAAACCAACTGCTGCTGCTAAAACATGCTCTGAAGTTTGAATTTGAACTCCATTTTTTTCTAGGTTGGTACCTCTTTGAGTGTTTACAACATACTCTGCTCTTGCCTCAATTGTTGGAGCTCCTTCCAAATCTACTCTACTAAAAGCAAAGCCATGATTAATTGGAGCTGGCTTTAAAATCATATTTACAGTATTACCTGTGTGCAACCCTACACCAGATAAACTTACTTCTTTCTGTATTGTTTTCTGTTTTTTGCTCATTACAATTCTTCTTTTTGAGAATTTAATTCTTTTTCTAAATTATTGAGTTTTGTTACTATTGAAGGTAGTTTTTTAAAGTAAACTGAACTTTTATTATAATCTAAGGCTTTAAATGCTGGTGAACCGTTTAAAATTTCATCATCCTTGATGTTTTTAGAAATTCCTGCTTGTGCTAAAATCTTAACGTTGTTTCCTATTTTAAGATGGCCTGCAATACCAACTTGACCACCAAACATACAATTTTCACCTATTTTTGTAGATCCTGCAATTCCTGTTTGAGATGCAATTACGGTGTTTTTTCCAACTTCTACATTGTGTGCAATCTGTATTTGATTGTCTAATTTAACTCCTTTTCTAATTATTGTTGAACCTAAAGTGGCTCTATCTATAGTAGATGCTGAACCTATATCTACATTGTCTTCAATAATAACATTTCCTATTTGCGGAATCGCTTTGTATTCTCCTTTTTCATTAGGTGCAAAACCAAAACCATCTGCTCCAATAACACAACCTGAATGTATTTTACAATTTGTACCAATAACGGTTTCTGAATAAATTTTTACTCCAGCAAAAATGGTAGTATTATCACCTATAGTTACATTATCTCCAATATAAGAATTTGGATAAATTTTTACATGATCACCTATTTTTACGTTTTCACCTATATATGCAAATGCACCAACATATTCATTTTTACCAATTTTAGCAGTTTCTGAAATAAAATGTGGTTGTTCTCTACCTTGCTTATTATTTTTAACTTCGTTATAAAATTCTAATAATTTAGAAAAAGATTTGTACGCATTTTCAACTTTAATTAAAGTGGTACTAATTTCTTTTTCTGGAATGAAACTTTTATTTACAATTGCCACAGAAGCATTTGTAGTGTATAAATACGAATTGTATTTAGGGTTTGATAAAAAAGTTAAAGAGCCTTTTTTACCTTCTTCAATTTTAGATAAAGTAGATACTTCTTCATTTGGATTTCCCAAAATGTCGCCTTCTAAAATATCTGCTATTTGTTGTGCTGTAAATTTCATTAAACGCAAAAATATAAAAATAATACGGTTTTGTCTAATCTCATATTATTTTGGATAACAAATAAAATATTTTACTACAGGCTTAGTTAATGCTTGTAAATTTAATTGGTCTGATGCTTTTGCAATATCCTTTAATTTTCCTTTTTTATTTAAAATTAAAATGGGTTTATTAAAATTGTATGCTATATGACTAATTTGTTGTTTAAAAACAAAAAAGTGTGTCTCGTTTTCGGCAATTTTTAATTTTTTTGCAGTTTTTTCCTGTTTTTTAGATATGTAATTATCTGGGAAGTCATTTTTCTGCATTTCAATTCTTAATAGCTTTCTATTTACAATCATTTTTGATAATGTAGATAAAACCCTATCTTGATGATTGGTCCACTCTTTAATGGCTGATAAAATATCATAATCATCTAATTTCGAAAACATTTCTAATGTATTTACTGTAAAGTTTTCTTTTGTAATTTGCTTGTATAAAAAATAATGTAATGCAGAACTTGCGTACAACTCTACTCCTTTTTCAGCTAATTCTTTTGCACGCTTTAAAACATTAACCAACATATTTTCTGCAACCAGACCTGTTTTATGAAGGTATACTTGCCAATACATTAACCTTCTTGCAATCAAAAATTTTTCGACAGAATAAATTCCTTTTTTTTCGATAACCAATTCATCGTTTTTAACATTCATCATGGCAATTAAACGATCTGACGAAATATTACCTTCTGTAACTCCTGTGTAAAAACTATCTCTTTTTAAATAATCTAATCTATCTACATCTAATTGACTAGAAATTAACTGACATAAAAATTTACGTGGATTTTTACCTTCGAAAATCTGAATTGCCAAAGTTAATTGTCCGTTAAACTCTTCATTTAACTTTTTCATGAATTTTAATGAAATTTCTTCATGAGAAATTCCATTAACAATACTATGTTCCAATGCATGTGAAAAAGCGCCATGACCAATATCATGAAGTAAAATGGCAATGTACAAAGCATTTTCTTCTTCATCAGAAATTGAAACTTGTTTGAAACGCAAAACACGAATTGCTTTTTGCATTAAATGCATACATCCAATTGCATGATGAAAACGGGTGTGGTTTGCTCCAGGATATACCAAATTAGAAAATCCCATTTGCATAATTCTTCTTAAACGCTGAAAATAAGGATGCTCTATAATATCAAAAATTAAAGTATTTGGAATTTGAATAAATCCGTAAATAGGATCGTTAAGTATTTTGAGTTTGTTGGGTGTTTTATTTTTCAAGAGTTGAAATTTATCAATCTAATGCAAATTACAATTATTGTAACGATTTTACAATTTTTTGAGTTTTCATTTTTAAAAATATTCTTTGTTATCAAGTATTGAATTTTTGGCAATATTTTATCATTTGTAAACCGCTAAAAATATAACAAATAGGTATTTTTAACGTTCAGAATAAAAAGAAAGATACTATGAGCAACATACAAATTTTATGGGTTGATGATGAAATAGAGTTATTAAAACCACACATTCTTTTTTTAGAACGTAAAGATTATGTAGTAACAACCTGTACAAATGGAGCTGATGCAATAGATTTGGTTTCAGAAAATAATTTTGATATTGTTTTTTTAGATGAAAATATGCCTGGTTTAACTGGTTTAGAAACGCTTTCTGAAATCAAACAAAAAAAGGCCAATTTGCCTGTGGTAATGATTACCAAAAGTGAAGAGGAATATATAATGGAAGAAGCTATTGGTTCTAAAATTGCAGATTATTTAATAAAACCAGTAAATCCAAGTCAAATTTTACTAACGCTAAAGAAAAATTTAGATCACTCACGTTTGATTTCTGAAAAAACTACCTCAAATTATCAACAAGAGTTTAGAAAAATTTCTATGGATTTAGCCATGGTAAATTCTTATGAAGAGTGGATTGATTTGTACAAAAAACTAATTCACTGGGAGTTAGAGTTAGAAAACATTAGCGACCCTGGAATGTTGGGTATTTTAGAAAGTCAGAAACAAGAAGCAAATTCTCAGTTTTTTAAATTTATTAAAAAAAATTATGAAGATTTTTTAACTGCTCACGACAAACCAACTTTTTCGCACACTTTGTTTAAAGATTATGTAGTGCCAGAATTAAAGAAAGATCAAGGTGTTTTGTGGGTTATAATTGACAATTTGCGTTACGATCAATACAGAATTTTAGAACCTTTAATAAACAATCATTATAAAAAAGACGAAGAGTATACCTACTTTTCTATTTTACCAACTGCAACTCAATATGCACGAAATGCAATTTTTGCAGGATTAATGCCCTCAGAAATAGAAAAAAGACATCCACAATTTTGGAAAAATGATACCGAAGAAGGTGGAATGAATTTATTTGAAAACGAATTATTAACCGCTCAAATAAAACGTTTAGGTTTAAACATTAAGCATGAATATTATAAGATTTCATCTTTAAAAAGTGGAAAAGAATTAGCAGATAATTACAATGGAACCAAACAAAACGACTTAACTACAATTGTTTATAATTTTGTTGATATTCTCTCTCATTCTAAAACTGAAATGGAGGTGATTAAAGAATTAGCTGGAGATGATAAAGCCTATAGAAGCTTAACTCTAAGTTGGTTTAAAAACTCGCCTTTGTTTGAAATTATTCAAAAAGCACAAAGTTTGGGACAAAAATTAATTATTACTACAGATCATGGAACTATTAATTGTAAAAACCCAACAAAAGTAATTGGCGATAAAAACATCAGCTCTAATTTACGTTATAAAACGGGTAGAAGTTTATCTTACGAAGAAAAAGATGTATATGCAGTTCGAAATCCGAAAGATATTTTCTTGCCTACTATAGCAATGAATGCACCTTTTATTTTTGCGAAAGAAGATTTGTTTTTTGCATATCCAAACAACTTTAATCACTTTGTGAAATATTATAAAAACACCTATCAACATGGTGGAATTTCTTTAGAAGAAGTAATTATACCATGTGCTGTATATAGTCCTAAATAAATTAGTTTGCAGTTTTCAGTATCAGTTAACAGTAAAAGTAATTTTAAAAATCTATGTTTCCTTTGATTCTATTTGATAAATTTTTAAAATAGATAATTAAATGAAAAAATTATTCTTAATACTTTGTCTACTTTTATCAGTAAATATAGTTGTTTCTCAAATTAATGATGAGAAACTCTCTAATGCAGCAATAGAACTTATAAAAGACAATGTCGTTTACGACCCAAGTTATTTCTCCATTGATTATCCAAATGGAGATGTACCAAAAGAAAAAGGAGTTTGTACAGATGTGGTAATTAGAGCTTATAGGAAACTAGGTATCGATTTACAAAAAGAAGTTCATGAAGACATGAAAAAGAACTTCAACTTATACCCAAAAATTTGGGGATTAAAACGAACTGATAAAAATATAGATCACAGAAGAGTTCCAAATTTGATGACCTTTTTCTCAAGAAAAGGAATTATAAAAGTCAACTCGAAAAATTCAGAAGATTACATTCCTGGAGATATTGTTTGTTGGAATTTGGGTGGTGCAATTACACATATTGGAATTGTAGTTAACAAAAAATCGAAAGACGGAAAACGTTTTATGATTGTACATAACATTGGTGCTGGACAAGTGTTACAAGATTGTTTGTTCGATTTTAAAATTATTGGCCATTATAGATATAAAAATTAGTTTTTAGAATTAATAATTTAATATCTTCACTATTTTTGCTACTATGAATAAAAATTATTCTTTAAAAGATTTGCCCGAAATCGCACACACAATCATTACCTCTGTAAAGAACAAAACATTGTTGTTTTATGGCGAAATGGGTGTTGGAAAAACAACACTTATTAAAGAAATTTGTAAAACTTTAGGTGTTTTAGATAACATCTCCTCTCCTACTTTTTCGTTGGTAAATGAATATCAAACTTCAAAAGAAGAAAAGGTATTTCATTTTGATTTTTACAGAATTGAAGATGAAAATGAAGCGTTAGATATGGGAATTGAAGATTATTTGTACAATAATAATTGGTGTTTGATTGAATGGCCAGAAAATGTTGAAAATTTATTACCTTTAGAATCTGTTGCAATTCATTTATCTACTTTAGAAGATGGACATCGCAACATTCAACTAAAATAACCAAATATGAGTTCATTTTCTCCATTTAGTAAAGAAGAATTAATACCTCAAGAAGAAAAGCTAGAAATAAAAAGACAAAAGGGAGAATTGTTTATTGGCTTACCAAAAGAAACCTATTTTGGAGAAAAAAGAGTTTGCTTAACACCAGATGCAGTTGGAGCTTTAACCGCAAACGGACATAGAATTGTAATTGAAACTGGTGCTGGAGATGGCGCAAATTTTACAGATAAAGAGTATTCTGATGCTGGCGCAAAAATTTCATACAATGTAGAAGAAGCTTTTAAATGTAACATTGTTTTAAAAGTAGCACCACCAACTGAAAAAGAAATTGAGTTTATCAATCCAAATGCTATTTTAATATCTTCACTTCAATTAAAAACCCAATCTAAAAAATATTTCGAATGTTTAGCGAAGAAAAAAATTACTGCTATTGCATTTGATTATATTAAAGATGAACACAATTCATACCCAATTGTAAAATCACTTAGTGAAATTGCTGGTACAGCTTCCATATTAATTGCTGGTGAATTAATGAGTGGTGTAAACAAAGGAAATGGTTTATTATTTGGTAACATTGGAGGTGTTCCACCTACAAGTGTTGTAATTTTTGGAGCAGGAACTGTTGGTGAGTATGCTGCAAAAACAGCTATTGGTTTAGGAGCTAGAGTAAAAGTTTTTGACAATTCCATAAGTAAATTAAGAAAACTACAAGATTGTTTACATGCACCAATATACACATCAACCTTACAACCAAAATCTATTTTAAAAGCTTTAATGCGATGTGATGTTGCAATTGGAGCAATTCGTGGTAAAAATAGAAGTCCTATTTGCGCTACAGAAGAAATGATTGAAAAAATGAAAGAAGGTGCTGTAGTTGTAGATGTTAGTATTGATAGAGGTGGTTGTTTTGAAACCTCAAACGTTACTACACATAAAACACCAACTTTTGTAAAACATGGTATTATACATTATTGTGTACCAAATATTCCTGCAAGATATTCTAGAACTGCTTCAGTTTCTATTAGTAATATCTTTACTCCATATTTGTTGAATATTGCCGAAGAAGGAGGTTTTGAAAATACAGCTCGTTTTGATAAAAGCCTTAGAAATGGCATGTATTTTTATCATGGAATTTTAACAAATAAAACAGTTGCAGATTGGTTTGATTTACCTTTTAGAGATATTAATTTGTTGATTTTATAAGGAGTTTTATTATTAAAAAACTAACTTTGCATTTCAAAATTTTACGATGCTCACAAAAAGAATTTTCTATTATTTAATTGGTTTGTCTTTAGGTTCTATAGGTGTTTATTTTTTTTGGCAAAAGAAAAACGCAAGTTTTGATTATGGAATGGACGCAAGAACACTAAAAACAATCAGAACTAAGAAAAGAATGTTTTCTGAAGAAGCAAAATTTAGTATGCAAAAAAATAATATTGATACGTTAATAATATCAACTATTTTAAATTCTGGAGATGTTGATTTTGGTAAAGGAAAACCAAGACAAAAACCTTGCGCTGAGTATTATATTACAGGTAAAGATAGTTTAAACAACATTCATTTATACATAAAACGTTGCGACTCTACAGCTACTATTGAAAAAATTATTGTTGAATAACTTATTTAACAATTTTTGTATTTGTCGTTCAAACCTGCACCACTCAATATCATAGGAATTATTTTTTGAAGTCTTCTTAATCTAGTTTCTTCTCGTTTTGCATCAGATATATAGTTTGCGTATTCTCTTTTACAACTGTTGGAAAAAGCTTCAAATTTTTTCTTAAACTCTTTATTATTATTTATTTCTTGTTGCAATTCTATAGGGATTATCAGCTCTTTTTTAGTTCTATCTGGTTTAATTTCTTTGCCTAATTTTACATTTTCAATAGCTTCTAAAACGTATTCTTTTATTAAATTTTTATCAATTTCTTCTAAAGAATAAAATCGCCATTGCAACATTGCTTTTGTTTTTCCTTCTTGTGCATTTATAAATACTTTGTGCTTGTCTTTTAACAATGCGCCTTGAAAAAACCACAAACCACAATAATTTTTAAAAGCAGCTAAACCCACAATATTTTTCCCATTATAAACATAGGTTGGTGCTCCCCATTTTATGGTTTCTTCTACTGGTAAATCAGAAAAAACAGCTCGTAAAGTTTCTAATTCTTTTTGCCAATTTTCTTTTTTACGAATGTATTCTGCTACTTTAGGATTCATAATTATATATTTTGATGATAATGCTCTTCAATTTTGTCTACATTTTTTATGGTTTTCTTTACCCATTCAAAATACAAAATTTCTTTTTCTTTTGCTGATAATTGCCACGCAATATTAGAATTTCGCAACTTAGTTGTGACGTCTTGTAAAATAATTGCAGCTGCTACAGAAATGTTTAAACTTTCTGTAAAACCAACCATAGGTATTTTTAAAAAACCATCTGCATTTTCCATTACATAATCAGAAACTCCTTCTGCTTCTACTCCAAACACAAAAGCAGATTTTTTAGAAATATCAAAATCTTGTAATAAACAAGAATTATTATGTGGTGTAGTAGCAATTATTTGATATCCTTTTTCCTTTAAAATATTTAAACATGTTTTGGTATTATCACCATCTGCTTTATATCTAAACTGGTTTAACCATTTTTGAGAACCTTTTGCCACATGACGCGATACTGTATTGTTATATTTATTTTCAATGGTATGAATATCTTGTACCCCAAAAATATCACAAGTTCTCACAACAGCACTAGCATTATGAGCTTGATAAATATCTTCTAAAACCACCGTAAAATGTCTTGTTCTGTTTTCTAGAATTGTTTTGAAGAGTGTTTTTCTTTTTTCTGTTAAAAATCCTTCAAAATAGGCTAATAATTTTTCATCAATCATAAAAACAAACTTAAAACTATTATTTTTACTCTGTTTCAAATTTATTAAAACATTTTAATTGATGAAAAAAATAGTTGTTTTAACTGGTGCTGGTATTTCTGCAGAAAGTGGTATAAAAACATTTAGAGATGCAAATGGTTTGTGGGAAGGACATGATGTTCTTGAGGTAGCAACTCCTGAGGCTTTTGCAAGAAACCCTGAATTGGTTTTAGATTTTTACAATCAACGCAGAAAACAATTATTAGAAGTTTTACCAAATAAAGCACATTTTAATTTAGTAAAATTAGAGCAAAATTTTCATGTAGAAATAATTACACAAAATATAGATGATTTACATGAAAGAGCTGGAAGCAAAAATGTAACTCATTTGCATGGTGAGTTATTAAAAGTTAGAAGTACTGTTGATGAAAGTGATATTTTAGAATGGAAAAAAGAATTAGTTTTAGGAAATTTATGTAAAAAAGGTAGCCAGTTAAGACCTCATATTGTTTGGTTTGGAGAAATGGTGCCTATGTTAGACAAGGCTGCTAAAATCACTCAAACTGCAGATGTTTTAGTAATTATTGGCACTTCTATGCAAGTTTATCCTGCAGCAGGTTTGGTTAATTACATTAAACCTAATACACCTATTTACTTTATAGATCCTAAACCAGCAATTGGTAAAAACGACTTTAATAATTTAACCATTATTAAAAATGTTGCTAGTTCTGGAACGGATGAATTAGTAAAGTTGTTGATAAACAATTAAAATAGGCAACAATATTAAAATATTAAGAAATTAACTGATTGAAATATTCAAAAATTTCTCCTTTTGAAATAGCACTTCCTTTTTCTATTAAATCGAAAATCTCAGTATTTCTTTCGTTATTATTGTAGGGTTTTGTTCCTCTAAAAATTTCTACAGAATTGTCCATTGGGTTTTGCATTAACCATTCAAATCCTTTTTGTTCTAACAAATTAATGTCCCAATTTATTTTAATAGCAATTCTATGAATTTCTTCATCTTCACATTTAAAGAGGTTTGCAGACGTTTTTGAGAAATGCTCTACATATTTTACTTTATTTAAAACATCATCCCAAACTACATCAGAAAAAATATTCATTTCTTCTTCTGCTACATGTGGTTTTTCTTCTTTAATTTGACTCCATTCTTTTACATCAATACTTTGCGATGCTAAAAAACGTGCAAATTCTTCGTGTAAACTTTCAAATTGCTCTTTGGTAAGTTGTCTGTATTTCATAAGTATGCAAAAATAAAAAAGCTCGTTATTTCTAACGAGCTTTTTATAAAATAATTTAAAGTAATTTATTCAGCAACTACATCAAAAGTAATGTCTGCTACTACTTCTCTGTGTAATCTTACAGATGCTTCGTATTTACCTAATCTCTTAACAGAACCACCAACAACTTTAATAAATTTCTTATCAATTTCTGTTCCTGCTTTTGCTAATGCTGCAGCTAAATCTATGTTATTTACAGAACCAAATAATTTGTCTCCTGAACCAGTTTTAGATGCAATTTTAATTTCATATCCTTTAATTTCTTCAGCAATTTTATTAGCGTCGTCAATTAATTTAGATTCTTTATAAGCTCTTTGTTTTAAATTCTCTGCTAATACTTTTTTTGCAGATGAAGTTGCTAAAACAGCTTTTCCTGTAGGAATTAAAAAGTTTCTACCATATCCGTTTTTCACGTCTACAACATCATCTTTAAATCCTAAATTTTCTACGTCTTGTCTTAATATCAATTCCATGTTCTACGTCTTTATTATTTTAGTAAATCTCCAACATAAGGCATTAACGCTAGATGACGTGACCTTTTAATTGCTTGCGCAACTTTACGTTGATATTTTAATGATGTTCCTGTTAAACGTCTTGGTAAAATTTTACCTTGTTCGTTTACTAAATACATTAAGAAGTCTGCATCTTTATAATCGATATATTTGATACCTTTCTTCTTGAATCTACAGTATTTAGCTTCTTTTTTAGTGTCTATATCTAATGGCGTTAAATATCTAACGTCAGCAGATTTACCACCTTTTGCTTGTTGTTCTATTGATGCCATTTCTTATTTTTTTGTAGATTTAACACGTTCTCTTCTTTTTTCTGCCCAAGCAGCTGCATGTTTGTCTAATCTAACAGATAGGTAACGCATAACGCTATCATCTCTTCTAAATTCTAATTCAAACGCTGCAATTTCTTCACCAGCAACTTTGTACTCAAATAAGTGATAAAAGCCACTTTTTTTCTTTTGAATTGGGTAAGCTAATTTTTTTAAGCCCCAATCTTCTTTTGAGATCATTTCAGCTCCTTTAGAAACTAAATAATCTTCGAACTTTTGTACTGTCTCCTTTATCTGAGTATCAGATAAAACGGGATTCAAAATGAAAACAGTTTCGTAATGATTCATAAATTAATTATTTAATGTTTATTTTTAAGGGTGCAAATATAGTGACTTTTTCATAATCTACACTAAATAAATTAAAAATGTTTTTTCTTTAAATATCGTTTTAATTTAAGTTAAAAGCTTCATTTATTTCATTATAAACTACTTCTCCTTTAACAATATTAAGGCCTTTATTTAAACTTTCATCTAACTTACAAGCTTTTTCCCAACCAAGATTTGCTAATTTTAAAATATATGGTAAAGTAACATTGGTTAATGCTATTGTAGATGTATAAGGAACTGCCCCTGGCATATTTGCAACACAATAGTGTACAACATCGTCTATAATATAAGTAGGATCTTGATGAGTTGTAGGTTTGGTAGTTTCAAAACAACCTCCTTGATCTACTGCAACATCTACAACAACAGTTCCTGGTCTCATTTCCTTTAACATGTCTTTGGTAATTAATTTTGGTGCTTTTCCACCTTTTACTAAAACACCACCAACAATTAAATCGTGTGTTTTAATAAGCTGCCTAATACTATATTCACTAGAAAAAGCAGTAATTACATGATTTGGTAGAACATCATTCACGTAACGTAAACGTTTCATATTAATATCCATAATAGTTACATGAGCTCCTAAACCTGCAGCCATTTTTGCTGCTTGAACTCCTACAACTCCTGCACCTAAAATTAAAACTTTTCCGGGAGTAACTCCTGGAACACCTCCTAATAAAATACCTCGCCCTTTTACAGGTTTTTCTAAATATTTTGCTCCTTGCTGTATTGCCATTCTTCCAGCTACTTCAGACATTGGTGTTAGTAATGGTAAAGTACCTTCTTCATCTTCTACAGTTTCGTAGGCAATGCAAATAGATTTACTTTTAATCATTGCTTTTGTTAAAGCTTCACTAGATGCAAAATGAAAATATGTAAAGACAATTTGATTTTTTTTAATTAAAGAATATTCTTCTGCAATTGGTTCTTTTACTTTTACAATCATTTCGCTTTCACTATAAACTTCTTCAATAGTTGGTAAAATAATTGCACCTACTTCTAGATAATTTTTATCAAAAAAACCACTTCCTTCACCTGCACTGGATTGTACATAAACTGTATGATTTTTTTTTGTAAGTTCAAAAACACCTGCAGGTGTCATACCTACTCGACTTTCATTATTTTTTATTTCCTTTGGAATCCCGATTTTCATATTACTTAAATTAGATATTTTAAGCTTATAAATTTACACTCTTTATTTATAAACTAATACTTAAAAAATCATTTCAGCTAATTTTTATGATTTTATAAATTTAATCCATAATAATATTACTAATAATTATAATTTGCTTTGTAATTTATATAAAACATAAAAGTCAGACTTCTGAGTCTGACTTTTATTATTTTTAAATTCTTTTTTAATTCTTTTTTAATTCAAATCTAAACGAATTCCCATGGAAATATTTCTTATTTCTGTGTCTTTAAATAATGGATTTAAATCGTATTTTACATATAAACTTGTAGATCTATAACCAACATAAGCACTTAAACCGTAATTTATGGTGTTCATATTAAAGTTGTCATATTGAATTTGTTTTATTTCTACATCATTAGAGTCATCATATTCTAAATACTGTCTTGTACCTAATTTAAAACCTACAAACCCTCCTATTCCTAATCGTACAGATTGGTTGGTTCTGTCATATACAAATCCATCGTCGTATTTTTTATTTTTTGATAAATCCCATTCTAAATGCATTGGAAAATTCATTTGTACATGACGTAACCTACTTTCTGTAAGGTTTTCTGGAAATGTTTGAATTTCAGTCATATCTCCATTTTTTACATGGTATTGGTTGTTTTCTAATCGTAAATTGTTCCATAGAAAAGATACACCATATTTAAAATATAACTGAGAAGCTTCTTTTGTGAAACGAGTTTTCCAAGTAAAACCTAACTCGTAAAAACGTGATCTCCAGAATTGATATTCAGAATCGTTTAAAGAACCAAAATCGTTGTCTGTTAAAACATTATTTGCACCCATTGCAAATACAAACTGACTTGTAGTTTTTCTTTTTTGTCTTTTTCTTCTTCTTTCTTTTCGTTTAACATCATAATCTTTTTTATTATCATCATCATTTACGGTAAAACGAAATGTTTTGTTACCTACTGTAAATGTATTAATTTCGTCTCCTGTTAAATCATCGTCTGTAGCACTTACAATTTTTCCATTGGTTTTATCTTGTACTAAAAGCTGTAATAAACGTTCTTGTTCACTTACTTTTATTTCAATTTGGTTTGCATGGTATGTTGCAGCATCTTTTTTTAAGCTTTCTGCTGTTGCTTTTGATATTTCTCCTTTTTCTAATCTTTTATCGATTTCAATTACTTTCATTTTTAAAGAATCTTTTTGATTTTTTGTAATCATTTCGATTCTTTTAGAAATTTTTCGAACTTCTTTTTCGAAAGTTTTTTCTTGAGCTGTAGCTATTGTAGCTACAAAAAGTACGAGTATTAGTAATATTTTTTTCATTTTTTTTATGTTTTGTATTGTTAATTTTAAACTTGGGTTTATTTGCAAAAATTAATCGTTTCTACTTGCAATTGCAGAGGCAATATCTGTGACTCTTCGTTTTAATGATTTTAAGAAATTATTCTGAAAAACATCGTCACTAATTGTACTTTCTACTTCCGCTAAAATAGTTTCAGGGTTTACTTTTAAATTCGATTTTTTGAGCTCTATTTGAATCGTTTTTAAAACTTCTTCTCTGGTAATATCATTTTTTGCATAATATTTTTTTACTTCACTTTCTGAATGGGTTACTGCATATAATAAATCTTCACTATTTACTTTAATGCTGCTATTGTTTATTTTTTTTATAGATTTTTCTTGTTCTAATAAGGTTTCATCTAAATTTTTAACTTCGTTTAAAGCATCTTGATTTAAAATCTCATTTTTTGCGATTGCATTTTTTGATGGAGTTTGATCTTTAGAAATAACTCTTTTGTTAATTTTTACTTTTTTATTAAGCTGCTTTTCTTCAGTATTCTCGTTTTTAACAATGGCTTTTTCAACTGGAACTTCATTAAAAATTTCATCAATTTTGTTTTTGATAGTAGTGGTATCAATAATTTCATCTACAATAATTTGTTTTGGATTTACCATTTTATCATCATTAGAAAATAAATAAATTCCTACAGAAATTAATGCCAAAATACTTGCTGCATAGCCTATATAAAAAAACCAAGCTTTCTTTTTTTGCTTTGGTTGTTCATCTAGTTGTGTAGACAAACGTTCCCAAGCAGAAGCTGATGGTTGAAAAACTCTATTTGCTAGTTTTTCTTTTACGTTTTTATCTATATTATTTGTTTTCATGAATTGTTTTATTCATTGTTATGTAATGCTGTTGCAATAATTTACGTGCTTTAAATAATTGCGATTTTGATGTACTTTCAGAAATGCCTAATTTGCTGGCAATTTCCTGATGTTTATAACCTTCTATGGCGTATAAATTAAACACCATTTTGTAACCTTCTGGTAATTGATCTATCAGTTTCTGAATATCTTCTACAGAAGTATTTTCTAAACTTTCTGTTGCAGAATCATTAAAAACATACTCTTCGTCAGATAAATCGACTACATTTTTTTTACGGAGATAAGAAATACAGGTATTTACCATGATTCTACGAATCCAACCTTCAAAACTACCTTCGTGTTTGAACTTATGTAAGTTGGTAAAAACTTTTAAGAAACCTTGTAATAGTAAATCTTCTGCATGATGTAAATCTTTTACATATTGCCTACAAACGCTTAACATTTTAGGTGAATGCTGCTCAAACAATTGTTTTTGCGCTTCTCTGTTGTTGTTTGTCGCTTTTTTAATGAGCGACTTCTCGTTATGTAATTTAATAATTTTCAAGCCTCTTGTTTCTGTTTTTAGTGCCTTACAAATATATAGACTACCAAAGTTTAAAAAAGGTTGCTTGGGAAGAAAAAATAAATTTGTTATTAGTTTTTGGTTGATGGTTTTTAGTTGGTAAATTTATTGAAAATTATGCTATGAATATTGAAAAAGAAATTGAAGATTCTAAAAATAGAATTGAAGAAAGACAATCTAAAATTGAAATTGATTTATCTAAACTTGATTCTAAAATTAGAATATTTACCAACTGGGCTTGGGGATTTGTTTTCTTCGGAATATTTTTAATAATTGTTTCTTCAATTTATTTTGCTTTTTCTGTTGATAGTAAAACTTTTGAATTAAATTTATTAGGCGATTTTTTTATCTGGTTCTGTTGCCTCAATCTGGTCTTTAGCAGGTTTGTTCTTTATTTATGTTGCTTTTCTTGGACAAAAACAACAGCTTCTAAACCAACAATTAGAAATAATGTACAGTCAATTAGAAGTAAAATACACAAGACTTGAATTAGCAGGTCAAAAAGCAGAAATGAAGTTTCAAAATGAGACTTTGAGGGTACAAAAATTTGAAAACACTTTTTTTCAATTAATAAATCTGTATAATGGAATAGTCCATTCAATGGATATAAAAACTCATCTAAAATCAGAAACAGGAAGAGATTGTTTCAAATTACTATTTGAAAATTTAAAAGAAACAATTGAAGATTATAAGAGAAGTTTGAATAATGGCAATAAAGTTAGTAATAAAGAAATTTTAGTAGGATATACATTTTTTTATAATAATTATGTAAGTGATTTAAGTAATTATTTTAGAACTGTTTATCATATAATAAAATTTATAAAGTCATCAGATATAAAAACAAAAAACAATACGCATCTTTTTTAAGGTCACAATTATCTAGTTATGAGCAAATTTTGATTTTTTATAATTGCTTACATGAAAATGGTAAACAAAAATTTAAACCTTTAATTGAAGAATTTCATTTATTTAAAAATATTGATGAAAGTTTATTATTTAATAAATTACATAAAAAAGCATATAAAATTTCTGCTTTTGAAAAAGAGTGAACTAAAAACTATCAACCAAAAACTAATAACTATTTCCTAATAAGCATCCACATCAACAATAAAACGAATGGGTCTAAAATCTTTTACAGCTTCAAACGTATTTTTAATCTTGGTAATTTGTGCTTTTGTATTTGACAAAGATTGTTTTGGAGGAATTTTAATTACTAAATTCTTAATATATTGATTCCGAATTCTGGAAACTGCAGGCGCAGTTGGCCCTAAAACATGTTCGCCAAAAGAATTGTGTAGTGCTTTAAACAACCAATTAATGCCTGAATCAACTTTATTATAATCTTTATGTTTTAAAGTAATTTTTATCAACCTATAATAAGGTGGATATTTGTATTGCCAACGTTCTTGCAACTGTTCTTTATACATTTCTGTATAATTGGTTGTAGAAACTTGTTGCAATATTTGATGATAAGGGTTGTAGGTTTGTATGGCTACATTTCCTTGTTTTTTGCTTCTTCCAGCTCTACCAGAAACTTGTACCATTAGTTGATACGCTCTTTCATGTGCTCTAAAATCTGGAAAATTCAACATAGCGTCTGCATTTAGAATTCCTACCAAAGAAACATTATCAAAATCTAAACCTTTAGATAACATTTGAGTTCCTACTAAAATATCTATTTCTCGAGCTTCAAAAGCACCAATTATTTTTTGATAACCAAATTTTCCACGAGTCGTATCTAAATCCATTCTTCCGATGTTAAAATCGGGAAACAACTCTTTTAATTCTAGCTCAATTTGTTCTGTACCAAAACCTTTGGTATCTAACGTATTGCTTCCGCAAGCACCACAAGAATTTGGCATTGCACGTTGGTAATTGCAATAATGACATCGTAATTCATTTCTAAATTTATGATATGTTAAAGAAACATCGCAATTAGGACATTGAGGTGACACTCCACAAGTTTTACATTCTACCACAGGTGAAAATCCTCTTCTGTTTTGAAATAAAATAACTTGTTCTTTTTCGTCTAAAGCTTCTTGTATTAATTTGAGCATTCTATCAGAAAAATGACCTTTCATTTCCTTTTTTCTATGCTTTTCTTTCACATCAATCAACTCTATTTTTGGTAATTGTACATTTCCATGACGCCTATTTAATTCAACAAAACCATACTTTTCTTGTTTGGCATTAAAATAACTTTCTAAAGATGGAGTTGCAGACCCTAATAATATTTTCGCTTTATGAATGTTCGATAAAACAATTGCAGCATCACGTGCATTGTATCTTGGTGAAGGTTCAAATTGTTTGTAAGAAGTTTCATGCTCTTCATCAACCACTATTAAACCCAAATTAGAAAAAGGTAAAAATATAGAAGAACGAGCGCCTAAAATTATTTGTGCTTTCGATTTGTTTTCCAACACATTATTCCACACTTCTACTCTTTCGTTCATAGAGTATTTTGAATGAAATACGGAAATTTGATTGCCAAAATAAAATTGTAAACGGGTAATTATTTGAGTAGTTAATGCAATTTCTGGTAACAAAAACAATACTTGTTTGCCAGCATCTAAAACTTCTTGTATTAATTTTGTATATACTTCTGTTTTTCCAGAACTGGTAATTCCATGAAAAAGGGTTACATCTTTTTCCTTAAAAGTTTCTTTAATTTCTTTTAAAGCAACTTCTTGAAATTCGTTTAACTTTTTTAAATCGTTTGTATCTCCTTTAAAAGAAATTCTATCTGTTTGTATGTGATAAAATTCAAAGATATTTTTATCTACCAAAGATTTTAAAATAGCCGAAGAAACATTTGCATTTTCTTCTAAATCTTTTGCTTTAATTGGTTTTTTAGAAGTTGAGAGTTGAAAATATGTTAATACTGCATCACGTTGTTTTTTGGCTCTTGATAATTCTTCTAACAGTGTATTTAAAGATGCATCTGAATTATATGACGTATGCAAACGAACATATTTTACCAATTTTGGCTTGTATTGTTCGTAAATTTCTTCTTTGATGTAAATTGCCGATTTTTTAATCAACTCATTTACAATAGGCATTACTTTTTTTTTGCCTAAAATATCTGCAACTTGATGTATGGTTAATTGCGATTGATGTTGAAGCGCCTCAAAAATAAGAAACTCATCATCATCTAAAATGGTTTCTTCTGTAAACGCTTCGTTTTTATACACAATAGTTTCACTTTCTAACAAAAAAGCTGATGGTAAAGAAGCTCTATACACATCACCTAATGAACACATATAATATTGTGCAATCCAGCTCCAATGTTTTAATTGTTGCTCGTTTACAATTGGTTTTTCATCTAAAATTTGATTGATTTCTTTTGCCTCATATAAAGTTGGTGCAGTTGTGTGAATTTCAAAAACCAAAGCTGTGTACATTTTAGTTTTTCCGAAAGAAACTGCTACACGCATTCCTTTTTGTAAGAAATTTGCTTCTTCTTCGGTTACAGCATACGTAAATGTTTTCTGTAATGGAATTGGTAATATAACGTTTATAAAGTGCTGTGTCACTTCGTGTGGTTTTTTCGGTTGCAATGAAAAAAACTGAATCGAGAAGTCTTAAACTTAAATATTCTAAATGTAATTTCGATGTAAAAATCGAAATCACTTGAACTGACATTCTCAATGATTTTTTACAAACCAAAACTACGTAAAATTCGCTACATGGTCATTAGAAATTTATAAACAATGTAACTTCTGAAAACTGAAAAAATAAAGAAAATTTATGTTTTTTTATAAGATTGAAAATTACCTGATGCAGAAAGACTTGAACATGATTTTTTTTGTTTTTGATGCAAAAACATCCTTTTTATAAAAACAGGTGTTTTTATTATTGACTTTCTCCTTTAAAAAAACGAACTTCGCTGACTACGAATCTAAGTCATTAAAAACGACGTCATATTCGTAGTTGTAAACAATTAAAACCAAATATAACTAATGAAAAAAATGAAATTATTTTACGGAATTTTAATCGGACTTTTAATTTTATCATCTTGCTCAAATGATGATGGTAATGAGATTGCTGGTTTAGCTGATTTTAGTGGTAATTTTAGACTTTCCTATATTTCCAATTCATTAGAGGAAATATGCACGAATAGTTCAAGTAATAATGATGCCACTAACAGTCCAAATGATTTTGAAATTACCTCAAACGGCAGATTCAAACAAAAAGTTTATTCACTAAATTCTAATAATGAATGTGTAGTGAGTGAAATTTTAGAAGGTAAAATTACAATTACAGGATCTTTTTATGAAAGACCAAATGGAAGCGTTGAGTATGACAATTTGGAAAAAACATCTTGGATATCTTTTTCTCTGGCTAACGATGGAAAACACGATTCATTTATTATTGAGGAAAATCAAGATAATCGTTTTGTAACATACTCATATGGTAGGTCCGACTAAATAATTAAATTAGAAACTAATATTAAAACAATTTACAACACCGTACAAAATTAATTGCTTGCTCTTTTTGCTCACTTACGAAAATCCTCGCGGATTTTCTTTGTCTGTAATTATTTACTAAATTAGTTGCTTAAACCAAGCAACTGAAACATACACAAACACGTTAGCGAAACTCAAAAATTATTTTAGAAAAAACTATTCTTCTTCGTCGTTATTTCGTTTTTTAAATTTACGTGTTCCTTCATACAATTCGTATTTTACAAATTTACAATTTAAGTCACCGTTTTTAAGTGCAATTCTTTTTGATGTTCTTAAACCTACAGATTTTAAAGCATCTGTATCTGAAGTAATTAACCAAGCTGTAGAACCTGGGTAATTGTGTTTTAAAGTATCACCAATTTTCTTATAAAATTCGTGCGTATCTATATTTAAACGCTCACCATAAGGTGGATTAAACAAAATAGTAGTGTTACCAAAAACTTCTTTTTTAGAGTTGAAAAAGTTTACATGATGCACACCTATAAATTCATCTAAATTTGCGCTTTCTACATTTGCTTGTGCTTTTTGAACTGCAGATGGTGCTTTGTCAAAACCCATTATTTTAAAATGAGAAGATCTTATTTTTTTCAACAAAGAATCTTGAATTACAAAGTACAATTCCTCATCATAATCTTTCCAGTTTTCAAAAGCAAAAAGTTTCCTGTTGATATTTGCAGGAATATTGTTGGCAATCATTGCTGCTTCAATTAAAATAGTTCCAGAGCCACACATTGGGTCTATAAAGTTTTCATCACCTGTATAACCAGATAATAAAACCATACCAGCTGCCAAAACTTCGTTAATTGGTGCAATATTTGTTGCTGTTCTATAGCCTCTTTTATGCAAAGAATCTCCAGAAGAATCTAAAGAAACAGTTAACCAATCTTTATGAATATGAATGTGAATTTTTAGGTCTGGATAATCTAAATCTACATTAGGTCTTTTACTATATTTATGACGAAAATAATCGGCAATGGCATCTTTAGATTTTAAGGAAATATAATGAGAGTTTGATGTAAAGTTTTTAGAATTTACAACTGCTCCAATTGCAAAAGTACCTGCAGCATCTAAATAATTTTCCCACTTAATTTTTTGAATTGCCTCGTACAAATCTTCTTCATCATAAATTTTACAAGTTTTTATTGGTTTTAAAACTCTAACAGCAGTTCTTAAAGCAATATTTGCTTTGTACATAAAACCTTTGTCGCCACGAAAAGAAACACTTCTTATGCCTTCTTTGATGTCTTGTGCACCTAAATCTTTCAGTTCTTTTGCCAATACACCTTCTAAACCAAAAAGTGTTGTTGCTGTCATTTTAAAATCCTTATCCATAGTTGTAAAAATTGATTGCAAAAGTACGTTTTATTGTTTGAAATTAATAGTTTGTTTTTAGAAGTATGAGTTTGTGAAAAATTCATTTTAAGAATCCTAAGATTTGATTACTTTTACAGACTCAATTGACCTATGGATACTAAAAATTGGTTTGAAGATTGGTTTAACACGCCTTATTATCATACGCTATATAAAGACAGGAACACTTCTGATGCTCAGTTATTTATGAAAAATATAACTGTGTTTTTAGAGTTACCTAAAACTACTCATATTTTAGATTTGCCTTGTGGCAAAGGACGTCATGCTGTATTTTTAAATTCTTTAGGATACAAAGTTACTGGAGGTGATTTGTCTGAAAACAGCATAAAATCGGCTAAAAAGTTTGAAAATGATAGGTTGACTTTTAAAGTACATGACATGAGAAAGCCGTTTAAAAACAAATACAATGCTGTTTTTAATTTGTTTACAAGTTTCGGTTATTTTGAAGATGATGCTGAAGATATTTTAATACTTCAAAACATAAAAAATGGGTTGACAAATCATGGTCTTTTTATTTTTGATTTCTTAAACGCTAATAAAGTAAAAGCTAATTTAGTTGCTAAAGAAACTAAAGTTGTAGATGGTATTACGTTTCATATTAAAAGAGAAATTAAAAACGGATTTATATTAAAACATATTTCTTTTTTTGCTGATGATAAACAGCATTCTTTTACAGAACGTGTAAAGTTTTTAGATTTAGATAAAATGACTTCCTATTTTAATAAAGTTGGGTTTACTATTATGCATATTTTTGGAGATTATAAACTAAATGATTTTGATTCTGAAAATTCTAATCGTTTAATTTTAGTGGCAAAATAATGAGTTATATACTTTTAATTTTATCAGTTTTGTTAGGTGCTGCATTGGTTTTTATTATAAAACCAAGTAACAAAATTGTAAGGTTATTATTAGCCTTTAGTGGAGCTTACCTTTTATCTGTTACCATTTTACATTTGTTACCAGATGTTTACACTATTAATTCTGATGATACTGTAGTTGGAATATTTATTTTGGTAGGAATTATTTTACAATCCGTTTTAGAGTCTTTTTCTAAAGGTGCTGAACATGGGCATATTCATATTCATTCAGATGGAAAAAAATTTCCGACTTTACTTTTTTTAAGTTTGTGTTTACATGCTTTTTCAGAAGGTTTACCAATTCATCATGCAGATGATAATTTATTATGGGCAATTGTTGTACATAAAATACCAATTGCAATTGTTTTAACAACTTTTTTATTGCATACCAATTATTCAAAGAAAACAGTTTTTTTATTTCTATCCTTTTTTGCAATAATGAGTCCTTTAGGGATATTTTTAGGTGATAAAATTTTATTTTTTAATACTTATTCAACAGAAATTACTGCTTTAATTATTGGTGTTTTTCTGCACATATCTACCATTATACTTTTTGAAACTACTGAAAACCATAAGTTTAATTTGCAAAAGTTTATTGCAATTCTTTTAGGGGTTTTACTAACTATTTTTACTTTGTAGTTTTTTGTTTACATTTAATGAGAAAATATACCTATTTATAGGTATATTATTGTTTTGAATATTTAGGATATTTGAATAAATTAATAAAAACCAAAATGATAAGATTTAAACAAGCCGCTTTAGCTGTAACATGCTTAGTATTTTTACTTATTTCATGTAAAAATAATTCCGAAAAAAATAAAAAGGAGATTGAAAAAGAGTTAAAACTAAAAATTAAGAAAGTAGAGCAACCTCAAAAAAAACCTAGAAAATTTTTAACTGGTGAAAGAAAAAAATATGAAAAGGCAAAAAAAGAAAACTTAGATGTTTTAGAGGGTGAAAGTTATTTCAATATAAAAGACGAGTATGTCTTACTAAAAATACCTGTTGCTAATGAAGATTTCAGAATTTATAATGCTTTTAATATACAAATTAACAATAAAAAAGCAATTTTAATTACAATTACAGACAAAACCCCAGTTTCTATCAAGGGTACTTTAGGAAACTTTATTTTAGAAGAAAAAATATTATTTTCAAATTTTATAGGAGAGTCCTTAAAACTTAATAAAAATGATAAACTTGAGGTAATTATAATTAATGACGATTCTATTGCAACTAAAACTATTGAAGAAATTAAATCTTTTATTAAAGATTTTGATTTATATGAAGACAAAATTAAACTAAATAATTTTGAACCCTCAGATAAAGGTGGTGGTGTAATAAATCCCGGTCCGTAATATGCGCTTAAATAAAAACAGCTATTTTAAACTACAAATTATAATTGTATCGATGATTTGTAGTTTTTCTTTTAGCCAAAAAAAAAAAATAGATTCTGCGTACTATTACTTTAAACAAGCAAAAAATTATGATTTTAAAAATAGCCATTTTTTAGCTTATGAAAATTATATTAAATCTTTAAATATTTATAAAGAAATAAACTATATAGATAGCATAGCAAAATGTAATTTAGAACTATTCGAACTTATAGAATCACAATCAAATTTAAATAAAGATGCTAAACCCTATTTAGACGAATATTATAAATACGCATTAAAAAGAAGTGACTCTTTTAAACTTTTAAAAGCCTATAATAGATTTGCTGAATATTATTGGGATAACAACAATATTAGTAAATCTAGAATGTATTATTTTAAAGCTCTTAAGACTGTAGAAAACTCAAAACTAAAGCAATACAAAGCAAATATTTATGCAAATCTTGCATATTTATACACTAAAAAAAAGCCAGATTCAGCTAAAATTTTCTTTGAAAAAACCTTAACTAATGTTAATAAGAATGATAAGAACTTACTTTTCGGTAACTACATAAATTATGCAATTTTTTTTCAGCAACAAAAAAAGTTTAGTAAAGCAATTGCTTTACTAAACAAAGCAAAAGAAATAGAACCAACTGCCTATAAACTAAAATATTACAAAATACTTTATAATAATTTTGCAAAATGTTATAAAGAGATTGGAGACTATAAAAAAGCTTATGAAGCTTATGAAAAATATAATACTTATAGAGATAGTTTAAATAATACAACACAGAACATAGCTATTTCAGATTTAGATAAGAAATATCAAACAGAAAAAAAAGAAAAGCAAATTTTACAATTAGAAAAAGAAAATTTAGAAACCGAAAGCAAAAGAATAAAAAATAGAAACCTCTTAATAGGCTCTCTTCTATTTATATTATTTACAGGAACAATAGGAATACTATCACTTAAAAATTCTAAAAGAAAAAGAAAGCTTTTAGAACAAGATAAAGAGCTCGAAAAACAAAAAAATCTTACACTTTTAAAAGAACAAGAATTAACTACTATAAATGCAATGGTAGATGGTCAAGAGAAAGAACGGAAAAGAATTGCAGAAGATTTGCATGATAATTTAGGTTCTGTTCTAGCCACTTTGAAATTACATTTCGAGAATCTTCAAATGAATAAAGAAAAAAAGAAAATAAATCAAGAAGAGTTATTTAATAAAACAGAAAACTTAATAGATGAGGCCTATTTAAAAGTTAGAAGTATTGCTCACGCTAAAAATGCAGGTGTGATTGCAAACCAAGGTTTGTTATCTGCAATAGAAATGATGGCAGAAAAAATAGCTGTAGCAGATAAAATTAATATTGATGTAATTGATTTTGGGTTGGATAAACCTTTAGAAAATAGTTTAGAAATCACCACTTTTAGAATCATTCAAGAATTAATTACCAATGTTTTAAAACATGCTGAGGCTAAAAATATCACAATAAATATTTCTTTATATGATAATGATTTGCAAATTATTATTGAAGATGATGGAAAAGGTTTTGATGCTAACGCAATTGACTCTAAAAAAGGAATGGGTATTACCTCAATAGAAACAAGAATTTCGCATTTAAATGGAACGTTTGAAATAGATTCTACCTTTGGCAAAGGAACTTCGGTTTTAATTAATATTCCTTTGAAGTAAAATCACTATTTATAGGTATGTTTTGTTGAAGGTTTAGAAGTTATTTTTGAAATAAATAATAGGTTATGATAACAGTTGTAATGGCAGAAGATCATCAAATGTTAATTGATGGTGTAAAATCTTTTTTTGAGTATGATGAAAACATCAATATTATTGGTACTGTAAACAATGGAGAAGATTTGGTTAAATTAGTTACTTTAAAACAACCAAAGTTAATTATTACAGATATTAGAATGCCAAAAATGGATGGAATTGAAGCTGCTAAAATTATAAAAAAACAGTTTCCACACATTCATATTTTAGCAATGACAATGTTTGACCAACCAGATGCTATCAAACAAATGTTAAATGCAGGTGCAAATGGTTATATTTTAAAAAATTCTGGTATAAAAATGCTTTCTAAAGCAATCAGCTCAGTTTCAAATGGTGAAACATTTTTTGATCCTAATGTGGCATTTAATTTTATGAACGGTTATGTAAATGATAATGTAACCATTGGAAAATCTGACAAGGTTTTGTTATCAAACAGAGAAAAAGAAATACTACATTTAATTGCAAACGGAAAAACATCTAAAGAAATAGCAGAAAGTTTGTTTTTAGCTAAAACTACTATTGATACGCATCGTAAAAACATGATTCGAAAACTAGATTTGTCTTCAGGTAGTGAATTGGTTAAATATGCTATTGATAAGAAGTATCAATTTTAATTACCAACTTCATTAATAAATTTAATTCGCATCAAACGTAATTCTTCTTCGTCATAATCACCATCAAATTCGTCTAAAGCTTCTTGAATACTGTCAGATTCTGCCTCCATAAAATATTCGTGAATTTCTTCTTGCTGATCTTCGTCTAATAAATCATCTAAAGCATAATCAATATTTAATTTGGTTCCAGAGTAAATAATTGCCTCCATTTCTTTAATCAAATCAGACATTTCTTTACCTTTTGATTTTGCAATGTCTTCTAACGGTAACTTTCTATCGGTATTTTGAATTATGTATAATTTTAAACCCGAATTAGTTCCTGTACTTTTAACGATTAAATCATCTGGTCTTAAAATATCATTTTCTTCTACGTAAGTATTAATCAATTTTACAAATTCTTTTCCAAATTTTCTTGCTTTACCTTCTCCAACACCATGAACTTTAGATAGTTCATCTAAATTTATTGGATATTTTAAAGCCATATCATCAATAGATGGATCTTGAAAAACTGCAAATGGTGGTACTGACGATTTTAAAGCTACTTTTTTTCTTAAATCTTTTAATAGTTTTACCAAAGTTTCATCAACAGCAACACTTGATTTTGAATTTGTAATTATGGTATTGTCATTTTCTTCAGAATAAGTATGATCTTCTGTCATCATAAAAGAAGTTGGATTGTCTAAAAACTTTTCTCCTTCTTTATCTAATTTTATGACACCATATTGTTCTATTTCTTTTCTAATAAAATTCACCACTAATATTTGACGAATGAGCGCCATCCAATAAGCTGCAGATTTGTCTTTTCCAATACCAAAATAAGGTTGCAAATGTGTTTTATGAGAAGTTAACAATGCATTTTCTTTACCAATAATTGTATTTACAACTTCTTTTGCTTTGTATTTTTGAAGAGTATCTCTAATTACAGATAATAATTTTACTACATCGTCTTTTGCTTCGTGCTTTTTCTTTGGATTTCTAGAATTGTCATCCATATCAGCTCCTTCACCATTCACTTCATCAAATTCTTCACCAAAATAATGCAACAAATATTTACGTCTGTTCATAGAAGTTTCTGCATAACCAACAACTTCTTGTAAAAGTGCGTGCCCAATTTCTTGTTCTGCAACAGGTTTGCTTGCCATAAATTTTTCTAGCTTCTCAATATCTTTATATGAGTAAAAAGCCAAACAATACCCTTCACCATCATCACGTCCTGCTCTACCAGTTTCTTGATAATAACTTTCTAAACTTTTTGGAATGTCATGGTGAATTACATAACGTACATCTGGTTTGTCTATTCCCATACCAAAGGCAATAGTTGCTACCACCACATCACAATCTTCCATTAGAAACATATCTTGATGCTTTACTCTAGTTTTAGCATCTAAACCTGCGTGATATGGTACTGCATTAATTCCGTTTACTTGTAAAATTTGAGCAATTTCTTCTACTTTTTTCCTACTCAAACAATAAATAATTCCAGATTTTCCTATTCGTTGTTTTACAAAGCGAATAATATCTTTTTCTACATCTGACGTTTTTGGTCGAACTTCATAAAACAAATTAGCTCTGTTAAAAGATGCTTTAAACCTGTTTGCATCTGTTATACCTAAAGTTTTTAAAATATCTTCTTGTACTTTTTCTGTTGCAGTTGCCGTTAAGCAAATTACAGGAACATTATCTATTGCTTTAATTATATGTCGTAAATTTCTGTATTCTGGTCTAAAATCATGCCCCCATTCTGAAATACAATGCGCTTCATCAATTGCCACAAAAGAAATTTTTTGTGTACGTAAAAAAGTAACATATTCTTCTTTTATTAAAGATTCTGGTGCAACGTAAAGTAGTTTTGTAATTCCATTAGTAATATCTTCCTTTACTTGAGCAACTTCGCTTTTATTTAATGAAGAATTTAAAACATGTGCAACACCATCGTTTTCAGAAATACCTCTTATAGCATCTACTTGATTTTTCATCAATGCAATTAATGGTGAAACTACAATAGCAGTTCCTTCTTTCATTAACGCTGGTAATTGATAACAAAGAGATTTACCACCACCTGTTGGCATAATAACAAACGTATTCTCATTGTTTACAATACTTTTTATAACCTGTTCTTGTAAACCTTTAAATTTACTAAAACCAAAAAACTTTTTTAAAGGACTATGTAAATCCATGTAATCTAAAAATCTATAATTATTAAAATTAAAACAAAATACAAATGATTATTCTATTTGCTGTGACTAAATTTTATAGTAAATTTGTCTTGTTTTACATATCTTAAAGATATAACTTTTTTTTATTCTGATAAAATACAATATACTTGAAAAATTCGAAATCTATAATTTCTATCGCAAAAGAGACTATTTTAACTGAAAGTAAAGCTATAGCCAATTTAGCAAACTTATTAGATACTCATTTCGAAGACGCTGTTAATTTTATACTAAATTCAAATGGAAGAGTAATTGTAACAGGAATTGGAAAAAGTGCAAACATTGCAACTAAAATAGTAGCTACATTTAACTCTACAGGAACACCCGCAATTTTTATGCACGCTGCAGATGCCATTCATGGCGATTTGGGTAATGTACAAGAAAATGACGTAGTAATTTGTATTTCTAAAAGTGGTAACACACCAGAAATAAAGGTACTTGTTCCATTGATAAAAAATTATGGTAATAAAATAATTGCTATTACAGGAAATATTGAGTCTTTTTTAGGTAAAAATTCTGATTTCCCTTTAAATACATTTGTTGAAAAAGAAGCTTGTCCTAATAATTTAGCACCAACAACTAGTACTACAGCACAGTTAGTTATGGGTGATGCTTTAGCTGTTTGTTTACAAGAATTAAGAGGATTTACAAGTAGAGATTTTGCAAAATACCATCCAGGAGGTGCATTAGGTAAACGTTTGTATTTAAGAGTATCTGACTTAATTAAAAATAATGCAACTCCAAAAGTTGAACAAAATGATTCTGTTGCAAAGGTAATTGTAGAAATTTCTGAAAAACGCTTAGGAGTTACTGCTGTTTTAAATAAAAATGAATTGATTGGAATTATTACAGATGGTGATATTCGTAGAATGTTAACAAAAACAACTGATTTCAGCAATTTTACTGCAAAAGATATTATGGGTTCTAACCCAAAAACAATTCATACAAATGCTATGGCTATTGAAGCTTTAGACAAATTGGAAACTAATAACATTACGCAGATTTTGGTGGTTGATGATAATAATAATTATGTAGGTGTTGTTCACTTACATGACTTAATTAAAGAAGGAATTTTCTAATGGCTACAAAACAAAAAGAAATGTCTTTCTTAGGACATTTAGAAGAATTAAGGTGGCATTTGGTAAGAAGTGCATCTGCCATATTTATAATTGCAATTTTATTATTTATATTTCAAAAAGAAGTTTACGAACATTTTTTATTAGCTCACAGAAAATCTGACTTTATAACTTATCAAATATTTTGTGATTTTTTTCAGTTTTTTGGAATGGATAGTACTTTTTGTAATGTTCAATTTAAAGACAATCTAATCAGTTTAAAACCAACACAACAATTAATGAATGCTATTTGGTCTTCATTAATCTTAGGAATCATTTTATCTTTTCCTTACTTATTATGGGAAATTTGGCGATTTATTTCACCAGGCTTAACAGATAAAGAAATTAAAAGCTCTAAAGGATTTATATTCGTAGCATCATTTCTTTTTTTCTGCGGAATTGCATTTAGCTTTTACGTAATTGCACCAATATCAATACACTTTTTGTACAATTACCAAATTACAGATTTAATTCAAAACAACTTCACTATGGATTCTCATATTGGACTTGTTACCAATATGTTATTAGGTGTTTCAATTCTTTTTGAATTACCTGTTTTGGTTTATTTTTTAACAAAAATTGGTTTAATTACTCCAGAGTTTTTAAAAAAATACAGAAAACATGCGTTAGTAATCGTTTTAATTTTAGCAGCAATTATTACGCCTCCAGATATTGCAAGTCAAGTAATTGTGGCAATTCCAATACTTATTTTATATGAAATAAGTATTAAAGTTTCGAAAATGGTTATAAAAAAACAACAAAAAAATGCACAAAAAAGTCCAAGAGTTTAATGATTACCGTGAAAAAATGAACGGTAAAATTTTAGCGGCTGATAATAAAGTTATTAAAAGAATTTTTAATTTAGATACAAATGCCTTTGCAGCAGGTCATTTACCAGTAAAAACCAAAGAGTTATTAGGTTTAGTAGCGTCAGCAGTTTTAAGATGTGATGATTGTGTAAAATATCATTTAGAGGCTGCAAAGAAAAACGGTGTTTCAACAGAAGAAATGATGGAAACAATGTCTATTGCCAACTTAATTGGTGGTACTATAGTAATACCGCATTTAAGAAAAGCTGTAGAATATTGGGAGGCACTTGAGGAGTAGGTTTTTTAGTTTTCAGTAACAAACAGTTTCAATATTTAAATGAAAAGTCTTAAATCATCAATCATTTAGAAAAGAAATCATTTGTTTTTTTAATGGATGCAAACGAAACTCTTTATTATAATACTTTTAAGAAGCAAGTATAATCGTGTAATTTTAAGCAAGTTTGTGAGCAAATTAAGAAGTAACCTAATTTTATTTTTTACTTTTACTCTATTCGAATGAATACGATTAAACAATTACACATTTTAACAATTACGCGTAAAAAATGATTTTAAGAGCAGATAACATTCAAAAAATTTACGGAAGCAGAAAAGTTGTAAAAGGAATTTCTTTGGAAGTTCAACAAGGTGAAATCATTGGATTATTAGGTCCAAATGGAGCTGGAAAAACAACTTCTTTCTATATGATTGTTGGAATGGTAAAACCAAATGCAGGTCATATTTATTTGAATGATGAAGAAATAACTGAAGATGCCATGTACAAACGTGCACAAAAAGGAATTGGTTATTTGGCTCAAGAAGCATCTGTTTTTAGAAAATTATCTGTAGAAGACAATATTATGTCTGTACTCCAATTTACTGGATTGTCTAAAAAAGAACAAAAAATAAAACTAGAATCTTTAATAGAAGAATTTAATATTGGTCACGTTCGCAAAAACAGAGGAGATTTATTATCTGGAGGAGAAAGACGTAGAACAGAAATTGCGCGTTGTTTGGCTTCTGACCCAAATTTTATTTTGTTAGATGAACCTTTTGCAGGTGTAGACCCTATTGCTGTAGAAGATATACAAAGTATTGTAGCACAATTAAAAAACAAAAATATTGGTATTTTAATTACAGATCATGACGTGCAAGCAACTTTGGCAATTACAGATAAAACCTATTTAATGTACAATGGAGGAATTTTAAAGGAAGGAACTCCAGAAGAATTAGCTGCAGACGAAATGGTTCGTAAAGTTTATTTAGGAAAAGATTTCGAGTTGAAAAAGAGTCGTTTTTTTAATAATTAGAATCGTTATTTGTAAATCTTGAGATTTCTCCACAAAGTAGAAATGAGAACTAATTGAAATTTCCTATATGCCACAAGATTCCTGATGGATCGTGTAGGAAAAACTCATTTCCCCAATCGTTTACCACAATTTCGGACAACCTAACATTCGAATATTTTTTTGTTAGTTCTTTAGATTTTAATATTGATAAATATTCTTCTAAATCCTCTACTTCAAGAAATAACATAGAATTATCTACCCAATCTTTTACATATGCTTTTTGAAGATAAAAACCCAGATTTTCATCAATCTTAAAATAAGACATGTTTTCTGATAAAACGAGTTCAAAGAAACCTAAATCTTGATAAAAATTGCGAGATTCATCGAAATTCTTTGCACCAATAAAACTTCGAACCGATTTAAACTGTGGCTTTTTTTCCATAATTACTAATTATTGATAAAATCACATAAAGTGTTATAATTAAAGGAATTGATAAATATTGAAGGGTAATAATCATCACTAAAGAAATCAATAAAAATAAATACTTTATCACATTATTTTTAAAAGAATACTCTTTGAATTTCAATGAAAATAATGGAATTTCTGCATTCATTAAATACGTTAATAATAATGTTATTGCAATTAAAAAATAGTTGTTATCAATTAAATTTTGAACAAAATCTATACTAGAATATTCCTGAATTAATGGTAAAGAAATTACAAACAAACTCATGGCTGGTGTTGGCAAACCTATAAAAGAATCTGATTGTCTTGTATCAATATTAAATTTTGCCAATCTGTAACATGCACCTAAGGTTAATAATAAACCTAGTAAACAGATATATGTATAAATATCATTTAAAGAAATGGATGTATCTAAATTTAAAGGTTCATAATACACATAAGTGCTTTTATAGATTAGTTTAAACATTATAATTCCAGGAACAACCCCACTTGTAACCATATCTGCTAAAGAATCTAACTGTTTTCCTAATTCTCCAGAAACGTTTAATAAACGTGCAGCAAATCCATCAAAAAAGTCAAAGAAAATACCCAAAACTACTAAAAAACCAGCAGCATTAAAATTACCTTCAACAGCAAAAATAGTTGCAAGAACTCCACAAAAAAGATTACCAAGCGTTAATAAGTTAGGAATGTGTTTTTTCATCTATAATTTTTATTATAAAGCTAAAATAAGAAATCCTATTTTGGTAGTTTTCTAATTTTATGATTTTTTATGTACATTTAAAAAATCAACAGCCAAAAACTACTGTAATGCCAATATTAAATTCGGACTTCTCTCCTACTTTACCTTTTAAAAACGGTCATTTTAATACCATGTACAGACCACTTTTTATGAAAGATACGTGTGATTATAAACGTCAAAGAATTACAACTTGGGATGCTGATTTTATTGATTTAGATTTTTCATTGGTTGGCTCAAAAACATTGGCAGTTTTAATTCATGGTCTAGAAGGAAGCTCAGAGTCTAAATATATGGCTTCAAACTCCAACTACCTAAATTCTAAAGGAATAGACACTGTTTGTTTTAATTTAAGAGGTTGTAGTGGAGAAGACAATTTACTTTTAGCCACCTATCACAGTGGTAAAACAGAAGATGTAAAATTTGTAATTGAGTTTTTGTTGAAGAATTACAATTATGAAAACATCGTACTAGTAGGTTTTAGTTTAGGTGGAAATTTAACATTGAAATATTTAGGAGAAAACAATCAAAATCTGCCTTCAGAAATTAAGGGAGGAATTGCTACTTCTGTTCCAATAGATATTGCTTCTGCAGAAATTGAAATGGAAAAATTGAAAAATAAATTATACATGGAATTATTTTTTAAAACCATGAAAAACAAACTGTTAGAAAAATCACATAAATTTCCAGATTATAAATTAGATAAAGACAAGTTGTTTAAAGCCACAAAATTTAAACATTTAGAATACTTATACACAGTTCCTGTTTTTGGGTTTGAAAGTCCTGAAGATTATTGGAAAAAAGCAAGTTCTAAGCCATATTTATCTAAAATTGATAGACCTACTTTATTAATAAATGCTACTGATGACACCTTTTTATCAGCAGATTGTTACCCAAGAAAAGAAGCGTTAAAAAACGATAATTTTTATTTAGAAATACCAAAATTTGGAGGTCATGTTGGCTTTATGACTTCATTTAAACCACAAGAAAACACTTGGTTAGAACAAAGAATTGCAAGATTTATAGAGGAAAATATCCAGATCTCACTTTCTTAAACAATAACTTTGCAAAAGAACTGTTATTTTAATAGTATTTTCAGATATTTGTTTGCATAAAAATAGTCCTTTTGAAAAATAGATTTTTACTCTTTTTTTTATTAATAACATCACTTTTAAACGCACAAGCTTTTAGAAATTATTCCAACGAATTTTTAACTATTGGTGTAGATGCTGGTGCTTTAGGCATGAGTAAATCTGTAGTTGCAACCACAAATAATGTAAATGCAATTTACTGGAATCCTGCTGGTTTGGTTGGTATTGAAGACTATCAAGGCTCTTTAATGCATGCTTCATATTTTGCAGGAATCGCAAATTACAATCATGCAGCTTTTGCAATGCCAATTGATAAACAAAGTACTTTTGGTATGTCTATCATTCGTTTTGGTGTTGATGATATTTTAAATACAACAGAGTTAATAGATAGCGAAGGAAATATAGATTATAACAGAATTAGCCTATTTTCTGCTGCAGATTATGCTTTTAATCTTGCTTATGCTCGGAATTTAATTTTTAAAGATTTAAAATTTGGTGTAAATGCAAAAATTGTTCGAAGAACGATTGGTAAATTTGCTTCTTCATGGGGATTTGGTTTCGATGCTGGAATTCAATTTGACAGGAATAATTGGAATTTTGGAGTTATGGTTAGAGATATTACTACAACTTTTAATAGTTGGGCAATTAATGAAGAAGAATATAACAAAATCAAAGATGCCATTCCTGGTGAAAATCAAGAATTACCACAAACCACAGAAATTACAAAACCTAAATTACAAGTTGGCGTAGCTCGAGAGTTTAGAATTGGACGTTTTTTTAATTTACTATCAGAAATTGATTTAAATGTTCGTTTTGCGAGAACTAATGATATTTTTTCATCTGAAGTAGCAAGTATAGATCCTGCAATAGGTTTTCAATTAGATTATGATAGAATTGTTTATTTGCGAGCTGGAGTTGGAAACTTTCAGTACATAACTCAATTCGATAATTCCAAATCACTATCCTTGCAACCTAATTTTGGGGTTGGTTTTAATTACAGAGGTATTCAAGTAGATTATGCACTTACCAATATAGGAAGTGTTGGAAACGCTCTGTACTCTAATATTTTTTCAATTACTTTTGATTATAATTTTTTAAGACCTTAATTTTTTATGAATAAAAAATTACTGCTACTTTTTTTATTTTTTGCTACTTGTTACAATATTCAGTCTCAAGTAAAACTTTCTGTATATTCTGAAATTTCTATTGTTACTGCTGGACCTGGAAATGAATTATATGAAAAATTCGGACATTCTGCCATAAGAATTAAAGACCCTGTTTTAAATTTAGATATTATTTACAATTACGGAATTTTTGATTTTGATGCACCTAACTTTTATACAAATTTCGCTCAAGGAAAAATGTATTATTTATTGGCTAGGTATGACTTTAAGTATTTTTTAGCAAGTTATAAAAAAGATAAAAGATGGTTAAAACAACAAGTTTTAAATTTAAACATTGATGAAAAAAGAGATTTTTTTAATTATTTAGAAAACAATGCAAAACCAGCAAATGCTACATATTTGTACGATCCTTTTTTTAATAATTGCTCCACAAAGCTAAAAGATATCACAAAAAGTATATTAAAAAATAAAGTAGTTTTTGATGTTTCGAATATAGAAAACGGTAAAACACTACGAGAATTAATGAACCAAGAAATTTACTGGAACACTTGGGGAAATTTTGGTATAAACTTAATAGCTGGTACCATTTTAGATTTTGAAAGAAATCAATTAGAATATACTTATTTGCCTGATTATTTGCATAAAGTTTTTGAAAATGGAAAAACAACAAGAAATAATGGGCATGTAAATTTGGTAGTAAGAGAAGATGTTTTACTGAATTTTGAAGAGAAAGCTATTTCAAATTCAACAATTTTTAGTCCTTTAAATGTTTTTATTTTATTGTTATTTATAGTGATTTTTATCACTTTCAAAGATTTTAAAAATAGAAAAAGAACAAAATCGTTAGATTTTCTAATATTTTTCATTACAGGTTTTGTAGGATTAATACTTACCTATTTATGGTTCTTTTCATCTCACAAAACTGCACCCAATAACTTTAATATTTTGTGGGCTTTCTTACCAAACATTTTCGTTGCATTTTTGCTATTAAAAAACAAAGCAAAAATTTGGATCCGAACATATATTTTAGCTCTTTTACTTTTTCTTGTAGTAATTCTAATATTATGGGTTTTAAAAGTACAGATTTTTCCAATTGCAATAATTCCTTTATTGATGTTGCTTTTTGTTAGGTATTGCTATTTATACTATAGTTTATTGCCCTCTATAAAATAAAACAGTAGTTATTGTTTTAATTAAAATTTTAAAGTCCAAGAAAGCATTTCTTTCTTTGATATAATACAAATCGTACCTAAGTTTTGTTTCTTGCTCCTCAATAGTGTTTGCATAAGGGTAATTTACTTGAGCCCAACCTGTTAAACCTGGTCTTACAACATGACGGATTGCATAAAAGGGTATTTTCTCTTCTAAATCTTTTACAAATTCTGGTCTTTCTGGTCTTGGACCAATAATGCTCATTTCTCCTTTAAGAATATTAAAAAATTGTGGTACTTCATCTAAACGAGTATGTCTTAAAAACTTACCAAAAGAAGTTATTCGTATATCATTTTTTTGTGCCCAAACTGCGCCATCTTTTTCAGCATTTTTCACCATAGAGCGAAGTTTGAAAATTTTAAAATGATTGCCATTTTGCCCTACTCTAGTTTGTGTATAAAAAATGCTGCCTCTATTGCCAATTAAATTACCAATGATAATAATTGGAGAGATACATATAAAAACTAAAATACCAACTATTGATACTAAAATATCAACCACCCTTAAACCAAACAAATAAAATCTGTTTGTATTATTTTTACTAAAATTTAAGTATTCATAAAAATTTGTAGCTAAATAACCTTTTGGTATTCTTGAGTTAACTTCTTCATAAAAACTAGCAAAACCAACTATGTTAATTCCTTTTTTAAATAATAAAATGAGCTCTTTGTTTAAATCAGCTATATAATTTTCGGAAAACCCTTCTCTAGAAACAATTAATTCATTAACAGGTAAACCATCTAAACAATCTGAAATTTTAGTAGTTTCAATGTTTTTATAACCTTTGACACCTTCTATTTCTTTATCTGAGTAATATGAAATTAAGTTGTGAAAATTATCATTATAAATGTTACGCACCATTTTTTCTATACGCTCTTTTTTACCAACAAAAACAACGGTTTTAAAGTATTTTGGAGAAAAAATTACAGATATGTAAATAAACCTCCAAACTATTACAGGTATGGTTAAAACCAAGAAAAAATATACGATTTGTAAACGATTATTAGGTAAAACTGGAGAAATGTATGGCGTAAATATGTAAAAAATAACAGTTGCAAATGTGGTTACAACAATACTTCTAACTACTAAATACCTGTTGTTAGAAATGTTTAAATTAAAAAGTTGAAAAATTTCACCAAAAATTAAGTAGTAAGTAAATAATAGTAATATCCATTTTATTAAATTTTCATTATTAAAATTAAAATAACTAAAGTCTAAAAATTGAAAAGAAAAATATAAACTTAATAATATGATAAAAGCATCTATAACTCTTAATAAAAATTTTCTCTCGGACAGATTAAAATATTTTTTTTGGTTCATTTATTTTAATAATATATTCAATGAGAGGGATTTTAATCAAACAAAAATAATATAATTAATTAATTTATTTTTGTGTAAATAAATTTAAATAGTTCTCTTAACTATTTATCTTAAAAAATTTTCTCATATAAATTACTGAGATATAAATAGCTGTGATATTTTTTTACGAAAACGTAACCTTTTTCTCCCATTTCTATTCGTTTTTCTTCTTTCATATCATAAAGTTTTAGAATACCGTTTACAATATCTTTTGGAGATTCTGGAGGTACAATTATACCACAATTAGATAACTCTACTTGATCTTTTATGTATTCTGAAGATTCTAAAATGGGTTTCTTTGCGAGCATATAATCAAAATACTTGTTATAGGAAACTCCATAATGATATAAAGGTGATTTATATCTTCCTAAGTAACAAACATCAAAATAGCTAAGCAAATTTTGAACCTTGGATTTAGAAATTTTATCAATAAAAGTAATATTTGAAGAATTTGTAACGCTTCTTTTTAATTTTTCTTTTAAGTATCCATCTCCAACAATTAAAAAATGAATGTCATCATTAGTCACTAATTTAGAAGCTTCAACAAAAAACTCCATGGCATTTGCTAATCCAATTGTGCCTGCGTAACCAATTATAAATTTATTTTTTGGAATTAAATTTATGGTTTCTTCAGAAATATTATCGTTCGAAATTAAATTAACATCAATACCATTTGGAATATAATGAACCTCTTTATTACTTTTTGTTATAGTATTTATATAATCTTTAGTATTTGGTAATAATGATACAATCTCACCTGCTTTATTATACGCATATTTCTCAAAAAAACTAAGAAATATAATAAATGGATGATACTTAGAATACCCTTTTAAATGCATAGGCGTTAAAGGCCATAAGTCTCTAATTTCAAAAATTAATTTTTTAACTTTAAACTTATATTTGAAAAATACACCGTTTAAAATGGGAAAAATTGGCATTGACGATACTATAACTACATCAGGCTTTGTTAAAATTTTAGTTCCTAAAAAAAATAACTTAAATGTAAAAACGAAGTTACTTATTATTTTCATAAAGCCTGTTCCAGAATATTTTGGGGTTTTAACCCAACAGAAGTCTATACCTTTATCTACACTTTCTACTGTAAACCACTTATTAGAAATTTTGGGTTGTTTTAAAAAAAGATGATTGTAAGAGCCAGAAATAATTATAACTTTATATCCCTTTTTAACCCAGTGCTTACTTAAAAAAAAATGCCTTTCTCCCCAACCAGACTCCAAATTTCCAGCAGTTTGATTCACAATCCAGATTGTTTTTATCTTATTCATTATATTTATAAATATGATTTTATGATCTGAGGTTTTCCAGAGTTTGAAGGAGAAATACTATCAACCTCTTTAAATTTTATTTTAAATGAATTGTCTTGAATAGATGCTTGCAATTTATCTGTAATATTTTGTAGTATGTTTTTATTAAATCCTTCTGCCTTTATATATTCTATGAGAATTCCGTCTAAGTTTTTCTGTATTACTTTAAATTGTTCAATTTCACTTATATATTCAAATATACCTGTAAAAGAATGTACTATTAAGGTTTTTCCATTTTTTGTTTTTATTACATCTGTATTTCTTCCAATAATTTGTTGTAATAATGGATAATTGAATTTTTTATTTTTTGGATATTTTTCTTTAGGTAAAAGAATACCTAAATCGCCTATTTTATATCTAATTAAAGGCATTGCAAAACCGTCTAATCTCGTTACTACAATATTACCCATAACACCATTTGGTACTGGTATATTATTATCGTCTAAAATTTCTACATAGCACTGAGGAGATAAAATATACATATAAGGTAAATCAAACTCTGCTCCTATTAAAAAACCTTCTGCAGAACCGTATGTATCAAAAACTTTACATTTAAATTGTTGTTGTATATTTTTCCTGTAATGATTAAATAATTTGTCACCTAAACTTATTACAGATTTAAACTGTGTATTTAAATTATATTTTTTAGCTGTGTTTGCAAATACATTTAATGAGGATGCATAACCAACCAATATATAATGTTTTTTATTTTTTATATTATTTAAAATTGTAATTATTTGTTCTTCTGAATGTGCGAAAGCACTTACGTAAGTTGTTCTAAATAAATAATCTTTAATTCTTTTTAAAAAACCTCTATTTGGAGATATACCTGTTTGAATTATCGGATTTCCTATTTTATAACCATACCATTCCCACCAATGTATTAAACCTGCTCTAAGGGTTGATAAGTCTTTAGAGTTCATATAAACTGATGAGCTAACTCCAGAGGATCCACTACTTGATATTTTAGTTAAATCGTTATAATTTTCGGTAATTAGTTCTTTTGTATGAGTTTTTAATTTTTCTTTCGTTAAAATGGGGAACTCGTTAAGCCAATTGTAAGGATTATTTCCTACTAAGTTAATATTATTATAAACTTTTGTTTTATTAACAGCATGAGTTAAAATTTTAGATAAATTATTTTTTTGAAGTTCTTCCAGTTCTAAAATACTTGATTTATCAATATTTCTCCACTTAATCAAATCTTTTTTAAAACTAGAGTTATTAAAAAAATCACCTAAAGGAATTATTATGTTTTCTAAAAACTGATTATACATAAAATTCTATTTTAAAATATCTAACCATTTTTCTCTAACAACATCCCAACTAAAGTTTTCAACTTTTTCCCTGGCCTTTGATGATAAATTTGTATTATTCAACTTAATTATGTTAATAATTTCATCTGCCATTTGTTTTGGATTCCCTTTTTCAACTAAAATACCATCTTCGTAATTGTTTATTAAATAAGGCATACCACCAGCATTTGTAGAGACGATTGTTAACCCTAAAGCCATTGCTTCCATAACACTAATTGGAGTATTATCAAAGTTTGTTGTATTTATAAAAACATCATACAATTCTGAAACTTTATGCCATTTATACGATGGAAGTACACCTGTGAATTTTACTGAGTCATTTAAATCATATTCATTTACCATTTTTTTCGTTTCATTAAAAGAATTATCAATTTCTGGTCCAACCATACATAATTTTGCCGATGGAAACTCTTTTTTAATTAAAAATAAAACTTCTATTGCTAAAGTAGGATTATACAACTCTTTAAAAGACCTTACCCATAATAAATTTGGTTTTATTTGTTCTCTTTTTTTAAATATATACTTTTCTATTTCTAAAGTATTAGGAATATATATTGCATCATAACCTCTTTTTTCAAATTCACTTTTTAAGTAATTTGAAGGCGCTACATTTTTATATGAATTACTAAAGATTAATTTTGATGTTTTTGAGGATTTATCTAATCTAAAAGGTAAATTGCCTCCATGTAATATAGGTAAATATTTAATCTTATAGAATCTACATAACTGAGAAATTATAAATGCAAAATAAAAATTTTTTGTACTAAAAGTATCAATTAAAACGTAGTTTAATTTTTTTTTTTGCATCAATAAAGTAAAAATCATGTCTAATAATCTAAGAACCTTATTCTTTTTATTTGATGATAGTATTAAAGTATATTTTTCTTTGATTAATAATGAACTTAATGTTTCTAAAGTAGTTTTATAATTTGATTGTTTACTTAAGTTATTTCCTATATATAAAATAGTTCTACTCATTTTCTATATCGGTATTGTAATCATTATCTTTAATTTTTATTAAACTTAAAGCATAAATTAGTCCTGGAAATGCAATTCTCATAGCGGAATGATTAACTGTTAAAAACCAAAATAAATAAAAAGAAATAATAAATGCTCTTTGTAAATTATCAAAAAAAATAAAATTTATCATTGGAATAAACATAAGACCTATAAGAATTATAAAACCTATTATACCATGTTCTTCAACCAGTCTTCCAACTTCATTATGAGAAGCAGCTGTTACGTGTTCTTGGCTCAATTGTCTTTTAAACTTTCCATTCCCTACTCCAATACCTAATGGAGAAACAAAAAAGCTCTTAAATTGCTCTTCTATAATATCTAGTCTTCCAGAAGTTATGTCTTTTTTTTCAACACCTTTGGCATTTTTACCTGCATACCTATTCTCTAACATACCTCCTGTAATATTAGAAGTATAAACCCAAATAACAAAAAGAAATAAACCTCCCATTAAAAAGTAATTAAAGAACACTTTTAGTGAGCCGTTTTTGTGTAAAAAAAAGAAAAAAGAAAAGAATATAATAGCAGCAAATCCTGTAATGATACCACCTCTTGAAAATGTAAGTAAACCTCTATAAATAAAATATGCTAAAAAAAGAATATCTAAAATTAAAAATCCGGTAAATTTTACTTTTAATAGTATAAATACAACAATTATAAATATACCTGCTCCAATTGCGGTAGCAACTTGATTTGGGCCAAAACCTCCTGATGTTTGAAAATTTGCTCCTCCACCAAAAACAATTTCTCTGATATCTGGAGTTCTAAAGTAAAGAAAAGTTACCATTGAGAAAATTGGTAAAATCATAAAATACAGAGCACTTAAAACTTGTTCTTTTTGAATTGGTCTTTTATAAAAATATAATGCGGCTATTCCTAAAACAACAGGTCCACTTAAATTAAATACTATTGCATTTCTTATAGATTCTCCTTCTGGAACTTGAGTAAAAACAATTCCCAAAGAAAGTAATAGTAAATAAAATAAGTACTGAATTGCAAATTTTTGTTTGAACTTCCCTAAAAAAATACCTAAAAAAAGTAAAAGAATAACACTATATTTTCCAGTTTCGTAAAAAACGAAACCTTTTATCATTCGAATAAAAACCTCTGCTCCAGCAACATACATTGCTAGTAAAAAAGCTTCTTCATTTCTATTTTTAGTTTTTACAACCAAAAAAACACAAAATGCAATTACCCCTAGTCCAAATGGTTTTGGAAACCAGGGTAACGTTGCTAAATATCCTATTACTATATGAATACCTATAAATAATAATTTGTTATCTATAATTTTATTAATCAAAATATAAATTAGTTTTATTCGATATTAAAAATTTCTTTTTTTATTCTTTTATTGTAGTATGTATAGGTGAATTTTTCTGAAAGTTTGTAATTAAATTTTATCCAATTCAAAAATGTTTTTTCTTCCAATTTTAAACTTTCTTCAATCTTATTAATTAAACTTATACCAAAAGGTTTTTCTAATAAATATCCATTTTTATTATTTTGAATATATTGATCTATACAAGAAATATTAGATACTATTGGAATCGTTCCATAATTCATTGCTTCTCCTATAACTTTAGGAAAACCCTCACTTTGAGAAGGTAACAAAATAAAGTGTGATTTTATATATATATCTTTTATTTGTTTTTTTGCTAAATAACCATGAAAAAATAATTTGTACTTAATATCTTTTGATTCCTCAATATATTTTTCTAGACAAGGACCATCTCCTACAAAATGTATTTCTCCAATTTTAGATGATTTTATATTTTTAAAAGCACTTATAATATCATTAACCCCTTTTTTAGATGTTAGTGCGCCAACAAAACAAAAATTTATTTTATTTTTTAAATTTTTATTCTCAACTATTTGTGCTCCTAAATCCCTATCAACAGTATCTAAACATGGGTTTTCAAAGGGTAAAATATTTTTTTTCTCTGAAAAGTTTCCATTAATAGTTATGACACTATTCATTTTTAAGTTAGACAAAAATAATCTTTGTAATTTATAAAAAAAAGAGGCTTTTTCTACCCAAGTTCCAGCATATTTATGCCAAAATATTTTTTTTGAAAAAAATAGAGAATAAAACATTACAATTATACTTGGGTTTGAAGGTGCCCTAGAGTGTATATAGGTATGTTTAGAAATGTGTTTTAAAATAATTAAAGCCATTTTTGGATAAGCAAAAATAATATTTAACTTATCTAAAAAAGTTTTACCACCAACACCTTTTAATAAAATTGGTTTTATTTTATTATCATTTATTTTTATAAATGATTTGTTGTTCAACTCATTTTTTCTATTAAATCCAATCCAAGTTATTTCATCAAATTCTAATAAAAGATTATTTAACTCTACAACTACAGGACCAAAAGCATTTACATAACCATTGCTATCTTTAACCATACTTGTGTCTGATACAACTAATAATTTTTTATTTTCTGGTATATTGACAGGCATTTTTTAATATATATGTTTGGAGAAAATTTTGCTTGATAAATTGATTCTAAATCATATTTAGATTTTTTTAAGAAATTAATTTTTTCTAACCATTTATCTTCATTAAAATTATTAATAAAATAGTCTGGTAAATCATTTTCTAAAACTTCACTTATCTCTCCTGTTTTGTAGCTAATAAAAGGAAGTGACTGTGCTAGAAATTCTATTAAAACTAGTGGCCCACTTTCTTTTTTAGAGGTGTTTAAAGCAAACTTAAATTTTTTTAATTCTTTTTGAACATTTGTTTCATCATGAACAAAAGTAACTTTTTCTTTTAACTTTAAATTTTCTATTTCCTTTACTAAAGTTAAATAATAATTATGATCTTGAATTTTTCCAAAAATCACTAATTCTAAATTTAATTTTGCTATTAATTGAATTGCGAATAATTGATTTTTATCTGGTTTTATGTTGCCAACTAAAACAGCACCATTTTTTTTAGTATTTATATTAGTCTCATTTATTTTTACAACAGTATTTTGTAATAAAAAACAGTGTTCATTTTTAACTTTAAGTTTTGTTTTACCCCAATTAATCAACTCTTTTGAAACACCAATATAATATTTAGGTCTTAAAATCGAATTTAATAAAAAAGGGATTTTATCAAAATCACTAGAGTGATCATGTAAAATAATTTTTGATTTGGTTTTAAATAAGAATGCTACTAATTTTACATACCTAAACACATGACGCATGTGCACATGTACAATATCATAATTATTTATAATAATTGATAATTTTTTAGCATCATTAATGCTAAACTTTGATAGTCTTTGGTATTTTTCAATATTTATTTTTTTATTTATTTCTTTTTGTAATATACCTTTTTTAGAAAAAGTTAAAACAGATACGTTTATGTTTTCCGCATACAAAAGGTTTGTTATATTGACAAAAATACGTTCTGCCCCACCAACATCTAATTTATCTATTACTTGTAAAATTTTCAAAATATTATGAATGAGGTTTTTGCGCTTCAATTACGAGAGTTTCTTCTCTTCTATACTCTTCTTCTTTAATAAGAAATTGATTTGTACCTTCTACACCAAACTTTACTTTTTTTATATTCTTAAAGCCTACAATATTTAATGCTGCTGTTAAAAGTTCTTCATCCCAAACTGATACATGACCATGATTTTGGGTTAAGTGCGCTATTGCTTCAGCTTTATATTTAAAATGATTAATTTCAATTTTTCCATTATAAAAATCTATAACTCGTTTTAAATCTGGCACATTAATTCTTAACCAAGCCCCAGGCTTTAATACTCTAAAACATTCCTCTAAAAGCTTATATGCTTCGTTAAAATGTAGATGCTCTAATGTATGTCCTGAATATATACCATCTATAATATTATTATCGCAAAATAATGGTTGTCTTAAATCAGTTTCTATATCTGGGTTATGTCCTGTATACTTTTTCCAAAATTTTCTTAATCTTGTTTTATAAAAGTCTACATGAACCCAACCTTCTTTATAATTTCTACCAGATCCAATATCTAAATAAATGGGTTTTGATTTAGGGATTTTATTAATATTTCCTTTTCTTTTAAAAAAGTTTCTTCCTATCCAACCATTTAATTCAAAAAAAAATAAATTTTTAAATTTTGGAGTTGGTATACTTGGGTATATTTTATTCATAATATGTTTTTTTAGCAGTTTTGTATCTTTTAAATAATTTAAATAGAGTTAAAGGTAAAAAAATGATACCTAACAAAATCTTAATACTTTTTTTAAAAATATTTCCATTTACAATAAAGGTTCCTCTAATATTTAATAGCAGCTTATTATACACCTGTTTGTTATTAAAATGTTTTAAACATAAATAAATTTCAGAAAAGTGTAACAAACGTCTTTCAAATAATTTTTTTCTAGATGAAGCAAAAGTTATTTTTCTAACTTTATGGTTTCTTAAACCACCTCTATTTGCTCTTAAATGAACTATTCTTAACTGATTATTTTTTACACTTAAAGCGCCTTGTTTTACACATCTTAACCCCAACTCTTCATCTTCGCTTTGCAATTGATTCATTTTTTCGTCAAAACCACCAACTTCAAGTAATACATCTCTTTTAACTAAAACATCGTTTGTTGGAAAACCATCAGACAATTCTATCTTTGGAATGTCTCTATTGATATAATTTGTACCTATCTCATCTGGAACTCCACATGAAATATCTGCCTCTAGACTGTAAATTGTTTCTAAATGTTTTTGTAGATAATTTGTAGGAATTTCTTCCATATCGTCATCTAAAAACCAAATAAATTTACTTTTTGCTGTTTTAATTCCTAGATTTCTTGCAGAACATTGCCCTATTTTGTTTGTCTCTAAATAAATAATTGGTAGGCTTGAAAACTCTTTTAAAAACTCAGTGTTTCTCTTTTCTTTTGGAGTTTGATCTACAATAATAATTTCTTTTGGAGCAGGATTTAATTCCTGTAATTCTTTTAACTCGTTTTTTAAAACTCCATAGCGTTCTAAAGTTGCAATAATTATTGAAGTAGAAATATCTTTATTTACTAAAACATCTTCTTCTTTAGAATGCTCAAACACCTTTAGTGCTAAATTTTCATTTTTTGAAAACGCTTTGTAAAATGAAATTGGTGAAATTTTAAATAAATTTGTGATGTATGTCCACACGAAAGCTTTTGTATCAAAATTATTTCTGATAAATAATAGCTCTTCCTTTAATTTTAACGATGCTTTTTTATCAGTAACATCTTCTGATAAAATCGCTGAATATCTTGTAACTATTCCAGATTTCATCGCTTTATAACCAAAATCTAACCCTAAGATGTCTATGGATTCTGAATATTTAGACAAACTAATATTTTTTAAAACCTGTTTTTCAATTAAACATCCTTTGAAAGTATTTTTCCAAGAACTGTGATTAATTTTATTATCAATTGACAAATGCAACATACTTGTTGGCTGAATAGCATCTAACAGAAATGGTTTATTTCTTAAACCAATTTTAGACCCAATATGCCATAAATTACCTTTAGATTTTATCGTTTTTTCTAACTGATGTTTATTGGGCAAATTCCCGATAGATAAATCCCAAAATAAAACATGAGTCGCTTCTAATTTTGAAATACTCTCTATAGTATTCAATAAAGTTTTTGTTTCATAAGAAATGACTTTTTTAATTCCAAATTCCCACTTAACATTATTTATATCATTAAAAACAACTAAAGTAATTTGCAAATTTTTATTTAATTTAAAATTGAATTGAATATTTGAACAAATGTATGTTTTTTATCCTTTGTTAATTCATCGCCGAAAAATGAGTTTACCAATTTTTTTCTCTCTTTTTCTAAATAAGTAGCATCATTTAAATATTTTTGAATATGATTTTGTAAATCATCTATATTTTTCACTAAACTTATGGCTTCACTCTTTACGATTGGTTTGTAATGATCAAATTCGTAAATCTTCTCATAATCGTTAGGATATATATTTTCATTTGGTGGGTTAAAAGCAATATTTATAACTGGTTTATTTAAAACTGCTAAATCTAAAGATACTGTAGAAGCCACATTAATACCAATAGAGCAATGGTTTAATAAACTGTTAAACAACTTAATATCTTTTAGAGTTGGAGTTAAATGATTGAGTTCCCAAAAATGATTTGGAATACAAATATTTGGGTTCGACTCTCTTAATTTATAATAAGCTGTATTATCGTCTTTTGCGTAAATTCTTACTACTAATTGAAGATTATTGTCTATTTTTCTTAAAACTTTTTCTATTTCTTCAACAATTATATGCTCTTTAGGAGTGTAATAAGCCATTCCTGTTGAATATAAAATTATTTTCTTTTCTAAAGAAATCTTTAAAAAGTGATATAATTCTTCTTTTGTGTATATAAAATTTTTATCAAAATGAAAGTCAAATTGAGGTGTACCTGTTACAAATACACTTTCTTCTTTTATACTTGGATAGATGCTCAAAAGGTCTTTCTTTATTTTATCATTCCAAGTGAAATAAATATCATAAGTAGGAATCATTCTACCTTGAGAAGTTAAATTATCCCAAGAAAAAAGAAAAGTAGCTGTTTTTATTTTTAGTTTTTTAACAGCATACATTAAATTTAAAGAAATTGAATTGTGAATATGAGAGGTATTAAATACCAAATCTGGTTTTAGCTCTAATAATGTATTTTCTAAGTCTAAAACATTAGGATTATTAAAATTTGAACTTTCAAATTTTTGTGTTAGTTTAATTAAAGATTTTTGTGATTTAAAAAAAGATGCTACAAACTTTCTAGTTTTTCTAACTACATTAGATTTTATTGATTTTTTACTTTCTAAGTCGTCTTTTACGATTTTTAAATTTCCAGTTACAGAGTTTAATTTGTTCAAATGTGCAATTTGTAGAATTTTTAGTATTTCATTTGCAAATTTATTTTTTTGATGGTTTTCTTCTAACTCAAAAAACTCATCACACTTAGTAGCTAAATACTGTTTTATATCTTCATTAGGAACTACAGAGAAAAAAATGATTTTATATTCTTCTCTTAATGCATCTGTAATGCCAGAATACACAAAATTTTTTATAGACTCACCTCTTGGTAATATGATGATGATTTTTTTCATTAATTAGAACTCTCTTTTAAAATGAATGCCAAACTTAACCATTGCCAAATATGAAAACTAGAATCGTTATCTACCTCTAAATAATTTTGCCATTCTTTTTTCAGTTTATTCATATCAAACCAATTTGAAAAACTACTATTTTCAATTTCATCTAATTTATTGGAAACAAAATCTTTTAAATCATTTCCTAACCATTCTCTTTGTGGAGTTTGTAAAGGTCTTTTGGGTGCGTAAGTAATTGAATCACTTAAAAATTCTGATACAATATCTCTTAAGACCTTTTTCTGAATTCCATTTTTAATTTTATAATCTAAAGGTTGTGCAAATGCAAATTCAACTAAATTATAATCTAAAAAAGGTTCTCTTAATTCTGTACTACTTGCCATAGAAACTCTATCATTAAAACGTAAAGCTCTTGGTATTTTTGTATAAAATAAATCTCTGTATTGTTTATTTAACAAATCGTCTTCGAAAGGCTTTGGATACTTTGGTTTTTCTGCAAATGCTAAAAATTCTTTGGATAAAACTTCTTTTTTAAAAGGTGATTTATTTACTCCTTGGATGATATTTGTATTTTCGTTTTTAAGATAATAATCATAACCTGCCCATTGCTCATCCATTCCTTGTCCATCCAACAAAACCAAAATATTTTCTTTTCTTGCTTGTTCAAAAATTTTGGCATACGCTAAAGTTGGTATCCCTCCAAAAGGTTCATCTTGATGGTAAGCTACTTTTTTGCTTAAGTTTTCTACTTCATCTGATTTTAGTAGTACTTTAACTAAAGGATTATTTGTAATCGAAATCATTTCTTCTACCCAAGGTAATTCGTCATATCTTTTATCATTCGTATAAAAAGTAAATGCTTTTATATTCTCGCTATTTTCTTGCTGATTCACAAACGTTAATAATGCAGAACTATCTAAACCTCCACTCAAGTTAAAACCTACAGCAACGTCTGCTCTAAAACGCAAACGAATACTTTGTTTTAAAAGATTAGTGTACTTCGTTTTTACTTCTTCGTAAGTATATTTTTTTTGGTATTTTTTAATCTCTTTTTCAAAGAAATACCATTTTTCAACTTTTAGGTTCTTATTGGAATATTCTAGATAATGTCCTCCAGATAATTGAGAAATATCTTTCCAAAAAGTTTCGTTTGGCATTCCATAACTACCAAATGCAAAGTAATTTGCCCAAACTTTTTTATTAGGAGTTTTATTTATTCCATAGGCATGAATAGCCTTGATTTCTGAAGAAAAAATAAGTTTATTATCAATTTTAGTATAAAAAAAAGGTTTTACTCCAAAGCGATCTCTGGCAGCGAATAATGTTTCTTTTTTAACATCCCAAATGGCAAACGAGAACATCCCATTTAATTTATGCAGACATTTTTTACCCCATTCTATATAAGCAGCTAATAAAACTTCTGTATCTGAATTTGTTTTAAAGTTATAATTGAGTTCTTTTTTTAATTCTATGTAATTATAAATTTCTCCGTTAAAAACAAGAATATAATTGCCACAATTACTTACTAAAGGTTGATTTGAATGTGCCTCTAAATCTATTATTGACAATCGATTGTGTGCTAATGAGATGTTCTCATTTTTCCAGAATCCAGTGTAATCTGGACCTCTGTGACTTTGTGCAGCAGCCATAGAATGAATTAAATCATTATTTGTAATATCTCCAATGATACCTGCTATACCGCACATAAATTAAAACTTTATTTTAGCTATTTTTTCTGCTTTTACCCAATCTTCTATGGTATCAATATTCACATACCATTCTTTTGGAGATTCTATGTAAGAAGTACTATTTCCAAATAAAGAATTTTGTTCTAATAGAACATTCGTTTTAGTAATGTAAATGCTTCCATCTCTATGAAATGCTTTTGGTAAATCTTGTCTTCTAGAAATAATTTGTTTTTCACCTGTTGCAATTTTTAAATTTCCCAAATTATCTTGCTCAAAGACCCAGTGAGGATTATACTCGTGAGGAACTTCTTGAACTGAAATTAAAGAATCTGTATCTTTTTCAATAAAAGTTTGTATTGCTTTATCTAAAAACTCAACAGTTCTAAAAGGACTAGTAGTTTGCAACAAACAAACTGCATCAAAATAAATATCTTGATTTTTATAAAAATCTAAAGCATGTAAAATAACAGGTAAAGTTGGTGTAGTATCTAAAGCTAATTCATTTGGTCTTTTAAATGGAACTTCGATTCCTAAAGATTTAGCAGCTTCTATAATTTGTTTATCTTCTGAGCTTACGATTAGGGTATCTATAAATTTACTTTTTAAAGCAACTTCAGCTGTGTATGCTATCAATGGTTTCTCACCCAATAATTTAATATTTTTACGAGGAACTCCTTTAGAACCTCCTCTTGCAGGTATAATTCCTAAAATTTTCATTAATAAGTTATTGTTTTGTGAAAACTTAAGGTTGTTTCTGCCAAAATATTGGCTATTCTCTCTCCAGATTTTCCATCTCCATAAATAGTTGAAGAAGTGATATTTTTCGATGAAATTCTGTTTTTTATTGCTTTTATAATTTCACTTTTATCGTAAGTAGAGTTTAACACGTTATTACCTCTTTGTCTTCTATTTTGACGACTTCCAATATTTACAACAGGAACTCCTAAATAAGAACATTCACGAATACCAGCACTAGAATTACCAATTAGACATTTACTATTTACTAATAATTTTAAAAAATCCTTTGGTTCCATATTCTTAAAGAAATGAATATTCTCTGGCTTTTTAATTTCTCTAAAAGTTCTAATTCCGTTTGAAGTTCCATCTGAACCAGCATCTACATTCGGCCAAAACCAAAAAGTAGGAATATCCAATTCGTGAACTGCTTGCAATGTTTGTTCTACATCTTTTCTTGCAGAAGCATATTCTGTAGTAACAGGGTGTTGCATTACCACAATATAACCTTTTTCTTTCCAATTTACATTTGCTCCAACTCCTCCATATTTTTCTATAGGATCAAAATCTAAATTCGGATTTTGCTTAATTTCTGAAGCTAAATCTATAGATGGACAACCTGTATTAAAAACCGTTGCCGGATTTTCGCCCATTTTTAAAACCCTTTCTTTTGCTTCTTCTGATGCTACCAAATGTAAGTCTGCTAATTTCGTATTTGCATGACGTACTTTTTCGTCGATATTTCCTGTAACCTCTCCTCCTTGAATGTGTATTAACGGAATATTTTGATAAGAAGCTGCAATACTTGTTGCAATTGTTTCAAAACGATCTGCAATAGTTACTACTGCATCTGGTTGCAATCTGTAAAAAACATTTGCCAATTCCATAACACCTAAACCCGTCGTTTTTGCCATGGAAGTTGGATTTTCTCCTTCTAAAACCATAAACACTTTTTCATCGATTTTAAAACCATCATTTTCTATAAAATCAACCGCATTTCCATATCTCCCTAATAATGCAGAACCTGCAATTACCAATTGCAACTCTAATTTAGGGTGATTTTTTATGGCTGTTAAAGCTGTTTTTATTCTACTGTAGGAAGGTCTTGCTGTTACAACTACACATATTTTTTTTATCGACATTTTATTCTGTTATATCTTCATAATTTAAAAAATCCCATTGGTTTACATCTTTATTCAATTTTTTACCAATAATATTTTCATATTCACTTGCCAAGATACCAAAACCTTTAGGTTTTTTTGTTTCTAAATCCGAAAAAGTAATTATACTTCCACTTTTCAAATCTTTATTTACTGCCAAAGATTTTTCGAAAATGGCTTTTAATTCTTTAAAATTTGAGTTGTCTGTTTTATCAATAGGATTTTGCAAAGCGACTTCAATATTTCTTACTGCAGTAACCAAATTTGTAGTTTCTTCCATTGTTAAAGATGCTTTTGCATCTGGACCAAACATTTCTTTATTAAAAACGACATGAAATTCTAAGATTTCGGCACCTAAAGTTGTGGCTGCAATACAAGCTTCTATGGAGGAAGAATGATCTGAAAAACCAACTGTAACTTGATATCTTTCTTTTAATTCTTGAATTACATTTAAACCAAATTGTGCTGGTTTTGTTGGATATGCAGTTGTACATTGTAATACAGAATAATCTACATTTCTAGATTTTAAAAAAGAAACGGTTTTATCTAATTCATCAAAAGAACTCATGCCAGAAGATATAATTACTGGTTTTTGGGTTTTTGCTATTTTTTCTAATAATACAAAATTATTCACTTCTCCAGAACCAATTTTGTAACGTTTCACTCCTACTTTTTCTAATACATCTACTGCAGCATTGCTAAAAGGCGAACTCATAAACTCTAAACCAACTTCATCACAATGGTTTTTTAATTCTTTCCATTGTTCTAAAGTGAATTCCATTCGTTTCCAATAGTCCATTCTTGTGGCATCTTGTTTGGAAAACTTCACACGAAAAGGTTCGTGAATACTACTTTCTGCATCAGCAATATGTGTTTGAAATTTAATAGCATTACACCCTGTTTTCGCAACAGCATCTATATATGCATGTGCCATTCCTAAACTTCCATCATGTGCTTGTGCAATTTCTGCAATTATAAATGTCATACTAAATTGTGTATAAAAGTTTTTAGTTTTTGGAATTGATTATCGGCTGTAAAAGTTTCTAAAAAAACCTCTTTTCCTTTGCTACTTAACAAATGTAGTCTTTCTTTGTTAGAAAACAAATTCACAATTTCTTCTGTCATTTCTTCTAAATCATTACACAAAACACTATTTTCCTTTGTAATTTCTTTGTAACAACTCACGGATGGTTTAGTTGCCACTAAAACTTGTTCGTAATTTAAAATTACTGGAATTCTAGTTCTTGTGCCTGTGTTGTATTCCCAAGGAACAATGTGTATGTCTTTTGGAATCATTACTGTATCTAAATTTTCTACAAATCCGAAACATGTAATTTGTGGGTCTTTTAATTTTTTTAATAAAGTGGGGGTTGCTTGTTTTAAACTTCCAATAACTTTTAAATTTACCTTTGGAATTCTTTGTTTTAAATCTGCCCAACAAACATCTAAAAAACGTTCTAAGCCCAATCTGTTTGCTGTTGTATTCATTCCACCAAGATGTATTATTGAAGGTGCTTTTTCTAAATTATTTTCCTCTAAAATAATTTCTTTATAGGTTGTTGGTAAATACAAAGCTTTTTTTGAAGCTATTTTTTCTATTTCTTCCTTTTCTGTAATTGAACCTGAAATACAGGCTGTTGCTTTTTTTACAATAGCTATTTCCACTCGTTTCTTTTGAAACGTATGGAACTTTTGTAAAAAATTTCTTCTCTTTCTAAGTTTTGCTAATTTGTATTCCCAATCGTGATGTGCATAAATTACTGGAACTTTTAAAGCTGAATTCGCTGCTAAAATCGCACTCCATCTCCATTCACACCAAACTAAATCGATATTATTATCTTGGATTTTATTCTTTAAAAACTGAGTATTCTCTTCATTTGTAAAATTATATTCAAATTTTGAAGGATTTGTGATTGCTTCTACAATTCTGTTTAACCCTTTGTTATGTTTTTTTGAAATAACTTTATAACTACTAATTTCTGATACAAATTTTGCAACTTCTTTATAATCTTCTTCAATATAAATTTGCTGATTCTCCCATTCTAAAACGACCATTTCTATATGGAAACCAGCTTTAAATAACAGTTCTAAATGACTGTAATAAACAGATGCTCCACCATTTTCATTTGAAGTTATTTTACCTGCGTTTACTAAGAATAAGATTTTTTTCATTAAATATCTTTTTCAATTTTTTTATACGCTTCCAAAACTTCTTTTTTAATTTTAGAATACTCCAATTTTTCAGAAATATCCTTATTTATATTGAAGGCATTCTCTAATAAAACAGCATTATTTAATACTTTTTTAATTTTAAAAGCTATTTCATTAGAGTCTTCTGGATTTTCAATTAAAAAACCATTTTTACCATCTTCAATATACTCTTCTGTTACACCTCCTGGGTTTGATTGGATTGGAAATGCGCCACAAATTATAGCCTCTAACAAAGTATTAGCAATACCATCTGAAATATTATTTCCAATCGCTATTTTGGCTTTTCCAAATTTTTCTAAAAGCTCAATATGAGATATTTGACTGTATCTTGATGAATATTTAATATTAATAATATATTTTTTATTGATTTCTTCAATTTTATCAATCACTTTATTATGAGCGGAGTACACGTAAATATCGTAATTTCGAACATCTTCAATAATAATTTCTATTGCATTTAAAACGGATAATGCTCTACCAAAATTATGTTCATAACCTTTAATCATTATTAATTTTCTTTCTTTTACTGGTAGAGAATATTGCTGATATTTTTTAATTTTATAACCACCACCTCCTGGAAAATTAGTACTTATAATATTACTTTTACTATTTATGGCTTTAATTAATTTACCATCTCGTTTACATTCTAAAAAAAAATAATCAATTTTTTGTAAACTCTTTTTTATTTTAGATTTATGTGATTTTAAATTTTTATAGTAAAAAATATCATTTCCCCAACAAGAATAAGCCCATTTAAAATCAATGTTCTTTTGAACTTTTAATAGTGGGTAGGTTTGAGATTGCATTTCTAAAGAATGCACCAAATCCGGCTGAATCTCATTTATTAATTCTTCTAACTTTTCAGAAGCTGTAACTTGTAAATACGGTATAATATTTTCATAAAGTTTGGGTAACTTTTTCTTCAGAAAATATTCGCCTTTAATATATTTTATTTTTCTTTGACTCCAATTGGTTGTATAATTTGTCCATAATAAATCTTGATGAATAGGAGCATCTAAACTATCAAAAACATAAATTTCATGATTTGTGTTTTTCAATTGATTAATCCACCTTGCAGAATGGATATATTGCATACAAACAAAAAGAATTTTCATTTTTATATATAATATCTGTTTTTAAAAGACTTTTTCGCCTCTATTATATTATTATTATATCTTTTACACCAATCTTTTATGTCGTATATATTTTGAGGTATGTTTTTTAAAAATGGATTTATTTTGTTATTGTTTTCATATGTAAGAATGGCTTTTTCAATTTCACTAACCCAACAAGAAATTATATTTGGTTTTTTTACCAAAGTACCATACTCTCCATTTTTTAGAATATATTTTGTTGATCCGTTTTCTGCAGAAATACAATAACTACCACATTTTAAAGCTTCTACTAAACTTAATCCAAAACCCTCTAACCATATTGTTGGAAATAAATAAAAATCTGAACATTGATAATATTTAATTAGAGAATGGTTTGGTACTAACCCCATAATTTTAACCCCTTTAATATTGATGTTTTTTTGCACACCAAAAACCAAAAGTTCTATATTATTGTTGTTTTTAAATATTTCTTGCCAAACTTGTAAAATAATATCTAAACCTTTTTTCTTTCTATCTTGAGAACACCATACAAAAATTAATTTATCAGTACTTAAATCGAGCTCTTCTCTTAAGTTTTTTTTATTTGTTTTATTTACGGGCTTAAAGTTTGCTGAATCTACTCCATCATTGTTAATACTCACTCTTACAGGAAATGTATCTAAAGTGTTTTTCATATGATGATACGAATCTTCAGTAAGAAGAACTAACTCGTCTATTTGTGATAATATTTTTTCATCTGTAGTAAAAGGAGAAAAACTATGGTAGTGATATTGAACGTAAATTCTTTTTCTTAGCTTATTTTTTTCAATAAAAAATAGTATTGATTTTAATAAACCGAAATTATCTTTTACTTGTAAAATAATTTTATCTTCTAATTTGAGAACTTTATTTAGTGCTCTTAAATAATTATTGAACCTATTGTTATAATTAATTTTTCTTTTTATTTTATCTAAAAAAGTCAATTTTTCTATAAAAACTTGCTTCGGCTTGTTTATTTTTATATTTGAATATGGACCAATTATATAATCTAATTCGTTATCATTTTTTAATAAATAGTTTAACTCAGTTGTCCAACTTGCAACTCCTTCATGTGGTAAAGAAGCTGTTGATAATAAAACTGTTTTAATTGTGTTCATTTAATTATATTTTAAAAACACGTTTTGTAAGAAACAAAAGTTTTGTAATTATATTCAAATGTAATGAATTTAACTTCTTTGCATATCTTGCAATTCTATAAACGGAGTCTGGATTTCCCCATTTTTCATAATAAATTAAGTGGTCTTTTAAACCTCTATTACTTGTTAAAATTTCTTTGTAAGCAGGTAGTTTTAAATGTTTAGGTAGTTTTTTGTTTGTTACATTTTCATTAAAAAAAAGATCTTTATTTTTTATTGCTTCTTTTGTAGAAACTTTATGCAAGTGTTTTACATGAGATTTAGAAACAACAGCATGTTTTATGTTGTAATATAAAAGTGTTAAAGAATAATCATTATCTGAGTAGTAAAAAACAAATTTTTCATCTAATAAATTAATTTTATGTAACATTTTTCTTTTACAAACAATACACCAACCTTTTATTTGCGATCTTATCTTATAACCAATTTCATAAGTCCCTTTGTATTTATTTAACTCTTCTCTTGGATCTATTGGGCTGAAAGAATCTATTTCTTTGTGTGTATTGGCTACTTTTAAAATTTCTGAATACCAATTTTTCTCAAATATTAAATCATTGTTACATAAGGCTATAAATTTACCACTTGATGCTTTTATACCTATGTTTAAAAATTTATGAAAGCCAAATTGTTCTTCTGGAATAATAACCTTTACAAAATCTGGATATGCATATGTTTTTGCATAGTTCTTATTACTTTCAACTAAAATAATTTCTATTCCCTTAATAGATTCTTCAGAGGCAACTAAAGAATTAATGCAATTCATTGTTGTTTCAAATATTGTATTTGAATTGGTTTTTGATAAAATTATAACAGATAAATCAATTGTCATTTTTTAAATACTTTCTTTAAACGTTGATAATTTCTGTAGAAAAAACTACTTTGTATTTTCTGTTTATAATTTAATAATTGGATTCTTTCTCTTTCAATTAAAAAGGGATTCCCTATATATTTTATAAAAGCATCTGAATGTCTTTTAAAAATTATATCATGATGCTGTTTATACAATTCTAAATCTTCAAATAAATTATTAATTAGCGAACCAGATTCTCTAACTCTATAAAAAAACAAAGGTTCTTCTATTTTATAAACATTACCTCCATTTTTTAAAATTGAAATCCATAAGTCCCAATCTTCTAAAAACTTTAAATCTTTACAATACCCTCCTACTTTGTCATAAGTTTCTCTTCTAAAAAAAGCTGAGGCTACAATACAATTTTTTAAAAGTAAATATTCTAAAGAATATTTTTCCAGCTCAAAAAGTCCATTTTTTTCTCCAAAATTCATTACTTGAGAATATACTACCTCTATAGAGTTGTCTTTTTCTAAAATATCTATTGCTTTTTTTACAAATGTACTATCTATAAAATCATCCGAATCTAAAGGAAATATATATTTTCCTTCAGATTTTTCAATTCCAAAAATTCTTGTGTTGGCTAAACCTCCATTTTCCTTTTCAAAATATTGAAATCTTTTATCTTTATCTACCCAAACTCTTGCTATTTGACTTGTATGATCAGTAGAACCATCGTTTACAATAATTGCTTCCCAATTTGAATATGTTTGATTTACTACAGATTGTAAACATTCATCTAAATATTGTGCGGTATTGTAGCAGGGTATAATTATAGAAACTAAAGGTTTTTGCATTAAATATTATATTTTTTGATGTGTTTTTTTAAGTACTCCCAACCTTTGCCACTAAGAGAGTATATAATTGAATAGAATAAAATTTTTAATATACTTAATTTATAACTCCAATTTATTTTTAGAAATGAATTAAAAAGATGTATTAATGTTTTCGAGAAATATTTGTTTTTTAATGCATTTTGTATAGTTTTAAGATAAAGGTAAAAAATTTTATCTTTCACTTTTTTGGGTGTATCTGATTTTAGTTCCTTAAAAATATAAAATCTAACATTTACATCATTAAAAATTTTAGTTTTATCTCCTTTTAAATATTCTCCAGTAATAGATTGTTCGTGTTCTCTTATTAAAACCAGGTTTTCATTTAAAATAGTACCTTTTACAGATTCATTTAATAAAATTCGAGAGAAAAAATCTAACTCCTGTGCTCTCATTAAACATTCATTAAATTTATGGTTTGATACAATATTTCTTTTCCAAAGAGAAGTTGGTGTATTAAAAATTATTTCATTTGAAAAATAATCTAACTGTATAGAATTTCTAATACTTAAATCTTTAGACCATTTTGTATTTTTCTCTTGGTTAAAAAATACGCAACCACTTAAAACGAAGTCGAAGTTTCTTTTTATTTTAGAAACTTTTTTTTCCAACATTTCTGGCAACATTAAATCGTCACTATCAAACCACTGAATATATTCTCCTTTAGATTGTTCAAAGCCAAAATTTCTACAAGAATTTGCACCTTTAATTTTATTTGAAGGTCTTTTAAAAATTTTAAACCTACTGTCTTTTTCTATATAATTTGTAACTGAAACATAAGTGTTGTCTGTAGAACCATCATCTACAATTATACATTCCCAATTTGTATAAGTTTGCTTTGTAATTGAATTTAATGTTTCAATCACAAGATTTTCTCTGTTAAATACTGGTATAATTATAGAAACTAATTCTTTAATCATAAAGAATTTTTTATTGCTTTGTTAATTGTACTTATATGATTTTGATAGGAAAAATTTTTTCTAACAAATGCTCTTCCTTCTTGTCCCATTTTTTTAGCTAGCAGTTTATCTTCTATAAGATTACAAATTTTTTCTGCCATTAATTCTACATTATGTTCGTCAACAAGAAAACCTGTTTTATTATTTAAAATCACATCGGAAATTCCACCATGTTTAGTTGATACAACTGGTAAACCTGCTGCACTAGCCTCTAAAACACTTACTGGAGTTCCTTCTGAATCTCCGTTATTGGCTACAACAGAGTGTTGTAAAAAACTATATGAGTTTTCGAAATAAGAATCTATATCTTTAGATTTTACAGCTCCAATAATTTTAATATTGTTTGAAACTTTATAGTAATTTATTAAATTTTCACAAACATTTTTTAATGGACCATCTCCTATTAACTGTAATTTTGCGTTTGGATACTTCCTAAGAACTTTTACAAAAGAAAGAATTGTATAATAAGGTGCTTTTTTATCTACAAACCTACCAACTGCTAAAAAATTATTTTTTTTAAAATTAGGTTTTATATCAAAAAATTTATTTTGTGGTGCACAAGGTGTTATAATAATTTTATTTTTTAAACATCCAATTGTTATTAATGTTTCGGCTATTTTATTTGAAACGACTACTATATATTTTGAATAATTGAATATTTTTTCATATTTGTTTTTATGAGTTTCTAATATATGATTTATGCTTGCATCAAAACCATGAAATATTGGTAATAAAGGTATTTTGGTGTTAAAACATACATTGTAAACTGCTGCAGCTGTTGTTCCATATTCAGCAACTACAATATCAATTTTATGTTTTTTAAATGAATGTTTTAAAGATTGCTCTAAAATTGTAAGTTGGGTAAATTTGAATATTTTTTTTATTCTAAAAAATAATTTATAAATATTACTAGCTAATCTATTTTCCAAATTATTTTTTGTTGGAAGATCTCCATTAAAATAATAAACAACATTACCTTCAATACCTTTTCTATGCATTTGAATAAATGTTTCCGAATAAGCATTTTTGCTAGGTGAAATTAATGCAACGTTTAATATTTTATTCATTATTCTTTTTTACTATTCCACATAAAGATGTATACATTGTATTGTTTTCAAATTTTTTAGGTGCTTTATCTTTGGCTATCAAATATTTTATGATTGGTTTTAAAAAGGGTTTTATTAGTTTAGATTTTTTTTTACTTACATACCTTGTTGTCCAAAGCCCTAACATTGTTGCTAAACTAGCATTCCAACCACCTAAACCATAAATATTTACCTTACAATTATTATTTTCCTCAAAAGCTTTTTGAAGTGTAAAGGGAGTAAACCTATAGTGGTCATGTGGTGTTTCGTGAAGTGGCCAAAGAAAAGGTACTGTAAAAAAAATAATACCTTCTGGTTTTAATACTCGAAGACATTCTTTGATATAATTTTTATAGTCATAACAGTGCTCTAAAACTTCTGTTGACAAAATAGTATCAAAGCTATTAGCTTTAAAAGGCATTGTTTTTCCATCCCAAAAATAATCTGGCTTAATTTGCTCATCATAAACTAAAGCTTCTTCTATATCTAAACCTACATAATTTTTTACATTACTATTTTTTAATATAAAAGATTTATATGGCATTTTACCACAACCAGCGTCTAATAACTTCCCTTTGAAGTCATTTAAATTAGTTTCGATTGCATTTTTTATAGATGTTCTTATAAAAAAATTATCTAAATTTTTTGTTGTTAGTTTTGTGTAGAAAAAATCTTTTGCCATTTATGCTATTGTTTTACTCCAATTCTACATGTGTAATCTACTCTTGAAAGATACATTTGAATATTATTCTTAGAAAAATATTCGTCTACAGCTTTTTTACATCCTTGCCAGTGACCATAATCATCAATTATTAAAACTCCACCTTTTGCTAATTTCGGAAAAAGCATTTCTAGCTCATGCTTTGTAGATTCATACCAATCTGTATCTAATCTTAAAATTGCTATTTCTTTTGGTGCATTCGTTTTATTAATTGTATCTTCTACTTTACCTTTTATAAAATTTATTTTTTCAGAAGAGTATCCTACTGAATTAACATTTTCAACAACTTCTTCTAAAGGCGATAAACACTCTATTCTGTCCCAAACTTGATCTTGAGATTTGAAAGCGTTAGTAGCGGATTCTCCTCTTATTGATTTATCAATTTCTAAAGGCTCAGACATTCCTTCGAAAGTATCATATAAATATATGTCTCTACTTTCATCATTTAAATTTTTTAATTTGTAAAGACCAGCCATAATACTTCCTCCTTTCCATACACCACACTCTACAATACTACCATTAATTTGGTTTTGGTTTATATAGTCTAAAGCTCTTAATAAACTGACTAATCTTTCTGGGTTTGTTAGAGTGTATGGAGTAACTTTTTTTATAATATCATTTTCTAAATCAGAAAAATCTGAATGATTAGATTGAATTATAACTTTCTTCTGAAATTCTTTGAAGAATAAATTATGTATTTTTTTCTTTATTTTTTGTACCATTAATTTTTATTTATTATCCAAGAATAATCCTCTAGATATTTACAACTTCCAGATTCCCATTTATAATCATTTCGTTTTAACTTCATCATTTCAATTTTAAAATTACCCACAGAATCTACAAAATCGTATCTTTTTTTAAGTTTAGAGTCAGATAAATATCCTCTTATAGAATAGTTACCCATATATAGTTTTGGAGAATTTATATTACAATTAAATTTATAATTACCCTTATCTCTGCTTATATTTTTTTCTGAATCTATATTCCAAATATGTACAATTGGATTTTGAAATTCATCTAATATTTGAAAAGAAATTGCTAGGTTATTTTGTTTATTTGGCAAATTAATTTCAAAATTTATTTCTAGTTTTTCTCCAAAAATATGAACAGAATTTGGTAAACTTGTTAATACATCTATTTTTATAAATTTTGGTATTTCTGTTGAAGGATTTCCAACATAAACTTTATTTTCCTTAGAACTGCTTAAGTATTTTTTTATTCCCAAATCTGTAGGACCTGTGTAGTTAACTTTTCCATCTTTTAACAAAACAACTTTTTTTGTTAAGATTGAAATAGAGTTCATATCATGACTCACAAACAAAACAGTTCTTCCATCTTTACCCGAAATATCTTGCATTTTACCAATTGCCTTTTTTTGAAATTCTGCATCACCCACTGCTAAAACTTCATCAACAACTAAAATATCTGGTTCTAAATGAGCTGCTACAGCAAAAGCTAAACGTACTTTCATTCCACTAGAATAACGTTTTACAGGAGTGTCTATATAACGTTCACAGCCAGAAAAAGAAACAATTTCATCTAATTTAGATTGGATTTCTTTTTTGGTCATGCCTAAAATAGCTCCGTTTAAAAAAATATTTTCTTTCCCTGTCATTTCTGGATGAAAACCCGTACCAACTTCTAATAAAGAGGCTATTCTTCCTTTAGATTTTATCGAACCTGTTGTTGGGCCAGTAACTTTAGAAAGTATTTTTAATAAAGTTGATTTTCCTGCACCATTTTTACCTATAATACCTAAAACTTCTCCTCTTTTTACTTCAAAATTAATATCTTTTAATGCCCATACATATTCGGAATTTCCTTTGGAAGCTCTATCATTAGATTCACCAATTTTTAAATATGGATCTTCTTTTCCTCTAATTCTTGCTAGAAATCTATTAAAATCGTGACTTATTGTTCCTGTTCCAACAGTTCCTAAACGGTATTGTTTAGATAGGTTTTCCACTTTTAAAATTACATCATCATTCTCCATTATATTGTATCTATAAAAGTTTTTTCGGTTTTATTAAAAATCAATAAGCCTAATAAGAATACAACTATAGTAAATATGGTTGTGTAAATTATTCCAAAAACAGAAAAACTACCATCATTTAGTAACATAAACCTACCAAACTCTACCAAATGAGCTATTGGATTGATATCTACAACCCAAGCGTAGTTATAACCTTCTTCAAGATTAATTAATTTTTCTCTCATCAAATCTAAAGGATACATTACTGCAGATAAATACATGAGTAATTGTACCCCAAAAGATACTAAAAAAGTCAAATCTCTGTATTTTGTAACCATAGAAGAAATTATCATTCCTAAACCCAAACCTAACATTCCCATAGCAATAATTAATAAAGGAAAATATATTAAATATAAATTAGGTGATACATTATGACCTGTTAAATAATAATACAGATAAAAACATATAAATATAAAAATTTGAATTCCGAATTTTAATAAATTAGAAACCACTATAGACATTGGCATTATTACTCTTGGAAAATACACTTTTCCAAAAATAGCTTCATTTTTTTTAAATGTATCTGAAGTTGCTGTAAGACATTCTTTAAAATAATTCCAAATAGTTACACCAGCTAAATTAAAAAGAAAAGGAGGTATTGTTCCTGTAGAAATTCCTGCAATATTGTTAAAGACTAAGGTGAAAATTACAGAAGTAAATAATGGCTGAATTAAATACCACAAAGGCCCTAAAATAGTTTGTTTGTATAAAGTTACTACATCACGCTTTACAAAAAGAATTAGTAAATCTCTATATTGCCAAACTTCCTTAAGATTTAAATCAAATAAATTGTTTTTGGGAGATATTTCAAAAAGCCATTTATCTTTTTGCATGTGTACTTTGGTTGTTTTTACAAATATAATTTATTTTAGAAGATATTATAGTAACTTTCGTTGAATCGTATTATTTTTACGACTAAATAACCAATGTTTTAAAATTTCTGTTTTTTGAAAAATATTACAATTGAAATTATTCCTTTTGAAGAAAAATATGAAACTTATTTTTATGACTTAAATGTAGCTTGGTTAGAAAAATATTTTTACGTGGAACCTTATGACGAAAAGGTACTTAGCAATCCTGTAGAAAATATTATTGATAAAGGTGGATTTATTTTTTTTGCTAAATATGATAACAAAATTGCTGGAACAGTAGCATTAAAAAATCAACATTCGTTTTTTGAGTTGACAAAGATGGCTGTTTCGCCTAAATTTCAAGGTTTAGGAATTGGTAAAAAGTTATTAGAGTTTTGTATCAATTTTGCAACTAAAAAAAGCTGGGAAAGTATTACACTTTATTCTCATAGATCATTGGTAAATGCTTTGCACATTTATAAAAAATATGGTTTCAAAGAAATTCCTCTAGAAAAAGATGTACACTATGAGCGTGCAGATATAAAAATGAGACTAAAATTATAAAAAACTTTCTATAGCCAAATCATACCCTTTTAAACCAAAGCCAAAAATTACACCTTTTGCATTGGGAGCAATAAAACTTTTATGTCTAAAATCTTCACGAGCATGAATGTTAGAAATATGAATTTCTACTACTGGAGTATCTATACCTTTTACTGCATCTCCAATACCAACAGAAGTATGGGTATACGCTGCTGCATTTAAAACAATACCATCAAAACTAAAACCTACTTCGTGTAATTTGTCAATTATTTCTCCTTCAATATTAGATTGAAAATAAGTTAACTCAACAGTTTTAAATTTTAATTGTAATTGTCTGTAATAATCTTCAAAAGTTTCGGAACCATAAACTTCTGGCTCTCTTTTGCCTAATAGATTTAAATTGGGTCCGTTTATAACTATAATTTTCATTTTGCTAAAATACTATTATAAAATAAAAAAACATTTATTTTATGAATAATTAAAGTCTAAACAAAACCCCAAGACTAGCATTTGAAAAATTTATTCCATTACTACTTATATCTGAATATGATATACTAATTTGTGTGTATTCGTTAATACTATAACCAAAAATTGGTTTGTAATAAAAACCTCCATCAATTCCATCATTTAAAGCGAGAGCGTATCCTAAATTTGCTCCAAAAACAAATTTAGGAGAAAAACTATATCTTATTGCTGCAGAAAGTGGTAAAAAAGAGGCATCAGCAATATCTGTATTTAACAATTCTCTTCCAAAAAAACGACTGTATGCAGCTGATGCACCAATAGCAAAACGATCTGCTAAAGGAATCATATAATAAAGGTCTGCTTCTAAAGTTACTCCGTAAGAATTATCAGCATCACCAGTTGGTAAACCAACATTTATACCTCCATTAAATACTCCATTTTGAGCATTTACATTGCCTAGAAATGTCAAAGTAATTAAAGTAATTAAAGTAATAAATAGTAATTTTTTCATGATTTTATTTTTAATAAATTATTAATAATAATTTTAAAAAATAAAAAGAGCAATTACTTGCTCTTTTTATTTTTTTGTAGTTTTTGTATTACAAGCCAAACATAATTCCTAAACTGATGTTAGATATATTTCTACCATCATCACTAATTCCTGAATAAGAAAGGTTTAATTGTGTATTGTCTCCTATTTTATGTCCAATTATTGGTCTGTAATAAAAACCTCCATCATTTCCATCATCTAATCCTACAGCATAACCAATGTTTGCACCTACAATAAAATCGTTTGTGATGTTAAATCTTGCTGCACCAGAAATTGGTAAAAAAGAAAGATCTGAAGCTTCAGCTGTTATTCCTCCTCCTAAATCATATTCTTTTCCGAAAAAATGTGAGTATTGTACAGATGGTCCTAAAGTGAAACCGTCTGCAACTGGAAACATATAATTTAATTCTGCTCCTAATGTAAAGTTAGATACATTGTCTGCATCTCCTACTGGAATACCAACGTTTAAACCTCCATTTAATACTCCTTGTTGAGCATTCATTTTTCCTAAACCTGCTATTGCTAAAAAGGCAATAAATAGTACTTTTTTCATAATTTTTAAATTTAATTGAATTTATACTTCAAAAGTAGCCATGTATTGTTCTTATAAGGTGCTCATTCTGTTTAAAGGTTAACTCTAATAGATTTTGATTATTTTTTATTAGTAACTTTTAATTTTACAACATTTATACTGGCTGATTTGCCTTCTTCTAAATCTGCAATTACCTCATATTGTCGCCTAAAATCATAAAGCTTAAGTTTAGTAGTATTTGTTTTTATACTTCCTCCATCAACAGTAATAATTTTAATTAAATTTTTATCTTCTTTTAAATCTAGTACAATACTTTTCCTTTTTTTGGTAACTGAAAAGTTTTTTAAAACCTCTACATCATTCAGTAATATGGTAATTTTATCTCCATCTTCTTTTCCATAATCCCAAATTTCCATTTTCATTTTACTTGTATATACAAAAACAGAAACTTTTTCTCCAGACGCAATTTTAGTTTCACTAAATTTCTTTAAATAGTTTTCTGGTTTTAATTCTTCTTTTACAATACTATCAATCTTTTTAATTTTATCAACCTTTTCGACTTTTTTATAAAATTTTTTAACTTTTTTCTCTAAAAATTTTGTGCTTACTAATTTTACTTGCCCTGTTGCACAAGTATCTTTATCATCATAAATTCCAATAAAATCCCCATTTAAAGATTTCTTTTTGGATTTACCTTTAAAAACACCTTCAAATTTTATAAAACAAAATTCTTCTGGTAAAAATTTAGATTTGGTATATAAGATATCACTTTCTTTAAATTGAATTTTTTTTGAATCAGCATCATAATATCCTCTTATATACGATTTTGTTTCATTTTCTCCACCAAGATCTGTGTAAGAATAGCCTTCAATAAAATTATTTTTTCTTGCATTGAATTCAATTTTGTAAGAAAATAATTGTTTCGAATCTAAAACCAAAGCGCCAACTAACTCATATTCAAAGGTTTTTTTTTCTTGAGCGTTTGATATTAAAAAAAATAAAAAACTAATTAAAAATAAAATATTCTTTTTCATGTATAATTTTATATATTGTGGCAATTAACTAAAAAAAACTTAATTATCATGAAAAAATCATTATCTATTTACACACTATTATTTGCTTTTTTAGCATTTTCGTTCAACACACATGCTTCTTTTCCAGTAAAGAAGAATAAAGAAGTTGTTGAAGTTATAAAAGACAATAAAGTTGAAAAGAAAGAGGTTACCTCTTACGCAGCAGCTTACTCTGGAAAAAGTCAAACAACTGCTTTATTATTATCAATTTTCTTAGGAGGTTTAGGTGTTGATAGATTTTATTTAGGGTATACTTTATTAGGAGTACTTAAATTAATAACTTTAGGTGGTTTTGGAATTTGGTATATTATTGATCTTGTTATGATAATAACTGGAGATTTACAACCTAAAAATGGTAGTTATTCTAAAACTTTATAAAACACACATTTTTAATTTTATAAAAACCATCCTATCAGGATGGTTTTTTTTGTAGTTTAGTTTTATGAAATGGCAAAATGCAATTAATGATTATCGGCTTTTTTTAAAAATTGAAAGAGGACTTTCAAAAAACACTATTGATAGTTATACCAGAGATTTAAAAAAACTAAACTTATTTTTAGATGAAAACGAAATTATTGTTTCACCCACTAAGATTGATGGTGAAATTGTTAAACAATTTATTTACGAAGTAGCAACCAAAGTTAATCCTAGAAGTCAGTCTAGAATAATTTCAGGTTTACGAAGTTTTTTTGATTATATGGTTTTTGAAGATTATAGAGTTACCAATCCAACTGACTTATTAGAAACTCCAAAAATTGGTAGAAAATTACCAGATACACTTTCAGAAGAACAGATTGATGCATTAATTACTGCTATAGATTTAAGTCATCCGCAAGGAGAAAGAAATAGAACTATTATTGAAACTATGTATAGTTGTGGTTTGCGTGTAGGAGAATTGGTTACGCTAAAGATTTCTGATTTATTTTTTGAAGAAGGTTTTATTCGTGTCTTGGGAAAAGGAAATAAAGAAAGGTTTGTACCCATTCATGAAACGGCAAAAAAATATATTTCTATTTATAAGAATGAAATAAGAAATAAAATAAAACCAAAAAAAGGTTTTGAAGATACACTATTTCTAAACCGAAGAGGAAAAGGTTTAACAAGACAAATGGTTTTTTTGATTATAAAAGATTTGGCTGAAAAAATTGATTTGAAGAAAAAAATTAGTCCTCATACATTACGTCATTCTTTTGCAACGCACTTATTAAAAGGAGGTGCAGATTTGAGAGCTATTCAGCAAATGTTAGGTCATGAAAGTATTACAACTACTGAAATTTATGTTCATTTAGATAAAAGTTTTTTACAAGAAGTTGTCGCAAAATACCATCCTAGAAAATAAAAAAAATCCTGCAATTTGCAGGATTTTTTTTATAGATTTTACTTTTATCAAATTCTATCTAGCCACGTTTACAGCTCTTGTTTCTCTAATAACAGTAACTTTTACTTGACCAGGATATGTCATATCATTTTGAATTTTCTGAGAAATATTAAATGATAATTCAGCAGCTTTTGTGTCGTTTACTTTTGTGCTTTCTACCATAACACGCAATTCACGTCCTGCTTGAATTGCATATGCTTTTTGCACTCCTGTAAAACCAAATGCAATATCTTCTAAATCTTTTAATCGTTGTATGTAAGAATCTAAAACTTGACGTCTTGCTCCAGGTCTTGCTCCAGAAATTGCATCACAAACTTGTACTATTGGAGAGATTAAACTCTTCATTTCGATTTCATCATGGTGTGCACCAATTGCATTACAAACATCTGGTTTTTCACCATATTTTTCTGCCCATTGCATTCCTAATAAAGCATGTGGTAATTCACTTTCTGCATCTGGTACTTTTCCAATATCGTGTAATAAACCTGCACGTTTTGCAACTTTAGAATTTAAGCCCATTTCTGCTGCCATGATTCCACATAAGTTTGCAACTTCTCTTGAGTGTTGTAATAAGTTTTGACCGTAAGAAGAACGATATTTCATTCTACCAACTGCTTTTACCAATTCTGGGTGTAACCCATGAATTCCTAAGTCTATTACAGTTCTTTTACCTACTTCTATAATTTCTTGAGTAATTTGTTTTTCTGTTTTTTGAACAACTTCTTCAATTCTAGCAGGATGAATTCTACCATCAGTTACAAGTTTGTGCATGGACAAACGCGCAATTTCTCTTCTAATAGGATCAAAACAAGATAATATTATTGCTTCTGGAGTATCATCTACAATAATTTCTACACCTGTTGCTGCTTCTAAGGCTCTAATATTACGTCCTTCTCTACCAATAATTCTTCCCTTAACATCATCAGATTCTAAGTTGAAAACAGAAACACAATTTTCTACTGCTTGCTCTACTCCAACTCTTTGTATGGTTCCTAAAACTACTTTTCTAGCTTCTTGTTCTGCTGTTAATTTTGCTTCTTCAATAGAGGTTTGTACAAAAGCCATTGCTTCGGTTTTTGCCTCGTCTTTTAAAGAAGATACTAGTTCTTTTTTAGCTTCTTCAGCAGATAAACCTGAAATTTGTTGAAGCATATCTACATGCCTTTTGTGCATTTTTTCTAATTCGTCTTCTTTTTTCTCTAAAAAATCTAATTTAAAATCGTAGTCTTTTTCTTTTTGCTCTAAAGAACGATTGAGTTTTTTAGTTTTATCTACTTCAGATGCCACTTGAGACTCTCTATCTCTGATTCGTTTTTCTACATCAGAAATTTTCTTTTCTCTTGATAATATTACTTTTTCGTGTTCTGATTTTAATTCTATAAACTTTTCTTTAGCTTGTAAAATTTTATCTTTTTTAATTGATTCTGCATCAATTTTGGCTTCTTTTATAATAGCAGAAGCTTCTTTTCTTGTTGAATTTAATAATTTTTTACCCTTAGATTTTTCAATTGCTTTTGCAATGAAAAAACCTAATATTATCCCTACAATTCCCACAATAATGGGAAGTAATATTCCATCCATAATTTAAATTTAATATATAAAAAAAGCCTACGATAGTGTGGTTTTTATAAACTCCATTATGACAAGTTTAGGACTAACTAGCTGATCAAGGATCCACCTGATGCAAAATAAATTTAGCATCTATGGCTTGCTTTAGCAACTAAGACTTATCCTTCATAATAGATTAGTGTTGAGTTTATCAAACAAATTACTAACGTAGGCAGTGTGTTGTTAATGTATTTTAAAGAACTTATTTTAAATGAGTTTCCACTAACTGTGTTAACTCTTTTATTTTATTAATTGTTTCAGTATTACTTTCATCTTTATGTAATGAAGATATTTCTAATTTAGAAGCAAATTGTAATGCACACATCGCTAAAACATCTTGTTTATCGCTAACTGCATAGTTTTGTTCGTATTTAGAAATTAATGTATTTATTGCATTTGCTGCTTTACGCATACCTTCTTCTTCTTTTGTGTTATTTACACTCAAAGGATATGTTCTACCAGCAATTACGATGTTAATTCTTAACTTCTCCACTATTTAAAGAACTTTATTCTTGTAACTGAATGATACATTTATCAATTTCTCGAATTAATGCATTTATTTTGAGTTTTGTATCTCTCGTATCTTTATTACTGCCATTTATAGTTTTCGCAATTTTTAACAAATCATATTCTTTTTTTTGATGTGTTAACTCTTGTTCTTTTTTTAATAATTTTTGTTGCAATTCTGTAGTACTTTGAAGCAGTATTTCATTTTCATTTTTCAAAAATTCATAATTAGAAAGTAAGTTTTGTAACTTATGTTCCAGTAAATGAATTGCTTCTAATGTATTACTCATAAAATTATTAGAATAAAACTATACTTACAAAGTTAACAATCTGTTTTAAATTTTCCAACATTTAATTGATATTTTAATAAAATACTGATTTTCAATCATTTATTAAAACAAGATTATTTACTATTTTTACAGAAAAATTCGCCTTTTGAAGCATATTATTATACTTTTTATTTACCTTTTTACCGCTGTTTGTTTTTCTCAAAAAGAATATCCTAAAAATTATTTCAGAAATCCATTAGGTATACCAACCGTTTTTGCGGGTACTTTTGGTGAGCTTAGAAGTAATCATTTTCATTCTGGTGTAGATATCAAAACGCAAGGTAAAGAGGGTTTAAAAATTTATGCTGCTGCAGATGGTTACATTTCTAGAATTAAAGTGGCACAATTTGGCTTTGGTAAAGCACTTTACATAACACATCCTAATGGTTATACCACTGTTTACGCTCATTTGAGTAAATATGCAGATGAAATTGAAGAATATGTAAAAGCTATTCAATATAAAAAAGAAAATTACCAAACAGGAAATATTTTTTTAAAAGAAGATGAATTGCCTGTAAAAAAAGGAGATATTGTAGCTTTTTCTGGTGATACTGGTAGTTCTGGAGGACCTCATTTACACTTCGAAATTAGAGATACAGAAACTGAACATATTATTAATCCAATGTTTTTTGGAATTACTTCTAAAGACACAAAATCGCCAACAGTACAAACTGTTTTAGTGTATCCCTTAAGTGTTGATGCTCGTATAAACAAGCAATACAATCGTTATAAAATTTCTTTGAAAAACAAGGGAAATGGTACTTACATTTCTGATAGAATTTCAGCAAGCGGAACTATAGGATTTGGTGTTAATGTGTTTGATAGACTAAACAAAGCAAATAACAGAAATGGTATTTATAGTTTAGAAATGTTAGTAAACGGAAAAAGAGTTTATTACCATGACGTTGCAACTTTTTCTTTTGCAGAAAGTAAGTATATTAACTTATTAATTGATTATGAATATTATAAAAAATACAAAAGTCGAGTTCAAAAAACACATAAAGTAAAAGCAAACAGACTTTCCATTTATAAAGATTTATTAGATAATGGAAAAATAACTATTGAAAAGGGCTTAAATTACACAGTTGAAATTATAGCAAAAGATTTTGCAGGAAACTCTAGCTCCATAAAAATTCCAGTATCTGGTAAAGAAAGTAACTCTATATTTAAGAAACAAAAAGATACTACAAACTATAAAATTGTAGCTAAAAAGTTTCAAAAATTTACACAAAAAAATGTTACAGTCGCTTTTCCAAAGAACACCTTTTATGAAGATATGTATTTAGATTTTAAAGTTGAGAAAGGTATTGCAAACATTCATAACCCAACAGTTCCTTTAGATAAAAGTTTTACATTAACTTTTGACGTATCAAAATATACTGAAGAAGAAAAACAACATTTATACATTGCAAATGTTGAATATGCTAAATATCCAAGATACCAATATACTAGAAAAAAAGACAGTACTTTTTACACCACAACAAAAACTCTAGGAAAATACAAGTTACTTTCAGATACTAAAAAACCAAGCATTCGTTTGTTGTATTTTAAAGATAAACAATGGATTACCAGCCATAAAACACTAAAAGTAAAAATTACAGATGTAGGTTCTGGAATAAAAAATTATAGAGCTACCATTGATGGTGAGTGGATTTTAATGGAATACAATCACAAAAAACAAATTTTAACTTATAATTTTAATGATAAAAAATTGGATGGTAGCAAACATATCTTTAAAATTGTAGTCTCGGACAATGTTGGAAATACTTCAGAGCTTTCTGCTACGTTCTTTAAAAAACAAGTAAACTAAATTTACGTGAAAAAACTCTTTCTAATCTTTTTTTGTATTCCTATTGTTGCCTTTGCTCAAAAAACAACCATTTTAAAAGGAACAGTAAAAAACAAAGAAAAACAACCCATAGAAAATGTTTCCGTAAAATTTGGAAATACTGGAACTACTACAGATGAATCTGGTAATTATTCTATTAGAATACCTCTAAATGAAGAAATTACGATTATTTACAGACATGTTTCTTACAAACCATTCACAAAAAAAATTACGGCAAAAAGCAGAAATGGAATTCGTTTTTCACCAATTTTATCATTAAAAATAGAAAAATTAGAAACCATTGTTGTAAAAGATCGTAAAAAAGAAGCACAAGGAATTATTAAAATTGATGCGAACAAAGCTAAAAATATTGTTGGCCCAAATGCTGGTGTAGAAAATGTTTTAATGACTTTGCCTGGAGTAAACAATAATAACGAATTAAGTACACAATACAATGTTCGTGGTGGAAATTTTGATGAAAACCTGGTCTATGTAAATGGAATTGAAGTGTACAGGCCTTTTTTAATTCGTTCTGGACAGCAAGAAGGCTTGAGTTTTATCAACTCTAACATGGTACAAAACATTAATTTTTCAGCTGGTGGCTTTCAAGCTAAATATGGTGATAAACTATCTTCTGTGTTAGATATTACCTATAGAAAACCTAGAGAAAAAGCAACAACTGTTGAAGCTAGTTCATTAGGTGGAAGTGCCACTTTCGAAGGAAATTTTCTTAATAATAAATTAAATGTTTTAACAGGTGTAAGGTATAGAGACAATAGCCTTTTTGTAAATAGCAAACAAATTGAAACTAATTTTAGACCACGTTTTACAGACTTACAATCTTATATTTCTTACGATTTTTCAGAAAACTTTACTCTAAGTTATTTGAGTAATTTTTCGATGAATAATTACAATTATCAACCCATTTCTAGAAGAACTCGTTTTGGAACAGTTGCAGATCCTTTAGAGTTAATTGTGTTTTATCAAGGTAAAGAAGAAAATAATTATTTAACTCTTTTTAATGCTTTATCTGCAAAATTTGAGGCGAATGAAAACTTATCTTTTACAACAACTGTTTCTAGTTACAATACCCAAGAAGAAGAATACTATGATATATTAGCTTCATATAACTTAGGAGAAGTAGATGCTAATATTGGCTCTGAAGATTTTGGAGAAGTAGATTTTGCACAAGGAATAGGCTCACAACTAAACCATGCTCGTAACGATTTAGATGCGTTAATAAATAACATACAAATTAGAGGAAGTTATAAAAAAAACAGACAACAATTAGATTTTGGTGTAAAATATCAAAACGAAGATATTCGTGAACGTATTCGTGAATGGGAAGTTATAGATTCTTTAGGCTTTTCTGTTCGTCCGCCAAATAGTTCTGGTAATAATCAACCTTATGAACCTTTTGAAGGTCCAATCATACCTTTTCAAAACATTAGAGAAGACAATAATGTACAAATACATAGAATTTCTGGTTTCGTACAATTTAACGAACGCTTGTTTTGGAATGATAATGAAGTTTGGTACAATATTGGAGTGAGAGCACAAAATTGGACAGTTTCTGCAAACGGAAGAAACTCTAAAAATCAAACAATTATTAGTCCTAGAGCACAGTTTGCTATTAAACCTAGTTGGAAAACAGATATGTTATTTCGTTTTTCTGGAGGTTGGTACTCGCAACCACCTTCTTACAGAGAACTAAAAGATTTTTACGGAAAAATTAATGAAAATGTGAAAGCGCAAAAGTCTATTCATTTTGTAGCAGGGATGGATTATAGTTTTGATATGTGGGAAAGACCTTTTAAATTGACTACAGAGTTGTATTATAAAGATTTATCTAACGTAAATGCTTATTCTGTAGACAATGTAAGAATTAGGTACAGAGCAGACAATGTTACTACTGCTTTTGCCCATGGTTTAGATGTTCGCTTAAATGGAGAGTTTGTTCCTGGTAGCGAAAGTTGGGTAAGTTTAGGTTATTTAAAAACTGAAGAAAATATTGATAATAGAGGTAATATTTCTAGACCTTCTGATCAACGATTAAAATTTGGTATTTTGTTTCAAGATTATGTACCTAATTTACCTAATTTAAAAGCATATTTAAATTTAGTTTACAATACTGGAGTTCCTGGAGGAGCACCTGCTTACGCAGATGTATATCAATTTCAAGAACGCTTAAGAGATTATAAAAGAGCAGATTTGGGTGTTTCTTATATCTTTGTTGATGCCAACAAACGCTATCAAAAAGGGTTTTTATCAAACTTTAAAGAATTAACAGCTGGTTTAGAGCTTTTTAACATGTTTGATATTCAAAATGCGATTACAAATACTTGGGTTAGAGATGTATACTCTAAAACCCAATTTGGTATTCCTAATTTTATGACTGGTAGAGTTTTAAATTTTAAACTAGCAATGAAGTTTTAATAGTTATTTTCCAGTTAAATTCATTGTGAACTTTCCTCCGGAACTAGACATTGTGCTTTCTTTTATATTAAAAACTCTCATATTATAGTATTTACCGTTTACGCTTCTACTTTCTGTACCTTTCCAAACGCCACTTTTGCTTTCTGCAAAATAAAGCACTTTAGTGTCTAAAACGTCTTGAACGTACGATTTTTTTCCTGGTTTTAAATTATACCAAGCAGCTGTTTCCCATTCATCCTTTAAATTTTTAAACCTCACAGCTAATGATACTGTATTAGATGTTTTATTATGAAAATAGAGTTTCGTTGCATGAACCTCTTTATCTACTCTACCATTAGTATAGGTTATTTTAGCATCAATATCGCCATTTTTGTAATATTTAAACCAAGTACCAGTTTCTTTATCGTTTGAATAACTTCCTTCCTCTTCTAAATAACTACTATATGAGGTGTCTTTATAATATTTTGCTTTTCCACTTAAATAACCATTGTAATAGTTTTCAACAGATTCTAAAGAGCCATTTTTAAAAAATTCTTTCCAAACACCAGTTCTTTTACCTGAATAGCTATAAGTTCCTGATTTTTTTAATTTTCCAGTATCATAATAACTTGAAAAAGATCCAACTTTTTTATCATTTTTATAATTATATATTGATGAAACTTTTCCATTAGTATGGTAATATTTAACCTCTCCATTGTAATCTTCACCAAAGTATTCTATTTTAGATTTTATAGTTCCATCTTTATAATATTTATACTCTACACATTTTCCGCTTTTTTCACCATCAACATAGTTTCCTTCAAAAAGTAATTTGTTTTTTGCCAAATATTTAAGTGAGTATCCTGTTTTTTTTCCATTTACATATTTTGTTTTTTCCTTTATGGTACCATCTTCAAAAAACTCTAAATAATCTCCAGTTAACTCATCATCTTGATAGTTTTCAATTGATTCCGTATTTCCGTTTTTGTGATATTGCATAACTGCACCTACTTCACTTCCATCAACATAATTTGCGGAATAACTTAGCTGACCATTTTCGTAATACTCCTTCCAAGGCCCTACTCTTTTTCCTTTATCAAATTTTCCTTCTACTTCTGTGGTTTTGTCTTTATAATAAGCTTTATAAATTCCATTTTTTTTGCCATCTATTAAACCTGTAACTGCATGTATTTCTCCTGATTGATAAAAGGCTTTGTATTTATCTGGGTTTAATAATTTATCATTATCATAAAATTTTTCTAATAAATACTGTTTACTAAGTCCATCTACTTCGAGCCACTTACCTACTCTTTTTCCATTTGTGAAATTTCCTTTGAAAAAAATTTCTCCTGCTGGAAAATAAGCTTCCCAATAACCATCTTCCAAATTATTTTTATAGCTTCCTTTTCCCAAAATTTCTCCTGTAGCGTGGTATAAAACCCAAGGTCCTTCTTTTTTTTCGTTCACCATTTTCCCTTCGCCCAGTAGCTTTCCATTCTTATAATAGATTTTTTTTGTTTGCGATAGTGCTGTTAACGAAACAACTAGAAATAAAAAGAAAGTAGCTTGTTTTATTTGAGAGTACATAAAATTGAAAGTTTTATTTTGGTTTATAAAGATAAATTAATCGTTTTAACTTCACAATCCTTTACGGTTATATTATTATTCCACCTATGAACGGTTGTTGCTGTAGATGTTACTGCTGAATATTCTACTCTTGTATTTGCTGCTAAAACTAAGGTGTATGTTTTGCCTGCATCTAAGGTTTTTATTCCGTTTGTAGATGTTGTAATGGTAATGGTTAATGATGTGTTATTTTTAAATCTTAATGCTGCGTCTTCACATCCAGAATCAGATTCTCCACAGGAAGAAAGTAATAAAAATAGCATTAAAACTTTTAAAAAATTTTTCATTTGCTTATAATTTTAAAAAGCGAAATTAAAATAATTTCGCTTTTTGTGAATAGATAATTAATTATTTCTTAATTAATTTTGTATTTATGGAGCCTTTGCTTGTAATCACTTTTACAAAATAAACACCTGAAGTAATACTATTAATATTTAACTCATTATTAGTTGTTTTTAAAACTCGTTTTCCAACTAAATTATAAACTTCTACAGACCTTAATTCAAGTCCGCTAGAAAGTGAAATTTGTACGTTGGAAATTGCAGGGTTTGGATAAATTGCAATGTTTTCTCTTAAAAATGCTTCATCTACAGATAATGTTTTTGAACAAAAAGTACTGTAACTTGCTGTTGCATCTTTTTTCCATTCTGCATTTGCAGTTGCATTTGCTACATTATCAACTTGAATACATCCTAAATTAGGGTTTCCTGTTGCATCTAATTTTGCAAGTGTTGCATTTGAAGAATTGTTTACATTTAAATAGGTTAACTCATTGTTGCTAACATTTAACTCTGTAATACTTGTAAGCTTAGAAACATCTACTTCTTCAATTAAATTATTGGCAACATTTAAAACTTTTAATTTGTTGGTATTTCTATTTAAATAACGTTTTTTACCTGTTAATCTTGATGCAACTATAACTGTATTTGCACTAATTAAACTACTTATATCTGTGATTACGTTTCCTGAAATATTGATACTTGTTGCATTTGTAAAAGCTTCTAAACCTTTTACTGAGGTAATGTTTTTTCCACTCAAATCTAAATCGCCCGTAAATGCTTGTGCTTCTTCGTAAGTAATTACACCATCACCATCATCATCTAAACCAGGAATGTTGTTTAATGAAGTGCTTAATACTGTATCTTCAGTATAAACTTCCCATTCTGCATTACAGTCTGTATTATAATTTGCAGCTGCATCTTTATTTGTCCAATTTGTATTTGCAAAATTTACATCATTTACAGCAATACATTTTAAATCTGGATTTCCAGAAATATCAAAAGTTGTAATGGCTGTATTATTTCCATTTCTAAGAAAAGCGCGTTCAATCTTATTATTTTGCAATAGTAAAGTATTTAATTTAGTGTTTTGATTGATGTCTATATTTATTATATTATTATCTCTCAAAACCAATTGTTCTAAGTCTTTATTATTGGTAACATCAACACCTGTTAATTGGTTACTAAAAGCATCAAAAACTTTTAATTTTGTGTTATTTGTAATATTTATTGATGCAAAATTATTTTGTAAAATAGATAATTGTGTCAATTCGGTATTTTTAGATACATCTACAGAAGATAAATTGTTTCCTGATAGGTAAAGAATATCTAATTTTGTATTCTTAGTAACATCTATAGTGCTCAGGTTATTGTCCCAAACTTCTAACCTTGTAAGTTCTAAGTTATTGGAAATATCTATGGTTGAAAGTTGGTTTCCACCAACATTTAATACTTCTAATTTTGTGTTTTTAGAAACGTCAATACTAGTTAATTCATTATTGGAAATTACTAAACCTGTAATGTTTACAAAGGCTTCTATACCTGTTAAATCTTTTATTCCTAAACCAGTTCCTGTTAATGTTTGTGTGATTGCTTCTGCTTCTGAAACTTGTATTTCATTATCACCATTACTATTGATAAAGGTATCAGCAACTAAAGCAGCTTTCATATTTGCATCTGGAATGTGTACAATGGTTTGTCCACTACAGTCTGTATTAAAACTTGCAGCAGCATCTTTTACCCAATATGTAGTATCTTGATTTTCATCAACTTGAATACAAAGTAAATCTGGATTATTCTCTAGCTTAACAGTAATTTGATTTTCATCAGAAATTAATTTTAAATTGTTACTGATGTCTAACTGGCTCAAATTGTTTCCATTTGCATATAAGTTGGTTAATTCTGTTAACGTAGAAATATCTATTTCTGAAATATTGTTGTTTTCAAAAGACAACCAGTATAAGTCCGGATTATTACTAACATCTAAAGTAGATAAATTGTTATTGTCCATTACAAAAACTTGTAGTTTTGAATTATTGGAAATATCAATTTCATTAATTTGATTGTCAACAAATGTCAACCACTCCAATTCTGTATTTGCAGTAATATCTAAAGAGGTTATTTGGTTATTAAAACCTGCATAAATTCGTTTTAGCTTGGTGTTTTGCGATAAATCTATACTTGGAATGCCTAATCCATAAAAAGTAATAAACTCTAAATTTACATTGTTTGTAAGATCAATAGAAGTTAATGGATTGTTAGAAAATCTAAAATCTGTTAAGGCAATATTGTTTGAAACATCTATACTTGTAATTTGATTATTTGGATTTTGTAAATGGTTATTATCAATTCTTAAAACCTCTAAAGCTAAGTTGTTGGTAACATTTAAACCTGTTAATAAATTATCGTAAGCATGCAATAAAATTAAATTTGAATTTTGACTTAAATCAACCGTAGTTAATTTATTTCCGTGAATAAATAAGTCTTTTAAATTCACCAAAGTGGAAACATTTATAGAAGTCAACTGATTTCTCATAACACCAAGTCTTTCTAACAATATGTTATTAGATACATCTACAGCTGTAAGCTGGTTATCGTTTACAAATAAAGACGTTAATTTTGTATTTGCTGAAACATCTATAGTTGTTAAAAGGTTTTGACCCAAACTAACGTTTTCTAAATTTACGTTTGATGATAAATCTACAGTTGAAATTTCATTATCACGAACATCTAAATATTTTAAATTAGCCATTGCTTCTATTCCAGAAATGCTTTTTATTTTAGATGCTACATTTGGTATTAAATCATTTGTTACTGGATTTCCAATTTTTAAACTATCTATAGCTTGTGCTTCAGTAATTAAAATATTTCCATTTAAACCATTTGTATCCCAACCTAAATCTATCAAAGCTTGTTCAAAACTTGCATCTGAAATTGTAGTTACATCTGAAGACAAGTTACAATTTGCTTGAAAATTTAAACCAGTATCTATGTTAAAATTACTGGTATCAAAATTTGGATCATCAACAGTAATACAATTTAAATTTGGATTATTAATAAGGTTTAATTCTGTGAAATTTGCATTGTTTCCATTTCTTAAATTCAGTGATGTTAAGTCTGCATTATCTGCAATGTCTAAAATTGTAAGTTTAGAGTTTTGTGAAGCATCTATTTCTACAACGTTTGTTGAATAAACTCGTAATTCTGTTAATTCTGGTTTATCAGAAACATCAATTGCTGTGATTGGATTTATACCTATCGCCAAAACTTTTAAAGCGTCATTTGCAGAAATATCCAAGTTGGTTAAATTATTTGAATTTACGTTTAACAAGGTTAAATCTGTATTTTGAGAAACATCTATTGTTGATAAATTTAAACCAGCAACAATTATTTCTAATAATTTTGTGTTGTTTGTAACATCTATTGTAGATATGGTATTGGTTTCTGATTGACCACTTAAATCTGCATTACTACCACCTAACCATAAATATTGTAATTCAGTATTGTTTGTAACATCTATTGCAGTAATTTGGTTGTTGTAAGATCGTAAAAAAGTTAAATTTTGATTTTGTGAAACATCAAGACCTGTAATTTGATTTCCGTCAACTAAAAGTTGTGTTAATGAAGTATTATTAGACAAATCTAAATTACCAGCAATTTGGTTATTTGATGCCCATAAAACAGACAGATTTGGGTTTTGTGAAACATCTAAGCTCGTCATTTCTTGATTAGGGATTCTTAAAGTTTCTAAACTTGGTAAGCCTGTTAAATCTAATGCAGAAATCTTATTGTAAGCTAATTGAATAAAAGTTAAATCTGGTGAGTTACCAAATGTAACCGTTTCTAAGTTTGTTAATGTTGTTAAATAAACACTTTTTAATTTTAAATTGTTAGATAAATCTACCGTTGTTAATCCACTACTACCTCCAAAAATAGAAATTAACTCTAAATCAGAATTTGCAGAAACGTCAATAGTTGATAAATCATTGCCATCTAAATTTAAATATGTAAGTTTCTGATTTTGAGTAACATCAATTGATGTTAAACTGTTATTATTTGCTCTTAAATATAATAAGTTAGACATTTTTTGAATACCTACTAAAGATGAAATTCCTTTTCCATCAATATTCAAACTATCAACAACGTTTGCTTCAGATTCTAAAATATATCCGTTTAAACCATTATTATCAAAACCTAGAGCAATCAATTGCTGCTCAAAATTTGAATCTGGTATTGCTACAGGATTATCTGCTGTTACTGGTGAAGCATATCCACAATCGGCATTAAAAACGCTGGCATTGGTTACGTTTGTAAAATTTGTTGTTGCAAATGAAACATCATCTACCTGAACACAATTTAAACTTGGGTTATTTAACAAACTAATTTCAGCAATAAATTGATTGAAATTATTATTCAAATTTATTTTGGTAATGTCTGGTAAATCGTTCGCTAAAAACTTTGTAATTGGATTTTTTCCTAAATCTAATTCAGTTAAAGGATTTTCAGAAACCTCTAACATTGCAAGTTTTTCGTTATTGGAAAGATCTAGTGAAGTAATTGAATTTGCTCTTATATATAGCTCTTTCAGTTTTACATTATTAGTAATATCTAACGTAGCAATTTGATTATTTACTGCATATAACTGATCTAAATTTACGTTAGCACTTACATCTAAAGCCGTAAAATTACTGTCGCTAACACCTAATTTTTCTAAGAAAATAAGATTACTTACATCTATACTTCCTAAATTATTTTCACGAAGATATAATTCTTTTATTTTAGTTAATCCTGTAATATTTAATGAAGTAAAATCTACTTTTTGTTGATTTAAATTTAAACTTTCTAAATCTGGCATTTTAGAGGCATCAAATGAAGCCATTTGGTTACCACTTAAATCTATATTTTTTAATGAAGCGTTTCCTGTAAACGAAGAAATCTCATTACTATAAGCTGTAACCGTTTCTAACAACGTATTATTACTTACATCTAAACTATTTAATTTGTTTAATGCTAAAAGAAAGTATCTCAGTTTGGTATTTTGACTTAAATCTATACTCTGAATTGCTGTTAAACCAATTTGAAAGTTATCTAAATTTGTACAACCTGTAATATCTACAGTCGCTAAACTACTATTAAAGTTTAAGTTCATACTTTCTATTGCAGGATTATCTGCCATTGTAATAGAAATTAATCCTGTACTATTTGCACCTACATAATTTAAAAACTGAAGTCCTGTTAAATCTAAATCAGTTAATGGATTTCCAGAAAATGTAAGTCTTTCTAATTTTTTGAAAGATTTTATACCTTCTAAACTAGCAATATTCTTATTGCTTAAAGACAGTTTTGTAATCGTATCTGCTTCAACTTCTAAAATATTTCCATTCAACCCATTTGAATCTAAACCCATATCTATTAAGGCTTGTTCAAAATTAGTATCTGGAATTGAAATTGTTTGTGAATTTGCGCAAATAGAAAATGTGAGCAAAAAAAGTAAAAGTAGTTTTGTTTTCATAATAATAGTGTTTTAAAAAATCAAATTTGAGAATATATTGTATGTAATTCAATACCTATAATTAGGTATTTTAATGTTTATTAAAATTCAATAAGTTCAAATGCTTTTGCATATTTGTACCAATCAAAAATAGATTCTAACTGAAGTTTTTGTTTTATTTTTTTTCTGTGAGTAGAAATTGTAGTGGTTTCTACATACAGTTCTTCAGCAATTTCAGCTGTTTTGTAACCATTCACCACCAAAATAAAAACTTCTTTTTCTCTTTCCGTTAAAGAGTTAAATTCTTTTTGATGCTTTTGTACAAAGTTTTTATTTTTCTGTAAAGTTTTTGAAAAAACAGTAAATTTTGGAATATCTTCTAAAGAAATGTCAAAAAAGAAAAGAAAATCTTTAACAATTTGTATTGGTAATCTTTTTTTTGTGTCAACCTTTAAAGTTGCACGTTCTTCAAAATCCAACTTACTAAATAATTTAACAACCCCCATTTATTAAATATTTATATTTATATATTCCTCAAAAATAATTTTATCTATCTAAAAAAAACCATACTTTAGTGCGGTCTTTTAGCCCCAAAATGAGAACCCTAATTCTGTTTTTACTGCCTTTTACGTTATTTTCTCAAAAAGCTGACCCCACCATTTACGAAAAAATAAGTTCTCTTCAACTCGAAGAAAACAATAACTACAATATTGTTGAAATTGTAGAAAAATATGAAGAAGGTGCATTTAAAAAAGAGGCTAAACCTCAGATTTACAAAAAATTAGGAACAAATACTCTTTGGATTCACTTTTCTGTAAATTCTTCAAAAAAAAATCGTTTTAAATATTTTACAAACTCCAATTCTTACCTTGCTTACGGAAAAATATATTTAAAAAGAGGTGATGAAATAGATTCTCTACAACAAGTATCTAACAATGAGAATTTTCCGCATAAATATGTTTTTTATAGAGATCCTGTTTGGAAAATTCCTACAGATTCCGTTTTAAAAACAGACGTGTTTTTAAAAATTATAAATAAAAATGGAAGAACACGTTTATTGTTTCATTTAGAAAACGAGAACGAGTTTTTAAAACGTGTAGAAACCGAATATACTTTTTTTGGCTTGTATTTGGCTTTTTTAATTTCAATGACGCTGGTGTTAACTTTTTTTGCAGTATTAAAAAAAGAATATGTTGTACTTTTTTATGCATTTTATATTGTTACTGCTATTATAGAGTTTTTAGCAGGAAAAGGTTTGGGGGTTCAATACTTTTGGTCAGATAGTTCTTTTTTAATCAATAATTTCAGAAGTTTGAGTCAAACTCTTGGAACCATGTTGTTAGGTTTCTTTTACTTGAAATTTTACAAATTTGGTAAAAATGAAAAAATATCGAAAGCTGTTTTTAGATGGGGAATCATTTTAACAATTCCGTTGTTATGTATTTATTTTTATAAATTTCTTTATGGTGGTTTAGAAAGCTATTTTTTAACTGTTTGGATTATTTTACAGCTAATTGTTTTCACTTGGATTATCAACCATTTTTATTTAACCTACAAAAAACAACTACCATTCTATTTGGTAATTGCTTTTGTTATGCCAATTGTAGCTGTAATTTTCGGACAAATGTACAATCCAGATGTCACAAGTGGTTTAGGTGTTTTTTTTAGTGGACCAAACACCTATTACTTAGCACTTGCCATAGAAATACTTTTATTTACACGATTTATTTTCGATTCTGTAATTAATACTCAAAAGCAATACTTTAAACTTAAGAAAGTAAGTGATGAGTTGAAATACAATTTTCAGAACAAGGCTTTAGAAATTCAGCATCAAGAACAAAATAAATTGGTAAGCAATGTGCATGATACTTTTGGAGGTTATTTAGAGGCTTTAAAACTTAGGTTACTTCAAAAAACAGAAAATACACCAGAAAAAATACAAGAAATATTAGATGCTTTTTATAAAGATTACAGGTATTTATTAAACAGCTTGTATGCTCCAAAAATTAATTCAGAAAATTTTGTAGAAAGTTTGGTTGAATTTTGTAAAAAATTAAATTCACTCACAGAACAAGATATCAAATATGATTTTAAAATTTCTAATATTGATTTGCATCAAGAAAAATGTGTGCATTTATATCGTATCATTTCAGAATTGACTACAAATGCCATTAAATATTCAAAATCTTCAGAAATTTCGATTTTATTGCATCAAAAAAACAATAAAATTCTTATTTTAGAGGTTATTGACAACGGAATTGGCTTGAATCAAAATACAAAAACCAAAAAAGGATTTGGTTTAAAAAATGTAAAAGAACGCGTAGAACAAATGAAAGGTATTTTGAAAATTGATACCGAAAACAATGGAACAAAATTTAAAATTGAAGTCCCTATAAATGAATAAACCCCCTATTAAAACGATTATTGCAGACGATAATCGTTTCTTTTGTGATGCTTTAAAAGACAGTTTAAATATTCATGAAGAAATTAATGTAGCTCATACATTTACCACTTTAAATGAGTTGATAGAATTCACCAACAATAATATTTTAGATGTATTAATTTTAGATATTAACTTTAATGGCGAAAGCTCTTTAAATTTTATTCCGGAAATAAAAAGTAACAACAAAAATTTTAAAATTATTGCTTTAACTACTATGAACAATAATTTTATTAAAGACAAAGCAATGAAAAGCGGTGTCGATTTTTTTGTTGGAAAAGATGGAGATTTAGCAAATTTTAAAGAAATCATTTTAAATTGTTTTTACAGTGATCAAAAAAAGTTTGAAAAGAAAAACTCAAAAATTAAAATTGGAAACCACGTTTTTACGAAAAGAAAGTTGGAAGTTTTGCAAGCGTTATATATTCATTCAGATAAAAAAGAAAAAGAACTTTCAACAATATTAAATATTACAGAAAGTTCTTTAAAGTCTCATAAAAGAGATTTATTCGAAATTACAAACACCAGCAGTACACCTGAGTTGATAAAATTTGGAATTCAACATGGTTTAATTGTTGCTTAAATTTTATTTAACATGAAAAACTTAGTGAAACTATCACTTCTATTTATTTTAATAGCCTGTTTTTCTTGTAACACACCAACATTAAATACTCCATCAAATTTTTACAAATCTTTACATTTTTTAAATCAGAAAAATGATAGTCTTTCAATTAAAAACGTCATAGACTTATATGACAAAAATCAATTTAACATCCCTTTTGAAAACAAAGTTTTTTACGATTTAAAAAACAAAGAAACTTCTTGGATTCATTTTAAAATAAAACCTCAAAAAGAAGATTTTTACTTTTTAATTTGGAATCCGTTTTTAGAATATGGTAAAATTTACACAAGAAGTGACACTTTAAAAGAGCTACAAACCTTTAGTTTACTTGACAAAAACTTATTAAACTGGAAATACAGAATACCTACTTGGAAAATAGCTAAAAGCAATTTTGAAACTGATGTTTTTTTAAAAATAAAAGACAATAGAGAAAAAACAACTTTAAAATTTTTATTACTTTCAGAATACAATTATCACTTATTTTCTCAAATAGATTATGCAGTTATTGCATTGCAAATTGGCGTTCTTTTAGTGCTCATTGTTATTGCTATTTTTTTATTTTCAGGAAAACGTAAAAAAGCTATTTTTTGGTATGCTTTATATGTAGCATTCTGTATTATAGAATTTATACTTTACAAAGGGTTAGATTTACAATATAATTTTGCTTATTCACCTGTATTTCAAACAAGTAAAAGAATACTTTTTCAAGCATTAAGTATTACTTCTATGATGTTTTTCTTTATCAATTTTTATCCTTTTGTAAAGAGAACTCAGTTCATTAAAAAAATATATTTAATTATTGCTTATTTAGGGTTAGCTATAAGTTGTATTTTCATTTTTGAATATACTCAAAACAAAATTTATATAAATAAGGTTTACCTATACTCTATTTTAAGAATTTGTGCACTGTTTATATTAGGCTCTCACTTGTACTTAATTATCAAAAAAGTATTACCTATTTATTTAGGTGTTGCCTTTTTATTACCAATAAGTGGTTTTTTTATTTTTTATGTTTTTGGAGAACCAAAACAAACAATTTCTTTAACAGGTAGTTTTTTAGTTGATAATATTTACCCTGTGATGATTACAATAGAAATGAGTTTTATACTGTACTATATTATTCGACAATTTGTGAAATCAGAATTTTTAGCAATAAAATTATCGAACGAAAATTTAGAATTACGTAATAGCTTTCAAGACAACATACTTAAAATTGAACATGAAGAAAAAAACAAACTAGTTAGTGATGTTCATGATACTTTTGGCGGTTATATAGAAGCTTTAAAGCTACGTTTATTGCAAAACAACAAAAACACTCCAGAAAAAATTCAACAAATATTAGATGCTTTTAATAGAGATTATCGTTATTTATTAAACAGTTTATACGCTCCAAAAATAAACTCAAACAATTTTATAGAAAATTTAGTTGAATTCTGTTCAAAGATTGATGGTTTAACTGAACAGAAAATTACACATAATTTTCGTTTAGATAATAGTTCATTAAGTCAGCAAGATTGTTTGCATTTGTATCGTATAATTTCTGAATTAACAACAAATGCCATCAAACACTCAAAAGCAAATAAAATTAAAATATCTATCTATCAAAATAAAAATGATATTGTGTTAGAGCTAAAAGATGATGGTGTTGGTTTTACTGAAAACAACAAAAAAGGTTTTGGATTAAATAATGTAAAAACCAGAATAGCTCAAATGAGTGGAAACTTAGCTATAGATTCAAATTCAAATGGAACTTCTATCCATATAATAATTCCAACAAAAAGAGCATAATCTGGTTTTCAATATCTTTTTAAAGCGAATTATTCACCTAAAATTTGAGCAGCATGTGCTTTGGTTTTTACTTTTGAAATAACATCTTCAATTACTCCTTTTTCGTCAATAATAAAAGTAGTTCTATGAATTCCATCATACTCTTTACCCATAAACTTTTTTGGTCCCCAAACACCAAAAGCTTCAATTACAACTTTATCCTCATCAGCTAAAAGTGGAAAAGGAAGTTCGTTTTTATTTATAAAATTTTGTTGTCTTTTTGCTGAATCTGCACTTACTCCTAAAACGTCATAACCCTTTGCTAAAAAAGTTTGATAATTATCGCGTAAATCACAAGCTTCATTGGTACAACCTGGTGTACTCGCCTTTGGATAAAAAAATAAAACTAATTTTTTACCAAGATAATCTGATAGCTTTATCGTATTTCCTGAGTTATCTTTCGCTTCAAATTGTGGTGCCTTATCTCCTATTTTTAGTGTTGTCATAATATTTTTTAATTAGTAAATTCAAAAATACAAAGTTTAAAAGGAGTTCATTTAAAAGTAATCTTAAATTTTACTGAAATTTATTTTTGATACTGTAAATTTGAACTTCAAATATTAAATCTTGAATTCTTAGAAGAATGAACAAACAAGAAAAAGTACAATTCGTAATAGACAAATTACAAGAATTATATCCAGAAATTCCAATTCCTTTAGATCATAAAGATGCTTATACTTTATTAATAGCTGTTTTATTATCTGCACAATGTACAGATGTTCGCGTAAATCAAATTACACCTTTACTATTTGAGAAAGCAGATAATCCGTTTGATATGGTAAAAATGTCTGTTGAAGAAATTAAAGAAATTATACGTCCTTGTGGTTTATCACCAATGAAAAGTAAAGGTATTTATGGCTTGTCTAAAATAATAATTGAAAAATATAATGGCGAAGTTCCACAGTCTTTTGATGGTTTAGAAGAATTACCTGCTGTTGGTCATAAAACAGCTAGTGTTGTAATGAGTCAAGCTTTTGGTGTACCAGCTTTTCCTGTTGATACACATATACAACGTTTAATGTTTCGTTGGAATTTGTCTAACGGAAAAAGTGTTGCTCAAACAGAAAAAGATGCAAAACGTTTATTTCCTAAAGAATTATGGAACGATTTACATTTGCAAATTATTTGGTATGGTCGTGAATATTCTCCTGCAAGAGGCTGGGATTTAGAAAAAGATATTATTACAAAAACAATTGGTAGAAAATCCGTTTTAGATGCTTATTATAAAACAAAAAAACACCTTAAATAAGGTGTTTTTTTTTAATTTGTTTAAACATTAGTTAGGAATTGCTTTTCCAATTAAAGTTTCTCCTTCTAAAATTTCAAAAGTATCGTTTACAAAAGCAGGATCATGTAAAACATGAACCAACGTTTGTGCAACATCTGTTCTAGAAATTTCTCCAGATGTATTTAATTTTTTATCTAATTTTATTTTTCCTGTTCCTTTTTCGTCTGTCAAAGCTCCAGGTCTTACTATGGAATATGGAATATTGCTTTTTCTCAAATAAACATCTGCATTTTGTTTTGCCCCTAAATATTCTTTTAAATCTTTTGTTTTTTCTGGATGATCTGCTCCCATTGAACTTAGCATAACAAATTTTTTAATATTGTCTTTTTTTGCAGCATCTATTAATTTTTTTGCTCCTTCTTGGTCTACTTCTTTTACCTTTTTACCTCCAGAACCTGCAGCAAATATAATTTTATCAATACCTTTTGTTGTGTGAGATACTTCTTTTTCTAAGTCTGCTAAAACTGTTTTTATTCCTTTATCTTCAAATTGTTTTTTTTGTGTTTCTTTTCTAACCATAGCAATTGGATTAAAGTATTGAGATGATTCTAAAAGATTCACTATTTTTTTTCCTGTGGTACCATTTGCACCTGCTACTAATATATTTTCCATGATTGCAAGTTCGCTATTATATTAAATTTTAATTAACTTAAATAAAATTTAAATGAACGGAATCACTTTTTTTGATAAAAAAATAAATGCATAAAAAAACCCTTAACTTACGTTAAGGATTTTTCCACTCTTAATTCAAATTCAATTCAATGAAATCTTTTGATTTTGTTTTTACAACTCTTAACGATTTGGAAAAATTAATCAAAAATTGAATTGTTTCTTTTTTGGGTTGCATCTGTAATTCAGAAGGCTTTTTTGAGTAAAGTTGCATCATATATACTATTTAAATTGTTGGTTATTAAAATAGTAACGTTGCTATTTTTACTTTATTGTTAGTTCACCAAAATAATTTTATGCTTCTCAATTAATTTACGCATGTTTATCAATGCATAACGCATTCTACCCAAGGCTGTATTTATACTAACGCCTGTGTTTTCACTAATTTCTTTAAAACTCATGTCTTTATACATGCGCATTACTAAAACTTCTTTTTGTTCTTCAGGTAGTTCTTTAATTAATTCACGAACATCATCATAAATTTGTTCTTGTATAATTTGTTTTTCAGCATTTAAACTTCCATCATTTATAACAGAAAAAATATTAAACTCGTCTGTATTTTGAAATTTTGGCATTCTATTATTTTTTCTAAAATAATCAATCACCAAATTATGCGCAATACGCATTACCCAAGGCAAAAATTTACCTTCTTCATTGTAATTTCCTTTTTTTAAGGTTCTAATTACCTTTATAAAAGTATCCTGAAAAATATCTTCTGTAATGTCTTTGTCTTGTACTTTACTGTAAATAAAGCTAAACAATCTTTGTTTGTGTTTGTTAATTAAAATAGATAAAGAATTTTCATCTCCTTTAATATAACTGCTAACTAAAACGCTATCTGAAATTGAATTTGCACGTATCATAATTACTTTAAGAAAAGCAAGAGAGCTTTTCGATTTATTATTTGTTAATAATTTTTAAAGTAATTTTTGGGCTATATACGTCTAATTTTGTGTTGTTTATACTTCACAAATATGAATATTATTTTTCAATCCAACAAACTTTTTATAAAAAAGATTTTTTCAATCTATATTAAGAGGTAATTTTTTGGTAAATTTATAGCTTATATTTTTGATACATGAAGACAGATATTTCTCGAGTAAATCCTAAAGAAAACATTATCATAAAAGGTGCAAAACTGCACAATTTAAAAAATATTGATGTTGTTATTCCAAGAAATAAATTAGTTGTAATTACAGGACTTTCTGGTTCTGGTAAATCTTCTTTGGCTTTTGATACCTTATATGCAGAAGGCCAAAGACGTTATGTAGAGAGTTTAAGTTCTTATGCACGTCAGTTTTTAGGAAAATTAGACAAACCAAAGGTAGATTATATAAAAGGTATTGCTCCAGCAATTGCCATTGAGCAAAAAGTAAACTCTACAAATCCACGTTCAACAGTTGGAACATCAACAGAAATTTACGATTATATAAAATTGTTATTTGCTAGAATTGGTAAAACCTACTCTCCTATTTCTGGTAATGAAGTTAAAAAAGATACGGTTGCAGATGTAGTTAATTTTGTAAAAAAGTTTGAAGAAAAAACCAAACTTTTACTACTTGCTCCAATTGTAATTGATGAAAACAGAGATTTAAAAACTGTTTTACAAGTTTTAGAACAACAAGGTTATGCTCGTTTAAAATGGAATGATAAAGTGCATAGAATTGCCGATTTTCCTCAGAAAGATTTTAAAAATGAGCCATTATATTTAGTGGTTGATAGAATTGTAACCAAAGACGATGAAGATTTTTACAATAGATTAGCAGATGCTATTCAAACTGCTTTTTTTGAAGGAAAAGGAGTTTGCTTTATTGAAAATTTAGCAGACAATAACGTTTCAGAATTCAGTAATAAATTCGATTTAGACGAAATGTCTTTCTTAGAACCCAATACACATTTATTTAGTTTTAACAATCCTTATGGGGCTTGCCCTACTTGCGAAGGTTATGGAAACGTTATTGGAATTGATGAAGATTTGGTGATTCCAAATACAGGCTTATCCATTATGGAAGATGCTATTTTTCCATTTAAAACTCCTTCGTTTATTCATTATAAAGAAAATTTGATTGATGTTGCTTATAAATTTGATATTCCTGTTCATAAACCTTGGTTTCAACTAACAGAAAAACAAAAGGAATTAGTTTGGAGTGGAAATAAATCTTTCAACGGAATTCAGCATTTTTTTACTGCTTTAGAAGAAAAAAGTTATAAAATTCAGAATCGTGTAATGCTTTCACGTTACCGAGGAAAAACAAAATGTACCACTTGCTATGGCAAACGTTTACGTAAAGAAGCCAATTATGTAAAAATAAATGATAAAAATATTTCTGATTTAGTAGCTCTACCTTTAGATGAATTGGCAGTTTTCTTCAAAAAAATAACCTTAAACAAATACGAAGAAAAAATTGGAAAACGTTTGTTGACAGAAATAAATAACAGAATACAATTTTTAACAGATGTTGGTTTAAATTATTTAACCATTAACAGAACTTCCAACACACTTTCTGGAGGAGAGAGCCAGCGTATTAATTTAGCAACTTCTTTAGGAAGTTCTTTAGTAGGCTCTATGTATATTTTAGATGAGCCAAGTATTGGCTTGCACCCAAAAGATACTGAAAGGTTAATTGGAGTATTAAAAAATTTACGAGATTTAGGGAACACAGTTGTTGTTGTAGAACATGATGAAGACATCATGAAAGAAGCAGATTATATTATAGATATTGGACCTGAAGCAGGTACTTATGGTGGAAATGTAGTTGCTGAAGGTAATTTTGAAAAAATCTTACAATCTAACTCATTAACTGCAAAATATTTAAATGATGAATTTAGAATTGAAGTTCCTACAAAACGTAGAAAACCAAAGAATAAAATACAAGTTATTGGAGCAAGAGAACACAATTTACAAAATATAGATGTTACGTTTCCATTAAATTGTTTATCCGTAATTACAGGAGTTTCTGGTTCAGGAAAAAGCACATTGGTTAAAAAAATATTGTATCCAACAATGCAAAAAAAGCTAGTTGGCTATGGTGATAAAATTGGACAACATACAGAGGTAAAAGGAGATTTTGAAACTTTAAAACACGTCGAATTTATCGATCAAAACCCTATTGGACGTTCTTCTCGTTCCAATCCAGTAACTTATATTAAGGCTTATGATGATATTCGTTCACTTTTTTCAAATCAAAAATTATCAAAAATAAGAAACTATAAACCCAAACATTTTTCTTTTAATGTAGAAGGTGGACGTTGTGAAACCTGTAAAGGTGAAGGTGAAGTTACTATAGAAATGCAATTTATGGCAGATGTACATTTAGAATGTGATGTATGTAATGGTAAACGTTTTAAAAAAGAAGTTTTAGAAGTAAAATTTGATGGAAAATCAATTAACGATATTTTAAATTTAACAATTGACGACGCTGTAGCATTTTTCTCAGAAAACTTAGTTACTAAAATTGCTAGTAAATTAAAGCCTTTACAAGATGTTGGTTTGGGTTATGTACAATTGGGGCAGTCTTCGTCTACACTTTCTGGTGGAGAAGCACAAAGAATTAAATTAGCATCGTTTTTAGTAAAAGGAAACACTAAAGACAAAGCCTTGTTTATTTTTGATGAACCTACTACAGGTTTGCATTTTCATGATATTAAAAAATTATTAAAATCTTTTAATGCCTTAATTGAACGCGGACATTCTATTGTAGTTATTGAGCACAATATAGAACTCATTAAATGTGCAGATTATATTATAGATTTAGGTTTAGAAGGTGGTAAAAATGGTGGAAAATTGATTTTTCAAGGAACCCCAGAAGAATTAGCAAGAAATAAAGAATCATATACTGCCAAATATTTAGCTGAGAAACTGGTGTTTTAAAATTATAATTTCATTTTTATGATTGAAAAAATAACAAACTTAACAGACAAACAAAAAGTGAATTACGTAAGAATTTTAGCAATTCTTGCAGTTTTGGTGTTAATGATTTATGCGCCAAAATTATGGATAACCACAAAAGTTTTTCCAGTAATCCCACTATTTGATTGGTTACCAATTCCAATAAATCCTGTTGATTATATTTTAGCTGGTTTTTTCTTTTTCATTCAAGTTTTGTACATTTTTCAAAATAAAAGATGGCAAGGTTGGACTATTGTTTTACTCTATTTATATTTAGCTCTGGTAGATCAAAATAGACTTCAACCCTACTTCTACCAAAGTTTTTTAACCATATTAGCTATTGAAATTTTTCCAAAAAACACAAATTACAGAAAAGTTTTATATACAGTAATTCTCATATTTTTTGCAACCTACTTTTGGAGTGGAATTCAAAAAGTAAACGAAGCCTTTTATGTGCAATGGCTAAGTGCTTTAAATAAACATTTTAGTTTTTTACCTCAATGGTTTTTAGTAGGCTTTACTTATGCAGTACCTTGGCTAGAAGCTTTAATGGGTGTTTTGTTGCTATTTAATAAAACTAGAAAATTTGGTGTTCTTTTTATTTTATCTATGCACGCAATCATTACCTTTTTACTATTTTATTTAGGTTATGGTTATAATGTTGTGCCTTGGAATATTCAAAATATGTTTTCTGTAATCATTATCTTTTGGACCTTAAAAACAACGAATGCTTTGGAGTTTTTTTTAAAGTTTTTCAACAAGCAAAAAATTGCAATTTTAATTTTTACCATTTTTCTACCTTTAGCAAATAACTTAACGGGTTTTTATGACAGTTTACTTTCTTTTCATTTTTTTACTGCAGATTTAAACTATTACAATGTTTATTTAAATGAAGAATTGGAAGAAAATTTACCAGAACACATTCAAAATTTTTACAGATACAACAACGGAAAAGCATTTATAAATATGAATGAATGGGCACAATATGATAATAAAGTATTGTTTTATCCAGAAGATAGAATCATTAATTTTATGGATGTGTATTTACGTTCTTTCGCAAAAAATCCTAATGAAAAAGGATTAACAGAATTGGTAGTTTATAATCATGAAAATGAATAAAAATTCATTAAAATTATTTTAGAATATACTGTTTTAACACGAATTCTAAATTAAACTTTACGAATTCTAAAACAGCCAAAATTAAGCCTTACTTCTACGCTACTTTTACGGTATAATAACCTTTAAAAAAGTAGAAATCATGAAAACATTATTAAAAAAATCAGCAATTTTATTTTCTTTTATAATCGCATTAACACTTTGTTTACAGTGTGATAATCCTGAATCAAAAAAAGAAAGCAACACAAAAGTTATTGCAGAAAACAGCACACCCATTTCTGAAGAAGTTAAAGAAATCGTTTATCAAAAACCTATTGTTTTTATAGCAGGTTTTGATAAAGGAAATGAAACCTTTTATTCTACAGCTAGAAAATATTTTAAGGAAAAAGGATTAAAAGTGGTGGATGGTCAATATTCTTTAGAAGAAATTATTCTTTGGTTAAACGAAAATGGAAAACAACATCCTTATAGCGAAATTCATATTGTAAATAAGAGCAACCCTTATAAAGGTATGAACTTAGAAACTGTTGTAAGAGGTGATAAAATTAACGCACAAACTTTAAGGAGAACAATAACTCAAGGTACGCTTCCAAAATTAAGAAACGTTGTAAACAGTAATTCTAAAATTATTTTTCACGCTTCTGGGTTAATTGAAAATAACGATTTAATCAACACTTTAAAAGATGCTTTTCACGCAAAAGAAAACCCGAAAGTAATTGCATCTCCATATCACACTATTTTTGGCGGAAAATTTTCTAATCATTATTTAGCAAAACCATACTACGTATTTTACCCTACTGCAAACTCACCAGGGAAAATGGACTTATCAAAAGAAATTGCAAAAAAATACCCAGAAGAAACAGAAATAGATTGGTATGATGCATTAAATAATGAAGAAGAAAGATATGTTGGTGAAGCTTACACAACACAATTTACAATACCTATTCTTTGGGAGTTTGATTTTCATAATACAGATAATGAAATGCCAAAATTTACTTCACAAGATCAAGTTATGGATTGGATTGACGCTCATGATGAATTAACTGCTGAATTAAAAAAACTAAAAGTTCCTGTAGATAAGTTTAGATGGAATTGGACTACTAAAAACAGCAAATTAATTATTAGAGGTAGAACTTCTGGCTTGTGTGTTTTAAAGCCTTTAGTAAAACCTTATGGTGATTTAAAACATATAAAACCAGATACAAATAACAAACGTTTGTACGGTATGAAATAGTAAATGGAATGGAAATTGTGAGTACCAAAACGTCATTACATCAAATAAAGAATGGTGTAATGACGTTTTAATTAGTAAGTTTGTTACAATGAAAATAAGTCAATCATTTTTTTTATCAACCTCTTATTACTGTACTAAAGTGATTAAAATTTTCACTCTAGTTTTTCTATTATTACTGATTAATTTTTCAAATGCTCAAGAAAATAGTTTTGAAAAAATAGTGGCTTTTAAAAACTTTAAAAACCATACAATTACAGCTATTGATCAAGATACATATTATCATATTTGGTTCGCTACAAATAAAACATTGCTAAAGTTTGATGGAGAAGAATTAAAAAAAAATGATTTTAAAATTGGAGAATCATCTGAAAACATACAAACCATTTTTACTAAAGGTGATTCAATATTCATAGGAAAAAATAAAAATTTACACTTAAAAACACACAATCAATTATTAACCTTTAATGCTAAAAGTGTAAACAAAATATTTGAATTTAAAGATGAAATATTTGTTGGTTCTAACCAGGGTTTACTTCATTTTAGGCAAAACTATCTACAACCTTTAAAAACAACCTATAACTTAGATTTTTCTGTTATAAACGATATCATCTATTACAATAAAAATTTTATAGTAGCATCTAATAGCGGACTGTGGATTTTAGACGATTTAATAAATCCGAAACAAATAAATACTGTTAGTAAAGGCAATTATTCATCATTATTAAAAGTAAATGAAAAACTTTATGTACTTAAAAATAATTCAATAATTCAAAAACTAAACAATAATGAACTTGAAAATATATATTCAAAAAATAATATTTCTTCTATTTTGTTAATTGAAAATAAAATTTATGCTACATCAGAAAACGAAGGAATTGACATTTTTAATGCAAATAGTTTTATTTTTGAAAAAAGACTTAATAAATACAACAGCAATTTAAATTCAAACAGAATAAATGCTGTGTTTGAAGATGCTGAACAAAATATTTTTATTGCTACTGAAGGTGGGTTATTTATCAAAAAAAATAAATCACCCACTAAAAAAGCACCATTACAAATAGTAGATTTTACAGTAAATTATATTTCTATAGATTCCATAAATACTAATTCATATAACAAGATTTTACAGTTAAATGCAAATGAAAATAACATTTCTTTTTTGTTAGAAAGTATATCTATTAGTCATCCAAAAAGTATAGAATTTAGATATAAATTAGGGGATACATTTTCTCCATGGAGTTCTAATAAACAAGTAAATTTTGCAAGTTTAAAACCTGGTAAATATAATTTTATAGCTGAGTCTCGTTTTAAAAATAGTACTAAAACTACTAAAAAAGAATTTTCATTTTTTATTGCTACTCCTTTTTACAAAAAAGTATGGTTTTTAATTTTTTGTGCAGTTCTTTTATGTTTAATTTTAGCTGGAACTGTAGAAATTTATATTAGAAAAATAAATAAGAAAAACCAGCAAAAAGTGGCTGCTTTAAAACTGGAAAACCATTTGCTTTCATTAGAGCAAAAAGCTTTGCAATTGCAAATGAATCCACATTTTATTTTCAATGTTTTAAACGGAATAAAAGCTTTAGGAAATTCAGATAATAAAACAACGCTAAACAAAACAATCTCTAATTTCTCGATACTTTTAAGAAGTGTTTTAAATAATTCGAGGTTAGAAGAAATTAGTTTAAAAGAAGAAATTACAACATTAAATACATATCTTGAACTAGAGCAACAAATGAGTTCTAAATTGTTTCAATTTTCAATAGAAACCAAGTTAAATAATATTGATACAGATGAAATTTTAATTCCACCAATGTTGGTACAACCTTTTGTTGAAAATGCTGTAAAACATGGTATTTCTCAAGTTTCTAATCAAGGTAAAATCAATATCATTTTTGAAGTAAAAAACCAATTTTTAAAATGTTCTGTGATAGATAATGGTGTTGGAATATATCAATCACAAAAAAGAAAAGTCAATAATAAACACAAATCTATTGCTGTAAAAGTAACAAAAGAAAGAATTGAAAACATTTCTAAACACAGCGCTTTTACTATGGAAGAAATTAAAGATAATAATGATGTTAAAGGAACTAAAATTTGGTTTAAAATTCCTCTAAAAACCGATTATTAAATGAAAAAAACAACAGCAATTTTAGTGGAAGATAATTCCTTAGCCTTAGAAATGCTATATAATGATATTACAAATAATCATCAAGAAATTGAGATTATTGATACTGCAAAATCGGTTGTTGAAGCAGCAAAAATTTTACGTAAAAAAGAACCAGAAATTCTTTTTTTAGACATTATGTTAGGAGATGGAACAGGGTTTGATATTTTAGAAATTTTTCCAAATTTAAAATCTAAAATAATTTTTGTGACTGCAAGTGATGCACATGCAATCAGAGCTTTTAAATTTTCAGCTATCGATTATATTTTAAAACCATATTCAGATACAGATTTAAACAACGCCATTGAGAAAGCCCAACAACAATTACAACCAGAAAATGAGCAATTAAATGTTTTAAAGCAAGCTATTATAACTCCAAGTAGCAAATTAGAAAAAATATCATTACATACTTCTGAAAAAATAATTGTAGTAAATATTGGTGATATTATTCGTTGTAAATCAGATAATAACTACACTACTTTTTATTTTAATAATGGCTCAAAAATATTGGTATCTAAAACTTTAAAGTTTTATTCGGATTTACTTAAAGAAGTTGGTTTTGTAAGAGTACATCAAAGTCATTTAATAAACACGAAATATATTAAAGAGTTTATAAAATCTGATGGTGGTTATTTAATACTTACGGATAATTCAAACATACCAGTTTCAGTAAGAAAAAGAGGCGAAGTTTTAGAAATATTGAATTCTTATTAAACATTATTTATAAAACAAAAAAATCCTTCTCAAACTGAGAAGGATTTTATTTTGGGTGGAAGACGGGACTCGAACCCGCGACACTCGGTACCACAAACCGATACTCTAACCAACTGAGCTACAACCACCATATAATTGCGGGTGCAAATATAAATATTTTTTCTATTTTAAAACAATATTTTTTTAAATTAATTTGTCTAAATTTTCTACAGCTACGTAACGTTCTGTGGTAAAACCTTCTGCATACTCCACTCCTATTAACCTTCCTAAATCTCTAGATCTATAATTTATACTATCAATAAAATTTTTACTGGTAATTGGTGTTTCTGGTTCGTTGCTTTTTGGATCATAAAATTGTGTTTTATATGCTAAAACTGCTTCCGTTTTTTTATCAATAAATCCAGTTATATCTACAACAAAATTTGGTTCTATGTTTTTCCATTGTATGTAATGGTATACTTTATTTGGCCTCCATTTTTCTTGTTGTTTTCCTTCTAGTTCCGTTTCAATTTTCATTAAACCACTTAAAAAACAAGCATCAGAAACCAGTTTGCTTCCTTTTCCATGATCAATATGTCTATCATCAATAGCATTACACAAAACAATTTCTGGTTGGTATTTACGAATCATTTTAATAATTTCTATTTGATGTTTTTTGTCATTTGTAAAAAAACCGTCTGCAAAAGCCAAATTCTCTCGTACGGAAACTCCTAATATTTTTGCTGCGTTTTGAGCTTCTACATCACGAATTTCTGCAGAACCACGAGTACCTAATTCTCCTCTTGTTAAATCTACAATTCCAACTTTTTTCCCTAAAGAAACTTCTTTGGCAATTGTTGCACCACAACCTAATTCAACATCATCTGGATGTGCACCAAAAGCTAATATATCTAATTTCATAATTATTCTATTTTGTCAGGTCGAGCGCAGTCGAGACCTCTTAATAACCTCTCGACTGCGCTCGAGGAGACAATCGTTATTTAAACTAAACTGTTAATAGCCTGTTCAATATCACTTATTAAATCTTCCACTTCTTCAATTCCGACAGAAAAACGAATCAAGCCATCTTTAATACCTCTTTCTAAACGCGCTTCTTCACTTAATAAAGCATGTGTTGTTTGTGCTGGACTCACTGTTGTACTCTCTAAACCTGCCAAACTCATAGACGGTTTTATGAGTTGTAAATTACGTTGAAATTCCATTGCATCAATAGTTTCATTTAACTCAAAGGACAACATTGCTCCAAAACCTTTCATTTGTTTTTTTGCCAATTCGTATTGAGGATGACTTTTTAAACCAGGATAATAAACACAGTTTATGTTCGTATTTCCCTCTAAATATTCAGCCATTTTCTGAGCATTTTTAGTCTGTTCTTTAACACGAAGATTTAACGTTTTTAAACTTCTTTCTAACAACCAAACTGTTTGATCGCTTAAATTTCCTCCAAAATTAATAGCGGTTTTCCATATTTGGGCAATATGATCTTTAGAAGCTGCAATGGCACCTGCAGAAATATCAGAATGACCTCCCATATATTTTGTGGCGGAGTGTAAAATAATATCAATTCCGAAATCTACAGGATTCTGATTTATGGGTGATGCAAATGTATTATCAATCATTGTTAAACAATTATTTGCTTTTGCTAACTTTGAAATGACCTCTAAATCTGTAATTCCTAAAAGCGGATTCGAAGGTGTTTCAATATATAAAATCTTAGTATTTTGTTTGATAAGTGATTTAAAATCTTCCACTTTATCAGATTCTGTAAAAGAATATTCAATTCCGTATTTATCAAATTCAGATACGATTAAATTAAAAGTTCCTCCATAAATTACTTGTTGAATAATTACATGATCACCCGTTTTTAAAAAAGCAAACATCGCTGCAGAAATTGCCGCCATTCCAGAACTAAAGATTAAACCATCTTCCGTTTTTTCTAAAGCTGCTATTTTTTTACACAACATTTCTTGATTTGGCGTATTAAAATAACGCGGATATCTTTTTACATCTACACCATCAAAAGCGTACGAAGTTGACATATAAATTGGCGAAACTGCTCCTTTATGCTCAATATCTTTTACTTCACCAACATGAACGCATGTTGTATTTATTCCTAATTTTTTATCATTTCTCATTTAAAAGATTTTACTTCTGCTAAAATACCAAATCCTATTCTAAATTTCTATTATTTTTGAATATCTTCGCCTATATGATTTCTATTTTAATTGTTGGAAATGGAAATGTGGCAACACATTTACACAAAGCTTTTTTAAAAGCTGATAATGTTGTTGTTAACAAAATATCTTCTAGAAATTTAGTAGAAATACCAAAAGCAGACATAACAATTATTGCAGTCTCTGATGATGCAATTGCAGAAGTTTCTTCAAAAATTAAAAATAGTTTTGTGGTGCATACTTCTGGAAGTTTTGCTCTAACAGATTTAAAAAACACAAATAATAAAGGTGTTTTTTATATGTTGCAAACTTTTTCAAAAGATAAAAAAGTAAATTTTTCTCAAATTCCTTTTTGTTTAGAGGCTGAAAATAAAAACGATTATAAATTATTAGAAACTGTAGCAAAATCAATTGGAAAAAAAATATACAATATAAATTCCAATCAAAGAAAAGCTTTACATGTTGCAGCTGTTTTTGTAAATAACTTTACAAATCATTTGTATACAATAGGAAATGACATTTGTGAAGAAAATAAAGTTCCTTTTGAAATTTTACAACCTTTAATTGAAGAAACAGCTTTAAAAATTAAAAAATTGTCTCCTGAAAAAGCACAAACAGGTCCTGCTATTAGAAATGATGAACAAACAATAGAAAAACATTTACTATTGTTGAATAAAACGCAACAAGAAATATATAAAATCTTAACAAAATCTATCCAAAATGGAAATTAGTTACAAACAATTATTACCTAAAATTAACACTTTTATTTTTGATGTTGATGGTGTTTTAACAAACGGAACATTAACCATAATGCCAGATGGCGAACTCGTAAGACACATGAATGTGAAAGATGGGTATGCTATGAAAACAGCTTTAAATAAAGGATTTAGAGTTTGTATAATTTCTGGAGGAACAAATGAAGGAGTTAGAAAAAGATTAGCTGCTTTGGGTATTGAAGATATTTATTTAGGTGCTCACAATAAAATTGAGCAATATGAATTATTGGTAAAAAAATACAATTTACAACCCGAAAATGTATTGTATATGGGTGATGATATTCCTGATTATCCTGTAATGAAATTAGTTGGTGTTTCTGCTTGTCCAAACGATGCTGTAAGAGAAATTCAACAAGTATCAAAATACATATCTGGTAAAAAAGGTGGTGAAGGTTGTGTTAGAGATGTTATTGAACAAGTTTTACGAGTACAAAACAAATGGGATGATTTTTTTGATGCTAGTTTGTAACTTTTTAACAAATTTTTTATTAAAAAAGTTTTAAATTCACACTCTTTATTAATTATTAATATGTTTTTAACTATGAAAAAAGTACTTTTTATAATTCTATTTACTACGTTTTCAATTTCAATTAATGCACAAACAATTTTCGGAAAATGGAATTCCAAAAATGAAAAAGGTGTGGTAGATTCTGTTTTAGAAGTTTATGAGAAAAATGGAAAAGCATACGCAAAAGTGGTAGAAATTATGAATCCTGAAAGAAAAGATGCACGTTGTGTAGATTGTGAGGGCGAGTATAAAGACAAGCCTATTTTAGGTTTAGATATTTTATCTGGTTTAGAAAAAGATGATGATGAATGGTCTGGAGGTACTATTTTAGATCCACGAAATGGAAAAACATATAAATGTTATATTGAGCTTGTTAACCCAAATAAATTAAAGTTAAGAGGGTATATTGGTATTTCTCTTTTTGGAAAAACAGCTTATTGGGAGAGAGCGAAATAGTTTTTAGTTTTTAGTGAAAAATGAAACTTTAAAACTTTGAAACTAATATTAATTTTTTTCTTCTAACATTGGCACGAAAGCAAAATCACCTAGTTCTTGTTTTTCAAATTCTTTGGCAGATTTTCTAATAAACAACGTCATAATTTGAGTTTTATCTCCAACAGGAATTAATAAACTTCCTCCTATTTTTAATTGAGATAGCAAAGGATTTGGTACAAAAGGTGCACCAGCTGTTACAATTATTTTATCAAAAGGTGCTTGCGATTTTAAACCTTTATAACCATCACCAAAAATAAATTTCTTAGGATTGTAACCTAATTTTGGTAAAAACAATGATGTTCTTTTAAACAATTCACGCTGTCTTTCAATTGTATAAACTTCTACATTTAGTTCCAACAAAACTGCTGTTTGATAGCCTGAACCAGTACCAATTTCTAAAATTTTTTCACCACCTTTTATATTTAAAGTTTGCGATTGAAAAGCAACTGTGTATGGCATAGATATAGTTTGTTCTGCAGCAATTGGAAAAGCTTTATCTTGGTATGCATGGTCTTCAAAGCTCGAGTCTATAAATAAATGACGCGGAATTTTACGCACTGCATTTAGTACATTTTCATCAAATATACCTTTTGCTTTTAACACATTAGCAAGCTGATTTCTACGTCCTTGATGTTTTGAGGTATCTTTCAATTTTAACAAATTTCTAAAACCTAAAAATAGCAATAATTTAAGATACATTCCTATAAAATTGTATCTTTGTTTTTATTGATTTTTTTTAAAATCAAAAATCAAACTTAAAAAAATATTTTATGCTAAAAGCAGGGGTTTTAGGTGCTGGTCATCTTGGAAAAATTCATTTGAAACTATTACAACAATCAAAAAAATACGAGTTAGTTGGTTTTTTTGATCCGTTTACAGAAAATGCAGAAAAAGTTGCGAAAGAATTTGGATATAAATTATTTGATTCTATTGAAGATTTAATTGATGCTGTAGAAGTAGTTGATATTGTTACACCAACATTATCGCACTTTGATTGTGCAAAATTAGCCATTGAAAAAGGATGTCATATTTTTATTGAAAAACCTATTACCAATACTGTTTTAGAAGCAGAAGCTATTAAAACTTTGGCTAGTCAAAACCATGTACAAGGTCAAGTTGGTCATGTAGAGCGTTTTAATCCTGCATTTACTGCTGTAAGAGATAAAATAAACAACCCAATGTTTATTGAAACTCACAGATTAGCAGAATTTAATCCCAGAGGAACTGATGTGCCTGTGGTTTTAGATTTAATGATTCATGATATTGATATCATTTTATCTGTAGTAAATTCAAAGGTAAAAAATGTACATGCAAGTGGTGTTTCTGTAATTTCTGAAACACCAGATATTGCCAACGCAAGAATTGAGTTTGAAAATGGTTGTGTTGCTAATTTAACAGCCAGTAGAATTTCTATGAAAAATATGCGTAAAACACGTTTTTTTCAAAAAGATGCATACATTTCTGTAAACTTTTTAAGTAAAGAATCAGAAGTTGTTCGAATGAAAAACGTTCCTGAAAATCCTGATGAATTTGCTATGATTTTACAAAATGCTGAGGGAATTAAAAAACAAATTTATTTTGAAAACCCAGAGATTGAACCAAACAATGCCATTTTAGATGAGTTAGAATCTTTTGCTGATGCAATTGAAAACGGAACAAAACCAGTAGTATCATTAAGTGCTGGAACTGAAGCATTAAGAGTTGCACAAATGGTAATAGATTGTTTTAAATAAGTATTCACAATTTTATTAGGTTTCGCATAGTAAATCGAAAAAAATGACAAGTCACGAAGAATATATGAGTGAAGCAGTGAAAGCTGCTTTAAAAGGAATGAATAATAATGAAGGTGGACCTTTTGGTTGCATTGTTGTTAAAAATGGAGTAATTGTTGGTCGTGGAAATAACAAAGTTACTTCTACAAATGACCCAACAGCTCATGCTGAAATTACAGCAATAAGAAATGCTTGTGAAAATTTAAATTCTTTTCAGTTAGAGGGTTGTATTGTTTATACATCATGTGAACCTTGTCCTATGTGTTTAGGTGCAATATATTGGGCAAGACCAGATAAAGTATATTATGGAAGTAACCAAAAAGATGCAGCTGATATTGGTTTTGATGATGAGTTTATTTATAAAGAAATTCCACTTCCGTATGAAAAAAGAAGTATTCCTTTTGAGCAAATAGGAAGAGATATTGTTTTAGAACCTTTTCAAAAATGGTCTCAAAAAGAAGATAAAACTGAATACTAAATAAATCTAAACCAGCATTAATTTAGTAACAACTTCATCCCCCAATTCTTCATTAATCATTTTAATAATTTTTTCTTTACCATAGCTTAATTCTTCTCTTAACACAGATGATGTTAATTGAATTACTAAAGTCTTATTTTGTAATTTTACAGAGGTTGTATGTGTTGCAATTCCTGGTCCCATCATTTGAGTCCAAGTTTCTTCCACTTTAATTTTTTGCATTCCTTTTGTCAAATTATTTTCTTTGATAAAAGTTTTCATTAAATCTTCTATTGAAAAAGAATCATTTTCTCTTTTGGACATTTATTTAAAGTTTTGAATAATTAAATTACGATTACTTGTAAATATTACAATTTAAAAATTTGATATGGTTTGTTACTTTGCTTTACAATATTCTCAGTTCTATCAGAATGTGTATCTGTAATAAAAATCTGCCCAAATTCATCATCATTTACCAATTCTATAATTTGTAGCACTCTGTTTTCATCTAATTTATCAAATATATCATCCAAAAGCAATATCGGAACTACTTTTGATTGTTGTTTAATAAACTGAAACTGAGCTAACTTTAAAGCTATTAAATATGATTTTTGTTGACCTTGTGAACCAAATTTTTTAATTGGATAGGTTCCAATTTCAAAACTCAAATCATCTTTATGAATTCCAGAAGTTGTGTATTGCAAAATTTTATCCTTTTCTAAAGACTTTTTCATTAAACCTTGCATAGAAAAATCATGTAATTGACTTTTGTAAATTAAGTTAACACTTTCTTTGTCACCAGAAATTATTTGATATTTTTCATTAAAAATTGGTATAAATTTTTCTAAAAATTCTTTTCTAACTTGGTAAATTCTGGTACCATACTCAGCTAGTTGTTCGTCATAAACACTTAAATTTAAAGCATCAAAAGTTCTGTTGGCTGCAAAGTATTTTAACAATGCATTTCGCTGACTCAATACTTTATTATAAGAAATAAGGTCTTGTAAATACTTTTTGTTTTGTTGTGAAATTACACCATCAATAAATTTTCTTCTAGTATCACTACCTTCTGTTACCAAATCTCTATCAGCAGGCGATATTATAACCAAAGGAAGTTGCCCAATATGTTCCGAAAACTTATCATAACTTTTTCCATTTCGTTTTAAAACCTTTTTTTGCCCTTTTTTTAAGCTACAAACAATTTTTTCATTTCTATCGTTTAAAAGGTAATCTCCTTCTATCATAAAAAAAGACTCTTCGTGCTTAATATTTTGAATTGCGACAGAATTAAAATAACTTTTTGCAAAAGATAAGTAATAAATAGCATCTAAAACATTGGTTTTACCAACACCATTATCACCTACAAAACAATTTATTTTTTGTTGAAAATCAAAAGATTGCGACGTTATATTTTTAAAATTGACTAAAGAAAGTTTCTGTAAATACATGAATAATTAATGGTCTTTAAAACGAATTGCAAATTATTGAAAATTTTGCGAATTATCTCCTTTTAAAATCCAATTAAAAAAACTATTTTTGTCGCCACTAATTTTTAAGCAAACTATGGCAACATACAAGAAAAAATACAAAGCAGAAGGTAAAAAGCAGCAAAATCAAATAGATGAATCTGAATTCGAAACTGCTGGAGTATTAAACACTTTAGATGAAACTGCATCAAAATCTGAGCAATGGATAGAAAAAAATAGCAAACCGTTATTTTATTCATTAGTTGCAGTTGTTGTAATTTTCTTAGCCTACTTAGGTTATAATAAATACATTTCTGAACCAAAAGAGTTAGATGCCTCTAATGAGTTAGCATTTCCAAGAAAATACTTTGATGAAGCTGCAGTTGCAGGTTCTGGTATTGATTCTTTATTAAACTTAGGTTTAGAAGGTGCTGATGGTAAATATGGCTTTTTAGATATTGCTGACGAATATAGTGGAACTGATGCAGGAAACTTAGCAAACTATTATGCAGGTGTTTCGTATTTACAAATGAAAAATTACGAAAAAGCTATTGAATATTTAAATAAATTTAATTCTGATGATGCTTTATTAGGTCCTGTGTCTTTAGGTGCTATTGGTGATGCTTTTGCTGATATAAACCAGCCAGAACAAGCTTTAGAGTATTATGAAAAAGCGGCTAATAAAAAAGCTAACGAATTTACAACACCTCTATATTTATACAAAGCAGGACAAACTGCTATGCAATTGAAAGAATATGATAAAGCAACCTCTTTATTTACAAAAATAAAAGATAATTATCCAAATTCTGATCAAGGTAAAGATGTTGAAAAATTTATTTATGCAGCAAAATACGCTGATAAATAATATACAGTAAACAGTATTAATAAGCAGTAAACTTAGTGTAAACTGCAACTGAAAACTGAAAACAAAAAAAAATATGGCTACAACCAATTTATCATATTACGATAAAGCAACAATCCCAAATGCGAAACCTTTTCGATTTGGGATTGTTGTTTCTGAATGGAATCCTGAAATTACTGAAAATTTAAAAAAAGGTGCAATTGATACTTTGTTAAATTGTGGTACTGCAAATGAAAACATCATTTCTTGGGATGTTCCTGGAAGTTTTGAGCTAGTTTATGGATGTAAAAAAATGATTCAATCACAAAAAGTAGATGCTATTATTGCCATTGGAAATGTAATTCAAGGTGAAACTAAACATTTCGATTTTGTTTGTGAGGGAGTTACACAAGGTATTGTAGATTTGAATATAAAATACGATGTTCCTGTTATTTTTTGCGTTTTAACAGATAATACAAAGCAACAATCGTTAGATAGATCTGGTGGAAAACTAGGCAATAAAGGTATTGAATGTGCTGTTGCTGCTGTAAAAATGGCAGCTCTTAAAAATATTGATAGAAATAAAGAGCACATAGGTTTTTAAATTTATTTTCCAAGATTAAAATAAGTTTACTCTCAAAACCAAACCCTTATAAAATTCAATGCTTTTTTTACGTTTTTTTCTTTCAAAAAAACGTAAACATTTAAAATACTTTTAACATCAATCTTTGACGAATTCCTTTAAATTCTTTAAATTTGACTAGCTTTACAATTGGTATGAAAATTGATTTAAAAAAAATTAATATTCACCAATTATTTCTAAAACTATGGGATTTTTAAAACGTACAAATAAAAAATTTGATTATCAACCTCGCTATTATAAAGGAGAAGGAAATCCTTTTAAAATTGAACATAAATTAGATAAGTTTAGAAAAACAGCAGGTAAAAATAAAGGAATCAAAGGTAAATTTAATGACGCTTTTGACGATTTAAAAAATCCTGATAAAGGCGTAAACAAAACATTACTCATAATTATCGCAATTTTAGTACTTATTTTTCTATTTATTATAGATTTCGATTTATCTATTTTCATAAAATAATTAATGTCCGATATCATTCAACTTTTACCAGATCATGTTGCGAATCAAATTGCTGCAGGAGAAGTAGTTCAACGTCCAGCTTCTGTTGTAAAAGAATTGCTTGAAAATGCAATTGATGCTGGCGCTACAAATATTAAGCTACTATTAAAAGATGCTGGTAAAACGTTAATTCAAGTAATTGACAATGGTAAAGGAATGAGCGTTACAGATGCACGAATGTGCTTTGAGCGTCATGCAACATCTAAAATACAAAAGGCAGAAGATTTATTTAATTTATGCACCAAAGGTTTTCGCGGAGAAGCACTTGCTTCCATTGCTGCTATTGCTCATGTTGAGTTAAAAACAAAAGAAAAAAACCAAGAATTAGGTACTTGCTTAAAAATTGAGGGCAGCAAAGTAATTTCCCAAGATTTTATATCTACAAGTGAAGGTACAAGTTTATCTGTAAAAAATTTATTTTACAACATACCAGCTAGAAGAAATTTTTTAAAATCAGATACTGTAGAAACACGTCATATTATTGATGAATTTCAACGAGTTGCTTTAGCTCATCCAAACATTGCATTTTTACTACACCATAATAATAACGAAGTTTATCATTTAAAGGAAAGTAATTTAAGACAAAGGATTGTAGCAGTTTTTGGAACTAAAATGAATGAAAAGTTAGTTCCTATAAATGAAGTAACTGATATTGTAACCATAGAAGGTTTTGTTGCAAAACCAGAGTTTTCAAAACGAAAACGTGGCGAACAATTCTTTTTTGTGAATGATCGTTTTATAAAAAGTTCTTATTTAAATCACGCAGTTGTAAGTGCATTTGATGGTTTGTTAGAAAATGGAGCACATCCCTCCTACTTTTTATATTTAAAAGTGCCAACAAGTAGTATAGATATTAATATACATCCTACAAAAACAGAAATTAAATTTGATAATGAAAAGGCATTGTATGCTATGTTAAGAGCAACTATAAAACATAGTTTAGGGCAATACAATGTAGCACCAGTATTAGATTTTAATAGAGACGCAAATTTAGATACGCCTTATCATTTCAAATCAAATTCTAAAAGTACATCTGCTCCAAAAATTACGGTAGATCCTGATTTTAATCCTTTTAAAGAAGAACAACAGAAAGAAATTCATTTTCCTTTTAAAAGAGAAAAACAAACCCAAAGTTGGGAGTCTTTGTACACTTCTACTGCTATTTCTGATGATGAAAAACAAGAAGAACTATTTAATAATCAGCAAGAAGTAAAAACACAAAAAACATTTCAAATTCAACGTAAATATGTGTTAAGTTCTATAAAATCTGGTGTGGTTTTAATTCATCAGTCATTAGCGCATCAACGTATTTTGTACGAACAATTTTTGGAAAGTATCACCGTTAAAGAAGCCAATAGCCAACAATTATTATTTCCTGTAAAAATTTCATTTTCATCAGCAGAAATAGAAATGATTTATACCATAAAAACCGAATTAGAAAATGCAGGTTTTTCGTTTGATGAATTTACAAAAGATAGTGTTACGATAAAAGGAATACCAGTTTCGGTTACAGAAAGTAAAATAACTATTATTTTAGAAGAATTGTTAAACGATATTAATTTAGAAGTTCCAGACGCAAGTTTTAGTCATTTTGATGTGATGGCAAAATCATTTGCCAGAACATTATCCATAAAAACGGGAACATTATTAATGGAAAAAGAGCAAGATGCTTTAGTAAACGATTTATTTTCTTGCAAAGAACCAAGTATTTCTCCTTTTGGAAAAGCAACTTTTAAAACATTGACTTTACACGAAATAGATAATTTATTTAATAGTTAAATATGGGAAGACTTACAGAAGGCATCAAACATCTTATCATAATAAATGTAATTTTATTTGTAGCTCCACAATTTTTACAATTAGATTTTACAAATATTTTGGCGTTACATTTTCCTAAAAATGAACATTTTGGTGTTTGGCAATATGTTACGCATATGTTTATGCATGGTAGTTTTGCACACATTTTATTTAACATGTATGGTTTATGGGCTTTTGGAACTCCTCTAGAACAAATGTGGGGTAAAAAAAGGTTTTTATTTTTCTATTTTTCAGCAGGTATTGGAGCTGGAATTATTTATACACTTGTAAATTACTATCAATTTAATGGAATTTATGACCTTTTTGTAAATGCAGGTTTAAATCCATCTGAAATACTATCTATTTTAGAAAAAGGAAGTACAAATGATACAAGAGTAGTAAATGCAATTTCTCAAGAACAATTTAATAAAATTTCTATGCTTTATAATACTCCAGCAGTTGGAGCTTCTGGAGCAGTTTATGGAGTTTTAGTAGCATTTGGTTTGTATTTTAAAGATGCCAAATTAGCTTTGATATTTTTCCCTGTGCCAATTGCAGCAAAATACTTTATTCCAATAATGATTTTGGGTGATTTGTTTTTTGGAATGACAAATTATTCGATTGGTAACATAGCGCACTTTGCGCATGTTGGAGGTGCCTTAATAGGGTTTTTAATTGCTTATTACTGGAAAAAAAATCAATTTAAAGTAAGATAATGAGTTTTATAGATACCATAAAATACAAATACAAAACTGGTAGTATTATAGATAAACTAATCTATATAAACATTGCTGTTTTTGCTATTTCTTTATTAATAACTGTTATTAGTGGTTTGTATAAAGTAAATCAAAATTTTTTAATGGATTGGTTTTCTTTAGATGATAACGTAAATGAATTTTTAAGTAAACCTTGGTCTATTATTTCATACGGCTTTTTACATGCAGGCTTTATTCACCTAATTTTTAACATGATTACCTTATACTTTATGGGTAATTTTTTTATTCAGTATTTTACACAAAAGCAAGCGTTACAGTTTTATATTTTAGGTACTTTATTTGGAGGACTTTTTTTTATTCTTAGTCAAAATTATTTTCCACTTTTTGAAGATGAATCTTATAGCTTGGTAGGTGCTTCTGCAGGAATATCTGCAATTATTTTAGGTATTACTACATATATGCCAAATTATCAGGTAAAAATTCCATTAATTGGATATGTGAAATTGTGGCATTTAACAGCTATTTGGTTAGGTTTAGATATTGTAGGTTTAATTGGACCAAATGCTGGAGGTAGTTTTTCTCATTTAGGAGGAAGTTTATTTGGTTTCTTATATGTAAACAATGCAAGTAATAAAAAAATAGATTTTTTTGGAAATTTTTCTAAATACTTTCAAAAAAAGGAAAAACCTCTAAAAACAGTTTACAAATCAGCTAAAAAAACAACCGAAAAAAGTAAAAAAACCTCATACAATCAAGAACAAATAGATACTATTTTAGATAAAATTAGTAAATCTGGTTATGATACATTAACAAAATCAGAAAAAGAATTCTTATTTAAACAGGGTAAAAAGTAACATGAAAAACTTATCATTTTTAGACAAGATTTTCTACCTGCTAAATTCATTATTAGCAACGCTACTGCTATTGTCTTATTTACTGCCATACATTTCTCCAAACACAATGCCTATTTTAGCAGTTTTAAGTCTTTTTGTACCCATTTTAGCAATTATAAATATTTGTTTTGTAATTTATTGGTTAATTAAATTAAAAAAACAGTTTTTTCTTTCTACAGTAGTTTTATTAATTGGTTGGTTTTTTTCATCTACCTTTTACAAATTTTCCGATAAAAATTCATCATTAAATTCCGATTTAAAAGTGATGAGTTACAATGTGAAGGCATTTGATTTCTTTAACGTAAATACAGACTCTACTTCCACCAAAAATGGTTTTGATTTTATAGCAGATAAAAATCCTGATGTTTTAGCAATTCAAGAATATTATCAGTCTTCAAAAATTAAGCTTTCATATCCGTATAAATTTATTAAAACAAAAAATGATAAAGGTAAATTTGGAATGGCTATTTACTCTAAATACAAAATTATAAACTCTGGGTCTTTAAATTTAAAAAACACATCTAATAACATTATTTTTATTGATATTTTAAAAGAAACAGATACTATTAGAGTTTACAACTTCCATTTAGAATCACTTAGAATAAAACCGAACGAAGAAAATTTTGGAGAAGAAAATTCAGAAAAGTTGTTAAATCGAGTATCAACCTCTTTTAAAATGCAAACCCAACAAGCACTTCAATTTTTAGAACATGAAAAAAATTGGCATGGAAAAAGAATAATTTGTGGTGATTTTAATAACACTGCATATTCTTGGGTTTATAAAAAAATTTCAATGAATAAAAAAGATGCTTTTTTGGAAGCTGGTAAAGGTTTTGGAAAAACGTTTAATTATTGGTTTCCTATGAGAATAGATTTTATTTTGGTTGATGAAAAAGCTATTGTAAATCAATTTAAAGTTTTTTCTGAACAATATTCTGATCACTTTCCTGTTCAAGCAAAAATTAGCTGGAAATAATTACATTTGTCAAAATAAATTTTCAAATGCAAACTTATTCTTATTTTCTGCTTGGTGTTTTTTTAGCAATTCCTTGGGTACTTATTTTTTATTTTAAAAAAAACTTAAGAAGAAGAATGCTTATTGCAAGTACTATTGGAGCTCCTTTTGCTTTTATTAATTCTTGGTTTAGAATTGATTATTGGAATCCACCAGAATTGTTCTTTTTTCATATTATGTCCATTGAAGATATTCTATTTGCATTTACAACCACAGGAATTAGTGTAACAATTTTTGATGCTTTATTTACAGAAAAACAAGTTCAAACTGAAAAGCCTAGAACTACACTATCTTATATTTTTATACCTTTTATAATTCTTAGTTTCTTTTTTCTTCATAACTATTTAGGTATAAATAGTATGTTCATGTGGGCAATACCTATGATTTTTTTAGCTATAGTTGTAGTAATTATGAGAAATGATTTATTTATTCCTTCCTTGTTTTCTGCGATTCTTTCAATGCTAATTGCGATTCCTATTTACATAATTCTATTTAATTATATTTCTCCAAATTATTGGGATAAATATTGGTATTTAAATGGAACTGCATATGATACCTCAATTTTAGGTAATGTACCGTTAATGGAGTTATTGTGGTATTTTTCTTGGGGTTGTTTCTCAGGTGTTATGTATGATTTTGCAAGAGGAACAAAAAAAATTCCTAACAAATTATGGAAAAAAATAACTAATATTTAGTTCTTTTCAAACCCATACTCACGTTCTACTTTACAAATACGGAGTTGGTATTTTTTGTACCATTTTTCTCTCCCTAAATTTCTAGCTTCAACATGTTCTATATTATTTTTCCAAGCAGAAATATCTTCTAAAGTCTGCCAGTATGAAACGGTTATTCCTATTTCATTTCTTGCAGATTCTATGCCTAAATACCCTTTTTGTTGTTTTGCTAATTCTTCCATTCTATTTGCTTCTTCTATATATCCTGAAATATCATCAGCTAAAACTGTGGAAAAAATTACGGCATAATAAGGTGGAGTTAATTGATCTTCAATCATAAAAAAAGTTCGTATTTTGTTTCTGGCATTTGCATATTTTCACTTATAAAATGCTTCACTACTTTAAAATTTAGTCGTTTTAATATTTTAGCAGATGCAATATTTTCATCTACAACATATCCTACGAGTTTAGGTATTCCTAACTGTTTACAATATGCAATTAAACCATTACATAACTCAGTAGCAAATCCATTTTTCCAATATGCTTCTATAAAACGATAGCCTATTTCGTCATCTATTCCATCTTTTACCAAAGCTACAGTTCCTATAAAATTATTATTTTCTTTTAAAACTACTGCGTAAATCCAAAAATTGTTGTAAGGTAATTGATACCTTCGAATTAAATCTTTTAATTCATTTTTGTTTTCTTTAAAATTTTTAACGTTTCCTGTGGCAAATTTTAAAACATTTGGATTGCTTTCTAAAGAATGAAAACCTTTTAAATCATTAATATGCAATTTTCTAATAAGTAGTCTTTCTGTTTCAAAAATCATGAATAAAATCGTATTTTTGCACCATACAAACTGCTTTAAAAACAGCCTTGTAAAATTACTATTTGACTATAAAAATAAGTAACTTATTTTAAGTTTCTATTATTTAGTTATTTAATTAAAAAAGAATGAACACAGATAAAAAAGTTGCTTTTTATACTTTAGGATGCAAACTAAACTTTTCAGAAACGTCTACAATTGCAAGAAACTTTGTTAACGAAGGTTTTAAACGTGTAGATTTTGATACAAAAGCAGATGTGTACGTGATAAATACTTGTTCAGTTACAGATAATGCAGACAAACGTTTTAAATCCATCGTAAAAAATGCCCTAAAGAAAAATGAAAATGCTTTTTTAATTGCTGTAGGTTGTTACGCACAACTAAAACCAGAGGAATTAGCAAATGTAGATGGTGTTGATTTAGTGTTAGGAGCAACAGAAAAATTTAATGTAACTAGTTACATAAACGATTTGACCAAAAATAATGTTGGAGAAGTCCATTCTTGCGAAATTTCTGATGCCGATTTTTATGTAGGCTCCTACTCTATTGGTGATAGAACTAGAGCTTTTTTAAAAGTACAAGATGGTTGTGACTATAAATGTACCTACTGCACAATACCTTTAGCGAGAGGAATTTCTAGAAGTGATACTTTAAGTAATGTGATTGAAAATGCCAAAGAAATATCTTCCAAAGGAATAAAAGAAATTGTATTAACAGGAGTAAATATTGGCGATTATGGTAAGGGTGAATTTGGCAACAAAAAACACGAACATACATTTTTAGAATTGGTTAAAGAATTAGATCAAGTAGATGGTATTCATCGTTTGCGAATATCTTCTATCGAACCAAATTTATTAAAAGATGAAACCATTGATTTTGTTTCTAAATCAAACTCTTTTGTTCCTCATTTTCATATTCCATTACAATCTGGGAGTGACGAGTTGCTAAAAAAAATGAAACGTAGATATCTTAAAAACACCTATACAAATAGAGTTAATAAGATTAAAGAAGTGATGCCAAATGCGTGTATTGGTGTAGATGTAATTGTTGGTTTTCCTGGTGAAACTGATGACCTTTTTCTAGAAACTTATAATTATTTAAACGATTTAGACATTTCTTATTTACATGTTTTTACATATTCTGAAAGACCAAACACAGAGGCTGTAAATATGGATGGAGTTGTACCTAAAAAAGTGCGAGCTAAACGTAGTAAAATGTTACGCGGTTTGTCTGCTAAAAAAAGACGTGCTTTTTATGAAAAACAAATAGGAAATACTCTAACTGTTTTATTCGAAAATGAAAATAAAGAAGGTTACATTCATGGTTTTACAGAAAATTACGTAAAAGTAAAAACACCTTGGAATCCAGATTTGGCAAACACTTTGCATACAATTAAACTTACAGAAATTGATGATGATGGCTTAGTAAGATGTAGTTTTGAAAATGTAAAAGAATATATTTAAACAAAAAATTATAACTAGCTCTTTATAAACAATTATTAAGAGCAACTATTTAAACTCTTTTTAGATGAAAAAAATTCCTATTTATTTTGTACCAGGACTTGCTGCAGGACCAGAAATTTTTGAACATTTAGAGTTAGATCCAGAAAAATATAGTTTTCATTATTTAAAATGGATAAGACCTTTAGCACTTGAAGAAGATATAGATAATTATGCATGTAGAATGAGTGATGAAGTAAAAGAAAAAAACCCTGTTTTAGTTGGAGTTTCTTTTGGAGGAATTATGGTGCAAGAAATGGCAAAGTTTGTAAATCCAAGAAAAGTAATTATAATTTCTAGTGTAAAAAATCAAGAAGAACTTCCAAAAAAATTTAAACTAGCAAAATTCACTAAAGTTTATAAGTTTTTTCCAACAAAAGTAATTTCAAACTTTGAGGAATATGCACAATATTTTTTAGGAAAATCTTTAAAGAAAAAAGCCGAAATTTATAAGAAATATTTGTCTGTAAGAGGTGAAAAATATTTAAAATGGTCTATTTACAATGTTTTAAAATGGAAGCAAATAAATCCTGTTAAAAACATTGTTCATATACATGGTACAAAAGACAATGTTTTCCCTTTAAAACATATTAAAGATGCTATTGAAATAAAGGGAGGAACTCATATTATGATTTTAACAAAAGCTAAAAAAATATCAAAAATAATTGATGAAGTTTTAACTTGTTAAACCAAAGGCAATTTCATACTTTTATACTACAAAATTGTATATTTTATGAAATCTTCACAGCGCATATTATCTCTTTTAAGTATCACCATCATAACTGCCGTTTTTTTTAACGCAATACAAAAACCAGATTCAACTATTGCAAAAAATTCTGAACCAGATCCAGAAACTCAAACACATAAAACTTACAAAATAAAAGCTTTAGAGCTTCCAGAAAACTTAAACCTTGCAGGAGAAAGAGTTCCAATTGAAATTCCAGATGTTAGAGAAAGAATGGAAAGAGAATTGCTCGTAAATACTTACTGGCAATCTAATGGGTTACTACTTATAAAAAGAGCTAATAAATACTTTCCTATTTTAGAACCCCTATTAAAAAAATATGGTTTACCAGACGATTTTAAATTTTTAGCTTTAGCTGAAAGTGGTTTTATAGATGAAACATCATCTGCAGGAGCAGCAGGAATGTGGCATTTTATGAGAACTACTGGAAGAGAGTATGGTTTAGAAATTAATGATAATGTAGATGAGCGTTATCACATTGAAAAATCTACAAAAGTTGCTGCAGAATATTTGATAAAATCAAAGGACCGTTTTAACTCTTGGACTTTGGCTGCTGCTGCTTATAATGCTGGTAATTACGGAATTTCTAAACGTTTAGAGACTCAAGAAGTAAATAATTATTACGATGCGCTTTTACCTGATGAGACTGAAAGATATGTGTTTAGAATTTTAGCTCTAAAAGAAATTATTTCTAACCCAAAAAAATATGGTTTCGTTTTTGATGAAAAAGATTTATATACTTTAGAAAAAACAAGAATTATTAAGGTAGATACTGTAATTTCAAACATTACAAATTTTGCTAAAAAATTTGGGATGAACTACAAAGAGTTTAAAATTCATAATCCTTGGTTAAGAGAAAACAAACTTAACAACGCTAGTAGAAAAATGTACGAGATTAAAATACCAGTTAAGTAATTATATTTTTTACTCTGCCTACTAAACCAGATTCTAATTGTACTTTAATTCCGTAAGGATGATTTGGCGATTTTGTAAGAATTTTAGAAACCCTTCCTTCAGTTAACTCACCAGAAGCTTGATGCGGTTTTTGTACAATTTCTACAAACAGACCTACTTTTATATTTTTCCTTTGCCTTCCGTCAATCATATTTTCAATTTTTTAATTTTGCGAAAGTAACTATTTTATGATAGTTTTTAAAAACAGAGTAATAAAAAAAGCCTATCAAATTTTGATAGGCTTTTAGATAAAAAATTAACTAGTAATAATATATAATTATATAACTCTTACGTTTACTGCGTTTAATCCTTTTCTTCCATCTTGTAAGTCGAATTCAACTTCATCGTTTTCACGAATCTCGTCAACTAATCCTGACACATGTACAAAATGTTCTTTGTTTGTTCCTTCTTCAGTGATGAATCCGAATCCTTTAGATTCATTGAAAAATTTTACGGTACCTTTATTCATTATAATAAAATTAAATATGTTGTTTGTTTAATTACGAACAACGTTTATTGAATTGCAAATATAATACCAAAAATTTTAACTAAATACAAATAATAATTTTATTTTAGTTAAATTTAGTTAAATGTGATGAATAAAGGCTTTCACAGCATTAAACTCTTCAATAATATCATTTAAAACCGCTTTTGCAGGCTTAATTTCGTGTATTATGCCAGCAATTTGACCAATTTCCAGCTCACCATCGTCTAAATTACCTTCAAACATTCCTCTTTTTGCACGAGCTCTTCCTAATAATTCAATTAACTGTTCTTTTGTTGGATTTTGCTGATAGAGTTCTTGAATTTCATTATAAAATTTATTTTTTACCAAACGTACAGGAGCCAATTCTTTTAAAGTCACTTGCGTATCACCATCTTTTACCTCTAATATCGTTTTTTTAAAATTATCATGTGCTGAAGATTCTTTTGTTGCAGCAAACCTGCTACCTATTTGTACACCATCTGCTCCTAAAACCATTGCCGCCAACATTCCACGTCCAGAACCAATACCACCAGCTGCAATTACAGGAATTTTTAACTGTTCTTTTACCATTGGTATTAACGCAAATGTGGTTGTTTCTTCCCTTCCATTATGTCCGCCAGCTTCAAAACCTTCGCATACAACAGCATCTACACCTGATAATTCTGCCTTTAAAGCAAACTTTACAGAGCTCACTACATGAACAACTTTAATTCCTTTTTCTTTTAAAAAAGAAGTCCATGTTTTTGGATTTCCTGCAGAAGTAAAAACAATTTTTACACCTTCTTCTACAATAATTTCCATAATTTTTTCAATATCTGGATATAACATTGGCACATTTACTCCAAAAGGTTTGTCTGTTACTTTCTTACATTTTTGAATGTGTTCTCGTAAAACTTCTGGATACATAGAGCCTGCACCAATTAAGCCTAAACCACCAGCATTGGAAACAGCTGAAGCTAATCGCCAACCAGAAACCCAAATCATACCACCTTGTACGATTGGATATTTTATATTGAATAAATGAGTGATTTTATTTTGCATTACTGCTTTATTATTTTTAATGTTTTTCGTGTTTTGCCTTTTGATATTTTTAATATATACAACCCTTTTTTTAAATTAGATATATCAATAATATTATTATCTATGTTTTTGAATTGATTAATTTCTTTACCTAAAACATCATATAGTGCTAATTTATAAGATTCCAAATCTCCAACATAACCTTCAATTTTAAAATTTGTTGAAGTAGGGTTTGGACTAATTTTTAAATTGTTTAAAAAATTTTCTTCAACAGAAAAAACTGAGCCATAATAATTAAATGCTACTTCAAAATCAGGTATTCCATAACCATGCTGATCTGTTGGATTATTATATCTATCAGCCGATTTATAGATAGCTTCTTTTAAATAATCATTTAGATTTTTTGTAGTTGCAGATTTTAACACGAAAAAAACTTCACTATCATTTAAACATGCAATTAAACCAGCCATAATTGGCGATGAAAATGAGGTTCCGCTATAAGCAACAATATTACCATCATTGTGGTGTATTACTGAAGAAGCTGTGCCTTGCGCTAAAATTTCTGGTTTTATTCTGCCATCGTAACTAGGTCCAAAAGAACTAAATGAAGAAATATTTTTATTTACATCTACAGCACCTACAGTAATTATAGAAGGTGCATCAGCTGGAGCTGTAATAAATTTCCAAGAATCGTTACCAGAATTTCCTGCTGAATTAACTACTAGCATTCCTTTATTGGCGGCTATTTCTGCTCCTCTTGAGATAAAAGTAGTTTTACCATCCATATCTGCATAAGTATAATTATGCTTTGGATTGTCGAAAGTAGAATAACCTAAAGATGTATTTATTACGTCTACACCTAAACTATCTGCTTTTTCTGCAGCTTCTACCCACAAAGTTTCCTCTAAAACAGTTTCTGTTTCTGCAATTTCAGAAATAAATAAGTAAAATTTTGCATCTGGTGCAGTTCCTATGAATTGATTTTCTAAATAGCCTCCAATGGTAGATAAAACATTAGTCCCATGATTGTGCCTTGTGTAAAAATTTGTATTTCTATCTGCAAAATTATAACCTCCTAAAATTTGATTGTTATCTCTTAATCTTTTAAATGCTTGCAAGGTATTTACATTAGGAAAGCCTGCATCAATAACTGCTATTATTTGATTTTCACCTGTTAAACCTGCTTGATGTAAATAATCTCCTTTGAGCATTTTAATCTGATTTTCTGCAGCTCCATAATTTAAATTTTCTTGAGTATTCTTAAATTTATTTTGATGATTTACAGTGTTTTTTTTTCCTATTATTTTACTACCAGTATTTAAAGTTTTATCTGCAAACTCAATTATTTGTATGAAATTAAAGTTAGTTTGTAGTCCATTAATAGCTGTTTGTGTTCCTTGTATGTGAATAGCATTTAACCATTTCGATTTTCCTAAAATAGTAATAGTAGTTTCATTTTTAAGCTGGTTGTAATAATTTTCATCAATAGGAACATCTGTTATATCTAAATTTATATTTAATTTATTTCTTCTATCAATAGCTCTTTGAGATAGCATTCTTGTTGGATTCTCTATATAATCACTAGCATTGGGTTTGTCTTTTAAAAACAACCAAGCATCTTCATTAGTTTCTTGACTAAAAGAGTGTATAGAAAATACTATAAAAAAGAAAATTGCTATTTTTTTCATTTTACTAAATTACTACTTTTAGAATTTAGATGTTGTTTTACATTCTGGGTTCAAAAAAAAATTACTAAGAAATAACACCAGAACCTAATAACTCTTCTTTACTGTACCAAGCTACGAATTGGCCTTCTTGTATGGCAGATTGTTTGTTTTCAAAAGCAACGTACAAACCACTTTCTACTTTATATAATGTTGCTTTTTCTAAAGGTTGCCTGTATCTAATTCTGGCTTCTACTTGCATGGTTTCACCAGTATTTAAAGTTAAATCTTCACGTATCCAGTGAATTTCTTCATTAGAAACAAAAAGAACATTTCTGTACAAACCTGGGTGATTTTTACCTTCTCCAGTATAAATTGTGTTGGTATTTACATCGGTTTCAATCACATACAATGCTTCTTTTGTTCCACCAACATTTAAACCTTTACGTTGTCCTTTTGTAAAATAATGTGCACCTTGATGTTTTCCAACATTTTTTCCATCTTCTTCTTTATAAGAAAATTTTGTTGCTAAATATTGTAACTCTTCTTCTTTTGAAGAAAAAGCAGGTACTTGTTTTGTATATTGATTATTATCTGTTGGAATTACAACGATGTTACCTTCCTTTGGCTGCAATTTTTGTTGTAAAAACTCTGGTAAACGAACTTTACCTATAAAACATAAACCTTGTGAATCTTTCTTTTCTGCTGTAATTAAATCAGCTTCCTTTGCGATTTCTCTAACTTCTGGTTTTGTTAATTCGCCAATAGGAAACAATGCTTTTGCCAATTGTTCTTGCGAAAGCTGACATAAAAAATAAGATTGATCTTTATTATTGTCTTTTCCTGCTAATAATTTATAAACTGGTTTTCCGTCAATAATTTCTTCGGCTTTTCTACAATAATGACCAGTTGCCACATAATCTGCGCCTAATTTTAAGGCAATATCCATAAAAACGTCGAACTTAATTTCTCGATTGCAAAGTACATCTGGGTTTGGCGTTCTTCCTTTTTCATATTCCGCAAACATATAATCTACAATACGTTCTTTGTATTGTTCACTTAAATCTACTACTTGAAAAGGAATTCCTAACTTTTCAGCAACAATCATAGCATCATTACTGTCTTCTAACCAAGGACATTCATTGGAAATTGTTACGGAATCGTCATGCCAATTTTTCATAAAAAGTCCAATAACTTCAAAGCCTTGTTCTTTTAATAAATGTGCAGTAACACTAGAATCTACACCACCAGAAAGACCTACAACTACTCGTTTCATTCTTATTTTTTGAGGGTGCAAAGATACACTTTTGAATGCGATTTAGAAATTGATAATATTGATATATCTATTTTAAAAATTGATATATTCTTTTTAATTCTAATTTTGTTTTTTGATCTGTTGATTTTAAGATTAGCTTATTTTTCTCTATTAAAAATTGATAGAATTGAAATTGAGGTTTATCTCCATAATTTACCATTTGAATTTCTGGTTTGTGACCATGAACTTTATAAACTCCGTAAATTTTTCCTTGAGGATAATTTTCTAGAACATAGGTATTATCCCATCTTAAAAATAAGGTTGCATTATCATCTGGATTTAAAGTAGATGTTACATTTTTATCATCAATAGAAATCGTTTCAATTTTCCATAACCCCATTAATCTATTTCCTTCTGATTTTGGAATTACCTCTGTTCTCTCTAAAAGAACACTTACATTTTCTCCTTCTTCTGTTCTGTTCCAAATCATGTTACCATTTTCAAAATTTACAGTAAAAGGTTCTGATTTATCTAATAATCCATTTGTGTTTTTTACAATTAATTGATTGTTTTTATTTAAACTCCAGCTACCTTCAGAATGTTGTAACCAGCCATTTCCTGAGGTTTGTGTAGAATCTTTATTAAAACGCACCCATCTTGCTATGGGTGTCATTTGATTATCACCCATTGTTACTTTTTTAATAATCCAAAGTCCATTTATAGAATCTTCTTTTTGTTCTTGTTTTTTTTGGCAAGAATAAACAAATATTGATATTAAAATTAAAAGTACAATTCTTGAGTTATTCATTTTTTTTATATTTTTTGCTTTTTTCAACTTCTTTTTTATCAGCTACTTCTCCATCTAAATAAAACTCCCACTTACCTACTCTTTTTCCATCTTTATAAGTTCCAGTTTCTTTTAAATTACCATTAAGCTCAAAGTATTTTGCTACACCATTTTCTTTACCAAATTTAAACTCAACCTCTTCAATTAAAGTTCCATTACTTGCGTATTTACTTCTAACACCGTGCAATAAACCGTTTTTATATATAGCAAATTCCGTAACTTGTCCATCAGGATAATATACTAATTGCTCTCCATGAAGTTCACCTTGATTATTGTAATTTTCTTCAGACATTAAAGTACCATCTGGATAAAAATATTTCCAGTTTCCTACTCGTGCTCTTTTGTTTAAAACGCCTTCTGTTTTAATTTTTCCTTTTAGGGTATAAAATTGAACAAACAACGAATCTGAATCTTCAAAAAAAGTTTTAACAATTATTGGGTGATCTGAATTCGTAATATCATAAAATTTAAAAACACCAACTTCTTTACCATTTTCAAACTGTCCTGTATAACGAATTCTTTTATTTGGATAATATTTTTTCCAAACTCCAGTTCGTTTTTTATTTTCATTAAATTGATTTATTTTTTGTGCGTTGCAATTTTCACTCGTAAAATAACAAGTAAAAAAAGCGAAAACAAAAAACAGTCTTTTTATATTTATCATTTCAAATATAATTTTTTATACAAATATACATTAATAGTGCCAAAATCTAACTTACTTTACATTACAGAGCAACTTCATGAGATGCAGAATGCTGGAAAAGAGAACAGAGAAAAAGTTGCAAATATTGTACTAAACAACCAAAGTTTATTTAAAAAATTGGTTTCAATAACGTTTAACATTAATGAAAAAGTATCAATTAAAGCTGCATGGATATTAGAATGGATTTGTACACACCATCAGTTAAATTGGATGATACCTCATTTAGATGAATTTACTCAAAAAATTAATACTTTAAAATTTGACAGTGCAATTAGACCTTGTGCTAAAATTTGCGAACATTTAGCAACTGCTTATTACGCAAAAACTGATAATGACATCAAAAAAAACCTAACAACAAATCATATAAATGCCATTGTAGAAACAGGTTTTGATTGGTTAATTACACCTCAAAAAATTGCAGTTAGGGCTTATACTATGAATACTTTGTATCTTTTTGGTTTGGAAATAGATTGGATTCATCCAGAATTAAAACATTTAATTGAAACAAAAATTATTCACGAAAGCAAAGGAACAAAAGCACGTGGAAAATTTATTATAAACTTGATCGAAAAACATCAAAAATCACTTAAATAAGTGTGTTTTAATCCTTATTTTTGTTGCTCACAACACAACAAAAAATGAACCTAACAAAACTAAATGCCATATCTCCAATTGATGGACGTTATAGAGGTAAAATTGAAAAATTAGCAAATTATTTTTCTGAAGAAGCACTAATAAAATACAGAGTTTTAGTAGAAATAGAGTACTTTATTGCACTTTGCGAAATTCCTTTACCACAATTAGCTGATTTTGATGCATCACTTTTTGAAGAGCTAAAAAATATTTATATAAACTTTACTGCTGAAGATGCTCAGAAAATAAAAGACATTGAGAAAATTACCAACCACGATGTAAAAGCTGTTGAGTACTTTATAAAAGAAAAATTTGATGGTTTAAACCTACAAAAATATAAAGAGTTTATTCACTTTGGTTTGACTTCTCAAGACATTAACAACACTGCAATTCCGCTTTCTATAAAAGAAGCCATGAATGATGTTTTTGTGCCTCAATATTTACAAGTTTTAGAAAAATTACAAGAGTTGGTAATTGAGTGGAAAGACATATCTATGTTAGCTAGAACTCACGGACAACCTGCATCTCCAACAAGATTAGGAAAAGAAATTGATGTTTTTGTAGTTCGTTTAAAAGAACAATTTAATTTGTTAAATGACATACCAAGTGCTGCTAAATTTGGTGGAGCAACAGGAAATTATAATGCACATAAAGTTGCTTATCCTTCAATAAATTGGAAAGCTTTTGGAACTGAATTTGTACAAGAAAAATTAGGCTTACAGCATTCGTTTCCAACCACTCAAATAGAACATTACGATCATATGGCTGCGTTGTTTGACACGTTAAAACGTATCAACACCATTATTATTGATTTAGATAGAGATTTCTGGACATATGTTTCTATGGATTATTTTAAGCAGAAAATTAAAAAAGGTGAAGTTGGTTCTTCTGCAATGCCACACAAAGTAAATCCGATTGATTTTGAAAACTCAGAAGGTAATTTAGGAATTGCAAATGCTATTTTTCAACACCTTTCAGCAAAACTACCCATTTCGCGTTTGCAACGTGATTTGACTGATAGTACTGTTTTACGTAATGTTGGTGTTCCTTTTGGACACACCATTATCGGTTTTACTTCAACCCTAAAAGGATTGAATAAATTATTGTTGAATAAAGAAAAGTTCGAGCAAGATTTAGAAAACAATTGGGCTGTTGTTGCAGAGGCAATACAAACAATTTTAAGACGAGAAGCATATCCAAATCCTTATGAAGCCTTAAAAGGATTAACACGAACAAACGAAAAAATAAACCAAAATTCTATTGCTAATTTTATTGACACTTTAGAAGTCTCAGATGAAATAAAAAATGAATTAAAAGCTATTACACCTGCTAATTATACTGGAATATAATTTTTAGAAGATAATAGTTAGTGGTTGAAATAAAAAAGTTAAAAATGGTTATAAACAAAAAAAATATTTTATCAATTAAATTATTTATTCTTTGCGGTTTTTCCTTTGTTTTATTTTCTTGTAAATCAGAAATAAAAGACGATTCAGATAAATTTAAAACAGGTGTTTTCGAAATTCCTGCTGGAGATAGTTATGGAAAAACAACAATAACAAGAATAGATAGCCTACAGATTGAAGAATATGAAAAAATTGTAAATATTTCAACAGATTCTACTACCATAGAAAAAAAAGTAAAACATATAGATACCCTATATATTACTTGGAAAAACAATTTCTTTTATACACTAAAAATGAAATCTCCAAAAAAAGAAATTGATAAAGACCCTATTTTTGTTCAAATTACAAAAATAAAAGATTCTTCATACGAATTTACTGCCAAAATTGGTTTTAGTAAATTTAAACAAGATGGTGTTGTTTATAAAGTAAAATAAAATGGAAATATTTGCACATGCTGATACTTGGGTTGCACTGCTTACGCTAACTTTTCTAGAAATAATTTTAGGAATCGATAATATTATTTTTATTTCTATTTCTGCCAATAAACTTCCAGAAAATCAAGTTAAAAAAGCCACAATTTTAGGGTTGGCTTTAGCAATGGTGACGAGAATTATTTTACTTTTTGGAGTTTCCTATTTAATAGCATTAAAAGATCCGTTTTTTGAAATTAATATAGGTTGGTTTACAACAGGTTTAACAGGACAAAGTATTATCTTATTTTTAGGAGGTCTTTTTCTTTTGTATAAAAGTACTAAAGAAATTAGAGAAAAAATGGAAGGCACAAATGAAGATGAAGTGCTAAAAGCTCCAAAAAAAATATCTTTTACCAACGTAATTATTCAAATTATTTTAATTGATATTGTTTTTTCTTTCGATAGTATTTTAACAGCTGTTGGTATGACAAATGGTGTTGATGGAGCTTTAATTATAATGGTTATTGCTGTAATTGTTTCTATTTTAATTATGATGCTTTTTGCAAATCCAATTAGTAGTTTTGTAAACAGAAACCCAACCATTCAAATGTTGGCATTATCTTTTTTAATTTTAATAGGTTTTATGTTAATTACAGAAGGTGCACATTTATCACATACTGAAATTTTTAACAAAACTGTAGGAGCAATTCCTAAAGGATATTTGTATTTTGCCATCGCATTTTCATTAGGAGTAGAAATGCTAAATTTAAGAATAAGAAAAAAGAAGTAGTATTAAACAATTAAAAAAACATATAGCTCTTTTTCTGTTGGTAACTTTCTTATTACCAACTGCAATCGATTCTTTTCATGATTATTTAAATCATGAACATGAAACTTGTATTTCTAAAACTGAAACACATATTCATAAAAAAGATATTGATTGTAACTTACACTTGTTAAAGCAGTCAGATACTTTTTTAGAAAGCCAAGATTTTAAATTGCTTGTAAATAGTGTTAATTTAGATACTAATTACTTACATTATAATTTCCTAAAAAATCATAATCAACTATCGTTTTCGTTAAGAGGTCCACCCTCAAAAATTTAAATTAAGTCTATTAATTTAAATTTTTGAAAACAATAATATGATAAAACAATTTTGTTTTTGTGTACTTGTATTTTTTTTACATTCAAATGCAATTGCACAAGACTGTAATTTATCTTTAAAAGGAAAAGTTACCGATTTTCATAACAACTCTGATATAATTGGAGCATCTATACAAATAGAAGATAGCAACAGATTCACCACCACAAATTTTGATGGAGAATTTGAGTTAAAAAATATTTGTGAAGGAAAAATAACTCTAATTATTAAGCACATTGCTTGTGAAACTAAAAAAATATCAATGTATATTGATAAAAATACGTTTAAAAATATTTTTTTAGAACATCACGTAGAAGAGCTCACAAATATTGAGATAAAAGCAAATACTAAAACTGCAAAAACAAGTGTAGAAACAACACTTAAAAAAGAAGTTTTAAGTAGCTTTTCTGATCAATCTATAGGTGATGCTTTAAAAACCATTACTGGAGTTTCCTCTTTAAATACAGGTAATACCATTGTAAAACCAATGATTCATGGACTACATAGTAGCAGATTGTTAATTATTAACAACAAAGTTAGAATGTTTGACCAAGAATGGGGAGAAGAGCACGCACCAAATATAGATATTAATTCTTCCGGTAGAATTGATGTTATAAAAGGTGCAAATACTTTAAAGTATGGTAGTGATGCAATTGGTGGCTTAATTTTAATTAGTCCGGAAAGGTTTGCTGTAAAAGATAGTATTTTTGGAAGTACACAAATATCTTTAAACAGTAATGGATTAGGAGGAAATGTAAATACTGAAATTGTAAAAACATATAAAAACGGCTTTTACGGAAAATTACAATCTAATTACAAACAATTTGGAGACTTTAAAGCACCAAATTATTACTTAACAAATACAGGACAAAGAAACTTTAATACTTCTATTGCTATTGGAAAAAATAGCTACGAAAAAGGTTTTAATGCCTACTATAGTTTTGTAAATAACAATATGGCTATTTTACAATCTTCTCACATTGGTAACGTAAATGATTTGGTAAACGCTATCAATAGCAATGAGCCAAGAGTAACAGAAATTTTTTCATATAAAATTAATTTTCCAAAACAAACCATTACACATCATTTAGGAAAATTAGAGGCTTACAAGCGTTTTAAAGATTTTGGAAAACTATCTATACAATATGATTTTCAAATTAATAGACGAAAAGAATTCGATTTAAGAAGAGGAGATAGAAGCAATATACCAGTAGTAGATTTAAGGTTGTTTACCAATAGTATTCAATCTGATTTAGAAATTAATTATTTTGATAATTTAGATATAAATACTGGGGTATTGCTAAGATATCAACAAAATGATGCAGTTGCAGGTACTGGTACAAATCCTTTAATTCCAGATTTTGATAAATATGACTTTGGAGTATATGCAACAACAAATTACGATTTAGATGATACATCAGAATTAAGTGCAGGTTTTCGTTATGATTTTTCTAGGATAAAAGCAAGAAAACGATATAACATTACAGATTGGAACGAAACCTATAATTACGATGAATTATTTCCAGAATTTGAAACAGGTGCTGTAGAAGGAACAAGAATTTTTACAAAACCAGAATTTACGTTTCATAATATTTCTGCAAGTTTAGGATATGCAAAATCATTTCAAAAAAACTTGTCATTATTCATAAATTATGGTTTGGCAAGCAGGCTTCCTAATCCTTCAGAATTATTTAGTGACGGTTTGCATCATAGTGCTGCCAGAATTGAAACTGGTTTGTTAACTATGCAAAAAGAAGTTGCCAATAAATTTGTAGTTTCTTTAGAAAAACAAAACGATAATTTTGGTTTTACTATTAGTCCATATTACAAGCATATCAATGGATTTATTCAATTAATTCCAAACGGAATTACAACTACAATTAGAGGTGCTTTCCCTGTTTGGGAATACAACCAAACAAATGCTCAAATTTTTGGGATAGATGTAGATGTGAATAAAAAAATTAGTGAACATTTTATGTATAATGGACAAGTTAGCTTGATTAGAGGAGACAATTTATCAGAAAACACACCTCTAATACATATGCCTGCCAATAATTTTGGGAATAGTATATCATATAACAATCAAAAATTAAATCAATTATCTATAAGTTTACATCAAAATACTGTTTTACAACAAAACAGATTTCCAGATTATAACTTTTTTACATTTAACCCAACAACACAACAAGATGTGTTTGTAGACATTAGCTCTACACCACCAGCTTACACTCTATTTAGCTTACAAACTTCTGCAGTTTTTAAACTCTTTAAAAAAGGAGATTTAAAAATTGCGTTTCATGTAGACAATCTTTTAAATACTTCTTACAGAAATTATTTAAATCGGTTCAGATACTTTGCTGATGAGTTAGGCAGAAATTTTAAAATAAATATTAAATTAAATTATTAAAACAAAAATTATGAAAACAATTAAATTATTAGCTTTATTTATAACAACTTCTTTAGTATTTACAGCTTGTTCAGATGATCACGATGATCATGATCACGATCATGAAGAAGAGTTAATTACAACTGTTATTTACACGTTAACAGATGGAAATAATACAGTTACTTTACAATGGGAAGATTTAGATGGAGATACTGGGAATGCACCTGTAATTACAGATGGTATTTTAAGTGCTAATACAACTTACACAGGTTCAATACAATTGTTAAATAAGACAGAAACACCAGCAGAAGATATTACTGTTGAAGTAAAAACAGAGGGAGATGAACATGAATTTTTCTATTCTTCTAGCGTTTCTGGAGTAACAATTAATAAAACAGATGTTGATGGAAATGATAACCCTTTAGGTATAAAAACTACATTAACAACTGGCAATACTGGTACTGGGTCATTAACTATTGTATTAAAACATGAACCTACAAAACCAAATAACGGAACTGCTGATAATGCAGGAGGAAGTACAGATTTAGAAGTAACGTTTAATATAAGTGTACAATAACACTTTTATAGTAAGCAAAAACCTGAAATTTTAAAATTTCAGGTTTTTTTTAATTTAATTTTTTATTTTTGAAACCAATTAAACTGTGCTGTTTTAGAACTTCGATAAGTGATAAAAATGCTCAAAATCTAAAGCATTTTTATGTCTAAATTACCCAAGGAGCATCAATTTATAGATTTGTCAGATTATGGCAGACCAATTGCTAGAATCATTGCAAATGCACTAAAAACAACAAGATTTACTCCTGTAGATGTTACTATAGCATTTGTTATATCTGGCTTAATTGGTGTTTTTTGTATTGTTGAAGAATATTATTGGGCTGCAGCATTTTTTTTAATTTTTAAATCTATTTTAGACGCTGCAGATGGTGAACTTGCCAGAATTAAAGAAACTCCTTCATATACAGGGCGTTTTTTAGATTCGGTTTCAGATATTATTTTGAACTTTATTATTTTTATAACACTTTGGCAACTCACAGAAGTTAGCATTTGGTGGACTTTACTCGCATTTTTCGGAATTCAACTACAAGGAACTTTATATAATTATTATTACGTAATTCTTAGAAATCGTTTTGAGGGTGATACTACTAGTAGAATTTTTGAAGACTCTACTCCTATTGCTTTACCAGGAGAAAAACAAAAAAACGTAAATATTTTATACTTTATTTACAAAGCACTTTACGGTATTTTTGATGAAATAATTTATGCTTTAGATAAAAATGCCCCGAAAGGAAAGCCATTTCCAAATTGGTTAATGTCTTTAGTTTCTACTTTTGGTTTAGGATTTCAGTTACTTTTAATTAGTGTTTTTTTAGTCTTAGGCTTAAAAACATTTATCATACCTTTTTTTATAACATACTCTATAATGATATTTGTTTTTATATGTATTAGAAAAGTCTTTTATTAGTAAACGTGCTCCGTTCTTTTTAATCTGCTTAAAACAATTAATGAGGCTACAAAAAACAAAGCCAAAGATAGTACACTCCATTGCATAGAATCTGTTAAGTAAATTAAAAAGCCAAACACAAAAGTTCCTAGAACAATGGCTATTTTTTCAGTAACATCATAAAAACTAAAATAGGTTGCATTGTCATGTGTTTTTGGTAATAATTTAGAATACGTAGAACGTGTTAAAGATTGTATAGCTCCTAAAACCAAGCCTAATAAACCTCCTAAAGCATAAAAATATATTTCTACATTTGGCAATTCTTTTTCTAACATAAAAGCCGAAAAGCATACCAAAATCCATATAAAAATTGTAATTTTTATAGCTTTAAAATTTCCGAATTTTTTTGAGATATTAGAAAAAACATAAGCTCCTAAAATTGCCACAAATTGAATTAACAATACAGTTACAATTAAATTTGTAGTACCTAAACCTAACTCTGAAGATCCAAAGATTGTTGCTAATAAAATAATCGTTTGTACTCCCACACTTAGTAAGAAAAAAGCAATTAAAAAATTTCTTAATGTTGGATAGTTTTTTAGTTCAATCCATACTTTTTTTAATTCTTTAAAACCTTTCCATATATAATCTTTTTCAGGCTTTCTGTTGTGTACATTATTAGGTAGTTTCTTAAAAGTAATTTGTGCAAAACCTATCCACCATAAACCAACCATTACAAATGAAATTCGCATTGCTTTTAATGAAGCCGCATTTTTTGCATCTTCTAACGCTGTAGCAATTTCTGCTTCAGTTCCATTTGTTAAAATAGCCTCAGAAATACTTAAATCGAAACCAAACGTATTTGGAGCTAAAATCATTGCCAAACAAAATATCAATAAAATTATAGAACCTATATAACCATGGATAAAACCCTTAGCACTTGCAGCATCTTGTTGTTCTGGATATGCTACTTCTGGTAAATAAGAATTATAAAACACAATGCTAGACCAAAAACCAATACTTGCTAAAATTGTACAAATAATACCAATCCAAGCAGTATGTAAATCTTTAAAAAAAAACATAGAAATTACTGACAAACCTCCTAACCAACAAAAAAACTTCATGAATTTTAGCTTGTTACCAGTATAATCTGCAATTGCAGATAAAATTGGCGACATAAAAGCAACTACTAGAAAAGAAAATGATAGTGCATAACTATACAAAGTATCTGGATAATCCCATTCCATACCCAAAAAAGTAACCACTTTTCCATCTGTAATAGCACTATAAAATAATGGAAAAACAGCTGTACTGATTACCAATGAATATACTGAATTTGCCCAATCGTAAAATGCCCAAGCATTTATAAGTTTTTTATCTCCTATTTGTAGCTTCATAAATTTTATAAAAAAAAGCCATTCAATTATTATTGAATGGCTTACAATATAGTAAAACTTTTATTGCAATTTTAGTAACATTTTACTTACCTGTTACATTGTATTTTTCTGCGTATTTTCTTGCTGTTGGCAAATACGTTCTTAAATCTTTAATTCTTGATGCATTTGAAGGGTGTGTACTTAAAATTTCTGGACCTTGTCCACCACTTCCAGCTCTTTGACTCATTCTTACCCAAACTTCTGCGGCTTCTCTTCCATCATAACCAGCCATAATCATAAAAACCAAACCTAATCTATCTGCTTCTTGTTCATGTGTTCTGCTAAACTTTAACATTCCTAAACCAGAACCAACACCAAAAGCGGTATTCCAAATTTGTTGTGTTTTTGGATCTTTTCCAGAAGTACCTAAAGCAACAGCCAAACCACCTATTTGCTGTAATTGTCCTTGAGACATACGCTCTTGACCATGTTTCGCAAAAGCATGAGCAACCTCATGTCCCATAACTGCAGCAACACCATCATCGTTAGCACAAATTGGCATAATACCCGTATAAAAAACTACTTTTCCACCAGGCATACACCAAGCATTTACAGTTTTATCTTCTATTAAATTAAATTCCCATCTATATGAATTTGCTTCTTCTACCATGTTATTTGCTCTCATAAATCTATCTACGGCAGCAGAAATATTTTTTCCAACACTTTTAACTTGGTTGGTCATTTGTCTATTATCAGACAATTTATTTTCCTCTAAAAAACCTTTGTATTGGGCAAAACTTGCTGGTAGTATTTGTGAATCACTCACAAAATTAATTCTATTTCTTCCTGTAATTGGTACTTTTGAACATTCAACAAATAAAAATATAGTCAATATTAATAATACACTTTTTTTCATCTTTATAAAATTTAGTTTTTAACATGTGCAATTTATCATTTTTAAAATAAAATAATGAACTCATAAGATATTTTAAATATCTTATATAAAATTATACTTATTTATTTTATTTCAGAATAACAAATGTTAGTTTTTAATAAAAAATTCGTCTAAAAAGGTAAATCTTTAGCAGATTTTCTTAAAAAGACTTATTTTTAATAAATTTTAAAATTAAAAAAATAATTATGAGAAAAATATTGGGCTTATTGTTAATTACTCTCTTTTTTAGCTGTTCTAGCAATGCACAAAAAACAGAAAAAAACTCAAAAAAATATAAAATTTCTAAAACTGAAGCTGAATGGAAAAAGGTACTTTCTAAAGAAGAGTTTTATGTATTACGTGAAGCAGGTACAGAAAGACCTTTCACAAGTCCTTTAAACAACAATAAAAAAGAGGGCGTTTATGTGTGTGCAGCATGTAAAACTGCTTTGTATGAATCTAAACATAAATTTGATTCTGGTACTGGTTGGCCATCATTTGACAGAGCTATAAATGGTAATGTAGAGTTAGATGTTGACTATAAAATCGGATACGCAAGAACAGAACTAAAATGTAATACTTGTGGAAGCCATCTTGGACATTCTTTTGATGATGGACCTCAAGAAACCACAGGAAAACGTCATTGTATAAATGGAGTTGCCTTAGATTTTATTCCAAAAGAAAAATAATTTTACAACTACATTGTTTACTAAAAAGAGCTGAAATATTTCAGCCCTTTTTATTTGTTTTATTTTGTATCTTAGAAGTACGAATTTATAAAGATGGACAAGAAAGAAATTGTAAAAATATTAGAAGAAAAACATCAAATTTTATTTGATTGGTTACAAAACCAACCAGAGGAAATTTGGGAAAAAGCTCCTGAAGGAAAATGGACAACAGCACAACAAATTCAACATTTAGTAGACAGTTTACAACTTTTAAACAATGCTTTAAGTTACCCTCGATTTTTTTTAAAACATAAATTTGGTTTATGCAATCGTGAAACACGAGATTATGATTTCATTGTAAAAAATTATCAAAAAAAATTAATTGAAAATAAAGATCAAGCTGCTTTTTTTAACAGAAAATTAAAAAAACCTGTTTTAAAGAATAGAGAAAGATTGTTGAATAGACTTCAAATTCAAAATAAAAAACTACAATATAAAGTGAATAAAATAAGCGATCTTAATTTAGATACACTAGTAATTCCTCATCCATTAATGGGAAAAATGACAATTAGAGAAATTGTTATGTGGACAGCTTATCACACAGAACATCATACAAACATATTAAAAGAAAAATATTCTAATATTTTATAATTTGATGAGAAACATTATTGCCAAACCACATCTTTTTTTCTTTGGGTTAAGTTTGGCCTTTATAATTTTGGGCTTTATTAACAAGCACCATGATTTAAACATCAATATTGGTGACATCTATTATTCATTCACCATAGATTATTGGTATTATATCTCTTCCATTTATTTTATACTAATAGGTATCAACTACTATACATTAATTTGGACGGAAAAGCCACCTAAAAAATGGTTTACAATTAGTCATCTTTTTTTACAAATACTTTCGCTTTTTATGTTGATGACAAAAAATAATTATAATTGGATAAAACTGCATAACTCAGAAAAGATACTATTATCCAATGACAATTCTTCAACTGTAATCTTCATTGCAATATTACTTTTTATATTATCTATTCTAATTCATATGCTTAACTTTTTCATAAGTTTATTTTTAAAGAAATAAGCATTAAAAAAGGCCTCAGAACTTTCTAAAAATTGTTGTTATTTCCTATATTTGTGTTTCCAAAAAAAGACACAAATTATGTTTAATAATTTAAGCGATAAATTAGATAAAGCCTTACACACCCTAAAAGGTCATGGTAAAATTACAGAAGTAAATGTTGCAGAAACTTTAAAAGAAGTTCGAAGAGCGTTATTAGATGCCGATGTTAATTTTAAAATAGCCAAAGATTTTACTAAAAAAGTACAAACTGAAGCTTTAGGACAAGATGTTTTAACTACATTAAATCCTGGGCAATTAATGGTAAAGTTAGTAAAAGACGAACTTACCAAATTAATGGGTGGTGAAACTGTTGGAATTAACTTAGGTGGATCACCAACTGTTATTTTAATGTCTGGTTTACAAGGTTCTGGTAAAACAACTTTTTCTGGAAAACTAGCAAACTACTTAAAAGATAAAAAATCTAAGCAAGTGTTACTAGTTGGTTGTGATGTTTACAGGCCAGCAGCAATAAATCAATTACAAGTTGTTGGAGAACAAATTGGTGTAGAAGTATATGCTGAAATTGAAAATAAAAATCCTGTAGAAATTTCTAAAAATGCCATTGCGCACGCAAAAGCAACTGGTAAAAATGTAGTTATTATTGATACAGCTGGTCGTTTAGCGGTAGATGAAGAAATGATGTCAGAAATTTCTAACATTCATAAAGCAATCACACCACAAGAAACACTTTTTGTTGTAGATTCTATGACAGGTCAAGATGCTGTAAATACGGCAAAAGCATTTAATGATATTTTAAATTTTGATGGTGTTGTTTTAACAAAATTAGATGGTGATACACGTGGTGGAGCAGCATTATCTATAAAATCTGTAGTTGACAAACCAATTAAATTTATTGGTACAGGTGAAAAAATGGATGCTATTGATGTTTTTCACCCAGATAGAATGGCTGACAGAATATTGGGTATGGGTGATGTAATTTCACTTGTTGAAAGAGCACAAGACCAATATGATGAAGAGGAAGCTAGAAAACTACAGAAAAAAATTGCCAAAAATCAGTTTGGTTTTGATGATTTCTTAAATCAAATACAGCAAATTAAAAAAATGGGAAGCATGAAAGACCTTATGGGTATGATTCCTGGTGCTGGAAAAGCCTTAAAAGATGTAGATATTGATGATGACGCATTTAAAGGAATAGAAGCCATAATTCATTCTATGACTCCTGGTGAAAGAAGTGTTCCTTCTACCATAAACTCTAGTAGAAAAAAACGAATTGCCAAAGGTTCTGGAACTTCGATACAAGAAGTAAACCAATTAATGAAGCAATTTAACCAAATGAGTAAAATGATGAAAATGATGCAAGGTGGTGGTGGCAAAAAGATGATGCAAATGATGAAAGGAATGAAATAAAATAACAAAAGCTGCTTTTTAGCAGCTTTTTTTTATAGAAAATGCAAAACATATTACAAACATTCGTAGATTCTAAAAAATTGAGAAATCTTTTTTTTATAACGTTGAGTGTCCTCATTTTTTGGGTATCAAAAAATAATGGTATGTTTTGGGACAACGTTTTGTTTGCCTCAAAAATGGGAAATCATTTATATGCAAACTCCATTTTTAATTGGACAATACCAAATAGTTTTGACCCTGGTCACCCTCCTTTTTTAGGTTTTTTACTTGCCATTTTTTGGAAAATTTTAGGTCATAAATTATGGGTAAGTCATTTGTTAATTTTCTTTTTTAATTTTGGCTTTTTTATTCAACTCTATAAATTTATAAGCTATTTTATAAATAAAAATTCATTACGTTTTTTCGCTTTTTTAATCGTAATTATAGATCCTACATTATCAACTGCCTTTGTTCTGGTAAATCCAGAGATTATTATTTTGTTTTTCTTTCTATTAGCTGTGAATGGTATTTTATATAAAAACTTAAAATGTAAATTTATTGGCTTATTCTTTTTAAGCATTATAACTTTTAGAAGTATGATGCTATTTGGGGGTTTACTATTATTTGACGTTTTAAATGCTATTTTATTAGAAAAGAAAAAAATTAAAGCCATTTTAAATCTAAAATATATACAATTTTATTTTTTTGCTAGTTTACCAGGAGTTGCTTTTGTTGTTTGGAGATTAACCACTAAAGGCTGGTTACAAACACACCCTGATTCACCTTGGGCAAGTCTTTGGCACTTTGCAGACTTTTATACGTTTATAAAAAACTGCGCTGTTTTGGTTTGGAGATATGTAGATTTTGGTAGAGTTTTTATAATTGTATTTATACTTTATTCTTTTATTGTTTTCGGAAAAAAAATAGTAAAAAAACAAAAAAACAAACAATTGTTTTTACTCGCTATAACTTCAGTTATTTTTGTAATTGTAACAGTTTTAATGGCTACAAACGCTTTTGGTCATCGTTATTTTATTATTTCGTTTAGTTGTTTAACACTTTTTGCTTTCTTACTTATTTCGCAATTCTATCAACATAAAAAAATAATTTATACTTTTTTATTTTTAGGCTTAATTACTGGTAATTTATGGATTTATCCAAAAGAAATTTCTCAAGGTTGGGATGCTACTTTGGCACACTTGCCTTATCATTCTTTAAGACTATCTGCTATTGATTTTTTAAATGAAAAAGATATTAATATAGAAGAAGTCGCTACTTTTTTTCCAAATATTAATAGTATAGATGCTATTGATTTTACTGGAGATAAAAGGTCTTTTTCAAAGTTTAATGGAAAAAATAAATACGTATTTTATGCTACGGTTTATAATCTTTCTAACGAAGAATTAAAAATTTTAAAAAATAACTATACTATCTTAAAACAATTCAATAATTTTAACATCAATATTACAATATACATTAGAAAATAAATCATGACAATTTTAGACGGAAAAAAAACAGCTGCAGATATAAAAGAGGAACTTGCTTTAGAAGTAGTTGAACTGAAAAATAAAGGAAAAAAAGTACCACACTTAGCAGCTATAATTGTAGGAAATGATGGTGCGAGTCTTACATATGTTAATGCAAAAGTAAAAGCTTGCGAACGTGTTGGCTTTGAGTCTACATTAATTAGACTTCCAGATGATACAACAGAAGAAAGCTTATTGAATGAAATTAATATTTTAAATGTAGATTCTGATATTGATGGTTTTATAGTACAACTTCCATTACCAAAGCATATAGATGAACAAAAAATTTTAATGGCTGTAGATCCAGATAAAGATGTAGATGGTTTTCACCCGACAAACGTTGGTAAAATGGCATTAAATTTACCTACGTTTATCTCTGCAACACCTTTTGGTATTTTAGAATTATTATATCGTTACAATGTAGAAACTTCTGGAAAACATGTTGTTGTAATTGGTAGAAGCCATATTGTTGGAAGTCCAATGAGTATTTTATTATCTCAAAAAAGACGTATTGGAAATGCAACCGTAACAATAACTCACAGTAGAACTAAAAACTTAAAAGAACTTACTTTACAAGCAGATATCATAATTGCTGCTTTAGGAATTCCTGAATTCTTAAAAGCAGACATGGTTAAAGACGATGTTACTGTAATTGATGTAGGTATTACAAGAATAGCAGATTCTAGCAAAAAAAGTGGTTTTAGATTAGTTGGTGATGTTGCTTTTAATGAAGTTTCTGAAAAAGCAAGTTTTATAACACCAGTTCCAGGAGGTGTAGGTCCAATGACAATTGCAATGCTGCTAAAAAATACCTTATTAGCTTGTGAAAGAAAAAATTAAAAAATGACAGAAAAAAACAATAGAATCATTGATTATTTTTTTGAATATGCTCAAATTTTTATTGGTATTGTATTAGCTAGTATTGGTTTAAAAACATTTCTTTTACCAAATGGTTTTTTAGATGGTGGTGTAACTGGAATAGCCATTTTGGTAAAAACACAAGTAAATATTAGTATGTCCATTTTACTTGTGCTTTTTAGTATTCCTTTTTTAATTTTAGGATATTATACAGTATCTAAAAGAATTGTTATAAAATCTATTATTAGTATTTTAGGATTAGCTCTGTTTATTCATTTTGAAAACTTTCAAACAGTTACAGATGACAAATTATTGATTTCCATTTTTGGAGGTTTATTAGTAGGTTCTGGAATTGGAATTGCTATTAGAAACGGTTCTGTTTTAGATGGTTCAGAAATTTTAGGAGTGTATGTAAACGATAAATTTGGTATTAGTATTGGTAAAGTCATACTATTTTTCAACATTATATTATTCAGTATTACTGCTTTTGTAATTTCTGCAGAAGTTGCATTATACTCCATTTTAACTTATATCATTGCATCAAAAGTTACAGATACTGTTATTGAAGGTTTTGAAGATTTTATTGGGGTTACAATTGTCTCTAAAAAAAACGACTTAATTAAAATTGCCATTTTAGAAGAATTAGGAACAGGTTTAACGCTATACAAAGGTTCTTCTGGTTTTGGTAGTCAAGGTGAAGCAGAAAATTTTGATATCATCCACTCTATCATTAACAGAATTGATATCAAAAAAATGTATCGTTTAATTCATGATATTGACAAACAAGCTTTTATTGTAGAGTTTGATGTAAATAGCGTAAAAGGTGGAGTTTTAAGACATTATATTGATAAAAAGAAAAACAAAAAATTAAAGAAATTTAAAGATTCTGTTTTGGCAAACACAAAAAAACAAGATTTATAAAACTGCCTTTTCTGTATTCTTCTGCCCAAATTCTTTTCTATAAATCCTTACAATTACTAAAAATAAACTTATTAATAATGGTCCGAATATAAGACCAATAAAGCCAAATAAAGGCACACCTACAATTACTCCAATTAAAGTGATTAATGGATGCACATTGTCTAATTTTCGCAGTAAAAAAAGTCTAATAATATTATCTGTAGAACCTACAACTACTAAACCGTAAATTAATATACCCCAAGCAGAAAACTCATTTCCAGAAGCAATTGTTAAAATAAAAACAGGAAGAATACCAATTAAAGTTCCAATGAAGGGAATCATAGAACCAACTGTAACAATGATAAACCAAAAAAATGGATCTTGAACACCGAAAATTAAAAATCCGATTAAAGCTATAATACCTTGGGCAATTGCAACCAAAGGTATTCCAATTGCGTTAGAACGGACCATTGCTTGAGATTCTTTACCAATAATTTTTAAATTCTTTTCACTAATAGGAATATATTCATATAACGAATCTCGTAATTGAGATCTGTTCGTAAACATATAATAAAGCAAAAAGTACATAATACCTATTGCTATAATTATATTAAAAGTACTACCTGCAACACCTTCTAAATTATCTGTAATAAAACCAGAAACTTCAGAAACATTAATTTTTGAACCCAAATCAAAACCAAATCTATTTTCTATTTTTTCAAATTGATTTTTTATTACTTGCATCACCTCTTCAGAATTGGAAACAGCATCACCTATTTTGTTTCCTAACATTAAAATGATACCTGCAACTGGCAATAAAATACATACAAATGAAACAAGCATTAAAAAAGCTGCTGCCAAATCAGGGTTCCATTTCTTTTTTACTAAAAAAACCATCCATTTTCTTAACAAAACATATATGGTTATTGCGCCTAAAACCCCAGATAAATAGGGCATCATTTCCCTAAAAATTAAGATTCCAATAAATAATATAAGTAGTAAAACAAAAATTTGTCGTATTATTTTCGGAGCAATTGTATTTGTCATTTTAATTTTTATTGCAATGTATTCATTTTTAAAATTTAAAAATGTAAAATTCAAATATAAAATTAACTCAATCAAAAAAAATATGAATTAATTAATGCAAAAAATTTAATAGATTGCAATAAAAATAAAGCTAAATGAATTTTTTATTAGAAGAAAACAACAACTTCACACCATTTACAATACAGCATTTATTGGTTTTGTTGGTTTTTACTTTCTTTGGTACATTTTTAATTTTGTGGGTAAAAAATAAAGAAGAAAAAATTCAAAATACTATAGGAAACTTTTTGGCATTTTCAATTTGTTTGACAGTTATTTTTGGTACAATTTTAAAATTTTATAAAGGTAATTTCGACTATCAAAAAGATTTACCTTTACATTTATGCAGTTTTATGGCTATTATAATCCCCATATTATCAGTCACCAAAAAATTTTTGTACTACGAAATATTTTTATTTTTGATATTAGCAGGTACTATGCAATCATTAATTACACCTGATGAAACTAACTTTTTAAATTTTCAGTTTTTTAGATATTGGTTTGTACATGCAGGTTTGGTTATTTTTATGATGTATGCAACTTTTGTTTACAAAATGAGACCTACTTTAAAAAGTGTTGGAAAATCGTTTTTAGCAATGCAAGTTTATATGTTGCTAATGTTCGTATTAAATTATTTTATAGGCTCAAATTACTTTTATACAAACAGAAAACCAGATGCAGCAACATTATTAGACCTTTTTGGAGATTGGCCTAAATATGTTTTTGTAGTAGAGTTGATTGTGATCCCTTATTTTTTGCTGATTTATTTACCTTTTTATTTAACCAGAAAAAAAGCTTAATACTCTTCTCTATTTACCAAATCCATAGAAAATGCAGGTAAACAAATTGCTAAATATTCACAAGGGTTATCAAAGGGATTTGAGTATTGTACTCTTGTGTTTTTTTCAATTTTAATAGATTGTCCTGCTTCTAAAACAATTGTTTCGTCTTCTATTATAAATTGTTTTTTCCCTTTGATAATGTAAGTATATTCATCAAATTCTGGAGTTTGAAAGGGTTCTTTCCACTTTGGTGGCGCAATCATGTGTGCAATACTTATTTGTGAATTGTTATCAGTTGCATTGCCAAAATGTTCTTCTATCAGTTTTCCATCAGTTGTTGGCACTACAAAAGGTGATGTTTGAATTATATATTTTTTCATTTTTTAATAATATAACATATCATACTCTCTACTAACAATTTGTTCAATTTTGGTAAAAAGATCAAAATCTTTTTCAAAAGAATAATAATTATTGGCTTTTTCTAATGCTTCAGAAGTAAAAGAAGATGCAGCATTTTTAGCCAATTTTTTATTAGATTTATTTTTAGCTCCAATTGCCAATCGTAATGTATTTAAATGACTAGAATCGTTTAACAAGCATCCAATTATTCCAATAGATTCTGGTTCAGAAACTGTACAATTATTTAAAATTTCTCTTTCAAATTCATTTATGGAGATATCATTATCTAAATAATATTGAAAAATAACACGTCTTTCAAATTCAGAATTTGGTGATAAAACAGTTTTTTTAGATTTTTCTATGGAAAAACTTTTCAAAATAACGTTTAATTAAACCAAACAATAAAAGATTTCATTTTTGCTAAATCTGGAATTTGTTGCAAACTTACTTTTTGAGAACTAAAGTCTTTTAAACCCAATTCTTCTTTATCAATAGCAATGGTAATATTATAATCGTTTATAAATAAGGTTGCAGAAGAAATTGTAGATTCTATTCTATTAATATTGTTATTTGTATTTATTTCCGAAAAGGTAGCGTTTAAATTTAAACCTGTTTCTGTTTGGTAACGAGCATCATGTATTTCTACACTTTTTATTGTTGAAACAGAATCTAACTGTTCGTTTGGAGTGATTGTTAATAAATGCTTCCCTCCTTTTTCGAAAATTAAATACTCATCTTCATCTTGAAAATAACTATCGCCTAAAGCTCCTTCACTTAAATTTTTAACGATAGAATCGTTTTTAAATAAATTATCTAAATCGTTAACTGTTGTTTTTGCAGTGATTTCACCAACTTTACCTTTTTCTATTTTAAATTTATCATTGCCTCCACAACTTATAAAAAAAATTGAAACTAAAATAAGTACGACTGCTGAAAGGTTGTTTTTAATCATTATAAATATTTTTTTCGTTTATATAACGTGTAAATTTTGTTTTTGTTATTTCAATACTTTTTTTAAAATACCAAAAGCAGCTCTAATAAAAGTTGCACTTGTTAAAACTTTTACAATTGGGCTTTGTCTTGTGCTTCTTCTTCGTGAATAAGTTCTACTTGCTTTTTCTTCACGAATTCTTTCTTTTTCTTTTTCTTTAGCAATTCTTTCTTTTTCTGCTGCCTCTTTTGCTTTTTCTATGGCTTTAGCTTCTGCCAAATTTACCTTTTCTATTTTAGAGTTTAAGAGTTCGTAAGCACTTTCTCTGTCTAAGTTTTCATTATACTTATAAAAAAGCCTAGAGTTTTCAATTACTTGTTTTAATTCTTTGTCTGTTAAAACATCCATTCTGCTCATTGGAGCACGCAACATGGTTCTTGCCAAAGGTGTTGGAATCCCTTTTTCATTTAAAACGGAAATAAATGCTTCACCAATACCTAATTGAGTTAAAACCTCTTTTGTGTCATAATATGCTGAGTCAGGATAATTTTCTGCGGCAAGTTTTATAGCTTTTCTGTCTTTTGCAGTAAAAGCTCTTAATGCGTGTTGTATTTTTAATCCTAATTGTGCTAAAATATCTTCTGGAACGTCTTTTGGGTTTTGAGTAACAAAATACAATCCAATTCCTTTAGAACGAATTAGTTTTACAATGCTTTCTATTTGGTTTAATAATGCTTTGGAAGCTTCTTCAAAAACCAAATGAGCTTCGTCTATGAATATAATTAATTCTGGTCTGCCAGAATCTCCTTGTTCTGGAAATGTTTCATACACTTCTGCCAATAATTGTAACATAAATGTAGAAAACAGTTTTGGTTTGTCTTGTATGTCTGTTAAACGTAAAACAGATATAATTCCGTTTCCATTTTCATCTACTCTTGTTAAATCTTCTACTTCAAAAGATTTTTCACCAAAAAATAAATCTCCACCTTGTTGTTCTATTTCTACTATTTTTCTAAGAATTGCTCCTGTTGATGATGATGAAATTCGCCCATATTCTGCTTGAATTTCCTCTTTACCTTCATTGGTAACATAATGCAATACTTTTTTAAAATCTTTTATATCTAACAGTGGTAACTTGTTGTCATCACAATATTTAAAAATAATAGCTACAATACCACTTTGTGTTTCCGATAAATCTAAAATTCTGGATAATAAAACAGGTCCAAATTCAGAAACTGTGGCGCGCATTCTAGTACCATCTTGTTCGGAAATTGTTAGTACTTCAATTGGAAATTTTTTGGCTGTAAACGGAAAACCAATTTTTGCATGACGTTCATCAATTTTTGCGTGACCAGGACTTGGTTGTGCCAAACCAGATAAATCACCTTTGATGTCCATTAACAAAACAGGAACTCCTTTTTCTGATAAATTTTCTGCTAAAACTTGTAGTGTTTTTGTTTTACCTGTTCCTGTAGCTCCAGCAATTAATCCATGCCTATTTAAAGTTTTTAAAGGAACTTTAACCAATGCATCTGTAATAGTTTCTTCACCTAACATTGCTGCACCAAGAGCAATAAAATCGCCTTTGGTTTGGTAGCCTTCGTTTATAAAATCGAAGAATTCTTTTTGTTGACTCATTTAAATATTTTTATGTAGAATATGAAACTATAAAAATGAATTTAGCTTCTAGGTTTCAAATTCAAAAGCATAAAAATAAAGAAAGTTTAATTGTTAGGAAATATTTTTACTGGTTTGTTTTAATTAATTCAAAAATGACTATAAAATTAATCTTGTTTTGGTAAAATATCAAAGCGCGCAGTTGGTTTTGCTAACAATCTTTCTTCTCTAATTAATTGTCCTGTTTGCTCGCAAATACCATAAACTTTATTTTCAATTCTTTGTAGAGCAGATTTTAGTTCTTTCGTTTTTTCTTCTAAACGTTGTTTTAATTGTTTGTTTTTTGCTTGTTGTTGCGAATGTTTACTAGTTTGATTAAAATCTACATTTGCATTTGCCAAACGTTGTTTTTGTTCTTTTAAATTTGATTCAAACTTAAACAACTCATCTTCTACTTCTTTCAATTCTTCTTTAATAATCGTTTTGAATTTTGATAATTTTTCTGGACTATATTGTAATTTATCTGACATATTTTTATTTGAATTATTATTGATTAATTAATCTGTAAAGCAAAAACTTATTCGCCTTAAATCAAAATTAGTGCATTTGATAGCTGTATTTGTTTCTTATTCAACTAATTCTTAACTCAAATAGATTTTTTGATAATAAAGATAATATTAATCAATCCAACTCTTAAAATCTTTTACACGTTCTCTGCTTACAATAATTTCGTGTTCGTTATAAGAGTTTAAAATTAATTTTAAACGTGAATTAGAGTATGCAATAATATCTTTTATAGCATTGATGTGAATGATAAAAGTTCGGTTGACTCTAAAAAATTGTTCTGGATTTAAATCAGACTCCAAACTGGTTAATGAGTAATTTACAATATAATGCCCTTCAATTGTTTTTAAATAGGTAGCATTTTCAAAACTATAAAAACAAATTATTTCTTTTGTTGAAATCATTTTGATTTTTCGCCCAACTTTTACCGTAAAACTATCTTTGTAAATTTCGGTTTTGTAATTGGTTAAAAGCGCTTTAAATTGTGCTAAATCCGTATCTTTTTGATGAACTTTTTTAGCTTTTTCAATGGCACTTTTTAATTTTTCTTTATGAATTGGTTTTAGTAAATACGAAATACTGTTATACTCAAAAGCCTTGATACTATAATTACTAAATGCAGTTGTAAATATTATTTTTGAAGTAATTTTAACCTGATTAAAAATCTCAAAACACAAGCCGTCTGAAAGTTGCACATCTAAAAAAATAACATCTGGTTGTTTATGGGTTTGTAACCAGTTTATAGTAGTTTTTACAGCGGTTAAAGTGGTTAAAATTTCAATATCAAAATCTTGCAATAAACGCTCTAATCTTCTTGCAGATGGTAATTCATCTTCTATAATAATCGCTTTCATTACACAGTTTTTAAAATTGGAAGTTTAATAATATATTTCTTATCAGTATTTTCAATAACAACTTTTTCATCCGTAAAAAAAGCGATTCTCTTTTTAATATTGTCAATGCCTTTTTGCGAATTATTTGCTGCTTTCAATTTTGGATTCTTATTATTTTCAACAATTAAATAGTTTTCTTTTGATAAAATTCTAACTTCAACTTTTTCAGTTTCGTTAATAGTATTGTGTTTTACTACATTCTCTAAAACCTGTTGTAAAATGGTAGAAACAATGTATTTTTCATTTATATGTTCATCAATAGAAATTGAGAAATTTAAACCCACTTCAAACCTGTCTTTTAATAATTCTAAATAGCTTTTGGCGAACGCAATTTCGTCTTTTACCAATACCACATCTTGTTTTTCTTGCTCTAAAAAGTATCTATAAATATGTGATAAATTTTCGGAAAACTCAACTGCCTTTTTAGGATTTTCTTCAATTAAACTGGTTAAAACATTAATATTATTAAACAAAAAATGTGGACTTAATTGATTTTTCAATTGTTGGTAGTTTAACTGAGATTCTAAGGATTGTTGAGTTAAAATTGATTTTTCTTGTTTGGAAATTAATTTGAGATAATATAAATGAACTACTGTAATAATAAATAAATAATAAACACCAAAAAGGACTATTGATAAGATTAAATTTCTAAAAAATCTTTCGTTAAAATTAAAATTTCCACTCTGAATAATCAAAGGAATATTACTTATTGCTACGCAAAATAAAATAATAAAAATATAATATAAGATTACCTTATAAACATTATTAAAAGCAATAAAAAAATTTATTGAAATTATGGCTAAAACAATACCTAATGGGAAAAAACTACTCCAAATATGTAATGCGTTCATAAAGCTAGAAGATCCAATAATTATTAGAATACTATAAATAATTGAAGCGAAAAAGGGAATCAATAAAACTTTTTTAATAGAATATCTTACCTTCATCGTAAATCTTTTTCTACTCTTAATTTTTGATATTATGATTAAAATAAAATTTGTTAATAGAGCTGAAAAAAAAGCTAATAAAGAATTCATTAAAGTAGTAACCTCAAAAAAACTAAAATCATCTCTAAACTTCATTTTTTTGAAATAAACAAATACCAATACAAAGACTACAAAAAATGATAGAAATGGACTTTTAAAATAAAATTTCCAATTTTTATTATTTTTAAAAAATAAAATAGATATAATTATGGGTATATATAAAATAATAAACGCACTTATATAGGCTCTATAAAAATCATCATTATCATAATTTCCTATTCCTTTTGATATAAGGTGCGAAATAAAAACTATCATTAAAAAGATGCATAATGATATGATTATTTGTTTAAAATTTACTTTCATATTTTCTAATTTTCATCAAAAATGAAACTTATCATCTTTAATAAAAAATGAAATATAGTGAATTGTTATTTTATGTTAGTGAGTTGTTGGTAAGTTGGGAGTCTGAAGCTGGAAGTCTGGAGTTAGAAGTTGGAAGTTTTGAAACTTTGAAACTTTGAAACTTTGAAACTTTGAAACTAATACTAGTCAATCCAATTCTTAAAATCTTTTACGCGTTCTCTACTTACAATAATTTCTTGTTCGTTATAAGAGTTTAAAATTAATTTTAAGCGTGAGTTTGAATAGGCAATAATGTCTTTTATAGCGTTGATGTGAACAATAAAAGTTCGGTTGACTCTAAAAAATTGTTCTGGATTTAATTGTTCTTGCCAGTTTTCTAGAGAATTGTCTAACAAATAATTTCTATTTTCTGAAGTATGAATATATGTCGATTTATTTTCGCTGTAAAAACATTCAATTTCATCGATATTAATAATTTTTATATGCTGCCCCACTTTGATTGAAATTCGTTTTTTGAATTTTCTATCTACAGGATTTATCAATAATTTTCTGATATCGTCTAAATTTACTTGCACATCTGTTTTTGTAGGTTGATGTTCTTTAAATTTATCTACTGCAACTTTTAATTCGTCTTCATCTAAAGGTTTTAATAAATAATCGATACTATTTAATTTGAAAGCTTTTAAGGCATATTCATCATAAGCTGTGGTAAAAATAATGGCAGATTTCACATCAATTTCTTCAAAAATTTCAAACGACAATCCATCTGATAATTGAATGTCTAAAAAAATTAAATCTGGATGCTCATTATTCTGCAACCAGTTTAAAGATTCTTCTACAGAATGTAACATTTGCTGCACCTCAATATCTAAAGCATTTAGCATTCTACTTAACCTTCTTGCTGCGGGTTTTTCATCTTCGATTATTAATACGTTCATTAGTTTGTTTTTGCGTAGTTGTTTTTGGTTGATGGTTTGTGGTTTGTGGTTTGTGGTTTGTGGTTTGTGGTTAAAAATATAATTTTTAAATTCTGGACTTTGAAATTTTGATACTAAAATAAGAAACTATTTTCTCATTAATTCGTCAATTTTTCGTTGTTCCCAATCTTTACTAAAAATTTTTGGAGCCCCAAAAACTAACAATCCGTGAATAATTAAACCTATACCCCACCAAAAGAAAAAGTTATAATTATTGATGTCTGTAAACGCTTCTATTACAGAATCCCCACGATTTATATCTTTATAAATACGTCTTCCAATAAAAAATAAATTAATAGCTAAATAGACTGAAAAGTGCTTATAAAACTGTTTAATTTCATGAATTCTTTTTTTGGCTTGCTTATATTTTTCTGATTCAAATTGGCTTTCCATTTTATTTTTTATTTTTTTTCATAATTTCTTCTACTTTTTTCTGTTCCCATTTATCCATAAAATCCGTTTTAAATTTAAATACATAAATTCCATGAATAATCAACCCAAAAAACCATAATAGTGCGTTGATCCAAATATTTGCTTTTATCCATTTTAATGAATTTAAATTGGAAATACGAGCTTCAAAAAAAGTAATAATTGTGCCATAAAAAAGAACTACTGCAAACATTACAATTACAAATAGTTGTAAGTGATTATAAAAATTTTTTATTTTTTTTACATTGTTTGCTGCTTTCTTATAGGCAGTATTTTCTATATAATTTTCCATTTTAAAATTGATTAAAATTTACGATCATCCATATATTGTTCAATCTTCTTTTTTTCCCAGTCTTTTCCAAAGAATAAATTGGTTCCAAAAACTCCTAACCAATGAAAAAACAATCCTATTCCCCAAAATAACCAAGTAGAGTAAGTACCAAAATGAGTAATTGCGTCTTGAAAACCATATTCTCCATCACTATCATTTGTTAAACCATAAATTATAATGGTGCTAATAAATATATTTACAATGATATACACTGCAAAATGGATGTAAAAACCTTTTATTTTTTCTACTCTTTTTTTTGCTAATAAGTATTTATGTTCTTCTGCGTAATTGCTTTTATAATTATCTATTCTTTCCATTTTCTTTCATTATTTGTTTAATTTTATTTTCTTCCCAGTCATTTCCTAAACCTAACTTAGAAAATCCAAATACCTGCAACCAGTGAATAACTACTGAAAATAACATTCCGAATGCAGCCAACCAGAAGAAGTGAAAATGCGGTACAAATAGCAAGTTTACAGTGATAACAATTGGTAATGCAAAAATCATTACTACCAAATGCATGTAAAAATCTTTTATTTCTTTTACCTTTTTTTTTTGCTTTGATATATTCTTGTTGCTCTTTCAAAAAATCTTGTTTCATTTTAATTGTATTTACGAGTATTATTTTTTTCCATCATTTCTTTTATCTTTTTCTCTTCCCAATTTTTACCTAAGAAAATATTGTAATTATTTACTTCTAAAAAATGAAAAGTCAAACCTATTCCCCATCCAAAAGCGGGAAACCAAAACCATTGAAATCCTGGAGAGAATCTTAAATTAATAAAAATTAAAAAAGGAATTACCAAGCAATAAGAAGCTAAATTCTGATAAAATTCTTTTAATTTTTCAACTCTTTCTACTGCTCTAATATATTTGCTGTTTTCTAAATTATCTGGGTACATACTGTTATTCATTTTAATCAAGAGAGGTAAACTCACCTTAAATGTTTTATTATTGTTTTCTATTTTCACGCCTTTATTTGTAATCAATCCATATCTATCAGCAATATTTTGCAAGCCAACTTTGGTACTTTTCCCTATGGCTTCTTTTGGGTTGATGTTATTTTCTATAATTAGATAATTATCTTCTTGATAAATACTAATTGTTAGTGGTTTAGACGTGGAAACCACATTGTGTTTTACGGCATTTTCTAATAAAAGCTGTAATGATAAAGGCACAATTTTCAACTCATTATTATCAATAGATTCTGGAATGTTAAATTTCACTGCATCTTCAAAACGCATACCTAACAATTCCATATACGTTTTTGCGAATTTTAATTCTTCTTCAATAGGTACCAAATCTTTATTTCTTTGCTCTAATACATACCTGTAAACTTTGGAGAGTTTTGTGGTAAATCTTTCAGCTTGATTGGGGTTTTCGCCGATTAAACTCGTTAAAACATTTAAACTATTGAATAAAAAATGCGGATCTAATTGATTTTTTAAAGATTCGAACTTTGCTGTTTCCGTTTTTGCAACAATTTCTTGTTTAGTAGTTTCTTTTGTCATTGCAGTTTTCCAATTCTGCATAAAATCTTTAGCATGTAAAAATGTAGAAATTCCTAAAGAGAGAATGATATAAAAAAGATGCAATAAAAGATATGTTCCATTAAAAAACTTAGAAGAATCTAAATTATTTAAAACTACAAAAACAACATAATCAATCAATAAAACTGCAGGAACTGTGTATAAAACTGTAGCTATAATTCCTGCCCAAACTCTTTGGTTTGTTTGTGTTATCCAACTCCATTTAGAAGACAAATAGTTGTTAATAAATCCGTTACCAAAACCCAATCCATAAGAATACATTCCAGAAATTACAAATGACCAAGCAATACCTTCTAACGTTCTTTGGCCGAAAAGCACACCAAATACAACTCCAAAAATTATAGTCATTTTCAAGCACAATATGGCTGCTTTTTTAACGCTTTTTATGTTGTAAACTTCTTGATGTTTCATGTTCTTATATTGGATAAATTCCTACACTATTTTAGCGTAATTTACTAAAATTTAATTTCTAATTTTAAATCTTCATCTTTCAAAGTAAACTTTGCATTTTCAAATGTTGGCGGAGCAAAAGCCATTACATTATTAGAAGCACCATAATCTTCTAAAGGCATTCCATTGGAAGAAAAATCCATTTTATTATTGTTGTTTTTATCATGATAACAAGTTACTGCATATACTCCTGAAGGAACGTTTTCAAAAACAACAGTACTTTTTCCATCTACAATTTCACTTCTTTTTCCTTCAATAGGTTTTCCCATAAAATTATCTTTATTGTATAATGCAAAACCTATTTCACCTGTATCTGAAGTTGCATTTACAACAGTTACAGTAATTGTTTTTGTGTTTTGTGCAGTTACAGCATTTGTAATTGATACCATCATTACTACTAAAATTGGAATTAAAAATTTCATAATATTTGTTTTTAAATGTTATTGATGGTACAAAGATGCGATACAACACTACTTTTTTAAATTAAAAAATACCCAACTGTATTTTTTTCAAGACGAACTGTAACTTTTAAAATTTACAAGTGCACATTTCACTAATTTTACGATGTTTAAGTAATTCTAAAGAAAACATAATCTATAATTTAAAGAGATGAATAAAAGTGTTTGCTAAAGAATTAGCAAATAATAAAATGTTTTTTTAATAAAATGATAAAAGTTTTAAAAAAGACATTATTTTTCATCTTCAATTAAAAAAAAAATATACTTTTACATCATGTTTACTACAAAAAATAAAACTTTTACTATGGTACCCATGTTGCGCAATCGCAGCATAATTCGCTAATTCTATAGCTTCGAAATTAAAAGGGACACTATTATTTTATTTTTTATCATGTATTACAATCACACAACAAACATCAAAAGCAATCAAAACCAAATTATTTCTCATAATAGGAAATTTGTGCGCCGCTTTTTTTTAATTCGCCCTTTGGGTGTTTTATAAATTATGGAATTAGGTGAGTCCAATTCTACACTACAACATAAAAAATCAAATACATTCATTTTTAAAAAACCAATACAATGCAAATTGTAATTGCTGATAAATCTCATAGCATTTACGCAGAAATTATCTGCGAAACTATAGAGTTAGCGGCTCAAGTTAGAGGAACAGGAATCGCTAAACGTAAACCCGAATACATTATTACCAAAATGGAAAACGGAAACGCTGTTATTGCTTTAGAAGGCGATAAATTTGCAGGTTTCTGTTATATTGAAGCTTGGGGTCATGGAAAATTTGTTGCTAATTCTGGTTTAATTGTTCATCCTGATTTTAGAAATTTAGGTTTAGCCAAACAAATTAAGCAAGTAATTTTTAATCACTCAAGAACAAAATTTCCTGATGCTAAAGTTTTTAGTATTACCACTGGTTTAGCTGTTATGAAACTAAATAGTGATTTAGGCTACAAACCTGTTACTTTTTCTGAACTTACAGACGATCAATCTTTTTGGAAAGGTTGCCAAACCTGCAAGAATTATGATGTTTTAACCAGAACTGAGCAAAAAATGTGTTTGTGTACAGGAATGCTATTTGATCCAAAAGCAAACGATAACAAGCCTTACAAAGAAGTAAAAGAAAACGTTTTTAAAAGATTAAAAAAAATAAAACAGAACTTGTTTCTAAAAAAAGATAAAAATGTCAAATAATAAAAGAAAATTAGTAATTGCATACAGTGGTGGTTTAGATACTTCATATTGTGCAGTAAGCCTATCTAAAGAATATGATGTACACGCAGTTAGTGTAAACACAGGTGGTTTTTCTAAAGAAGAAATTAAAAACATAGAAAGTAATGCCTATAAAATGGGTGTTTCTACTTATAAAAATATTGATGCAGTTGCAACATTTTATAACAAAGTAGTAAAATATTTAATTTTTGGAAATGTATTAAAAAACAGTACATATCCTCTTTCTGTAAGTGCTGAAAGAATTATTCAAGCCATAGAAATTATAGAATACGCAAAAAGTATAAATGCAGAATATATTGCGCATGGAAGTACAGGTGCTGGAAACGACCAAGTTCGTTTTGATATGATATTTCAAACTTTGGCTCCTGGAATTAAAATTATTACGCCAATTAGAGATGGAAAATTAACAAGACAAGAAGAAATAGATTATTTAAAAGCTGAAGGAATTGATATGCCTTGGGAGAAATCGAAGTATTCTGTAAATAAAGGACTTTGGGGAACAAGTGTTGGTGGAGTTGAAACTTTAAAGTCAGAAAAACCGTTACCAAGTGAAGCATATCCTTCTCAATTAGAAAAAAATGGAGAAGAAAAAGTAACACTAACATTTAAAAATGGTGAGTTTGTAGCTTTAAATGGTCAAAAAAATAAACCTGAAATAAATATTGAAAACTTAAATGAAATTGCATCAAAATATGCAATTGGTAGAGATATTCATGTGGGTGATACTATTGTTGGTACAAAAGGAAGAGTTGGTTTTGAAGCTGCTGCTGCTTTAATTACGGTAAAAGCACATCATTTATTAGAAAAACATACGCTTACAAAGTGGCAATTGCAACACAAAGAATATTTATCGAGTTTTTACGGAATGCATTTGCATGAAGGTCAGTATTTAGATCCTGTGATGAGAGATACTGAAGCATTTTTACAAAGTTCGCAAAAAATGGTTTCAGGTGACGTTACAGTTACATTAAAACCTTATCATTTTACTTTAGACGGAATTGTTTCTAACCACGATTTAATGTCTAGCAAGTTTAGTACGTATGGTGAAGAAAATAAAGCGTGGACAGCAGACGATGCCAAAGGGTTTATCAAAATTTTAGGAAATCAGAATAAAATTTATCAACAAGTAAATAAATAACTATGTTACAAGTAGGAATTATAGGTGGTGCAGGTTATACAGCAGGAGAATTAATACGATTATTATTGAATCATCCTGAAACAAATATCAATTTTGTGTACAGTACCTCAAATGCTGGTAATAAATTATATAAAGTGCATCAAGATTTAATTGGAAGCACAGAAATTGTTTTTTCTTCGGAAATTAACAAAAATGTAGATGTTTTATTTTTGTGTTTAGGCCATGGAAATTCAAAAGCATTTTTGGAGAAAAATTCGTTTTCAGATCATACAAAAATCATCGATTTAAGTAATGATTTCAGATTAACTGCCAATAAAAATTTCGGTGATAAAGAATTTATTTACGGTTTACCAGAATTACAAAAAAACGCTATAAAGTCTGCTAAACATATTGCAAATCCTGGTTGTTTTGCAACTGCTTTACAATTGGCAATTTTACCTTTGGCAAAAAAGGGATTGTTAAAAAAAGACATTCATATTAACGCTGTGACTGGAGCTACTGGTGCAGGAACTTCATTATCTGCAACTACGCATTTTACGTATAGAGATAATAATTTTTCTCACTATAAAGCATTTACACATCAACATTTGGGCGAAATAAACCAAACAATCAATCAATTACAAAGTGGTTATAATGATGATGTTATTTTTATTCCAAACAGAGGAAATTTTTCTAGAGGAATATTTGCAACTGTGTATACAAAATATGATGGAAGTGTAGATGATGCAAAAAAAATCTATAAAGAATTTTACAAAGATGCGGCTTTTACGTTTGTTTCTGATGATGAAATTCACATGAAACAAGTCGTAAATACCAACAAATGCTTAATTCATTTAATGAAATATGACAACAAATTATTGATTACAAGCACAATTGATAATTTATTAAAAGGTGCTTCTGGTCAAGCAATTCAGAATATGAACTTACTATTTGGCTTTGAAGAAACTACAGGAATTAATTTAAAAGCAAATTATTTTTAATAATTGGTTGATGGTTTTTGGTTTGTTGTAAAACCTCCAAAAACCAATAACTAACAACCATAAACCAAAAATTATGAAAATAGCAATCATAGGAACAGGAAATTTAGGCAAATCTATTGCAAAAGGTTTAATTACCAACAACGCAATTACCTCTTTGTACTTAACCAAAAGAAATTTAGACGGAATTGCAGAATTCGACGGATACAAAAACGTGTTCTTAACAACTGACAATAAAGAAGCTGTAAAAAATTCTGATGTTTTAATATTTGCAGTGCAACCTGCTCATTTTGAACAAATTCTGGAAGATATAAAACCAATATTAACCGAAAAACATGTGTTAATTTCAACAATTACAGGTTTCTTAATTCCTAAAATTGAAGAAAAAGTTGGTGCAGATAAATTTATTATTAGAGCGATGCCAAATACAGCAATTGCTGTTGGAAAATCAATGACTTGTTTGTGTAGTAATGAACAAGGTAAAAAAAGAATTCAACTTGCAGAAGCAATATTTAACAGATTAGGTCATTCGTTGGCAATTCCTGAGTCGCAAATGCAAGCTGCAACTGTGGTTTGTGCAAGTGGAATCGCTTTTTGGATGCGCTTAATTAGAGCAACTACCCAAGCTGCAATTCAATTAGGTTTTGATGCAAAAGAAGCTCAAGAATTGGCTATGTATACAAGTGAAGGAGCTGCAAACTTATTAATTACTAATGAAAATCATCCTGAAGAAGAAATAGATAGAGTTACAACTCCTCAAGGTTGTACTATTGAGGGTTTGAATGAAATGGAACACAAAGGTTTAAGTTCTTCTTTGATTCAAGGAATGGTGGCTTCTTTCAATAAAATTAACAATATTAAAAAAGAACAAATATAATGAGCTTATTTAATGTATATCCGTTGTTCGACATCACTCCTGTAAAGGCAAGAGATGTATATGTTTATGATGAAAATAATATTGAATATTTAGATTTGTATGGAGGTCATGCTGTAATTTCTATTGGACATTCACATCCTAAATATGTGAAAAATATTAGTGAACAAGTTGCAAAAATGGGCTTTTATAGCAATTCTATTCAAAATCCGCTACAAGAAGAGTTAGCAGAAAAAATAGAGGAAATTTCAGGCTGTAAAAACTACGAATTATTTATGTGTAATTCTGGTGCAGAAGCCAATGAAAATGCTTTAAAACTCGCTTCTTTTCACACAAACAAGAAAAAAGTAGTTGCATTTAAAAATAGTTTTCATGGTAGAACTTCTGCTGCAGTTGCTGCAACTGATAATGCAAAAATTATTGCACCATTAAACGCACAACAGGAAGTTGAAATTTTAGAATTAGGTGACTTAGTTGGTTTGGAAAAAGCATTAGCTAAAAACGATGTTTGTGCTGTTATAATAGAATTTATTCAAGGTGTTGGTGGCTTAGATGAAAGTACTGCTGAATTTTACGAAACTGCTGATAAATTGTGTAAAAAATACAATACGTGTTTTATTGCAGATGAAGTTCAGTCTGGTTTTGGTAGAACTGGCGATTTTTTTGCTTTTCAAAAATTTAATGTAACTCCAGATATTATATCTATTGCAAAAGGAATGGGAAATGGTTTTCCTGTAGGTGGTATTTTAATTCATCCTTCTATTAAAGCATCTTTTGGTTTGTTAGGAACTACCTTTGGCGGAAATCACTTAGCTTGCGCTGCAACTTTAACGGTTTTAGATGTAATCAAAGAAGAGAAATTGATGGAAAATGTGAAAGAAATTTCAAAATACTTTATTGAAAAATCAAAGGAAATTCCACAATTAAAAAATTTAAAAGGAAGAGGATTAATGTTAGGTTTAGAGTTTGATTTTCCTATTGCAGAATTACGTAAAAAACTGATTTACAACCACAAAATATTTACTGGAAGTGCAAAAAACCCTAATTTAATAAGAATTTTACCTTCTTTAACAGTTCAAAAGAAACATATAGATGTGTTTTTTACAGCATTAAAAAGTGAGTTGGAAATATTAGAGAATTAAAACCTCTCGACTGCGCTCGAGGAGACAGCTTTATGTCTGGTCGAGCGCAGTCGAAATCTATTTTGGAAATATGAAAAATTATACACATATAAACGATATCGACAATATCAATTCTTGGATTGAAGAGGCCAGAGAAATTAAAGCAAATCCATTAGCAAATTTCGAATTAGGGAAAAACAAAACCTTGGGATTGTTGTTTTTTAATTCGAGTTTACGAACGCGTTTAAGCACGCAAAAAGCCGCTTTAAATTTAGGAATGAATCCAATTGTAATGAATGTTTCTGGTGATGCTTGGGGAATTGAATTTGGTGATGGTACTGTTATGAATGGTAACACAGCAGAACACATAAAAGAAGCTGCAGCTGTAGTTTCTCAATATTGTGATGTAATAGCAGTAAGAGCTTTTCCAACATTGACTGATAAAGTAAAAGACGAATCTGAGCAAGTCTTGAATTCTTTTGCGAAATTTGCTTCTGTGCCAATTGTAAATATGGAAAGTGCTACTAGTCATCCTTTACAAGGTTTAACTGATGCCATTACAATTGCAGAGAACACAACCAAAAAGAAACCGAAAGTAGTGTTAAGTTGGGCGCCACATATTAAAGCATTACCTCACGCAGTTGGAAATAGCTTTGTACAAGCAATGCAAAAAATGGATGTTGATTTTGTAATTGCAAATCCTGAAGGATATAATTTGAATTCACAAATCACAAAAGACACACCTATTTACCACAATCAAAAAGAGGCTTTTAAAAATGCTGATTTTATCTACGCTAAAAATTGGAGTTCTTATGAAGATTATGGAAAAGTCTTAAAAACCGATTTAGATTGGATGATTACCAATAAAAAAATCGGTAACGCAAAATTTATGCACTGTTTGCCTGTAAGAAGAAACGTTGTGGTTGCTGATGAAGTTTTAGATGGAGAAAACTCATTGGTTATTGAACAAGCAAATAACAGAACATATGCAGCACAATTGGTATTGAAAAAAATATTAGAAGATTTATAAATGGCTTATAGCCTTTAGCTTTTAGCAATTAGATGCTAACGACTAAAAGCAAATAGCAAATAGCTGACAAATGGAAAAACTATCAATCATAAAAATAGGTGGAAATATCATAGAAGATGAAACTTCTTTACATGCATTTCTAAAACTATTTTCTAATCTAGAAGGAAAAAAGATTTTAGTTCACGGAGGTGGAAAAAGAGCAACTCATATTGCCACTAAATTAGGTATTGAGTCTAAAATGGTAAATGGAAGACGTATTACTGATGCTGAAACTTTAGAAGTAATTACGATGGTGTATGGTGGATTAGTCAATAAAAATATAGTTGCAAAACTACAAGCTTTAGGTACTGATGCTATTGGGTTAACAGGTGCAGATATCAACAGTATTCAATCTGATAAAAGACCTGTAAAAGAAATTGATTTTGGTTTTGTAGGTGATGTGAAAAAAGTGGCAAATAATTCAATTGACAAATTAATTCAAGCGGATTTTACACCCGTTTTTTGTGCGATTACTCACGATGGAAAAGGACAATTACTAAACACAAATGCAGATACCATTACAAGTACAATTGCTGTAGGAATGAGTGAACTTTATGATACTTCAATTTATTATTGCTTTGAATTGAATGGGGTTTTACAAGATTTTGATGATAAAGCATCTGTCATTAAACATATCAACTCAAAAACCTATCAAGAATTATTAAAAAATGGAGTTATTTCTGATGGAATGATTCCTAAATTAGACAATTGTTTTGATGCTTTAAAAAATGGTGTACAAAAAGTACATATTGGAAATACATCTATGTTAACCAAAGAAAACGAGTTGTTTACAACAATCACTTTATAATTATGACCTTAGAAAAATTAACAAAAGACGCAATAGCACTTTTAAAGAATTTGATTGAAACACAATCTTTTTCTGAAGAAGAAGAAAACACTGCGTTATTAATTGAAGGATGGTTTAAAGAATACCAAATTCCGTTTAAAAGAACAAAAAATAACATTTGGGCAACCAACAAATATTTTGATGAAAGCAAACCTACTTTGTTGTTAAATTCTCATCACGATACTGTACACCCAAATTCAAAATACACAAACGATCCTTTTAAAGCAATTGTAAAAGATGGTAAATTATACGGTTTAGGAAGTAATGATGCAGGTGGTTGCTTGGTTTCTTTAATCGCAACGTTTACCAATTTTTATGCACAAGACAATTTAAAATACAATTTGGTTATTGTAGCTTCTGCAGAAGAAGAAAACAGTGGAAATAATGGGTTAAACTCTATGCTACCTATAATTCCTCATATTGATGTGGCCATTGTAGGTGAACCTACTTTAATGAATTTAGCAGTTGCAGAAAAAGGTTTGGTAGTTTTTGATGCGCAAGTTGATGGAACTCCAAGTCACGCAGCACATCCAAATGATAACAATTCCATTTACAACACCATTGAAGTTTTACAGTGGTTTAAAGATTTTAAGTTTGAAAAATCTTCAGATGCTTTAGGTGATGTAAAAATGACAGTCACTCAAATTAATGCAGGTTCACAACATAATGTAGTTCCTGGTCACGTAGATTTAGTAGTTGATGTTCGTGTAAATGATGCCTATTCCAATCAAGAAATTGCGGACATTTTGCAAGAACAGTCACCTTGTAGTAAAATAACTCCAAGAAGTTTACGATTGAACTCCTCTTCTATTTCAATTAACCACGACTTGGTAAAAGCTGGAATTGCTATGGGAAGAACAACTTATGGATCACCAACGTTGTCTGATCAATCTGTGTTATCTTGCCAATCTTTAAAGTTAGGTCCAGGAGATAGCACACGTTCTCATTCTGCAGATGAATTTATCTATTTATCGGAAATTGAAGAAGGAATACAGATTTATGTGGAATTGTTGAATCGAGTAATTAAAAAATAGTTGATGGTTAATGGTTTTTAGTTAGTAGTTTTAAAGCTCCAACTAAAAACCAAAAACCAAAAACCAAAAACTAAGAAAATATGAAACTTTGGGATAAAGGATTTTCAATAGACAAACAAATAGAAAATTTTACTGTAGGTAATGACAGAGAAATTGACATACACATTGCAAAATATGATGTGCAAGCTTCTTTAGCACACGCAATAATGTTGGATTCTATTGGTATTATTACTACTGATGAATTAGCTGACCTAAAAAAAGGATTACAAGAATTAGCAACAGACATTGAAAATGGAGATTTTGTAATTGAACCTTCTTTTGAAGATGTACATTCTAAAATTGAATGGGAATTGACCAACAAATTAGGTGAAGTTGGTAAAAAAATTCATACTGCTCGTTCTAGAAATGATCAAGTTTTAGTGGCTTTACAATTGTATTATAAAGAGAATTTAGCCATTGTAAATGATAAAGTAAAAACGTTGTTTGATACCTTGTTAAGTTTGGCTGAAACTCATAAAGACAGCTTGTTACCTGGTTATACGCATTTGCAAGTAGCAATGCCATCATCATTTGGATTGTGGTTTTCTGCTTATGCAGAATTATTAATTGATGATGTTTATGTACTAAATGCAGTGTCAAAAGTGGTAGATCAAAATCCTTTAGGTTCTGCTGCTGGTTATGGAAGTTCCTTCCCTATTGATAGAGAATTAACAACTAAAGAATTGAATTTTGCAACCTTAAAATATAATGTAGTTGCTGCACAATTAAGCAGAGGAAAAAGTGAACGTTCTATTGCAGCTGCTTTAGGAGGTTTGTGTAACACAATGGCTCGTTTTGCTATGGATGTTTGTTTGTATATGAGTCAGAATTTTGGATTTATTTCTTTTCCTGATGAATTAACCACAGGAAGTAGCATTATGCCTCACAAGAAAAATCCTGATGTGTTTGAATTGATTCGAGGAAAATGTAATAAAATTCAGGCTTTACATTCTGAAATGTTATTGATTACCAATAACTTGCCAACAGGTTACCATAGAGATTTTCAGTTATTAAAAGAAAATATTATTGCTGCTTTTGAAGATGTAAAAGATATTTTAGACATTTTTAATTACTCAATACAACAAGTGATTGTAAAAGATATCGATTTGAATGATGAGAAATATCAATATTTATTTACAGTAGATTCAATCAATAATTTGGTGGTTGAAGGAATGTCATTTAGAGAAGCTTATCAAAAAATTGGAAGTCAAGTTCAAGAAGGAACTTATAAACCAGACTTAGGAAAGCAACACTCTCATTTAGGTAGCATCCACAATTTAGGGTTGGATAAAATTGCGGAGAAATATCCTAAATAATTTTTCAATACGTTATTTTATTCATAAAAAAATCCTTCAGGTTTAATAACTAGAAGGATTTTTTTTATGTTTTAAACTATTTATGATACATCACTTTTGTTAATAAACAAGCTGCGTTAAGGATTGCAGTGGAAATCCTTTTGCCTTTTTCTGGCAAAAGATTGCAACGAAAAGCCTGTTAAAACGCCCAAAAAAAGTTAAATTAATTTTTGTTCTCTAAAGTATTTTAAAGGGACAAACAGCATACCAAAACATTGACTATCTTCTTTTCCCATGTTTTTATGATGTACTTTATGGGCTTTTCTTAACGCTTTTAAGTATTTATTGTTGGTGTTTTTAAACCATTTAAAACGTTGATGAATTAAAACATCATGCACTAAAAAATAGGCAATACCATAACATAAAATACCTAAACCAATAAAAAATAAATAGGTATGAGCTGTGTAGGTTCCAAAATAAAATAATGCCATACTTGGTACTGCAAATACTATAAAAAAAGCATCATTTTTTTCGAACACGTGAGGATATCCAGGTTCATGATGATCTTCATGCAAAAACCAACCAAAACCGTGCATTACATATTTGTGTGTAAGCCAAGTTACACCTTCCATAGTTAAAAAAACAGCTAAAGTAATTAAAGCGTAAATCATTATATTATATTCAATTTGTATTTAACGTAACTTCTTGCTAAAAGATTAATTTTCATTGGATCTGAGATTCTAATTCTAGTATCCATAATTTTTTCTGAAGGTACTTTATTTAATTTTTTTAATAATCTTCTGTAATATCTGTAAGCCATATACACTCCAAATTTTGCTTCTCTAGGTAATTTTAAAATTCCGTTTTTAAACGCATAATCGAAATCGGCTTCAATTTCATCTATTATTAATTGTTTTGAGGCGGTATCTAATTTTCCTAAATCGATGTTTGGAAAATAAGACCTGTTTAAAAGCTCAAAATCGTCTTTTAAATCTCTTAAAAAATTTACTTTTTGAAAAGCAGATCCCAAACGCATTGCAGCATCTTTTAATTCTTCATATTTTGTGTCATCTCCGTTTACAAAAACTTTTAAACACATTAAACCAACAACATCTGCAGAACCATAAATATACTCATCATACTCTGCTTTTGTTGTATATTCTGTTTTGTGTAAATCTGCTTTCATACTTTTTAAGAAAGCCTGCACCATTTCGTCAGGAATATTATAACGTGCTACTGTTTGCTGAAATGAGTTTAAAATTGGATTTAAACTAATTCCTTGTTCTTTTGCCATATAATAATCACGCTCAAAATGCGCCATTAATAGTTCTTTATCAAAATCATGAAAAGTGTCTACAATTTCATCTGCAAAACGAACAAAACCGTAAATATTGTAAATATCTGTTCTAATTTTTGGTGACAATGTATTTACAGCCATTGAAAAAGAGGTGCTGTATTTCTCAGTCACCAACTTGCTGCAATCATTAGAAACCTTATCAAATAACTCTTTCATAAATTTTATTTACTTTTTTTTATTAGTTCTGATGCAATTTTACCAGAAATTAATGCTGGTGGAACTCCTGGACCTGGAACTGTTAATTGCCCTGTAAAATACAAATTATTTACTTTACTGCTTTTAATATTTGGTCTTAAAAACGCAGTTTGCAATAAAGTATTTGCCATTCCATAAGCATTTCCTTTATATGAGTTGTATTCTTCTTTAAAATCTTTAACACAAAAAGAGCTTTTAAACAATACATTTTCTTTCACTTTTTGGTTTGTAAGCTTTTCAAATCTATCAATTATTTTATGAAAATATTGTTCTCTTAACTCTTCTGTATCTTCAATACCTGGTGCTAACGGAATTAAGAAAAAGCCAGCTTCTTTACCTTCTGGTGCAGATGTTACATCTGTCATAGAAGTAAAATTAGCATAAAATAATGGATTTGTTGGCCATTTTGGATTGTCGTAAATTTCTTCAGCATGCAAATCAAAATCTGTATCAAAAAACAATGTATGATGGCTAGCATTTTTTATTTTTTTATCAAAACCAACATAAAACAGTAATGATGATGGTGCAAATATTTTTTTACTCCAATATTTTTCTGAATATTGTCTTAAATTTTCATCTAATAATGTTTCTGTATGATGATAGTCTGCACCACTTAAAACTAAATTCGTTTCAATGGTTTTACCATTTACTATTAAACTAGAAACATTGTTATTTGCATCTGTATTTATTTTTTCTACGTTTGCATTAACTTCAAAATGTACACCCAATGAAGTAGCTAATGTAACCATACCTTCAATTACCTTGTACATTCCTCCTCTTGGATGCCAAGTACCTAAACCAAAATCGGCATAATTCATAAAATTATAAAAAGCAGGTGTATTACTTGGTTTTGCTCCTAAGAAAAGTACTGGAAACTCTAATATTTGAATTAATTTATTGCTCTTTATGTTTTTACGAACTTGTTTTCTTATTGTTGAGAAAAACTGAGTTACTCTTGCAATAGTTGTTGTAGTTACTAGCTCTAATGGAGAAATTCCTGGTTTGTAAACCAAATCTAAAATAGCAGTTTCGTAGTTTGATTTTGCAGAATCTAAAAAGGTTTTTAAATGTTTTGCACTTCCTTTTTCTTCTTTTTCGAACATTTCATAAATATCATTTAAATTCTCTGATATTTTAAGCGAAGAATTTTCTCCAAAATATACTTCATAACCAGGGTTTAGCTTATCTAAAGTATAATAATCTGAAGGTTTTTTACCAAAATCAGCAAAAAAGCGTTCAAAAACATCTGGCATCCAATACCAAGAAGGACCTAAATCAAACGTAAAACCATCTTTTTTATATTGTCTAGCTCTACCTCCTAAAGTATCGTTTTTTTCTAAAACAGTTACTTTATAACCTTCTTTTGAAAGATAGCAAGATGCTGCTAATGCAGAAAAACCAGAACCAATGATGTGTATTTCTTTATTCATATGTATTTTTGTTTAACAAATATATTAAATTATTAAACAGTTTAATTTTTTAAAAAAATAATTATAATACTTTTAACACATCTTTTACCGAACTAAAAATAGATAGATTAAAATCGAAATCATCTATGTTCAATTGCTCTGTTTTATAGCCAATTGCTATAAATTTATGATGTGTATTTTGTAAAACACCTTCAATTTCTTTAAAATATGGAATAAGCTTATCATCATAAGGTTGTACAGTTAATGAAGTAACAAACGTGATTTCTCTTTTGTTTTCAAAAAAGTAAGACAGATTGTCTAATGGTAAACTTTGTCCTAAATAAATAGTATGAGTACCTCTTAAAACCAATTCATAATTCAAATATAATAAGCCCAATTCATGAATTTCGTTTTCGGGTAAAAATAAAACATATGTTTTATTAGATTTAGGAATACTGTATTGTAATTTTTCTGTGTTAATATGTATTTTTTGAGCAATTAAATTAGATATAAAATGCTCATGTGCAGGTAAAACAGTATCTGTTTGCCATAACAAACCAATATGATCTAAAAAGGGTATAAATACATCTTTAAAAATTTCACGGAATGTTTTTTTATGCAATAATTGGTCGTAAGTATTATTAAACAACGCTTTATCAAACTGTAGCATTGCCAACTTAAATGAATTTATAGCTTCATCATCAATTGCTTCTGCAAATGCCAATTCTCTTGCTTGAAGTTTTATTTCTTCGACATTCATTTTAGCAATTTTAGAAACTTTGTAGTTGTTTTTGTTTAACAAAACAACATTTAATAGTTTTTGTAAATTACTATGAGAATAATATCGGATATTGGTATCAGTTCTTTTAGGCTGTAATAAATTATATCGTTTTTCCCATATACGTATAGTATGAGCCTTGATTCCTGAAATGTTTTCAAGGTCTTTAATCGTAAAATCTTGCTTTATATTGTTCAATTTTTATAATTTATTATTCAACAAATGTAAAAATTTTTATGTTACAATTTTTTTTTTTATCAAAATTGTAACATTTTTTATTTTTTACCTACTTATAAGTTAACAACTAACGAAACAGATTTGAAGAAAGATTTAGAAGCTAAATTTTTATCGGATTTTGAAGCGAACCAAAATATTGCACACAAAATTTGTAGGCTTTATACTACAAACCAAAGTGCTCATAATGATTTGTTTCAAGAAATTACTATACAAGTTTGGAAAAACTACCCAAAATTTAGAGGAGATTCCAAATTTAGTACATGGATGTATAGAGTAGCATTGAATACAGCTATTTCGCTGTATAGGAAATCTACAAGAACCATAAAAACTCAAGATTTTGACGATATCGCTTTTAAAATAAAATCGACAGATTATGATGATACAGAAGAGTTACAATTAAAAGCATTGTACAAAGCAGTACATCAATTAAATGATATTGATAAAGCACTAATTTTTTTATACTTGGAAGATAAACCTTATAAAGAAATATCAGAAACTTTAGGTATTTCTAGTGTAAATGCAAGAGTAAAAATGAATAGAGCAAAAGAAAAATTAAAAAACATTTTAAACCCATAGTTATGGATTTATTAGAAAATTATAAAAAAGCCTGGGACAATCAACCAGAAGAAGTTAGTAAATTTTCTGAACTAGAAATTTACAAACTTGCACATTCAAGATCATCATCAATTGTAAAATGGATTTTTATAATTGGTATTTTAGAGTTTGTAATTTTAAACTCTATGTACTTTTTTGTTGATATGGATGAAGCTTATGCTGAGTATAAAAAAATAGGTTTAGAAAACTTTATACATTATTCTCAAATATTGGCATATGTAATTATTTTTTACTTTTTAGGAATGTTTTATTTGAATTATAAAAAAATATCAACGTCAGATTCTACAAGAGTTTTGATGAAAAAAATTATAAAAACACGAAAAACAGTAAGAAATTATGTGATTTTTAATTTAAGTTATATGGCCTTAATTATGTTTATAGTAATGGCTGCAGAAATTAACTTAAAGTTTGAAGATTTAAACACCAAACAAATTTTACTAATTGTATTGTTAACCCTTGTATTAACTTTGGTTATTTTAGGTGGACTGTGGTTATTCTACCAGTTACTTTATGGAATTTTATTAAGAAAACTAAACAGAAATTATAAAGAAATTGCTAAATTAGACCGTATTAATTAAAACAAGTCTATGAAAAAAATTATTGTTTTTTTGTTGTTAGCTTTTTCTACAAATTTTTACGCACAAAAATCTAATTTTTGGGATCATGTACAATATGGTGGTGGTTTTACTTTAGGTTTTGGAAGTCAAACAACCATTGGTATTTCACCAAGTGCCATTTATAATTTTGATAATGGTTTCGCTTTAGGCGCAGGTGTTAATTATTTATATTCAGAAATTAATGATTTTACTACAAATCTTTACGGCGCTAGTATTATATCATTATATCAAACAAATTTTGGAGTTCAATTTTCTGGAGATTTAGATTACCATTTTGCAAAACAAACAGATTTTAACTCAAATAATTCAGTAAGAACAAATTTCCCAGCGCTACATTTAGGTATTGCATACAACCAAGGTAGTTTTGCTTTTGGTTTAAGATACGATGTTTTATACGATAAAAACAAAAGTGTTTTTGCTTCACCTTTTTCGCCAGTTGTTCGTTTTTACTTCTAAAAATTTTTCAGTTCTTTTAGCAAAACTTCATGCATTTCATTGGTATAATCTAAATGTGTAACAATTCTTATTCTACCTTCACCCATTGGAGTTAGTAAAATATTTTTTTCTTTCATTTTATTGATAAAATTATCTGCTCCTATTTTTTCATCTACATAAAATATGATGATATTTGTTTCAATTGTTTCCACTTTTGTAACATAAGGTACTGACTTTAAAACAGTGCCTATTTCTTGTGCTTTCTGATGATCTTCTGCCAATCTTTCTACATGATTATCTAACGCATAAATTCCAGCAGCTGCCAAAAAACCAACTTGTCTCATGGCTCCACCAAATAATTTTCGAATTCTTAATGCTTTTGCAATATGTACTTTGCTACCTAATAAAATAGAACCTACTGGCGCTCCTAAACCTTTAGACAAACAAATAGAAATGGTGTCAAACAATGCTCCATTTTGTTTCGGATTTTCATTTTTAGCTACTAAAGCATTAAATAAACGTGCTCCATCAAGATGAAAACTTAAGTTATTTTTTTTAGAAATTTTTTGTAGTTTTTCTAATTCAGAAAAACTCCAACAAGCTCCACCTCCTTTATTTGTAGTATTTTCAATACAAACCAAACTAGAAAACGGAACATGAATATCATTTCTTCCTGCAACTGCCTCTTCTAATTGTTTTGCTGTAAACATTCCTCTGTTTCCATCAATCAATTTACAAGTAACTCCAGAATTGAATGCTGCTCCTCCACCTTCATAATTATAAACATGTGCATATTTATCACAAATTAATTTATCTCCTGGTTGTGTGTGTAATTTTATTGCGGTTTGATTTGCCATGGTTCCTGAAGGGAAAAACAAGGCATCTTCCATACCAAACATTTTTGCAGCTTTTTCTTGCAACTCATTTACTGTTGGATCCATTTTAAAAACATCATCACCAACTTTTGCACTAATCATAGCTTCCAACATTTGTTTTGTAGGTTTTGTAACGGTATCTGAAATTAAATCAATTGTAATATTTTTTTTCATTTTAAAATTTATAGTTTGTTCCTATTGGCGATCCATCAGGAATTTTTGGAGCATAGTTTTTCTTGAATGAAGTAGGGTTTTTCTGAAAATCTTCAATCATTTTAATCATTGCTTTGTGATACATTTTTTGAACTCCTGTTGATTTTACATTTTTTAAAATCGATTTTATTTCATCAATTTTAAAATGTACAATTGCGTTTACTTGTGCATACGAAAAAGTATTTGAACCCAAAGCAAACAACTGTTCTAAAACCTTTGTATTTACAACGTTTTGTAACTCTTGATAATAAGCATCTTTATATGTTTTTTTGATAGTTTTATTTACCAATTCATCAATTAATTCTTCTAAACCTAACTGATTTTTATTCAAACTTTTATGCGCAATTAACCTAGAAGATCTTTGAGGATTTAATAATAAATTCAAAGTCATTTCTGTAGCAGTTTCCACTGCAGAAAATGCATCAAAAGCAACCCCTAACTTGCTGCTAAAAGACTCTCTACTTCTTCCATAACCCATTGCTCTTGGTGGAAAAAGCTCTAATTTTTCTTTCGGAATCGCAATTTCATCAACATTAATAGTTTGTAAAACAGCTTGTAATGCAATTCTTTCTGTTGTTCCAGAAACTTGTTTTACAACGGTTTGATTATCGCCTTTTACTGCATAAGAATACTCTAAACCACCAATCAATTTTACAGTTGCTTCTGTTTGAAATCGATGGAAAAAATAAAGCGGTACAAATACATCTTCTAATACAGAATAAGGCTCATTTGTTTTAATGTTGTCTGCCGAAAAATTGTCAATTGCCGTTTTTCTGATTTTTAAAATATTGTACAATTCGTCATGAATATTCCCTCCATTATCCCATAAATGAGCAGAAATACTAGCACTTCCTTGACTTCTTGCATCTTGGTCTGACAAATATTTTAATCCGTTTTCTGCAGCATTTTCTAAAATTTTACGAAGTTCCTCTTCTTCATTTACACTTTCAGGAAAATCTTGATATGAGTAGGCAACTGTTACTTTATCCCAAGCTCCAATTTTTGTATCATAAGCATCAGAAAAATCAATTTTACCGTTATTCAAACTAAATTTTGGATGTGGATAATCCATCACAGAAGCTCTACCATTTGTACTTGCAGAAAAATTATGTGCAAACCCTAAAGTATGACCTATTTCATGGGCAGACAATTGCCTTATTCTTGCAATTGCCATTTGTAAGGCAAAATCATCTGCTACAGTATTATTTTTATATGGCGCTTGTAATGCTTGTGCAATTAAAAAATCTTGACGAATTCGTAAACTCCCTAAACTAACATGACCTTTTATAATTTCGCCAGTTCTTGGGTCTGAAATACTACCTCCATAACTCCAACCTCTTGTAGATCTATGCACCCATTGCACCATATTATAACGGACATCTAAAGGATCTGCACCTTCAGGCAACATTTTAATTTGAAAAGCATTTTTATAACCAATTGCCTCAAAAGCTTGATTCCACCAACTTCCTCCATCTAGTAATGCAGAACGAACTGGTTCTGGAGTTCCTCTATCTAAATAATAAATAATAGGTTCTTTTGGTTCAGAAATTTTAGCATTCGGGTTTTTCTTTTCCAAACGATGTCTGTAAATAAAACGTTTTTTAATAGGTTGATTTACAGGTGTTGCATAGTCTAAATAAGACATTGGAAAACTTCCAGAACGTGGATGAAAAACTCTTGGTTTGTAATTATTATCTGGTAATTCTACAAAAGAATGGTGCTGATGTACAGTAACCAAACTCGCATCTGGAGTAACACTTCTTATATTGTATCCTTTTGGAGATCCTTTAAAAGTTAGCATTACATCAAATTCAATATTTTTAGGAAATGCCTTTGTTCTCTCTAAATTAAATGCAGATTTATTTTTGTCTAAACTATAATTTCCTTGATTATTACGTGCTAAAGTATTTGCTACTCCATGTGCATCTCGCATAAAAAAATCTGTTGCATCTACTAAAAAAACACCATTTTTTTCTTCTTTAATCACAAAACCATGCAACACAGATTTTGCAAATGCTTCTTTTACAGATTGTTTTTCCTCTTTATTATCCGTAATTGCTCGATAATCTAAATTCGGCTGAATTAGCATAATCTTATTACCTGCTTTTTTTAGGTGAACTACTACTCCGCTTCCTAATTGTCCTCGATCTAAACCAATATCATTAGAGCCAACACCTTCTGAAAGTGAACGCACATATAAAAATTCTTTTTCTAAATCATTAATTTGTAAAAAGATTTTATCTTTATTTTCATCATAATAAAAAGTAAAATAACCTTCATATTTAGTTATTCCTTTTTGAAATTTATCACCTGTTTTCTCGGTGAAAAATTGTGAAAATCCATTAATTGATATTGAAGTAAATAATAATAGTAGTAGTAATTTTTTCATGTTTGAAATATTTTCTATAAATCTATAAATAACAATCGTGTTTTAAAAGAAGATTTCCTAAAATTTCATTTATTTTTGTAGTGACTATGATTACACAAGACCAACTTAAAGATATTTCTGAAAGAATTGAAAAATTGAAATCTTATTTAGAGATTGATAAAAAATTGATTGAAATTGCCAACGAAGAGGAAAAAACGGCAAATCCAGACTTTTGGAATGACCCAAAAGCAGCAGAAACAGTAATGAAAGAATTACGTTTTAAAAAAAAGTGGGTTGAAGATTACAATAAAATAATTCAACTAAATGAAGATTTAAATGTGTTTTATGATTTTTATAAAGAAGGTGAAGCTGAAGAAAAAGATGTAGAAAATCAATATGAGAAAACAATAACTCTTTTAGAAGATATTGAATTTAAAAATATGCTTTCTGATGAAGGTGACGCCTTATCTGCTGTAATACAAATTACTGCTGGAGCTGGAGGTACAGAAAGTTGTGATTGGGCTGAAATGTTGTTTAGAATGTACACAATGTGGGCAGAAAAGCAAGGTTTTAAATTAAAAACGCTTAATTATCAGGCTGGAGATGCTGCAGGAATTAAAACAGTTACTGTAGAAGTTGAAGGAGATTATGCTTTTGGTTGGTTAAAAGGCGAAAATGGCGTGCATAGGTTAGTTCGTATTTCTCCATTTGATTCTAACGCGAAAAGACACACTAGTTTTGCTTCTGTTTATGTATATCCTGTTGCAGATGATTCTATAGAAATTGATATAAATCCTGCTGACATAGAAATTACTACTGCTCGTTCAAGTGGTGCTGGAGGACAAAATGTAAATAAAGTAGAAACGAAAGTACAATTATCACATAAACCCTCTGGAATACAAATTTCTTGTTCAAACTCTCGTTCTCAACATGATAATAGAGCTACTGCAATGCAAATGCTAAAATCTCAATTATATGAAATTGAGTTAAAAAAGCAACAAGCTGCAAGAGATGATATTGAAGCAAACAAAATGAAAAATGAGTGGGGAAGCCAAATTAGAAATTACGTTATGCATCCATATAAATTGGTAAAAGACGTAAGAACTGCTCATGAAACAGGAAATGTAGATGCTGTTATGGATGGAAATATAAATGCATTTTTAAAAGCTTATTTAATGTTAAATGGACAAAAAACTTCATCTTAAATTTGCTGAAAAACAATTCAAAAAAAAAACTTAATTATGATAAAAATATACCACAATCCGCGTTGTAGAAAGTCTAGAGAAGGATTAGAAATTTTAGAAAACTCTGGAAAAGAATTTGAGGTGATTAAATACTTAGAAGAAATTCCTACAGAAAAAGAATTATCAAGAATCATAAATTTATTAAACATTTCTCCCATTCAATTAGTTCGAAAAACAGAAAAAATTTGGAAAGAAACCTTTAAGGGTAAAGAACTATCAGATTCAGAAATTATTTCTGCGATGGTTCAAAACCCTAAGTTAATTGAAAGACCTATAGTTATTAATAATAAAAAAGCTGTTATTGGCAGACCATCTTCTAATATTATAGAAATCATCTAAATAACAATTTTAAAAAATTGTTTAACTTTTTTTTAACCTTATTAAACTAAACTAAAGTAGAGATTTGCAGTCAAACAAAAACTAACTAGATAAATAATTAAGTTTTGACTAAAAAAATTACTACGCTTTTATGTTGTTTATTAATAGCAACAACTTTCTTTGCTCAAGAAACATCAAAAAAAGAAAATATTAAAATAACAGGTACTGTTGTTGATGCTAAAACAAAGCAACCTTTAGAGTACGCAACCATTATTTTAAAAAACACCAAAACAAATTCTGTATCTGGAGGTATTACAGACGTTAAGGGAAAGTTTAATATAGAAACTCCAAAAGCAAATTACCTTATCAGTATAGAGTTTATTTCATTTAAACCTATAAAATTTCCCGCAGAAAATATTACACAAAACAAGAATTTTGGTACTATTGAACTTTCTGAAGACACGAATAATTTAGACGAAATAGTAATCGTAGCAGAAAAAACAACTGTAGATATTCGCTTAGATAAAAAAATATTTAACATTGGTAAAGATTTATCAATAAGAGGTGGAAATGCAAGCGATGTTTTAGGAAACGTTCCATCTGTTCAAGTTGATGTTGAAGGTACTGTAAGTTTACGTGGTAATGAAAATGTAACTATTTTAATTGATGGTAGACCAAGTGCTTTAGTCGGTTTAAACGGTGCAGAAGCTTTAAGACAAATACCTGCAGAAGCAATTGAAAAAGTAGAAGTTATTACTTCGCCTTCTTCTAGATATGATGCTGAAGGAACAGCTGGTATTTTAAATATTATTTTAAGAAAAAATAAACTAACAGGTTTTAATGGTTCTTTACAATTAGATTTAGGAATTCCTGAAAGAGTTGGTACTGCATTTAACGCAAATTGGCGTACAAAAAAATGGAATCTTTTTACAAATACAGGTTTCAGGTATAATGAAACACCAGGAAATGCATCAACAGATTCAGATTTTTTATCTTCCTCAGCACAAAACGCGAAAGTTATAGAACGTAGAAATTTTGGACGATTAGGAAGGTCTATTTTTACCAGTTTCGGTGCAGAATATTATATTTCAGACAATTCTAGCATTATTGGTAATATTGTTTATAATGGTGGAAATGATGATGACGTTAATACAAACGACATTGACAGGTTTGACTCAAATGGAAATATTAATGAAGCAACATTAAGAACTGAAAATGAAGGAGAAGATGAACAAAGAATTCAATATACATTAGATTATGTAAATAATTTTAATGATTCTGGTAAAAAGCTAACCGTTAACTTACAATATTCAACAGAGGCAGAAGACAAAAACAATAATATTACAGAAATTGATACTCAAACAAACCTACTAAACGATTTAGAACAAGTTATAGAAGATCAAAATGAAAACAGAGGTTTGTTACAAATAGATTATGTACACCCTGTTGGAGAAAACATTCAGTATGAAGCTGGTTATAGAGGAAATTATAGAGATATTTTTAACAGTTTTTATTTAGCTGAAAGACAAGTATTTCCTGATGGTCCTTTGATTCCAGATACTGGTTTAAATAACTCATTCAACTATGAAGAATTTGTAAATGCTGCTTATTTTCAATATGGTCAAAAATTCAACAAAATATCTTTATTAGCAGGTGTAAGATATGAATACACATCTATTAAAATTGATCAAGAAACAGCTACAATAACCGATGAAAGAAGTTATGGAAATTTATTTCCAACCATAAATTTAGGCTACGAATTTAAAGACGGAGAAAACATTACTTTAGGCTATAATAGAAGAATTAGAAGACCAAGAGGTAGAAGTTTAAATCCGTTTCCAAGCAGATCTAGTGAGAGTAACATTTATAGTGGTAACGTAGATTTAAACCCTGTAATTACAGATGCTTTTGACTTTGGTTACTTAAAAAGATGGGACAAATTTACTTTAAGCAGTTCTATTTACTACAACAGAAGTGAAGATAACTGGGAAAGAATTCAAGAAGATACTGGTGAAATTACAGATAATGGAGATCCTATTATAAGAAGATTCCCAGTAAATTTATCTACAGAAGAAAGAGTTGGTTTAGAATTTACTTTAAACTACAGACCTTTTAAAATTTGGAATATTAATAGTGATTTTAACTTGTTTAAAGTTAAAACTGATGGTGATTACACAAATCCTGTAACCAATACAACTCAAAATTTCGATTTTGAAAACACCTCATACTTTATAAGATTAAATCAAAAAATAACCTTACCAGGAAAAACAGATTTACAAATAAATACAAACTATAGAGGTCCATCTCAAAATGCACAAACTACAAGCAAAGGTGTTTTTAGTTTAAATTTGGCTGCTAGTAAAGATATATTTAATGAAAAAGCTTCAATAAGTTTAAACTTTAGCGACGTTTTTAACAGTAGAATTAGTAGAAGAACTACAGAAATACCAAATGTTTTAAATCAATACTCAGAATTTCAATGGAGAGAGCCACAATTTAGAGTGAGTTTTGTATACAGATTCAACCAAAAGAAAAAGAGTTTTAGAGAAAATAGAGAAGATGATGGTGGTGGAGAAGATTTTGAAGGATAAAATTAAGAAAGAAATCAAATTAGTGCTTTTAAAATTAAAAGCACTAATTTAAACCCATAAAAAAACTCGTTCAAATATATTTGAACGAGTTTTTTTTATAAATATGATTTAAAACTACTTTCCTTCAGCAGCTTGTTTTGCTTCTTTTTTTAATTTTAAGTTTTCCCAGATAGTTCCACCAATCCAATAAGGAACTACAAATGTTAATAAGAATATTAACAACCAAAAACCAGCTGTAAAAATAAACATGAATAAAACTAAACCTGAAAATTGAGAAAAATCTAACATTTGTTTCTATTTGAATAATTAACATTGCAAAAATAACACATATTTTCAGATTTCACCATCAAAATTTAATTTTTTTCAACAGTATTTCACCAGAAATGTTCATAAAGTATTACCTGCTTTTTGTAAATTTGTAATCCTAAAATTTCAAATAAAATGACAAAGTTTAGAATCGAAAAAGATACAATGGGTAATGTAGAAGTACCTGCAGACAAATATTGGGGTGCACAAACAGAGCGATCTCGCAACAATTTTAAAATAGGTTCACCAGCATCAATGCCGTTAGAAATAGTGTATGGTTTTGCTTATTTGAAAAAAGCAGCTGCTTATACAAATACAGAATTAGGTGTTTTAGCTGAAGAAAAACGTGATTTAATTGCACAAGTATGTGATGAAATTTTAGAAGGTAAACACGATAATCAGTTTCCTTTAGTTATTTGGCAAACAGGTTCTGGTACACAATCTAACATGAATGTAAACGAAGTTATTGCCAACAGAGCTCATGAAATCGCAGGAAAAGTAATTGGTAAAGGTGAAAAAACGATTCAACCAAATGACGATGTAAATAAATCGCAATCTTCTAATGACACTTTTCCAACAGGAATGCACATTGCTATTTATAAAAAATTAAAAGAAATTACCATTCCAGGTATTATAAAACTTAGAAACACATTAAATGACAAAGCTGTAGCTTTTAAAGATATTGTTAAAATTGGAAGAACGCATTTAATGGACGCTACTCCACTTACATTAGGACAAGAATTTTCTGGTTACGTAGCGCAGTTAGATTTTGGTTTAAAAGCGTTAGAAAACACTTTACCACACTTAAGTCAGTTAGCTTTAGGAGGAACAGCTGTAGGAACAGGTTTAAACACACCAAAAGGTTATGATGTTTTAGTTGCAAAATATATTGCAGAATTTACAGACTTACCATTTGTAACAGCAGAAAACAAATTTGAAGCTTTAGCTGCTCATGATGCTTTAGTAGAAACTCATGGTGCTTTAAAACAAATCGCAGTTTCTTTAAATAAAATTGCAAACGATATTCGTTTAATGGCTTCTGGTCCAAGATCTGGAATTGGTGAAATTATCATTCCTGCAAACGAACCTGGTTCTTCAATTATGCCTGGTAAAGTAAATCCTACACAAGCAGAAGCTATAACTATGGTATGTGCACAAGTTATGGGGAATGATGTTGCTGTAACTGTTGGTGGTACACAAGGGCATTATGAACTAAATGTTTTTAAACCAATGATGGCAGCAAATGTGTTACAATCTGCTCAATTAATTGGAGATGCATGTACTTCTTTTGAAGAAAATTGTGCTGCAGGTATTGAGCCAAATCAAAAAAGAATTACAGAGTTGGTAAATAATTCTTTAATGCTAGTTACTGCGTTAAATACTAAAATTGGTTATTACAAAGCTGCTGAAATTGCAAACACTGCTCATGAAAACGGAACAACTTTAAAAACAGAAGCTGTACGCTTAGGATATGTTACAGAGGAAGAATATGATGCTTGGGTAAAACCAGAAGAAATGACTGGTAGCTTAAAATAACATTTAAATAAAAATACAATTTAATATGAAAAACATAGCAGTAATTGGCGCTGGAACAATGGGAAATGGTATTGCACACACATTTGCTCAATTTAATTATAACGTACATTTAATTGATGTTTCGCAAGCAGCTTTAGACAAGGGAATTGCTACTATTTCTAAAAATTTAGATAGAATGGTAGCTAAAGAAAAAATTTCTGAAGCTGATAAAACTAAAACGTTAGAAAATATCAACACATTTACATCCATAAAAGACGGTGCTAAAAATGTAGATTTAGTTGTTGAAGCAGCTACAGAAAATGTTTCATTAAAATCTAAAATATTTAAAGAATTAGATGAAGTTTGTAATGAAAATACGATTTTAGCTACAAACACCTCTTCAATATCAATTACTCAAATTGCTGCAGTTACCAATAGAGCAGATAAAGTAATTGGAATGCATTTTATGAATCCTGTACCAATTATGAAGTTGGTTGAAATTATTAGAGGATACAACACTTCTGATGAAGTAATGGATACAATTGTACATTTATCTAAAGAAATTAATAAAACTCCTGTAGAAGTTAATGATTATCCTGGTTTTGTTGCCAACCGAATTTTAATGCCAATGATTAACGAATCTATTGAAACACTTTACAATGGAGTTGCTGGTGTTAAAGAAATTGATACAGTTATGATGTTAGGAATGGCACATCCTATGGGTCCACTACAATTGGCAGATTTTATTGGTTTAGATGTTTGTTTATCTATTTTAAATGTGATGCATGATGGCTTTAAAAATCCAAAATATGCACCTTGCCCATTACTAGTAAATATGGTTATGGCGGGTAAATTGGGTGTAAAATCCGGTGAAGGTTTTTATGATTATTCTGAAAACAGAAAAGCAGAAACAGTTGCTAAAATGTTTAGCTAATTATAAATGATAAAAAAAAGTAGCCTCTTTATATTTCTTTGTTTTATTGCTTTTAAAATGCAAAGTCAAGAAATTGAAAGAGGTTTTCTAATTCCCAAAAAAATTGGTTTTTTGTATAATAATGCGAACGAAAAAAACTTTTTGTTTGATGATAAAGATTATTATTACACAACAAACACCTTTAAATTACAAGCATTTTATAATTTAGGAACTTGGAAATCTTTTAATTTTGAATTGATTATACAACCTCAACTTCAAATTTTGAAACATCAATTGTTGAATGAGCAATTTGTAACTCCAGATGAAGACAATTATATAGCAAAAAGAGAAGAATTTACAACCTTAAAAACAATGCATTTATATGCAATTGAATTAGGTTTTGTCGTCAAAAAACAGTTAGTTAAAAAACTACATGTTCAATTAACCATTGGTTTAGGTTTTGGAACTATTGATACTAAAACAGAACGTTTAGCAAAAGGTTTTACTTTTATTGAAAATGGCTCTTTGGGCTTCACATATCAAACTACAAAAAATACAATTTTATATTTAGGAAGTAATATTGGGCATGTTTCAAACTTTGATACTCAATCACCCAATAATGGATACAATATAATAGGCTTAGAAGTTGGTTTTTCTTATTTATTAGATTAAAAACTCATAGTATGTAAACAAAAAAGCTTTAAAACATTTTCGTGTTTTAAAGCTTTTTCAATAACTAAAATCGAACAGACTATTTACCCAACCAAGAGTTTAACATCCAAATTGTTTTTTCTTGTTCTGAAATTAAATCACTCATCATTGCATTTGTACCTTCATCATTTGCTTCGTCAGATAAATTTAAAATTACCCTTTCTATTTTTAATAATTCTGAAAGAGAGTTTACCACCAATTCTACAGCTTTCTCATCATTAGAAATATCTTTTCCAACAGGTACAGAAGAGTTATTAATATAATCTGTAAAAGTATGTAAAGGCTTGCCTTGTAGAGTTAAAATACGTTCTGCAATATCATCTATTTCTACTTGTGCTCCAGTATATAATTCTTCGAACTTATTATGTAAATCAAAAAAGTTTTTTCCTTTGATATTCCAATGCAATCCTCTTAAATTTTGGTAATATATTTGAAAATTGGACAATAATCCATTTAAATTGTCTACTAAATTTGCGCTATCTTTTTTATCTAAACCTAAAACTGTTTCTATCATTTTTTCTTTATTTATTTTATTATTTTTATTCTATTTCAAAATTAAAAGAAATTAATTTCCTTTTAATATAATTATTATTGATAGTTTTAATATCTTTATCAAAATTTCTTATTTACAATGACAATTACCCAATTAAAATACGTTTTATCAGTAGCTGAGTACCAAAATTTCACAGTAGCTGCTGAACATAGTTTTGTTACACAACCTACTTTGAGTATGCAAATACAAAAGTTAGAAGACGAACTTGATGTTCAAATTTTTAATCGTTCTAAAAAACCAATTGAATTGACAGAAGTTGGTAAAAAAATAGTACAACAAGCAAAAGTAATTGTTGATGAAAGCAATAGAATTTTAGACATTGTACATCAACAAAAAGGTTTTATTGGTGGCGAATTTAAATTAGGAATTATTCCTACGATTATGCCTACATTATTACCAATGTTTTTAAACAATTTCACGAAAAAATATCCAAAAGTAAAATTAGTTATACAAGAACTTACTACAGAAGAAATTGTTAGAAAATTAACTGACGGACATATAGATGCTGCTATTGCTGCGACTCCTTTAGAAAATGAAGCTATTAAAGAGCGTCCTTTATATTATGAGCCTTTTGTTGGTTTAATTCCTCAAAATCACAGGCTTTTTAAGAACAAACAAATTACTTCCGAAGAATTAGAAATGGAAGATATTTTATTGTTAGAAGATGGCCATTGTTTTAAAGATAGCGTTATAAATTTATGCAGAAATCATAAAATTGACAATAAAAAGAAATTTCAATTAGAAAGTGGAAGTTTTGATACGCTTATCAAACTTTCAAAAGAAGGTTTAGGTATGACTTTGCTACCTTATTTACATACTTTAGACTTAAATGAGTTGGATAAAAGTCATTTGCGTGAATTTGAAAATCCACCACCAGCAAGAGAAGTGAGTTTAATTTACCACAAATCGCAATTAAAAATGCAATTAATTGAAGCTTTAAAGAAAACTATTGATGGTGTTGTTAGAGGTGCTATTTCTTTTGCTGATGTAAAAATTATTAGCCCTATTAATAAAATGTAAATTTTACGAATTACAATTAAAATAAAAAAAAATCCGTTTTGATGATTATCAAAACGGATTTTTATTTTTTTATGAGTTCAAGTAATTAAAACTGAGTATCCATTTGCAGGTATTGCAAAAACTCTTTTTTAGTTTCCTTCTCTTTAAACTTTCCACCAAACTCTGATGTTACAGTAGAGCTTTCAATATCTTTAATTCCTCTAGAATTTACACATAAATGTTTTGCATCTATAACACAAGCTACATCTTGAGTACCTAAAGCTTCTTGCATTGCTTGTACAATTTGCATTGTTAAGCGCTCTTGAACTTGTGGTCTTTTGGCAAAATATTCCACAATTCTGTTCATTTTAGATAATCCAATTACTTTACCTCCAGAAATATATGCAACATGTGCTCTTCCTATAATTGGTAACAAATGGTGTTCGCAAGTAGAATAAACAACAATGTTTTTTTCTACCAACATTTCGCCATAATTATAATTATTATCAAAAGTGGAAGCTGTTGGTTTATTTTTAGGGTTTAAGCCCATAAACATTTCGTTTATAAATGCTTTAGCAACTCTTTTAGGAGTTCCTTGGATGCTATCGTCAGTTAAATCCATTCCTAAAGTGTGCAGAATATCTTTTACACTTTCTTCAATTTTAGCTATTTTTTCTTGATCAGAAATATCAAAAGCATCTGGTCTTATTGGATTTTCCGCAGAAGTTGCCACATGGTTTTCACCTATTTCATCAATTCTTTCTTCATTCATTTTGCTGTTCAATTCAAACATTTCAATCGTTTATTAAAGTGCAAATTTACGTGTTTAGAATGTATTATTTTAGTTTTTATATAAATTCTAACTATAATTCTATAAATTTAGGCAAGTTGTTTTAACTGTTATATATGCAGTTTATTTAGCGTTAATAGGTATTTGTTTGTTTAAGATTGTTTTAGTTTATTAATTAACGTGGTTAATGATAAATTATCTTGCTCACCAGAAACCATATTTTTTAGCGTAAATTCTTGGTTTTCCATTTCTCTTGAACCAACAAGCACCACAAATTCTATTTCACGTTTGTTGGCATAATTCATTTGTTTTTTCATTTTTGCAGCATCTGGATACAATTCTGATTTTACATTTTCTGCTCTCAGTTTTGTAATTGCTTTCATGGAATACAAAGCTTCTTTTTCACCAAAATTAACAAAAAGCACTTTTGGTTTTGGTAAATCTACTGTTTTGAATAAACCTAATTCCTCTAAAACCAAATAAATCCTGTCTAATCCAAAAGAAATTCCAACTCCAGAAACATCTTTTAAACCAAAAATTCCGGTTAAATCGTCATATCTTCCTCCACCACCAATAGACCCCATTTTTACTCCTTTTGGTGCTGCAACTTCAAAAATAGCACCAGTGTAATAATTTAAACCTCTCGCCAAAGTAACATCTACTTCTAAATTCGCTGAATTTAAACCCAATTCAGTTACCGAGTTTATAACAAAACGCAACTCCTCTACTCCTTTTTTACCTTCTTCTGAAGTTTGCAACATTTTTTCTAAAGCATCTAAATTTTCTAAATTAGAACCTTTAAAACTAAATAATGGTTGTACTTTTTGAATTGCTTCTTCAGAAATTCCTTTAGAAATCATTTCTGCTTCTACTTTTTCTTGACCAATTTTATCTAACTTATCTAAAGCCACTGTAAAATCGATTAATTTATCTTGTGCACCAATTACTTCTGCAATTCCAGAAAGTATTTTTCTGTTGTTTATTTTAATGGTTGTTCCTGATAAACCTAATTTGGTAAAAACGTTGTCATACAACTGAATAAACTCTACTTCTTGCCATAAAGAATCACTTCCAACAACATCTGCATCACATTGAAAAAACTCTCTAAAACGTCCTTTTTGTGGTCTGTCTGCTCGCCAAACAGGTTGCACTTGATATCTTTTAAAAGGAAATGTAATTTCGTTTTGATGTTGCACTACATACCTTGCAAATGGTACTGTTAAATCGTAACGAAGTGCTTTTTCGGAGATTTGAGAAGTAATTCTTACTGACCTTTTATTTTTGTATAGAAAATCTTCTAATTTGTTAACAGTATCAAAATCTCTCATTGCAAACTTATGAGTAAATTTTATGTCTAGTAAGTTTTTTATAACAAACTCATCTTTTAACAAACTAAATTTATCTTCTATTTTACTTTTTAAGTAAAATAAAACATTTGATTTAAATTCAGAATTATAATATTCGTCTTTTCCAAAATTATTATTTGAAATATATTCATCAATTGATTTTATAATTAAATTTATTTGTTTTTTTAAAGAATTTTTAAATTCGTATAAATCATCAGCTTTAGCTAAAAAATCTCCAGAATTCAAAATTTTAAAAATCAAACGATCCCCTTCATCACCATATTTTCCCATTAAAGTTGATGAATTTTCAAAACTTGGAGTTTCAATGGGTTGAAAACCGAAAGTTTCAAAAGCCGTTTTTATCGTATTCATAATATACGTACGATTGGCAACTTCTGTTGGAGAAAAATCTCTGGTTCCTTTTGGGATACTTGGCTTCATTAAATAGTTTTTAGATGTCGGGTTTTAGTTTTTAGTTGTAGTTTTAAAACTAATTACTTAAAACTTAACACGTGTAATTATAAATTGCGAGCGCAAATATCGTGAAAAAGTTATAATTTTTTAGAGGTTACAAAGGTTTTATTTTGCCTTCTTAAACTGTATATAGTTGCGTTTAACTCAAAACCTAAAAGTAAAATAATGGCATTTAGCCAAATAAATAACATTAAAATTAACAACGTACCAATGGAACCATACAGCTCATTATATTTTGCAAATTCGTTTACGTAAAACCCAAATAGATAAAAGGTTAAAATTGATAAAATAGTTGTAAATACTGCTCCTGGAGAGAAAAACCGAGAGTGTTTTGCTTCTTTTACACCATAATGATACAGCATAGAAACTGTAATAAAAATCATGATTAAAAATATGAGTCCACGACTTAACTGAATCCAAATTAGGTTATCTTCTAACCAACCTAAAGAAACCATGTCTTTTAAAATTAACTCAAAAAAGATGATTAGGATAACAGAAAGCAACAAAAACATTACAATTACAATGGATACTAACATTGCTATAAAGTACGCTCTAAATACGTTTCTAACTTCTTTTACATGATAAGAATATTCAAAGCCACCAAAAATTGCATTTACTCCATTTGTCATTAAAAAAATAGATCCTATAAAACCAAAAGAAAGCAAACCTCCATATTGATTGCTAATAATATCAACCAAAACAGAATCTACTGCATCAAAAGTTTTTGGTGGTAAAACGTCTGAAATAATAGATAACAAACCTTCTTGAGCGCCCTCAATTGGAACAAAAGGAATTAATGTGAGTACAAATAACAGAAATGGAAAAATAGCCATAAAAAAGCTGTAAGCAATTCCTCCTGCTCTCGTTGTTAAAGCTCCTTCAATAATGCCAATAAAATACATTTCTAATAAGTCGTATAAAGACATGCCTTCTAAACCTGGAATTTTTATTTTTTTTCCAAGTTTTACGAGAATTCCTATAATTGGAATTTTTTCTAAGCTATCTTCTATTTCTTTTGTCATTATTAGAATTACAAAGTTGCAAATTTTATTTAATCGGTTTCTATTTTATTTAAATCGTAAAATAAGGCTTTAAAAAGTAATTTTTTATCCGTTTTAGAAATAGAATCTTTTAAAAATAAATAATCTGAACCATAAGCTAAATTAGCTAAAAGACCATAATTTTCATTAAAAACTAAAGATCTATTATGATTGTTAATTTCTTTTTTTTGATAGAATTTAAATTGTAAACTCTTAGAGTTATACGTTTTTTTATTAAAATGAAATGTATCTAAATTTGAAATTAAAATATCTTTATCATTATTATACGTTAAATATAATTTTTTAATTGAGTCGTTTTGATGAAGATATTCATAATAAATAGTAGCTTGTTTTTCGTTTATATTTAATTTGAAATTTTTAACGCTATCATTTAAAATTGAATATGAAAAAATGGGAACGTCAACTTGTTTTCTTTTACAAGAAAAAATAAGTAAACTAATAAATACAATACTTACAATTACTTTTTTCATTCAACAATAATTTTATAATTTGTTAATAAGCCTAACAAATTTTCTTTACTAAATTTTGCGTTTTTTAAACGATTTTTTTCTGGATGGATTGTAAAGTTATACGAAGTTCTAAAATCTGACTTTTCTAAATTGGTTTCTTCAAAAATGGCGTTTTTTAAATCACAATTTTCAAAAATACTGTTATGAATAATTGCCTCAGTAAAATCTACTTCTTCTAAATTACATTTTTTAAAAATAGTATTTGGCGTTTTTAATTGATAAAATGATGAGAAGCTCAACTGACAATCTGTAAACGATAACTGCAATAAAAACGGATTACACTCATGAAACTTTACTCCTATCATTTTACAATTTGTAAAATTTACATCTTTAAAGGAAGTGTCTTTTACAATGGAGTTGCTAAAATTACAATCGATAAACTCACATTCTATAAACTGAATGTTAGAAATATGCATGTTTTCAAAATTACAATTTTCGAAAGTACAGCTATCATATTCACCTTTCTGGATTTTAGATACAGTTGGGTCTATTTTTTTGAAATGTTCATTATAAAAATGATGTTCAAACATTTAAATAGCTTTAAGGCTCAAATCTAAATTATAAACCGAATGCGTTAATGCGCCAGATGAAATAAAATCGACACCACATTCTGCATATTTTCTAATGGTTTCTTCGTTAATTCCTCCAGAAGATTCTGTTAGGCAAGTATCGCCAATTAAAGCAACTGCTTTTCTTGTATCTTCATAATTAAAGTTATCAATTAAAATTCGATAAACACCTTCATTAGAAAGAATTTCCTTAATTTCTTCTAAACTTCTTGCTTCTACAATTATTTTTATATCTAAGCCTTTTTCTGCTAAATATTTCTTGGTTTTTGTAATTGCTGCAGTAATTCCGCCAGCAAAATCAATATGATTGTCTTTAATCATTACCATATCATACAAAGCAAATCTGTGATTTTCTCCACCTCCAATTTTTACTGCCCATTTTTCTAAGGCTCTAATACCAGGTGTTGTTTTTCTAGTGTCTAAAACTTTTGTTTTTGTGCCTTTTAATAAATCTGCAAAAAATGCAGTTTTGGTTGCAATAGCACTCATTCTTTGCATTGCATTTAGCACTAAACGTTCAGCCATTAAAATGGATTGTGATTTCCCAGAAACATGAAAAACAACATCACCATATTTTACTTTTTCGCCATCGTTTATAAAAGTTTCTACGTTTAAAGCTGCATCAACATATTTAAAAACTTGTTTTGCGAATTCAACTCCTGCAATAATTCCGTCATCTTTTACAAGTAATTTTGCTTTACCTTCAGCATCTGCAGGAATACAAGAAAGCGAAGTATGATCGCCATCTCCAATATCTTCTCTAATGGCATTTTTTATAATGAGGTCTAATTCGTGTTGAAATTGTGCTTCTGAAATCATATATAAAGTTTAATTCTGATGTAAAAATAGTAATGATTTTCAACTTTTAAGAAGTTCTGATGATTTTATGTTTTAAAACTGATAAATTTGTTGTGACAATATTTGTCTCCTCGAGCGCAGTCGAGAGGTTTTAATAAGGTCTCGACTGCGCTCGACCTGACAGTAACCATGAAAATTAAATTACTCGCCATTGGCAAAACGGATAATAAAAATTTGATTCAGTTAATTGATGAATATCAAAAACGTTTAAAACATTATATAAAATTCGAATTAGAGATAATTCCGGATATTAAAAATGTGAAAAATTTGAGTGAAGTTCAACAAAAAGAAAAAGAAGGAGAATTAATTTTATCTAAATTACAAAACACAGATGTTTTGGTTTTGCTTGATGACAAAGGAAAACACTACACTTCTATCGAGTTTTCAAAATATCTTCAAAAGAAAATGAATGCCGGAATTAAACAGTTGGTTTTAGTGATTGGTGGTCCTTATGGTTTTTCTGATGCTGTTTATAAAAAAGCTAGTGGAAAAATATCATTATCTAAAATGACATTTTCCCACCAAATGATTCGCTTGTTTATTGTTGAACAACTATATAGAGGATTTACCATTTTAAAAAATGAGCCTTATCATCATGAATAATATCCCATCCTAACCTTCCCAAAGGGAAGGAACTTCAATCTCTCTTAAAAATCTATTATGATTTATAAAATTAGTGAAATTCGTGTCTTAACTTTTGTAACTTTGAACATTAAATTTTAAACTTTGAATTATAGAGTATGAAACTCGTATTTGCAACCAACAATCTTAACAAATTAAAAGAAGTTCAAGAAATGCTTCCAAATTCAATAGAATTATTGAGTTTAAAAGACATTAATTGTTTTGATGAAGTGGATGAAACTGAAACTACTTTAGAAGGAAATGCAAAATTAAAAGCCAACTACATTACCAAAACATTTGGCTACAATTGTTTTGCAGATGATACAGGTTTAGAAGTTGAAAGTTTGAACGGAAAACCAGGAGTTTATTCAGCTCGTTTTGCAGGTGAACCTGCTAACTCTGAAAACAATATGCAAAAATTATTATTAGCATTACAAACCAAAGAAAACAGAAAAGCACAATTTAGAACAGCTATTTGTTTAAATTTAGATGGTAAACATTTTTTGTTTGAAGGAATTTGCAAAGGAGAAATTTTAACACAAAAACAAGGAGAAAAAGGTTTTGGTTACGACCCTATTTTTAAACCTGAAGGATTTGAGCAATCTTTTGCTGAAATGAATTCCGAAGAAAAAAATAAAATTTCTCATAGAGGTTTAGCTATAAATAAGTTGGTTACCTTCTTAAAAGAGTATCAAAAATAATTCATAAAAGTTTACAATACTTATCCAGATATTTATAAATGGAACAAAAATCATTCAAAAAACACTTTATACTGCTATCCATTTTGTTGGTGGTTTTGTTTTTTATGAATATTAGTTTGGGTTCTGTTTCCATTCCTTTTAAAGATATCTTCAATACATTATCTGGTGGCATTGCATCCAAAGAAAGTTGGCAAACGATTATTTTACAATTTAGGTTACCCAAAGCAATTACAGCAATTTTAGTCGGTTCTGGTTTGTCTGTTTGTGGTTTGTTAATGCAAACATTGTTTAGAAACCCTTTAGCGGGTCCATTTGTTTTAGGTATTTCTTCAGGAGCAAGTTTAGGAGTTGCATTATTCATTTTAGGATCATCGCTTTTTGGTGGTTTTTTTCTAACGAACTCAGTCTCTAATTGGTCTTTACCTATTGCAGCAAGTTTGGGTTCTTTTTTAGTTTTATCTGCTGTAATTATCGCCGCAAATAAAGTCAGAAACACGATGTCTATTTTAATTATAGGATTGATGTTTGGTAGTTTAACAGCAGCAATTATTAGTGTTTTAGCTTATTTTAGTGAAGCCTCTAAAATTCAGCAATATTTGTTTTGGAGTTTTGGTAGTTTGGGTAATCTTTCTTGGAATGAGCTTTTAGTTTTTAGTGGTATTTACCTAATTGGAATTTTAGGAACTACTTTAATAATAAAGCCTTTAAATAGTTTTTTATTGGGAGAAAATTACGCTAAAAGTTTAGGTATTAATGTAAAAAAAAACAGGAATATAATTTTATTAATTACTAGTATTTTAACAGGTGTTATCACAGCTTTTGCAGGACCAATTGCTTTTATAGGTTTGGCTGTACCACATATTGCAAAAATGCTTTTTTTTACATCAAATCATAAAATATTAATACCTGCAGTTATTCTTTTAGGTTCCATAATTATGCTTATTTGTGATAGTATTGCACAATTACCAACAAGCGAATTTACATTACCAATAAACGCAATAACATCACTTTTTGGTGCTCCTATTGTAATTTGGTTATTAATCCGTAAAAAGAAAATATTTGTGTAAATGACTTTTACTAACGCTAAAAATACCATCTTAAAAACCGAAAACCTAACGATTGGTTATCAGCAGAAAAAAAAGGATAAAATTATTTTTTCTGATGTAAACTTATCTTTGGAGAAAGGAAAATTAATTAGTGTTTTGGGTAAAAATGGTATCGGAAAATCAACTTTATTAAGAACACTTTCTAAAGTTCAAAAGCCAATTAGTGGAAATATATTTTTAAATGACATAAATTTAAATAGTTATTCAGAAAAAGAACTTTCTAAAAAATTAAGTTTGGTTTTAACAGAGCGTTTGCCTGAAAGTCAATTAACCGTTTTTGAACTCATTGCACTTGGAAGACAACCCTATACAAATTGGATTGATAAGCTTTCTAATGATGATATTGACAAAGTTAATATCGCAATAGAACAAACTGAAATTGGACATCTAAAAAACAATCGATTTTACGAATTAAGTGATGGACAATTACAACGTGTTTTAATTGCTAGAGCCTTGGCACAAGATACTGAAATTATTATTTTAGATGAACCTACTGCACATTTAGACATGCATCATACTTTAAGAATATTTTCATTATTACAAAAATTGGTTGCAGAAACTTCTAAAACAATTATCATTTCTTCACACGAAGTAAACTTAGCTATTCAATTAGCTGACCAAATAGTTTTATTAACTGAAAAAACCATATTTTCTGGAGATGCATCAACATTAATTGAAATGAATGCTTTTGATGATTTATTTCCTAAAAATATTATAAACTTTAACAAAAAGTTACAACAATTTGTTATCAACAAAAATTAATTTTGATGCGCTTGTAACTTTTTGTTACATTTGAATACTTATTTACAACAATAAAAACACTTTTTTAATCGATGAAAAAAATACTTTATGTTGCTAGTGCAATTGCTTTTATGGCTTGTGGTTCTAGTAAAACTGCATCTAATGAAGATGCTAACGTAGATCAAGCTGCTAAATATGCAGCAACAATTACTGCAAAAGACTTAGGTGCACATCTATTTACTTACGCTTCAGATGAGTTTGAAGGTAGAGAAACTGGTGAACCTGGACAGAAAAAAGCAGTTGAATATTTAAAAAACTTTTATGTTTCAGAAGGTATTGTTTCTCCTTTAGGTGGTGATGACTATTTTCAAGAAGTTCCAGCAGAATGGATTAACAAAAATGTTAGAAGAGGAAAATACAAAGACTCTGAGAATGTTGTAGCGTTTATAAAAGGATCAGAAAAGCCAGATGAAATTGTGGTTATTTCTGCTCACTTAGATCATGAAGGAATAAAAAATGGAGAAGTTTATAATGGTGCAGATGATGATGGATCTGGAACTGTTGCTATTTTAGAGATTGCTCAGGCTTTTCAAATGGCAGCAAAAAATGGTAAAGGTCCAAAACGTTCCATCTTATTTTTACACGTAACAGGTGAAGAAAAAGGTTTGTTAGGTTCTAAGTACTATACAGATGTAGATCCTATTTTTCCTCTAGAAAACACTGTTTGTGATTTAAATATTGATATGATTGGTAGAATTGATGATAGACATAAAGCTGACCCAAACTACGTATATTTAATTGGTTCTGATAAGTTAAGTACAGAATTGCACACAATTTCTGAAGCAATGAATAAAAAATATATGAATATTAATTTAGATTATAAATACAATGATGAAAATGATCCGAATAGATTTTATTACAGATCTGATCATTACAACTTTGTAAAAAACAATGTTCCAATTATTTTCTATTTTAATGGAACTCATGCAGATTACCACAGACCTTCTGACACTCCAGATAAAATAAACTACGAATTGTTAGAAAACAGAACACGTTTGGTTTTTCATACAGCTTGGGAAGTAGCAAATATGGATACCAGAATTATTGCTGATAAAGCAACACCAAAACAATAAAACATTAGTTTTTACGCATAACAAACTAAAACCGAGCATGTTGCTCGGTTTTTTTTATTCTAAATGTTAAAAAATAGATTTTTAAATAATTAAAAGAACTTATATTAAAGAATAAACATTTTGAACTTTAAAAAATACCAAATTCACAAAAAATTAACAATTTAAAAAAGTAGATTTTTTATATTTGTACTAGCTAAGAATCAATCATTTTAAACTAATACTTATGAAAAAAATATTATTTTTTATTGCAGTTCTATTTGGTTTTAATGCAGTTGCACAAAACACCAAAAAGGTTCAGGGTCCTGAAGCTAAAAATTATAAATATTGGGAACATAAAAAAGTTCCAACTATAATCACTTTGAATAGTTTTGAAAAATTAGATTTGAAAGGTCCAGAATTTAAAAACCTTAAAATCTGGGAAAGAAAATTATCTGATAATAAAATTGTTCTTGCAAGAAATACTAAAATTAGAAAGGTTACAGGGCCAAAAGCTAAAAACTACAAGCCTTGGCAGAATTAAAAAAAAATTAAACCTAACTTATATTTGACCAAATCTTAGATGATTTGGTCATTTTTGTATAGGCTTGTTTTATTGGTAGGTTTTTTTCTTGAGACAAAGTGCTATCTTCTTGTAAAATTGATATAGCAGTATTTCTAGCAGCTACTAGTATTTTAGAATCTTTTACAACATCTGCAATTTTCAAATTTAAAACACCACTTTGTTGTGTTCCCATCAAATTTCCAGGACCACGTAATTTTAAATCTACTTCAGCTATTTTAAAACCATCTGTAGTTTCTACCATTGTTTGCAATCGAGTTTTTGCTTCTTCCGATAATTTATAGCTAGATAGTAAAATACAATAACTTTGGTCTGCACCTCTTCCAACTCTTCCTCGTAATTGATGTAATTGAGATAGCCCAAAACGTTCTGCACTTTCAATAATCATAACACTTGCATTGGGTACATTTACACCTACTTCAATTACAGTAGTTGCAACCATAATTTGTGTTTCGCCATTAACAAAACGTTGCATTTCAATATCTTTATCTGCAGGTTTCATTTTACCATGAACAATACTTATTTGATATTTTGGTGATGGAAACTCTCTTGATACGCTTTCATAACCATCCATTAGATCTTTATAATCCATCGCTTCAGATTCTTCAATTAATGGATATACTATGTATATCTGTCTTCCTTTTGCAATTTCGTCTTTCATGAATTTAAAAACAGACAGTCTGTTACTATCAAATCTATGAACTGTTTTAACTTCTTTTCTTCCTGGAGGTAATTCATCAATTACAGAAATATCTAAATCGCCATAAACAGACATGGCTAAAGTTCTTGGAATTGGTGTGGCAGTCATCACTAAAATATGTGGAGGCAATGTGTTTTTTGTCCACAATTTTGCTCTTTGAGCGACTCCAAACCTGTGTTGCTCATCTATTATTGCTACTCCTAAGTTTTTAAATTTTACTTTATCTTCAAGTAAAGCATGTGTTCCAACTAGAATGTGCAAACTTCCATCTTCTAAACTCGTATGAATTTCTCTTCGCTTTTTTGTTTTTACAGAACCTGTTAAAATATCAACTTTAATATTCATTCCTGATAAAAGTTCGGAAACTGCAGTGTAATGTTGATTTGCAAGTATTTCTGTTGGAGCCATAATTGTGGCTTGAAAACCGTTATCAATAGCTAAAAGCATTGTTAATAAAGCTACTATTGTTTTTCCTGAACCCACATCTCCTTGTAAAAGACGATTCATTTGTGCGCCAGTAGAAACATCATTGCGTATTTCTTTTACAACTCTTTTTTGGGCATTCGTTAATTCAAATGGTAATTTTTCAGTATAAAATTGATTAAAAACTTCACCAACATTTTCAAAAACAAATCCTTTTATTTGCGCTTTATTAATGAGTTTTTTTCGTAATAATTGTAATTGTATAAAAAATAGCTCTTCAAACTTTAATCGATTTTGAGCTTTTGCTAAATTTTCTTGACTTTGAGGAAAATGTACATTTAATAATGCATCTCTCTTTTTCATCAATTTAAAATCGTCTATAATTTCTTGTGATAAACTTTCTTGAATTGAGTCATAAACTTGTTGTAGTAAGTTTTGAATATAATTACGCATCAACTTATTAGAAACTCCAGAGTTGGTTAATTTTTCTGTAGAAGGATAAACTGGTTGCATTTTCGTTTGCAACTTTTTTTTGTACTCTGTAACTAGTTCCATTTCTGGATGCGGAATGCTAAAACTACCATTATAATGATTCAGCTTACCATAAACCACATAAGGTTCGTTAACTTTTAAGGAGTCTTTAATCCATTTTTGTCCTTTAAACCAAACCAATTCCATAGTTCCAGTAGCATCTTGAAATGTTGCCACTAACCTACTTCCTCTTTTTTGCGCAACAGACTTTACATGAGTTATTTTACCAACAATTTGAACTTCTGAAGAGTTGGGTTGCAAATCTTTGATGGCATAAAATTGAGTTTTATCAATATATCTAAAAGGAAAAAAATTTAATAAATCATTACAGGTTTTTATTCCTAATTCTGTATACAAAAGCGCTGCTCTTTGTACACTAATTCCTTTGATATATGTAATTGGATAGCTTAAATTCAACTTTAATAAGTTTGTAAAAACGAAAATACGAAATACCTTTTATTTCACGTATCTTTGCACTCGATTTATAATTGAAAAATGAGATTACATAGAAATTTAACATTTGCTGTAATAGATAGCATTAGAGATATATTTAATGAAGGTGTTTATGCAGATAAAGCTGTTGAAAAAGCCTTAAAAAGAGACAAACGCTGGGGAGCAAGAGATCGTAAATTTGTTGCTGAAACTATTTATGATATTGTTCGTTGGAACCGATTATATGCAGAAATTGCCGAAGTAAAAATACCTTATGACAGAGATAATATTTGGAGGTTATTTTCTGTTTGGTGTATTTTAAGAGGAATTTCTTTACCTGATTGGAATCAAATTGGTGATGTTCCAGAAAGAAGAATTAAAGGACGTTTTGCTGAATTATCTAAAATAAGAAAATATAGAGAATCTATTCCTGATTGGATGGATGAACTTTGTGTAGCTGAATTAAGTGAAGAAGTTTGGACAAAAGAAATTGCTGCTTTAAACGAACAAGCAAAAGTAATTTTAAGAACCAATACATTAAATATTTCCAAAGAAGTTCTTCAAAAGAAATTAAAATCTGAAAATGTAGATACTGAATTTGTACCTAATCATCCAGATGCTTTATTGCTTCCAGAAAGAGCCAATGTTTTTAAAACAGAAGCTTTTCACAATGGTTTTTTTGAAGTTCAAGATGCTTCTTCTCAATTAGTTGCAGCTTACTTAGATGTTAAACCAGGTATGAAAGTTGTAGATACTTGTGCTGGAGCTGGTGGTAAAACACTACACCTATCTGCCTTAATGGAAAATAAAGGACAAATTATTGCCATGGATATTTACGAAAGCAAACTTCGTAAATTAAAAGTTAGAGCTAAAAGAAACAAAGCACATAACATAGATATGCGAGTAATTGACTCTACAAAACCTATTAAAAAACTTTATGGTAAAGCAGACAGAGTTTTAATTGATGCCCCTTGTTCAGGTTTAGGAGTTATTCGTAGAAACCCAGATTCTAAATGGAAATTACAGCCAGAATTTATAGATAATATTAAAAAAGTTCAACAAGAAATATTACAAAGTTATTCTAAAATGGTAAAACCTGGAGGAAAAATGGTGTATGCAACATGCTCTATATTACCATCAGAAAATCAAAATCAAGTTAATACTTTCTTAACATCAGAAGCCGGAAAAGAGTTTACCTTTGTATCCGACAAAAAAGTGTTAGCTCACAAATCTGGTTTTGATGGATTTTATATGGCTTTACTAGAAAAAAAGTAAAATTTCAATAATTGCTAGTTGAAATTTTAAATAATTGAAAAAGAAAAAATAGTCTAATCTTAAAATCAATTTTATATGTTAAAAAGATTTTTTTCTTTTTCATTCATAGTATTTACATCACTTATAAGTTTCTCTCAAGAAAGTTATTATTCAGATGTTAATTTAAACTTAACAGGTATTACTCTAAAAGAAGAGTTAGCTACTAAAATTATTGCTACACATTCGCAATTTTTATTTTATGACCAAATTTGGAATGCTTCACAAGCAACAGATGTAAACCCTACAAACCCTCAAGAGGTTTTGTTAGTTTATGGTTGGGAAAACGGAACAGATTCAGATGTTACAAACAACAGAACTCGAGGTATAAATGATTTTAGCGGAAGTTCTGGAGATTGGAATAGAGAGCATATTTTTTCTCGTTCTTTAGGAACTCCAAATCTTGGAGAAGCTGGTCCTGGATCAGATGCACATCATTTAAGACCTTCAGACGTTCAAAGAAATTCATCAAGAGGAAACAGATTTTTTTCTGATGGTTCTGGTGCTAGTTCTGGAGCCACTACAGAATCTTATATAGATCCAATAGATGGTACAAATTCATTTGGTTGGTTTCCTGGAGATGAATGGAAAGGAGATGTTGCAAGAATGATTATGTATATGTATTTACGTTATGGTGACAGATGCTTACCAACAAATGTTGGTTTAGGTAGCTCCTCTTCTACTCCAGATGATATGATCGATTTATTTTTAAAATGGAATGTAGAAGATCCAGTTTCCGATTTTGAAAAAGCAAGAAACAACTATCATGAAAATACTGCAAACCAACATGCGCAAGGAAATAGAAACCCATTTATTGACAATCCTATTTTAGCAACTAGAATTTGGGGAGGTCCAAAAGCAGAAGATACTTGGGGTATTTATACCAGTTCAGATACTGAAGCACCATCAATACCTAATAATTTAATAGTTTCAAACATTACCACTTTTTCGGTTGATATTTCTTGGACAGCCTCAACAGATAATACAGCAGTAACTAGTTACGATGTTTTTGTTGATGGTGTTTTAGCCAAAAACACAACTGAAACTTCTACAACTATTAACAACTTAAATTCAAATACAAACTATTCTTTTACAGTTTTAGCAAAAGACATAGCCAATAATACTTCTGCTCAAAGCACAGCAATAAATACTACAACTTTAGAAGATACTGAAGCACCATCTATACCAACAAATATTGTTATAAGTAATCAATCTGGTACTTCTTTTGTAGCTTCTTGGAATGCGGCTACAGACAATACAGCAGTTATAGGTTATGACGTTTTTGTAGATGGAAGTTTTTTAGCTTCAACACAAGAACTAACATATACTGTTGCAAATCTTTCTACTTCTACGACTTATGCTGTACAAATTTCAGCAAAAGATGCTGTAAACAATAAATCTCCTTTAAGTACAGCTGTAAATGCAACAACTACAGATGGTTCTACAACTACTGCCAATGAATTATTTTTTTCTGAATATGTAGAAGGTTCATCTAATAATAAGGCAGTAGAAATAGTAAACGTAACTTCAAATGATATCGATTTGAGTGCATATAGTTTAAAAAGACAAAAAAATGGAGGTAAAGACGCTGGAGATGATTGGGAAAACGAACTAAAACTCTCTGGAACTATAAAGTCTAAAATGGTGTATGTTATTGTAAATGGTGGTGCAGAATTTAGCTCATCTTCAAGTGACCCTAATGTAGCTATAGCAGGAGACTTTTTAATTTCTAAAGCAGATTTTATTCAGCCAAATGCAAGTGAAACAAATTTTGGTGCACCAATAAACTTTAATGGTGATGATCCTATTGGGTTGTTTAAGAACGATGTTTTAATAGATATTGTTGGAACCTATAATAGTGGAGGTGGAAATTTTGGAAAAGATAAAACCTTACGAAGAAAAAATGGAGTGGTACAACCAAATACTGCTTTTGATCTTGATAACGAATGGGATATTTTACCAAAAGATACTGTAGATGGAATTGGAACACATAGCGCAATTTTAAATGTCGAATCGTTTTTAGAAAATGAAATTTATTTATATCCTAATCCAGCTGATTCAACTTTATTTATAGACAATAAAAATAATATTGACATTAAAAACATGACAATATTTAATTATTTAGGTAAAAAAATAATCACCGTAAAAAAACCTGAAAATAATATAGATGTTTCTACTCTAAGTAATGGAGTATATTTTATAAAATTCAATATAAATAACACTATTTATAGTACTAAATTCATTAAAAAGTAATGAAACAAAAATTACTTATTTTTTTATTTTTGTCAACCACATTACTTGGTTATTCACAAATTCCTACAGGATATTATGATAATGCAACAGCAAGTGGTTACTCATTAAAAACACAATTGAAATCAATTATAGACAATATAAATGATGAAAATGGACAAGCCTTTCACGATACAAGTGTAACTTATGGTGATTTGTGGGATTTGTATGAAACATCAGACGTAAGAAATGATGGAAAAGTTTGGGATATTTATAGCAATTGTAACTTTACCTTTTCAACAGATCAAGATAGAGGTTCTGGAGGTACAACAGAATGCGATAAGTATAATAGAGAGCATACTTTTGCACAAAGCTGGTATGGAGGCAGCAACTCACATCCCTTAAGAGGAGATGCGCATCATGTTTTTCCTTCAGATAAAAAAGTAAACGGAATAAGAAGCAATTATGCTTTTGGTGAAGTTTTAACTGCAGATTATACTTCGAATAATGGTTCTAAAAGAGGTACAAGTAGTATTACTGGACCAAATGATAAAGTTTTTGAGCCCATAAATGAATATAAGGGAGATATTGCTAGAGCATTATTTTACGTTTCAGTTCGTTATCAAGATGAAATCAATAACTGGGAAAACAATAACAATGGAGCTGACAATATGCTTAATGGAACTAGTGATAAGGTTTTTGAGCAGTGGGCTTTAGACATGTTGTATCACTGGCATTTAGAAGATCCTGTAAGCCAAAAAGAATTGGATAGAAATGATGAAATTTTTAAACATCAAAAAAATAGAAATCCTTTTGTAGATCATCCTGAATATGTAAATCAAATTTGGGGTGCAGTATTATCTACTGAAAACTTTTCTACAATAAATAATATTAAGATATATCCAAATCCTACAAACGGAAACAATTTATTTGTAAAAACAACACAAAACTGTGAAGTTCAAATTTACAATGTTATTGGTAAGCTTGTTATTTCCGAATGTGTAAATGCCTCAAATAATACAATTAACCTCTCCAATTTAAACAAAGGAGTTTATTTGATAAAAATAATTTCTCAAAACAAATCCATTACAAAAAAATTAATAAAATCATAAAATTAAAAGACAACTCTTAAAAAGTTGTCTTTTTTTTTTGGTTGATAAACACGTGAATAACTCCTAAATTTCAATTAAATAATTTATTAAAATTAAGTTGAAAAAAGGTAAATTTGCATTTTTACAACAACACGCAAACACCACTAAAATGATTCATTTCTTTGGAAATACAAACAGTAAAGTATTCGCTGTTCAAACCACAAAAAAATTAGCTAAAAAAACAATTGATAAATTGACTTGGCTTTTTGGCAATCAACCAAAAATAGAAGAAACCAATTTAGATGCTTTTTTTGTTGGTCCAAGATCAGCAATGATTACACCTTGGAGTACAAATGCTGTAGAAATTACTCAGAATATGGGAATTTCAGACATTATAAGAATTGAAGAATTTACAGCTGTTACAGAAGATTTTACAGATTTTGACCCAATGATTTCAGAGAAATTCAAGGGCTTAAACCAAGAATCATTTACCATAAACATACAACCAGAAGCCATTTTAAATATTGATGATATTGCTGCTTACAATCAGCAAGAAGGCTTGTCTTTAAGTGATGAAGAAGTTGAATATTTAGAAGGTGTTGCTACAAAAATTGGAAGAAAATTAACAGACTCTGAAGTATTTGGTTTTAGTCAAGTAAACTCAGAACACTGTCGTCATAAAATATTTAACGGAACTTTTGTTATAGATGGTGAAGAGCAACCTACTTCCCTATTTAAAATGATAAAAGAAACTTCAAAGGAAAATCCTAATGATATTGTTTCTGCCTATAAAGACAATGTAGCCTTTATAAAAGGGCCAAAAGTGGAGCAGTTTGCGCCGAAAACAGCAGACAAACCCGATTTTTACGAAACAAAAGATTTCGATTCTGTAATTTCATTAAAAGCAGAAACGCACAATTTCCCAACTACAGTAGAGCCTTTTAATGGAGCTGCTACTGGTTCTGGAGGAGAAATTAGAGACAGATTGGCTGGTGGAAAAGGTTCTTTACCTTTGGCAGGAACTGCTGTGTATATGACTTCTTATTCGAGATTAGAAGAAGATAGATATTGGGAACACAAATTCAAAGAAAGAAATTGGTTATACCAAACTCCTATGGATATTTTAATAAAAGCATCCAATGGAGCATCCGATTTTGGTAATAAATTCGGGCAACCTTTAATTACAGGGTCTGTATTAACTTTTGAGCATGAAGAAAATTCATCTTCAAGTGAAGCTAACCCAAGAAAATTAGGTTTCGATAAAGTAATTATGCAAGCTGGTGGAATAGGTTATGGAAAAGCAGAGCAAGCATTAAAAGATATTCCAAAAGAAGGCGATAAAATTGTAATTTTGGGTGGAGAAAACTACAGAATTGGAATGGGTGGTGCTGCAGTTTCTTCTGCAGATACTGGAGAATTTGCATCAGGAATTGAGTTAAATGCTGTACAACGTTCGAACCCAGAAATGCAAAAACGTGCTGCAAATGCTGTTCGTGGCATGGTAGAAAGTGATGAGAATTTTATTGTTTCTATTCACGATCATGGAGCTGGAGGACACTTAAATTGTTTGTCGGAATTGGTAGAAGATACTGGAGGAAAAATAGATTTAGATAAATTACCTGTTGGAGATCCAACTTTGTCTGCAAAAGAAATTATTGGTAACGAATCTCAAGAAAGAATGGGATTGGTAATTGCAGAAAAACACATAGATACATTACAAAAAATAGCAGAGCGCGAGCGCTCGCCAATGTATACTGTTGGAGATGTTACTGGAAACGATCGTTTTACTTTCGAATCTAAAACTACTGGCGAAAAACCAATGGATTTAGCTTTGGAAGACATGTTTGGTTCTTCTCCAAAAACAATTATGACAGACAAAACTGTCATCAGAAATTATAAAAATCCGCGTTATAAAATCAAGAATTTAGAAATCTATTTAAAGCAAGTTTTACAGTTAGAAGCTGTGGCTTGTAAAGATTGGTTAACAAATAAAGTCGATAGATGTGTGGGTGGAAAAGTTGCCAAACAACAATGTGTTGGTCCTTTACAAATTCCATTAAATAATGTGGGTGTAATGGCCTTGGATTATCATGGAAAAGAAGGTATTGCAACCACAATTGGGCACTCCCCTATTTCTGGATTAATTCATCCAGAAGCTGGAAGTAGAAATTCTATTACAGAAGCATTAACAAATATGATTTGGGCGCCATTAAAAGATAATTTAAAAAGTATTTCATTATCTGCAAACTGGATGTGGCCATGTAAAAACGAAGGTGAAGACGCACGTTTGTACAAAGCTGTAAAAGCGGTTTCAAAGTTTTCTATTGATTTAGGAATTAATGTGCCTACAGGAAAAGATTCGCTTTCTATGAAGCAAAAATATCCAGATGGTGAAGTAATTTCTCCAGGAACAGTGATTATTTCTGCAGCAGGAAATTGTAACGAAATTAACAAAGTTGTAGAACCTGTTTTACAAGTCAATGGTGGAAATATCTACTACATAAACATTTCGCAAGACGAATATAAATTAGGTGGAAGTTCTTTTAATCAGACTTTAAATGCTATTGGAAATGAAGCGCCAGATGTTACAAACCCAACATATGTAAAAACTGTTTTTAATACGATTCAAAAATTAATAAAAGACGATAAAATTGTTGCTGGGCATGATATTGCTTCTGGCGGATTTATTACCACTTTATTAGAAATGTGTTTTGCTGATGTAAATTTAGGAGCCGATTTTAATCTTTCTGAATTGAATGAAGAAGACACAATAAAATTATTATTTTCTGAAAATGCAGGAATTGTTTTTCAAGCAGATGAGTCTGTTGAAGCTATTTTAAAAGACAATGGAATTGCAGCATTCAATATAGGAACTGCAAACAATTCAGGAAAAGTAACCATTAAAAACAACGAAGAAACCTTCGCTATTGATGTAACTGAAATGAGAGATGTTTGGTATAAGACATCTTATTTATTAGATGATAAACAAACTGCAAACGGATTAGCAAAACATCGTTTTGATAATTATAAAAAGCAGCCTTTACAATACACTTTTCCAAAACATTTTACTGGGAAATTACCTGTCATTTCAAGCGCAGTCGAGAAATCTCGTCCAAAAGCAGCCATAATTAGAGAAAAAGGTTCCAACTCAGAGCGTGAAATGGCAAATGCTATGTATTTAGCTGGTTTTGACGTGAAAGACGTTCACATGACCGATTTAATTTCTGGTCGTGAAACGCTGGAAGATATTCAGTTTATTGGTGCTGTTGGTGGTTTTTCTAATTCGGATGTTTTAGGTTCTGCAAAAGGTTGGGCTGGAGCATTTTTATACAACGAAAAAGCAAATAAAGCATTGAAAAACTTCTTTAAAAGAGAAGATACTTTGTCTGTGGGAATTTGTAACGGTTGCCAATTATGGATGGAATTAGAACTCATCAATCCAGAGCATAAAGTACATGGTAAAATGACTTACAACGATTCTAAAAAGCACGAAAGTTCTTTCACATCCGTAAAAATAAAAGAAAATAATTCTGTAATGTTATCAAGTTTGGCTGGAACAGAATTAGGTGTTTGGATTTCTCACGGAGAAGGAAAATTTAGTTTACCAGAAACGGAAGAAAACTATCATATTGTTGCCAAATATGGTTATGAGGGTTATCCAAACAACCCAAATGGTTCAGATTTTAACACTGCTATGATGTGCGATAAAACTGGACGCCATTTAGTAACAATGCCTCATATAGAGCGTTCTACTTTTCAATGGAATTGGGCAAATTATCCATCTGGAAGAAAAGACGAAGTATCTCCTTGGTTAGAAGCTTTTGTAAATGCTAAAAATTGGATAGAAAATAAATAATATTGTTTTTATTAAATTAAAAACTTTTAAATAAAAACTGATTTAGCTCTTATGAAGCTTTCATATTTTGATACGTCTAAAATTTCTCATCTCATTACTGAGTTTTATACCTTATCATTCTCTGAAAGTATTGTTCCATACTCCACAACTATAATTCCATTTGGTTTTACTGGAGCAACCTTTATTTATGATGATGGACAAAAAGCAGTACAAAATAATAAAGAAACTGTTTTAAAAAACTTAGTTCTTAACGGTCAGTTTTATAAACCTTATAAATTTTGTGTGCAAAAATCTGGGGAATCTTGTGGCTTAAATTTTAAACCTACAGGTCTTTATAAATTAACTGAGTTAGATGTTTCTCAATTCACAAATAAACACCTCTATTTTGAAAAGATTGATAAATTTTTGAACAATAAATTATCTCCCATATTTATCAATTATAAAAATAATAAAGAAAAATTATTTTCCGAATTAGAAAAAACTCTTCTATCATTACCCTTACACGAAACAAAATACACAGAAATAATTGATGTTTTAATAGACAAAATTCATGAATCAAAGGGAATGTTGTCTGTTACAAGTTTGCTAAAAACACTTCCTATTGGACAAAAAACATTAGAAACAAAGTTTAAAATGATTGTAGGTTTAACTCCTGGCAAGTACATTCGTTTACATCGTTTTATAAATTTAATGCGCAAGTACGAACAACAAGAAATAGACTTAAAAGATTTAATTTATACGTATGATTATTACGATGAAGCTCATTTCTATAAAGACTTTAAGCTTTTCACTTCTCAGTCACCTAAAAAATACTTTAATAGCGAATACGCAATCATAAAAAAAGCGTTAAAAAACAACTAATTACGATTATTTACAAAAATTAAACAAAAAATGAGTTTACCTTTGTATTGGTTAGTTTATTAAATTGTATTTAGGGGGATAATTTAATATAAAGTTACATGAAAAAGAAACAGCTAACTAAAGTTGTTATGAAATGAAAAAGATCGATTAATTTCGATCTTTTTTTATTTTAAAAAAGAATTAAGTTGATTTAAAATATGTGAATACTGTCACACTTTAAGTTTTGTGTGGTCTTTATAATAAAAACAACTTAAATTCTAAAAAATGAAAAAAACACTAACCTTATTCTCACTTATCGTATTATTTATCTCAACAATTTCTTTTGCTCAAACCAACATCGAAGCTTCAGATATACTTAAAGACATAAAAGCAGGCAAAACAATTTCTTATAGCAATGTTACTATTGTTGGTGTTTTGGATTTTACGTATATGGATGAAGCTTTAGAAAAACTTCCGAAAAAGAAAAAAAATAGCTGGTTTAATTGGAATAACAATGGAAATAATGGAAACCAAATTAAGAAATTAATTGATGTTAAAATTTCATTTGTAAATTGTACATTTAGAAATGATGTATTAGCATACATTCCAGATGAAGATTCTGGCTATACATTTACTGCTAGTTTTGAAAATGATGTAATTTTCAAAAACTGTAATTTTGAAAGAAAAGCCATGTTTAAATACTCTCGTTTTGAAAGAGATTCAGACTTTTCAGGTAGTGTTTTTGATGATGACACTACTTTTAAATATGCTAAATTTGATAATAAAGCTAATTTTGAAAACACTTCTTTTGATGAAGTAGCAACCTTTAAGTACGCTAAATTTAAGACAAACGTTAGTTTTTCAAATTCAATTTTTAAAGATTCTGCCATATTTAAATATACAAACTTTTACGATGGTGTTTCTTTTAAAAATACAAAATTTGAAGAAGATTTAAATATTAAGTACATGAAAGTTTCTGGCGATTTTAATATTTCTGGGATGGATGTTGCTTATGATATTGATTCTAAGTACACAAAAGTAAATGGTAAAAGTTTTAGCAAATATCTAATTGACAAAAAATAGGTATTAATACGTATATACAGTTTAATAATACATTGTAAATTTGTATTAATAGATTATGGTTGGAATTAGGGGCTAACCAAAATCAGTTTACGGCTAGCTTTTTCAATTTTGATTAAGCTAGTTTCGTATTTTTAGACAAAAAATTAAAAGTTTATATTCCCCAAAAATCATATTAAAATGATTTTTTTTTAAATAAGGTTCATCTTAATTGATGAATCTTTTTATATACTTAAAACCTCTTAAAATCACTACCAAAAAGACTCGTAATAAGTATTTGTGAAATAGCCGTAAATTTCCTAATTTGCAATATACTAATACACACACATGGCAATAGAAATAAAAAGACTATTTGATTTTCCTTATTATCAATTAGAAACCTATAATTTAAAAGACGCATTTACCTCTAAATACAAAGATGAATGGAAAACGATTTCTACTCAAGAGTATATAGATAGCGCTAATAAAATTAGTAGAGGCTTGTTACGCTTAGGAGTACAACCAAATGATAAAATTGCTGTTATTTCTAGCACCAACAGAACAGAGTGGAATATTTGTGATATCGGAATTTTACAAACTGGTGCACAAAATGTACCTATATATCCTACAATTTGTAAAGAAGATTATGAGTATGTACTAAACCACTCAGAATCTATTTACTGTTTTGTTTCAGATACAGAAGTATTAGAAAAAATAAATAAAATCAAAAAAAATACACAACTAAAAGCTGTATTTACATTTGATGATATTGCTGGTGAAAAATCTTGGAATGAAGTTTTAACTGCTGGAGAAGATACTGAAAACCAACCAGAATTAGATAAAAGAAAAGCTGCTATAAAAACAGAAGATTTAGCAACACTAATATACACTTCTGGAACCACTGGAAAACCAAAAGGTGTAATGCTTTCGCATAAAAATATTGTAACCAATGTTTTAGCTTCTAAAGAAAGAGTGCCTTTAGATTATGGAAACTCAAAAGGACTAAGCTTTTTACCTGTTTGTCATATTTTTGAACGCATGATTTTGTATTTATATCAATACTGTGGTGTTTCAATTTATTTTGCAGAATCTATTGAAAAACTGTCAGAAAACGCACAAGAAATTAAACCAAACGTAATGACAGCTGTACCACGTTTGTATGAAAAAATTTACGATAAAATCATTTTAAAAGGCGAAACCTTATCTGGTATTAAAAAAGGATTATTCTTTTGGGCAGTTAATTTAGGTTTAAAATATGAACCAAATGGCGCTAATGGTTGGTGGTATGAAAAACAATTAGGTTTGGCTAGAAAATTAATTTTTTCTAAATGGCAAGCTGCACTTGGTGGCGAATTAAAGTTAATGGTTTCAGGTAGTGCTGCACTTCAACCAAGATTAACTAGAGTATTTGCTGCTGCAAATATGCCAATTATGGAAGGTTATGGTTTAACAGAAACTTCGCCTGTTGTTTCTGTAAATGATCAAAGAAACAAAGGCTTTAAAATAGGTACAGTTGGTAAAGTAATTAGAGATGTAGAAGTAAAAATTGCTGAAAACGGAGAAATTTTAGTGAAAGGACCTAACGTTATGATGGGCTATTATAAAGATGAAGAAAAATCTGCAGAAGTATTAAAAAATGGCTATTTTCATACTGGTGATAAAGGTCAATTTGATGACGAAGGTTTTCTAAGCATTACTGGTAGAACCAAAGAAATGTTTAAAACTTCTGGAGGTAAATATGTAGTTCCACCATTATTAGAAGGTGAATTAAAACAATCATTATTTATAGAACAAATTATGGTAGTTGGTGAAGGTGAAAAAATGCCTGCAGCAATCATACAGCCAAACTTTGAATTTATAAAAGATTGGATTGATAAAAAAGGTCATAAAATTGGAAAAACCAACGAAGAAATTATCAACTCAGAAATAATTAAAAATAGAATTCAAAAAGAAGTAGATAAATGCAACACACATTTTGGAAAATGGGAGCAAATAAAACGTTTTGAGCTCACACCAGATGTTTGGTCTATTGATGGAGGACACTTAACGCCAACTATGAAAATGAAACGTTCCATTATAAAAGATATTTATAATGATTTATACGAAAAAATTTATAGAGAATAATAAGTAAGTTTTACAAAACTAAAAAAGCAACTCAAAAGAGTTGCTTTTTTAGTTTATTAACATTATCCAATAAAATTAATGAGTATCTTTTAGTAATTCTGGAAATTTCTTTTTAAAACGATTTAATCTTGGTACAGAAACTGCTTTTACATAGCTTTGATTCGGGTTTCTTTTTTCAAAATCTTGATGATACTCTTCTGCTTTATAAAAACGCTTTAACTCTTTAACTTCTGTAACAATTTTGCCATTGTAAACATCTTTATTTAATTTATTTATTGCATTTTCTATAATTTGCTTTTCTTCTGCAGTTTTATAAAAAGCAATTGAACGATATTGAGTACCATAATCTGGATGTTGTCCGTTTACAGTTGTAGGGTCATGTGACCCAAAAAAAACAGTAACTAAAGTTTCGAAACTTACTTTTTTTGGATTGTAGTAAACAGCAACAGCTTCTGCATGACCAGTTCTTCCTGTTCCAATTTTTTCATAAGTTGGGTTTAATGTATTACCACCTGCATAACCAGAAACAGCTTCCTCTACTCCATTTACACTTTCAAAAATAGCTTCAACGCACCAAAAACAACCACTTGCAAAATAAGCGACTTTGGTATCTTCTTGTGGTGTATACATAGCTTGTTGGTTACCTTGTTTTTTATTAGAAAAACCAAAACAAGAAATTAATAAGATAGTACAAGAAAGCACTAATAGAGATTTTATAATTTTCATAAATTTTATTTTTTTTGAATAAATCATTTTTTTAAAGTAAAAATTGCACTGAGAATATTACAAATAAATCAAAGTGCAATTTTCGGAACTTTTAACTCGAAAACAATAACTTTCGAACATTCATTTAGTCGCAAAATTACACATCTATTTACAGTTGTTTACAACTTTAGCATTTTATTAAGAAACCTATTTGTTTAAGAGTCTTTAGATGATTATTTTTGTTAAATAATGATTAAATTTTAGATTGTTTTTAATTGAAAAAAATAATCCTAACGAATTGTAAGTCTTTAATTGAAAAAAAAAAAATTAGATTTTATAAATGGAGCATTTTATAGTATCAGCACGTAAATATCGTCCTCAAAATTTTGAAGATGTTGTTGGGCAACAAGCCATTACAAATACGTTAGATAATGCTATAAAAAACAATCATTTAGCTCAAGCTTTATTATTTACTGGTCCAAGAGGTGTTGGAAAAACATCTTGTGCAAGAATTTTGGCAAAAAAAATAAATCAGCAAGATGCAGATATTTCTGAAGAAGAAGATTTTGCCTTTAATATTTTTGAATTAGATGCAGCCTCAAATAACTCTGTAGATGATATAAGAAGTTTAACTGACCAAGTTCGTATACCACCACAAACAGGAAAATACAAAGTTTATATTATTGATGAGGTTCATATGTTGTCTCAATCTGCTTTCAATGCATTTTTAAAAACATTGGAAGAACCTCCTGCTCATGCTATTTTTATTTTAGCCACGACAGAAAAACATAAAATAATTCCTACTATTTTATCGCGTTGTCAAATATTCGATTTTAAAAGAATTGGTGTTTTAGATGCTAAAAACTATTTAAAAACCATTTGCGAGAAAGAAAATATTACTGCTGAAGACGATGCTTTGCACATTATTGCTCAAAAAGCAGATGGTGCAATGCGTGATGCTTTATCTATTTTTGATAGAGTTGTTAGTTTTTCAGGAGAAAACCTAACGCGTGAAGCTGTTACAGAAAATTTAAATGTTTTAGATTACGAAACGTATTTTAATATGACAGATTTGGCATTAGAAAACAAAATACCAGATGTATTAAATGCGTTAAATACTGTTTTAGAAAAAGGTTTTGAGGGACATCATTTTATAAATGGTTTAGCAAGTCACTTTAGAGATTTATTAGTTGCCAAAGACAAAGCAACTTTAGGTTTATTAGAAGTTGGTGATGCTACAAAAAAGAAGTATTTAAAACAAGCTGAAAAAGCAAGCATTCCTTTCTTAATGCAAGCAATAAGTAAGGCAAATGATTGCGACTTAAATTATAGAGCAAGCAAAAACCAACGTTTGCTGGTGGAACTAACTTTAATGCAAATTGCCTCTATCACTTTTGATGGAGAAAAAAAAAAGCCAGCTAATTACATAATTCCAGCAACTTTTTTTCAAGCACTATCTCCTGCAAAAAAACAAGTAGTAAAAACTGAAGCTTCAACTTTAAAAACTGAACAAAAATCAGTTTATAAAAAAGATGCTATTTCGTTAGAAACTACTGTTACTACTGAAAAGAAAAAGCAAGTACAAAAAGTACCTAAATTAAATATTACCAAAAGAAAATCATCTTATTCTTTAAACAGTATTTACGAGAAAAAAACTACGGTTAAAGCTAAGCTTGAAGAAAATTATGACAATCATCCAAAAGATGCTTTTACAGAAGTTCAGCTTAGAAATTTGTGGAAAGAATATGCTAAAAATTTGCAGAAAAAAGGGCAAAAAAGCATGGCTTCTATTGTTGGAACAGACAAACCAAATTTTACACCACCTTTTACAATTACATTTACAGTTCCAAACAAATTAATGCAAGATCAGTTTCATAAAGGAAGACCGAAATTGCTTAAGTTTTTGCGTGAAAACTTAAATAATTACGGAATTACAATAGAAACAATTTTAAATGAAGCTGTAGAAAAAAAGTTTGCATACACACCTCAAGAAAAGTTTAATAAACTGAAAGAGAAAAACCCACTTTTAGAAAAATTACGTCAAACCTTTGAGTTAGATTTGTAAAAGATTTTAAACCGTTAATTTTGATTTATCACTCTCTTTATTTTCTTCTAAAGGTTTTCCTAAATACACCAATGTACAGTTTTCTTTAGGTTCTTCTAATTTCTCAAATTCAGGTATTAAATACATTTCTTCTTCTTTTTTCACAAATAAAGGTACAGATCTAGACTCTCTAAACAGTTTAGAAATCATAGCTTCATAAGCATCTTCAGTACTAATAGCTACTTCGTAAATTTTTGGATTGTCTCTAAAAGCTTCACTTAAATTAATGTAATCGTCTTTTGGAGTTAAAAATTCTGTTCTACTTTTTAAATTTTTGTTTCTAATTTCTTTGGAAGTAGCTAATCTGTATGAACCATGCTCACCAAATGCTGTTGTAAAGTTGTTAATTGCATATTGGTTTACAGCTTCACTTCCTGTCATTGCTATTAAATATCCTACATCATTTAACTCAATATTATCAGTTAAATCTTCGTCATAAATATTAATGGCATATGCTTCTAAATCCATATTATTAGCTTCTTGTATGAAGTTTTTATTTGAATCTATTAAAACTACTCTTTTATTATTTTCTTTTAAGTAGTGTGCAATTAATCTTGCTGGACTTGATGCTCCAACTATTAAAATAGCATTTGAACTTTTTAGAAAAACACCCACAAGTTTTGCAAACAATCTTGCTGTAGTTGCATTCAAAAGTACAGTACCTAAAACAATTGTAAATACTAATGGCGTAATATATTCTGCACCTTCTACACCTTGTTTTAAAAGTTTACTTCCAAATAGTGAAGCAATACCAGCTGCTACAATACCTCTTGGGCCTACCCAACTTATAAATAGTTTTTCATTTAATTTTAATTTGGACTTGTAAGTACTTGCAAAAACAGCTATTGGTCTTATCACAAACACTACAATTGCAAATAATGCTGCTGTTTTCCAAGTGTATAATAACATTAAATCTTCAATATCAATGTTTGCTGCTAATAAAATAAAAAGAATAGAAATTAATAAAACACTTAAAGATTCTTTAAAATAAAGTAATTCTTTTAAGTTTTTTAATTTTCCATTTCCTAAAACCATTCCCATAACCACTACTGCTAATAATCCAGATTCGTGTGCAAAAAGTTCGGATTCTACAAAAACTAATAAAACTGTTGATAGTGAAACAACGTTTAATAAATAATGAGGAATTAATTTTTTATTAATTGCGTAAGCTAAAGCATGAGCGAATGTAAATCCGAAAGTAGTTCCAAATAACAAAATTTTACCAAATTCAATTAAAGCTGTTTTGGTAAAACCTCCTCCACCTCCAACACTAATAAATTCAAAAACCAATACTGCTACTAAGGCTCCTATTGGGTCTATTAAAATTCCTTCCCATTTTAAAACGGTAGAAATATCTTTCTTTAAAGGTATGTTTCTTAAAATTGGCGTAATCACTGTAGGTCCAGTTACAATAATTAATCCTGCAAAAAGAAAGGACAAATCCCAACTTAATTCAAAAATATAATGTGCAATAACCCCTGAACCAAAAAAAGTAACAGCAGAACCTAGTGTAATTAATTTTGTAATTACAGGACCTACATTTTTAATTTCAGCTCTTTTAAGAGTTAAACCTCCTTCAAAAAGAATTATACTTATAGCAAGAGAAACAAAATAATACAAACTCTCACCAGGAAAAAGCCCTTTTTGTCCATTCCATATAGGTTCAATCCATTTAGAACCATCTTCACTTAAATATGCTGCAGCTATTGGTCCTACCAATAAACCTATTAAAATTAAAGGTAAAATTGCAGGAATTTTAAATTTCCAAGCAACCCATTGTGCTAATATTCCTAAAATAATAATTCCAGCTAATTCTAACATACGTTTTCAATTTTCAAAAAAGTAAATTTAAGGATGTTTCTGTAGCATAAAAATAAATTTACTGTTTTTTTCTTGTAACCAAAGTTACTTTTATACTTGAAAGAGATTAGCAATACATAACTTTTAAAAAAAATTAATCACCTTTTTTTAAAGTTGAGAGAATTGCTAATATATTAATGACTGAATTTATAAGATGTATCTACAAAAAAACTATAAATAAAGTAGAAAAAATTAGAGATTGCTTTACAGATGAATTAATTTTGCTTTTGAAAAGTAATAATAACTATCTTTCTTTAAAGCTTAAACATTATTTTATAAATTGTTTAGCAAGCATAAAAAATTAATATACAATGTTAGGACTACAGTTTGAAACCGAAACTTCTTGGGCAGAAATTGCCAAAGTAAATTTAGAACAAATATTAACAGATCATGCTTTTTTAGAGCAAAAAGCAGCTTCTAATGCGGTTTCCATTATTATAAATTATTCTGAAGAAACTGAGCTTGTTAAAGAAATGAACAATATTGCTATCGAAGAAATGCAACATTTTAAAATGGTACATCTTTTAATGGTAAAACGTGGTATGGTTTTAGGAAGAGAGCAAAAAAACGATTATGCAATTCGTTTACAGAAATTTTTTCCAAAAACTAAAGATAGAACAAATGCCTTAGTACAACGTTTGTTAATTGCTGCTTTAATAGAAGCTAGAAGTTGCGAAAGATTTAAAGTGTTTTCTGAAAACATGGAAGATGAGGAATTAAAAAAATTCTATAAAAATTTAATGATTTCTGAAGCTGGACATTACACTACTTTTTTACAGTTTGCTAGAGAATATCAAGATAGAAAAATTGTTGATGAAAAATGGAATGCACTCTTAGCTTTTGAAGCTGAAATGATGCGTGAGCGAGGAAATGCTGCAAAAATTCACGGTTAGAAATACCAAATTTAGAAACTAAAAAAATATGTTCTCTAAAGAAGAAGCTGCTAAATTACGAAAAGACTTTTGGACAAGTTTCGGAAAATCGTTTCCAAGAAAATGGCTTTTGTACAATACAAAAATTAAGGGTGTTGCTTTTAAATTTGTAGCAGACAGAAAAAAAGCAATGGTTGCTTTGGATTTAGAAAATCCTGATGAATTAGTTAACATGCTTTACTATGACCAATTACTATCATTAAAAACTTTGTTAGAGTCTGATTTACCAGAAGTAATTTTTGATGATGAATATACCTTGGATAGTGGAAAAAAAATTCATAGAATTTATATTCCTTACGAAGGTAAGTTTAGCATTCATAATAAAAATACTTGGCGCGATTGTTATGAATTTTATATGGAAAACATGACAAAATTTGAGCTTTTTTATTACGAATACGAAGATATTATAAAAAATATTTAACTTTTTTGCTTGCTATTTGTAAATAAACTTGCCTGCGTTAAGGATTGTAGCAATTGTTTGAGCTCTTTTTTGTTTTTGCAAAAAAAGCGAGTGCGAAAAGCCTGACCTGAAAGGGAACGCCCAAAAAATGACTTGAATAAAAAAACCGTTTAAAAAAAAACGGTTTTGATTTTATTTGATAAATTGTATGCTAAATGGATAGTTTGGTGGCTCGTTATTACTTGCTTTAATTGCATTTATGATAGGAAATATTAAATAGAAAATACCAACTACAATTAAACCCAAAATTCCTAGTCCGAAAAATATTATAAGAGGGATACATATTAAAATGTATAAAAACATGGAAATTCTAAAGTTTAAAATTGCTTTTCCGTGATAATCCATACCCAAAACTTCATCTTTTTTTGTTAGCCATAAAACTAATGGAACTATAAAACCACCAATTCCTGATACGAAATCTAGTAATTGACTTATGTGTGTTATTACTAATAATTGTTTGTCTTCTTTCATTTTTTTTTTAGTTTGATTAGTAACTATTAGACGCAAATTTATTGATTTTGTTACGATTACCTTTTACAAAATTTAAAATTTAATTCCTCTATATATATGATTTGCGTTAAAATGTAAATTGTAAGAGGTAATAAAAAATTGATATCAGTCTTAATTTTGGTGTGTATAATAAACTAAAACACAAAATGATGAATTATTTAAATGTAAAAAATGATAGGGTTTTACCAATTGTTTCAGAATTAAATGTTCTTCTGGCAGATTATCATGTGTATTATCAAAAATTAAGAAATTTTCACTGGAATATTTTAGGAAAAAACTTTTTTGAATTACATAGAAAGTTCGAAGAAATGTATAATGACACAAAAATTAAAATTGATGAAGTTGCTGAAAGAATAATTACTCTTAAATACCATCCAATCAGTAAATTATCTGACTACATAGAAATTTCTAGAATAAAAGAATCTAGTCCATTACTTACTGATAAAGAAATGGTAACCATACTTATTGAAGATCATAAAATACTTTTAGAACAATTAAATAAAGTTATTGAAAAAGCAAATGAGGCTAAAGACGAAGGAACTATAGATTTAATTGGTGCTTATATTAGAGAGCTAGAAAAAGTTACTTGGATGTTAAATGCTTGGTCTAAAGACACTAAAGATGAATTAAATACAAGTTTTGTAAAATAAAAAAAATTAAAAAAAAGATATGAATAAAGTTATAGAAAAATTAGAAGATTGGAAAGATATATTTATTAAAAACATACCAAACTTAGCAATTGCATTGGTAGTTTTAATAATTGCTTATTTTGCTTCTAGAGGAATGAATAAAATTGTAAACAGAACTATTGGACGTAGAATTAGCCAAAAATCTGTTAGAGATTTAGTTTCTAGAGTTGCCTCAGCAATTACTATTTTAGTTGGTTTGTATTTAGCAATGACTGTTTTAAAGTTTGATGATACTTTAAAAACCATTGTTTCTGCAGCTGGTGTATCTGGTATTGTTATTGGTTTGGCTTTACAAGGAACATTATCAAATACTATTTCTGGTGTGGTATTATCTTTCAGAAGAAATTTAAATATTGGAAATTGGGTAGAAACCAGTGGTTATTCTGGTGAAGTTATGGATATTAACTTAAATTATTTTGTTTTAAAAGAAGCTGATAATAATATGGTTGTAATACCTAACAAAACTATATTAGAAAGTCCTTTTAAAAACTACTCTTTAACAACTAAAATGAGAATATCTATTGAATGTGGTGTTGAATATGGAGCAGATTTAGAAAAAGTAGAAGAATTAACTAAAAAAACAATCAATTCTAACTTCGACCAAGATGAAATTGGAAAAACTGTAGAGTTTTATTTTACAGAATTTGGAGATAGTTCTATTAACTTTTTATGTAGATTTTGGGTAGATTCAGAAAATGCTTTAGAAAAATTAAAAGCAAAAAGTAAAGCTATTATTGAAATTAAGAAAGCTTTTGATGCTGCAGATATTAATATTCCATTCCCAATGAGAACGTTAGAATTTGTACCTAACAACAAGTTAAACTTGGCTCAAATTAAAGAACAGGAAACAGAAAAAGAAAGTTCATAATTTAATTTGAACAAATCATATAAAAAGCTCGTTACAATTTGTAACGAGCTTTTTATTTTCTGATAAAATGTTTGTGTATTTTTGCAATATGATTCAAAACGACACTATTATTGCGTTAGCAACTCCATTTGGAGTTGGTGCTATTTCTGTAATTAGACTTTCTGGAGAAGATTCAATTGCTATTGTTGATGCATATTTTAAGTCAATTAAAAAAAACAAATCATTAAAAACACAAAAAACACATACCATACATTTAGGTCATATCATTAATAATAATGTTATTATTGATGAAGTTTTAGTGTCCGTTTTTAAAAATCCTAACTCTTATACAGGTGAAAACGTAGTGGAAATTTCTTGTCATGGTTCCAACTACATACAACAAGAAATTATACAATTATTTTTACAAAATGGTTGTAGAATGGCAGATAATGGTGAATTTACCATGCGTGCTTTTTTAAACGGAAAAATGGATTTATCTCAAGCAGAAGCAGTTGCAGATGTAATTGCCTCTAATTCCGAAGCTAGTCACCAAATGGCAATTCAGCAAATGCGTGGTGGTATTTCTAATGAATTGAAAGAATTACGAAATCAATTATTAGATTTTGCAGCATTAATTGAACTAGAGCTTGATTTTTCTGGTGAAGATGTAGAATTTGCAGACAGAACCAAGTTTAAAGAATTAGTTACAAAAATCACCTTTGTTTTAAAAAGATTAATAGACTCTTTCTCATTTGGAAACGCTATGAAAAACGGAATTCCAGTTGCTATCATTGGCGAACCAAATGTGGGGAAATCTACTTTATTAAATACACTTTTAAACGAAGAAAAAGCCATTGTTTCTGATATTGCTGGTACCACAAGAGATGCTATTGAAGACGAAATAATTATTGAAGGTGTAGCTTTTAGATTTATTGATACAGCAGGAATTAGAGAAACAAAAGATGTTGTGGAAAATATTGGTATAAAAAAAGCCTATGAAAAAGCTGAAAACGCACAACTTATTATTTTTATTATTGATGCCAGAAAAGAAAAAAGAGAACAAAGAAAAAAAGAAATTGCAACTATAAAAAAACGCTTTCCTAATAAACGTTTATTAATTATTGCCAATAAAGTAGATTTAATTTCAAAAGATGAAACTACTACTCTACTATCAGAAATCGAAAATTTAATTCCTTTATCTGCAAAAAATAAAACAGGAATTGAAGAGTTAAAAAATGAGTTGACTTCTTTAGTTAACATAGGAGCTTTAAGTAATAACGAAACCATTGTTACAAATTCACGTCATTTTGAAGCACTCAATAATGCCCTAACTGCAATAACTTCTGTACAACAAGGTATAGATTTAGATATTTCAACAGATTTGTTTTCCATCGATATTAGAGAGTGTTTGCGACATCTTGGAAATATAACAGGAGAATATGATGTTGATAAAGACATACTTGGCCATATTTTTGGAAATTTTTGTATCGGAAAATAACGTTCACTAATTAATTGTACTTTAATAAAGTTTTAATGAAAGTTGAAGATTTAATTGGCAATTATCAAATTAATGGAAGCAATCAAAATGGTTCTAAGGAAACATATAAGGGTTTACTTTCTTTAACTTTAGATAAAAATAATAGGATTGTTGCCAAATGGTTAATTAACAAAAGTCAACAACAATTTGGGTTAGGATTTTTTAAAAATAATATTTTAGTTATCAATTTCGAATATCAAGGTGATGAAAACGAAACTTACAAAGGAGTTGTTGTTTACAAATGTTTGAATAAAGATATTTTAGAAGGTTTTTGGTCAGAACAATATGGTAATCCTCTTTATTTAGGAGAAGAAAATTGTTTTAGAATAAAAACCACTCCATCAATAATAAATTAATTAGAATCCTCTTTTTCTTTTAGTTTTTTAGAATTGTACAATTCTACACCTCATTCTGAACTCACAAATAAGTAATCTTTTCGATATTTACGATTCAATATTTTTCAACAAATTTATATGTAAGCAATTATATATTCGAATAGTTTTGAAATTAAAAAAATCTTAAAAACTATCAATTAAATACTATTGTGAAAAGAATAAATACATTTGTTATATTTACCATTAAATTAACCAAAACTTATGAAACAACTAATTATTTTATTGTTACTTATAATTGCCGGTATAATTGGTTATGGACAATATAGTAAATACAAAAGATACAATTCGCCAGATGTTGATTACAAAACGGATAAAATTTTAGATCTTAATTATTACAATCAAGAAACTCTTATAAATTATCATAATGCTGTTGAAAATTTAAATACTTACGTAAAATTACAGTGGACTGCAAACGAAATAGATGTTAGAGCTCCTGAGAGCGATGATACTGAAACAACATCTGCTGTAAAAACCTATGCTAGTAAATTAGCGACTGTAAAATATTATGAGTCAATATTAGAAAACTCTAAAAAACTAAAAGAAAAAGGTCTTTCTAACAAAGAAATTAAATTTTTAGAAGAAACTGGCACTGATTTAAAAACGCATCTTCAACAAAAAGAAATGGTTTCTTACAATAAAAGGATGAGAGCCTTGTTTGCTGACTCTAAAAAAATAGTTTACAATCAAAAAACTGCATTAATTTTTGAAGTACAAAAACTATTGGTAAAAAATGGCTTTGATATTGCTGTAGATGGCATTTATAGAGCAGAAACTTCTAATGCTATTAAATCTTTTGAAGCAAAAAACAATCTTTTTGCAGATGGAAAATTAGATGTATTGACCTTGGATACTTTGTTAAAATAAAAAAACGAACTCTTTTGAATTCGTTGTTTAAAATTATTTATTCTGGTCTTGCTTTTAACTTTCTAATATAAATAGAATAGATACATACTGTTATAAGCCAAATTAAGATTACTGTCGAGAAGCCAAAGGCATTAAACCACTTTTCGAAACCACTCACATAATCGTAATCTTTTGGATATATTTTTTTATGAGACAAATCCAAATATTTACTGTAAGCAAATCCAGAAAAAAGGAAAAACAGGGGAAATGCAAAAATACCTAACGTCCAAATTATCTGAATAAATAATTTTTTCCAATGTTTTGTGTAAGAAATTATGCTTAAAATAATTATGGTAAATGAAATAAACATCATTATTAAAAATTCTCTATAATTTCTAATATTTTCGCCTTCTAAAAAGCTTTTTGAACTCGACATTAACCAAACAATAACGACCAAAACAACCAAACTTGCAACAACGCTTAATAAAATAGTTTTTATATCTGTTGTCTTAAAAATGAATAATAAAATACTTAAAAACAACGCTAAGGTTAGTAAAAAATTAAATATAAGATTGTTAAATGTTGGATGATAAGAAAAATAAATATTTGAAAATAAATTATCTAAATTACTAAAGTTTAAATACAATGTTTTTGAATATGGAATTTCATCTGAAAACCTACTGTTGTTATTGTCAAATTCGTTATAATTATCAATTATAGGATTGGAAGTATTTATTAGCTCTTTTAATAAATAATTAGGTCGATTGTTTAAAAGTTGAAACCAATTATCTACAGTTAAATTGTGATTTAATTCATATTTGTTTGCTAAAGAAATTCCTTTTTTTAAATCTTCTTTTATTTGAAAATCGTTTTGACTATCTAGTATATTTTTAAAATAAATTAACTGCTTTTTATAGTCTGTAGAATCTTGACCAATGGTAAATTTTGTTGCAGCATAATTATATAAAGAAGGATTTAGAAAAATTTTAAATTCACTTACATCTTTTACAATTCTATATTTAAAACTGTTTTTGGCATAAATGTTTAAAAATTCATTTTGTTTCAAATCTTCTTGCCAAAGTTTTTCGTTAATTTCATAAAATTGAAACTTAGAGTTGTTAAACTCTATATATGGCTTTGTCTCATCAATATTATCAGTTGATTTATTAAAATTATTCGCAACCTTTAATGGAAATGGTTTTGGGTACGCTTTTTTATCTATTTCGTAATCTCTTTGATTTTGGATAAAAAATAAACTAATGTTATTAAATGTTTTAATATCATTATTTACTTCTTGCCAACTATACAAAGATTTTATTTTGGTTCTAAGCCCTTTTTTGAAAGAAAAATATTGTGTTCCGCTAATAAAAAGTATTATAAAAATAATACAAAATTGTTTGAACAACATCCATTTTTTAAAAGCATACAAACTTTTAAATGCGTTATTTCTTAAGTAGTATATAATCCAAATTAATAAGATAAAAATAGAAATTAAAAAGTTGTAGTAAACTGCAGAAGTTTCAAAAAAGAAACTTTCTAAAGATCTAAATTCTTTTAAATCTCCAATAGTATTTGCTGAAGAATAACCAATGATAAAAAACAGCAAATGGATGAATATATTCGCAACTAGCATCCAAGCCAAACGTGTGTTCCAAATTAGCGGATAATTTTCTAAAAGGTATTTGTTAATTTTATTGATGAAATTCATTTTGTAATTTTAGAAGATTAGTAGACAAAAAAGCGTCTTGAAGATTTAGAAATATCTCTTATGTATTGCACACTGAAATTATTTTTAGCAATAATTGCTAAACAATCATTAAAAGAAAAACCTTCCTTAAAATACAGAATGTAAACACCACCATTAAATTCTAATTTTTCTAATTGATTTTCGTTAAAAACACTTTCAATTTCTTCTCTTGAATTTTCGGTATCAATTTCTATAATTACATGCTGATTTTCTTTTTCATCTAAGTTTAAATTTTCGGAAGGTTTTCCATTTCTTAAATAAATAACTTCATCTGAAACCTTTTCTACTTCATATAATTGTTGTGAAGAAAACACCATTGCAATTGGGTTTACTGGTGATTTAGAAATCATTCTTAAATCTTCTAAAATAATTTGTTGTGCTAAAATATCTAAATTAGCCAAAGGTTCATCTAACAAAATAATTTCTGGTTTTCGGAGCATGGTTCTTGCCAACTCAAATCGCATTTTATAACCTGAGGAAAGTTCGCTCCACTTTAAATCTTTGTATTTCCAAAGTCCAAATCTGGCAACCATCATTAAAACCAATAAATCGTTTTTATTTCCTTTTACTCCATGATGAATCAATGCAAATTTTAAGTTATCTAAAACGCTTCCATACCAAACTGGTGTTCTTTGTGGTATGTAAACTAATTTGGATAAAACATCATATTTGTCTTTATTTTCAGTAGAAAATGAATACGATAAATTTCCTGAAGATTGTTTTATCAAAGAAGCTAAAACAGTTAATAAAGTGGTTTTACCATTTCCGTTTTCTCCAACCAAACCAAAAATATCTCCTTTTTTTAAGGTAACATCTACTGGACCTAAAACAAACCTTCCTTTATTATAGTTTTTAGTAATATTCTCTGCTTTTAAAATTGTTTGCCCAAGTAATTTTTTGTTTTCAATTTTAACGCTTCTTATTTCAGTCGCACATTTTTCAAACAAAGAAAGTAGTGAAGATTTATTTTCACTACTTTCTTGTTCATATATGGCTACAAAGTCTAAAACTTTAGAAAATATATTTTCTGAATCTGTATTTAAACCAGCATCTAAAAGGGTTCTGTAACCCAGAGAAAAATCGCCTCTTTTAAAAAATAAAATGGCTTTTTCTATGAGTTCTTCTTGAGAATGTATCATGTTTTTGGAATTCTTGCAATTTTGATTTAAAAGTAGTGAAATATATTTTTACTTCCAGAATTCATACCATTTTTTATGAGGAATTGTTTTAGTCATAAATTTATTTTTTATAGATAAAATTTCTATATCTTCTTTTTCAAAACCATTAATCAAAAAAGTTACTTTCCCACTTAATGTTGATAATCTATCAAATTCTTTACAAACTAAAGAACATATTTTCTTTAAATTCATAATAACTTCAGATTCATTTTCATATCCAAATTCAACTAAATCTAATTCTTCATTGATATTATAAAAATCCCACATTAAGCTATATTCTTGGTCAAAATCAAATAAATTATAAATTTTACTAAAATAATGAAGTATAGTTTTAGTATTATTTTCATCTTTTATTTTTTCTGAATACAACTTAATATTGTAAATGATAAAAACTTCTTCAGAAATTTCTTTTCTAAGAATTTCTAATAATGGTTTCTTAAAACCTTCTAATCTATAATTGATATTTACCAACTCAAAAAGCAAGCTATTTTTGATTAAATCTTCAGATTTTACTTTTTCATAAAGCATCATCTCAAAATCTTCTTTTGAGATGATGTCTAATAAAAGTTCAATCGCTTTTTCTTTAACTTCTTCCATTATTTCTATTCCTTTTATCTTGTCTTCTCCTATTTTTCCATGGCGCATTTTTCTGCCAGTTTCCAGCCATAATACAACCATAAGGCATTACTTCATCAATAACAGTTCCTAAACCGAATACTTCCATTTGGTTTCTTACGGTTTCTGCATTTTTATATGCGGATGGTAATTCTGTAATATCAATTTCATTTGAGAAAAAACGCACATCTAAATCTTTGGTTTCTTGTTCGAAAATTTCTTCATTTGTGCCTGTTTTACTTTTTCTATGTTGTGTTCTACTTACATTTCTTCCTGCTCCATGAGGTGCAAAACCCAAATTGCTTTTAGTTGTTTTTCCTTCTACAATTAAAACTGGTTCAGCCATATTTAATGGAATTAATCTTGGTCCTGTAATATCTGGCATAAACTTTGCATCTAAAGGAGTTGCACCTTTTGCATGATAAAACAAATCGCCGTCTTTAAAAACAAAATTATGCTCATTCCAGAATCTATTTTCTTTTTCGATTCCTAACTTTTCTAAAGTTGCGTTGTGTAAAACTTCGTGGTTTAACTTCGTCCATTTTCTAATAATTTGCAAAGCTTCCCAATATGCTTTTCCTTCTTCTGTTTCATAAGGAATCCATGCATTTTGTTTTAAGGTTTGTGGAGATAATTCTTTTCGAAATTTTTCTGCAATATGCATTCCTCTTCCATATAAATTCGCGCCAAAACCTCTACTTCCATGATGTGTAATTAACATCGTGTTTCCTGTATTTTTAGATTTCCCTACAAACAAAAAGTGATTTCCATCTCCTTGTGTTCCTAAATGACTTCTTGCTGCAGAAATACATTTTTGATTGTTCAAAAAAGTATTTCCTTCAATTTCTGCCAATAAATCCATAGGAAAACGAAATTGCGTATTTCTATCTCTTCCTCCTGGTCCAAAATGGGTTATTGAATGTGCTGCATCTAAAACATCTTTTGGGTTTGCTTTTCCGAAATCTGTTAATAGTACAGAACAACAAATATCTGCACTATGCATTCCTGGATGAATGGCATTTTTCGCCACCACAATTCCACCTACAGGAACTGTTCCTTCTGGTCCTGTTGGACAAGCATCTGGCATAATTGCACCATTTACAACGGTTGGTGTTTTCATTAATGTTTCCATAGAAGTTACTACAGAGTTCACATTAATTTCTTCCAACTCGTTTTCTGCTTTTATATTGATAATCAATTCAGCAGGATTTTCCAATAAACCAATTGTTGGTGCTGGTTTAAACTGTTTCAAATAATCTAAAATCTCAATTTCGGATAATTTGTTTGCATTGATAAATTCAATAGCTTCTGGAAACCATTTTGCTGGTTTAAAACCTAATTCGATAATTTCTTTTCCTGATATATTCATTTTATTTTCCATTTTAATGTTTTTATTCCCTTAGGAAGCTCTGTGAACTCCTCGTTTCACAGAGCGATTACTTTCATAAAAAAACTTCTTTTTCATGATTCCGATACAAACATCTTACACAAATACGCAATCTTTTTGCGTAGTTAAGTTTATTTTCTATTTTTATTAAAAATTTTACAATTAAATTGTTCTCGATACAATTTCGCAAAAAAAGCGAAATCACTCGAACTGACAGTCTGTAAAGTATAAAACAAATAAAATGGCATCAAACAAAAATGCGCTTATCAGATATAAAACCATAGATTATTGTTTGCGGAACAAGTTTAAAAAATGGACTTTAGAGGATTTAATTGAAGCCTGTTCTGACGCTTTGTATGAGTATGAAGGCAAAGATGTAAACGTGAGCAAACGTACTATTCAGTTAGATATTCAGTTAATGCGAAGTGATAAATTAGGTTATAATGCGCCAATTGAAGTTTACAATAGACGTTTTTATAAATATACTGATAAAGATTATAGTATTATGAACATTCCTGTGACAGATAATGATGTAAAAATTATGAATGACGCCATTCAATTATTGCGTCAGTTTAAAGATTTTTCATTATTCAAAGAAATGAATGGTGTTTTACAACGTTTGGAAGATTCTGTTTATTCATCACAAAAAGACAAAAAATCGATTATTCATTTAGACAAAAATGAACAACTTAAAGGATTGGAATTTATAGACCCTCTTTACAATGCTATTCAGCAAAAAAAAGTTTTAAAAATTCGATATCAATCTTTTAAAGCACATAATGCAAGTAATATGATTGTGCACCCTCAATTATTGAAAGAATTTAACAATCGTTGGTTTTTATTATGCTTAAATAAAAATAAATATTACACATTGGCTTTAGATAGAATTATTGAAACTTCTTTAGAGGAAAATATAGAATATGTTGATAATAATGTTGATGGAGACATTTATTATAAAGATGTAATTGGAGCTACAGTTTCAAATTCAAGACCACAAAGAATTCAATTTTGGATAGAAAAAAAGAATGCCCCTTATGTTATTACGAAACCTTTTCATAAATCGCAAAGAGTTATAAAATATACAGATGATGGAGTTATTTTTAACATTTTTGTACAAATCAATTTTGAATTAGAACGTAAAATTCTTGGTTTTGGGGAGCTGATAGAAGTTTTAAAACCAGAAAAATTCCGTAACAGAATTTTAGGAAAATTACATCAAGCAACTAGAAATTACAAATAAAAAGTTCTAATTTTGATTTTATATGAAAATCGTTTTAATTTCAGATACACATGGTGTCCATAATTTTAGAATTCCTGATGGTGATGTTTTAATTCACGCTGGTGATGTTTCTTCAAGAGGCAGAAAAGCTGAAATTGATCTTTTTGTAAAATGGTTTCAAAAGCAACCACACAAACACAAAATTTTTATTGCTGGAAATCATGATTTTTATTTTGAAGAAGCCGCTCAAAATAATATCGCAGTAAATTATCCGAATCTTATTTATTTAAATGATTCTGGTTGTGAAATTGATGGAATAAAATTTTGGGGCTCTCCTATTCAACCTACATTTTTTAATTGGGCTTTCAATAGAAATCGAGGTAAAGAAATAAAAAAACATTGGGATTTAATACCAAATAATATAGATGTTTTAATAACTCATGGACCTCCTTATAAAGTTTTAGATCTTACAAAAAATGAAACATACGCTGGTTGTGAAGAACTCAAAAAGAAAGTTTTAGAAATTAAACCTAAACTACATGTTTTTGGACATATTCATGAAGCGTATGGAAAAACTATTAGAAATGAAACTATTTTTGTGAATGCTTCTTTATTAGATCATAAATATAAGAGTGCGAATACTCCTATTTTAGTTGAAGTTTAAAATAACACTAAAAAACGTTTTTTTCATAACCTTTTAAAACTTACTTTACTGCTGTTCTTTATAAAGTTGTTGAACAACTTTAAATGCTTGTTTTTTATTTCTATCAATATCTACGATTCCCCAAAACTCTTCGTTTGGAGTACCATCATAAGGAACACCAGAACTATTTGGAGCCCAACCTCCAACATCTTGTGTATGATTGCTACCTGCTTTCCACCATCCATCAGTAAAAGAAAATAAAGTTACTCCAGAATTTATAGCGGTATTTTCAAATGATTTTCTTAAAATATTATAAGTAGCATCTGCTTGTGCTTTTTCATTAATTCCAAATTTATAGGTGTTTTTGGATATTGTCATATAACTATCACCTCCTGTTTCCGATAAATACATAGGTTTGGTACTTATTTCACTCCATTGTTTAAAAATTTCTTCAGGTGTATCCCATCTGTAAACATTCATTCCCCAAACATCAATATTTGGACTCATTTCAAGCGCTAAAGCATCTGGTAATTCTCCATGTGCAGTGGTTGTTGGATGATGATTATCATTTTGATGAATTATTTCTGCTGCAGTGTTCATAGCATTATACCAATTTTTAATATCATTCTCAAACCAAACTGGATGATAATTATATTCATTGCCTAGTTCCCACATCAAAATTGCATTATGATTTTTGTACTTATTCACATAATCGATATACGTTCCTGAAAGAATATCATATTTTCCATTTTGATTATACCCAAAACCAATTATAATTTTTATTCCTGCTTTATTTATTTCGTCTAAAACATTAACATCATCAATAGGTTCATAAACCCTAATAGTATTTATGCCAGCATCTTTCATTAAGGATAAATCTTGTGTAAGATTGCTAAAATCTCTTTTATCACTTCCTTTTGGTACTGGATGGTAGCAAATTCCTTTTATGATATAAGGTTTTTGATTAACCATAATTTTTCTACCAGAAACTGAAACTACATCGCTTTTATTTTTTTTATTACAACTGTAATTTATAGTTAAAATGGAAAAAAGAATTAAAATTGTAAAACTCGTTCTCATACGTATTATTTGGTATTAGTTATATTTTAAATGTTGTTTTAAATACTGGTGTAAACCAACAACTTATAACCACCTATTATTCAATAAATTAAATTGTTTGTTTTTAAAGCTTGCTAAAAATTATTTGAAATTGATTTTTGATTAAATTGTATTTACTATTTAAAAAATATTCAATAAAACATTTGAAAAATATGTATAGAAATACAATACTACTTTTAAATAAAAGTGTATTTATATATCAATTAAAAGAATTTGGAATTTTAATAAAAAGGCCGAACAAAAAGTATTCGACCTTTTTTAATCAAATAAAAATCAACTATTTATAAACTTTCACATAGTCTATTTCCATAACATCTTCAGTAAATGAAGCATCTATTGCTCCTCCTAAAGTACCACCTATAGCAACATTCATAATTAAAAATTGGTTTTTATTGAATGGCCAAGTGTTAGAGTTTTTTACAGATGGATTGTAAGTGTAAAAAAGCTCTCCATCAAATAAAAATTCTAGTTTTTCTTCAGTCCATCTTAATTCATAAACATGAAACTGAGTGGTAGTAGTGTTTGAATTGATAGCACCTTTATTTTGTGTATTTCCAAAACTAGATGGTGTATGAGTTGCACTTTGTACTTTTCCAATATCGTTTCCAATATGCTCCATAATATCAATTTCTCCACAAGCTGGCCAACTAACAGAATTAATGTTAGATCCTAACATCCATAATGCAGGCCAAGTTCCACCTGTTGAAGGTAATTTTGCTCTTATTTCTACTCGTCCGTATGTAAAATCAAATAAACCTTGAGTTTTTAATCTTGCTGATGTGTAGTTTGCTCCAGAAAAATTTTCTTTTTTTGCTTTAATTTTTAAAGTTCCATTACTAATTGTAACATTTTCTGTTCTATCTGTGTAATATTGAGATTCATTGTTTCCCCAACCATTACTACCCGTTCCAATATCATAGGTCCATTTTGCTGGGTCAGGAGCTCCATCTGTATCAAATTCATCAGACCAAACTAACTTTAAGCCTCCAGGAGAAACATAAATTTCTTTTTGTATAAAATCACTCACGAAATTATCTGTTTTTGAAAAAGCGATAACTTCTATTGTGTATTTGTTTGTTCCAGAAGTCGTGTAAGTATAATCTAAATTTCCAGAAGTAGATTCAACTTCGTTTCCATCTCCAAACTTTACTTTGTAACGAACAGCATCTTTTGCAGATAAAGCTAGTTTTACATCTCCAGAACCATCACCTAAAGGGTTTGCTGAATTTGTTCCAACAACTGTAATGTTTATAGATAAGTTTGTGGGAATTACAGTATCATCAATAACAACACCTTCACCTCCTTGTGAGCTTCCGCAAGAAAGGAAAGAGAAAAGTGCTATTATTAAATAATGTTTTACGTTTAGTAATTTCATGTTATTTATTCTGAAACAATGATAAACCACCAATCAAACTGTCCATTACCATCTGTAGTTTTTAATACCAGTTCGTTAGGAACTCCTCTATCTACAATTTGATAGCTATGAGAACCACCTGTATAGTATCCTATAAAGCCAATTCCTGTTAAATTGATTGTTTCAACTCCTCCAGGAGCTGTTAAACTAAATGTTGCTGTATAATCACTGTATACGTAGTTTTCGATATCTGCTCCATTTGGAGATACATTTGTTGACCCTAAATCGTCTATAATATATGGATCACGCCCAAAAATGGTTCCATCTGTATTTAAACCTGTTGCATCATTTGTACTGTCTGTAATATGAGTAAACGTTCCATCAGAATTAAAAATATACCTATCATCATACATTCCAACACCTGCCTTTTCATTAGGTCCAGCTCCATAAAATTCGTTCATAGGTCCACCTACAGAACCTAAACCGAAATGTCCTGGTTTTGCTGATTGAATTTTCCAAGTTTTAGAACCTGTTCCATACAATTTATCTAATAATTCTTGTGGTGGTGAATATGTTGATAAAACATCTACTTGAATAGAATTACTTGAACTAGTACCTGCAATTCCAGTAGCTACAACAGTAACTGTATAAGTGTTTAAACCTAACGTACTAAAACTGTAGGTATATTCTCCTGAAGTTGCTACGTTTGTATTTCCATTAAAAATATACTGATAAGATACTGCATTATCAGCAGTTGCTTTAAAACTCACTACTCCACTTCCATCTCCATTTGGATTGTTTGAATCTGCTCCTACAATATTAGCTGTAATAACAATGTTGGAAGGAGCTACAATTTCTCCGAATTCATAATCATTTTCTTGACAACCATAAAAACCAATAGTTAAAGAAAATAGTATTATATATAGATTTTTTATTTTTTTCATTTTATAAAATTTTAGTTTGTTAAAATTAAATCGTCAAAATAAAAGCTTTCACCTTGACCTCCATTTCCGAAATCTGGAAATAAAATTACATTTTCGTAATTTATGGAAGTGTTAAAAGATGCTGAAGTTGTTAAATCAAAAGTTAGCTCTTCCCATTGACCAGCAACTGTTGAAGTTGCTTCAATTTCCACAAAAACAGTTGGATTTCCATTTCCGTCTTTTGGAGAATTAGGGTCTTCTGTTTTAAATAAAATTTTAGTTCCTACTCTTGGAGACCAAACTTTAATTTTAACTTTAGTTCCATAGTCAAAGTTAATTGGACCATCTAACGCCATTGAAGCACCTGCCCAAACTTGCGAACCTGATGGTTTTTGGATTTCTAAAACAGTTGCACTCGTATTAATTCCAGTTGCATCTGGATTAGAGATGATTGCAGTTGGAAGTGGCCCAAAATTAGGGTCTCCAAAACCTACCCAAGTATATGTTAAACCAGGAACTTCAAAACTTACTGGTAATTTTATGGATGCAATTTCAATATCATCAAAATAAAACTTTTCACCTTGTCCCATATTTCCGAAATCTGGAAATAAAATTACATTCTTATAAGGAATACTAGTACTAAAATTCGCAAAAGTTGTCATATCGAAAGATAATTCTTCCCAAGTGTTAGCAACTGTTGTTGTTGCTTTTACTTCTGCAAAAACTGTAGGATTTCCATTACCATCTGGTGGTGAAGTTGGGTCTTCCATTTTTAATAAAATATCTGTTCCTACTCTTGGAGACCAAACTTTTACAGTAATTGTTGTTCCTGCAGAAAAATCTATTGCTTGGTCTAAAGGCATAGAAGCACCTGCCCAAACCTGAGAGCCAGAAGGTTTTTCAATTTCTAATACTGTATTTGTAGTATTGATTCCAGATTTATCTGGATTTGATATAATTGCTGTTGGTATTGGTCCAAAACCTGGGTCTCCAAAACCTGTCCAAGTATAATTTAAAGTACTTGACTCGAAATTAACTGGTAATTTTTGTAATTCTGATGGTGGTTTGTGGAAATAAAAATTATCTACAAACACTATAGAAGAACCAAATGGAGTTGCAGTAATTATGTATTGATTAATATCTGCAAAAGATGTTATTCCTGCAGCTGTAAAATCTGCTAATGGAATATCTATACTAGTCCATTCGCCAGTAGTTGTTGCAACAGCTATTTCTGCCTCAGAGTTATTTGTACCGTTATCAAAACCATCACCTAAAAAGTCTACTAATTTCAATTTGATTTCTGTAGCATTTGGAGTCCAAACATCTAAGTGAACATGCGTCATTGCACTTGCATCTACAGGATTTGATGTTGTTTCGATACCATTAAAACCTAATGATGTATACTTTTTAGTTGCATTACCGTTTATCATCACATCTTCAAATGAAGCTTGACTCCAAGACGTGTTCCAAGTATCTACATTTACATTCGTATATGCATCACTAAATAGTGAGATTACGTCAGCTGCATTTCTTGAAGGTGGAGCTGGCGCTTCAGTTGTTGGATCTAAAATTTCTGTTACTACAAATTCTTCTGTATACTCAGTAGTTGCAATAGCACCACCTTTTGCAATAACACTTACAGAATATGTACCCGCTGTTTGATACTGGTATGAAATTGTTTCACCAATATTTCCTGAAACAGATGTTGCACCTGTTTCTCCTGAGATAAACTCGAATGTGGTTGCAAAATCAGCATTTGCTGTTACGTTTACTTGTTTAGAAACTGCTTTATCATTTTCTATAACTACAACTAAATTTTGTGGTGCCTTGAAAGAAACAATTAATTGTTGTGTAACCTCAGAAGTATCACCCAGAGCATTGTAAGCAACTACTTTTACATCAAAAGTACCTTCGCTATAAGTTCTTTGAACACTTTGTCCGTTAGTAACAGTTTCAGAATCTGTAGTTCCGTCTCCAAAAAATACTTGAAGTTCTTTTGCTCCATCTGCTGTTGGTGTAATTGTAACTAAACCTGAATTATCTTGCGTAATACTGTAAGTTGCAGCAACATTAGTTGGTGGCTGAATAGAGTCTAAAAAATCTAAGTCTCTAACGTTATCTGTACATGCACTTATTACTAAAAGTGCAATTACAATTTTGTATATTATTTTAATTTTTTTCATCATTAATTTTTTAGTAATTAGGATTTTGAGCCCATCTATTTCCAGCTAACTGAATTTCGATTGCTGGAATTGGAAATACTTCATGTTTTCCGGTTACAAAACCGTTTATTTCTTGAGCAGCTCTACCAGTTCTAACTAAATCGAAAAAACGATGTCCTTCTCCTGCTAACTCTACTCTTCTTTCCTTATAAATGTCTTCTGTTAAGTTTGCTCCAGTTGAAGAAACATTGTGCAACATATCACCGAAAGCACGTTGTCTAACAAGGTTTAAATATCCTTGTGCTTTAACGTCATTTGGTGTTGTACTTTTATTAAATGCTTCTGCAGCCATTAATAAAACATCTGAAAAACGAATTGCTCTGTAATTATTAGGGTTTGTTAAATTTCTGTCTCCCTGAGCTTCAGCGCTTCTTGTTCTTGGTAAGTATTTTCTGTTAAAATATCCTGTGTGCTCATATCCTTTTTCGAAAGTTGCACCAGTTTGTTGAGACCAAGCTTCAATATCTAAAATTGTAATATCTATTCTTCTATCTCCCATTTCAAATGCATCTACTAATTCTTGTACAGGAACATTAAAACTGAAACCTGATGAAAAATCTGGTCCGTTATAACCTCTAACTCCACTAAAACCAACAGCTACATTTCCTTCACTACATTGTAAACATCCAAAACCTGCTCCTTGAGTTTCTGTATATTGTACCTCAAATACAGACTCTATACTGTTTTCATTTTCATTTTCGAACAAGTTCATGAATTTTGTAGCGTCTGTTACCAAAGCATGTGGTCCGTTTGAAATTAAATCTTCTAAAACATCTGCAGCTTTATCAAATTTATTTTGATATAAGTATGCTTTACCTAATAAAGCTTGAGCTGCACCTTTTGTGATTCTACCTGTTTCTGCTTGAATGTATGGTAAAGTTGCAGCGGCAAACATTAAATCTTTTTCTATTTGTTCATATATTTCTGCTTTCGGAGTTCTATCTACTTCAAATTGATCACCAAATAATAATCTTTTATCTACAGCTAAAGGAACATCGCCAAACCATTTTACCAACTCAAAATAATAGTAAGCTCTTAAAAATCTTGCTTGCGCGATGATTTGATCTTTTCCAGAAAAATCTATATTATCTTGAAATTCTAAAATATAATTTGCTCTGTTTACTCCTGAGAACATCCATCCCCAAATGTCTCTTAATTGAGCATTTAAAGGAGTATGTGTCATATCATCTACTTCTTGGATTCCTAAAACGTCTGTTGCGCTTTCTCCTCCAGCCAATGTATTGTCTGAAGCAATTTCGCCTAAAAGAACATTTAAGTAAGTAGTTTGCAATAAATCGTAAGCACCAATTAGTGCATTTTCATAATCTTCTTGAGTATTGAAAAAATCTTCTGAGTTATCTGAAGGTGATTTTACATCTACAAAATCATCACTACAAGAGTAACTTATTGTTACTAGTAAAATTAATACTGTATATATTTTTATGTTTATTTTTTTCATCTTTTTTGTATTAAAAATTAACATTTATACCTAATAAAAAGGTTTTTGGATTTGGATAAAAACCTTGATCTATACCTCCACCAATTGGTGCTCCATTTGATGTAGTTGGGTCATAACCTCTATATTTAGTAAGTGTAAATAAATTACTTGCAGATAAGTAAAATCTTACTTTATCAAAATCTAATTTTTCTAACGTTTCATTTCCTAAACTATAACCTAACTGAACACTTTGTAATCTTAAAAAAGAACCATCTTCTACATAAAAGTCAGAAAATAAAGCGTTACCAGTAGCTCCTGTTGTAACTCTTGGAAAAGAGTTGCTTGTTCCAGGGCCTGTCCATCTATCTAAATAATAAGTTGGTCTGTTTGTTAATGGTAGGTTTCTTTCGTAATTTCTTACAATTTCATTACCAATTGAAGCAAATGCGTAAGCATTAAAGTCTAATCTTTTATAATTGAACGAGAAGTTTAATCCCATAGTTACATCTGCAATTGGATCACCTATGTAAGTTCTATCATCTGCATTAATTACTCCGTCTTCATTTACATCTACAAAACGAATGTCTCCAGGAGATGCATTTGTTTGAGGAGCGTGAGCATTTACTTCTGCTTGTGTTTGAAATAATCCATCAGTTTTATATCCGTAGAAATATCCTATAGGAAAACCTGCTTCCATTCTTGATGGTGGTTCTTGACCTACTCCAAAACTTCCTCCTTCAATAATTCCTGTTGAGTTTCCAACGAAAGTAACTTCATTATTTAAAGTTGTAAAGTTGTAGTTTACATTAAAGTTAAAATCTTCTGAGATGATTTCTTTATAACCTATTGAAAATTCAAAACCATTATTTTCTACAGTTCCTGCGTTAATAACTGGCACTGAAGAACCTGGTGCAGAAACACCAATAATACCAGATGTTTGCGCTTGAACTAAAAGGTCTTTAGTGGTTTTCTTAAAATAATCCATCGTAATATTTACTTTATTGAATAATTCTAAATCAACCCCAATATCTAATGGTATTTGTTGTTCCCATTTTATTTCTGGATTTGAAATAGGACCAATTGCAGTACCTTGTACTAGTGTATCATCAAAAACATATTCAGCTTCTCCATTTAGTACAGATATAAATCTAAAACCTGGAATTCTATCATTACCAATAATACCATAACTTGCTCTGAATTTTAAGAAGTTTAACATTTCTGAATCTTTTAAGAAATCTTCTTCAGAAGCAACCCAACCAACAGATGCTGTTGGGAAAAATCCAAATTTATTCTCTGGACCAAAATTAGATGAACCATCTCTTCTTATTACTGCAGAAACTAAATATTTATTATCGTAACCATATTGTAATCTTGCAAAGTAAGATAATAAACGACTATCGAAACTTAGGTTTGAACCGTTATTATTATTTTTAAAAATTTCTAAACCATCACCATTTGCAATTGTTCCATTTGTAACAACATTGCTTAAACTTGTTCCTGTTGCACTGCTTGTAAGTATTCTATTAAACCTACCTGTAGTTTTAAAAACGGATGTTCCTATCATTGCTTTTACATCGTGAACATCATTATAAACTCTTTCGTACTTGAAAAAAGTATCAAAAGTATAATCGTAAAAACTTTGTTCAAAATCTACAAGATTTGGTATATCTACATTAAAAACGTTTCCATTCCCATAGTTATATAATTGGTTAAATGTTTTTGCACTAGAAACTGCATAATTAGCCTGAAACCTTGTTTCTGCAGAAAAATAATCTAAGAATGTATAGTTTAAACCATAACTTCCTGAAATTTTATTTACTGTTGTTCTATTTTCTGCATTACTTATTTGAGCTAATGGGTTTGCTACTTCTATACCTGTTCCTATAGCTGGTGGTTGTGAGAAATCACCATTTGTAAACACAGGAGTTGTTGGAGGCATATTTGCAGCATTAAATAATACTGAACCTAAAGTATTTTCTATTAAATTCTTCTTATTTGTATTTGTATAAATCGTTGATGAACTTAGTTTTAAATTATCTGTAATGTCTGTATCAAAATTAAATCTAATATTTCTTCTGTTGAAATTTGATTTTCCTCCACCTACAATTCCGTCTTGATCTAAAACTGATAAACCTAATGAATATGTAGATTTTTCAGTTCCTCTATTTAAAGTATAGTCTATAGCATACATTGGAGCAGTTTCAAAAACCTGATCTTGCCAATTTGTACCTTGCCCTAAACTGCTAATATTAGAAAATGGTAAAGCTTCACCGTTTGCAGCAAAAGCTTCATTTGCTAACAAAGCATATTCTGTTGCATTTAATAAAGGAATTTCTCTTGTTGTTTGTTGAAAACCTACAGACATGTTTAATGTAGATCTAAAATCAGTATTTTTTCTACCAGATTTTGTGGTTACCAAAATAACTCCATTTGCTGCACGAACTCCGTAAATACCAGCTGCAGCATCTTTTAGAATATTGATAGACTCAATATCTGAAGGGTTTACTACACTTAAATCTTCAATAACTCTTCCATCTAAAAAAATTAAAGGTCTACTATCTCCATTTGTAGAAACACCTCTAATTCTAATATTAGAACCAGCTCCAGGAGAACCAGAGTTTTGAGTAATGTTCACACCAGCAACTTGCCCTTGAAGTGCTTGCTCTATTCTTGTAGGTTTTAAGTCTTCAATTGTAGCACTAGAAACTACAGAAACTGCACCAGTTACTTCTTTTTTACGTTGTGTACCGTAACCAATTACAACAATTTCGTCTAAAGCTTGTGCTTCAACATCTAAAGAAACATTTATTGTAGTACTATTTACTACAACTTCATTTTGCTTATAACCTAAATATCTAAATACTAAAATAGCACCAGTATTTACATTTGTTAAGCTGTAAGCTCCATCAAAATCAGTTTGTGTTCCTTTATTTGTTCCTTTGATTATGATACTTACTCCTGGAAGTAAATCTCCAGTTGAAGAGTCTTTAACTACTCCTTTTACATTAACAGTTTGCGCAGTTGCACAAAAACCTATAAAAATTAAGAGTAATAATGTGATTTGTTTTCTCATGAATTTAAAGAGTTTTAATTTTTGATAAATTTACAGCCTAATTATTATTAAATACATAAAATTAGCCACAACAAAAAACATACACAGCAATATTTTAAGAAATAAATAACGTTTAAGCCTATTAATAAAGAGATTTATTTTTTCTTTAAAAGCCAATAAAACAGCAATGTTGTGGTAATGTATAGGTGAAAATAAGTACTGATAAGGTGCTAAATTTCCAAAATATAATTTGTTAAGTTGGCATTGTGATCTAAATTCATTTTTTTTCTTAGCCTATATCTTTTAACCTCAACACTTCTAGGAGAAATATTTAAAAGTGGTGCAATTTCTTTAGAAGATAAATTTAAACGTAAATAAGCACAGAGTCTTAAGTCGTTTGGTGTTAGTTCTGGATGCTTTGCTTTAATTTTATCTAAGAATTTTTTATCAGCATTGTTAAATGCCTCTTGAAACATTTTCCAATCATCCGTATTATTTAAATTATCGTCAATAATTTTAACGACTTTGGTAATGTTTCTTTGACCTCCTTCAATTAATTCGGTTTTTATGGTATTTAAAAAATCATTCTTTTTTATAATACTCATTGTTGAGGTTGCTAATTCTCTGTTTTTACTTTCTATATCATTTCTTAATTTCTCATTATTAAGTTTCATGATTTTCTGAGTACTTTCTAATTCCTTTAATTCTAATTCTTTTTTAGCCTTTTCCAATAAGAGCGAATTTCTTCTTTTATACCTTCTTTTGTAATAAATATTTATTAATAAAATTATAAAACTGATACATAAAAGATAAAAAATAACGAATAAATTACTTAGGTAATAAGGTCTTTGTATCGAGAAATAAAATGATTCTACGTCTGTAACTATGTTTCCATACTTTCCTCTCACATTGAATTTATAATCGCCATAAGGTAAATTTTCAAATAATTGTGTAGAATTCTCGCTCCAACTTGACCAGTTTTGAGATAAGCCTTCTAATTGATACCGATATTCATTTTTAATAATTTTATTGTATTTAGAAATGCTAAAAGTAAACTGTATGTTGTTTTGTTTATTTTCTAAAACAGCCTTCTCATTTAATACCAAATTAATTTTTAAATCGTCTATTTTATTAACTACTACAGATTGGAATGATATAGAAACATTTTCATTGGTTTGTTCAACAGAATCGTCAAACAGTAAATATCCGTGGGAAGTTCCTATTAAATAAACATCTTCATTAATTGGAGTTAAGTTTTCAAACCCTAAAACGTTGTTTCTAATAGATCCTGAAACTGGTACTTTTTTAATTTGCGGATTTAAACTTATTGTATTTGATGTTATAAATATGATATTGTTATTTGAAAAACTATATAAAACGTTGTTTTTAAAAGGAAGCTTTTTTATAGTTGATAAATTTTTTGTGTTTTTTAAAATGTTTGTAAAAAGAGTATCTCTTACAAAATTTCCATTTGTTTGTTTTTTGAATATTCCAGAAGAAGACGAATAAAATAAATTATTACCAAAAGAAAAAACATTAGATCCATAACCTTCTCTTGGAACTTCTATTTGCTTTTTGTTTAGAATTTTGTTGTAATCCTCATTAATACTTAACTCGTAAAACCCTTTTGTTTCGTGATTTACATATAATTTATCATCATAAAACTCAAAAAACCTGCTTGAAAAATTAAAACCACTAATTTTATTTTTGAACTGCCAAATTCCATTTTGTTTTTTTAGAATAGATACTCCTTGATAATTTCCTTGAATTAATAAAGAGCTTTTATTTGGTACTTTTTTAATACTCCAAGTTCCTACTGCATCTGTTAAAGCATTAACAATATTTTTATTCTTTATGATAAATGTTCCTTTATCATGTCCGCAGAAAATATTTCCGTCAATTTCTTTTAGAAACCAAACTTGACCTTCTGTTCCTTTTATTAATGTATATTTTTTGTTTTCGTTTTTGTAAAACAATCCTTGGTTTGTACCCAAATACAAAACATTTTCAAAAAACAAAGAAGTATAAATAGTACCTAAAGAACCATCATCGTCTTCAAAAATTTTAAATGCAGATGATATATTTATAAAATTAATTCCATTATCTGAACCAACCCATACATTATTTGCATTGTCTTGAAATAACGAAAGTGCTGTGTTATTACTCAAGCCATTTTTTTGGTTTATAACTGATGTAATTTCTTTTTTAGAATTCATAAAAATAATTCCGTTAGAAATTGTGCCAATTGCAAAGCTTTTATCTGAAAGCTGAATTGCGGTAAAAATGGAAAAATTGTTGGTATCTAAATCTGACTGTATTTGTTTTACACCATTTTCTTTTAAAGTTACAAAGCCATTTTCTTCAGATAAAAAAACAAGTTCTTTGCGCTCATAAAAACAGTTAATAATTTTATTTTCCTTAAAAAAAAGTGCATCAGAAAGTAATTTTTCTTCACCATTTTCTAGTGTAAATAAGCCTACATTTTTCTTTTGGAAAAATATTTTGTCATTTAACACAAAAAGATCAGAAATTATATTCTCAGAATCTATGATTTTAATTTCTTTAGAAACAATATTAACAAAGTATATTCTTGTCTTAGATTGAAAAAGTATCCAATTTTGATAAAAGTTTACTTCCCAAAACTCTTCTCCTTCTTTTAATTTAATTTGAAATTTTTCAACTATAGATGTATATTCTAATAAGCCTTTGTTGTTTTTTTTCCAGAAGCCAAAATCCATAAAAGAACCTGTATAAATTATATCTTCTTTAATTTGAACAGATCTTAATGCTGGATTTGGAAAATGAGAATACAGTTGCCAATGCTCTCCATTATACTCCAAAAGACCTGCATTATTTGCAACGTAAATTAAATTGTCTTTAGATTGTGCAATTCCCCAATTTTGATTTTGTGCTTTGTAATCTTCTGTAGTAAAGTTTTTTATTGGAGATATTTCTTGACAAACAAAAATTTGTGTTATTAATAAAAAAACACACAGTGATAAAAATTGCTTTAAAGAGTTCATTTATATAAATGTTTGGTTTAAATAAAACATAAAAACCTGTAAAACAATTAAGTAAATATAAACGGAAAAGAATTGTATGGTTTTTAATATGATGAAATTACAAAGAACATATTTAAAAACCTAATTTTAACTTGTAGGCAAATAAAAATAAAATTTTATAATGAAAAAATTATAAGTACATTTAAAAAAATATTTTTACTGAATGAATTTTATTAAAAAAATTGGAACTTCCAACTTTCTTATGCTACTTCTGTGCATTTTAATTATACTTGTTGCAGAATATCTTTTTTTAACTGGTAATAAATTACATGGTATTTTTCTTGGACTTTGGGCTCCAACTTTATTAGGCGTAATGATTTACTTAAAACTTATAAATCGTGAGCGCAGATAATATTGTTTTATATTTTTCTATTTTCGTTGGTTTGTGCGTTATTATTTGGGCGTATTTTATGATTAATGAATACAACAAAGTAACTAAGGATTAATTTTTTTTCTTAATACTAATTGCTAGACCACCTCCTGCTTTTAAGCTAAAGATTTGTTTGTCTTGTTTAGTAATTTCTATAGTTTCTATTTCTAAATCTAAAGGATTATCATTCCAGTGAGCATTTTTTCCATCTTTATATATTTTAGCTTCATAAGTAGTATTTGCATCTAAAAAATTAAAATTCACTTCAATTTCTCTTGCATTTTCATCAGTTATACTGCCTAAAAACCAATTCTCGGTTTTTCTTTCTTTTCTTGCAATGGTTACAAAATCACCTACTTCACCATTTAAAACTTTAGTTTCAGACCAATCTACACCTACATCTTTTATAAATTGTAAAGGTGCTGGATTTGCTTCATAATGCTCTACCAAATCTGCAGCCATTTGTACAGGGCTATAAATTACTACATACAAAGCTAATTGTTGCGCAAGAGTTGTATTTACTTGATTATCTTTTCGATATTTGTCAAATTTTATATTAAAAATACCTGGAGTAAAATCTATTGGACCTGCTAACATTCTTGTAAAGGCAACAATTGGTAGATGTTCAGGAGGATTACCCCCATCTCCAGACCACGCATTAAATTCTTGTCCTCTTAAGCCTTCTCTTGAAATTATATTTGGATATGTTCTACGTAAACCTGTTGCTTTAATTGGTTCATGAGCATTTACAGCTACTTGATATTTAGCAGCTTTTATTGCTGCACTATTGTATTGATTCACCATATACTGTCCATGATGATATTCGCCTTTTGGTAAAATTTTACCTACATAACCAGATTTTACAGCATGCATACCGTATTTCTGCATTAAAGCATAAGCAGTATCTTGTTGTTTTTCATAGGTTTCTGTTGCAGCAGATGTTTCATGATGCATGATAATTTGAATACCTTTTTCTTTTGCGTATTCAGTTACTTCTTCTAAATCGTAATCTGGATATGGAGTTACAAAATCAAATACGCCTTCTCTATCTTCAAATCCAATCCATCTTTCCCAACCAGTATTCCAACCTTCTACTAAAACACCTCCAATATTATTTTTTGCTGAAAAATCAATAAATCGTTTTACATTTTCAGTTGTAGCTCCATGTTTACCATGTGCTTTTCCTGTATCTTTCCATGTACCATCAACCATTTCCATTCCATAATCCCATGAAGATTTACCTAAGTGCATTTCCCACCAAACGCCTGTATATTTCAATGGAGTAAACCAAGAAACATCTCCTAATTTATTTGGTTCATTTAGGTTAACAATTAAGTTTGATGTAATTAAATCAGGTGCATTATCTGTAATTTGAATAGTTCTCCAAGGTGTATGAAAAGGTAATTCTCTTTTCACTTTATAGTCTGTATTTTCTGAACCCACCAATTGACTTTTAAAAGAAAGGTTTTGAGTATCAACCTTTAAAGTCATACCAGAGTAATCTACTAAGGCTGCTTCATGAAAACTTAAATGCAATCCATCATCACCAACTAAAGTAACTGGTGTATTTACTGCATTATCTGGAATATAAGATTGTGCTAAATTGGTTTTTGGGATGTAAGATTTTGCATCGATTCCTGATAGTTTTGTTGTACTATACAAATGCTCATAAATATCCCAATCTCCAGGAATCCAAAATGTTTTATAATCTTTGGTTAAATTGAATTCAGTATGCTCTTCTTTAATAAATGCTGTTTTTAGATTTTCTTGTTCTGGAAATTCGTATCGAAACCCAACTCCATCATTAAAAACTCTAAAAACAAGATTTATTTTTCTTTGTAAACTGTCTCTTTCTTGTAGTTCTATTAAAACCTCATTATAATGATTTACAACGTTTAATTGCTCTCCCCAAGGCATTTGCCAAGTTTCGCTTACTTCTTCTGGTTTTCTAACTTTCGCAATAAAACCTTTGGTTAAATTTGGAGCGTTTGTAAGCTCAAACCCAACAAATGAAGTATCAATAATAGCTTTGTTTTTATAAGTAATTGTATAAAAGAATTTACCAATTTCATTTAAGTGAAAATTGACTTTTATATTTTCATTTGGAGATGATACTCCTGATGAAGCAACGCTACAAGATAGTAATGTTGATAAACTAAAAACTAAAACTATTAACTTCTTCATAATTATATTTTTTCTAATAAGAAGATATTAGCATCTCCTAATTTTACCAATATTTGTCCGTTTTTTACCACATACTGTTGTTTAGAATAAGCGTCTCTTAACAAATCTCCATCATTAAAAACTGAAGAAACATTAACATATTGCTCTGAAGCACTTACCTCTAAACCAATTAATACTTTATCTTCTTTGTATACTCTTGAAAAAATAAGTCCTCTGTAATGTTCTAATTTAGTATGTTTACCTGCACCAACTGCTGGATGATTTGCTCTAAATTGTCCTAATTTTTGCCAATGTTTATGAATTTTCTGAGTCAACTCATCATTTTTAAGCTTGTCCCAATTCATAAAAGAACGTAAAGTTGCATCACCAACTGCGCCTTCAATAGTTAAATCTCTTGCTGTTTCATCTCCATAATACACTTGTGAAGCTCCAGGAGTTAACATTAACATGGTTGCTGTTTTAAATGGCATACCTCTTTCCTTATCAAAAGGCTGACCATCATCATGAGATGTCATATAATTTAAAACACTATAGTCTTTTAAATTGTTTTGTAAAATAGAATCGTAACGTTCAAAAACTTGACTTTGTTCCAATTGTTTTGCATTCCACTTTATCTCAAAATTGATTAGTGCATCAAAAGCCTTATCAAAATAGTTTATTTTCTTGTCTCCCATATCAAAAGCTTTTCCATGAGAAATTGCATAATTATACACTTCACCAACTAAATAAAAATCATTTTCATCTAAAACTTTTTCTGGATTATTTTTCTTGTATTGCTCAAAAGCATAGTCACATTCTGTTCTAAATTCTTGCCAAACAGTTTCCTCAGTATGTTTCACTGTATCAACCCTATAACCATCAATACCAAATTCTGTAATATAATCTGTTAACCACTTTATGATGTAAAAACGAGGCGCTCTTGGATAACCCGTTCTTTTAAAGAATTCATCTAATTCTTTAACTTCTTGTTCATAACGTCCTTCTGCTTTCCATTTTGCAACTAATTGTGGAGGCAATTCCACATTTTCGTTACTTTCTGTTTTAATATCTGGTAAATTTTTAACTAAAGTACAAGTTATTGTATTCTCGTAATTTGAATATTGACATTGTGGCTCTGTTCTTACCCAACTTTCTGGCCAAACAGGGTCTTTTTCTGTAACAGGACCTGTATGATTAATTACAGCATCTAATAAAATTCTGATTCCTCTTTTATGAGCTTCATCTACCAATTCTTTGATATCTGCTTTGGTACCAAAATTAGGATCTACACTAGTCCAATCTTTGGTCCAATATCCATGAAAACCATAAGTAACTCCTGTTCCTTCATCTGTTCCTCCATGAATTTGTTCTACTATAGGTGTCATCCAAATGGCATTGATGCCTAAATCTGTAAAATACCCTTCTTTAACTTTTTGAGTAATTCCTTTGATATCTCCACCCTCAAATCCACGTAAAACACCTGTTTCTCTTGTTCTATCAAAGTTAAGGTCGTTTGTTGTATCTCCATTATTAAAACGATCTGTGAGTAAGAAATACACATTTGCACCTTCCCAGACAAATTCTTTTTTAGTTTCACTCTCAGTTTTTTTGTCTGACGATTTTTCGTTACAACTAATAATTGTTGCAAAAACAAATAATAAAAATATATTTTTCATGGTTTGATTTTTTATTGAAGTTTTAAAATATAAGATTCTAATGGTGCTAATTGTACTGTTAATAATCCTATGTTATCTCTAACTGTTAATTTGAAAGATTTTTGCTGATATAATTGATCTAACATCATATAATTACCATCTTTTATTTTCATTTTTTTAATAACCTCAGCAGGAATTTCTAATACAAATCTATGATTACCAATTGCATCAAAATTAGAAATAACAATGAGTTTTTCATTTTCTGACCAACGTGCAAAAGACAATACTTTTTGATTATAGTTTAATGTTTTTTGCCTGTTGTATTGATGTATATCTGCATATTCACCCATTAAAGCATCAGAAGAAATTGTAAAATTTAATAAACGTTTATAGAAATCTCTTAACTTAAGTTCTTCTTTAGTAGATTGACCTCCATCAAATTTTTTATCATTTACCCATCTTTGAAATGCTGGTACTCCTACATAATCAAAAATTGAGGTTCTAGAAGGACTACCAAAACCTGCATCCTCAGAACCATCTTCTCCTAACTCTTGACCAAAATAAACCATTGTTGGTGCAGTAGAAATGGTTGCAGAAACCACCATTGCTGGTTTTGCTTTATTTGCATCTCCTGCAAATTCTGGACTTGCAATTCTTTGTTCATCATGGTTTTCTAAGAAGTGTAACATATGATGCTCAATATCTTTTAAACCTTCTTGAATTGATGGAATGTTATCTGTTAAACCATGACCTTGCATTACATGCTTTATGGTATCATACAACTCAACTTTATCATACAAATAATCCATCTTTCCTTTTTTGATATAATTCCTATATTCTTTTGGATTGTACACTTCTGCTAATAAAAAAGCATTTGGATTTTTCATTTTGATATTTGAGTTTAAATAACTCCAAAACTCAACAGGTACCATTTCTGCCATATCATATCTAAAACCATCTACTCCTTTTTTTAACCAATACAAAGCAATGTCTCTAAATTTTATCCAAGAATTAGGGACTATTTTGTCTTTCCAAAATTCAAAATGTTTTTTGTAATCTTCGTTTTCAAATCCTTTTGGAAGTTCATCAAAGTCTTTTTTTCCTTCAGGTGAAATACCATAATTTACTTTTACAGTTTCGTACCAATCGTAAAAACTAGGTTTTGGTGAACGTGCACCATTTCCTGTCCATTTTGCAGGATTCTCATCAAACTTATCATCAGAAAGTGGATGATTTTCTCCACCTAAAGGTTTGTATCCGTTTAAAAAATCAGGTACTTCAAAAGGTGTATTAGGCACATAATAAAAGTTATTGTTTACATGATAAGCTACTAATGTATCATCATCTGCACCAAAATCTTTTGTTCCTTTAGGGTTTGTTACACTTTGGTAATTACGAGCCACGTGATTTGGTACAATATCTATAATTACTTTTAAATTGGCTTTATGTGAACGATTAATTAAAGCTTCAAATTCTTCTAATCTATTCTCTACATTTACAGCCAAATCTGGATTTACATTGTAATAATCTTTTACAGCATAAGGTGAACCTGCTCTACCCTTAACCACATCTGGATCATCATTTGAAATTCCATATTTTGTATAATCATGAATTACGTCATGATGAGGAACACCTGTATACCAAATGTGTGTTACTCCTAAATCTTTAATTTCTTTGAGAGCTTTGTCTGTAAAATCGTTAAACTTCCCTACTCCATTTTCTTCAATAGTTCCCCAAGGTTTGTTGGTTGCATTTGTGTTACCAAACAAACGAGTGAACACCTGATAAACAACAGTTTTCTTATGATTATCCTCTTGCATTTTATTCTTTTCTATCTTTTTTTCAGATGAACAACCAATACTTATTGATAAAACTAAAGCTGAAACTAAACCATAAATTTTCCTCATAATTGATTGCTATTTTAATGATATTTTTATTTTTAATTCTTTTTCGGTATTCCATTTCACAGGAATTTTTAATGTATTATTAGCTACATCAATTCTTTTTCTTTTACTGTCAACTTTTACTCTTTTTGGTTTCCAATTGATATTGTGAAGTACTAAAACAACTTCTTTTTCTGTTGATTTCCAGTTTTTACCAAATTCAGCCTCTAAATCTATTTCTAAATATTTTTTTTCGATTTCAGCTTCAAACTCTAGTAATTCATATGCTCCATTTTCAAAAGCATTTGCTGTTAAACCATCATCATTATACATTGTTCTTTCAGATTCTTTTACACTATCATCAAACCAATAATGTAGTTCTAAATAATTTCCATTGTAATTATCTGTAGTTTGTACAATTTTAGTTAGTGGAATAATTACACCTCCTCTAACATAAGTTGGTATTGCTTTTTGCTTAACTTTTACGGTTTTTGTTTGCCCTCCTTCAATTTTTTCTTCATCAAAATAAAAATTAAACCAGTTCGCATTTTTTGGAAAAACTACTTCTGTATTTTTAATGGAATCTTTTAGAATTGGAGTTATTAAAAAATCTTTTCCCCATAAATACGTAGAGGAAGTTGTCATTAATTTTTTATCATCTTCTTCAAAGAAAATAGGACGCATTAAGGGTGTTCCTTTTTGATTGTTTTCAAATGCCAAGTTGTAATTGTAAGGCAACATTTTGTAACGTAATTCAATGGCTTTTTTAGCATGTTTTTTTGCAAAATCGCTTCTAAAAACAGGTTCGCTTGCAACATCTTCTTGTGCATGTGGTCTAAAAATGGGTTGAAAAACTCCATACTGTAACCATCTCACATATAAATTATCATCTAAATTTGCTCCAGCAAAACCACCTAAATCTGAATGCATATAGCCTAGACCTTGCATACCCATTTGTAACGCAATTTCTGGTTGAGATTGTAAACCTCCCCAACTTCTACTGACATCTCCAGACCAAGGAATCATTCCAAAACGTTGAGAACCAGAATAACCTGCTCTCATTAAAATAAAAGGACGCTCAGTGGGAAAATCTTTTTGATACCCTTCAAAAATTAATTTAGCCCAATCATGACCATAAATATTATGAATTTCATCTGCTTTTTTATCTTCACCAAAATTTACCCAAGAAGGTAATACTTCTGGTTCACCTAAATCGCCCCACAAACCTTTTACTCCGTAACCTAAAATTTCTTTATAGATGTTCCAAAACCAATCTCTACCCTCTTTTTTGTAAATATCTACAATACCTGTGTTTCCAAAGTAAAAATCATATTTAGCAGAGTTACCAATAGTATCTTTGGCTAATACTTGTTTTTTATTAGCTTCTTCCCACTTTTTAGAAGTGGATAAAACAAAAGGTTCTGTAATTAAAACTGTTTTTACACCTTTATCTTTTAAGCGAGAAACCATTTCTTTCATATCTGGAAAAGAGTCTTTATCTACTTCTAAATTACCCATAGTTCCTTGAATACCTTTTCCAAACCAATACAAATCTAGTATTACAGCATCTACAGGAATTTCTGCTGACTTAAATTTAGCAATCGTGTTTTCGGTTTCTTGTTGAGAATGATAGCCAAATCTGCTTGAAAAATTTCCTAAAGTCCATCTTGGAGGTAAAGGTTGTTTTCCAGTAAGATTTGTGTAATTTTCAATTAATTCTTCCCAAGAATTACCAATGATAATATGATACGTTTTACGACCAGAAATGGTTTCGTATGTCAAAGAATTGTCTTTTTCGCTGTCTAAATCTAAATATCCTATGGACGGATTATCAAAATGAAGTATGTACTTTTTTGAGGATATTACTAAAGGAATTGTAAAGTTCATTAGCTCTGAATGTGCTTCATAACCATAGTGAGCTCTATTATACAGTGGCAAACGATTTCCACGTCTGTTCATACCCAAAGCTCTTGCTCCTGTTCCGTATAAAATTTCATCACTAGTTAAATTGAACTCAATTTTTTCTGTTTTTTCATAAGGAAAATTCCCTTTTACAAATTCTAACGGATTGTGTTTTGAAGTAAAAAAGCCTCTTTTTTCTGAAGTAATTAAATTATTTTGCTTGTCTGAATAACTGATTTGAAAAGGTTTGTGCGTAATATCTAAAGAAATTCCATCAGAAATAACCACTGTTCTATTATTAGAAGTATGTGCAACAAGTTTTATTTTTTCAGGACTTAAAACCACAGCATGAGACTCTTTATTAATGCTTTGATTTTTAGGAATAAATGTTGTTTCTACAATTTGATGAGTGTAATAAGTAATATGATAAACTCCATCATTCACTTTAATGGTAACCTTGTTTTCTTTTTTTATAAAATCTTCTAAAAACCTAGATTCATTTTGACCAAAAAAAGATATTGATGTAAAAATTAAAAAGCAAAGAATTTTTATTTTCATTATTATTTTTTCAATAAAAAGGTTAATGGAATGTGTACTCTTTTTTGCCATGACAATTCAGAGTGATTGGTTCCTTCAAAAAATAAGTTTTTAAAATTGGTATCTGAATATCCTCCTTTTTTAAAAATGGTATCTACCTTGGGAGCATATTTTGGATAAAATTGATCTAATGTTTGGTTGCCATAATCAAAATACATTTTATGAGAACCTGCATCTGGTAAATTGTTTTCTAAATAGCTAAAGATAGCTTCTGGTAAAGGGTTGTTTTCTTTAGGAACAGCACCAACCCAATGTGTTGAAACACAAGCAGCACCTGCAAAAACCTCTGGATATTCTGCTACTGCATACATAGACATTAAACCACCCATTGAAGATCCCATAACAAAAGTATTTTCTTTATTGATGTATACAGAATAGGTAGCATCTATGTAAGGTTTTAATTCTTGAACTAAGAATTTTAAATATTCATCACCTTTTAAATTGGTACTAAAATTGTTTTTTGCTGCTTCCGAGTACAAAGCTTCTTTGTCTTCTTTTTTTAGAAAATCCATAGCTTTTTCTGGATACAAATCTTGCCAACGAATTTTAGGAATGTTATGAATACCCACCACAATAAAATCTCTAGTTATTCCTTCTTTCATTAATTTGGTAGCTACCTCATCAATCATCCATTCTTGTTTGTTCCAAGTGGTTGTAGCATCAAATAAGTTTTGTCCATCATGCATATATAAAACTGCATACTTTTTTTTTGATGAATAATTTTCTGGTAACCAAACATCTACAGGTCTTGGTGATATGTTTTCTGAAGGAAAATCTTTTACACGAATTAATTTTCCACCTGCTAAAACTGCTTTTTCTAAAACTGTTGCAGAAATATTAGCATATTTTTTTGTTGCTGTATCTTGAGCTTTGCAAGAAAATATAAAAAGCAAACAGCAAAGAGTAATTAGATTTTTCATAAGTAAGATTTCTCAATATAATTTTAATACCTTTTTGACTGTGCCTAAGGCGATAGTTAATTCAATTTTGTGGTTAAAATGATGCTTCCTTTTTGTTTTAAGTCAATATCATCTCCCCAAATAAATTGTTCGTCAGTAATTATATTTTTTAATGTTTTACCTTCTAAACCAATTTCTGCATAGCGTTTTAAATCAATGGTAATTGGTTTTTCATTTTTATTGATAATGCTTACAACAACTTCATCATTTAAAATTCTAAACATGAAATAAGTTCCCATAAAAGGTGCAAAATGCACAGTTTTTCCTTCATGAACTGCTTTTGAATCCTTTCTATAATTTAAAAATTTCTTTAAGAAAGATTGCATTTCTTTTTGCTGAGAGGTTAAACCTTCACCTGTAAATGCATTTATTTCATCATTGTTAAAACCTCCAGGGAAATCTGTACGAATTAAACCATGATCTCCAGGTTTTTTAAAATCGTCCATTAAAATTTCTGTTCCGTAATAAATTTGCGGAGTTCTTGGCATCATTAAATATGTAGTAAGTGCCATTTGTGTTTTTGCAAAATCGCCATTTAATTGAGTATAAATTCTACTCATATCATGATTGTCTGGAAAAACCATAATATCTTTTGGTGATGCATAATGAAAATCATTTGCCAAACCTTCATAAATTTTTACCAAACCTTTGTCCCAGGATTCTTCTTCATTTAACGCTTCTACTACTTTTCTTTGCATTGCAAAATCCATTGAAGATGTTAAATTAGATTCGTAACCATCTCTATTATTTGCACCTTTTTGCCAATAACCTATTAATAAAGGATTGTAACTCCATTCTTCGCCAACAATAGAAAAATTAGGATATTCATTCATAATTGCTCCTGCCCAATCACTCATAAATTGTTTGTCTGGATAAGGATAAGTGTCTTGTCTAATTCCACCTAAACCAATAGTTTCTATCCACCAAATACTATTTTGAATGATGTATTTTGCCATAAATGGATTTTTTTGATTCAAATCTGGCATCGTTGAAACAAACCAACCATCCGCATTTTGCTTTTTATCAATTTTTGAAGCATACAAATCTTGATTGGTAGTTCTTCTATGATTTGAGGTAATTAAATTGCCATTATTTTCGAAATTTTCTTGATAATTTACCCAATCTTTAAAAGGCAAATCTTTCATCCACCAATGTTCGCTACCACAATGATTGGCAACTTGGTCCATAATTAATTTAATACCTTTTTCTCTGGCTTTATCTGCCAATTCTCTATAATCTGCAAGAGTTCCAAATCTTGGATCTATCTCATATAAATCTGTAATTGCATAACCATGATAAGACTGTTTTGGCATGTCATTTGTTAACAACGGAGATGACCAAATTGCAGTAAAACCCATTGTATTAATATAATCTAAATGATTGGTAATTCCCTTGATATCTCCTCCATGACGTGCATAATCATCATTTCTGTTGATACTATTTTCTTTTAAAAATTGAACAGATTCTCCAGTTTCATTAATTTTTGAAGTTTTAGAACCAATATCGTTTGACGAATCTCCATTTGCAAAACGATCTGGCGTAATTAAATACAAAACATCTGAACTATTAAAACCCACATATTCTTCAGCAGATTTTTCTCTTGGTTTTAGTTCGTAAGTATGTGTTTTTTTTGTTCCGTTTTTATCAGTAAATACAATATCAAATTTGCCAGGTTTTGTAGATGAATCAATATTTAAATCGATAAATAAATAATTTTCACTTTTTGCAGTATGCACTTTTTCAATGGAAACTCCTTCATAAGAAATTGAGGGTGTAAAATTACCAATACTAGGTTCTTTTACTAATAATTGAAGTGAAGTGTCTTTAAAACCAATAAACCAATTTAGTGGCTCAACTCTTTCTAAAGTTGTGTTTGAAATAGAAACTTTAGAGATGTTTTCTTTGGTTTTTTCATTTTTACAAGAAATTAAACCGATTAATAAAAAAAAGAAGATTACGTTTCTCATCAATTGTGTATTTAGACCTTTCAGTTTTGAAAAACTGAAAGGTCTTTATTTAAATTCTGATTAAACAGTTACTAAATTATTAGGAGAAACTGTAATTAATTTCCCGTTAACTAAAATGTTTATTTCTTCGTTTCCATCAATTTCAAAAACAGATCCGTTTTGAGAAACATTTACCGTAATAATTTGGTTTCTGAAGTTTACCTTAAATGAATATGTTTCCCATCCTTTTGGTATTTTTGGAGCAAAAGAAAGTGTGTTATTTAATACTCTCATTCCACCAAAACCTTCAACAATACTCATCCAAGTTCCTGCCATAGAAGTGATATGTAAACCTTCTTCTACCTCGTGATTGTAATCGTCTAAATCTAAACGAGAGGTTCTTAAATAGAATGTATACGCTTGCTCCATTCTATCTAACTTTGCAGCTTGAATACTATGTACACAAGGTGAAAGTGAGCTTTCATGAACTGTAAATGGCTCATAAAAATCGAAATGACGTTCTAATTCTTCCGTAGAAAAATCATTTTCAAAAAAGTAAAAACCTTGTAAAACATCTGCTTGTTTTATGTATGGTGAACGTAAAATCCTGTCCCAACTCCATTTTTGATTAATTGGTCTTTGGCTTTTATCTAAATCTGCAACTGTTATTAATTCTTTGTCTAAAAAACCATCTTGCTGTAAGAAAACATTATGCTCTTCCGAGTGTGGAAAGTACATATTGTCTGCCACTTTTTTCCATCCCATCAATTCGTCATCAGTAAAGGCAACTTTTTCTTTAATTCTGATATAGTCTGAAATATGGTCTGTTTTTACAACTTCAATATTTTCTAAAGCATACTCAATACACCATTTTGCAATGTAATTTGTATACCAGTTATTGTTTACGTTATTTTCGTACTCGTTAGGTCCTGTTACACCTAACATTACGTATTTATTTTTATCTGTAGAAAAGTTTACTCTCTGATGCCAAAAACGAGCAATTCCTATTAAAACTTCCAATCCTTTTTCTGGAATGTAAGAATAGTCGTTTGTAAAACGATGATAATTAAAAATTGCAAATGCAATGGCACCATTTCTATGAATTTCTTCAAAAGTAATTTCCCATTCATTATGACACTCCTCACCATTCATAGTTACCATTGGGTACAAAGCTGCTCCGTTTTTAAAACCAAGTTTTGCTGCGTTTTCAATTGCTTTTTCTAGATGATTATACCTGTATTCTAATAATTTTCTTGCTACAGATTGATCTTTAGTTGCCATATAAAATGGAATACAATAGGCTTCAGTATCCCAATAGGTACTTCCTCCATATTTTTCTCCTGTAAATCCTTTTGGTCCAATATTTAAAGTTGCATCTGTACCTAAATACGTTTGATTTAATTGAAAAATATTAAAACGGATACCTTGTTGTGCTTTTACATCACCTTTTATAGTAATATCTGACATGTTCCAGATTTGTGCCCAAGACTGCTTTTGCATTTCAAGCAAAGCATTGAAGCCAAAACTTACAGCTTTGTCTAATATATCTTTAGCAACTGAAACCAGTTCATTTTTATTATGATTTCTATCTACAACATACCCACCAAATTTGTGAATGCTATAGGTTTGATTTTTTTTAATATTTTGAGTGTATGAACAACTCGCTGTTTTATCTGTTTTAGAGTTATTACAATCTGTTAAAACCTCATCATCATTAACAAATAAACGAGATTGCATGAAAGTACACGTGTAAAAATGTGTTTTCATTGTACGAGCTTCTATAAATGATTGCTGGTTGTTTTGATGTACCTCTAAAACATCCCAGAATTGGTCATCCCAATTGGTATCTTCATTGGTTATACCTGCATCTATGTATGGAGAATAAGTTATTGTGGCATTTGCATTTAAAGGTGTAACATTGTAATTAATAGCACCAACCTCATCTAACTCTAGACTTAAAAAACGTTTTGTATCAACCTTGATTTTAATTCCGTTTTGTAATTCGGCTTCAAAACTACGAGACAACCAACCTTCTTTCATATTGAGCTCTCTTTTAAATTTTGAAACAGATTTACATTGATTTAAATCTAAATTTTCATCATTAATTGTAACATTAATTCCAATCCAATTTGGTGCATTTAGTACTTTTGCAAAATATTCTGGATAACCATTTTTCCACCAACCAACACGTGTTTTATCCGGGTAATAAACACCTCCTATGTAGCTTCCTTGAAAAGTTTCACCTGAGTAATTTTCTTCAAAATTAGCACGCTGTCCCATAGCACCATTACCAATACTAAAAAGACTTTCTGACGATTTTACCATTTTTGGGTTAAAACCTTCTTCGATGATTGACCAATCATTGGGTATGATATAATCTTGATTCATTTTATATATTTTATTTTAAGAAAAGATATAAAGAGTTTTATATTTATTTTCTTGTTTTTTAATTTTTATTGATTAAATCTTGTATAAAACTGGTTTCAATTTCTGTGAAATCGTTGAAGTTATATGCTGCTTCCGATAAAACTTTATCGTCTCCAATTCCTATACTAATCATTTTTGCACTGTTTGCAGCTTGCACACCCGCAACAGCATCTTCAAAAACCACACAATCTTGTGAATTTACACCTAATTGCTCTGCAGCTAAAAGAAATACTTCTGGGTCTGGTTTTGCTTTTGTAACATTGTTTCCATCTACAATTGCATCAAAATAAGATAATAATCCTACTTTTTCTAAAATTGGTTGTGCATTTTTACTCGCAGAACCTAATGCGATTGGATGTTTTCTTTCTTTTAAATAATCTAATATTTTTGGAACGTCTGGTAGTATTTCAGAAGCGTCCATATTTTCTATATACTTTAAATAATCGACATTTTTCTCAATCATCCAAGTATCAAATTGTTCTTGTGTTGCTTCAACTTTACCAATTTCTAACAGAATTTCTAAACAACGTTTTCTACTAACGCCTTTAAATAATTCATTTTGTTCTTTGGTAAATTCGAAACCTAATTCGTTGGCTAAATTTTTCCAAGCTAAATAATGGTATTTGGCAGTGTCTACAATAACACCATCCAAATCGAATATAAATCCTTTTTTCATTTTAAATATTAAATTTCTTCTTGATAACGAATTGCATTTTTATCAGTAATTAAAAAGTTACATAACCCTGCAATTATCAAACTAATTCCTGCAATTGTCATTGCGTTTATGGCTTCTTCTCCTAATAAACCAGAAACAAAGTTAACACCACCTAAAGCAGCAATAATTTGTGGAATAACAATAAACATATTGAAAATCCCCATAATAACACCCATTTTCTTTGGATCAACAGCACTTGATAACATGGCATATGGCATTGACAAAATACTTCCCCAAGCAAAGCCAATTAATACAAAACAATACTTTAAGCTTTCTGGTGAGGCATAATTCATTAATAAAAAACCTGAACCTCCTAATAATAAGGAAACCATGTGTACATATTTTCTGTTGATATTTCTTTTGGAAGTATATAAAGTTAATAATAGCGCAAAAGCCATAGAAGACAAACCGTAAACTCCCATTGCAGAACCAACACTGTTTGAAGATTCTTGAAATTTAGTGTTTGCAATGTCATAAGCTCCTTTTTCACTTAAATCAGACATGTTATAGTCTGTTTCTATTGGTGCTGGTGAACGATAAACATGTTCTGTTAAAGCAGGATTTGCCAAACTCCACATTGTAAAAAATGCAAACCAAGAGAAGAATTGAATAATTCCTAACTTTTTCATGGTACTTGGCATATTGCCGATATTATTTAAAATATCTGGAATAAAATTATTCTTTTTGGCTTTTTCTCGCTCAAACTCTTCCATATCTTCTGGCGGATATTCATCTGTTGTAAAAACAGTGAATAAAATACTCGCTAAAAACACAAAAGCTCCAATAGCAAAAGCAACTTTAACTGACATTGGTACAACTCCAGATTCAGCAGAATTACTGACTCCAAATTGAGATACCATCCAAGGTAAATTACTAGCTACCCATGTTCCTATTCCAATGATTAATGTTTGTACTACAAATCCGTAAGAACGTTGTGATTGTGGTAATTTATCTGCTACTAAGGCTCTAAATGGCTCCATTGAAATATTAATGGAAGCATCTAAAATCCATAAAAATCCAGCAGCAACCCATAAAGCTGGTGAATTAGGAACTAAGAACAAGGCTATAGAACTTAAAATTGCTCCAATTAAAAAATAAGGTCTTCTTCTACCCCACTTAACACTCCAGGTTCTATCACTCATATAACCAATTATTGGTTGTACTAATAAACCTGTTAATGGTGCAGCAATCCACAGTAGAGGAATATCTTCCTTTCCTGCTCCTAAAGTTTGAAAAATTCTTGACATAAATCCACCTTGAAGGGCGAATCCGAATTGTATTCCTAGAAATCCAAAACTCATGTTCCAGATTTGCCAGAAGCTTAATTTACGCTTTTCCATTATCGAATATTATAAATGAATATTACGATAAGTTTTTTCGACTTATCAATTAATAAATTTTGTGGAATGTAATTTATTGATAAATCTTAATAATGCAACAAATATATATTTTTTTTATCGTATTGATAAAAATGTAGTAAAAAAGTTACGACGACGGTTTCGTAGATTCTCTCAATTTTAAATCACTAGAAATTACAATCTTTTTAGGTTTAAAAACTTCAGACTCATTTTCAATTCTATCTATTAATAATGCTACTGCTTGTTTACCCATTGTAAAACCATGTTGTGCAATCGTAGTTATTGAAGGAGAAGAATATTCTGATATCAAACCGTCTGTAAAACCTATTATAGACATATCTTCAGGTACTTTAAAACCTTTCTCTTTTGCTATTCTCATTGCATTTGCTGCATAAATTTCATTTACAGCAAAAACAGCATCAATATCTTCATCAAATACTTTTTCTATTTGTTTTTTAATATCTTTCTTCTCATCAACCTCTACTATAAAGTTTTCATTGGTTTTTATATACTCTTCAATCAAGGCTTTTTCATATCCCTGTCTCCTTAAAGCACCGACATTTACGTGATTTGGTGTTGTTATTAATGCAATTTTTTTGTTTCCATTATCTAATAAGTGTTTTGTTGCTTTGTAGCCAGCACCAACATCATCTACAACTACTTTATCACACAAAATTTCGTCTACAACTCTGTCAAAAAGTACTAAAGGAATCTCTTCTGTTACCAATCCTTTAAAATGATTAAAGTCTTTATTTTCAAGCGTTTCACTTGCAATAGAAACAATTAAACCATCTACACTACCATTTGATAAAACTTTTAAAGTTTCTACTTCTTTTTTATAAGATTCGTTTGAGAAACAAACCATAATATTATAGCCTCTTTCATTTGCCCCATCTTCAATACCCATAATCACTGTAGAGAAAAAATGATGAACTATTTTAGGCAAAATAACTCCTATTACTTTTGTTTTTTGATTACGAAGTTGAAGTGCTAGATTATTTGGTTTATAGTTATAGTGGTTTGCATATGCCTGAATTTTTTCTTTTGTTTCAGAACTAATTTCATGACTATCTTTTAAAGCTTTGGAAACTGTAGAGGTCGAAACACCTAATTCCTTTGCAATTGTTTTTATGGTAATTTTTTGCTTCATTTTTTATGAAAAGTAAAATTTTAAAGTTCTTTTTTACTGAATTAATGATATTTAAAGAAAAAAGTTGTCAACACGAAACCGATTTCGTAACTTTTAAAATATTGAAAATACATGTTCTATATATATATTTACAAGGTGGAATGTAAATTTATTGTTAAGAACAGAAAATCAAATTTACAGTTATTATTTAACAAATTATACATGAAAAAATTTAAATTATTGTTAATTGGACTTCTTTTAACTACATCTTTTAGCATGTTTGCACAACAAACAGTAAAAGGTATTGTAAAAGAAAAAACATCTGGAGAGCCTTTACCAGGTGTAAGTGTAGTAGTTAAAGGTACAACAAAAGGTACTGAAACCGATTTTGATGGAAACTTTCAAATTACCAAAGTAAACACAGGAGATATTCTTGTATTTAGGTATTTAGGGTATGCCAACAAAGAAATTACTATTGGAACTAATTTAAACTTAACAGTTTTATTAGAGGATTCTGCAGAGCAATTAGATGAAATTGTAGTTGTTGGTTACGGAACCACAACTGTTAAAGATGCTACTGGTTCTGTTGAGGCTATTACTGCTAAAGAATTTACAAAGGGTAATATTGTTACTCCAGAAAATTTATTAAGCGGACGTGTTGCTGGTGTTAACATTACAACAAGTGGTGCTCCAGGTTCTGGTTCTTTAATTAGAATTCGTGGTGGTTCTTCTTTAAACGCTTCTAATGACCCATTAATTGTTATTGACGGTTTACCAATGTCTGGAACTGCTGGAGGATCTAGAGGTGTTTTAGCAAGTATTAACCCAAATGATATTGAGTCTTTTTCAGTTTTAAAAGATGCTTCTGCAACTGCCATTTATGGTTCTAGAGGTGCAAATGGGGTTATTATCATTTCTACAAAAAAAGGTAGAAGTGAGTATTCTTTAGATTACGATTTCCAAATGGGTTTTGGTGAAATTAAAGATCGTGTAAGTGTTTTTAATGGAGATGAGTTTAGAAACTTAGTAAATAATAGAAGACCAAGTGATGCTGGTTTATTAGGTACAGCTAGTACAAATTGGCAAGATGAAATTTATCAAAAATCTGTTTCTACACAACACAACTTAACTGCAAGAGGTCAAATTTTTGGATTTCTTCCAACAAGACTATCTGTAGGTTTTGCAAATATTGAAGGAAACATATTAACTTCTCAATATGATAGAGCTACAATATCTCTATCTATGAATCCTAGTTTTTTTAATGACCATTTAAAAGTAAACTTAAACTATAACAGAGCTTTTGAAGATAATCGTTTTGCTGATGCAGGACAAGTTGGCGCTGCTTTACGTTATGATCCATCACAACCTGTAAGAGATGCTTCATCTCCATTTGGTGGCTTTTATCAACATTTCACAAGAGATGCTCAAGGTAGAGTAATCATGCAAAATGGTACACGAAACCCTGTTGCTGCTTTATTACAAAACAATAACAGTTCAGATGTTTTTAGACATTATGGAAATTTAAAAGTAGACTATAAATTTCACTTTTTACCTGAGTTAACAGCAACTGTTAATCTTGGTTTCGATAAATCTATTGGAGAAGGAACAAATATAAGTTCTTTACAAAGTCCTGCAAGTTTTAACGACGTTTTTGTAGGTAATGACTCAGCATATAGAAACGAAGTTTTAAACGAATCTTTAGATGGATATTTAAACTACGTAAATACTTTTGGTAAAATTAAAGCAGATATTACTGCTGGTTATTCTTACCAAACTTTTAATGGTTCTGGTAGCGATACTGGAAACAGAAGAAATCCAAACGATCAAGGAGCCACTACCTATGCAAATACACCTGTAGTTTTAGTAGGTTTTTTAGGAAGAGCTAATTTTACATATAATGAAAAGTACTTATTAACTTTAAACTACAGAAGAGATGGAACATCAAGATTTGGTCCTGAAAATAGATGGGGTAATTTTGGTGGAGCTGCTTTAGCTTGGAGAATAAGTGATGAAGAATTTTTGAAAGGAAACGATGTTATTTCCGACTTAAAATTAAGAGCTTCTTATGGTGTTAATGGACAACAAGATGGTATTGCAGGAGATTTATATTTAGACAGATACCGTTTTGGAAACCAAAACTCACAATATATCTTTGGAGGAAACCCAATTCAAGCAACATTTCCTTTAGAAAGAAGTAGTTTAAAATGGGAAAATACAGCAACTATTGAACTTGGTTTAGATTACGGTTTATTCAACAATAAGTTAACAGGTTCTATTAACTATTTCCAAAAAAACTCAACAGATTTATTATCTGACGCTCCAGTAGCAGACGGTTCTAACTTTACAAACAGAGTTTTACAAAACGTTGGAGATTTACAAGTAAATGGTATTGAATTCACATTAAATGCAGATGTTATTAAAACAGAAGATATTGATTGGAACATTAACTTTAACGCAACATATTTGGATAGAGAAATTGAAAAACTAGCATTAAATCAAGATATTACAACTGGAGGTATTGCTGGAGGTACAGGAAACTTTATTCAACTTTACAGTGAAGGTTTCGCTCCAAATTCATTCTTTGTTTACAAGCAACTATATGATAATGCAGGCCAACCAATTGAAGGAGCTTATGCCGATTTAAATGGAGATGGAATTATAAATAATGATGATAGATATTTGAAAGAAAACCCACAAGCAGATGTTACTTTAGGTTTTCAATCTAACTTCAATTATAAAAACTTTGATTTAGCATTTAACTTAAGAGCAAGTATTGGAAATTATAATTACAACAACGTAAATTCATCATTAGCACAGTATGATTTATTACAAGATAATGCTGTTTTAGGAAATTTACCAACCTCTGTGTTAGAAACTAATTTCCAAAGAACTTCAGATGTAATACTTTCTGATATTTATTTAGAAAATGCATCATTCTTAAGAATGGACAATATTACTTTAGGTTACACTTTTGATAGACCAATCAAAAAATTTGCATCTAACAGCATACGTTTGTGGGCTGGTATGCAAAATGTATTTACCGTAACAAATTACTCTGGTTTAGATCCAGAAGTATTTAATGGTATAGATAACACTATTTACCCAAGACCAAGAACATTTTTGGTGGGTGCAAACATTAAATTTTAATTAATAAAGAATTAATGATGAAAAAAATATTTAAAATAGAAAAAATAGCTACGTTATTTCTTGTAATAGTTATGGCAATGTCATCTTGTACAAAAGATTTAGACATAACTCCAAAAGACGATCAAGATTTATTAGGTGAAGATTTTTTCACAAAAGAAACTGCTTACAAAGAATTATTGGGTGGAGTTTATGGAAACCTTTCTTTAACGGGTGTAGACGGTCCAGGTTCTTCTTTTATTGATGGTTTAGATGCTGGTACAAGTCAGTTTGGTAGAGTACTATTATACCTACAAACATTATCTGCAGATCAAATGATTTGGTCATACGAAAATGACCCAGGTACAAGAGAAATACAACGTAATATTTGGAATGCAAACGATCCTATTATTTTAGGTATGTTTGGTAGAAGCCATGTAACAATCGCTTTTGCAAATAACTTTTTAAGAGAAACAACAGATGCTAAACTAGCAGAAAGAAATGTTTCTGATGCAATTAAGGCAGAAATAACTACTTATAGAGCAGAAGCACGTTTATTAAGAGCAATGTCATACTACTACATGATGGATTTATTTGGGCAAGCAAACTTCACAACAGAAGAAGACCCAATTAACACGCCACCAAAAGCATATGATAGAGCACAACTTTTTGACTTTATAGAATCTGAATTAAAAGCAATTGAAGCTGATTTACCAGATCCATTATTAAACGAACATGGTAGAGCCAGCAAAGGAGTTTCTTGGATGATTTTAGCTAAAATTTACTTAAATGCAGAAGTGTATATTGGTCAAGATAAATATACAGAATGTATAGATTATTGTAAAAAAATAATTGCTGGAGGATACACTTTGGCAACACAATATTCTCATAATTTCATGGCAGATAATGATGTAAATTCTGCTAAAAATGAAATCATTTTTCCATTAATTTCTGATGGTACTTTCACACAAAACTTTGGACCAACTACAGTAATGGTTAACGGATCTGTAGGTAGTTTAGAAGTAAATGGTGCAGCTTTAGGAGTTGGCGCTGGTGGCTGGGGAGGCGCACTTAGATTAAGAAAACAATTTGTAGAATTATTTGAAGCTAGTATTTACAACAACGATACCAGAAATGGAATAATTTCAGGAGGAAGAAGTAAAGAAATTACAGATATTTCAAACAAAGATCAAGGATATATTTTAGAAAAATTTTCTAATGCAAAATCAACAGGAGGTTTTGGTGTAGACCAAACATTTGTAGATACAGATTTTCCTTTATTTAGATTAGCTGATGTATACTTAATGTACGCAGAAGCACATTTAAGAGGTGGTGCTGGAGCTACAGTTGCAAATGTAGAAGGTTACATCAATGCATTAAGAACAAGAGCTAATAACCCACAAAATAATTTAACAATTTCAGATATCAATTTATCATTTATAATTGATGAAAGAGCAAGAGAGTTGCATTGGGAAGCTCATAGAAGACAAGACTTAATTCGTTTTGGACGCTTTACTGGTGGAAATTACAACTGGGCTTGGAAAGGTAATGGTACCAATGGAATTGCATTATCTGCAGATTTAAAATTATATCCAATACCTTCTGCAAGTTTAAAATCAAACCCAGAGTTAAAACAAAATCCTGGATATTAATTCTAAAACAATTTTGAAACAATGAAAAATATAAAAAGATTTTCAATTATTACAACAATTGCACTTGTATTATTAGTGTTCAATTCTTGTGACGATAGTTCTGAAAAATTTGAAATCAGAACACCAGATGCCCCAGTTTTACAAGAACTAAACTTTGCAAGGTTAGAGTTAGATGCAGTAAACACAAATAACCCAGCAGTTACTTTAAACTGGGCTGAGGCAAACTACGGACAACAAGCATCTGTAAACTATTCAATAGAATTTTCTAAAACAGAAGATTTTGCTGAATCAACTGTAGCTACAACAGTTACTGGAAAAACATCAGTAACATTATCTGTAAGTGAAGTAAATACAGCTGCAGGTAATGCAGGTTTAAACCCTTTTAATTGGGAGAATGTTTACATTAGAGTAAATGCAAGTTTAGGAACACAAGATAGTCAAAAAGTACCGTCAAACTCAGTATTACTAGAAGTTTACCCATACTTTAATTATACCTTTAATGATTATTATTTAGTAGGAGATGCAACAGCTCCTGGTTGGGACAACAACAATAATAATCCAGCACTTTTTAGAGATCCTAATGATGCAAACAGGTATTTTTACACTGGTTTTTGGGCAGAAAACGGACACTTTAAAGTATTATCAACACCTGGAGAATGGCAACCGCAATATGGTACAGATGATGGTACAACTGTAGGTGCAAATTTAGGTGGAGGAACAGATCCAGAAAGATTTCCTTATGGAGGTGGAAACGGAATTCCTGCAGGCTTTTATACATTTGAGATAAACTTTGCAACCAATACCTTTTCCTTTGAAGTTTTTGATGCATCAGGAAAAACAAGTCCTGCTTCTTTAACACTTAAAGGTTCTAGTACAACAGATATCGCAATGAATGCCTTGGCATTTGATGGTCATATATGGTATGCTAAAAACGTAAAATTAACTCCTGGAAATGTAGAGTTTGAAACTGGTGCTGGGGCTAAATGGGGTAGTTCTACTTCTTTTTCTGGAATTGCTACAGATGGAGGTGGCGTAATTCCTGTTGTTGTGGAAGATAATTACGATGTATGGTTTAATGATTTAACAGGTCGTTATATCTTAATTCCTTTAAATTTATAATATCAAAATAACTTATAAAAAACAAAAATGAATATTTATATAAAAAGATTAAGCTACTTGTTTTTATCATTAACACTTTTACTAAGTGCTTGTGATGCTGAAGAGAGCTTAACAATAACAAGCCCAGAAGCTGAGTTTGTTTTAGACACACCAGGAATCAGCAACATTTTCCTAAATTTTGCTTTGCCTAATAACCCTGCATTTACAATTACTTGGAGTGATGAAGTAAATACAGGAGCAACTTACGATGTTGAAATGTCTTTGGATGCAGATTTTGCAAGTCCAATTGTATTGGGTACAACTGAGAAAAATAATTTTTCAATGACAGTAGATAATTTAAATACTGTTTTAAATAATGCGAATGTAAAATCATTTTTACCAACGCCAATTTTTCTTAGATTAAATACTGGAACTGCAGTATCTAACGTAATTTTATTTCAGGTATCTAAATACGCTGTAGAAATGCCTACAGTTACAGGTCCTGATAGTTCAACAGGTATTGTATTATCAGACGTAGATCCAGATTTGGTAGCAACTACTGTTACTTGGGAAGATCCAGAAATCACAAGCACGAGTTCCATTGAAATATCTTATGAATTACAAATGGTAAGTAGTGGAGCTGGTTTTAACAATCCTGTTATTTTAGGAAACACCTCTGAGCTATCTTTGGATTTGAAACATGGTGAATTAAACACTTTTGTTTTAGATAACGGAGGTACAGCTGGAACAGCATCTGACTTTGACTTTAGAATAAAAGCAACTGCAAAAACTGCAGCTGGTGATTTATTTAGAACTTCAGATGCAATAACACTTACAATAACTCCATATGACGTTGCCTTACCTCCTGCTCTTTACGTAGTTGGTGCTGGTGCTGTAGATGCTGGTTGGGGATGGACTTCTCCAGTAGAACTACTTTTACAAGGAAAAACATATTCTGGAAACATAAAATTAAGTCCAGATAATGGTGGAAATTTCAGGTTTTTTACAGACAAAACTTTAGAGTGGGCTTCACCAAGTTATAATTTCCCTTATTTTTCTGATAGAGGATACACAATTGATAGCAACTTTGAAAATGCAAATGATGGAGACTCTAACTTCTTATTTACAGGAACTGCTGGAGAATATTTCTTAGAAATAGACACGGAAGCTGAAACAATTACTTTAGGTCCTGCAGTTGTTGGTCCAAATTGTAACTTTGATCAACTTTGGGTAGTTGGTGCTGGTGCTGTAGATGCTGGTTGGGGTTGGAGTAATCCAATACAAATTAGTTGTACTGGAACTGGTGTTTACGAAGGAAACATCAACTTAACAAACGATGCTTTTAGATTTTTCTCAGATAGAACTTTAGAATGGGGTTCACCAAGTTTCAACTATCCTTACTACGAAAATGCAGGATATACAATAGATGCTAGGTTAGAAAACGCTTCAGATGGAGACAGCAATTTTAAATTCAATGGAACTCCTGGTCAATATGGTTTAACAATAGATGATGTAAACAAAACAATTACTTTAAGTGATCCTATTAAATTATGTGAATTTGATCAATTATGGCTAGTTGGTGCTGGTGTTCCTGATGCTGGTTGGGGATGGACTTCTCCAGTTGCATTACCTTGTACAGGAGCAGGAGTTTATTCTGGTCAAGTTACTTTTGCAAATGACGCGTTTAGATTCTTTACTGATAGAACTTTAGAATGGAGTTCTACAAGCTATAATTTCCCTTATTTTGAAAATGAGGGCTATACTATAGATGCTAATTTTGAAAATGCTAGTGATGGAGATAGTAACCTTAAGTTTGTTGGAACTGCTGGAACCTATACATTAACTATAGATACAGTAAACAAAACAATCGTTTTAAATTAAAAGTAGTTCAAAAAGGCTATAAACATATGTTTATAGCCTTTTTTTCTTAAAAAACTAAAACTAATAAATATGATTAAAAAAATACTTTTTTTCACCTTTTTTATAAGTTCTTTTCTCTTAAAAGCTCAAGTATCACTAAATGTTAGTGCTATTGAAGTTGATGAACCTGTTACAATTACTGTAGATATTAATAGTACAGATAGTAATTGTAATGGTTTAAGCAATCCTTCTAAAGTATACATGCATTCTGGTATTGGAGACAAAACAAATGCTTTTGGATTTAGCGTTGTTGGAAACTGGGGGCAAGATGATGGTGTTGGTGAAATGACACCTAATGGAGATGGTACGTATAGTATCACAATTACACCACAAACATATTATGGCTTAACACAAGAACAAGCAGATAATGCTGCTCAAATAGGAATGGTTTTTAGAAATGCAGACGGTTCTCAAGAACTAAAAGCATCAGGTTGTAATGATTTTATTTTTCCTGTAGGAAAAGTACAGATTTCCATAAAAAACCCAACAAAAAACCAAGTTTTAATTAGCTCTGGAGACAACTTAACTGTTTCTGCGGAGATTAGCTTTCAAGGTTCAGTTACTGTTCAAGGTACTTTTGAAATTTTTTATAATAGTGTTTCTGTTGCAACTGGTACATGTGGTTTTCCTGCATGTAATGCAACCATTACAAACATTACAGAAAGTGGTACTGTAAGATTTGTAGGTACAGCACCAAGCTCCACAGAAAGTGGTGAGGCTAGTTTTGAAGTGATTGTAGCTCCAACCGTTGTTGAAGAAGCAATTCCAAGCGGATTATTAGACGGTATTAATTATTCTTCAGATGCTACAAAAGCAACATTAGTTGTAACTGCACCTAATAAAGATTTTGTACAAGTTGCAGGTAGTTTTAATAACTACACTCCTACTGCTGTAGATGTAATGAAAAGAGATCCTAGTACAGGAAAATATTGGTTAGAAATTAACGGATTAACTTCAGGAAAAATCGAAACATATCAATATTGGGTTTTCGATAAAACACCAATTGCAAATTCACCTTCTATTGTAAAAACTGCAGACCCATATTCAACGTTAGTTTTATCACCTTTTGATGACCCAGGAATTTCTTCAAATTCATACCCAAACATACCAAGTTATCCTTCTGGTCAAGAAAGAGAGGTTACTGTTTTACAAACTGGTCAAACACCTTACAATTGGCAAGTAACTAACTTTAATGCGCCAAAAGAAGAAGATTTAATTATTTACGAAGTTTTAGTGAGAGATTTTGATGCAAACAGAAATTATCAAGATTTAATAGATAGAATCGATTATTTTAAGAATTTAAACATCAATGCTATTCAACTAATGCCAGTAATGGAATATGAAGGAAATGAAAGTTGGGGTTATAATACGTCATTTCATATGGCATTGGATAAATTTTATGGAACTGAAGCTAAGTTTAAAGAATTTATTGATGTTTGTCATCAAAACGGAATTGCTGTTATTTTAGACGTTGCCTTAAACCATGCATTTGGTAGAAATCCATTAGTTAGAATGTGGATGAACGATCCAGATAACGATGGTTGGGGAGATCCAAGTAGTGAAAACCCATATTTTAATGAAACCGCAAGACATAGCTACAATGTTGGTAGTGATTTTAATCATCAAAGTGCTTTAACACAAGAATACACAAAAAGAGTGGTAAAACACTGGATAGAAAATTTTAATATTGATGGTTTTAGATGGGATCTTACCAAAGGTTTTACACAAAACTGCTCAGGAAGTGATGAAACTTGTACAAACGCTTATCAACAAGATCGTGTAGATGTCTTAAAATCTTACGCAGATTATTCATGGTCTTTAGACCCAGAACATTATGTTATTTTTGAACATTTAGGTGGACAAAATGAAGAAAAAGAGTGGGCAAATTATCGTCTTGCAGAAGGAAAAGGAATTATGATGTGGGGAAAAATGACAGATCCTTACAGTCAATTATTAATGGGATATAGCTCAAACTCTAATATTAGCGGAATTGGACATAAATCTCGTTCGCAATTTAACGGACCAAGACTTATTGGTTATCCTGAAAGTCATGACGAAGAAAGAATCATGTACAGAGCTGTTAACTTTGGTAACAGTGCAGTATCTAGCCATAATGTAAAAGACTTAAATACAGCGTTGTCTAGAATGTCTGCAATTGGTGCTTTTAGCATAACAATTCCAGGACCAAAAATGTTATGGCATTTTGCAGATTTAGGAATGCAAAATTCAATTTTTACTTGTAACAACGGAATTGTGAATGAACCAGGAGGAACAGATGGAGACTGTAAATTAGATACAAAACCTCAACCACAATGGTCTGAAAATTGGATTTCAAACGTAAATAGAAAGAAAATTTATGATGATTGGGCAAGAATGAATGTACTAAAAATAAATGAACCTGTTTTTGAAGGAGATTATACAATTACTTCTGGTTCATTAACACCAAGAATTGATATTTTTAATACAACCATTCCAACTACACAATTAAGAAATGTAATTGTTTTAGCCAATTTTGATGTTGTTCAAAAAACAGTAAACACAAATTTTCCTCTTACTGGAAATTGGATTGACTTAATGGATGAAACTAACAATACTACATATTCTGCAAGCACTATAACATTACAACCAGGTGAATTTAAAGTATTTGGAAATCAGCAAGCAACATTATCTACGGAAAATAATGTTTTAGAAAACAATATCATGAGCTTATACCCAAACCCAACAAGTAAAAACTTTAGTATATCACAAAATGTTTCTGAAGTTTCAGTTTTTGATATTACGGGTAAAAGAGTAAAAAAATTCACGGAAAATTCTATTAAAAATAACTTATTTTCAACTACTGATTTAAATACAGGAATTTATTTTGTTAGAATTAAAAATGATAAAAATAGTATTCACACAAAAAAATTAATTATTAACTAACTTAAAACTTTAAAACATGAAGAAAAACTACTTTTTAACAATTGCTAGTATACTTTTTTGCTATGCTTTCCAAGCTCAAACATTTCAAACTTGGAGAAATGATTCTGGCACAGGAGATAATTCATGGCAAAACTCAGTAAATTGGTGGAATTTCCCAAATCCTTCACCTATTGTATTTGGACAACAAGAATGGGACAACAATCATTTGCCTGAGCAAGTTAACTCTTCAGATATCAGCACCTGGAGGTTCTTATATAAAGCAGGAGCCTCAGATCCTCATACTTTTACAGGGAATCAAATAAGTTTTTTTGATTTTAGTGGAGATGACCCACAAATATTAAATCAATCTTCTGCAACTCATATAATAAATAATGCTATTATTGGTGACCCAGATGTAACAGATCCTTTAAAAATTTTAATTGATGGAACTGGTGGGTTAACTTTTGGTGGAACGATAAATAATCAAGGATGGTTAGATATTAATGGAAGTACAGCAACAGCTTCATCTACTATATTTAATGGAGTGATAAGTGGTACAGGAGGAGTTACGAAAGAAAATTTAAATATTTCTCTTATATACAAAGCAGACAATACATACTCTGGAGCTACTAACATAAATAACGGACTACTAGTATTAGAAGGTGATTTAACAAGCAGTGATGTAAGTGTTGGAGCTAATGGTAGTTTACAAATTTCTGAAAACGTAACAATTAAATCGTTAACAATTGCTGCTGGTGGTAGTGTAATTATTGATTCTGATAAGTCACTTACTATTTTAAATAATTTAGTTAATGATGGGTCTTCTTTTAATATTAACTCTGGTGCTTCATTAATTGTAAATGGTACTTCAACAGGAAACATTTCTTACAATTTAAACATTGCAGATACAAATTGGCATTTAATTTCTTCTCCAGTTGTTGGTGAAGAATATAATGATGCTTGGATAACAGCAAACTCAATAGCCTCTGGTGTTTCAGTAGCAACTAACAGAGGTATTTCTACTTATGACAATGATGTTGATGCTAATGGAAATTGGGTATATTATACAGCTGGTGGTGCAGATACGCCATTTGCATCAGGTTTAGGATATTCTATGTTAAGAAGTGCTTCTGGTATTTATACTTTTACTGGAACTTTAAAAACTGATGATACTCCTTTAACAATCACTCAAGGTTTTTCTGGAGCAAACAAGTGGAATTTAATTGGAAACCCTTATCCTTCTTATATTGATATTGATGCGTTTTTAACAGCAAACGCCTCTCAACTGAGTGGTCCAAATGAATCTATTTATGTTTATAATGGTACTTCATTTACACCATTAACAACAGGCTACATACATCCTGGACAAGCCTTTTTTGTAAATTCTGACGTGATAAGTTTAACTGATAACATTAGCATTACAGAAGCAATGCAAAGTCATCAAACTGGTGTTACTTTTTACAAAAGCGTTAATACCTCTATCAACTTAAAAATATCTGATGGTACTAAAAATGCAAACACCGAAATAAATTATTTTGCAAACAAAACAAAAGGTTTAGATCGTAGATTTGATATTGGTAGTTTTACAGGAGTTTCTAATAATGGCAAAAATAATCTAGCAGTATTTACACAGCTGTTAGAAGATAATAATGGAATTAATTTCGTTCGTCAAGCATTACCAAATAAAGATTTTGAATCTATGATTATTCCAGTAGGTGTAACTGCAGAAGCTGGTAAAGAAATTACATTTACTGCAGATGCATTAAATTTACCAACGGATTTAAAAGTTTACTTAGAAGATAAAACTACAAATACCATAACTCGTTTAGATGAAGTAAACTCTGAATACAAACTAACGTTATCTGAAAAAGTTGATGGTACAGGAAGGTTCTTTTTACACACAAAAACATCAGCAGTATTAAGTACAGATAATGAATTATTATTAAATTCTATTAAAATTTTTAAAACGAATAGTTCTACTTTAAAAATTTCTGGTTTACCTGAAGGAAAAACTACTGTATCACTATACAATTTAATAGGTAAAAAGTTAGTAAATACAACTTTTAATTCTAGCGACTCTAATGAGGTGAAATTACCAAAATTAGCTACTGGAGTTTATTTAGTAAACTTAGAAACTGAAAATGGTAAACTAAACAAAAAAATAATTTTAGAATAAATACGAGAATTAAAATTTTTAAAAGATGAAAAAAAATATCAAAAATAAAGTAGAAAATACTCAAGAAATTTCTCGTAAAGACGCTCTAAAAAAGATTGGTAATTACGGAAAATATGCAGCTTTAACTGCATTAGGTACATACTTGATTTTAAATCCGCAAAAAGCACAGGCACAAAGTCCTGAAGCACCAGGAACAGGTTTTTAAAATTGAAAATATATTTTAATTTAAAAAAAGAGCAGAGAAATCTGCTCTTTTTTCTTTTTTAACAAAACCATAATATCAAAAATTACGTATATATTATAAACAAATGTTAATTTTGCAGTTATATGACTTATAATCAACTGAAAAACAATAAATAAAATAGTATCTAAATAAAAAAGATATTAAACAAAACACATGTATAAAAATTAATTAAAAGGTGCTGTTTTTTGGGGAAAATAAAACTTTAAAATTAATTTTCATACTTTTGAAGACTCCCCCATTAATTTATAAAAAATACAAATGAAAAAAAAATTTTTCAAAGTATTAGAATTTGGGGAAATTCTACAAACAAATAAAAAAATAAGTAAAGGACTAGTTTTTAGTTTTACATTACTTCTCTTTATAAGTTTTCAATCTTTCGCTCAAAATCCAATAACAAGCGCAACAACTATCTTACAACCTGCAACTCCATCAACTTATACAGAAGGTGGACAATTATACGAATGGGGACAAGGAAATAATATTATTTTAGATAAAATAGTATTTAATGGAGAAGAGTTTTTTTTAGACAACACATTTTCTCAAACAAACTACAGTATAGTTCGTGTAAATGGTAATGGAGGTATTAGTTATGAGAGGTTTGGAATTTTCGCACAAGAAAATACAGGTAATTTTAATTATGCACCATCACTTCCTGGATCTTTTGGATCCTATTCTATGGAAGATTTATTAGATGAACCTATTATAAACAGAGGTGCAAATGATGTATTTAAAAATGCAACATCAACAGCTCAAAACATAGAACGTATAGATGTTACATATGTACCTTTTAAAGTACCTAACCTACCTAATTTAGATAAAGTAGGTTTTATTGCTTCAGAAAAAGATGGTAATAGTTCATACAAAGCAGCAGCTATTACCTCTGTAGATGCACTAGGAAACCCTCTTACATTTGGTCCAGTAATTACCATACAAAATGGAGATTACGGAATTATTACTGGAGATTTAGATTTCGATATTTTAGCTAACAATACCGAAGGTGGTAATCCAATTAGAATAACAGACAATGTACAATCTGTTGGAATTACTATAATTACATTAAGTGATTTAGGAATAGGAATTAATGACATTGTATATGGTATTTCTTTCTTTGATGATAATGTTGCTGATGATGCAGATTTATTAGATGTAGCGAGTTTTCCTAATTTAAATGGTGGAGGAGCAGATATTTTTGGAGGTTTAGGAGCAATTGCGACCTCTATAGGTACAGTTTCAGGTAATGTTTATTTAGATATAAATGGAAATGGAACAAAAGATAGTAACGAACCTGGTTTAAAAAACATTACTGTTTCTATTTTGGGTAGTGATGGTGGTTACCAAACAGTTGTAACAGATTCAAACGGTAATTATACAGGTTTTGTACCAGGGGGAAACACCACAATTACAATAAATGAAAATGATCCAGATCTTCCACCAAATTTCACAAGGTCAGAAGGTAGCAATCCAAAAGTTATATCAGCTATAGAAGGGCAAGATGTAAATATTGGTAATATAGGTTATACATCAGATAATGATAATGATGGAGTAATAGATTTAAATGATGTAGATGACGATAATGATGGTATTCTAGATACAGAAGAATTAACAATAGGTGCCATAACGTACAATCCTTTAGGAGATGAAGATGGTGATAAAATAGTAAACTATTTAGATACTAGTGATGATGGTACTGGTGATGGATCAACAACAAATTATACCACAACAGGAACTGGAGGAATACCAGATGTTTATGATTTTGATGACGATGGTATCCCAAATCATTTAGATTTAGATTCCGATAACGATGGAATTCCAGACAATATAGAGGCGCAAACAACAAACGATTACATAGCACCAAGTGGTGCTGTTGGTAGTGGTTTTACAGACGTTGACGGAGATGGTTTAGATGATAATTACGATCCTATAGTTTCTGGAGGAACTTCAGGAACAGCAATAACCCCAGTAAATTCAGACAGTGCTACAGTAACAGACAATCCAGATTATTTAGATTTAGATTCAGATGAAGATGATGTTTCAGATACTATCGAAGCAAACCTTACTCTAAGTGGAAATGTTGGTGAAAATGGTTTAGATAATTTTTATGACAATGGAGATGGTTATACAGATGTTAACGGAAGCTTTGACAATACACAAACTGACAATTTTCCAGATGATGGTAATAATGCTTCAAATGGTTTACCTGATGATGTAAACTGGAGAGATAGCGCTGTTTTAGGTCAATTAGATAGAGATAATGATGGCATTCCAGACATAACAGATATTGATGATGATAATGATGGAATATTAGATTCTGATGAATGTCAAAACACCACCATTCCTGCAGGAGCAATTCCTACCAATGCTGTTGATGCAATTACATTTAATTCAGACGTAGATGTACAAGATAGAATTTTAACAAATGACAACGATGGGGCAGAATTTAACACTACTAATTCCGTACTAGTTGTTGCTTTTGGTCAATCTTTGCCTGTGGGTACAACCGTAATTTTCGAAGCAGATAGAGACGGTGATGGTACTACCGATTTTGCAACGTTTAGGATTCAACAGGCCAATACTGCAGATGGCTCAGATGCGTCAAATCCTCTTGTAATTAGTAGTTTAACAACATCTTTTGTAGAATATACCTATACGATTACTGGTACTTCGGCTACGCATCTGCGTATTAGTTTAGACGACATTGAATCTGGTGGTGAAGCGGAAGTAGACCACGTGAGATGGAACTCATTTACTGGATGTTTAGATGTTGATACCGACGGCGATGGAATCATAAATCGTTTAGATTTAGACTCAGACAACGATGGTATTCCAGATAATATTGAAGGTCAAGGTACAGCAACTTATGTAGCACCAACAAGTGGTGTTGGTGCAAATGGGTTGTATGACGTTTATGAAAACAACGACACTTCAGGAGCAACAAGTTATACTGTTGAAAACACAGACGGAACAGACAATCCAGATTACATAGATTTAGATTCCGATAATGATGACACATCAGATAGAATTGAAGCAAATATATCTTTAAATGGTTCTGTAGGTTTAAATGGTTTAGACAGTAATCAAGAAAACGCAGATAATTATATAGATACGAATGGAAGTTATGGCAATACACCTTATGATGATTTCCCAAACACAAACGCTGCTGACTCTCCAGACGAAGTAGATTGGAGAGATGCAACAACGCAATTTATAGATACTGATAATGATGGAGTTCCAGACGCAACAGATCTAGATGATGATAATGATGGAATTTTAGATACTATAGAAGATAATTCTGGTGGAACTTGCCCTCCAGAATATAACGCTACTTTAGAATCTGAATCGGGAGTAACAAATCCAGGTAATATTACAGGAGCTCCAGATGGAAACACTGCTGAAATCAATACAAATGGTAATGTTTTTGTACTTGATTTTGGTCAAGAATATCCTGCTGGGACACAATATCAAATCACCTGGAGAAGAAATGCAGGTTCTGGTACAGCAATAATGGTATTAAGTGAATCTACAGATGATGCTACTTATACAGCACATCCTTCTCCACCAGAAAATTCTGATGATGTTAATTTTGAAGATGAAATTGTCACCTCAAACGTAGCTTTTAGATATATTAGAATCACAAAAGATGACCCTCCAAGTATTGTAGATTTTGAAATTGATGCCATAGGAGTTATTCCATCTACCTGTATTTTAGACACAGATAATGATGGCATTCCAAACTATTTAGATTTAGATTCAGATAATGATGGTATTCCAGATAATATAGAAGCACAAACTACTCAAGGCTATTCAGCTCCAGATGGTGTTTTTGACATTTTTGGAGTAGACACTGCTTATACAGAAGGCTTAACACCTGTAGATACAGACTTAGATGGTACACCAGATTATTTAGAAACAGACTCAGACAATGATGGTTTTTTAGATAACGTAGAAGCAGATTTAACATTAACAGGTGTTTATGGTATAAATGGTTTAGACAATGCTTATGATAATGGAGATAATTATATAGATGTGAATGGCTCTTTTGACGATTCTCAGACAGATAATTTTCCAGATCAAGATGCAGATGTTTTCAACGGAGGTGATGTAGACTATAGAGATGCTATTTTTGATATAGATGTGGATCAAGATGGTATTAGCAATGCCATAGATTTAGATGATGATAATGATGGTATTTTAGATACAGATGAAGGTAGAAGAACTTTACTTGCAAACTCAGGTTTTAATAATTTTACAGCACCAACATTTGGTGATAATGTGGGACTATCAATAACACCCTGGATTTTAGAATCTGGAACAAATACCAACGTTGTAAAAGTAGATGGTGCTGGAGGAAGCACGTATGGTAATGGTGGTCCAGAATTTGATGCAACAGGTGTTGCAGGAAATTATTTTACAATAAACGGATCAGATGGTGTTTTATACCAAACATTTACACTTACAGAAACAACAATTGTAGATTATGGAGGCTTTATTTCGGCAAGAAATGGTAATACAGCAACTGGAAAATTAAGTATTTATTCAGGCACAGGTTCTGGTGGCACAGAACTATCAAGTACAGGTCCTAAAGTTGCATCATCTAGTTCTATATGGTTAAAAATTGGTAACTCAGTCACATTACCAGCAGGAACTTACTCTTTAGTAGCAGATTTAGAGGAAGATATAAATTTTGATGAAGCATTTGCTTTTTCTAATATAGATTCTGATGGTGATGGAATCCCAAATCACTTTGATTTAGATGCTGATAACGACGGTATTCCCGATAATATTGAAGCACAAACAACAGCTGGATATATAGCACCTTCTGGCAGTTACAGCTTATCAGGAATAGATTTGGCTTATGGTACTGGTTTAACCCCTGTAAATACAGATGGTACAGATCTTCCAGATTATTTAGATTTAGATTCCGATAATGAAGGAGGTTTTGACATTGTAGAATCTGGTGCTGGTTTAACAGATGCTAATACAGATGGAGTTGCAGATGGAGCACCTTCTGCGTTTGGTATTAACGGACTTATAAACACCTTAGAAACTGGTGATACAGATTTAGGATATACAGATGTAAATGGAGAATATGACAATACTTTTACAAGTGTTTTTACAGATACAGATGGAGATGTAAACTCTGGAGGAGATTTAGATTATAGAGACAATATTGTTGGTGTAGATTCAGACGGAGATGGTATAGTAAATTCTATAGATATAGATGATGATAATGATGGAATTCCTGATGTAAATGAAGACAGTCAAATTATTTCTTTTGTAACATCATCTGATGCCTACTGGCCATTAGATGGTAATACAGATGATGCAATTAACTCTAACGATGAAAGAGCAAATGGTGCAGCACCTAGTTATTCTACAGACGCAATTCAAGGAACAAATTCTGCTGATTTTAATGGTACAACAAATACCATAAGATACAGTCAAGATGGTACTTTTATGGAATCTAGCTATACAGAAATTTCTTTTTCTGCATGGATAAAACCAGATGTAGTTACAGGGCAAAGAATAATTTATGAAGAAGGTGGAAGTACTCATGGTGCTACACTTTGGATAGACAATGGTGTTCTTACATTTTCGACAAGAAATGGAAGTAATCAAAGAAATATAACACACCCAACATCATTAACGGTAGATGGTGAGTGGCATCATGTAGCTGCAACTTTTAGTAGTGGTATTTTAACAGTGTATTTAGATGGTGTTCCCTCAAGTATAGATGTAAGTGCAGATTATACAACAATACCAGGTCATGGAAGTGATGGAGGTTTAGGAGGTCCTATTGGAGGTGGAACTTCAGGAAATATAAGTGGTTTTTATGATGGTCTTATGGATGCTGTAAGATATTCAAATACAACAACCTTTTCATCGGCAGATGTTTTAACAGAAGCAACAAAAATTAATAATTCAGATTTTGACGGTGATGGAATCATCAACAGTTTAGATATTGATGCAGATAATGATGGTATACCAGACAATGTAGAAGCACAAACAACCTTAGGCTATGTTACTCCTTCTGGTGTAGATACAGATAATGATGGTTTAGATGATGCATATGATACAGATTGTACACCTTGTGGAGGTATTACTGGCGTAGACTTATCTGTAACTAATAATAACGATGGAACTGATAATCCAGATTTTGTAGATTTAGATTCAGATAATGATGGTACTCCAGATATTCAAGAAAATGGAGATTCAGACAATTCTGTAAGCGGAACAGATTCTGACAACGATGGTTTAGATGATAATTTTGAAGGTGCTGATGTAAATGATGGTTACGATGTTAATGATGAAATTAACACACCATCAACAGATTTACCAGACACAGATTCAGATGTAGCAACAGATGATGTAGATTATAGAGATTTAGATGATGATGTTGTTACACCTGGAGATCTAGGTAACGTTTTATGGCTTAGAGCAGATATTGATGTTACAGGAACTACAGACGTAACATCTTGGGTAGACCAATCTAGTAATGGCTTTACAGCAACTGGTGATTCTGGAGTAGAACCAACAAAAATAGATGCTGGACTTAATTTTAATCCAACCATAGATTTTAACGGTACAAATGATAGAATGAGAATACTTGGAGGAATTTTTGGTGTAGAAACATATACTAACCTGTGGACCTACTATGTCATTAATCCTACAACAGCCACAACAAATTATATAGCATACGAAAATGCAGCTACAGATAATTACATTACTGGGATTATAGCTGGAGATTTAAATCAACAAATTGGTACTCCTGCATCTAGTCATTCAGAAACAATACCTAGTTTAACAGGTGAATTCGGCTTGTATACTTTAGGTTCTTCAAATAGTGGAGGAACTACTCCTTTTGGTTTTAATCAAGCAATATCTAAAAACGGACTTTTAATTGGAACTCAAAATCAGTCTATTTCTTTTACGGGTACAAACGATAATTTTGATTTGGGTAGTTTTAACAATTCATCAGATTTTTTCAATGGTGAATTGGCAGAAATTATTATTGTAAACGAAACACCAACATCTTTAAAACAACAACAGATAGAGTCTTATTTAGCTATTAAGTATGGTATTACATTAGATGCTACAGATAATGACCCAGATATTGTAGAAGGAGATTATATCTTAGCAGATCAAAATACAAAAATTTGGAACTATACTACTTGTGCAAATTATTCTAATGATATTGCTGGTATTGGTAGAGACGATGCAATGGCGTTAGGTCAATACCAATCTAAATCTATAAATAACGATGCAATCATTACAATAGGTTTAACTGCAATAGCAACTTCTAATAAAAACAACACAAATTATCCTTCAGGTACCATAACAGATACAAATCCTCCTGGTGCAGGTTTTGAATCTAACAAAGATTTTTTAGTATGGGGTAATAATAACGAAAGTTTGCTTGAAGCTGATGTTACAGAAACAGAATTAATTTGTGCTCCAGAAAAAACATTGGCAAGAATTTGGAAAGCAAAAGAAACAGGTTCTGTAGGTACAACACAAATCGCTGTAGATAAAACCACTATAGATAATGCACTAACTACAGAAAACACAGTGAAAGTTTTTAAAGTTGCAGATAACGATTCTTTTACAAGTAATGTAGAATACATTCCACTAACCATTGGTTCAGGTGATTTAGCTGGTTTATATCTTGTAGATTACGATTTCGAAGGTGTAAAATATTTTACATACTCAGAAATCAACGGTATTTTCTGGAATGGAGATGCTGGCGTTTCTGGATCTTGGATTGGTGGTAACAGCACCTTAACTGGGGTAAACTTAAATGGTCCAAGTAGAAATGCTGCAGATAGAGACAAAGTAATGGTCATAGACGCACAAACATCTCTAACAAATGCAGTTCTTCCAGAAGATGCAAGAGTAGAATGTGTTTGGATAAAAGAAAACTCTAAACTGATAATTCCAGATAATATGTACTTAGAGTTTGATGAAGATTTTATTTTAGATGGAGAAATGAGATTGGTAGGTGATGGACAATTAGTACAAACTCATGTTGGTCTTTCCAATGTTGAAGGAACAGGAAAACTTTATAG
>NZ_VANR01000003.1 GCF_005885675.1 Polaribacter aestuariivivens
AATGACCTTGAATAGAGCCATAACAATCAAAAACAGCCTTACTAATGTCAATTCCAAAAGTTTCATTATATTTATTCATATGAAATGATTTAGGAAAGAATAAACTACTTGAACTCACAACAACTTGAAATCGAGATCTAAAGTCTCACAGAACTGAACGTGATGTAAAGTAGAAAAGAGAGAGGATTATCAATGTTGTCGAAGTCTAAGCTTCACCGTGTATACTAACCTTAATTCTCTCTTTTATTCTTTCTGATTATTTGTCAAATTTATTAAAAGACAAACTTAAGCCGTATATATCTCATAGCTAATTAGTTGCTTAGTTGCTTAGTTGCTTAGTTGCTTAGTTGAAGTTAAGGCTTATTTGCAAGACCTCCAAATTTTTAAATCTGGCTTATTGATAAAATAAGGTAATAAGAAAATAAAAAATTCGGCTCGTGCTAAACCGAAGAAATATTGATAATTTGCACGCTACGAGCCATATACAAAACCGTTAAACGAACAATAAAAAAACCGAAAACTAAAAATTTTCGGTTTTTTTAAAATCAATTTTATATTTTTTTATTCATTCTGTAACCCATTCCAACCCTGAGCTTTCAGTTCTATTTCCTGGTTGGCTCTGGTAATTAATTGTAAACCTTGGTTTTCTTCTGTGATATGTCCAATAATCGAAAAGTTAGGATTGCCTTTTATCTTGTCAAAATTAGAAATTGGCACAGTAAATAGCAATTCATAATCTTCACCTCCACTTAAAGCTACCATAGTAGAATCTAATTCAAATTCTTCGCAAGCAGAAATTACTTGAGGATCTAAAGGCAATTTATCTTCATAAATTTTACAACCTACTTTACTTTGTGTACAAATATGAAAAAGCTCAGATGAAAGTCCGTCAGAAATATCGATCATAGAGGTTGGTTTTACCTCTAATTCTTTTAAAATTCCTGCAATATCTTTTCTTGCTTCTGGCTTTAGTTGTCTTTCTATTAAATAGGTGTAATTATCTAAATCCGGCTGATTTTGAGGGTTTACTTTAAAAACCTGCTTCTCTCTTTCCAACACTTGTAAACCTAAATAAGCTGCACCTAAATCACCAGAAACCACAATTAAATCTGTTTCTTTAGCAGTGTTTCTATAAACAACATCTTCTTTATTTGCTTTTCCAATAGCAGTTACAGAAATTAAAATTCCTTTTGTTGATGAGGTAGTATCACCGCCAATTAAATCAACTTTATAAGTATTACAAGCCAACTGAATTCCTGCATATAATTCTTCAATTGCTTCCAAAGGAAACCTATTAGAAACAGCAATGGAAACTGTAATTTGTTCAGCAACAGCATTCATTGCATATACATCACTTAAATTTACCATTACAGCTTTATAACCCAAATGTTTTAGTGGCATATAACTTAAATCGAAATGTACACCTTCTATCAACAAATCTGTTGTAACCAATGTTTGTTTTTCTGATGCATCTAAAACAGCTGCGTCATCTCCAACAGCTTTTATTGTAGATGTATTTTCAACTTTAAAATATTTTGTAATATGATTTATTAAACCAAACTCACCAAGTTCAGCTAACGATGTTTTTTGTGGATTTTTATCTTCTAACATTTTGCAAAGATAAATACAATAAAAAAGAATACAGAATTACTTTAACAAAGTTGTTCAAATAATTTACATTAATATGTTTATTTTTGATAGCTAGAAGGTTAACTTGTTTTTTTTGCATTGTGCTTCTAACAAGTTTTAAATACTAATTAATAATAATTTCGTTATTTAAGTAAAGAATTTATTCCCTATAAAAATAAAAATGATGAGAAAAATTTGCTTTCTTTTAATTTTGGTAGCCTTTAGCTGCACTAAAAAAGATGTTTTTAATGCACCTAATCAACTAATTATAAACCCCATAGCTAAATGTGAAAATGGATTTGCAGGCGAGTTTCCATGTAATAATTACGATTTACTTACATATATTTCTTTAGAAGAAATCGCTGGAGATAATACAGAAGGTAATGATAGTTGGGGTTGGGTAGATCCTGTCACAAATAATGAATATGCACTAATGTGTACTAATAAAGGTGTTTCTTTTATAGATATTACAGATCCAGCAAATGCAATTATCGTAGGTTTTTTAAAAACAAGAACAGAAAACAGTTCGTGGAGAGATGTTAAAGTATATAATGATGTTGCTTATATTGTTAGTGAAGCCAAAAATCATGGTGTACAGATTTTTAATTTAAACAGATTAAGAGACGTTACAAATCCTCCAGTAGAATTTACTCAAGATAGAGAATATGTTGGTTTTGGTAGTGCACACAATATTGTAATTAATGAAGAAAGCGGATTTGCTTACGCTGTTGGAACACAGTCTTTTTCTGGAGGACCACATTTTATGGATTTAACAAATCCCTTTAACGTTGTTTCTGCTGGTGGTTACCAAGAAAGCGCATACTCTCATGATGCCCAAGTAGTAACATACAAAGGTCCAGATAAAGATTATACAGATAAAGAAATTTTAATAGGCAGTAACGAAAATGAAGTTGTAATTATAGATGTTACAGACAAAACTAATCCAACCAAAATTTCTGCAATTTCATATTCAAACATAGGATACACACATCAAGGTTGGTTTACTGAAGATTTTAAATATTTTATTGTAGGTGATGAACTTGATGAAAGAGATAAAGGAGTAAATACACGAACCATTATTTTTGATTTTACAGATCTAGACAATCCTATATTACACTTCGAATATTTAGGAAAAACTGCAGCAATAGATCATAATGGCTATGTAAAAGGAAATCTGTTTTTTCAAGCAAATTATACTGCAGGTGTAAGAATTATTGATATTACTAATATTGAAAATAAAAATTTTACAGAAATTGGTTTTTTTGACACTTATCCAGAAAATGACAATACCGCTTTTAATGGCGCTTGGAATGTGTACCCTTATTTACCAAGTGGAAATATAATTGTAAGCGACATAAATCGTGGTTTATTTGTTATTAGAAAAAGCAAAACATAATTTTTTAATGAAAAATTATTGGCTCATTTTTAGTTGTTTTTTTATATTAAGTTGCTCAAATTCAGATGGTATTTATATAAATACAAATACGCAACAAAACAATACCTCAACAATTGTAAACACTTTTGGAGGCAGTAAAAATGACACTTTTTATTCCGTTGAAAAAACATCAGATGGAGGTTATGTTGCTGCTGGTTTTACACAAAGTAACAATGGTGATATTACCAACAAAACAAATGAATCTTTCAATTTTTGGGTCGCTAAATTTTCTTCAGAAAATATAGTAGAATGGCAAAACAATTTTGGTGGTTCTAATGACGATAGGGCTGCAGATATTATTCAAACTTCTGACGGTAATTTTGCCATTTTAGGATATACTAGAAGTTCCGATTTAAATGTTTCTGTAAATGCTGGTTCACAAGATTTTTGGCTAATTAAAATTTCAAATACAGGAAACCTACTTTGGGAAAAAACATATGGTTTTTCGGGTGCAGATTATGGCACAACACTTTTAGAAACTAAAAATGGTGGATTTTTACTTATAGGTACTTTAGATATTACAGCTTCTGGCGGACAAGGAAACTCAAAAAGAAACGAAATAAAACATGCTGGTGGTGATTATTGGGCCATAAAAACAGATACTTCTGGAAATTTAGAGTGGAGTAAATATTTTGGAGGTTCCTTTACAGACATTCCTCTAGGTGTTTTAGAAACAGAAGAAAACGATTTTATAATTGCAGGCTCATCAGATAGTAACGATTTTAATATTTCCAACAATAAAGGAACTTACGATTTTTGGTTAATCAAAATTTCAAATACAGGAAACCTACTTTGGGAAAAAAGTTTTGGTGGTACAGAAATTGACGAAGCAAGAGCAATTTCAACAACAAATGATGGTAATTTTATAGTCGTTGGCGATACTAGAAGTTCAAACAATGATGTTGCTACAAATGCTGGAGCAGCAGATGTTTGGATTATAAAATTTTCTAAAGAAGGAAATTTAATATGGGAAAAAACCATTGGTGGAAGCAGTTTTGATGTTGCAAGATCTATATCTAAAACACAAGACAATAGTTTTGTTATTGCTGGAAGCTCAAGAAGTTTAAACAATGGTTTTTCAAATAATGGCGAAAATGATGCCCTCGTTTTAAAAATTAATTCTGAAGGAAAAGTGCTTTGGAAACAAACTATTGGAGGTGCTAAAATAGATTTTTTATACGACGCAGTAGAGCTAAATAACAAATCAATTATTGCTGTTGGAGAAAGCAGTAGTGCCGATTTTGATATTCCTGAAAATAAAGGATTTACAGATGCGTTAATTATTCAAATTAAATAAAAAAATGAAAAAATTTAGTTTTCTATTAATTGTAATTTTAATGACTTTTAATAGTTGTAAAGAAATCGATTGTTGTGAAAATCCGCCTTTTATTAATTTAAAATTTACCCATAATTGGAATGGAGTTCCATTAACGAATTTAGATTTTAACGAGCTCAAATTTACAACTGAAAATGGCGAAAAAATCAGCATCGAAAGATTGCGTTATTTGGTTTCAAACATCAATTTAACAGGTTTTAATAATTATGTTTTAGTAAATGTGGGAGAAAATTCTGGAACAGAAATTAGTATTTTAGATGTAAAAGATGGTACTTACGACCTTACTTTTCATTTTGGATTTTCTAACCAAGACAATTTAGATGGCGAGTACCAATTATTAAATTCTGTGAGTTTCGATGTTCCTGCAATGTTGGGTGGAGGTTATCATTTTATGCAGTTAGATGGAAAATATATAAACAATAACAACCAAGAAACTGGTTACAATTACCATGTAATTAGAGCAGTTGATAGAACAGATCCTGCAAATTTAAAATTCGAAGACACTTCTTTTGAAGTAAATCTTGGAAAAGTGCAAATTAAAGGCAATACCGAAATTGAAGTTAAGGTAAATATTGCAGAATGGTTTAAAAATCCGAATTTGTGGAATTTAAACGAATTAGACACCAATTTAATGGGCAATTTCGAAGCTCAAAAAATGATGAGCGCAAACGGAAAATCAGTTTTTTCTTTGGGAGAAGTTAGTCAATAAATTAAATGTTACCTTGAATGTAATCAAAAGGTATTTACAAAATGAAATTAAAATCTATTTTTCTTCTCTCCTTTTTATTTTTGATGCATTGCACATCAAAAGAAGAAGAAATCTATACACCAATTCCTTATAATTTAGAAATTCCTTCCTTATTTGCCGATAAATTAATTGCTCCCATAATTCCCATCAACAATCCATTAACCGAAGAAGGAGTTGCCTTAGGAAAGAAATTGTTTTTTGATAAAACACTTTCTGGCGATAATACACAATCTTGTGCTTCTTGTCACAATCCTAAAAAAGCATTTACAGACGAAACACGTTTTAGTGATGGAATAGATGGCAATTTCGGAACCAGAAACTCTATGCCATTATTCAACTTAGCGTGGAATTTCGATGAGCGTTTTACTTGGGATGGAAAAGATTTTAGTTTAGAAAAACAAGCTTTTGAGCCAGTTTCTAACCCCATTGAAATGCATGCCGACTGGAAAATTATTACTAAAAAACTGCAAGAAAACTCAGAATATCCAGACTTGTTTTTACGTGCTTTCGGCACTTCAACAATCGATTCTGTTTTGGTAACGAAAGCAATCGCACAATTCGAAAGAACCATCATTTCTGCAAATTCCAAATTCGATAAATATCTTTTAGGAACTGCAACGTTAACGCCAGAAGAACAAAACGGATTCAACATTTTTATGGATGAAACAAAAGGCGATTGTTTTCATTGTCATGGAAGTAACAACAACCCACTTTGGACAGATAACAAGTTTCACAACAACGGTTTAGATGCCACTTTCACAGATTTAGGTTTAGGAAAAGTTACTGGAGATCCTAACGATAATGGAAAATTCAAATCACCATCCATAAGAAACTTAAAATTTACTGCACCTTATATGCATGATGGCAGGTTTGCAACCTTAGATGAAGTTATCAATCATTATTCTGAAGGACTTCAAAAATCTTCAACAATAGATCCTTTAATGAAAAAAGTAAATCAAGGAGGCGTAAATTTATCATCCAAAGATAAAGCCGATTTAAAAGCCTTTTTACTATCACTTTCCGATGAAGCATTTATTAATAATACAAACTTTAATAAATAATCAATAAAACCAATTGCTACATTGTGTTTCATAATGAAAGTTGTGTGTTTTTCTGCGACATATATTGTATATTTGTACCCAATTTAGATTTAATCTATTTAAAATTATGATAAAAGTTTCAGACACAGCAAAAAAGAAAGTCATTGAACTAATGACTGACGATGGCTTTGACGCATCTAAAGACTATGTTAGAGTAGGCGTAAAAAGTGGTGGTTGTTCAGGTTTATCTTACGATTTAACTTTTGATAACAAACAAGAAGAAAACGATAAAGTTTTCGAAGAAAATGATGTAAAAATCATTGTTGATAAAAAAAGCTTTTTGTATTTAGTTGGAACTACCTTAGAGTATTCTGGAGGTTTAAATGGAAAAGGTTTCGTTTTTAATAATCCAAATGCCAACAGAACTTGTGGTTGTGGTGAGAGTTTCAGTTTGTAAATAGGTTCAAAATTTAAGATTTAAAATTCCGGGTTATGGCTTCTGTTAAAATATTCGAAGATTTAGAAATTTGGAAACTTTCCAGAGCTCTTTGCAACGATATTAATTTTGTAGCTAATAATACTGAATTGAGAAAAGATTACAAACTATATAGTCAAATAGACGGTTCTTCAGGTTCAGTTATGGATAATATTACTGAAGGATTTGAAAGAAATGAAAATAAAGAGTTTATTCAATTTTTATCAATTGCAAAAGCATCCTGTGGAGAAACAAGATCTCAATTATATAGAGTTTTTGATAGAAATTATATTAATGAAAAGGATTTTAACAAATTAAAAGAACAAGCACTTAAATTAAGTAAAATGATTGGTGGTTTTATCAGTTATTTACAAAAAAGTGATTTTAAAGGAAGTAAATACAAGAGTTAAAGATGAAAGTAAAGTAGCTAACGTCCCACAACTTTGAACTTTAAACAAAGAACCTTGAACCATGAAGTATACAGAAGAAGATTTAGAACAAGAACTAAAAACCCAAGAATATAAATACGGTTTTTATACAGATATAGAAAGTGATACATTTCCAGTAGGTTTAAATGAAGATGTTGTTCGTGCAATTTCTAAAAAGAAAAACGAACCAGAGTGGATGACTGAATGGCGTATAGAAGCATACAGAGTTTGGGAAAAAATGGAAGAACCAGAATGGGCAAACGTACATTATGAAAAACCAAAATTTCAAGATATTGCCTACTATTCTGCTCCAAAAAAGAAACCAAAATTAAATTCGTTAGACGAAGTAGATCCTGAATTATTAGATACTTTTAAACGTTTAGGAATTTCTATAGACGAACAAAAAAAATTAGCAAATGTTGCTGTAGATATTGTAATGGATTCAGTTTCTGTTGCAACAACTTTCAAGAAAACATTAGGTGAAAAAGGTATTATTTTTATGCCAATTTCTGAAGCAATTCAAGAACACCCAGAATTGGTTCGTAAATATTTAGGAACTGTTGTACCAACAACAGACAATTTTTACGCAGCATTAAATTCAGCTGTTTTTTCTGACGGATCTTTCTGTTACATTCCAAAAGGTGTAAAATGTCCAATGGAATTATCAACTTATTTTAGAATTAACGAAGGTGGAACAGGACAGTTTGAAAGAACTTTAGTAGTTGCAGACAAAGGGAGTTTCGTTTCTTACTTAGAAGGTTGTACAGCTCCAATGCGAGATGAAAATCAACTACATGCAGCTGTGGTAGAGTTAATTGCTATGGACGATGCAGAAATCAAATATTCTACCGTACAAAACTGGTATCCTGGAAATAAAGAAGGAAAAGGTGGTGTTTACAACTTTGTAACCAAAAGAGGTTTGTGTGAAAACGATGCAAAAATTTCTTGGACACAAGTAGAAACTGGTTCTGCTGTAACATGGAAATATCCTTCTTGTATCTTAAAAGGAAACAATTCAGTAGGTGAATTTTACTCAATTGCTGTAACCAACAACCATCAGCAAGCAGATACTGGAACAAAAATGATTCACTTAGGTAAAAATACCAAGTCAACTATTATTTCTAAAGGTATTTCTGCAGGAAAATCGCAAAACTCATACAGAGGATTAGTACAAATAAATGCAAGAGCAGAAAATGCACGTAATTTTTCTCAATGTGATTCTTTATTGATGGGAAATGAATGTGGTGCACACACATTTCCATACATTGAAGCAAAAAACAAATCGGCACAAATAGAACACGAAGCAACAACCAGTAAAATTGGTGAAGACCAACTGTTTTATTGTAACCAACGTGGAATTGATACTGAGAAAGCAATCGCATTAATCGTAAACGGATTTAGTAAAGAAGTGTTGAACAAATTACCAATGGAGTTTGCTGTAGAAGCTCAAAAATTATTGGAAATTTCTTTAGAAGGTTCTGTAGGATAAAATTCAATTAAAATGAAAAAAATACTTTTCTTATTATTTGCAATTAGTATTGTAAGTTGTAAAAATTCAGAAAAAAAAGTAGAAGAAACTGCTAAACCAGAAGTAAAATTACATCAATTAATAGGTGGTTCAATTTTAGTAAAAAAATTAGAAGTTTTTTCTCAAGACACAACGTATACAGGTCAGCAAAAGCAATTTACTGATGCTTATTATGTAATTGAACACCCAAAAGGAAACTTAATGTGGGATGCAGGTTTACCAGAGCAATTAGTAATGCCAGAACCTTATGACGAACCAAGTGGAGTTTACAGAATTCAAAGACCAGATTCTTTAGTAAATCAACTAAAATCAATAGGTTTTAAAATTGAAGATTTTAAATATTTCGCAATGTCTCATTCACATTTTGATCATACAGGACATGCAAATTATATGAAAGATGCAACACTATTAATTCAAGAAAATGAATTTAATGCAAATCTTTCTGATACGTTACAACAAAAAAACACTGCTCTTTCAGTATTAAAAAACATCAAAAAAATAAATGGTGATTATGATGTTTTTGGTGATGGAACAGTCGTAATAAAATACATGCCTGGGCATACCATTGGTCATCAAGTTTTATATGTTGAAGTTGCAAATTCTGAAAAACCAATTTTGTTAACAGGTGATTTGTATCATTTTGAAGAAAACAGAACAAATAAAGGAGTTCCTTCATTCAATTACGATGTAGCTCAAACCTTAGAAAGCATGAATAAGTTCGAAGCTTTTGCAAAAGAAAAAAATGCAGAAGTTATTATACAGCATTCACCAAAAGATTATCAAAAATTAGAAAAAATATTAAACGCTAATAAGCAATAGTAAATCGCTAAAGAAGATGTTAAAAATAGAAAATTTACAAGCAACCATAGAAAATAAAACAATCTTAAAAGGATTAAATTTAGAAGTAAAAGCTGGTGAGGTACACGCAATTATGGGTCCAAATGGTGCAGGAAAAAGTACTTTGGCAAATATTATTGCTGGTAAAGAAGAGTACGAAGTTACAAACGGATCTATTGAATTAAATGGTGAAGATATTAGCGAATTAGCTCCTGAGGAAAGAGCACATAATGGTGTATTTTTATCTTTTCAATATCCTGTAGAAATTCCTGGAGTTTCTGTAACCAACTTTATAAAAACCGCTATTAACGAAACTCGTAAAGCAAAAGGTTTAGAAGACATGCCTGCAAAAGACATGTTAAAAATGATTCGTGAGAAATCTGAATTATTAGAAATAGATCGTAAATTTTTATCTCGTTCTTTAAACGAAGGTTTTTCTGGAGGAGAAAAAAAGCGTAACGAAATCTTTCAAATGGCAATGTTAGAACCAAAATTAGCCATTTTAGATGAAACAGATTCTGGTTTAGATATTGATGCTTTGCGTATTGTTGCAAACGGAGTAAATAAATTAAAATCAAAAGACAACGCTGTAATTGTAATTACACACTACCAACGTTTGTTAGATTATATCGTACCAGATTTTGTACACGTTTTACATGATGGTAAAATTGTAAAAACTGGTGATGCTTCTTTGGCTTTAGAATTAGAAGCAAAAGGGTATGATTGGATTAAGCAAGAGTTAGTTTAAAAATTGTTTCTATTGTTTCAAGTTTCAAGTTTTGGCTACTATTAAAAGGTTTGAAGATTTAGAAATATGGCAACTTGCTAGAAAATTATCTCAGCTAGTTATTTTTATATCTAAAAACACAGAGTTAAAAAATGATTATCGCTTTAAAGATCAAATAAAAGCTTCATCGGGTTCAATTATGGACAATATTGCTGAAGGTTTTGAAAGAGATGGAAATTTAGAGTTTAGACAATATTTATCAATAGCAAAAGGTTCTGCTGGCGAAACACGTTCACAATCGTATAGACTTTTTGATTCAGAATATATTTCTGAAGAACAATTAAAACAATTAATTACTAAGTGTGAAAGCTTGAGTAGAAAAATAGCAAGTTTTATTAGCTATTTAAATAAAAAAGATTTTAAAGGAAATAAGTTTAAATAAGCAACAACTTGCAACAAAAGAAACTTTAAACCTGAAACTTATAGAAAAATGGAATTAAAAGATAAAATATTATCACAATACGTAGCTTTTGAAAATGATAAAGATATCAATTCTGATGTTCACGAAATTCGTTCAGAAGCATTTAAAAACTTTGAAAGCTTAGGTTTTCCAACCAAAAAACTAGAAGCTTGGAAATACACTTCTTTAAACTCCGTTTTAAAGCAAGATTATAGTTTATTTCCTAAAAATGAAAATGCAGTTGAATTAGCGGATGTAAAAAAATACTTTATACATGATATAGACGCTTACAAATTAGTGTTTATTGATGGAAAATACAGCTCTTTTTTATCACAAACTACGCATGATACTATTGATGTTTGCTTAATGTCATCAGCATTATCAAAACCAAAATACAAAGCAGTAATTGAAAACTATTTTAACAAAGTAGCGCAAAAAGACAATTTAACTTCTTTAAATACTGCTTTTGCAAATGAAGGAGCTTACATTTATATTCCTAAAAATGTTGAAGTAGAAAAACCTATTCAAATTATTAACTTTACAACAGGTTCTGAAGCTGCAACAATGCTACAACCAAGAAACCTAATTGTTGTAGAGCAAAACGCACATGTTCAAATTATAGAACGTCATCAAAGTTTAACTTCTAACCCAGCTTTAACAAATTTAGTTACAGAAGTTTTTGCAGCAAAAGATGCCACTGTAGATATTTATAAAATTCAAAATGATGATTTAAATGCTTCTTTAGTTGACAATTCTTATATAGAACAAAAATCTAATAGTGTGGTTTCTGTACATACTTTTTCTTTTGGAGGAAATATTACCAGAAACAACTTAAACTTTTATCAAAAAGGAGAACACATAGATTCTATTTTAAAAGGAATTACAATTATTGAAGGAAAACAACATGTAGATCATCACACTTTGGTGCATCATATAGAACCTAATTGTGAATCTCATCAAGATTATAAAGGAATTTATAATGAACGTTCAACAGGTGTTTTTAACGGAAAGGTAATTGTTGAAAAAGAGGCTCAAAAAACGAATGCTTATCAGCAAAACAACAACATTTTAATTAGTGACAAAGCAACAATTAATGCAAAACCTCAACTTGAAATTTTTGCTGATGATGTTAAATGTTCTCACGGTTGTACCATTGGTCAGTTAGATGATAATGCTTTGTTTTACATGCAACAACGTGGTATTCCTAAAAAAGAAGGAAAAGCTTTGTTAATGTTTGCTTTTGCAAATACTGTTTTAGAAAGCGTAAAAATACCTGAAGTAAAACAACGTATTGCAAAAATAATTGCTAACAAACTAAACGTAAAAATTGGTTTTGATTTGTAAGTGATGCAGTTAACTTTTGTTTTGAACAAGTTAATTAAACTTACACTTTTGCTTTAATTTTGTTTTGGAATCAACTTTAACTTTTTAAAAAATAAAATTATGAACAAGACAATCAAAACAGTATTATTAATTGCTGGAATTATTTTAATTGCATACGGTATTTATACGATGATTCAACCAGAAGCACAAGTTTCTATTGGAGATTTAGATTTAGTAGAAGCACAAGACAACACAAACGCTTACATAACAATTGCAATTGGAGTTGTTGCTCTAGCTTTAGGTTTGGTAAAAGGAAAAAGCTAATTATTAAAAAATCTATAGTAAAACCACTTAGAAATAAGTGGTTTTTTAATGCCCAATTACAACAGGATTTAATATTACAAACTCTGTTCTTCTATTGTTTGCATGTTCTTTTTCAGAACACTTTACACCGTTTTTACAATCATTAACCAATTGTTCTTCTCCAAAACCAACTGCTAAAATTCTGTCTTTATGAATTCCTTTATTAACAATCCAGTTCATTGTAGCATTTGCCCTTTTCTCTGATAATTTAAAGTTAAAATCGTCATTTCCTCTACTATCAGTATGAGCTCTAATTTGAATAATTATTTCTGGAAATTTATTCATAATGGCAACAACGGTTTCTAGTTCTTTTTCTGAAACTGGTTTTATGGTTGCTTTTCCTAAATCGAAATAAATTGGGGCAATGTTTAACATTACTGCATCTTTAACCCTAATAAAATGATCGTTTTTTTCAGGATTTAAAGCTAAATCAACTTCTAAAACTCCATCATTTTCTGTAGCAATTTCAATACGTTTTTCATCGAAATATTTTTTAGAAGCAACAATTTTATAGTTCGATTTACATTGTACGGAAAATTTGTAACGTCCTTCTTTATCTGTTAACATACTTGCCAATTCTTTGTTATTATGATACAAAACAACATTTGTTGCTGGCAAAATTTTGTTGTTTTTAGAGCTTATAACAACTCCTTCAATAGTTTCTGAACAATCAAAATATGGTGCTTTTAATTCTTTAAAAGCATAAATATCATCATTTCCTTTTCCATTAATTCTATTGGATGAAAAATGACCTGTATTCTTTCCTCTTTGCTTTACAAAAGCAAAATCATCAGCAATGCTATTTATTGGAAAACCTAGGTTTATAGGCGTATAAAACTCTCCTTTTCTATTGAGTTTTGATACATAAACATCAAGTTTTCCTTTGGAATTTGTATATCCATCAGAAGAAAAGTAAAGCACGTTGTTTTCATCTAAAAACGGAAACATTTCTTTTTTAGATGTATTTATCGAATTTCCTAAATTTATTGGAGTTCCATAACCTCCATCAGCATTAATTGAAACTTTATAAATATCTGTTTCTCCATAAGACCCTGGCATATCAGAAATAAAATACAATTCAGTTTCATCCGAATTTAAAGCTGGATGTCCAGTGTTAAACTCGTCACTATTAAAAGGTAATTTTACCACATTCGTCCAAACTCCTTTTTCGTTAATTTCTGCCTTATAAAGCTGAATTAAATTAACACCGTTTTTATTTGTTTTATATTTTTTATGATTGTAGTTATTTCTAGAAAAATAAACTGTTTTTTTATCTTTTGTAAAAACCAGATTAGATTCGTGGTATTTTGTATCTATTTCTCCACCAAAAGGTTTCACGTTTACAATTTGTCCGTCTGTTGTTAAAGTTCCTTGAAATAGGCTCAAAAATGGCTCATGATTGCCAGACCAAACTCGTTTCATAAAAACAGTTTTACCTGCGGAAGAGAAAATTGCAGTAGAGTCTCCAAAATAGGCAACACCAAAATCTTGAAATTTTTTATTAACATCTAAATTTGTGATACTATAATTTTCATTTTGACCACAAATAAATGCGTAAGAGAAAAGAAAAGATAATATGATTAGTTTTTTCATAATTCGTTTTTAAAAGAATCTTGGGCTTTTTAATTTTTGTCGATTAAAATCTATCAAAAGCATTATTTCGTGAGAACCAAAATTAAAATTTCCAAAATTTGAAATACTTTGGTCGTAAGAATATCCTATTCTCATGTTATCATTTAATAAGAAACCAACTACGCCAGAGAATGATTTATCGAACCTGTAAGAAAGTCCAAATTCAAACTTTTCTTGCCATAGAAGATTTGCAGAAATATCTACAGAAACTGGTGCACCTTTTACTCCTCTAATTAAAGTTGAAGGTTTGAATTTTAAATTATCATACAAATCGAAAACATAACCAGAAGTTAAGAAAAAGTGCATTTTTTCTGAAGCTGTAGAAACGATTCCTCCAGATTTTTCTAAATATCTTGTTTTTAAAAAGTTAGGAATTGAAAAACCTGCATAAAATTTATCTGTATAATAATATGCTCCAGCACCAAAATTTGGAGCAGTTTTATCAACTGGAACATTTAAAGGATCGTTTGAGCTATTTGATGATAAATTTCTTACTTGTAAAGATGTTAAACCTGCTTTTATACCAAAAGCCAATCTACTGTTTTCTGAGGTTGTAATAGTGTAAGAAAAATCTCCAAACAAGTTAGTTTCTACAACTGGACCAACTCTGTCGGCAATTAAGGAAAGTCCTAAACCTACAGATTTTCCTACAGGAGAATTTACAGAAAGGGTTAATGTTCTTGGGGCACCTTCTAAACCAACCCATTGCGACCTTCCTAAAACTCCAATACTTAAAACACCTTTAGACCCTGCGTATGCTGGGTTTATAACATTCATATTGTAGTTATATTGAGAATACTGTGGATCTTGTTGACCAAAAAGCCAACAAGAACTTAGTAAAAGTGTAACGCAAATTATATATTTAATACTTTTCATAAACTTCTTTATTTTTTATCTTCTTAAATATACCCAACCTGTTTTTGGTGATCTGTTTCCATCGTTGAAATATATTGTGTAAAAATAAGCTCCTGTTGGGAGTAATCCATTATTTAATGATGTTCCGTCCCAAGAAATTGGTTTACTATTTGGGTTTCCATTATGTTGGTATTCAAATAATTTATAACCATATCTATTTACAATTTGAATTCTAAATTTAGGATATTCTACATGTAAATTAGGTATTTCAAAAGTTTCGTTGATAGTATCTCCATTTGGTGTAAATGTTTCTGGAACTTTTATCACAATATTTGGAGATATTGTTGTGATTTCTACAAAATCGTCTTCTGTATTATTGCCATTTCCAGGTATAGAATCTGGATCTGTAGTGCCAGAAGCTGTAACCTCAGCAGTACTTACCCAATTTCCTATGTTTAAAACTTTCGCTGTAATATTTAACGTTTCTGTTGTATTTGTTTGTATTAAGTTAATAGTCCAAATTCCTGTAGATTCTTCATAAGTTCCTAAAGAACTTGTAACATTTACAAACTGATATCCTGAAGGAAGCAAACTTGTAACTTGTACATTTGTAGCTTCACTTGGTCCGTTGTTTAGTAAAGTTACTGTAAACGTAATATTTTCATCTACAGTAGGGTTTTGATTATCTACTTGCATTCTTAACTCTAAATCTGCAACGGAAGATGCTGTAAATGTTACACACGATTTATTGTTTACTATATTAGAGTCTCCTTGATTAATTGTTTGTACTTCTGCACAGTTTTCATAATTTCCAGAAGGAAGCACTTCAACTTCAATAATAAGAATTTTGACTTCATCTTTATTAACAATACCAACATTCCAATTTCCAGTAACATTGTCATAAGGGCTAGAACTTGTGTGTTTTATATATTTTAAACCTGAAGGTAAAAGGTCTTTTACAACAACTCCTGTGGCTGTATTTGGTCCAAAATTTGTAACTGAAATTTCATAACTTATAATATCACCAACGTTAGGAATTGTGTTTCCTAATAACTTTTTAGAAACGCTAACATCTACTACAGAACCTGGTGTAATTGAAACTGAACCAACATTGTTTGATGTATCAGAATCTGATTGATTAGCTCTTAAATTAGAGGTTGTATTGGTAATTACTTGACCTGTTGTACCTGTATTTACAGTTGCTGTAATTTCTAAAACTGCGTTTGAGCCATTTGTTATGGTGCCAATATTCCATAAACCAGTTGCTGGATTATACGTTCCATTTACTGAAGTAGAACTTAAGTACGAAACTCCTGTTGGCAAGACATCTTCTATAGAAACATTTGTAGCGTCATTTGGTCCATTGTTGGTAATTGTAATTTGATATACGATCGATTCTCCTTCATTTGGTGATGCATTACTTACTGTTTTTACAACTTCTAAGTCTGAGTTTGTGACTGTAATGCTTTCTTCTAAATCGTCTGTTGAAGAATTTAAATCAGATTGGTCTTGTGTTTTAGAAATTGTACTAATTAAAGTAGTACCTCCAGTTCCTGCACCAACTAAAGCTCTAATTGTTAAGGTTTCTGTAGTTCCGGATATTAAAGAGCCAATATTCCAAGTTGGAGCTGTCCAAATTCCTTCACTTGGTGTTGCTCCAACATAGGTTAATCCTACTGGTAACACATTAGCAATAATAAGATTTGTAGCAGTTGATGGTCCGTTATTTGTAGCTGTAATTGTGTACATAATAACGTCTGCTTCATTTGGATTATTATTGTCAACTGTTATAGATACTACAACATCTGCATTAACTTGTGGAACAACATTTGCACACGCATAATCGTCTTCTGTTGTAATTCCATTTCCAGGTGTAGAATCTGAATCTATTTGATCTGCAGCAGTAATTTCTGCACAATTTTCATAAACTCCAATTCCCAAAACTTCAGCTTCAATAAAAAGAATTTTTGTTTCATCTTTTGCAAGAGAGCCAACATTCCAATCTCCTGTTACATCATTATAAATACTAGAACTATTGTATTTTACAAATTTTAAACCTGAAGGTAATAGATCTTTTACAATTATTCCTGTGGCTAGGTTTGGTCCATCGTTTGCAACTACAACTTCGTAACTTATAATATCACCAATAATTGGTGTTGTATTATTCCCTAAAACTCTTGTTGTAAGACTTAAATCAATAGAAGAACCTGGTGTTATAATTACTTCTCCAACGTTATTAGAAGTATCTGGATCTGCTTGATCTGCAACTAAATTAGATGTTGTATTTGTAATAGTATTTTGTGAAGTTCCAGCATCTACAGTTACATTAATTGTAAGCGTAACAATATCTCCATTATTAATAGTTCCAATATTCCAAAATCCTGAACCTTGATTGTAATTTCCAACATTCGCAAAATGACCAGCATAAGTTACGCCACTTGGTAAAACATCTACCAAACTAACACCTGTAGCATCATTAGGGCCTTTATTTTCTACTGTAATCTTGTAAATAATAGTATCTCCTTCGTTAGGTGATTGATTCGTTACAGTTTTTACAACTTCTAAATCTGAACTTGTTACAGCAATAGATTCAGAATTATCATCTGCAGTTATATTTGTATCCGTTTGATCTTGTGTATTGGTAATTGTATTTACTAAAGTTAAACCTTGAGAACCTACATCTACCTTTGCTTGTAATGTTAGTGTAGCTGTATTTCCTGGGGCCAAAGAGCCAACGTTCCAATTTGGTGCTGTCCAATTTCCACTACTTGTTATTCCTGTAAGATAAGTTAATCCGCTTGGTAAATTATCTGTAACTACTAAGTTTGTAGCTGTTGCTCCACCATTATTTTTAACACTTATGGTGTACGTTATAATGTCTCCTTCGTTCGGATTTTTATTATCTACAATTTTAGATAAAACAATGTCAGACTCACTTATAACTGAAACAGATGCTGATAAAACATCACTTACAGCATCAGGATCAGATTGCTTTCCGTTTGCAGCAGTTGTTGTGTTTGTAATTATTTGTCCACTCGTTCCAGGGTTTACTTTCGCTGTAATATTTAAAGTTTTTGAAGTTCCGTTTGGAACATTTCCTAAAATCCATAAACCAGAACCTGGATTGTAAGTTCCATTACTAGTATCGCTAACATATGAAACATCAGAAGGCAATAAATCTGTTAAATTTACTCCTGTTGCATCATTTGGTCCTTGGTTTTCAACTTTAATAGTATATATAATATTATCTCCTTCATTTACCAATGATAAATTAGTTGTTTTTGTTGTAACAAGTTCTGAACTAGTTATGTTAATGCTTTCTGTTAAATCGTCTGGAGTTATATTTGAATCTGTTTGGTCATGTGTTTTACTAATTGTATTTACCAATGTTTGTCCTCCAATTCCTAAGCCAACAATTGCTTTTACTGTTAATGTTGCAGAGCTTCCAACTGCTAAAGAACTTACTTGCCAATTAGGTAATGTCCAAGTACCTTGACTAGGTGTTACAACTCCATATGTTAAACCAGCTGGCAAAGCATCTGTAACATTTAAATTGGTTACTAATGCTGGCCCATTATTTGTTGCAGTAATTGTATATGTAATTACATCACCAATATTAGGTGTTGGATTATCAACAACTTTTGTTAACACAATATCAGATAGGTTATCTATTATGAGTGTTGCAGAAAGTTCGTTTCCAGCATCTGTTGGGTCAGATTGGTCTCCAATTGCTTTTGTGGTTGTATTTGTAATTGTATTTCCTGCTTGACCACTATTTACAGTAGCTTTAATGTTTAAAGTAACAGTTTCTTGGTTTAGTATGTTACCAATTATCCAATGTCCTGAACCATTGTTGTAAATACCATTTGTAGTTGTATGAGTTACATAGGTTACTCCAACTGGTAAAATGTCTGTTAAAGAAACATCTGTTGCATCTGAGTTTCCATTATTAAAAACCGAAATTGTATAGGTTACCTCTTCACCTTCAAAAGAAGTTCCATCATTGCTACTTGTAGTTACCGATTTCTTTGTAATTAAATCTGCACTAGATACTATAATTGTAGATGAAAGCACATCTGTTGTTGTTACAGAATCTGATTCGTCTCCTATTGCTGCAGTAGTTGTATTTGTGATTGTGTTTCCTCCTTGACCTGCATCTACAATTGCTCTTAATTTTAAAATTTTTGTAGATGCATTTGCTAAAGTTCCAATTGTCCAAACTCCTGTTGTTGCATTATATGCTCCAGAAGTATTATCACTTAAATAAGTTACTCCTGAAGGTAATTTATCTATTAAACTTACATTTGTAGCATTACTTGGTCCATTATTAACAACTTTAATTGTGTATTCAATAGTTTGTCCTTCATCAGGATTTTGGATGTTTACAGATTTAGTGGTAACCAAATCTACACTTGTAACATTAATTGACGCACTTAAAATATCTCCAGAGTTTGTTGGATCTGATTGATCTCCTTTTGCTGCAGTTGTTGTATTTACAATTGGTGTTTGTAAAACTCCTGTTCCTGCATCAACTTTTGCAGAAATATTTAAGTTTTTAACTGCTCCGTTTATTATTGTTCCAATATTCCAAAGTCCTGTTGTATTGTTATATGTTCCATTAGAATCATCAGAAATATAAGTAACACCAGCAGGTAAAACGTCTGTTAAGGTTACATTGGTTGACTCTGAAGGTCCGTTGTTTGTAACTTTAATATTATAAACGATGGTAGCACCTTCATTTGGTACTGCAATATCTACTGTTTTTACTGTAACTAAATTTGTACTTGTTACATTTATTATAGCACTAGTAATATCTCCATTTGTTCCTGGATCTGATTGGTTACTTTTTGCAGTTGAAGTTGTATTTGTAATTATAGAACCTCCTGTTCCTGCATTAACAATTCCTGTAATTGTTAGGGTTTCAGAAGCACCATTATTTATGTTAAAACCATTCCAAATACCAGATCCTACATTGTAACTTCCAGCAGTACTAGAATGATTTACATAAGTAATACCTGTTGGAAGATTATCTATCAAATTAACACCTGTAGCATCACTCATGCCGTTGTTTGAAACTTGAATTGAATAAATAATCGTATCACCTTCATTAGGAGTTGTGTTATCTACAGATATTTTAGTTATCAAGTCTGCAGATGTTACAACAACTGTTTCAGTTAAGTCGTCTACTGTTGCATTTGTATCTTTTTGATTCTGGGTATGAGAAACTACGTTTGTTAATGTTAATCCTCCAGAACCTGCATCCACACTTGCTTGTACAGTTAAGGTTTGTGGGTCATTTACAGATAATTTTGAAATGGACCAATTTGGAGCATTCCAAACACCAGATGTCACTGAAGCAGTTCCAAAAGTTAAACCTATTGGTAAAACGTCTGTTAATACGAAATTTGAAACTTCTGCACCTGACTTATTTTCTACTGTAATTGTATAGGTTAAAACATCTCCAATATTTGGAGTATTGTTGTCTACCGTTTTTGTTACAACAATATCTGAATTATTTGCAACAACAACATCAACAGATAAAAGGTCTGGTATTGTATTTGGATCTGTTTGATCTCCAACAGCAGCTGTAGTTGTTGTTGTTATTGTTTTTCTATTAGAACCAATACTTACTTTTGCTAAAATTTTGAGTTCTTTAGAATTCCCACTTGAAATATTACCAATAGACCACAAGCCAGAACCTGAGTTAAAGTTTGTGCCACTTGGTGCTATAAAGCTATCCAAAGTTAAATCATTTGGTAAAAGAGATGTTAAAGAAACATTCGTAGCATCATTTGGACCCTGATTATTTACTAATATGGAATAAGTAACGATATCACCTTCATTAGGGTTTAAATTATCCGCAGAAATCTTAGTTACTAATTCTGAACTAGCAACAGAAATTGATGCATTTAATATGTCTCCATTAGTAGTTGCATCAGTTTGATCTCCTGTTGCAACAGTTGTAATGTTTACAATTGATGTTCCTGCAGTTCCTGCATTTACTGTTGCATCAATATTTAATCTTGCTGTTGCACCATTTGCGATATTACCAATTGTCCAAATTCCTGAAGCTGCATTGTATGCTCCAGAAGCATCGTCATTAAGGTAAGTTACGCCATTTGGTAACATATCTGTTAAACGAACGTTTGTTGCATTACTTGGTCCATCATTCTTTACGGAAATAGTATATCTTACAGTATCTCCTTCATTTGGAGAAGTGTTGTTTACTGTTTTTGTTGTTACTAAGTTTGAATTGGTAATTGTTATACTCTCGTTAAAATCATCTGCAGTAAGATTGGTATCTATTTGCGTTTGAGTGTTTGAAACTACGTTTGTTAATGTTAATCCACCAGTACCAGAATTTACGGTAGCAACAATGGTTAAAGTTTCTGTTGTTCCAATTGCTAAAGAACCAATGTTCCAATTTGGTGAAATCCAAGCACCTGTACTTGGTGTAATTACTGTTGCGCTTAAACCAGCTGGAACCAAATTTTTAACAACTAGGTTGTCTACTCTTGTTGGACCATTATTTTTAGCAGTAATCGTAAATGTTACTACATCGCCAACATTTGGTGTAGCATTGTCAACTACATTTGTTAAAACAATATCCGCTAAATTTCCAATAGTAATAGCTACGCTATCTGAATTGTTTGTTGCTAAAGGATCATTATTATTTGCAGTTGCAGCAGATGTTGTGTTGGTAATTGTTGTACCACCCGTTCCAGCATCTACAGTTGCAGTTATTGCTAAACTTGCAGTTACATTTTTAGATAAATTTCCAATCGACCATAAACCAGTTGCTGTATTGTAAGAACCTGTTGTAGAGGTGTGACTTACATAAGTTACACCTGTTGGTAGGCTTTCTGTTATTGTTACTCCTGTTGCATCACTTGGTCCATTATTAGTAACTGTTAAGTTATAAATGATGGTTTCTCCTTCATTAGGGTTTCCTTTATTAACAGTTAAATTTGTACTTAAATCATTAGAAAGTACCTTAAAAGATGAAGTTAAAACATCATTTACAGTTGTTGGGTCTACTTCTGTTGCTTGTGCGGTTTGACTAACTACATTGTTTACAGTTTTACCTGCAGCACTTGCATTTACTGTTGTCACAATATCTAAAGAAGTAGAATTTCCACTTGCCAAAGATGTAATAGACCAAACTCCTGTTGCTGCAGTATAAGTGCCAGAACCAGTATCTGAAACGTAGGTTACGCCTGTTGGTAAAATATCAATTAAAGAAATATTTGTAGCTGTGCTTGGACCATTATTAGTAACCGTTAATGTGTAAGTAACTGAGTCTCCTACATTTGCTTCTGTAACATTTACAGTGTTTACAGTAACTAAATCTGCACTAATTACACTAATAGTAGCTGTTAAATCATCTCCAACAGTTGTTGGGTCTGATTGATTTCCTGAGGCAGCAATAGTTGTATTTGTAATACTTGTGTTACCTGTTCCTGAGTTTACAGTTGCAGTAATATTTAACGTTTCAGTACTATTTGTTGCAATATTTCCAATTGACCAAATTCCTGAAGTAGGGTTGTAATTTCCAGCAGCATCATCGCTTACATAAGTTACCCCAATTGGCAATCTATCAGTTAAAGTAACGCCTGTTGCATTGTTTCCAGAATTATTATTTACAGTAATGGTATAAACAATCGTTTGACCTTCTGTTGGTGAAGTGTTATCTACTGTTTTTGTAGTAATTAAATTGGTACTCGTTACTGTTAAAGAAGCAGCTAATGAATCTGGTGTAGCGTTAGAATCTGCTTGATCTGCTGTTGCAGCACTTGCAGTGTTCACAATTGTATTTCCACCAGTTCCTAAATTAATTTTTGCATCAATTAATAAGGTTTTACTAGCTCCTTGAGACAAAGTACCTATTGTCCAAATTCCTGTTGTACTGTTGAAGGTTCCTGATCCATTATCAGAAACATAAGTAACACCTGTTGGTAAAACATCTGTTAAAACAACATTTGTTGCAGTATTTGAACCTGTAGCATTTGTTACTTTTATAGAATAAGTAACTGTATCTCCTACATTTGGTGATGAATTATTTACTGTTTTTACCGTAAATAAATCAATTTGATTTACAGAAATTGTTTCTGAATCATCATCTGCAGTTGAATTAGAATCTGTTTGGTCTTGAGTATTAGAAATTGTATTTGTAATACTTGTTCCTGCTGTACCAGCGTTTACAGTTGCTTGAATAATTAAATTTCTTGTTTCGCCTGATGGCAATGTTGCCAGCGTCCAAGTTGATGCTGAGGAATTCCAAACTCCTGACCCAGCAAATTCACTTACAAAAGTTAAACCTGTAGGCAACACATCTGTAATTACAAGATTTGTTGCATTGGCAGGTCCTCTATTAGTAACACTAATCGTGTAGTTAATTGTATCTCCTTCGTTTGGAGTATTGTTATCTACAGTTTTACTTAAAACGATATCTGCAGCATTACCAATATTTAGCGTAGTTGATAATTTATCTTTAGCAGCACTTGGGTCTGTTTGATCTCCATTTGCAGAGGTTGTTGTTGCTACAATAGTTTGACCTGCTGTATTTGCATTTACTTTTGCAGAAATTATTAATGTTTTACTATTATTTTTACTAATACTACCAAGGTTCCATAAGCCAGTTGCATGGTTATAACTTCCACTTGCATTATCACTAACATATGTTAAGCCAGTTGGTAAAATAGAAGTTAAACTTGTATTGGTTTCGTCATTTGGACCATTATTGGTTACTTTAATTCTAATTTCTACAGTATCTCCTTCATTTGGAGTTGTATTATTTGAAGAAATTGTTGTGATTAAATCTGCTTGAGTTACTTTAATTACTGCTGATAAAATATCGCCAGAAGTATTTGTGTCAATAATGTTTCCTTGTGCAGCAGTTGTTGTCGTTGTAATTGTTCCTAATAAGGCAGCATTAGCATCTACAGTACCAATTAATAATAACGTTGTTGAATTGTTCTTTGCTAAGTTTCCTATACTCCAAACTCCAGTAGTTTGATTATATGTACCTGAATTAGGTACTGCTGATGAAAAATTAATTCCTGTTGGTAATAAACTTGTTAAATTAACACCTGTCTCATCATTTGGTCCATTATTTCTAACTTGTATCGTATAAATAACAGCATCACCTTGATTAGGTGTTGGGTTATCAACTAAAATTGTAGTAACTAGATTAGAACTAGAAACTGTTAATGAGGCAGTTAAAGAATCTCCAGCAGTTGTTGGGTCTGCTTGGTCTCCTGAAGCTCTATTTGCAATAGTATTTGTAATTGTTTGTCCAGAAGTACCTGCATTTACTATTCCAGAAATAACTAAACTTGCTGTGGTGTATTTTGGTATATTTCCAATAGTCCAAACTCCAGTTCCACTAGAATAACTTCCACTTGTTGTAGATGCTGATACAAAAGAAATACCTGTTGGTAAACTATCTTCTAAAGTTACATTAGTTTCATCATTTGGTCCATTATTTACAACATTAATGGTATAATTAACAGTATCTCCTTCATTTGGATTTGAGTTATCTACTAAAATTGTAGTTACTAAATTAGAACTCGTAACATTAATGGTTGCAACTAAAACATCACCATTTGTTGTTGGATCAGCTTGATCTCCTGCAGCTGCACCTGTATTAAATGTTATTGCATTTCCACCAGTATTATTACCTACAGTAGCTACAATATTTAATGTTTTGGTTTCTCCAGAAAGAATGCCTCCAATTGTCCATACACCTGAAGTCTCATCATAATTAGCACCAGCATCATCACTTACAAAGGTTAAACCAGATATTGTGCTTAAAATATCTGTTGTTAATGATACATTGGTATCATCATTAACTCCATTATTAGTAACGTTAATCGTGTAAATAACAGAATCGCCCACATTTGGAGTGTTGTTGTTTACAGTTAATACGGTTATTATATCTGAAACTGTAACTGTAATATCAGCACTTAAAACATCTCCTACAGTTGTTGGGTCTGCTTGATCACCATTTGCAGCCGAAGTTGTATTTGTAATAGTTGAGCCATTTGTACCTGCATTAACTGTTGCTGTTATGTTTAGTGTTTCTGTATCTCCATTTGTTATGTTTCCTATTGTCCAAACACCTGTAGTATTTGAATAAGAACCTGTTGTTGCTGATGCACTTACAAAAGTAATTCCACTTGGTAAATTATCTGTAAGTGATACATTTGTTTCATCATTAGGTCCATTATTGGTAACATTAATACTGTAGATTATAGTATCTCCTTCATCTGGTAAAGTATTATTCACCGTTTTTACAGTAACTAAGTTTGAGCTGGTTACATTTATAGATGTAGATAAATTTGGATTTAAAACTGATGTATCTGTTTGATCACCCAAGGCAGCTGTAGTGGTTGATGTAATCGTAGTTCCTCCTGTACCAGAATTTACAGTTGCATTTAATACCAACGTTTCTGTGTCTCCATTTGTTAAAGCCCCAATACTCCATAATCCAGAGCCAGCATTATAAGAACCTTTACTTGGGGTATCACTTACATAAGTTAATCCTGTAGGTAATAAACTTGTTAAACTAACATTGTTATCTGTTGATGGACCATTATTAACAACTGTAATTGTATAAATTACTGTATCTCCTTCATTTGGAGTACTATTATTTACAGCAATGCTTGTTGCTAATTTTGCAGATTGAACGGTTAATGAAGTTGATAACACATCTCCAGTTGTAATTGTATCTACTTGATCTCCTGTTGCAGGGTTTGTAGATTTAAAAGTATAAGTATTTCCACCTGAAGCTAAGTTTACAGACGCAGTTATATTTAATGTTTTTGTTGCTCCAGAAGCTAAGTTACCTATTGTCCAAACTCCTGTTGTATTGTTATAAGCTCCAACACTATTATCACTTACAAAAGTTAAACCGCTTAAAGGCCAAGTATCTGTAGTAAGACTAACATTTGTTTCATCACTTGGTCCTGCATTTCTTACTCTAATTGAAAACACGACTGTATCTCCTTCATTTGGAACAGAATTATCTACTGAAAAAATAGTAATTAAGTTTGCGGAAGTAGGAATAATATCAGTTGTTAAAACGTCACCAACTGTTGTTGGATCTGTTTGATTTCCAGCAGCAGCTGTAGTTGAAATAGTAATTGTTTGATTTCCTTGATTAGAGTCTGCAGTTACATTTAACACTAAATTTACTGAACTTCCTCCACTAATATTTCCAATTGTCCAAACTCCTGTTGCATCATTATATGTTCCTGCACTTGCAACATTACTAACATAAGTTAATCCAGAAGGAATTAAACTTGTTAATGAAACGCCTGTTGCGCCACCTAAACTTGTATTTGTAACGGAAATTGTAATTGTATTTGGTGCATTTACATTTGGTGTAGGGTTACCAACACTTATATTAGTTACTAAGTTGATATTAGATACACTAATTGTAGTACTTAAAGTATCTCCTGAAGTCGTAGTATCTGTTTCTGTAGAAGTTACAGAAGTTACTGTATTTACAATATGAGAACCTGCTGTTGCTGCATCTACTGTAGCAGTAATTTCTAATGATTTTGAAGCTCCAATTGCAATTGTACCTGCTGTCCAAATACCTGTTGCTGAAACATAAGTTCCTGTTCCATTATCTGAAACATAAGTAATACCTGTAGGTAAAACATCGGTTAAAGAAACATTTGTTGCTACATCTGGACCATTATTTGTAACAGAAATTGTGTATTTAATAGTTTCTCCTTCATTTGGGGTTGTGTTATCTACAGAAATTATGGTAACTAAATCGATACTTTTCACATTAATATTTGCAGCTGCTGGCAACGCATTTGTTGCTTGTTGATTGGTTACTAAAGCGTTGACAGGAGTTGTAATTGTAGTTCCTGCTGTACCTGAGTTAACAGTTGCTGTAATTTCTATACTTGCATTGGATCCACTTGCAATTGAAGCTGGAGTCCAAAGACCGGTTGCAGAGTTATATGTTCCTCCACTGTTATCACTTACAAAAGTTAATCCTGAAGGTAAAATTGATGTTAATTTTATACCTGTAGCTGTGTTAGGTCCTGCATTAGAAATTGTAATAGTATATTTTACAGTATCTCCTTCATTTGGAGCTGCATTATCTACAGTAATTGTTGTAGTTAAACTTGCTTGACCTACAGTAAGTGGAGCTGTTAAAACATCTCCAGTTGTTGTTGCATCAACTTCAGTTCCTGAAGCAGTAGATGAAACAGTTCCTATAATTGTAGATCCTGCAGTTGCTGCATTAATTGTTGCAACAATATGTAAAACATCACTTTGATTATTTAAAATATTTCCAAGAGTCCAAACTCCTGTTGCGCTATTATAATCACCACTAGAATCGTCAGATTTATAGGTAACTCCTGCTGGTAAAGCAAATGTTAAACCTACATTAGATGCGTTACTTGGACCATTATTTTTTACTTTAATTTGATAGGTAATTTCGTCACCTTCATTTGGTGTGCTATTATTTACAGAAAGTACTGTAACCAAGTTTGCTTGTGGAATAGGGTTTACAACAACACTCGCAAAATCATCTTCAGTAGTATTTCCATTTCCAGGAGTAGAATCTGGATCTGTTTGATCTGCAAAAGCAACTTCTGCTTCTTGAGTATATATACCTGTAGGATTTACAGATGCTGTAATATTTAAAGTGTTTGTTGCTGCATTGTTTAAAGAGTTTATAAACCAATTCCCTGAAACTTCATCATAAGTTCCTTGAATAGCAGTTGCACTTACAAAAGTATAACCTGATGCCAATTTGCTTAAAACATCTAAATTGGTTACGTTGCTTGGACCATTGTTAGTAACTTCAATTGTAAATATAATTGTGCTTCCTACATTTGGAGTTGTATTATTTACTGAAATTGCTAAACTTAAATCTGCTTCATCATCAACCGTTAATGTTACAGTTGCTCTTTTAGAAACTGAAGTAGGTATATTTGTTACTTCATAAACAATGGTAACTGTTTTTCCTGCTTCTGCTAAAGTTGGTGTATAAGTTAATTTTCCTGTAGAGTTGTTAAAGCTAACAGTCCCCAAAGCTGTACCACCTGAAATCTGTGTAATTGTTGTATTTGCTCCTGGAAGAAAATCGTCATTCGTTAAAATATCTATTTCTGTTGGTTGCCCTACTTTTACATTACCTGAATCTCCATTTGCAACAGGTAAATTTGTGTTTGGATCTGTTGTATTAGGATTTCCATCATTATCTATATCTGGATCTCTTGCATCTGGAATTCCATCTCCATCAGTGTCTCTTTGAACAACAATGGTTACGATTCCGTTTGAACAATTTAATGGATCTACAATTTCGCACAATTTGTATTCTAAGAAATAAATTCCTGCAGAAACTGCACTTGTTATTTCTATATTACCAGAATTAAGGTTTAACGAAATACCTGTGTTGGTAACACTTATTTGAGTTAAGTTTACATCAGCAATATTTGCAATTGCATTGTTTAAAAGATCGTTATTTAAGACATTAACAACATTTGAGTTAGCCGTGTTTTCAACCACTGTAGCAGCGTCATTATTTGCATTAATAATGTTAGAAATAATTGATAATACTGCTGCATTAGATGTAACATTAGTATCACATACAAATGATGGTGTGCTTACCACTAATCTATATTGATTGCTATTAAAAGAACTATTATTAGGAACTACTTTTAAGTCTGGAGTTGTAGCCCCTGTATAAAATGCATTATCTGTAACGTTTGTCCAAGTAGAAGTACCACCAATATTAACTTGCCATTGATAAATAACATCTGTACCTGTACCAGTTGTTAATGGATTACCAGAAAAAGTAACGGTTCTATTAATATTTGTTAAATGATCTTTAGGCTGAACTGTAAAACCTGTTACTGCTTTAGAAGCTTGTAGAAAATCATCCGTCCCATTAGTATCTTTGTCTGAAGGTAATGTATTGTAAACATTGCTTGTTACACCTGCTGCAATAACTAAACCATTAGCGTCTACAGCTGGATTACCAGAACCATATTTACCATTATTATCAGCATCTGTATTTGCTCCATAAACTTCATTTACATCATTACAAGCATCGTTATCAGAATCTGTATCTAAAGAATTGATGATTCCATCTGAATCTACATCATTATTTGCTGCATCTTCAACAGTGTCTAAAATACCATCATTATCATCATCTAAATCGTTAATGTCTGCTACTAAATCTCCATCTGTATCTTTTAAAATTGTGATAGAAATTGTTGCTGTTGTACAGTTTGTAGGATCTATATTTTCACATACTTGATAATCAAAAGTATATACACCAACTGGTATTGTACCATTTGTAGTTAATTCTCCTGTTGATAAATCTAATATTATTCCTGTAGGAACAGAACCAACAGTAGTTATTGTTACGTCTGCATTATTAACTGAAACTGCATTTAATTCATCATTAGACAAAATGTTAGCAGTTAAAACTTGTGGATTATTTTCTGGTGCTGATACTGTATCGTCATTAGCAACTATAGAATCTGGATTAACCACTAATTTTGCAGAACTCGACTCAAAAGTTGAACCACAAATTACTGAAGGATTTGAAACCTGTAGCCTATACAAACTATTATTTAAAGAAAACCTTGCTGAAGAAATTGTTAAGCTTAAGGTGTTTGTTCCAGAATATGTTGCATCGTCTGCAATATTGACCCAAGTTGTTGCACCTGGAGTGGTTGTTTGCCACTGCAAAATTGGTTGCGTACCTGAACCAATTGTGTTTAACGCTACAACTATTGTTGCGTTGTCTCCAGAATTTATGGTGTATGTTGAATTTGGATTTGTTTTTATACTTTGAGCTGTAATAGATGGTTGTAAATAATCGTTTGTACCATTGCTATCTGCATCTCCAGGAAGTGTTACATAAGCTGAACCTGAAATTCCAGCTGCGGTTACTAATCCGTTGGCATCTACTGTAGGATTGCCTGTTCCATAAATACCATCATTATCAGAATCTGCACTTAAACCATAAACTTCAACAACATCATTACAAGAATCGCCATCTGAGTCTAAATCTAAAGAATTTAGAAGTCCATCTCCATCTGTATCAACATCACAGGCTAAAACTGCGATAAAAAAACCATCTCCTTCATTTGGACTCGGACCTACAGTTGTTGTAGACCAACTTACTGAATTAATTGGATTTAAAAATTCAATCGTACCATTGGCATCTCCACCTGGTACAGCTACGCCTGTTAACGTTGTATCAGAACTACTAGAGAGCGCAGCATTGCCAGTTGTTATAATTCTAAATGGCTCAGAGAATGTAAGTGTGTTTCCTGCAAGTTGTGCAATGTGAAAACGAATAATCCTTGTTTCACCACCTGCTAGTGTAAATGAGCCTCGACCTCCTGTACCACCACCATATTTAATTGCAGGTAGTACACCTGCGGAAGGACTAAAAAATGAACTTGGGGAACTGAAATTTGCCGATGTTACATCTGCCGAAGTCCACGGTGCTCCATTATTGCTAACTCCTGTTAATGTGAAATTAGAACCATCTACTGTCCCATCTATTTGATTTGGGTTAACAAAAGTATAGGTCCCTGTAGCACAAACTTCATTAACATCCAAAATTCCATCATTATCATCATCTAAATCGTTAACATCTGCAACACCATCAAAATCTGTGTCTAATAAAACATTAATAGTAATAGTTGCTGTTTGACAATTTGTTGGGTCTGCGTCTTCACATAAGGAGTATGACAAGGTATATATACCTGGAGCTACAGTGTTATCTACAGTTATATTACCTGTTGTTGTTTCTATTATAATTCCAGAAACTACAGATCCAGTTGTAGTAAGTGTTGTTGTTTTTCCTGCACCATTAATAATTGGTAGCACTCCAAGAAAAGTATCGTTTGCAATAATACTTGGACTTAAAGCTAAAGGAGAGGCTGCTGCACTTAATTGTGAAATTGTGTACGAATCGTCTGTAAGAACAATTGGATGCTTATTTACAGTCAATATTGCTGCAGTACTGATTTGTGGATTTAAACATACATTAGCTACTGGACTTACAATACATCTATATTTAAAGCCATTTTTATCTGATAGTGGATTTGCTATTGAAAGTGTTGCAGTAGTTGCGCCACTATACAAACCTCCATTTGCAATATCTGCAAAAGTTCCTGTTCCTGAGTCTTCTTGCCATTGATAAACTGGGTCCAAACCTGTACCTTGCAATTGAGGAACTACTGTAAAAGTTGCTGTGTCTGTAATAGAAACAGCTGTATTTACAGGTTGTGTTGTTATACTAACAACTTCTTTAGAAAGCTGTTTATAGTCTTGGATATTATCATTATTAGAATCTAAAGGAGATTTAACATATGCTCTAGTTGATGGAGCAATACCTGCAGCAATAACTAGTCCATTTGCATTTACACCTCCATTTGCTAAGGTTGGTGTTGCTCCATATTGTCCATTTGTATTTGTATCTGTACCTGCGCCATAAGCCTCGTCTGTGTCTGCACAACCATCTCCGTCACTATCTGTAGATAAGTAATCAAAGGAGCCATCATTATCTGTATCAATACTGGAAGAGACAGTAGACGCTTTGCCTTCATCTATATCAGTAATACCATCATTATCTGAATCTAAATCTCTAGAATCGATAACACCATCTCCATCTGTATCTTTGGTATCTTCAACCGTAATTGTTCCGGTTGCATTTATAGTACTACAACCACCTGTTAAAGGAATTGTATAATTGTAAACTCCCGGTAAAGTTGGAGTTCCTGTTATAGTTATGGTATTATTTGCCCAAGCTGCAGAAACACCCGGAGGTAAATTTGTAGCTATACCAATACCTGTTGCTCCTGTTGTAGTGTGTGTAATTGCTGTTAACGTTTGATCTTTTTCTAAAGTTGGTGTGGCAGAAGGTGCAGACACTGTGTTATTGGCAACTATTGTGATTTTTCCTGAAATAGTTGGTGCTGCTGCACACTGATTACTTGTTGTGCTTATTGTATAATTAAATACTCCTGCTGAAGTTGAGGTTGCGGTTCCAGAAATAGTAAACGTTTTTGCAACTTGATCATAAACTCCTGAGACTCCTGCTGGCAAACCTGTAACTGTTGCGTTATTGATATTTACCCCAGTATAAACAATATTTTGAATTGGACTACTTTCACATTCATTCTGATTATCTGTACCTACAGCTGAAGTTAAACGAATACTTGCTGGTGTTCCTAAAATTGTAAACACAGCACCATCATTTAGTGTAATTCCATTAAATGTAAGTACTTCTGAAGCTAATGCATTGGCAACTACTTTTGAAATGGTACCGTTTGTAAAATCTCCATTTCCATCTTCATCAATTAATAAAGTAAAATCAGTATTAAAATTACCTGGTAAACATAATCCTTTCAAATCAAAGGTAAAATCTACAGTACCTACATTGCCAGTATGTTTCACTTTCCACTCTCTAACAACTCTTTTTTTACCAAGTTCCGTGGTCGGTAAATCTGTTGTTTGTTCTGTTAAGACTGCATTGTTATGACCAATTAATAAGAAATCACCATTATCTAATGAGCTAGCATTAGTAAGTACAATATTTGCTTTTCCACTTTGCCCAGTACCATCACCAGAACCTGTATTAATACTGTTGGACTGAATTTGATTCAATCCACTAGCGTCATCTTTTCCAATTCCAAAAATATCGTTCCAATAAGTAGCATTATTCCATACTGGAATACCTGCTGAATTTAAATAATTTGACACAGATTTGTCTAGAGTAATACCATATTTAATAGCTAAATATGATTCTACTTTCTTTTTGTCATCTATAGACAATGATTTTGGGTACATTAAGACTTCTGCGATTTCTCCATCTAAAGGTAACCAACCTGAAGAAGTTGGATTGTTTGTGGCACCAATGAGTGGTACTAATTCAATTTCAGACCAGTCGCTTCCTCTTCTAGATGTTGTAATGAAAGCTCCATTTAATCGTGCAGATTGATTAGAAGCAAATGTAGCACCAACATCGTAATTATTGATAGTGAACTTAGTGGTCAAATCTGGAATTACATAATATTCGTAGGGAGATCTATCACTTACTAGTGCCCAATTTCTTAACAACCCTCCAAAAAAAGCTTTCCCCCAATTTGGAGTATCATTACCAATTGTAGGGTTTTGTATAGTTGAACCTATAACAGTAGCATTTTTATCTGAATTGGTTTTATAAACGGCATAAGCTTCTTGGGCGACAATAGAAGAGTTACCATCCAATCTATTGGGTGGCAGAGGAACCGCAGGTGCTCCAGTGTTTAGTATTTCGACAGTAGGGTTAAAGTTTAGTGCATTTTGCTTATAACCTACAGAACCAATCTTGGTAAAAGAATTAATTCCTGTTTGATCTAACCAAGCTGTCAAATCAGTACCAGAAGCAGTTACTCCATCATTAGCTTTCAACCAGAGATTAGATCCGGTGACTCCAGGCCCTGGTGTTGAAATATTAGAATCCAAGACAAATGTAAATACAGCATCACTTGGTAGCTTAACATTATCAAATGTTATTATACCTGAGATAATGGAGGTTGCGTCTATTACCGACACTGTACCATTTGTAAAATCGCCATTGCCATCCAAATCAATTAACATCTTATAATTCATCAGCCCAATTGGAAGACCTGATAGACCAAGGGTATTAAAGCTCAAACTGACTGTTCCTACATCATTTGTGTGGGCTACCTTCCATTCACGAGCCAAACGCTTTACATTAGCTTGAGAGGCAGGCAAGTCTGTAGATATTATATCAGTAAATAACTTATTATCATGGCCAATCATCAAGAAATCTCCTTCATCCAATGAAGAAGGATTGCTGATTATTATGTTTCCTTTGCCGCTTTGACCTGTCCCATCACCAGAACCTGTATTAATACTGTTGGATTGGGTTTGGTTTAAACCACTTACATCATCTTTCCCTATACCAAAAACATCATTCCAATAAGAGGTATTGCTCCATATTGAATTACCTGCCGAATTGATATAATTTGCTACTGAAGACTCTAAGCTGATTCCGTATTTTATTGCCAGATAGGATTGAATTCTAGTCCTTTCTGAAGCTGTATGAGCTACAGGATACATAATGACCTCAGCCATTTGACCCTGAAAAAAATTTGGATCACTGGACCACTGCGTTCTACCTACATATGGAATATCACTAAAGTTTTCCATTGAACTACCTCCTCCTGCAATACTAATCGTACTAAAAAACTGTCCGTCAATGTATGTTTGTTGCTCTGTGGCACCCTTTCCTGGAACTATTTGAAAGTTTCCAATTCGCGCTTTTTCGGTACCCAAATTTCCGGTGGATCCTGCATAAAGAAGATTAGAAATATTATTGTTTCCAGTCCACATAGACTGCCCTCGCATCATATACCCTATATTTGTCGGTGGATTACTATCGGGTGTAGAAACACTTAATACAGCTCCTCCATTGCCAGCTAAATCTCTTTTAATTACTGCATATAAAGTTTGGAAGGTAATGGCAGTATTTCCGGTCATATAATCACCAGTTCCATCAAAATCAATTGCATTATTAAAATTTATGGATGACACACCTGTTTGAGGATCTCCAGAAACAGTAAATGTATTGTTTCCACTCTGATCTACCCAAACTGCCAGATTACTTCCACTGTTGGTTACTCCTTCATCGGCTTTAAGCCAAAGGTTAGACCCCAACACACCTCCAGGTCCAGAATTAATACCAGTTGCAAAAGCCAAAACAGCTCCATCTGGAAGATTTACCCCATTAAAAATCAGTTTTGAGCTTCCAAATGAATTTGGAACAATTTGCTGAACTAAACCAGTAGTAAAATCTCCATCACCGTCTGAATCAATCAACAAGCGGTAATTATTGACATTGGTAGTTCCTCCGGAAGTAGTAATTCCATTAAAGTCAAATTCCAAATCAACAGTTCCTGGATCACCTGTGCGCTTTACCTTCCACTCCCTTCCTAGTCTAAGCATTGATAACCCTGATGGCAAATCGTTCAGTTGTTCTGTCAAAGCACCATTATTATGGCCAATCATCAAAAAATCACCATTCTCTAAAGATGAAGGGTTGCTTAAAATAATATTTCCTTTTCCACTTTGCCCACTACCATCACCAGAACCTGTATTAATACTATTAGATTTTACCTGATTTAACCCACTAATATCATCCTTTCCAATTCCAAATACATCATTCCAATAAGAAGTATCATTCCATATAGAAGCACCAGACGAATTAGTATAATTTGCAACTGATGGATCTAAGCTGATTCCATATTTTAATGCCAAATAACTTTCAAGTTTTATTTGATCACTAGAGACCAAATCTTTACCAAAAAAAGAAATCTCTGCAATATCTCCAGAAAAAAAAGATATAGGATCTGATCTACTTGTTTCTGAATGGGCTATTTTAAAACTTTTTTGTGAGTTAGAATTATAATTAGATATTGTTTTTGTTCCTACTAATTCACCATCTACATATAATGTTGATGAGGAACCATCATATTTAGCAGTAAAGAGCTTCCATTCATTCAGGGCAACTGCTCCCCCACTAATACTAGTTAAAGCTGAACCATCTCCCATCAAAAACTCCCACTGTCCACTAATTATTTCTATAGCATATCCATCAATTGAAAGAAAATAGGTATGAAGACTATTTATAATGCTTGCACTATTTGTCAATTGGTTAGCACTTACCAGTATACTTAGAGTAAATGGAGCAGTATTTAATTTTACATCATAAGGAATTGAAACCCTGTCATCAGTACCATCAAAAATTATGGTTGAATTAAAGTTTGCTTGTTGGGAAGTAACTTGAGGATCTCCGACAATATTGGTTAGATTATTATTTGTCTGGTCTATCCATGAGGCTAAGGTTCCTGATGAAGGTGCAACCCCAGTATCTGACTTTAACCACAAATTAGCCCCCGAAACTCCTCCTGGATTCGTTTGTGAAAATGTAATTATAGATAAAAAACTAAAAATAAGAAAATTTGTTCTTTTTAAAGTTGAAGTAAATTTTATAAATGAATTTAAGTAACTGATTGCCATACTTACATTATATTTGTTTGTGAAAATTTCACTAAATAATTTTGTGTAAAAATATTAAATTTTAACAAGTTTATAACATATTTATTGTTTTTATAGTGACTATAAAGCCTTTAACATTTTAAAAATGTTAATTTATACTTTTTATCAATTCAGATAAAAACTTATTTTCATCAAAACCTGTTAAACCAAAACGCACAATTACCATTTCTTCATTTGGCAAAATATATACTCTTTGTCCTTGAAAACCATCTGCAAAAAACATGTTTTTTGGAACGTCTTTAAATTGTTTTCCTGCATTTAACCAAAATTGTGCACCATATATTCCGTTAGAAGTTGGTGTAGGTGTAGTTACATAATCTACCCAATTGTTGCTAAACAATTGTTCTCCATTCCAATTTCCTCGACGCAAATACAATAATCCGAATTTTGCCCAATCTCTAGCAGTTGCCCAAGCATAAGAAGAACCTACGTAATTTCCATCCAAATCGGTTTCTACAGTCATAGAATTCATACCTATTTTATCAATTAAATTTGTGTACCAAAAATCTAAATATTCTTGATGTGTTTTAAACTGACTTCTTAAAATTCCTGAAAGCAAATTGGTGGTTCCAGAAGAATAATTCCAAGTTTGGTTTGGTTTCCCTACCAATTGTTTTTTTTCTTGTTCTTTAGCCATATTTCGCTCTAAAAACAACATTCTTGTCGCATCAGAAATCTCTTCGTAATTTTCATCCCAAGCCAAACCAGAATTCATTTGTAGCAAATTGTGAATGGTAATATTTTTTCTATCGTCATTTTGCCAACTTTTAATTGGTGCTTTGTCTTGCACATTTAATTTCCCTTGAGATTGTAAAATTCCGAATATGGTTCCAGTAATACTTTTCGTCATAGACCAACCCAATAATTTTGAGTTTTTATCAAATCTATCAGCATAACGTTCTGCAATAATTTGGTTTTTATAAATTACAATTCCTGCTCTTGTTTGGTTTTTCTCTTCAAACAAATAATTTAATGCTTTTTCTAATTTTTTATAATCAACATTTGCAAAAACAGTATCTTTTTGAGGTGCATTTCCGTAAGGAAAAGGCGTATTGTTAACAGGCTTCGTTCTTTTAGGAACTAAATAGGGTGCAGTTGCATCACTTTCATCTAACATTAAAACAACTCCTAAACCTTCTCTATAAATTGCTTTTCTGGTTAATAAGCCAAATGCGGATGAGATTGCAACCTTCCTCTCTTTATCTACTTTATCGCTTGCTAAATTTACGGGTGAAAAATTATTATCAGTTGTATCTGTTAATTCTAAACTTCTTTCTGCTAAAAAAACAGAAGAAGCCATGTTTTTTGCAGAATAACCAGACAACATATTTAATTTCGGGTAATTATAAATAACTGTAAGTATTAACAAAACAGCTAATAAAAGTAAAATTCTTTTCAAAATCTTCATCAACACAAGTTTTAATAATGTAAAAATAAGAAAATCATCTTCAGTTTATGAAAACTTAAAATTACATCCTCTATCTTTGTAAGATAAATAGATTTTATATGATTAATGTTGATAAAATAAGAAAAGATTTCCCAATTCTTAAAAGAACTGTTCACGGAAAACCTTTGGTGTATTTTGATAATGCTGCAACTTCGCAAACTCCTCAAATAGTAATTGATGCTATTGTAAATTATTACAGTAATTATAATTCAAATATTCATAGAGGCGTACACACTTTAAGTCAAGAAGCAACTGATAAGTACGAAGAAGCACGAATTAAAATTCAACGTCATTTCAATGCTAAAAATCCTTATGAAATTATTTTAACTTCAGGTACAACACATAGTATAAATATGGTTGCCTCTGGTTTTGCTTCAATTTTAAAAAAAGGTGATGAGATTATTGTTTCTGCGTTAGAACACCATTCAAACATTGTGCCTTGGCAAATGTTATGTGAAAAAACAGGCGCTGTTTTAAAGGTAATACCAATGTTAAAAAATGGTTCTTTAGATATGGAAGCCTATTATAAATTAGTAAATAAAAAAACCAAATTGGTTTTTTGTAATCATGTTTCTAATGCTTTAGGTACTGTAAATCCTATTGAAAAAATTATAGAAGCTGCTCATAAATTTGATGCAGCAGTGTTAATTGATGGAGCACAAGCAACACCTCATATAAAGCCAGATGTACAAGCTTTAAATGTAGATTTTTATGTAGCTTCTGCTCATAAACTCTGTGGACCAACTGGAGTTGGTTTGCTATATGGAAAAGAAGAATGGTTACAAAAACTACCTCCATATCAAGGTGGTGGAGAAATGATTGCTACTGTATCTTTCGAAAAAACTACGTACGCAGGTTTACCTCATAAATTTGAAGCTGGAACTCCAAATATTTGTGGTGGAATCGCTTTTGGAGCTGCAATAGATTATATGAATGCTGTTGGTTTTGATAATATTGCTTCTTACGAAGATGAACTTTTAAAATACGGAACACAAGAATTATTAAAAATTGAAGGTTTAAAAATTTACGGAACCACTTCAGAAAAAACAGCGGTTATTTCTTTTAATGTTGGCGAAATTCATCCATACGACATAGGTTCTATTTTAGACAAGCTAGGTATTGCTGTAAGAACAGGACATCATTGCGCACAACCCATTATGGATTTTTATAAAATTCCTGGAACCGTAAGAGCTTCTTTTTCATTTTATAATACCAAAGAAGAGATAGATATTTTAATAAATGGAGTTAAAAGAGCTGTTATGATGCTTTCTTAAAAAACATAATTCTTAAACATACTATTTTACCTCTTGAAAACCTCAAGAGGTATTTTTTTTCAAAAAAAACTTACTATTTAAAAAATAAATGTATATTCGTATCGCTAAAATTTTAAACACTTTTGTATTTATTTGTTATTTTTTAAACAAATTAACTATGAATTACTTAAGTTTTTAACTTATTTTAACAGTAAACTAACTTATTTTTTAACCCCAAAAATTCAATTTAAAATGATTAAAAAAGGATTATTAGCGTTACTTTTTGTAACTGCAGTTTTTATTGGTTGTCAAGAAAACTCTACTGACATTCCAAATGAGCAACAAGACCAAACAAGTGTTGACATGACAGATTTTTATCTGTTTACTGATGAAGTACAAAACTTATCTAAAGGTGCTGGAAAGAATAAAACCAAAAACTGTTATTCTATGGAGGTCTTAAACAGACAACTAAATGAAATACCTGGTTTATACAAAAAAATGTACGACGTTGAACTAAAAACTAGAAAATTTTTAGCAGCTAAAGGTAAACCAACAAAACCAGGAGGAGGAGGTTCTGATGGTGGTACTGGAGGTGATGATGTAGATGTTGCACCAATAAATGATGGTTTAGGTGTAATTAACATTCCTGTATACGTTCACGTTGTATATAGTAATGCAAATCAAAACATTAGTAATACGCAAATTGCTTCTCAAATTAGTGTTTTAAATGAAGATTTTAGAAAAGCAAATAACGATTTAAATTTACCTTCTGGAACTACGTTTGCAAACGATGCAACAGATGTAGAAATAGAATTTACTTTAGCAAATACTTTTAGATATAGTAACGCAAGAACTTCTTGGGGAACTAATAATGCTGTAAAAAGTGCATATCCTCCAGTATCTCCAAGTACACACTTAAATATTTGGGTTGCAGAAATTGGTGGTGGAATTTTAGGATATGCTCAGTTTCCTGGTGGAAATTCAGCAACTGATGGAGTTGTAATTTCTCCTCAATATTTCGGAACAACTGGCTTTGTTTCTGCACCTTTTAATAAAGGTAGAACTGCAACTCATGAAGTTGGACATTATTTAAATTTACGTCACATTTGGGGTGATGGAAGATGTCGTCAAGATGATTTTGTAGCAGATACACCAAGTTCTGATGGACCAAATTATGGTTGTCCTTCTTTTCCTACAGTAAACTGTAAAACTCCTGATATGACTATGAATTATATGGATTATACAAACGATGCTTGTATGTATATGTTTACAGACGGACAACGTAACAGAATGAGAGCTATTTTAAATCCTGGTGGAGCAAGAGCTGCTTTAGCTGGAAACTAAAAAACACCATTTTTTAATATTAAAGACGTCTTTTTTAGGCGTCTTTTTTATTTTTATAAATATAAATTTTCATGAAAAACAGTTATAAAATTTTAATGTGCTTACTATTAATAGCTAATTCTTGTTCTGCACAAAATAATGATATTGATCCTTTGTTTATCGAATACAATGCTCATACCAGAGGTAACTTTTTAAATATAAAATTAGAAAAAGATATTTTAACTTTTGAAACACCAAGTGTAAACAAAAAATTAAATTTAGAGAAAGATGAGATTGAAAAAATAAAAGCTGAAATAAGTGTCATAAATCTTTCTAAAATCCACTCTTTAAAAGCTCCTACTACAAAAAGATTTTCTGATGGAACAATGATTGCTTTTTTTACAATTAAAACCTCAAATGATGAATTTACATCTTCTGAATTTGATCATCAAAACCCACCAAAAGAACTTTTAAAGTTATACCATTTATTAGAAAGTTATGTAAATAAAAAAGGTTGAGAAATAAATTCTCAACCTTTTTTCTAATATCTTAAGTAATACTATTATCTTAAAGCAGGAGAGTAGTTTGTTGGAAAATCATCTGCTTTCGCTAAACCATCAGTAGCTACAGTAAAGTTTGAACCAAACTTAGCATCAATAGCTCCTAAAATTCTATTTGCCATTAAAGCATAACCTCTACCTGTTAAATGGATACCATCTAAACTTACCAAACCACCAGTAACTAAACTAGTTGTCATTGTATATCTATCAAATCTAATTCCATTTGCAGCTTCTCTTAAAATTGCATTTAAGTCTATTAAAGCAACATTATCATTGGAACTTGCTACATCAGTAATTGTGGCATTGTATGCTTCTGTAGCTGCTTGTACACTTGCCAATTCTGTAGATGTTAATACCCATTGATCTGCAAGAGGTACACCAACACCATTTACAGTTGCAGGATTGCTTGGATCTGCTAAAGTTCCTATAAATGAAGAACTTGGTAAAACTAATAAATCGTCTGCTGTTGTTTGTCTTAATTGAGGTAATGCTGCAAATGCAGGATTTATAGCGCCTAAATCTGTTAAATCTTCATCTACAATTACAACTGCATTTTGACCTGCAGCAAAAGAAATTGTTCTTTTTGCTACTTCAGCGTCTGCAGCAGCCTGAGTCATTGCTCCTCCTGCAACCAAAGCTCCAAAAGCTTGCTGAATTCCTCCATTATATTGAGCATAAGCTGCATTTACAGCTGTTGCTGTTGCTGCGTCTAAAGGAACTGGATTAAAAGGTACTGTTGTAAAATATGGTAGTAACGTAATGTCTGGAACTGTAGCAATTACTCCTTTTGCTCCTCCAGAGGTCATTGCTGTAACCATTCCTCTAAATACATTGTCAAACACTAAAGGATTTGTAATATCATTACCTCCATAAGTAGAAGGATCTAAGTTACCTGTTGGGTTTCCTGCAGATGGTGATTGGTCTACACCAGAACCACCTGAAGTTGCAAAACTTAAAACGTCATTACCACCAACTTCACTCAAAGTAAAAAAAGTTGGGTTTTGCGCCATTGCATCACCTAAAACTGTTGCTCCTACACTAGAAGCCATTCTACCAAAATATGGGTTTAAAGTAGCATAACCAGGAAAAGTTAAATGAAAACTTTTTGCTCCAGGAATTCCAAAATTATTAAAAGAAGTTCCAGAAGCCCTAGCTCCTAAAATTGTTTTTGGCAAAGCCATTAATCTTGTTGGTCCTACTCCATTAAAGTATAATCTTGGTGGTTGTGCAGCAATACCTCCTACTACAAAACCTCCAATATTATCTGACATTAATGGTTGGTTAAACTCTCCACCTCCAGCTAATTTAAATTTAGTGGCTAATGTTTTTGGAAAAGAGTTTTCTTGTGCTTTGATAAACAAAGCTCCATCTGTGAAACCTCCTGTAAAGGAAGCTCCTACCGCAACGTATTTAGAAAAGTCTAAATTATTTGCATTTACACTTACTTGTGGTTGTACTTCTCCTTCAATTGGATCTAATTCATTATTTACATCACAAGATGCAAGACCTATTGATATTAAAAGTAAACCTATATATTTATAATTTTTCATAAAATATCTTATTTTTTATTAGTTATTAATTGTCCAAGAAAGGTAGTATTGAGAACCAATAGCGCCTACTCCTGGTGCACTAAAATATTCTTGTCCTGTTAAATTTGCTCCTCCTAATTTAATTACAGATTTTAAAGAAGGTATTGTATAATTAATTTGAGCATCTATTACTGTTCTTGCGTCTACTGTAGCGTCTAAGAAAGTTGATTCCCATAAAAATTCATTTTGCCATCTTGCGTTGATGTTAAACCCAAAGTTTTCAAATAAATTGGTATGACCAAATTGTAATTTTACTTTGTGTTCTGGTGTATTAAAACCAGCTTCAAAATCTGGATCTGATGCTTGATCAAAATCAAATTTAGCGTACGTATAATTTACACCTAAATCAAATCCGTTTAAAACCTTTGTGTTTAAACCTATTGAAGCTCCGTAAGAAGTAATATCTGCAGTTGTGTTTGTATATGTTTGAAATGCTTTGAAATCTCCATTTTGTAATGCTAAAAGAGATAAGCTATTGTCACCTACAGTTCCATAAAAAGGTACTAATACGTTTTTACCAGAAATAAAATCATTGTAAATGTTGTAGTATCCACTTAAATCAATAGTAATTCTAGATTCTCCTGCAGTAACTAAACCTCTATAACCTAATTCAAAAGCCGTAACTTCTTCAGGTTTTACTAAAGGCGAGTTTGATGCTGTTGGAGTACCATTTTGAACAGAAGTTGCAGAGAAAGAATTCTCGTAAGCCAATCTACCAGATAACGTAGTTGTTGGTCCACCAACAAATGGCTGACCTGCAGTACTTACGTTTAAAGGAGAAGATGTGTATCTATCTAAATTGTCTGGAGCAGAACCTACTAAAATCGCTGCACCCGCATCTAAACCAATGTATTGGTCTTGTGTTGTTGGGTTTCTAAATCCTTTTTGAAAAGACGCTCTGAAGTTATCGTTTTTATTTTCTCCAGCTGCATAAGCCAAAGATACTCTTGGTGAAAAATTACCATCAAAATTTTGTGCTTTGTCATAACGAACAGAAGCTGTAAACTTCAAACGATCATCTTCTAAAAACTTCTTTTGCATTTGAGTGTAAACACCATATTCATCATAATCTATAGGACCATCAAAGTCTGTAAAAATACTTCCGTTAGAGTTCAAAGAATAAAGTCTGTAAGAACCACCTATTTGAAACTCTGCCCAATCTATTAATTCTTGAAAATTATAGTTTACATCTGAGTGATATAATTTTGTTTGATCCTGAAATCTAGAACCTGTAACCAAACTTGGGTCTGCAGTAACTTCATCGAAGGCAGCTTGATAAGCTGGTGTTCCAGGAATTAAACGACCTGTATCAGCTGCTGCTCTTGCTGCTACGTGAGAACCTGTTACTAAATAAGTTCCTGCATATTGTGTAAACCAATCTTGATCAGATTTCCATCTTCTATTAATATTAATTGCTGCAAAACGCGAGTCGTAAGAATTACCTGCATCTTCTGTAGTAACATATCCTCTAACAAAAAAGTTTTTACCTCTTAACTCTAATTTTTGCTGTGCTAAATAAAAGTCTCTAATATTATATCTATTTGCTCCTTGATAAATGGTATTACCAACACCAAACTTAGAATTAAAAATTAATTCTAACCTGTCGTCTCCAAAAGGCCTATAATGTAAAGCTGTGTTTAATTTAACACTTTTAGCTTCATAATCTTTCATTAAATCTCTTTCTTCGTACCCTGTTCTACTAACTCTACCTACAGCACCGCCTAAATCTACAGCAACCTCGTCACCATAAACATTTAACCCATCATAATCATTTACAGATCTGTCTCCAACTGCATATTCTCCATTTCTTGTGTTTCTATAATCTGTAGCAAACCATTCTGTACCTTTTAAATAAGAAAGTGTTGCTTTTGCTGCAAATTTTTCAGAAAAAGCATACGCCATTCTAATACTTACATCATGAAAGTTGTTGTCTCCTGCTGCATCTTGACTCGTAATACCATACTTGTAAGAAAAACTAATTCCTTGATCATTAAATGGACTTCTACTTGTCATAAACATAATACCGTTAAAAGCATTTGCTCCATATAATGCTGAAGATGCTCCTGGTAAAAGTTCTACTGTATTAACGTCTAATTCAGACATTCCTAATAAGTTACCAATTGCAAAGTTTAGCGCTGGTGATGAGTTGTCCATACCATCAACTAATTGCATAAAACGTGTGTTTGCAAAAGTTGCAAAACCTCTTGTATTTACAGATTTAAATGTTAAACTGTTTGCATTTACATCTACACCTTTTAAATTTTCTAAACCATCATAAAAAGATGGTGCTGTTGTATTTTTAATTGCTCTAGCATCCATTCTTTCTACTGTAACTGGAGACTCCATAATACGTTCTGGAGTTCTAGAAGCGGAAACAACTATCTCGTCAAGAGAAGTTTCATTTTCTGTTAAATTAGCTTCTACTTTTTGATTGTTTTTGGTAATTTCAATTTTTTCGGTTTTGTATCCCAACATTGAAACTTCAATTGTAAAAGGTGGTGTTTCTGACACTTTTAATACAAACTCTCCATCAAAATCTGTTGTTGTACCCACAGCTTTATTAGAAATTTTAATGTTTGCTCCTGGAAGTAAATCTCCTGTATTCGCATCTTTAACTGTACCTGTTACAGTGGTTTGAGCCACCATAGCAATGCTACTAAAAGCGATACAAACGAGTAGTAAAATCTTTTTTATCATAATTTGAATTAATTTGTTAACTATATGCAAAATACAATTTTTTTTGAATTATTAATTAATTGGTTAATTATTTTATCATTTTAACAAAAAAAGCACTCCTATTTATCATAATCTCATATAAATAATCCATTCTTTTCGTTAAAAAATAACCAATTAGTGTTGTACATTTGTGCTTAGAAAAGTTATTTTTTTTGAAAACTATTATTAATATATCCAATTTTTTAACGGAAGAAAAAACATTTGTTACCATTGGTACTTTTGATGGAGTTCATTTTGGGCATCAAAAAATATTAGAAAAATTAGTTTCAGAAGCAAAAACAGCTGGTAAAAAATCTGTTTTACTTACTTTTTTTCCTCATCCAAGAATGGTTTTGCAAAAAGACACATCAATAGAATTAATTAATACAATTAATGAACGTGAAAAACTGTTAAAAAAAACCGGATTAGATTATTTAATTATCCATCCTTTTAGTAGAGATTTTTCTAGAATGACCGCATTGGAATTTGTGAGAGATATTTTAGTGAATCAATTTAATATTTCAAAACTAATTATCGGTTACGACCATCATTTTGGAAAAAATCGTGAGGGTAACATCCAACAACTTACAGAATATAGCCACTTATACGATTTTAAAGTAGAAGAAATTCCTGCACAAGATATAAACGATGTTTCTGTAAGTTCTACCAAAATAAGGCGTGCTTTGGTAAGCGGTAATTTAAAAACTGCTAACAATTATTTAGGATACAATTTTATGCTGAATGGAACTGTTGTAAATGGAAAAAAATTGGGTGGTAAAATTGGGTATCCAACTGCAAATATAAACATTGAAGAAGATTACAAATTAATACCAAAAACAGGTGTTTACATTGTTAAATCTTTGATTGATAAAAATACTGTTTACGGTATGATGAATATCGGAAACAGACCTACTTTAAACGGAAATCATCAAACAATAGAAGTCCATTTTTTTGATTTTAATAAAGATTTGTATGGTAAAAAACTCACTATAAAATTAATTTATTTTTTAAGAGATGAACATAAATTCGATTCTGTAAAATCTTTAGTTTATCAACTAAAAAAAGATGAAGAAATTGCAAGAAACTACATAAAAAACAATCTTTAATTCTACATTGGTAAATTCTTAAGCTTACTGTATATTTGCCACATATATACAGAACAAAATGTTACAAGTACAATTTATTAGAGAAAACAAGCAAACCGTTTTAGAGGGTTTGGCAAAACGAAATTTTGCAAATGCAGAAAGCATTATAAATCAAGTTTTAACTGCAGATGAAAACAGAAGAGCTACACAAGTTACTTTAGACGATGTTTTAGCAGAATCTAATAAATTATCTAAAGAAATTGGTGGCCTTTTTAAGTCTGGAGAAGTGCAAAAAGCCAACATTTTAAAAGAAAAAACAAGTCAGTTAAAAGAGCAATCTAAAGAATTGTCAGAAACTTTAAACGGTTTTGCTGACGATCTTCAAAAATTATTATACCAAATTCCTAATATTCCTCATACTTCTGTAAAAGCAGGAAACTCTGAAGAAGATAATGAAAAAATTTTTAGCGAAGGTACAATTCCTAATTTAGGTGAAAATGCTTTACCTCACTGGGAATTAGCAAAAAAATATGATATTATTGATTTTGAATTAGGTAACAAAATTACAGGTGCTGGTTTTCCTGTTTACAAAGGAAAAGGAGCAAGGTTACAACGTGCATTAATCAACTATTTTTTAGACAAAAATATTGCGGCTGGTTATAAAGAGTATCAAGTTCCACATTTGGTAAATGCTGCATCTGCAACTGCAACTGGTCAATTACCAGATAAAGACGGACAAATGTATCATTCAAATGAAGATGATTTGTATTTAATACCAACTGCAGAAGTGCCTATTACAAATATGTTTCGAGATAATTTAATACAAGAAACAGATTTTCCAATAACAGCAACTGGATATACACCTTGCTTTAGACGTGAAGCTGGTAGTTATGGTGCTCATGTTCGTGGTTTAAACAGGTTACATCAATTTGACAAAGTAGAAATTGTAAGAATTGAGCACCCAGAAAACTCTTACAACGCTTTAAATGATATGGTAGAACATATCAAAAACATTTTAAGAGAATTAAAATTACCTTACAGAATTTTAAGATTATGTGGTGGAGATACAGGTTTTACAGCTGCTTTAACATTTGATTTTGAATTGTTTTCTACAGCGCAAGACAGATGGTTAGAAATTAGTTCAGCTTCAAATTTTGAAACTTTTCAAGCGAACAGGTTAAAACTTCGTTTTAAAAATAAAGATGGAAAAAGCGAATTAGCACATACCTTAAATGGTAGTTCATTAGCATTACCAAGAGTTTTAGCAGGAATTTTAGAAAATTATCAAACTGAAAACGGAATTAAAATACCAGAAGTTTTAGTGCCTTATTGTGGATTTTCTATTATTGACTAAATTAGTAAGCAGTCGTCAGTTGGCAGGAATCATTCAGTTTGTTTGCGGTTGAATGCAATCGTAATTTTAAGTATCTGTTTGCAGTCAGAAAATGACTGCCTCCCGAAGAATAAAAACTGTAGACTAATTAGAAACCACTGCAACCATTAATCTTTTGTATTTATTCATTTCTACAAGAGAATTTAAATACGCAGATATTTGACCCTTTTTCATAAACTCTATTGAGTTGTTTTTAGCAATTTCGTATTGTTGTGTAAAAGTTTTCATAATAGTTAATTTAATTGGTTATATACTCTAAAGACAAGTTTCGTGCCAAAATGTTACAAAGGAAGCTTTAAAAAGGTATTGGTTTAATAAAAAATTAACAATTTTGTTGTTTATATTTACATCTATGAAAAATCTTTTTTTTCTTATTTTATTCACAATCAGTACTTTTAGTTTTGCTCAAAACACACCGCAAAACGATTATTTACTTGCGGAAAATTATTATAGAGAAGGTGAGTATGAAAAAGCAACCCAGCTTTTTAAAAAGCTATATACTCAAACACCTTTTAATACTACATATTTGGGTCGTTTAATATCATGTTACCAAGAAACAAATCAGTTTCAAGAGGCAGAAAATTTATTAAAATCACGTATCAAGTCAAACAACTCACAAGTTTACTTATACGTTTATTTAGGTTATAATTATGCTCGACAACAAGAAGAAGAAAAAGCAAAAATTAATTATGATTTGGCTATAAATTCTTTGGAAAAAAATGCTGCTTATGGTGGTGTTATTGGACGTCTTTTTAAAGATTATAGTCTTTTAGATTACGCTATTTTGGCTTACCAAAAAGCGATGGAAAAAAATAAAAATGCAAATTATAACTTTCAAATAGCACAAATTTATGGTGAAAAAGGAGACTACAAACAAATGTTTGAAGCTTACATAGATTTAGTTGATAAAAATGAACAATACTTTAGTCTTGTTCAAAGATATTCGAGCAAATATATTACTGACGATTCAGAAAACGAAGCCAATATTTTATTCAGAAAAACATTATTAAAAAAATCTATAAGCAACCCAAAAGACACTTGGAACATGCTGCTAAGTTGGTTGTTTGCACAACAAAAAGACTATACAAAAGCCTTTATACAAGAAAAAGCTTTGTACCAAAGAAATCCTGTAGAATTATCAGAAATATTTACCTTAGGAAAAATTGCTTTCAATAACAATAATTTTGATGCAGCTACGCAATGTTTCAACTTTATAAAAGAAAACTCAACCAACAAAGATGAAAAAATAGATGCTAATTTATACATTGCTAAAATAGCTGTAGCCACAAAAAACCCAGATACAGAAACGCTATTTCAATCACTTTTTAATGAGTTTGGTAAAAACTCTTCAACTATAAAAATACAGGTAGAATATGCTGATTTTTTAACTTTTGTAGAAAATAAACCTGAAAAAGCAAAACAGGTTTTAGAAGAAGCAATAAACTATTCCAGTTCTAAATTTGATCAAGCAAGAATTAAATTAAAACTTGGCGATATTTTAGTTTTTACAGGAAAGTTTAACAAAGCATTGATTTATTTTTCTCAAATTCAAACACAATTAAAAAATCACGAACTAGCACAAGAAGCTCGTTTTAAAGTTGCTCAAACTAGTTACTTTAAAGGCGATTTTACTTGGGCAAAAGCACAACTTAAAGTACTAAAAGGTTCCACAACACAGCTTATTGCTAATGATGCTGTAAATTTGTTCTTAATAATTTCAGATAATGAACCCTTAGATTCTATTCCATCAGGTTTAAAAGAGTATGCAAATGCAGAATTACTGGCGTATCAAAATAAAGATAATGAAGCCATAGCCGTATTAAACTCCATCTTAGAAAACGAAACCTTAAAACAATTAAATGGTGGTTTTGTTCCGATTACAAATAATGTATACTTTAAAATTGCAAAACTGAAAATAAAACAACAAAAATACGAAGAAGCAATTTTAAATTTCGCAAAAATTATAGCCGCAGACAATCAAGGATTTTTAACAGATGATGTTTATTACGAAATGGCAGAACTATACAACTCTTTAAATGAAACTGAAAAAGCTAAAGAGTACTATCAAAAAATAATATTTGAGCACCCTTCTAGTATTTACTTGGTAGAAGCCAGAAAAAAATACAGAAAATTAAGAGGAGACAACATATAATTAATTGGTTTTTAGTTATTTTTCTATAGACCACCAACTAAAAACAAACACCAAAAAAAATGTACATATACAACGTAACAATAAATATTGACGACAATGCACACGATGAATGGTTAATATGGATTGAAAATCATATTTCTAAAGTTTTAGATACAGGCAAATTTTCATCTGCAAAACTTACAGAAGTATTGGTTGAAGAAGAAATGGGAGGCAAAACATATTCCATACAATTCACAGCAAGCTCAAGAGAAGATTTAGATGAATATTACAAATTAAATGCAGATGAATTAAGAGCAGAAAGTTTTCAAAAATTTGGAAATAAAATGATGACTTTTAGAACAGAGTTAAAAGTTGTAAATGAATTTTATCCAACCGCAATCAACAATTAAATAGCTTTTACCCAAAATCCTCATTAAAAAATTACCAATTTTTAACAGTACATTTGTAAACCAATTTTAATTAAATGAGTGTAAAAGCAAAAAAACATTTAGGCCAACATTTTTTAACCGATGAAATTATTGCAAAAGATATTGCAGATGCTTTAACGGAAAATGGTTATGATGACGTCTTAGAAATTGGTCCAGGAATGGGTGTTTTAACAAAATATCTACTTCAAAAAAAATCAAAAGTTACCGTTTTAGAATTAGATCGAGAATCTGTAGTATACTTAAAAGAAGTGTTTCCAGTAGAACACCTCAACTTAAACACCTCTAAAGAAAAGTTTGAAATTATTGAAGGTGATTTTTTAAAGAAAGAAATTTCAGAAATTTTCGATAAAAAACAAGTTGCAATTATTGGCAATTTCCCATACAACATCTCCACCCAAATTGTTTTTAAAGCTATTGAAAACAGAGAATATGTAGCAGAATTTGCAGGCATGTTTCAAAAAGAAGTAGCTATGAGAATTGCAGAAAAAGAAGGCAGTAAAGTTTACGGAATACTATCTGTGTTAACACAAGCATTTTTTGATGTAGAATATCTTTTTACAGTTCCACCAAGCGTTTTTAATCCGCCACCAAAAGTAGATTCTGGTGTAATTCGTTTCACAAGAAAAAAAGATTATTCACTTCCTGTAAACGAGAAATTGTTTTTTAGAGTTGTAAAAACAGCCTTTAATCAACGTAGAAAAATGTTGCGTTCCAGTTTAAAATCTTTCAATCTTTCGGAAACCTTAAAAGAAGACCCTATATTTGCGAAACGTCCTGAACAATTATCTGTTCAAGATTTTATTTCACTTACGCAAAAATTAGCAGCAAATGATATTGGAAATTAATGAAGAATTTCTAGACAATCTAAAAGAACTTATCGCTTCTAAAAACGATAAGGAAATATCTGCGTTCTTTTCTGAAGTGCATTTTGCAGATATTGCAGAAGTTTTAGATGAGTTAAATTTCGACGAAGCAATTTACATTATCAAGCTTTTAGACAGCGAAAAAACATCTGAAATTCTAACAGAGTTAGATGAAGACACGCGTGAAAAAATCTTAGAAAATTTATCTGCCAGAGAAATTGCTGACGAAATTGGAGAGATGGATTCTGATGACGCTGCAGATATTATTGGTGAACTTTCCGAAGAACGTCAAAGACGTGTAATAAATGCTCTTGAAGACGATGATTTAGCTGCAGATATTAAAGAGTTATTATCTTATGACGATAATACTGCAGGCGCTTTAATGGCAAAAGAACTTGTAAAAGTATACGAAACTTGGACGGTTGCTGGCTGTATGCGAAGAATTCGTGGTCAAGCAAAAGAAGTAACCAGAGTACATTCCATTTACGTAGTAGATAAAGAAGATAAATTGGTAGGTAGGTTGTCTTTAAAAGATTTAATTACCTCAAAATCTGACCAAAAAATTGCCGATATTTTAAAGCCAAAAGTAGATGCTGTAAATGTTCACGAAGATGATGAAGAAGTGGCAAAAATTATGGCAAAATACGATCTAGAAGCCATTCCTGTTGTGGATGATAACAACGTTTTGGTTGGTAGAATTACCATTGACGATATTGTAGACGTAATTAGAGACGAAGCTGATAAAGACTACCAAATGGCAGCAGGATTCTCACAAGATGTAGAAGCAAATGACACCATTTGGGAAATTACAAAAGCACGTTTGCCTTGGTTAATTTTAGCACTTTTTGGAGGCTTTATTTCAGTTTCTGTTCTTGGTAGTTTTGATAGTGCAATGAATAATTATCCAGAATTATTCTTTTTTACACCATTAATTGCAGCAATGGCAGGAAATGTAGGTGTACAATCTTCCGCAATTATTGTGCAAGGTTTGGCTAACGACAGTTTAAAAGGTTCTTTATTTAAAAGACTTTTAAAAGAAATTTTACAAGGTTTGTTAAACGGATTTGTTTTGGCAGCTTTGTTAATGTCTGCAGGAATGTTGTTTTTAGGTTTTGGCTTAAATTTAGGAATTACTGTTGCAACTTCCTTAATTTCTGTAATTATAATCGCTTCAATTATTGGAACATTTATCCCTATTATTTTGGCAAAAAGAGGCATAGATCCTGCATTGGCAACTGGCCCTTTTATTACAACCAGTAATGATATTTTAGGAATTCTTATTTACTTTTCAATTGCGAAACTCGTTTTAGGGTTTTAGGGCGTTTCCTTTCAGGTCGCGCTTTCCACTATATCTTTTTGTGAAAAACAAAAAGGATGCCGTTTCAATCGCTAACGCTGGCTTGTTAATTAGCTTTTTTTGAAGTTAAAAGTATATTACTTGTTTAAAAAATAGTTTTGCATTTCTAATTTTGCAAGAAAATCAAAACAGTTACAACTTCATTTTACAAAACAAATCCCAAATTACAACACCTGTTGTTACAGAAATATTTAAAGAGTGTTTCGTACCCAATTGCGGAATTTCTATACACAAATCAGAAGCATTTACCACTTCTTGTTGTACACCTTTTACCTCATTTCCCATAACAATTGCATACTTTTCACCTTTTTTAGGATGAAAAACATCTAATTTTGTGCTGTTTTCTGCCTGTTCAATAGAAAGCACTTTTACATTTTCGTTTTGTAACTTTTTAATCAGCTCTAAAGTATTTTCTTTGTATTCCCAATCTACAGATTCAGTTGCACCCAAAGCTGTTTTATGAATTTCTTTGTTGGGTGGTGTTGCACAAATACCACATAAATATATTTTTTCAATTAAAAAAGCATCAGAAGTTCTAAACACAGAACCAATATTATTTAAACTTCTAATATTGTCTAAAACTACAATTAAAGGCGTTTTTTCAACAGATTTAAATTCATCAACTGTAATTCTACCTAACTCGTTATTTTTAAGTTTTCTCATATACTTTGGTTGTTGGTTTGTGGTTTATAGTTTTTGGTGTCTTAACTAATAACCAAAAACTAAACACTAACAACTATATTTTATATCTTCGCAAAACTAACTGAAAATTTCCAAAACCTTGGCAAAATCCAAATCAAAAAAGGTAACGCCTTTAATGAAACAGTACAATGCAATCAAGAATAAATATCCTGATGCTATGTTGCTTTTTCGCGTGGGAGATTTTTACGAAACATTTGGTGAAGATGCTATAAAAGCAGCTGGTGTTTTAGGAATTACACTTACAAAAAGAGGTGCTGGAAGCGATTCTGAAACTGCCTTGGCTGGTTTTCCTCATCATTCTTTAAATACCTATTTACCAAAGTTGGTAAAAGCAGGAATGCGTGTGGCAATTTGCGATCAATTGGAAGATCCAAAAATGACCAAAACCATCGTAAAACGTGGTGTCACTGAATTGGTAACTCCTGGAGTTTCTTTAAATGATGAAGTTTTACAAACTAAAAAAAACAATTTTTTAGCTGCGGTTCATTTTGATAAAAAACAACTCGGAATTTCGTTTTTAGATGTTTCTACAGGCGAATATTTAGTAGCTCAAGGCACTGCAGAATATATAGATAAACTATTACAAAACTTTTCTCCAAGTGAGGTTTTAGTTCAAAAACAACACAAACAGCAATTTTTAGAGCTTTTTGAAAATAGATATTATACTTTTTATCTGGATGATTGGATTTTTCAAACGGAATATGCCAACGAAACTTTGCAAAATCATTTTGAAGTAAAAACACTAAAAGGTTTTGGCGTACAAGATTTAAAAAACGGAATTATTGCAGCTGGTGCTGTGTTGTATTATTTATCAGAAACACAACACAACCAGTTAAAACACATTCAAAATATTAGCAGAATTGCAGAAGATAATTATGTTTGGATGGATCGTTTTACGGTTAGAAATTTAGAGTTATACAACCCAAACTCAGTAAATGCAGTAACACTTTTAGATGTTATTGATAAAACCATTTCGCCAATGGGAGGAAGATTGTTAAAACGCTGGTTGGCACTTCCTTTAAAAAATATCGACGAGATTAAAAACAGGCATGAATTGGTAAAGTTTTTTATAGATTCAAGTGATTTTTCAAAAACAGTAACTTATCAATTAAAACAAATTTCCGATTTAGAAAGACTCATTTCTAAAGTGGCAACAGGCAAAGCTTCACCAAGAGAAATTGTATTGTTAAAAGATTCTTTAAAAGCCATTTTACCAATAAAAGTAGCATCACAAAAAAGTAAAAATAAAGCCGTAAAAGAACTCGGAAATCAACTACATACTTGCGAAGTTTTAATTGAAAAAATTACGGAAACCTTGTTTGATGATGCACCTGTAAACATTAATAAAGGAAATGCAATTGCCAATGGTGTACATCAAGAATTAGACGATTTACGCGCAATTTCATCTTCAGGAAAACAGTATTTAAATGATATGTTGGCTCGAGAAACTGAAGCAACAGGAATCACAAGTTTAAAAATTGCTTTTAATAATGTTTTTGGGTATTATATTGAAGTGAGAAATACGCATAAAGACAAAGTTCCTGATACATGGATTCGTAAACAAACTTTGGTTTCTGCTGAAAGATACATCACTGAAGAACTTAAAGAGTACGAAACCAAAATTTTAGGTGCAGAAGAAAAAATTCAGATTTTAGAGCAAGAAATTTTTTCTAAATTATTGCAATATGTCATAGGTTTTGTACAAAAAGTGCAAGAAAATGCGCAAATTATTGCAAAAATTGACTGCTTACTCTCTTTTTCTGTTTTAGCAGTAGACAATAATTATGTGCGCCCTATTATGGATGAAAGCACAGATTTGGAAATTAAAAATGGAAGGCATCCTGTTATTGAAAAACAATTGCCAATAGACCAAACGTATATTGCTAATGATGTTGTTTTAAACAGAAATCAACAACAAATAATTATGATTACTGGACCTAATATGTCTGGTAAATCAGCCATTTTAAGACAAACAGCACTCATTGTACTATTGGCACAAATGGGAAGTTACGTACCTGCACAAAATGCAAAAATTGGTATTGTAGATAAGATTTTTACCAGAGTTGGAGCGAGTGATAATATTTCTATGGGCGAATCTACTTTTATGGTAGAAATGAATGAAACTGCTTCCATCTTAAATAATGTTTCTGAACGTAGTTTAATTTTATTAGATGAAATTGGTAGAGGAACCTCTACTTATGATGGAATTTCGATTGCTTGGGCAATTTCTGAGTTTTTACACGAACACCCATCCAAAGCAAAAACATTATTCGCGACTCATTATCACGAATTAAACGAAATGACTGCTACTTTCGAACGCATTAAAAACTTTAATGTATCTGTAAAAGAATTGGAAGACAATATTATTTTCCTTCGTAAGCTCGTTTCTGGCGGCTCTAATCACAGTTTTGGTATTCATGTAGCAAAATTGGCTGGAATGCCCAATATGGTGATTCGTAGAGCGAATAAAATATTGGCGCAATTAGAGAAAAACAATAAAAATGCGGACGTTAAAGATGTTTTAAAACAAACGCAACACGAAGAAATGCAACTCAGTTTTTTTCAGTTAGATGACCCGCTTTTAGAAAATATTAGAGACGAGATTTTATCGACAAATATTGATACGCTAACACCCATAGAAGCGTTAATGAAATTGAACGAAATTAAGCGGATGTTGACGAAGAAATAATGTTTATGTGTATGATTAGTGGCGTGTTTAAGCACCTAATTTAGCAAATAAAAACCGAATAGAAATCCGCGAGGATTTTCGTATTTAAGCTAGAACTAGCAATAAATTATATACGGATTGTTGTGTACAGTTATTTTGATAAATAAAATAGAACATAAATAGAATTATTAGTTACAAGGTTTATGGTCACTGAATGTTGAATTTTGTGTAAATACAGTTCCTATACTTTCAACAAATATATTATAATTCATATAACCAATAACTGTAAAATTAATTCTGTCATTTTGAGCACTTGTTGAAAGGCTACCACCTGTGTGATGCCAAGTGACACCCAGTGTAAATCCAGATATCCATGAGTTTAAATTACTTCCTGAACAGCCATTAAAATTGAAACCAACATTCATATAAACACCAAAACCTCCAATGTAAGCACTTTTTTTAAAGTATCCTTCATCATCACCTCCTCCACCTCCATCATTTGGTGGTGCATGCGTAATGACTGCTGAATTAGAAGATCCATTTGTTATTGACTCCATTCTATTTAAAAAAACGTCCATCTCTTCAATATTATCAAAATATATAGGTTCTGGTAATTTATTTTTTGATTTGCTTAAGAGAAAAGTTGATTCATCTTGAAAAGTATAATTATTGTTTCTTTTTTTTAGATGTTCAATCAATTTTTCTTTTGTTAACTTTTCTTCTTTTATAAGTAATTCCTCATCTGAACATGAAAAAGAAATAATCGTTAAGAAAAGGTAATAATTTTTAATTTAGTTTTCATTTAATTTTTTTTTAATAAATAATACTACTAAAACGGCAATTACTATCAAAAATATTTGCCAAAATAAAATTTTCATTTTGATTTATTTATAAGTTCATTTTACTCTTTCGATTTTCAATAACTCGGTTTACTTATTATTTTATTTCGGTTTCAACTTTCACATTTCCGAAGTTGGATTGTCAGTCCTTAATATTGACTTTAAGTTAGTTTAATTGTACACAACCATTTATATCTCTATAAAAAGTTCTTTTAACCCTTATTATTTAATATTAAAAACAAGGTTTTATGTTTTTTAACTAGCATAAAATAGAAGGAAAATCTCTTTTTCTTTTACCATAGTTTTTTAGCAATTATTTTATTTGGTAAACATAAACGATAAAAAAGTACTTGTCAATCCCTGAGCACCGTATATTTTTTGTATCCCTGAATTCAGGGATACATATCCCTGAGCTCAGGGATAGCTGTTTTTTAATTAATTAATTTTGAGTTGTTTGTGAAATGTTTTTAGCTCCGAATAATAATTTAAAAAAACTGTTTTAGAAATTTTAAGAATTATAAAAACGCAAATTTTTGTTTTAGAGTAAAAAATTGTATGAGGTTTTGGATTTTTTTTAATCAACAAATATTGATACTTTAATACCCATTGAAACATTGATGAAATTGAACGAAATTAAGCGAATGTTGATTAAAAAATAAACTCCTTTAAAAATTAAAAGAGTTTACTTTAGTTACTTATTGTTTTATCAGTAAATATTCTCCATAAGGTACTCTAGGTTCTTGCGGAGCATCATCGTAAGGTAAAATTATGCTATCATTACTATAAATTACAGCAGATAATTTTTGGGGATTGCTATTAGGTATAAACCTTAAAACAATGGTAGATTGTAAATAATCTCTTTCTGGATCATTAAAGTACATTTCTATTCTACGCTCATTAGATGTGCAAGTAATACATTTAGGTCTTTCATTTGGTTTTATTATATATGAACCTCCTATGTTTTCTTCTTTATTAGAATTTAAATTAGCTAAAGTATTTACTAATTCAGTACCATTTTTCTTATAAGAATATTCAGCAACTAAATAATCTCTAAAGATATCCCTAATTTTGATTTTATGTTTTTTTTGTATTATAATTAACATCTCACTGTCTGTAGATTGAAACTTCCATGTACCTACAAATTTATCTAACTCGTTGTTTAAATCTTTGTAGTATGCTCCTTTAGGTGTATTAGAAGGCGCATCTAAACCAACTATTGGGTTTTGTGCTTTACATGATATAGCTGCCACTATTAATAGTGTAAAAATTATTGTTTTAAAGACAATCTCTTTATACCTCATCTTCTTATATAAATCTAAATTTATTTTTGATTCCTATAGATAAATAAAATCAATATAAGTGAAAAATAAACTCCTTTAAAAAAATTAAAAGAGTTTATTTTAGTTACTTATTGTTTTATCAGTAAATATTCTCCATAAGGTACTCTAGGTTCTTGTGGAGCATCGTCGTAAGGTAAAATTATGCTATCATTACTATAAATTACAGCAGATAATTTTTGGGGATTGCTATTAGGTATAAACCTTAAAACAATGGTAGATTGTAAATAATCTCTTTCTGGGTCATTAAAATACATTTCTATTCTACGCTCATTAGATGTGCAAGAAATACATTTAGGTCTTTCATTGGGTTTTACAATAAAAGCACCACCTAAATTTGCTATTTGCTTACCACCAAAATTACTCAAGGTATTTACTATTTCAACTCGATTTTTATTATAAACATATTCTCCAATTAAAATATCATGATAATCTGGAGCTATAAAATACTTATCTTTTTTCTTTAATGTTATTAAAAACTGCTCATTTGTATTCTCAAATTTCCAAGTACCTACAAATTTATCTAACTCGTTGGTTAAATCTTTGTAGTAAGCTCCTTTAGGTGTATTAGAAGGCGCATCTAAACCAACTATTGGGGTTTGTGCTTTACATGATATGGCTGTCACTATTAATAGTGTAAAAATTATTGTTTTCATAATATTTATTGTTTATTACATTCTTCTTTAATAATTGTTTTATTATCTGGGCTTAATGTAAGTTTTTTTCATACATATTCAATTTTTACAACTAAAAAGTAAGTTATTTTTTTTCTTAATTAGAATGCAATCTATTTTATAAACCTAAAGTAAAAAAAGCACTTGTTAATCCCCAAACATTGAATGTTTTTTTTAACTTACACAAAAAATTGTGTGAGGTTTTGGATTTTTTTTAATCAACAAATATCGATACTTTAACACCCATTGAAACATTGATAAATTGAACGAAATTAAGCGAATGTTGATTAAGAAATAATGGTAAATAACTTAGAACAAGGTTTTTTTGGTATTGGAATTCAAAATGGAAAAACACCCGAAAATTTAGGTGTTTTATGGCGTTCTGCTCAAAACATGGGCGCAAGTTTTATATTTACAATTGGCAATAGATATGCAAAACAAGCTTGTGATACACATAAAGCTGTTGGTGCTATGCCTTATTTTCATTACAAAACGTTTGAAGATTTTTTTGAAAACTTACCAAAAGGATCACAATTGGTAGGTGTAGAGCTGCATGAAAAATCAACACAATTAGAAACCTTTGTACACCCAAAACGTTGTGTGTATTTGTTAGGTGCAGAAGATCATGGTTTGCCTAAAATTGCTATTGAAAAATCGCATCATTTAGTTAAATTTAAATCGGAATTAAGTTTAAACGTTTCAGTAGCTGGTAGTATTGTAATGTATGATAGACAAGCAAAACTTCACTTTAAAAATTAGTATTTAAGGCTTAATTTTTTTTAATCACTATACGTTTTTATTTTTTCTTACTTTTTTAAAAACTTTGTATAAAATATATACTAAAAAAGCTAAAATTAAAATTTGTAAGGTTTGCCAAACAAATGCTCTAAAACTAAAATCAGAAATTACTTCTTCCATGTTATTGTTTGTTATTAAATGGTTTTAATATCATTTTTATTTGAGTAAAAATTAATAATACAAGCCAAAGCGCCTACAAATGGCACAAATAGTATAAAAGCTCCCCAAATTAAAAAACGCATATTGCTTTTTTGTTTGGCTGCTAAAACCAATGCAAAAACTACTAAAATAAGTAGTAAAGCTAAAAATATTGTAATCTGAAAAGCGGAAATCATTAACATTGGTATTGTTTTTAGTAAAGGTACAAATTGTAATTAAAAATAGAAATTTACGTTAATCAATATTAGAAAAAGCAATTTATTAAAATATCTCATTATCTTTGTGGTATGAATATAGTATTCTTATTTATTAGTGGTCCTGAAATTATGGTGATTATGTTAATTGTAGTCATGGTTTTTGGTGCAGATAAAATTCCTGAAATTGCCAGAGGTTTAGGTAAAGGAATGCGTCAGGTTAAAGATGCTACAAATGATATTAAAAGAGAAATTAAAGATAGCTCTGATATTCAGAAAGCAGAAACTGAGTCTATTAAAAAAACCGCTGAAGACTCTACAAAAGGCATAAGTGAAGAGTTTAAAAGTGTACAAAAAGATATAGAGGATTTTACTGGTCCAATTAAAAGACAATTTTAAAGTTTTTACTTTACTCTACTCATTGTTAATCCATCTCTAATAGGTAGTAAAACAGTTTCAATTCTAGCATCTTCATTTAATATGCTATTATATTCTAAAAGTACCTTAGTATCTAAATCTTTAGGGTCTAAATCTTCTACAACTTTTCCACTCCAAAGTACATTGTCAGACAAAATAATTCCTCCAGAATTCATTTTATTAATAATTAAATTAAAGTAATTGATGTAGTTTGATTTATCAGCATCAATAAAAACCAAATCAAATTTCTCATCAATTGTTGGTATAATTTCTAAGGCATTTCCTACAAACTGTTTTATTTGATTTTTGTATCCTGATTTTTCAAAATATTTATTTTGAAGCGTTTCTAACTCTTCATTTTTGTCAATCGTAAAAATGGTGCCATTTTTAGCTAAACCTTCTGCTAAACAAAGTGCAGAATACCCTGTATATGTACCTATTTCAAGAATATTTCTTGGCGTTGTTAATTTTGAAATCATAGACAAAACTCTGCCCTGAAAAGCACCACTTAACATTCTTGGGTTCAGTACTTTTTGCCAAGTTTCTCTACTTAATTCTTGTAAAATTTGTGGTTCTTTTTGAGAGTGCTCAACTACGTAATTGTCAATATTATCGGGTAAAAAATGCATTTTCTATGTCTGGTCGAGCGCAGTCGAGACCTATTAAAATCCATAAAATAAATACCTCTCGACTGCGCTCGAGAGGACATTTCAAAAGTACAAAAAAACGGAACTTATTATAATAAGTTCCGTTTTTATATCTTTTAAAAGTGTTTACTAAATACTAGTTTCTTCTAACGCTTTTTTTAATTTTTCTTTGTCTTGTGTTGTCATACAATGTGTTACTTGCTTGCAGGTTTTAGAGTGTCCTTTATAAATTTTTGTCATTTTTATATTTTGTTTCGTATATAATGAACAAATTCTACATCTTATAAAATGAATGTTTAACTTTAAAAGCTCTAAAGTTGTGGCTTCTCCATACTGGTTTTTATCGCAGATGGTAGTTGCTTCGTCGCAAGTTATTTTTAATTTTTTAAACATTTTTTAATTATTAAACCAGTTATCTTCCATACATTTTCTAAGCTGTGTTCTAGCCCTATGAATGATAACCCATAAATTTGACGCAGTAATATCCAACTCCTTACATATTTCTTCCGTTTCAAACTCTTGTATTGTTTTGAGTCGAAACACCATTGCATATTTTTCTGGTAAATTATCTATACAAATTTCTAATTGATTTCTAAGTTCTTCTGTTTCAATACTTTTTTCTGAAGCATTGTCCCAACTTTGTGGTACTCTTTCTTCCAACCAATCTCCTTCATTTTCTCCACTTTCATAAAAATTCATTCTAACTTCGGCTTTCCCTTTTTTAGAGTTAATTTTACGATAATAATCTATAATTTTTCTTTTTAAAATAGAAACTAACCACGTTCTTTCGGTAGATTTTCCTTGGAAGTTTTTAGCAGATTTTAATCCCGCAAAAAAAGTTTCTTGTACCAAATCTTTTGCCAAATTACTATCATTTACGCGAGAAATTGCATAATTGAACAGATAGTCTGCATAATTATCTATCCATTTATTGGTATTAATTGTGTTTTGTTGGTCAGCCATTTATAAAATAAAGCACCAAATATACTGCTATTTTTTTTCTTTTAATGCATCGCAATTTTCTCTTCTTCTCATATCCACCAAATAAATTATTTGCCAAGTTCCATTATTGTTAAAAAGTTGAAAAGAGTTTGCTCCACAATGGCTAAATTTTCCGTTGAAATAAAATTCGTAAGGTGTCCAAACGGAAGCCAAATTACCATCAATTTTAACATCTATAGAGGTTAATTTTTCTAGATAAATATGTTCAGGGTTTTTATTGGCAACTCCTGTAAGTAATTTTTCTACACTATCTGTCTTTAATATTTTAGTTCCGTTTTTATCAATTGAGGTCGTTTGAATTTTTATTTCTTTATGCAACGTAGATTTCATAAGAGTACTATCACCTTTATGTAAGCCTTCAAAAAAAGTATCAATAACGCTTTTTATGGCAATTTCATCTTTATTTTCTTGTCCGTAAATAGCCACAGAAAAACTAATACTAAATATAAATATAACAACACGAAACATAATTTACTGGTTTTTAAAAAGCTAAAGCTACTAAATTAATTTTATAGTTGTTTAAAACAACTCATTTTTAGAAAATTGAAAAAATGTAGAACATCAATTGCTTTTTCTTACTTTTACCACAACAAAAAACTATAAAATATGTCTGCAGCTAAAAAAGAATATAAACGCGTTACCGTAAAATCGTTGGTAGATATGAAAGCAAATGGAGAAAAAATATCTATGCTAACTGCTTACGATTATACCATGGCAAAAATTTTAGATAGCGCAGGAATTGATGTTTTATTAGTAGGCGATTCTGCTTCTAATGTAATGGCTGGTCATGAAACTACCTTACCAATTACATTAGATCAAATGATTTATCATGCAAGTTCTGTAGTAAGAGCAATTGAGCGTTGTTTGGTGGTAGTAGATTTGCCTTTTGGTAGTTACCAATCAGACCCAAAAGAAGCTTTGCGTTCTGCGATTCGAATTATGAAAGAATCTGGTGGACATTCTATAAAATTAGAAGGTGGTAAAGAGGTAAAAGAATCTATAAAACGTATTTTAAATGCAGGAATTCCTGTAATGGGGCATTTAGGTTTAACACCGCAATCTATTTACAAGTTTGGAACATATACAGTTAGAGCAAAAGAAGAAGAAGAGGCAGAAAAACTAATGGAAGATGCTTTAATGCTTGAAAGAATTGGTTGTTTTGCCATTGTTTTAGAGAAAGTGCCTGCAAAACTAGCGAAGCAAGTTGCTGATGCAATTTCGATTCCAGTTATTGGAATTGGCGCTGGAAATGGAGTTGATGGTCAGGTTTTGGTAACTCATGATATGATTGGAATGACACATGAATTTCATCCACGTTTTTTACGTAGATATTTAGATTTGTATAAAGACATGACTGGTGCTTTTGAAAGCTATATTACAGACGTTAAAAGTGGCGATTTCCCGAATAAAAAAGAGCAGTACTAAAATAAATTATTAGATTATTGGATAGTTAGAATGTTAGAAAATATTTATTTTACAGTATTTTATATTTTATTAATTCCTTTAATTAGAATATTTTTTGATTTTATCTCTAAGAAAATAAAAAGTAAAAGAAATATGGACATTCCTTTATCAAACTTTTTTTATAAGTTTTTTAGATTTTACACATATTACCTTTTTCCAATAATGGCTTTTGTTTTAATTATTAATAAATGGATAAATTAATCTAAAATACCAAACCGTGCATCGCTATAAAGATTTAAAATTTTGGCAATTAAGTAGAAGTTTTTGTAAAGATATTTATCATATTTCAAATAGTTTTCCTTCAGATGAAAAATTTGGTTTAGTTTCTCAATTAAGAAGAGCATCAGTATCAATACCTTCAAATATTGCAGAAGGAGCATCAAGAAAATCTAACAAGGACTTCGCAAGGTTTTTAACTATAGCTTTAGGTTCTTGCTATGAAATTGAAACTCAACTTTTACTTTCTTTAGATTTAAATTTTATTGATAAAGAAACGCTTAAAAGCCTTAATAATACATTACAACAAATTATTAAGATGATGTCAAAATTTTCATCCTCTCTAAAAATCTAAACATCCAATAATCTAAAAATCTATTTTGAAAATTCTACATTTAGATACAAATCATCCGCTTTTATTAAATCAATTGACTGATTTAGGTTTTATAAATGATGAAGATTACACATCATCAAAAGAAGAAATTGAAGCTAAAATTCATAATTACGATGGTTTTATTATTAGAAGCAGGTTTTCTATTGATAAAAATTTTCTTGATAAAGCCAAAAATCTAAAATTTATTGGAAGAGTTGGAGCTGGTTTAGAAAATATAGATTGCGCCTATGCAGAATCGAAAAATATCGAATTAATTGCTGCGCCAGAAGGAAACAGAAACGCTGTTGGAGAACATTCTTTAGCCATGTTATTATCACTTTTTAACAAGTTGAATAAGGCCGATAAAGAAGTGAGAAATGGAAAATGGTTACGTGAAGAAAATCGAGGAATTGAACTCAATGGAAAAACTGTTGGTTTAATTGGATATGGAAATATGGGAAAATCGTTCGCAAAAAAACTACGTGGTTTTGATGTAAATGTTCTTTGTTACGATTTAAAACCAAACGTTGGCGACGAAAATTGCATCCAGGTTTCTTTACAAGAACTGCAAGAAAATGCGGATGTTTTAAGTTTACACACACCGCAAACTAACCTTACAAAAAATATGGTGAATGCAAATTTTATCAATAGTTTTAAAAAGAATTTCTGGTTGATAAATACTGCACGTGGAACATCAGTAGTAACTAGTGATTTGGTTTCTGCATTAAAATCAGGTAAAATTTTAGGTGCAGGTTTAGATGTTTTAGAATATGAAAAAACGTCTTTTGAAAACTTATTTAAGAAAGAAAAAGGAGGTTTCGACTGCGCTCAACCTGACAGTGAAAATTATAAAATACCTGAGGCTTTTCATCACTTAATCAACTCACAAAATGTAATTTTATCTCCTCATGTTGCTGGCTGGACCATAGAAAGCAAAGAAAAATTAGCACAAACAATTGTAGATAAAATCAAAGCAAAATTTTGTTAACTTGTTGGCTTAAACTCAAAGTCATGCAATACAAGGCAAATTCTCCAGAAGATTATATCAATCAAGTTCCAGAAGAAAGACAAGAAGCACTTAAGAAATTACGAAAAACCATTAAAGAAAATCTACCTAAAGACTTTCAAGAAGGCATTCAATATGGAATGATTGGGTATTTTGTTCCGCATGAAATTTATCCAAATGGTTACCACTGTAAGCCTGAAGACCCTTTGCCTTTTATGAATATTGCTTCTCAAAAAAACTCCATTAATGTATATCATAGTGGTATTTATACGGTTCCAGAAATTCATGATTGGTTTGTAAATGAATACCCAAAACATAATTCTCGCAAATTAGACATGGGAAAAAGTTGTATCCGATTTAAAAAAGTAGACGATATTCCTTATAATTTAATTGCTGAATTATGTAAAAAATTGACTGTAAAAGAATGGATTGACATTTACGAAACTAATATTAAAAAGAAGTAATATTTTGTCATTTTGAACGAAGTAAAACGAGGTCGAAAAATCTTTAATTTAATGAGGTTTCTCCATAAAATCGAAATGACATAAAATAAAAATTATGAAAAAAAGAGTCACAGGAATTGGCGGATTATTTTTTAAATCAGAAGACCCAACAGCATCCAAAGATTGGTATCAAAAACATTTAGGTTTTAATACAGATGATTATGGATCTACTTTTTGGTGGAAAGATAAAGCAGGGAAAGACGCATCTACTCAATGGAGCCCTTTTGCGAAAGACACGAAATATTTCGAGCCTTCAAAAAAGGAATTTATGTTTAATTATAGGGTTGAAAATTTAGTAGAATTATTAGCCGAATTAAAAAAAGAAGGTGTTACCATTGTCGGAGAAATGGAAACTTATGATTATGGAAAATTTGGATGGATTTTAGATAATGAAGGAAATAAAATAGAGCTTTGGGAACCTATAGATCAAGCTTTTAAATAATTTAAAACATTATAAATCAATTAATTATGTCAAAAAAAGAAGACAACTTACAACCAAAAGAAATTAAAAAAACGGTCACAGAAGAATCTAAAGAAACCTTAGATAATTTAAAAGAAAAAGCAAATGAAATTAAAAACGCCGCTTCAGAAAAAGCGTCTGAACTAAAAGAGGATGCAACCAAAGCTTTTGATGTAGCTAAAGAAAAGATAAACGAAACTTTTTCTGATGAAAATATGGACAAAGTAAAAGAAAAGCTGAATGAGTATTCAGAAGAAGCTAAAGAAAAGGTAAGTGAATTTGCAGAAGATGCTGGAGAGATGTATGAAGATGTTAAGGAAAAAGCATCTGAATTTGCAAGTGAAGCTGCAGAAAATTTAGCAGATTTAGCAGAAGATGCAAAAGAAGAAATTGAAGAAGCAACTAAAAAAACAAAAAGTTTTTTTAAAAGACTATTTGGAAAATAAATATTTAAACCATGAATTTTTTATCAAACTATCCAGCAGAAGTACTAATTCTCTTTTTTTTAATTGTCACGTTTATTCAATCTGGAATTGATAAACTTTTAGATTGGAAAGGAAACGTTGCTTTTATTACAGAACATTTTAAAAACTCTCCGTTAAAAAACAGTGTTCCATTATTACTAGGTATTATTTTAATTATTGAAATTATTGCAGGTATATTAATGGTGATTGGTGTATACCAATTATACACTTCAGAAGCAAAAGAAATTGCTTCTTTCGGAATTGAGCTTTCTGCCATTACTTTAATCTTTTTATTAATAGGACAACGTTTGGCAAAAGATTATGCAGGAGCAATGTCTTTAGCAGTCTATTTTATCATCTCAATATTGGGTGTATATTTATTAAATAGTTAAAATTTATATTAATTATTATTTTAATAAGTATAAACTATTAAAAAACCTCTTAAAAGGCTTATTTTAAGAGGTTTTTTTATTTTTATAATACTTAGAGGTGTTTTATTATGTGAAATTCTTTCTATGAAGTTAAAAAGAGCTTTTTAATAGTTTTTAATTATATAAATTAGAGAAGAATACTCTGAACTAGTTCTTGCATTTAAATTTGAAGCAAAACCTCTATGCAAAGCTAAAAAAGGTTTTAATTTTCCTGTTTTATATTTTTCACTTAATAGTGCTACATAAAAGCTATCAAACTTCATAGGCAGTGTTTCATCAACAATCATTTCTACTTCAGAAAAAAGTTTATGAATAGAAAATTGAGAAAAATGCCAAAGATGTCTAGGAACATCAAAAGCTGCCCAATGTTCTTTATAAAAATTTGCATCGCAACTTTTATAATTTGGAACCGCAACAACAATTCTTCCTTTAGGCTTTAATAAACTTTTAAGTTTTTTAATGGTTGTTTTTAGATTTTCCATATGTTCTAAAACATGCCAAAGTGTAATTACATCAAATTTTTCATTTGTGAAATCAGAAATATTTTCTTTCAAATCTATTCCTTTTTTTAATGCAATATTTCTTGCACTTGGATTTGGTTCTACTCCAAAAACTTTCCAGTTTTTCTTTTTACATGTTTTTAAAAAATCTCCTGTTCCAGCACCAATATCTAAAAGTTGTTTTTCTTCAGTTTCAAAAGAGTTAATTAACGATAATTTTCTTTTTAAAGTATAGCTTTTTACAATTTGATATATTTTATCAATAAAACTTTTTTTACTATCTGTATGAGAAATATAATTATCGCTTTTATAATACGAATCTAAATCTGATGGAACAGGAGATGTAACCAACATTTCGTATTCTTCATTTTTCATAACTTCAAAAAACTCACCTGAAACTGTATGATCTTTACAGTTTAAAAAAGGAACTAAATTTTTATAAAGTTCTTTTTCATTCTCCATATTTGTAATCTTTTTTAATAATGTTCCACGAGGAACAGTTGCAATTTTTTTAAATTTAATTTTTGATTTATTTGGATAAAATAAAATTTAATGAGTGTTTGTTTAAAACTTGTTCCACGAGGAACATTTTAATTTCTTTGCTTTTTTATCTTCCCATATATACCAAAAGAACAGAAATATCACTTGGTGAAACTCCACTTATTCTACTTGCTTGAGAAATAGAAGTTGGTTGTATTTTTGTTAATTTTTCTCTAGCTTCAAAAGATAAAGATTTTACTTTACTATAATTAAAAGTAGCAGGTATTACAACGTTCTCTAACCTGTTTAGTTTATCTGCATTGTTCTTTTCTTTTTCAATATAACCAGCATACTTTAAATGTATTTCAGCTTGTTCAATAATTTCTTTATCGATGTTGTTTTCTTCTAAAAAAACTTTCAGTTTATCAATTACATAAAATTCTGAAAAATCTAATTGTGGTCTTGAAGCAATTTTATACAACTTCATAGATTGATTTATGAGCGCCAAACTTTTTGCTTCCAAAATAGGGTTTATTTCATTTTCGGTTACACTAGTTTTTTGTAAAAAATCAACCAACAAATCTGTTTTTCTTTGTTTTTCTAATACTCGATCTAAACGCTCTTTAGAAGCCAAACCTAGTTCAAAACCAATTGGAGTTAATCGTAAATCAGCGTTATCTTGTCTAAGCAATGTTCGATATTCTGCACGAGAAGTAAACATTCTATATGGCTCTTCAGTACCTTTTGTAATTAAATCGTCAATTAAAACCCCAATATAAGCTTCGTTTCTTTTTAATATAAATGGTTCTTTATTTTGAATTTTTAAAGCAGCATTTACACCCGCCATTAAACCTTGAGCTGCTGCTTCTTCATAACCTGTAGTTCCATTTATTTGTCCTGCAAAAAACAAGTTTTCAATTAACTTGGTTTCCAAAGAATGTTTTAATTGTGTAGGTTGAAAAAAGTCATATTCAATTGCATAACCATATCTTAAAAACTTTACGTTTTCAAAACCTTCTACAGAACGAATTGCTTTGTCCTGAATATCTTCTGGAAGTGAAGTTGAAAAACCATTTACATACATTTCGCAAGTTGTCCAACCTTCTGGTTCTACAAAAATTTGATGCCTATCTTTTGTTGCAAAACGATCTATTTTATCTTCAATAGAAGGACAATATCTTGGTCCTGTAGATTGTATTCTACCATTAAACATTGGTGAACGATCAAAACCTTCTCTAAGAGAATCGTGAACATTTAAATTTGTGTAGGTCAACCAACAAGAACGTTGTTCTGTTAATGGTTTTGATGTTGGTAAATAAGAAAACTTTTCTGTAATTTCATCACCAGGTTGTTCTATCATTTTAGAATAATCTAAAGACCTTCCATCCACTCTTGGAGGAGTTCCTGTTTTCATTCTTCCAGCTTCGAAACCTTTTTTCACCAAGTCTTCTGTAATTCCAGTTGAAGCCCCTTCACCTGCTCTACCTCCACCGAAACTTTTATCGCCAATATGTATTAATCCGTTTAAAAAAGTTCCTGCAGTTATGATAACAGTTTTTGCTTTTATCTCTAGACCTAAAGCTGTTTTTACACCTATAATTTTGTTTTCATCAAATAATAATCCGTTTACAGAATCTTGATAAAAATCTAAATTATCAGTTTGTTCTAACATAGTTCGCCAACATTCAGCAAATTGCATTCTATCAGATTGCGCTCTTGGACTCCACATTGCAGGTCCTTTAGATTTGTTCAACATTTTAAACTGAATCGCAGTTTTGTCTGTAACAATTCCACTATAACCACCTAAAGCATCAATTTCTCTAACAATTTGCCCTTTAGCAATTCCACCCATTGCAGGATTGCAACTCATTTGTGCAATATTCTGCAAATTCATTGTGATTAATAACGTATGTGCGCCCATATTTGCACTTGCTGCTGCTGCTTCACTACCTGCGTGACCACCACCAACTACTATAACATCATAAATTGTTGTAAATAAACTCATATATATTACTGTTCCACGTGAAACTATAATTTTAAATAACTGATTATTAGTTAATTAGGTTTAACAAAGCATTGTTTTCTTGGTTTCTCATCTCTTTTCTTTCAGGTTCTGTTTTATCCTTAAAACCAATGTAATGCAAAATGCCATGTATCATTACTCTGTGTAGTTCATCTTCAAAAGAAACTTTAAAATCGTTTGCATTATCCGCTACTCTTTCTACAGAAATAAAAATATCTCCATTAATTAATTTTCCTAAAGAATTATCGAAACTAATTATATCTGTTAATGTATCGTGTTGTAAAAACTCAACATTTAGTTTGTGTAAATAAGCATCATCACAAAAAATATAATTGATTTCACCAGCTTCACAATTATGATTTTCGATTATAGTTACTATCCAATTTTCTAACGCCTTTTCGTTGAGAATTTTAAAATCAGTTTCGTAATTAAAAGTTATCATTTCTCTTTTTTCTGAGGTTCAGAAAAATATTCTCGAACCTTAATTTTGTAATTTTCTTGCAAAGGTAATGATTGTCTATTTAATATTTCTATTTGATTGTAAAACTGCTTTTTAAAATGCAATGCTTTTACTTTGTTACGTTCACTTTCTTTAAAATTAGCAGTAGATTTTCGTTTCTTATCTTCACCTTGCTCTAATGTTGCAGCATCTAATTTTAGTAATTCATAATTTAAACGTTGCATTCTTTGTAAAGTGCCTGCATTAAAACCTTTTTCTAGTATTTCATTTTCTAATTGCTCCATGGTTTTTAATGCTTTTTTTGCTGCTGCATTACCACCAGGATTACCATTTTCACTTTCTTTTATAGCATTTTGAAGTTCTTGCCTTAGTTTAGATTGTTCTTTGTAAATTTCATACAATTCGCCATCTAAATCGTCATTTTCACCATTACCTTCACCATTCCCTTTTCCATTTTCACCTGATTCACCATCTTTTCCTCCTTTACCATTTTTTCCTGACTTTCCAGCATCTCCAGATTTACCATTTTCTCCTTTACTTCCAGGTTTACCTTTATCGCCAGGTTTCTTTCCTTCTTCACCACCTTTTTGACCTTCTCCTGGTTTCTGTCCAGATTTTTGTCCAGGCTTCTCCCCTTGTTTTTTCATACCTTCTTTCATCTTTTCAGACAATTCTCCTTGCTTTTTAATAATATCAGGTAAACTAAAATCTCCTTTTTTTCCTTTGCCCATTTTCATTGACATGGAGTTTTTCATATTATTTAAAATATTACTTAAATAATCTGCAAGATTATTTGTCGAAGTCATTACGTAACGCTGGTTGGATATTCCATTGTTAAATCTGTTTTCAGAGAAGTTTTCTAAAGATTGCTCCAAATTATAGTGTGCAGTAGATAAATCGTCTTGAATTTGTGTAGATATTTTTGGTAATCGCATAGAAAGTACATACAAACTATCGTCAATATGTTCGAAATACGTTCGAATATCATTTTGCTTTTTTAAATCATTACCATAATCTGGATGACCAACTGAAATATCACTAAATTTATTCATTAAATTTTCTTGTTGGAAAGAAAAGGTTACTAAATTTTCTAAAATTTTTCGCAAATCTTCCATATTCTCTTCAATGGATTCACCTTCCATTGCTTCCATGGCTTTTTGCATTTTTGCACTCATTTCTTTCATCTTATTAGATGAATTTTTCTGGCTTTTTTTAGTTTGATTTTTATCTTGCTTTTTAATATTTTCTTCAGAATTTTTTAACTCTTTATCAATTGCTTCTTTTTCATCTTCCACATCTGGCAATTCCATTGGCTCTTTTAATTTTTCGTTATCCTTAGCCAATTCCTCTAATTCATTTTTTAATTCTTTAAATTCTTCATTAATTTTTTTCTGGTCTTCTAACGTGGCATCTTCTTTATTTGCTAACGTTTCTTGTTTTTTTGCCAATTCTTCTAACTTATTGGCAATTTGCATTGTTTTTTGCTCTACATAAAAACGTTTTGTTAGCTCTAACATACGCTCTAAACTTCGCCTTTGTTGTTTGTTTTGTTGTGCTAATTCTTTGGCTTTTTTTACTAAATCTTCTTTATTTAATTTATCAGCCATTTTTTGAATTTCGTCTAACAGCTTCTGTTGCTTGTCTAATTTTTTGAGTTCTTCAATTCGTTTTTTGAGTTCTTCTTTCTTTTCTTGAAGATTCTCATTTTCTTCCTTTTTCTCGTCTAAATTTTCTTGCAATTCGTCTGTTTGACGTTGCATCATTTTTTTGTAATTTTCTTGACGTTTTATAAAGTTTTCTACTTTCTTTTTATCATTCCAACTTAACTTTTTCTTGTTTTGCAAGTCTTCTTGAATTTTATTCAGCTCCTTCTCTTGTTTTTCTTGTTTTTGTATGGAATTTTCTAAACTATTAATCGTATTTCGCTGTTCTTGTAAAATTTCTTGCTCAATTTCTTGGGTTGTTTTTTGTCGGTAATTAAAAACTTTACTTTTTGCTTTCTTATTTCCGTTTACAGCATCGTTATCAAAAACTTCAAAAAATAATTCGTAGTTGATACCTGGTTTTAAATTTAATCCGTTAGGAAATTGATAGAAAAAAGTTTGAATATTTTCTCTTGAAATTTCCAAATTAAATGTTTGTTGATTTTGAGGATTGATAGCATCGTAATAAACAATTTGTAATTTACTTAAACCATAATCGTCAGATATTTGCCCCGCAAACTGAGCTGTTCCTCGTGAAATACTATCGATATTTGTTTGTACAGAAATTTCTGGAACTTCATCTTTAATAATACCAACAGAAAACTGTAAATTTTCATAATCTTTCAAGTTTTCATTGGAAGATGTTATTTGATAATTGAGTGAATTTCTGATGTATTTCGAAAATTCAAAATTAGAACTTGAAATATTTTTGAATAAATTTCTTTTTTTATTGTTGATAAATGCTACAGAATCCGTTTGAGAAGCTTCTACTTTCCATGTAATTCTGGTGCCTTCTGGTACTATAATATTTCCTGTGTTTTGAATGGTTTCATTTCGCTTTCCAACATATCTTGGATAATTCAACTGCAAAGCAATATTGTTGATTGTTGGTGTATTTATAATTTCAATATTAAAGTTTTGAGACTGTACTCCATTTGCTTCAACGAAAAATTTAATTGGTTTTTGAACGTCAGAAAATGTGTATGAGAAAGTTCCATTTCCATTATTTTGTAAAAAATACTGCTGATTATCGTAAATAATTTTTGCTTCAGAAGGTAATACAGTTCCTACTGTGTTTACAATAATTGTAATTGGTTTTCCTTGAATAACTTGTAGGTTTTCATTTTGTAAAGAAAAAGAAAATGGTGCTGGTGGATTGTATGCTTTTCTATGATTTACAACACGATCTAAACTTTGTGTAAAAATTCCGTTATTACCTGATATTAAGGTAATTAACCAAATTAAAACAGGTACAATTGCATATTTTAAATACTTCGTGTTTTTCTTAAAATCAACTGCTTTTGCAAACGGAATTGGTTGTAATTCTTCCGATTTTTGATTGATACTCGCCAATAACAAATCTGACTGATTTGAGCTTTCTTTCAATTGTAAAACATTCAGTAATTTGTCGTTAACTTCTGGAAAATGTGCACCAATAATTTTTGATGATTCTTCCAAAGAAATTCCCTTACGTAAACCTAACAGTTTAAAAATAGGAATGACTATAAAACGAATGAGTAGAAAAAGTTCAACCAAAATAAAAACCCAAAAAAGGAAAGTTCTTGCAGTTGGTTTTAGCCATAAAAAATACTCTATAAAAAGAGTAAAAATTAGGTATAAGAACCCTAAAGAAAGAAATAAAATACTTCCTTTTATCAGTTCATTTACGTAGTATTTTTTCGTAAATTGATGTAGTTTTTTCTCAATTGTTTTAAATGCGCTCATAATCAACTAATAAAAATACTATTTTTACGTGAAATTGAATCCAAATATTTGTTAAATGAATTTGTAAGCATTTAAAAATGATACCCACTAATTCAAAATAAAATAAAATTATGAAAAAAATAAGCACAATTTTACTACTTCTTTTAACAACATCTATTTTTTCGCAAAGTCCATGGACAAAAGAAAAAGGTGATTTATTTATTAACTTTTCTTATACCACAATTTCAGATTATAATGAGCTTTTTGGAGACCCAGATTACAATACAGAAAGAAATATTACTGATAGAACTTACCAAATTTATGGAGAGTATGGCTTTACAAATAAAACTTCTTTAGTTTTTAGTGTTCCTTTAAAATCTATAAAAACAGGAGAAGCTTCTAATTTATTAACAGGTTTTGCAAATACACAATCTGGAACTGAAACTACTTTTGGAAACATTCAATTGGGTTTAAAACATCAATTTTATAACAATGGTTGGGTTTTAACTGGACAGTTATTATCAGAAATAAATACAAGTTCTTATGATGATGCTACAGGAATTAGAACTGGCTATGATGCTTTTACTTTTACACCTCAATTTTTAGCTGGAAAAAGTTTCGGAAAAACATTTTTACAAACACATATTGGAGCAGATTTAAGAACGAACAATTACAGTTCTAACTTTAAAATTGGAGGTGAATTTGGAGGAAAAATCACTCAGAATATTTGGTTAATTGGTTATATAGATGTTGTAAAATCTTTCGAAAATGGAGATGTTAACATACCTACAAACAACATGTTAACAGGTTTATATGTAAACGATCAAGAATATGGTGCTTATGGTTTAAAAGGAATTTTACAATTATGTGATTTAGGATTAACAGTTGGTTTTGGAAATGCATTTTTTGGAAATAATGTAGCAAAACAAACAGCGTTTTCTATTGGTATTTTTAATACTTTTTAAATTTTAGTTTTAAAATAAAAATTTAATCAAGCCTCAAATAATTTAAAATTATTTGAGGCTTTTTTAGGTAATTAACTTTTTCAAATTATAAAATTATCTCTTTTCTAACTTCACTCCTCTTCCAATAAAAAACTATCTTTGCGCCATCAAAAAAATAGAAAAATGGAATCTAATGTTCGTGTTCGTTTTGCCCCAAGTCCTACAGGACCTCTACACATTGGTGGTGTAAGAACAGCTTTATACAATTATTTATTCGCTAAAAAACATAATGGAACTTTTGTGTTAAGAATAGAAGACACAGACCAAACTCGTTATGTTGCAAATGCAGAACAATATATAATCGACTCTTTAAATTGGTCCAATATTCCTTTTGATGAAGGTCCAGGAAAAAACGAAAAATTTGGTCCATACAGGCAATCTGAACGAAAAGATTTATATAAAAAATATGCAGATATTTTAATAAATTCTGGTTGGGCATATTATGCTTTTGATACTGCTGAAGCATTAGATTTAGAAAGAAAAAACCACGAATCTGAAGGAAAAACCTTTATTTACAACTGGCATAATCGTTCAAAAGGACGTTTGGTAAACTCACTAGTTTTAACTGATGAAGAAGTACAAAACCGAATTGAAAATGGTGATAAATACGTAGTTCGTTTCAAATCTCCACGAGATGAAACACTTGTAATGAATGATGAAATTCGTGGAGAAATTAAAATAGACACAAATATTTTAGACGATAAAATTTTGTTTAAATCTGATGGAATGCCAACTTATCATTTAGCAAATATTGTAGACGATCATTTAATGGAAATTAGCCATGTAATTCGTGGTGAAGAATGGTTACCATCTATGGCTTTACATGTTTTACTATACAAAGCTTTTGGTTGGGAAGCTCCAAAATTTGCGCACTTACCATTAATTTTAAAACCAATTGGAAAAGGAAAATTAAGCAAAAGAGATGGCGATAAATTAGGTTTCCCTGTGTTTCCACTGGCGTATACAAATGAAGAAACTGGAGAAGTTTCTAGAGGATACAAAGAAGATGGTTATTTCGCAGACGCTTTTATAAATATGTTAGCGTTTTTAGGTTGGAATCCTGGTACAGAACAAGAATTATTTTCTTTACAAGATTTAGTGCAAGAGTTTGATTTAAAACGTGTTAGTAAATCTGGATCTAAATTTAGTCCAGATAAAACAAATTGGTTTAACCAACAGTATATGCAACTAAAATCTGATGCAGAATTAGCTGAATTATACCTTCCTATTTTACAATCAAAGCAAAATATAATTTCAAGCAAAATCGACAAATCTTATGTTCAAAAAGTGGTGTCTTTAATAAAAGAAAGAGCTGTTTTTGTGAACGACTTTTGGGAATTATCAAATTTCTTTTTTGAAGCTCCTACTGAATATGATGCAAAAGCATCTAAAAAGAACTGGAAAGAAGGAACTGCTGAATTAATGCAAGAATTAATTTCAGAAATTGAAAAAATACAAGATTTTTCATCAGAAAATACTGAAAAAGTAATTAAAAATTGGATTACTAATAAAGAAATTGGTTTTGGTAAAGTAATGCAACCTTTGCGTTTGTCTTTAGTTGGTAAATTAGCAGGACCTCATTTATTTGATATTATGGAAATGATTGGCAAACAAGAAACTATTAAAAGAATTGAAAACGCGATTGATAAATTGTAATATTTTCAACCTTATTTTATAAACCTCTCATTTATTTGAGAGGTTTTTTTGTTTTAAAATGTAACTTTTTTTAAAAAAAGGGTCTAATAATTAGAAAATGATTTTACTATATTTACAACTAACTGATTACTAACTCTCAAAAAAACTACTATGCCACCTATTTTACCTATTATTCTTGTTATTGGAGTACTTATTCTTTTCGCTTCTTTTTTTATGGTAAAGCAACAAACAGCTGCTATCATTGAACGTTTTGGAAAATTTAATGCGATTAGACACTCAGGTCTTAAGCTCAAAATACCTTTTGTAGACAGAGTTGCAGGAAGATTGTCATTAAAAATTCAACAATTAGATGTTATTGTTGAAACAAAAACATTGGACGATGTTTTTGTAAAATTAAAAGTTTCTGTACAATACAAAGTAATTACAGAAAAGGTGTATGATGCTTTTTATAAATTAGATTATCCTCATGAACAAATAACATCTTACGTATTTGATGTAGTTAGAGCAGAAGTTCCGAAAATGAAATTAGATGACGTTTTTGTTAAAAAAGACGACATTGCCATTGCTGTAAAAACAGAATTAAACGATGCTATGTTAGATTATGGTTTTGATATTATTAGAACCTTAGTAACTGATATAGATCCAGATCCGCAAGTAAAAATAGCAATGAACAGAATTAATGCTGCAGATAGAGAAAAAACGGCTGCACAATATGAAGGTGATGCACAACGTATTTTAATCGTTGAAAAAGCAAAAGCTGAAGCAGAAAGTAAGCGTTTACAAGGACAAGGTATTGCAGATCAAAGACGTGAAATTGCACGCGGATTAGAAGAATCTGTAGATGTTTTAAACAGAGTTGGTATTAATTCACAAGAAGCCTCTGCATTAATTGTTGTAACACAACATTATGACACTTTACAAGCAATTGGAAGCGAAACCAATACAAATTTAATTTTATTACCAAATTCACCACAAGCTGGTAGTCAAATGCTAAATGATATGGTTGCAAGTTTTACTGCAAGTAACCAAATTGGAGAAGCAATGAAAAACCAAAAGCCAAAAGATAAAAATTAAGACTATAAAATATTTATAAAATGTCTTTACTAAAGTCCCTTAAAAATTGGCTTTCAAAACCTTATTATTTTAACCCATCTACAAAATTTAAATTAAAAATAAGTTTGTATCATGGGTTATTTATTTTCTTTTTCCTATACATTTTTAAACCTTTTTACTTATCTCAAATTGAAGTTATTTTTTTAGAATATACCATAGGTATTGGTATAATTACATTTTTAGGTACTTTTATTATGCTGTATATTCCAGCATTATTATTTAAAAATTACTTTAATGAAGATAATTGGACTGTTGGTAGAAATCTTTTTTTAATGATTGCAGGAATCACTATTGTTGGCTCATTCTTATGGTACTTTGGGGAAATATATAAAGAACCATATAACTTGAAAAAGCTAGCGTATTTAGAGTTTATTTCTTACACTTTCTTGGTAAGTTTATTTCCTCTTTCTTTCTTTATTTTCATAAACGAAAAAAATGTGAGAGAAAAGCGTGAGAAAAAAGTAATCGAGTTTAAAAATAAGAGAGAAAATATAAAAGTAAACGAGCTTGAAAAGGAAGTTATAATTTACTCTGACAATTCCAAAGAACATATAAGTTTTCATATTGACAAATTAATATATATCACTTCTCAAGGAAATTATGCCAGTTTTTTTATTCAAAAAGAAAATGGCGATTTAAAGGAGAAAATTTTACGCGCAACATTAACTAGAATTGAAAAAGACTTAAAAAAGTTTGATACCATTATTCGTTGCCATAAAAGTTATATTATAAATACTTCTTTTGTTAATGATATATCTGGAAACGCAAGAGGATATTTATTAAAGTCTGAAAGCATCCCATTTCAAGTTCCAGTTTCTAGAAGTTTTAGTAAACAATCTTTACATAGTTTGTTAAAATAAACCTTCCTTTTTATCCCAAAAAACAAAATTTATTTCCCTTTTATAACAAATATTATATTTATAGGGTATTAGGTATTATATTTGGAGAACAAAAAAATTGAATTAAATCGATTGGGGGATTTATTTGATTCAAATCACAAAAAAAGCGCTGTTTGATTTCAAACGGCGCTTTTTTCATATGTTTAAAAATAACTGATGTTACTTTTTTTCTTCTAATTTTTCTTCAGGTTCTTCTTTAGAAGCGTTTTTAAACTCTTTTATTCCACTTCCTAAACCACGCATTAACTCTGGTATTTTTCTACCACCAAACAACAGTAAAACTACAACAAGTATTATTACTACTTGTGTACCACCAATCATTCCTATAAGTATAGATAAACTATTCATTTTTTATTTAATTTAATAGTACAAAGATACAAAAAAGGTTTGTACAGTTATATATTGTTTTAATTTCTATTAATTTCTTTTTTCTATAATACCACCAATTACTTTTTTGTCTTTTAAAACTTCAGGTTCACCTTTATAAAAAATAGTTCCGCCAAAACTAACTTTGGCATTTAATATTTTATTTGATGTAACCTCTGCTTTTGCTCCTGTACCAGCTTTTACAATAGAATTTTCTGAAGATTTCATATTATAGCCATGATAAATACCATATAAATCTACATCAACTTCTTGATTATTTGTGATTCCAGATAATTTTATGATTCCACCAGAAGAAGCTCTAACTTTAAGTTCTTTTGTTGTTAAAGTTAAGTTTATAAATGCTCTTTCTTGTGCATTTACTTCTATTTTATCTTGGTTAAAATCTTTACCAGTAATGGTTGCACCTTCATTACCATCAATAATATCAATATTTTTGTTGTAATAAATTTTGATTAAAATTTTGCCGTTTGCAGCATTATCTTCAGGTTTTAAAGAGAATGGTAAAGAAAGTTTTAACGTATTATCTACATTTTTAATTTTTACCATTTCTGATTTTTCACCAGTAATTTCTAATCTTTGATCTGAAGCTTTTATAAGCTCCACTTCTATTCCATTATATACTTTTAACGTATTATAATCACCTAAATTTTTAGTAACGGTTGTCTGAGCATTTGTTAAAAAAGCAACAAATAGTAAGTTTAAAAAAGCTATTTTTTTCATTATAAGAGGTTTAGTTGATAATTTTAAGTAAAAAATTATACCACTATAAAGGTTTTTATCTTTTTTTATTGTGTGACTATGGTTAAAACTTAGCTTCTGTAAAATTATCTAACTTAATCACTTTACCTTCTTTAGGGTTTTTTATAGTTTTAAAAACAATGTAAATAAAAAATAAAGAAATTAAACCTCCAACAATTAAAGAACCAATTGGACCTAGAATATCTGCAATACCAACAAATATTTTCTTTACCCAACCTCTTCTTCCAGAAGTTCTCATTTCTTCTCCATTTTGCAAACCTATTGCAATATTGTATAAGAAAATAGTAATTCCTGTAAAAATTAAAAATCCAATACCTGCTGGTTGTATTTGTTTTACTATTGAATAGTTTTTAACTTTTGAATGCAATAGATTTTCAGAAAAAAAAGATTTTACATCTTCATAAATAGTAGCATTTATAAAAAGTTCTATTTCCTCTTTATCTTCATCTGATTTAAATTCAATTAGCATTGAAGAATCATCATTTATAAAAATTAAATTTTTTATAATACTATATCTATAAATAGCTACATTCTGAACATTTTTCTGCTCAATTAAACTTTCAATATCTGCATCTATAGATTGTTCTGTAATCCAAATATTTTTTTCGTTCGCAATTAAGTACTTCTTATTTTCTGCTGTTTCTGATATTATCCAATATTTCATTTCTAAAAATTATTGTGCTAATATCGTTAAAAAAAATTATTCAGCTCTAACAGCAGTTCCAGTTATTGAAACTAATAATGTTGATGAATTTGCTAAAGGCTCCACATCTAATTGAATACCTACTACTGCATTTGCACCTAATTTTAATGCATTGTCTTTTAAATTTTGAAATGCTTTTTCTTTTATTCTTTCTAAAGCTAAGGTATATTTTTCGTAATATTTAGACATGCTAAACATATCTTTAAAAGACATCTTTGTTCCGTTTGAAGAATAACTAGAATCATAAGCTGTACCTGTTACAATACCTAAATAATCTACTATTTTGAAGTTTTCTATATTGTGTGTTGTAGTTAAAATCATTGTTTTATTTTTTACTCTTCAATTAAATTAAAATCTAAATGTTTGCGTTCTAAATCGGTTTTCTTTACCTGAACTTTTACATCGTCTCCTAATTGATACATGTTTTTTGTAGACTGACCAACAATAGCATATTGTTCTTCATCAAAAATATAATAATCGCTTTTTATATCTCTAATTCTAACCATTCCTTCACACTTGTTTGTAGTAATTTCTACATAAATTCCCCATTCTGTAACACCTGTAATTACACCCTCAAAAATTTCATCTTTATGATCTTGCATGTATTTTACTTGCATGTATTTTATAGATGAACGTTCTGCTTTAGAAGCCAATTCTTCTCTATGTGAAGAATGTTTACATTTTTCTTCATAAAGAGCTGCTTTTGGCGTTTCTCCTCCATCTAAATAATGTTGCAATAGTCTATGTGTCATCACATCTGGATAACGTCTAATTGGTGACGTAAAATGGCTGTAATAATCAAAAGCCAATCCATAATGTCCAATATTTTGTGTGGTATACACTGCTTTAGACATTGTTCTAATAGCAAGTGTTTCAATCATGTTCGATTCTGCTTTTCCATGAACATCATTTAATAATTGATTTAACGATTCTGAAGTAGACTCTTTAGTAGTTGTATCAATTTTATAACCAAATTTGCCAATAATATTTTCTAAAGAAGCTAATTTTTCTTCATTTGGCTCGTCATGAACTCTATATATAAATGTTTTTCCAGAAGGTCTTCCTTTATGTCTTCCAATAAATTCAGCTACTTTTCTGTTAGCCAACAACATAAATTCTTCAATTAATTTATTAGCATCTTTAGATGTTTTAAAGAAAACACCAATTGGATTTGCTTCTTCATCTAAATTAAACTTCACTTCTACTCTATCGAAAGAAATAGCACCTTGTTTCATTCTCTTTTTACGAAGAATTTTTGCCAATTTATCTAATTGTAAAGTGGCTTCTACCACTTCTGGAGTAACTGTATATTCTTCGTCAATAATAGAAATATCAGCTGGCATTGTGTAAGGCTGAATATCGTCTGACAACGTTACATTTTCAATAATATCTTGTGCCTCTTCATAAGCAAAACGTTGATCAGAATAGGTTACAGTTCTCCCAAACCATTCATTTACAATTTGTGCTTTTTGGTTGATTTCAAAAACTGCCGAAAACGTTAATTTTTCTTCATTTGGTCTTAAAGAACAGACGCCATTACTTAACATTTCTGGCAACATTGGCACTACTCTATCTACCAAATAAACCGATGTTGCTCTATCATAAGCTTCGTCATCTAAAATAGTTTTTGGTTGTAAATAATGCGAAACATCTGCAATATGAATACCTACTTCGAAATTTCCGTTTTCTAATTTTGTGAAAGATAATGCATCATCAAAATCTTTTGCATCTTTAGGATCTATCGTAAACGTTAAATCTTTGCGCATATCTCTACGTTTACCAATTTCTTCTTTTGTAATTTCTATCGGTAAATTTTGTGCTTCTTTTTCTACTTCTGGCTCAAATTCATAAGGTAAATCGTATTCTAATAAAATAGAATGCATTTCTGTATTATGGTCTCCAGGTTTTCCAAGAACTGTCGTTATTTTTCCAAAAGGATTTTTAGAGTTTTCTGGCCAATCTTGAATTTTAGCCTGTACTTTATCACCATGTTCTGCACCATTCATCTTATTTTCAGAAATAAAAATATCTGCGTACATTTTATGATTATCACAAATTACAAATCCGAAATTTTTATTCTTCTGTAAAACACCTACAAACTCTGTTTTTGCACGTTCTATAATTTCTACAACATCGGCTTCTAACTTGTTACTTCGCTTTCGTTTGTAAACATACGCTCTTACAACATCGCCATGTAAACCCTTACCTAGGTTAATATTTGGAACAAAAACATCATGTTCATAATCGTCTGTTATAAAATATCCGTTTCCATTTGAAGTTATATCTAAAGTTCCAATAGAATACTTTCTATCTTCATTAATTTGAAACTTTCCTCTGTCTACTTCTTTAATTTTTTTGGTAGCAGTTAATTCTGCTAATTTTTTAATAACCTGATTTTTTCCATCAGTATCTTCAATTTTTAATTTTGAAGCTATTTGTTTATAATTGAAGAACTTACTACTGTCTTCGTTTAAAATTCTGAATATATTTTTAGTTAAATCTTTTACAACTTTTCCTTTCTTTTTATATATTTTTTTTTTCTTTTTTCTCATTTAAAATTTTGTATTTAATACGATACTAAAATAGTATTTATTCTCTTGAATCTTATTAATTAATTGTTACGATTCAATTTTGTACTTTGCTTGTTTATTAATTTATTTTTTATGTCTCATATTGATAAAATCAATACTAATTCTTGGTTTGTAATTGCAAACTCTACTTCTGGTAATGGCGATTTTTCTAAACAATGGAAGGAAATTCAACAGTACTTAAAACATAAGAAAATAGATTATTCTTTTGCTTTTACAAAATTTTCTAAACACGAGGTTGATTTGGTACAAAACGCTATCAAAAAAGGGTTTAGAAACATTATTTCCGTTGGCGGAGATGGAACACTACACAATGTAGTTCACGGAATAATGCTGCAAAGGTATGTAAAAACTTCCGAACTAACTATTGGTGTAATTCCTTTAGGAACTGGAAACGATTGGATAAAGACCTACAACATTCCGAATCATATTGAAAAATCAATGGAAATTATCTTTAGAAAGAACACGATTTTACAGGATATTGGTGTTTTAAAAACAGCGGATAATAATCTTACTTATTTTAATAATGTAGCTGGTTTAGGGTATGATGGTTACATTGTTAATAAACTAAAAACTTTAAAAAAGTTTGGTGCAATTTCTTATTTATTAGCCGGAATTTATGGTTTGCTATTCTATAAAAAATCAATATTTAAAATTATTTTTGATAATAAAGTGATTGAAACCAATTGTTTAATGACAATTATTGGTATTTGTAAATTTTCTGGTGGTGGAATGCAGTTTACAGAAAATGTAAAACCGAATGATGGTTTATTAGATATAACCGTTGCTAAAAATCTCACTTTTTTAGATTTGGTATTTAACCTTCCTAAGTTATATTCTGGAAAAATTACACATCATAAAAAAGTAGCAACTTATAAAACGAAAAAAATTGCTATAATTCCGCAAAACTCAAAAACATTTATTCAAGCAGATGGTGAGTTGGTTGGAACTGGAGCAATTACTGCAGAAATTGTTGAAAAAGCTATTAACTTTATTATCAATTAAATAAAAAGTTAAAAAAATCTTAATTTTTTTGTAACGTTTTTATTTTTAATGCGTCTTTATAGTTAGAAGATGTTAAAAAATATGAAAAATCTGTACAAAATAATTACTTTATTTGCTATTATCTTCATTGCAGGAATTTTTGTAACTGTAATGACAGTAAATAGTTCTTTAAATAAAGTAGAGAAACCTTCTAAAACTGTAGAAATTCAAAAAGATACTTTACATCTCTTAAAAGCCGAGAAAAAAACGGTTTAAATTGCATTCAACGTAATACTCTATTTCTTTGCATACCTTTTAAAATTTTCTTTCAATTTATTTTTTCTAAAATGAGCTATTTTTAAAATATTAAACTTGTTTCATTTTAATCAATTTTTAAGTTATCAACATTCTATATTATTATATTTTTTCTTTTATAAAATTTTTAAAAAACTATGATGGTTATAATAGTGTGTGAATAGTTACTATAAAAATTTTACTTTTTATTTTAATATGTGAGTTATTAAAAACTACTGACATTTTATAAGCTATTTAAAAGGTTAAAAATCAATCTTAAAATACAGTTATTAACAAAACTTATAAACAGCTATCAACCTAATTTTATCAATAAATAACATTTCATTTACTGTAAATAAATTGTAAATTTTATGTTGATAAACTTTTATGAAAAAGGCATAATTAAATTTGCATATATCAAGTTCTTCCTTGTATTGAAATAAAAATTAAAACTACCAAAAAAAGTTACGAGTTTATTACGACAACTTCTTAACATTAACTTAAAACAGATAAAAGGTTTAAAAATAAGTAGTTATTAAAAAATTACAAATTTTGATTGTTTATAACTGTTCATAACCATAAAAAACTATATTTTTGTTGATGTAACTATCTGTCATTCCGATTAAAGCGATAGCGAAACAGAGAAATCTATAAAATTACTTTATAATGTAAGATTTCTCTATAAAGTCGAAATGATAATATATAAAAATTAAATTATGACAATTGCTATTGGTAACGATCACGCAGGAACAGAGTACAAATTCGAAATTATAAAACATTTAGAAGAAAAAGGACATAAAGTCTTAAATTTTGGTACCGATTCAAATGGTTCTATGGATTATCCTGATGCCATTCATCCAACAGCAGATGCAGTAGAATCTGGTAAGGCAGCATTAGGAGTTATTTTATGTGGATCTGGTAATGGAGCGCAAATGACTGCCAACAAACACCAAGGAATTAGAGCTGCTTTGTGCTGGAATAAAGAATTGGTTGAATTAACAAGACAACATAATAATGCAAACATTTTAACGATTCCTGCACGTTTTGTGTCTTTACAACAAGCAATAGGTTTTGTAGATGTTTTTTTAAATACAGAATTTGAAGGTGGAAGACATCAAAATAGAGTAGATAAAATTTCTTGTGCTGGATAAATATTTTAGTTTGTCATTTCGAGTAAATTTTCGAAGTATGAGAAAATTAGTATCGAGAAATCTTTATAAATAATGAACTTCATTACAAAAAAATTCCAAGAATTAACTATTGATGAATTGTATCAAATCTTACAACTACGATCAGAAGTTTTTGTGGTGGAACAAGATTGTGTGTACCAAGATGTAGATGGAAAAGATTTTAAATCACTTCATGTTTTTGGTACTAAAAATGATAAAATAATAGCTTATACAAGAATTTTTAAGGCTGGTGATTATTTTAAAAATGCTAGTATTGGTAGAGTAGTAGTAGCTGCTAATGAACGTAAATATGGTTTTGGTCACGATTTAATGAAAGCTTCATTAAAAGCAATAAAAACACATTTTAATGCTGATAAAATTACCATTTCCGCACAAAAATATTTAAAGAAGTTTTACGAATCTCATAACTTTGAACAAATAGGAGAGGAGTATTTAGAAGATGGAATTCCTCATATTAGAATGGATAGAGGTTAAATTTAAAATTGCACTCTAAAACTCAAGTTTGGTGTAAAAGGCAAAGAATAATTATCTATTCTTCTTACATTATTTGCACTGTTTTCATCTACAATATAGTAAGAGTTTATGGTATTTTGTTTATCAGTTAAGTTGGTAAAACCTACTCTTAAAATGGCATTTACAGCTTCAGTAAAATTAAAATTATAACTTGCAGAAGCATCAATTCTAAAGAAATTTTCTAATCTTTCGGAATTAGGATTGCTGTAGTTTACAATAGTTCTATTACCATCTTGTATGGTTTCATTTCCTTGAACTGGTTTTGTATACGGATTTCCAGAACGTAAAATTCCGCCAATAGAAATTTTAAAATTATCGTAAAAACTATAATTAAAAGCAGCACTTACAGAATGTGAAATATCTAAACTGTTTGGAAATGTTTCCGGGTTAAAAATATCAAATGTATAATTGTTAACTGCGTACGAATAACTCAACCAAGTACTAATAATTTTATTTTTTTTGTTGATTAAAAATTCCACTCCTTTTACTTCGTAATTTCCTACAGAATTAAATTGCTGAATATTATTATAAAAACCTTGGTTTGCAGCCGTAATTCCATCTACTTTTTTATAAAAACCAGTTATATCTGCATAAAATTTATTAGCAGCATAGGTTGTACCTAAAGAAATTTGTTTGCTTTTTACAATGGGTATATTTTTATTGTCAGATAAAATCCAACGTCTTTTTTCAATTCCTAAAAAATTATCTTGAAAATCTACTTTTTGAGTAGTGGTTTGGTTTTTAAACTCAGCTTCTAATTTTAAAGAAATTTGGTTATTCAATTTCTGACTGATATTTATTCGAGGTTCAACTACAAACTCATTAAACTTATCAAAATAATTTACTCGCAAACCAAATCTTGCGTAGGTATTGTTTTTCTTATATTCAACTTCCGAGAACAAAGCACTTTTTAATAATACATTTTTTACTGTTTTAGAAAAAGTAGGTGCATTTACTGTGGTGGTATTTCTAACTCCTATTTCATTAAAAACCAATCCGTTTAAAAAGTGAAAAGTATCAGAAAATTCATATTTAGAAGCCACTTTAAATTCGGTTTCTAACACATTATTAAACTGTGTTTGAAACTGATCTGTGTCTTTATTATAATCGGAAGCATCTATATTATAATCAGATACAAAAGCCGAAATATTGGTAGAAAACTTTGAATTCCAATCTGCATTCCAATTGATAATTCCTCCTAAATTTTCTTGTTTAAAAACACTATTTTCTTCTATAGTAGTATTGTTAGAAGTATAGGCTTCTTCGTAATTTAAATGATTTGTAATACCTATAAAACTTGCTCTAATTGAATGATTATAATTAATATCATACAATACTTTAAAAGAGTAATCGTAAAAATAAAAATCTGTAGATGAGTCGTTTACAGTATTAGAAGAAACAGAGTTATCTTGAAAACTTCTATTAAAATAATTGGTAAAAGTGGGTGTAATTAAAAAATCTGTAAAAGATCTTCTTCCAGAAATATGTAACTCTAATTTTTCTGAAACAGGAATGTTTACAAAAGCATCTGTACTTAACAAATTAAAACCTCCGCCACCAGAAAATTTATTGGTAATTCTATTTGAAGTTTGCATATTTATGGTAGATGAAACTCCGTCTGAAAACAAACTACTTGTTCCGTTTTTAGTAACTGTAACTTTGTTTGTTAAATAAGGGTTGTAAGCAGAAATTAAACCAAAAAAATGACCTGTATGATACATTTTAATACCATCCCAAAGCATTAAATTTTGGTCATTGGTACCACCTCTAACATTTATATTAGAAATACTTTCGCTTGCACTCTCTATACCAGGTAAAATTTTAATCGTTTTTAAAATATCTGGCTCAATTAAACCCGGTAAAATTCCGAATTTTTCTGTGTTTAAAATGGTACTTCCATCTTCACTTTTTTGCAAACCAGTTGTTAAAAATTTAGCAATACTTATTTCAGATAATTGCTCTGAACTTTCTACAAGAAAAATTTCTTTACACTTTGGTTGTAAATACAAATCTTTCGCTTTTATAATTTGTGAAGAATATCCAATAAAAGAAACTAAAAGAGAAGCATTTAAAGAAATAGTATTCAAGGTAAATTCTCCATTAAAATTCGTAGTTGTTCCAGTATTAATGTTTATTATTTTTATGGAACAAAGAGACAAAGGTGTTTTTGTTTTTGCATCTAAAATAACCCCACAAATATTAATTTTCTTATCTAAAAAGGAGACAGTTACATATCTATTATCTAGAGTTTTGAACTGTAAAAAAGTGTTCTCATTTAAAAATTGAAGTACTTCAGAAAGAGAAAAATTTGCGTTTGGTTTTTCTAAAAAAACTTCTGTAACATCTGCATCTGAATAAGAAAATTTAATGTTATACTGTTTTTCTAAATCTACTAATAATGAAGATAATGCTACTTTTTTAGAAGAATCTTGTGCAAATTGACTATTTACAAAAAATAAAAAAACGCTAAAAAGAAGTAGAATTTTACTGTTCATAATTATAAACGGTAATTATGTTTCCTTCAATTTTATAAGATAATTGCAAAGGAATGGTTATAGATTGCATAGCTATATTTACATCTGTGTGAGAAAAACCACCTGTATATAATTTATTTACATCTACATTGTCCGTTTTAACAGTGTAACCAAATTGGTTTTTAATTTCTTCTAAAACTATTTTTAGAGGCGTACTTTTAAAGTTAGATTCTTTTTGTAACCATGAATTTTCACTGATATTAAACGTCGTATTTGTATCAACAACACCATTTACCACTCTAAAAAGAGTTCCTTTTGGTAATTTTACAAGCGTATCTTTATAAGCTACACTTACCAAACCTTCGTAGGTTTTTACTTCAAAATAATGGTCTCTTTCTTTTACGTTAAATTGCGTTCCTAATACAGTTACATTTCCAATAGATGTGTTTACTGTAAATTTTTTTCCTTTTTTTACTTTGAAAAAAGCTTCTCCATCCAAGTTTAAATTTCTGTTAGATTCCCATTCTTTTTTATTGAATGTAATTTCAGAATTTGCATTTAAAATTACTTCAGATTCATCAGGTAAATTAAAATTTATGGTTTCTGCAAATTCTGTTTCATAATTAGTAGAATTGTTGAATAATAAAAAGTAACTTGTTGTTAACAAAACAATAAAAATTGCAGCATATTTATAGAGTTTTTTGAAATTAAAAGACACCACTTTTCCTTTTTTAGAGGTGTTGGCTTTCCTTGTTTTAAAATCTAACAAAGCTTTTTCTACATCAACTTTTGGTGTTTCTATTTGTGCAGCATAATGTACAATTTTTTCAAACTTCTTAAAATCTTCAGTTTCTTTTAAACGCACCAAATCTTCATCAGAAATCTCTCTGTTTAACCATTTTAATATGTCGTTTTCGTTTTTCATTTTATACTCCTATATAAGTGTAACAACTAAAAAGTATTTTACCCTACCTTAAATTCCATCAATTTTATTTCTTAACTTTTTTAAGGCAGAAGACATTCTTTTTTCGACTGCTTTTTGAGAAATTTCTAACAATTCTGCCATTTCTCTGTATTTTTTTCCATCAATTCTATTCATCAAAAAAACTTCTCGTTCACTTGCTGTTAAATCGGAAATGGCTCTTTCTAACTTCTTTTTAAATTCTTCTTCTTCTAATAAATATTCAGGGCTTTGGTTATTCACATCTAAATAAGGACTACTTTTTGCGTATTCAAAAACTACTTTTTCGTGTTTTACTTTATTTAGAAATAAATTATTAATTACTGTAAACAGGTAAGATTTTGCTTTTTCGAAATTGATTTTCCCGCAATTTTCCCATATTTTTATAAACGCTTCTTGTGCTAAATCTAAAGATGAATTTTTATCACCACTTTTGTAGTATGCAAAATTACTTGCAGACTGAATATGTGAGGCATAAAACTCATTAAAATAAATTTCATCACAAAGTGATTTTGGCTTCATAAGAAAGTTTTGAAAAATAAAAGTAAAAAAAAATTATAACAAAGGTAGGGTAAATATCTTCTTGGTTGTTTTAACTATAGAACAGCAAATTAAAATGTTCTAAAAAAAAAGGTAGGGTAAAATAAAACTAAATTGTTTTACATACAGAACTAAGAAATATTAACTTTTAAAATAATTAAAAATGAAAACTATTAAACTTTTAACAACATTAGCTTTAACTGTAATTTTAGGATTTACATCATGTCAATCAGAAGAAAATACAGAATTAGGTACAAACCCAAATGCAAATTCATCAACCTCTCCAACAGCTACAAATTTCGAAAGAGCTTCTATGAATGATGGATCTGAAGACGATTTTTTAGATGGTAGCGCATGTACAGAATTACTATTTCCTTTATCAGCTACAATTAACGGAAAAAACATCACCTTATTAAGTAAATTAGATTTTTCTGCAGCATTAAATATTTTAGGAGAATTTAATGATGATGATGATACAGTAGCATTTAACTTTCCAATAAATGTTCGATTAAGTAATTATACAGAAGTAGTGGTAAACTCACAATCAGAATTAGATGCTTTAAAAAGCGATTGTGAAAGTGCAGAAGCACAAGGTAAAGATGCTATTTCTTGTATCGATTTTAAATTTCCAATTACAATGCTAACTTATAATATTAATTTAGAACAAACAGGAAGTGTTGTAATACAATCAGAAAAGCAATTATACACTTTTATGACAGATTTAAATTCTGATAAATTGTTTACAGTAAACTATCCAATAAGTGCAACTTTAAGCAATGGTACAGAAATACAAATTAATTCTGATGCAGAATTACAAGATTCAATTTCTGACTGTGTACAGTTTGAAGATGAAAAAGACGAAGCAGAAAAAATGGCTTTAGAAGTAGAAGCTATTTTAACAAACACTAAATTTAAAGTAGAAAGTTTTATAGATGCTGGTGTAAATACTGCAAGCGATTATGTAAACTGGTCTATAGAATTTACAAACGATTTAAAATTGGTTGCTAAAAACACTGTAAATGCAACTTTAGGAGAAATTGAAGGAACTTATGAAGTAAGTTCAGAAACAGATGTGTTTTTAAACATAAACTTTGGAAGTAACAATACAGTAAGTGCATTAAATAACGACTGGATAGTAAGTGCTTATAGCGATACTTTAGTAACATTAAAAAGCAAAACAGATGCTTCAGTTACGTTAACATTTAAAAAACTTTAAAAAAAGAAAAAGTAGTAAGTTGATTAACAACTAAGTTGAATTTAATCTTACAACTATTTGAAAAACAGTAGTTGTAAGGTTTTTTTAAAAAGAGAAAAAATGAAAACAATATATATAACAATAGCATTAACTATTGTAACAATGTTATCAATAAATGCTCAAAACGATACTAATAAATCTACAGCAGGTATTAAAGGAGGTTATAACCTTTCTTCTGTAAGTTTCGACGGAAATTCTGAAACCGCAAAATTACACGGTTTTCATATTGGTTTTTATGGAGAATCTTATATTGGCAAACACTTTTCTGTACAACCAGAAATTTTATACTCACAACAAGGGTATAAAATTATAGACAATAGTGGAACGTATACACAAAAGTTAGATTATATAAATGTTCCATTAATGTTTAAAATGTATCCAGTAAAAAGTTTCTTTTTAGAAGCAGGACCTCAAATAGGATTTTCTATTTCACATAAAGAAACATTTGACTCAGGTTTTGTATTGTATGATACTTCCGAAGAATTTGAACCTAAAAATTTTGATTGGGGTATAAATTTAGGCGCAGGTTTTAAAAGTGATGCAGGTATTAGTTTAGGCGCAAGATATCATATTGGACAAAACGACATTTACGATCAAGACAAACCTAAAAACAGAGTTTGGCAAATTTATTTAGGTTTTGAGTTTTAATATTATTTATTAAGAAAAAGAGAAGTAGAGTTGCTTCTCTTTTTTATTCAGATAAAAAAATTTCAAAAAACTACAACTACAATTTTTTCGTATATATACACATAAATGCTTCATAAAATGAAAAATATTTTTTTAAAATCGGTTTTAATTTGTTTGATTCTTTTTTCGTGTTCTTCAGAAAATGAAAACATTGAAATGCCAGCGGAAATGGTTGATGTTACAACCAATAGGCAACCAACAGGTTCTTCTGCAAACGACCTTTTATCGAACACTTTTTTTAAGAAATTAGTGGTAGAAATTGGATATATAGAAGGCTTTAAACCTTCACAAACTGCAATTAATAACTTTAAAAGTTTTATTGAAAGTAGAATAAATAAATCTGAAGGAATTGAGTTTATTACCAAACAAATACCTGCTACAGGAAAAACAACTTACACAATTAATGAAATTGATGAAATAGAAAAACAACACAGAACGCAATACAACCTTGGAAATAAAATTGCAGTTTGGGCTTTGTTTGTAAATGGAAAATCTTCTGGAGATACAAACACAAAAGCCACTTTAGGAAGTGCTTATTTTAATACTTCTTTTGTTATTTATCAAGAAACTATAAATGGTTTTAGTGATAGTGCTTTTGAACCCAATAGAACCATTTTAGAAACCTCAGTAATAAATCACGAATTTGGCCATATTTTAGGACTAACAAACTTAGGTACAGAGTTACAAAGTGATCATGAAGATCCACAAAATCCAAAACACTGTGTTGAAGAAGATTGTTTGATGTTTTTTGCTTTAGAAACAGGACAAGGAATGGCAAATATGCTTTCTGGAGGTCAGGTTCCAACTTTAGATGCACAATGTTTAGCAGACTTAAAAGCAAATGGAGGAAAATAAATTTATGTATAATAAATAAAATATTATACTTATTTATTTATGAGTGTTTTTACTTCCTTTACAGCACCAACCTCCAAATTTCCTAATTCAATTTCACCAATTCTAACACGAATTAAACGTAAAGTTGGGTAACCAACAGCAGCTGTCATTTTACGTACTTGTCTAAATTTTCCTTCTTTAATTGTGATGGAAATCCAACTTGTGGGGCCATGTCTTTCGTCTCTAATTTTTTGACTTCTCAAAGGAAATTTAGGATCATTAATCATGGAAGCTTTTCCTGGTTTTGTCACATATTTTTTTCCATTAAAACCAATTTCTACACCCTTTTTTAGTTTTTCTATTGCTTCTTGTGTTATTTGTCCATCCACTTGAACACAATATTCTTTTTCGAATTTATTAGATCTTATTTCTGCGGAAACTTTACCATCTGTTGTTAATAGCAACAAACCTTCAGAAGGCACATCTAAACGTCCAATTGCCATAGTTCCTTCAGGAAAATCGTACAAATCACCCAACAATTTCTTTTTCCTTTTTGCAGGATTTACGAATTGAGAAATCATTCCCCAAGGTTTATGAATGATAAAATGATGATGTTTTTCTATCAATTTATAAAACTTTTATACATATAGAAAACACCTCTTTTCCTGAAGAAATTGACATATTTTCTTCCGAAAATTTTTCGTCTGTGTAAGAAGTATATTGTGTAATTGGCTCAATACATAACATATTATCAACTTCTGTCCACAACATAAAATTATTGAAGTTTTTTGTGGTGATTTCAAGGTGATTTCTATCCGAATTTTCTAAAATTATTTTATCCGTATTTAAAACAGGAAAAGCATTGTGCCCAGCTTCGTAAATTTCTTTTAAAGTTATTTTTTTATCATTGGCAATCAAAGTATCTTTTCCAGTATTTGATAATAAAAAAGCAGGATGATAGCCCAACATAAAAGGCATTCCAGCGTCAGATGTAATTATAAAATCGATTTTTAACGTGTTATTTTCAAGAGAATAATGTTTTTCAAACGTAAAATCGAAAGACCAAAAAAGCTTTTCTTCAGTAGATTTTTCAGGATATTTACTATTATTTACGCTTGTGTTTTTTATATAGTTTTTCCTGAATTTTGCAGTCTTTTCACCTGAAGAAATTAAAGAATATTCCAATTCACGTAACAAACCATGTTGATCTTGAATGGCATCTCCTTTTTTAGTATGGACTCTAAAATTATTTTTTGAAGTCGGACCAATTACCGGAAACATTTCATCATCCGATTTTCGCCAACCTTTACTTCCTTTTTGATGTATGTATTCATTATTACTAACTTTAAAAGAAATTAATTCGCCTTTTTCAATGTGAACAATGCTATTTTTATCTATTAGTTTAATATTTTTTTCCATCATTTAAATTTGAAGTAACAATAGTACAAAAATCAATAATAAATATTAGGAAATTGAAACTTGTTTTTTGTAACTTGCTACACTATTTAAATTAAAAAATTAGCAAGATTTATGGCAGCAGCAGACAAAGAAAAAACAGCGAAATTAAAAGCATTACAACTTACTTTAGATAAATTAGATAAAACTTACGGAAAAGGTTCTGTAATGAAGCTTGGAGATGTTGTAACAGAAGATATTGATGCCATTTCATCAGGTTCATTAGGGTTGGATTTAGCTTTAGGTGTTGGTGGATATCCAAGAGGTAGAGTTATAGAAATTTACGGACCAGAATCTTCTGGTAAAACAACCTTAACTTTACACGCAATTGCAGAAGCCCAAAATGCAGGTGGAATTGCTGCTTTTATTGATGCAGAACATGCTTTTGATAAATTTTATGCAGAAAATTTAGGGGTAGATATCGATAATTTAATCATTTCTCAACCAGATCATGGTGAGCAAGCTTTAGAAATTGCAGAGAATTTAATTCGTTCTGGTGCAATTGATATTGTTGTAATTGATTCAGTTGCTGCATTAACGCCAAAAAGCGAAATTGAAGGTGAAATGGGAGATTCTAAAATGGGACTTCATGCACGTTTAATGTCGCAAGCATTAAGAAAATTAACGGGTACCATTTCTAAAACAAAATGTACGGTTATTTTTATCAATCAATTACGTGAAAAAATTGGTGTAATGTTTGGTAACCCAGAAACTACAACTGGTGGAAATGCATTAAAATTTTACGCCTCAGTTCGTTTAGATATTCGTAGAAGAACACAAATTAAAGATGGTGACAAAGTTATTGGAAACAGTACCAAAGTTAAAATCGTAAAAAACAAAGTGGCACCTCCTTTTCAAGTAGCAGAATTTGATATTATGTATGGTCAAGGAATTTCTAAAGTTGGTGAAATTTTAGATATTGGTGTAGAGTTAGGTATTGTAAAGAAAAGTGGTTCTTGGTTTAGTTATGGTGAAACCAAACTAGGTCAAGGAAGAGATGCTGTAAAAGGATTAATTAAAGACAATCCTGAATTGGCAGAAGAGTTAGAAGGAAAAATAAAATTAGCTATTGAAACACAAGAATAAGTATTAAAGGTTCTAACAATTATTTTATAAACTGCTATGGAAGTAATCAATCTATAGCAGTTTTTTAATTTTAAAAAATGATTACAATTTCTAAAAACCTTCAATTAAAAAAAATAGTTTCCGAAAATTCGGAAGTATTATTTGAGTTAATGCAAGCAATTTATCCGCCAGCTTATCAACATTTTTGGACAGATAATGGTAATTGGTACATAAATACTCAATATTCTAAAGAAAATATTTTACAAGAGCTTTCAGAAAAGAATACAGACTATTATTTTGTTGTTTTCAATGATGAAATTGTGGGTAATTTTAGAATTATTTGGGGCGAAAAACTCGCTAATTTATCAGAAGAAAAACAAGTAAAACTACATCGAATTTATTTACACCCAAAAACACAAGGAAAAGGTTTGGGTAAAAAACTACTTTTTTGGTTAGAAGAAAAAGTCAAAGAAAAAGGCTTTAAAATTATTTGGTTAGATGGTATGAACAAACAACCACAAGCTTTTCAGTTTTATGAAAAACTTGGGTATATATATCATTCTCATACATTTCTTCCTTTTGAAAACATGTTAGAAGAATATAAAAAAATGAGTCAGCTTTATAAAAAACTCAATTACTCTTTAGACAGTACTTTTACCAACCAAAGAATTAAGTAGGCACCAACACCAAAACCTGCTAATAAAACAAGTAAAACAAATAAAATTCTTAAATTTTGTGTTGTAAAATTAGTTTTGGTACTCAACCACTCACATACTCCTAAAATCATACTATTATTTTTTTAATTTTTATTTATCCTTTAAAAGGAGGAATTTGAACTACTAATCTTTCAATTTCTTGAACAATTTCTATTCTGCTTTTTGATGAAAATTCGAAGTATAAATTTTCCCAATCTCCATCGTAATCTATTTTTTTAGTTTTTGGATTTTCAACCTTTTTTAAATTGATAACTCTCAAATAAAATTGACCATTTATATCGTTTTCTGGTCTAAAATCTAAGTTAATAGCCCTCATTAGACTATAATTATTTAAATGTAGTAAAGAACTAGAGTCTAAGTAGGTTAACGTTTCTTCTTTAGGATCCACTTCGTAAAATAAATTCCATTCTACATTCCATCCAGAAGTAATTCTTAAAGGTTGTAAATTAGGTTCTTCCATAAATTAAACTCCTGTACTTCCAAAACCTCCAGAACCTCGTTCTGTTTCACTTAAAACACTAACTTCTTGCCAATTTACACGTTCATGCTTTGCAATAATTAGTTGCGCGATTCTTTCACCGTCATTTATTACAAAATCTTCATTAGAAAGATTTACTAAAATTACACCAATTTCACCACGATAATCTGCATCTACAGTTCCTGGAGAATTTAAAACAGTAATTCCCTTTTTAGCAGCCAAACCACTTCTAGGTCTTACTTGTGCTTCAAAACCTACAGGTAAAGCAATAAATAAACCTGTTTTAACAATAGCTCTTTCCAAAGGCTTTAAAGTGATTGCTTCGCTAATATTTGCTCTTAAATCCATTCCTGCAGCTCCTTCTGTTTCATAATTTGGAGTTGCGTGTTTCGATTTGTTAATTATTTGTACGTTCATTTTATAAATTGAATAAAAATGTGATTGTTTCTAAAAATTCTGCTTTCCAAAAAGATTCTGTGTGTTTTCCTTCAGGAACTATTTTTGTGTGAATATTTTTTTCAGGAAATCCTAAATCTACTAATAATTTAGCCATATTTTCAGTATCAGGAATCATAGTATCTCCTTCTTTTTCACCAACTAAAAAATAGATTTTTGTGTTTTTACGATTTCCATTTGCTTTCGCAAAATCATTTACTTTATCAGAAAACCAAAAAGAAGTAGAAAGTGCACCAATTTTACCAAAAACCGCTGGCTTTTTTAATCCACCATAAAAGGAAATTAATCCCCCTAAAGAACTACCAATAATCGCAGTATTTTCTGCAGCAGGTTTTGTTCTGTAATTAGCATCAATATATGGTTTTAAAGTATTTGCTAAAAAATCAATATAAATTGCGCCTTTTCCTCCACCATATTTTTCGTGTTTCCAGGGTGTATATTCTTCAATTCGTTTCTCACCACCATTTTCTACACCAACAACTATAAAACTTTTACCTGTTTTTTTATAAAGGTTATTTAAGGTTTCATCAACAGCCCATTCACCTACAAAAGAGGTTTTTTCATCAAACAAATTTTGAGCATCGTGCATGTAAATTACGTCATAATGTTCTGTAGTTTCATTATAATTTGGGGGCAAATACAACCAAACTTTATGAGAAATATCGTTTAGACCTTTAATTACAAACTCTTTTTCAAGAATGGAAACATTGGCAGCTTTGGTCGATTTTTTTTCTTCAACCTTTGGTTGAAATTCTTTTTTTATTTCTGCTTTCTTTTTACAAGAAATAACAATTAAAAAAATACAAATAAATATAAGAATATAGGTTTTCATATAAATGTTACTAATGTAAACAAAGATAATAAATCAAACAAGCATTCATCCATAGTTACTTATTTTATTACATTTGAACTTTAAAATGAAGAATGATGAATGAACAGACAAAAATAGCCGTTTTAGGAGGTGGAAGTTGGGCAACAGCCATTGTAAAAATGCTTACAGAAAACCTAGAAACTGTTGGTTGGTATATGAGAAGTAAAACTTCCATAGATCATATTAAAAAAAACAATCATAACCCTAATTATTTACGAGCAGCAGAAATAGATGCAACCAAGTTAGATTTATCTTATGATATAAATAAAACAGTTGCAAAATATGATGTTTTAATATTTGCAATTCCTTCTGCTTTTTTAACTTTGGAATTAAAAAAACTTACAAAACCATTAAAAAATAAAATTATTTTTTCTGCCATAAAAGGTATTGTACCAGAAACTGGTTTAATTGTGGGCGAACATTTTCATAAGCAGTACAAAATTCCTTTTGAAAATATTGGTGTAATTACAGGACCTTGTCATGCAGAAGAGGTTGCCATGGAACGACTTTCATATTTAACAATTGCTTGTAGAGATGAGCAAAAAGCAAAGTTTATTGGAAAATCTTTAAAAAGTTGGTACATAAAAACCAAAATTTCTGATGATATTATTGGAACTGAATATGCTGCTATGCTAAAAAATATATATGCTGTTGCAGCAGGAATTGCACATGGTTTAGGCTATGGTGATAATTTTCAATCAGTATTAATGAGCAATGCAATTCGTGAAATGAAGCGTTATATTAAAAAGGTTCATAAAATGAAACGCAACATTAATAACTCTGCATATTTAGGTGATTTATTAGTTACTGGATATTCCATTTTTAGTAGAAACAGGCAATTTGGAAACATGATTGGAAAGGGTTACACTGTAAAATCTGCACAAATGGAAATGAGTATGATTGCTGAAGGGTATTATGCTACAAAAAGTGCTTTTAAAATGAAAGAAGAAAACGGAGCTAAAACACCTATTATTGATGCTGTTTACAATGTTTTATATGCTGATAAAGATGCAAAAAAAGAATTTAAAAAGTTGACAAATAAATTAGATTAATTGTTTAATTTTGAACATTATTATGTTTTATTAAACAACAACCATGAAAACAATACAAGAAGTTGTAGAAAGTACCATTAGAAAAACACCTTTTATTGAAGAAGCTTTACATGAAAAACTTATAAATGTTTCTTCATTAGCAAGAATAATTTTGCCAGAAGTTTCTTCAACCTTAAAAAAAGATGTAAAGGTTGGCGCTGTTATGATGGCAATAAATAGGCTTTCACCAGCAAGTACTTTACGTATTAGAAAAAATATAAAAAAACTTGCTTTAGATTTAGGAGACGTAATTGTAAGATCAGACTTGTGTGATTTTACTTTTAAAAACACGACCTCACTTTTAAAAGAAATTGCAAAAATTTTAATGAAATCTTCAGAAATCTCTGATTATTTTTTAACTGTTTCTCAAGGAATTTTTGAAACCAATATTGTTACAAGTAAAAATTTAGAACCTTTTGTAAATAATATTTTTGAGAAGGAAACCATAATTTCTAGCGTTTTAGATTTGGCTTCCATCACCATAAAGTTGCCTAAAGAAAATCAAGAACAATCTGGTATTTACTATTTTATTTTAAAACAGTTGGCTTGGGCAGATATTCCTTTACAAGAAATAATTTCTACCACAAATGAAATGACAATAGTTGTAAAAGAGAAAGATATCAACCAAACATTTGCTATTTTAATGGATATGAAATTGAACTAAAAAAAAGCGTTCTTAGATTTTTTCTAAGAACGCTTTCATTTTTGTGGTTTAAAAAAACTACTCGTTATTCGAAGCTAAAATGGTTGTATTTTTCTTCATTCTAATGTCATTTGCTTCGTAAAAATTGGTAATTCTTTTTACTTTCATAGTTTCATCTTTTGCAACCCCTGTTTCTTGGTCGAAAAGCATCACATCTACCCATTTGTAGTGCACAACAAATCTTTTACCAAATAAACCCTCATCAAATAAACTTAATTTGCTTGGAGACTCTATATCTTCGTCATGAAATACAATTTCTTTTCCTTTACTATCTACAAATTTAAAATTGTCAGTTACATTTAAACCTTGGTAGGTTAAAGTTAGTTTCTTTTCTGCAGAAGATTGTGCGTTTGTGTTTTGTGTAAATAATGTTATTGTTGCTAAAATAAACAAATAACTAATGTTTTTAAATAAATTTTTCATCTTGTTTCGTTTTTGATTTTCAATTTCATTTTTTTGACAAAGAACTTTAAAAAAAGGATTGTCGGTTTTATTTCTACTACAAATTTCAGGCAGAATTATTTTAAAAATGAACTCTTTTAGAAAAATTATTATCCCAAAAAGATTTTTATTTCTTATTTAAGAAATTTTTAAGAAAAACAAACAAATAACTCTATAAACTTCTGTTATGTAGTAATTTATGGTTTCATTTTTTTATACATGAAATTGATGAAATTAATATTTTTGAACCTAAAAATGTATTAATAATGGTTTTAAAAAGTATAAAACGAAACACTTTTAAAACACTATTACTAAATTGAAGTTTTGTAGATTTACCAAGAATTAAAATGAACATAAATTGGCAAAACAAGATCCTTATGCAGCTTTAAGAATAAAAGAATTCAATATTTTTTTATTTGTAAGATTTTTATTGGTTTTTGGTTGGTCTATGCAATTTATTGTGATTGAATGGCAGGTATATTCAATTACCAAAGACCCACTTTCTTTAGGAATTATTGGTTTAATGGAAATAATTCCGGCTTTTTCAATGGCATTATTTGCAGGTCATATTGTAGATCAAAGAGAAAAAAGAAACTTATTAGCCATTTGTACAGCTGCATTTTCGTTGATTAGCTTAGGGCTATTTTTATTAACTACAGATAGTGTTTTACAAAGTTGGTCTACCAATGCTATACTATATTGTATTTATGGTTTGGTATTTTTCGGTGGTTTTTTACGTTCTTTTTTTGGACCAACAATATTCTCTTTAGTGGCGTTATTGGTTCCTAAAAAAATATATCATAATGCTGCAACTTGGAGCACTAGTACTTGGAAAACAGCAGCTGTTTCTGGAGCACTTTTTGGAGGAATTTTTATAGGTAAAATAGGTGTAGATAAAACATTGTGCTTGGTTTTTATTTTGGTAATGTTGGCATTTATATTCACTTTTCTAATTAAAAAGAAACCAATTTTAAACACTAAAATTGGCGAACCAATGAAAGAAAGCTTAAAAGCTGGAGTACAATTTGTTTTTAACAACAAAGCTATTTTAGGTGTTTTAACCTTAGATATGATTGCTGTTTTGTTTGGTGGAACAGTTGCCATTTTATCGGTTTTTGCACAAGATGTTTTAAAAGTTGGTCCAGAAGGTTTTGGAGTTTTAAATGCTTCTATTTCTATGGGAAGTATTGTAACCATGTTTTTAACAACCTATATTCCTATTAACAGAAATACTGGTAAAAAAATGTTAGTTTCTGTTTTTATTTTTGGGCTAAGTATTATTGCTTTTGGATTATCATCTATTTTTTGGGTAAGTGTTTTGGCATTATTTATAAGTGGAGCTGCAGACGGAATTTCAATGGTAATTCGTCAAACAATTTTACAAATAAAAACACCTGATGATATGAGAGGTAGAGTTTCCTCTGTAAATTCTATGTTTGTAGGTTCTTCTAACGAATTAGGCGCTTTTGAAAGTGGGTTAGCGGCTAAATTAATTGGACCAGTTGCAGCAGTTGTATTTGGTGGAACAATGACTTTAATAACAGTAGTTGCAACAGGAGTTTTAAACCCAACATTAAGAGAGTTAGATTTAACCGAAGAAATAGAAGCAAACGAAAAAGAGGAATAAATTTTAAAAATAAGTTCTCTTTTTCCCTTATATATAAAATCGAATATTTTGTAAAATACTCGTCTGAAATTTATTTAGGAATTTTTCTAAAATTTCCTAAACTCAATGTCCAGTCATAATTACTAAATTTTAATTTTTTTGGTTTTTCTGGAGTAATATTATAATCCGCTAAAATTTGTCTAGCACCACACAAACCACCAAAATCTGCTCTAAACCAAGAAAATAATGAAACGGATGTTGCAGTTCTTGTTTCCTTATCGTAAGTTGTTTGCTCTTTTAGGTATTCTGTAGTCATAAAATCGAACTCGGTATCTAAATCTTCAGGAGTGAATACTGCAACTGGAGGACAACTTTTTGCGCCACAGTTTAATGCAAAATGAATTCTCCAATCGATATTTTTTACGCGTAATTTTCGTTCGTATTTTGGTCTGAAATATTTACGCAAATATCCCCAGCTTAACTTTATTCTTGAGCGTCTTAAAATATCGTGTTCAATTTCATCAAAAGACAGTGTTTCACCAGCAATTTTTACTCTTGGTTTTTTAAAATATGCACCTCTATCTTCATATTCTTTAGGGTTTTCTGTCAAAGAAATTTGTATAAATGAATTATAAACATTTACCCAAAATGCAATTTTTTGATTATCGGTTTTTAATTGGCTTACCAAATCTTCAAGAGTACTTTCTTCTAAAATTTTTACTTGTTTTTCATAAGATTTATTATCCATTATATTTTGTAGTAAATCTTGAGAAACTTCATTATAATTTACAGTATCTTGTGCTTTAAAATTAAAGGCTGAAGTTAAAATTAGTATTAAAAAAAACTTTTTCATAGAGTTTTACGTAAGTTTAAGTATGTTATTAAGTATTATAATTCCTGTTTATAATGAACAAGAAAATCTTGTAAAAAGACTGTCGTTTTTGTGTGAACAAACTAACAAAATTTCTATAGAAGTTATTGTTTCCAATTCTCCAGAGACCTCAGACAACAGTACAGAGGTGTGTAAGAATTTTGATAAAGTTACATATTTTACAAGCGATAAAAAAGGAAGAGCAGCACAAATGAATTTTGGTGCCAGTAAAGCAAATGGTGATGTTTTGTTGTTTTTGCATGCAGATGTAGCACTTCCAACGGATTTTTATCCACAAATAAAAAAAGCTATTGAAGCTGGCAATAAAGCTGGTTTTTTTGCTTACAAGTTTGATAAAGAAACTCCTTTTTTAAACTTCAACAGTAAATTTACAACTAGAGATGGTTTGTTTTCTGGAGGTGGAGATCAATGTCAGTTTTTTACAAAAGAAATATTTGAAGAGTTGAATGGCTTTAATGAAGACTTTTGTATTATGGAAGATTTCGAAATGATTGGAAGAGTAAGAAAACAAAAAATACCGTTTACAATTATTCAATCCAAGGCAACAGTAAGTGCAAGAAAATATGAAACAAACTCGTGGTTTAAGGTAAACTTAATTAATGGTTATGTTTTTTTACAATATAAATTAGGTGTGCACCCAATAAAATTGAGAAAAACCTATAAAAAACTCTTGAGGGAAAGTGTATAAAAAAACCGTTTTTTGAACTTCAAAAAACGGTTTTTTAATTTAAATTTTATTGAAAAAACTATTTAGCGAAAGTAAGCGCTGTAATTGTTTTTACTTTTGTTTTTTCTCCTGTTAATTCTCCATCTTCATCCATAACTTCAATTTCTTTTTCAGCCCAAGTAATATTGAATTTTTTTCCAATTAAATCATCGTCATACAAACTGATTTCTATTTCCTCATTAATGTCGTAGAATAAAGTTTCTTTTTTAGCATCGTCTACAAATTTATAAAAATCATCATCAGTTATTCCTTGAAAAGTTGCTGTTAATGTATTTAGATTTACAACAGTTTTAGTTGTAAAAGAAAGTGATGCAGAAATAAATAGCACGCATGCTATGGTATATAAAGTTTTCATTATTTTTAATTTTAAGATGTTTGTTTTTTTAAATATAGAAGCTGTTCTTTTTCCTTAAAAGAATTGCTTTTTGTTGAAGTAATATGAACTATATTTTCATAAGCCTTAAAATTAATAATAAGCAATACAAAGATAATTTATTTCCGAATTATTTATAAAAAAAATTGTTAAATTTTAAACAAATAAAACTATTTTTAAATACTGAAAAACAGTATTTTAAGTATCTTTTTAAAAAAACATTTTTCCGTTTATTAAAACTTAAACAGTGTAAGAATTTTTTTATTAAAAAGAAGTTTTTTTACTCGAAAGTGGTGGCTAATTTTAAATGCTTTTCTAATTCTTTTTGATGAATTTCTGTTGTTTTTTTATCCCAAGAAAAAGTAGTTTTAAATATTTGTGTTACAAATTCTTTGTGTAAATCTACACTTGGTTTGTCAAAAAACAAGCGTCCAGTTCTTCGCATAAAAAAATCTGTTGGAGTACAAGTCATTTCATTTTCGATACAAAATAAAACTTCGGCTCTTATCATTTTCTTTTTTTCACCTTCTTCAGACATTCCTAATGATAAATCATCATATTTCTGTAAAATAATATCTGTTTGTTTTCCATAGTTATATACTAAGTATTTTGCATCTTTTTCATCAAAACCTACTTCAGCAATTCTATTATGAATAGCATCAATATAACTTTTAACCTCTTTAAAGTTTTCAAAAGTTCCACCAGAAAGTATAATTTCTTTGGTTTTAATTTCACCAAACTTTTTGTCAAACCTTCGTTCGTATTTTTTTTCAACCAAATCTACAATACGTTCTGCCATTTTTCTGTAACCTGTTAATTTTCCACCAGCAATAGAAATGAGTTCTGTGTCAGACACAAAAATTTCATCTTTTCGAGACAATTCACTTGCAGATTTTCCTTCTTCATGAATCAAAGGACGCAAACCAGCCCAAGACGATTGAATATCACTTAAAGAAATATTAATTTCTGGAAACATATTATTTACGGCTGATATTAAGTAAGTTGCGTCTACCAAACTTGTTTCTACGTTGTCTTTATCTTGTTGATAGTTGGTGTCTGTTGTTCCAAAATAAGTAACTCTTCCTCGCGGAATTGCAAACATCATTCGTCCATCTGGAATATCAAAATAAACAGATTGTTTTACGGGTAATTTTTCGTGGGCAACTACCAAATGAACACCTTTGGTTAAGTGCAAACGCTTGCCAGTTTTAGAGTGATTGGTTTGTCGTAAAGTATCTACCCAAGGTCCAGTTGCATTCACAACGTATTTTGCTTTAATATCAAAAGTAGTGTCAGAAAAAGTATCTTTTACTTTTGCGCCAACCACTCTTTCATCTTCATAAATAAATTCGGAAGCTTCTGTATAATTTATAATTTTTGCATCATAATCTAAGGCAGTTTTTAAAACTTCTAAAGTTAAACGCGCATCATCTGTCCTATATTCTGCATAATAACCTGCACCGTTTAAAATATCTTTTGGCAGTAAAGGTTCTTTTTTTAGCGCTTTCTTTTTATCTAACATTTTACGTTTGTCTTCACCTTCTACAGACGCCAAAATATCGTACACTTTTAAACCAATTGAAGTCAACCAAGATCCGTAAGTTCCACCGTCAATTAAAGGTAGAATCATTTTTTCTGGAATGACTAAATGTGGTGCTAATTTATGTACAATGGCACGTTCTGTTCCTACTTCTTTTACCAACCAAAAATCGAATTGTTTCAAATAACGCAAACCACCATGAATAAGTTTTGTAGATTTACTTGAGGTTCCAGAAGCAAAGTCATTTTTTTCAATTAAAGCAACCTTCATACCACGTGAAGCAGCATCTAAAGCAATACCTGCACCTGTAATACCACCTCCAATTATTAAAATATCGAATTCTGTGGTTTGTAAATCTTTGGTAATTTTTTCTCTGTTGAAGTAAGAAAATTTTTTCATAGTAATAGGTCTATTATTTGTAATTTTTCATAGAAATGGTAATGCCTACTAAAATACGAAAAAGCAAAACATTCATTTTGAATTTTTATAGTTTTTTAAGTTAAAATTTTTTACCAAAAAATGTAATTTTATTTCATTTACAGCTTTTTATGTTTTATTTTTATAAAAAAAGTAAAAATGTCATTTTCAAATATATATTTAACAGGAAAACACAAACAGGAAATTGGTCATTTTGCCAATATTGTAAAAATTGCAAAAGTAGATGGTAAAATTACAGATGATGAAAAAGACTTGCTGATAAAAGTGGGTAAAAGGCTAAATATTACGTTAGACGAATTTTCGATTATTTTAAATAACCCAGAAAAATTCCCAATAAATCCGCCTGTAAGTTACGAGGAAAGAATTGAGCGTTTGTATCGCTTAACAAAAATGATTTTGATAGATGGTGAAGCACATTTAAAAGAAACAAAATTATTTAAAAAAATTGCTGTAGGCTTGCATTTTTCAAATGAAAGAACAGAAAAGGTTTGTGCAAAAGCAATTGAATTGGTACTTAAAAAAGCAGATTTAGATGAATTTACAGAAACGATTAAAAAGGTAGATAGTAATTAATCTTTTACTCTAAAATATGAGTTGGCAACCCATCAATACTTTGTTGGTTCGTTTTTTTCCAATAGTTTTTTATACCCTCTTTTCCTTGTTCTTTAGCCCAATCGTTTAAATCATTTCTTTCACCTTTGTATTCCATGTAAGGAATTGACATTCCGCACGAAGTTTGTGCAGATTCAACCTGAATATCAAAAATTTGTCGCGTTCCAGGAGTTTCTGGAAATAAGGAAATTAATTCATCCCAAGAAGCATCTCCTTCTTTTATTTCTTTTCCTTTTCCATACAAACGTAAAATATTTGGTACTTTTTCGAATGAACAAAACATAATAGTAATACGTTCATTTTCTAATAAATGCGCAGCAGTTTCATTGCCACTACCTGTAACGTTTAGCCATAAAACCCTATTTTCTTCAATAATTCTGAAAGAATCCATTCCTTTTGGCGATAAATTTATTCTTCCGGAAGTTGGAGCAGTTGCCACAAAAAATATTTTTTGAACTTCTATAAATTTTTGAAGTCGGGATGTGATTTTAGTGTAGAATTTAGACATTTTAAAGTTCAATTTGAAACTACGAATTTACAACATCTAAAATTATTAATTTCTTACCTTTAGCCAAAATAAAAACCATTTGTATGGAATACGGATTTCTTTCAGTAATACCACCCATTGTTGCCATTATTTTAGCGTTAAGAACCAAACAAGTGTACATTGCTTTGTTATTTGGAATTTGGTTTTCTTGGTTGATAATTGAAGGCTGGAATCCATTAAACGGAACTTTAGCCATGATTGAAGGAATGGTAAACGTTTTTCAAGACAAAGGAAGTACAAGAACTATTATGTTTAGTGCTTTGGTTGGAGCGCTGTTAATTTTTATTCAATTTTCGAGAGGAGTAGAAGGATTTATCAATATTATTAATAAAAAATTGGTAAAATATGAAAACAAAAAATCGGGTTACAGCAGAGTAATGGTGCAAATTTTAGCAACTTTTACAGGACTTTTATTGTTTGTAGAAACGAGTATTTCTTCTTTAACTGTTGGGACTTTATATCGTCCAATTTTCGATAAATTAGGAATTCCGCGTGAAAAACTGGCTTACATTGCAGATTCGAGTTCTGCACCATCCTCCATATTAATTCCTTTTAATGCTTGGGGCGCATTTATTATGGGATTGTTACTCACACAAGGAATTGACAAGCCTTTTGCAATGATGATTGCTTCGATTAAATACAATTTTTATCCAATTTTAGCAATCGGAATTTTGTTTTTTATCATTTTATCAAGAAAGGATTTTGGTCCCATGAAAAAAGCCGAAAAAAGAACCAAAGAAACAGGAATGTTACTAAATAAAGGTTCAAAACCAATGGTTTCAGATGAGGTAACTTCATTTCCCCCAAAAGAAGGCATTCCTGCAAGAGCTTATAATATGGTTGTACCATTAGCAACCATGGTTTTTATGATGCCAATAAATTTAATTTACACAGGTTGGAATGAGGTCAAAGACTTCTCATCAACTTTTGATCATATAAAACAAGCAATTGGTGCAGGTTCTGGTTCATCATCTGTTTTATATGCTGTAATTACAGCGCTTTTAGTCGCAATTACAATGTATACCATTCAAGGATTTTTAAAACCAAAAGAAGCTGTAAACTTAACTTTAAAAGGAATTAGCGAGCTAATGCCATTAGCACTATTAATGTTATTAGCATTTGCAATTGGAAACGCTTGTAAAGAGTTAGAAACTGGAGTTTATGTAGCAAATGCAACCAAAGAATGGTTATCACCTCAATTATTACCAGCTGTTGTTTTTATAATTAGTTCTTTTATTGCATTTTCCACAGGAACTTCTTGGGGAACTTTTGCAATTATGTTGCTAATTTCAATACCAATGGCTAATACTCATGGAGCAGACGTAACAATTGTGGTTGCAGCCACTTTAGGAGGAGGAATTTTCGGAGACCATTGTTCGCCAATTTCAGACACTTCTATCATTTCGTCTATGGCTTCTGCTAGCGATCATATAGATCATGTAAAAACACAATTACCTTATGCTTTGGTTGGTGGCGCAATCACTGTTATTTTGTATTTGATTATTGGGTTTTTTGGGTAAAATAAATTTTATGAAAGAGAACAAAATATTTAAAAAAACAACGAAAACAATAAGTGATGGTGCTGACCAAATTATAGATCAACTTAAAAACGGACTTTCTAAAATCGGAGATTTAGGAACGAATACAAAAAACAAGTTTATTGATTATGTTAAAGATGTTTTTAGTGTTTTACCATTATTAGAAAAAGCAGGTTTTAGAACAAATAGATTAATTGTTGGAGTTTCAATTCCGCCCTCAGTGGAAATTCATTTTAGTAGATTTAAGGAAATTAATCAGAATGAAATCGATATTTTAAATGAGGAATACAGAGATAAGAAAATGTTTAAATTGATTTTAAAATCATTATTGATGTCTAATGAATTTCAATCAAAATTATCATCAGAAAGTTTAGTTTTTGCAGAAACCTGTATTGAAATTTCAATTCCACCAAAAGTGAGTATTAAATACTTAAATAAAGATATTGCAAACCTGATTAAACTAGAAGCTGATTTTGATTAATTTACTTCACCAAAACCCCACGTTTTTTCAATTCAGGAATTTCTCTTAAAGCACCTTCTTTAACCGTGTTTTTTTTGAATAAAAATGTTTTTTCATACAAAGTATTTCCTTCGAAAAAAGTTACTTGAAAACGATTGTTTAGTTTGAATAGTTCTGGTTGCATAAACTCAATTTTTGCAAAAGAATTTGCTGGGAGTTTTTCTACTTTTTTACGCAATAAAGAAGTCGTTTTTTTCTCCGAAAAACCTTGTGAAACAATCACTACCATTTCTAAATCAACATTTTTATTGTTGATAAGATATACATTCCAATCATTGGTGTTGTAAATATCGTTAAACTCATAAACAACAGCCATTTCTACGTTGGTAACTTCTGGTATTTTAATGTCTTTTTTCATATATGCTGAATTTATTTCAAAATAATTAAAAGGTTATTATTTTGTAAAAACGAGTATTTTTTGTCCTTCAGCATTAAAGAAAGTTAATGTTTTATCGTCAACAGAATAGGTATCTATTTTTGATAATAATGAACCAAAAGCATCAGCAATTTTCATTTCTGCACACATCATTTTTGTTTCACCAAACATAGAAAATTCGATGTTTTTTTCTTCAATAGTATTTATAGATGAAAAGAAGTTATTACAACCATTATTACCATTTACTTTTTCTTCTTCTATGGTAATAAAAGGAGTTTTTTGATGGTTGGTAAGTTCTTCTTTGGTAATATTTGCTATTTTAGAAACAGTCCAAGTTCCTTTAATATCGTTTAAAAAGTCTGCTTTCGTTTTCTTATTTTCTGAATTTGTACTACAAGAAACCATAAGAATTGTACAAAAAATTAAAAGTATATTTTTCATTGTATTTATTTTAGAAATAATATTTCAAAAAGTATACCAACTATTGGTTTAGGTTACCAAATTTTATAAAAAGCTTCCTTAGAAATTTGGGTACCATCACAATCTTCGATTGTTAAGGTATGTTCACCTAAATTTCCAAATTTATCTTTTGGGTTTTCTTCGCTATATTTTAAAACTTTTCCATTTTGATATACAGTAATTTGTTTCAAAATTTCGTCAGCATCATTGGTCTCAAAATACCAAGTAGAGTTTCCCCAGTTAGAGTATTCATCATCTCTTCCTTCATCCCAAAATTGTGTGAAGTAATTCATTAAATTACCGACTTAAATTGTTCTAAGAAACGTTTATCATTTTCGTAGAACATTCTAATATCTGGTATTTGATACAATAACATTGCAATACGCTCTATTCCCATTCCAAAGGCGTAACCAGAGTATTTTGTTGGATCTATATTGGCGTTTTTAAGTACGTTTGGATCTACCATTCCACAACCCATAATTTCTAACCAACCAGTACCTTTTGTAATTCTGTAATCGGTTTCAGTTTCTAATCCCCAATAAATATCTACTTCTGCACTTGGTTCAGTAAATGGGAAATAAGATGGACGTAAACGTATTTTCGACTTTCCAAACATCTCTTTTGTAAAGTACAAAAGTGTTTGTTTTAAATCGGCAAAAGAAACATCAGTATCTATATACAAACCTTCTACTTGATGAAAAATACAATGTGCTCTTGCAGAAATATCTTCATTTCTAAAAACTCTTCCTGGAGAAATTGTACGAATTGGTGGTTCGTTTTCTTCCATGTAACGCACTTGCACAGAAGAGGTGTGTGTTCTTAATAAAATATCTGGATCTTGTTCAATAAAAAACGTGTCTTGCATGTCTCTTGCAGGATGATACTCTGGCAAGTTCAATGCAGTAAAATTATGCCAATCGTCTTCAATTTCTGGACCTTCAGAAACTGTGAAACCAATTCTGTTAAAAACCTCTATAATTTGATTTTTTACTAATGAAATTGGATGACGAGAACCCAATTCAATTGGTTCTGCAGGACGCGTTAAATCGCCGTAAAATGATTGTTGACTCGAAGAACTTTCTAAAGCATCTGTTAATTCCGCTACTTTTCCTTCTGCAGATTTCTTTAAATTGTTTAAAGCTTGTCCGAAATCTTTTCGAAGTTCTGCATCTACATTTTTAAATTCAGCAAATAAATCTTTTAGCAAGCCTTTGCTTCCTAAATATTTAATTCTAAACGCCTCAACTTCATCTTTAGTGGTTGCGTTAAACGCTTTTACATCTCCAATAAGTTCTTTTACTTTATCTAACATTTTCGGGTAAAATTGAGCCACAAATTTAGTGTTTTTTGTAGAGTTTTATCAACCTAAAACCTAAAAAACCATAACAGCTTCCGAAATCGATTGAAATAAGGTTAAAAACAAGTTAAATAAAATATATTTTTTATTTTGTCAAATTATAAATTACCTATCTTTGTTATATTAAATTTTTATATAATTCGTAAAAAATCATATTTAAAACTATGGAGTTAAAAATAAATGAGTTTATGGAAATGGTTAAAAGTAGAAATAACCATGAGCCAGAATTTTTACAAGCCGTTCAAGAAGTAGCAGAAACTGTAATACCTTATATTGTTAATCACGATATTTATCACGGAAAAAATATTTTATTAAGAATGGTAGAGCCAGAAAGATTAATTTCTTTTCGTGTTTCTTGGGTAGATGATGATGGAGAGATTCAAGTAAATAGAGGGTACAGAATACAAATGAATTCGGCAATTGGCCCATATAAAGGAGGTTTGCGTTTTCATCCAACAGTAAATGCAAGTATTTTAAAGTTTTTAGCTTTTGAACAAGTATTTAAAAACTCATTAACCACATTGCCAATGGGTGGTGGAAAAGGTGGCTCTGATTTTGATCCAAAAGGGAAATCAGACAACGAAATTATGCGTTTTTGTCACGCTTTTATGAGCGAATTATTCAGACATATTGGCCCTAATACAGATGTTCCTGCTGGAGATATTGGTGTTGGAGCAAGAGAAATTGGTTTTATGTTTGGGATGTATAAAAAACTAAATAACGAATTTACTGGAGTTTTAACAGGAAAAGGACAATCTTGGGGTGGTTCTTTAATACGACCAGAAGCTACAGGTTATGGAACGGTATATTTTGCACAAAATATGTTACAACGTAAAGACGATTCTTTTGATGGTAAAAAAGTAGTAATTTCTGGTTCTGGAAATGTTGCTCAATTTGCTGCAGAAAAAGCAATCGAATTAGGCGCAACAATTTTAACGTTATCAGATTCTGGAGGTTATATTTTAGATGAAGATGGTATAGATACTGAGAAATTGAAGCATATAATGCATATTAAAAACGAAAAACGTGGTAGAATAAGCGAGTATGTAGATAAATATCCAGATGCAAAGTATTTTGAAGGCGAAAGACCTTGGTCTGTAAAATGTGATATTGCTTTACCATGTGCCACTCAAAATGAGTTGAATGGAGACGAAGCAAAACAATTAATTAAAAATGGTTGTATGTGTGTTTCTGAAGGTGCAAACATGCCTTCTACACCAGATGCAATTCATGAATTTCAAAAAGGAAAAATTTTGTTTGCTCCAGGAAAAGCATCTAATGCTGGTGGAGTAGCAACTTCTGGATTAGAAATGAGCCAGAATTCTTTAAGAATTTCTTGGTCTAGAGAAGAAGTAGATTCTAGATTAAAAGATATTATGGAAGACATTCATGATTCATGTGTAAAATATGGTGAAAACGAAGATGGATCAATTGATTACATTAGAGGAGCAAATATTGCAGGTTTCGTAAAAGTTGCAGACGCAATGTTAGCACAAGGTGTTATTTAAAAAACCTTTATAAGTTACTATAAATTGGAAACGCATCAATATCTTGATGCGTTTTTTCGTTTATTTGTGCATCTAAAATATTTTATGAACGTACTAATTTTTATCCTTTTTGGTTTTTTTATTGCTGCTGGAGGCAGTATTACTCCTAGTTTTTTAAATTTAACAGTTGTAAAATTTAGTTTAAGAAATGGAAAAAAAGCTGCTTTTTATTTAATTGGTGGTTATGCAACTATTTTGTTTTTTCAAGCGAATATTGGAGCTTATTTGGCTAGCATTTTAATGAAAAACTCAGAATATATCACGCTGATTCAAAAAATAGGAACAGGAATTTTATTTTTATTGTCTATCAATTTTTTTCGATTGCATTTTACATCAAAAGTTATCAAAGAAAAGCAGGAAATTCCAAAATCTAAGGCATATTTTCATGGAATAATGATGTCTTCATTAAACACAATTGCAATTCCTTTTTATTTCACATCTATATCACTTTTAATAGGGTTACAATATTTTGAATACTCATTATTAAATGCATTTTATTTTTCTATTGGATCTACTTTAGGTTCATTTACTCTATACTCTATATACGCAATTGTTGCAGAAAAAATTGAACATAAATTACAATATATTGCTACTAAAATGGATTTTATTTTAGGATGTTTAACAGGAGTTGTAGCTCTTGGAAATCTTATTTATTTAATTTATAAATAACCTATTGTTAATGAAAACTTTAAAAAACTTTATTGTTGAAGGAAAACATGAAAAACCAATTATTACAGACGTTTTTTACAAAGAAACACATCAACCCAAAAACGTAGTCGTTTTTTGTCACGGATACAAAGGGTTTAAAGATTGGGGTGCTTGGAATTTAATGGCAAAAGCATTTGCTGAAGCTGGTTTTTTCTTTGTAAAATTCAATTTTTCACACAATGGAGGTACTTTGGAGCAACCTATAGATTTTCCAGATTTAGAAGCTTTTGGAAACAATAATTACATTAAAGAATTAGACGATTTAGAAAGTATTTTAGATTGGATATCTAACAATTCAGATTTTAAAAATGAAATAAATATTAATGACATTTCAATCATCGGTCATAGTAGAGGAGGAGGAATTGTTACTATAAAAACTGCTGAAGATTCTCGTGTTAAAAAACTAATTTCTTTGGCTGCAGTTTGCGATTTTGGTTCAAGAAGTTCAACAATTGGCGATTTAGAAAATTGGAAAAAAACAGGAGTAAAATATGTTTTAAACGGACGAACAAAACAAAAAATGCCACATTTTTATCAGTTTTATATTAATTTTAAAGAAAACGAAGAACGATTAAATATTGAAAGGTCAGCAAAAAAAATTACAGTTCCACACTTAATAATTCATGGAAATACAGACACTTCAATTTCTGTAGAAGAAGCAAAAAAAATACATTCTTGGAACCCTAAAAGCACGCTAAAAATCATTAAAAATGCAGATCATGTTTTTAATGTTTCTCACCCTTGGGAAAAAGAAGAAATGACGAAAGCATTAAAAGAGGTTACTACAACTTGTATTGATTTTATAAATAACAATTAAGCTTATTTAAGAAATATTTTTTTTGAAAACATTCCTTTTTTTGAGTTTAATTTTAAAATGTAAACACCATTTTTAAAATTTAAAAGAGAAACTTTTTTATTTCTATCATTATTTTCCAAAGCAATTTCTTTTAACTTTTTCCCTAAAACATCAAAAACAGTAAGTTTTGTAACGTTTTCTAAAGCTCCCTTAATATTTAGTGTTTTATTTTCCGAGATAAAAATATTTACATTTTGTAAACTTTCATTTTTAATGTTTAACGTTTTATAACTTGTATGAAGAAAAAAACGACCAACTCCATCATAGCCTTCGTCTAAATCTATAGAAATATTCTTGTTTTCTTCTAGTTTTGTAAAGGTATTTAAATAACGATCTTCTAAATAAATGTTGATTCCTTCTGGTTTGTTTTGAGAAATAATTTTGAAATCAATTTGTCTATCTCCTTTAATTCCAACAGGAATAATATTGTTTTCAAAATTACTATTTGGTAAGGTTTGAATAGCCAAATTTTTACTATTAATATCACTTACAAGTTTTGTATATATATTTAAGTTTCCTACACCAGAAAACTGTGAGCTATCATAGCCATTATCAAACCCAGTTGTTTTGTTTTTATAATAAAAAATGTTAGTATTTTTTTTATAATTGTCTAAATTAGATACAACTAGTTCTAAAGAAAAAATTTGATTTTCTATTTTATTAAAAACATCTGTTGCTTGGTGACTTTGCCATGATTCTAAATAATTAAAAGTTCCACTTCCAGAAGCATCAACAAAAAAACCTTGTCCTGGTGCAATAAACCTTGCTGCAGAAGCATTATTTATGGTAACATAATCATCGATTGTATTGTCCCAAAGCCAAAGTGTTTCTTCACTTAAAACGCTTGTGTTGTTGCTTAGTAAATTATTTGCGTTGGCATTTGAATTTGCGGGTAAATAAGATGGAAAAGGATTTCCAATTAAATTGGAATTATCAATAGTTCCTGTTGAAACAGAAATTGAAACATCTGTTGTTGGCATATTTCCTGTAAAACTAATACTTCCAGTGCTTGAAAGTTGTACTCCATAACCTTTTCCGTTAGTTAAAGAACCTGTAGAACTTGGTTGATAAAATATGTAACCAGTTCCAGCGAAGCCCATAGTTGTGCTATTATCATAATAATACAAACCAACATTACCATTTCCTGTGTTTAAAGTATTACTACTAATAAAGTTTTCAACTGTTTCACCAACAACTGGAGGAGATGCGTTGTAATACTTTTGTCCATTCGCAATATCTCTTGTGTAAGTTAGGTTGCCAGTAGAAGTTCCAGAAATAATTAAAGAACTACCAGAATTTAAAGATAAACCACTATTGGTAGTAAGATTACCATTTACAGTCAAAGCCCCAGACACAGAAAGTGAAGCTCCAGAGTTTATGGTCAAATCATTTATATTTGCAGTTGTACTGATATCAATATTAGGATAATTTGTAGCTGTTGGTATAGTTACATTTAAACTACATTCAGGCACGTAACCATCCAACCAATTTGTAGTTTCAGACCAATTACTGTCTGTACTTCCAGTCCAAGTGAAAGAGGTTAATTCTCCTCCATCAGTAAAAGTCCAACTATAAGTAGCAATTATACTAGCTTTTGCTGCGATTGCTGCAGGAGAGCAATGTTTAGAACTTCCTCCATGAAAAGCAATTCCTGTTTGCAATGTTTGTGCCTCCCAGCCAATTAAAAGAGCATTATAATTTGCTAAAGATAATTTAGCTCCCTGAAATATATTATTCATAGATGTAACACCACTAACATCCCAACCGCTAATATCTTGGTCAAATGCACTATTTCTAAAAGTATTATTCATGGTGGTTGCAGAGGTCGTTGTCCATCCAGAAATATCTTGATTAAATAATGAAGCTCCATTAAACAAATTATTAAAATTTGTAACCCCACTTACTACCCAATTACTAATATCTTCATTAAATGAAGTGCAGTTTCTAAACATTTGAGCAATGTTTGTTAGGTTACTCATATTCCAACTATTCCAATTTGTTGTACTACCAGTTCCAATTGCAGTAGCATCTCTAAACATTCTTAAAGTAGTCAAGCAAGAAGTTAAATTAGGTGTATCAGAAGCATTAATTACTAAATTTGAACAACCATCAAAAGCTCTAGACATACTCGTCCAAACTTGATTTGTACCCCATTGTTCTACAGATAAAATCTTATCTTTATCTCCAGTGGCATTAAAATAAATTCTATTAAATGTACCTGTTATGGTAACAGTATAAGTATTTGCAGTTGTATAAGTATGTGAAGCGTTACCTGTATATGTCGTTAAATCACTTGAACCATCACCCCAATTTACATTGTAACTATATCCAACTCCAGTAGTTGGTATGGTTATGGTTTCGCCTGCGGTTGTAGTTTGCCATGTTGTTATAAACTCAGTTTGAGCTATACATTTAGAGGAAATTAATAAGAACACGAAAACTAAAAAAATGCGTTTATGGGGGAATAACATATCATTTTAATTTACCATAAATATACACTAAAATTTTGAGTTTTCATAATTGGTAACTAGGCACTAGATGTCGTATTTTTACATTCATTGGAAGCTAAAAATAAATATAGAAAAATTATTCATGTAGATATGGATGCATTTTATGCCTCTGTAGCAGAATTAGACAACCCAGAATTAAGAGGTAAAGCTATTGCAGTTGGTGGTGGTGGAGATAGAGGTGTAGTTTCTGCAGCAAGTTATGAAGCACGAAAATTTGGTGTAAAATCTGCGATGAGTAATGTTTTAGCGAAGAAAAAATGTCCACATTTAATTTTTGTAAAATCTGATTTTGCACGCTATAAAGAGCTATCAGCAAAAATTAGAGAAATTTTTTACGAGTATACAGATTTGGTTGAACCACTTTCTCTGGATGAAGCTTATTTAGACGTTACCGAAAACAAAAAGGGAAACCCGTCTGCAAACGATATTGCTAGAGAAATTCGCCAGAGAATTTATGACGAAACAGGTTTACGAGCTTCTGCAGGAATTTCCATTAACAAATTTATTGCAAAAGTAGCTTCAGATATCAACAAACCTAATGGGCAAAAAACGGTTCATCCAGAAGAGGTTATTAAATTCTTAGAAGAATTACCCGTAAATAAATTTTATGGAGTTGGTAAAGTTACTGCTGCAAAAATGTATAATTTGGGCATTTTTGTTGGAAATGATTTAAAGAAAAAATCGCTGGAAGAATTGGTAACTTTATTCGGAAAATCTGGTACCCATTATTACAATATTGTTCGAGGTATTCATAATAGCGCTGTAAAACCTAATAGAATTCGCAAGTCTTTAGCAGCAGAAAGAACGTTTAGTGAAAACATTTCATCAGAAATTTTTATGATTGAAAAGTTAGATAAAATTGCAGATGAATTGGAAAGAAGAATGCTAAAAAACGATACGAAAGGAAAAACCATCACCTTAAAGATTAAATATTCCGACTTTACACAGCAAACGAGAAGCAAAACAAAAACATATTTTATGCAAAAGAAAAAAGATTTTTTTCCTGTGGTAAAAGAGTTGTTATTTCAAGATAAATTGGTAAATTCTGTGCGTTTATTAGGAATTTCTTTCGGGAACTTAAACACAGAAATTAAAGAACCAGTTTGGGTACAGTTAAAGTTTGATTTTTAACGCACAGCGTTTTTAAGTATTTTATCAGCAGTATGTAATTCCTGTGAAAACAGGAATCCATAAGTTAGCTAGTTTGTATTCTTTTCTTTTTTGATATTAAAAACATAAAATAAACATGAAAATTATCAGAACAAATTCAGAAAATAAAGATTTTATCAATTTGGTAAAAGAATTAGATGCTTATTTAAAAATAACGGATGGAGATGAACACGATTTTTACAATCAATTTAATAATATTGATGTTTTAAAATATGTGGTTGTAGTTTATGTTGATACTGAAATAAATTCAGCACAAGTGAAGATTCCTGTTGGTTGTGGTGCTATTAAAAAGTTCAACAATATTTCTATGGAAGTAAAACGTATGTATGTTTTTCCAGAATACAGAGGTAAAGGAATTGCACGAAAAATTCTTTCAGAATTAGAAGTTTGGGCAGTAGCATTAGGATACAAAAAATGTGTTTTAGAAACAGGAAAAAGACAAGTAGAAGCAGTACAATTTTATAAAAAATGTGATTATACAGTTATTCTAAATTATGGGCAATACAAAAATATGGAAAACAGTATTTGCTTTGAAAAACAACTCTAAATGAACTACAGTTATTGGGAATTAAAAGAATGGTTTACAAACATCGATTTTACCATCGTTGGTAGTGGAATTGTAGGTTTAAATTGTGCTTTAGAATTAAAGAAAAAACATCCAAAATCCAATATTCTAATTCTCGAAAAAGGAATGTTACCTCAAGGAGCCAGTACAAAAAACGCTGGTTTTGCTTGTTTTGGAAGTCTTTCTGAATTGATAGACGATTTAAATTCTCACACAGAACAAGAGGTTTATAATTTGGTTGATAAACGCTGGAAAGGGTTACAATTATTACGAAAAAATTTAGGCGATAAAAATATCGATTTTCAACAAAATAAAGGTTTTGAATTGTGTGAAAACGAAGCCTTTTTTGAAGAATGTATTTCAAGAAAAGATGAAATGAATCAATTGTTAAAACCTATTTTTAAGAGTGATGTTTTTTCAGAATCAGAAAATGTTTTTGGATTTCAAAAAATTCATCCTAAATACATTGTAAATAATTTTGAAGGGCAAATTGATACAGGAAAAATGGCTTTTCAACTATTACAAAAAGTACAAAAATTAGGCGTTAAAATTCTCAACAACATTTCTGTAGAAAGTTTTGTTGAAAGTGGAAATCAAGTTGAAGTAAAAACGGATAAAATCAATTTTAAAACCAATAAATTATGTATTGCTACAAACGGATTTGCAAATCAGCTTTTAAATGAAAAAGTACAACCTGCAAGAGCACAAGTACTGATTACAAAGCCCATTAAAAATCTGAATATTAAAGGCACTTTCCATTTAGACAAAGGATATTATTATTTCAGAAATATAAATAATAGAATTCTGTTTGGCGGAGGCAGAAATCTTGATTTTAAAACCGAAGAAACTTCTGAATTCGGACAGACAAAAATTATTCAAAATCAATTAGAAAAAATTTTAAAAGAAACGATTTTACCAAATACAAATTTTGAAATTGAGCATAGATGGAGTGGAGTTATGGGTGTTGGCAATCAGAAAAAAGCCATTGTAAAACAAATTTCTAATAACGTTTTTTGCGGAGTTCGTTTAGGAGGAATGGGTGTTGCAATTGGAAGTTTGGTTGGTAAGGAATTAGCAGAATTATTAGATTAATGACTCAAGAAAAAACAACTTTTGAAATAATTATAATTGGAGGTGGTTTGGCTGGTTTGTGCAACGCTATTCATTTATCAAAATTTGGAAAAAAGGTTTTACTAATTGAAAAAAACGAATACCCAAAACACAAAGTTTGTGGCGAATATATTTCGAATGAAGTTTTACCATATTTAGAATTTTTAGAGATAAATCCGTTTGATTTTGGTGCTGTTAAAATTGATAATTTTCAACTATCTACAACAAAAAATAAAGTGATTTCAGCAAAATTACCTTTGGGTGGATTTGGAATTTCGCGTTACCAATTCGATTTTGTTTTATCAGAAAAAGCAAAAGAAAATGGCGTTGTAATTTTACATGATTCTGTTTTAAATGTTGATTTTAAAGAAGATGAATTCACAATAGAAACAAAAGAAAACGACTCTTTTAAATCAAAAATTTGCATTGGTGCTTTTGGGAAACGTTCTTTATTAGACGTAAAAATGGAGCGTGATTTTATCCAGAAAAAATCGCCTTATTTGGGTGTAAAAATGCATGTAAAAGGAGATTTTCCATCAGATTTGGTGGCGCTTCATAATTTTAAAGGCGGTTATTGTGGCGTTTCTAAAGTAGAAAATAACACGATAAACTTATGTTACATTACCAGTTTTTCAGCATTCAAAAAGTATAAAAATATTGACGATTTTCAAGAAAATGTGGTTTTCAAAAATAAGTTTTTAAAAGAGGTATTTCAAAACTCAAAAACAGTTTGGGAGCAACCATTGTCTATCAGTCAAATTTCGTTTGAAACTAAAAAGCCTGTGGAAAATCACATCATCATGTGTGGAGATGCTGCAGGAATGATTCATCCACTTTGTGGAAATGGAATGAGTATGGCCATTCAATCTGCACAAATTGCATCTAAATTGATTCTAAATTACTCAAATGGTAAAATCGAATCAAGAAAGGAACTCGAAAAACAGTATATTAGACAGTGGAACAAACAATTTAAATGGCGTTTACAAGCAGGTCACTTTATTGCGATGTTGTTTCGAAAAGACAAAATAGCATCATTTTTACTATCAATCTTAAAGAAAATGCCGTTTTTGTTGCCCATCATTATCAAACAAACTCACGGAAAACGAATTAATAACTAATGGATTTTTTCATCAGCACCAAACAGAGATCAGATAAAGAAGAATTGATGGACGATTTTTCTATTGGTGGCGATTTGTTACGAGATACGTTAGATAAATTAGAGAATATAAACAGGTGGTTAGGTGGAAATAAAGTGACTGTAAATGGCTTACAGTCTCTTTTGAAACATCAGCCAAAAGAAGAAGAAATTACCATTATAGATGTGGGTTGTGGTCATGGAGATATTTTACGAGATGTGGCAAAATTTGGTAGAAAACATAATTATAAATTTAAATTGATTGGAGTAGATGCCAACCCAACTGCGATTGATTATGCAAATGAATTGTCTGTAAATTATCCTGAATTGAGTTTTGAAACACAAGATATTTTTTCTGATGATTTTAAAAATAGAACCTTTGATGTAGTTTTAGCGACGTTATTCTTGCATCATTTTAAAGAACCAGAACTAGTTCCGTTTTTAGGAAACACGTTAAAACAAACCAAGATAGGAATTGTGGTAAACGATTTGCACCGACATAAATTAGCATATTATTTATTTATGCTATTATCTATTTTTATCTCTAATAAAATGATTATAGAAGATGGATTAACATCAGTTTTAAGAGGATTTAAAAGAGGTGATTTAGAGAGAATGTCAACAAAATTAAAAGTAAAACCAAGAATTCAATGGAAATGGGCTTTTCGTTTTCTGTGGATAATAAAAAAATAAATGAACGTAAAAATAACATCCGTTGCAAAGCAACTCCCAAAATATTATAGAGAAACGAAAGACATTATTCCGTTTGTAAAAATATGGATGCAAGATCAAGAAGAACGTTTTCAACGAAAAGTCATCAAACTTTTTGAAGGTGCAGGAGTTGACAAACGTTACTCTATTATGGATCCAGAAGAAGTTTTTACAGCCACTTCTTTTGAAGAAAAAAATGATATTTATACGAGAGAAGTTGTTCAGTTAGCAGAAAAATCACTCAAAAAATCGTTAGAAAAAGCCAATTTAAAAGCAACTGATGTAGATTATATCATTACTGTAAGTTGTACAGGTATTATGATTCCTTCTGTTGATGCGTATTTGATAAATTCCTTAGGAATGAAACAAGATATTGTGCGTTTGCCAGTTACAGAAATGGGTTGTGCAGCAGGTGTTTCTGGAATTATTTATGCGAAAAATTTCTTAAAAGCGAACCCAAATAAAAGAGCTGCAGTTATTGCAATAGAAGCACCAACAGCAACGTTTCAGTTAGACGATTTTTCGATGACTAACATTGTTTCTGCAGCCATTTTTGGTGATGGAGCTTCAGCAGTAATTTTATCTTCTTATGAAGAAGATCAAGGTCCAATCATTGTAGACGAAGCCATGTATCATTTTTATGATGCGACACACATGATGGGTTTTAAATTGGTAAATACGGGTTTGCAAATGATTTTAGATAAAGAAGTTCCACAAAAAATTTCGGATCATTTTCCAGAAATTATTCATCCTTTTTTAGAAAATAACAACTTGACTATTGATGATATTGACCATTTAATTTTTCATCCAGGAGGAAAAAAAATTGTGCAAACAGTTGAAGATTTGTTTGGTGTTTTAGGTAAAAATATCAACGATACAAAAGAGGTGTTGCGTTTGTATGGAAACATGTCAAGTGCCACAGTTTTGTACGTTTTAGAGCGTTTTATGGATAGAAGCCCTGCAAAAGGCGAACGTGGAATTATGTTAAGTTTTGGTCCTGGATTTTCTGCGCAACGAATTTTGTTAGAATGGTAAAAGGTTAACACATGAAATCATCAGAAATTATCAAACTATTACCCTATCAAAAACCATTTTTGTTTGTTGATGAAATTTCTGATGTTTCAGAAAACGGAATTATAGGAAACTACACATTTCAACAAAACGAATTTTTTTACGAAGGTCATTTTAAAGAAAATCCTATTACACCAGGTGTAATTTTAACAGAAACCATGGCACAAATTGGTGTGGTTTGTTTAGGTATTTTTTTGTTGAAAAATGAAATTTCATCAGCAAAAAAACCACAAATTGCTTTAACTTCTAATGAAGTTGATTTCTTTTTACCAGTTTTACCCAAAGAAAAAGTAACCGTAATTTCCACAAAAGAATATTTTAGATTCAATAAACTAAAATGTTCTGTTAAAATGATGAATTCCAAAAACGAACTCGTTTGTAGAGGAAGTATTTCAGGAATGATAATTGCCAAATAAAATGAAAAATAGAGTTGTTATAACAGGTTTAGGAGTTGTTGCACCAAATGGAGTTGGGTTGACTGAATTCACAAAAGCCATAAAATCGGGAACTTCTGGCATTACCTTTCACCAAGAATTAAAAGACAAAGGATTTTCTTGTTGTATTGGCGGAATTCCAACTATTTCCGAAGAAAAAAAGAACGAGTATTTAACTCCTTTACAACTACGTGGATTCAATTCCACATCGATTTTATATGGAGTAATATCAGGAATTGATGCTTGGAAAGATGCTGGTTTTTCGGTTGATGAAAACTCGGATTTAGATTATAATTCAGGACTAATTTTTGGCACTGGAACATCAGGAATTGAAAAGTTTCGAGAAGCGATTTATAAAATTGACGACCAAAATGTAAGACGTTTAGGAAGTACTTCTGTAATACAAACTATGGCAAGTGGAATTTCAGCATATCTAGGCGGAATTTTAGGTTTTGGAAATCAAGTTACCACAAATTCATCTGCTTGTACCACAGGAACAGAAGCGTTGTTAATGGGTTTTGAGCGCATAAAAAACGGAAATGCAAAACGAATGTTGGTAGGAAGTTCTAGCGACAGCAGTTTATACACTTGGGGCGGTTTTGACGCAATGCGAGTCATGACTTACAAACACAATCAAACTCCAGAAAAAGGCTCAAGACCCATGAGCGCAACTGCATCTGGTTTTGTTCCTGGTAGTGGAGGAGGCGCTTTGGTTTTAGAATCTTTAGAAAGTGCTTTAGAAAGAAATGCCACCATTTACGCAGAGGTTTTGGGTGGCAACATCAATTCTGGAGGTCAAAGAAATGGGGGTACTTTAACTGCTCCAAATGCTACAGCTGTTCAAAAATGTATTACAGATGCCATTTTAGATGCCAATATTTCTGCAGATGAAATTGATGCCATAAATGGTCATTTAACAGCCACTTCTAAAGATAGTTTAGAAGTGGAAAATTGGACAAAAGCATTGCAAAGAACAGGAACTAATTTTCCTCTTATAAATTCCTTAAAATCGATGGTTGGACATTGTTTATCTGGAGCTGGCGCTATTGAGTCTGTGGCTTCTGTGTTACAAATTAAAGAGCAGTTTGTGTTTCCAAATATCAATTGTGAAGATGTGCATCCAGAAATTTTAGCGTTGATTGCTGCAGATAAAATCCCGCAAAAAACCATTGAAAAAAACATCAATATATTAGCAAAAGCAAGTTTTGGTTTTGGTGATGTAAATGCTTGTGTTATCTTTAAGAAATATTCAGAATTTTGAGAAAAAGACCTCACAGGTTTTTAAAACCTTTGAGGTCTGAAAACAAATTACAACATAAAATGACAAAAGAAGAAATCATAAAAAAACTAACTACGATTGTAAAGCCTTATGTTCAAAATGAAGAAGGTTTTAAAAACATATCTGAAGAAACAGATTTTATAAATGATTTAGAAATAAATTCTGCCAATTTAGTAGATATTATTTTGGATGTAGAAGATGAATTTGACATCGAAATTGATAATGATGCTATGGAAAAAATGTTATCTGTAAAAGCAACTGTAGCAATTATACAAGAAAAAATGAATGCCTAATATTGGAAATGATATTGTTGATTTAAATTTGGCGAAAACCCAAAGCGATTGGAAACGAAAAGGGTTTTTAGAGAAGCAATTCACTAAAAATGAACAAGAAATTATTTTAAATACCAATGATTCCTTTTTACAAGTATGGCATTTTTGGTCGATGAAAGAGGCTGTATACAAATGTTATACTCAAACAATTGAAAAACGTTTTTTTGCTCCTAAAAAATTTGAATGTAGTTTAATTTCTAAGGATAAAGGAATGGTGGTTTTTGAAGATATCACATTTTACACAACCACTGTTTTTAAGGATTTTTATTTGCACACAATAGCGAAAAACCAGCAAAAAAAAGTAGCCAACTTTTTTAATATTGGATTCCAAAAAACGATTGATAATGACGTCAAATCAAAACTTGCTGAAATAACAGGCTTTTTACCAAAAAAAATAGAAAAAAGAAAATCAAGTATTGGAGCTCCAACCTATTATTATAACGAAAAAAAACTCACAAAATCATGCTCTATCTCACACCATGGAAATTTTGGAGCTTTTGCATTTATTTTAGAAAATGAATTTAAAAGAAGCACTTTTTAAACAATGTGAAGCTTTTGTAAACAGACGTTTACAGAATATAGAAGAAGTAATTTCATCTAACCAAAAAGCACTACAATCTGAAACCAAAAGTTCTGCTGGCGATAAACACGAAACAGGACGTGCCATGTTGCAATTAGAAATGGAAAAAGCGGGTCAGCAATTGGCTGGAATTACTCAAATGAAAGAGATTTTAAATAGAATTGACATATCAAAACAATCTAAAACTGCTCATTTAGGAAATATTATAAAAACAGATAAAGCCAATTATTTTTTATCCATTTCAGCAGGCAAGCTAACAGCTTGTGGTAAAGATTATTTTGCAATTTCTATTTCTTCGCCAATTGGTAAATTGTTGTTAGGAAAACAAGAACAAGACGTGATTGTGTTTAATGGAAATTCCATTAAAATTGAAGAGGTTTTTTAAGGTTTTCGCTAACGTTTAAGTATATGAAAAGTTGCGTGTAAATAAGCGCAAAATTTTCGGTTTAGAACTGACCTAAAAAATAAAAAAAGACCTTTGGATTAAACACTTAACAGCAATTTTTTATATACATTGTTAGGTGCAGGTGTTGTTCCATTCCGCTTGTTTCTATTTAGCATTTATCCGAATAATTCAGTCTGAAAATTGTTTTGTCTAATTGCCTTTTCTTTATTTAAATCAATATTGTCTATAATATCTTCCAAACTTTTTTGAGTCAAAGTTGTAACTGATTTGTCGGCATTAATTAACTCGCGATTTAAATCGAACATTGGATTATTAGCATCAAGATTTTGGTCATACATAACAGCTCTTGGGATATTATAGTCTTTTGCAAATCCCATCGCCAATCTTGCTCCGCTGTCCAATTTTTGACCAAATAATTTCCATCTTTCAGCGGTATCTTGAGCATAACTTGCAGCCAAAATTATAGTATCACAATATAATGCTTGTAATCTGTCACGGTCTTTATATCGACTACTTAAATCCATTCCTGATTTATGCTCGTCAAAATATTCAGACACTAAAAGTCCGCCTTCTTGAACTATCTCGAATGCTAAACTCTTATTTTTTGCTGGCATTATTTTATAAAGTGGACTTGGCAAAAAAGCAACAGTTTTTCCTCCAATAAGTGCTTGTTTATGAGCGATACTATCACAGCCAAATGCTAAACCACTCACAATTGTAATCCCTTTTTTTACAATTTCTGAAACTATTTTTTGTTCTCTACTTTCTATTCTTTCGTCAGGATTTAGAAGTCCAATAACAGTTACATTATTATTATCAAAGTCAATTAAACTTAAATCTCCCTTATAAAAAAGAAATATTGGTCTTTCACTTTCTTTCACATTTCCTCTATATTTTGGAAAGTTTCTATCTCCGATTGCGACAAGACCATCACAACTATCTTCAAATATTTCGATTTGATTTATAGTTTGGTTTTTGTTAAACTCGAAATCATCAACTGTTATTAATTCTTCTTGCTTTGAGTTGTTATTTATTAATGATACAATTTTATCGACACTTTCATTGCCTTTCAAATATTTAACAATCCAAGCCCTACCAATTCCTTTATAGGTTTTAGTAGTTATAATATTTATTGCGTTGTCTGTGTATTTCATATTAATAGTTTAAAAGATAAAATCTGTTTAGTGGTCAATAGTTTTTCCAATTGAATAGAAAGTTACTGAATTTGCACCACAATTTAGTAATGCTTGTATCATATCTTCATCAATATCTACATCTTTTGTGTAGATATCATCTATCAAAAGTATGTCAAGCCCTTTAATATTATTTGAAAAGTGACACGTTGCGACACTTATACCTGAATATGGTTCTGAACCATCATTAACAAAACCATCAACAGCTTTTCTTAAGTGTGTTGTTTTGGTATTTTTATTTCTTGCTATAAAATTTGTTCCATCTTTAAAATCATTGCCTAATTGATTAACTGCATCTTTAACAGTTGCTTTGAAAAGTAGTTGGTCTTGACGATATGTATTATCAGCTTTAGCTCTTGGAACAACACAAACCGTCATTTTTTCTAATTTACTTTCTTTTAAAATATTAGGTAGGTCTTTTAGAAGAACTTTCAATAATTCACTTTGTGCATTTTGTAGTTTAGATAACCACCATTTACGTTCAAGGTCATTTTTTAAGGTAAGAATATACATTGGATAATTATCGACTTCATCACGGTTTTCGTACGCAACATAATCAGTGTGATAATAACCTTGGGTATCTTGATTTAAGTATTCATTTTGTTTAATTGTAAATGACTTCATAGTTTAAAGACTTAAAATTTTATTAATAGAAATTCCTGCGAGAATAGCATCTTCAATTTCAGATTTTTCATTTTCAAAAACAATAACAGTTTGAGCCGATAGGCTCAAACTTGATATTGCATTTTTGTATTTATTTATTCGCTTTCCATTTTCCGAAATCTTTCTAAAAAATATATTGCTAAACTTATCGGTAAGCTTATGATAGTTTAATGTCATCAATGCTCTATCTTTTCTACAGTTTGTTACCAGTACTGTTTTATTTGTTTTGTGATGTTTTAGTAGAATGTCCACAACAGATTTATTTAGTTTTGTTTTCGATAAATGTTCTTTGTAAAGTTCCTCTTTCTTTTGAATTATTTTTTCATATTCCGTTTCCGTTAGATTTGGAACTGCAATTTTTAGTGAAGCACGATTAAATCTATCATTTGGATTGAATTCAATTTCATTTTCGGATTGAATGAACGATTGTATTGCTTTTTTGTACGATAAGAAGTTCGCAAAATCTGTATCCACTAATGTTCCGTCCATATCAAAGAATAGAATGTCATTTTCATTTATGTTCAGTTTTGGTTTTTTCATCTGCGGTTTTTTTCACTTGCACCTAACGTGCTTTCGTATATGGCCGAGTTTTAATTCGTTATATACGAAGTTAGCGAAAGGTACTTAAAAAAGAATTTAGAATCAAACTAAATTTTTTAGAGCTTTGAGTTATCTAAAAAGATAGCGCTATTTCTTTTTTATCGTTCAAAGGGTTATCACTATTAAAGTAGATGGTCGTATTTTGAAACGCTGCTTCAATTAACCAATAAGAGCCTTTAAAATAAGAATTGAGCACTATTGCTTTTTTATCTGAATTTTTTACAACTTTAATTTGATGAGGATATAATAGGTGTGTTTTTCCATCAATCGTAATTTCATTGACATCATCAAACAAAGCAGCAACGTATTTTTCTTTTGGATTGTTGTAAATCTCTTTTGGAGCGTCGTTAACTATAATTTTATTGTTACGAATAATTAGTAATTTATCTGCAAAAGAAAGAGCATCATTTTTGTCGTGTGTAGCAACAATACAGGCAATATTTTTTTCTTTTAAATAAGCAAACAAGTGTCTTCTTAAAGTATTTTTCTTAAAATTATCTATTTGCCCAAAAGGTTCATCTAAAAGTAGTAATTCTGGTTCTTTTGCCAAAGCTCTAGCAATAGCAACACGTTGTTTTTGTCCGCCACTTAAATTTTTCACTTTCGTTTTTTCGAAAGCTGTCATTTCTATAACTTCCAATAATTCTTGGGTACGTTTTTCGCTTTCTGTAGGATAAAAGCGTGACAAGTGTTTTTTTATATTTTCTGAAACAGAAGTATAAGGCATCAAATCAAAATCTTGAGCTACATATTTAAAAAATTCCATCCCTGGAACTAAATGTTCTTTTGGCCCTAAAACTTGATTTTTTTTCCAAAAAATTGTTCCTTTTTTTAAATCTAACAACCCGTAAATTACTTTTAAAAGTGTAGATTTTCCACAGCCACTTTCGCCCATTACACACAGGTGTTCTCCTTCATTTAAAGTAAAGTTGAAGTTATTTATTACTGTTTTATTTTTTGTATAACTAAAAGATATATTTTGAACGTTTAACATTTTGCAAAAATAACAATTTATGATTCAAAAAACTCTCCATACAGTTTTTCCTTTTTTAAAAATAACGAATAGTATATGCCTTTGTTTTTTAATTTAAACAAAGTATTTATTCAACAAAAAAAACCGACACTTTCGCATCGGTTTTAATTTAAAAATTTTAGTAAAATTCTTTTAAAATACAATCGTACTTAAAAGGTTTGCAACCTTACCAGATTCTTACTCTATCTTCTGGTTTCAAATACATTTTATCTCCTGGTTTCACATCGAAAGCATCGTAAAAAGCATCCACATTTTTTAGAGGCATATATGCTCTGTACATTCCTGGAGCATGCGTATCTGTCATAATTCTGTTTTTAAGAGCTTCATCACGCATTTTAGTTCTCCAAATAGTTCCCCAAGAAAGGAAAAAACGTTGTTCTGGAGTATAACCATCAATTTTACCAGGTCTACCGTTTTTTTCATAGAAAATTTGTAAGCCTTCATATGCTGCTTGTACACCACCTAAATCTCCAATATTTTCTCCTAAAGTGAACTCACCATTCAACTTCATACTGTCAATCGCTACAATATTACTAAATTGTGCTACTAGTTTGTCTCCTACTTTTTTAAATTCTTCAGCATCTTTTTCTGTCCACCAGTTTTTTAAGTTTCCATCACCATCAAAACGTGCTCCAGAATCATCGAAACTATGTGAAATTTCATGACCAATAACAGCTCCAATTCCACCATAGTTTACAGCTTCATCTGCTTTATAATCATAAAAAGGAGGTTGTAAAATGGCTGCTGGAAAAACAATTTCATTATTTACTGGGTTAAAATATGCATTTACAGTTTGTGGAGACATACCCCATTCTGTTCTATCAACTTCTTTACCAAGTTTTGCCATATTTTCTTCATAGTTCCATTTGGTAACATTAATAGCATTTTCAAAATACGAACCACCTTCTTCTAAACCTTTTACTTGTAATTTAGAGTAGTCTTTCCAAACATCAGGATACGCAATCTTTACTGTTAATTTGTGTAGTTTTTCTAATGCTTTTTCTTTGGTTTCTTCACTCATCCAAGATAATTGTGCAATACGCTTTTCAAAACCTAACATTACGTTATCAATCATTTCTTTTGCTTTTGCTTTTGCTTCTGGAGGAAACATTTTATCTACATATAATTTTCCTAAAGCTTCACCAATTGCACCATTTAAGTTACCCAAAGCACGTTCGTCTCTTGGACGTTGTTTTTTTGCACCACGCATTTCTTTACTATAAAACTCCCAGTTTGCAGTTTCTAAATCTGTAGATAAAGAACCTAAAGAGCTGTTAATGGTGTTCCAACGTAATAAAAGTTTAATATCTTCAACAGAACGATTTTTAAAAATATCATTCATGGCTTTAAAATATCCAGGATCTGTTACAATAATTCTATCTAAATCAGCCACACCAATTCCTGTTAAATGTGCTTTCCAATCTATTGCAGGAGCTAATTCTGTAAGTTCTGCTACAGTCATTGGGTTGTACATTTTACGTGTATCTCTTCTTTCTTCTTTAGTCATCATTGGTTCTGCTAAACTTTTCTCGAAGGCTACAATGGTTGCTGCGTTTTGTTTTGCAGTAGCTTCATCATCACCAAATTCTTGTAACATTTTAGCTACAAATTCTTGATACTTTTCAAGCTTATCTGATACTTTTGCATCTACATAATAATCTCTAGACAAACCTAAAGATCCACCACCTAAATAACCAGCATATTCACTACTGTTTTTTAGGTCGTTAAAAACGCCAAAACCATAAAAACCACCTCCACCATAAGGTGCCATATTCGTGATATAGTTTTCTACATCTTTTTTAGTTTTAATTTCATCTACTTTTGCTAAAAAAGGCATTACTGGTGCTTTACCTTGTTTATTTCTTGCAACAGTATCCATTATTGTTTGGTAGTAATTTACTGCTTTTTCTTGATCAGAATCAATTTCATTTCCTTGTGCATCTTTTACTTTCGGAAAATCTTTTTCTTCAATAGCTTCATTTAAAATAATTAAAACATCTTCATTTGTTTTTTTTCGAAGTTCGTTAAAACCACCCCAAGAAGTTTCATCATCTGGAATTTCTGTATTTTTTATCCAATTTCCGTTTACGTGTTTAAAGAAATCATCTGAAGGTTTTACAGAAGTATCCATATTTTCTAATATAATTCCTGCAGAACGATCTTCTTTTTTATCATTTTTACAGGCTACAAAAGCTAATGAAGCAATTGCTGTTGTAAAAAATACTTTTTTAATTGTTTTCATATATTATATGTATTTGATTGTTTGAATATTAGTAACAATATATAACAAATTGTTACACTTTTTTTTGATTAAGATTTAATTCTACTTTTTAGGTTATTTGGCAACTGTTCAAAACCCATATTAAACAAGGTAAAAGCAAAGATATCTGCATATTGTTCAATGGTTTTTGCAACAGGTGTTCCTGCTCCATGACCTGCATTGGTTTCTATTCTAATTAATACAGGATTTTCACCAGCTTGTTTTTCCTGTAATTCTGCTGCAAATTTAAAACTGTGTGCTGGCACAACTCTGTCATCATGATCTCCAGTAGTTATCAAAGTTGCTGGGTATTTTGTGCCTTCTTTTACATTATGAACTGGAGAATAGCCTTTTAAATAATTAAACATTTCTTTGCTATCGTTTACAGTTCCATAATCGTAAGCCCAACCTGCACCTGCTGTAAAGGTATGATAACGCAACATATCTAAAACACCAACAGCTGGCAAAGCAACTTTCATTAAATTGGGTCTTTGTGTCATTGTTGCTCCCACTAATAAACCTCCATTAGAACCTCCACGAATGGCTAAAAAGTCACTTGAAGTATATTTTTCGTCGATTAAATATGCTGCAGCCGCAATAAAATCGTCAAAAACATTTTGTTTTTTTAGTTGTGTCCCTGCATCATGCCACTCTTTTCCATATTCTCCACCACCACGTAAATTAGGAACTGCATAAACACCTCCTTGTTCCATCCAAACCGCATTTGCAATGCTAAAACTTGGAGTTAAACTTACGTTGAAACCTCCATAACCATATAAAATCGTTGGATTTTTTCCATTTAATTCTACATCTTTTTTATGCGTGATAATCATCGGGATTTTTGTCCCATCTTTTGAAGTGTAAAAAATTTGTTTACTTGTATAACTATCTGCATTAAAAGCAATGGATGGTTTCCAATAAGATTCGTATGTTCCGTCTTTTGTATTGAATTTATAAGAAGAACTTGGAGTGCTATAATTAGTAAACGAAAAATACAATTCGTTTGCATCCTTTTTACCTCCAAAACCACCAGCAGAACCAACACCTGGTAGTTTTACTTCTCGTATTAATTTTCCATCGAAATTGTATTGTAAAATTTTAGAAACAGCGTCTACCATATAATTCGCGAAGAAATAACCAGCCCCGGAACTTAAACTCAATACGTTTTCTGTTTCTGGAATAAAATCTATCCAATTTTCTGGAGTTGGATTTTTCACATCTACAGTTACTACTTTTTTATTAGGAGCATTTAAATTGGTAACTAAATACAATTTGCTTCCCCTGTTTTCTGCGACATAGGTATCACTTCTTACATTGTCTATAATCGTAATTAATTTGCTATTTGGTTTCGATAAATCCTTCAAAAATAATTTGTTTCCAGAGGTTGAAATTGATGCAGAGATTATTAAATAATTATCGTCTTCTGTTACAGAACCACCAACATACCTGTGTTTTTCGGAAGGTATTTCTCCAAAAATAACAGGATCGCTTTTTTGTGATGTTCCTAATTTGTGGTAATATAATTTATGTTGATCTGTTTTCGCAGACAATTCACTTCCTTTAGGTTTATCATAAGAAGAGTAGTAAAAACCTTCGTTTTTGTACCAAGAAATACCAGAGAATTTTACATCAACTAATGTGTCTTCTTTTACTTTTTTACTTTCAGCATCTATGATAATTATTTTTCTCCAATCAGAACCACCTTCTGAAATTGAATAGGCAACTGTTTTTCCATCTTTAGAAAAGCTCAAATTTCCCAAAGATGTTGTACCGTCTTTAGAAAAAGTGTTGGGGTCTAAAAACACTTCAGCATTAGAATCTCCTTTTTTTCGATACACCACATATTGGTTCTGCAATCCATTATTCTTGTAAAAATAGGTGTAATCACCTTCTTTAAAAGGCGCTCCTACTTTTTCATAATTCCATAACTCTGACAATCTGTTTTTTAAGTCTTCACGATATGGAATTTTACTTAAATAATCGAAAGTCACTTCGTTTTCCGCTTTTACCCAAGCTTTAGTTTCTTCACTTTTATCATCTTCTAACCACCTATAATTATCTATGATTTTGGTTCCGAAAATAGTATCTATAACTGGTTTTTTAGTTGTTTTTGGATATGTCAATTTTATGGCTGTAGTTTTAGTTTCAGTCTTGCAAGAAACAATAATTGCACTTGCAAAAAGAATAGGAATTAGTATTTTTTTCATTTTGATTATTATTTGATTTTGAAATCAAAATTACAGTAAAGTTTTTTAGTTAATTAGCTTATATATAATAATTTAACAGAAATTTAATTGTTTTAAAAACTGCTAAAAAGCCTAATTGTAAGGTAAAAAGCTTAAAAACGACTACTTTTGCACAATAATAAAAGTAAATTCTTTAATATTTATTGAAGACAAAAAAGAATCTCAATTGAATTGAGAAAAATAGAGATTTCTGTTTTTACAGGAAAGACAGAATTAATGATTTTTCGACACTATCGAAAAGAATATTTTAAATTATGACAGAAAATTTAACAAAAGAAACCTTCTTAAAAAAGGTTTTTAATTTTGAAGAAAACAAGGAGTGGAAATTCGAAGGAGAAAGACCAGCATTGATAGATTTTTATGCAGATTGGTGTGGTCCTTGTAAAATGTTAGCGCCAGTTTTAGAGCAACTTTCCAAAGAATATGAAGGCAAAATAGATATTTATAAAATAGATACAGAAGCAGAACAAGAATTGTCTGCGGCTTTCGGCATTAGAAGCATACCTTCTATGTTGTTTTGTCCTACAGAAGGCGAACCACAAATGGCAAATGGTGCTTTGCCAAAAGCAGATTTAGAAAGAATTATTGCTGAGGTGTTGAAAGTAGAAATCCCATCCTAACCTTCCTAAAGGGAAGGAACTCTTACTCATGCTTCTTATTAATGAGTATAAGAAAAGTAAAACCTATTAAATCCTAAGAATTAATTTTCTTAGGATTTTTTTTGTGAAAAATTTTATACCTAAGATTTCTATGCATCAAAAAATTATGTATATTTGATGTGAGTTAAAAAACTGTCAGTTCGAGTGAAACTTCTTTTTCAGAAATTTTGAATCGAGAACATATAAAGCTTCTCTCCCGAAACTTCGGGAACAATTTCGATTGAAAAAACCGAAATCACTCGAAGTGATAGTGAAAACAATTAAACAGTTACACGAATACACAAACAAACGATTACACATCAAAAAATGGGAAATCAGAAATTATACAAAGGCTCTTTACAAACTATTATTTTAAAGTTATTAGAAAGTAACGATAAAATGTATGGTTACGAAATTACGCAACATGTAAAAGAACTTACAAAAGGCGAATTGCAAATTACAGAAGGTGCTTTGTACCCAGCTTTACACAAATTAGAAGCAGATGGTTTGTTAGATGTAGAGGTTGCAAAAGTAGGCAACAGACTCCGTAAATATTACAAATTAACCGAAAATGGAACTAAAGAAACAGCCAATAAATTAGCTGAAATGCAAGAGTTTTTAAAAACAATGCAACACTTAGTAAATCCTAAATTTAGTTTGGAGTAAGATGGAATTAACAACACAGCAAATTCATAAAGTTGAAGAGTATTTAAATTCTAAAAATTTCGGTTTTATAGATTTAAGAGTAGAAATTTTAGATCATATTATTTCTGATATCGAAAACTTTATGCAAAAAAATATTTCTTTTGAAAATGCTTTTGCGATGACTAGAATTAGATGGGAAAAACATTTTAGAGAAACCTCTAGTTTCTATTTTGGAATGTTCTTTTCCGAATCTAAAATTGTTGTAAAAAAGGCCATAAAGCAATTTAGATCTTTTTACTTCTTATACTTAACAGCATACATACTACCCGTATTAATTTTTAAGTTATTTCCCGTAAACGCAACTGTTGGTTTTGCAAACTTTGTAAACGGGTTTCTTTTGTCATTTTCAGCTGTAATGGTTTGCTATGTTGTATATATTTTTATAAAAACAATTGTATCTAAACAGAAAACCACATTTAGCTTTATTTTAAAAACTCAATATTTTGGTATCATTTTTTTAATACTAGGGGCAGTTTTGGGTACAGTTTTTAATGAAGAAGGAGAACTGAATCCTATTTTTACAGGCTTTGTTAGCGCAGGTTTTGCGGTAGTTTTTATTTGTCATTATTTCTTTAAAAAACATCAAGAAGCAATTCAAAAATATAAAATTTCATAAAAATGGAATTAACTCAAAACCAAATCAATCAACTTTATAAATTTACAAGACAGCATTACGTGTATCATTATGATGTACAAACAGAATTGGTAGATCATTTAGCCAATGATATTGAAGAAATTTGTACGGAAACACCAAGTTTATCTTTTGAAGAAGCTCGTGATAAATCATTTAAAAAATTTGGCATTTTTGGTTTTATGGATGTTATTGAAGCCAAACAAAAACAAATGAATAAACGCTACAGAAAAATATTATGGCGTTTTTTTAAAGAGTGGTTTACACTGCCAAAAGTTTTACTCACTTTTGGTTTCACAATACTATTATTTTTTATTTTAAAAATTCCATTTTCAGAATATGTAATTCTTACAGCTCTGTTTGGAATTGTCGTTTTTGATATGTTTCAAATTTACAAACAAAGAAAACAGCAAAAACAAAAACAGCAAAAACAAGAGAAGATATTTTTATTAGAAGCAATGATTGGTGAAACAAGACAAGGATTTACAGGATTGGCTTTTATTAATATTTTTAACTTTATAAACCTTACAAACGTTTCTTTTAGTTCATTAGACAACAGCTGGTTGTTAGTAGTTTCTTTTTCTGCTGTTTTAATTATTATTTTGTTTTATGTAACAGCTTATCTTATGCCTAATAAAGCAGAAGAACTTTTAGAAGAAACTTATCCAGAATACAAACTTGTAAAAAGTTTGTAACAAATAGCAATTTGTAACTACTTATAACCAAACTAAACTAATTTAACTTTATGACTTTACGCTTCTTAAAATTAGAATGGAAACAATATTTTCGTTCTTCTCACTGGCAAAAAGGAATTGCTTTAAAAATAATTATGGCATTTTTTGCACTTTATTTTATAGTTTCTTTTCTAGCAATTGGTGTTGGTGGTTATTACATTTTAAAGAAAAAATTTCCAGAAACAGATCCATTAACATTGGTAAATTCTTTCCTCTTGTATGCTGTTTTGGGCGATTTAATTTTTAGATACCTCATGCAAAAGCTACCAATAATGAACATCAAACCATTATTAACGCTTCCCATAAAACGAAGTAAATTGGTACATTATGTGCTGGCAAAATCATCAGCTTCTTTTTTCAATATTTTAGGATTGTTTTTCTACATTCCGTTTGCAGTTGTTTTAATCATAGAAGGGTATAACGTTGCTGGAGTTTTGGGTTGGTTATTTACTATCATTTTAATGATTCAGTCTGCCAATTTTTTAAACTTTTTAATCAATAAAAACAACATTGCCTTAGGTGTTATAATAGTTGTTTTATTAGGTTTAATTAGCTTACAAAAATTCGATATTTATAACGTTACTGCTTTTGGTGGTCAAATTTTTGATGCTGTTTATGAAAACCCAATATATTCTTTAATTGGAGTTGCTATTTTAGCTGTTTTGTATCATTTAAACTTCAAGCAGCTTAAAAACTTGGTGTATTTAGATGAGGCAGTTTCACAAAAAGTAGAAGAAGCAAAATCCGCAGATTTATCTTTTGCAGATAAATTAGGTGATGTTGCTCCCTTTATAAAAAATGATATTCGTTTAATTTGGAGAAATAAAAGAACTAAAACTGTTTTTTTAATGTCATTCTTATTTCTTTTTTATGGATTGATATTTTTTACCCAAAAAACATATAGAGAAATGCCTGCAATGTTAATGTTTGCATCGCTTTTTGTAAGTGGAGGTTTTGCATTAAATTATGGGCAATTTATTCCAGCTTGGGACAGCGCACATTATAAAATGTTAATGAGTCAAAGTTTCAAATACCGTAAATTTTTAGAATCTAAATGGATTTTAATGGTAGTAATGACTTCGTTTTTATACTTATTAAGTTTTCCATATTTGTACTTCGGATTAGATATTTTCTTAATGATTACAGCTGGAGCCATTTTTAACATTGGCTTTAACTCCTTGTTTTTATTATTTGCGGGTTCTTTTAATAGAAAAAGAATAGACTTAAATAAAAGTGGTTTTGGAAACACACAAGGCACAAGTGCAACTCAATTTTTAATCATTATTCCTTTAATGATATTGCCAATGGCTATTTTTTGGGTTTTCAACAAATTTGTTGGTGGAAACTCTGGGTATATAGCAGTTGCTGCAATTGGTATTATAAGCTTGCTTTGTAAAAAATATGCCATGAACTTTATTGAGAAAAAATACATACAAAACAAATACGTAATGATTAATGCTTTCGGAAAAGAAGCCTAATTATCACTAAAAAAATATACAATGATTACAATAGATACAATTTCAAAAAAATACGGAAAAACAGAAGTTTTAAATGTACAATCTATAGAAATTCCAACAGGACAAAGTTTTGGTTTGGTGGGTAATAATGGTGCAGGAAAAACAACATTATTTAATATTCTTTTAGATTTAATAAGACCAACAACAGGTGCAGTTACCAACAACAATATTGTGGTTAGCCAAAGTGAAGATTGGAAAAACTTTACAGGTTCTTTTATTGATGAATCTTTTTTAATTACCTATTTAACACCAGAAGAATATTTTGATTTTGTAGGTGATTTAAGAGGTATGAATAAAGCAGACGTTGCTAAGTTTATTGCTCAGTTTGATGAGTTTTTTAATGGAGAAATTATTGGAAAGAAAAAATACTTAAGAGATTTAAGTAAAGGAAATCAGAAAAAAGCAGGAATTATTGCGGCATTAATGGGTAACCCACAAGTAGTGATTTTAGACGAACCTTTTGCAAACTTAGATCCAACAACGCAAATTAGATTAAAACAAATCATAAAAAAGTTAACAGAAAACAGAGAAATAACAGTGTTAATTTCTAGTCACGATTTAACACACGTAACAGAAGTTTGTGAGCGAATTGTAGTTTTAGATAAAGGTACAGTTGTAAAAGATATTAACACATCACCAGAAACTTTAAAAGAATTAGAAAGCTATTTTGCACTTTAATTAAGCGATTCTTAATTTATTACTATTTTTACACTCTTATTTATACTATTTTCGACAGAATTTAGTTTTAGATAAGAGTTTTTTCCATTTATGAAACACATTAAAAAATTACTTTTTATTGCCATTGCTTTTACAGCAATATATTCTTGTAGCACGAAAAAAGATACTATTATTAGTAGAAATTATCATGCAATGACAACCTATTTTAATATTTTATTTAATGGTGAAGAAGCTTTTAAAAAAGGAGTAGAAGGTATAAATAGTGGTTATAATGATGATTGGTTTGAACAATTACCAATAGAACCTATTGAGTTTGATGATCGTAAAATAACTGTACCTACTTTTAATAACAATGGTCCTGGAGCAGGTTTTGGAGGCACAGATACTAATGAAACAACAAAAGAATCATCTGGTCCTTTCGAAAAAGCAGAAGAAAAAGCAGTAAAAGCGATACAAAAACATGGTATGAATATCAACGGTTTAGAAAGAAACCGTCAAATTGATGATGCCTATTTGTTATTAGGAAAATCACGTTATTATTCACAACGCTTTATTCCTGCCATTGAAGCTTTCAATTATGTTATTGCAAACTATCCTGATGCAAATTTAATTGCAGAAACAAAGATTTGGAGAGCAAAATCAAACATTCGTTTAGATAATGAAGAATTTGCGATAGAATCCATGAAGTTATTAATGGTTGTAAAAGATACTTTAGAACCAGATTTTCCAGATGAAATTAAAGAGCAAGCATACACAACTTTGGCAATGGCGTATGTGAAAACAGATAGCATTCAAAAAGTAAAAAAATATTTACAATTAGCCACAAGAACACAAGAAAACAGAGATCAAGCTGCAAGAAACATGTTTATTCTAGGGCAAATTTATGCGCAAGAAAACAAAAAAGACTCTGCAACATTAGCTTTTAATAGGTTGTCTAAATTTAAAAAAGCACCTTACAAGTATAAAATTCGTGCGAATATTGAGTTGGCAAGAAATGCTTATAACGACTCTTTATCTTTCAGTTTGTTAGAAAAATTACAAAAACTCATCAAAAACAGAGATAACAGACCGTATTTAGACGAGTTGTATTATCAAGTAGCCACATTACACGAAAAAAACGATAGTTTAAAATTAGCTAAAGAGTATTACAATAAATCGTTAAGAGCTTTAAATGGTGGCGATAAACAAAAAACATTTACCTACGAAAATTTAGGGAATTTATATTTTAAAAACTCAGAATATCAATTAGCAAGTGCTTATTACGATAGTGTTTTAAACGTTTCTAAAGATAGTTTAGACCTGCGAATTAGAAGAGTAAAAAGAAAATACAAAAACTTAGCTTCGCTAATTAAATTTGAAGATGTAGTAGAAAGACATGATAGTATTATAAAAATTGCATCACTTTCTAAAACCGAACAAGAAAAATTTTTTCAAAATTATATTGATGATTTAAAAAAGAAAGACGAAGAAGCTGCACAATTAAGATTAAACCAAATAGCATTTGGAGGCTCTTCAGGAAGTAATTCATTACAATCATCCAACAAAGGAAAATTCTACTTTTACAACACACAATCTTTAGGATTTGGTAAAACAGAATTTCAACGAGTTTGGGGAAACAGAAAACTAGAAGATAATTGGCGTTACTCATCAAAAATAAGTAACAATATTATCGCTAAAGACTCTCTTGCTACAGAACAAAAAAATCTTAGATACGATTTGGCGAGTTATTTAGAGAAAATTCCTACAGAAAAACAAGTAATAGATAGCTTAAAAACAGACAGAAATCAAGCTTTATACGAATTAGGTGTTATTTATAAAGAACAATTTAAAAATAAAGATTTAGCAATAAATCGTTTAGAAAGAGTATCTACCTTACAACCAAGAGAAGAGCTAATTTTACCTATAAACTGGCATTTATATCAAATTTATAATGAAGCTGGCGAAACAAACAAAGCATTAAAATATAAAAACACAATTCTTACAAATTATCCAAATACCGTTTTTGCTCAGTTGATCAAAAATCCAGAGAAAAAGTTTGAAGAAAATGACAAAATAAATGAAGTAGAAAAATCGTATAAAGAACTATACTATTTATATAAAAAAGAAGAATATAAAAATGTTTTAATTGGAGTTAATAGTATTTTACCAACTTTAACAAATTCAAAATTAAAACCTAAGTTTGAGCTTTTAAAAGCATACGCCATTGGTAAATATTTACCAAAAGAAATTTATAAAGAAGCTTTAGAGTTTGTTGCAATTAACTACGGAAATTCAGAAGAAGGAAAAAAAGCAAAAGAAATCTTAGAACAATTAAACAAATAAATATGTTTAACAGTAAAGAAAAAAAACCGGTAAAAACAAAAGCTATGGAAAGAAACGTTGTCGCAAAAAACACAACCATTGTTGGAGATATTAAATCTGATGGTGATTTTAGAATTGATGGAACTTTAGAAGGTACATTAAAAACACAAGGTCGTGTAATTATTGGGGTAGATGGTTTTATAAACGGAACTGTAGAAGCAGCAAATGCAGACATAGAAGGTAAATTTTCGGGGACTTTACAAGTTTTTAAAACACTAACAATAAAAGCAACCGCAAATATTTCTGGAGATGTTTCTATTGGAAAACTATCTATAGAACCTGGTGCAACTTTTAATGCAACCTGTGTAATGAAGGGAACTTTAAAAGACATAAACGCTAAAAATGACAAACAAAAAATCTCAGAAAAAACCGCTTAACAAAGCCATAGCACTTTCTGGTGCAGGTTTACAAATGGGTTTAACCATTTATTTAGGTTTTTTATTAGGAAAATGGTTAGACAAAGTTTTTGAACTCAATTACCTAACAGAAACAATTACCTTATTAGCCATCTTTTTAGCCATGTATGCATTAATAAAACAAGCCAATAAAATTAATGAATAAAGATATTTTTAAATACATTTTGGTATTTGTACTTTTATTTTTAATTGGTTTTTATACGCACCATTTTTTGTTGGAATATTTTGAGTTAAATATTTCCTTTTCTTTAGAAAAAATTTACCTTTTTCATGCCTTTTTTTCGGCAATTATTTGCATCAATTTACGATTTGTTTCCACTGTTGATAAACTTTTTCCTCAACTTGGTTTTATCTATTTAGGCACGCTGTTAATCAAACTAATTTTATTTTGCATCTTTTTCTACAACCCAGTATTCACGGTAGATTCCTTTAGTCTTACTGAAAAAATGGGACTGTTTATTCCGCTTTTTATTTTTTTATCAACAGAAGCAATTTTTGTATTAAAAATACTCAACAAAAAAGAATAAATAATTATTCAGCAAAAAAAGGTTTGTAGTTTTGAATTATTGCGTACCTTTGCGCCGAATTTAGAAAGCGTATTTTTACAATGAAGGTTGCACAAAAAACAATCAAGTTTCTTTTAATAGCAGCAATAACCCTTTTTACAACGGTTAATTTCGCATCAGAATCTGACAAAAAACAAGACAATCAAAATGATGGTGGTCGTGTAAATACGAAAACTGAGGTTGAAGATTATATACTTCATCACATAAAAGATTCTCATGATTTTTCTTTGTTTTCTTACACAAGCAATGGAGAAAGAAAACATGTTGGTTTTCCACTACCAGTAATTTTATGGACAAGTGAAGGTTTGGTTACTTTTATGTCATCAGAATTTCACCATAATGACGATGGTCATGTAATCGTAGAAAAGAAAGGATTAAAATTCGCAAAAGTACACTCTAAAATATACGAATTAGACAAAGGGGTTTCATCAATAAACTTTGATGAAGATCACCATCCAACCAATGCACATAAAGTATTAGATTTTTCTATCACTAAAAGTGTAGTTGGAATTCTATTGATAGGTTTTTTATTATTGTTTTGGTTTTCAAGATTGGCAAAGCAATACAAAACAAAACAAATTCCAACAGGGTTTGCAAGAGTATTAGAGCCTTTGGTTTTATATGTTCGTGACGAAATTGCAAGACCAAATATCGGAGAAAAACATTATAGAAAATTTACAGGATACTTATTAACAGTATTTTTCTTTATTTGGGTATTAAACTTAGCAGGTTTAACTCCATTAGGATTTAACGTAACAGGTCAGCTAGCAGTAACAGCATGTTTGGCAATTTTTACGTTAATAATTTATTCAGTAAGTGGTACAAAAGGATATTGGATGCACATGTTGTGGATGCCAGGGGTTCCTGTATTAATTCGTCCAGTTTTAGCAATTATAGAATTAGCTGGAGCCTTATTAATTAAACCATTTTCATTATTAGTACGTTTGTTCGCAAACATTTCAGCAGGTCATATTGTGGTAATGAGCTTAATTGCAATTATGTTCACTTTAAAAGAATCTTTAGGGGTTGTAGGTGCAACAGGATTGTCATTTGTATTATCATTTTTTATATTATTAATTGAGGTTTTAGTAGCTTTTTTACAAGCGTATATTTTTACAATGCTATCAGCATTGTTTATTGGTATGGCAGTAGAAGATCATGCTGAAGCTCATTAGTGAAAGTTTGTTTAATTTAATATAAATACATTTATTATGTACAATTTAATTGGAGCAGGATTAATCGTAATCGGAGCAGGAATTGGTTTAGGTCAAATTGGTGGAAAAGCAATGGAAGGTATTGCTCGTCAGCCAGAAGCGACAGGAAAAATTCAAACAGCAATGATTATTATCGCTGCATTATTAGAAGGTTTAGCATTTGGTGCATTATTCTTAGGAAAATAATCCAAACAAAAACAAAAAATAGTGTTCTGTAACGGTTGGTTACAGAACCTATTTTTAAATTAAACAAGAATAAGAGAAAAATATATAATTAGTCTATAGAATGGAAACTTTATTAAACGACTTTTCACCTGGTTTATTTGCAGTATCAACAATTTTACTGTTAGCCTTAATTGCTTTAATGGTAAAATTTGCTTGGAAACCTATTTTAAACTCTTTAGAAGAAAGAGAATCAGGAATAGAAAATGCTTTAGCAGCTGCAGAAAATGCACGTAAAGAAATGCAAAATTTACAAGCAGATAATGAAAAGCTAGTAAAAGAAGCAAGAGCTGAGCGTGATGCAATGATGAAAGAAGCAAGAGATATTAGAGATAAAATGATATCTGAAGCTAAAGAAGATGCAAAAGAAGTTACTGCTGCTTTAATAGAAAAAGCACAAGCTTCTATCGTACAAGAAAAGCAAGCAGCTTTAGCAGAAATTAAAAAGAATGTAGCAGAGTTATCTATAGGAATTGCAGAATCTGTAATTAAAAAAGAATTATCTAACAAGAAAGATCAATTAGAGTTAGTTGAAGATATCTTAAAAGAAGTTACTTTAAATTAAGCATAAATGAAAGACGCAAGAGCAGCATTACGTTACGCCAAAGCAATTTTAAACCTTGCAACAGATTCTAAATCAGAATCTGCAGTAAACGACGATATGTCTTTAATTGCGAATACCATTGCAGAAAATAAAGAATTAGCAGTAATGCTAAACAGCCCTATTGTAAAAGTATCAGACAAAATGAAAGTATTAAACGCTTTGTTTGATGGTAAAGTAAACAATGTTACATTAGGTTTATTTCATTTATTACAAGACAATAAAAGAATAGCAATGTTAGGTTCTATTGCTAAGAAATACGCAATAGTATTTGATCATTTAAAAAGTACTCAAGTAGCTAAAGTTACTACTGCAGTAGCTTTAACAAAAGAAGTTGAGCAACAAGTTTTAGATAAAATTGTAGCTTTAACAGGAGAAAAAGCAAATTTAGAAAACGTTATAAACCCAGCTATATTAGGTGGTTTTATATTACGTGTTGGAGATGTGCAGTATGATGCAAGTATCTCTAATTATTTAAACGAATTGAAAAAGGAATTTGACAATAGTCATTACATTCCAAAAATTTAATTATACATCAAATCATAAAAGATGGCAAGTATTAAACCAGCTGAAGTATCAGCAATTTTAAAGCAACAGTTAACAAATTTTGAAGCAAAAGCAACTTTAAACGAAGTTGGAACTGTTTTACAAGTAGGAGATGGTATTGCACGTGTGTACGGTCTTTCTAACGTTCAATATGGTGAATTAGTAGAATTTGCTAACGGATTAGAAGGTATTGTATTAAACTTAGAAGAAGACAATGTAGGTGTTGTATTATTAGGTGCTTCTACATCAATTAGAGAAGGCTCAACAGTAAAACGTACAGAACGTATTGCTTCTTTAAGAGCAGGTGAAGGAATTGTAGGAAGAGTTGTAGATACTTTAGGAAGTCCAATTGATGGAAAAGGCCCTATTGAAGGAACAACTTACGAAATGCCTTTAGAGCGTAGAGCTCCTGGAGTTATTTTTAGAGAGCCTGTAACAGAGCCTTTACAAACTGGTATAAAATCTATTGATGCAATGATTCCTGTAGGAAGAGGTCAGCGTGAGTTGATTATTGGAGATAGACAAACAGGTAAATCTACAGTTGCTTTAGATACTATTTTAAATCAAAAAGAATTTTACGATGCTGGTGAGCCAGTATATTGTATATATGTTGCTATTGGACAAAAAGCTTCTACAGTTGCAGCTATTGCAAACATGTTAGAAGAAAAAGGCGCTTTAGCATATACAACAATCGTAGCCGCAAATGCATCAGATCCTGCAGCAATGCAAGTATATGCACCATTTGCTGGAGCTGCAATTGGAGAATATTTTAGAGATTCTGGAAGACCAGCTTTAATTATTTTTGATGATTTATCAAAACAAGCTGTTGCTTACCGTGAAATTTCTTTATTATTAAGAAGACCTCCAGGACGTGAGGCATATCCAGGAGATGTATTTTACTTACACTCAAGATTATTAGAGCGTGCTGCAAAAGTTATTAATGACGATAAAATTGCAAGTGAAATGAACGATTTACCAGATTCTATCAAAGGAATCGTAAAAGGTGGAGGTTCTTTAACTGCATTACCAATTATCGAAACACAAGCAGGAGACGTTTCAGCATATATTCCAACAAACGTAATTTCTATTACTGATGGACAAATTTTCTTAGATGGAGATTTATTTAACTCAGGTGTAAGACCAGCAATTAACGTAGGTATTTCTGTATCTCGTGTTGGAGGTAACGCACAGATTAAATCTATGAAAAAAGTATCTGGTACATTAAAATTAGATCAAGCAGCTTATCGTGAATTAGAAGCATTTGCAAAGTTTGGTTCCGATTTAGATGCAGCTACAATGAGTGTAATTTCTAAAGGACAACGTAATGTTGAAATTTTAAAACAAGCTCAAAACGATCCTTATCCAGTAGAAGATCAAATTGCAATTATTTATGCAGGTTCTAAAAACTTGTTAAAAGATGTACCTGTTGATAAAGTAAAAAAATTCGAAAGAGATTATATCGATTATTTAAATGCGAAGCATAGAGATACTTTAGATACTTTAAAAGCTGGAAAATTAACAGATGAAGTAATTGCTACTTTAACATCTGCAGCAGCTGAAATATCAAAGCATTTTGCATAATAGACGTTAGCATATAGCTTTTAGGCAAATAGTACTAAAAACTAAAGACTAATAACTAACAACTCAAGAATGGCAAACTTAAAGGAAATACGTAATAGAATCACCTCAATTGGGTCAACAATGCAGATCACATCTGCCATGAAAATGGTATCTGCTGCAAAGTTAAAAAAGGCGCAAGATGCAATTATTGCAATGAGGCCATATTCATCTAAACTAACAGAATTGTTGCAAAATTTAAGTGCAACATTAGATAGTGACACTGGAGGAGTATATTCATCACAAAGAGAAATTTCTAAAGTTTTAATGGTTGTAGTAACTTCTAACAGAGGTTTGTGTGGTGGTTTTAATTCTTCGATAACCAAAGAAGTTGTAAGAACAATAGACACAAAATATGCAAATGCAACTGTAGATTTATTAACAATTGGTAAGAAAGGAGACGTTTTATCAAAAAAATATAAAGTTATAGACTCTCGAAATGATATTTTCGATGATTTAACTTTTGATAATGTTGCTGCAATTGCAGAAAAGCTAATGGGCTTATTCGAAAATGGTTCTTACGATAGAATTGAATTGGTGTATAACCAATTTAAAAATGCAGCTACTCAATTACCACAAGTAGAACAATTTTTACCAATCAAACCAATTGAAGGTGGAGATGCAAGTGCTGTAAATTCTGATTATATTTTTGAGCCATCTAAAGAAGAAATTGTGGAAGCTTTAATTCCTAAATCTTTAAAAACTCAATTATACAAAGCAATTAGAGATAGTTTCGCTTCAGAACATGGTGCACGTATGACTGCAATGCATAAAGCAACAGACAACGCAAAAGATTTAAGAGACGAATTATTGTTAACGTATAACAAAGCACGTCAAGCAGCAATTACAAATGAAATTTTAGAAATTGTTGGAGGAGCAGAAGCTTTGAATAATTAAACGTAGCGTAGCGAAGTTAAATAATCAAAAGAGCAGAAGCTTTGAATAACTAAGCAAAAACTCAACAAGATAATATCTTAAAAACAGAGACTGGTTTTCCAGTCTCTGTTTTTTTGTCTTAATTTTAAAAAAAATAAAACTCTTTTATTTTTTTTGTTTTTAAGAATAGAACCAACCCTGTTCATGTCTAAAGAAGTAAACCTTTTAATTCTAAGCAGTAGAAAAGGCAACCAGAGAGCTCAAATAAAAATATATGATCTCTTTGTGAAGCAATGTTTTTTATTGCTTGTAGATACCTTAAAAACGACGAAGAAGCTAAGGAAGCCATGCAAGATGCATTCTTAAAAGCAGCATTTAGAGAGAAATATTCAGAAATCTCAGGTTTTGGTTTGTAATAGAAATCAGAATTCCAAATATTTGTATTTTATCATCTTGACTCTTAATTTAAAATAAAAAAACCACCACAAAAGAGTAGAGTTAGGTCTTATTTTTATATTACAGTGTAAGTTGTAATATTTTTTTTTTTAAAAGTTTCGTTTAACGGTCTTTTGTATGAAACGTAGCGTGTAAATAGACGCTAACTTTTCGGATTTAGCACGAGCTGAATTTTTTATTTTTATGTTTAATTTTCTTTTATAAATATAACCAAATAAAAAATTTGGCGTACTTTGTAAATATACACAAACCTCTCGAAAAGCCTATAATAGCTATGTTTTATACACGTTGTTGTAAGTAGTGCTTTTCACGTTCTGCTTGGTTTTCCGATGTTTCTTATTTAGTTCAAATTTGAGCGTTGGCAAGACATACTCTTTTGCAATTTTTGGCGTAGCGTTGGCTGTAGCGAATTGCGAATGTGTATGGCTTTGAGCGTTGGCTTTTCATAAACTATTTCCATATTTTTCTAACCATTTTACCGATTCTTTATAATTCGGATAATATGATTTCATTAAAGTCCAAAATTTATGTGTGTGATTCATAACCACAGTATGCATTAATTCGTGAATTATGATATAGTCAATCACATATTGAGGTGCTTTTATCAATTTCCAGTTCAATGAAATATTCTTGTCTCTTGAACAATTTCCCCATTTCGTTCTGGATACTCGAATGAATATTCTATTGTGCTTAAAATTCAAGTTTTCCGCAAGTTGGTTTGTCCGTTTTGTTAAATGTTTTTTAGCAACTTTCCGATACCATTTTTCCTGAACTTTTGGGTCAAGTAAATCTCTTTTTGAATTTATTGTTTTGTGTTCGTGGTCAACTGTAACCTTTTGTGAATACGTAGTATCATAAAAATAAGCGTATCTATTTCCGAAAAGCAATAATTGATTTCGCTTTAATTCAATTGAGGACATTCCGTCAAAATACTTTAGGTTTTTATCAATCCATCTGTTTTTTTTCTTCAACATTGAATTGATGTCTTCCTCTGAAAAGTCTGGTGGTGCAATTATGCGTACTTTCCCATCTTCACTTACTCGAAGACGAGCGTGTTTTACTTCCTTGCGGATTAATATGTAGTTATCAGGTAACTCCATTAACTTAATTTATAATTCTGTAAAACAGCTTTCATAATTCGCTCCATCAATTCTTCATTTCCATCAATCTTTAATTCCTCAAATTTTGGATTTACAGACAAGAGTAAAATTTCATATTTCAAACGGTCAAATTCTCTCGGAACTTCTTGCCAACCATTGTAAATTTTGGCTTTTATTTTTTCTGCTGCTTCAAATGAAAACTCTCTAACAAGTTCTTCGTTAAACGATTCTCCTGAAATATTCTTTATGATTGTAAAAAACTCAAAACTTCCTTTGTCTGGAAATCCCATTCTTTCTGGAAGCGAAGCAATTTCATCTAATTCTGAATAAAGGTGTCCTAATTGGTTTAAGATTTCTTCAATCGCAAGACTTTCTTCTTGCTTTTGTTTTATTAAATCATCCAAACGATTTTGAAACTCAACATAAATGGCACTATTTACTTCATTCTTACGTATAACGGTTTCAATATCTCGTATGATTTTTTCTGCTTTATCAGAAGGGTCAAGCTTGATTTCTTTCAGTTTATTTAAATAATCTGAATCAATTGAAATTTCAGGCAAATGCCCTTTGAAATTTAGCAGTTTTGAAGTTTCTTGAATTAATTTTCGTGTTTTGGCTGCATAGATTTCTGCATCAAAATCTAATCGTTTAAATTCTTCTAAATAGATTTCATAAATCTCATTCAGCCACAAGTATTTTATTTTTGATTCACGTAATGCTGGATGAGGCGAAATAGATTCCCAAAGTTGAATCACTTCTCTAAATTCATTTTCAAATTTTCCGTGGTCAATTTCCGATAGCTTTCTAACGATTGCCATTGTACATTCGTAACTGTCTTCCAGTTTAATGTTTTCAAAAGGTTTAAACGCTTCATCTAAAACTTTAGGGAATGTTTTTACCAAGCTTTCTACATCTTCAAATTCACCAATATCCTCTGGGTCGTAATTCAATGCTTCCTTGTAATTTTGAAAAACTCCAACATAATCAACTATTCGTCCAAATTCTTTCGATAGCTTGGTTACTTTATCATCATAAGGTCTGTTGGTTCTTGCTACTGCCTGTAAAAGATTATGGTGACGTAAAGGACTGTCCAAATACATTGTTTGTTCAATTGGTGCATCAAAACCAGTTAAAAGCATATTACAGACAATGAAGATTTTTAGGTTGTTACCCATTTTTTGTTCTTCTTCTGTAATTCTTTTCTTGAACTGTTTGATTAGTTTTTTACGTTCCTTATCTTCTTTATAATGGTCTTTGTAGAGTTCGTATTTTTCTGCTTCTTCGTAATGTCCAGTTGAGAATATTATGGCTATTTCTGAACGGTCGAAATAGTTCATCAGTTCATTATAATACAAGACACAAGCTTCTTTGTCACAAGCTACTATTTGAGCTTTATAGCCTTGTGGTTCGAGCATTTCTTTGAAATCCGTTGCAATGTCTTTAGCAAGTGTTTCCACTCGTTCAGGATGCTTTAAAAAGACTTTCCAAGCTGAAACTCTTCTTTCAACAGCTTTCTTTTCATCTTCTGTAAGTTCTGCTGTGATTTCTTCGTAACCTTCTTTTAATTTTTCCTTGTCTAAAAACCATTCTGTTGGCCCAAAAGTGTAGCGAATTGGTTTTGTAGCTCCATCATCAATTGCATCTTGAATGCTGTATTTATCTAAATAATATTCGTGTTTTCCTTTGTGTTGGTCAACTATTCCAAATTCTTGGTGTGTTTTTGGAATTGGTGTTCCTGTAAATGCGAATCGTTTAGCGTTAGGTAAAACTGCTTGCAATTCCATTTGATAATTGCCGTATTGTGTTCTATGTGCTTCGTCAATTAAAACAATTACATTGTCTCTCAAATCTTGTCGGTCTCCTAATTCATCAAATTTTTGAACTGTAGTTATAAATACACCTGAAGGTGAAGTTTTAATAATGTGTTTTAAATCGCCAATATTATTTACTGGTCTCGCATTTGGAAATTCGCAATCGTCAAAGGTTCCTCCAATTTGTTCTCGCAAATCTTTACGGTCAACCACAATGTAAATGGTTGGGTCTTTTAGTTCTTTACTTTGGCGAAGTTTGTATGCTGTGTAAAGCATTGTTAAACTCTTTCCAGAACCTTGTGTATGCCAAATTACACCTTGGTCTAAATCGCCTTTTATAACTCTATCTGCAATTTTATTGGCTGCTCGTAATTGTTGATAACGAGCTACTTTTTTTACAATTTTTCCTTCTTCTCGTTCAAAAACTAAAAAGTGTTTTAAAATATCCAACACTCTTGCTGGTTGCAATAAGCCAATGATACCGAGTTTCATTCTCTCCAATACTTCTCCATTTGGTAAGCGGTCAACATCAAAATTCCAAAGTCCATCTTTTTTATCTTGATAGGTTGGACAAAGGTCATTTGTAGGTTCTAAAATTGGATTGGGTTGACTTACATCTAACAAGGTGTTTTTCCACTCGTTGAAATAAGAAGATGAAGCTCCAGGAATTCCATATTTCGTAATTCTACCATTACAAGCCACACCAAAACAATGACACATATATAATTTATCGGCTCTTTGGTCGTAAGTTGAAAATTGGCGAACACCTTCCATCCAATTTGTGCCTTTTCTAGCTCTTTGTTTGGCTTCTATGGGTACTAACGGAACACCGTTTACTAACAAGACAATATCAGTTTTTACCATTTTGTAACCTTGTACCCAAAACTGATTGGTTACAATAAAATCGTTTTCCCAAATGTTTTCAAAGTCGATAAAAAGTACATCAATGTCTTTGTCTTTTACCGAAAGCGTAACACCTGAAACCAATTTGTCTAAAAATGCTTCATTTCCAAGAATAGGAATTGGGTTGTTTAAGTTTTGCATCAGCATTTCAACTGCGTGTTGTGCAACTTCTTCGCTTATATTATTTATTAAAGCTGTTTTTTCTACCAATATTTGTTCAATAATGGGTTTTGAAAAAGGACGTTCATAGGTTTTTAAATCATCTTTACTTTTGAATGACCAACCCATTTTACTTAACCATTCGGTAATTGGTTTTTCTACACCTTTTAGTTCTGATAAATGTCCCATATTATTGTGCTGTTGTAGTTGTATTGGTTACTTCAATTTCATCTTCAAACTGTGCAATAAATTCTTTTGGCAAACGAACTTTACCCGTTAGCAAATTTTGCATTAAGGCTTTTTTTAATCGTTGAAGTTTTTGAATCTTAATTTCTTTATTGATTATCTCCTTATCTACTTTCCTTATTGGTTTAATCAAAGCCTCTTGTTCTTCTGTAGTTTTAGGTAAATAAATCCACATTTTTTTCTGATTTGTAATTCCTATGTAATTCCGTGTAGATTGTTTTGCATTACCTTCAAGAATAATTTGAAAGGTATACAATTGAAAAAAGTAAAGTAGATATTCAGGAATTAGTTTTTGTGGGTCTACACGATACATTGTAACTTGAGGTGTTAACATTATGTAAGGGTCAGCTTCTTCAACAATACAAGTGTAACCAACTGAAGCTTTGTGTGAAAGCAAGACATCTCCTTTAATTGAAAATCCAATCCTCAATTTATCAGCTCTTTTTTTAGTTATTTTTTTGCAGTTTTCTGTATCAACAAAGCCTTTTGAAATATCACTTGCCATCACAAATGGAATACCTTCTTCTACAAATTCTGCTGAAACTGGATGAGATTCTCCGTGATTACCGTCTTGAACTTTTGTGATGTAATCTTCCTTAATTAGGTCTTTAATTTTACAATACTTCCAATCTTTAGAAGCATATCCATATTTTGTGTCCATCAACTCATCTTCTGTACGCCAAATACCATCTGGTTTGAGTTTACCAGTCAATAGATTTTGCATTAAAGCTTTTTTGAATTTTTCGGCTGCTTTTATGCTATTTTTTGTACTGACTATGGCTTCATCAACTTTGGAAAGTATGGTGGCTATGGCGATTTGTTCGGCTGGATTTTCTGGATATTCAAATTCCAAACTTTTAAAATCGCTTTTAGAAAGTGTATATCGTGTAGTACCTGTTGCCCGACTAATAAAATGCTTTTCTGAATTAAAAGAATTTAAAGCATAAGCCAAAAAATGAAGGTTAAAAAATTGTGGATTGTCAGGTCTAAATCTAACTAAATGATAGCTATACACTGTATTTGGTAAATCTTCAATGACAATTCCTGCGTGACCAATATCTGTTGGCTTTTCAGAAGAAGGTGTAAAAAGTATATCTCCAACTTCTAAATTGGCATTTTTAATTTCAGATTCTTTAGCTGTGACACTTTGAAAATCAATCTTATTGGTGATTTTTTGATTTCTATACACATCCATATAGTTCAGTAGCTGAACTTCTTTATGATTTGAATCTGATAATTTGTTTACACCTGCACTGCGCAGCCAACCCAAATCTTTCAGTTTTGTCCTTTTCCAATCCATTAAACCAACACTTTTAAAAGTTCATTAATAGACTTGTCCAAATCGTTTTCTTTGTCAATAGTAGCTTGAAACTCGGTAATGGCTTCTTTCAGGTCAATCTCTTCTTCAGGTTCAAAGGTGTCTACATAGCGAGGTATGTTTAGGTTAAACTCGTTTTCTTCTAATTCTTCCATATCTGCAATAGAAAAGTAGCGTTTGCGTAACTCTGGGTCTTGCAACATTGTAATCAATTCTTGTTCTACATCATCAATGGCGTGTCGTTCTTTTTCGGCTTGCTCGTGGACTGCGTTAATTTTGTTATCTTTTTCCGTAGTTAATTTGTCTAAAGCTGTTTGAGCTGTAACCACAGCCTTCTCTTGCCCTTTGGTGGGTTTCTTATTAGCTGCTTCACGGGCTGTAATTACTTTTTTAGCTTTTAACAATTTTGCCTCTGCTGTTTCAATATCCTCTTTATAATATTCATCAATTTCTGAAAGTTTAAAATCCAAATCTTCTTGTATAATAAATTTTAATCTTGTCTTTTGTGAATCAATCCAAGTTTTGGCAGTTTCCAAATCTCCCCAACTTTCTAAAATGGTAGAAATACGTAGAATATCATGAGGTAAAAGCACATTCATATTTGGTTCTTCTTTGTACCAACCTTCCTTGGCAGCATAAACCATAAGTACTTTGTCTTTGCGTTCTTCTGGTTTGTTTTTATTAATAAATAGAATAGCGCCAGGAATTGTGGTACCATAAAACAAATTACCAGGTAATACTACAATAGCATCAATAATATTGTGCATTTCGGCAAACTCGCCATTGTGGTCAACTTTACCTTGTAAAAAACCTCTTCGGATTAAATACTCATCATCTGCTTTTCGGTTTTGTCCATCTTCTTCTTCGGTTTTTTCAGGTTGCCCTCTAAACAAAACACCTTGCGGGCAAACAACTCCTGCTTTTCCATCATCTTTTATTGATGCAACAATGTGTTGTAAAAAGGCAAAATCTCCATTAGAAAATGGTGGTTGTCCATAAATTAAACGACCATAAGGGTCATTCATACCATCTTTAGGATAAACCAATTGTGGTGAACCATCTTTTTTGTTAACTACTTTTCCTTTTTTATCTCTTTTTGGCTCTCCGTTTTTCCACCAGTTTTCCTGTGAAAATGGAAAATTAGCCATTGCTAAATCAAATTGTTTGATTTCAAGCTCGTTGTCTTCTTCTACAAATTTTGGGTCGAGAATAGTATCGCCTTTTTCTATTCGAGCATCCAATCCGTGAAGAATCATATTAATATTGGCAATCGCCCAAGTGTTCCAAACATCTTCTTGTCCAAATAAGCGAATTGCTTTTGAATTATTGTAGTTTGTTTTACAATATTTAGCTGCATTAATAAGGAATCCACCAGAACCACAAGTTGGGTCGTAAACTGTTGTGTTTTTCTGTGGTTTTAAATAACGAACAATGACATCAACAACTTCTTGAGGTGTATAGAATTGTCCAGCGGTTGTTCCGCCTTTATTTTCGTCTGCAAATCGCTTTATTAAATATTCATAAGCATCACCCAAAACATCAACAGAAGCATTTTTGTTGCTTAAATCCACAGCATCTAAATAACTAACCAAAGAAGTCAAAACCTGTGGACTTAACTTTTTACTACCAGAACCGTCAGGTGCTGGTTCGTTCCAGCGAACTGTGTTAATGACACCTTTTAAAACTGCTTTTCCTTGTCGGTCAACATTAGCATCTGCAATTTCGTTTACTGCTTTGTTCAGTTTTTCGTTTTTCTTATCAGGTGAAGCATCACGCACATCTTTCCAAAAACAGCCTTCTGGAATTTTGAAGTCGTGTTTTTGAGCTACGATTATTCTTTTTTCGGCTTCGGTTGGTTGTCTTCCTTCTCTTTTTACAAATTCCTTTATTTCGTTTTCCGTTTCCCATTCGTAATTGTCCGAAAGACGTTTGAAAAAGAGAAGTGAAAGTATGTAGGCTTTATAATCTTCTACTTTGTCACGCAGAATGTCTGCCATTCCAAAAAGTGTACTTCCTAATGCTTGTTTTGTTATCATTTATTTAGTTCTGTTCTTTCAATTAATAAATCTTTGACTTCAACATTTAAGATTTCCGCAATCTTGTATAAGTCCTCCAAACTCGGTTGTCTTTTGTTTTGGGCATAAGAGTGTACCATATTGTAGCTCTTTCCAAGCTGTTCAGCCAACCAGATTTGTTTTATTCCTTTCTGTTCTAAAACCTCTTTTATTCGGTTCATTTTGAATTTTTTTAATTCAGTCAACTAATGTAGTCAACAATTTTCAAATACTCACTAAATGAGTATAAAAATTATCATTCAATAGTAATGAGCGTAGGGGAAAGGCAAGCTCTTTTTATTTTTTGAGGCACGATAAAAATGAAATGTGCTTGACTGTGCGGTTGGCTTTTCAGAACGAAAATTTCCTATTTTGCTCGTTTTTCCGCATTACTTACAACTATATTGATATGGAACGTTTTAATGTTTTATATCAGAAGTTAAACGAAGTTAGCTGTTTTTTTTGAGAAATTCAAGTTTTTAAAGTGAGTTAAAAAATAAAAACCTAACTTGAAAGAGTTAGGTTTTATAAATAAAATAATACTTTAACTTTTTTAAAGATCAAACTTAATTCCTTGTGCTAAAGGCAATTCATCTGAATAATTTACGGTATTTGTTTGTCTTCTCATATACACTTTCCAAGCATCAGAACCAGATTCACGTCCACCACCAGTTTCTTTCTCGCCTCCAAAAGCACCACCAATTTCAGCACCAGAAGTCCCAATATTTACGTTTGCAATTCCACAATCAGATCCTGCATAAGATAAGAATTTTTCGGCTTCTTTCATTTCATTCGTCATAATTGCAGAAGATAAACCTTGTGCAACGCCATTTTGTTTTTCAATGGCGTTTTCTACATCTCCACTGTATTTCATCAAATATAAAATGGGTGCAAAAGTTTCGTGTTGCACGATTTCAAAATGATTTTCAGCTTCAATAATCGCTGGTTTTACGTAACAACCAGATTCGTATCCTTCGCCTTCTAAAACACCACCTTCAACCAAAACATTTCCACCTTCCGCTTTTGCTTTTTCGATAGCAGATAAATAGGTGTTTACAGCATCTTTATCTATTAATGGCCCAACATGATTATTTTCATCTAAAGGATTTCCAATCTTAATTTGTTTATAAGCACCAACAATGGCATCACGTACTTTATCATACACAGATTCATGAATAATTAATCTTCTGGTAGAGGTACAACGTTGTCCACACGTTCCAACAGCGCCAAAAACAGCACCAGGAACAACTACCTTTAAATCGGCAGTTGGTGTAATAATAATGGCGTTGTTTCCACCCAATTCTAATAAAGATTTTCCAAAACGTTCAGCAACTTTTGCACCCACAATTCTACCCATTCTTGTAGAACCTGTAGCAGAAACTAACGGAATTCGAGTATCTGCAGTCAACATTTCACCCACTTTATAATCACCATTAATAATGCAAGAAATTCCTTCTGGTAAATTATTGGCTGCTAAAATTTCTGCAATAATATTCTGACAAGCAATAGTACATAAAGGTGCTTTTTCGGAACCTTTCCACACACAAACATCACCACAAATCCATGCTAAAGCTGTGTTCCAAGCCCAAACAGCGACAGGAAAATTAAATGCAGAAATTATACCCACAACTCCTATTGGATGCCATTGCTCTCTCATTACATGTCCTGGACGTTCAGACGGAATGGTTTGCCCATTTAATTGGCGTGATAAACCGACTGCAAAATCGCAGATATCTATCATTTCTTGTACTTCACCCAAACCTTCTTGATATGACTTTCCCATTTCATAAGAAACCAATTTACCAAGTGATTCTTTCTTTTCTCTTAATTTATTTCCAAATTGACGCACAATTTCTCCACGTTGTGGAGCTGGTTTATCTCGCCAAATTTTGAATGCTGAAGTTGCAGCATCCATCACGTTCTCGTAATCTTCTTTTGTGGTAGTTTTTACTTTTCCTATTAATTTTCCATCCACAGGAGAATAACTTTCTATAATTTCTCCATTAGAAAAATTATTTGAACCTGTAGAGGTTCCGTTATTTATATCTTTTACACCTAACTCTTGTAAGGCTTTTGTAATTCCGAAATCTGTCATTTTGCGGTTTGTTTTTATTTCTTAAATTGAAATTCGAATTTACGAATAATTTTACAAACAGATAAATTAAACAAAAACATTATATTTTGTTTAATTTTAAACAAAATAATTAAAACTTTTTAAGATTTCTAGATTTCATTGTGTTTCACTCGGAATTATAGCAGAATGTCATTTCGACCTTGTGGAGAAATCTCGGATATGAATTCAATTGGTAAGATTTTTCAATTCCACTGTGTTTCACTCGAAATGACAAAAGATTTATTCTTTAATAATCTTTTTGGTAAAATATTGGTTTCCCTCCACAAAAGCTTTCAATAAATAAACTCCTTTAGGTAATTCTTTTACACTTATTTTTTCTACATCGCCGATTGATTTTTTTATCAATTTTCCTGTGTAATCAAATAAGTAAGCTTTCTGCACCACTAAAGGACCAGAAATTTTTATAAAATTAGAAGTTGGATTTGGATATACAGAAATTGATGCCAATTCTTCTTCTATTTCTACACTTAAAGCAGCTCCAGTAACTTCGCTAGACCAATCATCTAAAAAGATTTCACCTGTATCTTTACCCAGTTGTAACCTAACTTCTACAGATTCTGTGGGGTTTGCTGTAATTTGAGATTTTGTAAAAGTATATGTGTATTTCGTATACAAATTACTAGTTTTAAAAGAATCTGCAAGTATAGTTTTATTACTACCATCTGCATAATTTACCTTTAATTGATACCTTATATTATTGTTATTATTTGATTTTGCATAGACACTTAGTGTAATATCTCTATTAGACAAATCATCATAATAAGGTGTATTTGTAACCCTAACTTTACCATAGCCACCACCTTTTATTACATTAATTTTTAGAGCTAAATCTCCTGTTCTAACATCTGTTGTGTTTGCACGTTCTAAATTGGCTTCTGAAGTAGAGTTTACAGTTATGGGCCAATCTAAATCGTACCAACACTCAAAACCTGCATTGTAAATAATACTGTTAGAGGTGTTTGGTTTCGAGCAACCTAAATCTGGCTGAATATTAGAACCGGTTTTGGCATTCATATTATCATATAAATATTTATTTTCGTTTAAATGTCCGGAATTTGTAACTCTATGATTAATGCCTGCTTTACTTCTGTAATTGAATAAAGCCGTTTTTAATTGCTTTACAATGGCTGGTTTAGAAGCACTTAAATCTGTAGATTCACTTGGGTCGTTCACCACATCATACAACTCAAAAACATTGTTGTATTTGTATTCTAATAATTTATAATTTCCTTGTCTTGCTGCAGCCATACTCACGTTTGCAGTTCCTTTACTTGCAAAATTAAAATCCCAAATAATCGGATTTTTTCTGCTGTAAGAAGCGTCTCCACCATTTGCAGTTGTTAATAGTAAATCTTGAAAACTTTCTCCATCTAAATGTTGATTTGGTAGTAAAGGAGTATTCCCCATTTCTAGAATAGTTGGGAAAAAGTCGGTTCCAACAACAGGTTCGTCTTCTACAACACCACTTCTGTATTTTGGTCCGTAAACAATTAATGGCAAACGAATTCCACCTTCATACAGCCAAGTTTTCCCTCCACGAAAAGGTCTGTTAGATGTTGGTAATTCTCTGTTTCCACCAATTTCTGTAGTAGATAAACCTCCATTATCTGAAGTAACAATAATTATGGTATTGTTTTCAATTCCTTTTTCTTTTAGTTTTTTTCTAATTTCTCCCAAACTTTCATCAACACTTTTAATCATGGCAGCATAGGTTGCATTATCTTGATGTAATTTGGTTTTTGCAGTTAAATCGTTTTCAAAAGCATCGCCTATATACGTTGTATTGTTTACTTTATTCTGAAAGTAGGCAACATCTGTACTTTTTGCTTCTAATGGAGTATGAACCCCATAATGAGAAACCATTGCTAAAAAAGGTTGAGTTGGAGAACTGGTAATATGGTTTTCTATAAACGAATTTGTTTCTATGGTAATTCTGTCTGTTAAATACTCTCCAGCAGAACCACCTGTACTTAAATCTGGTAAGGTTTTTCCATTAGCTGTATAAGGATACCAGTAAGTTGGAGGAGCACCAAAATCTGATCCAGAAATATTAATATCGAAACCAAAACTATCTGGATAATGATTTTCATCGTGTCCCAAATGCCATTTACCAATAAAAAAAGTTTTATAACCTTGGTTTTTTAAAGCCTGAGCAAAAGTAGTTTCTGCATAACCATTGGCATTATTATCTGATGGTAAATACAAACCACCAGAAACAGAAGGTCTAGATTCAAATTTACCAGACATTATAGATGTTCTAGAAGCAGCGCATCTTGGAGCAGCTTCATAGCCATGTGTAAATAAAACTCCTTCATTTGCCAAAGCATCTATATTGGGAGTTTCGTATAATTTAGAGCCATTGGCTAGTAAATTATTGTAAACAGCTAAATCGTAATATCCTAAATCATCAACAATAAAAAATATGATATTTGGATCTTTAGACGTGTTTGCTTGCGAGAAAATAATTGATGTTACAAACAGACTAAAAAGAAAAGTATATTTTTTCATTTTTTAAAATTTTAATAATACTATAAAAACTAAATAAATCAACAAAATTTTTTAATTAAGTTAGACTAAAATTGAATTCATTTAGATTATTAACAGACTTTATAGAGTTTGTAATTTAAAAGATTCTTAAATTTACCATTATTTATAATTTATAATAAGATGAGAAAACTAGCATTTTTACTATTATCAACAGCTTTGTTTTTAGGTTGTAATCTTAATTCTAAAAAAGAATCGGTTATTGAAGTTGATACAAATTCTAACAAAAAAATAAACGAATTTGCCATAATAATTCATGGTGGTGCTGGAACTATTTTAAAGAAAAACATGTCTGACGAAAAAGAAGCTGAATACAAAACAAAGTTAGAAGAAGCTATAAAAGTTGGTCATACTATTTTAAAAAATGGAGGAACAAGTCAAGAAGCAGTAATGAAAACCATCCAGGTGATGGAAGAATCACCACTATTTAATGCTGGTAAAGGTGCCGTTTTTACACATGAAGAAACCAACGAATTAGATGCTTCTTTTATGGACGGAAAAACATTAAATGCAGGTGCTGTTGCTGGTGTAAAAGATGTAAAAAGTCCTATTGAATTGGCAATTAAAATTATGACAGACTCTGATCATGTAATGCTTTCAGGAACAGGAGCTTCTAATTTTGCAAAAGAGAAAGGTTTAGAAATTGTAGATCCAAGTTATTTTTATACAGAAAATCGTTTTCAATCTTTACAAAGAATTAAAAATAGAGCAAAAACACAGTTAGATCACGATGATAAAAAAGCGGCTTTTTATGATGCTGATATCAAAAACAGCAAATTTGGAACTGTAGGTTGTGTTGCTTTAGACAAATATGGAAATATTGCTGCTGGAACTTCAACAGGAGGAATGACCAACAAACGTTGGGGAAGAATTGGAGATGCTCCAATTATTGGCTCTGGAACATACGCAAATAATAAAACCTGTGGAGTTTCCTCAACAGGTTGGGGTGAATATTTTATTAGAAGTCAAGTAGCTTATGACATTTCAGCTCAAATGGAATATCAGGAAAAAACATTAAAAGAAGCTACCAAAGATGTAATTCAAAACAAATTAACACAACTTGGTGGAACTGGTGGTGTTGTAGCTTTAGACAAAAATGGTAATATGTCTTTCGAATTTAACACTGCTGGAATGTATAGAGCTTCTATGAACGATAAAGGTGAATTAATCGTAAAAATTTACAAAGAATAATCCAACCACTTTTCTGGAATTGGTTTTAAATCTACTTCTGTAGAAATAGAATCAATTTCTTTTTTAAGACCAATTCTAGAAATTATAGGAACCGATAAGTTAATGTTATTCCGTTTATTAATAAGCTCTAAAACATCTTCAATTGGCATTTTGTTACACAACACTAAATTGTTCATCATTGCATTAGATTCTATATCTAATTTAAAACAATCTACAAAAAATTTAGGTTTATCATCTTGGTAAACAATCCACTGTGCTTTTTGTCTTTTGGGAAGTTCAAAAATTTTTTTAATACCACTCAGTGTTCGATAAGTTGTTAATTTTAATTTCATTTTTTAGGGGTTATTAAAAATTTTTTTCAAGATTTTCATTGCAAAAGTAAGACCAAACTAATTATTAAACAATTTATTTGACTAAAATTGATAATTTATACCTGTATATATACCCATATTAAAGGGTGAAAATCCGTTCGAATTTTCGCTATAAGTATTTAGTTGTGCTTTAAACATTGGGTTTACATAAAACGACCATTTTTTATCAAAATTATAATTAAAGTCAAAACCAAAATTTCCACTAAAATTTAAATCATTTAAATTGTTTGCAGTTCCTGTATTTGTAAAACTATCGGTTTGTAACAAAACTTCATTTTTTCTTAAAAATAATGAACTAAAACCAGCAACAATTTGTGTTTGAAATTTACTACTTTCAAGTACATTGTATTTAATTTCTATAGGAATTTCTACATAACCAAAATTTTGAGTTAAGTTTCCACTAAATGTTACCACGCTAGAAAGTGCACTTGCATTCACATCAAAATTATCTGAAGCAACATTTTGAAATGAAACTGAATTACCATTTTTAAAAGCAACATTAGACATTGCATTTCTCGAAGAAATTACAGCTATTTGATTATTGGTATATTGCATTTCTTGTAATTGAACTCCAGTTTGAATCGTCCACTTTTTATTTATTTCGTAAGCAACTTTTACACCATATGCATATGTGTTTTCACCAGAAGTAGATGATGCTAAATTAGCGTCTAATGAAGATGAGTTGGTAAATGAATTTGAGTTTAAAACAGCAAAAACAGGAGCAATACTCCATTGTTTTTTAGAACTTTCTTTAACTGAATTTTCTTTTGATTTTACAACAGCTAAAATATCTTTTTTTGGTTTAATTTCAATTTTTGTGATAGAAACAGTATCATTTTTATTAGTTGTTTTATCTTTTTTAAATTTTTTATCAGAAGAAGAGTTATTTGCAATAAAATTCTTTTTCATAACATTTTTTGAACTAACCTTTTTCTTCTCATTTAGGGTTGTTGTATTATTTGCAACAAATTCTTTTTTATGATTAGGGTTTTTTAATTTTTTATCTAATTTGTTTTTCTCAGTTGGTTTTTCGTTGGCAATTAAAACATCAGTAGTTGTTTTATTGTTTAAAATAATGGAGTCTACCGTTTTTGGTGTGTTGTTTTTAAGCTCTTCTTTGTTTGTTGATTTTTCTGTAATTATTACATCATTATTGATGTTATTTGGCTTTTCATCAGCAATAGGAAATAAGAAAAGACCAATTAAAAATAATGCTGCGATACCTCCAGAGAACCACCAAAAAGGAAATACTTTACGTTTCTTTTTGGTAAGTTTGGCTTCAATATTGTTCCACACTTTTTTGTTTGGAGTTGCTTCCAAATTTTTAAGTTGTTCTTGAAACAATCTATCAATATTTTTGTTTTCCATCACTTATGCTTTTTGTTCTTTTTGTTGATGAATTTCTAACTGTTTTTTTAAAATTTTTCTAGCTCTAGATAAGTTTGATTTTGAGGTGCTTTCTGTTATATTTAAGAGGTTTGCTATTTCTTTGTGAGCATAATTATCTAAAACATATAGGTTAAAAACTAGCCGATATCTATCAGGTAATTTTTGAATAAAGCTTAGTAAAACATCTACATTAAAACTTGTACTTTCCAATTCTATTTCTTCAATTTCTTCATTTTCGGAAACTTCTTTTACAATTTGTAACGGTTGCTTTTCTCTATATTTTTGTAGGGCAGTATTTATTGTAATTCGTTTTAGCCAACCTTCAAAAGAACCTTTATTTTGGTATTGTTTTATCTTTTCGAAAATTATCAAAAAACTATCTTGCAAAGTATCTTCTGCATCTTGATAGTTTTTAGAATATTTTAAACAAATAGGAAAAAGCTTATTAGCATATAACTGATAAACTTCAGATTGTGCTGCCAACTTTTGTTGGCAGCATTCTTTTATGAGTTCTTGTAGTTTAATGCGTTTAGTTTACAGGAATTACAATTTCTTCAAAAATATTTTCTCCATTTGTATCTTTTCCTTTAAAAAATTTGAAAAGATAATCTTGTTTTTGAGAAACATTTACAATTAATTTATACTCTTTTTCGATAGTCGCTTGTGTACAGACAGCATCTAAATCTACGAAAGCTCTTACTGCAACTACTCTTGCAGTGTCTTGATATTCGTAATAAATATTGTCGAAACTATAACAACTATTTGGAAGCGTATATTTTAAATTTATAGTATCTCTAGCACCAAAAGTAAAACTTGTAGGTGTTTCTGCCTCATTTATACCAATAAACTCATATTTGTAATTTGGTAAATCGTCCGTGTTTAAACAAGAGGAAAATGCTAAAATTGCGACTAATAGTAATACTTTTTGTTTCGTAATTAAGGGTTTCATAATTAATATTTAAGAGTTGGATATCCATTTTTACATATTACAGCTGTTGGTTTTGGAGCCAAAGAACAATCTGAAATAATGTTAAATTTTATATTGTATTCATTTTCTGCTTTGTTGTAGTTTTCAACTTTGTTTAGAAAAGAAACAGTATCTATATTTTTTGAGTAAGCAATGTAGCCTTGAAAACCACCACACGCTTTTGTTCCATAGCCAACAAAAGTCCAATTTGCGGCATCGTTACAAGGTAAGCTATAGGCTAAAGTGCTAATTTCGTTAAAAGTATCCATTAATTTTCTATGTTCAATTTCTTGATCTGTTAACTCTCTTTTTACTACTAAAGTACTTTCTGAAAGTGATATAATTCTCCATGCGAAAATATTTGGATAACTATTTTTTGTAACCGTAATTAAACTATCTTTAAGTTGATAATTACCATCAATATTAAAAAAAGTTAGGGGAGGAGTTCCACACCAACCAGAAGTTCTTTCAATATAAGTTTCATCAGTTTTAAAGGTAACACCATAATTTTCGTTGGGTAAATCATTTACACGTGAAAAAGTAGTTTTTTCACCATCATAAACAGCATTAGACCAATTTCCAATTAAAAGATTGTCTGGATTTTCAATAACTGAATTATTTTCTTCACAAGAGAAAATAGTTAGTAATACAAGTAGTGAGATTATTTTTTTCATTTTGGTAAGTTTTTTATGTTTTTTTGGTTTTATAAATTTCCTTTTCAGAAACTAAAATTTCATATTCAAAGCCTTCTTCATAATTAAGCTCATAATTTGGGTTCTTTTCTTATAAGATGAAAAAAGTTGTAAAAGGTTGCGTGTATAAATGTTATTTTTGTAAAAATATATGGAAAACAACATTTTTAACATACAAACTACAACTGATTTTAATCAAGTTACTTTATCTGTTTTTAAACATCAATTTAATAACAATAAGGTATACAGGTCTTTTTGTGATTTATTATACATACATCCAAGTGATGTTACTAAAGTTGAAGAAATTCCTTTTTTACCAATTCAATTTTTTAAAAATAAAAGAGTTTTATCATCTTCAAACCAAATTGAAGAAACGTTTACCAGTTCAGGAACTACAGGAAGTATTACCAGCAAACATTTTGTAACAGACATTAATTTGTATAAAAAAAGTTACTTAAAAGGATTTGCACATTTTTATGGAAATATTGAAAATTATGCAGTTTTGGCGCTATTACCCAATTATTTGGAAAGAAAAGGATCGTCTTTGGTGTTTATGGTAGATGATTTGATACGGAAATCTAAAAATGAAGAAAGCGGTTTTTATCTAAATAATATAGAAGAATTAGCTCAAAAATTGCTAGAATTAGATAATAAAGGACAAAAAACCTTACTTATTGGAGTTTCTTTCGCTTTGTTAGATTTGATAGAAAAGCAACAGTTCAAATTAAAAAATACCATAATTATGGAAACTGGTGGTATGAAAGGAAGAAGAAAAGAGTTAATTCGTGAAGAATTGCATCAACATTTAAAAAACGGTTTTGGAGTGTCTGAAATCCATTCAGAATACGGAATGACAGAACTGCTCAGTCAAGCATATTCTAAAGGAAATGGCATTTTTGAAACACCACCTTGGATGCAAATTCTTACCAGAGATACAGAAGATGCATTAACTATAAATACTGTAAAAAAAAACGGTGGAATTAATGTAATTGATTTAGCCAATTACAATTCTTGTTCTTTTATTGCCACGCAAGATTTAGGAAAAGTTCACCAGAATGGAACCTTTGAAATTATTGGGCGTTTTGATAATTCAGATATTCGCGGATGTAATTTAATGGTTCTGTAAGTTTACAATTATATAAATAAAAGATATGAAAATTAAATTGTTAAAAGATTTTAAAGAGTTTGCTGTTAAAGGTAATATGATAGACATTGCCATTGGAGTTATAATTGGTACAGCATTTAACAAAGTAGTAAATGTATTGGTAAAAGAGGTTTTAATGCCTCCATTATCTTTCATGACAGATGGTACAAATTGGGAAAACAGAAAAATAATTTTGCGTGAAGCAATTGTAAATGAAGGTAAAACAAAAGTAGAAGAAATTGCGATTGGTTATGGAAAACTTTTAGAAGCAGGTATTGATTTTTTAGTAATTTCCTTTACCGTTTTTATAGTGATAAAACTCATGAATTCACTTAAAAAAGAAGCTGAAGATCCAAAAAACTCAAAAGTTGTTACCCCTAAAAACATTGAGTTAATGAATAAAACCAACGAACTTTTAGAAAAACAAAACGCATTTTTAATGAAGGTTTTAGGAGAGAAAAATTAATGATATTGTAAACCTTCAAGTTTTTTGTCGACAAAATAAAAAACCAAAAACATGAAAAATTTATTTACAATAGTACTATTAATTGCATCTACTACATTTTTTGCTCAAGATTATAACCTAAAAAGAGGCTATGTAGCTGAGGGTTATGATGTGGTTTCTTATTTTGATAACAACCCAAAAGAAGGTGATAAAGATTTTACTACAGAGTATGATGGTGTTAAATTCAAGTTTATTTCTAAACAAAATTTAGAAAAATTTAAAAAATCACCTCAAAAATTTATTCCTCAATATGGAGGTTATTGTGCATATGCAATTGGTTTGAAAAGTGAAAAGGTTTCTATTGACCCAGAAACATTTGAAATTAGAGACGGAAAATTATATTTATTTTATAACTCTTGGGGAATCAATACTTTAAAGCTATGGAAAAAAGAAGGAGCAGAAAAATTGAAAGAAAAAGCTGACCAGAATTGGTTGAAAATTATCAAAGAATAGTTATATAAAAATAAAAAAAGAGCTAAAATTAATTAGCTCTTTTTTTCTTCTATTTCAGTTTTCATTAATCTATCCCAAAACGTAAAATACAAACCATAATTAAAGTTGAATTTTGTGTGATGAGAATCATGATGTGTAGCTCCAATAATCCATTTTCTAAACCAATTTCCTAATTTTCCTGAAGGATACACTTCAATGCCTGCATGATTTATGGTTGCAGAAAGCGTCATAATCAATAAAACAGCGAACAAAGCATACAAATGCATAGGTAAAAAAAATACAATTATTGGTAAAAAAATAGCTTGCAAAAAAGTTTCATAAGGGTGAAATGAAAAAGCAGTAAACACTGTTGTGTGAACACTTTTATGGTGAACTTTATGAAAAAATTTATATATTTTAGGAAGATGCATCCACCTGTGAATCCAATAATAATAGGTGTCTTGTATAAATAGAAAAGCAAAAATACTTAGAGGAATATACCATAAAGGATAAGTATTAAAATCTAAATAAATAGCAGTGTAATTAATAGACCATAAATAGTAAATAAAAACTGCAATTCCACCAAAAATAAAACCACTAATTAAAGACCAGTAAATTTCTTTACGAACCTGTTTCTTTTTTAGTGGTTTTTTATTTAAAATTCTGTGTGTTAGTCGTTCTCTAAACTTATGTAAGAAAAACCAATGATAAACTCCGGAAAATGCTAAATACCTTAAAAAGATAATAGTGGCAAACACAAGAATTAGAAGAATAATTACAAAAAAATTATTAAAATCTATTTCTGTAATTATACTGTTCATAAACTCGTATTTAGGCTACAACTAGTAAATAATATGTTTTTTTACCACGTTGTAAAAGCACATATTTGTTTGCAATTAAATCTTCTTTGGTAATTGTAAAATCTTCTTTTACTTTTTCTTTATTTACAGAAATTGCATTTTCTTTTAACGCTCTTCTTGCCTCACCATTTGAATTTAAGAAGTTTGTTTTTGCAGCCAAAGCACCAATCATATCCAAACCTTCTTCAATATCTGTAGTAGAAACAGTTGCTTGAGGAACACCATCAAAAACGTCTAAAAACGTTTGTTCATCCAATGATTTTAAGTCAGGAGCTGTAGATTTTCCGAATAAAATATTAGATGCTTTTAATGCATTTTCATACGCCTCTTTTCCATGCGTCATTATGGTTACTTCTTCCCCTAATTTTTTTTGAAGTAAACGTAAATGTGGATTTTCTGTATGTTCTGCAATTAAACCCTCAATAGTTTCCTTATCTAAAAAAGTAAACTTTTTAATAAAGTTTTCAGCATCTTCATCCGAAGAATTTAACCAATATTGGTAAAATTTATAAGGCGAAGTTCTGTCTGCATTCAACCAAACATTTCCACCTTCGGTTTTTCCAAATTTTGTACCATCCGCTTTTGTAACCAAAGGAACCGTAATTGCATACGCTTTTCCTTGTGCTTTTCTACGAATTAACTCAGTTCCTGTAGTAATATTTCCCCATTGATCTGAACCCCCCATTTGTAGCATACAATTTTTCTCTTTGTATAAATGGTAAAAATCGTATCCTTGAAATAATTGGTACGTAAATTCTGTAAAACTCATTCCCACAGAAGACTCTGAACTTAAACGTTTTTTTACAGAATCTTTTGCCATCATATAGTTTACAGTAATGTGTTTTCCTGTATCTCTTACAAAATCGATTAATGAAATATCTTTCATCCAATCGTAATTGTTTACTAATTCAGCTTTATTTTCTGAAGTAGCATCAAAATCTAAAAAGCGTTCTAAATTTTCGCGAACACCAGCAATGTTTTTTGCTAAAGTAGCTTCATCTAACAAATTTCTTTCTGCAGATTTCCCAGAAGGATCTCCAACCATACCAGTTGCACCACCAATTAAAGCAATAGGATTGTGACCTGCATTTTGAAAATGCTTCAAAATAAAAATCTGTACCAAACTACCAATATGAAGTGAGTCTGCAGTTGGGTCAAAACCAATATAACCAGCCGTTTTATTTTCTAATAAATATTGTTCAGTATCTGGCATTATATCGTGCAATAATCCTCTCCAGCGTAATTCTTCTACAAAATTTGTCATTATAATTGTTTATTTTTAAAGACTACAAAGATAAACTTATCAATCAAAAAATCATAAATTAGCAGTATGATTTTAGTAACTGGAGGAACAGGTTTAGTAGGTGCACATTTATTGTATCATTTGGTAAAAAACGATGAAAAAATTCGAGCAGTTTACCGTTCTGAAGATAAAATAAATGCTGTAAAAAAAGTGTTTTCTTATTACTCTGATGATGAGACTTTAATTACTAAAATTGAATGGTTTAAGGCAGATATTACAGAAGTTCCAGCCATGATTCCTGCTTTTATTGGCATTAAAAAAGTATATCACTGCGCTGCTTTTATTTCTTTTAATCCGAAAGATTATAGAGAAATGCGAAAAGTAAATATTCACGGAACTGCAATTATTGTAAACCTTTCTATTGATGCAAAAATTGATAAACTTTGTTTTGTGGGTTCAATAGCTTCTGTTGGTGATTCTTTAAAAGGCAATTTGATTACTGAAGAAAACGAATGGAATAAAGAGGCAGATAATAGTGGCTATTCCATCACAAAGTTTGGTGCAGAAATGGAAGTTTGGCGTGCAAGTCAAGAAAATGTAGATGTTGTAATTGTAAACCCTGGCATTATTTTAGGAAGTGGTTTTTTTAATGCTGGTTCAGGTAAATTATTTAGTCAAGTTTATAACGGATTTAAATATTATACAGAAGGTGTTACTGGTTTTGTAGGCGTGAAAGATGTTGTAAAAGCCATGATTTTATCTATGAATTCTGATGTGAAAAATGAACGTTTTATATTGGTGTCAGAAAATAAAACATACAAAGAAGTTTTATTTGCAATTGCAGATGGTTTTGGTAAAAAACGTCCTTCAAAAAAAATAAAACCTTGGCAAACAGCTATTTTATGGCGTTTTGCATCATTTGTATCTAAAATTACTGGAGTTGCACCTTTGTTAAGCAAATACTCAGCAAAAAGCGCTCATGAGGTCTCAAAATATTCTTCAGAAAAGTTTGAAAAAACGTTTAATTATCAATTCGAAAAAGTAGAAGATGTTATAAGAGAAGTTTGTAAAAATTATACTTAAGAATGTTATTAGTTTCTCTTTTAAATTAATTTAAAGTATCTTTTTTAATAGTACCTAAACTATCTTTAACGAGTTTTAAACTGTCTAGTTTCATTTGAATTTTTCTGGCCTTAACTGTAGAATCTTTTCGAATAGAATCTAAAACTGTTTTTTGTCTTTTAAAAACTTCACTTCTTTTTTCTAAACTCTTTTTTGCACTGTCTAACAAATCTTGATACATATCAATTTTAGACATGTAGTACAAATTACTTTCCATAAAACGTGTACTATCAATTTTAAATTTATCGTACACGAAAGGCATGTAATTGATGTTTTTTTCGTTGTTTTTATTTTTAATAAATTTAGCACTACCTGCAATAACCATTTCTTGCAATAAAAGACTCATAGTATCTTGTGGAATTAAGTCTTTCGGTTTTTCAAAAATGGTATTACTTGTGCAAGAAACCAAGAAAGTGACAATAAAAAGGGTGCTTATTTTCTTCATTTTATCTATTAAAAGTAATACGTTTTCCTTTTATATCATCATTAAAAACACCATTGTTGTATATTAAATTTCCGTTTACAAAAGTATGTGTTATTGTTGATGAAAATGTAGTTCCTTCAAAAGGAGACCAACCACATTTATATAAAATATTGTCTTTAGAAACAGTTTGAGATTTGTTTGGATCAATTAAAACCAAATCTGCATAAAAACCTTCTTTTATAAAGCCTCTTTTTTCAATTTGAAATAATTTAGCAGGATTATGACTCATTTTCTCCACTGCTTTTTCAATTGGAATAACGCCTTCTTTTACCTTTTCTAAAATGGCTACTACAGCATGCTGTACTAATGGACCACCACTTGGAGCTTTTTTGTAAACATTAGATTTTTCATCCAAAGTATGTGGAGCATGATCAGTTGCTAAAACGTCAATTCTATCATCTAACAAAGCTTCCCATAAACCCAATCTATCTTTTTCTGTTTTTACAGCAGGATTCCATTTAATATGAGTTCCTTTTTCGTCATAATCTTTATTGTTAAACCATAAATGATGTACGCATACTTCTGCAGTAATTTGTTTTTCTTCCAAAGGAATGTCATTTCTAAAAAGTTCAGTTTCTTTAGCTGTAGAAACATGAAAAATATGAATTCTAGCGCCAGTTTTTTTAGCCAATTCAACTGCTTTGGATGAAGAAATATAACAAGCTTCTTCACTTCTAATAATTGGATGGTATTTAATAGGAATATCGTCACCAAATTTTTTTGTAAACTCAGCAGTATTTTTTCTAATAGTTGCTTCATCTTCACAGTGTAAAGAAATAATCATTTTTGTAGATGAAAATATTTTTTCTAAAACCTCTACATCATCTACCAACATATTTCCAGTAGAAGAACCTAAAAATAATTTAATTCCTGCTACTTTTTTAGGATCTGTTTTGAGTAATTCTTCTAAATTATTATTTGTGCCACCAAACATAAAAGAGTAGTTTGCATAGGATGTTTTAGATGCAATTTCAAATTTGTTCTCTAAAAGTTGTTGTGTAGTTGCTTGCGGTACTGTATTTGGCTGTTCTATAAAAGTAGTAATTCCACCAGCAACTGCAGCTCTACTTTCTGTTGCTATGTTTGCTTTATGTGTTAGTCCTGGTTCTCTAAAATGCACTTGATCGTCTATAAAACCAGGTATTAAATAACTGCCTTTGGCATCAATAATTTCTGCGTTTTCTGGTGCAGTAATTTTAGAAGAAACTTTTTTTATGATTTCGTTTTCAATCAAAACATCACCAGTAAAAGTTTTGTTTTCATTAATTATGGTTGCATTTTTTATTAGAATGATGCTCATTTTTAATTTTTTGGTAATCCGTTTATTCTCATTTTTATTACTCCAAAAAGCGCTTCAGAAACAATATTTCCACTCATTTTAGATTTCCCTAAAGTTCTGTCAGTAAAGACTACAGAAACTTCTTTGATGTTAAAACCATGTTTCCATGCTTTAAATTTCATTTCTATTTGAAAAGCGTACCCAATAAATTTAATTTTATCTAAATTAATGGTTTCTAGCACTTCACGTTTCCAACAAACAAAACCTGCAGTGGTATCAAACACAGGAATTCTAGTTATAAATCTCACATATTTTGAGGCAAAATAAGACAGTAAAACTCTTTTCATTGGCCAGTTTACTACGTTTACGCCTTGTGAATATCTTGAGCCTATAGAAACATCTCCACCATTTTTATGACAAGCATTGTACAAACGAACCAAATCTTTTGGATTGTGAGAAAAATCTGCATCCATTTCTATAATATACTGGTAATTACGTTTCAAAGCCCATTTAAAACCATGAATGTAGGCAGTTCCTAAGCCGTTTTTTCCTTTTCTTTTTTCGATAAAAAGTTGGTTTGGAAATTCGATAATTAAGGTATCTACAATAGTTCCAGTTCCATCAGGTGAATTATCATCTACAACTAAAATATGGAATCCTTTTTTTTGATTGAAAACTGCTCTAACAATAGCTTCTATATTTTCTTTTTCGTTGTAAGTAGGAATTATGACTAGCGCGTCTGACATAAATTAAATTTCATGTAGTAAGAAAGCAAATATACATTTTTTAATTACTAATTTTGTGTTAATCTTACCAAACCAAAAAAGTGCAAGCACTAGAAAAAAATTTAATGGACTCATCATGGATAACCATAATCTTGGTTTTTTTGTTAGCACTAATAGTAGTGTTAAAAATGTTAGATTCTGAAAAATTAAAAGGATATTTTCTAGCGCTGTTAAATAAAGGCTTTGTAGAAACAGAGGTAGAAGAAAATGTTTCTTTTTTAAATACTTTTCACGTTGTACTTTTTATATTTTCAACCACCATTATTTCTTTAATTACGTACACTTTTATTATTGAAAGTGTAGCTGAATTTGATGTTGATTTTTTATCATTTTTATTAGTATTTACAACTGTAACAAGTTATTTTTTACTAAAATGGACTTTAGAAACTGCTATTTCTCGTCTTTTTTTAATAAAAAATAGCGTTAAATTTTATTTGGTATCTAAATTTAGTTACTTGTATTGTATTAGTTTTTTACTGTTTATTGTATTCATAATTATACAGTATAGTTCATTAAACAACAATATTTTATTTTATACAGCTGCTTTTTTATTTTTACTAAGATTTGTTTTTCATGTTAGTAATAACAAAAACCTGATTTTTAGTAAGTTGTTTTATTTTATTTTGTACATTTGCGCCTTTGAAATAGCACCGCTATTTATACTGTTTAAATTGATGCTTTAAAATTAAAACCAAAGCGTATGAAAGTGAAAACGATTTTAGTATCGCAACCTGCACCAAAGACAGAAACTTCTCCTTATTTTGATTTGTCTGATAAACAGAAAGTAAAGATAGATTTTAGATCTTTTATTCATGTAGAAGGTATTCCTATTAAAGAAGTAAGAAACCAAAAAGTTGATTTTAAAAATTTTACTGCGATTATTTTAACCAGTAGAAATGCAGTAGATTATTTTTTTAAAATTGCTGAAGAAATGCGTTTTAAAGTGCCAGATGATATGAAATATTTCTGTCAATCTGAAGCTGTTGCATACTATTTACAAAAATACGTTGTGTACAGAAAACGTAAAATTTACGTAGGGAACAGAACGTTTCCAGAATTAACAAAACTGATTAAAAAACACAAAACCGAAAAGTTTTTACTACCATCTTCAGACAAATTAAAACCTTTAATACCTGAAGAATTAGATAAATTAGGTGTAAAATGGACACGTTTAGATTTGTATAGAACTGTAATTAGTGATTTATCGGATTTAGAAAATGTATTTTACGACATTTTAGTGTTTTTCAGTCCTTCAGGGATAGAATCATTATTTCATAATTTTCCTGAATTCAAGCAAAACAATACTAGAATAGCCGCTTTCGGAAATTCTACAGTACAAGCAGTTACAGATGCTGGTTTAAAATGTGATATACAAGCACCATCTCCAGAAACACCATCTATGACTATGGCTTTAGATAAATATATAAAATCTGTAAATAAGAAATAATTTACTTTTTAAGGTATAAAATTATAGAAACCAAGCAGCAATGCTTGGTTTTTTTATGCAAATAAAGTAGCAAAAGCTTCCTCAATCTTTCCTACTAAAATCAATTTTATGTTGTGGTTTTTAGAAGAAATTTTGTTGTATTTAGAGGCAACAAAGGTTTTATAACCTAATTTTTCTGCTTCTAAAATTCGCTGGTCAATTTTTGAAACTGGCCTTATTTCACCTGCTAAACCAACTTCCGCAGCAAAACATACATTAGGGTTAATTGCAATGTCTTGATTTGAGGATAAAATTGCTGCAACCACTGCCAAATCAATTGCAGGATCATCTACATTTATGCCTCCAGTAATATTTAAAAAAACATCTTTTGCGCCCAATTTAAAACCTGCTCTTTTTTCTAAAACAGCTAAAATCATGTGCAATCGCTTTAAATTATAACCAGTAGTAGAACGTTGTGGAGTTCCATAAACAGCTGTAGAAACCAATGCTTGAATTTCAATCATTAATGGTCTAATGCCTTCTAAAGTGCTTGCAATAGCAGTTCCACTTAAATCTGCATCTTTTTTTGAAATTAAAATTTCAGATGGATTGGAAATTTCTCGTAAACCATTAGAAAGCATTTCATAAATACCCAATTCAGAGGTTGAGCCAAATCGGTTTTTTTGACTTCTTAAAATTCTATAGGTATGATTTCTGTCGCCTTCAAATTGTAAAACAACATCTACCATGTGTTCTAAAATTTTAGGACCAGCAATGTTTCCTTCTTTATTAATATGACCAATTAATAAAACTGGTGTAGCAGTTTCTTTGGCGAATTTTATGAGTTCTGCAGAGGTTTCTCTAATTTGAGAAATACTTCCTGGAGAGGCTTCAATATTATTAGTGTGAAGTGTTTGTATGGAATCGATTACTAAAACTTCTGGTTCTGTTTCTTCAATATTTTTGAAGATTTGTTGTGTATTGGTTTCAGTTAAAATTAAACAATTAGAGTTTTTCGCATCCAAACGTTCTGCTCTCATTTTTATTTGAGATTGACTTTCTTCACCAGAAACGTATAATACTTTTTGACGAATGTTTAATGCAACCTGTAATAATAAAGTCGACTTTCCAATACCAGGTTCTCCACCTAAAAGCGTTACAGACCCTTTTACCAATCCACCACCTAAAACTGTGTCTAATTCATTGTTGTTGGTAACAACTCTTTCTTCTGGATTTAGTTGAATATCAGCAATTTTTAAAGGCTTATTGATAACACTTTTTGCTGTTGTAGATTGTTTCCAAACTCTTTTTTCTTCTTTCTGAATAACTTCTTCAACAATGGTATTCCATTCTTTACAAGCGCCACATTGCCCAACCCATTTTGCGTGTTGTGTGCCACAATTTTGACAGAAAAAAGTTGTTTTGGTTTTGGCCATTTTTAAAGAGTTTCTAAGATTTGAAAGTAACAAAGTTACAAAGTTTATAGGCTGATAACTTTTAAATATTTAATAAAAATAAGATTTTCTATTTGTTAGCAAATACTTGCGTTAGCGATTGAATGGCTTGTTTGAGCTCTTTTTTATTTTCAAAAAAAGCGAGTAATGAAAGCGCGACCTTTAGGGAACGCCCAAAAATTATTTCACTTTATTATAAATAGGAAGTATAAGAAATGCCAAACCTCCAAAAACAACAATCATAGCTGTTTGTGCAGTCCACATAATCCAACCAAAAGCGGTTGCAGGTTCTGTTTCAATTCCGAATAAAGCCAAAGCACCAGCAACAGCAACTGGATATAAACCTATACCTCCATTGGTTGCAGCTATAGAAAATCCACCAGCAATAAAGCCAATTAAGATTCCTCCAAAAGGAACTTGTAACCCTTCAATTGCAGGAATTGTTGCCCAAAACATGGCTACGTACATTACCCAAATAAAAACAGTATGGAAAATAAAAGCCCATTTGTTTTTCATTTTAAAAATACTGGTAACTCCTTCAATTAAGCCAGAAATGAAGGTTTTGATTTTTAGTAAAAATCCAGATGTTGCTTTTTTAACATAAAACCTAAAAATAAAAAAGCCAATAATTAATAATACTAAGCCAATAATTATTTTATTTGAATCGAAATTTTTGGTAAGTAGGTTGTAAATAAAATCATACTGAACAAAAAGGGTAATTGCAACAATACAAAGCATCATAATTAAATCTGCAATTCTTTCTGCTACAATAGTTCCAAAACCTTTTTCAAACGGAACTTTTTCGTAGTTTGCCAAAACTGTAGCTCTTGAAATTTCACCTGCTCTTGGCAATGCTAAATTTACCAAATAGCCAACTAATACCGCCAAAACACTGTTGGTAAATTTTGGCTTAAAACCCAAAGGCTCTAGCATAAATTTCCACCTATAAGCTCTCGATAAATGACTTAAAATTCCGAAAAATAATCCAAGGAAAATCCAGCTATAATTTGCTTCCTTAAAATATTTGCCCAATGTTTCTATGGAAATTTCTGACAAAGAATACCAAACTAAAAAACCTCCCAAAGCGAGAGGTAATATAATTTTTAAAACTTTTTTGATATTCAAAACTATGTTAAGGTATTGTCTTTTTCGTTTGGAAAAACTAATTGAGGTTTAAAAACTTTTGCTTCTTCAAGCTCCATAAAAGCATAAACAATTAAAATTAACACATCACCTACAGCAACCAAACGTGAGGCTGCACCATTTAAGGTAATTTCACCACTTCCTCTTGGGCCAGGAATTGCATATGTTTCTAAACGATTTCCATTGTTATTGTTTACAATTTGAACACGTTCTCCTTCAATAATTCCTGCAGCATCCATTAAATCTTCATCAATGGTAATGCTTCCTATATAGTTTAAATCTGCACCTGTAACTTTTACACGGTGGATTTTAGATTTTACAACTTGTACTAACATTTGGCAAAAATACTATTTTTTTAGTTACTAATTTCTTAAACGAATGTTATCAATTAATCTTATTTTTCCTGCAAAAACCGCAATAAAAGCACGATAATTTTTATTAGATTCTTTAGTTTCTGCTGTTTCTAATGTTTTTTCTTCGGCAATCGTAAAATATTCTAACTCTAATAAAGGTTGTTTTTTAAATTGATTTTGTACCCATTCGTTAATTTCAGAAGCACTTTTTGTGCCAAATTTTTTTCGAACTTTTTTAAGGGTTTTAAAAATAAATGGTGCAATTTTTCTATGTTCTTCTGTTAAACGAACATTTCTAGAGCTCATAGCTAAACCATCTTTTTCTCTAAAAATTGGACAACCTTTAATTTTTACAGGAATTTGGTTCTTTTTCACCATTTTTTTTATGATTTGTAACTGCTGAAAATCTTTTTGTCCAAAATAAGCTTTATCTGGTTTTACAATTTCAAATAACGTTTTTACAATGGTACCAACACCATCAAAGTGTCCTTCTCTAAATTTTCCTTCCATTTGATGCTCTAAACCATCAAAATTAAACTTTTTTGAAATTATATTCGTGTCATAAATTTCTGCTACAGAAGGATGAAATAAAACGTCACAGGAAACAGATTCTAATAGTTTAGTATCATTTTTTAGTGTTTTAGGGTATTTTTTTAAATCTTCTACGTTATCAAATTGTGTAGGATTCACAAAAATACTAACCACAACAACGTCATTTTTTTCTTTCGCTTTTTCAATTAAAGACAAATGACCTTTGTGTAAAGCGCCCATTGTTGGTACAAAACCAATTGTTTTATTTGCCAATTTAATAGTAGCTAAATATTTTTGTAAAGTATCTTTTTCTGTAAAAAATTTCATTTTAAAACCATTAGTATTGTCTGCAAACTTAGCATTTTAACACGATATTTGCATATTAATTTGTACTTTTGCAAATCTCATAATAAAAAGAGTTTGATTTAATGAAGGACAAGAGAATATTATTTGTTTCATCGGAAGTTGTACCATACTTGCCAGAAACAGAATTATCGTCAACTTCTTTTAATGCTGCAAAAAACGCACATTCTAAAGGGGTACAAACTAGAATTTTCATGCCAAGGTTTGGTGTAATTAACGAAAGAAGACACCAATTACACGAAGTTATTCGTTTATCTGGAATGAATTTAGTGGTAAATGATATGGATATGCCATTGATAATAAAAGTTGCCTCTATTCCAAAAGAAAGAATGCAAGTTTATTTTATAGATAACGAAGAATATTTCAAAAGAAAAGCTGTTTTTACAGATGAAGATGACAAACTTTTTGACGATAATGACGAACGCGCCATTTTCTTTGCAAAAGGAGTTATTGAAACTGTAAAAAAATTAAACTGGGCGCCAGATATCATTCATGTTCATGGCTGGTTGGCTTCGTTATTACCTCTTTATTTGAGAGAGTTTTACAATGAAGAACCTCTTTTTACAGAAAGCAAAATTGTAACTTCTATTTACAATAATTCTTTTGAAGGTAATTTAAATGATAAATTGGCAGAAAAAGTTCAGTTTGATTTAAATGAAAATAAAAAAATAGCAACTATAAAAACACCTAACCATACCAATATTTTAAAGAGTGCTATTGAAAATTCAGACGCAGTTATTCATGGTAGTGAAGATATTTCAGAGGAATTATCTTTATTTATTGAAGAGAAAGAAATACCTGTTTTAGGTTTTCAAGAAGAAAATTTTAAAGAAAGTTATTTAAATTTTTATGCTGATTTAATTGCAGTAAAGTAAATTGTTATATGGTGAAAAAAAGTATTAGAAAAACAACACAAATTGGTGTTATGTGTTTGTTGTTTGCAGGTATTATTTCTTGCGAAAAAGATTTTACAGATATTGGAACAAACGTTGTAAGCAATACAAAATTTACAACTCACGATATTACTTTAGAAGTTTTACTTTCTAACGTACCTATTGAAAGTGTTAGAGCTGATGGTTTAGATTTAACTGATGCACCATACTTTGGTTTTCAAGGTCAATACTTATTGGGTGTTCATAACAGAGATCAATACGAAAAAATAGAAGCTTCTATAATTTCTCAGGTAAACATCAATACAGCTTTATCTGTTAGTAGTTATGCAAATCCTGATGACTTGGTTTTTGAAACAAGCATTGATACCGCTTTTTTAAAATTACCATACTACTCAACATTAGTTTCAAACACAGACAAACCTGAATATACATTAGATTCAATAATAGGTGATAAGGCAATACCTTTTACTTTAAATATTTATGAACTAGAAACATATTTAAATACGCTGAATCCTGCTGATCCTACAAAAAGAAACCGTTTTTTATCTAATGAAACGTATCAAAATAAAGGCATTCCTTTAACAGAGATTGAAGATTTTGATTTCATGCCTACAACTAAAGATACTTTAATAATTATTAAAAGAAGAAACAGTTTAGGAGATTTATTTGAAACAGATACTATTAAATATACTAATAACCCAAGCTCAGAAATTCCTTTACCAATGGCTATTATTCCATTAAAAAAGAGTTTTGTTAAAGAAAAGTTTTTGGACAATTATGAAACTGATAATTTTGCTTCTCAAAATGCGTTTAATGATTATTTTAGAGGGCTTGTAATTGAAGCCAAAGAAAAAACAAAAGGAGGTTCATTAATTTCATTCAACTTAAGAAACTCCAGCATATCTTCATTAAGACCTTTAATTGAAGTTTATTACACAAACACATTTTTTAAGAAAAATAGTACAGAAATTGATACTGTAATAAAAGTTAATCACTCTTATCAATTAGGAGGAATTATAAATAACAAATACAATATGACTGATAAAGTTTACCCAGTAAACAATCAGGTTGTGTTGCAAGGAGCTGCAGGTTCTGAAGCAAAAGTTGAAATTTTAAATAGTACAGAACTTGAGGATTTAAGACAAAAAAATTGGCTTATAAATGATGCTTCTTTGACTTTTTATATAAATCAAGATGCTGACACGACTGCTGTTCCTAGCAGACTATATTTATACAAAAGAGGTGAAAATTCAAACGGAAACCCTATCTTAGGACAGGTTAAAGACGTATATTCAGAAGGTGCTGTTTTATTTGGTGGAGCACTGCTTAAAAATAATAATAAAAAAGATCGTTATACTTTTAGAATAACAGATTATTTATCAGATTTAATAGGTGGTGAAACAAATTACGCTCCACCATTAAGATTAAAAGTTTATAATATCTCAGATTTCCCTACTTCTGCAGGTGATACTATTTTCAGACCATACAGCTGGAATCCAAAAGCGGTTACAATTTTAAATGGAGATGAAAGTATAAATGGTGTAAGAAGAGCCAAACTAAAAATTTCATACACCAAAAAGAAAGATTAAAAATCAACTAACTAAAAAAAAATAATTGTTATGTGTGGAATCACTGGCTATATAGGTTATAGAGATGCCTATCCTATTGTTATTAACGGTTTAAAAAGATTAGAATATAGGGGTTATGATAGTGCAGGAATAATGATGTTTGATGGTGAAAAGATTCACTTATCTAAAACTAAAGGAAAAGTTTCTGATCTAGAAAGTATTACAACTAAGGAAGAAGAAAGAAAAAATGGAAAGATTGGAATTGGTCACACACGTTGGGCAACCCATGGTGTACCAAATGACGTAAATTCACACCCACACTCTTCACAAACTGGAAACTTAGTAATTGTTCACAATGGTATCATTGAAAATTATGATACATTAAAAAAGGAATTAATTACAAGAGGGTATACTTTTAAAAGTGATACAGATACAGAAGTACTTGTAAATTTAATAGAAGAAGTAAAAAAAACAGAGGGTTGTAAATTAGGAAAAGCAGTTCAATTAGCATTAAATAATGTAATTGGTGCATATGCCATTGCTGTTTTTGATAAAACAAAACCAAACGAAATTATTGTTGCACGTTTAGGAAGCCCAATTGCAATTGGAGTCGGAAAAGATAATTCTGAATTTTTTGTTGCTTCAGACGCATCACCTTTTATTGAATATACAAAAGATGCCATTTATTTAGAAGATGAAGAAATGGCAATTATAAAATTGAATAAAGGAATAAAAATTCATAAAATTAACGATGATTCTTTAGTAGATGCAAATATTCAAGAACTACAATTAAGTCTAGAGCAGATTGAAAAAGGTGGTTACGATCACTTTATGCTAAAAGAAATTCATGAGCAACCAAAAGCAATAGTTGATACATATCGTGGAAGAATGTTACCAGATGAAGGCATTATAAGAATGGCTGGTATTGATAATCACATGAATAAGTTTTTAAATGCAGAAAGAATTATAATTGTTGCTTGTGGTACTTCTTGGCATGCTGGTTTGGTTGGGGAATATCTAATAGAAGAATTTGCTAGAATTCCTGTAGAAGTTGAATATGCATCAGAGTTTAGATATAGAAATCCTATTGTAACCTCTAAAGATATTGTGATTGCAATTTCACAATCTGGTGAAACTGCGGATACTTTGGCAGCAATAAAACTGGCAAAATCTAAAGGGGCTTTTGTTTTTGGAGTTTGCAACGTTGTGGGGTCTTCTATTGCAAGAGAAACAGATGCAGGAGCATATACACATGCAGGACCAGAAATTGGAGTTGCTTCTACAAAAGCATTCACAACTCAAATAACAGTTTTATCTTTAATTGCTTTAAAATTAGCGTCTAAAAAAGGTGAACTTTCTAAATCAGACTTAAGAACTTATTTGCAAAAAATGCAATTGATTCCTACAAAAGTAGAAGCGCTTTTAAAAATAGATAATAAAGTAAAAGAAATTGCAGCGGTTTATAAAAATGCTAAAAACTGTTTATATTTAGGAAGAGGTTTTAATTTTCCAGTAGCTTTAGAAGGCGCTTTAAAATTAAAAGAAATCTCTTATATTCATGCAGAAGGTTATCCTGCAGCAGAAATGAAGCATGGACCAATTGCATTAATTGACGAGAACATGCCAATTTTTGTAATTGCTACAAATAAAGGACATTACGAAAAAGTAGTAAGTAACATTCAAGAAATAAAATCTAGAGCAGGTAAAATTATTGCAATTGTTACTGAAGGAGATACGCAAGTAAAAGAAATTGCAGATCATGTAATTGAAATACCAGAAACCGAAGAAGCTTTTACTCCTTTATTAACTACAATACCTCTTCAATTATTATCATATCATATTGCGGTTATGTTAGGTAAAAATGTAGATCAACCGAGAAATTTAGCAAAATCTGTTACTGTTGAGTAATTTTTTGCTTTCATAAGAAATAAAAAAATCCAGCTAAATTAGCTGGATTTTTTATGAAACCTTATCATGTACTTTTGTATGATTTCCATCATTCCAAAGTGTTAATATATCTGTAGCAACACTTGCTCCTGAACCTGCTGCAATTGAAAACTGACTGCGCCAACCAGCAATGGTTCCACAACAGTACAAACCATTTTTTATGAGATGATTCTTATTTTTAAGCTGAATTCTATCTTTTTCTGGATTCGATTTTTCATGTGGAATTAAAAAAGTATCTAAACCTTTTATTGTAAATGGTTTTGAGTAATTTAAAGCCAAAACAACAATTTTAGAAAAATAGGTTTTCTTATTCGTTGTAATTTGAAAGCCTTGATCAAGCTCTTCCAAAGCTAATACTTTCTCATTTTCTATTTGAGTAACATGAGGGTATAATGCAGCCAATTGCGCTTTTCCTTCAATTAAAATATCGCTTCCTAATTTGTTAGGTAGTAAACCCAAAACATTATTAAATAACGCATTTTGTAAATGAGAAGCTTTTTGATGCATTATTATGCCTATTTTTTTATTTGAAGCAAAAGATTTTTCTTTGGCAGAACCTAAAACTAAGGCACATTGCATTCCAGCAACTCCACCACCAATAATCAAAGTATCAAAACTCATTTTAAAATAACATTTTAATATTTGCTGCAAATAACTTAACAGCAATTGCCAGTAATACAACTCCAAATACTTTTCTAATGATTTGAATTCCTGTAGCACCAATTAAACGCTCTATTTTTGAAGAAGTTTTCAAAACTATATAAATAACAATTACGTTTAAAAACACTGCTACAATAATATTTTCTATAGAAAACTCTGCTCTTAAAGACAGTAAAGTTGTTAAACTTCCTGGGCCAGCAATTAAAGGAAAAGCTAAAGGAAAAACAGTAGCAGTTATTGTTCCAGAATCAGCATCATCTTTATATAATGTAATTCCTAATATCATTTCTAAAGCAATAAAAAATAAGATAAAAGAACCTGCAACTGCAAAAGAATTTACGTCAATACCAATTAAACCCAATAAACTTTGACCTAAAAACAAGAAAAAAACCATAATTACACCCGCAATTAATGATGCTTTCTCAGATTGAATATGCCCTACTTTTTTACGTAAATCTATAATAATAGGTATGTTTCCTACAATATCTATTACTGCGAACAACACCATAAAAGCTGTTAATATTTCTTTTATATTTAAATTCATATTTGAGTGAAATTTTTTGCAAAATTAGGCAACTAACTTTAGGTAGGTGTAAATTTAAAGAAAAAATTTATCCTATTTTTGCAAGATGTTTCAGTTAGGAAAAACAATCGTATCAGAAGATATTATCGAAAAAGATTTTGTCTGTAACTTATCTGCATGCAAAGGCGCTTGTTGTGTAGATGGTGAAGCAGGTGCTCCATTAGAAAAGGAAGAAACCAAAATTTTAGAAGATATATATCCAAAAGTAAAACCTTTTTTACGTGAAGAAGGTATTGCAGTTATAGAAAAAGAAGGTACTTGGGTTACAAGTGAATGGGGCGAATTGGAAACGCCTTTAATTAACGGAGCAGATTGTGCGTACGTAATTTTTGATGAAAAAAATACAGCACTTTGTGCAATAGAAGAAGCTTATAATCAAGGAGAAATTGATTGGAAAAAACCAATTTCTTGTCATTTATACCCTGTTAGAGTTAAAGATTATAGTGAATTTGCAGCTGTAAACTATCATAAATGGGAAATTTGTGATGATGCTTGTTCTTTGGGTAAAGAATTGCAAGTGCCCATTTATAAGTTTGTTAAACAAGCATTAATTAGAAAGTTTGGGCAAAATTGGTATACAGAATTAGAAAAAGTTGCTGAAAAGCACTTAGAATAATTTTTTTGAAACTAAAGTAATTATCCTCTTTAAGTCGTAAATAATAAATAAAATTTTTATTTTTAGAACGTATATTTAAAATACTCTTTTGATAAAAAAACAAATACTTTTCTTTCTTTTTTGCCCTTTTTACCTGTTTGGTTTTCAGATAAACATACATCAAAAACAATTAGATTCTTTAGAAAACCTTTATAATAAAGGCCTGTACAATGAAGTCTTAAACGCATTAAAAAGGATTAATTTTAATAATACAAAAGGTGTTGAAGATAGTTTGTTTTATGCCAAAGCCTTTTATTTAAAAGCCAATTCTTTATACGGAAAGGAAAAATATAAAGCATCTATTGTATCTTATAATTCAGTTATTAATTATTCACCAAATACAGATTCTGGAAATAATTTAAAAGGAATGGCTCTTTTTGATAGAGCCTTTTCAGAATATAATATTCAAGAATATATAACTTCTTACAACTCTGTTAAATCTGCAGAAAGTATTTTAAGTAAAGTTAAAAACCCCAATTATGATTACTTAATCTCAATTTACGCAGATATTAGTGGATCTGCTACAGATTATGGGTATTATAATGAAGCCAAATATTATTTACAAAAAGGGTTAGCTTTATACAAAACCCACAAAAACAAAATTAAAACAGATAAAAATCAAGCTTCAAAAGATATTTTGTTGTTGTATAAATCTGTGGTTTTGTATGCTACTCAAGGCAAAGAAAAGCTGCTAATTTACAACTTAACTCAATTAAAAAAACAAAGAAACCATCGTAAATTTAATGCCACAGAAAATTTAATGTATGCAGTTTCTTTAAATCTTGTGGGCGATTTTTATTTGAATTACAGAGAAAAATTAAATCTCAAAAATCCTTTATTTAAAGCAGAAAAATATTTGAATGAAGCCTTGTCTATTCTTGATAAAAAATCATATCCAGACAATGAAATTCAATTTAAATTCAATTTAGCCAAAAAATTTAGATACAGTAAAGAATTTAAAAAAGCGTTAAATATAAATCAAGAAATTATTGATTTAGCAACAAAAGAAGATGCAAGAATTCCGTTTTTTTTAGCACAAAGAGGTATCATTTTTTTAGAGCAAAAAGACTTTGAGAAAGCAGCAGCAGTTTTTCATAAAATGATTTCTGCGATTCATTCTAAGAAAGAAAATTTAAACATTGATTATTCGAATTTTAAACCCAGTTTAGAGTTAAATCATACAGGGTTATTTGTTGAAATTGCAGATATGATTTTAGAAGCTTTTCCTACCCGTAAGAAAGCACAAAGTTTAGCTTCTAAAATGTATAAAATGGGTTTAACTCAATTTAAAAATGTATATTATAAAGAAGAGTTTAGTGATAAGTTAAAAGAGTATTACAACTTGACTTTTAGAGGAATTATTAGATCAAAATTAAAAGATTCACAAACATTAGAGGCATCACAAATTATTTCTGAAATAGAAAGTATTGAGAATAAATTAGATTGGAAAAACTTTCTTCAAAATAGAACCTTGAGCAAATCTTTTTTACCAGATTCACTTTTTACTCAAGAGCAAAAAATTAGAGAACAATTAGTAGATGCTAGAATAAAAAATGATTCACTTTTAATTATTGAGTTGACTAAAAAAATATCTGAACATAGAAATTATTTAGAAAAGTTGTATCCTAAAATTTCAAATTCATTGTTCACTGAATTTTCTATTGCTGATTTTCAGTCAAAACTGAAAAAAAACGATGTGGTATTAAGATATAAGTTTTTTAAAGACGATTTGTATGTCTTTAAAATAACCCAATCAGAAATCTTAATTTCTCAAGTAGATTTTGATGAAAAACAGATGATAACAAAGTACATCAGCATTTTAAAAAGTGGTAAAGAAAATATAGAAATGGCTTCTAAGTTATTTAAAAAACTCATTCCTTTTCAAATAAAAACAACTCAAAACTTGTTTATTGTACCTGATCAAAACTTACATCATTTACCTTTTGAAACTTTAATTGATGCAAAACAAAACTATTTAATTCATAATTATAATATTTCTTATGCTTCGTATTTGGTTTTTATCAATCAAAGAAAAGTTGTCTCAGAAAATCATCAATTAAAAGCATTTTTACCCAACTATACATCAAACTTACAAGGCGCAAATGAAGAGGTAAAAAACATCGTAAAATTCTTTCCAAGTAAAATTTATAAGAATGAGTTGGCTTCAAAAAATAGTTTTATAAAAAATTCTAAAAATGCATCAATTTTACATTTGGCAATGCATGCTGAAATTGACCATAAAAAACCAGAACTTAGCCATTTTTTATTTTCTGATAATGAAGAAGATAAGCTATATTTAGAAGAATTATATGGGCTGAAATTAAACTCAGATTTAGCAGTATTAAGTGCTTGTAATACAGGTAGTGGTTCTATAAATAATAACTTAGCTTTGGTATCTATACAAAGAGCATTTAATTTTTCTGGAGTACCATCTACAGTTTCTAGTTTATGGGAAATTCCTGATGAGGCTACCAAAGAAATTATGATTTATTTTTATGAGAATTTATCAAAAAAAATGCCTAAAAACAAAGCTTTGAGATTGGCAAAACAGCGATATTTAAAAAGTAAAACAGATAGCAATGTAAAAACTCCTTATTATTGGGCAGGTTTAATTGTTTCCGGAGATATAAATCCAATTTCCATTTCAGACAATTATAATTTTTATTGGATAATTGCTTTTGTTTTAGCCTGTTTAGGTTTTGTTTTATTCCAGTTTTTTAAGAAGTGATAAAGTTTCTAATTTTTTAAAATTATTGACTTCTTTAGAAAGTGTTTTTAAGGTTTTTATAGCTTTTTCGGTTTTCTTTTCTTTTAAATAGGCTAGTGATAAATACCACAAATATTTATCTTTCCAAGTATTAGTATCCTTTAAGTTTTTTTCTAAAATAGCAATGGCTTTATTCGTGTTTTCTAACTCTAAGTTAGTTACTGCAATGTATAAATGAAGTGCAGTTTTGTTTTCTTTGGTGATAGATCCTTCTAATCCTTCAAGTGCCTCAGCGTATTTTTTGTTTTCATAATTTTTAAAAGCAATTTCTAGAGTAGATTTATTTTTGTAGGATCTAGAAATTGGAGCAATTACATTTGTATAAGGTTCAAAATAACTAGCAAATAATTCGTCAGCACTTTTTTCTGAGGGCAAAAACAATAAGCTAGAAAGTGAAACCAGAAAAAGAACAGAGGCAGCAATCAACCATTTTTTTGAAAAGAAAAAGTTATTTTTCTTTTCAATTTGCTGAAGCTTTATTTTGCCTTTCTCATACTCTTTATGAGCTGCAACTATTTTTATATCATCGTCTGTAATCATGTCATTTTATCTTTCAAACTCTTTAAACATCTCGATTTTTGACTTTTTACAACATCTTTATGATTATAACCTAAATGTGTTGTAATTTCTTCTAAATTAAATCCTCTAAAATAAAACAAGGTTAAAATTTGCTGGCATTTTTCACCCAATAAATCAAAACTCTTTTTTAGTAATTGTTGTTTATCACTCAATTCTTGTAAAAACAAAACTTCATATTCTTTTTCTGTTTTAAAATTGCTTTCTTTAAAAGAATCTACAATTTGTAATTTATTTTCTTTCTTAATTTTATTATAAATGACATACTTTCCAATACTAAAAAGATAGGTTTTTATTGTACTATCAAATTGAACTAATTTTCCTGTTTTAATATTTTGAATGAAAGCCAAAATAACATCTTGATAGATGTCTGTAATTTCTTCGTTATTAATGTTGAATTTTTTAGCATAATTAAAAAAGGGCTTTTTATAATCTAGATATATTTTTTCTAAGACTTCATCATTATCCCTTTTTAATTCTTCTAAAATTTGATTCTCTTTCATACTTAATATCAAAAAAGTAAAAACGTAAACATTTTTAGTAAAAATAAAAAAAAGCAATGGTTAATGTTTACTTTTTTAAAAACTAGCTATAAAAAGAGTAACTAAAAGATGTTTAAGTATGAAAAAATTAAAATTATTCTCTGTTTTTGTTTTGTTTTTATTGGTTGGAAACTCTATAAATGCACAGATTTGGAAAAAAATTAAAGACAAAGCCATTCAAAAAGTAGAAAATAAAATCGATGTTGAGGTTGACAAAACTCTCGACAAAACTTTTGAAGGGAAACAAAATTTAAAATCAAGTAAATACTTTTTTAACAGTCAAGTTACTATTTCAATAGAAACTGAAAGTAATGATAAAGCAAGTTTTAATCTATTGTTTGGACCGAATAAAGAGATTGTTTGTATGCAAATGAGTAGTGGTGAGAATGATAATATTTTTAATGTGATTACACCAAAAAAGATAGAAACATTTATCAATGCATCTGGAATGAAAATTAGAAAAGCTACTAGTGCAGAAGAATTTTCTGGCTACAATAATTTAGACAAAATACCATCAAAAGAAGATTTAGTAAAAACAGGAAAAACCAAAAACATCTTGGGATATACTTGTAACGAATACGAATATAAAAATGATGGAGGAACAGTAAAAGCATGGGTTGTTGAAGGCAATTTCCCCATAAAAGCATCTTACGCTCCAGTTTTGGGTATGGTTACAAACGGCCCTATAAAGGGATTTGTTTTAGAACTAAACTACAGTGCTGCTAATGGAGAACAATCCAAAATATATGTAACTAAAATAGACCGCAATAAAATTTTAACAATTAACACTTCAGAATATAAATCTCTTGGATTTTAAAAAATAAACTATGAAAACAAAATTAATTTACTTATTCATTCTAATTTTTAATGTAAATACATACTCTCAATTAAGTTTTATTGAAAAAAACACCATATTTAAAGCAGTTTCAAACGGAGAAATAAAATTTGCAGATGTAGACAATGATAATGATTTAGATGTTTTAATAACAGGAAATCACGAAAACACAAATAACGCTACAACAACCTCTATTGCAGAATTATATTTAAATGACGGTTTAGGTAATTTTACGTTAGATGTTAACAATAATTTTCAAAAAATGTATGAAACCGCTGTAAGTTTCTTTGATTTTGATGGAGACAATGATTTAGATTTACTCATGTTAGGGCAACCAGATACAGGTCAGCCAGTATCTAGATTATACAGAAATAATGGATCTGGAAATTTCACCTTAGTAACCAACACACCAATAATTGGGGTAACTTCTGGTACAGTAATAACAGCAGATTTAGATGGAGATAATGATTTAGATATTTTTCTTAGTGGTTATAAAAATGTAAATGATGGTAGGCAATCTAAAGTATATTTTAATGATGGATCAGGTAATTTTGTAGAATCAACAAATAATCCGTTTATACCTGTTTCAGGAGCTTCTTCAGATGCTGCAGATATAGATAATGATAACGATTTAGATATTATTCTTTCTGGATATAATTTTTCAAATAATGCATACATCACGAAATTATACATCAATAATGGTCAAGGTTTTTTTAGTTTAGACTCTACAAATTCTTTTGATGGTTTTAATAATGGAGACATCCGTTTTGAAGATTTAGACAACGATGGCGATAAAGACATTGCCATTGTTGGTGGTACAAGTGCTTTTAACATACCCATACAATCTAAACTATATATAAATACAGGTAATGGTAGTTTTACAGAACAGAATGCCACTTACGATTCTTTAATTTTAAGTGATTTTGACTTTGAAGATGTAGATAATGACAATGATTTAGACTTGATAATTATAGGAATGAACAGTAATTCACAAACAATTTCTAATCTGTATTTAAATGATGGATCAGCAAATTTTACGTTACAAAGTTCTGTAAATCTTTTAACAGTTCATAAAGGAGATGTTGCTTTTGCAGATGTTAATAACGATAATAAAAAAGATATCTTATTGTCAGGCAAAAACATATCTAACAATGGTTCTTTAGATTTTATCAAATTGTACGTGAATCAATCTACATTATCTTTACCATATTACACACCTTCAAGAATTAGTGTTTTTCCAAATCCAGCAAGTTTAAATTTTACAATTTCTTCAGAAAATTTAACAATAGAAAACATAGAAATTTACAACCTTTTAGGAGAAAAGTTGCTTCATAAAAAAGTAAACAATACTTCTAAGATAGAGATAAATTCCTCAAATTTTTCAAAAGGAATTTATTTAGTAAAAATAAAATCGGTAAATAAAATTACTTCAAAAAAATTAATAATTAAATAAAAAAAAGAATAAATACTAATAAATATATTTTAGGAGTTTGTATTTATTGAGTAAACAGCATCAAAGTAATTTTTGATGCTGTTTTTATACGCCAATTTCATCAATATTAATTTTATTTAAACTCTTTTTTTGTGCTTTATGAAACTGCAGATTATCAAAAAAAAGAAGCAAAGAAAAAAGCAATAAAAGAACAGTAATAGATAAACGAAAGAAGTAAATACTCCTTTTTAATTCTAATTGATAATATCCATCAATAAAAAAGTAGATAATTACAGATAGAACAAGGGCTAAAGATATGGAGAAAATTAAATCGCAAATTCTAAAAACTTTATAAGTAGTAGATTTTATAGAAAGTGTTCTTTGAAGTTTATCTACATTAAATAAAAAACTTATTACAGCTAATAAATTAAGCAATATTGGTATTAGGAGGCTAACATCATTCTCTATAGCCAAGAGAGGATTTTCATATCTTAAAAACTCTCTAATTACAATATAAATACCTAAAAAAAGGAAACAAATTAATAGCAAACAAAAGAGTATCCTTTTTACTTTTTTCATTCTGTAAAAATAAATAAAATAAACAATTTAAAAGGTATTAAATAGAGCGTCAATAACTTACAGTTTTTTATGGCACGAACTTTGATTTAACAAAGTCTTAACATTAAAACTTTCTAATTATGAAAAACCTAAAAAAACTACCAACCAAACAATTAGAAAAGTTCTCTAACATTTTTACCCAGTTAGGACTTGTATTAGTGCTCTTTATCGTTTACATCACTTTAGAGCACCAAACAGAGCAAAAAGGAGTCGCCATTTATCAACCAAATGATAACAACTTTGTTTACATTCAACCAGATAAACAAGTATTGTTTCAAAAAGAGGTAAAGGAAATTCCAAAAACACAAGCTGTAAAAAAACAAACTTTTATTCCAGAAGAAGTGGTAAAAGGAAATGACGATATTAAAGAAACAATTATAGATGTTCCAAAAGAAGATCCTGTTTTAGTAAATATCGATGATATTGTCGTAGCAAAAATTCCTGATGAAGATCCATTTGTAAATGATGTACCTTTTGTGATGATAGAAGACGCGCCAATTTTTAAAGGCTGTGAAGGTTTATCTAAAGAAGAAAATAAACTTTGTTTCGATAAAAAAATGAAACAATTTGTACAACGTAATTTCGACGCTGATTTAGCGAGTGAATTAGGCTTAAGAGCAGGAAAATATAAAATTCAAACTCAATTTTTAATTGATGATAAAGGAAACGTTGTCGATATTAAAATTAGAGCACCACACAAACAATTGGAAAAAGAAACCAATGATTTGATTAAAAAATTACCAAAATTTACTCCAGGAAAACAACGAAACAAACCTGTAAGAGTAAGATACACACTACCCATAGCTTTTAGTGTAGAATAAAAAGATTATAACCCAACTGAAAAGTTGGGTTTTTTTATGCAACTTAAAAATAAAATCTCTTAACGTTCTTAATACAAGGTTTTAGTACATTTGTAAGATGAATATTAGTCGATTTTTAGATGCAACTTATTTAAAAACAGCTGAGCAAGCACAAATTTCTGATGAAGAAAATTTGCAAAATGTAATTGCATTGGTAGAAGAAGCCATTTTGTATGATTATAAATTAATTATGATTCGTGCAAGCTACATTTCTATTGCAAAAAGATTGTTAGCAGATGCAAAATCCTCTACATTAATTGGTACTGTAATTGGTTTTCACGAGGGAACATCTACTATTGAAGAAAAATTAAACGAAGCACAAAAAGCGATTGATTTGGGTGCAGACGAGTTAGATTTTGTAATAAATTACAAAGCTTTTAAAGATGGTAATATCAACCTAATTCAAAAGGAAGTGACAAATTACACAGAAATTTGTCTTAAAAATAAAAAGGTTGCAAAATTTATTATTGAAGTTGCAGCCTTAACAAATAAAGAAATAATTGTAATTTCACAATTGATAAAAAAAATCATTTTAGATAATTTCGGAGAAGAAAATGCAAAAAATGTATTTGTAAAATCGTCTACAGGATTTTTTAAAACCGAAAATAATTTACCAAATGGAGCAACGTTTGAAACCATGAGTTTAATTATAAAAAATGCGAAACCATTACAAATTAAAGCTGCAGGAGGTGTTAGAGATTATGAAACTGCAGTAAAAATGATAAATTTAGGTGTTGATAGAATTGGCACATCATCATCAAAAGCAATTGTAACTAAAGAAAAACAAACAAACCAAGATTATTAATTTTGAAAGAATATTTCGCACACGAAACTGCAGTAATAGATGCAGATTGTAATATAGGAAAAGATACCAAAATATGGCACTTTAGTCATATTATGTCTCATTGTATTATTGGAGAAAGCTGCAATATTGGTCAAAATGTAGTAGTTTCACCCAAAGTTGTCTTAGGCAAAAACGTAAAAGTACAAAACAACGTTTCAATTTATACTGGTGTAATTTGTGAAAACGATGTTTTTTTAGGGCCATCTATGGTTTTTACAAATGTAATAAACCCAAGAAGTGCAATAAAAAGGCAAGATCAATATTTAAAAACTCTTGTAAAAAAAGGAGCAAGTATTGGAGCAAATGCAACTATAGTTTGTGGAAATAATATTGGCGAGTTTGCTTTTATTGGAGCAGGAGCAGTAGTTACAAAAGAAGTACCACCTTTTGCTTTAGTTGTTGGAAACCCTTCTAAACAAATTGGTTGGGTAAGTGAATATGGACACAGATTAAACTTTGACGAAAAAGGTTTTGCTACTTGTAAAGAAAGCAAACAACAATATCAACTCAAAAACAATAGCGTAATAAAATTATAAGATGATTAGAAAGTACCTACTTTTAGTTCTATTATTTCCCTCAATATACTACTCACAAACAGAAAGATACCCAGTATTTGATGCTTGTAAAGGTGAAAACATTTCCGATATTAAAAATTGCTTTTTATCAACCACAAAAAAACATTTTTTTGCAGAATTTAAAACACCACCAATCGTAGAAAATGAAAACTATCAAGGTATTGCAAAAGTGTTGTTTGTAGTTACGAAAGAAGGTGATTTTAAAATAATTTATGTAAACTCACCATATGAAGAAATAAGAACTGAAGCAGAAAGAGCATTTAAAGTATTTCCAAGAATAATTCCTGCAAAATATAACAATAGAAATATTGAAATGCAATTTGAGCTACCAATTTCATTTCCAATTGATACAACAACTGAACTTATCACAAATACAACAAAAAACACCACAGATGTAAATAATCAAAAAGAAAATTTATTTGCAATTGTTGAAAAAAATAGAATAGCAGACTCTACCTTTTTAGAACATAACAGCCAATTAAACATTCCATTTACACATCAAAGATATGTAGACTATGAATTCGCGATGCACAAAGCAGATGGCACACACACAGCTTCAAAACCCTATACCTACAATGAAGTTAATAAATACTTTAATCTTACAGACTTTAAAAAGAAATTTTTAAAACCAGAAGTAAAATCTTGGGTTGGTAATAAAATCTGGAACGAACATTTACTACAAGTAAAAAAGAAAGATTTTTGGTTCACTTTAGATTTTTTAGTTGACGTTCAATTTGGTAAAGACAACTCTGATGTAGCTTACACATATAAAAACTCTCGCATTTTAACCGTAAACGGAGGTTTAGGTAATAAATTCTCATACTCAGCAACTGTGTATGAAAGTCAAGGTAGATTTGCAGACTATATAAACAGCTATATTTCAAATAGATCATTACTAACAAGACCCAAAAATTCAGAAGGTTTAGTTCCAGGAAGAGGAAAAGCAAAAGGTTTCAAAGAAGATAGTTTTGATTATCCAGTTGCAGAAGGTTATTTAGCCTTTCAGCCAAATAAATTTATGCAATTCCAATTTGGTAATGGAAAAAACTTTATAGGTGATGGTTACAGATCTTTTGTACTTTCAGATGTTTCTGCACCAACAACCTATTTAAAAATGAAAGTAGATTTTTGGAAATTACAATACACCAATATTTGGATGTGGAATACAGAACCATCAATTTCTGCAGCATCTAATCCAAACGAACACGCCAGAAAATACATTGCAGCACATTATTTAAGCTTAAATATTACCAAAAAATTAAACATTGGTTTTTTTGAAACAGCCATTTCTTCAGGAGAACAAGGTTTTGATGCAGGCTTTTTAAACCCGGTAATTTTTTACAGATCAGTAGAATTTAATAGAGGTGAAGATGCAGGAAACGCTATTATTGGATTAACAGGAAAATACAAATTAAATAAAAATATATCTTTATACTCTCAATTAGTTGTAGATGAGTTTTCAGTAGGAAACTTAAATAATTTGAGTGATTGGAGAAATAAATTCGCTTATCAAGTAGGAGCAAAGTATTTCAATGCCTTTAATGTTGATAATCTTTTTCTACAATTAGAATACAATTATGCGCGACCTTATACGTTCGCACATCAATCAGCCATTTTAAATTATGGAAATTATAGCCAACCTATGGCACACTTATGGGGCGCAAATTTTTATGAAGCAATAGCTATTGGTAGATATACCAAAGATAGGTGGTCTTTTAGCACAAAGCTAACACTAGGTAAAAAAGGTTTCGACTTTGAAGACGAAACAGTAAGTTATGGAGGTAATATTTATCAATCTTATAATGATAGGTTTTCAGATACAGGAAATGAAATAGGGCAAGGAAACACAGCAAATATATTCATAGCAGATATACAAACCAGTTATTTATTGAATCCATCTAACAACTTAAGTTTATTCGGAAGTTTCTTATACCGAAAATTTACTCCAGAAGTTGCAACCAATGCATATCCAGCTGGAAACACAGTTTGGTTTTCTGCAGGGATAAAAGCAGACTTGTTTAATTGGTATAAAGATTTTTAAAATATTTAACCTTTTAATTGTTTTTTGAATAAAAATATTACTTATATTTGAGGTGTGGTTCGTTTAGAATCACACTTTTTCTTTTTCATAGCAATTTTCCCACTCAATTTATTGAGTGGGTTTTTTTTATAACTTAATTTATGAACCAACAAAACCTGCTAAAAAATATGGTAAATTCATATTTATCAAATATCTTTGCAAGCTAATTGTGGTAAAATGAATACAACAGTTATTTCCGTTAAGAAAACATTTATGCAAACTATTTTTTCAGACTTTAAACAACTTACAAAAGTCGGTTTGTCCTTCAGTGTTGTATTTTCTTCTGTTGCTGGTTATTTATTAGCAGCAGAAACTGTAAATTATGTAACACTTTTTCTCTTAGCTTTGGGTGGTTTTTTTATGGTTGGTGCTTCTAACGCATTTAATCAAATTATAGAAAAAGACACAGATGCTATTATGAAAAGAACACAAAACAGACCCTTACCAACAGGAAGAATGTCTGTAAATACAGCACTTTTTATAGCAATTACATTTACCATTTTAGGAATCGCAATTTTATACAGCATCAATCCAAAATCGGCACTATTTGGTGCCATATCAATATTTTTATACACAAGTGTATATACACCCTTAAAAGCTGTAACACCTTTAGCAGTTTTTGTAGGTGCCATTCCAGGAGCAATTCCTTTTATGTTAGGTTGGGTTGCAGCTACAAATAATTTTGGTATCGAAGCTGGATTTTTATTTATGATTCAGTTTTTTTGGCAATTTCCTCACTTTTGGGCTATTGGTTGGTTACAATACGAAGAATATAAAAAAGCAGGATTTTACATGCTGCCAATGAATAAAAAAGATAAAGGCGCCATAAAACAAATTATCTTTTATACAATAATCATGATTTTAGTTTCGGTAGCTCCTGTTTTAAGGGTTTCAGGATCATTTTATATTTACCCAATAACAGCAGTAATAGTTGCCTTATTTGGTGTCATGATGCTTTATTACGGAATAAAACTTTATAAAAGTGAACAAAATATCGATGCCAGAAAACTAATGTTGTCTAGTGTTTTATACATAACAGTAGTACAAATCATATATGTAGTAGATAAGTTTTTGCATTAAAAACATTAATGCTAAGTTTTATTCATTTTACAATTAAAAGTTAAACAAAAAATAATGATTAAAGAACAAACTTTAGAGCAAGAATTAAATGTAGCCAAAAAAAAATCAGCAAAACCTATGTTATGGGTTTCTATGATTAGTATGGTAATGTTTTTTGCAGGCTTAACAAGTGCTTACGTAATTAGTATGCAAAGAGATGATTGGGTGTCTTTCGATTTACCAAATGCATTTCATATAAGTACTTTTTTAATTGTGGCAAGTAGTATTACTTTATTTTTATCACAAAAATTTTTAAAACAAGATAAAAGACAATTATCATTAATTTTAGTAGTTGCAACTTTAATTTTGGGTATTGGTTTTATTTGGCAACAATATGTTGGTTTTAATCAATTAAAAAGTATAGGTTTATTTTTTACTGGACCAGAAAGTACGGTTTCAACATCATTTATCATCGGTATTACATTTATGCATGTTTTGCACTTGTTAGCAGGTATAATTGTACTATTTGTTGTAATTTATAATCATTTTAAATACAAATACACACCAAATAATATGCTAGGGTTTGAACTTGGCGCTATTTTCTGGCATTTTGTAGATATTTTGTGGATTTATCTATTTTTCTTTTTCTATTTTATCAAGTGATGAAAAATGATTAATTTTGCATAACTATTTTTAATATTCAATTAATAGAAAACATTTATGGAAGCAAATATTGCTGTACCAACTAACAAAAAAGACACCTGGAATGGAGGTAGCGTAAAACCATTTGGAGCTAGCTATGGTAAAATGATGATGTGGTTTTTCATCGTTTCAGATGCATTAACATTTTCAGGCTTTTTAGCAGCTTATGGTTTAACTCGTTTCAAGTTTATAGATTCTTGGCCAATTGCAGACGAAGTTTTTACACACGTACCTTTTGTACATGGTGATTATCCAATGATTTACGTTGCAATTATGACGTTTATCTTAATATTTTCATCTGTAACAATGGTATTAGCAGTTGACGCTGGTCACCAAATGAAAAAAAATAAAGTAGCTTGGTATATGTTTGCTACAATTATTGGAGGTATTATTTTCGTAGGTTCACAAGCTTGGGAATGGGGTACTTTTATTAAAGGTACTTACGGAGCTGTAAAAACTACAGATGGTAAAGTGTTACAATTTGTAAAAGATGGTAAACAAATTGCTTTAGCAGATTTTGTTACTGGAGAAAGAACAGATGTAAGAGAACAACATACAAGAAAAAATGGATTGTGGTTTCAAAGCGAAGGTACAATATCTACTTACTCAGTTGATCAAGTTGTTAATGCTTACAAAGCAAATCCAGCAATACAAGTAAGAACAGAGTTGATAGATTTAGACAAGAAACAAAAAACAATTCTTTCAAGAGAAGAGGGTGCAGCACAATTAGCAAAAACTAAAATGGTAATAGAAGGTGCAAACTTAAAAGTTAATGAGTATGGAAATACTATTTTCGCTGATTTCTTCTTTTTTATCACAGGTTTTCACGGTTTTCACGTACTTTCCGGAATCATAATTAACATCATCATTTTCTTTAATGTTATCTTAGGAACTTATGAAAGAAGAGGACATTACGAAATGGTAGAAAAAGTTGGTTTATATTGGCACTTTGTAGATTTAGTTTGGGTATTTGTATTTACCTTCTTCTACTTAGTATAATTAAAAATAATAGATAGAAATGGCAGCACACGCACACGAATCAAATACAAAAAGAATATGGATAGTTTTTGGTATTCTTTCTGTTATTACTTTAGTAGAAGTTTACTTAGGTATCATTAAACCAGAAGCATTACACTTACATGGTCCAGGAACAAGTTGGTTAAATTGGATTTTTATAATTTTAACTTTAGCAAAAGCTTACGGAATTGCATGGGTTTTCATGCATTTAGAGGGAGAAAAAAAATGGTTTAGACGCTCCATTGTTTGGACGGCAGTTTTTTTAATTATTTACTTAGTAACCTTACTTTTAATAGAAGGTGATTATTTATACGACACATTAGCACCACTTGTAAAATGGTAATAAATTAAAAAAAAAGGTGGTTTTAACCACCTTTTTTTTTGCACAAAACAATGTAATATATACCCGTAAATCTTTAAAACATGAAATACATTACAAAAAAAAGAGTAGTACTATTTTTGTTATTTATATTTCCATTGTTTTTTTACCTCATATTATCTTCAGGTATAAACAACTTTGCAAAATTACCAATTATAACAAAAAATATTTCTGACGTTTCTTTAATAGATGAATCAAATTCTGCAAAATTTGCAGGAAATATTTCCATTGTTTGTTTTTTAGGAGAAGATATTGAAACCATAAAAGGTGCAATATTTAATTTAAATCAAAAAATTTATAAACCATTTTATGGGTTTAAAAATTTTCAGATAATTGCAATTTATCCAGAAGATAAAAAAGAAGAAGTAAAAGTTCTTAAAAGTGAAATAGGTGCTTTTACAGATATGGTAAAATGGAAATTTGTTTCAAGTTCAAAACCAGCAATAAATGCATTGTATGAGAGTTTTAAAACAACTGAAAACCTAAATAATTTACAAACCTCAAAAGCGTTTATTATCGATAAAGAAGTAAACCTAAGAGGACGAACAGATGATGAAGATTTTAAGGATGGTAAGCTTTTTGGTTACGATATGAGTTCTGTTGCTATTTTAAATAATAAAATGAAAGACGACGTAAAAGTACTCTTAGCAGAATATAGGTTGGCTTTAAAAAAGAATGATGCAGACAGAGAGATTTAAACTTATTACTTAGTAAAAAATGAACAAAAAATATTCATACATAGGTATCTCATTTATCATTTTACTTTTTGGTATTTACACAGTACCAAAAGTGGTAGATCGTTTTAGTAATTCAACAGACTTGGTAAAGTTTAATAAAGTTCCAGATTTTGAATTTACAAATCAAGAAGGAAAAACAATTACAAATGATTTTTACGAAGGTAAGGTATACGTTGTAGAGTTTTTCTTTTCTACCTGTCCAACAATTTGCCCTATTATGAATCAAAAAATGCTCACCATTCAAGATGAGTTTTTTGGAAACCCAAATTTTGGAATCGCTTCTATTTCTATTACACCAGCAATTGACACACCAGAAACTTTAAAAGAATATGCAAAAAACAATGGTATAACTTTAAAAAATTGGAACTTACTTACAGGAAAAAGTGAAAATATTGTATATGCACTTTCCAACAAAGGCTTTAAGTTGTATGCAGGAAAAGGTGATGAAGAACATGGTGGTTTTGAACACTCTGGTTTATTTGCCTTGGTAGATAAAGATGGATTTATCCGCTCAAGAAAAGACGAACATGGAAACCCAATTATGTATTATAGAGCTATTGAAGAGCAAGGTTTTCCAGATCAAATAAAAGAATTAAAAGAAGATATTAAAATATTGCTAAATGAATAATTTACAGGCAAAAGAGGCAAAATATAAAAAGATAATAACTGCATTATCAATAATAATTCCATTAGCAGTTGCAGCTTTATTTGGAATTAACCTTAGAGAGTTAGGTTTTAATGTTGAGCCATTAACATTTTTACCTCCAATTTACGCAACTATAAACGGGCTTACAGCTATTTTGTTAATAGCAGCAGTTGTTGCTATAAAAAAAGGGAATAAAAAACTGCACGAACAACTAAATACAACAGCAATTGCCTTTTCATTACTTTTTTTAGTATTGTACATTGCTTATCATATGACTTCAGATTCAACCAAATTTGGTGGTGAAGGTTTTGTAAAATATGTATATTATTTTATTTTAATTACCCATATTGTGCTGTCTATAGCTGTAATTCCTTTTGTTTTAATTACCTACATGAGAGCGAAATTAGGCAAGTTTCCAGAACATAAAAAAATTGCAAAACGTACATTTCCACTTTGGTTATACGTAGCAATTACAGGTGTAATAGTTTATTTAATGATAGCTCCTTATTATGTATAAAAAACAATTTCTTTTAGCAATTTTTTTATTCTTTTTAGCACTAGAAACAACATCTGCACAATGTGCGATGTGTAAAGCTGTTGTAGAAAATGGAGATGTTTCTATGGCACAAGGCGTAAATAACGGAATAAGTTACTTAATGGTATTTCCATACCTTTTAATAGGCGCTTTATTTTTTACGATATACAGATATAATAAGAAAATCAAAAATTAACATTTCAATAAGACGATAATTTTGTAACAAATTCTACATTTAGTCGTCTTATTAACACTAAGAAAAACATAAGTATTCATTTTTTAATTTGAATACATTCAGTTTTGTAAATACATTTAATTTTTAAGTTTTATAAATTAATGATTTACAGATTTTTAGATTTTTTTGTATCATCAGTAAAAATCAATCAACATAATATTAAAATTAAACATTTTGAAAACCAACCTTATTTTAATTGTAGCATTAATTACTTCAATTGCTACTTTTTCACAAAAACAATGGACTTTAAAAGAAGCTGTAAATCAAGCATTGGATAAAAACATTTCTATTCAGCAGAACAGATTAAGTTTAGAATTAGCAAAAAAAGATGTAGATATTGCCAAAGGTAATTTTTTACCAAATTTAAATGGAAGTTCTTCTGGAAGGTTCGGATTTGGATCTTTTATTGATGATGTAAGTAATACAAGAATTTCTACAGATAACTTTAATGCATCATTCAATCTAAGTTCAAACATAAATATCTTTAATGGATTTAGAAATACAAATACCTATAAACAAGCGCAGTTAGGTTTAGAAAGTAGTATGTTAGATTTAAAGAAAATTGAAAATGATGTTTCTTTATTTGTTGTGAATGGTTATTTAAATGTATTGTTTGCTAAAGAAAATCTTAATGCAGCAAAAGTTCAATATGAGATTAGTAAAACGCAAATAGAAGCTGCAAAGAAAAGATTTGAAGCTGGAGCTATTCCAAAAGGAGATTTATTAAACGCACAATCTACTGCAGCAAATGATTTACAAAATGTAATTACTAGAGAAAATGCCTTAGATATTGCACTACTTAACTTAGCTCAATTACTACAAGAGCCAGTAGAAGGTTTTGATGTTGCTGCTATTGATGTTGGAACACCAACAGCATCGCTATTATATAAAAACTCTGACGTAGTTTATCAAACAGCATTAACTACTATGCCTGAAATTAAAAGAGCTCAATTAGCAATACAAAATTCAGAATATAACATAGAAATAGCTAAAAGTTTTTTCATGCCAACATTATCAGCTTTTGCAGGTATGGGAACAGGTTATAGTCATAGGTTTAATGAGATTTTTTCTAACGATGATTTTGTTACTCAACTTAATGATAATTTAGGTTATAATATTGGAGCATCTTTAAATATTCCAATTTTTAATCGTTTTCAAACAAAAAACAGAGTATCTCAGTCAGAAATAAATAAAAAAATATCTGAAACAAGACTATTAAATGAAAAACTAAATTTACAACAAACAATAGAACAAGCATTTTTAGATGTTAAAACAGCTTTAAAAACATATGAAGCTGCTAAAATTTCTTTAGAATCACAGCAAGAAGCTTTCAAAAATGCTGAAGAACGTTATAACTATGGAGCAATGACATTATTTGATTTTGATTTGGTAAGAACGCGTTTGGTAAATGCTGAAGCTGCAATGATAAGATCTAAGTACGATTATGTTTTCAAAACAAAAGTGTTGCAATTTTATTCTGGTGATTTGATATTAGAATAACAAGCAATTAAATAATATTAAAAAACCTCACAGATTTTAAATACTGTGAGGTTTTTGTTTTTTTGAAATATTATATTTGTAAAAAAATAAAGGTTGGCAATAATTTTAAATATAGAAACATCTACTAAAAACTGCTCTGTAAGCATTGCACAAAACGGAAAAATTTTAGCAATTAAAGAATTAAATAACGGAAATTATTCTCATGCTGAGGTTTTGCATCCATTTATAGAAGATGTTTTGCAAGAAGCAAACATATTAAAACCTAAAATTAACGCAATTGCCGTAAGTAAAGGACCAGGATCTTATACAGGATTAAGAATAGGTGTTTCTGCCGTAAAAGGACTTTGTTTTGCTTTAAACATACCATTAATTTCTATAGATACTTTAACCTCGTTATCTTATGCTGTTGATATTGAAGAAGGAGTTATAATACCTATGCTAGATGCAAGAAGAATGGAAGTGTATGCAGCTGTTTTTAACAAAAACAACCAACAAATAAAAACAACAACAGCACAAATTATAAATGAGAACTCTTTTGCTGAATATTTAGAAAACAATAAAGTTTACTTTCTTGGAGATGGCGCTCACAAATGCAAAGAAATTATTACCCATAAAAATGCTTTTTTTATAGACGATAAGTTTCCTTCATCTAAAGAAATGGCAAAATTATCATTTGAAAAGTATAAAAAAAACGACATCGAAGATGTCGCTTATTTTGAACCTTTTTATTTAAAAGATTTTATTGTAATTCCTGAAAAGAAGAAAAAACCAACTTTTTAGGTTTATGCTTGTTTGTTAATATGAACCGCATGTGGATAAGGAATTTCTATTCCAGCAGCATCAAATGCTTCTTTGGTTTGTTCTAAAATATCAAACTTAACTGCCCAATAATTTTCTTTTTTTACCCAAACACGAGTAAAAAAGTTAATAGAGCTATCTCCTAATTCCGATAAATTTACTGCTGCTGCAGGATCTTTTAAAATTAGTGGATGTTTATTAATAACTTCAAAAATAATTTCTTTTGTTTTTTTAATATCAGAATCATAACCAACACCAAAAGTAAAATCAACACGACGTGTAGCTTCCGTACTATAATTTACAATATTCCCGTTTGAAAGTGCACCATTAGGAATAATAATTTCTTTATTATCTGGTGTATTTAATTTGGTTGTAAAAATTTCTATTTCTTTTACAGTTCCACTTTCACCTTGCGCTTCAATGAAATCACCAATTTTTATAGGTTTAAAAATCATTATTAAAACACCTCCAGCAAAATTTGCTAAAGAACCTTGTAGTGCTAAACCAATAGCTAAACCTGCAGCTGCTAAAATTGCTGCAAAAGAAGTAGTTTCTACTCCTAACTTTGCAATTACTGTAACAAATAGTAATATTTTAAGTGACCAACCTAATAGACTTATTAAAAATTTTTGAAGAGAAACATCTACCTCTCTTTTAACTAAAATCTTTTTAATTGTACTAACAATTATTTTTATTGCAATTAAACCTATAATTAAAATAGCCAAAGCCATTAAAACTTTTGGTAAGTATTCAGCTATAGTTTCTTTAAATAATACTAAGTATTCTTCCATATTTGTTATTTTATTTTAAAAAAACAAAGTTAACAATAATGCAATAATTGCGGGTATAGATTGAATGTAAATAATTTTTATTAATCTAGTAGAATACGCGCCATACAAACCAGCAACAATCACACAAACTAAAAGATATTTAATACCATTCGTATTGTCAATTAGTAGAAACCAAAGCAAACCAATTGCTAAGAAACCGTTGTATAAGCCTTGGTTTGCAGCCATTACTTTTGTTTCTTGTGCAAACTCTTTATTTTTTAAACCAAATGATTTTACTCCTTTTTCTGATGTCCATAAATACATCTCTAAAAATAAAATGTAAAGGTGTATTATTGATACAAAAAGGATGGCAACTATTTTTATGTTTTCCATATTAAATTAAAAAGTGATTTAAATAATATTAAATCACTTTTTTTTAGATTTTCTTAAAAGCATTAATTTACTTCAAAGGTTATTTTTAAATTTACTCTAAACTCTGCAACATCGTTTCCACTTACAACTGCACTTTGAGACTGTACAAAAACAGATTTAATATTTTTTACAGATTTTGAAGCTTGTTTTACAGCTTTTCTTGTAGCATCTTCCCAACTTTTTTCTGAATTTGCTAGCACTTCTATTACTTTCATTACTGCCATAATTATAATTTTTTTATTGATTCATATTTGTAAATATAATAAAATCAGACGATTATGTATGTCTACAACCCAATGTTAATTTAATGTTACCAAATTGTTTGTAAATTGTTACAAAAATTGTATATTTGTAAAAGAAACGTTAACCCTAAAATATTAAGTGATGAAAAAATTGATAACCATATGTGCCTTTTGCATAGCAGCAATAGGATATTCTCAGAAACAACAACCTACTTATACAGCAGAAGGAGATTTGGTAAAGGCAACTTATTATCACGATAATGGAACTGTTAGTACAGAAGGTTATTTTAAAGACAAAAAATTAACCGGAAAATGGGTTCGATTTGATGAAAAAGGAAATAAATCTCAAATGGCTTTTTATAAAGATGGAAAAAAAGTAGGAAAATGGTTTATCTGGGGTGATAATTCTTTAAAAGAAATTACATACAAAGACAATGCTATTGTAGATGTAAACTTATGGAAGGCAGAAGCTAAATTAGCTTCTAATAAATAATAAAACATACATTTAATAATAAAAACCCAAAGTGTTTACACTTTGGGTTTTTCTTTTGATTTATTTGAACTTACTATATATTTACAATGGTTTAAGAGAAGTTATATAATTGTTCAATTGATGAAATGTATAGTATTCCATATAAAAGAGATTTAAAAAAAGTTGAAATCGAATTTCTTAGGTATCTTTTTAGAAAAGAAAAATCGGAATGGACTAATATAATTGGCAATCTAAAAGTTATAGCTAGATGTGGTTGTGGAATTTGTCCAACTATAATCTTTGGAAAATCATTTGATTCTGAAATCCAAAAAGGATTTTTATTGATTGATTATGAAGGGAGAGGAAATAATGGTGAATTAATTGGAATATCTATATTCGGAACAAAAGAAATGCCAACTGAATTAGAGTTTTATTCAATTGATGGTATGTCTGATATTACTGAAATACCAAAAATTGCTACTTTAAGACCGTTGAATTATAAATAGTTTCTTCAGCTTTATGGCTTTATTTAAACATGTTTTGATTTCCTTTAAAAGCACAAAAAAAGTGCTTAGAAATCAAATCTAAGCACTTTTTTTAATTTATTACAAAGTTGTTTTACTCAACTAATAATGTAAAAGGAATACTGTATTTTACTCCTACAGGCTTTCCTCTTTGTTTACCTGGTTTCATTTTAGGTAATAATTTCATTACCTTAATAACTTCGTCTTTAATTTTTGGGTGTGGAGCTCTTGCATTAACATCTACAATGTTTCCATTTCTATCTATCTTAAAGCCAATAAATACTTTTTTCTTACCTGATGATAAACCTAATTCATTAGGTAATTCTGCATCAAATTTTCTAGTAAAGTGTTTTTGTACCATTCTACTAAAACAGTCTTTTAGTTCTTGTTTGTCTCCACTACATCCAGGGAATACTGGTACATCTTCAATAATCATAAAACTTACATCTTCTACAACTTCTTCAACTTCTGCAATTTCTACAATTTCCTCAACTACAACAGCAACAGTTTCATCTGTTTCTGTAGATTCGATAATAGTTTCTTCAACTTCTTTTTCGTCTTCTACAATTTCTATTTTTTCTGGAGCTGGTGGTGGTGGTGCTTTTGGAGTTTCTGGAATAACTCTTTCAGTAATTGGAATATCTTCTTCCATTAAAGCATTCATATTTACAACACCTAAGTCACCAATAGTTTTGTCGTAAGTTTTTTTCTCAATTGCAACAAAAGTTATAAATAAAGCTAAAACAAGCCCAATTTGCATAAATATTTTGCTGTAATTTTCTAAATTCGATTTCGGATTTTTCTTTATTTCCATTGTAAAGAGTTTTAATAGTTCGCTAATTTAGTCAAAAAATTGTTTGATATACAAGTCTTAGTGTTAATTATGTAGATTTTTTTTATAAATCTGATTAAAAACTACTAATCCTAACAGAACTCCTGTTGTATTTGCAAGTACATCTAAATAATCTCCTGTTCTATACGAAGTTAATTCATTTTGTAAAACTTCAATAATTATGCCAAAGGCAATACATAAAAAAGCAATTAGGTATTTTTTTTGTGCTTTGTTTATAAATGTAAGCAGCCAACAAATAGATAATGTAAAATAGGCAAAACCATGTTGCCATTTATCAATATTACTTATTGAGGTTTCGTATTTAGGCATTTTCATGAGGCTTAAATACAGAATGCTAATAGTAATTCCGATAGAAATTAGTAGAAGTTTACCCTTTAATAAGGTTTTGATACGCTTCTGCATCTAATAAATTATCTATTTGAGAATTGTCTGAAATTTCAATTTTAATCATCCAACCTTTTCCGTAAGCATCAGAATTTACTAATTCTGGTTCGTCCTCTAAAGCTTCGTTAAACTCGATAATTTCACCAGTTAATGGCATAAATAAATCTGAAACTGTTTTTACTGCTTCTACAGAACCAAAAACTTCACCTTCTTCTACAGTTTCGTCTAAAGTATCTACATCTACGTAAACAATATCACCTAATTCGCCTTGTGCAAAATCTGTAATACCTACTGTTGCAATGTTACCTTCTAATTGAATCCACTCGTGATCTTTAGTGTATTTTAAGTTTGATGGAATGTTCATTTTGTACTAATTTTTTAATTTTTAATTTCCTCCTAAGTTATAAACTATGTTAAAGCCACCATTAATTGCCTGTCTTGGAAATGTGGTGGATATTGCATATTTTGACGTTTGATGGTTGTAATAAAACGACGCGGTTAAATTACTACTTAATCTATAATCGGCGATAAATTTAATAGAAAATAATCGTTGACCACCACTAATTTGATTATTATCTTCATCAACAGCTCTAATTTGTGTTAAATTATCTCTTAAAGAAACATCTGCTCTTAAATTAATATCTCCTTTTAAGGTTTGTTTTTTTCCTGTAAAGCGTGTATTTACTTTTACATCTTTAAAAACATAACCTAATCCAAAAATATATTCGGTACCATTAATATCTGTTAAGGTGCTGTTGTTAAAATTCATGGTTAATGTTCTGTCTCTTTTTATTTCACCTCTTAAAGAAAATGAGTTTTTCATTTTCATATCTACTTTTATTAGTGGTGAAAATTCGTCAACCAAAGTAACTGCTGATACCAATAATTCTGGTTCATAATTACCAGCTGTATTTGTAACTGTTGGATTTGCAGCATCATATTGTAGGTTATTTGTGAAACTAGAAACGGTGTAAGAAGAGTTATAACCGTGAGAAACTACAAAGTTACTGAAGTTGCTTTTAAACCATTTAAATTTCATTAAACCGTTGTAACGCAAGGTCCAGTTTGGTATTGGAATGTTTCTGAACAAAGAGGTGTTTACTGTTTCGGCACTTTTTCCGGAATATGCTGCTATAAATGCTGGTAATAATACTTGTTGACTATTTTCTCCGAAACCACTTACTGGATTTCCACTTTCTGCAGCCAATCGATTTGAAATGGTACTTCTAAAATCACGAAGGTTTTGAAACAGTACATCAGCATCTTTAAAAACGGTAGAAATCATTGAAAAACTTGTACTAAAGTTTCCGTTTTCAAAAGCTGGTGCACTAAAATCTAACTCACCGTTTTCTGTTCCATTTTCTACTACATCTACTTGTTGTGATAATTCTCTTGTTTTTATTTTATTTCCTCTAACATCTATATTTAAATCTGTAAAAGGTTTTAGGGTAAATGTATAATCTAATTTGTTGTAATGAGTTCTTGTATATGTTTTGTTGTAATACTCACTATTGTTAGGATCTCTTGGGCCAACTAACCACCCATTTTCTAGTGCTTTTGTTCTAATATCTACTTGACTACCAAATGCGAAAGAGGTTGGTGCGCCTCCTAAAAATCCAACATCTTCAGTATAACCTGGTAATAATTGTCCATTATTTTCTGTATAACTAATTTTACCTTGTTTTACAGAGGTTATTACATCGTAAGTACCTTTTAAAATTTGTTTTCCTAACGAAAGTTTCTTTTTCTGATTTATTTTTCCTGGAGCTGGAGGTAAACCAATACCTTTTAAATTTTTTGAGTTTTTTCGTTGATTTTTACTCAACAATAACTTTTCAAAACCAAGGCTTTTGTAAAACTTATCGAAGTTTAACGTGGTATTTAAATTATGTGTATTTGAGTTTTGAATAACATTACCAACCAAATCTACATAAGGTACATCAACTCCATTTACATCAATACTACTTTGCGCTGCAGCTTGCCAATCGAAATCGGCTTCATATCCATAATCAGCTTTTATCCAACTTAAAAAAGGAATTTTATCAATAGGTAGTTGATAGGTTCCATTTAATTTTTGATGATAATGGTTTGCTCTACCTGTATTAAAGAAATCATCAAAAACTTGTATATCTTCAGTAGTATCAAAGGTATCGTAAATATAACTATTGGTGGCATTAAAGTTTAGTCGAATAGATTTTGTTAAATCGAAACCAATTGTATAATCCCAATCAAACAAAAATCTACGTTGTTTTAATTCTGGTTGAGGTGATAATCCTGGAACTAAATTTCGAGATTGTTGTTCTGTATAATTTCTATTAATTCTTGAGTTTACAGCAAAAGTGCTTGGAACAGGGTTGAAGTTAAAATCTTTAATAAGCTTTAAATATTTACTGTTTAAAAATTGTACATTTTTAAAAGGCTCAATAGGCTTTGATTGAAAATTGTAATTGTAAGTTGCTGCAGCAGTTACACTTTCATTGATGTATTTTTCTATATTATAATCTTTATGAAACTCTTTATTATGCGCATAAGAAACAGAAATGTTTTCGATATCGTAAAACTTTGGTTTTTTTGTTGAATTTGGATTTCTATTCTTTTTTACATTCATAAAACTAATACTGGTTCTTTTGGTATAGTCTTGGGCACTATTAATATTTTCTAATGCTTGATCTCTCTCAGCACTTGCAGGTTGCGCTTCTAAAAAGGTTTTGGCATCATCAAACTGAACATCTTGGTATTGTGGATCAAATTTAGGATCTATAAATTTTTCTCCAACACTATAACTCATTGGTAGTTGGATGCCCCATTTTTCAGGAGTTAAAACTTTACCTAAATTAACAGTTGTTGCAACATCATATTGCCTGGTTTCATCTAAGCTTCTTTGGTTTACTCTATCTTCTACATTACCAAAGCCAATTGTAGACATGCTTCCTGCTACAGAAACGTTTGCAACATCTGCAAAATTAGCATCTGCATTTACAACTGCAGCCCAACCACCATCGTTATCAAAACCAGCAGAACGTAATTCATTAAACCAAATTTCACCACTTTTAGGTGTTAGTGAAATGTTTTTAATACCTAACATTATGGTTCTTAACTGTGCCAAAGTTGGATTTCCTTTTACGGAAATTGTATACGGTAAACTAGGATCTTGCTCTGTAGAAGTATAAATTTCATTTATGGGAGCAACTGTACCACCTAAAGCATCTCTTTCTAATTTTACTCTTCCAAAAGATTCTAAAAATGCATCTAAGTTATTTGCTTCTGGCCAAATATCTAACTGTGAAGTTCCGTTTTTGGTTACTTTTAAAGGAATTTCAATTTGATAGAAATTCTCATTTAAATCTGTTCCTAACCTAATAATTCCAGAAAAATCGTTGTCATTTAAAACGGTTTCACCTTCATTTTCTTGGAGATGCATAAACATTTTTAAACGCTTAAAACGTCTTAAATCTACACTTATGTTTTTATAGATAGCTCTTACTTTATCAGGCTCTAATCTATTTACTTTTAAAGTTACAGACTGTTCGTTTTGTAATTGTACTGTTGTGCTTCCTTGTAAGCGTTCACGCTCAATTCCTGGAGGTTGTATGTAACTTCCTTCATTTTGCTCTATACTAACTACACCAACTTCAAAATCATTTAATTCGTCTTGTGTTAAATCTCTATCTGGATTTACAGCTGGATCTAGTGTTTTTACGTAACGTCTCCAATCTCCACGAACTAAATCTAATTCACCAAAACGAACTACTACAGGAATTTTAAAGTTGGTTAAAAACATTCTTACAAAACGAATGCTATTAAAGTCAGATATATTATTTATTGGAGTTCCACTTCTTACAGGAACTCTAAATTGATACCACTTTGTTTGTTGCGTTGTTCCGTTTTCTAGAGTTACAGTAGTAACTTTTTCATCAACAATATACCCAACACCTTTTCGTAAACTATTTTTATTTAGAGAGATTTTATATTCGTAGTAACTCTCTACAGTATTCATTGTTTGATCTTTATTAATATCTTCTACATCTGGGTATGTTGTTGAAGATGTTGGAAAAGGTTCTGTAGATTGATTTAAGGTTGGTGAGTTGCCTTGTGTGTTGTTAAAATCTTTATATCTTGTTATTAATGATGCGTCTATAGCTTCTAAATTACCACCTCTAAAAAACTGAAAGTTATCTGCTGCTGGATCTGGTAAAGTTGCGTAGTTGGTTCCAGAAACTCCACTTAAGTTGCTCTCTTCAACATCACCCAAACCATCAAAACCTAAATCTTGATTTGTTCTTGCTTCATCTTGTTCATTAAAAGCGTAGATTATAGAAGGGTTTCTTGGTACATCTCCCCAAATTGTTCTTGTTACATTATTTCCACTAACCTTTAAACCGTCTTCTGGCAAACCATTTTCATACATTTTACGGTTGTCTTTTAAAATATCTTCAGAAATGTTTCCTAAGTTGATATATAAGTCTCCAACTTGGTTTATTGGACTGTTTGGATTTACGCCTTGTGGCAAACCTTCTTCAGGAGTAATAGAATAGTTTTCATAAGGATCCATAATCCAAAATTGAATATACTCAACGTTTGCTTGGTCGAAATTATTGGTGGTTAATGGCCTCATAATTCCACCCCATCTAGTTTCTGGATTTGGTAAAGTTACTTTTCCGTTTTGAAAGTTTGCATTTGGATCAAAATTATAAGATCCTCTTTCAGCTGGAAAATAAGCTAAATCTAACGTTCGTATTAATGAGTTTTGTGTAATATCTAACTGTACGTTTGGAAACAGTTCACGGTAATTAATTTGCCTTGTTTCTGCTCTTGAAAGCTCATCTGCATCAATACTTGCTGGTGTTTCACCTGCACCATAAAAAATTTGATCTACACTATACCAAGCTAGTTTTGCTCTTTTGTAATTGTAAGATAAATCATCTCTTTCTCCATTGAAATTTGGAAAATATTTTGGGGTACTTGCTTCATACCAATCTAAAGGAGAAAGTAAACTAATAGGCACTTGTGAAGCTTCAAAATCATCAATATAAGATGTTGCTGCACCTGTTACATCAATTCCACTTGGTGTGCCTGGAATTAAATATGCCATATCAGCTCTTACAGAAATATTAGATGGTGCATCAGTATCTACAAAAGGTAGTTTGTTTGCTAATTTGGTAAAATAAGGTACTTCTGTTGAGTAATTAAAATTGAAACCCAACATGGTGTTATTAATAGGTTCTGCACCAAAATTAACTTTTGGCGTTAAAGGTCTTTCTTCAATATTTAAATACGTTGCACCCACTATAAAATCATCAGAAAATTTGTGTTCAACATCTATACCCATAAAGGTTTTTCTTTGTTGATTAAAAACAGCATTGTTTTCTGTAGAAACGCTAATTGGAACACCAGAAGCTTGTAAACCTGGATCTATAATTTGTACTCTTCCTAAATTGTAATCTACCACATAATCTACACCTTCTACTAACTGCCTTCCACCAGCAGAAACTCTTACAGAACCTCTTGGTACGTTAAAAGCTCCAATAGGAATTCCACCTGCATTTTCTGATTTAAAATATCCTTTTAAGAAATACTTGTCTTTATTTTGAAAGTTGTTTTTAATGTTAATTTTTGTGTTTAAATACAATTCTGGGAAAGCAAACTTTTCTACATCAGAGGTGTTTGGATCTAAACCATTATCATTAGGATCTATTTGAACAAGGTCATTACCAAAAGGTTCTGGTTCTGGAAAAAAGATAAATCCGTTTTCTGAGTTTACGGTAATACCTTCAATATAATCGAAATAACCATCTGGATTTCTAGACTGACTTTGATCTAATTGATCTAAATTTAATACTTGTAATAGTGGTTTGTTTGCAATACCAGCAGTTTGTGCGTTTTGTAAAACGTTGGATGGAATTCCGGTTTGATCATCTCTATACTGAATTTCAAATCGAAAACCATCTTGTGTTAAAGGAAATGCTCCTAAAGCATACACATTTTTCATCATTAAACGCCATGTTGGAAAAGATTCTTCTCCACCATTTCCATCTGGTCTTTTGGTTTGTAAAATTTCACTTCGTAATAATTTTACAGCTAAATTGTTTGGTGCTTGAATTCCGTCATTAGAAAATTCACCTACTTTAAAAGAATTTTTTGTGCTTCCTGTTACATTTCCAGCCACTGTATATTCGTAGGCAACTGCTAAAACCTCACCATCATTCAACCTTCTATTCAATGAAATAAAACCTAATTGAGTATTTAATTTATACTCATTTTGATCTAATTTTCTTGCGTTTTCTAATAAGGAATAATCTGTACCTTGTTCCATATTTAAAGAGTTTCTTAAAGTACTTTCTACTGTAGAAACGTCTCTAATTCCGTTTAAAATGGAAGGTTCATAAATATTATTTGCTCCGTTAAAAGGTAGGTTTTTACCAGAAACAACTGCTTGATTTGCACTAGGAACAATATTTCCGTTTTGATCAACAAGTACATTTGGGTCAGATTCTGCTAAATCTGCAATTGCTACAATGCTTCTAAAATCTTCTGTACTTGCATTTCTGTTGGTTATCCAAACCTCTATTCGAGTAATGTTAATTGGACTACTTATTAAAGGATAATTTTTTAATGAAGCTGCGTAATTGTCTATAAAATATTGAGATAAGAAAAAGTGACGATCATTATCATAATCTGTTGTTCTTAACTCAAATTGTTGAATAGAAGCACCACCTTCTGAAACTACTGTTTTACTTTCGGAATTTTGTTGAGAAAAAACAGCAGTAATGTTAGTGTTTCCAAACTTTAAATCTGTTTTTACTCCAAATAAACTTTGTGCACCATTAATTAACGAGTTTTTTATTGGCATAGAAATGTTACCTGCTTCTAAGCCTTGAATAATATCGTCTTCTGTTGGTGTAAATCCAATTTTTACTAAGTTTTGAAAATCGAAAGATGCTTGGGTATCGTAATTGGCGGTAAACTCTAAACGTTCACCAACTTTTGCACGAATACTTGCGTTAATTTGCTGATCAAAATCAAAGGTAAAGTTACTTCTGTTTTCTTCTGAAATTTGTGGGTTGTCTGTATTTTGATAAATAAAACCAAGCTTTAAGTTTAAATTACCAGTTGGAGTTACTTTTACAGTGTTTCCTCCAAAAATAGATTCGAAAAATTTTGAGTTTACGTAATAAGTTGGCAATAAATCTTTTTGAGCATCTGCAGCACCTTTTTTCTTACTATTGGTTGCGCTTACTTTGTCTTTAAAATATTGCATCATATCGCGTTTTAAACGATATTTTTCATATTCTCTCGGTGTTAAATAAATAGGTGTTTTTGTGTAGTAATTTCCTATTTTTTCTACAATTACATACCTGTTTAAAACTTTATCAAAGATGACTACTTTTTCTGCTAAATCGTCTAGAAAAAGACCTCCTTTTTGATTGCTATTAAAATCATATCGTAATTTTAAGCTATCATTTTTTACAAGCAGTGTATCTTTTTCGGAATTTTTTTGTGCGTATGTTGTTAAGCTAACAGCAAAAGTTACTGTTAGAAAAAGGAAAGTATTTTTTAAAAATGTACTCAATGGATTATAAACTTTTTAAAGCTAATTTTATAATTTTTTCAACAGAAGCTTCAGAATTTTCTTTTAAAATTGCAGTAATTACTTTGTCTGACTGTTTTTTGTTAAAACCTAGAACTTCTAAAGCAGATAACGCTTCATCTTTGTTTGTATTGCTTACAGAAAGAGAAACTTCATCCATATGAAAGGTCTTTAATATTTTATCTTTTAAATCTACAATAACTCGTTGTGCAGTTTTTGCTCCAATACCTTTTACAGACTGTATTACAGCTACGTTTTCAGACGCAATTGCATTTTGAATTTCTTCTGAAGTCATAGAAGAACACATGGTTCTTGCAATGCTTGGTCCAACTCCAGAAACTGAAATTAACAGCTTAAAAACTTCTCTTTCTGTTTTATTGATAAATCCATAAAGCGTATGTGCATCTTCTCTAATAGATAGGTGTGTGTATAAAACTACGTTTTCATTTTCTGGTAAACTTGAAAAAGTATTTAATGAAATATGTAATAAATAGCCAACACCATTACAATCTACAACTACTTCTGTAGGATTTTTTTCTACCAATCTTCCTCTAACTTGTGTAATCATAAAATATTTTCAGGCTTCTAAAGTACTATTTTATATTTGTTGTTGCTTAATTTTTTAAAATATTGATAAAATTGAAAAAAGAAAAGAGATTATTGAAGCTATAAAATAGACCAAACTTATAATTTGTTCGTAAAAGGTCTTACATCAACCATCTTTTAACAAAGCGATTTTTTGTCATTTTAAACTTCCAACTTCCAACTTCCACTGAAAACAGCAATTGCTTACTTTTTCCTCCTCTTCTCTTTTTGTTGTGCATCTACAACAGCCAAAGCTGCCATATTTACCATTTCATCTACACTTGCACCTAATTGTAAAATATGTACAGGTTTGTTAAAACCTAAAATTACTGGACCAATAGATTCTGCACCTTGTACTTCTTTTAGAAGTTTGTAGGTAATATTTGCAGACTCTAAATTTGGAAAAATCAACACATTTACCTTTTTTCCATTTAGTTTAGAAAAAGGAAATTCTTTGGCTAATAATTCTGGATTCAGTGCAAAATCTGCTTGAATTTCTCCATCAATAACTACTTTTGGAAAATGACGGTGAATGTAAGAAACAGCTTCTCTAATTTTTTTTGAAGTTTCAGAATTTGAAGACCCAAAATTAGAAAAAGACAACATAGCAATATTTGGTTTTACACCAAACATACTCGCAAAATTACCAGTCATTTGTGCAATTTTTGCTAAATCTTTTGCAGAAGGACTTTCGTTAATTGTGGTATCAGCTAAAAATAATGGCCCTTGTTTGGTTAACATTAAATTACATGCTGCAATTCTAGTTACATCTTTGTCTCTCTCAATTAACTCTAACATTGGTTTTACTACAGAAGGGTAAGGTCTTGAATAACCAGTAATTAAAGCATCTGCTTCACCTTCATTTACCATCATTGCAGCAAAATAGTTACGTTCTCGCATTAATTTTTTAGCTTCAGAAAATGTACGTCCTTTTCTTTGACGTGTTTTCCAGTAAGCTTCACCAAAACGATTTCTTCTTTTACTTTCTTCGTCGGTTTTTGGATCTATAATAACTACATCATCAGTAAAACCAATTTCTTCTTTAAGTTCTAAAATCACTTCTTTTCTTCCTAAAAGAATTACTTTTCCAAGTTTTTCTTCGTGAACTCTTTGTGCTGCTTTTAGTACATCTAAATGGTCTGCTTCTGCAAATACAATACGTTTTGGATTGCTTTTGGCTCTGTTATGTAATAATCTAATTTCTTTGCTTCCAGAACCAGAACGCTCCATTAATTGTTCGCGATATTTGTCCCAATCTTCAATTGGTTCTAATGCCACTCCAGAGTCCATAGCTGCTTTTGCAATCGCTGGTGGAATCTCGTAAATTAATCTTGGATCAAATGGTTTTGGTATAATGTATTCTCTTCCGTAAGTTAAACTTACTTCATCATAAACAATGTTTACTTGTTCTGGAACTGATTTTTTTGCTAAATCTGCTAAGGCATGAACAGCAGCAATTTTCATTTCTTCATTAATTTTGGTTGCTCTAACATCTAAAGCACCTCTAAAAATAAATGGAAAACCTAAAACGTTATTTACTTGGTTAGGATGATCTGATCTACCAGTTGCCATAATAATATCTTTTCTGGTAGCAATTGCTAAATCATAATCTATTTCTGGAACTGGATTTGCCATGGCAAAAACAATTGGATTTTTTCCCATAGAAAGTAACATTTCTGGTGTAACTACATTACCCATAGAAAGTCCAATGAAAACGTCTGCATTATGCATTGCTTCTTCTAAAGTGTTGATTTTTTTGCTCGTAGCAAACTCTGCTTTTTGTGAAGTAAGGTTTTCTCTATCTTTTCTGATAACACCTTTGCTATCACACATTATTACGTTTTCTCTTTTTACACCTAACTCTAAATACAAGCGAGTACAAGATATTGCTGCAGCGCCTGCACCATTTACTACAATTTTTATTTTTTTAATATTCTTTTTTGAAATATCGATAGCATTTTTTAAAGCTGCTGCAGAAATAATTGCTGTTCCATGTTGGTCATCATGCATTACAGGAATATCTAGTTCTGCTTTTAATCGTGTTTCAATTTCAAAAGCTTCTGGTGCTTTGATATCTTCTAAATTAATTCCACCAAAAGTTGGGGCAATTGCTTTTACGGTTGCTATAAATTCTTCAACATTTTTAGTGTCTACTTCAATATCAAAAACATCTATATCTGCAAAAATTTTAAATAATAAACCTTTACCTTCCATTACTGGTTTAGAGGCTTCAGGTCCAATATCACCCAAACCTAAAACAGCAGTTCCGTTAGAAATTACTGCTACTAAATTTCCTTTAGAGGTATATTTATAAACGTTGTTTTTGTCTTTTGCAATTTCCAAACAAGGTTCTGCAACTCCTGGAGAATATGCCAATGCTAAATCGTGTTGCGTTGCATATTTTTTAGTTGGAATCACTTCAATTTTCCCAGGTTTCGGTTTTGCGTGATATAATAAGGCTTCGTGTCTTTTTCTAGAATCACTCATAAAAAATTTGGTCTTTGTTTGTAACCCACAAATATATGGTTTTCAATGGAAGAGCAAACGAAATTAGATAAAGAAAAATTACTGTAAGTTTGATTTAGAAACTCATATTTTTGATGTTTTCATTTTCTGAAAAAGTTACAGTAAAAGAATACGAAGTGAGATTCGCTTTTAATTCTGCAAATTCATTATTGTTTTTCCAAATAATATGGAGTTCGTTTTCATTAGAGTTTTCAATTTTTAAAGTACCTAAAAAAGCATTAGAAGTATTTCTTAAACGCATTAATTGAAGTTGATTTTTAACAACGTCTTTCTTTAAACCTTGTTCAATATCATTTTCTGTAAGTGTGGTTCTATTAATTTCTTTATGACCTCCACTACCACCTTTATTTGCAGCTTCATAATTGTTTTTACCGGCAAAAAGATCTAAATACCAAACTTGAGGAATACCAGGCATAAATAGTTGAATGGCTCTTGCTAATAATAGTTTATTTTCATTTTCACCTAAAGCACTAAAAAAAGTTGCATTTACTTGGTAATAAGATATTTTTTTTCCTGAAGGATCATATAAATTTTTAACTCTTCCACCACGATTTATAACAGTTTCCATAATAGATTCTATTTCTGAATCTTCCAATAAACCTTTGTTATAAATACCATTTACTTCTTTTCCTTTTAAATCTAACACAGGAATTCCATCATGGCAACCTAACATATTTACGGTTTTATACCCTTTTTCAATTATTTCTTTTGCCCAAGTTATAATTGCTTTATTCGAAGCAGTTTCCAATGTATGAATCATTAAACCTGGTAGGAAAAAATCGTAAATTTGATAACCTTCTTTGGCAACTTCATCATGCAGATTTACACCATATTCTGCATGAATTTCTGGGAGTAGTATTAAATCATTCTTTTTTGCAATTTTGTTAATTCGGTCTAAATAATTCCAAGTACCAGGTTTGTTGAAAAAATTTGTTTGCCCTACTTCTTTGTGTAAATACGCAAAAGCATCTAAACGTAAAATTTTACAACCAAAGCTTTTTACTTTCGCCAATGTTTCCTCATAGAATTCCCAAACTAATTCTGATTTTGCATTTACATCCATTTGCCCTAAAAAAGTTCTTTTTTTATGTACAATTTGAATGATTTCACCTTTTAATTTATTGAAATTTTCAAAATCAATATCTTCTATTTTAAGATTATTTTCAATTGCTATATTTACTTTTTCACTAATAATTTTAGCTTCATTTTTAGTAACTCCTTCAATAATTAAAACGTCTTCAATAGTAACTTTATGATAGTTTATTTCTTGATAAAAAGTATTCCAATATGGTTTTTCTGTTCCATCAGGAAAAGGGACTTTTAAAATAGGAAGACCCGATTTTCTCATAAATAATTTATTTAAAAACTGATCTTCTGGAATTACGATTCCTTTTTCATTTAATTTTCCATTTCCTTGCCAAAAAGTATTCCAATTGATAAAAAATTCTTTGAATTTAGAATTTTCACCATTTTTTAATAAATCTTTAAATTGTGGAGAATTTACAGAAAGGTGATTTAAAACAATATCGAATTTTAATTCGATATTTAAATTTCCTAGCGCTTTTAAATCATCTTTAGAAACTAATTCTTCATTTAAATTGTAATCTATTACAGAAAACCCTCTATCTAAATCGCTATTAAAAAAAGTTGGCAACACATAAAATAAAGAAAACACATCTTTAAAAGCTTCATTTTGAAGCATTTTTACAGTGTCACTTAAGTTGTGCCCAATACTATCTGGATATGCATTTAGCATTACTCCGTTAGAAATAGTGTTTTTATTTTCTGAATTCATAAGATGCTGAAATTTGGAAAAAACTTATAAAAGTTTCGATAAAATATTGATGTTATCTGGCAATCTACCCACATTTTGAAGTTTTAAAGCTGCTAATTTTAAAGCGACTTGCAAACATTCTTCTATTGGTTTTTCTTTAATATAAGCGAATAAAAATCCAGACCAAAAAGCGTCTCCTGCTCCAGTTGTATCCATTACTTTTTCTATTTTTATTGCAGGTAATTCAATAATTTCTTTTCCTTTTTGAGAAAGTTTTACGCCTTTGCTACCTAAAGTTAAACAAACAGTTTCCACTCCTAAATTATGAAAGAAACTAAAAATTTCTTCGTGCGATAATTCTTTTTCGAAGAATCTAAACATATCATCATCACTAATTTTTATTAATGGATTGTATTTGCAATATGTTTTTATAACTTCTAAAGCTTCTTCTCTATTAGACCATAATTCTTTAGCATAATTTAAATCGATACTTAATTTGCATCCACTTTTAAAAGCTTCTGCTGCTTTATTTAAAATAGTAGTTTGCGCAGGTTTTTTACTCAATGCAAAACAAGTTGTGTGGTATATTTTTGTAGCAGCTAACATTTCTACTGTTATTTGCTCTTCAGAAATTGCGCAATCTGCATCTCTATAGGGTATAAAATCTGGTGTTCCGTTTGATTTTGATACAAAAATGACGCTTGTGGCTTTATTATCGAGTTTTTTTATGTGTTTTGTATCTATACCAATTTCATCTAATCTTTTAAAAACGTACTCTCCAAAACCATCATTACCAACTGTAGCAACCATTGTTGAGTTTAACCCTAATCGTTTGCAATTCATAGCAACGTTCGCTGGTGAGCCACCCAAATACCTGTGATAATCTCTGGTTTCATTAATTAATACATTGTTTTGGTGACCAATAAAATCGATTAAGACTTCACCAACACATAAAATATCTATATTTCTTATAAAATTTTTCAAAATAATTTAATTTGTAATTGAGTAAAAAACTATTGAACTTGTTTTTTACTTTTAATAAATAGCGTAAAAATGGCACTTAAAACCAATAAAACTCCAGCAAAAGTGATTGCGTTTCTTGGGTCGTTATCTAAAAAGTTTTTTAGAATGTATCCAAAGGATAATGTTTGAATAATCATTGGAATTACAATCATCATATTAATAATTCCCATATACACACCATAACGTTCTTTTGGAATATCTGAAACGACCATTAAATATGGAATTCCCATCATACTTGCCCAACCAATACCGAAACCAGTAATTGCAAAGAATAATAGGTTTTTATTTTCGATATGTGGAAACGCTAAAAAGCCTATTGCTGCAATTATTAAACAGAATGCATGTACTTTTTTTGGACTATATTTTTTCGCAAAACCAACCAATGCAAAAGCTACTAAAAACGTAACTACATTGTACCAACCGTTTACCAAACCTGTCCAACTTACAGCTTCACTATATAACTCTTTATTTTCTGGGGTTGCATTCCAAACTGAGAGTGCAACACTTTTAGATGAGTTTTGCCAGTAACAAAATAAGGCATACCACTGAAATAAATATACTAAGGCTAATTGCCACATTACTTTTGGCATGTCTTTTATTGCTGAAAAAATTTCAACTAAAGGACCAACTACACTTCTTTTTTCATTTTTTAATTTTGCTAACTCTTCTGGTGTTGGCGGTATTTCTTTTGTTTTACTAATACTCCAAAGTATAGTTGCAATAGAACAAAAAGCACCAAGAAAAAAAGATGCATACACCCAATTAGGTAATGAACCAGTTGCACCTATAAAAATTAAGGGAAAAATAAACAGTGATAAATTTGCCAAAACCTGACCTAAGCCAGTAAAAAAACTTTGCATTTGAAAACCTAAAGGTTGTTGCTCTTTCGTTAGTTTGTCTGCAATTAATGCTCTGTATGGCTCCATTGCAGTATTGTTACCTGCGTCTAAAATCCATAATAAACCTGCTGCCATCCATAAAGAACTACTAAAAGGAAATGCCAATAAAGTTAAACTACATAAAATTGCTCCAATTAAAAAGAAAGGTTTACGTCTTCCAAATCTTGGACTCCAAGTTTTATCACTTAATGCTCCAATAATTGGCTGTACTAACAAACCTGTTACTGGACCAGCAAGATGTAATAATGGAATTTGATCTGGACTTGCACCCAAAAAATCGTAAATCGGTGTAACTGCACTTTGTTGCAAACCAAAACTATATTGAATTCCAAAGAACCCAACATTCATATTTAGTATTTGCCAGAAACTTAAAGTAGGTTTTTTAATTTTCATCTTTTTTAATTTTTTCACCAAGAACTTTTAGAAATTCATCAAAGTTGCCTTTGTTTAAAAAAATGTCTCCTTTATTGTCTATAACAGGTAAGCTCAAAGTGTGTATAGAAATATTTGCTTTTTGAAGTTTTGCTAACATTTCTTGTTCTTTGATTTTATTAATATCGATATCGTAATAAATGAATTTAATATTCTTTTCTTTTAAAAAAGCTTTAGTATCTAAACAACTATGACAACTATCACTTCCATACACAATCATTTTTTCTTTTTTGGAATCTTTGGTTTGATGAAATGATTCTTGAGCGTTGCTTTGAAGTGTGGTTAAAAATAGAACTACAATTATTAAATATTTCATTTTAAAATTTATTTTAGATAGATAATTAAAATTTTGACCCATTAAAAAATTTGCAAATTAGTCTTTATTATTAATAACTTTTTTATAGTTTTTAGTTTTAATAAAATAGAGCCAATAAACTTTTCATTGGCTCTATTTCTAATTCAAATCAATAAAAATTAACAAACTTTTTTTTTAAAAACTATATTGCAATGTCATAGTTGTAGAACGACCAGAAATTGTTCTTGCCACAGCTAAACCATTAGCTATATTTCCATTTCCTTCCACTTCTGTAACACCAATTGTATCGAATAAATTGTTTGCGTTTACGCTTAAAGATAACCCTCTTGTTAAGCTAATTTTTGCCACAGCATTTATGTATGCATACCCTGGCATTACAAGATCATTATCATCTTGCGCAAAAGATTTAGAAGTACCTAATATTGTGATTCCAAAAAGGTGTTGTTTGTTTGCACCAAAAGAATATGTTGGTGCTAAATTGTAAACAAAATCTGCTTGTCTTCTTGGTTTATTACCTTTATTTACTCCACCATCGATTTCAGCTTTTGTATAAGTAACTGATCCGTTGATTCCAAAATCTCCAAAACTAAATGCAGATTCTACTTCTAAACCTAAAGCTTTGAAAGGGTTTCCTACAGTTCTGTTTAATTCGTTACTAATACCTTCATCTGTATTACTTACAAAACCTGTTACGTTTAGAACACCGTTATTTAATCTCTTTTTTAAACCAACTTCAAATTGAGAAATTTCATCAAATTGTACGTCTCCTAAACCATCTGCACCATAATTATTTCTGTCTGCAGCTCTACCAGAAGCACCTTTACTATATCTTCCAAAAACAGCTGATCCATCATTAATTTTATAATTTAAACCTGCTGAGAAAGAAACAAAGTTATAGTCATCACTTATTGCTTGTCCTGGGTTACCAGCTATAGTTGGGATTGTAGATTCAAAATCGCTAATTACACCATCACTGTTGTAGTCAAAACCAATTAAACCTCCATTAGCATCTAAATTACTTAATTGTCCAGAGTTTATAGTTCCGTTAACGTTTACATTTTCAAAACGTACACTACCATCAAAGTTTAATTTTTCAGTAATTTCAGCATCTACACCTACATAAGGAGAGTTTACATTATGTACAGTATTGTATTTTCTTTGACAACAGTTACCCCAAACTGGCTGACCAAAAGAGTAAGCACCACCTTGTGAGAATCCGTCAAAAATTCCTAATCTAGCTTTACCATCACCTGCTACTTCAGAAATAGCAGAACTCCATTGCCATCCTATTTTAGTATTTTGTGTTGCAGAGAACATACCTACAGTAACTCCAATGTTGTCATTAATAGCTTTAGTAACTTTTACGTCACTAAAAAAGTTGCTTAAATCTTCAATAGTTACATCAAAGTATCTAATATCTTGAGCCAATCCATTTGAAGGATTAAATGGAGTACCATCTTGAAAAGTTAAAGCACCTGTTGCTCCTGAAGCACCTCTTACTAAAGCTTCTATATCTGCAACTGCACCTACATTTGCGGTAAATGGAGCATTCCATTGACCAGAATTGTTTGAGTATCTAGCTTTACCATTTACTTTCCAATCGTCTCCAAGATCAAAAGAAAATTCTGCGCCAACTGAAGCACTTACTGGGTTGTTACCACTTCTCATATCGTTTTGTGTAGGATTTCCATCATAAACACTGTATGTATTTTGAATATTTACAGAATGTGGTGTATCTGAAGTAATATCAAAACCTGGAAGATTTCTAAAAGTAGGATTAGAATTTGAACCTGTTAAACTTACTGGCATTGGCATATACATTACAGACCTGTCATTTAAATACTTGAAATAAGTACGTACATAACCGTTTTTAAATTCTTTAGTAATATTTGCTTTTAATTGACCTCCTTTGTTACCTTGGTAACCAATATTTCTAGGGCCTTCACCCACACGCATAAAACCACCAACATGATAATATAATCCTTCACCAATTGGAGTTCCATATTCAAAATCTAATCTACTAGTTTGATAATCTAAACCATAAGTTGCACCTATAGTACCACCTTCTGTTCTTCCTGTTTTACTAATCATATTTATAATTCCAGCAGGACCATTAGATGTTTGTGTAGAAGCAGAACCACCTCTAATTGCTTCTACTCTTCCAATATTAGAATCTATACGTAAAAAGTTATCTGCATTTCCAAAAGAAGTATCTCCAAATAACATTATTGGAAGTCCATCTTCTTGTAATTGTAAATATCTAGAACCACCTGAAGAAACTGGTACACCACGTACGTTGAAGTTTGCATTACCTTCACCTCCTGAAGATTCTGCACGAATACCTGGTATGCTTCTAAAAAGTTCACCTGCAGATCTTGGAGAAGCTTGTTCTATTTGTTTAATACCCACAGTTGAAATAGAAACACTAGATTCTAATTTAGATTTTGGGTTTACAACTCCTGTAATTATAATTTCATCTAAAGACTGTGCATTTTCTATAATGGTAATGTCTAGAGTTAAATTACTGTTTACATTAATTTCTTTTGTAAAATTATCGTAACCAATATAAGATGCAACAAGCGTATAGTTTCCGTTTGCAACATTTTTAATTTTGTAAACACCATCAAAATCTGTAGTAGTTCCTTGAGTAGTTCCCTTAAGAATAATGTTTACTCCTGGAATTAGATTTCCATTTTGATCTTTTACTTTACCTGAAATTGTTGACTGAGCAACAAAAACTGTAGTTGAAAGTAAAAATACCATCAAAACAGTAATTCTAAAGTTTAATTGTTTTTTCATTTTAAATGTGAATTTAATAAAAAGTTAATTGTTTCATTGACAAATGTATTTTTATAGGCAAAAGTTTTGTGAAAAAAATAAATCGAAAACGTTTTCGATTTACCGAAAACGTTTTCGATTAAGATAATTTACTATATTTATAGGGTAATAAAACACACATTAACCTCAAAACAAGAGTATTTTATTTTGGTAACACTCAAGCAAATAGCAGAAAAATTAGGAATTTCAATAACAACAGTATCAAAAGCTCTGAAAGATTATCCAGATGTAAACAAAAAAACTAGAAAATTAGTAAGAGAAACAGCTTCTATGCTAAATTATAAGCCTAATTCTTTTGCTGTAAATTTAAGAACAAAAGAATCTAAAACTATTGGATTAATTATTCCAGTAATTGTGCATCACTTTTTTTCGAGCGTTATTAAAGGTATTATTGCACAAGCAGAAAAAAAGGGATACTTAGTAATTATACTTCAATCTAATGAGTCTTATGAGTTAGAAAAAAAGCAAATAGATTTATTATTAAGTAAAAGAGTAGATGGTATTTTAATTTCTTTAGCAAACGGAACAGCAGATTTTAAACATTTAAATGAAGTAATAGAAAATGATACTCCTTTAGTTATGTTTGATAAAATTGCTAAGGTTGTAAAATGTTCTAAAGTTATTATAGATGACAGAAAAGCTGCCTACAAAGCAACGCAACATTTAATAGATATTGGTTGTAAAAGAATTGCACATTTTAGAGGTCCTTTATTACCACAAAACTCTATTGACAGGTTTTTGGGGTATAAAAAAGCACTAATAGATAATGGATTAGAATATGACGCTTCATTAGTATATATATGTGAATGTGGTGATATGAGTTTTGAAGAAGGAAAGTTAAACGCGCAAAAATTATTAAAAGAACATAATGATGTTGATGGAATTTTTATCAATACAGATTTGGTTGCAATTGGAGCAATGACTGAGTTTAGTAAACAAGGAGTAAAAATACCCGAAGACATAAATATTGTTGGTTTTAGTAACTGGTTTATGGCATCCGTAATTTCGCCCTCTTTAACCACAATTAATCAACCAGGTTTAGAAATGGGTAAAAACGCTTTTAAATTACTGTATAAAGAAATAAAGAAGAAAAAGAAAAATTCAGATTTTACGTTTAAAGAACTTATTTTAGAAACAGATTTAATTTTAAGAGATTCTACCAGAAATTAATATAAATTTTTATTTTAGTAGAAGTTATAAGTGTTTGATTATTAATACATAAAAAAATAAATAAATATTTTTATCGTTTTGTAAAAGCAATTAAAAAATACTATAATTTTGTACCAAATATATACTGCTATTATGCACTTAAATGAATAAATACATTGTTGTAAATCAACCAGAAAAATGGAAATTTTCTATTGATAATATTATTGTAATTTCTTCTCAAGAATATCTTACAAACTCAACATTTTCGCTCATAAAAAAAGCAAGAATCTTTAATTTATGTAAAGATTATACCTATCAAACAAAAGGCTATTATGTATCACTATTAGCGGAGGCAAGAGGTCATTTGGCAATACCAACCATTAAAAATCTGGTAGATTTAAATGACTTAAAGTTGGTTAAAATTGTTTCTGAAGATTTTGATGATGTCATTCAGCAAAGCTTAAAAAACATAAAATCGAGAGAATTTACATTAAGTATTTATTTTGGTCAAAACGTAGCACAAAAATATAAGGAGTTAAGTAGTCTTTTTTACAAACATTTTCAAGTTCCTTTTTTGCGTGTGAAGTTTTCATTCAATACAAAATGGAATATCCAAAGTATTAAAGCAATTTCAGAATCAGAAATTCCTGCAGAACACTTAGAGTCTGTGCACGAATTTGCGAATCAGTATTTTTCTAAAAAAAGGTATGATACTCCAAAATTAACAAAGTCAGATTTTGATTTAGCAATTTTAGTAAACCCTAATGATGCTGCACCACCAAGCAATTCAAAGGCATTAAGAAAGTTTGTTGACATTGCTGAAAAAATGAATATATATGCAGAAATTATAACTCCAAAAGATTTAAGCAGATTAACTTCTTTTGATGCATTATTTATTCGCCAAAGTACAGAGGTAAATAATGAAGCATATGCCTTTGCAAGAAAAGCGCAACAAGAAGATATTGCAATTATTGATTATCCAGACGCGATTTTAAAATGTTGCAATAAAGTATATATGGCAGAAGCGTTGAACAACGCAAATATTGCTACTCCAAAAACCATCATTGTTCATAAAGACAATAGAAATGAAGTAATTACTCAAGTAGGTTTGCCTTGTGTTTTAAAAGCACCAGATTCTACATTTTCATTCGGAGTTAAAAAAGCAAAAACGGAAGAAGAATATACAACTTTGGTTGATGAAATGTTAAAAGAGTCTGATTTGATAATTGCACAAGAATTTTGTCCATCAGATTACGATTGGCGAATTGGAATTATAGATGATGAGGTTTTTTACGCATGCAAATATTACATGGCGAAAGGACATTGGCAAATTTACAACTGGAAAGCAAAAAAGAAGAAAGAACAAGATGGAGAGTCAGATTGTTTGCCAATTGAAAAAGTACCTAAAAAAGTAATTCAAATGGCATTAAAATCAGCAAAATTAATGGGTAAAGGTTTGTATGGAATTGATATAAAAGTGGTGAATAACAAACCAATGGTTATCGAAATTAACGACAATCCAAATATCGATTTTGGTGTAGAAGATGAATATTATGGAGATTTGATTTACACCAAAATTTTATCAGCTTTAAAAACAAGATTACAATAAAATGGGTAAAAAATATCACTTATTTGAAGTGTTTGGTATTGAGTTAGAATACATGCTAACAAATACAAAATCATTTAAAGTTGCGCCAATTGTAGATGCTCTTTTAACAAAAAAAAATGGAGAATTAACTGGCGATGTTGAAAATGGCGAAATTGCCTGGAGTAATGAATTGGTGGCACATGTTGTTGAATTAAAAACAAATGGGCCAACCAATAATTTAGATGGTTTATCAGAATTATTTCATCAAAATATTATTGAAATTAATCGTCTTTTAGAAAGTTTAGATGCCAATTTATTACCAACAGCTTCACATCCGTTAATGAATCCTTTAACAGATACTTCACTATGGAAACACAGTTATAGCGAGGTTTACGCGTTGTATAATAAAATTTTTGATTGCAAAGGTCATGGTTGGAGCAATGTACAAAGTACACATATAAACTTACCTTTTTTTAATGATGAAGAGTTTGAAAAACTTCATGCAGCAGTTCGTGTTATTTTACCATTAATTCCTGCTTTGTGCGCAAGTTCACCAATTTTAGAAGGAAAAATTACAGGATTTAAAGACACACGTTTAGAATACTATAAAACCAATCAAAAAGAAATTCCTGCAATGACAGGAATGGTAATTCCAGAAAATGTTTTCAATAAAAAAGATTACAATTCAGTAATTTTTGATCCTATAAATGAAGCCATAAAACCTTTTGATACGGATAATATTTTAGAGCATCATTTTTTAAATAGTAGAGGTGCCATTGCGCGTTTTGATAGAAATGCCATCGAAATTCGTTTGGTAGATATTCAAGAATGTCCGAAAGCAGATATTGCCATTTGTGTTTTAATTATTGAAGTTTTAAAATTATTGGTCAACTTAGATTTGGCAACACTTTCTTATCAGAAAAAATGGAAAAATACTGAGCTTTTTCCTTTGTTAAACGATACCATTAAAGATGCTGAAAATGCTGTAATTACTAATGTAGCGTATTTACAAACCTTCGGAATTCAACAAGAAACTACCGCAAAACAAGTTTGGCAACACTTGTATGATTTGGCAAAACCAAACATTAATAAATCTCATTATGAAGCGTTGGACACTATTTTAAAAGACGGTACACTTTCCACAAGAATTTTAAAGGCTTTAAAGGGTGATTTATCAGAAACAAACATCAAAAAAGTGTATATAAATTTGGCAAACTGTTTAGCAGATAATCGCTTGTTTTACTAATGAAATTACTACTTTCTTGCGAACATGGAGGTAATAAAATTCCTGCAAATCTTCAATATATCTTTAAAAATGATGAAGCAGTTTTAGAAACACACAGAGGTTTCGATTTAGGTGCTTTAGATGTGTTCAATCATTTAAAACCATTGGCAAATACCTTTTTTTTTAGTGAAGAAAGCAGGTTGTTAATTGAGTTGAACAGGTCTTTGCATCACAAAAATTTGTTTTCAGAATTTTCAAAATCACTTTCTAAAACAGAAAAAGATCATTTGATTTTAAATTACAAAATCTACAGAAATTCTGTAGAAACTGAAATTCGAAAATCAATAGAAAATAATGAAACTGTTTTGCATCTTTCTGTACATTCTTTTACACCAATTTTACATTCAATAAAAAGAAATTGCGATATTGGGTTGTTGTACGATTCTAAAAAAAAAGCAGAAAAGGAGTTTTGCCAACAATTTAAAAGTGAAATTTTAGCAATTGACACTTCAGTAAACGTGCGTTATAACTATCCATATTTAGGAAAAGCAGATGGTTTTACAACCTATTTAAGAAAACAATTTCCAACCAATTATATAGGTGTAGAGTTAGAGGTAAATCAGCAATTTTCTAAAAACAATAAAATGGAAAAATCTGTAAAATATTTACTTTATAAAAGCTTAGAAAATTTAATTTAATTAGTTCATACAACTTTTTAGCGTTGAAATACGTCTATAAAAAAAGTCGATTACAATTGGTTTAACATTTTTTAAACTTTAATTTGTAACAGAAACTTTATGTTTGCGACTATCAACAAAACCCAACTATGAAAAAAATTACTTTTCTATTTTTATTGTTTACAGTATTTGTAAGTACTGCCCAAATAAAAGGAGTCATTACAGATAAAAATAACGAACCACTTTCTTCAGTAAGTATTTATTTAGATAAAACCAATACAGGTACCACTTCTAATGATAATGGAGAGTATGTTTTAACACTTTCAAAAAAAGGAAATTATACAGTAGTTTTTCAATTTTTAGGATATGAAACTTTAAAAAAAGAAGTAAACATCACTTCTTTTCCGTTTGAATTAAATGCAATTCTTGAAGAAGAAAATGTAGTTTTAAATGAAATATCTATTTCCACAAAAGACAATCCTGCAAATGCAATTATTAGAAATGTAATTGAAAACAAGGAAAAAAATACTGATAAATACGCCAATTATACAGCCAAATTTTACTCACGTGGTTTAACAAAAATAAAAGATGCACCAGAAAGTTTTTTAGGCCAAAGTATGGGAGATTTTGGAGGTGGTTTAGATTCTACTAGAAGTGGAATTATTTATTTATCAGAAACATTTTCTAACATATCTTTTCAAAAAAATCCGAAAAAATTTAAAGAAAACATCGTTGCCTCGAAAGTTTCTGGACAAGATAATGGAGTAAGTTTTAATAGGGCAGAAGATTCAAGCATAAATTTATACGAAAACAGTATTGCTATTTTTAATAATTTAATTTCACCAATTTCCACAAATGCATTTAGTTATTATAATTATAAATTAGAGGGTACTTTTTACGATACTAATGGAAAATTAATTAATAAAATAAATATAATTCCTAAAAGAAAAGGAGACCGAATTTTCGAAGGCTCTCTATATATTGTTGAAGATGATTGGGCTTTGTATGGAGCAGATGTAACAACAACAGGTTCGCAAATAAATATTCCTATTGTAAACTCATTAACATTAAAACAAAGTTATGGTTATTCCAATGAAATAAACGCTTGGGTTTTAAAAACACAAACCATAGATTTTGATATTGAATTTTTCGGTTTTAAACCGAATGGAAAGTTTTCTTATGTGTATTCAGATTATAATTTTCAGCCAAATTTTACAGAGAAAACATTTACAAACGAAGTTTTAACATTCGAAAAAAATGCAACAGAAAAAGACTCACTTTATTGGAATAAATTACGTCCAGTTCCACTAACTAAAGAAGAAACGACTGATTATTATATAAAAGATAGTATAAAAGTAGTTCGAAAATCAAAAAAATATTTAGATTCTGTTGATGCAAAAGGAAACAAGTTCAAATGGTCAGATCCTCTTATGGGATATACTCATAGAAATTCTTACAAAAACAGTTCGTTTTCTTACAATGGACCTTTGTTAAGAACTAGTTTTAACACAGTTCAAGGTTTTAATACTTCTGCAGGATTTAGTTATTTTGAAGAAATTAATGAAAACGGTAAATGGTGGAATGCAGGAGTAAATGTAAACTACGGACTTTCTGACGAACGAGTAAGACCAACCTTTTATTTCTCTAAAAAATGGAACAATTTCTCAAAACCACGATTAAGTATTTTTGGTGGAGTTACCACACCACAATTTAATGGAAGAGAACCAATTTTAAAACTAAATAACCTTTTTAGTTCTTTGTTAGATCGTTTTAACTACATGAAAATTTACGAAAAACAATTTGCAAAAGTGAGCTATTCTGAAGAAATAAAAAACGGTATTTATTTTTCTTCTTCATTAGAATACGCAAAAAGAAATCCGTTGTTCAACACCACAAATTATTCTTTTGCACCACAAGATAAAAACGGAGGTTATACATCTAACAACCCTTTAGATCCAACAGATTTTACAAATGCTGCTTTTTATTCACATAATATTGCAATTTTAAATGTAGGAGCAACCATTGTTTTTGGGCAAAAGTATTTATCATATCCAAATCGTAAAGTAAGTGTAGGTAATGCGAAATTTCCAACTTTAAATGTTCAGTACACAAAAAGTTTTGCAGCATCTAATGCTGAATTAAATTCCGATTTATTTACTGCAAACCTTAGACAAAATGTAAATGCAGGTAACTATGGACAATTTGAGTACAATATTCGTGGAGGTATCTTTTTAAAACAAAAAGACATCGCTTTTATGGATTATTTACAAGCTAACGGAAACCAACTAACATTTCCTTTAGACAACCAATTAACTAGTTTTGGTTTGTTAGAATACTACAAATTTTATACAAACGACAAATATGCAGAAATGCACGCACAACATAACTTTAAAGGCGCTGTGTTAGGTAAAGTTCCTTTATTAAATAAGTTAAATTTACATTTGGTTGGTGGCGTAAAAGGGCTATTTATGGCTGATAAAAAGCCGTATACAGAGTTTTCTGTTGGGTTAGATAATATTGGTTTTGGTAAATGGCGTTTTTTAAGAGTAGATTATGTGCATTCTAATTACGGAGGCGTTTCTAATGATGGTTTTTTGTTTAGATTAAGTTTATTTTAAAATATATATTGATGAAAATTCAAACTCTTTTTTTCGGAATTACTTCAGATTTGGTTGAAACCAATGATTTGGAAATAACAATTTCAGAAAACAGTTCAATAAACGATTTTAAAGTTTTTTTGAAGAAAAAATATCCAAAACTAGAAAATATAAATTCTTATGCAATCGCAGTAAATGAAACTTATGCAGAAGGTAATTTAATTTTAAAAGAAGGTGATGTGGTTGCTATAATACCTCCTGTTAGTGGAGGCTAAGTAATATTTGTAGCAGCAATTTATAAATACTTTTTATCCATATAAAAAGTTCCAAACGGAATTATAGAGCACAGTAAAACAATTCCTAAGGTTTTATTGTTCCAATTCATTTGTTTTTGAATTACAATTGCCAACACAATATACAACATAAATAAAAGGCCATGTGGCATACCCAACATTTTTACGTAAGAAGCATCACCATGTAAATATTTAATTGGAGTTGCAATAAATAATAAAAGTAGGTAAGAAACTCCTTCTAAAAAGCTTACAATTCTAAAAATACTTTTCATTTTTTTGAAGTATTGAAATTTAAGATTGCAAAGATACATTTTGAATTACTATTTTTGTTAAATAATGAAGAGAACTTCCATTAAAATAACTTCCAAAAAACTAGATTTACAAGAATGTTACAATTTTGTAGAAGACGATTCTTGTGGCGGAATTTCAGCATTTATTGGAACTGTAAGAAATGATACACAAGGAAAAGAAGTTTTACAACTCGATTTTTCTACTTATAAACCAATGGCAATTAAAGAAATGCAAAAAATTGCAGATTTGGCTTTAGAAAAATTTCCCATTCATAAAATTGCGATTCATCATGCAGAAGGAATGTTACAAATTGGTGAAATTCCTGTAATTATTACAGCTTCATCAAAACATAGAAAAGCAACTTTCGAAGCTTGCGAATTTGCTATTGATACTTTAAAAGAAACTGTTCCTATTTGGAAAAAAGAATACTTTTCTGACGGCGAAGTTTGGGTAAATGCACATCCGTGATTTTAGTTTGCAGTTTTTCAGTCTTCAGTCTTCAGTTTGCAGTCAGTTTTTTTTCTCCCAAAGACGCAAAGCTTTTTATTATTTAGTTTCAAAGTTTCAGAGTCTGTCACTTCGAGTGAATTCAATTTTTCATCGAAATTGTTACCGAAATTTAGGGAGAAATTTTTTTAGAGCAACAACTGCTAACTGCCCACTGAAGACTGCGTACTCAAAGTCTTTCGACTTTGAAGCCACAAATAAAATTGCAACCCAAATAAAATTGCACCAGCCAATAAATGAATTGCTTGAGTACCAAAAGGAATTTCAGCATAATACATTAAAATTCCTGTAATGGTTTCTAAAAAGATTAAGAAAACAATCCAGTTTACAAGTTTGTAGCCTAAATTTTTCAATTGGTTTAAATATAACAAACTTAAGTTTACCAATACAATTGCAATGGTAAAAGACCTGTGGAAATAAAATTTAAAACTCGGATTCATTAAACTATAATTCTTGTTTTCGAAACCGTATAATTTTACTTGTTCATCTATAAACTGTCTAACTTGAGTTCCCATAGCAATTTGAATCAACGAAAAAATAACGGAAGCAATCAGTAACTTATTAAATAATGAATTGTACTTGTAAACTTTCTTGTTATCAGAAACAATAAATTGCAACCATAATAAAAGTGCAATAATTATTAAGCCAACCACCATATGAATGGTAATAATTGTTGGAGTTAAGTTAGAGTCTACCACTGTTTTTCCAAGCCAAGCTTCAAAAAGCATTAATAAGAAAGCTGTGTAAGCGAGTATAGGAATTCGCTTATCTGTCTTCCTGTTTTTATAAGCGCCATAAACCAAAAATAAAAAAACAAAGCCTGCTAAAACAGAAACCAATCTGTTGATGTATTCTGTCCAGGTATGGTATTTATTAAATTTATTGTAATCGTGTTTGGTATATTTTGCCCAATTTTTCAGGTTGAATTCAGACGAAGTTTTTAAATCATGTTCAGCAACAAATAACGTTTCGTCTTTTATAATAATAAAACCTTCTTTAAACTCAGTATTTGGTTTCCATGTAATTTGTTCTTCCGAAGTTGGTGGAATATAGTAACCAAAACACTTAGGCCAATCAGGACACCCCATTCCAGAACCAGTCATTCTAACAATTGAGCCAGCTAAAAAAATTAAATAAACAGAAATTATAGCAATTTGTACAATTTTTGGGAATCTATTTTTCATTAAAAAACTTTTTACAAAGATACTTTAAAATTAAACGAGCAAAAAAATTTTTGAAAACCTTGCATCTATGTATAAAAATTCTAAATAACACAAAATTTCACAAAAAAATTGTTTTAAAAAAAAAGAACGCTAAAACAATTTTAATTTTTCAATTAAAAAAATGAAATTAAAAAGTAGTTATTGCGAATGTCAGCAATAGCAAGAAGTTAAGCATTTTTTATGTTTTAAATTATTGATTTTCAAATAATTGTAAAAACGTTAAATTTTTATGAAATTCGTAAAGCAAAGGTAATTGTTAAAAACTTCAAGGGATTTGTGAATAAGTATGACTTTCATTTTGGATCAAAAATCGCAATCTTTGTAGAGGTCGTTCCTAACGATTTATTAACATTCAAATAACACCTTTTTACCGTGAAAATTACTCAAATTATTAAAAGAGACTCAGGAACTAGCAATTTCGAGTTAGACAAAATTACAAGAGCCATAGAAAAAGCAATGATTTCTGTAAACAATGGTTCTTTAGAAGATGCAATGGCAATTACTAATATCGTTAACGGTACTTTATTAGAAAGAAAGTTGAATGAACCCAATTATACACCCACTGTAGAACAGGTTCAAGATATTGTAGAATATAAGTTAATGGACAGTCGTTTTCGCGATGTTGCCAAAGCATATATTTTATATAGAGATGAACAAGCAAGAAATAGAAAAAGAAATATTTTCGAAAAAAGGCTGAACCTAAAACCTTACGATTATCCAGAATTAAACGAATATGTAGATGCAATTAGACACTCTTATTGGATTCATACAGAATTTAATTATACTAGTGATATTCAAGATTTTAAGGCATATTTGAATGAAACAGAAAAAAACGCGATAAAAAACACCATGTTAGCAATTTCTCAAATTGAAGTTGCAGTAAAAACATTTTGGGGAGATATTTACAAGAGAATGCCAAAGCCAGAAATTGGTTCAGTAGGTTCTACATTTGCAGAAAGTGAAGTAAGACATCATGATGCATATTCTCATTTATTAGAAATCTTAGGGTTAAATAACGAGTTTAAAAACTTGAAAAAAAATCCAGTGATTATGAGACGTGTTAATTATTTAGAATTGGCACTAAAAAATGTAAATAGTGAAGACAATAAAGAGTTTTCAGAATCTATAATTCTGTTTTCATTATTTATAGAACACGTTTCTTTATTCTCACAGTTTTTAATTATCATGGCCTTTAACAAGCACAAAAACGTGCTAAAAGGTATTTCTAACGTGGTAGAAGCAACTTCTAAAGAAGAGCAAATTCATGGCGATTTTGGAATTGATGTAATTAAAATTATAAAAGAAGAAAATCCAGATTGGTTTGACGAAAGTCACAGTTTATTAGTACAAGAAACTTGTAAAGAAGCTTATTCATCTGAAAGTAAAATTATCGATTGGATTTTCGAAAAAGGAGAGTTAGATTTCTTACCAAAAGCCGTAATTAAAGAATTTATTAAAAATAGATTCAACAAATCATTAGAAAGCATTGGTATCGAAAAAGTATTTGATACAGACGAAGCATTATTAGAACAAACAGATTGGTTTGATGACGAAATTATTGGAACCAAACACGGAGATTTTTTCGTAAAAAGATCTATCAACTATAGTAAAAGAACAAAAAGTATAACAAGCGACGATTTATTTTAAACCATGAACCAAACAAACACAAAAACTACCGAGCTTACAGAACACGAACAACTGATTCAAGCAAGAAACGCTGCTAGAGAAAAAATGTTGAAAGACAAAAGTGAACCAGAAATTGAATGGTTAACAGAAAACAGTCGTAAATTTTTAGAATCAGGTTACTTAACAGAAAATACAACTCCTGAACAAAGAATTCGTGAAATTGCAGACAATGCTGAGCGTATATTAAACAAACCAGGTTTTTCGGATAAGTTTTACAAATATATGGCTGCAGGATTCTTTTCTTTAGCATCGCCAATTTGGTCGAATTTTGGAAAAAGAAGAGGTTTGCCAATTAGTTGTTTTGGAAGTCATGTTGCAGATGATATGGGAGACATTTTGTTCTCACAATCGGAAGTTGGTATGATGTCTAAATTAGGAGGAGGAACTTCTGGTTATTTTGGTAAGTTGCGTGAAAGAGGAGCAGAAGTAAAAAACAATGGTTCGTCATCTGGTTCTGTGCATATTATGCAGTTGTTCGAAAAAATGGTAGATGTTGTTAGTCAAGGTTCTGTAAGAAGAGGTCGTTTTTCTCCATATTTACCAGTAGATCACCCAGATATTAAAGAATTTTTAGAAATTGGAACAGAAGGAAATCCAATTCAAGAATTAACACATGGAGTTACAGTTGGTAACCAATGGATGGAAGAAATGATTGCTGGAGATGTAGAAAAAAGAAGCATTTGGGCAAAAATTTTACAAAGAAGAGGCGAAATAGGATATCCATATATATTATTTAGAGACAACGCAAATAATGGAACGGTTGATGTTTACAAAGACAAAAACCATGAAATTTACGCAAGTAACTTGTGTACAGAAATTATGTTGCCTTCTAATGAAGAGTGGTCTTTCGTTTGCTGTTTATCATCCGTAAACTTATTACATTACGATAAGTGGAAAGATACAGATGCTGTAGAAACATTAACATACTTCTTAGACGCAGTAATGCAAGAATTCATCACAAAGTTAGAAGTTTATAGAGATTCAAAAGATAGAGACGATCAATTTACGTTCCGTTTCATGGAAAAAGCCTATAATTTTGCGAAAGATAACAGAGCATTAGGTTTAGGCGCTTTAGGATGGCATTCTTTATTACAATCAAAAATGTTAGCATTCGACAGTCCAGAAGCTTACGATTTAAACAGCGAAATCTTTAGAGTTATTAAAGAGAAATCTTACAAAGCTTCAGAAGATATGGCAAAAGAATATGGAGAGCCAGCAGTGTTAAAAGGTTATGGAAGACGTAATACAACTTTGAATGCAATTGCGCCAACAACGTCATCAGCATTTATTTTAGGGCAAGTTTCTCAAGGAATTGAGCCAATTTGGTCGAATATTTACGTAAAAGATATCGCAAAAATTAAAACAACCATTAAAAACCCAATTTTAGAAAAAGTTTTAGAAGAAAAAGGGAAAAATACCAAAGAAGTTTGGACGAGCATCAGAGATAACGATGGTTCTGTATTGCATTTAGATTTCTTAACAGAAGCAGAAAAAGATGTGTTTAGAACCTATTCAGAAATCGACCAAAACGTAATTGTTTACCAAGCAGCAAACAGGCAAAATCATATCGATCAAGGGCAATCTATTAACATTATGGTGCACCCAGATATGCCAATTAAAGATGTAAATGCAGTATATATTAATGCATGGAAATTAGGTGTAAAATCGATGTATTACCAACACAGTATGAATGCAGCACAGAAATTCAAGCAAAAGAAAGAATGTGCTTCTTGTGAAGGATAATGACTTTGTCATTTCGAGCGCAGTCGAGAAATCTTAATAATAAAAGTTCGTAAAAAAGAGAAGCAGCAATGTTTCTCTTTTTTTTGGAGCTATTTCCAGCTTTCCACTATATCTTTTTGCCAAAAAAGGCAAAAAGGATGTCGTTTCAATCTGGGCTAAAACTGTTTAATTACTTTTTGCTACTCGTAAAGTTTTTAGAAACTTAAATAAGCATCTTTTTCGTATTTTCGTGCAACTTGTCATTCCTGCACAAAAAGGAATCTCAATTTTAAAAATAAAATAATGAACTGGGAACAACTCCTTTCTTTAAAACGCTTTGGCGACACACAAAAACGTCCAAGAATAGCACAAGACGAAACACGTTTGGGTTTCGATGTAGATTTCGATAGAATTATATTTTCATCCGCATTTAGAAGCTTACAAGACAAAACACAAGTAATTCCGTTATCAGAAACCGATTTTGTACATACACGTTTAACACACAGTTTAGAAGTTTCTGTTGTAGGTAGAACTTTGGGTAGAAGAGTTGGAAAAGTGTTATTAGAACGTCACCCAAACTTAACAGAATTAGGCTATGCATTTAACGATTTTGGAGCCATTGTAGCAGCAGCTTCAGTAATGCACGATATTGGAAATCCTCCTTTTGGACATTCAGGAGAAAAAGCTATTGGCGAGTATTTTAAAACAGGAAAGGGCGCAAAATATAAAGCCGATTTAACAGATAAAGAATATCAAGATTTAATAGATTTCGAAGGAAATGCAAACGGATTTAAAATCTTAACAGAATCTAGAGAAGGTATTTCTGGTGGTTTACGTTTAAGTTACGCCACTTTAGGAGCTTTTTTAAAATACCCAAAAGAAAGCCTACCAAAAAAACCTACAAACCATATTGTAGATAAAAAATACGGTTTTTTTCAATCAGAAAAAGACGCTTTTTTAGAAGTGGTAGAGGATTTAGGAATGAAGAAAAAATCTGCTACAGAAGACATTTCTTTTTACAGACATCCATTAGCCTATTTAGTAGAAGCTGCAGATGATATTTGCTACACGATTATCGATTTTGAAGATGGAATAAACCTCGGTTTAATCGAAGAAGATTTTGCTTTAGAATACATGATTAAGCTCGTAAAAGATACTATTGATATTAAAAAATACCATTCATTAAAACACAAAACCGACAGAATAAGCTATTTACGTGCCTTAGCAATAGGAGTTTTAATCAATGAAGCTGTAGAAATCTTTTTAGCCAACGAACAAACCATTTTAAATGGAACCTTTGAAAAATCATTATTAGACAAGTGTAAGTATGAAGCACAAATTAACGACATAATAAAAATAAGTGTAGATAAAATTTACAAAAGCACAGAGGTTATAGAAAAAGAAATAGCAGGTTATCGAATTATTGCAGATTTATTAGATGTATTTTTAACAGCAATAAATAACAAGTATTTTGGTAAAGCATCTAACTTCGATAAACTAGTTTTAAATTTACTACCAAAAGAATACCAAACAGAAACTGCCAACCTGTATTCAAGAGTAATGCAAATTTGTAGTTATGTTTCAAGAATATCAGATAGTTATGCAATCAGAACTCATAAAAAATTAACAGGAAATATTATTTAGTACTATTAAATATCATTAAATTTGGCTACTTTTTTTAAAAAAACACCTATGAATAAAAAATTATACATTTTTGCAGCAATAATCATTGTCGCTATTTTTTCAGTTACAGCAATTCAAAATAATGAAAACGATGCGGATAAAAGACAAAGAGAATATGCAGCATATATTGAGAATCATCCATACTCAAAAAGAAAAGCTTTAAGTAAAAAAGAACTAAAAGCAATGCCAAAAAAAGATCGTCCAGATTTAGCTTTTGAGCAAGATTTCTTAAGAACAATGGATCCAAAAACAAAAAGCATTCCTAGAAAACGATTTTTTGAAGCATTAGACTACGTAAAAAGATACAATAAAAATAAACCTAAAGGACAAAGAAAAGAAGGTGAAGATTTTTCATGGGTTTCTAGAGGACCAAACAATGTAGCTGGTAGAACAAGAGCTTTAATGTTTGATCCAAATGACCCAACAGACAAAAAAGTATTTGCAGGTGGTGTTGGTGGAGGAATCTGGGTTAATAATGATATTACAGACGAAAATGTTTCTTGGAGTCAATTGGCTGCAGACATGTCTAACTTTGCAGTAACAGCAATGGACTATGATCCAGTTGTAACAACAACAATGTATGCAGGTACTGGAGAAGGTTATGGAAATATAGACGCCATAAATGGAGGAGGTATTTGGAAAAGTACAGATGGAGGCGCAACTTGGGTAAACTTACCAAGCTCAAGAATTTATGACCAAGTTTTTGATATTATTGTTAGAAATGAAGGTGGAGTAATAGGGGTTATTTATGCTGCTGTTAGAGATTTGGAGGGCACAACTGGTTCAGATTTAATAAGATCTTTAGATGGTGGTGAAACGTGGGATATTGTAAGTGATGAAATTGTTAGAGATTTAGAATTAGCATCAGATAATACGATTTGGTTCGGAACTGCAACTGGTTCTATTTTTTCGTCCTCAACCGGAACAAAATTTACTGCTAATTATACATCTTCAGTAGAAAATCCAAGAAGAGTAGATTTAGCAGTTGCTCAATCCAACCCTTCAGTGGTTTATGCTTTAATTGCAAACGGTAATGCATTAGGAGAAATTGTAAAAACAACTGACGGAGGAACATCATGGACTACTACCGCAACAACTCCTTCAGATAGTAGAGATAGTACAGTGCCTAATGACGATTTTACAAGAGGTCAAGCATGGTATGATTTAATTGTACAAATAAGTCCAGTAAATGAAAATCACATTTATGTTGGTGGTATCAATACATTTAATTCGTTAGATGGTGGTGATTCTTGGACAAAAATAACAAGTTGGTCCGATTTTTATGACGCAACAGTGAGTTATGCACATGCAGATCAACACAATATTATTTTCAGACCAAATCATCCAAATGAATTGTTAGTAGCAAATGATGGTGGTATTCAATACGCACCAGATTTAACAAAAGTTCCTACAACATTAACATTTGATCCTTATAACGAAGGCTTCTTTACTCGAAACAAAAATTTTAACATCACTCAGTTTTATTCTGGGGCTATAGACCCAGTGAATCCAAATGGATTTTTAGGAGGGTCACAAGATAACGGATCTCAATTTCTAGAAACACCAGGTATAGCTTCTAGTGAAGAAGTTTGGGGAGGTGATGGAGGCTTTTGTTTTATAGATCAAACAGCTACAAATGAAACAAGAGGTGTATATCAAATAGTATCTTTTACAAATAATAACTACTATTTGTTAGATTATACAGGAGGAAGCAGTGTTTGGATTTCATTGATAAACAACCCTAATAATGGTAGCTTTATTAATGCTGCGGACTATGATAGTGAAAACAATGTTTTGTATTCTTATAACGATAATAATGAAATAACCACAGCAACTTTAAATGCAGATTTTGCAGATCAAGGATCATTCTCTGATTTTAAAGGAGTGAAAGATACAATTACAATTCCAGAGTTATTAAATTCAACAGTTACAAACATTAGAGTTTCTCCTTATAATAAGGAAAACAGGGCAGTTTATTTTTCAACATCAGGTGGTAGAATTGTAAAAAGAACTGCTGATGAAAACGTAGCAGTAAGAACCAATTTTGCAGTTTTTGAAGGATCAATTTCTTGTTTAGAAATTGGAGCAACTGAGGATGAATTATTACTAACATATTCTAATTATGGAGTTGAGAGTGTTTGGTATTCAACAAATGGAGGTTTATCTTGGATAAATGTAGAAGGTAATTTACCAGATATGCCAGTAAGGTGGTCCTTATTCAACCCATTAAATAGAAAACAAGTTATTTTAGCAACAGAGGCTGGTATTTGGAAAACAGACGACATTACTGCAACTACTGTTGTTTGGGAACCTGCTTCAACAGGAATGGGAAGTGTAAGAGTAGATATGTTACAATACAGAGCATCAGATAACACAGTTTTAGCAGCAACACATGGTAGAGGTATGTTTACAACAACCTTTACAGATGGAACAGCTTCTGTTGACGATGTTTTAACAGATAAAAAAGCTTTTACAGTATATCCAACAATCTCAAATGGAAACTTTACGATTTTTGCTAAAAATAGCTTAGGGAAATCTAAAATAAATATTTTTGATATTTCAGGAAGACAAGTTTACAAAGCTAATTTAGATTTTACTTCTGAAGAAAAACAAGAAATTTCTGTAAACTTAAATGCAGGAATTTATATCGTTAATGTTGTTGATGAGAATAATAAGAAATCATCAAATAAAATTATTATAGAATAGTTTTAAAACTTATTTAAATTTAAAAAAAGGCGCTTAAGAGCGTCTTTTTTTATACGTAAGAATTTAGTAAATTAGATAGACTTTTAGGGTCTAAACCAATCATATGTTGCAATTGAGAAACCGTTCCATGTTCAATAAACATATCTGGTATACCCAACGTTTTTATTTGATGCGGGTACTTATTTTTAGCAGCAAACTCTAAAATAGAAGAGCCAAATCCGCCTTTTACTACTCCATCTTCCACAGTAATTATAGAAGTGTGGTTTGCAAAAATTTCTTCTAATAAATTTTTATCTAAAGGTTTTACAAAACGCATATCGTAATGAGAAAAGTTGTCTCTTTCTGAAATTAGTTCTAAAGCATCTATAACGTTTTTAGCAATTGTTCCAATAGTTAAAATTGCAACTTTACTTCCTTTTTTCAAACAAGTACCTGTTCCAATTTCAATATCTTCAAAAGATTTTTGCCACTCCAATAATTTTCCAGTTCCTCTTGGATAGCGAATTGCAATTGGGTTTTTCAACCCTTTTTGAGCCGTAAACAATATGTTTCTTAGCTCAATTTCGTTTCTAGGGGCAAATACAATTAAATTAGGAATGCAACGCAAATACGCTAAATCAAAAACTCCATGATGTGTAGCACCATCTTCACCTACCAAACCAGCTCTGTCTAAACAGAAAATTACAGGTAAGTTTTGCAAAGCAACATCATGAATTACTTGGTCATATGCACGTTGTAAAAATGTGGAATAAATATTACAAAACGGTATTAAACCTTGGGTAACCATTCCTGCTGCCAAAGTAACTGCATGTTGTTCTGCAATACCAACATCAAAAGTTCTTTCAGGAAATTTTTCGAGCATAAATTTTAAAGAACTTCCAGTTAACATGGCAGGAGTAATTCCCACAATTTTATCGTTTTTTTCTGCCAGTTCAACTAATGTTTTACCAAAAACATCCTGATATTTCGTATATAAACTTGCTTCTTTTTTAATGCGTTCTCCAGAAATTTTATCAAATTTTCCTGGGGCATGATAGGTTACTTGATCATCTTCAGCTTGCTGTAAACCTTTTCCTTTTGTGGTAATTATATGTAAAAATTTAGGGCCTTTTACCGATTTTAAACGTTCTAATTCTGATAGAATTTTAGGTAAATTATGTCCGTCAATGGGTCCAGAATAATCAAAATTTAAAGCTTTTATAATATTATTTTGAGCTGCTAACTTTCTGTCTGTTTTTACCTTTGTTAAATACTCTTTTAAAGCACCTACAGAAGGATCTATTCCAATAGCATTGTCATTTAAAATAATCAATAAATTTGCGTTAGAAACTCCAGCATGGTTTAAGGCTTCAAACGCCATTCCACTCGCAATAGAAGCATCACCAATAACTGCAATATGTTGTTTTTTGGTTTCACCTTTTAAGTTAGAAGCAATTGCCATCCCTAAAGCAGCAGAAATGGAAGTTGAAGAATGCCCAACTCCAAAAGCATCAAAATTACTTTCTTTTCTTGCGGGAAAACCGGCAATTCCATCAAATTGCCTGTTGGTATGAAAAGTTTCTTTTCTACCCGTTAAAATTTTATGTCCGTAAGCCTGATGACCAACATCCCAAACTAATAAGTCGTTTGGTGTATCAAACAAATAATGCAATGCAATGGTTAATTCAACAACACCTAAACTAGCTCCTAAATGACCTTCTTTAGTAGAAACAACATCAATAATAAAATCACGCAATTCTTTTGCCAATTGTGGCAATTGCGTTCGATTTAATTTTCTTAAATCTTCAGGATTTGATATGTGGTCTAATAAGTTTTTCAAGTCTATGCAAAAATACAATTTCAATTTTTGTAATATTGATTTTTATTTTCAAAAAAAATGATACAACCTTTTGATGACGTCTATTTTATGAAAAAAGCCTATCAAGAAGCAGAAAATGCTTTTGATAAAGGTGAAATACCTGTAGGAGCTATAATTGTTTTAAAAAATCAAATTATAGCAAGAGCACACAATTTAACTGAAACGTTAAACGATGTGACTGCACATGCAGAAATGCAAGCTTTTACTGCAGCAGCCGATTTTTTAGGAGGTAAATATTTAAAAGATTGTGTATTGTATGTTACTTTAGAGCCTTGTCAAATGTGTGCAGGTGCTAGTTACTGGACCCAAATTGGTAAAATTGTATACGGAGCCTCAGAACCAGAAAGAGGTTTTATCAATTTAAAAACTTCACTTCATCCAAAAACAAAAGTTATTGGTGGAATATTAGAAAACGAATGTTTACAATTATTAAAACGTTTTTTTATTGAAAAGCGTAATTTGAACTAACGTTAAAAAATGTTAATGTTTTACCAAAAAAATATTTAAAATTTGATATGTAGTTTGTTTTAGAGAACTTTAGCTTTTTAATTAAACATTCAAACTTTCTTCAAATGAAAAATATTTTACTCACAATGGTATTGGTATTTGCTACGATTGCAAATTTTGCACAAGAAACACCAAAACCTAATTACAGAGCAGCTGCCAAATACTCTCCAACTAATTTGGCTAAAATGGTACACTCTACAAGTGTAAGACCACATTGGTTAAAAAAAGGAAATCGCTTTTGGTATGCTTACAAAACCTCAGAAGGTTCTAATCATTACATTGTAGATGCAGATAGAAAATCTAAAAAACCACTTTTTGACAATGTAAAAATGGCAAAATGGTTAACAGAAATTACCAAAGATCCTTACGATGCAAAACATTTACCACGTTTAAATATTAAATTTAACGAGGCAGAAGATGCAATTCGTTTCAGAGTAACTTCTACAGAAGAAGTTGAGGTTGAAGATGAAAAAGATGAAACAAAAAAAGACTCTACTTCAACAAAAAAAGCAAAGAAGAAAAAACCTAAAATGGAAAAAAAAGTATACCATTTAGAGTATAAATTAGGTGGAAACGGATTAACAATTTTAGATACAAAAAAAGAAGAAAAAAGACCTTGGAGAAGTTGGGCAAATGTTGCTCCAGACAGTTCTATTGTTTTATATTCTAAAAACTACAACTTATACTGGATGGATAAAATGAACTTTAAAAAGTTTATTAAAGATGAAAAAGATAGTACAGTTGTAGAAAACCAGTGGACAAAAGATGGTGAAGAAAACTACGGTTATGGTGGAGGAAACAGAGGTCAAGATAATGAAGATATTGAAAAAAATAAAGACAAAAGAAAAGGTGTTTGGGGTACTTGGTCTCATGATTCTAAAAAGTTTGTTTTTCAAAAATCAGATTCTAGACACATAAAAGATTTATGGGTAATTAATTCTACAGAGAAAAAAAGACCAACTTTAGAAACGTATAAATATCATATGCCTGGTGAACAAGAATATTACAAATCTGAATTATTAATATTTGACATTCCAACAAAAACACATATAAAAGTTCCTTTAGATACTGTTCGTCAACAAAGTATTTCTGTATTTAGAGCACCAAGAAAAAAATCAAGTTATGACGATGATTTTACTCCTTCACTTTTATTATCAAAAAAAGGAAAAGTATACTTTAGTGTAATTTCTAGAGACCGTAAAAAATACGATATCAATGTTGCAGATATTAATACAGGAGAATACAAAACATTAATTGAAGAGCGTTTTAATACGTATATTGAGTCTCGTCCTTTAATTTTATTTAATAATGAAACAGAAATGTTACATTGGGCAGAACGTGATGGTTGGGCACATTTTTATTTATATGATGCTGATGGAAACTTAAAAAATCAAGTGACAGAAGGTGATTATCATGTTGATGGTTTTGAAGGTTTAGATGAAAGAAGCAGAACACTTTATTTTACAGCAAATGGAGTAAATAAAGAACAAGACCCTTATTATTTACATAGTTATAAAATCAACCTTAATGGAAGTGGAATGAAAACACTAAATCCGGGAGATTTTACAACAAACACAGATATGTCTGACTCTAATAAGTATTTTGTAAATAATTATTCAAGAGTAAATACTGTTCCAAAATCAAACTTAATGGATTCTAATGGAAGAGAAGTTATGGAGTTAGAAACTGCAGATTTATCGCAATTAATGGCTTCAGGTTATAAATTTCCAACACCATTTAAAGTAAAGGCAGATGATGGAATTACAGATATTTATGGAGTAATGTATACACCTTTTGAAATGGATTCTACAAAAGTTTATCCATTATTAGAATATGTATACCCAGGACCTCAAACAGAAGCTGTAAACAAATCTTTTTCATACAGAATGGATCGTTTAGATAGAATGGCACAAGTAGGTTTTGTAGTAATTACTTTAGGAAACAGAGGTGGACATCCAGATAGATCTAAATGGTATCACAATTATGGTTATGGAAACTTACGTGATTACGGTTTAGCCGATAAAAAATACGTAGCACAACAGTTAGCGAATAAATATAAATTTATTGATATTGAAAAAGTAGGAATTTACGGTCATTCAGGAGGTGGGTTTATGTCTACAGCTGCAATGTTGGTATATCCAGATTTCTTTAAAGCCGCAGTTTCATCTGCAGGAAATCACGATAACAATGTATATAATTCATGGTGGAGTGAAACACATCATGGTGTTAAAGAAGAAATTGATGAAAAAGGAAAAATTTCTCATAAATATAAAATTGATGACAACCAATCTTTAGCAAAAAACCTAAAAGGACATTTAATGTTAATTCATGGAGATATGGATAACAACGTACATCCAGCAGGAACCATTAGAATGGCAAACGAATTAATTAAGGCAAACAAACGTTTTAAATTTATGATTATGCCAGGACAAAGACATGGTTTTGGAAACATGACAGAATACTCTTTCTGGTTAAGAGCCGATCATTTTAGTAAATATTTATTAGGTGTAGAAGCTACAGAAGTAGATAATATGTACATGAATTTAAACAAACCAATGAATAGATAATTCAAAAAAATGAATATTAATTCATTATAAATTTAATATTGAAAACTCTGAAGTAAAATTCAGAGTTTTTCTTTTTTAAATATGAATAACTTATTTTTGATAAAAACTTAGTAATATGACTACAGATAGAAAAAATGGAAGTTTATATACCCACATACATAATAAAATCGCAACGATAGAATTTGGGCATCCAGCCAGTAATTCTTTTCCAAGTGAATTGTTAGACAGATTAACCAAAGAATTAATTTCTGTAGGAAATAATCCTGATATTTCTGTAATCATTTTAAAATCAGAAGGAGAAAAAGCCTTTTGTGCAGGCGCTTCTTTTGATGAATTAGTGGCTATTTCTAACTTACAAGAAGGTAAAGAATTTTTCTCAGGTTTTGCAAATGTGATAAATGCCATGAGAACTTGTGGAAAACTAATTATTGGAAGAATTCAAGGAAAAACAGTTGGTGGTGGAGTTGGTTTAGCCTCTGCTTGCGATTATGTGTTGGCAACAGAAAATGCTGCTATAAAATTGTCAGAATTTACCATAGGAATTGGTCCTTTTGTAATTGAACCAGCTGTTACAAGAAAAATAGGAGTTTCAGGAACTGCAGAATTGACTTTAGACGCAAGTAATTGGAAAAATGCTTATTGGGCAAAAGAAAAAGGTTTGTATGTAAAAGTTTTTGAAACCATAAAAGAATTAGATGAAGAAGTAGAAATTTTATCAGAAAAATTAGCTTCTTACAATCCTACAGCTTTGGTAGAAATGAAAAAAGCTTTGTGGAAAGGAACAGAAAACTGGAACAATTTATTAGCTGAAAGAGCTGCAGTTTCTGGTGAGTTAGTGTTGTCTGATTTTACGAAACAAGCATTAGAGAAATTTAAAAAGTAGTCTTGTGAAAATAATTTCAACAAATATTGGCGAACGCAAAGAAATTGATTGGAAAGGTAAAAAAGTAACCACAGGAATTTTTAAACTTCCAGTTTCTAAACCTATTTTTTTAGATACAGAAGATGTAAAAGGTGATGAAATTTCTGACAGAGAACATCATGGAGGCATTTTACAAGCAGTTTATGGATATTCATTAAGACATTACGATTATTTTAAAAAACTACATCCAAATGTAGATTTTACACATGGAATTTTTGGTGAAAACCTCACGATTGATGATTTAGATGAAACGAAAATCCATCAAGGAGATACGTTTACAGTTGGTGAAGCTATTTTAGAAGCTACAGTGCAAAGAAATCCATGTTATAAATTAGGCATTCGTTTTAACGATATGAAAATTGTAAAACAATTTTGGAACACTACTTTTTGTGGTGTGTACTTTAAAGTATTACAAACAGGAAACGTAAAAACTGGAGATGAATTTATTCAAATAAAAAGCTGTCCAGAAAACCCAACTATTGCAGATTTGTATGTTGCAAAACGAGTGGAAAAAGGATTTTCAACATAAAAAATCATCCAAAAACATCTTTATTATTTAGAGTAAAACATAGTATTCCTTAATTTCTTTTTACAACCATCTCTAGTTTTATTTTTTAAAGTTCTAAATTAAACGTTACGTTTTCTTATTTTTGATTGTTTAATTCCCTAAAAAATACATTTGTTTTACTAAATACACTAACGCTTGCAAAAGGTTTTATTTTTTTTACTTTTTTACCTTTTTACTTCAAATATTGGTCTTTATTCCCAAAATAATAAGAGTCCAATAGTAAGTAAAGTAGTGTACAATGCTTCAAACGGATATAATATATCTGATGCCTTTTTTTCCATTTATGATGAAAAAGGATGGTTATGGATTTTAGGAGAAAATAGACTCTCAAGTGAATTTATCATTGGAGAAAAAGAAGTTATTTTGCAACGATTTGATGGAAATAATTTTTCTACTCTCGAAATTCCAACTGAATTTAAACAAAGGATAACTAGAGGTATTTTATTTAAAAACCTCAAAGGTGGTTTGTATGTAAAATTATGGTTTGGCAAAGATGCGAAGACTCAATTATTTTTTTTGGATACCAATACTTTAGAAATAAAAAAAGTTTCGGCTTACGATGATTTGATTAAAAACAGACATACAGATTCGCAATACCATATAAATAATTCAACACATATTTTAGTTACACATGAAGATAAATTATTGAGTGCATCTTTAGAAGGTTTAAACATTAAAATGATAGATTCTATTGCCTATGATAAATCCAATAAATCATTGTTTATACAGACGATACACACATTTGGCAACTATACTATTGCCAAACTTTTAAGTAATGAATTCTTCTTGTTAGACAAACAAGGTAAGTTTATAAAAATGCTTACCAAAGAAGATTTTATAGATAAAAAAGGTGAGTCTTTTTTACCAACACATCTTTCTAGCAATTTTACATCAAAAGGAGAATATTATTTTTATTTTGATACCAAATACAACCTGATTAAATACAATAAGGAAACTCAAAAATTTGAAGAACTAAACAAACAAACTTATGATGATGGTGTCGTAGAATCGATATCTTTTTGTCAAGAGGAAGATAAAATAGGGTTTTTAAGAAAAACAAATGCCGATTATAAAATAAATATTTACAAAATCGCAAATAAATCCTATCAACTAGAACAACAAATTACTACAGAATTCTTACCAAATATTACTTACAGAGACATAAATAAAGATTTAGCAGTTTTATATCAAAATCAATTAGAATTGTATTTTTTTGAGGATAGTAAAATAAAAACATTTCTAAAAGACAAAAGTATAAGAGCCATCAATCAATTATCTGAAAAAAAATATATAGTTTCTACAGATTCAGAGGGTTTTTATGAGGTTGATGTAGAGAAAGGAACAGAAAAAGAAATTCAATTTTCACTAAATAATAACATACAAAGAATTGATTTTCCCAGAGATATTACAATGCAAGATTCTATATTTATAACAAATGATGTAGATAATATTTACCATATTGATAAAAACTACAAGATAATTGCTAAAAATAATACAAAGCAAAACGCGATAGAAGTTATAAAATTGAGAGACACTATTTTTATTGGTGGTAGACATGGAGGAATTTTTAAATATAGTATTAAAGGAAGAACATCAACAGAAATAAAAAATACACAAAGTATTTCTGTAAAAGAATTTGCAAGCAACCGAAACAAAATATTTGCAACTACTTCTGCAGGAATATTAAAATACGAAAACGGAAATACTACTCTTTCTGAATATAATAATGTAAAAACAGAAGATTTATTGGCTATAAAATACAGTGAATATTATGGAGTTTTAGTAACCACAAAGTATGGAAAAATTTATCAATTAAATGAAGAGAGCAATACATTAAACTTATTTTATGAAGATCAATTAGAAACCTCTATTGTTGGTATTGTCATAGATGATGATAAAAAATTATGGCTAAATACCTACACAGGTATTGTTTCTTTTAATCCTGAAAATAAAGAAACAAAAAGATACACCAAAAAAGAAGGCGTATATGAATTAGAAGGAAATAGATACAGTACTTTTAAAGATAATAAAGGAAATATTTTTATAGGAAGCTACAAAGGAGTAAGCTATTTTAGTCCAAAAGAATTAGAAGAAAATACCCTTCAATTAAGACCTATATTTAGTTCAATTTCTTCCTTCAACACGCAAAAAAATGAGTGGGAAAAAAAAGAAGCACCTAAAGAACTATCTGAATTAAAAGAGTTAGTGCTGCCAGCATCAAACCAAAGATTTAGTGCATCAGTTTCTGTTTTAGGCATTATAAATCCTAAAGATGTAAAATACAGATACAGACTAGTAACTGATGATGAAAAATATAATTGGACTCGTTTGTACAGTGGAAATGAAATCGTGTATTCTAATTTAGCCTCAGGAAAATATACACTGCAAATAGAAGCACTTACTTTAGCTAATCAAAAAATAGGAGAAACACTGCAGTTAACAATTGTTTCCAATCAAATTTTTTACAAAACATGGTGGTTTGTAGCGCTTTTAATTTTAGGAATTACGCTTTTCTTTACGTATTTAATGAGACAATTTAAAGCCAAACAAATTTTAATTACTCAAAATAAAATAGCCATTAACGAATCAAAAACTAAAGAAGCTATGATGATAGAAATTCATCATCGTATAAAAAATAATCTGCAAGTAGTTTCTGGTTTGTTAAGCCTACAAGCATTTAATAGCGATAATTTAGAACTTAAAGCAAAATTACAAGATAGCCAAAGCAGAATAGATTCTATTGCAGGTATTCATGATATTTTATACAAAACAGACAATCAAGAAGAAATTTTAGTTGCACAGTATTTTAAAGAAATTATAGAGTATAACAAAACAGTTTTTCCATTAAAAGTTGATTTTGAATTAGAAATCGACCCTGTAAGTTTAATGATGGACAAGGCAATTCCTTTAGCATTAATTTTTAATGAACTCATCATTAACTCATACAAGCACGCATTTCATCAAACTCAAGAGCCAAAAATTAAGATTAGTTTTAAAGAAGAATATAAAGACTATATGTTTTCTTACCAAGATAATGGTGTTTTCGACGAAACGAAAGATAAAAAGTCGTCAATGGGAAATAAAATTATTGCTATGATGATTTCTCAATTAAAAGGAATTAAATCAAATGAGAATAGTACTCATTTTAACATCAAAATAAAGTTCCCTAAAAAATAGTTTTTCATTTCACGACAAAAAATTTGAATTCACGACATTTTTATCTAAAAAAAATAAAATAATACTATTTTTCAGAAAATTTATATAAATGAGTCCTTTAAAGGTATATATTTTAGAAGATGAAATAATAACCCAAGAAGTATTGGTAAACACATTAACTTCTTTGGAGTGTAATGTTTGTGGAGTAAACACAAATGCAGAAGATGCGCTTTCAGAAATACAAGAATTAGAGCCCGATCTTGTTTTTTTAGACATAAAAGTAGCGGGTGAAAAAACAGGTGTTTGGTTGGCAAACCAAATCAATATTCCTTTTATCTATTTATCGGCTTTTAATGACAAGAGCAACGTAAAAGATGCAGCACAAACAAATCCTATAAGTTATTTACAAAAACCATTTAGAGAAAAAGACGTATTTATTGCATTACAATTAGCAAAAAATAAAATAAATCTTAAAAAAGAAATTGTATCTATAGAGAACAATTATAAAGTAAAAATTAAGGTAGATGATATTTTATATGCCAAAAAAGAAGACCATTATTTTGAAGTTTACCTAAACAATAATCAAAAAAAATTAGTTCGTGCTACTGTAGATGAATTTTTAGATATGGTAACACCAGATTTTATTCAAATTCATCGCTCTTTTGTAGTGCATAAAAAATACGTTACTGGTTTTTCTAACAAAACCATAAAAATTAAAGAAACAAAACTTCCTGTTTCTAACTCCTTCATTTCTAGAGTGGCAGATTTTCTAGAGTAGCCCTTTTATTTTTTTCATTTCACGACAAAAAGTACCCCATTCACGACATTTTTTGCATTTTTTAGTATTGATTTCACATTTTTGTTAACAAAATTTTAAGTTTTTAAAATAATTTAAAGGGGACTAACTATAAACAAACTACAATGAAATCTTTAAAAATTACGCTATTATTCTTTTTACTATCTGTTGCTGCTGTTGCACAATCTGGTATGGTTTTTCAAGGAATTGCAAGAGACAATAACAGTGCTGCAATTACAGACAAGTTAATGACATTTACGTTTAGAATCACTAAAAGTGATGGTACAGATTTGTACAAAGAAACACAACAAATTAGAACCGATAATTTTGGTGTGTACTCTCACATTATTGGAACAGGAAACGCAGTAACCAATACATTTGCAAGTGTAAATTTTGATGAGCCAAATCTAAAAGCTATCATCTCAGTAAATAATGATGGTGTAGATACTCAAATTTACGATCAACCTTTTTATTACACAGCCTATGCAAAGTATGCACAAAATGGAGTGCCAATAGGTACTGTTGTTGCTTTTATGGGTGATGAAAACAAAATACCAGATGGATGGATGATAGCAGATGGTAGAGACATAACAGGAGCACAATACGTAAATTTAAGAAATACTTTAGGTGGTGTAAATAATGTACCTAATTTAAGAGGTGAATATTTAAAAGGTGCAGGAACATCTATAGATCCTGCATTAATTACTTCGATAAATGTAAGACAGCGTCAAATACAAAATGTGGGTACTCACAACCATGGTGTAAATATTAACGGAGCAACAAATAATGATGGGGTTCATAGGCACCAAATTAAGCATTGGAGGAATCATACGCCAAGTGGCACTGATGCTACAGGTTGGGAAACCGAATTTGGAGGTCAGAGTGAAGGTAATACTGCTTTTTGGGACAACACAGATGTTTCTGCTCACGGAACAAATTTGGGTCACAAATGGGCTTCTCAAGCACATTCTGCACATCAACATGGTTTTACTGTAAATGGCACTACTGGTCAAAGACAAAACCAAGCTTGGGCAGACAACAGTAATATAGAAAACAGACCCGATAGCGTAGGTGTGTACTGGATCATAAGATTTAAATAATTAAATACCCAAGTTATGTATAAAAAACTACTAATTTTTCTAGTAGCTTTTTGGGTATTTGGTAACGCATTACATGCCCAAGAGCAAAGTGACCATAAAGGAGCAGTACTCAATGGAGGTGCTGTATTTAAAGACACAGACAAAAATCTGCAAATGCAATTTCAAATAGGAGGTTCTTTTTTGTATGATTTAAATAGCAATCAACATTTTAAAGTAGATTTCCCTTTTGGTGTTAATTACGTCCCTAATACCTTTAGCGAAAACACGTTCGAGGTTTCTAAAGGATATTATGAAGACAACATTAGAATCAGTTGGTCAGTAGGAGCAAATGAAGAGAATATACAGAAGTTTCAAATTTTTAGAAGACGTTTAGGTGGTCAAGATTCATTTCAGTTAATTGCAACTTTAGGTACAACCGTTTTCGAATACTTAGACACGCAAGTAGAAGGTGGTGTGTTGTATGAATATAAAGTTTCTGCTTTAGGAATTTCTAATATTGAGCAAAAGTTTGTAACCTTTATAGAAGGTATTGGGTATAGAAGCCCAACAGCGTTTGTATCTGGTTCTATTACTTTCGAGGGTGGTAGCCCTGTAAAAGACGTTACTGTATTTGCAGAACCAATTGGTGCAGAAGCAACTAGCGTGGGTACATCAATTCAATTTACAGATTTTACAGAACATATTCGTTTAAACAATAGATTTACCAATGTATCCGCTCAAAAACTATCTGTACAAGGTTGGTTTGCGCCATCAATAAATCAAGAAAATCAAAAACTATTTTACTTCACAGACTCAAATGGTATTGTGTACACATTGTATTTTTATTATGCTCCAGATGGTGCAGGAAAAAAAATAATGGCAAGATTTACAGAAGGTTCTGCTGTAGTGCATAGTTTTGAATTGCGAAACTCTTATCCAACAGGTAAAATAAATGCCAGAGGAGATGACGTGTTTGCAAATATTGCAGATATTACAGATACTACTTTTTTACATGTATCTTTAGTTTTAGAAAACAACTCAATACCTAGAGTTTATATCAATGGTAGAGCTATTAATCAAACTTATGTTAATGGTGTAAAAACAATAAACGAAGGCGTTTCTTTACCAGTTTTAGAAAATGTTGTTTCAAACAATTATGCAAACACACTTAACTTAAATTTTGTAGGTCTTGGTGCTGAATTTGTTGGTTATGTAGATGAATTTAGACTTTGGAGACGAGCATTAAATAATGCCGAAATAAGAAGAGATTATAAAAGGTATTTAGATGGTAGCGAATCTGGTTTGGCAATGTATAATCGTATGGACGAAGGTTATGGAAACTTTGCTTATGATTTGTCTAAAACAGGATTCAACTTTCACAAAAGAGACTTAGTAAAATCTATTTTTGATTCAGAAAATACAAAATTTTCTGATGTTGTACCTACCAAAGATCAGTTAGGTATTTTTGGTATTACAGACGAAGATGGTAGTTATGCCATTTCTGCAATTCCTTATGCAGGTTCTGGAGAACAGTTTAAAATTACACCAAGCTTTGGAGTTCATAAATTTAAACCTGCGAGTCAAACGTTGTTTTTAGGAAAAGAAGAATCTGTAGTAAATCAGGTAAATTTTGAAGATATATCATCATTCAAATTCAATGGTAAAATTGTTTATGACACCAGAGGTGTTTTTAACGATTTGGAAATTACAGATCCAAACTTGCAAAACATCACAGAAATAAGAGAAACAGGTTACAACAAATATTTAGTAAACGGAACCACTACCATAGATAAAGGTCAATATTATTATGATGGAGGTTCTGTAGATACAAATACAGGTAATTTAACAGGAGGAACTCTAAAGAGATATCCAGTTTTAGGAGTTGCAGATGCCAACATTTACATTGATGGTAATTTGGTCTTAGATGAAGATAATCAACCAGTGCTTACAGATGCTGAAGGTAAGTTTTCGATTAACGTACCTATTGGAAGACATAAAATAGAAGTAGAAAAACAAGGCCACGTATTTTCATTAAATGGACGCTTTCCACAAAAAACGAACAATGCAGCAACAAATTTATTCGACTTTTATGAAGATCAAATCCAAGAACGATGGTTTATAGACGAGACTAGAGTAACTGTTGTTGGTAGAGTTGTGGGTGGAAGAATAGAATCCGAAAAAGAAATAGGTTTTGGTTTTGATGGTATAAAAAAACATACGAATGAGGTTGCTGAAGGCGAACCAGAAAATATAGAAACCTATAGTTCTGTAAACAATATTGGTAAAGCAACAATTACGTTAAAGGGAGATAAAGATTCTAATGATTTAGATTATGTGTTTGAAACCAATGCAGAAACAGGAGAATATAAAATAAAATTAGTACCATACATTTACAATATAGTGAGTAACACAGGTATTAATATCTTAAGTAATTCTAGCATTAATAGTGAATTTTTAGATAGTGATGAGGTACTAGATTTTACGCAAATAGCTCAAGAATCTACATCAACCTTTACATCAGAAGATGGTACAGAATATGTTTCAGAACCATATCAATATGTCAAGAGTTTTAGATACAATTCTGAGGTTAGTTTAGAATTAATAGAACAACAATACGCAACATCAATTGATGTAGAAAAAATAGTAAATGGTCAAAAAGTAAAAGAATCATTTAAAACCGATCATTTAAATGAAGCTATTTATTTACAAGCAAGAGAATATGCTTTTGTAATGGAGGTGTCACAAGATTACTTAAATTATGATGCTGATGCAAATAACCCAATAAGAACGAAGGAATTTTATAACGAAGGTGAATTTAATATTACCAATAATTTAGAATTCGAGCCTTCTGTTGGAAAAATTAACAAGGGTAACAAAGAGCAATGGGTATATAAATTTACTGCAGGAGATCCAAATATTTCATCCGCAGATAACTTTGAATATTCTATAAATATAAAATATGATTTACCAAACAGCACTTCTGTTACGTTGACTTCTAGTGATGATGTGGTGTTTAAAAACAAAGGGATTGTACTAGGTTTTGGAGCTCCAGAAGGTTCTACTTTTGTCACTAGTGCACCACAAGTACCATCTATCATTTTAAGAGATCCTCCAGGAACAAGAAGTTTTGCATCAATTACAAAAGGGACAAGCATTACTTTTGAAAGAAGTAGTTCTAATTTTACAAATTCAAACTTGTCTGCAAGTCTTAATGTTAGTTTAGGACCTGATGTAGAAATATCAACAGGAATTGGAGTTGCAAAAACCACAAAAATAGACGTAACCGCAGATCAAGAATTAGGAGTATCTACTTCTATCTCTAGAGGTAGAGAAGGTGTAGAAACACAAACCTTTACTTTTGAGCAAACTATTTCTACAAGTGATGACACAGATTTTGTGGGAGCTGCTGGAGATTTATACATTGGTAATGCAACCAACATCAAGTATGGTATTATAAACTCATTACAACTTTTTCATAATGCACCAACAGATGCTGGTGTAGGTTCTAGAACATTGCAACTTAAAAACAAAAATGATGAAAATGTAGCTTTACACTTGTACTCTCAAAAAGCAAATATTATTGCAGAAGTACCAACAAATACATTTTTCACCTATTCTCAAAAGTTTATTCTAGAAGAATTAATTCCAGATTTAATAGAGAATGCAAAAGTTCAAGAAGCTAAAGAAGCTGTTGCAACAGAACAAGTAATTCCTTCTTCTAAATATTTGTACGCTCAAGCAGACTTGTGGAAAAGAGTAATTCAAGACAATGAAAGAAGTAAGTTTAATGCATTAAATAATAAAGCATCCGAAGAAGAAAGAATTAGAAATATCATAGCAAATTCTGGTGTTTCCAATAAAGATGCACTTTATAACTTGCTAAGACAAAACTTCTCTAAAAATGTTTCTTTAGATAGAGGTGTTCAAGAGATTGTAAACTCAGTATCAACAGTTACCTTAGATAGTAAAAGCTATACAAAAACGATAGATTTAGATGTAAATATAGCAAGAAGTATGGGAGTTGAAGTTGATGGTGTTGGAGCAACAGCATCATTCAATACAAATGAAGGAACTTCTAAAACAGAAACAAATAATTTAACATCAGAAAACACAACTACGTTTACTTATACATTAAAAGATAATGATGATAACAATAGAATTTCTGTAGATGTAGTGAATTTATTTGATGGTTATGGACCAATTTTCGCATCAAAAGGTGGTGTTACTTCTTGTCCTTACGAGCCAGAAGCAGTATCTTTTTTCTTTAATGATACAAATACAGATCCAAACGTTATTGGTACTGGAGGTAAAATATTATCAGAAGCATCAGTATCTTTATACAAACCTGTAATTAGTGTAACTTCAGAAAGATTAACAGGTATTCCAGAAAGCGATGATGCAGTATTTGTATTAAAATTAAGAAACGATTCGCCTGTTGGGCAAGATTTAGAACATTTCTTATTTATAGAAAATGGTTCTTTAGGTTTACTAACATCAAATGTAGATGCACAAGGAGTTTCAGTTTATCTACCTTACAATGAGGTTGTTGAATTTCCAGTAATCTTAAAAAAGAATCCTTCAATAGATACCTATACTTTTGAAAATATAGAAGTGTATTTAGGAGATCCTTGTGATGGAATTAGAGATATTTTGCAGACAAAAAATGCAGAGACAGACCTCAAAAAATATCCATACATCGCAAAGATTAATTTAAATGTAGAATTCAAAAAATCGTGTAGTAAAGTAACTGTTTCTGCACCAGAAGAAAATTGGGTGTTTAATAGAAATGAAGCATTTAGCTTAGATGCAAACGGAAAAGTAACGAACAATACATTACCAATTACATTTACAGATTTTAATACAGATTTTGCAGGATTTAGAAAAATTGAATTGCAATATAGAAATGCAAACGCATCAAACTGGACAAAGTTTAAAGCTTATTATGGTTCACAACAACTAAAAGATGATGCTGGAGATGAAAATGGTATTGTTATCGAATCACAAAACGAATTTACATTCAATTGGGATATTGTAGGTTCTAAAATTGCTGATGGTAATTATCAAATTAGAGCAGTTGCATTTTGTACAGAAAACATTACTTACGAATCAGAAATTATAAACGGTACCATTAATTTAACAGCACCTGTTTTGTTTGGAACTCCACAACCTTCAGATGGAATTTTAGACATTGGTGAAGTAATTTCTGTACGTTATAATGAAGCTGTAAATAAAGGAATTACGACTAATATTACTTTAAGAGGATTGCAAAATCAACAATCCATAGATCACAGTGTTTCTGTAGCTTTAGATGGAAGTAATAATCAAATAGAATTGCCTACTCAAAATTTACAATCCAAAAACTTTACCATTCAGTTTTGGTTAGATAGCAAAACAACAGGCACTGGTGTTTTATTACAACAAGAAGATGGTCCTAAAATTAGTTTGAATGGAGATAATGTAACTTTTGAGTTAGATGGTGCATCAGCCACAACAACAATTGGCGCAAATCAATATAATTTCTATTCGTTTATTTATAAAGCAGGAACAAACCCTCAACTAGAAATATTACAGAATGGTACTGTTTTAAAAACAGAAACATTAACCAGAGAATTGTCTTTCTCTAACAACAACTCAATATTTATTGGAGGAGCAAATGTTTTAGGTAATATTCATGATATTAGAATTTGGAGTAAAGCTACAACCCCAGGTTTGGCAACTGCAGAAAAAGATATCACCTTAACAGGAAATGAAGTAAATTTAGTTGGTTATTGGCCATTAAGTGAAGGACATGGAATTGTAGGTGTAGATAAAGTAAGAAGCAGAAATGCTAAAGTAAATTTATCGTGGACCATAAAACCAAAAGGGCAAGGTTATGAGTTTAGCAACAATAGTTTCTTAACCTTAGACAATGTTGGTTTTGTACAACCTACAAATTTTGAAGACATCACTCTATCTTTTTGGATAAAAGCAAGTGCTGGAGATAGTGGAACTATTTTATCAAATGGTTTAGGAACAGATACTGCTGAAGAGCCAATACTAACAAACGGATTTAGAAACAAGTGGTCATTAGATTTAAATAGCTCAGGAAATTTAATCTTATTTGCAGAAAATAAACAATATGCTATTACATCTACTTCAATTACAGATGATAATTGGCATCATGTAGCAATGAGACTAAAAAGAGGAGCCAATTTAACAGGTTTTGTAGATGGCAAGCAAGTAAGTTCTGTTTCTTCGCAAAATATTGGTGGTGTTGCTGGTTCTAAAATTCTTTTAGGAGCTAAATTGAATGAAACTTTATTAGGTACTATTACTTATGAAAATCATTTAACAGCAAAAATTGACGAATTAAGATTATGGAACACTTCCAGAAGTTTTGAGCAAATTAAAAGAGATCGCTATTTTGAGTTAGATAGAGAAACTGTTGGTCTTTTATTATATGTTAATTTTAACGAAGAAGAAGCAAATCTTACTGACAAAGGACCAAGATACAATGTGAGAAAACCAGATGGTGTTGTACAAAGTTTCTTATCAGAATTAAACAGCGCTCCAAGGAAATTTATTGAAGATTCTCCTGCAATTAAACCATCATTAAAGTATATAAACATACCATTTAGTACTGTAATTAATAATGATGAAATGATTATTTCTCCAGAATTAACAGTAGAAGAATGGAGTTTATTTGAAGGTCAAATTGTAGATGTTTCTGTTTCAGAAATGTACGATGTTCATTTCAACAAGCAGCTTTCACCAATTAGTTTTTCTGCCTTTGTAAACAGGCAAGAAATGGAATGGTTTACTGCAGAAAGTACCAAAGAAATAGTTACAGAAAAAATAGTAAACGAACCATTTTCTTTTACAATGGATATTGTTAACAAAGGTGGAAATAATCAAGATTTCAGCATAACAGGCATACCAAGTTATATAACTGCTTCTTCAATTTCTGGAACAGTAAAACCAAATGCTACTAAAAAAATCACTTTTGTAGTAGATAAAGAATTGGCAATGGGTACATACAACACAAACATGTATTTACAGCTAAATGACGGATATTCAGATAGATTAAACTTACAATTAAGAGTAATTCAGCAAGCTCCAGATTGGTCTGTTAAAGCAGCAGATTATTCATATAGCATGAATTTAATTAGTCAAGTAAAAATCAATGGTGAATTGTCTAGAGATAATTATACCAAAGTAGGTGCTTTTGTTGAAGGTAATAAAAGAGGTGAAGCATATCTAGTTTACGACAGTAATTACGATTCTTATTATGCTTATTTAACAGTATATAGCAACGTAACTTCTAACGAAACTGTAACTTTTAAAGTTTGGGATGCCTTAAATGGTAAAATTAGAATCGCTACTATAGATGGGCAACAATCCACACCATTTTTAGAAAATGAAGTTCGAGGAGCAAAATCATCACCAGTTATTTTTGATTCTGGAGATTTCTCAGAACAAAATATTTCTTTAAATAAAGGATGGACTTGGGTATCATTTTTTGTAGAAGATGCTCGCTTTAATAATATAGATAATGCTTTTAGTAACCTAACATTATCTGATGGAGATTTAATTAAACATGGAAGTCAGTTTACACGTTATGAAAACGGTTTCTGGTCTGGAAGTTTAACAAGCTTAGAAAATAAAAAAGCGTATAAAGTTAGACTAAATCAGCAAAACGATTTCCAATTAAAAGGAAATGAAGTTGATGTAAGAGCTGTTAATATTGCTATAGAAAGCGGCTGGAACTGGTTTGCATTTCCAATCCACAGAAATATTAGTGTTGCAGAAGCATTAGCTTTCTTTGAGCCAACAGATGGAGATGTTGTTAAAGACCAATTTAATTTTGCCATTTACGATGCAAACGCAAAAGAATGGACAGGTACTTTACGCTATTTCCAAGCAAATAGAGGATATATGTTAAGGGCTGCAAAAGCTCAAACATTCAATTATCCAAGTACTACTAACTTTGCAAAATCTCAAGGATATCAGAATCCAGACAATGAATTAATAGATGTTTTTGCAAAGTATCAAAGTACTATGGGAATTATAGCAGAAGTTCATGGAAGTGAAGCATATACGTATGTAAAAGTTTACGATATAGATAACAACTTGAGAGGTATTTCTAAAATTGAACAGGTAAACAACAAAAGACTTGCTTTTATTAACGTGTTTAGTAATGTTGATGAACAATTAAGCTATAGATTATCTGATGATTTCAATAACGAAATTAACTTAACAGAAAATGTAATATTTACAGAAGACGCAGTTTTAGGAACACTAAAAACGCCAATTCAACTAAATCAAAAAGCACTTTCTACAGACAGTTCTATTTTTAAGAGTGTAACACTTTATCCAAATCCATTTTCATCAGAAATAATTATCAATTCTGGAGATGGTACACGTATTTCTAAAATAATACTTTACAATACGTTAGGTAAAAAAGTGTTGGAGCAAACTGTTAATTCAAGTAATGCAAAATTGAATACAGATGCAATTGTTGCTGGTGTTTACATGATTAAGTTAATCAATGATAAAGGTAACTTTATAACCAAAAAGATGGTTAAAACAGAATAAATTAATGAGGTCTTTCATCATAATTAGTATCTTTTTTTTAGGAACTAGTATTTACTGCCAATCACCAGATTGGTCTGTAAATACTAGCTCTTATCAACATAGCATGACATTTACTATATTTTTAAATGTAAATGGAAAAACACTTACAAATAGTAATGACAAAGTAGGTGCATTTGTAAATGACCAACCAAGAGGAGAAGCAAATGTGGTTTATAATGCAAATGCAGAAAAATATGTAGCGTATTTATCTGTATTGTCAAATAGTTCTGGAGAAACCATAACATTTAAGATTTATGATAGTGAAGCAAATACCATTGTAAATACTTCTCAAACAGAAATATTTCAAATAAATGAGAATGTTGGAGGTGTTTTTCAATCGTATAGTGTAGCAGAACCTGCGTTGAAGAAAGACGCTGTAATTAGCAGTTTTTCATTCTTAAATATAGATACATCAAACACAACTATTAGTGATGATATTATTGATGTTAAAGTGCCAACAAGTACAGATCTTACCAATTTAACACCAGTTTTTGAAACTGTAAATAATGGAAAAGTGTTTTACCAAAAAGCACAGAAAATTTCAGGAAACGCAACTATCAATTTTTCGTCAGATGTAGTTTTAGAGGTCCTTTCTGAAGATGAAAGTGTTTTAAAATCATACATAGTTAAAGTGGTAAAACAAAATGCTACTTCAAATCCAGTAATTACGTTATCTGCAATAAGTTCAACAGTAAATACAATGCCTATTGAAATTACATTAACTGCCGAAAATGAAATTTCTGGTTTGCAAAAAGGTGATTTTGTATTAGAAAATTGTTTTATTTATCAAATTATAACTACAGATAATATCAATTTTAAACTCAATACAGTTGCTACAGCTCAAGGTAATTTTAGTATTCATTTACCAGAAAATATGGCTGTAGATGTAAATAATAATGGAAACTTAGCATCAAACAATTTAGTAGTTTCTTTTGATGATGAAGCACCAAAATTAATTGAAATTTCAAGACAAAATCCAACAGAAGAACTTAATAAGGCAAGTCAAATTGTTTTTAGAGTTACGTTTAGTGAAAAAGTAAAAGAGGTTTCTCAAGAAGATTTTACCACCATTGCAAATGCAACTGTTACTGTAAATCAAGAAACAGAAAGTGAGTATTTGGTAACGGTTTCTAATATCAACAACATTACAGGCGTTGTTTCTTTACAACTTTCAGAAACAAATAATATTACAGATTTATTTAATAATTCACTTGAATTCACAAAATATCAAACTTATGAAAAATAGTTTTTTAGTTTTGTTTTTATCTATGTCTTCGCTATTGCTAGCGCAAACTCCAGATTGGAGTGCAAAAGCAAGTGATTATCAATATAGTATGAATATTATCGCTTTTTTAAATGTGAACGGTAATCTTTTAACGAATGCAAATGATAAAGTAGGTGCATTTTCTGGGAATCAAGCAAGAGGAGAAGCTAACGTGGTTTACAATGCAAGTGCAAATAAATATGTTGCTTATTTAACTGTTTTATCTAACAATCCAGGAGAAACAATCAGTTTTAAAGTATTTGATAGTACAGAAAACAAGATTATAGATATTGTTAAAACAGAAATTTTCGAAATAGATAAAGTAATTGGAGGTGTGTTTCAATCTTACAGTATTGCAAGCCCACAATTAAAAAATACTACCACTTTAGAGAGTTTCATTTTTAAAGAGGTAACAGCTTCCAGCATTAATATCAATGAAAATACAATAGATATTGTATTACCACAAGGCAGTCAAACCACAAGTCTTACACCTATTTTCCAAACAAAAGACAATGCAAAGGTGTTTTATAACAATGTAAAATTATCATCAGATACTCAGCAAATAGATTTTACGAATAGTGTAGAAATTAAAATTTTATCAGAAGATGAATCTGAGCTAAAATTAATCACAATTACCACTTCTGTTTCTCAAATTAGTAACCCTAATATTGTGAGTTTGAGTACAGATTTATCAACATTAAATAGTAACAACTTCATAATCACTGCAGGTTTTTCAAATGAAGTAAATGACTTAAAAAATGTCGATTTTTCAATTGTAAATGGTACTGTAAAAGAAATAACGAAAGTAAATAATAAAGAATATCAAGTAGATATTATTGCTTTTGCTAATGGGGAAGTTCAAATAGAAATTCCATCCAATACAGTTATAGATGTAAATAACGAAGGTAATTTGGCTTCGAATAAATTAGTAGTCAATTACGATAAAAACATGCCATATCTTAAGGAGATAAGAAGTGATAATAATGGTTTCACTGTTGTTTTTTCTGAGGCTGTAAACAATGTTAGTTTAGAAAATTTTGAGTTAAATGGAATTGCAAAAGATGGGTTTGAGCTAACAAGTTTAGCTCAAGTTAACGCTACAACATATCAAATAAACACAACCAATTTAAACACCAAAAAAGGAAATATAAATCTTAACATAAAAGCAAATAATACTATTGTTGATGATGCAAATAATGGCTTGTTAGTACAAAATTTCAATACTTTTTATATTGATAATGAAGCACCAGTTGTAGCAGTTCAAAATTTTGAATTAGATTTAAACGGACAAGCATCTGCGTCAATTACAATTGATGATATAGAAGTATCTGCTTCAGATAATATTGGAATTAAGACCAAAGAATTGTCTCAAACAACATTTACAAACGCAGAAATTGGAGAAAATACAATTAATTATAGTGTTACAGATTTAGTCGATAATGTAACTACAAAGCAGGTAACTATAACTGTTGTAGATAAAAGTTTGTCCGTAGATAATTTTAGTCTAGAAGAAGATTTACAATTGTTCCCAAACCCTACAATTCAAGATTGGCTTACTATTTCTACGAAAAAAAATATGCTAGAAAAAATTATTATTTTCGATACTAATGGTAGAGTTGTGTTACAAAAAGAAGTTAATACGAATAGCTTAAAGTTAGATTTGCAATATTTTTCTTCTGGTTTTTATTTTGTGAAGGTACAAACGCCAAAACAACAAATTGTAAAAAGAATTCTAAAAAATTAGATTAAACTGTCTCTTCTTTCTTATGTAAAAACCTCGTTAATTTCATCGATAAATCTAACAAGATAATTTTAGCATTTCCATTTCTTTCAATGTGATACATAGCATCATTCAGTTCTTTCTCTATCTCCAAAATGTTTCCTGCATGCACAAATGGTGCAAATTTAGACAAATCGAAACCTGTTTTAGGTTCTAAAAACACTAAGTTTTCAGATTTATAATTTAGTAATAAAGCCTGTCTAAAAAACTGCAAACAATACTCTAAAAAACGTTTTTGAGTTTCTCTTCCCGTTTTTGCAATTGTGTCTGACCAAGAAATTAATTGTTGCACCACAGAAGCATTTCCTTTGGCTCTAAACGCACTTCTTATCCAAGCAATAAACCATTCTTCAAAAACCAAGTCAGAAGAATCATTGTGTAATAAATGAATAGCTTTGTTGTAGTTCCCTTCAGCTTGATGCGCAATGGTAGCAGCTTCACTTTCCGAACAATTTTCTCTTTCAACCAAAGCTTTTGCAATGTCTTGTTCTGTCAAAACAGGAAAATGTAACGCTTGACAACGTGATTTGATGGTGTTTATAATCTGCTCTTCATTTTCGGTAATTAAAATGAAAACCGTTTTATTTGGTGGTTCTTCAATGAGTTTCAATAATTTATTAGCGGCAGCAATATTCATTTTTTCTGCCATCCAAATAATCATCACTTTAAAACCTCCTTCGTAACTTTTTAATTGTAGTTTTTTTACAACATCTTCAGCTTCATCAACTCCAATGTTACCTTGCTTATTTTCTACACCAATATATTGCAGCCAGTTAAATAAACCAGCATAAGGCTGTTCTGAAATAAAATTTCGCCAATCTTCTAAAAATAAATTACTAACAGGGTGCTTTTTTACAGAATCATTTGTGGTAACAGGAAATGCAAAATGCAAATCTGGGTGTTGTAAATTATCGCACTTTAAGTTACAGGCTTCAACATCATTAGAAAAATTGCATAATAAAAATTGTGCATAGGCAATTGCCATAGGCAAAGTGCCACTTCCTTCTTTTCCTACAAACAATTGTGCATGCGGAATTCTGCCATTTTTCGCAGAAACCTGCAAATGGTTTTTAATATGTTCTTGACCTATAATTTGGTTGAAAAGCATGTACAAATATAAAGGTTTCTAAAACTTTTATTCAGAATTTTGTATTTTTAATAACTAAAAACTAAAAAAAATATTATGAAAAGATTTCTACAAGTTTTAAACGGAGTTGCATTTATTTCTGTAGTATTTATCAATTATTTGTCTAACACTGGTTTAATGAATAACACTACAATTGGTGAAATTTCAAGCGATTATAAATCTCTTTTTACACCAGCAGGTTATGCATTTTCAATTTGGGGTCTTATTTACTTGTTGCTTTTTGGTTTTATATTTTATCAAGGAAGAAGCCTTTTTGTAAAAGTAAGAAATGACAATTTTATTGAAGAAATTGGCCCTTGGTTTACTATATCATGTTTGGCAAATAGTGCTTGGGTTTTTTGCTGGATTTACGAATACACAGGCTTGTCTTGTATTTGTATATTTATACTACTTTTTTCATTATTAAAAATTGTGATAAATACCAAAATGGAACTTTGGGATGCACCATTTTCTGTAATTTTATTGCTTTGGTGGCCATTTGTAATTTATAGTGGTTGGGTTACAGTTGCAAGTATTGCAAACGTATCTGCTTATTTGGTAAAAATTGGTTGGAATGGATTTGGAATTTCTCCATTAATTTGGACAGTTATCATGATATCCATTGCAACAATTATTAATTTAATAGTTACTTGGAAGCGAAACATGAGAGAATTCGCTTTGGTTGGTGCTTGGGCATTAATTGCAATTGGAATTGCAAACACGAACAATACTTTAATAATAATCAGTTACATAGCAGCAGCAATTTTAATAATTAGCAGTACAGCACATGCTTATAAAAACCGAAAATACAACCCTATTAAAAAATTAAGAGAATTTGTAAAGTAGTTTTTTTAGAAAACAGGAACGCAAACGTTGTATTAACTTTTTAAGTTTCAACTTTCTAAAAACTAAAGAAAAAGGTATTTTTGTTAAAAATAGAAAATACCAAAAATGAAAACACTAAAAGATTTTAATTTCGAAAATAAAAAAGCGATTATTCGTGTAGATTTTAATGTGCCTTTAAACGATAAATTTGAAGTAACAGATACTACCAGAATTCAAGCAGCTAAATCAACAATAATCGATATTTTAGAACAAGGAGGAAGTTGTGTTTTAATGTCTCATTTAGGTCGTCCAAAAGGTTTTCAAGACGAATTTTCTTTAAAGCATATTGTAAAATCTGTAACAGATATTATTGGTTGCAAAGTGAAATTTGTAGAAGATTGTGTTGGAAGCAAAGTTGAAGATGCTGTAGCTAATTTAGAGTCAGGTGAAATTTTATTATTAGAAAATCTTCGTTTTTATGCAGAAGAAACAAAAGGTGATGTAGCATTTGCAGAAAAATTATCTAAATTCGGAGATATTTATGTAAATGATGCCTTTGGAACAGCTCACAGAGCTCATGCATCTACAACAATCATCGCACAATTTTTCGAAGAAAATAAATGTTTCGGAAATTTATTAGCAAGAGAAATAGAAAGTATAGATAAGGTTTTAAACAATTCAGAAAAACCAGTATTGGCAATTTTAGGAGGTGCAAAAGTATCATCTAAAATTACAGTAATCGAAAATATTTTAGACAAAGTAGACCATTTAATTATTGGAGGTGGAATGAGCTTTACGTTTATAAAAGCAAAAGGTGGTAAAATAGGAAATTCTATTTGTGAAGATGACAAACAAGACTTGGCATTAGATATTTTAAAGCAGGCAAAAGAAAAAGGAGTAGAAGTTCATATTCCTGTGGATGTTGTTGCTGCTGACGATTTTTCGAACGATGCAAATACACAAGTTTGTGATATAGATAGTATTCCTGATGGTTGGGAAGGTGTAGATGCTGGACCAAAATCAAGAGAAATTTTTGATGAGGTTGTAAACAAGTGTAAAACCATTTTATGGAACGGACCTTTGGGTGTTTTTGAAATGGAATCTTTTGCTGCAGGAACCATTGCATTAGGTCATTCTATAGACAAAGCAACAAAAAACGGTGCATTTTCTTTAGTTGGAGGTGGAGATTCTGTTGCAGCTGTTAAACAATTTGGTTTTGCAGATAAAGTAAGCTATGTTTCAACTGGTGGAGGTGCTATGTTAGAGATGTTAGAAGGAAAAAGTTTACCAGGAATTGAGGCAATTTTAAAATAAGATTCTCAAAATTTATTTGATTTGTTGTTCTTGTTCAGTCGAGAACTCAATTATAACATATTCTTATAAGCGTATAATTTTTAAAATTATACGCTTATTGTTTTTCATACACATAAGTTTTAATTTAGCAATCAGTTTAAAAACAGTTACACGATTAAACAAATAAACCATTACGCGACAAAATGAAATACACAAAACTACCAAATACCGATATAAAAGTTAGTAAAATATGTTTAGGAACCATGACTTGGGGAAACCAAAACACCCAAGAAGATGGTTTTGAACAAATGGATTATGCTTTAGAACAAGGGGTTAATTTCTTTGATACTGCTGAGTTATATTCAGTTCCTGCATCTCCAGAAACCTATGGTGCAACAGAAAAAATTATCGGGAATTGGTTTAAAAAATCAGGAAATAGAGATAAAGTAGTTTTGGCAAGTAAAATTGCTGGTGGTGGAGATTATACAAAGCACATTAGAGAAGGTGGTTTGAATAAGAAAAACATCAAAGAAGCAATTGAAGGTAGTTTAAAACGTTTACAGACAGATTATATTGATTTGTATCAATTACATTGGCCAAATAGAGGTGTAAACGTTTTCGGAACAAGAGATTTTCCAACAGATGCTGCAAAAGATGCAACTGAAAATTATTTAGAAATTATTCAAACTTTAAATGATTTAATTCAAGAAGGAAAAATAAGACAATATGGTTTGTCTAACGAAACTCCTTGGGGAACAATGAAATATTTGCAAACTGCAGCAGTAAATAATTTAGCAAGACCAGTAACCATTCAAAACTCATATTCTATGATTCATAGAGGTTATGAAGTTGGTATGAGCGAAGTTTCTCTGAGAGAAGATATTGGTTTGTTAGCATACTCTCCTTTGGCACAAGGAGTTTTGTCTGGAAAATATTTAGATGGAAATAAACCAGAAGGCGCAAGAGGAACGTTATTTCCGCGTTTTGTAGCACGTTATATGGGTGATGGGTCTTTGGAAGCTGTAAAAAGATACGAAGCAATTGCTAAAAAAGCAGGAATTACATTATCGGAAATGTCTTTGGCGTTCATCAACCAATTGCCTTTTGTAACTAGTAATATTATTGGAGCTACAAAAATGAATCAATTAAAAGAAAATATCAATTCTATAAATATCGATTTATCCGAAGAAACTTTAAAAGAAATTGAAGAAGTTCATAAAGATATTCCGAATCCAGCACCTTAATTTAGTAGCAGTTATACAGTATTCAGTTGGCAGTCATAAAAAATCCGATGAAAATTTAAATTTTCATCGGATTTTTTTTATATTCTAATTCTTTTGTTTCCAGAAATTGTTTATTTCTGTTCAGCATCAATCAACTTCAAAGAACTTGCAACAAATCTTCCATCAACAACTTTTCCAGTAATTTCTCCTTTACGAATTACATTACAAAAACCAATTTTTTCGTCGTGAGCATCTCCAAAATCATCAATTCCAAAACCATCAACAAAATACGCTTTATCTTCTAAACGAACTGCTAAACTACAGCCATCTTCAGAATCTAAATCGAATTTACATTGTCCACATGAAATTTCTGCAACTTGTGTTACTTCTTTCTTATTCCCACACGAAAAAATAAATAGTAATACCGATAACAATAATATATTCTTCATAAAAATTATTTTAAATTGTGTCTTTTTTTAATTTCTTCTTTTATTTTTTTCATAAATTTTATTTGATAAGGCAATGTGCTTAAACAGAAAATGCCAACAAATAAAATTGAAAAGAAAACAACATTATCATCTTTTTTTAATAATCCATAAATAGCATAACTAATTAAAGCTATTAAAAATAATATGAGCCCTTTTAAAACTACTTTGGTCGATTTGTACTCTTTTTTAAGTTCAGCTGTAGTTTTTCTTTTCAAATACTCTGGAGTCATTTTAACTTTATTATTTCCCTCCCCAAGAATCTCTTAAACCAACAGTTTTATTAAAAACTAATTTATCTGCTGTAGCATCATCATCCACATTAAAATAGCCCAAACGTTGAAACTGAAAACGCTCACCAATTTTTGCAGTTTGCAAACTCGGTTCTACAAAAGCATTGATTATTTCTAATGAATTCGGATTTATAAACTCCATATAATCTTTGTCTTTGTGCGAATCTGGTGCTTCGTCTAAAAACAATCTGTCATAGGCTCTTACTTCAGCATTAATAGCATGTTTTACAGAAACCCAGTGCAGTGTTCCTTTTACTTTACGCATGCTTTCTGGAGTGCCACTTCCCGATTTTGTTAATGGGTCATAGGTACATTGTATTTCAGTAATATTTCCATCAGCATCTTTTGTACAACTATTGGCAGTAATAAAATAGGCATTTTTTAAACGTACTTCTTTTCCTAATTTCAAACGGAAAAATTTCTTATTTGCTTCTTCTCTAAAATCTTCACGCTCAATGTAAATTTCTCTCGAAAAAGGTACTTCTCTAAAACCAGCAGATTCATCTTCTTGATTATTTTCTGCGGAAAGCATTTCCTCTTTTCCTTCAGGATAATTGGTAATTACCACTTTCACAGGATCTAAAACTGCCATAACTCTGTTGGCTGTTTTGTTTAAGTCTTCACGAATTTTAAATTCTAGAAGTGCAACATCAATCACGTTTTCACGTTTAGAAACTCCAACTGTTTCTACAAAACTTCTAATAGATGCAGGAGTGTAACCACGTCTTCTTAAACCAGAAATTGTTGGCATTCTTGGGTCGTCCCAACCAGCAACAATTCCTTTCTCAACCAGAGTTAACAATTTACGTTTACTCATAATGGTGTAACTCAAATTCAAACGAGAAAACTCACGTTGTTTTGGCGGATTTGGATAAGTGTTTTTACTATATTTATAAACATTATCGCGAAACCAATTGTACAACTCTCTATGAGGTTTGAACTCTAAAGAGCATAAAGAGTGTGATATTTGTTCTATGTAATCACTCTCTCCATGTGTCCAGTCGTACATTGGATAAATACACCAATCTGTACCAGTTCTATGGTGTGCTTTGTACATAATTCTATACATTAATGGGTCTCGCATTAACATATTATCACTTGCCATATCTATTTTTGCGCGCAAAGTATGTTCTCCTTCTTTAAATTTTCCATCTTTCATTCCTTGAAATAAATCCAAGTTTTCTTCCACAGAACGATTGCGAAAAGGACTATTTGTACCCACTTGAGTTGGTGTTCCTTTCTGCTCACGCATTTCTTCAGATGTTTGCGAATCTACATACGCTTTTTCATCTTTAATCAATAAAACTGCCCAATCATACAATTGCTGAAAATAATCAGATGAATACCTTTCTTCTGCCCATTTGTAACCTAACCAAGAAATATCTTCTTTAATTGCATCTACATATTCCTGCTCTTCTTTTGCTGGGTTTGTATCATCAAAACGCAAATTTACAGGTGCATTGTATTTTTGCCCTAAACCAAAACTAATACCAATTGCTTTTGTATGACCAATATGTAAATATCCATTTGGTTCTGGCGGAAAACGGAAACGTAAATTCTCTTTTGGCATTCCATTTGCCAAATCCTCTTCAATAATTTGCTCTAAAAAATTGAGCGATTTTTTCTCTTCAGACATCGTTTTATTTGAAAAAATTAAGATACAAAATTACATAAAATATTATACAGCAATTTACTATCTTGTAACAAAAATGTATTTTCAGCAACTAATAAATAAACACTATAAATTATGAGCGATCAAATTAGAAATTATACCTGCCCAAAATGCAACTCAAAAACCTATAAATTGGGTCAAATGCGTGCAACAGGAGGTACTTTGTCAAAAATTTTTGATATTCAAAATCAGAAATTCACTAGCGTAACCTGCGAACGTTGTACATATACAGAGTTTTACAAAACCAAAACAAGTGCAATAAGTAACGTTTTCGACTTTTTCACCAATTAATTTTTGGGCGTTCCCTTTCAGGTCGCGCTTTCCATTGTATCTTTTTATTTCAAAAAAGAAATAAAAAGGATGCCATTTCAATCGCTAACGCAGGCATTTTTACCAGTTAAAGTTTTCTAAAAGGAAGTTTTACTACTTATTTATTGTTGTATTTTTGTAACGTATGAAAGATGATGCAAAAAAACCAGATTTAGTCGTTTTTAATGAGGAAACGCAAAAATATGATGCTTCTATAAAACCTTATGGAACTTCGTCAAGTTCGCCAGTAATTAAACCGCTAAATACGGCAAGTTGGAAAAACGATGGAATTCAGAGAGTGAACAAGCAATTAAAATCGAAATTTGACGAGGTTAAAAAAGAGTATGAATCTTTAATGGAAAAGTTTCAGTATAACGATTTAATTTACAACGCAAAATTTAGTTTCGAACCAATTTTTGGAGAAAACTATCATTTATACAATAACAAGAACGGTGAGCCATTTTTGTCTATAATTGAACCTTCACAATGTAGTTTTGAGTATTTAGGATCATTCAGATTAAATACAGATAAAATGTGGGAGAAAATAGAATCGTAAAATTAGGCATAAAAAATGTCACTTTGAGCGCAGTCGAAAGGTTTTAGAATTTAAAATAAGTAATCAGTTCTCAACAACACTCGAACTGACAAATTAATAATTATGGGAATCATAAAAGTAAACAACATAAAATTATTTGCAAATCACGGTTGTTTGAGTGAAGAAGAAAAAATTGGTAGCGAATATAGAGTAGATGTTGAGGTAAAAGCAAGTTTAAAAAAATCTGCAAAAACAGATAATTTAGCAGATACTGTAGATTATGTTCATCTAAACCAAATTGTAAAAGAAGAAATGGCCATTCGTTCTGAGTTATTAGAACATGTTGCACAACGAATTTTAGATCGTTTTTTCCGAGAAATTAGAATGATTCGAAGGGCAACAGTTTCAGTCTCCAAAATAAACCCACCAATTGGCGGAAATGTAGAAGAAGTTGTTATAATTCTCACAAAAAAGCGATAACATAAAAAAATACTTGTAATACTTGTAAATTTGCGTAAATTTGCAATCCAATTATAAAAGGTGTCTTGGCCGAGTGGCTAGGCAATGGTTTGCAAAACCATGTACAGCGGTTCGAATCCGCTAGACACCTCAAAAACCGTAATCTTTAGATTGCGGTTTTTTTATTTCAAACGAATTCTAAAAAAAGCTTTACTAATTCTCATTGTGTAGTTCTTAGAATACTTAAATCATTATTTTTGAGTTGTATTTATAAATTCTATGACTATGAAAACAAACAAATTACTCACAGCTTTCGTTCTTTTTTTATTCATTTTTTCTTGTAATAAAGAAGAAATAAAAACAAGTAACATTTTCAAGTTTAAAGAATATATAAGTTATACAACATCTGGAGTTACTTCTGTTGCAGGTAACATTAAAATAAACCTTGCTAAAGAAGTAGAAAGTTGGGAACCAAACCAGGAAATATCTTCCGATATTTTATCTATAAAACCTTTTGTAAACGGAAAAATAAAAACCGTTAATAAACATGCATTTATTTTTATTCCTGATGAAAATTTAGAATCAGACAAAGCTTATACTGTATCTGTAAAACTTAATAAAATTTATAAAAATATTCCAGCAAAATTTGAAAATTACACATTTCAATTTAAAACAATAAAACCAAATTTTAATGTCCAAATAAATAATTTACAATCGTATTCAAAAACATATCAATATTTACAAGGTGTTGTAAAATCTGCAGATATAATTTCTTTAGACAATGCTAAAAAACTTTTAAAAGCCTCCCAAAAAGAAATATCAAAAAATATTGTTTGGAATGAATCTTTCAAAAAAAGCAAGGTTTTTGAATTTAAAATTGACAGTATTCAACGTTTTGAAGAAGATAGTAAACTAAAAATTTCATGGAATGGAAAACCAATAAATGCTGAATCAGAAGGAGAAAATGAATTGTTAATTCCCGGTAAAAATAATTTTAAAGTTTTAAATGTAAGTGTTGTAAATACTTCACAACAATACATTTCAATTAATTTTTCAGACGCACTAAAAAAGCAGCAAAATTTTGATGGCTTAGTAACAATTCAAAATGTAAATAAACCGCAATTTGTAGTTAATGGAAATGAATTAAAAATATATACTGATAAAAATTTTAAAGAAAATATTTTAGTTTCTGTTTTTGAAGGTATAGTAAACGCCCATGGATATAAACTGAAATCAAACTTTACAGAAACAATTACTTTTGAACAGAAAAAACCACAAATTAGGGCCATTTCTAATGGAACAATTTTACCAAACTCTAACAATTTAAAGTTCAATTTTGAAGCAATAAATGTAAAAGCCGTAGATGTTAGAATTATAAAAATTTACGAAAACAACGTATTACAATTTTTACAAGAAAATAATTTAAATAGTAATAACGATTATACTGTAAAAAGAGTAGGGCGTAGAGTCGCAAAAGAAACCATTACTTTAATTGATAGTAAAGAAAACAACACGCAAAATTGGAAAGCTTATAGCATAGATATCGCTAAAATGATAGCAACAGAATCTGGTGCTATTTACAGAATCGAATTAAGTTTCAATAAAAATCAAACTTTTTATGAATGTGAAGACGATAGTTCAAACAATGAAAATTATGATGATTTTGAGGACGATTATTACGAAGAATATAACACTTTAAGCGAGGTAGAAAATGAAGACGAAAGAGAAGAATTGTATTGGGACAATAAACTATATAGTTATAAAAACAGAAACTATAATTGGAGAGATAGAGAAAACCCTTGTAAAAATTCTTACTATAACTATAAAGAAATTTCACAAAACTTATTGGCATCAAACATAGGTATTATTGCTAAAAAAGGAACAAATGATGATTATTTTTTAGCAGTAACTAACATTTTAACTACAAAACCTATTATTGGTGCAATAGTAAAATTATACAATTTTCAGCAACAAGAAATTTTATCAAGTAGAACAAATACACAAGGTTTTGTAAACATTAAAAGCGCTAAAAACGCAGCATTTGCAGTAGTTTCTAAAGATAATAATGTAGGTTACATAAAGTTGTTTGATGGAAACTCTTTGTCCCTAAGCAAGTTCGATGTTTCTGGAAGCAAAACTCAAAAAGGTTTAAAAGGTTATTTATATGGAGAGCGTGGTGTTTGGAGACCAGGAGATTCCATTCATTTAACATTTATTTTAAATGATGCAGCAAATAAATTACCAAATAATCATCCTGTAAAATTAGAAGTAACAGACCCAAGTGGAAAGTTAATTTATAAAACAGTAACTGCGGAAAATTTAAACAAGTTTTACAAATTTACAGTCACTACTTCACAGGAGGCAAAAACAGGAAATTACCAAGCAAAAGTTACTGTTGGTGGTGCCAAGTTTTATAAAACTTTAAAGGTTGAAACCGTTAAACCAAATAGGTTGAAAATAAAGGTAAATTTTGAGGATGATATTTTATCAAGTTCAAAACCAGTTAATGGAAATTTAGAGATAAAATGGTTACATGGTACACCTGCAAAAAAATTAAAAGTAGAGGTAAAAGCAAAAGTTTCGGCAACAAATTACAGTTTTAAAAATTTTGGAAATTATATTTTTTCAGATCCATCAAGAAATTTTTCAATGGAAGAAACTAATATTTTTGAAGGAAAATTAGATGCAAATGGAACAGCAAAAATAAGCAATACTTTAAAAATTGGTAAAAATGCTCCAGGAATGTTAAACATACAATTTTTGGTAAGAGCATTCGAAAATGGGGGCGATTTTTCCATAGATGCTTTCACTAAAAAGTACGCACCTTTTAATTCTTTTGTTGGTCTAAAATCACCAAAAGGAAATAGATATGGCTCATTTTTTACTGATGAAAACAAAACGTTTTCTGTAGTTTCATTAGATGACAAAGGCAATGTATTGTCCAATAGAAATTTAGAAGTAGAAATACATAAAATCGAATGGCGTTGGTGGTGGAGTTCATCTGAAGACAATTTATCAAGGTATACATCAAGTACTTACAATAAAGCTTATAAAAAATTAAAAATTACTACAAACTCTAAAGGAAAAGGAAGTTTTAATTTAAATATTCCAGAAAAAGACAGAGGTAGGTTTCTAATACGAGTGATAGATAAAAAAAGTGGTCACGCAACAGGTAGAACTGCCTATTTTTATAAAAACTGGTGGCAAAATACTGGTTCTGCAAATAAGGAAGCTGCAAAAATGTTGGTATTTTCTGCAGACAAAGAAAAATACAATGTTGGTGAAACTGCAAAAATCACTTTTCCTTCAGGAAGCAAAGGGAATGCACTAATTAGTATAGAAAATGGTACAAAAGTTTTAGAAACAAAATGGGTTGCAACTCAAAAAGGTACTACTTCTGTAGAAATTCCTATTAAGAAAAATATGGCTCCAAACGTGTTTGTAAATATTTCATTATTACAACCACATCAAGTTACAGAAAACGACTTACCAATTCGTTTGTTTGGGGTAATTCCTCTTATGATAGAAGACAAAAATACCATATTACAACCGCAAATTTCTATGCCAAATGAACTTCAACCACAAAAAGAATTTACAGTAAAAATTTCTGAAAAAAACAATAAAGAAATGACATATACTTTAGCTGTTGTTGAAGAAGGTTTGCTTGATTTAACAAGGTTTAAAACTCCAAATGCACATAGCTATTTTTATGCAAGAGAAGCTTTAGGTGTAAAAACCTGGGATATTTTTGACGATGTAATCGGTGCTTATTCAGGAAGTATAGATCAGGTTTTTGCCATTGGTGGAGATGGAAACATTGCCAAAGGAAAAAACCAAAAAGCTAACAGATTTAAACCTGTTGTAAAATATTTAGGACCATTTCAATTAGAAAAAGGAACTACAAAAACGCACAAAATTACCTTACCAAATTATATTGGTTCTGTTAGAACAATGGTAATTGCTGGTGATGTTCGTAAAGAAGCTTTTGGAAATATAGAAAAAGCGGTTCCTGTTAAAAAACCTTTGATGGTATTGGCAACATTGCCAAGAAAATTGTCACCAAAAGAAAAAGTTACGCTTCCAATTACCGTTTTTGCCATGGATAAAAAAGTAAAAAATGTAAATGTTCAAGTAAAAACTTCCAACGGTATTTCAGTTATTGGCAATAAAACAAAAGCCATTAATTTTGATAAACCAGATGAAAAAATGGTGTATTTTCAATTAGATGTTTTAAATGCTAATGGCATGAATACTGTTGAGGTTATTGCATCTGGAAATGGAGAGAAAGCAACCTATAAAGTTGAGTTAGATGTTTTAAATCCAAACCCAATAACATCAAAAATTATTGATAAAAGTATAAAAAAGAAACAAGCAGAAACTATCAATTTTAATACGTTTGGGGTAAAAGGATCTAATCAAGCAATTTTAGAACTATCTACCATTCCACAAATAAACTTTACAGGCAGGCTGCAATATTTAATTCAATATCCTCATGGTTGTGTGGAGCAAACAACTTCTAGTGTTTTTCCTCAATTATTTTTAAATGATATTTTCGATTTAACATCAAAAAAGAAAAGAGAAATTCAAAAAAATATAGAAAACGGAATAAAAAGATTGGGTAATTTTCAAAAAGCAAATGGTGGTTTAAGTTATTGGATTGGAGAAAATTATGTTGATGATTGGGGAACCACATATGCTGGCCATTTTATGCTAGAGGCTGAGAAAAAAGGCTTTGTTTTACCATTAACTTTTAAGAGTAATTTTATAAAATATCAAAAAAATGCTGCAAGAAGTTGGCGTCCAAATTACAGCAATTATTCAAGAGATTTATCGCAGGCTTACAGATTATACACCTTGGCTTTAGCAGGAAGTGCAGATTTATCTGCGATGAACAGATTGCGTGAATTTAAGCAAATTTCCAATGAAGCAAAATGGCGTTTGGCAGCTGCTTATGCCTTAGTTGGTCAAAAAGAAGCTAGTACAAAAATTATGGAAAAAGCCAGTTTAAGCTTTTCTGGTTACTATTCTTACAGTTATGGTTCTACAACAAGAAATAAAGCCATGGCTTTAGAAACGATGTTAATTACAAGTCACAACAATGTTCAAAAGATAGCAAAAGATATCGCAAAAGATTTATCGAGTAATCAATGGATGAGTACACAAACTACTGCTTTTAGCTTAATGGCTATTGGCAAAATGGTAGTAAAAAATGGTGGAAAAGCAATTGAAGTAAATCTTACAAATAATGGAAAATCAGAAACTGTAAAAACTCAGCTTTCCATGATTCAAAGAAAGTTAAATATTACAGATGGTAAAAACTCCATTAGCATTAAAAACAACGAAAATAATGTTGTTTTCGCAAGAGTTATAAACTTAGGAAAACTACCATTGGGTGATGAAATTTCAGAAAGAAGAGGTTTGAGTATTTCTATAGATTATAAAGATTTACAGGGCAAAACAATTGATGTAAACAAGTTAAAACAAGGACAAGATTTTGTGGCAAAAATTATGGTAAGCAATCCCAAAAATGAAACAGTTAAAGACATTGCATTAACACAAATTTTTCCTTCTGGATGGGAAATTGTAAATACACGTTTTACAGATTTTGGAACTACTGCTAAAAGTGAAGCACGTTACACAGATATTAAAGATGATCGCGTAAATTTCTATTTCGATTTAAATAAAGGTAGAAGAACATCAGAAACAAAAACCTTTACAGTATTACTAAATGCAGCTTATTTAGGTAACTATTATTTACCAGGAATTCAAGTAGAAGCGATGTATGACAATGATTATTTAGTAAGAACTAAAGGAAATTGGATTGAAGTAATTAAATAAATAAGGTGAATTAAAAGTAAGAATTTCATTTCAACGAAAGGAGAAATCTCAAAGAATTAGTTTTTATTATAATATTTCTCAATCGTCTAAAAAGGCTTATTTCTAAATAACATTCGAAAAAAATAGAAAGCTTGAACATCAAAAACTACATAAAACGACATAAAAAGAAAACAATATTTCTAGCAGTTTTCTTGATATTCTATGCTTTTTGTTTGCCAAAAGAGTTGTTTACCAAACCAACATCAACAGTTATAACAAGTAAAAACAATCAATTATTAGGTGCGTTAATTGCAAATGATGGTCAGTGGCGTTTTCCTCATAATGATAGTGTACCAAATAAATTCAAAACCTGTTTAATTCAGTTTGAAGATGAGCATTTTTACAAACATCCTGGATTTAATCCAGTTTCAATTTTTAAAGCTTTAAAACAAAATTTACAAGCTGGAAAAGTTAAAAGAGGAGGAAGTACCATTACACAGCAAGTAATAAGATTAAGTAGAGATAATAGAGATAGAACGTATTTTGAAAAACTAAAAGAGCTCATCTTAGCAACTCGTTTAGAAATAAGAGCAAGTAAAGAAGAAATTATTGCTTTTTGGAGTTCAAATGCACCTTTTGGAGGAAATGTTGTAGGTTTAGATGCGGCTTCTTGGAGGTATTTTAATAGAAAAGCTACAGATTTGTCTTGGGCAGAAGCTGCAACTTTAGCAGTATTGCCAAATGCACCAAACTTGATTTATCCAGGGAAAAATCAGCATAAACTATTATCAAAAAGAAATCGGTTATTAAAAAAATTACTTATAAAAAAAGTAATAGATTCTTTAACGTATGAATTATCAATTCTTGAAGAATTGCCTCAAAAAGCATATGCAATTCCTCAAATTACACCACATTTATTGCAAAAAATAAACAAAACAAATAAAGGGAAATTTGTAAAAACAACGATTGATAAAAAACTACAAAATCAAACAAATGAAATTGTAAAAAAACACTACAATGTTTTAAATAAAAATGAAATTTACAATATTGCTGTTTTGGTTTTAGACGTAAAAAAAAGAGAAGTATTAAGTTATGTTGGCAATTCACCAACAGACAAAAAACACCAAAAAGATGTTGATGTTATAGACAAGCCAAGAAGTACAGGAAGTATTTTAAAACCTTTTTTATACGCTGCAATGTTAGATGCAGGTGAAATTTTACCAAATACGTTAGTGGCAGATGTTCCAACAAACTTTGGGAGCTATCAACCAGAAAATTTTAATAAAAATTATGCAGGGGCAATTTCTGCAAAATTGGCTTTGTCAAAATCTTTAAACGTACCAACAGTAAGGATGTTGCAAAGTTTTGGTTTGGAAAAATTTTATCATTATTTACAAAAATTACAATTAAAAAATTTACATGAAAATGCAAATCATTACGGATTAACTTTGGCTTTAGGTGGTGCAGAAAGTAACCTCTGGGATTTATGCAAAAGTTACGCATCAATGGCATCAACAGTAAATAATTATACTAAAAATTCAAGCAGATATTTTACAAACGAATTTACAGAACCTACTTTTTATGCTGATCAAAAAATCCATTTTGGAAAAAAATCAGCAGAAAAAAATATTTTTGATGCAGCTTCCATTTACCTCACTTTCGAAAGTTTAAAAGAAGTAAACAGGCCAAATGCCGAAGAAAATTGGGAGTTTTTTGATTCGTCTAAACAAATTGCTTGGAAAACCGGAACCAGTTTTGGTTTTAGAGATGCTTGGGCAATTGGCATCACAAAAGATTTTGTAGTGGGTGTTTGGGTTGGAAACGCAGATGGTGAAGGAAGACCAGGTTTGGTTGGCGTACAAACTGCAGCACCTATTTTATTTGATGTTTTTGATAAGCTACCAAATTCAGAATGGTTTTCAACACCTTTTGACGAAATGACAGAAATTAAAATTTGCACAAAAAGTGGATATAGAGCTACTGAAATTTGCGAAGATAAAAAGCTACAATTTATTCAAAATGCTGGTTTAAAAACAGCACCATGTCCTTTTCACTTTCTGGTAAATGTAAATGTTTCAGAAAAATATCAAGTAAATACTTCTTGTGAAAACCTAGAGAATATCAAACAGAAATCATGGTTTGTTTTGCCGCCTTTAATGGAATACTATTACAAGAACAAAAATCCGTTTTATAAAACACTGCCAAAGTTTAGAAATGATTGTTTGGGAGAAAATAGCAACGTAATGAAATTTATATACCCAACAGAAAAAAGTACAATTTTTTTACCTAAAGATTTTAATGGAATTAAAAACAAAGTGGTTTTTAAAGTCGCACATTCCAACAATAATGCAAGTTTATTTTGGTATTTAAATACTACTTTTTTAGGAAAAACCTACCAGAAACACGAGTTTTCAACTACGATAAAACGTGGAAAATACACCCTTACTGTAATTGATAATTTAGGAAACGAAATAAGTCAAACTATTGAAATTCAATAACATTATTGTAAAAAGTTAAATTTTTCTTAATTTTTAATTAAATATTTATATATTGCGTTAAATTCTTGAATAAAGAATAGTTGTCAATTACAAAACATGAATCCCTATACAATGTTTTTAAAAACTTCTTATGCAAATTCTGCAAATTACGCTACTTTTTTAAATGCGTTAAATTCACTATTTATCATTTTAGTTTTAAAAATCCATTTGGTTTATAGGATTAAAAGTTTCAATTAAAAACTGTTATTTTTAAATAACCGCTGTTAATCGATTGTTCTTTACCATTCGTCGTAAAACAACTGAAATTTTTTCGAAACAAAATTATATTTGAATAAATAACATATTAAAACCATGGCTTTACAAATTTTACCACCAGACCCAATACAAACAAGTGAAACTTTTTTAGACTTACAATTGGTTATGGTTATTACTGGTCTTGCAATTGGTGTTTTTGCAGTTTTAAAAATAACAAAACTTTTAAGCAAAATTAAAATTGATAAATCTGCTAAAAAACCTAGCTATACATCTTAAAGTATTAGATTTTTCTTAACAGAAAACTATAATAAATTCTTCATCTTTGTGAAATGCAATTTTTTAAAAATTTGTATTTTAAGATATTATAAATCATTAAATTATTATTTTTAAAATAGTTTTTAATGATTTTTTTAATTTTTATAAAATGAAGATTTATCCTATAGAAACAGGAAATTTTAAGTTAGATGGTGGTGCAATGTTTGGTGTGGTTCCTAAAACTATCTGGCAAAAAACCAATCCTGCAGATGCTAATAATTTAATAGAAATGAGTATGCGATGCATGCTAATTGAAGATGGAAACCGACTTATTTTAATTGACACTGGTTTAGGTGAAAAACAGTCAGACAAGTTTTTTGGTTATTATTATTTATTTGGCGATTTTTCTTTAGACACTTCATTGAAAAAATATGGTTTTCATAGAAATGATATAACGGATGTATTTTTAACACATTTGCATTTTGATCATTGTGGAGGTGTAATTGAATGGAACAATCAAAAAACATTATTGCAACCCGCATTTAAAAATGCAAAATTTTGGTCTAATCAAAAACATTGGAAATGGGCTACAGAACCAAATCCGAGAGAAAAAGCGTCATTTTTAAAAGAAAACATTAATCCTATAAAAGAAAGCGGACAATTAGAATTTATACATAGTAATTATAAAGATCAAATTGGTTTTGATGTACTTTTTATGGATGGTCATACAGAAAAACAAATGTTGCCAAAAATAAAATACCAAGGTAAAACCATTGTTTTTATGGCAGATTTATTACCAACAGTTGGCCACATTCCTTTACCATATGTCATGGGATATGATACAAGACCTTTATTAACAATCAAAGAAAAAGCAGCCTTTTTAAACGAAGCTGCAGACAATAATTACTATCTTTTTTTAGAGCATGATGCACAGAATGAATTGTGTACAGTGCAACATACAGAAAAAGGAGTCAGATTAAAAAACACACATAAATTTACAGATATATTTTAATAAGAGAAAAGAGAAATGAGAGTATTAAAACCAATAATGTTTACAGCAGTTGCTGGTATTTTATTTGCAAGTTGTAAATCATCAATCGCAACAATTCCAGTACCAAATGGTAGTGATAATGTAATAAACATACCTGCAAAAAAAGGAGCGTTTTCAGAAAATGAAAGACAAACTTGGAGTCATTTAGATTTGTTAACAGATTCTATTCCAGGAATGAGTATAGCCAAAGCATACGAATTTGTTCAAAATAAAAAAGGAACAACAGTTATTGTAGGTATTGCAGATTCTGGAACTGATGTAGAGCATGAAGATTTAAAAGATGTTGCATGGACAAATCCAAAAGAAATTGCTGGAAACAATATAGATGATGATAAAAATGGATATGTTGATGATATTCATGGGTGGAATTTTTTAGGAAGCAAAGACGGAACAATTGTAAATGCAGATCAATTAGAGCTAACAAGAATTGTAAAAAGAGGAATGGATAAATTTGGTGATAAAAAAGCTTCAGAAATTGCTGATACTGATAAAGCTGAATTTGAACAATACTTAAAGTTAAAAGAAAAATATACAAAATCTGTAGAAGCTCACAAACAAGAGTTAGTCAATTTAGCACAAACTGCTGAACGTATCAATCAAATTGAGCAAAATTTTAAAGACGTTAGAGCTTTTATCGGTAAAGATAATTACACTATTGACGATTTAAAAAAGGCAAAACCTACAGATCCAAAAATGGCAGCAAAAATTGCAGACATTACCAACCTTTTAAGTAGAGGTGCTTCTGAACAAGAACTGCTAAACTACAAAAAGCAATTAATGGATTACAAAAAAGGAAAAGAAGCATCTAAAAGTTACGATTTAGACTTTAATGCACGTCAATCTTTACCTGATAATTTATACGATATTAATGATAAATTTTATGGAAACAACAACGTAATAGGTTCTAAAGACCTAGAAAGTCATGGTACACACGTAGCAGGTATTGTTGCTGCTTCTAGAAATAACGGAAAAGGTGTAAATGGTGTAGCCAATAATGTAAAAATTATGGCTGTAAGAGTTGTTCCAGATGGAGATGAACATGATAAAGATGTGGCTTTAGGAATTAGATATGCAGTAGATAATGGAGCAAAAGTAATTAATACAAGTTTTGGTAAAGCATATTCACCAAACAAACAATGGGTTTACGATGCAATTAAATATGCAGCAAAAAATGATGTTTTAATTGTAAATGCAGCAGGAAATGATGGTGATGATATTGATGAAGTAAAAACGTTTCCAAATGATTCAGAAGACTTAAACACAGAAATTTCTGACAATGTTTTAACTGTTGGCGCAATGAGTGCTAGTTATGATGAAAATTTACCAGCATCTTTTTCTAACTACGGAAAGAAAAACGTTGATGTTTTTGCACCAGGTGTAGATATTTATGCTACAATGCCATTAGATAAATACGATTTTAATAGTGGAACATCTATGGCAGCTCCATCTGCTGCAGGGGTTGCAGCTTTGGTTCGTTCTTATTATCCACAATTATCTGCAAGTCAGGTAAAACATATTCTAATGAACTCAGGAATTAAAATTAATTTCAATGTCATAAAACCAGGTTCACAAAGCAGGCAAAACCCTGAAGGAGAAAAAGTTCCTTTCTCAGATTTATCTGTTTCAGGTAGGGTTGTAAATGCCTACAATGCCTTAAAAATGGCAGATAGTATTGTAAACGGAAAAAAATAATTTTATAAGAAATAGCGATTTACTCATCGCTATTTTTTATTTTTATATCAAATTAAACCAAAAATAAATATGAAAAAAATTCTAATTTTAGTTTTTGTAACCACTTTTGTAGCTTCATGTGCCAATAAAAAAGCTGTTAGTTATCAACAAAAAAACGATGCTCCTTTTACTACTTATTGGCAACAGCATATAGATTATGCTATGGAAATAAATATGGATGCTGAAAAGCACCAATACAAAGGAGTACAAAAAGCTGTTTACACAAATAATTCTCCAGACGAATTAAACAAAGTATACTACCACTTATACTTTAATGCTTTTCAACCAGGTTCTCAAATGGATGTTCGTTCATTAAACATCAAAGATCCAGATGGTAGAGTTAGAGATAGAATTAGCAAACTAAATGAAGATGAAATTGGATACATAAAAGTAAACTCATTAACACAAAACGGAACTCCTGTTTCTTATGAAACTGTAGGTACAATTTTAGAGGTTACCTTAAATACACCAATAAAATCTGGTGAAAGCGTTACGTTTGATATGGATTTCGACGCACAAGTTCCACTTCAAATTAGACGTTCTGGAAGAGATAGTAAAGAAGGTGTAGCGCTTTCTATGTCTCAATGGTATCCAAAAATGGCGGAATACGATTTTGAAGGTTGGCATACGCCACCTTACATTGCTCGTGAATTTCATGGAGTTTGGGGTAATTTTGATGTAAAATTAACAATCGATAGAAATTATGTTGTTGGTGGAACAGGTTATTTACAAAACCCTCAAGAAATAGGTCATGGTTATGAAGATAAATCGAAACCTTTAAATGTTCCGAATACAAATAAATTAACATGGCACTTTAAAGCACCAAACGTACACGATTTTATGTGGGCTGCAGATCCAGATTACAATCATGATATTTTAAGAATGCCTGTTGGTATAGATTTACATTTCTTATATAAGAAAACTTTGGATGCTAAATATTTAAAAAACTGGAAAGATTTACAAGAACCAACAGCAGAGTTAATGGCATATTTTTCTAAAAATGTAGGTCAATATCCATACAAGCAATATTCAGTAATACAAGGTGGTGATGGTGGTATGGAATATGCAATGTCTACTTTAATTACCGGAGAAAGAAGCTTTGGAAGTCTTTTTGGAGTAACAGCACACGAAATGGCGCATACTTGGTTTCAATTTTTATTAGCGTCTAATGAAAGTAAACATCCTTGGATGGATGAAGGTTTTACTTCATACATTTCAAGTAAAGCATCACACGAAATTTTAAAGAAAGGTGATGGAAACCCTAATGCAGGTCCAAATAGAGGTTACAATTATTTAGTAAAAAATAATATTGAAGAACCTTTAACAACACATGCTGATAGATATAATTTAAATGCAGCTTATAGTGTTGGAAGTTATGGAAAAGGTAGTTTATTTTTATCTCAATTAGAATATGTAATTGGACCAGAAAATGTTGCAAAAGGACTTAAAAAATACTTTAACGATTTTAGTTTTAAGCATCCAACACCAAATGACGTTAAGCGTTCTATGGAAAAAGTATCTGGAATTCATTTAGATTGGTATTTGAATGAATGGACACAAACTACACATACAATTGATTATGGAATAAAATCTGTAAATGGAAAAACAATTACTTTAGAAAGAATAGGTCAAATGCCAATGCCAATTGATTTAGAGGTAACCTATACAGATGGTTCTACAGAAAGTTTTAATATACCCTTAAGAATGATGAGAGGCAACAAACCAACAAATGCAACAATTTTAGAAGATTGGGGTTGGGCAATGCCAACGTATTCTTTTGAGGCTTCTAAAGTTGTAAAATCTGTTGAAATTGATAAAAGTAAATTAATGCAAGATGTTAATTTAGACAATAACATTTACAAATAACATTAGATTTTTTCTGAAATATAAAAAGACCTCATAGATATTTAAAATCTGTGAGGTCTTTTTTTATTAATATATTAATTAAAAAATCTCTAGATTGATTTTAAATTCTAATATTACAATAATGTTTTTTAAAATGAAGTAATTGTAGTTTAATTTAATAAGTTTTTAATGCAAAAACTCATCAATTTTTTCGTTAGGAATAAATCCTTTTAACATTAGCAGAAAGCCAAATACAATTAATAAAATACCCATTATTTTTTTTACTTTGTAAACAACCATGGGAGTCATTTTACTTTTTAGTTGTTTCGCTAACAATATTTTACCAATATCAGTTACAAAGTAGCCAATTAAAATTACACCAAAATAAGAGAAAATAGCATTTTGATTCATGTCTAGTGTTGGTCCAATTACCAAAACAGTTCCTAACCAAAAAGCCAGAACACCAATATTTATAAAATTTAAGAAAAAACCTTTTACAAATAATTTTAGGTAATTGTTTTTAATAGGAACATCTACCATTTTAGAAGTTTCAATAGCTTCTTTTTTATTAGATTTATCTAAATAGGTAATTAAACCGTAAATGATTAATACCAAACCACCAATAAAAAATAAACGAGGATCGTCTTTTATTTTTTCAAGTAAAGATCTACTTCCGTAATAAGCAATTAGTATAAAACTTACATCACCTAAAATTACACCTAAATCAAAAGCAATTGCGGCTCTTGCGCCTTTTAAAATACTGGTTTGAATAAGCATAAAAAAAACAGGTCCAATCATAAAAGCCATGAAAAAACCTATAAAGAAAGCATTTTTAAAGTCGTAAAAATCCATTGCCTAAAAATACTATTTTTTAATTGAAGTGTAAAAAAAAGGATGGGTTTTCCATCCTTTTTTAAATAAAATATAAATTTTTTAATTTTTTGATACTCTAGTAACTTTTTTAAACATCATCAAAATCAATCGTAATTTTGGATGTTGTAGGATGCGCTTGACAAGTTAAAACCAAACCTTCTTCTATTTCGCCATCAGTTAAAATAGAGTTTTTAACCATTACTGCTTTTCCTTCAGTTACTTTTCCTAAACAAGAACTGCAAACTCCACCTTGACATGAGTAAGGTGGGTCTAAATCATTGCGTAAACTAGCCGCTAAAATATTGTCGGTTTGTGACATTGTAAATGTAGTTTCTTCATCATCTAAAAGCACCGTAATTGCAGTTGTACCTTCTTTAATTTCATCTGCTGCATTTTCATCAACAGAGGTTGTAAATAATTCAAAATGAATATTTTCTTCAGAAAAACCACCGTTTTTTAATGTATCTGAAACTGTATGAATCATTTCTTCAGGCCCACATAAAAAAGCAGTATCAAAAGAAATTTGTTTGTATTTATTTTTGATAAAAAAATTTGTAAAAGCACTATCAATTCTACCAAACAACATGTTTTCTTGTCGTTCTCTACTGCAAACAAACTCTAAGTTAAAATTCTCATACGCTTCGTTTAAGTCTAATAAATCATTATAAAAAATAGTATCTGCAATTGATTTATTACCATAAATTAAGGTAAATGTTGCTGTTGGTTCTGTTTCTAAAACCGTTTTTACCATTGATAAAATAGGTGTAATTCCAGAGCCTGCAGCAAATGCAATGTAATTTTTATTTGGAGTTGTATCTAATAAAAAGCGACCTTCTGGAGCAGTAATTTCAATCTCGTCACCAACTTTTAAATCAGAAGTTGCGTACACAGAAAATGTTCCATTTTCCACTTTTTTTATGGCTACTCTAATTTCGCCACTTTGTGGTGTAGAACAAATAGAATAAGCTCTTCTAATTTCTTCTCCTTTAATTTCTTTTTGTAGTGTAATGTATTGTCCTGCAGTAAAATTAAAATTTGCTTTTAAATTATCAGGTATATTAAATACAACAGAAACCGCGTCTGCGGTTTCTTGTTTAATTTCTTGTATGTTTACTTTGTGAAAAGTTGCCATTAAAATATTTTTTTTAAAAGTATGTTATCATTTCAGTCTTGTGGATAAATCTAAAAACCAATTTAATAAAGATTTTTCGACTTCATTTCATTTCGCTCAAAATGACAAGTAAAAACTTAAAAGATTTTAAACTAAATTATTTTCGATTAAATATTCAGCTATTTGAACTGTATTTGTAGCAGCTCCCTTTCTTAAGTTATCTGCAACAATCCACAAATTTAAGGTATTTTCTTGAGATTCGTCTCTTCTAATTCGTCCAACAAATACTTCATCTTTATCGTGTGCATTAATTGGCATTGGGTATAGGTTGTTTGCTAAATCATCTTGTACTATAACTCCAGAAGTTTCACTTAAAATTTTGCGAACATCTGCCAAATCAAAATCATTTTCAAACTGAACGTTTACAGCTTCGGAATGACCACCAGCAGTAGGAATTCTAACAGCAGTTGCTGTTACAGAAAAAGAATTGTCACGTAAAATTTTCTTTGGCTCTTTTACCAACTTCATCTCCTCTTTTGTGTAGCCATTTTCTAAAAAAATATCACAATGAGGCAATGCGTTTCTACCAATTTTATGAGGATATGCCATTTCTCCATCAATTCCAGCTTCTTCATTATCTAGTTGCTGTACTGCTTTTACACCAGTTCCAGACACAGATTGATAGGTAGAAATAACCACGCGTTTCATTTTATATTTATCATGCAAAGGTGCCAAAGCCATTACTAATTGAATGGTTGAACAATTTGGATTTGCAATAATTTTATCATTTGCAGTTAAAACATCACCATTAATTTCAGGAACCACTAATTTTTTATCAGGATCCATTCTCCAAGCAGAAGAATTATCGATAACAGTAGTACCAACTTCAGCAAATTTTGGAGCCCATTCCAATGAAGTATCTCCACCAGCAGAAAACAATGCCACATCTGGTTTCATTTTTACAGCATCAGCTAAAGTTACAATGGTACATTCTTTTCCTTTATAAGATAATTTTTTTCCAGCAGATCTTTCTGAAGCTACAGGAATTAATTCGGTAATTGGTAAATTACGTTCTTCTAAAACTTTTAACATTACTGTGCCAACCATTCCAGTTGCGCCAACTACAGCTATTTTCATTTTTTATATTTTTTTTGATACTACAAAGATGCTAACAAAATAAATTCTACACATTCTTTTTATAAATATTTACCGAAATAATTTGTATTGTTTAATTTTTAACAAATTGATATAAAATTATTTTTTTAGAGCTTTTTCCAGCTTTCCATTATATCTTTTTTTCATACTTCAAAAAAGGATGCCGTTTCAATCTGGGCTAAACCTGTTTATCAGCTTTTTGCTTTCAGCAATTATTTGTAATTTTGCCTTTTATAAAATAATCATTAACTAAAAAAGTATAGCATGCAACTGTACAATAAGTTAAGCGCAAAAGAACGTGCTGCATTAATTGATGAAGCTGGTAAAGATCGCCTCACAATTTCTTTTTATCAATATCATAAGATAAAAAACCCACAATTATTTAGAGACAAATTATTCTTAGAATGGAACGCTTTAGACGTTCTTGGACGAATTTATGTTTCTTACGAAGGTATAAATGCGCAACTTTCTGTTCCTTCTGAAAATTTATATGCTTTAAAAGACCAATTAGATAGCATCTCTTTCTTAAAAGACATCCGTTTAAATATTGCAATTGAGCAAGACAATAAATCGTTTTTAAAGCTAAAAGTAAAAGTAAGAGATAAAATTGTTGCGGATGGTTTAAATGACGAAACGTTTGATGTAACAAACAAAGGAGTACATTTAAACGCAAAAGAATTCAATGAAATGTTAGCAAATCCAGATACAGTTTGTGTAGATATGCGAAACCATTACGAAAGCGAAATTGGACATTTTGATGGCGCCATAACTCCAGATGTAGATACCTTTAGAGATTCCTTAGATATTATTGAAGAAGATTTAAAAGACAATAAAGAAGATAAGAATTTATTGATGTATTGTACTGGTGGAATTCGTTGTGAAAAAGCATCAGCCTATTACAAGCATAAAGGTTTTAAAAACGTTTTTCAGTTAGAAGGTGGTATTATAGAATACACACGTCAAGTAAATGAAGAAGGAATTGAAAACAAGTTCATTGGTAAAAATTTTGTGTTTGATCATAGAAGAGCAGAAAAAATTACAGACGATGTAATTTCCAATTGTCACCAATGTGGAAAACCTTGTGATACACATACTAACTGTGCAAACGAAGCTTGCCACCTATTATTCATTCAATGTGATGAGTGTTCAGAAGCAATGGAAAATACCTGTTCTACAGATTGTCAAGAAATAATTCACTTGCCTTACGAAGAGCAAAAAGAACTTCGAAAAGGAAAAGGAAACAGCAATAAAATCTTCAAAAAAGGTAGAAGTGAGGTTTTAAAATTTAAGAAGTAAATTAAAAACTTATATAACAAAGCTCTCGAAATTCGAGAGCTTTTTTTTGTCAAAATTTTACCTTTTACTTATCAATCCATTTTCATATATTTACTGATTAGACTTTGTTAAGTTGCTTTTATGTAGTAGCTTGATAATCAAATTATGAACGGTAAAAAGCTTCGAGCTTTTCTAAAAATATAAAATTACATGGCATGTGGAAGTTGTGGTACAACAGAAAATGGCGTACCAAGAGGATGTAAAAGTAATGGTAATTGTGGTTCTGGAACCTGTGGAAGTGGTAGCAACAAACTAGCTGTTTTCGATTGGTTATCCAATATGACGTTGCCAAGTGGACAAGAAAAATTCAATATTTTCGAAGTACGTTTTAAAAACGGGAGAAAACATTTTTATAAAAATCCAGATAATTTACCCATAACCATGGGCGATATTGTAGCTGTAGAAGGTTCGCCAGGTCATGATATTGGAACTGTTTCTTTAGCAGGAGAATTGGTAAAAGTGCAAATGAAAAAGCGCAAAATTACTGAAGATCATGAAGATGTAAAGAAAATTTACAGAAAAGCAAGCCAAAGAGATATTGATATTTGGCAACAAGCAAGAGCTAAAGAAGAAGAAACTCAACGTAGAGGAAGAGAAATTTTGGGGCGTTTAGGTTTGCAAATGAAACTGTCTGACGTAGAATATCAAGGTGATGGAAACAAAGCCACTTTTTACTATACTGCAGAAACTAGAGTAGATTTTAGACAATTAATTAGAGATTTAGCAAGCGCATTTTCCATTCGAGTAGAAATGAAACAAGTAGGCGCAAGACAAGAAGCTGCAAGATTAGGTGGAGTAGGTTCTTGTGGTAGAGAGCTATGTTGTTCTACTTGGTTAACAGATTTTAGAAAAGTAACAACTTCTGCTGCACGTTATCAACAATTATCTTTAAACCCACTAAAACTAGCAGGTCAATGTGGAAAATTGAAGTGTTGTTTAAACTTTGAATTAGACACCTATTTGGATGCTTTAAAAACCTTTCCAAAGCAAGATGTAGTATTAAAAACAGAAAAAGGAGAAGCCGTTTTTGTAAAAATGGATATTTTTAAACAATATCTATGGTATACTTATAAAGAAGAACGATTCAAATGGTTTCGATTAACATTAGATCAAGTTTTAGAAATTATCGAATTAAATAAAAATAATGAGAAATCTGCAACGTTAGAAGAATATGAATCTGATGTAGAAGTTTTAGTAAAAGTAGATTTTGAAGATGCAGTTGGTCAAGACAGTTTAACACGTTTTGATGTTCCAAAAACCAGCAAACGTAGAAGAAACAACAGAAATAAAAACAAGAAAAAACCAGTTGGTGCTGTAGCTAATAAAACACAAGGAAAACCTAATCAAAAAAGGAAACCAGCAGCAAAACAACAAAAACCAAAACCAAGGCCAAACCCGAACGCAAAACCAAACCAGCCAAAAGCTGAAAACGGAAATCCAAAATCAAAACCTAGACTAAGACCAAATCCGAATGCAAAATCAGATGAAAGTCAACCAAAAGGTGAGGTAAAAAAGACAAACAAACCAAGACGAAATAATAGAAATCGTAAAAATAACAAACCAAATAATGCTGGCGATTCCGAAAAGAAATAAAGTTTTTTTCTTAATTTTAATATCGATTTTTCTAATTTCTTGTGATGAAAATACAGAATTTAATCAATATAAATCATTAGAAAACAGTTCTTGGAAAGCTAATGAAAATATTGTGTTTGATTTTATGGTAAAAGATACCATTCAGCCTAAAAATTTGTTCATAAACATACGAAACAATAATAAATTTGAGTTTAGTAATTTATACATAATAACTAATTTAAAATTTCCAAACGGAACAGAAGTTATAGATACATTACAATATCAAATGGCAGACGCTTCTGGACGCTTTTTAGGAAATGGTTTTACAGAAATAAAAGACAACAAATTATTCTATAAAGAACATAAAATATTTCCTTTCTCAGGAGATTATCAGTTAAGTATAAAACAAGCAATGAGAAAAAATGGTGAAGTCAATCCAATACCTTTTTTAAAAGGAATCACAGACGTTGGTTTAAGCATAGAAAAAATAAGTAAATAAAAATGGCAACAGAAAAAAAAACAGATTTTAAAAAATACGTAAAGTGGTTTTGGGGTATCATTTTAGGAGGTTTTGGACTTATACTATTACTATTTTTTATTGCTTCAGTTGGTGGTTTTGGCCCATTACCATCATTTGAAGAATTAGAAAACCCTCAAACAAATTTAGCTACAGAAGTTATTTCTATTGATGGCAAAACCATTGGAAAATACGCAACTGAAAATAGAACACCAATTCATTTTAGAGAATTACCAGACAACTTAGTAAAAGCATTAATTGCCACAGAAGACGAACGTTTTTACGAACATACAGGTATTGATTTTAAAGGAACTGCAAGAGCGGTTTTGAAACCAGGTAGTGGTGGCGCAAGTACCATAACCCAGCAATTAGCGAAGAACTTATTTACAAAAAGAGCTTCAAGTAACATTTTTAAAAGGGTATTACAAAAAGCAAAAGAGTGGATAGTTGCTGTAAAACTCGAGCGCCAATATACAAAGCAAGAAATCATTGCGATGTATTTAAACACACAAGGCTTTTTATTTAATGCCTCAGGTATTCGTTCTGCAGCCAGAATTTATTTTGGTAAAGAAGCAAATGAATTAGATTTACAAGAGTCAGCAATATTAGTTGCAATGTTAAAAAATCCTAGACAATTCAACCCAAATAGAGAAATTTCAAAAGGTAAATCTTTAACAAGAAGAAATGTTGTATTTGCACAAATGTATAAGAATGGTTTTATAACTAAGCAAGAAAAAGACTCACTTCAAAAATTACCATTAAAAATAAATTATACACCAGAAAGCCATAACGAAGGTTATGCAACCTATTTTAGAGGTCACTTACAAAAAGTTATGCGCAAATGGGTACAAGAACATCCAAAACCAAATGGCGAAGAATATGATATTTTTAGAGACGGTTTAAAAATATACGTAACTATAGATTCTAGAATGCAACAATATGCAGAAGAAGCTGTAAACGAGCATATGGCAAACCTACAAAGTTTCTTTTTTAAAGAACAGAAGAAAAATAAAACGGCACCATTTTATGATATTGAAAAAAGCGATATCAACGCAATATTAGAAAGAGGAAAGAAAAACTCAGATCGTTATAAGCGCTTAAAATTAGCAGGTAAATCAGAAAAATACATCAACGAAGTTTTCAAGAAGAAAACAGAAATGAGTGTGTTTTCTCACAAAGGAGATATTGATACTATAATGTCTCCAATAGATTCTATCAGATATTACAAATATTTTTTACGTTCTGGATTACTATCTATAGAGCCACAATCTGGTCATATAAAAGCTTGGGTTGGTGGTGTAAACTATAAACATTTTAAATTTGATGCAGTAGAACAACAAAAAAGACAAGTAGGTTCTACTTTTAAGCCATTCGTTTATGCTACCGCAATTAATCAATTACGCATGTCTCCTTGCGACCAATTACCAAACATACCTTACACAATTCCTAAAGGAAAATACGGAATTCCAGAACCTTGGACACCAGAAAATTCCAATCAACAATATGGTGGAATGCTTACACTTAAAGATGGTTTAGCGGGTTCTGTAAACACAATTTCTGCTAGATTAATAGACATGGTAACACCAGAAAATGTAGTTCGTTTAGCAAAATCTGCAGGAATAAAATCCGATATTCCATCAAATCCTTCTATTGCATTAGGCGCAGTAGATTTATCATTACTAGAAATGGTAAGTGCATATTCAACTTTCGCAAACAGAGGTTTGCGTGTAAGTCCAATGATTATTACAAGAATTGAAGATAAAAACGGAACCGTTTTAGAAGAATTTACACCAGAAACAAAAGAGGTTCTTAGCGAAGAGTCTGCTTATGTAGTTTTAAACTTATTAGAAGGTGTTACACAATCTGGTTCAGGTGTTCGTTTAAGATCTAATTATACTGGATATCCAAAAATAGTTACAGGTTTTCCTTATAATTTCGACAATGCAATTGCAGGTAAAACAGGAACCACACAAAACCAATCTGATGGTTGGTTTATGGGAATTGTACCAAATTTAGCAACAGGAGTTTGGACTGGAGGTGAAGATAGATCAACACACTTTCCAGGAATTGGTTACGGCCAAGGAGCAACCATGTCTTTACCATCTTGGGCTTTATTCATGCAAAAATGTTATGCGGATAAAACTTTAGATATTAGTAAAGAAGATTTTGAAAAACCAGAAAATTTATTCATTAATTTAAATTGTGGAGAAAGCAATAAAAAAGATGGAGAAAAAGAAGAACTTCCAGTAGAAGATACAGATTTTTAGTGCTGAACTTGTTTCAGAATCTCAATATAAAAAAGGTAAAATTTTATTTTAAAATCCTTAAAACACAAAATATATGATTAACAAAAAAGTAGAAAACGTTCAAGAAGCATTAAAAGGTGTTAAAAGTGGAATGACTTTAATGTTAGGTGGTTTTGGTTTGTGTGGAATTCCAGAAAATGCAATCTCAGAATTGGTAAGATTAAATGTAAAAGAAGTAACTTGTATTTCTAATAATGCAGGTGTAGATGATTTTGGTTTAGGGCTATTATTACAAGGAAAACAAATAAAAAAAATGATTTCTTCTTACGTTGGTGAAAATGATGAATTTGAGCGTCAAATGTTATCAGGAGAATTAGAAGTAGAACTAACACCACAAGGTACATTAGCAGAAAAATGTAGGGCAGCTCAAGCAGGTTTTCCAGCATTTTACACACCTGCAGGTTATGGTACTGAAGTTGCAGAAGGAAAAGAAACCAGAGAGTTTGATGGTAAAATGTATGTATTAGAACCAGCATTTAAAGCTGATTTTGCATTTGTAAAAGCATGGAAAGGTGATGCAGCAGGAAATTTAATTTTTAAAGGAACCTCAAGAAACTTCAATCCTAATATGTGTGGTGCAGCAACAGTAACAGTTGCAGAAGTTGAAGAACTAGTAGAAGTTGGCGAGTTAGACCCAAATAATGTTCATATTCCTGGAATTTTTGTACAAAGAATTTTTCAAGGAAAAAACTACGAAAAAAGAATCGAACAACGAACTGTAAGACAAAAACAATAGTTATGGCTTTAGATAAAAACGGAATTGCAAAAAGAATTGCACAAGAAGTTCAAGATGGTTTTTATGTAAATCTTGGAATTGGAATCCCAACGTTGGTTGCGAATTATGTTCGTGATGATATAGAAGTTGAATTTCAAAGTGAAAATGGAGTTTTAGGAATGGGACCTTTTCCATTTGAAGGAGAAGAAGATGCAGATATTATTAATGCAGGAAAACAAACCATTACAACAATGCCAGGAGCAAGTTTTTTTGATTCTGCAACCAGTTTTTCAATGATTCGTGGTAAACATGTTGACCTTACAATTTTAGGAGCCATGGAAGTTGCTGAAAATGGAGATATTGCCAACTGGAAAATTCCAGGAAAAATGGTGAAAGGAATGGGAGGTGCTATGGATTTAGTAGCCTCTGCAGAAAATATTATTGTGGCAATGATGCACACAAACAAACATGGCGAATCTAAAATACTAAAAAAATGTTCTTTACCATTAACTGGTGTTGGATGCGTTACAAAAGTAGTTACAAACTTGGCAGTATTAGAAGTTAAAGACAATGCTTTTTATTTACTAGAAAGAGCTCCAGGTGTTTCCGTAGAAGAAATTCAAAATGCTACAGAAGGTAATTTAATTGTAAACAGGCAAATACCAGAAATGGATATTTAAAATGAAACATATAGTTCCTTTTCTATTTCCTATCCTTATTATCTTATTTGGATTAATTATTTACAAAATATTGGGGTATGAGCCTAATGTTTATACCATATTAATAAATATTGGTTTGGCTTATATTCTATCGCCAAAAATTAAAATAATTCAAAAACAAAATGAAGAAGAAGAACAAATAAAATGGTTGTTTTTTAAAAAAGTAATCAACAAACAAATCTAAAAAAAAGAGTATTCATTCACTTTTTAAAAATAAGAAAAGGTTTTTATGAAAATAATATCATACAATGTAAACGGAATTAGAGCAGCACTAAAAAAAGGATTTTTAGACTGGTTAGAGGCTGCAAATCCAGATGTAATTTGTATTCAAGAAACCAAAGCACAAAAAGAGCAATTAGACTTAACAGTTTTTGAAAACGCTGGTTATAAGCATCAATATTGGTATTCTGCACAAAAAAAAGGATACTCAGGTGTAGCCATTTTATGTAAAAAAAAACCAAATAAAATTGTTTACGGAACAGGAATAGAAACTATGGATTTCGAAGGTAGAAATCTTCGAGTAGATTTTCATGAAGTTTCTATTATGAGCATGTATTTACCTTCAGGAACAAATTTAGCAAGATTAGATTTTAAGCTAAATTATATGGATGAGCTACAAGAATACATCAATAATTTAAAACAAGAAATTCCGAATTTAGTTATTTGTGGCGATTATAATATCTGTCATGAAGAAATTGATATTCACAACCCAAAAATGAAAGGTGTATCTGGTTTTTTACCAGTAGAAAGAACTTGGATTGGTAATTTTATTGATAGTGGTTTTATTGATAGTTTCAGGTACTTAAATCAAGATGTTCAACAATTTTCTTGGTGGAGTTACAGAGCAAATGCAAGAGCAAATAATAAAGGTTGGCGTTTAGATTATGCTATGGTTTCAGAGCCTTTAAAAAACAACATTTCTAGGGCTTATATTCTACAAGAAGCAAAACATTCAGATCATTGTCCTATTGCAGTAGAACTAAAATTTTAGCATCTAAATAGCTGTTTGAGTGTAGTTGAAATATAAATTATAATAATGAAAAAAATCCTCCTAATATTTCTTTTTACATCAAGTGTTTTAGCACAAACACAAAAAGATTCTATACCTCAAAAAATCACAAAAGCTGATTTATTTTCAGATTATGATATCGCTTTGATAGATAGTCTTTTAATGGATTCTAAATACAAATCACCTTTATATGAAACAGCAACTTATATAATTGATGATGCTGAAGATAAAGATGTATCTAACATAACATTATCCTCAGAAGTATTAAAAGAAAGATTGCGTAAAATTGATGCAAAAACACCATTTCATTTAGCCTACAATCCAGCATTAGAAACAGTAATAAAATCCTATTTAAAATATCGAAAAAGGTATTATCCAACCTTAATGGCAAAAGCCGAATATTATTTTCCAATGTTTGAGAAATATTTAGATCAATACGATATTCCTTTGGAAATGAAATATTTAGCAATTGTAGAATCTGCACTAGATCCTACAGCAAAATCACGAGTTGGAGCAACAGGTTTGTGGCAATTTATGTACACAACAGGCATTCAATACAAATTAAAAGTAAGCTCTTATGTAGATGAGCGTCAAGATCCACTAAAAGCAACCATAGCAGCTTGCCAATACTTATCAGATTTATATTCTATTTTTGGTGATTGGGATTTGGCTTTAGCAGCATATAACTCAGGACCAGGAAACGTTTCTAAAGCCATAAAACGATCTGGAGGTTATAGGAATTATTGGAATATTCGTCCGTTTTTACCAAGAGAAACTGCAAGTTATGTACCAGCTTTTTATGCAACTATGTATTTATTTGAATATCAAAAAGAACATGAATTAATTGCAGATGCACCACAAATTCGCCATTTTGAAACAGATACTATTCACGTAAAAAAAACCATTTCTTTTGATCAAATTTCCGAAACTACAGGCATTAGTTCAGAGTTAATTCAACTGCTAAATCCATCATATAAGTTAGATATTATACCTTACATTGAAGGAAAAAATTACACAGTTACATTACCAAGAAAAAATACCCTTCAATTTTTAGAAAACGAACAAGCTATTTATGCATTAGCAGAAGCAGATGCTGCTAAAAGAGAAAAACCATTACCAAAATATTTTGAGATGGATAAAAGAATCCGTTACAAAGTAAAAAGTGGAGATTTTTTAGGCAAAATTGCCAATAAATTTGGAGTAAGAGTAAGTGATATAAAACGTTGGAATCGTTTAAAAACAAGTAGGTTAAAAATTGGGCAAAGGTTAAGCATATACCCAAAAAACTATAAATAATTTGCCTAAAATAATAATAAGAATTACTCATTAAAGTGTTCCATACAAGTCATTATAAAAAAAATGAGTAACTTTCTTTTCTCAAATAAAAAAATGGAACAATATTTGGTATATTAAACCTGATACCAAACAAAAAATATAAAAAATAATTATGAAAAACGTATTTTCAATATGTATTATAGCAATGTTATTATTTTCTTGTACAGGAAATGATAAATTTGTTTTAAGAGGTTCTATAGGTAAGGTAAATAAAGTAATGGTGGTAACCAAAGCTAGTGATTGGAATGGAGATTTAGGAAAAGAAATAAGAAACTCTTTTGGCGAACTAATGATAGGTTTACCACAACCAGAACCAATTTTATCAGTATCTCAAATTGCACCAAATGGTTTTGGAAGCATGATGAAGGTAACACGCAATGTTTTAGTAATTGGTGAAAGCAGTCAAGAAAAATTTTATATAAAAAAGAATGTTTACGCACAACCACAAACTATTATTTATGTTTACGGAACTGATGATGAAAGCGTAATCAAAATGTTTAAAAAACACGAGCAAGAAATTATTGATGCGTACATAGAGTCTGATATAAAAATGACGCAAAGTATTTTTAAACAGAGGGAAATTGACAATGCAAACTACAAAACCTTAACCAATTTAGGTATATCTCTTATAATTCCAGACAATTTTAAAACTGTAGATGATACAGGTGAATTTTTATGGTTAAGACAACATTTAACAAGTGGTATTGCAAAAACAGGAAGTAATAATATTTTGGTGTATGCAATTCCTTTAAAAGACGAAGATAAAGTTGCTGAAAATATTGTAGCTGTAAGAGATAGTATTGGTGAAAAATACATACCTGGTTCAGACCAAGAAACAATGCATATGATAACGGAAGAAGCATATACACCATTTACGTCTGAAACCAAATTAGCAGGTAAAAAAGCCTATGAAACTAGAGGGAAATGGGAAGTTAAAAACGATTTTATGGCTGGTCCATTTTTAAATTACTCTGTAATTGATAAAAAAAATAATAGAGTTATTGTTTTTGAAGGTTTCACTTATGCTCCTTCCGTAAACAAAAGAGCTTTTTTGTTTGAATTAGAGGCAATTGGAAAATCATTAAAAATTAAATAATTCAATTTTTAATTAAAAATATTTAAAACTCAAAAGTTTCACTTTTGAGTTTTTTTTTGTAACCTGTTTATATTCAAAAACTTATTTGCTATATTTGGTATTCAACCAAAAACTTTTTTATCATGGAAATGAACTTTTACATCTTTTTTTTAGCAGCACTAGTGCCAATGATTGTTGGTTTTATCTGGTATGGACCATTATTTGGAAATGCATGGATGCAGCAAATGGGTTTCACCAAAGAATCTTTGGAAGGAACAAACATGGTTAAAACCCTCATTATTTCTTACATTTTAAGTGTTTTAATTGCTTTTGCATTAATGCCAATGGTAATTCACCAAATGGGCGTATACTCTACTTTAGCAGGAGATCCTGGTTTTAACGAACAAACAGGTGAAGCGTATTCTTATTTCGAAAACTTTGTGGCAACATACAGTGATCGTTTCAGAACTTTTAAACATGGAGCTTTTCACGGTGTTTTGTTTGGAGTTTTTTTAATAATGCCAATACTAGGTATTCAAGCATTGTTTGAGAAAAAATCTTTTAAATACATAGCAATAAATGCAGGTTATTGGATTGCAACCTTAGCAATTATGGGAGGCATTATTTGTCAATGGATGTAATTATTAACAATTAAAAAAACCTCGTTTTTATATTTAAAAACGAGGTTTTTTTCTTAACTAAATTAAGGAAGTATTTTAATATCCTATTTTTTCTCTCACTCTTTTTAAAACATCATTAGCAACAGTTTTTGCTTTTTCTGCTCCAATACTTAAGGCATTATCAATTTCATTTTTATTTTCCATATAATGATGGTATTTAGCTCTAACGTCTGCAAATTTTTCTAAAATGAGCTCATATAAAGCTTGTTTTGCATGACCATACCCATAATTTCCACCTTCATAGTTGGCTCTCATTTCAGCAATTTGGGTCTCAGAAGCTAGTAGTTTGTAAATTGCAAAAACATTGTCTGTATCTGGGTTTTTCTTATCTTCTAAAGCTAAACTATCAGTTTTTATACTCATAATTTGTTTGCGTAATTTTTTATCTGATAAAAAAATATTGATGGTATTATTTCTAGATTTGCTCATTTTTTCTCCATCAATTCCAGGAACTAATTTTGTGTGTTCTTGAATTTTTGCTTTTGGTAAAACCAAAGTGTCTCCAACAACATTGTTAAATCTACCAGCAACATCTCTAGTAATTTCTAAATGTTGTAACTGATCTTTTCCAACAGGAACAATTTCTGCATCGTACAATAAAATATCAGCTGCCATTAGCATTGGGTAAGTAAACAAACCAGCATTTACATCACTCAATCTATCAGATTTATCTTTAAAACTGTGTGCCAAAGTTAAACGCTGAAAAGGAAAATAACAGCTTAAATACCATGTTAATTCTGCAGTTTGTGGGATATCACTTTGTCTGTAAAAAATGGTTTTAGAAATGTCTAATCCACAAGCAAGCCATGTTGCAGCAGTACTGTAAGTGTTTTCACGAAGTTCTTTTCCGTCTTTAATTTGAGTTAAAGAGTGCATATCAGCAATAAATAAAAACGCCTCATTTTTTGGGTCATTTGCCATTTCTATCGCTGGTAAAATTGCGCCTAATAAATTTCCTAAATGTGGTGTTCCAGTACTTTGTACGCCTGTTAAAATTCTTGACATTAATTTCTTTTTTTATTTTTTTACTTAAAAGAGATATCTATAAATGCTCTGTAAGCGCAAAAATAAGGTTTTGAATAGAAAAATCAATAAACAAAAAGATATTAGTACTTTTGCCCACATATTACTTTAAAACTTTAATAGATTCTGTGAAATTTTTAAAAATTCCTTTTTTACTTATTTGGCGTTTGTGGTTCTACATTTTAATGTTTAGTTCTGTCTTATTGCTTTCTCCATTATTATTAATTTTCACATTCAAAAAAGAACATTATCCACATTTTTGGAAAGTTGCCAGATTTTTATCTAAAATTTTAATTTACGGAATGGGGTTTCGATTGGATTTTCAATCTGATGAAAAAATTGAAAAAGATAAAAGCTATATGTTTTGTCCTAATCATGCCTCACTAATAGATCCTTTTGTGTTGATTGCTATTAGTAAAAATCCGATAGTATTTGTAGGAAAACAAGAGTTGGTTAAAATACCAGTTTTTGGTTTTTTTTACAAAAGAACTGTAATTATGGTTGATAGAAACAGCGAAAAAAGCCGCAAAAGAGTTTATAAAATGGCAAAACAAAGACTTCAAAATGGGGTAAGTATGGCTATTTTTCCTGAAGGTTTAGTGCCTGCAGAAGATGTTGTTTTAGCACCATTTAAAAAAGGAGCTTTTAGTTTGGCAATAGAATTTCAAATACCAATTGTACCACAAGTTTATTACGATTGTAAACGTTTTTTTTCTTGGGATTTTTTAAAAGGAAGACCAGGAGTTTTAAGAATTCATCAACATTCTTTTATTGAAACAACTCATTTAAAACAAGAACACTTAACGGAGTTACAATCAAAAACATTTGACGTAATTTATAATGATTTAGTTCAGGATAAGAAATATATGAAAGATACAAATAGAAAAAAATGAGCGAAAAATTAAATTACATTTATGCTTCTTCTGAAGAAAGATTAAATATTATTTCTCATGCATTAGGCTTGATTTTAAGTATAATAGCACTTCCTTTTTTAATTTTAAAAGCGCTCGATTTTTCTGGTTTTTGGAAACCAATAAGTTTTATAATTTACGGTTTTAGTTTAATCATTTTGTATGCGGCTTCTACTTTTTACCATGCAGCAAAAGAGCCTAAAAAAAGAAGAAAACTAAATATTTTAGACCATGCAGCCATTTATGTATTAATAGCAGGTAGCTATACACCTTTTTGTTTGGTTGTTTTAAACTCTAGTTTAGGAAATTATATGGTAATTTTTGTTTGGCTTTTTGCTTTAATTGGTATTATTTTAAAACTTTTTTTTACGGGTAAGTTTCATATACTTTCCACAATAATGTATTTATTAATGGGGTGGCAAGTTGTGTTTTTTATAAAGCCACTTTCAGAAAATTTAAGCAGTTTTGTACTCAATTTATTAATTGCTGGCGGTGTTTTTTATAGTGTTGGAGCAATATTATATTCAATACCTAAATTACCTTACAATCACGCAATTTTTCATGTTTTTGTATTATTGGGTAGTTTAAGCCATTTTTTTGCAATATATTATTTGTAAAAAAATTACATTTTATTTGTCATATACATATTTAAACTTATTTTTCACTATTAAAATATATTTTTTTGTGTTTTTTTAGTATTAAATGTTAAAAAATTGACATTTTGCTTGTTTGTTCGAAAAAATAATTTAATTTTGCTAAGCTTAGATTATTTAACTTATGTTAATGTTTTAGGCTTTATAAATTTATTTAGGGGGTAGGTTTATTAAATTTCCTCGAACTTTTGTTCGAGGTTTTTTTATGACCAATTTTTAAATGGATGTTTACTAATTTTTGAATTATAATATTTTAAATTTCCAGTTACTTCTTCTCCTAACCAATCAGGTTTTTCAAAATTTTCATTTTCTGAGTTAAGCTCAATTTCTGCTATGACTAAACCTAAATTTTCACCTAAAAATTCATCTACTTCATATACGTGTTTTCCTTTTTTTACATAAAATCTTGTTTTTTCAATTAAAGTAGGTTCACTTAAAAGCAATAATTGGTTTGCTTCAATAGGTGTAATTGATTTTTCCCACTCAAATCTGGTAGTTCCAGTAGCATTCGATTTTCCTTTTATAGTAATAAAACCATTTTTATCGGTAATTCTTACGCGAACAACTCTGTGTTCGTCAGAGTTTAAATATCCTTGTTTTATGTACGTTTTATGAAAGCTTTCTTTTTTGTAGTTATCATTTTTAACCAAAAACTTACGTTCTATTTCTAAACTCATGTAATACTATTTCAAATTTGTACTAATGTATATCTTTTCACGTTATTCTAACAATAAATAAATATCTTTGAATATAATTTATTTTGATGAAAAAATTTTTCTCACTTTATATTTTTCTTTTTTACATAGTAAATTTACATTCTCAAACAGATTATAGTGATACTTGGGAAGATTTTTACTCATACAATAATGTTAAAGATTTTACCAAAGTTAACAATACAATTTATGCATTGGCAGATAATGCTGTTTTTACATATGATGTAACAACTGGAGAGGTAAATAAACTGTCATCAGTTCAAGGTTTGTCTGGAGAAACTACAACAGCCATTTATTATAGTGAAACTTATAAAAGGCTTTTAATTGGTTATAATAATGGTTTGATAGAAGTTGTAGACGAAAATGGTGCTATTACCATTTCTTCAGACATAGTTAGCTTTAATCAATCTGGAGAAAAAAGTATCAATCACATATCAGAGTTTAACAACAAGCTTTATTTATCTACTCCATTTGCAGTAGTTGTTTATGATATTGAAAGATTAGAATTTGGTGATACCTATTTTATAGGAAATGGATCTAGTTCCGTAAAAATAAATCAAACTGTTGTTTTTAATAATACAATTTTTGCAGCTACAGAAAACGGAATATTTTCTGCAGATGCAAACAGCAATTCTTTGATAGATTTTAATAATTGGCAACAACAATTTTTTGGAAGAAATTTTAAAGAAATCGAGGTTTTTAATAATGCTGTATACGTTACTGAGAATTCATCATTGTTACGTCTAGAAAATTCAACCTTAACAGAAATAAGAAATTTTTTTCAAGATGTTAAAAACATAAAAACTTCTAGTTCTCATTTAACAGTATCATTACCAAACACTGCAGTAGTTTTAAATACATCTTTAAATGAAACAATTTCTTTTACTACAAATACAGCATACAATTTCTCATTAAATACTGCTTTTTTTGAAAATAATACAGCCTTTTTAGCAACTGAAGAATTTGGTATTTTAGGAAGTTCATCAAATCAATCTACAACATATGTAGAGATTCACCCTGAAGGACCAATTTCTAACGATGTTTTTTCAATAGCAGCGAATAACGATAATTTATGGGTAGTGTATGGAGGTTATTCACCAAATTTTGCTCCTAGAGGAATTCGTAAAGGATACAGTCATTTTAACGGAGAAGAATGGATTAATACTAAATTTGACCCTAGTTTTCCACTTACAGATTTAAATCACATTACTATAGATACAAATTCAGAAAATAAAGTTTACATAAGTTCTTTTGGTGATACAAATAATGTAAATTCATCTGAAACTGGAGGTTTGTTAATTTTAGAAAACGATGAAATAAGTACTTTTTACAACCATTTAAATAGCCCCTTAGAAGATATAGAACCAAATGATCCAAACAGAGTTACAATAAGAATTGGTAGTTCTGCTTTAGACCGCCAAGGAAATTTATGGTTGACAAATATTGGCGTTACAAAAGAATTAAAAAAACTATCTACAAGCGGACAATGGTCTAGTTACGATATGAGTACAGCTTCAAACGTAAGCTCATTTGGTTTAAATGAAATGACAATAGATAGAAACAATAGCATTTGGTATGGCTCTAGAAGTTCTGGTGTTTTTGTATTTAATGAAAACGGAAATCGAAAAAAATCATTATTTACAACACCAAATTTAGGAAATTTGCCAGATGCAACTGTAAATACTGTTGCTGCAGATGCTAGTAATAGAATTTGGATAGGAACAAAATCTGGTTTAGTAGTTTACAATAATGCAGGAGGTGTTTTTGATGAAACTGTAACCAATGCAAATCCTGTTATTATTTTAGATGACGGAATTCCAAAAAAATTATTAGGAGATCAAACCATTAATTCTATTGCAATTGATGGGGCAGAAAATAAATGGTTTGGAACCGATAATGGAGGTGTTTTGTACACAAACCCAAATGGGCAAACAACTTTGGCAAATTTTAGCAAACAAAATTCACCATTACCATCAAACAGAATTCGAAAAATAAAAGTAGATGATTCTACAGGTAAAGTATATTTTGCAACAGACAAAGGTATTGTAGCTTACAATAGTAAAGTAGCACCTTTTGGTGATGTTTTAGGTGAAGTTTATGCATACCCAAACCCAGTTTTAAAAAACCACACAACAGTAACCATAGATGGTAGAAATGGCACACACTTACCCAAAGGAACCAATGTTAAAATTTTAGATGTTGCTGGTAATTTGGTTTATGAAACCAATGTTGTAGAAGGTCAAGAATTACAAGGAGGTAAAGTAGTTTGGAACAAGAAAAATTTAGCAGGTAAAAATGTAGCTTCTGGAATATATATTGTGTTACTTTCAAATGATGATGCATCTGAAAACGCTGTAACTAAAATTGCAATTGTAAATTAATGGCAACAATAAGCACAAAAGCAATTGTTTTAAGTGCCATAAAATATAGCGATACTAGTTTAATTGTAAAATGTTTTACAGAACAAGAAGGGTTAAAAACCTACATGGTTAGAGGTGTGTTAAAAGCAAAAAAAGGAGGTATTAAAGCAGCCTATTTTCAGCCTTTAAATCAACTTCAAATCGTTGCTAACCACAATACAAAAAATCATCTTCATAGCATAAAAGAAGTTCAAATATTAAACCCATACAAGTCTATTTATCAAGATATTGTAAAGCAATCTGTTGTGCTATTTTTGTCAGAAGTTTTATCTTACAGTATTCAAGAAGAAGAAAAAAACACTCAACTTTACAACTATTTAGAAACTGCATTTATTTGGTTAGACACACATGATAAAATTGCCAATTTTCACTTGTTGTTTCTACTAAATTTTACGAGGTATTTGGGTTTTTATCCAGATGTTTCAGAAGCTACTAAAAATGGTTTTAATCTCTTAGATGGAAGTTTTACAAATTTTACCTCCGAAAAAAATGTTATTTCTGGAAACGATTTTTATCAATTTAAAAAGCTGTTAGGCATAAATTTTGATGGTATTGAAAACACGTCTTTCGGTAAAAATGAAAGACAATTGGTTTTACAAATAATTATCAGATATTTTGAATTACATTTGGACGGATTTAGAAAACCAAAATCATTACAAGTATTAGAAACAGTTTTTAGTTAATGAGAAATTTACTTTTTGCAATCGTTTTTTTTATTGGAGCAAATACTATTGCACAAACTATTAAAGTTTTAGATATAGAAACAGGTAAAGCAGTTAAAAATGTAAGTGTTTTTAATGATAAAGAAACTATTAACATCACAACAAATGATGATGGTTTGGTAGATGTTTCAAGATTTAAAAACGATGAAGTAGTAATATTTTCTCACATTGCATATGCAACTTTACGCAGAAAAAAATCGATAATATTAGCTAACAATAACACAGTTTATGTAACCAAACAATCAGAACAATTAAATGAAATTGTACTTTCTGTATTTAAAAAAGCAGAAAAAACAACTCGTATTGCAGAACAAATTGCTGTAATATCATCTAAAGATATTCAAAAACTGTCACCTCAAACATCAGCAGATTTATTAGCTACAATTCCAGGAATTAAAGTCCAAAAATCTCAATTTGGAGGAGGTAGTCCAGTAATTAGAGGTATGGAATCAAATAGAGTTTTACTGGTAGTTGATGGTGTAAGAATGAACAATGCCATTTACAGAAAAGGGCATTTGCAAAATGCCATTTCTGTAGCACCAAACATGTTAGATAAAACCGAAATTGTTTTTGGACCATCATCTGTTTTATATGGTTCAGACGCTTTAGGTGGTGTAATTCATTATTATACAAAAACGCCAAAAATATCGGAAAAAGAAAAAGTTGTTAGTCAATTTTTTTCAAGATTTTCAACCATAAATAATGAAATCACAACCAATGCAACAGCTGAAATTAGAAAAGAAAAATGGGCATCTTTAACAAGTATTTCATATAGCAATTTTGGCGATTTAAAAGCAGGTGAAAGACGTTCACATGGTTTTGAAGATTGGGGAAAAGTTTTTTTCTATTCAGAAAATGTAAACGGAAACTATAAAGAAACTCCAACAAAAAACAGCGATCCAAACTTACAAAAAAACACAGGTTACAGTCAAACAGATGCGTTGCAAAAGTTTTTTGTTCCCTTAAATAAAAATACCGATTTAAAAATTAACTTACAATACTCCACAACATCTGACATACCAAGGTTTGATCGTTTAACAGAACTGAGTAATGGAGAGTTAAAGTTTGCAGAATGGAATTACGGACCACAAAAAAGATTTTTAGCATCTACTCAACTAATTTTAAATCCCAATAAAAACTGGGTTGAAAACGGTATTATTACAGCAGCTTATCAAAACATACAAGAAAGTAGAATTCAGCGAAAATTTGGTAGTTTAGAACGTTCTTACAGAGAAGAAGATGTAGATGTTTTTAGTTTAAATGGCGATTTTTCTGTACCAATTACTAAAGATAAAAACAGAACGCTTTCTTACGGTTTTGAGTTTGCTTACAATGATGTTAGTTCTAATTCTTATGGTAAAGAATTAAATATTGAAAATGGAGAAATAAATGGTTTTTCTAATACTTTTAAAGTTCAATCGCGATATCCAGATGGTGGAAGTGATTATTTAAGCTCTGCAGTTTATGTAGATTATAGGCAAGATCTAAATAAAAAATCAACCTTAAATACAGGAATTCGTTTTACAAATACAGAACTAAATGCAAAGTGGATAGATCAAACCTTTATTCAATTAGATGATATAGATATTACTGCAAATCATGCAGCTGTAACTGCAACTTTAGGGTATGTGTACAAACCAAATACAAATTGGCAATTAAATACTGTTTTATCTTCTGGTTTTCGCTCTCCAAATATTGATGATGTTGGAAGAGTTAGAGAAAAAGCTGGTAATGTAACTGTACCAAATATTCTTGTAACTCCAGAATTTGCTTACAGTGGAGAAGTTGGAGTTTTAAAATATTTTAATAATAAAAAATTCCGTTTTGGCGCAAACGCATTTTATACTTTGTTAGATAATTATATTCAAAGAGATTTTGTTTACAATGCAGATAGAAGTATAAAACAAGTAGAATTTGATGGTGAATTTGGAAATGCCGTTTCTAATCAAAATAAAGAAACAGCTTATATTACAGGTGTTACAGCTAGTTATTTAGGTAAAATTTCAAATCGTTTTAATACTTCTGGTTTTGTAACCTATACAAAAGGAAGAACATATGATACAAACGAACCAATGTCTTCTATTCCTCCATTATTTGGGCAGTTTGAGCTTAACTTTTCAGAAAATAAATTAGAATTAGGTGCAGCAATTCGTTTTAATGCTAAAAAAGATATTACAGATTTTAATATTACGGAAGGTATAGACAATCATGATTTAACACCAGTTGTAAACCCAAATGCAACAGAAGATGTAAATAAATATTTTGGTTCACCAAGTTGGATTACTTTCGGATTGAATGGAAAATATTTAGTGAGTAGTAATTTTTCTGTACAAGCAAGGTTAGATAATTTATTAGATCAACATTATATTGAATTCGCTTCAGGAGTTGCTTCTCCAGGAAGAAATTTATCAGTATCTCTTTTGGCTAATTTTTAATTGCCTTTAAAATCCAAACATCTTGTTGAGGCTTATTGTTTGTTACCTTACCAGAAATGTGTTTTAAAATTTTCAAATTATTTTTTTTACACAACTCTTTAAAAAAAAGTGGAGATTGATATGATGCAAACAATCTATTTCCTTCTTTTTTAAAATCATGAACAACTAGCTTTCCTGCATCATACAATTTTTGTTCTTGAGGTAAAAGTTTAAATTTATGAACTTCGCCATGAGTTGTTAAAAACAAAATACCATCATTTTTTAAAGTTCTTGTGAGTTCCTTCATCCAAGAAAAATGTAATTCTTCAGATAAATGTGTAAAGATAGAAATACCATAAATAATATCTAATGCGCTTTCTTTAAAGTTTAAAGGTGGTTCTAAACCATTCAATTTAAAATCAATTCCATCTAAATTTTCGGAACACCATTTAACATATTTTTTATTGTAGTCTGTACCGTAAAAAGAGTTTGTTTTATCTAAAAGTGAAGGTAAATGTCTTATGATTCTTCCTGTTCCACAGCCCCAGTCTAAAATAGATACGTTTTCTATTTTTTTAAATTCTGAAATTAATTCAATTAACCATTTTGCTGTAGGTACTCCGTTTGTATAAAATTTACTATAATTTAAAGTAAAAGTTTCATACAGATAAAAATCTGGAGGAAGCTTTACTGAAGGGTTATTTTTCTTAAATAAATTATTGCTTTTTCTATTTTTTAACTTTTCACGATAAAAGTTAATTTGTTCAATAAGAGGTAATAAATTTACTTTTGCTATTATTTTTTTAAGAATAATTTTTTTCATCTCTATTTTCTTTGTCCTTCATCCGTAAAATTATCCGATAAAGCACGTTCTGTTTTAATAATGCTAACTAAAATAGATAAAAGGACTAAAACCATAGGTTGCCAAGAAAGTTCTTTAGTAGCAAAATTGGCAAAAACCAAGCCTGCTAAAAAAGAGATTCCAGAATAAATTAGTAAGTTTTTATTAAAAACATTATTCGCAAAATCCCATATTTGCTGATTTTGCATAGCTTTTGGAGTTCTGTAGCCATAAATAGCATTTATTTTTTTCGGTGGAAATTTCCAAAAAATAATGCTTAATAAAAATAGCAAACCGTTTGTGGTTAAAATGTACGTTAATGGATTCATGTTTATATTTTTTTGTTTTCAAATTTGAGATTTCTCCATAAAGTCGAAATGACAGGTATTAGACGTTTTTGTTTTACTAAAAGGATACTGCTACTTGCTTTACTGCTAACTACTGAGACTGCTTACTAATTTTTAGGTCTCATTAATCCTTCTTGTGCAAAAGAAGCCACTAACTTTCCATCTCTTGTAAAAATATTTCCTTTAGCCAAACCTCTTGCACCAAAAGCATTTGGAGATGCTGCTGAAAAAAGCATCCAATCATTATAATTGAAATCTCTAAAAAACCACATAGAATGATCTAAACTTGCAGTTTGAGTGTTTCCAAAATTATGTTTGCTTGCATTCGGATTAAAAGCAGCGTTTAACACATTGTAATCAGATATATAGGTTAAAATTTCTTGTTTTGTTCTGTAATTTAAATTTTTATGACTTTCTCCTTTTAAGCGAAACCAAACTTGCTCGTTTGCTGGTAAATCTTTTGGATCCATAGGATTTGGAACTCTAACTGGTTTAAATTCAATGGGCCTTTTTACGCTTAAAAAAGCTTTGGTAGATTTTGGTAAAAAATCGCCAAATTTCTCCAACATATCATCCCAACTTAATAATTCTTCTGGTTGCTTTATGTTGGAATCGAAAGTTGCTTGATGCTCAAAACCATCTTCTTTTATATGAAATGAAGCTGCCATAATAAAAATAGTTTTATCATGCTGACTTGCTGTAACTCTTCTTGTTGAAAAACTTCCTCCATTTCGCATTTCTGCCACATGATAATTTATAGGAACCGTTAAATCTCCAGCTTCTAAAAAATAAGAATGTAATGAATGTAAAAACCGATTTTCTGGAACAGTTCTATAAGCTGCATTTACTGCTTGTGCCAAAACTTGACCGCCAAAAACATGTGGGCTTCCAATGGTATAACTATTTCCGCTAAAATTATTTTCTCCTAAATTTTTTAAATCTAAAAGGTCTATTAATTCTTTACTCGTTTGCATTTATTGCTGTTTTTTAAATGGAAATTTTTGTTGAAATGGTGTGGGTTGAACTCTTTGCAAAAATAACTTTAATATTTTGTTTGTAATGGTTTTTTTGTGACGTAAATACATGGTTAAATCTTGTGGAATTGCACCTACAGAACTTTTAATTTCACTTGCAGTTCTTCCGAAATTAATGGTTTTTAGTTTTTTAGAAATGGCAATTTCAATATAGTGATATAGCATTCTTTGGTAAATTGCATAAGTTCTGTTTAACTGATAATCAATACCCACAAAATGAGAATCTAAAGTGTTTTTTGTAATAACACCAGACATAAAACCAACTACATTCTTATTTAAAATAAGGACTTTTAAGATATAGGTGCTTCCTAATTTATCTTTAAAATCTTTATAGGTTTCTAAATTAAAGTGGCCTAAATTAAAATCTGCATTTGCAGCAACTTTTTCATATAAATCAGTCATTTTTGGCAAAAATTCCTCAATATTTTTGCTTGTAACTTCTTCAATTTTTATGCTACTACTTTGTGAAAATGCTTTTTTAGCTTTTACTCGAAACTTAGTTTTCATTGCAGCTAAATAATTATCAAAACTTAGCCAATTTTCATCAATATTAAGTAGCATGTTAGGTTCTACTAAAAAAGGGTTGTAGCTGAATTTTTTTAGTTCGTCAGTAATAAAAAGCGATTCTCTTACAAAGTCTTTAATGAGAAAAGCATCAATATTATTTTTTAATTTTTTATTGGTGTTTACAAGATGATTTATAGCGTTAGCAAGTTCTTTTATTACCTTTTTTTTATCTTGATTTTGATGTATGAATAAACCATGTTCTCCACTTACAAATGTGTTTCCTGAAATTAATAACTTTAATGGTTTACTTTCTTTAATAATACCAAATTGTCTTCCTAATTTTTTTAAAAAATCAAAATCTTTTTGCATTGACTTCATATAAAAATCTACAATTTGAATGGACGAATATGCAGTAGGTTTTTCGTTTTCATCAACCAAAACAATGTGTGAAAAAGTAATGTTTGGGTGATTTTTTTCTATTGATTTTAAAAAATCTTGATGAAAATAAATGTTGTTTTCACATTGAAGATGATTCCATATTTTAGTAGGAATTTCATCAATCGAATTAAAAAATAAAGCAGTATTTGTGTTTTTACAAAAAATCAACTAAAGAAGTATAATTAAAAATTAATCATATAAAGATGCTAAAAAAAAGTGGTTCATAAAATTTTATTGAATAATTAATACATTATAACGTTTCTTTAACAAAGTTGTTTTAAACTTTGGAATGACTAATACGTCAAAAAAGTATCTTTGCAAGAACTATTAAAAACCTTTCTTTCTTCTTATTAAGAAAGTTTAACTAACAATTATGAGAAAAATAATTTTAGCTATTCTTGGAGTTTTAGCTATTGTAGGTGCTGTATATTTTGGAAATATATTGGTAGCAAAAAGTAATAAACCAAAACCAACTTTCAAAAAACAAATTAAAACGGTATTTGTAAATAGCGTTGAAAATAAAGAGATTCCTATTATTTTATCAGCAAGTGGTAATTTAATTGCTAAAAATAAAATTGATATTTTTTCTGAAGTGCAAGGTGTTTTAAAACCTTCTAAAAAACCATTTAAAGCTGGAACAAAATATTATAGAGGAGAAACTTTGTTAAGCATCAATAGCGATGAATTTTATGCAAGTTTACAGTCTCAAAAAAGTAATTTATATAATTTAATTACCTCTATAATGCCAGATATACGTTTAGATTACCCAAACGAGTTTAAAAAATGGGAAACGTATTTAAAAAGTTTTAACATCAATAAAACAACACCTAAGTTGCCAGATTTTAATACAGATAAAGAAAAGTATTTTATTTCTGGTAGAGGTATTTTAACAGCTTACTACAATGTAAAAAACTTAGAAGTTCGAAATTCTAAACATCAAATAAGAGCACCTTTTTCAGGTATTTTAACAGAAGCTTTGGTAAGCCCAGGAACTTTGGTTAGAGTGGGACAAAAATTAGGCGAATTTATTGACCCAAGTATTTACGAAATGGAGGTTTCTATCAATGCAGAATTCGCTGATTTATTAAAAGTAGGAAACTCAGTAGCATTAACGAATTTAGAAAAAACGAAAGAGTATACTGGAAAAGTAGTTCGTATAAATGGTAAAGTAGACCAAGTATCACAAACTATAAAAGCATTTATAGATGTAAAACATCCAGATTTAAAAGAAGGTATGTTTTTAGAAGCAAATTTAGTAGCAAAATCTGAAAAAGATGCCATAGAAATTTCTAGAAAATTACTTATTGATAATAGCGCAGTTTATACAGTAAAAAATGATAGTATTTTAAGTTTAGTACCTGTAAAACCAGTTCACTTTGCTTCGGAAACAGTAGTAATAAAAGGTTTAAAAAATAACGATAAAATTTTAACACAACCTTTACCAGGATCGTTTGACGGAATGATTGTGAAAATCAATAAAAAATAGGCTTTATGAAAAAAATAATTACCTATTTTATAAAATATCCAGTTGCAGTAAATGTAATGATTTTTGCATTTATCATATTTGGTACAGTTGGTATTTTTAGTATGAAATCTTCCTTTTTTCCATTGGTAGATTCACAATTAATTAGAATTTCATTAGCATATCCTGGAGCTTCACCAGCTGAAATGGAAGAAGGTGTTGTACTAAAAATTGAAGACAATTTAAAAGGAATTGTTGGTGTAGAAAGAGTAACATCAGTTTCAAGAGAAAACTCAGCAAGTGTAAATATTGAGGTAGAAAAAGGAAAAGATATAGATGTTGTTTTATCAGACGTAAAAAACGCAGTAGATAGAGTTCCATCATTTCCATCTGGTATGGAGCCAGCTGTAATTGCAAAAGTAGAAAGTATAAGACCTACTATAAGTTTTACAGTTAGCGGAAATAATGTTTCTTTAAAATCATTAAAACAATATGCTAGAAATGTAGAAAATGATATTCGAGGAATAGAAGGAATTTCACAAGTAGAAATTTCGGGTTTTCCAGATGAAGAGATAGAAATTGCAGTTCGTGAAAACGATTTACGCTCTTTAAATATGTCGTTTACAGAAGTTGCAACCGCCATTAGAAATTCCAATATTTTAATTACAGGAGGTAATATAAAAACCGCAGAAGAAGATTATTTAATTCGTGCAAGTAATCGTTCTTATTACGGAGTTGAACTACAAAATTTAATTGTTAGAACTGAACCTTCTGGAAATATAATTCGCTTAAAAGACGTAGCGTCTATTAACGATACTTGGTCCGAAAATCCAGACAAATTATATTACAATGGAAATTTAGCCATAAATATTACAGTAAGTAATACCAATAATGAAGATTTAATTTCATCTGCAGATAAAATTAAAGAATACATAAATGAGTTCAACCAAAAACAACAAAACGTACAATTAAATGTTTCTAGTGATGCTTCTATTACCTTGAATGGAAGAACAAAATTATTAGTAGAAAACGGTATTGTTGGTATACTTTTAGTATTATTTTTCTTAGCGCTATTTTTAAATTTACGATTGGCAATTTGGGTTGCATTTGGTTTGCCAGTTGCCTTTTTTGGAATGTTTATGTTTGCAGCACAATTTGATGTAACCATAAACGTATTATCTCTTTTTGGAATGATTATCGTTATTGGTATTTTGGTTGATGACGGAATTGTTATTGGAGAAAATATATATCATCATTACTACGATTTAGGAAAAACCAAAATACAAGCTGCAATAGATGGTACAATGGAAGTAATTCCACCAATTGTTTCAGCAATTTTAACAACCATTATCGCTTTTTCTACTTTCTTTTTTGTGGATGGTAGAATAGGAAGTTTCTTTGGCGAAGTTTCTACAATAGTATTGTTAACACTAAGTGTTTCGTTAATTGAAGCCTTGGTTATTTTACCAGCACACATTGCACACTCCAAAGCTTTAAAAAGAAGAAATGAAGAGTTTTCTGTAAATAATTTTAACTTTAATGACAATAATGTTGTTATTCTTGAAGAGAATAGTGATGAAGTTATTGTTGAAAAAAACGGAGAAAGAATTGTACTTTATAAAGAAAGTAAATTAGATGCCTTTTTCCGTAAAATTAACTCAAAGGCAGATGCCATTTTAGGGAAATTCAGAGACAATTATTACGTACCTTTTTTGAAGTTTTCTTTACAAAACAAGTTCTTTATTTTTTGTGTTTTTATTGCAACCTTGTTAATTAGTTTCTCAGCATTAAGAGGTGGTGTTATAAAAAGCTCTTTTTTTCCAAGAATTGCTAGTGATCGTATTCAGATAACACTAAATATGCCACAAGGAACTAATGAAAAAATAACAGACTCTATAATATCTTCAATTGAAGAAAAAGTTTGGTTGGTAAATGAAGAGTATACAGCAAAACAAACAGGCAATGTAGCTATTGTAGAAAACGTAATTAAAAGAGTTGGTCCAGGAAGCGCAAATGCAACTTTATCAGTAAATCTTTTACCTGGTGAAGCTCGTGATTTTTCTTCACCAGAAATTACAAATTCTATTCAACAAAAAGTAGGAAAAGTATATGGTGTAGAAAGCTTGGTTTTTGGTTCTGGAGGTAATTTTGGAGGAAGCCCAGTTGCAGTTTCTTTATTAGGAAACGATATAAAAGAATTAAAAGCAGTAAAAGATGAGTTAAAACAAGCATTAGAAAACAATCCTTTGCTAAAAGATGTTTCCGACAATGATCCTGCAGGAATTAAAGAAGTAAAAATTACTTTAAAAGACAATGCATATTTATTGGGCTTAAATTTACAGGCTATAATGGCACAAGTTCGAGCAGGATTTTTTGGTTTTCAAGCGCAACGTTTTCAGCGTGGTCAAGACGAAATTAAAGTTTGGGTTCGTTACGACAGGAAAGATAGGTCTTCCATAAAAGATTTAGATGATATGCGAATTATAGCCCCAAATGGAACAAGAATTCCGTTTTCAGAAATCGCAACGTACGTAATAGAAAGAGGAGATATTGCCATCAATCATTTAGAAGGTAAAAGAGAAATACAAGTTACTGCAGATTTAAAAGATTTAACAGCAAGTGAAACTGAAATTTTAGACAATATAAAAACGGTTATTCTACCAGAAATTTTATCTAAATATCCAACTGTAAAACCAATTTACGAAGGGCAAAATAGAGAAGCTAAAAAAACTACAGATTCCATAAACATTGTAGGGCCAATAATTTTGCTATTAATATATATTGTAATTGCATTTACATTCCGTTCTTACAGTCAGCCAATTTTGTTAATAATAATGATTCCTTTTAGTATGATTGGAGTTATTTGGGGGCATTATATTCATAATTTTTCTATCGGAATTTTATCCTTTTTGGGAATCATTGCTCTAATAGGAATTATGGTAAATGATGGTTTGGTTTTGATAGGTAAATTCAATAGTTATTTAAAAGAAGGTTTAAAGTACGATGAAGCTTTAATAAAAGCAGGTCAATCTCGTTTTAGAGCCATTTTCTTAACATCTTTAACAACTATTGCTGGATTAGCGCCATTAATATTTGAAAAAAGTAGACAAGCACAATTTTTAATTCCAATGGCAATTTCAATTGCATATGGTATCGCAATTGCAACTGTTTTAACTTTGGTAATGTTGCCTCTAATGCTGGCAGCATCTAACACATTAAAAGTTAAAATTAAATGGTTAAAAACAGATACTCATGTAACTAAAGAAGAAGTAGAAAGAGCCATTATAGAATCTAAAATTGACGAAGAAGAAACTATAAGAATTTCTGAAGAAAAAGAGGCTAATTTAAAATTAGATAACAAAAAAAACAATAATGAAACTGAATAAAAAAGCAATTATTTTAGTCGTTTTTTTATCGACTTTACAACTTTTTTCTCAAGAAATTTTAACCAAAAATGAAGCGTTAAAAATTACTTTAGAAAACAATTTTGGCATTAAAATAGCAAACAATAATTTAGAAGTTGCAAAAAATAATAGTAGTATTTATAATAGTGGTTATTTACCAACAGCAACACTAAATTCTGGAGCAGATTACCGAAGAAATAACCAAACAATCGTATTTACAGACCCAAATACTGGTAGTGATAATGAGAGAGTAGGAAATGGTGTAGTTACAAAAACATATTCTGCTTCTGTAGGTATTAATTATACAATTTTTGATGGTTTGGGTAGAAAATACAACTATCAACAATTAAAAGAAACTTATAACTTAACAGAACTACAAGCAAAAGAAACAATTGAAAACACCTATTTACAATTGTTTACTGTTTATTTTCAAATTGCACGTTTAACTGAAAATACTAATAATTTAGAAGAGGCATTAACTATTTCAAAAAGTAGATTAGAGCGTGCAAAATATCAATATGAATATGGACAATCTACAAAATTAGAATTACTAAATGCAGAGGTAGATATTAATAATGATAGTATTTCACTCATAAATTCCAGACAACAATTATCAAATGCAAAACGTGGTTTAAATATAGTTTTAGGCGTTGAAAAAGAAGTGAATTATGAAGTTGAAACAGAAGTAGATTTTAATGAAATGATGAATTTTGAAAATCTTCAGCAAAAAACGTTGTCAAACAACAGTTTATTAAACCAAAACAAAAAAAATATTGCCATTAGCGAGTTTAATATAAAAATTAACAATTCCAATTATTTACCATCATTAAACTTTAATACTTCTTATGGTTTTAATAGAACAGAAAATGAAAATTTAGTAAATCCTTTTGGAGCTCGTTTAATAACTTCTGATGGTTTAAATGCAGGTTTAACCTTATCTTGGAATATATTTGATGGTGGAGCAACAAAAACAAGAGTTGCAAATGCAAAAATTGCACTAGAAAATCAGCAAATTTTGTTAGACCAACAAACTGTTACAATAAAAAACAATTTAAAAAATACTTGGGAAAACTATCAGAATCAATTATTTATTTTGAAAGCACAAGAAAAAAATGTTGCTACTGCTCAAAATAACTTTGACAGAACAGAAGAGCGCTATAAATTAGGGCAAGTAACATCTATAGAGTTTAGGCAGGCACAAATAAACTTATTCAATTCAAAAACGGCTTTTAACAATGCAAAATTCGATGCAAAACTTATAGAACTCCAATTACTACAATTAAGTGGCGATATTTTAAATGTAAAATTTTAAAAACTGATTTTTATCATATTTTACAATTTTCTTATTTCATAATTTTATCATCAAATTAAATAAGATATGAATACGGTTAGTTTACCTCTTGTTTCTTGGACAAATGGTACCATAATGATAGGCGTTTTTGCACTAGTAGTAATAGGTTTAGTTGTTGCTATTTTTTTATTAATGAATACAGATAAGAAAGCGAAAAAGTAACAAATTTGTTAGTTAGTTTTAAGAAACCTGAGTGAAAGCTCAGGTTTTTTTAATTTTAATTTTTAGAATAAAATAACTGTATTTTTGTTGAAACAAATACTTTTCTAAAAATGGATTTATCTGAAAACGCATGGAACTCTCGTTATATAAACAATGATATTGGATGGGATTTGGGTAAAGTTTCTCCACCTCTAAAAAACTATTTTGATCAGTTAGAAGATAAAAAAATAAAAATTTTAATTCCTGGAGCAGGAAATGCCTATGAAGCAGAATATCTTTTTAATCAAGGTTTTAGAAACGTATTTGTAATAGATTTATCTAAAACAGCATTAGATAATTTTAAAAAAAGAGTTCCAGATTTTCCAACATCTCAATTACTTCATGGTAATTTTTTTGACATTAATATATCGTTCAATTTAATAATAGAACAAACTTTTTTTTGTGCCATAAACCCAAACTTAAGGCAACAATATTCCATTAAAATGCATCAAATTTTAAAAACAAATGGCAAATTAGTTGGTTTATTATTCAATGCATCTTTGTTTAGTAATCGCCCACCATTTGGAGGTTCTAAAAAAGAGTATGTTAGTTATTTTAAGCCCTATTTTGAAATGAAAACTTTTGAAAATTGTTACAACTCTATAAAAAGTAGACATGGAAAAGAACTGTTTATACAATTAATAAAGAAATAATTGATATAAAATCATACTAGTACCTACTAGTTGTTTTTTAAGTTTTTCTTTTCTATATTTGCCATATGGAAATTGTAAAACTTTTAAAAAAATCTAAAAAACCGAAATACAAACAAATTGTTTCTTCTATAGAAAATGCAATTGTAAGCGGTACTTTAAAAAAGGGTGATCAAATACCTTCAATCAATAGTTTAAGAGATACACACAATTTATCTAGAGATACTGTTTTAGCAGCTTTTAACGAACTGAAAAATAGAGGTATTGTGCACTCTGTAGTTGGAAAAGGGTATTATATTTCGTCAGAAAATATTTCAGTTTCCAAAAAAGTATTTTTACTTTTTGACGAATTAAATGCTTTTAAAGAAGATTTATACAATTCCTTTTTAGCTTCTGTTGGCGAGCATGTTCAGGTTGATATTTTCTTTCATCATTTCAACACCAAATTATTTAACAATTTAATTTTAGATAGTATTGGCAACTATAGTCATTATATTGTAATGCCAGCGAACTTACAAGACACGCACTTAGTTTTAGAAAACCTTCCAAAAGAAAAAGTATACATTTTAGATCAATTACAACCCGAGCTAAACTCATATGCAGCTATTTTTCAAGATTTTGAAAACGATATTCAAAACGGATTATTACAGGGTAAAGAATTGTTGAAAAAATACACAAAACTAATTTTGGTTTTTGATGATAAAGTACAGCCAAAAGGAATGAAAACTGGTTTTCAAAAATTTTGTGCTGCTCATCGTTTTGAAAGTGAAGTTATAGAGTCTATTAAAGATAAAACTCCACAAAAAAATGAAGTTTATATAATTCCAGATGATAGAAACTTAATAAGATTGATAAAAAAATTAAAAGAAACGTCTTTAAAATTAAATACAGATTTTGGAATAATTAGTTACAATGATACCATGCTTAAAGAGATTGTAGAAGGTGGCATTACCACTATTTCAACCGATTTTAATAAAATGGGAGAAAATTTAGCAAATATTCTTCAAGAAAAAGAGCAAATACATATTAAAAATTCAACAAAATTAATCATTAGAAATTCACTATAATGTTTCGTGTAAAAACTATAGAAAACAAACAAAATTGTATTGAGTTATCTAGTAATAATTCTAAAGCAATCATTAACTTAAATTTAGGAGGTAGTTTACAAGAGTTAATTTTACAAGGAAAAACCATTATTGCAGGTAATAGTGAAGACTATAAAAATAATTACGCTTCTTCTATTTTATTTCCATTTGCAGGCAGAACTGAAGATGGGAAATACATTTTTCAAAATAAAGAATACCAATTACTTTGTAACGATAAAGAGAATAACAACGCACTTCATGGCTTGGTTTATGATAAAAAATTCACACTTGTAGAACAAGCAGAAAAAAACAATGCAATTTCTGTAATAATACATTTTGAAGAAATTGAAAAAGCAAAAGGGTTTCCTTTTTTGTATCAAATTACTTTAGAGTACACTCTTTCTAACGATTCTTTACAGTTAAAAATGAGTGTAAAAAATAATGATACCAATACATTTCCATTCTTTTTAGGTTGGCATCCTTACTTTGAGACGAGTAATATAAAACACACAAGCGTAAGTTTTCAAGCAAATAAAAAAATTAAATATAACAATAGGTTAGTTCCTACAGATTTTTTGGATGTAAATATTACAAAACCAATAATGTTTAAAGAACAGCAATTTGATGATTGTTTCTTTTTAACCAATAATACAATTGATTTTGAAACACCAGATTATAAAATTTCTTTAGAGTCAGATGCTAAAAATGCATACCTACAAATGTATACACCACCTCATAGAAAAAGTGTAGCATTAGAACCTCAAACAGGTATTTCTAATAGTTTAAACAATAAAATAGGTTTACAAAACTTAGAACCACAAAAAGAATATTCTATAAACTGGTCTATTAAAAAACACGATTAATTGCTTTATAATTTATGAGCAGCAATAATATATAAGATGAAAAAAGAGTTGATAAAAGATGTTAAAAAAAGTTTTAAAAAACACTTTAAAACAAAACCTTTAATGGTTTTTTCTCCAGGTAGAATAAATCTAATTGGCGAACATACAGATTATAATGATGGTTTCGTTTTTCCAGCCGCAATTAATAAAGGAATTGGTTTAGCAATTCAAAAAAACAACGAAGAAAAAAGCAATGTTTATGCTTTAAATAAAGAAGAAATGTATTCTTTCAGTTTAAAAAACATACAACCTTTAGAAAATGGTGGTTGGAGAAATTACATTTTAGGTGTTGTATCCGAAATTCAAAAAAAAGAAATTTTATTAGAAAATTTCGATATTGTTTTTGCTGGTGATATTCCAGGAGGTGCAGGTATGTCCTCTTCAGCAGCTTTAGAAAATAGCGTAGTTTTTGGTTTAAATGAGTTGTTTAAATTAAACCTTACAAAACAAGAAATGATTTTAATTTCTCAAAAAGCAGAGCATAATTTTGCAGGTGTAAAATGCGGAATTATGGATCAATATGCAAGCATGTTTGGTGAGAAAAAAAGTGCAATTTTATTAGACTGTAGAACCATAAAATCTCAATCTTTTAAAATAGATTTTAAAAAATACAAATTGCTTTTAATCAACACAAACGTAAAACACGATTTATCTGAAAGTGCTTATAATGATAGGAGAGAGGTTTGTGAAAGTATTTCCGAAAAGCTTAAAATTACAGCATTAAGAGACGCTTCCAAAAACGATTTAGATGCTATTAAAACAGAAATTTCTGAAGAAGATTATCAGAAAGCCTTGTATATTATTGAAGAAAATGAGCGTGTTCAAAAATTTGCTGAAGCCATAAAAAATGATGAATTAAATGTTTTAGGGGAGTTATTATATCAATCTCACAATGGTTTAAGTAAACAATACAAAGTGAGCTGTAAGGAGTTAGATTTTTTAGTAAATCAAACAAAAGAAAATTCAAAAATTTTAGGAGCAAGAATGATGGGTGGTGGCTTTGGAGGTTGTACAATTAATTTAATTTTAAAGAAAGAAGTAGCAGCTTTTAAAGAAGAAATTTCTAAGAAATTTAAAAAAGAATTTAATAACGATTGTTCAATTTATCAAGTAAAACTTTCTGAAGGCACAAGGTTAGTCAACAAAAAATAAAAGAAATGAATTCAAATTTACAAGATTACTCACATAAAAGATTTAATATTTTAACAGGCGAATGGGTTTTAGTATCTCCACACAGAGCAAAACGTCCTTGGCAAGGTCAAAATGAAGAAGTAAGTAAAGAAAAAAGACCAGCTTATGACGACAAATGTTATTTGTGTGCAACAAATACCAGAATTAATGGAGAAATAAATCCAGATTATAAAGATGTTTTCGTTTTTACAAACGACTTTGCTGCACTTCAAAACGATTCACCTTCGTTCAATGTAAGTGAAGGCTTATTTAAAGCAAAAAGTGAAACAGGAATCTGTAAAGTAATTTGTTTTAGTCCAGATCACTCAAAAAGTTTGGCAGATATGGAAATTGAAGACATTAAAAAAGTAGTACACGCTTGGCAAAAAGAATATAAAGAGTTAGGTGAAAACGAAGCCATTAACTATGTTCAAATTTTTGAGAATAAAGGTGCTGTAATGGGTTGTAGTAATCCACATCCTCATGGACAAATTTGGAGTCAATCTACACTGCCAAATGAAGTTGATAAGAAAGATAAGCAACAAAAACTATATTTCTCAAAAAATAACAAAAGTCTTTTAGGTGACTATTTACAGCAAGAAATAGAAGCAAAAGAACGTATTATTTTTGAAAACGATGATTTTTTAGTATTCGTACCTTTTTGGGCAATTTGGCCATTTGAAGTGATGATTGCTCCCAAGAAACAACAAAAAAATATCTTGGAATTATCGGAAGATGGTGCAAAAAATTATGCAGAAGCTATATCTGTGATAACTAAAGCTTATGATAGATTGTTTAATACTTCTTTTCCGTATTCAAGTGGAATTCATCAAGCACCTACAAATGGATTAGATAACAGTCACTGGCATTGGCACATGAGTTTTTACCCACCATTATTAAGAAGTGCAACCGTTAAGAAATTTATGGTTGGCTATGAGATGTTTGGGTCACCTCAAAGAGATATTACAGCAGAAATTGCAGCAAAAAGATTAAAAGAACTTATTTAAAGACTAACCAACTTTAGTGAATTTAAAAAAGCAACATTTATGTTGCTATTTTTTTTACTTCAAAAAGATATAATTGTGTTTATCTGTTTGTTTTATTTGAAATTTAACATTTTATAATAGTATCATCTATTTTTAAAGTTTTTATGTCTATATCAAAGTAAAAAGTAAGCTCTAAATTTGATAAAATGTGAATATAGGTCTCTTTTTTTGAGGTTTTTAACCTTTGTTCATACGTTTAAATATACATTTTATCATGAAAAAAAATACCCTATTAATAGCTATTTTACTCTTAGCTATATCTACCATTTTTTATTATAATTTTTTGGAAAACAAAGAAGTTGTTGGTTTGGAAAATGAACATTTAGAGGAAGAGTATGAAGAAGAGCCAGAAGATGATTTTCCAACAGTAGCACCATTTATTCCAAGTGAATTAAAAGGAAAAGAGCTTGAAGAATATAAAGAATGGCGTCAAAAATTAAAAGAATCTGGAAATAAGTTTACAGATTTTAAAAACTTAGGTACTTCAAAAAAAGCCAATACTGTGAACTTCACAGCAACTAATTCCTATGCAAACAACAGTATTACAGGAACATGGTCTCAAAAAAACATATTAACTAGTGATCAAAACGGATACAGAGCAGATGGTTCTGCATACGACCCTGTAAATGATGAGTTGTACGTAGTTTCAACTCCAGGTCATTTATATAAAATTGATGAATCTGCAGATTTAAAATGGTCATTAAGAAATCACAAACAAAACTTTAGGGGAGATGATTTAGCAGGTATTAATTTACCAGATAATAGCTTTCGTTTGTTACATCAAAATCCTAATGGAGGAATGGAATATTCAGATGATGAGGGAAGAAGCTGGTCAACTGCTAACGGTGCTTTGTTTCAAAACTCATGGAATTTTACAACGGTAGTAACAAAAACTCCAACAGGTAGAAGAATTGTTGCTCATGGTGGAAATTATGACGGCAATAAAAGTTTTGATAATCTTTACATTTCTACAGATTATGGTTTGAACTATACAAAATCAAGTTTAAGCTTTGATAGAAGTGTTTTTGAAGTTGTTATTAATAAACCCCACAATAGTAGAAGTGTATATTGTTTTGCTAAAAGAAAATCAGACTCTAAAATTTTAGTATATAAAATGGAAGAAAATGACTCTGATTTCAAACCATTTGTGGCACCAACTCAAGTATTTTCTGGTAGTATAAAAGTATTTGGTACATTGTTAGGAGGTAAATACTATTTTTATATAAGTGCCGGAAATTCAGATATTTTTTATTCAGATGACGAAGCTAGAACTTGGACTCAAACAAGTAGTACAAATGACAGACCGTTAATGGACATTCACCCAAAACAACCATATGTATGTTATAAAGGGTTTTTAGAGCTAAACATGTCTACAGATTACGGTGCAACTTGGTCTAAAAACAATCACTATCTTAAAACTCACTACGTTTGGGATTTGCAACATATGAAAACTTATGATAGAGAAGATGGAGGTAATTTAACCTTTGTAGGCTTAGATTTTGGAAGTTATTACAGTACCAATCCTAGATTGTGGAATTCTTGGGTTTCTATAAATGAAGGTAGTCCAAATATACTAGCTTACGATGCTACAACTAGTGATAGGTTTAGTAGAATTTATACTGCAAACCAAGATAGAGGAACGCATGGTTTTAACGATGATGATGGAGGAGATGGAGTTTATGAAGCTTTAAATGAAGCGAACACAGATGTTCTTAGAGTAGCGCTTGCAAAAAATGAATCTTCAATTTGGCACTGGTATTATTATGGTACAATAGGTAGAAATAGCGTGCAAAATAGTGGTGGAGCAAATAATGTTACTTCAAAAGATTTTTATGGAAATTGGTGGGCAACAAGTATGGTGGCATCACCAAATTCTAATGAAGATGCTATATATATTCCATCAGGAGGAAATAGGTTAGAAAAATTTACTTACAGTGGTTCAACTATTGTGCGAACATACAACCCATTTGTTTTTCCAGGATCCGTAGTTAGTTTTGGGTATTCAAAGAAGAATACCAATAGATGGTATGCAGGTTTAAAAAATGGAACATTTTTTTATTCTACAGATGGTGGAGCAACATTTACAGAATCTTCATATACTGGAAATTGGCCTGGGCAAGACGATTCTTATAAGAAAACAAGACAAGTAATTGTTGCTAGTCCAAAAGACGAATCTACAGTTTATTACGCAGGAAAAGGAAGTGTATTTTTAATTTCTAATGATGGTGGTGTAACATTTACAAATCATAACACAGGTTTATCTGTAGTTAGATTTATGGACTTTGATATACACCCAGATGGAAAATTTATTTTTGCAGCCTGTGGTTATGATGGTGCTTGGGTGTATGCTGTTGAACAAGATAAGTGGTTTAGAATGACTGGAGATGCTGTGCCAGAAGTGGTAGAATTTTCAGATGTAGAATATATTACATCTAAAAATATTGTAAGATTTGCAACTTATGGAAGTGGAGTGTTAGATTTTTCAATTGATTTAAATTCGTTATCTACAAGCGATGTTTTTGATGAAGTAATAACTATAAAAGCCTATCCAAATCCAACATCTGGCATTTTTGAAGTTACTATCCCACAATCAATAAAAAATGTTAAAGTTAAAATATATGCAAGTGATGGTAAACTTGTTTCTGATAATAATTATGATGTAAATAATGGGAAAATAAAGGTAAATTTAGAAAAAGAAGTTGCAGGTATTTATTTTGTAAAAGTATTTCTAGAGAAACCAGTTTCTATAAAAATCATCAAAAAATAACGAGTACATAAAAGAAAATATGAAAATGAAAAAAATAATTTTCAAAGTAATAACATTGTTATTTATTCTTTTTGTAAAAATCTCTTTCGCACAATCAATTGTAGTAAAAGCAGATTCTTACAAACAAGATTTTAAAGGTGTAGGAACTTCTATCGGACTTTATATTTATCATCATTTTAGTATGAATAGTCCAAATCAAGAAAAGGCTATGAAATGGATCAATAAAGATTTGAATATGACATTTATTCAAGATTATATTCAATACTATCCTTCAAACACAGCTTATTATGATATTAGGGCAAATTATATTAAAGAAGCTAAAGTGTATCAACCTAATAGTCAGGTTGCCATGGTTTATGATAATTTTCCTGATGAGCTTAGAAAAGATAAAACAGTTTCTGGAAATGTGATTCGTATTTTAGATGTAACAAGAGCAGGTATTTATGATGAATTAGCAGACTGGTATTTTCAAAGTTTAAAGGGTTTTCAAGAAAGAGGGGTTGAGGTAGATATTTTAAGTGTTTGTAATGAACCAGATTTTACAAGACAACATCATTTCGGTTTTGGGAACCCAAAATACGGAGTTGGACGAATTTTACAAGAAGCAGTGCCAAAGTTGAAGGCTATGTTAGCAAATCCAGCTATAAATACAACAAACATAAAAGTTCCTTTAATTATGGCTCCAAGTAATCTTTCTACAGTTTCTTGTTTAGAGTATGTAAGATATTATAAGAATGATTATCCTTCAGCTTGGGCTCAAATAGATATTGTTGCAACGCATCAATACGCAGGAGGATATGATGAAACTACAATAAGAAACATTAAAAACGAATTAGATGGTAGAAGGTTTTACCAATCAGAAATGCATGCAGATCATAGTGATAATTTAAACCTAGGTAACCTTGTAGAAAGACCTCACAGAGCCTCTTTAGATCTATCTGGGCTTTTTAATGTAGCTATGAACAATGGTATAGAATCATGGTTTTATTTCGAAAATAATTACCCTCAAATATACCATCCAGGAGGTTTAATTCGTGTGCCTTGGGGTGGTGCACCAACACCTTATAAACACTATTATGCTTTTAAGCAAATTACTTCAAGGCAACCTTCAGTAACAAAAGTTTTAGACCTAAATTTAACCAATATAAAAACTTCTGAAGTTTCATCTTTTAGAAAAACTGATGGAGATTCTATTTACTTGAACGTGAGTAATTTTTCAGCTACAACAAAACAAGTTCCAGTTGAAATAAAAAATAATGCAAATATAAATTATAAAATAAAACACATCGAAGTTATTACTACAGATGCAACTAAAAATGCAGAAATTACACAAACCATAAATTTCCCCAATCCAATTACTGCGTTTAATTTGAATCTTCCTCCTTTTAGCATACAAACGCTAACATTTGCATTAGAAACCAACTCAAGTTTATCTACAGATTCATTTGTAACAAAACCAAATTTTAAAATTTACAGTGTAAATAATTCCTTAGAAATAGTACCGCTAAATGAGCAAAAAGTTAAGGTTGTAAAAGTTTTTTCAACAATAGGAAAAAAGATTGTTGAGTTAAATAATATACAAAATATTGAGAATGAAAAAATTACACTTACAAAAGGTATTTATATTGTTAAAATTGTAGATGAATTAGATAATTCTTCAGTTAAAAAAGTAATTGTAAAATAATTTTATTTCAGTGATTTTTGTTAAAATCTAATAATATCATCATTTTTTAATACTTATATCCATATATACATAAAAAACATCCATTTTTTTCCATTAAAGATATTTTAGTTTTATACAAATATAAAACGTCACATTATGAAAAAAATTACTTTATTGGCGGTAGTCCTATTAATACTACCATTTTTTATGAACGCACAAGTGCATTTTACATTTGACAGTTCCCAAGATGTTATGGGTGATATTGTTATTACTGCAGAAGGTACAAATACCCAAACTTTTACTCTAACAGAGTGGAGTAATGCAAATAATACCGAGTCTAGTGTAATGTCTTCTTCAATTGTTACAGATTACGAAAGAGGAAGTGTTTTAGAATTAGCAAATAGATATGAGTACGCAGCAGCATCATCATTACCAACTACAGGTGATTGGACAATGAGCTACTGGTTTAAATTAAATGAGGTTACCTCATACCAAAGCTATAAAACAGTTTTAAGATCACCTAGTGAATGTCATGTAGTAGATATTATAAATGTTTCTTGGAATGCAGGTAAATCTGCTTTATATTTAAATAAAATCTCTGGTTTAACCAATGATCAAGGAGATGCTTTCGTTCCAGGTGAATGGGTTCATTTAGTATTTGCTTTTGATGAATCTGAAAATGAAATTACATCTTATAGAAATGGTGTATTTTTAGAAACACAAAACTACGGAAATACATATCCTTTTGCTTTTCAAAATTACAATGCATGGGTAATTGGTGCTGATTTTGGAAACACACCACCTTCTAGATATGATGATTATATGATACATGATGGTATTTTAGATCAGGCAGCAGTTACTTCTTTATATAATAGTCAAGCAGTTTTATCTGTTGATGATAATGTTGCTTTAGAATCGGAAATTAGTTTATATCCAAATCCAGCACAAAATATGTTTAAGATAGAGGTTGTTGGAAATTTAAAAATATCTGACGTAACTGTTTACAATGCTATTGGTCAAAAGAAATCGTTAAGAGCTTCTGAATCAAATAAAAATGAATACGATGTAAGTAATTTAGCTTCAGGTTTATATATGGTTAAAATTAGTGATGAAAATGGAAACATCACCACTAAAAGACTTATAAAAAACTAAGTATTATTTATTTAGATTATAAAAACCCATTTTAAAATATTAAAATGGGCTTTTTGTTGGAGTATTTTTAGTTAACCTTTTTCTTGTAACTTCTTGGTGATTTGCCCATAAAGTTTTTGAAAATTCTAGAAAAGTATAGTGGGTCATTAAAACCAATTTTAAAGCTTATTTCTTTAATACTTAAATCTGTACAGTTTAAATATTCACAAGCTTTTTGTGTTTTCTTTAAATTGAAAAAAACCATAATTGGGTATCCCGTACTTTTTTTAAATTTTGTGTGTAAATAAGATTTTGAATAGTTAAACTTATCTGCAATTTCATCTAAAGTAAAATTTTTATCTAAATTATTTAGCAAGAAATTTTTTATTGAATTTACAATATTTTCGTTGTCATTAGAACTAATAGTAGAATCAAAATCGTGGTAAATGAAATTACTAATAAAATTTAAGCTCAGTAAATTTGCATACTCTATCTGGTTCTCTAAATTATTATGACTGAAAAGGGAAAAAATTTTCTCAAAAAGACCTATTTTTTCTTTTGAGAAAGACACATTTTTATAATTATTTATATCCGTATTTTTATATCTATTGTAAAGTTCTTCAGCAATAGAGCCTTTAAAATGAAACCAATAAATTGTCCATGGATCAGCTTGGTCTGCACTATATTCGTGCTTTACATTTTTTGGAATAATAAAAAACTCGTTCGGAGCAATTGGATATTTTATATCATCTAATATAATTTCTCCCTTACCTTTTGTACAATAAATAAAAATGTACTGACTAGATCCTTTTTTTCTTCTTCTGTAATGATTGTTTGCTTTTGGATAATGACCTAAGTCAGAAACATAAAATAATTTAGTAATTTCATTATTTTTTGCAATATTAATTATGGATTTAGGTAAAGAAATCATTTTTTGGCCTAAAAATCCTTCTTTTAAGGCTGTAGCTTCTGTCATTTTTTACTTATTAATAATTTTTTGCATTACAAATTATGTAAATATATAAAAATAATTTAAGTATTTAAGTCCATATAAAATTAATAAATAAAAAAAATAATTTTAATTTTTTGATTTACTTTAATGTTATTATTGGTTTTTAGAGGGTTTTTTGCGTTTGTTTTATGAAAAAAAAAATTAAAAAAGGAGTAATAAAGTCCATATATTGGGTTTTTATGTCTATTTATTGAGTTCTTTAAATTATTTACTTTGTATAAATAGCGCTTTTAAATTGTATTATTTATAAAAAAAGTAATTTAAAAATTAATAAATCAAAATTTTTAAGAATTTTATGTTTTAATTTTTCTAAAATAAAAACACTTTTTTAAGAAAATTATCTTTTTTCAGGTGCAATTCTAACAATTGTAACATGAGAAATCTAAAAATAAATTTTATAACATTTTTTTTATTGAATATTTTATTTTTTTCTTGTAGTTCGAGTGAAACTCAAGTGCCTGAAGAAGATGATAGGGGAGATGTAATTATTTCTCCTGAAATAATCCTAACAGTCAACACTAATGATGGCATAGATATAAATCCAGAAATTTTCGGAGTAAATAATGATTGGAGGCAGATAACCAATGTGGGTTTTTCAAACTTTTCAAATACTTTAAAAAGTATTAATTCAACTTTAATAAGATATCCTGGAGGTTGGGAATCTGAGTATTATAATTGGGATACAAACAGTACACCCAATTGGAATAATAAACCGAATGTTCCTGGTGCATCTATACAAACATTAAAAAATAATAGTAGTAATTACAGTATAGTTATACCAACTGCAGATGCAATGAATGAAGAAATTGGCTCCTCAAAGTTTAATATTGCAATAGAAAATTTAAAAACAACTGCAGAAAAAGCAATTACAAAATCAAATATAAAAGATGGTATTGTAGAAATAGGAAACGAATGGTGGTTGCAGTATGCAGGTGGTGTTACTAGGTTAGAAAAACTTAATAAATACACAAATATAGCAATGAATTTAGCAGAATTTATTGCAGAAAATTTTCCAAATAGAACTTTTAAATTGCTTGTAAATGGAGATTATACCCAGCCAAATGAGTTTACTTTAATGAAAAGTAAATTTACAAAGGCATACAATCAAATAGATGGTATTGCTTTACATACTTATGTAGGTTATCAATCTACTACACATAGTATGGCTAATTTAGAACAACGAATAAAAGAGTGTGCAAACAATTTTAATCCCCAAAAAAACTTTATTTATTTATCTGAATGGATGCCGTCAAGAGATTATAATGAAAGAGCTTTGTACATGCAGGCAGCAAACATTATTCCAGATATTATACAAATTTATGCAAGATCTGGAGCAAACGCAGCTGCTTATTGGTCCCCAATAAATAGTTCTATTCCAGGGTTAGGTTTAACAAACTGGAATTATTCTTTAGTCTATCCTGTAGGTCAAATATTTGGAGAGCTTGCTGAGTCTTACAAAGGAAAATCCCTAAAAACAACTTCTAATAAATTTCATATTTCAGCCTCTTTAAATGATAATGAAACTGTAGTTTTATTTATTACAGGTGGCAATCAGCCTTTTGCTAAAGTTGGTGTAGTGCTAGAAGGTTTTGAAATAGGTAGTATCGAAAGTGTAAAACGCTTTCTTCCTTCAAATTATTCAGAAACTAATAGGGCAGAACCTTATGTGGAAGAAATTTCGGAAGCAGTAATAAACAAAAACAATCAAGTTGTAGTTGCTATTAATAAAGAGTGTAAATATCAAATATACAAACTAGTTTTAAAAAGAAAATAAACCTTTTTGAGTAGTATTATCCATGTTTTTGATTTTAGCATCTATTTTATCAGTATTAATTTCTTTTATATTTGAAAACATTTATTATTTATAAGAATGAAAATAAAAATTTACAAACATAATATTGTCTATATTTTTACAGCGATTACACTTTTTTTCGCTGTAAAAACAAATTTATATAGCCAAACATTAGAAATTGTAATAAACCCCAACAAAAATTTTCAAAAAATAAAAGGGTTTGGTGCTTCAGATGCATGGCGTTGTCAGTTTGTAGGTTTGAATTGGCCAGATGAAAAAAAAGAAAAAATGGCTGAATTATTATTTAGCCAAGAATTAGATGATGAAGGAAATCCGAAAGGAATTGGATTGTCTTTTTGGCGTTTTTACATTGGAGCAGGTACTGCAGAACAAGGAAAAAACTCTGATATTAAAAATGAATGGAGAAGAGCAGAATCTTTCGTAGATGCAGATGGGAATTATGATTGGAGCAGGCAAAAAGGCCAACAATGGTTTTTAGAAAAAGCCAAATCTTATGGTGTAGAAAATTTTTTAGCATTTTCTATTTCAGCACCTGTTCATTGGACTTTAAATGGAAAGGGATATAATTCTGATTTAAAATCGGGACGAATAAATTTAAGAAAAGATAAGTTTGATGATTACGCCTCTTTTATGGTGCAATTTTTAAAATATTTTGATGATCAAGGAATTTCTTTTGATTACTTAAGTCCAATTAACGAACCACAATGGGAATGGGAAAAGAAAACTCAAGAAGGTACACCAGCAACAAATAAAAACGTTTTAGAGATTGCTAAATTAGTAAGTAATCATATCGAAAAAAATGATTTGTCTACTCAGATTGTAATAACAGAAGCTGCAGATTTACGTTTTCTATACTCAAATCATGGTAGATCTTCCAGAGGAAATCAAATAGATTATTTTTTTAATGATAATGTAAATATTAAAAATTTAGATAGAACAATTACTGGTCATAGCTATTTTACAACATGGCCTGTAGAAAATTTAATTGCTGTAAGACAAAACTTAAACAAGAAATTAAATAAATATCCCAATCTCGATTATTGGCAAAGTGAGTTTTGTATTCTTGAAAAAAATGATGATGTAAAAGGTGGTCCAAAAAGAGATTTAGGAATAGCAACAGCACTTTATGTTGCACGTGTAATGCATGCAGATTTAACTCTGGCAAACGCAAGTTCTTGGCAATGGTGGACAGCGATAACAAATGCAAATTATAAAGACGGACTTATTTATTTAGATACCGGTAATAAGGATGATATGTACAATTTAAATTCTTTAAAGTTTGATGGTAATTTTCACGAATCGAAACTATTATGGGCTTTTGGAAACTACTCTAAATTTATCAGACCAGGTATGGTGCGTGTAGAAACTTCATCAAATAATAAGCTTTCATTGAAAGAACAATATCAAAATGTAATGCATTCTACATATTTAAACCCAACAACATCAGAGTTGACTACTGTAATAATCAATTATAGTGATGAAGATGAAAAAATAAATTTTAAAAATTTAGATATTAATAAAATGTACGTGACTTCTTCTGATAAAAATTTAGAAAAAGTTTCAATAAATAAAAGTGATGATTTGGTTATTAAAGCAAAATCAGTAAACACAATCATAGGATATTTAAAAAAATAGCATGAAGAATATTTTTAAAATAACGATTAAATTAACGCTAGGTATTTTTATTACAGCTACAGTTTTACAAGCGTGTAAAAGTAAAAGTGTATCAGAAAAAAAAGAAGTTAAAAAACCTAATGTGGTTTTTATTCTTGCAGATGATTTAGGGGCACATGATCTTAGTTTTGCAGGAAGTAATTATTACGAAACACCAAACATTGATGCTATTGCAAAAGAAGGTGTAGAGTTTACTCAAGGATATGCTGCAGCACAAGTTTGTAGTCCCTCTAGAGCTAGTGTGTTAACAGGTAAAAACACAGCACGTCATGGAATTACAGATTGGATAGGTGCATTAACTGGAGAAAAGTGGGGAAAAAGACAAAATACCAAAGTATTACCACCAGAATATATTCATGCAATTCCAGAAGAAGATATTACACTAGCCGAAGCTTTTAAATCTGGAGGCTATAAAACCTTTTTCGCTGGAAAATGGCATGTAGGAGATGAGCCTTACTCGCCAGAAAATAACGGTTTCGATATTAATGTTGGTGGTTGGGAAGTTGGAAGCCCAAAAGGAGGCTTTTATGCACCTTGGGAAAATCCAAAGTTAGATTATAAATATGAAGGTGAAAACCTAACCAAAAGACTAGCTATAGAAACAGCAGATTTTATTTCTGCTAATAAAGATGAACCATTTTTTGCTTTCTTATCTTTTTATGCAGTTCATGGACCAATTGAAACTACACAAGAAAAGTGGAATAAATATCGAAACAAAGCAGAAGCACAAGGAATTTCAGAAAAAGGTTTTGAAATGGAGCGTATTTTACCCATAAGAACTGTTCAAGACAACCCTATTTATGCTGGTTTAGTAGAGTCTATGGATGATGCTGTTGGTGTAGTTTTAAAAAGGTTAAAAGAATTAGGTTTAGACGAAAATACAATTATTGTTTTTACTTCAGATAATGGAGGTGTTGCAAGTGGTGATGCTTTTTCTACTACAAATTTTCCATTGAGAGGAGGTAAAGGATATCAATGGGAAGGTGGTATAAGAGAACCTTATTTGATAAAAGCGCCTATGCTAAAAAATGCACCAAAATCTATTAATTATCCAGTTACTGGAGTAGATTTTTATCCAACTTTATTGGATTTGGCAGGCATTTCTAAAAGCGAAAAACAAACCATAGATGGTGTTAGTTTGGTTCCGTTATTAAAAGGTGAATCTTTAGATAATCGTGCTTTATTTTGGCATTATCCACATTATGGAAACCAAGGAGGAGAGCCAGTAAGTATCATTAGAAAAAATGAATATAAATTAATTCATTATTATGAAGATGGACGTGATGAGTTATACAATTTAAGTACAGACCCAAAAGAAGTAAACGATATTGCTAAAGAAAACGAAACTATTGCAAAAAATTTACGCACAGAATTAAATACTTATTTAAAAAGTGTTGATGCAAAAGTACCTACTGTAAATAAAAATTATGATGCTAAAAAAGCAGAAGAATTATACAATAGAAGAAAAACAAGGATGCTTCAAAATTTAGAAAATCAGCGTAAAAACTTCTTGAAGAAAGATTTTAAACCAAACGAAGATTGGTATAATAGCAGTTTAACCAAAGACTAATAATTTTAAATATCATGATAGAAAATCAATCCATAAAAACAGAAAAAACAAAATTTAATTTTACCTATTTGCTTTTCTTAGCATTAGCTTCTGCTATGGGTGGCTTTTTATTTGGTTATGATTGGGTAGTTATAGGTGGTGCAAAACCATTTTACGAATTGTATTTTGATATTAGTGAGTTACCAACGTTACAAGGTTGGGCAATGAGTAGTGCTTTAATTGGGTGTATTTTTGGAGCTATTATTTCTGGTTTCTTTGCAGATAAATTTGGTAGAAAAATACCATTAATCATTGCAGCAGTATTATTTACATTATCTGCATTTGGTACTGGTTACGTAGATAATTTTACACCTTTTATTTTTTATAGGTTGTTAGGTGGTTTGGGTATTGGTTTAGCTTCAACACTATCACCAATGTACATTGCAGAAATTGCACCAGCAAAATATAGAGGGCAGTTTGTAGCGATAAATCAATTGACTTTGGTTATCGGAATTTTAGTAGCTCAAATTGCAAATTATTTAATTGCAGAACCTGTTTTAGATGAAGCAACTATGTTAGCTTCTTGGAACGGACAAACAGGTTGGAGATGGATGTTTTGGGCAGAATTAATTCCGGCAGGTTTATTCTTTGGCTTAATGTTTTTAGTACCTAAGAGCCCTCGTTTTTTAATGAAAATGAACAATGAAGTAGCAGCAAAAAATGTATTGGCTAAAATTGGTGGAGAAGCTTATGCAGAACAAGAAGTAAAAAATATTGCTTTAACATTAAAAGAAAGCGGAACTGCAAAAATCAATTTTTCCGACTTTAAAAGTCCTAAAGTAAAACCCATATTAATTGTTGGTATTGTACTGGCTATTTTCCAGCAATGGTGTGGTATTAATATAATTTTTAACTATGCTGAAGAAATTTTTACAGCAGCAGGTTACACAGTGGGTGACATGTTATTCAATATTGTTATTACAGGAAGTGTAAATCTAATTTTTACCATCATCGCTATGAGAACTGTAGATAGTTGGGGACGAAGAAAGTTAATGCTTTTCGGCTCAATTGGTTTAGGTTTGGTGTATGCTATTTTAGGAGGTGCATATTTTATGCAATATACAGGTTGGCCTGTTTTAGTATTGGTGCTTACGGCAATTGCAATCTATTCAATGTCTTTAGCACCAATTACTTGGGTAGTTTTATCAGAAATTTTTCCAAATAAAATTAGAGGAGTTGCCATGTCTATAGCAACATTTGCTTTATGGGTGGCTTCTTTTATATTAACATTTACATTTCCAATTTTAAATGATGCTTTAGGAGCTTCAGGTACATTTTGGGTGTATAGTGTTATTTGTGTGTTAGGCTTTTTATTCATCAAAAATAAATTGCCAGAAACGAAAGGAAAGAGTTTAGAAGAAATTGAAATTGAGTTAACGAAAGATAAATAATTTATTAAAATGATATTTTATTTAAAGAAAATAAACATATTTTTTGCGTTAAGCTTTTTACTAAGCGTGAACTTTGCTTGTGCGCAACAAAAAATAAATACGTCTTTAAAACAAGATATTTCTGAGACATATTTAGATTCCATTAAGGTAAAGCTGAAGAAAAAATGGCCAAATAACGAATTTGTGAACTTGGTTTTTCACGGGCATTCTGTGCCAACAGGTTATACTACAAAAGGTGTCGTAGATCGTTTGCAGGCATATCCTTTTAGAACATTAAAAAAAGTAAACGACTATTATCCGTATTCTGTAGTAAATACAATTACAACATCAATTGGTGGTGAGCAATCAGAACAAGGTGCCAAAAGATTTAAAACAGAGGTTTTAAATTACAAACCAGATGTGCTTTTTATAGATTATGCTTTAAATGATAGAGGTATAGGTTTAGAACGAGCGAAAATTGCTTGGGAACAGATGATTCAAGAAGCTCTGGCTTACGGAACAAAAGTAGTTTTACTAACTCCAACTCCAGATTTAAGGGAAGATATTACTTCAGAAGATACACCTCTTGCAAAACATAGTGCTCAAATAAGAGCTTTGGCAAAAAAATACAATGTAGGTTTAATAGATAGTTACTTGTTATTTAAAGAATTAGCTATGACAGAACCTTTAATAGGATATATGTCACAAAATAATCATATCAATCAAAAAGGGCATCAATTTGTGGCAGATGCAATTTTTGAATATTTTAAAAATCAACCAAACAATAAAAATAAATAATACAATGCCTTTTTACAAAAACATAAAAAATTACATTTTATTTCTTTCGATTATTGCCCTAATTTCTTGCGGAAATAACAAGAATAATAAAATTGATTTGTCTGGCGAATGGAGTTTTAAAATCGATTCTTTAGATAGAGGAGTTGCTGAAAAATGGTTTTCTAATGATTTTTCTGAAACAGTGAAACTTCCTGGATCAATGACAGAAAATGACAAGGGAAAAGAAGTTACAGCAGAAACTGTTTGGACAGGGAGTATGTGGAATGACAGTTTGTGGTACAAAGACCCAAAGATGGAAAAATATAGACAAAAAGGAAACACAAAAGTTTCGTTTTGGCTAACTCCAAAAAAACATTACGTTGGTGCTGCTTGGTATAAAAAAGAAGTAGAAATTCCAGAAGATTGGAAAAATCAAGAGATACATTTATTTCTAGAAAGAGTTCATTGGGAATCTACATTGTGGGTAGATGATATAGAAGTGAGTACACAAAATAGTTTAGGTACAGCACACAATTACAACTTAACACGTTTTTTAACTCCAGGAAAACACATGTTATCTATAAGAATTGATAATCGTGTAAAAGATATAGATGTTGGTATAGATGCACATAGTGTTTCAGATAACACACAAAGTAATTGGAATGGTATTATTGGTGATATGAATTTAATTGCAATACCAAAAATATCAGTTGGTAATGTAAAGATGTATCCAAATGTCGCAGACAAAAATGTAAAAGCAGAAATTCAACTTGAGAATAGTTTCAAAGACGAACAAAAAGTTCAACTTATTTTACAAGCAAAAGAAAAATCAGCCATAGGAAATTCTATAGAGGTTTTTGAAAAAGAAATTACGATAAATGGTGATGATAACATTACAGTAAATTATAATATGGGAGACAATCCAAAACTTTGGGACGAATTTAATCCTAACGTTTATGAGATGGAAATTACTGTAAAATCTAAAAACATAGAACATTCTAAAACTATCGATTTTGGAATGCGAGACTTCAAAGTAAATGGTAAGCAATTTTCTATAAATGATAGACCTGTATTTTTAAGAGGAACATTAGAATGCGCCATTTTTCCACTAACAGGTTATCCACCAACAAATGTAGATGAGTGGAAACGTATTTACAAAACAATTAAAAAACACGGTTTAAACCACATGCGTTTTCATTCTTGGTGTCCACCAGAAGCTGCCTTTATTGCTGCAGATGAAGAAGGAGTTTATTTACAAGTAGAAGCTTCTGCTTGGACAAAAATTGGTGATGGAGATCAAATTGATAAATGGTTATATAAAGAAGGTGAAGATATTATAAATGCTTATGGTAATCATCCATCTTTTGTAATGATGGCATATGGAAACGAGCCTAGTGGAAAAAATCATGTGAGTTATTTAAAAGACTATGTTGAGCACTTCAAAAATTTAGACAACAGAAGAATGTACACGAGTGCTGCTGGTTGGGCATATTTAGATAATATGGATTATTACAATCATTTTCAGGCAAGAATCCAAAAATGGAATCAAAATCTGAACAGTATTATCAATGCAAAAGCACCGCAAACGGAGTTCGACTATAGTAATATTATCAACAGAACTCCAATGCCATATGTAAGTCATGAAATTGGTCAATGGTGTGTGTATCCTAACTTCGAAGAAATGTCTAAATATACAGGTGTTTTACAGCCTAAAAACTTCGAAATTTTTAAAGAAACATTAGAAGAAAATGGCATGGGCGATTTATCTAAGCAATTTTTAATGGCTTCAGGTAAACTACAAGCACTGTGTTACAAAGCAGATATTGAAGCTTCTTTAAGAACAAAAAATATGGCCGGTTTTCAACTTTTAGATTTACACGACTTTCCTGGACAAGGAACAGCTTTAGTTGGTGTTTTAGATCCTTTCTGGGATGAAAAAGGATATATTTCTCCAGAAGAATTTAGAGCATTTAGTGGTCAAACAGTTCCTTTGGCACGTTTTGCAAAAAGAACATTTCAAAACACAGATACCTTAAATGTAAAAGTTGAATTAGCTCATTTTGGAGAAAACATGTTAAAAGATGTTACTCCAACTTGGAAAATTACAGATGTTAAAAATGAAGTATTTGCAGAAGGAAATTTAGATAAAAAAGATATAGAAATTGGAAACGGAATTCAATTAGGTGAAATTAATTTACCACTTTCAAAAGTTGATAAAGCTAAGAAGTTAATCCTTTCTGTAGGTGTAAATGAATTTCAAAACACTTGGGATTTTTGGGTATATCCAAATGAAACACCTACAATTTCCAATGAAAACACAGTTAAAGTTGTAGATAAATTAGATGTAAATACAATTAATTATCTTCAAAATGGAGGTAATGTGTTATTCAACATCACAAAAGGAGACATTGCAAGTGGCAAAGGTGGAGATATTGGTATTGGTTTTTCTAGTATTTTTTGGAATACCTCATGGACCAATGGACAAAAACCTCATACGCTTGGTATTTTGTGTGATCCTGAAAATCCTGCACTGACAGATTTTCCAACAGAATATCATTCTAACTGGCAATGGTGGGATGCTATGACAAATTCAAATGCTATTATCTTAGATGATTTACCTCAATTAACACCAATTGTGAGAGTTGTAGACGATTGGTTTAAAAATAGAAGATTAGGCTTAGTGTTTGAAGCAAAAATAGGTAAAGGAAAACTAATCATGTCTGGTATAGATTTACATACAAATATTGATGAAAGATTAGAGGCAAAACAACTGTTATACAGTTTAAAGAAATATATGACAAGTGAAGATTTTAATCCAGAAACTGTTGTGGAAATAAATCAGATTAACTCTTTATTAAAATAAAAACATAAAAGGTCAACCAAACCAAAATATTAAAAATTTAAAATTACTATTATGAAAACAGTTAAAGCTTGGAGAGAAAAAGTGGTAATACCCACTTACGAAGTAGGCACACCTGAAAAATATCCAGTTTTTTTAGAAAAACGAGTATATCAAGCAAGTAGTGGAGCAGTATATCCACATCCTGTAATCGAGAAAATTAGCGACACCAAAGTAGATAAAGAATGGAACGCTATTTATATAGAAAATGAATATATAAAAGTGATGGTTTTACCAGAATTAGGAGGTAGAATTCAAATGGCTTACGATAAGGTAAGAGAGCGTCATTTTGTGTATTACAATCACGTGATTAAACCTGCTTTAGTTGGGTTAACAGGTCCTTGGATTTCTGGTGGAATCGAATTTAACTGGCCACAACATCACAGACCAAGTACTTACGACCCAACAGATTCTAATATAGAAGAAAATGCAGATGGTAGTATTACTGTTTGGGTAAGTGAATTAGAAAGAATGTTCCGTACAAAAGGAATGGCTGGTTTTACATTGCATCCAGACAAAGCATATATAGAAATTAAAGCACAATTATATAATAGAACTCCACATCCACAAACTTTTTTATGGTGGGCAAATCCTGCAGTGGCAGTAAACGACCATTATCAATCTGTGTTTCCACCAGATGTTAATGCAGTTTTTGATCATGGAAAACGAGATGTTTCAGAATTTCCAATTGCAAAAGGAGAATATTATAAAGTAGATTATTCACCAGGCACAGATATTTCCAACTATAAGAACATTCCTGTACCAACAAGTTATATGGCAATTACATCTAAATATGACTTTGTTGGTGGTTACGAAAATGATTCTAAAGGAGGTTTGTTACATGTTGCAGATCATAATGTTTCACCAGGGAAAAAACAATGGACTTGGGGTAATGGAGATTTTGGTAAAGCTTGGGATAGAAATTTAACAGACGAAGATGGGCCATATATCGAATTAATGTGTGGTGTTTATACAGACAACCAACCAGATTTTTCTTGGATGCATCCTTATGAAGAAAAAAGCTTCAAGCAATATTTTATGCCATACTACAATGTGGGTGTTGTAAAAAATGCTACAAAAGAAGCGTTGGTAAACTTAGAAATTAAAGATGGAAAAGCTTTAGTAAAAGTTTATGTGACGTCAACTTATAATGATGGTAAAATCACGCTAAAAGGTAAAAATGGAGTCTTGTTTGAAGAGGTTTTGAATCTTTCTCCTAAAAAGGGTTTCGAAAAGTTGATAGAGATCAATGGCTCAAAATTTGATGATTTAAAAATAACTGTTGCAGATAAAAATGGAAACACTTTAGTTGCTTGGGAAACAGATAAAGATATTGAAACAGAAATTCCAGAAGCAGCAAAAGCAGCAAAAGCACCAAGTGAAATAGAAACTGTAGAAGGTTTGTTTTTACAAGGTTTACATTTAGAACAATACAGGCATGCGACTTTTAATGCAACAGATTATTATGAAGAAGCGTTAAAAAGAAGCCCTAAAGATGTAAGATGTAATAATGCAATGGGCTTATTATTATTAAGAAAAGGACAATTAGAAAGAGCCGTTTCTTATTTTGATACAGCAATTAGCACATTAACGAATCACAATCCAAATCCTTATGATGGTGAAGCATATTTTAACAGAGGAATTACACTAAATTTCTTAGGTAAAAAAGATGAAGCATATGCAAGTTTCTTTAAAGGATGTTGGAATGCACAATGGCAAGATGCAGGATATTTTAACTTGGCACAAATAGATACTTTTAGAGGTGATTTAGATAAAGCTTTAGATTTAATTGATAGAGCTCTAATTAAAAACTGGCACAATCACAAAGCAAGACATTTAAAAGTAATTATTTTAAGAAAATTAGGCAAAACAGAAGAAACTAATCAACTTATAAAGGACTCTTTAGCAATTGATAATTTTAACTTCGGAGTTTTATACGAGCGCTATTTAATTTCTGGTAAAGAAGAAGATTTACAGCAGTTTAAAGAAATCATTAGAGGTTATGCACATAATTATAATGAGTTCTCTTTAGATTATGCAATGGCTGGTCAATTTGATGAAGCAATTTCTTTATTAAAAGTTTTTACGGAAGAGAACAAAGAGGTATACCCAATGGTATATTACTTTATGGGTTGGTATTATGATCAAAAAGGAGATAGTACAAATGCATTAGAATGTTATAAAAAAGCATCTCAAATGTCAGACAAATACTGTTTCCCAAATAAAATAGAAGAAGTTTTAGCATTACAAGCTGCTACAAAAGCAAATCCAAAAGATTGTAAAGCTTTCTATTACTTAGGAAACTTTTGGTATGCAAACAGACAATATGATGAAGCACAAACTTGCTGGGAAACATCTGTAAAATTAAACGATAGTTTTGCAATTACACATCGTAATTTGGCGTTGTTATACTTCAACAAAACCAATCAAAGAGATTTAGCACAAAAACATTTAGAAAAAGCATTTTCTTTAGACAATACAGATGCAAGATTATTAATGGAGTTAGATCAGTTCTATAAAAAAGTAAACGTTTCTGTAGAAGAACGTCTGGCTTTATTAGAAAAACATATTGATTTAACAAACTCAAGAGACGATTTATATTTGGAGTTAATTACTCTAAATAATTTAAAAGGAGATTTTGAAACAGCAAAATCACTCATAGAAAAACGTCAATTTCATCCTTGGGAAGGAGGTGAAGGAAAGGTACCATTTCAGTATTTAACTACGCAAGTAGAGTTGGCTAAAAAGCACATCAACTTACACAATTTCGAAGAAGCAATAGAGCTTTTAATGGATGCTAAAACTTTTCCTCATAATTTAGGTGAAGGAAAGCTGCAAGGAACTGTAGAAAATGATATCGATTATTGGTTAGGTTGTGCTCACGAAGGTCTTGGAAACAAAGAAAAAGCAACTGAATTTTTCACAAAAGCTTCTATTGGTTTAAGCGATCCAAGTCCTGCAATATTTTATAACGACCAACAACCAGATAAAATATTTTACCAAGGTTTGGCTTTGCAAAAACTAGGTAATGAAAAAGAAGCAAATATTCGTTTTAATAAGCTTTTAGAATATGGTAAAGAGCATTGTGAAGACGATGTAAAGCTAGATTACTTTGCGATTTCATTACCAGATTTATTAATATGGGAAGAAGATTTAAATGTCATAAACCAAATCCATTGTGATTATTTAGTTGGTTTAGGTCAATTAGGTTTGGGCAATCAAGAAGAAGCAACAGCAGCTTTCGAAAAAGTTAAAGAAACAAATTTAACACACATGCCAGCTCACATTCACAGTAAAATGGTTTCAGTTTTAAACTAAAAAAATAATTTTGATAAAAAAACTTAAAAATATTACCTTTTTAACACTGATGCTAATTCCGTTTTTAGCATCTAGTCAAAATTCAAAACCCAACATTGTAATTATTTATGTTGACGATTTGGGTTATGGTGATATTGGTGTAAATGGAGCAATTGGTGTAAAAACACCAAACGTAGACGAACTCGCAAAAAACGGATTAAATTTTACAGATGCGCACAGTTCTGCTTCAACGTGTACACCTTCTCGTTATTCTTTATTAACAGGAAGTTATGCATTTAGAAATAATGCTGCAATTTTAGAAGGCGATGCTCCATTAATTATCGATACCAAAAAAGAAACCTTACCAAAAATGCTACAAAAAGCTGGTTACAAAACTGGTGTAGTTGGTAAATGGCACTTAGGTTTAGGAAATGGAAAAATAGATTGGAACAATAGGATAGATTTAGGTCCAAAAGAAGTAGGTTTTGATTATAGTTTTTTAATTCCTGCAACTGGAGATAGAGTTCCAACCGTATTTTTAGAAAATCAGAGAGTCGTAAACTCAAATCCAAACGATCCAATTACGGTAAGTTATGGAGCTAGAATTGATGGTGGTTATCCTTTAGGAAGAGAAAATCCAGAGATGTTAAAAATGCATACAGATCCTTATCATCAAGGAGCTATTACAAACGGAATTAGCAGAATTGGTCATATGAAAGGTGGTAAAGAAGCACTTTGGATCGATGAAAAAATACCATTTGTTTTATCTGAAAAAGCAACATCTTTTATTGCTGAAGAAAAAGATAATCCATTTTTTCTGTATTTCTCTTTGCATGATATTCATCAACCAAGAATTGCCAATATAAAATTTGTAGAAAGTAGCACAATGGGTCCAAGAGGAGATGTTATTGCACAAATGGATTGGTGTGTTGGAGAAATAACAAAAGCGCTTAAAAAACAAAATGTATTAGAAAATACATTAATCATTTTTACTAGTGATAATGGTCCAATTTTAGACGATGGATATTTAGATTATGCCATTGAACTTCTTGGAGAACATAAACCTGGAGGAACATATAGAGGTGCAAAATACTCTGTTTATGAAGCAGGAACAAGAATGCCAACAATTGTACATTGGCCAGCAAAAGTACAACCAGGCAAAAGTGACGCTTTATTGTCTCAAGTAGATTTATATGCTTCGTTAGCAAGTCTAGTAAATCAAAAAATTGAAAAAGAAGCAGCTCCAGACAGTGAAAATCATATAGATGCTTGGTTAGGAAAATCTAAAAAAGGACGAGAATTCCTTTTGGAGGAAGCTTTTACGTATGGATTAAGAATGGGAAATTGGAAATACATCAAGCCAAAAAACAAACCAGTTCCAGGTTGGATTACTCAAAAGTTTGTAGATCCAGGTTTTAGAAAAGAAATTCAGTTATTTAATTTAGATAAAGATCCATCAGAAGAAAATAACATTGCCGAAAATCACCCAGAAATCATCAAAAAAATGGAGCAAAAACTCCAAGAAATTTTAAAATAATGATATCAAAATCTACTAGAATAATAGTTTTTTTCTTGCTCCTCATAGTAAGTAGTTTTTCTGCTCAAGAAAAGCCAAATATTCTATGGATTACAATTGAAGATACTTCACCTCAGTTTATAGGTTGTTATGGCAATGAAAATGCAAGTACGCCAAATATAGATAAGTTAGCAGAAGAAGGAATCCGTTTTACAAATGCATTTTCTACAGGAACTGTTTGTTCACCAAGTAGATCTGCAATAATTACAGGAGTGCCGCCGTATAAAATGGGAAGTGGTAATCATAGAAGCAATTACCCTATTCCAGCTTTTATAAAGGGTTTTCCATATTATTTAAAACAACAAGGTTATTATACTACCAATAATTATAAAACGGATTATAATATTGCAAATGAAAAAGATTTTATAAACGAAGCGTGGAACGAAAGTTCTAACAAAGCCACTTGGCGAGATAAAAATGAAAATCAACCTTTTTTTTCTGTGTTTAACTTCCCAGAATCACATCAATCAAGAACCATGTCAATGTCTTATGATTGGTATGTGAAAAATGTTTGGAATCATTTACCAGAAGAAGATAAAATTGCAGACAGTGCCTTTGAGATGCCCCCTATTTATAAAGATTCTCCAGAAATGCGAAAGCATTTTGCAAGAGTTTATAATTCGATAAAATTAACAGACAATCGAATTGGAGATTTACTTGATAAATTAAAGGAAGATGGTCTAATGGAAAGTACCATTATTTTCTTTTTTGCAGATCATGGAGAAGGAATGCCAAGAGGAAAAACAAACGGAATAAATTATGGCTACAGAGTGCCTTTTATCATAAAATTTCCAGAAAAATTCAAGCATCTTTCTCCTTGGGGAAAAGAAGGGACAGTTTCTGATGAATTGATAAATTTTGAGGACTTAGCATCAACCATTATAAATCTTGCTGGAGGAAAATCGCCAGAATATTTAAAAGGTAGAAACTTAATTGGTGAAAATAGAAACAAAGAAAGAAATCACCTATTACTTTCTACAGACAGAGCAGATAATGGACCAGATTTAACAAGAACTATTACAGATGGTCGTTTTGTATATTCTAGAAATTTTATGCCTTTTATGCCAGAAATGCGTTACATAAATTATTTGGAAATTGCAGATATTACTCAGCAAATGCGAAAAGATTTTAAGAATAAACAATTAAATTCTTTACAGAAAAGTCTTTTTGCTACGCGTCCAATTGAAGTGCTTTATGACATTGAAAATGATATTTGGGAAACAGAAAACTTAGTTGAAAATCCATCGTACAAGAATGTTTTGGTGAAAATGAGAAAACAACTAAACAAGGCTGTTTTAAAAGCTAGAGATATACATTTTGTACCAGAATATGAGATTGGTTTGATATCTAAGAACACAACGCCATACAAGTATAGAATGGATGACAAAAATTATCCTTTTAAAAAAATATACGAAGCAGCTTTATTATCTGGTAAAAAAGAAGAAAAAGTTGTAAAAAAACAGCTTAAGCTATTAAAAAGTGACAACAAAATTATAAGATATTGGGCAGTTATTGGGCTGATGAGTCAAGATGTAAATACCATCAAAACACATAAGAAAGAACTTTTAAGTGCGTTAGAAGATTCATATCCGCCAGTAAAAATAACTTCGGCAGCTATTCTATATGAGAATTTTCAAGATAAAAAAGCAGAAGAAATACTTATTAAATACAGTAAAAGCGATGATTCTGAATTGGCTTTAATGACCATAAATTATCTGTTGTATATAGAAAACAAGAAACCGTTTTTAGAAACTATAAAAGCAGTATGTAAAAAAACAAATCATCCGTATAAAGTGCAAGCAGCTTGTAGCGATTTTTTAACAATTACAGAAACATCAAAAAAGTAAATAGAGAAAAAATTAAATAACTTTAAAAATTAATTTAAAGTTAAAAAACAGAAACATGAAATCACAAAATATAAATATTAGAGTGCTCTTTATTATAGCGTTTTGTTTGTATATCAACAATACAAATGCACAATCTAATGTTGTGGTAGATCCAGAAATAGAACACCAAACTATAGAAGGTTGGGGAGTTTCTTTAGCTTGGTGGGCAAACTTAGCAGGTGGTATGGGAGATGATGTTGTAGAAGAATTAGCTGGTTATGCAGTAAATGATTTAAACTTAAATGTATTTCGTTTTAACATTGCTGGAGGAGAAAATCCTAATTGTACTGAAGGAGATCATTTTAGAAAAGATGGTGCTCTAATACCAAATTATAGAAGTCCACAAGCGGATAATGAAGGTTGGGGTACTTACGATTTAACCAAAGATGTTCGCCAAATTAAAGTAATGAATAAAATTGCAGAATTAAGAGCGGATAAAGGAGATATTATTACAGAGATGATTTCTTATTCTCCACCTTGGTGGATGACTTATGGTGAATGTTCTGCAGGAAATGTAAATGCCACTTCAGAAAATTTAAAACCAGAATTCATAGATGATTTTGCAGATTATTTAGCTTCTGCAACAAAAGGTCTTAAAACAACATATCCTTCTTGGAATGTAAGTTATATTGTTCCTTTTAATGAACCAACCTCTGGTTATTGGAAAAAAGGTGGAAATCAAGAAGGTTCTGCAATTTATCCTCAAACACAGGCACAAATTTTATGGAGATTATGGCAAAGAAAAAATGCTTTAGGTATTCCAGAAATTAAACTATCTGGGTCAGACAACTCTAAAGTTACATGGTCTTTATCAAACATGACCTCTTTAAAAAATAATAATCCAAACGAATATAATGGAATCGCTAAAATAACAACACATAGTTATGCTGGAGATTGGATGGATAAAAGAGATTTAGCAACATTTGCAAAGGAAAATGGTAACAAACCTATTTGGCAAACAGAAACAGGTCCTTTAAGTTGGCAAAGAAATGGTAGAGGTTGGTTTGCCAGACATTATGATATGGCTTACAGATTAGTAGAAGATTTAAGAAATTTAAAAGCTACTGTTTGGTGTGATTGGCAATTGATGTCTAGAGACGATGGTTGGGGAATGATACATCAAACAAACTGGGACGAAAACAACCCATATAAAACACCTACATTTAATAAAACAAGGGGTTTTTATTGCAGAAAAAACTTTACTAACTTTATTAAAGTTGGGTACAGTATTATTAATACAAATAATGGAAGTACTTTGGCTGCATTAAGTCCAGATAAAAATGAAGCTGTTTTTGTAATTGTAAATAATTCTGGAAACGCTAGAAGTTACAATGTAGATTTAAAAAATTTTTCTAACATAAATAGTTTTAAAACATTTAGAACTTCTGGCTCTACTTCTAGCACAGGAGAAAATACAGAAGAAAAAATGGTAAATTCTATTACACAAAAAGGCGTTTTATCAAATAAAAATATTTCATACAACGCTCCTGCATATTCTGTTACCACATTTGTAATAGATGTGTCTAATTCGCTTTCTGTAGAAAATTTTAAAGGTGATGAAGTGTTGGTTTATCCAACTCCATTTACAATACAGTGTACTTTTAAACTTCCACGAAACTTATCAAATGCAGAATTAATTATTTACAATGTTATTGGTAAAGAAGTAAAGAAAATTAGTAACATAAATAGTAACGAAATAATTGTTGAAAGAGACAATTTAGATAACGGAATGCATTTTTATAAATTGATAGAAAACAACTCTGTTATATCAAAAGGATTCTTAATTACAGAATAAAAAGCTTAAAAATAAATTAGAACATGAAAGGATTACGTTTAATAATCATATTTTTTATCACGTTAATTACAACTTATAGTTGTTCAAATTCTGATGATGCTCAAATTTCGCTAGCAGGAAGTTGGGAAGTAAAATTAGATTCTACAAATGTTGGAGCCAATGAAAATTGGGCTAAAAACAAGTTCAAAGGCTCAGAAATAACATTACCAGGAACTTTAGATGATGCAGAAATTGGTACAGAAAGTACTTTAGAACCTGCTATGAATAACTACGTGTTATCAAACTTAACAAGGAAGTTTCGATATATTGGAAAAGCTTGGTATCAAAAAGAAATAGAAATCCCATCTTCATGGAAAAATAAATCTATCACATTAAATTTAGAAAGAATTATTTGGGAATCTTCTGTTTATGTAGATGGAGAACTTGTAGGCACTGCAAATAGCCTTGTTGGAAATCATAAATACAATCTAACTTCTTCATTAAAACCAGGGAAGCATTTATTGACGATTTGTGTAGATAATTCTAACAAGTTTCCTTTTATAAATGTTGCTGGAGATAGATATCCAGATAAAGTAAATCAAGACATGGCTCATGGTTACACAAATCATACACAAATAAAATGGAATGGAATTTTAGGAGACATGGCTTTAGAAGCATCAGCAAAAAATACTCCAGAAAATCTTCAAATTTATCCAGATAGTACACTTAATAAATTAAAAATAAGTTTCAATCAAGAAAATAGTACTGAAACTGAAGTAAATTGTATTATCACATCAGCAGAAGGTGAAGAAGTTTTTAATGAAAAAGTGACTGTTAAAAAAGATAACAATACAAACAGTTTTGAAATTAATAAACCAGAAAATCTTCAACTTTGGGACGAGTTTCATCCAAATTTATATGATGTAGAAATTACTACAAAAACTGGTAAAACTTCTGCAAGATTTGGATATAAGTTTGCTAGAAATAAAAACGGAGACTTAGTTTTAAACAACAAACGAATCTTTTTAAGAGGAAATTTAGAATGTGTAATTTTTCCTTTAACAGGCTATCCACCAACTAAAAAAGAAGACTGGGCAAAACTTATAAAACAAGCAAAAGCCTATGGGTTAAATCATTTACGTTTCCACTCTTGGTGTCCACCAAAGGCAGCATTTGAAGCTGCAGATGAAGCAGGTTTTTATTATCAAGTAGAGTTGCCACATTGGAGTTTAAAAGTGGGTGAAGATGCAAAAACTACTTCATTTTTAAGAAAAGAAGCTCAAAAAATGCTTAAAGATTATGGAAATCATCCGTCATTTATTTTTATGGCATTAGGAAACGAATTACAAGGAGACATAAGTCTTTTAAATGATATGGTTGCAGAATTAAAGCCAAAAGATAACAGGCATTTGTATGCAACAACAGCTTTTTCTTTTCAACAGCCAACAGGTGCAAGACCAGAGAAAGAAGACGAATTTTTTATAGCACAATGGACAAAAAAAGGTTGGATTCGAGGACAAGGAATTTTCAACAACAAGTCACCACATTTTAATGCAGATTATACTTCTGGAAGCGCACACATAGAAATACCATTAGTGTCTCACGAAATTGGTCAATATTCTGTGTATCCAGATATGAGTGAAATTGATAAATATACAGGAGTTTTAAAACCGCTTAATTTTATGGCAGTAAGAAATGAATTAGAAGAAAAAAATCTAATTGATTTGGCTCCTGACTTCACGTACAACTCAGGAAAATTAGCAGCTTTATTGTATAAAGAAGAAATTGAAAGAGCACTAAAAACTCCAAGTTTTGATGGATTTCAATTATTGCAATTACAAGATTTTCCAGGTCAAGGAACAGCTTTGGTTGGTTTATTAAACGCCTTTTGGGAATCTAAAGGTGTGATTTCTGCTGAAGAATTTAGCCAATTTAACAGTGAGTTAGTTCCTTTAATTCGTTTTGAAAAAGCAGTGTACAAATCTGGAGAAAATTTTAAAGCATCTATAGAAATAGCTAACTTTTTCGAAGAAAAAACCAACCAAACCATAGACTGGGAAATAAAAAATACAAAAAACGAAGTTGTCAAAAATGGAAACTTAACAAACGTAAATCTATCTATTGGGAATAATGCAGGTTTAGGAGAAATTAATTTTCCTATTGCAACAAATACAGCAGAAAAACTAACCATCACAGTAAGTTTAAAAGATAGCAAGTATAAAAATAGTTGGAATATTTGGGTATATCCAAATGAGGTTTCAACTACAAATAATGATGTTTTAGTAACGTCTTCTTTTAAAACAGCAAACGAAGCTTTAAAGCAAGGAAAAAAAGTGTTGCTAAACCCGAATTTCAATTCGTTAAAAGGAATACAAGGCAGATTTGTACCTGTCTTTTGGAGTCCTGTACATTTTCCAAATCAGCCAGCGACTATGGGTTTAATGGTGGATACAAAACACAATGCATTTAATAGTTTTCCTACAGATTCTCATACAGATTGGCAATGGTGGAATTTATGCATCAACTCTAAATCTGTAATCATAGATTCTTTAGAGGTTGCACCAATTGTACGTGTGATAGATAATTTTGTAACAAATCACCATTTAGCAAACGTTTTTGAAACCAATGTTGGTGAAGGAAAATTAATTTTCTCAGCAATAGATTTAACAACAAAATTAGACGAAAGACCAGTTGCAAAACAACTAAGACATAGTTTATTAAATTATATGACGAGTGAAAACTTTAACCCTGAAAAAACATCAAGTTTTAAAGACTTAGAAGCTTTGAAGTTAGAAGGCAAACAAGATGGTTTTTCAACTACGGATATTTACAAATAAAACAGATCAAATAATGAAATCAAGTAAAGCATTTTTCTATTCTATTTTTTTAGTCCTGATGTCCACTCAAATTATTGGACAAGTCCAGTCTATAAGAAACGGAATAAGTTGGCAAGATACCTCTGGAAACAGAATAAAAGCACATGGAGCAAGCATTATTAAACATAACAATGTTTTTTATATGGTTGGTAATGATATGACAAATGGAAATTCTTTTACAGGAGTTAATTTATATTCATCAACAGATCTCATGAATTGGGAGTTTAGAAACACAATAGTAGATAAAAATACCAATAGCGATTTGAGCAATGGTTTGCGTATTACAGAACGTCCATGTTTAATTTATAATGCATTAACTAATAAGTTTGTACTGTGGATAAAGTATCAAAATGGATCTTACACCAACAACAAAGCTGCTGTTTTTTATTCAGATACTGTAGATGGAAAATATACTTACGATCGAGAATTTTTTCCACAAGGATACGATTCTAATGATAGTAGCATTTTTGTAGATACAGATGGAAAAGCTTACTATGTCTCTACAAATAAAGCCAATCAAAGTTTAAATCTTTATACTTTAACAGATAACTATAGAGGTGCAGCAGATGCAACTGTACTTTTTCAATGGCAAAACAAAGAAGCACCTGTAATTTTTAAGAAAGACAATTTGTATTACATGTTATCATCAACAAAAACAGGTTGGGATCCTAATCAAATGCAATACAGTACATCAACTTCTTTAAAAAGTGGTTGGTCTTCATGGAAAAATGTTGGAAATAGAATCACTTTCGATTCTCAACCAACAGACGTTTTAACCATCACAGGTTCTGCAGGAACAAACTATTATTATGTTGGAGATCGATGGAAAGATCCAGAACTTAGAGAATCAAAAATAGTAATTTTTCCATTAACTGTTGGTAATGGAACTTTAGATATGGATTACGTACATGAGTTTAAAATAGACTTAAACACAAGTACTTGGAGTGTTTTTGATGATAACACTTACGTGCCACAAAACAACTGGAACGTTGTTTCTGTTTCAAGTGAAGAAACAAGTTCTGGAAATTTTCCAGCATCAAATGTTTTTGATGGTAATGAAAATACAATGTGGCATTCACGTTACAATGCTGGTCAAGATACTTTCCCCTATGAACTTGTTATAGATTTAGGAGCCAACTATAATATTTCTGGTTTTATGTATGTACCTCGTCAGGACAATAATTTAAACGGAGTTTTAAGAGATTTTCAATTGTTTTTAAGTGGTGATGGACAAAATTGGGGAGCACCTGTGGCTTCTGGTTGGCTAAGTTATTGGAGCGAAATTTATTTTCAGCAAAAAAATGCAAAATTTATGAAATTGGTAGCACGTTCAGATTTTAATGAAACAAGATTTGCAACTGCTTCAGAAATAAAATTAATGACGAGTAGTCATTATGAAAATGTAGGCATAAATTCTTTCTATAATGTAAATGGTATAGGATGGAGATCTGGAACTAATATAGAAGTAAACCAAGGTAGTCAAATTCATTTTGGACCTCAAGCAAGACAATCATCTGGACAAACCAGATTTTACGGAACTTTTAGTTGGCATGGACCTAATAACTATTATGCAAACGAAAGAGCTCCAATAATTAATAACATACAAGCAAAAGATTTAGGTGAGTACACTGTTTATTATTTAGATGATAATTATCATGTTCAGAAACAAAGCATAAATGTTTTTTCAAATACATTATCTGTGGAAGACGATTTTGTAAAAGAAACAACATCTCTATACCCAAATCCCGCAACCAATGTATTAAATATTAGTAATGCAGATGAGAATACCTCATACAAGGTTTATAATATTCTAGGAAAAGAAATCATAAAAAACAACGGAAAATCTATAGATGTTTCTTCTTTAGAAAGAGGTTACTATATGGTTTTAATCAATAATAAAGCTTACAAATTCATTAAAAAATAATTTTCAAAAAAATGAAATCACTCCAAAAACTTGTTCTATCATTCATAATAATAGTTTGTTTCAATGCTTGCTCTAATAAAGAAGAAAAAGCTCCTCGTCCATTATATAGTGCAGAAAAATGGGAAAATCCAGAATGGGAAAATCCAGAAATTTTTCAAATTAATAGAGAAGAGCCTAGAGCAACTTTTTATAATTATGATACAGAAAATGCTGCAACAGAAAACAAAGGCTGGGAAACATCTTCATCTTATAAATCGTTAAACGGAACTTGGAATTTCTATTATACAGACAGTGTTCAAGGAAGACCTGTAGATTTCTACAAAAACGATTTTAGTTTAAAAGGTTGGGATAAAATAGAAGTGCCTTCAAATTGGGAAATGAAAGGTTTTGGTTTACCTATTTATGTAAATGCAGGCTATGTTTTTCCAAACAATCCACCATATATCAAACACAACATAAACAATGTTGGTAGTTATAAGCGCTCAATTGATATTCCAGAATCTTGGAGTGACAAAGAGGTGTTTATTCATTTTGCAGGAGTTAGTGGTGCAATGTACCTTTATGTAAATGGTGAAATGGTAGGGTACAATGAAGGTAGTAAAACAGCTTCTGAATTTAACATTACAAAATTTGTAAAACCAGGTGAAAACCAAATTGCAGTGCAAGTTTTACGTTGGTCTGATGCCAGTTATATGGAAGATCAAGATTTTTGGAGATTAAGTGGTATTGAACGTGATGTATATTTAAGAGCAGAAAATAAACTACATATTAAAGATATTAGATTAAATGGAGATTTATCTTCAGATTATTCTCAAGGGCTTTTCAATTTTGATGTAGAGCTTAATAATTCATCCAATAAAGAAGAGTCTGCAACTGTAGAAGTTAAACTTTTAGATGGAAATAAAGAAATTAAAAAATACTCTAAAAAACTTTCAGTTTCATCAGGAACTTCTACTTCCGCAAGTTTTAATGAAGTTATTTCAAACGTAAAACATTGGACAGCAGAAACACCAAATCTATATACAGTTTTGGTTGCTGTAAAAGATAGTAATGCTAATGTTTTACAAGCTACATCTTTAAAAACAGGCTTTAGAAATATCAAAATAAAAAACAATCAGTTTTTAGTCAACGGAAAACCAGTTTTAATCAAAGGAGTTAATCTTCATGATCATGATGAATCTCAAGGACATGTGGTAAGTAAAGAGTTAACTTTAAAAGATTTAAAAATAATGAAAGAAAACAACGTAAACGCAATACGTTGTAGTCATTATCCAAAAAATCCATTCTTTTATGCCATGTGTGACGAATATGGTTTTTATGTAATTGATGAAGCTAATATAGAATCTCATGGGATGGGAACAACCAATCAAGGTTTAGACAATGATGAGAAAAGAAAAAGTGTGCATCCTGCATATTTACCTCAATGGAAAGCAATGCATATGGATAGAACCATCAGAATGTTTGAGCGTGATAAAAATCATCCATCAATTTTTACTTGGTCTTTAGGTAATGAAGCTGGAAATGGCGAAAACTTTTTCGCAACATACCAATGGTTAAAAGATAATGACAATACGAGACCCACACAATATGAAGGTGCAACACACTATGAAAACTCAGATATTCAAGCACCAATGTACATGTTAATTAAAGACATGATTAAGTATGCTGAAAACAACCCTGAAAGACCATTGATACAATGTGAATATTCACATGCAATGGGAAATAGTTTAGGTAATTTTAAAGATTACTGGAACGCTTTTAGAAAGTATGATGTTTTACAAGGTGGATTCATTTGGGATTGGGTAGATCAAGGATTAGTATCTAAAACAGAAGATGGAGTAGAGTTTTGGGCTTATGGAGGAGATTTAGGTGCAAGCCATATTAAAAACGATGGTAACTTTTGTTTGAATGGTGTTGTAAATCCAGATAGATCTGCACATCCAGCATTAGAAGAAATGAAAAAAGTGTATCAAAATATACATTTTAAAGATGCTAATTTCAATACAGGAAAAGTAAAAGTATATAATGAGTTTTTCTTTAGAAACTTAAAAGAATTTAACTACACTTGGAAGCTTTTTAAAGATGGAAATGAAATAAATAAAGGTGCAGTGAAAAGTATAGATGTAGCACCAGGAGCAACAGAAATTTTAAACTTAAACTTACCTAAAATTGATTTAGCTACAGGCGAATATGCGTTACAATTATATGCACACGAAAATGATGAATCACATTTAGTAGCAAAAGATCATGTAGTAGCAAAAGAAGAATTTATTGGAGGTAGTTTTATGCCAATATTTCTAGAAAATACTAAAGACGATTTAATGGTTTCAAAAAAAGCAGATGATTTAATTTTCAAATCAAACAATTTTGAGGCTCAGTTTAACATCAAAACTGGTAAAATAGAAGCTTTAAATTTTGGGAAAGGTAATATTCTTGTGCAAGGTGTTCAGCCAAATTTCTGGAGAGCAACTACAGATAATGATTTCGGTTTCAATATGCCAAAACATTTTGGTGTTTGGAAAGAAGCAACAGAGAGTCAAACTTTAGTTTCAGTTGATTTAAAAGATGGTGAAAAGCCATTAGATATATCAACTATACAAGAGAGTAATAAACTCAACAGGCAATCTGCATACTTAAAAGTTGTATATCAATTAGCAGACGATTTAGCAAAAATTCAAATAGATTATAAAATTGATGCTTCAGGACAAATAACCGTTACAAACTCTTTGAAGAATGTGAAAAAAGACGTGTCAAACATTCCTCGTTTTGGAAACAATTTTATTTTAAACAAAAACTATAATCAAGTAAATTGGTATGGTAGAGGTCCGCAAGAAAACTATCAAGATAGAAATTCTGCAGCATTTATTGCAACTTATAAATCTAATGTAGAAGATTTATATTTCCCATACATTCGTCCGCAAGAAAACGGTTATAAAACAGATGTTCGTTGGATAACTTTCACAAACAATGCTGGACAAGGAATTAAAGTATTAGGACCAAAAAACATTAGTTTTAGTGCACATCATCAATACAATTCAGATTTTGATGCTGGCGAAAAGAAACAACAAAGACACACAACAGATATCATAAAAAGAGATTTTGTGAATATCAATGTAGATAGTGAACAAATGGGTGTTGGAGGTGATACAAGTTGGTGGGCAAGACCTTTACCAAAATATCAAATCAAACCAAAAGATATGAGTTATTCTTACAGCATTATTCCTGTGAAAAAATAGTTTTTGGAAAAAGTAAAAGAGACAAATAATATCGAAAATATAAATAATGAATTCAAAACATTTTTTAAAAGCATTTTCTTGTAAAAGTTATTATTTACTTTTTCTTTCACTTTTTATATCTCAAAATTTACTTTTCTCTCAAGATTTGGTAGATGCAGAAACTCCTTCAAATGCAAAACCCAATGGTTTAAACCTTGAAGGAGATTGGAAAATGACTTTTAGTGACGAATTTAATGATACAGAAGTAGATTCTTCCAAATGGTTTATTTTAAATAGCTCTAGAAGTAGAGCTGCTAGACCAGGTTTGGGTATCAATCAATGGTTTTGGAGACCAAAAAACGTTTTAGAAGATGCTGGAAACCTTATTTTAAAAGTAGAAAAATACAATGCTACAACTATGACTTGTGGCTCTATAAATTCTAACAACAGATTCGAAAAAGCTTTTGGTTACTATGAAACGAGAATAAAAATTGCACAGGCAGATAAAGGAACTCATACTGCTTTTTGGTTTCAAGGAGACAATATGGGTAATGTAGATGGTACAGCAAGAGATGGTGCAGAAATAGATGTTTTTGAGTCTGCTTGGACAGGAGATTATACTAAATCTGTAATTCATATAGATGGTTATGGAGCAAGTCATCAAGCCAACACAAAACAGTATAGCACACCAGGTATTCATGAAGGTTTTCACACTTTTGGATTGTTATGGACTCCAGATTTTTTAAAAATATATTATGATGGAGAACTAAAAATTACCTATTCAGATCCAAAATGGGTGCCACAAGTACCAGAATATATTTGGTTGTCTGATGGAGCTAGCTTTGGATTTTCTGGTGATAACTTTACAAGAGAACCTATTGGTTTTATAACTCAAGCCTACGTAGATTATGTCAGAGTTTGGGAATTGGATGATTATTCTTGCCTTTCACCAGACAGAGAACTAGAAAGTTTAACTTTTTCTAACGAGGCAGATACAACTGCAGAAATTGTAAGTAACGCAGCAGCATCAAATGGAAAACAAGTTCGGTTAGAGGCAAATAAAGTTGGTGACGAAATTATCTTTAAAAACATTTGCCATTCGCAAGCAGGTTATTATAAATACGAATTATCTGGTTTAACATACAATACATTTGGTAAGTACAAAGCATCTATAGAAGTGGCAGAAAATATTTGGCAGCCTTTTGATCAGGTAATAGATTTTTACACAGAAAATCCTTCTCAAGTTTCACAAATTTTTGGTGCTATTTATTTAGAAGCAGGTTCTTATAACATAAAATTTACTGCAGTTGGTAAAAATGAAAATTCAACAGGTTATTGGGGTGTTTTCGACAAATTATCATTGCAGTCTAGTGCTAATTATGATGATACTTTGTTGTCAAACATCAATTCTGAAATTCTTTGGACAGGTGAGGCAGAAGATGCAACGTATACAGGAGCAAACGCTTTACAAAACTGCAATAATGCATCAAATGGAAAATATATTAATTTAAACCAAGTTCAAACTAAAAATTTAAAGTTCACTAATGTCGATGTTAGTGAAACAGGAACTTATTTACTAAAGGTTAATTACATTTCTGGAGACAATAGAAATGCTATAGTTTATGTAAATGGAGCACTTTTAGCCAATGTTTCGTTTCAAAAATCTGGAGTTTGGTGTCATGATGGAGGAGAAATGGCAGATTATTACACTTCTGTAAATTTAAATGCTGGTACAAATACTATTGCATTCTTTAAAGGTGATGGAAATATGCCTATTTTCGATAAAATTTCCATTTTAAATGCACCACCTGATAACGATAGAGATGGTATTCCTGATGCATATGATATTGATGACGACAATGATACTATCGTAGATTTGGCAGACAATTGTATCAATATTCCAAATACAGATCAAAAAGATTCAAACGGAAATGGAGTAGGAAATGCTTGTGGAGTAAACGCACTGAGTATTGATTCTTTTGATCAAAATAATTCACTGCTTATTTATCCAAATCCTACAAAGGGAAAAATCACTATTAATAAAAAAAGCGAAAAAAATCTACTTCGTCTTGAAATATTTGGTGTAACAGGAAAAAAAGTTGATACACAAATTTTAGAAACTAAAATTTCAACAATATCACTTCCTTTAGGTTTATTTGAAGGGATTTATATTTTTAAGTTTAGTAGTTATAACAAAGTGTTTTTTAGAAAAGTGATGTTAACAAAGTAAAAATCTTTTTAAAAATAAAAGATACACAAGTCAATTTAGCCATATATATTTTTAGAATAAAACAATCAATTTAAATAAGAACGCAATGAGCATCAAAAAAATAGTAATCCTTTGTTTGGTTTTAGTTTCTATAGCATCTTGTAAATCAGTAAATAAAAATAAAGAAGTTGGTAGTAATGAATCCAAAGATTCTTCATCGCAACCAAATGTAATTGTAATTTTGATAGATGATGCAGGCTATGTAGATTTTGGCTTTATGGGAAGTGAAGATTTACAAACACCAAACATAGATAAATTAGCACACAGTGGAGTTAAATTTACAGATGCACACGTTAGTGCAACAGTTTGTGCACCTTCTAGAGCAGGTTTAATTACAGGTAAATATCAGCAACGATTTGGTTTTGAAGCAAATGGAACTGCTGGTATTGGTTTAAGTGATGATGTGGTTACTGTAGCAGATGTCTTCAAAAAAAACGGATACAATACATATTCTTTAGGAAAATGGCATTTAGGAGAAGATAATTCTGACCATCCAAACCAAAGAGGTTTCGATAATTTTTATGGTTTCATTGCTGGGAGTCGTTCTTATTTTCCGATCAAAAATCCATCAAAAGAAAAAATGTTACAAAACAATGGAGAACGTGTGGTTTTTGAAGGATACATGACAGATGTTTTAGGAAATCAATCTGTAAAATATATCGAAGAATCTAAAGATAAACCATTTTTTATGTATTTAGCATACAATGCTGTACATACGCCAATGCATGCAAAAAAAGAAGACTTAGAAAAATTTAAAGATCATCCAAGAAAAGTATTAGCAGCCATGACTTGGTCTTTAGATGAAAATGTAGGAAAGTTAATGGATAAGTTAGAAGATTTAGGGATAAAAGATAATACTATAGTTTATTTTTTAAGTGACAATGGAGGAGCTCATAACAACGATTCAAAAACAGGAGAACTAAAAGGTTGGAAAGGAAATAAATTTGAAGGAGGTCATAGAGTTCCTTTTATTATGAGCTGGCCAAATAAAATTAAAGGAAATAAAACTTTTAATGGCTTAACGTCTTCTTTAGATATTTTTGCAACATCTATAGCAGCAGCAAATATTGATCAAGAAAATTTACAGTTAGATGGTGAAAATCTTGTACCTTATTTAACTGACGAAAAAATGGGAGACCCTCATGAAAGTTTATTTTGGAAAAAATTAGAAGTTTCTGCTGCAAGAATTGGAGACTATAAAATGATAACTTTAAACAATTATGGCTCAGTTTTATATAATTTAAAAGACGATTTGGGTGAAACCAACAATCTTTTTTCTATTGAGCCTAATATGGTTGATACACTACAAACAAACTATAAAAATTGGAAAAAAACATTGATGAATCCATTATGGGATGAAGGTAAAGATTGGTTAAAAGTTTCTAATCATGTACATCAAAGTTTAATGGAAAATAAAGAAGCTGCTTTTAAAGATATTTGGAACCCAGCTTTTAAAAAAGCAAAATAATCTATATTTTTAGTTTAAAAGAATTCTTGATAATATCAAGAATAATCATTTTCTTCAAATAACGATGTTGTTATAATAATCATTTTAAAAAAGCAATTAAATAAAATTGTTATTACATATTTAAATAAATCTGTTTACACCATTGATGTATTCTATAATTACAGTTATGTTTTTAGATAAAAAAATAAATAAACCTGTATATAAATTTATTTATATAAAGTCTTTATTTAAAAAAACTAAAAACAATATCACTTTAAAATAGTTTTGTACAATAATGTACATTTTTTATTATTCCAAATAATTTTTAACTCAAATCTCAGTACTAAAGCCACCTTTCAATAATTATTCAAAGTGTATTTATAAAATTTTAACAAAAAAATAATATAAATAATAAAGGTTTAATTATAAAAATGTGTTCAAAAGAACCAATAAAAAGTGTTTTTGTTGATGTTTTTAGTTGTTTTATCCATTTTTTGACCTCAGGTAAATATTAACTTGCAATCTATAATATCATATTGTGTTGCAAATTCGACATATTTTGAATTAACTATAAAGAATAACGTAAAAAAAGTTAGTTTTTTTTACAAAAAAAATAAAATAAACATATAAACTAAAATTTTTGTTTTAAACTTTAAATTAAACAACCAAACGTCAAATCAAATAATAAAATATGAAGAATACAAAACATTTAATTGTCCTATTTATCTTATTTGCTCAAACAGCTTTTTCGCAAATTACAGTAAAAGGTACAGTAAAGGATCCAGAAGGAAATCTTCTGCCAGGAGCAAGTGTTTTAGAGAAAGGAACTACAAATGGATTTTCTACGAATTTTGATGGAGAATATGTTCTAAGAGTAGCCAATAAACAATCTGTTTTAATATTCAGTTATCTTGGATACAAACAATTAGAGGTAGCTGTTAAAGACCAAACAGAAATCAACGTAACTTTAGAAGAAGACGATAACCAATTAGGAGAAATCGTATTAGTTGGTTTTGGTAAGCAAAAGAAAGAAAGTTTAGTAAGTTCTATTACTACAATTAATCCTTCAGAATTACAAGCTCCTACGAGTAACCTTACTACAATGATGGCTGGTAGAGTTGCTGGTATGATTGCATTTCAACGAAGTGGAGAACCTGGAGCAAATAATTCAGACTTTTTTATTAGAGGTCTTGGTTCTTTTGGTTCAGGAAAAGTAAATCCATTAATACTTATTGATGGTATTGAATCTACTCAAACAGATATGGCGCGTTTACAGCCAGATGATATTGAATCTTTCTCTGTATTAAAAGATGCAGCAGCATCTGCAATTTATGGAGCACGTGGTGCAAATGGGGTAGTGTTAATTTCTACAAAATCAGGTAAAATCGGTGCTGCTAAATTTGATGTTAGAATAGAAAATAGATTTTCTTCTAATACTGATAATTTTAAGTTAGCTGATAATATTACTTATATGCGATTAGCAAATGAAGCTAATTTAACAAGAGATCCTTTGTCTCAACTACCATATTCACAAAATAAAATTGAGAGAACAGCAGCTGGTGATAATCCACTTTTATATCCAAATAATAATTGGATTGATCAGTTAATCAAAGAATATACTTGGAACCAAGCATTTAACATTAGTGCAAGTGGTGGTGCAGAAAGAGCAAGATATTATGTGGCAGGTACTTTTAATATTGATAATGGTTTAATTAGAGAAAACAATTTAAACGGAGTAAGCAATAATATTAAACTTTACAATTATTCTTTAAGGAGTAATATAAACCTACAACTTACGCCTACAACGGAAGCTATAGTTAGGTTGTATGGACAATTTGATGATTATACTGGACCAATAGGTGGTGGACAAAGAGTTTTTAATACAGCATTATACTCAAACCCAGTATTATTTCCTGCAATATATCCAAAAGAACTTTTACCGTTCACTACACACCCATTATTTGGTGGTGCAGAAACAAGACCGGGAAGTGGTGTTTTAGCTTTAAATCCATATGCAGAAGCAACAAGTGGATTTCAAAATTATAAAAATTCAACCTTGCAAGTACAATTAGAATTTAAGCAAGAGTTAGATATGCTAACAGAAGGTTTAAGTGCAAGAGCAATGGGGTATATTAGAAGGTTTCAATTTTTTGATGTTCGTAGAGGTTTTAATCCTTTCTACTATTCTTCAAGAAGAAACCCAGAAAATGGTGAAATTATTTTAAATGTAATAAACGACGGTAGCGAAGGTGCTATTGGAGGTATAAATGGTGCAGGAACTGAATTTTTAGATTATCAACCAGGAGTAAAGAATTTAGACTCTAGAATATATTTAGAAACAGCATTAAACTATAACCGTACTTTTAATGATGTACATAACATTTCTGGTATGTTAATTAATTTAATTTCTAGTTACCAAACAGGTAATGCAGGTACATTACAAGCATCTTTACCTTCAAGAAATCATGGTTTATCTGGAAGGTTTACTTATGACTATGACACAAGATATTTATTCGAATTTAATTTTGGGTACAATGGTTCAGAGCGTTTTGCATCAGGTAAACGTTATGGTTTCTTTCCATCTTTTGGATTAGCATATAGAATTTCAAACGAAAAGTTTTTCGAACCTTACAAAGAAACAGTTACAGATTTAAAACTTAGAGCAACCTTTGGTACTGTAGGTAATGACGAAATTGGTGCTGCAACAGATCGTTTCTTTTATTTATCTGATGTAAATCTTAACAACGGAACATATGGAGCAACTTTTGGTGAAGAGTTTGGTTTTTCAAGACCTGGAGTTTCAACTAGAAGATATGCAAACCCAAATATTACTTGGGAAAAATCACAACAATTAAACATTGGTGTAGATGTAGGATTGTATAAATCTTTAACTGTAAATGCAGATTATTTTAAACAAGTAAGATCTAATATTTTACAAGCAAGAGCAGATGTAGGTTCTACTTTAGGTTTGCAAGCAACACCTGCTACTAACTTTGGTAAAGCAGAAAGCGAAGGTTTTGAACTTTCTTTAGATTACAATAAGCAATTTGGTAGAGATTGGTGGACAAGCTTACGAGCAAACATGACATACTCTACAAGTAAAATATTACAAAACGCAGAAATAGATTATCCAGATGAGTTATCTTATTTAAAAAGAAAAGGAAACTCAATCTCGCAAACTTATGGGTTAATTGCAGAACGCTTATTTATTGATGATGAAGAAGTTGCAAACTCACCAACACAGTTTGGAGAAGTTAGAGGTGGAGATATTAAATATAGAGACGTAAATGGCGATGGTGTAATTAGTAACTCTGATAGAGTACCAATTGGTTTACCACAAGTTCCAGAATTAATTTACGGATTTGGAGGAACTGTAGGATATAAAAATTTCGATTTAAGTTTATTTTTCCAAGGTTCAGGTCGTTCAAGCTTCTTTATTAATCCATCACTGATACAGCCGTTTTTTATCAATGGTCGTTCAGAAAGTGGATTGTTAAAAGCAATTGCAGATAGTCACTGGTCTGAAGATAATAGAGATATTTATGCTTTCTGGCCTAGATTAAGTACAAATCAAGAAGTTAATAATAATCAAACATCAACTTGGTGGATGCGAAATGGATCTTTTTTAAGACTAAAAAACATAGAATTTGGCTACAATCCACCAGAAAAAATATATAAGAAACTAGGATTAAAAAATTTACGTGTATATGCAAGTGCTATCAACGTAGCTGTTTGGAGCTCATTTGATTTATGGGATCCAGAACAAGGAGCAAATGGATTAGGATATCCAATTCAAGGAGTTTATAATTTTGGATTAACAGCTAGATTTTAAAAAAAATGATTAATATTAAAAAAAATAATAACATGACTTTGTATTTTAAAAATAATAAAGCAATTATATTGTTGTTAACCTTATTTTTTGGTTTACAATCTTGTGAAAGCCACTTAGACGTTGTGCCAGATAATGCACCAACAATAGATAATGCCTTTACGCTAAGAAATGAAGCAGAAAAATATTTATTTACTTGTTATTCGTATATTCCAAAAAACGGAGATATAAACTACAATATTGCAATGCTTTCAGGTGATGAAGTTTGGAAAAACAATGTTGCATTTCCAAATATGCCAAGTTATTTAATTGCTACAGGAAACCAAGTAGCTGGAAATCCATACCAAAATGTTTGGGACGGAACAAGAGGTGGTGGTGGAGCTAATAATAATTATGATATTTTTGATGGTATCAGACACTGTAATATCTTTATAGAAAACGTTAGTAATGAAAACAATGTAAGAGATTTAGATGCTTCAGAAAGAGAACGTTGGATAGCAGAAGCTCAATTTTTAAAAGCTTATTATCATTATTATTTATTAAGAATGTATGGTCCAATTCCTATCATTGATAAAAACATTCCAATTGAAGCTTCTACAGAAGAGTTAAATGTTTTTAGAGAGCCTTTTGACGATTGTGTTACCTACATTTCAGACCTTTTAGATCAAGCAGCAGAAAAATTACCAGAATCTATTCAAGATCGTACAAACGAATTAGGTAGAATTACAAAACCGATAGCTTTAGGTATTAAAGCAAAACTGTTAACAATGGCTGCAAGTCCATTGTTTAATGGAAATCCAGATTATGCTGGTTTCGTTGATAAAAAAGGAAGACAGTTAATTAGTACTACAGCAGATCCAGAAAAATGGAGAAAAGCGGCAGATGCAGCTTTAGCGGCAATTCAATCAGCAGAAAATGTTGGAAGCAGCTTGTATTATTTTCCACAAAATCAATTTAACTTATCAGATACTACTCTAACAAAACTAAGTGTTAGACAAGCAGTTACAGAACGCTGGAATCCAGAAATCATATGGTCAAATCCTAATAGTGGTACAGTCGCATTACAATATTATTGTATGGTTCCATTAAGTCCAGATTATACACATACATTAGCTCAAAAAATACTTTCACCTCCATTAAAAATTGCAAAAATGTTTCACACTAGAAATGGTGTGCCAATTAATGAAGATAAAACGTTAGTTTTTGATAATGATACCGACTTAAGAATAGGAGATGAAAGTCATCGTTATAATATTTTAGAAGGATATAGAACAGCAAGACTTAACTTTGATAGAGAACCACGTTTTTATGCAAACTTAGGTTTTGATGGAAGTACATTTTATAAAGCAGATAGTCCATCATTATCAGATGAAGATACTTGGGTAATTCGTTCAAAACTAAACGATTATTCAGGTAGTAACGCTGGAGTTTTATACAATGTAACTGGTTATTATTTAAAAAAATTAGTTGATTGGAGAATGTCAAATACAACAGGTAACCCATATAGAACTTATGGATGGCCAGAATTAAGATTGGCAGATTTGTATTTATTATATGCAGAAGCATTAAATGAAGCAGAAGGACCAACAGCAGATGTATTAAGATATACAGATTTAGTTAGAAAAAGAGCTGGTCTAGAAGGTGTAGCAACATCTTGGACAAACTTTTCTTTAAATCCTTCTAAATACACAAGTAAAGAAGGTATGAGAGAAATTTTACATCGTGAAAGACTAATTGAATTAGCTTTTGAAGGAAATCGCTTTTGGGATTTAAGACGCTGGAAAGAAGCAGGAGAAGAGTTAAATAAACCTATTCAAGCCTGGAACTTTAACGGAATAACTGAAGTAGAATATTATCAAATATTAACTTTAGAACAACAAAGATTTGTTGCTCCTAGAGATTACTTGTGGCCAATTTCCGAAAATACTTTATTACAAAATCCAAACTTGGTACAAAACCCAGGTTGGTAAAAACGAATAAAAACTAATAATTATGAAAAATTTAATTTTAAAACGACTATTTATTGTTGTATGTATTACAACAATAATTGCATCTTGTTCTCAAGATGATAATACAAACGAGCCATTGTTTGTAGATGGAAGTGTACCAGAGCAAGTTTCTAACATTACAGTTATAAACGAAGCAGGAAAATCTACAGTTAAGTACTCTTTACCAAAAGATAAAAACTTGCTTTACATCAAAGCAACGTATACTATTGATAATGGTACAAAAATGGAAGTAAAATCTTCTTATTATAAAAACAGCCTAATTTTAGATGGTTTTGCTGGAGCTGGTGAACGTGAAGTAGAACTTGTTTCTGTAAGTAGAAGTGAAATAGAATCAGAGCCAGTTAAAATAACTATAAACCCCGAAGAATCTCCAATTTTTGATGTTTTTAAAAGTTTAAAAATTGGTCCTGATTTTGGAGGATTATTTGTTGAAGCAGACAATCCAAAAAGAAAAGAATTAGCCATTTTAGTAATGCAAAAAGATGACAATGGAGATTGGGTTACTACTGGAAACAGTATCTATACTTCTACAAATGATATTTTTAGAACAGTAAGAGGTTTAGATACTATTAATTACGATTTTGCTTTAACAATTCGTGATAGATTTTTAAATACAACAGATACGCTTTTTCAAACAATAAAGCCAATTTATGAAACTGAAATTCCAAGATCTCAATATGCAGGTTATCCTTTACCAGGAGATGCTCCTACGAATGATTTTGGTTTTGGTTTGGATAGAATGTTTGACAACAATTTTATTGGTTGGCCAAGAATTTATATAACAGACGCAGCACCACCAGCACCACATTCATTTACTATAGATTTAGGTGCAGAGGTTAAAATTAGTCGTGTAAAAATTTGGGATTATCCGCAAGGAACAGCAGCAGGTTATTTTTATTATTGGCAATTTAACATGCGCAAATTTGAAATCTGGGGTTCAAATAACCCAAATCCTGATGGTACTTATGATAGCTGGAATAAACTTGGAGATTATGAAGTGATAAAACCTTCAGGTTTACCATTAACACAACAAAGTGCAGAAGATTTAGAATTTGCACAAGATGGTTTCAATTGGCCAATTCCAATTACAGCTCCAAAATACAGGTATATAAGAATAAAAAATCTTGAAAACTGGTCTGGAGGAGGACGTTTAGCAATTGCTGAAATGAGAGTTTACGGTGATCCTAGATAACAATAAAATTAAATCGATTTATATCATGAATAATAAATTAAAGAACATATCCTTTTTATTTTTAATCGGATTAATACTTGCAGGTTTTAGTGCATGTACCCTAGATGAAGACGATTACAAAAAATACACAGAAGGTGGTGAAATTTCATACGCTGGAAAATTAGACTCTGTGAGTGTTTTTTCTGGTAAAAACAGAATACAGTTAAATGCAATGCTTAGTACAGATCCTCTTGTAACTTCCTATAGAGTTTACTGGGGAAATAGAAGAGATAGTGTTGTTATACCAGTAAATCCAGATCAAATAGCAACCAAAATAAGTCAAATTATTCCTGGTTTAGAAGAGAATACGTACAATTTTGAAATTAGATCTTTTGACGATTTAGGAAATAGTTCTATTCCTGTATTTACTTCAGGTAAAGTTTACGGTGATCGTTATATAGCTACTTTAATAAATAGGCCTTTGGTAAAAAAAGATTTGCAAGTTTCCTCTAATTCTGCAGTTGTAGAATTTGCACCTGTTGATTTAACTTCCGGAATTATTGAATCTGAATTAGAATATACAGACAATAATAATGTAACAAAATCATTTACAATTGCTGCAGATGATACAGATGAATTAATATTAGAAAACTTTGATGAAGGAAACACTTTTAGATACAGAACTTCTTTCAAACCAGATTCCACAAGTATTGATATCTTCTATACAGATTATAGTGTAATAGAAGCAATTGTACCAATTACAGAAGCACCATACTTTAAAAATGCAGTTAAGCCGTTTAAGGTTGGAGAGTTTAGTGGTGTGCGTTATGGAACTCCTGAAGATTGGATTCATAATGAAGGCGCTTTAAACCATAATGGTTATGGAGTTTATGATAGTAATCGTGGAGGAGGTATTTTTAATTTGGTAAGTGGTTATGGAGAGCCAAAATTAGTTAACGCAAAAGTATATCAAAAAATGCGTTTAAAACCTGGTACTTATACTTATTCAGTAATTACAGAAGGTAATAACTATGATGGAGTAAGAGATCAAGTATATGCAACAGTTGCTTTGGGTGGAACTTTACCAGATGTAAAAGAGGTTGAAACATCAACTAACACACTAGGTTTTTCTAGAATTTCTGGACCACCAAATACTTATACTATACAGTTTACGTTAACTGATGATTTAACAGACATAGCTATAGGTTTAGCTGCCACAAATGGAATAAATCCAAATGATCCAGATGCTGAACCAACTAATATTAATAGATATATGACATTTACTTCTTTTACTTTAAAAAAGAATTAAGAATATATAGGTATTAATTTATCTATTAAAAAGTGATTTTTTTAGTAGTATATTTTTCACAAATCATGTGTTTATGTACTACTAAAAAAATCACTTTTCTTTTTTATCATTTTTGATACTTCTAGGTAATAAGTATCATAAATATATTTTTTTAGTATTTTTTTTAAAAAAATACTTTTTTTAATACATCTAGAATGTCAATTCAGCAAAAAAGTCCATATAACCTTAAGTATTGTCTATTTATGTGATTTTGTTTTAAGTTAAATTTAACAAAACAATTAAATATTAATAAGATGATAAAAAAAATTACACTTTCGCTATTTATTTTTAGTTCTTTTCTAGTTCATAGTCAATACATGGTTAATGATTTTGAGTCCGGAGCAAGTCTAATATCTTCAACCAATTTCAATGCAAATATAGTTGCGAACCCTTCAAAAACAGGATTAAATACTTCAAATAATTGTCTTGAAGTAGGAAGAACAGCAGCTGTAGAATGGTGGAGATTTTTTAAATTGGACATAAATCCAGATTTATTAATATCTTCAACAGAAAAAAAGTTTGTAAGCGTCATGGTTAATTATGCAGTTGAACCTGATTTAGGAATTAGGTTTAATGCTAGTAGCGATACTAATAATGGAACAGATAATGGAATAGTAAGGGCACTAAATACCTATGATGATAGCTCTCCTAACACTTGGCAAGAAATTGTTTTTGAATTAAAAAGTGTTGGTAATCCAGCAACTTCTGCTCACGAATTTACATCGGGTACACTCTTTAGTTTTATTTTTCATCCAGATATGGGCTTCAACAATTCGGGTAAAGGTAAAGTATTACTAACCCCAAATGTTGCATATATAGATGAAGTACGTATTTTAGATTATAATCCTTTAGCAACTACAACAAATAATTGGGTTGGAGCTTCGTCAGATATTACTTCTCCATCAAACTGGAGTTTGGGCTTGCCAACTGCTTCAACTTCTTTGGTAATTCCTTCAGGAGTAACTCAACCAGTAATACCTGCAGCTTCAAATCTTACCCTACAAAATTTAGATATTAAAGATGGAGCTTCTTTAAAAATTGAATCTGGAGCTTCCTTAATAGTTACTGGAAATTCATCAGGTAATTTAGAATACGAAAGAACCTTACCAAAAGATCCAGGTTTAACAAATGCTTGGGCAACCATATCTTCACCAGTAAGTAATGTAGATATAAGTACTTTACAAACAGATGGTGTTTTTGCTGAAAACGGTTCAAATTTAGGTTTAGCAACATATAACCAAACTTCACAGTCTTGGGATTATTTTAGCAATGTAACAGGTGCAAATACAGGTATAACACTAACAGCAGGTAAGGGTTATATTGCTAAATTAAACAACGCTTTAGTTGGTAACACATTACCTTTTGTAGGAACTTATACTACAGGAAATGTTGAAACTGATATCAGTATAGTAGGTGGCAACAAATTTAACTATGTTGGTAATCCTTTTACTTCATATATAAATTTAGGAACATTTTTTACAGATAACGCAGCTACAGATAGATTAGATGAACAAACTATTTGGATTTGGGATGAAAATAAAAATGGTGTAAATATGGGTGGTTACGTTCAGAAAATGGCAGGTGTAGATGCCGCTTTTGAAATTGCTCCTGGTCAAGGTTTCTTTGTTAGCTCTGGAACAGCAGCCTCAAATAAAGTAGTTTTTAATGCAGCAAATCAAAGTCATCAAACAGATACATTTTTAAAAGCTCCTACAACAAGAACAGAAATTAGTTTAATAGTTTCTCAAGATAATTTAATTAGTAAAACCCAACTATATTATATTGATGGTGCTACAACAGGTTTTGATAATGGTTTTGATGGTTCTATGTTTACTGGTATAGCATCTGATTTAGCAGTATATACAGAGTTAATTTCTAACAACAATGGAAGAAAAATAGGAGTACAGTCTCTACCAAATTCAGATCTAGCTTCTATGATTGTTCCTTTTGGTATAAAGGCTGTTGCCGGAAAAGAAATTAGTATTTCTGCAACTTCTTTAAATTTACCAGAAACTATAAAGGTAATTTTAGAGGATAGACAAGAAAATACCTTTACAAATTTAAATGAAGGTGATTTTAAAATTATTCTAAAAGAAGATCTAAATGGTTCAGGAAGATTCTTTGTTCATACAACTTCAAACGTTTTATCAACAGATAAAAACACTTTAGTTGACGCAAATGTGTATCAAAAAAATAATGAAACACTAAAAGTTACAGGTTTAGATAATGTGAACGGTTCAGTTTTTATGTATAATGTTTTGGGTAAAGAAGTATTAAGAAAAACATTTAATTCGTCAATTAGTTCAGAAATTTCACTTCCAAGATTAGCAAAAGGAATTTACATTGTAAAACTGGAGACTGAAAAAGGTGATTTAAGCAAAAAAATAATTATAGAATAAAATTCAAACTAAAGTTCAACAAGATGAAAAAAAATATAGATAATAAAAAAGAAATTACTCGTAAAGATGCATTAAAAAAGATAGGCAGTTACGGTAAATATGCAGCATTAACAGCTTTAGGTACTTATATGATTTTAAATCCACAAAAATCTCAAGCACAAAGTCCAGAGGCTCCTGGAACAGGCTTTTAAAAGCTTAAGTTTGTTAATTTTAAAAACTCCAACTGAAAAGTTGGAGTTTTTTTATAAAGTTTATATTCTTGAGAGAATATATATTAAAATGTACACTTGTTTTAAATGGTTCTAATAATATCTCATTACAATATGAGTATATATTATAAGTCCTGTTTTAAGTCTGTTGAAAAGATACAAAAACAATAAAAATGAAGCTATTTTTAATAAATAATTTTGTTTTTAAGCAAAATAAATATAAATACCAATCACAATTACACATATAGCAATTCCAGCTTGTTTAGTGTGTTTCCAAGGAGTAATATCTACTTGTTTTGTGTATTCCTGCACAAATGCTTCTTTTCTTGGAGCTATTTTCCCTATAATTAACATAATTAAAACGTTTAAAACGAATAATATAGCCATTACATCTAAAAAGTGAGGATATGCTTGAGCTTCAATTAAGGCAAGTTCAGCAGCATCAGTAATATTAGCTTCGGCAGCAGCATCTAGAGCATTGTTTACAAAATACGGTTGTAAGAAAAACTGACTTACTATATATAACAAACAACCTGTTACTAAACCAATTTTTGCTGCAATGGCAGGAACTCTTTTTGTTAAATATCCAACCACAATAATAGTTAAAATAGGAATACTGTAAATTCCATTTATTTCTTGTAAGTAATCAAATAAACTACCAGCATTCGCAATTAATGGAGCAATAAACATAGAAGCTATAGCTAAAATAACACCAAATGTTTTTCCGTATTTTACAACAGTTTTTTCTTCTGCGTCTTTATTAATGTGTTGCTTATAAACATCAATACCAAATAATGTAACAGAACTGTTTAAAACACTATTAAATGAACTTAAAATAGCGCCAAATAATACTGCTGCAAAAAAACCAACCCAAGCAGTAGGTAATACCTTTTTTACTAACATTGGATAAGCACTATCTGCAGATTCTAAATTTCCTTGAAAAATATGAAATGCAATTAAACCAGGTAAAACAACGATAATAGGTCCTAGTATTTTAATAAAAGATGCTAATAATAATCCTTTTTGACCTTCTTTTAAATCTTTTGCGGCCAAAGCTCTTTGGATAATTTGTTGGTTTGTACCCCAATAAAATAACTGCACCAACATCATTCCAGTAAATATAGTATAAAAAGGTACAGGGTCTGTTGGACCACCCATAGATTTAAATTTTTCAGGATTTTCTGTAGTTAAAATAGATAAACCATCTAATAAATTTCCATCACCAATCATTAATAATCCAAAAATTGGAATTAAAATACCTCCAATTAATAAACCAATAGCGTTTATAGAATCTGAAACAGCAACAGCTTTTAAACCACCAAAAACAGCATAAATGGAACCTATGATTCCAATACCCCAAACACAAATCCATATAGATTCTGTGTGAGTAACTCCTAACAGCTCAGGAACATCAAACATACCACTGATTGCTAAAGAACCAGAATATAAAATTACAGGTAACAACACAACAACATACCCTGTTAAAAATAAAACAGATGTTAACGTTTTTGTGGTTACATCAAATCTTTCCGCTAAAAATCCAGGAACGGTTGTTAAACCTCCTTTTAAGTATTTTGGTAATAAAAACATTGCTGTAACTACCATTGCCACAGCTGCTAAAGTTTCCCAAACCATTACAGATAAACCGCTCTGATATGAAGAACCGTTTAAACCAACAATTTGTTCTGTAGATAAATTAGTTAATAATAAGGATCCAGCAATGACTCCTGCAGTTAAACTTCTTCCTCCTAAAAAGTATCCATCAGAAGATGATTCCTCGGTATTTCTTGTCTTAAAATAAGAGATAATTGCTACTAATGCTGTAAATCCTATAAATGTTAAAAATTGCATGGTTAATTGTTTTTGTTTAATAAAGCGCCTAAATATACACTAGAATTATTAGAAGATGCAATTTTTAATAAAAAAAAGTCCTTTAAAAAATTTAAAGGACTCTTGTACTTAAAATGTAAATCGTGCACAAAACTCTCAAAAGAGGAGAGCTTTATATCGAGTGAGTTGTTAATTAATTCCTAATATGACAGACTTTGTAGTCATAAGATATATCTTAATACTTTCTAAAATAAATTAAGTAAAGTCTTATTTTTTCTGAAATTTCTTACTGAAAAGTAGAAATAAGAAACCACATAATAACCAAGCAGGTAGAGTTACAAATGACAAGAAAACATCAAATTGTACAGAAATAAAATAAAATAATCCAAAACTAATAGCCCAAGCAAAAAGGACTGCATTATTTATTTTTATTCCTGCTATTTCTGCGTAATTTTTTTGAATTCCAAATTTCTTTGCAAAGAAATGCTCAAACACGATAATAGCACCAAAAGGAGCTAAAATAAAACCATAAAGAGCAACAAAACCTAGTAATTTCATAGCGAAAGCAGGGAATAAGCCAGCAATGGTAGCAACAGAACCTGCCAAAACAGTAACTTTTGCAGTAGATAGTTTTGGTAAAATAGCTTGAAATGCTAATCCTGCTCTATAAATGGTAGGATTTGCAGTAGTCCAACCTGCTAAAACCACAGCAATAATTCCGAAAACACCAATAGCATTGTAAGCCATTGGTCCAGGAGCAACAGGTGGTGCATTTCCATCATTTAAAAAAGACAATGCTTCTGGAGATTTTAAATAAACAGCATACAAAAGTGCAGCAGCTATCCAAGCCATGTAATGACCAACATACATTCCAGCTGCAGTTGCCCAACCTGCTTTTGCTTCTTTTGCGAAACGAAATACAGATAAGTCTGACATACCAATATGCATAGCACCATTCGCAAACCAAGACCAAATGACAACATGCCAAAAAGTAAATTTTGTTTGTCCAGGAAAAGGTTCTCCACCTTCACCCCAAATTGCCCAAAATTTTGAAAAACTATCTACGCCTAATTGATTTAAAGCCACAATTCCACAAGCAATAAAAGCTAAAACTATAAATGGAGACATCCAGTTTGCGGCTTTGGTTACAGTATCATATCCTCTTGCAGCGATAATAGAAATTACGGCTCCAATGGCCATTACAATAATAATCCATGTCATTCCATTTGGTAGTGTATCGTCTAATTTTGGCATTGGCATATCAAAAGGAATACCTACAGCTGTAGCAGAAACTGTTATCATAGAACCTGCTAAAAAACAAAATAAAATCCCGTTAGCTAAATTATAACCAGTAACTAATTTTTTACCACAAATTTTTTCTAATTGAAAATATAAAGTCAATCTATTTTTAACCGCAATTTCTGCTGTTAAAAAACGCCAACTTAAAACTGCCAATAAGTTTCCAAATAATAACCCAACTATTAAATCGAAAGCACTAACGCCAGCTGTTAGAAAAAGTGGACCAATCATAAATTCTGTACCAGCAGCGTGTTCTCCTGCATACATTCCAATGAAACTTTTCCAGCCTTTCAATTTGGATTTTGGAACAGGTTCTCTTTCAAATTCACCACCAGCGATTTCTTCTATATGCTCTGATTCTATGCTTACTTGACTCATAAAGGTTGATTTTTGATTAGTTATATTAAGTGATTTGGAAAATCTTCTACGCGCTCACAGCAAATTTGTTCCATTACTTGTTGTAGTTCTGTTTTAATTAAAGATATTGTATGGTCTCCTCCTTTATTTCCCAAAGCAGCTACACCATACATAAAAGAACGTCCCATAAATGTAAATTTTGCTCCAGAAGCTAGAGATCTTGCAACATCAACACCAGAACGAATTCCACTATCCATCATTACTTCGATTTGATCGCCATATTTTTCTGATATAGAAGCTAATGGTTTTATGGTAGATTCTCCTGCATCTAATTGTCTTCCTCCGTGATTAGAAACAATAATTCCGTCTAAACCTAAACGTATTGCCTGTTCTGCATCGTAATGAGAAGCTACACCTTTTAGTACAATTTTACCTTTCCACATATCACGAATTGGTTTGATTTTTTCTTCATTTAAACGTCCAGAAAAAGTCTGATCCATAAATTTACCCAATTGTTTTAAATCTAAATTTTTAGGCATATATGGTAACAAGTTTGCAAAATTTGGGATACCATGTTTTAAAGTTTGTAAACTCCAATGAGGTCTTCCAAAAGCTTGTAAAATATTACTTACATTCATTTTTGGAGGCATTGCCAACCCATTTCTTATATCTCTTGGTCTAAAACCAAAACTTGGAACATCACATAAAATAACTAAAACAGGACATTCTGCAGCTTCAGCTCTTTTAATAATATCGTCTCTTAAACGATCTTCAGTTGGATGATATAATTGAAACCAAGCTTTACCTTCGGTTAATTCTGAAGCTCTTTCGATACTTGTTGTAGTAACTGTACTTAAAATAAACGGAATGTTGTGTTTAAATGCAGCTTTTGCTAAAATTTCTGGTGAATTTGGCCACATCAATCCTTGTAAACCAACAGGAGCTATCCCAAAAGGGGCATCATATTCAATACCAAATAATTTTGTTTTGGTGGATGAACCTCCATGATTTCTTAAATAATTTGGCTTTAATTGTACTTCTCTTAATTCTGATGTATTTCTATGTAAATTTACATCTTCATTGCAACCACCATCTAAATATTCAAAAGCAAATTTTGGAATTTTCTTTTTAGCTTTATTTCTAAGGTCATCTACAGATGGATAACGTGTATCTATTTTTATTGCCATGATTTTTATTTGATAATAAAAGGAACGTGTTTTTTTAACGCATAATTCTTTTTTAAGAATTTAGAGTTTAGTTTAGAATCAGAAATTGCTATTGCTGCTCCTAAAGCAGAACCTAAAGAAGCTTTTGTTGTTCTCAATTTCATACCTCTTAGGTAGTGAGATAATAGTTTTATATACAAATCATTATCGGTAAAACCGCCATCAACATACAAGCGATCTATTTCTTGTGTGTCTGCTATTCTTTTAATGCTTAGTACTTGTAATTTAGCTAACTCTATCATTAATTGATGATATGCATGTTCAAAAGTATTATAAGAATAAGATGTTTTTTTAGGCATGTTTTTATCAGAAAAAGATTTCCAACGGAAACAATATTGAAATTCTTTTATAATTTCAAAATAAGCATCGTATTCAAATTTTACTGTTTTATGATAATCTTCATCTACATTAAATTTTTTGGCTAATTCTGCTACTTGTAATTTGTATTCATTTCCTAAAAATAGTCTTGAAGATTTTACTGGTTTTCCATTAATTCGCATATAATTTATACAACCTGCTTCTGTCTCTTCATTCGTTAATGGAACATCAGAAAAAGGATTCAATGCAATAGACCAAGTTCCTGTAGACACCAAAACAAATGGTTTTTTTACGCTTCTCACATAAGGAAGTAGAGCAGAGGAGCTATCATGAATGCCCACACCAATTTTTACTCTTTTACCATTGTAATTCATGTTTACACTAGTTTCTGTAGAAACAATTGGAGGTAAAATTTTGTGTATTTCTTCTTTATAAACCCAACTATGATAATCTTTTTCTTCATAATTCCATAAAGACGTATGACAACCAATACTGGTATATTCACTAAAAGGAATTCCAGTAAAAATAAAACTTAAGTATTGTGGTAAATGCAACGAATATTTTATTTTTTTAAATATTTCTGGCTTGGTATGTTTAATCCAATACAATTGCATTCCAGAATTTAAAAGTCCAGATTTTGGTGAGCCTGTAGTTCTTGTTAATTCTAATTCTGGACCGTATTTTTCGTAGAAATTATCTACTAAATTTGAGTCAATTTCTTTGGTATAATTATAAAGAGGTGTTAAAGGATTTCCATCTTCATCTAAATGCACGAAACTTGCACCATAAGTGGAAAAATTTATAGCTTTTATGATGTATTTATCATGATGTAATATTCTTTCAAACAGTTCTTTTAACCATGTTTGTAACGCCGCTAAATTTTCTGTAGGATAGCCGTCTTCATCTTTTATCTCTTCAAAAGAGGCATATTCTCTGTATACTTCTTTGTATTTTTTATCAAAAAGAAAAAACTTTTTATTTGTTTTTCCAATATCGAAAACGGCAGTTACTTTTTGTTTCATGTTTGCTTTTTTACAATCCTGTTGCTACTGTATTTTTTCCTCTTTCCTTAATTAAAGCCTCTCTTACAGCTAAATTTCTATAGCTTTGTAATGGATTAATTGCACCACCGGTTTTTAATCTAGCAGCTGCTAATAAAGGTCTAACGTCTGTTCTAAAGGCACCTTGCAAAATTTCTTGACACTTTACAACATCATTTTCTAATTGCGCAGTTCTTAGAGCATCTTGATCTACCAATAATGCTTTAGCATATGCTTCTTGAATGGCTTCTAAAGACTGTATCAAATCTTCTAAAGGATCTTTTACATTGTGACTTGCATCTATCATCCAAGCTAAATCTGGATTTTGAGGATTATTTTCCATTCCATACACTAATTCATTAAAAATCAAGAATAAGGCATAAGGCTTAATACTACCCACAGTTAAATCGTCATCACCATACTTGCTGTCGTTAAAATGAAAACCACCTAGTTTGCCTTTTAATTGTAAAATGGCAACAATTTGCTCGATATTACTATTTGGTAAATGATGTCCTAAATCAACCAAAGTAAATGCTTTATCTCCACAACCATTTGCCAACATTAGAGAAACTCCCCAATCTTGAATTACAGTCGAATAAAAATTTGGTTCATAAGGTTTGTATTCGATTAACATTTTCCAATCATCTGGCAAACCTTTATAAATTTCCTGTAAGCTATTTTGAGTGTTTTGAAAAGCTGTTTGAAAATTATTTTGCCCTGGAAAACAAGAACCATCTGCCAACCAAACTGTTAAGCTTTTAGAGCCTAATTGATTTCCAATATTTATAACATCTATATTATGTTGAATAGCTTGGTCTCTAACTGCTTTGCTTGTATTGCTTAAAGAGCCGTATTTATAACTTTCTTCTGCATTTTTTTGATCTTGAAAAGTGTTAGAGTTTACTGAATCGAATTTGATGTTTAAACTATCTGCTTGTTGTTTAATAGCTCTATAATCTGAAGGAATATCCCATGGAATATGCAAAGAAACAGCGCCAGCAGTTTGTGTTAACGAGTGAAGAATACCAACATCATCTATTTTTTGTTCTAAGGTTGATGGTTCTCCATAAAATGAAAAACGTCCAAAACGAGTTCCTCCAGCACCTAAAGCCCAACTTGGAATTGCTACTTGAAATTCTGATAATTTAGATATGATAGTATCTACATTATATCCTTGAGAAGTTAGAGAGTTTGCTAAAAAGTTATAGCTGTTATTTTGAGAAGAAAGACTTTTCTTATTATCATCTTCTATATGTTGTTTTGTTAATTTCATAATTTAGTTTTAAAAATAGAAAACTTCCATAAAAAATAAAGGTAATTTATGGAAGTTTTGTTAATAAACTTTTTCTTTTATTACCTTACAAATGCATTGGCCATTCCACCATCTACATTAATAATATTTCCTGTAGATTTATCTAAAATACCAACTAGAGAAAACACTCCATTAGCAATATCGTCTGGCGTAATAATTTCGTTTAATAAGTTTCTTTTGGCGTAAAATGCTGGTAATTCTTCAACAGTAATTCCGTTTGCCTTTGCTCTACCTTCTGCCCAAGCACCTTCCCAAATTTTGCTTCCTACAATAACTCCATCAGGATTTACTGTATTTACTCTAATTTTATCTTTACCTAATTCTGCAGCTAACAAACGTACCATGTGTTGTTGTGCTGCTTTTGATGTTCCATAAGCTACGTTGTTTGGTCCTGCAACCAATCCGTTTTTACTAGCAATAGAAATAAAATCTCCACCTAAATTTTGCTTGCGCATAATTTCTACAGATTGTTTAGCCAAATCAAATTGACCTTTTACTAAAATATTTTGTAAAATATTCCAATCCTTATCTGTTGTATCCTCTAAAGCTTTAGAAATTGCTAAACCTGCACTATGTACAATAATATCTACACCACCAAACTCTAAACAAGCAGCTTTATAAGCAGATGCAATAGAATCTGTATTGGTTACATCACAAATTGCATAGGTTGCTACATCTCTTTTGTAGGTAGCATTTGCTTCAATTAAACTAGCTTCGTTAATGTCTGTTAACACAACATTTGCTCCTTCAGCAGCAAGTTTATCTGCAATTGCTTTACCAATTCCACCTCCAGCACCAGTTACAACTGCTATTTTACGTGATAATGGTAATTCTTTTGGCATACGTTGTAATTTAGCCTCTTCTAATAGCCAATACTCAATATCAAAAGCTTCTTGTCTTGGTAAAGATGTGTAAGCAGAAATTGCCTCTGCACCTCTCATTACATTAATTGCATTAATATAAAACTCGTTGGCAACTCTTGTTGTTTGTTTGTTTTTAGCAAAACTAAACATACCAACTCCAGGATAAATTATAATTACTGGATTTGAATCTCTAATTGCTGGACTATTGTCTTTTTTACAAGTATTATAATAATCTACATATTCTTGTCTATAAGCAGCAAAAGCTGGCTCTAATTCTTTTCTGATAGCTTCTGTATCAGATAAATCTTGATTTTTATCTAATTTTAAAACTAAAGGTTGAATTTTCGTTCTTAAGAAATGATCTGGACATGAAGTTCCCATTGGCGCTAAACGCTCTAAATCATTACTATTAATATATTCCATTACAACATCTGTATCAGAAAAATGCCCAATCATTCTATTTTCAGAAGAACATAATCCTCTTAATAATGGCATTAATTGTGCTGCTTTTTCTTTACGTTCTGCTGCTGGTAAGCTTTCTACTTTTTGTCCACCAAAAACCTGACCATTTTCTTTGATTTTTTTCTCAATATATTCAGAAGCCATTTCTATAACTTCTAAACTATTCATGTAAGATTCGTAAGAGGTATCTCCCCATGTAAATAAACCGTGAGAACCTAAAACGATTCCCCTAATTCCTGGATTGTCTGCCAAACATTGCTCTAATTGTAAACCTAAATCGAAACCTGGTTTTTGCCAAGGAACCCAACCCATTGTATCTCCCCAAATTTCTTTGGTTACCTTTTCGCTATCTTTTGCTGCGGCAACTGCAATTAATGCATCTGGATGTAAATGATCTATATGCGCAAATGGCAATAATCCATGTAAAGGTGTATCAATAGAAGGTGCTTTACTGTCTAAATCGTAAATACAATGGTTAAATAAACCAACCATTCTATCTTCATCATGCAAACCTTTGTACACTTTTTTTAAGTCACGTAATCTACTTGTGTATAAACCAGCAATACCTGCTCTATCTAAAGTTCCAATATCACCACCAGAACCTTTTACCCACATTACTTCAACATCTTCATTTGTTAAAGGATCTTTTTCTATGGTTTTACAACTTGTGTTTCCACCACCATAATTAGTAATTCTTAAGTCTGCACCTAAAATATTAGATCGATATAAAAATAATGCTACTTGATCATCTCCTAAAGCATCTGCTTTTTCTTGATCCCATAAATAATCTACGTACTTAAATGTTTTTGTGTTAGTTTCCATAAGAATTGTTAAAGTATTATAAAGCGAATTTATTATTAGAACAAACAATTTGTATCCTGTACTATGTGGTTGCTATTTATTTTTTAATAAAATAGTAGAATGAAATAAGTTTCTACTTGGTTATTCTTTTAAAATCTATTAATTTGCTTCTAATAATAATTATTCGCTTATTTGCGAATTAAATAACTTTTATATCATATATGTTCAGCTTTATTTCTATTGATGAAAATTCTAGGATTCCAAAATACCAACAAATTGTAAATGAAATTATAGCAAATATTTCTAATGGTAATTTAACTATAGATCAAAAAATACCTTCTATAAATAAATTTAGCGAAGAATTTTATCTTTCTAGAGATACTGTAGAAAAAGCATATAATATTTTAAAAGAACGTAATATTATATCTTCAATAAAAGGGAAAGGATATTATATTACACGAACTAAATTAATATCTAAAGTTAATATTTTATTTTTAATTAATAAGTTAAGTTCTTATAAATTAAGAATTTATAATTCTTTTATAGATAATATTGGAGCAAATTCTCATACAGATTTGCACATCTATCATTGTGATGAATCTTTGTTTTTAAATTTAATTGCCAAAAACAAATCTGCATATGATTATTACGTTATAATGCCACACTTTATAACTGAGCAATTAACCCATATTAGTTACACAGATGAAGTTTTAAAATCTTTGAAGAAAATACCAAAAGAAAAACTAGTTATTTTAGATAATCTAAAAGAAGGTATGGAAGGTGGTGCTGTAGAGATTTTTCAAGATTTTGAAAATGATATATACAACGCCTTAAACGAAGCGTATCCAAAGATTAAAAAATATGAAAATCTAATGCTGTTTTACCCAAGAAAAACAGTTTACCCTTATCCTAAGAGAATACTACATGGTTTTAGAAAATTTTGTGTAGAGCATGACATAAAATTTGAAATTCTAGAAGAAGTTTATGAAGATATTATTATTAAAAAGGGAGATTTATTTGTCACCATTGAAGAGTCTGATTTGGTAAACTTGGTAAAACAAATAAGAGAAGATGAATTTATTTTAGGTGAAGAGGTTGGTGTAATATCTTATAATGATACGCCATTAAAAGAACTTTTAGGAATAACAGTAATTTCTACTGATTTTAAAGTCATGGGTGAAACTGCAGCAAAAATGATTGTTGAAAAGAAAAAAGGGCAATTTAAAGTGCCTTTTAACTTTATTGATAGAAAGTCTTTATAATTTATCTTTCTGGGAAATAATAATCAAACCATTGTTTTTCACTTTCTCTAGTTTTAAAGTTTATTCCTTTAATTTTTAGAGTTTCAGACCATTTTATAAGTTTGTTTTTTAATCTTTCTGCAATTTTGGGATGTTTTTTAATGAGATTATTTTGCTCGTGTTCTTTTGTAGTGACATTAAATAAAAATTCTCTTTCACCAAACTTTAAATACTTATAATTGCCTTCTCTTATAGCAGATTGAGACCAAAATCTCCAAAATAAAGAAGTATGAGGTTCTCCTTTTTTTTCACCTGTTAAAAAAGGAATTAAATCTACACCGTCTAAATTCTCATCTTTAGCTAAACCAGCAACAGAAATGGCTGTTGCAGCAGCATCTAAAGAAATTACTTGCTTGTCATAAACTTTTCCTTTTGGTAAAACTGCTGGCCAGTTCACAATAAAAGGCACTCTTATTCCTCCTTCAGAGAGCATTCCTTTTTCGCCAACAAAAGGCGTATTTAAAGAACCATCCCAAGCACCACCTTTAAAAGAAATGGGTTTGTCTTCTTTGTAAATTTTTAAAGGAGCACCATTGTCACTTATAAAAAATATAAGTGTGTTTTTATCAATTTTTAAATCTTTTAAAGTTTGTTTTATTTCTCCAACACCATCATCTATTGCAGACAACATCGCTAAAGCATGTTTTCTTCTTTCTGGCATTTTATCTGGAAATCTATCCAAGTATTTTTTAGTAGCTTCTAATGGAACATGAGGAGCAAAATACGGAAGATAAAAAAAGAAAGGTTTTTCTTTATTTTTTTTGATAAAAGTAACTGCAGCTTGTGTTTGAATTTCTAAACGATACCCTTTTTCTTTTACTATTTTGGGCTGTATTTTAGCTCCATTCTCTAATGTATAATTTGCGTTATAGGTATTAATATAACCTTCAAACGCATAATCGAAACCTCTATTAAAACTAGCATAAGGAAGTTTTAATTTTTGTGGAATACGTATTTTTCTTTTTTCTGTTTGATTGTATTCTGGCAGATGTTTTTTTATCCATTCTAAAGAACCAGGATTAGGATCTAAATGCCATTTACCAGCCATTCCTGTTGTGTAACCTGCTTTTTGTAATCTTTGTGAAATTAGAATTTCTTCTAAAGGAAGTGGAATTGTTCCATTTTGATCTAATCCAAATTTTTGTTGATACCTTCCTGTAAGTAAACCTGCTCTAGAAGGAATACATTGTGGTGCAGTAATATAACCAGAAGTCATTCTTACGCCATTTTTAGCCAACAAATCTATATTTGGTGTTTTGATATCTTCTACAGCACCATTTACACCAATATCTGCATAACCATGATCATCTGTAAAAATGATAATAATATTTGGTTTTTTTTGAGCAAAAAGACTCGAACATGCAAATAGAAACAGTAGTAGTTTTATCTTCATAATTGTTGGTATCAAAAAAGCCTTGAAATTTTCAAGGCTTTTTTGATTAGTATCTAGATTTTTAAAAACCAGTTCCAGGAGCTTCTGGACTTTGTGCTTGCGCTTTTTGTGGGTTTAAAATCATATAGGTTCCTAATGCAGTTAAAGCTGCATATTTACCATAATTTCCTATTTTTTTAATTGCTTCTTTACGAGAAATTTCTGGTTTGTTTGTATTGTTGTTTTTCATCTTGAATCTATTTTAATTCTCGTTATTATTCTAAAATTATTTTTTTGCTTAAACTTCCTGTTTCAGTTTGAAGTTTTACAAGATAAATTCCAGCAGTTAAATCTGGTAAAGAAATATCTTTTGTTCCATTTGCATTAAAAGTGGTATTCACGATTTGCTTGCCTAAAACATTGTACAATTGAAAAGTAGTTTTACCTTCCTCTAATCCTGCTATTCTAACTGTAGAATTAAGAGTTTTGTAGATTGAGATAGAGTTTAGTAAAACATTATCTGTACTTAAAACACTAGAGGCACTTGTATGCATGTAAAATCTTCCTGTTCCATTTTGTTTTGTGTCTAACACAACAGTATGGTTAGATGAAGTATCTAGTAAAGTGTAAGTTTTTGCAACTCTATCTTCTAAGTATACTTGTATTCCGCTTGGTAAATTTTGTACGTCTGCTTTAAAAGTAATTTCTTTTCCTGCGTCTGCGATAACACCAACAGGAACTATCATACTCTCATAATTGGAATCTGGCAATGCTTGTCTCTCAAAACTAATACCTGTATTATCTTCTAATATCTCTGTATAGACACTAAAGTTTGAAGATATTCCTGTAAACAGTCCAATATCATTACCAGGATCTAAGCCTAATTTATTATTCGAGTTGTAACTAACTTCTGTTTGTCTTGTTTTATTTCCGTCAAAAATTGATAAGCTAATTTTTGGAGCATTGCTTTTGTAAAACGTTACACCAGTTTGGTGACTTTGTAAAGATTCTGCAAATACAAAATTGCCTGCAGTAGAGTTTGCTGCGTTTACAAAGAATCCTTGTCCAGGAGCAATATAATCTGTACCAGCCAAAGAGGTATACAAACCGTTTCCTGAGTCTAAAGAAGAGTCCCAAACATATACAGTTTGAAAAGCACCACTTAAGCTACTAGTGTTATTTGCAACTAACTCAGAAACTCTTATGTAAGAAGGAAAAGGATTTCCAGATAAATTCCAATTATTGGCACTTTGATTTATTGTAGTAGTTACATCTGCATCTGGAAAAGAACCTATAAACGCATAAATTTCTTCATCTTTTGCAGATTCATAAGAAACTTTTCTTGTTGAAAAACCTTCTCCTGAATTAAATGTTTCAGCAGGAGAACCTGCTTGAAAATATGTCCAATCTCCATCTGCGTCTGTTGTATTATCATATAATGAAATAGCTCTATTTGCTGCTGTACCAGTTCCAATATAGTTTATCTCAATCCAATCATTATCGTAAGTTTCTCCAGAAACAGGAGAAGATAATAAATGCCATTCAAGAGGTGCTCCAGTTGGATCTGTAGTAATAGTATTATAAGTAAAATTTCCTGAAATTGTTATTGTACTTTTTGCGATTAAACTTGCTCCATCATAAACAGAAACATTATTTGCTGTAAATGTTCCATTAACAGTTAATGATGCATTTTCTTGAACAATAATATTATTGGCAGATATTGCTCCTGAAGCTACAGGGTCATTAGCTGTTCCATCATCTATAATAACGTCATTAGACCCAGAAGGTACTCCACTAGGGCTCCAGTTTGATGCTGTATCCCAGTCTGATGTTGTACCTAACCAAGTTTTTGTAGTGGCAGTTGTAGATCTTGCAGCCTCAACTCCAAAATCCATAATTGTTTTTATTTGTTCTGCACTTAAAAGTTCTGAAGTGATTAAAAAATCATCCATATCTCCTAAAATTGCTTGTCCAGTTTGACCTGCTTTTTGCGTTCCAAGGACTAAAGCCTCTTGAGCATTTCTAGGAGATGTTGTATATGTTTGCTGAGTGTCTAAAACTCCATTTATATAGTAGCTCCAACTTTTTGCAGTTACATCATGGACAACAGCGACATGATACCAACGCTCTTTATTAACTCTAGTATTTGAATATATTTCTGAACCTGGAATAGAAGTTACAAATTCATTAGCTAAAGAAGATGAATTACTTCTAAAACGTAATTGAGGTTGTCCATCATCAGCAGTTCCAGCAGCAGCTCCATTATTCATATCAAATATTGTTGTAATTTGACTAGCTGCTAAATTTTCGCTATTATCAATTCTTACCCACAAAGCGATACTTACATCATTAGATGTATTGTACACTGTATTTCCAGAACTTTCGTAAGAAGAATTATTAAAAACCCCATACTGCCCGAATTTACCCTCAGTTGAGCTATAAGAAATAGGCGTTGTTGCTGAACCTGTAGTTTGTTGTGCGAATGTAAAATTACCTTTTGCATCTACTAAATCACCCTCAAAATCTAGGTACATTAAAATATTTGCATCATTAATTGTTTGAGCATTTACAAAATGAAAACTAAATGTAAACACCATCAGTAAAAGTATTTTTCTCATCATAATTGTATAATAAAATTATTAATTAGTTAATTATCAGAACCTTAATATAATTTAAAAAAGTCTATTTTCAAATATAGAAATATGAGTAGTTCTTACTATCCTGCTCTATCTTGTTGGTAGATTTTAGAAATATTAAAACCATAAAGAACAGGACAGTTGTTTTTTATAAATGGCTTATGTTTATCTTCCAAACAAATCAACTAAAATGAAAAATTTTTGTCTTTTATTATTTTCTATCATCTTTATTTTTTCTTGTAAAAAGCAAGAAGTTAAAAAACCGAATATCATTTTTATTTTGGCAGATGATTATGGTATTGTAGATACGCAAGCATATGCTGCTAAATTCTTAAATACTTCAATTGATAGCACTTTTTATGAAACACCAAATATTAACAAATTAATGAATGAGGGTGTCTCTTTTTCACAAGCGTATGCGAATCAATTGTGTTCGCCAACAAGAGCGAGTATTTTAACGGGGAAATATGCTGCAAGAGTCGGTTTTACTACAGCAATGCCTCATAGAAATACCTATTACAATCAAAATTTAGAGATACCAGAAGGTTATTATGCTAATGATGTTTTAGAGCATAAAGACAATATTTTAATAGAACAACCTCATATAAACGGAACTTCTAATTCTGCTGTTCCTACAGGAAAACATGCACAAACTAATTTAGATGAATTGTCTATAGCAGAAGCTCTAAAAGATTATGAATCTGCCTTTATTGGTAAATGGCATATTGGTGGTTTTGGCGCAAAGGGTTTTCAACCTAAAGACAATGGATTTAAAACATTAGCTTATTTTGATGGTGGAGGTTCTACTTATTTCAACTGGGTAAATGGTTGGAACCAAAAAACAAAAGCGCGTTTTCCTAAAATGCCACAAGAAGAGTGGGAAATAGGTGATGCTGGAAATGTAACAGGAGAAAAATATTTAACAGACGATTTAACCATTCAAGCTCTAAATTATATCGAAGAAAAGGCAAAAAACAAAAACAAACCTTTCTTTTTATATTTTTCTCATTTTGCAGTTCATTCTCCTTATCAAGGCAAAAAAGACGAAATTGATTATTTCAATTCAAAAAAAACAAGAGGTTTTAACGGACAAGACAATGCTATTTATGCTTCTATGATTAAAAGTATGGACAGATCTGTAGGCAAAATTTTAGACAAATTAAAAGAGACTGGAATTGAAGAAAATACTTTAGTTGTTTTTATGTCTGACAATGGAGGAATTGATGGTGAAATTACTCCAGATGGAAATGGAACTGAAAATTATCCTTTTTTAGGTGGAAAAGCATGTTTAACAGAAGGTGGAATTAGAGTGCCACTTGTATTTCGTTGGAAAGGAAAAATTGAAGGTGGAAAATGGGTAGATACTGCTGTAGATTGTTCAGATATTTTTCCTACTATTTTAGAAGCTGCTGGTTATGATGCTAAGCAAATTGTTACTGAAAATAATTTGGATGGTGAGAGTGTCATAGGATTACTATCAGATATTAAAAACGAAAGTAAGACCTATAAAAAAGACGCCCATTATTGGCATTACCCTTTTAATGTTATTTATAAAAGTCCTTACGATGGTCATGCGTTAACACCCCACTCAGCAATAAGAAAAGGAAATTTTAAATTGATTTTTGATTGGTATGGACGTTTGCATTTGTACGATATAGAAAAAGATCCTTTTGAGAAAAACGATTTATATACTACAAACAAAGACCAAGGAGATGCTTTGTTTAAAGATTTGGTTACTTGGTTAGAGGAAAATGTAGACAAACGTTATTGGCCAAAATTAAATCCTGATTATAATCCTGAAAAGGAAGTTAGAGATGTTCCTTTTAAAGATTTGATTGGTCAAAATGAATAAAAAAAAGAGAAGCTAAATGGCTTCCCTTTTTTCTTATAATTAGTTTATCTCCAATTTCTTTCCTTTTAAACCACCATTTTGTTTGCCAATATTTTCTGGTTTGTATCTGGTTGGGTCAAACTTTGGATTTGGTATGGGTACAATTGCTTTGGTATCTTTTAGATGTTTTTCAATTAACTTATCTAATTCAGCTACTTTTTTTGGATATGTTTTTGCTAAATTGTTATGTTCACTAATGTCCCATTTAAGGTTGTACAATAAATAATCGTGTTTAAAATTGTTTCCCTGGTGGAATAAGCGAATTAATTTCCAATCGTCTGAATGTACAGAAATAGAAGTTGGTAACCAATCTGGAACTCCTGGTTGATGTGGAAAATAAGTATATATCCCATCTCTTTTTATATCTTTCCCTTTCAAAGTTTCTGTAATATCTATACCATCTACAGGATGATTTTTTGGCATTTTTAAACCTGCTAAACTTAGTAATGTTGGATAAAAATCTGTTGATTGTATTAGAGCATCATTGGTAGTTCCTGGTGGAGTAATTCCTGGATAAGAAATAATAGTTGGTACTCTAACGCCGCCCTCAAACATGGTTGCTTTTCCTCCTCTTAAAGGTCTATTACTTGTTGGTGGAGCAAAATATTTTTCGCCATTTGGCAAAACATCTGTTACGCCATTATACATGTTTCCTCCATTATCACTAGTAAAAACGATTATAGTGTTTTTACTCAAGCCTAATCTATCTAATTCGTCTAACAAACGACCAATAGCATCATCCATAGAATGTACCATTGCTGCATAAGTTACAGAATGTTGTTCATCAGACAAATCTACTTTTGTTCTATAATATTTTTTTAATGTTTCTTTAGCATCAAAAGGAGCATGAACAGAAAATTGCCAATAATTCATAAAAAAAGGCTTGGTTTTATCAATATTGCGCAACCAAGAAACAGCTTCATCTGCCATTCTATCTTCTATATGTTCTTTTGCATATTTTTCTTTGAAATTTTTATATTTCCAAGGAGCAACAAAGCTTCCAGCAGGACCTGGACCTGCAAAATGAGGAATATCTACATTAAAACCATGCTGAAGAGGTGAGTATGGGTCTGTACCCAAATGCCATTTGCCAAAATGTGCAGTTTGATAACCAGCATTTTTAAACTGTTTTCCTAAAGTTGGTAATTTGTTATCTAATCTGGTAACAGATTCTAAAATAACAGACTTATTTGCAGGACCAGTTCCAGTATTTAAAGAGGCTTTAAGTTTTACTTTTCCTAAATGTGCAGTGGGCGCAGTAATACCTGTTCTTGCAGGTGTTTGTCCTGTTAAAATACTTGCTCTTGTTGGTGAACAAAGTGGGCTTGCAGCATACGCTCTTGTATAAGTGATGCCTCTTGCTGCTAGTCTTTCTAAATTGGGGGTTTCATACAATTTTGTTTTTCCATAAAGAGTAACATCGCTCCAACCTAAATCATCAGCTAAAATAAAAACTACATTTGGAGGTGATTCTTTTTGTGCATTTATAGTTAATGTTGTTGTGCAAAAAAAAAGTATGAATAGTATTTTTTTCATGTTTATTTGTTTACTGCTTTAAATTGCGTTTCCAAAGGAACTCCATAAATAGACTCTAAATCTTTTACCGATTTTTTATAAAATTTTGTTTCTGGAGGTAGTACAACAGTTTTCCAGAATTCTGGATGATAATCTACTTCATAATCTCCAATGTCTTTTCTGTCGTAAATTGGATTTTTTACCTCAAACTTTTTTCTATCTTTTTCTATCTTTAGAACTATAGCTTCATGTCTGTAAGAACTTTGTATGTTTTTATTTTTAATATTTAATAATTTTTGTTTTTGAGCAGTTATTGGTGTTCTAAATCTCGCTTCTCTGTTGTGATAGCTTAATACCAATTTTCCTTCGTCATTTTTTTTATAAATGTAAGTAGCTGTTAGTCCCGCAAATTTTGATGCGAATCTAGAAACATCAACTTTATAAATACCATAGGTGTCTAAGCCTATATAAAACTTTATCCAATTTTGAGATTTATGTGTTTTTTGATTTTTTTTTGTTCCTTGTATTACCAAAACATCTTCTCCATCATAGGAGGTGTCACTAATTCTCTCCCAATCATAATCTTTCACATAAATGTCTTGTCGTAAAGGATTTACTTGTGCCATAATATGAATGGCATGTACAGGTTGTTTTTTAAAAGCAAATCTGTAGTCTGCAGATTTTCTGACTTCAGCCAAACCAACTTCATCAAAACGAATATCAGATGGTCCATAATCGATAACATTTAACAGATGCTCTACCAAAAAGCGCGTTTTGCCATTTTCTACAGAAGATCTTCTGTATAATATATCCATTTGATGTTTGTCGCTTAATGTGGTTTTTTTTAGTTTTTTGAGAGCTTTTTTTACAATGTCATCTGTCTTTTCTAAAACAATAGCATCTAATGTTACTACATTTTCAACTAGTGTAATTTTTTTAGTTTTTGAGTCTATATAATCTTGAATTTTTACACGATAGGTTTTAAAACCAATGGTTGAGATTTCTAAAGTATCAGAAAGATTGTCTGCTGACAATTTTAAGTAAAAACCTCCATCATCATTTGTTGCGGTTCCTATTTGTTTAGAAGGAATACCAACAGCTGCATAGGGTATTGGGTTTTCAGATTCGTCAACAACTACACCTTCTATTTCTATATTTTTCTGCCCAAAAAAATTTGTGCTCGCAATAAGAAATAGTATTATTAAGTAGCTTTTTGAAAGAGATATTTTTAAGTTCAAAATAATGTTTGTTTTTAATTTTATTTTTTCTTTTTTAATAATTCTATTGGTTGATATGTATAATTATATGTCCATTCACTTTCTGGTTTTACAGCATTAAATTCTTTAGCTCCGTAAAATTCGTCATCATACATTTCCATCCACTCTTTAGTGTAATTATTTAATTTTTTTTGCACAGATGCATAGCTAGAATTATTAAATAAATTGTTAAGTTGGTTTGGATCTTTTTCTCTATCAAACAACACATTTGTCAAAGGATTATTTGGTTCTGTTGAGATAGAATAGGTGTATTTTTGAGTTTCTACACCTCGCCAATTATTATTTTTTGCTCTTCCAATTCTGTAATTCCAAATAGGAACATAGTCGTTTTTACTTACTTTGTTTTCAACGATTTTATTCGATAAATCTTTACCATCAAAATCTATATCTGTTTTTATATCCATATAACTCAATATTGTTGGTAAAATATCCATTGTTCCTAATAAAGTTTCCGATTTTAAATTTGGTTGAATTTTTTTCGGATATTTTATGATAAATGGAACTTTATTAGAATAATCGTGAGGATATTGTTTAGGCAATTTTGCGTTATGCGATTCTAACATATCTCCATGATCTGACGTAAAAGCAACCAAAGTATTTTCTTCTGCATTCATATTTTTTAATTGTTGCATTAACCTACCTAAAGCAATATCTATACCACTTACTTGAGCCATGTGACCATGATACATTCTTCGTCTGTCTGGAGTATCTTCTAAGTCCTTTCTTAAGGTGATTTCTTCTCTATTATAAAGTTGCATTAACTCCTCTAAAGTATCATATCTATAATGCATTTTGCCATCTTCTCCTTTAAATTTTCCCCAATCGTGAGGTGGATGTAAAGAAAGAACTATTGCAAACGGTTTTGTAGTGTCTATATTTTTTAGATACTCTATAGCTTGATTGGTTTGTGCGTAAGGTTCCCACTCATCAAAAAATTTTTGTTCTCCATTTTCGTTCCAAAAGAAGGCTTTTCCTGGTCTGAAATCTACATGACAATTATTAGTTAACAAGGTGTCAAAACCATATCTCATGTTTTTTGGAATACCTCTTTTTCTATTTCCCCCAAGCAAATGCCACTTTCCAAAATAACCTGTTTGATATCCTTTCTCTTTCAAAATTTCTGCCATCAGCTTTTTCTGGTTTGGTAATAATGGAACATCATTCACAAAAGCACCATTTTTTAGTGGATGCATACCACTCATAAGCATTCCTCTAAAAGGTGTACATACTGGTTGACTAGAAAAGGCATTTTTTAAAAGCACTCCATCTTGAGCTAATTTATCTAAATTTGGAGTTATGATTTCTGTATTACCATATGCACCAACCATATCTGCAGAATGTTGATCTGATAATACAATAACCAAATTAGGAAGTTTTTCTTCACCAACTGGTTTTTGGTTGCTTTCATCTTTTTTTATTTTACAAGAAAAGATGCAAAGAAAAAGTATATATGCTAATAGTTTTTTCATTTTTAAAAATCTAGTTTAAAAACCAAAATAGCTGTAAAAAATATTTACAGCTATTATTAGTTTGATATATAGTTTACCAGTCTGGATTTTGTGTTAAATTAGGGTTTTTTGCTAATTCTACAAAAGGTATTGGACTTAATTTATTTCTATCTGTCCATTGTAAGTTGGGGTTTCTCCATTGTCTTAATCTATGGTTATTAAATTCTTCTTCAGTAATATCCCATCTTCTAGCATCGAATAATTCTCCCATTTCACCATACAACTCTCTAATTCTTTCTTCTCTAATAATGGTTCTTAATGCGTTTTGATTTGTAGTTGTAATAGTACTTGCATTAACTCTATCTCTAGCAATTTTTAAGTATGGTAATGCTTTTGCAGGTTCATTATTTTCATTGTAAGCTTCTGCTAACATTAAAAAAGCATCTACATATCTATATACTATATGATCTTTAGAGTGAATAACGTTTCCAATAGCACCACCATCTTGGTATTTGGTCATAGAAATTCCATTTCTGCCTTCGTACCTAGCACCTCTTGCGTTAATTGGATTTCTACTATATGTAATTGTTTGATTGTTATTTATTCTGGTATAACTATATGTAAACCCATCTGCTAATCTAGTATCACCAGCTTCATATAAATTTAACAAATCTGGATGCCATGCAATTTGGTAACCACTACCATTTCTAGATTGTATACCACCAAACTCACTAAACTGAGGATTTGTCCAAAATGGCAAAACAGATCCTAATAAATTTTCATAAATATTACCATGTGCAAAAATTACCTCTTTGTTTCCTTCATTTGCTATGCTAAAAACACTTTTCCAATCTGATAATAATTCTACGTTATAAGCACCAGAATTATCTGCCAATGGTTTTAATGCGTTTATAGCTTTTTGGTAATTTGCTGTTATGTTAAGTGGGTAACCTGCAGATGTTAAATATACTTTACCTAATAAGAATGCTCCACCAGCTTTTGTAACTCTACCAGTACCTGTTTTATTCCAAGAAACTGGCAAGTTTTCACTAGCAAATTCTAAATCTTCTATTATTACATTGTAAACATCTTGCACGGAACTTCTTGCTTTAAACAACACTTCTGGATCTGCAGATTCTACGGGTTCTGTATACAATGGTAAGTCTCCAAAAAGTTGTGTAAGTTGAAAGTAAGAATATGCACGCATCCATCTTGCTTCAGCAATATATTGCTTTGCTATTTCAGGATTTTTTTCAAAGAAACTAGAAAGTGGTACGTATTTTATAATTGTATTTGCTCTAGAAATAGCGTTGTAACCCACATTCCACAATCTTTCATATCTAAATGGTTGTCTGTCTGCTGTTTGGTACGCTGCATGCCACGCAAAACTTGGAACTCTACTGGTTGCATATCTACTTGTCATGCTTACTAAAAAGTACATATCCTGCTCCCAAACTACATGTCTAAAAGCTTCATAAATTCCTAAATTTTGTGCCTGTAGTTGTTCTTCATTATTGTAAAAATTTTCAGCACTATATGTAGAAAAAATTTCTTCTTCTAACTCTGCCTCACAAGAGTAAAATCCTGTAATTAATATTCCGAGAATTAATAATTTTTTAAGTTTCATAATATTATTTTTTAATTCTAAAATGTTAAGTTTAATCCTAATGTAAACACTTTTGGTCTTGGAAATGCAGAGTAATCTATACCTCTATTTAAAGCGCCTCCACCATTTGTACTAACCTCAGGATCTGGGCCTGTATAATTCGTAATTGTTACCAAGTTGGTACCAGTTAATACTATTGCTACGTTAGAAAATGCTTTTAAATTTTTTAAATTATATCTAACGCTTAAATTTTTTAGTCTTACATAAGAACCATCTTCTATAAAAACAGAGTTAGGAACATTAACTCCTGTTGGTCCATTGAAACTGGGATATCTAACATCATTATGTTGGTTGTTAATTGTCCATCTATTATTATAGTAGTCTTGTGTACCATTGGCTCCTTGCCAGCCAGAACCAATAAATGCTTTGTTTAGGTTTAAAATATCATTACCTATAGAGCCTTGTATAAACATAGAAATGTTAAAATCTCCTATTCTAAATTGGTTATTAAATCCAAAAAACAAATCTGGATTAGGGTTTCCTATTGTTTGTCTATCTGCTTGAGTTATTCTTCCATCTCCGTCTATATCTTCAAACTTCCAAGTTCCTGGTGCATTTGCTCCTGGGTTTCCATTACCAACAGGTGCTGTTGTTGCGAATAATTGCTGCTGAGTTACAGTGCCATCTTCTAAAGTTACTTCTTCGGTTCTTATTCTAAAGTCTCCTGCTGCATAATCTACCAAATCACTTGGTTGTATTAAACCTGTTACCTTGTATCCAAAAAACAAACCTAATTCTTCTCCAGGATATGTTCTTGTTCCGTTAATACCAAAGAAATTAGTTGCTAAACCTCTACCATCAATAAATTCTAAAGCACCATAATCTACTAATTTTGTTACGTTTCTTGTTAGATTTAATTTTGTTGTCCAAGAAAAATTTTCTTCTTTAAAAACATCATAAGCTAAATCTACTTCTATACCTCTATTATTTAATGTTCCATCATTAATTGGCACACTAGCAAAACCATTTTGCCTTGGAATTGGTTGATTGTTTAGTAGGTTTTCTGTTATTCTTTCATATACATCCACACTAGTTCTTAATCTATTTCTAAAAAAATTAGCATTTAACCCTAAATTTAGAGTAGTACTTGTTTCCCAAGTTAAATTTTTATTTGCAATTCTTGCTGGAAAAGTACCTGTATATAAATTATTGTCTGTTAAACCTATATTACTAATATTGTAAGTGTCTAATGTAGAATACGGTGCAACACCCCTAGAACTACCAACTTGCCCATAAGAAACTCTAAGTTTTAATAACGATATTGCTCTTATATCTCTAATAAACTTTTCTTTATGAGCGTCCCAAGAAATTGCTGCAGAAGGGAAAAACCCCCAAGGTTCTCCTTGGCTAAATTTTGAATCTCCATCATATCTACCAGTTGTAGTTAATGTGTACTTGTCGTTAATTGTATAATTAAATCTATACAGCAAAGATTTAAAATAATTATTAGTTCTTATAGAAATAAAGTTTTGAGAAGTACTCGCCAATTGTAATGCATCTAAACCTAAATCATCAAACGTAAAATCTGTATATAATTCTCTTTTGGCAAAAGATGTAATATCTGTATAACTTGCTCCTACTGTTGCATTAATTTTATGTTTATTAAATCTTTTATTAAAGTTTAAGAAAGATTCTACCGTAAATCTGTTAGATTCTCTTTCCGACAAAAACAAACGGCCACTAGAATTTGCACCCACTACAGTTTTTTTGTTATTAAATACCTGGTTCGTATTTAAACCTGCATTATAACCAATTCTATTAGTCCATTTAAAATTATCATTAAATGAATATGTACCTTCTGTTGAAAATATTAATCTTTTATCTTTTTGCACATTATCTGATTCTGTTGCTTCTACCAAAGGATTTGTAATAATTTCTCCGTCAATACCAATTAAATTAAACTCTCCAGTTTCTAAATCAAATAAAGGTACGAAAGGGCTTATTCTCATTGCTGAAAAAACCACTCCAGACAAACCAGTTCTTGCACTTGTTTGTACCCTTTGGTTTCTTGAGTAATTTAATTGAATGTTAGAATTTAGTTTAAACTTTTCACCAATTTTCATTTTAGAATTATATCTTAAATTTGCTCTCTGAAAATGTGAATTTATAATATTACCCTCTATATCGTTAAAACTTACAGATAGTAATTGAGACATATTTTCGTCTCCACCAGAAATTGTCACATTAGCATTTCTATTAATCCCTTTTCTGAAAAGTGCATCCATAAAACGGGTTCCATCTGCTGCATTTTCTGGAAGAGGTCTAAATTCATTACTTCCGTCGAAAAATAATCTATTTGTAGCCAATAATTCATCAAAAGTTAATTGTGGGTTTAATAAACCAACAATATCATTTCTAAATTGTGCATATTGGCCTCCAACCATTAAGTTATATGGCACACCAACATCTGAAATGGAAGTTCTTAAATTGGTAGTAATTTTAACTTTACCAATTTTAGCTTCTTTTGTAGTTATTAAAACGACACCATTTGCAGCTCTTGCACCATAGATTGCTGTTGCAGACGCATCTTTTAAAATTTCTATGCTTTGTATGTCATCTGGATTTAATGAAGCTAGTGGATTTGTACCTGTAAAAAAATCGTCTCCAGGTGCTTGTGTATCTAAACCTATTGGAATTCCGTTTAAAACATAAAGAGGCTGAGAATTACCTGTTAAACTATTAATACCTCTAATATTTACAGAAATGCCTGCACCTGGTTCTCCAGAATCAGAGGTTACTAAAACTCCAGATGCTTGCCCTTGCAAAGTTTCAGTTATGTTTGTGTAAAACTGATCTTCTAAATCTTTAGCTTTTATAGAACTAATAGCCCCAGTAACGTCTTGTCTTTTCTTTTCTCCATAACCTACAATTACAATTTCATCTAAACTTTGAGATTCTTCAACTAATTTTACATTAATTGTTTTTAAATCTCCTATGGCTTTTTCTACGTTTTTATATCCTAAATAAGAAAAAACTAAAATTTTGCTTTGATTGTCTAGTAATTTTAATTTATAGTTTCCATCAAAATCTGTAGAGGTTCCGTTTGTTGTTCCTTTTTGTAATACAAATGCTCCAAATAAAGGATCTCCCTCAACAGAAGTAATTTTACCTGTAATTGTTTGTGCTTGCAATCCTATCGAAAAGCAAAAAAAGACAAAAAACAACGTTTTCTTTAAAATATCAATAAGATGATAATTGTACGTACGTTTCATAATTAAATTTATGGTTAAGTTAAATGTTACTTCAATGTTAAGTAGATTTTAAGAATAGAGCATCCTGCTCTTTCTTGTTGTAGTATTTTTTTCACAAAAAAAAGTCAGAAGTTTATATTTTACTTCTGACTCAATGGAATAAACGATTTTCTTATTTTTTTAAGTACGCTTTTATTGTGTACTTACCAGAACCAACTTCTAAAATAGTTTCTTCATTATTTTCAGCTACTACTCTATGAGTTCTACTCTTTTTTAAACTTTTATCATTTAATTTTATTTTAGATGATTTGTCAGTTGGAATATGAATATGCGCAGTTGTATTTACTGGAATTTCTATAGTCATATAAAAGTACTTTCCTTTAATTTTCCAATTAGAAGTGATTTCTCCGTTGATGGTTTTTGTGCTTCCGTTGATAAATTCCATTTCATTAGAAACTGCAGGTTTTATAATGATTTTTCTGTAACCAAAAGTTTTTGTGTCTATACCAGCTGCATACTGAAACATCCATTCCGCAACAGAACCAAATGCATAATGACTAAAAGAATTCATAGCTGCATTTAAATCTGAGTTTTTAGAATTATCTTTCGTAAAACTATTCCAACGTTCCCAAATAGAAGTGCTTCCATTGTCTATAGAATATCCCCAGCTTGGATATGCTGTTTGTTGAAACAACTTGTAAGAAGTTTCATGAAATCCATACTTAGAAAGTGCCAACATTACATGTTTTGTACCTAAAAAACCTGTTGCGAATTTGTATCCATTATTTTTTATTTTTTCTGCCAAGCGCGCTGCACCTTTTTCTGCTAAATTTTCTGGATATAAATCAAAATACAGAGCTAAAGCATAGGAAGACATGGAGTCTTCGGTTGTTTTTCCATCAGATAAAATATATTTTTTTGTAAATACCTCTTTTATCTTTTTAAAATCTTCAGTATACTTTTTAGCGTCTTCTTTTTTACCAATTGCTGCAGCCATTTCACTCATTAAATTTGCATCATAACCATAATATGCAGAGGCAATAAAATCGTGACTTGTAGTTTCATTAACAGCTAACCAATCTCCCCAGTTTTTTCCTGCTCCAGGTCTTAAATAATTTGTACTTGCCTTTTCTTGAAACTGCATAAAATTTTGCATCCCTTCATACATGTATTCTACAATTCTCGTATCATTATACACTTGCATCATGGTATATGGAATTATAATACCTGCATCCATCCAAGCAGGAGAGTATTGTCCTGGACGTGAAAAAGGAAAAGGTGCAAAATTAGGATATGCTCCATACCAACGTTGTGCATCATCTAAATCAATAGAAAACTTTGTAAAAAATGATGCTACATCTGCATTATAAGTTGCAGAACGAGCAAACACTTGTGCATCTCCAGTCCAACCTAAACGTTCATCACGTTGAGGACAATCTGTAGGAATATCAACAAAATTTGCTGCTTGTGTGGTTTTAATATTTTTGAATAAAGTATTATTCATTGGGTTTGATGAAACAAATGTGCTTGCATCTGTTTTTATAGAACTTAATTTTTTACCTGTAATAGTTTCTAATGTCGGTTTTTCTGATAAACCAGTAACTTCTACGAATTGAAAACCATGGTAAGTAAATTTTGGTTCCCAGGTTTCTAAACCATCGCCATTTAAAATATAAGTATCTGTAGCTCTTGCTTTACGTAGATTTTCTGTTAACAAGGTTCCGTCATTTTTTAAAATTTCACCAAATCTAAGTGTGATTTTTGTACCTGCTTTTCCTTGCGTTTTTAACTGAGCAATTCCTGCAATATTTTTTCCTAAATCAAAAATATAAGTTTCTGGTTTTGGTTCGGTAATTTTAATAGGTTTAATGGTTTCTTGATTTTTTACAGCAGTTGTTGGAGATGCCATTAGTTTACCATTTGGCAAAGTATAACGTTTTGGTTTGCTCCATTTACTGTCGTCAAAACCAGCTTTGTCCCAATTTTTATGTTCTAAGCGAGCATCGTAAGTTTCTCCCATAATAATATCTGCTTCTAAAATAGGCCCAACGTTAGATTTCCAAGTATTATCATTCGAAGCAATTACTTCAGAAGTTCCATCTTCATATTCAATTTTAATTTGCCCCATAAAGGATGGATTTACACCATAAAATTCCCTCACTTTATCTAATCTCACTAAAAGTGCATAACCTATGTAGCCTGCATACCATCCATCAGCAATAATAGCTCCTACAACATTTTCTCCTTGAGAAAGTTTATCTGTAATGTCAAAAGTTTGATAGTATAAACGTTTGTTGTAATCTGTCCATCCAGGTAGTAAATAATCATCTCCAACTTTGTTTCCATTTAATCGAAGTTCGTACAAACCCAATGCAGTTGTATAAGCAGTTGCTCTTTTAATTTTCTTTTTCACATTGAAAGAATGACGTAAATATCTTGCTGGGGGTAAGTATAATTCGTTGTATTTATCTTTTTTGTTGTAACCTGCATTATGACCAATAAACTGTGCTTGCCAGTCTAAAAAATCTAAGTTTCCCATAGACCAAAAAGCAATTTCGCTAGTTGATGAAACTTCGTTTTCATCCCAAACTTTTACTTGCCAAAAGTACTTTTTACCAGAAATTAATTTATCACCATTATATTCTATTTGATTGGTGCTGTTTGATGCAATTTTTCCGCTATTCCAAATATCTGGATTTGATAATCTATTTTTCGAAGAAGCTACCATTATTTGGTAGCTGGATTGACTTCTGTTAAAACCATCTCCTTTTAAAATCCAGCTAAATCGAGGTTTTGTAACATCTATTCCTTGTGGATTTTCTAAATATTCAACTCTTAATTGATGAATTTCTAGTGGTGTTGCTGTATGAACGTTATTTCCAAAAATAGAAATAGTAAAGAAAACAAATAGGTATAATAAGTTGCTTTTTTTCTTGAATGATTTATGCATTGATTTCAAAAATTTTAATTGAAGATTATTTGAAGAATTCCTTGGTTTTACTTTATTCTTTAGTTAACAATACTAGCTAGTTCTTGTAAAAACCCTATCCTGTACTATCCTTTTATACTTCTCTTATAAAAAGAGTAAAATAATTTTTATGAATATAAAACTATTTAAAATAAGCTTGTAAATTATTTTAAATAATTAAGCTTATACTTTGCTTCGTAAGTTTTACTAACTAAAAAAGAGTGTTCTAAATTAATACAACACTCTTCTCTATTTTGCTAATTTAGTAGGACTAATTCACTATTACTTTAAAAGTTTTAAAACTTCTGTTGTTTTTAACACTTACTAAATAAATTCCAGTATTTAATTGATTTGTAGAAATTGATTCAGATTTACCTCCTAAAACTTCTTTAGAGTAAATTAACTTTCCTGTTATATCATTAACGAAAAGTTTAATCTTATCTGTATTTGAAAATCTCTCTAAATTTACGTTCAAATTTTGTCCTTGAGTTACTGGATTTGGATAGGTAAATGTTGCATCTAACATTTTTTGAGATGCTACAGATGCAGTATTATCTTCTTTAGTAATTCTTATGAAATCAAAAGAGACAACACCTGCAGAACCATCAGTATTTGCATCAAGTCTAACATCAATAAAGTTATCGCTAACTGACCAGTTTGAAACACTTGCAGGTAAATCAACAACTATGGTTTCAAAGTCTGTACTGTTTGGTGTCATAGTAAATAGCGCTGTTTTAGGCGATGCTCCACCTCCTCTAAAAAATATAAGTTGTCCACTATCACTCGCTGTTTCATTTTTTACTTTAATGATTAAAAAATTAGCACCTGCTGCGCTAAAAGGTTGTGCAGTAGTATTTCTTACATTTGGATCGTTTTCCCCAATAGTAGTTACATCTAAATAACCTGCGCTATTCCATGCAGTAGTACATCTTAAAGGGTTTTTATTCCAACCTTCATCATCAGTATCAAACTCCCAACTAATTATTGTATTTGGTCCTTGCGTTATGGTTATTTGTTTTGAATCGCTAACGTTAGAACCATCTGTACTTGTTGCAGTTACTGTTACTGTACCAGCAGTTTTTGGTACTAAAAGTCCAGAAGAATCAATTGTAGCAACATTTGTGTCGTTCACAGAGTAATCTACAGATTTAAAAGTAGCGTTTTCTGGAGATATAGTTGTTGTAAATTGAGCTATTTCATTGGTAGTTATTGTACTTGGACCGTCAATAGTTATAGAAGTTGCTAATATTGTACTTGAAGGATTTTCTAAAAACCGAATATAATCATAAGAAACAACTCCTGTGGCACCTGTTAAATTAGGATCTAATCTTACATCTGTAATAATTGTTTCGTTTGATAAATTAGTAGTTGCTAAATCAATTACTATGGTTTCAAAACCTGAATTATTTGCAGTCATTGGAACTGGCACATTAACATTACCAGCACCTGTAAATAAAAGAATACCTCCTTCTGTATCTGCAGTTCCATTTTTTACACTTAATTCTATAAATTTAAAATTTTTAGCATTGAATTCAATTTTGGGATTTCTGTAAAAAAAAGGATCATTATCGCCTGTTGTGGTAGCGTCTAAATATCCTTGACTATTCCAAGCTGTAGAACATCTTGTTTGTGCACGATTCCATCCTTCATCATCTGCATCAAATTCCCAATTTAAAATGGTATTTGAGCCTTCTGTAATTGTTACTTGTTTTGAGCCACTAACGTTAGAACCATCTGTAGCTGTAGCAGTTACTGTTACTGTACCTGTTTTTTTAGGCACTAAAACTCCAGTAGGATTAATTCTGGCAATATTTGTGTCATCTACAGAATATTCTACATCATTAAAAGTGGTATTATTTGGTGAAATTGTTGCTGTGTATGTAGCTATTTCATTTACGGTTATTGAACTTGGTCCATCAACTGCTACAGAAGTTGCAAGTACAGGATTTGTAGGGGTTTCTACAAATCTTATATAATCAAAAGAGATTGTACCAGCAGCACCACCATTATTAGGATCTATTCTAACATTATCTATCTGTAAATTGTTTGAAAAATTAGTAACTTTAGATAAATCTATCACTATAGTTTCAAAAGCTGTACTATTTGGAGTCATAGAATATGGTATATTAACATTTGTGTCATTTGTTCTTAATAATAATATACTTCCTCCTCCGTTTGCAGTTTCATTTTTTATACTTAATTCTAAAAAATTTACATTTGTAGTTGCCAAGGTAACATCTGTAGTGTTAAAAAAGAAAGGATCTGCAACTCCTTGTGTGGTAACATCTAAATATCCAGCACTATTCCATGCAGTAGTACATCTTGCTGGATTTTTATTCCAGCCTTCATCATCGGAAGTAAACTCCCAACCAACAATAGTTTGTGCATTAAAAGTTTGTAACGCTATGGTTAGTACAAAAAAAGTAAAAAGTAATTTTTTCATCATATTTATTTTTTTATTTATTAAGTGATAACAAGGCTATTGAAAAAGAAATAAAAATCTATCCTGCTCTGTCCTTATTTTGTGAAATAATTATTCGATTGTAAAAGAGAAAATCATATCTACATCTTTATTTTGTCTTTTACCTCCTGGAACTTTGGAGTTTGCTACTAAAGAACCATTTTCAAAAGAATTTGTATTGTCAGATTTAAAACGTAATAATTTTTTAGAATCTGATTTACTTTTGAAAAAACCAACCGTGTACGTTTTTCCTTCTTCCACTTGAAATCCACCGTTTTCAATTGTAATATTTACATCTTCAAAATTTGAAATAGGAGTAGCTGGACTTGGTAACGTTATGTTTTGTTTGTGCAAAGGTTTTTGAGCTATTTTTTTATCTTCAAAAATTCTTAACTCAACATTTGTAACTTCATTACCACCACCAATTCTAAAAGAAGCCATGGTTAATTTTCCTGTTTTACAAGCTTTAAAAGATTGACCAATAAATACAGCGTTATCGGTTTTTTTACCCATTGTACCATTAACAGCAGGTTTATTTTCTGTTGCACAGTTTTGTGAGTGAAGATTTTGAAAATTGAATACAAATGCAATTGCTATAATTAATTTTAATAGATTTTTCATGTTTATTAATTTAATTGTCTTGTTTTAATATTTTTTGGATTATTAGCCACGTCTCCTGTTTCTTTTCGCCAGTTTTTCAAGGCTTGTCTCAGTTCAATTTTTTTCTCTTTGTACTCTGGGTTGTTTGCTAAGTTTATTAATTGATACGTGTCATTTTGCATGTCATATAATTCTTCTGCAGGTCTTCCCTTTTCTAAAGTTCGCAATAAATTATATTGCATTGGATGCGTATCTTTTGCTAAAACTGTGGCGTCGTAACTTTTATTACTCCAACCTTTGTAAGCTCTTAAATCAGCAGGTAATAAATAAGATTTATTAGGCATTAAGTTTTTAATAAAATAAAAACGACCGTCGAAAACAACACGACTTGGATAGTGCTCTCTTGGGTCTGGTCCATGAGAATTATGTTCTCCAAATATGTATTTTCTGTCCGTGACTTTTTCTTTACTTCCGTTTAAAACTGGTAATAAAGATTTTCCTTGGATTGTGCTTGGAATTGGTAAATTCAAAAAATCTAAAATGGTAGGCATAATGTCTGTATGAGAGATTAAAGCATTAGAAATTTTATCTTTTATAACATTTGGACCTACAACTGCATAAGGCACATGTAAGCCTTCTGAATATGCAGAGGCTTTTGCTCTGTGATAAGGTTGTCCTTGGTCTGAGGTATAAATAATTAACGTGTTTTCAAACTCGCCTGCTTTTTTTAACGCCTCAATAATTGCACCAGCACAAGCATCAGCTAATTGAACACAGCCATAATATTTACTTAAATCTTCACGCATCATTGGCGTGTCTGGTAAGTAATCTGGTACCACAATTTCTTCAGGATTTGGCATAAATTCTGGAAATTTTTTCATGTGAGCATCAAAATTTCTATGTGGAGGAGAAATATTAGCTTGAAAAAAGAATGGTTTATCTCCAGACTTCTCTATAAACTCTGTAATTACTTTTTTATAAACTGCAGGATTGTTGTGTACAGGATCTCTATCTGAAAATGGAAATTTCCAAGGAGGACTCATGTGAAATTTTTGAGTGATTGCTGTAAAAAAACCATTTTCTTGTAAAACTTCTGGTAACGTTTTAATGTATTCGTGAATTCCAACTTTATCAACTCTTGTGGCCTGTCGTCCAAAAGCCTCATCTCCATCACTCAAGCTTGGTGTAATCGTGTTTCTCCAATGTCCGTTTGTGTGTGGATACATACCTGTGGCTATAGAACTACGACTTGGAGAGCAAGAAGGTACAACTGCATATGCATTTGTAAATCGAATTCCTTCTTTTGAAAACGCATCAAAATTTGGAGTTTCTATTCCTGCCATTCCATCAATTGAAGTATCATAACCTTGATCGTCCATTAAAATCAAAACAACATTTAAAGGCTTCTGGATTTCTTTTTTTATTGTTGAAGATTCTTTAGAAGATTTACAATTCAGAATTAAAACTGAAAAAAGCAAAGCACCAAAAAAACGTATTTGTAGAGATTTCATAAGTTGAAAAGTTTATTTTTAATTGAAATTAAAGATACAGTTACAAAATTTATTGGGCATCCTGCTCTTGCACGTAATTTTACAGGTTGGCACAGGATATGATAGTTAATGTTTGTAATCATTTTTGATTGACAATAATTACTTATAAAAAACAAGTAACACAAGACTTAAAATGAAACTAAAAATAAAATTGTTTTTCTACTTTATTTTATGCGGTCAAATTGTTTTGGCACAAAATAAAAAACCTAATATAATTCTAATTGTAGCAGATGATTTAGGGTTTAGTGACGTAAGCTCTTTTGGAGGAGAAATACCAACTCCAAATATTGATAATCTAGCGGAAAACGGAACGCGTTTTACAAAGTTTTACGTGTCACCAATGTGTGTTACCAGTAGAGTTGCAATTATTGCGGGATTAGAATTTCAAGCTGCTGGCAGAAACAATTTTCCAAAAGGAGAAAGTATCGCAAAACTTATGAGAGCAGAAGGTTATACTACTAGTTTAGTTGGGAAAAATCACGGAATGAATAAACTTAAAATAGGAAATAAGAATACCGATTTTGGTTTTGATCATTTTTATGGATTTACAGGTGGACAAATAAATAGTTTTACAGGAAAAGGGAATGCAAAATGGCAAGATGATGGTAAAATATTTCCTCATACAGATTTACCAAAAGACTTTTATGCCACTACAAACTTTACAGATTATGCTATTAAGTATATGGACGAAGCTATTAAGAAAGATCAACCTTTTTTTAGTATGGTTTCTTACAATGCGCCTCATAGTCCATTAGATGCTCCAGAAAAAAATGTACGTAAGTTTTATGACCCAGAAAATAGGATAAATGTATATAAAAAAGGATGGAATATACTACGTAAGGAACGTTTTGAACGAATGAAAAAAATGGGAATTATAGATGAAAACACAAAGCTTCCAGAGTTGGGTGTAGAAATTCCAGATTGGGATTTGTTGCCAGAAAACTCGAATAGACATTGGGAGATTCAAAAAGACTTTGAGGCATTATCTAGAAGTGCTTATGCAGGAATGGTAGACAATATGGATGAAAATATTGGTAGAATTACTGCTTTTTTAAAAGACCCAAACAAAGATGGGAACACAGAAGATAGTCAATTACAAAATACACTCATTATTTTTATTTCAGATAATGGTGGTTGTTATGCAGGTTTGCACACCAACAGAAAAGCATTGCCTTGGAGTCAGCAAAACAGAGGAGCAGGTTTTACAACAAATTATGGTTGGGCAGCTTTAAGTAATACACCTTTTTCTTCTTACAAACATGGCAGTAAAGAAGGTGCCATTAGATCTCCAATGATTGTGCATTGGCCAAAAGGTTTGCAATTAGAGAAAAATTCCATCAACAAAGAAATGATTAGAATTTGGGATTTGTATCCAACTTTTTTAGAATTAGCTGGTGGAAAATACCCAAAAGATAAAAAAGAAATTCAAGGAAAAAGTATTTTGCCTTTACTTAAAAATAAAAAATTTGAAGAGGAAAAATTTTTCGTTTCAACATTTTATCGTTCTAAAGGAATTATTAAAGGAGATTGGAAATTGGTTAGTTTTTATGACAGTCCGTTTGAATTGTATAATCTAAAAAAAGATCCAACCGAAACAGAAAATGTTCGTGTAAAGCATCAAATTAAATACAAAGAATTACTAAAAGCTTGGAACCATTATGCAAAAAAACATGAATTTGAAAAAAACAAGCAATGGAACATGCCTACAGGAAATAAAAAAAGAAATTTTGGGTATGATAGAGTAAAAAATATGATGGTAAAGGCATCTCCAGAATTTATGGAAGATAATGTTTCTATCAACCAAAAATTAAGTTTCACTTTTAAAGGTGAAGCAAGTTATGCGAACACAAAAGGCAGAAAAATAAGATTGCAGAAATATGGAAGCCAAGAAATTTTATGGTCTAAAGACTTAGATTTGAATAGTGATTTTGAAGGCGAGAAAGAAATTGTTTTTAAAGATTTTCCTACTTTAGAACCTAATACACATTATTACATAACTTGGGATGCTGGTTGGGTGAAAATAAAACAAAACGGAAAGTTTAAACCTATTCAACCTGTTAGAGAAAGTGCTTTTGCTTATAGGTTTAGAACAGGATCTAACTAACAAAAAATTCCACAGGTTGGCACAGGATAGGAAAAAATATCTAAAAAATTAGTTTTACATCTATCCTAAAAATGAATAAAAAAAATATTTCAACTTATAAAAAAATGAAAAAATCATTACCAATTTTATTGATTCTATGCTCTATTAAAATGACATTATTTGCGCAATTACCTCCGGTTTTTAGCGCAGAAGATAAAGATAGAGCAACTCATTCAGAAATGGTGAGAACTTATTTAACTCCAAATAGAATTGTTTGGAAATCAGATGATTCTGGCAAGTTCATTCAAAACGAACAAACACTATTAGAAAAAGGAAATGGACAAGTTGCCGTAAACGATAAAAACCTGTTTAGACTAATTAGCACAGAAGAGCATAAACCTGGTATTATGCTAGATTATGGAAAGGAAATTCATGGTGGTGTAAAAATCTCAATGGGAATAAGACCTTCCAAAACGCCATTAAAATTAAGAATTCGTTTTGGGGAATCTGTATCAGAAGCAATGTCTAATATTGGTGGGAAATTTAATGCAACAAACGAACACTCATTGCGTGATTTTATAGTTGAAGTTCCTTGGTTAGGTTCTATAGAAGTTGGTGAAACTGGTTTTAGATTTATTAGAATTGATGTTGTAGAAGGAGGAGAGAATGCTCCAATAAAATCTGTTGAAGCTGCTTTTGTTTATAGAGATTTAGATTATATAGGTTCTTTTGAAAGCAACAATAAAAGATTAAATGATATTTGGATGACTGGTGCATATACTGTTCATTTAAACATGCAAAATTATCTTTGGGATGGTATTAAAAGAGACAGATTAGTTTGGGTGGGAGATATGCATCCAGAAGTAATGACCATAAATACCGTTTTTGGTAAAAATAGTATTGTACCAAAAAGTTTAGACTTGGCAAGAGATCAACATCCTTTACCACAATGGATGAATACTATCAGTTCATATTCTATGTGGTGGTTAATTATCCATAAAAACTGGTACGATTATCATGGAGATTTAGCGTATTTAAAAGAGCAAGAAACCTACATGATTGCTTTATTAGACCAGTTAAGCACATTTATAGATGATGACAATAAGGAAATTTTAAATGGAGGTCGTTTTTTAGATTGGCCAACAAGTACAGATCCAAAGGCAGTTCATGCAGGTTTACAGGCGATGATGATTATGACTTTTGATGCAGGTGCTGAAATGATGGAAACACTTGGTAGAAATGATTTAAAAAAGAAATATCAAAAAATAAGCAAACGCTTAAAAAAACACATTCCAGAAGGCAATACTTCTAAGCAAGCAGCATCTTTAATGGTATTGGCAGATTTGGCAAAAGCTAAAAAAATTAATACAGAAATTTTAAAGAAAGACGGTGTGCAAAACATGTCTACTTTTTATGGTTATTATATTTTAGAAGCTATGGCTAAAGCCGATGATTATCAAGGAGCAATAGATGTGATTAGCGAATATTGGGGAGGAATGTTAGATTTAGGAGCTACTACCTTTTGGGAAGATTTTAATATTGCAGAGGGCAAAATTAGTGGAAGAATTGATGAGCTTTCTGTAGAAGATAAAAGTGACATTCATACGGATTTTGGAGCTTTTTGTTATGTTGGTTTGCGTCATAGTTTAGCTCATGGTTGGGCTAGTGGGCCTACTTCTTGGTTAACACAATATGTTTTGGGAGTTAATGTTTCTGATGGTGGAAATACAGTAACTATAAAACCACACTTAGGAAATTTAGAGTATGTTAATGGAACTTTCCCTACAAAATTCGGAATTTTAAAAATTAGCCATACTAAAAATGCAAACGGAAAAGTAACTACAAAAATTGATGCTCCAAAAGGTTTAGACGTGAAGCAATAATCAATATTAATTCATTTTAAAAACCAAATAATGAAATCCTTGAAAAAACTTGCTTTCTTATATTTTATATCGAGTGTTTTTTTTGTGAAAGCTCAAGACAATGTCAAAACTCAGCAGTTACAAAATTATAACACAGATAATTGGGTAGCTACAGATGCTCTAGGCAGAGAAACAGTAACTTTTGATGTTGCAGGTCCAGTTAAAAAGGATAAAAAAGTAGGTGTTTTTTATTACATATGGCATGGGTATCACAGCAAAAAAGTTTATGATATTACCAATATCTTAAAAGACCCTAAAGGAAAAAGAAAATGGGGTCCAAAAGGCAAGTTTCATTTTTGGGGAGAACCAGAACAAGGTTATTACAATGCAAATGACCCTTGGGTTTTACGAAGAGATTTACAGATGCTTACAAATGCGAAGGTAGATTTTATCTATTTAGACGTTACCAATCATTTCATCTATCCAGAAACCGTAAAAGCATTATTTGAAATGGGAAAAAAAATGCGTTCAGAAGGCATTCCTACGCCAGATATTACTTTTACCACCAACTCTAAAAGTGGACTTACAGTTACCAAAATCTATAACGAATTTTACAAAAAAGGTTTGTATAAAGACCAATGGTTTTTGTGGGATGGTAAACCAGTAATAATGGCGAATCCAAAAGATCCAAAACTTACCAAAAAAGCACGCGAGTTTTTTACCATAAAATACAGTTGGGCTTGGACTAAAACAAACGAAAATCCAAATCACTGGCAGTGGGTAGATACAACGCCTCAAGATTATGGTTGGAGCAAAAGCCCAGATATTCCAGAACAAATTCCAGTTTCTGTTGCAGGACATCCTGTAGAATTAGGACATGGCTTATATGGCACAAGTAGATCTAATGGAAAACAACCTAAAGTAAACAAATATTACGTTGCACCAATTACTGGAGAGGGAGCTCATTTTCAAGAGCAATGGGATAGAGCTTTAGAAGTAAATCCAGAAATAGTGATGGTAACACAATGGAATGAATGGCTTGCACAACGTTTTATTTGGGATGATAAATTAAAACATAAAGGCTATGCAGGAAGGCCTATTAAAATAGGAGACTCTTATTTTGTAGATGCATTCACAGAAGAATTTAACAGAGATATGGCTCCAATGAAAGGAGGTCATACAGATAATTATTACTATCAGTTGGTTTCTAATATTAGAAAATTTAAAGGAATGAAACCTCCTGTAAAATATACTCAAAAAAGTACTATTAAAATTGATGGAAATTTTGAAGATTGGCAAGATGTGCAACCAGAGTTTTATGATCCTACAGGAGATACTATGCATAGAGATTTTAAAGGTTATGATCCTAACACAAATTATAAAAATAAAACAGGTAGAAATGATATTATTTCTGCAAAAGTAGGTTTGAGCATAAAAGATGTTTTCTTTTATGTAAAAACACAAGAAAAATTAACTAGCTATAAGGACGATAAATGGATGTTACTCTTTATTGATACTGATAAAAATAGTAATACAGGTTGGGAAGGTTATGAATATGTGGTGAATTATGAAATAAAATCTTCAAAAAAATCAACTTTAAAAAAGTGGAATGGAGTAATATGGGAAAATGTTGGAAGTGTAACTTATAGGGTTAAAGGCAATGAGCTAGAATTATCTGTATTAAAGGATAATCTCAATTTAAAAGAAAATATAGATTTTTATTTCAAATGGGCAGATAACCCGATTGAATTAAAAGATGTAACAACATTTTTTATGAACGGAGATACTGCTCCAGACAGACGTTTTAAGTATCATTTTAAAACAAATTAAATGATGAGGAAGGCATTTAAAATGAAGTTATATTCTAATGAGAAAGAAGAGTATATAAAAAGGCACAATCCTATTTGGCAAGAATTGCAGGAGGTTTTAACATCTCATGGAGTTTCAAACTATAGTCTTTTTTTGGATGAAGAAACCAATATTTTATTTGGTTATGCAGAAATTGAAAACGAACAAAAATGGCACCAAATAGCTGAAACAGAAATTTGTAAAAAATGGTGGAAACATATGTCTGATATTATGAAAACAAATCCAGATAACAGCCCAAAATCAATAAACTTAGAAGAGGTTTTTCACATCAACTAGAAAACAACAAAGTAGTAATGAAATCAATAAAATTCACAAGTATATTAATAACAATTTTAGTTTTTTATTCATGTAAAAAAGAAATTGTAGAAGTAGAAAAACAAACATCAAAAAGACCAAATATTATCTTTTTAATGGACGATCAACATAGGTTTGATGCTCTTGGAATGATTAATAAACAAGTAATTACACCAACATTAGATAGTTTGGCAAAAGAAGGTGTTTTTTACAGTCAAGCAGTTTGTCAAGCGCCTATGTGCGTACCAAGTAGAAACTCTATGATGTTGGGTTTGTATCCAAATCAAAATGGAGTGTATAGAAATAGTGATGGTATAAAAGACGAAAACCTACCTGTAAAAACAATGGCAGAATATTTTAAAGAAGCAGGTTATGAGACTGCAGGTTTTGGAAAAACACATTGGGGAAAATATAGAACAAATACCAGAGGTTTTGAAACAAGATACACTTCAGAAATTAAAGAAAATGGCAGTATTACTATGCTAGAAATGAATCCTGAAGCAAAGAAAAAATACGACGATGAAATCGCAGATATGGGTCCAGGTGAAGAGAATAATTTAGGTTATTTAGGTTTTACAAGTAAATTAGAAGAAGATGAACATAGAGATGGCTGGATTACCAAACAAGTTTTAAATTACATCAACAATCGAGAAGACGAAAGGCCTTTGTTTCTATACTTGTCTTATATGAAACCTCACGCAGGCCATAATGTGCCAAAAGGATATGAAGATTTATATGATGCAGATACTATAAAATATGCAGAACAACCCAATTGGGATAAAGATAAATCTCCACATTCAAAAGGAGTAAACAGAAGAGATATGTATGTGAATTACTGGAAAAATGCTTCTGAAAAAGAATGGCAATTAATGACAATGCGTTACTATGCAAATGTAACTTGGATAGATGACATGATGGGAAGAACCTTAGGTGCTTTAAAGAAAAAAGGATTATTAGAAAATACGTTAATCGTGTATACTTCAGATCATGGAGAAATGTTAGGTGAACGATACTATAAATTTAACAAATACAACTTGTATGATGCAAGTGTAAGAATTCCAATGATGCTATCTGGAACAGCATTACCTAAAGAAATTAAAAGAAATTCTATAGACAGTTTATCTGCAGAAAATACAGATTTACTTCCCACTCTTTTAGATTTTGCAAAAATAAAAAAAGATAAAAATTTGTTAGGTGAAAATCTATTCTCAAACAATAGAAATCAAGCAACCTTTTCAGCACTTCATGAGAAAAAAAATGAAGCTGCTTTTATGTGGAGAACTCCAAACTATAAGTTGATTTTAGTGTTTAATCGTAAAGAAAATGCAGTTAATTATACTGAAAAAGACATCATCACAGGAGAATTTTTTAACTTAAAAGAAGATCCAAAAGAATGGGAGAACTTATACAATAATCCTAAAATTATGGAAATACAAAAAAAGTATAAAAAGGCTTTAATTGCATACCTTAACAAGCAAGAAATTTTGGTGAAATAAACTCCTTATAAATAGTAGTTTTACAGGTAACAGCAGGATGCTTTTTTGCATTTTTTTTAAGAAGTTTGTTTACATTTGAAACTTTAATTTCATCTGTTAAAAATAGGTTTTGCTACGATGAAAAATATACAATATCTCTTAATACTTTTTTTAACTGCATCAATAATCACCTCTTTTACTAAGATTGAAAAAAAGGAACCTTTAGTTTCTTTTAAATATACTTGTACAGCTGAAAAGGCTTCTGTACAAGCTATTGCAACTGGAGATTGGAATAATACAGCTACTTGGAGCAACAATCAAATACCAACAAGTAATGACGATGTTGTAATTCCTGCAGGAATTCGAGTTTCTCTTTCTGGAACTATGGCAGTAAGAACTATTCGTGTTGATGGGAATTTAGGACCTCTAAATTTAAACACAGATTTAAATTTAACGACAAAGGGAATTATGGTACATGATGGTGGGCTATTTCAAATTGGTAGCGAAACAAACCCATACACAGCAAATGGAACTATAACACTTACAGGATCAGATCCAGCAGAGGTTTTAATGGGAAATACCCTAATGGGTTCAAAATTAATTGGTGTCATGTCTAATGCACGATTAGAATTACATGGAGTTCAAAGAAAAACATGGACGCAATTAAATGCAACAGCAGAAAAAGGAGCTACATCCATAACTCTTAAAGAACAAATCAACTGGAAAATTGGAGATCAAATAGTGATAGCATCTACAGATTTTGACCCACATCAAGCAGAAAAAAGAACCATTACAGCAATAAATAATACAACTATTTCTTTTGATACTCCTTTAGAGTTTATGCATTTTGGTGTAGAGCAAACCTATACTAATGGTACAAAAACTTTTGTGTTAGATGAAAGAGCAGAGGTGGGTTTATTAACACACAATCTTAAAATTCAGGGAGACGTTTCTAGTGAAAGTAATGGTTTTGGTGGTCATATTATGTCTATGCCAAATTCTATTTCAAGAGCATCAAATATCGAACTATTTAGAATGGGGCAAAAATCTCAAATAGGTAAATATCCTTGGCATTGGCATTTGTTAGGCGATGCTGATGGACAATATATAAAAAATGCAGGAATTCATACTTCTTACAATCGTTTAATAACTGTACATGCTACAAATAATACTATTGTAGAAGGCAATGTTGGCTACGATTTTTTAGGTCATGGTTACTTTTTAGAGGATGGTAACGAAACTGGCAACTTGTTCAAAAATAATTTAGGTGTTTTATGTAAACGACCTAAAGAAGGCGAAGAAACTAGACCTCATGATTTAGGAATTGGTGCAGATAGAGGTGCAAGTCCTGAAGCATTTCCAGCAACTTTTTGGATAACAAATCCTAATAACGATTTTATTGGAAACGTTTCTGCAGGTTCAGATGGTTCAGGATTTTGGCATTTAATTTTAGATGAAGTTTTAGATGATTCTAACTCAAATTATGTTCCAGGAAATCAACCAATGGGAATTTTTGATGATAATAAAGCGCACTCTAACTTATTTAGTTGGGGAATTGATGGTGGAATTGATAAAACCACAGAAGAGATTGTAAACGGACATTATAGGCCGAAAAATGCTGATGGTAGTCAATTTATTCCTGTAATTAATAGATTTGATGGTTACAAATCAGTAGATAGAAATGTATGGATTAGAGCAAATACCATGAATTTTTATGATTGTGATTTTGGCGACAATGGTCGTGCAGATTTCTTTTCCTACAATCAAACATTATTCAATTCTTTAATTGTAGGAAAATCAGCAAATATTGGTAATCCAAAATCTGCAAGTGAAATACAAGCAGGTAGATCCTTACCGTTCCCAAGTTTACCTTTAACGGCTTTTACGAATGCTTTTCGAGGACATAGCATTTATGATGGACCGTCAGGAATCGTAGATACTCATTTCGCAGGTTTCGATTCAAATGGCGCTAAATCGTATTGTTTTCAAATCAATGGTGCTTCAAGAAAATCTACCAATCATTTTGCAAGAGGCATCACTTATGATGTTTCTGTGGCAGAAGATTCAAAGTTTGATTTTGACCATATATCTTACTTCAGTTATATGTTTTTAAGTGGTTTAATTGATGAAGATGGAAGTGTAACAGGTGTTGCAGGAACCAATATTAGACCCATACTTATAGAAAATCCAAACAATAGAAATTTGTACGAAAAAGGGGCTAACACTCAGCAAACAAATGCTATTGAAAAACCAGAATTTGGAGCTTGGTTAACTCAAAATAAAACATACAACTATTTTAAAGATATAGACTTTACTAATAAAGATGATGGCGCATTTACACCTCGTTATTTTATTGCAGAATATCCAGATAAAACATCACATGCTGTTTTTAATGTGCAAACCCAACAACAGTATTTTGATGCACCTGTAATTACAAACGATTTAGATTACACCTATTATTTACAATACCACAAACTACCAAAATACATGGTTTCTTCTTTAGATGGTTGTAAAACAAATTCAGAAAACGTAATTGTTGCCTATCCAAATATGCCTGGAATTAGCTATGCAGGAAATGCAACACGCGTTACAAGTTTTGCTGCTTTAAAATCAAGTTCAAATCAATCTTACTTTATAAAAGACAATACTATTTATTTTAAACTAATAAGTACAGATATTCAAAACGATTTTTTTAGAAGACAATTTGGAGAAGATTACAAATACGAAACAGATGCATTCATATGTAATTCAGGAAATTGTTTTGATAGTTCTTCTTGGGGAAATATCGTAGGCGATGTTACTCTGATAGATTACAGTGTACGCTCAATGGATTTAGGCTCTGTAGAAACCAATGACGATTCTAGAGATAGTGCAACGTCAACAGATGGGTTAACCATACCAACATTTAATTATGCAAATACAAGAGTAAATTTTACGGTAGAAAATAATGGAAATGGTATAGATGGTTACACAGATTATGAGATTAATTTATCATCAAGACAAGTATGGGAATATTTCAACACCCTAAACTTAAATTTTTCTGGAGCAGATGTAGAAGTAATTGTACAAAGCGAAAACGGACAAAATTTTAGTGTTGGTAGCTATAATTCTTCAGATTCTAGCAATATTAGAATAGGACAAGACACCCAATTTGATAAATTCACCAACGTTAAAAAATTGATTTTACGTTTTTACGAATCTAAAATTGGAGATATCAACACAGCATCTTCAAGCAACATCACAATAAATTTTATAAAGTTAGGATCAGATGTGCCAGATAATTACAGTGTTTCATCTACTAAAGTAGAGCAAGATTCAGATGGAGATGGTATTTTAGATTCGGCTGAAACAAACTCTTGTAGAAACCCAAATTCTGCATCAGACTTTGCTTTAGAATTTAATGGAGATAGTACTATTTTTGATGGGTTTAGCACAAGTTTCATCAATAATCCAGAGATAGCAAATGGAGTATTCAAAGGGACTTCCACAAGTAACGATCCAAAAATTATCAACGAAGGTTTCGTTTCATTTAGTGGTTCAGATATAAATACGTTAACTTTTAGGTATAAGGCAAATACACCAAATACAAGAGTGCAACTTTTCTGGCAAACTACAGAAAATAGTAGTTATGCAGCTTCAAGATCTGTACAAGCCAATTATACAGGAAATGGAGATTGGCAAGAACTTTCTCTTGATGTATCTTCTAATACAGAATGGCAAAATAAAATTATAAATAGCTTAAGAATAGACCCGACAAATAATGATAATGTTTCTTTTGAAATCGATTGGATTCGCGCAAATAACGCCATAGATCCTACTCAACAATGCATTCCAGAGATAGATACTGATGGAGATGGACTTTTTGATAAGGAAGAAGAGGATTTATGTAGAGATATTAATTCTTCGTCAGACTTTGCAATAGAATTTAATGGAGATGATATTTTTGATAATTATACTGCACAGCAAATAGATAATTTAGTGGAAGAAAATGGAGTGCTAAAAGGAACTACTTCTGGTACAGATTCCAAACTAATTAAACTTGATTTCTTAGAAATGGCAGGTGCTCCAATCACAGATATTATTGTAAGAATGAAAGCAAATATAGATATTACTAAATTTCAAATTTTTTGGGAAGTTGAAGGTGGTAGCATTAATGCAGCAAGATCTGTTGTTAAAAATTACACAGGTAATGGAGCATGGCAAGAGCTTTCGTTAGATTTATCTACAAATAACGAATGGATTGGTAAAAAGATAAAGGGATTAAGAATAGATCCAACAAACAACAATAATGTAAGTTTTGAAATAGACTGGATTAGAGCGCAAAATGCTAAAAACCCAGAAACTTCTTGTGCTACTGCATCTGTTGACGAAAATATCTTAGAAGATAACGTTTCAATATATCCAAATCCTTCAAAAATTGGTAATCCAATTAAAGTTATAGGAATAGGAAATTTTGATAAAATTTATGTTTATGATTTAAATGGAAAACAAATTTCAATAAGAAGATATAATGATTCTTTTAGATTTGTTAATTCCCAAAAAGGTATATATCTAATTAAAATCATACTAAGAAACGGTAATTTTTTAACAAAAAAATTAATAATTAATTAATTGTAACAAATAAAAAAACCTCAACTGCAAAAAGTTGAGGTTTCTCTTTAGTACTCAAGGTGGGAATCGAACCCACACTCCCGAAAGAACTGGATTTTGAATCCAGCGCGTCTACCAATTCCGCCACTTGAGCAAGTTTAAAATAGAAATGCAAATGTATTAAATTATTTTATTTTAAAGTCTATAAATAAATTTCAAAGTCAATAAATAATTTCTACTTTTGTTACCATACAACAACACAACAAAAACTACCATTAAATGCCTACAAATCAATTAGCACCAAAATTATTTGCTTGCTCTCAAAGTACTATATTAGCAGAAAAAATTGCAAAAGAATACAATACTACTTTAGGAAAAGTAAAAACAACTAAGTTTAGCGACGGAGAATTTCAACCAGCTTTTGAAGAATCTGTAAGAGGAAGAAGGGTTTTTATTATTGGATCAACTTTTCCAAACGCAGATAATTTAATGGAAATGTTATTAATGTTAGATGCTGCAAAAAGAGCATCTGCAAGACATATTACAGCAGTTATGCCTTATTTTGGTTGGGCAAGACAAGATCGTAAAGATCAACCAAGGGTAGCAATTGGAGCAAAATTAGTTGCAAAATTATTAGAATCTGCAGGAGCAACAAGAATTATGACAATGGATTTACATGCAGATCAAATTCAAGGGTTTTTTGAAAAACCAGTAGATCATTTATACGCATCAACTATTTTTTTACCATATATAAAAAGTTTAAAATTAGATAATCTTACCATTGCCTCTCCAGATATGGGTGGTTCAAAAAGAGCTTATGCCTACTCTAAGCACCTACATTCTGATGTTGTAATTTGTTATAAACAACGTAAAAAAGCAAACGTAATTTCACATATGGAATTAATTGGAGATGTAGAAGGTAAAAATGTAATTTTGGTAGATGACATGATAGATACTGGAGGAACATTAGCACACGCAGCCAATTTAATGATGGAAAGAGGAGCCTTAAGCGTTCGTGCAATTTGTACACATCCAATACTTTCTGGTGGAGCATATGAAAAAATAGAAAGCTCTGGATTAACAGAATTAATAGTTTCAGATACAATTCCATTAAAAAAGGAAACTTCTAAAATAAAAGTTGTATCTTGCGCGCCCTTATTCGCTGATGTTATGCACAAAGTGCAAGATAACACCTCAATAAGTGGACAATTTTTAATGTAAATTTTAATAAAAAAGTAATGAAATCAATTACAATTAAAGGATCAAAAAGAGAAAGCGTGGGCAAGGTAGCTACCAAAGCCTTACGTAATGCTGGAATGGTTCCTTGCGTTATATACGGAGGAGATAAGCCAATGCATTTTTCAGCACCAGAATTAGCATTTAAAAAGTTGGTATACACTCCAAACGTATATACTGCTACAATTAATGTTGATGGACAAGAAATAGCTGCAATATTGCAAGATATTCAGTTTCACCCAGTAACAGATAGAATTATACACGTAGATTTCTACCAGTTATTTGATGACAAAGAAGTAACAATGAACATTCCTGTAAAATTAACTGGAACTTCTCCAGGGGTTTTAAATGGAGGTTCTTTACGTTTTACAAACCGTAAATTAAAAGTAAAAGCTTTACCAGCAAATTTACCAGATTTTATTTCTGCTGATATTTCTAAATTAAAAATCGGTCATAAGTTAGTTATCACATCATTGTTTAATGACGATTATACATTCATGCACCCAGATAACACTGTTGTTGTACAAGTTAGAACTTCACGTAATGCAAGTGCAGATGATTTAGGTGATGACGAAGAAGAAGAAACTACAGAAGAAGGAGCAGCTGAAGAAACTACTGCAACTGAATAAATTTAGTTTTTAAAGTAAAATTATTTAAAAGCGCTACATTTTGTAGCGCTTTTTGTTTATACTTATTTTTTAGCATTATTTAATTTTCAAGGGTTTCCCTTTTTGTAAATCATTATTTATTTCTTCTTATTTTTGAAGAATGAATGTGATGTCATTTTTTAAAAATCTTTTCAGTATTAAAACTGAAACTAAAGAAGAATTAATGAAGAAGTTTTTAATTGTAGGTTTAGGAAACATAGGAGATAAGTACACCAATACGCGTCATAATATTGGTTTTAAAATTTTGGATGAAGTCGCTGAAGAACACAATACAACATTTGAAACTGAAAAGTTAGGAGACGTTGCTAGTTTTCGTTTTAAAGGAAGAACATTTATTTTACTTAAGCCAAGTACATTTATGAATTTAAGTGGAAAAGCCGTAAAATATTGGATGCAACAAGAAAAAATTCCTATTGAAAATATTTTAATAATTACAGATGATGTAAATATTGATTTTGGTACCATTCGCGTAAAAGCAAAAGGTTCTGCTGGAGGACATAATGGACTTAAAGACATTCAAGAAAAACTAAATACTCAGCAATATGCTCGTTTTCGTTTTGGAGTTGGTGGAAACTATTCCAGAGGAAAGCAGGTAGATTATGTTTTAGGAGAGTGGAATAAAGATGAAACCAGCCAATTAATAGAACGTTTACCAACTTCTGCCAAAGTAATTACCTCTTTTGGTACAGATGGTTTAGCAAATACAATGAATAATTTTAATGGGAAATAAATCTTTTTAAAACAAAAAAGCTATCCGTAATAGATAGTTTTTTTATAAAATAAAAAACTTATTTCTTTTTATTTTTTCTCAAAAATGATAGTGGTTTTAATATCTATATTTATGTTTCCGTCTGTTTCTTCTGATTCCTGAGTTAAAGTTAATGTATTTTCATTGAATAAATTAACATTATATTCTCCATTTAAAAAATCTCCATTAGAAGAATTGAATGTAATTTTTCTGGCACCAGTTTTGCTTATAAAAAAACTTCCAGAATTATCAATAGTTAAAATTTTTGTAGTAACAGTTGCAGAACCATCAACAGGTGTTACAGTGGTAACCACTCTGTAAGGACCTTTTACAGTAAAAGTTCCACTTGTATTTAAAATTAAATCTACTTCGAAACTATCACCAATTTTTGTAGAATTAGAAACGTTGACAGATGTACCTTGAGTAACGACAGTATTCGATAAATCTTGATTAAAACTTTTAACTTTATAAGTTCCAGAAACATTAGTTAAAGAAAAATCTAAAGCAACTGTTTTTTCACTATCGCCACAACTTGTTATTGTTACAGCTATAAAAAGGGCAAAAAGAATTTTAATTGTTTTCATAATATTTTTTTTAAATATAACTTAATAAATTAAATGAATTTTATATTTCTATAAAAATCAATTTTCACTAGCAAACCACTCAGCGAAACTAGTATCTGTTTCTTGTAGTTTTATCGAATGTAGTTTTATTTTTTTAGGTAATCTCTTTTTAATTTTTTTTGCAAAATCAATTACCATCATTTCACTTGTTGGTTGATAATCTACCAATAAAACGTCATGTCCTCTGTCCATTAACTCTTTTGCCAATTCTACATGAGGTGTATTTTTATTAAAAACAGTTGCATGATCAAAAACATCTACAATTTCTTCATTTACAATCTTTTTTAAATCGCCAAAATCAATGACCATTCCAAACTTTACATTGGTATTGTCTGCAATTGGTTTTCCAGAAACAGTTACAGAAAGCTTGTAAGAATGTCCGTGAACATTTTTACATTTACCATCATAACCGTATAAAGCATGACCTGTTTCAAAATTGAATTGTTTGGTTATTCTAATTGTGCTCATTAACGTTTGTTTCTAAATTTGTTGTAAAAATAAACAATTACCAAAGCTACAGCTAATATTAAAAATAAATAATCTCCTCCCATTTCGTTTCTATTATTGTTCTTCTAAAAAATGATCTAAAACATCTGCAATTTTTCTGTTATCAGACAATTGTGGAATTTTGTTTTGGCCACCAAATTTATCAATAGATTTCATATACTCATGAAAACCACCTTTTTTTACTTTTCTAATTACAAGTGGACGTAGTATTTTACCTTCAATTAAATCAAAATAATAAATATTTTGTGCTTGCATGGAAGCATCTACTTTTTTAGCAAAATCATCTAAATTTTCAGGTTCATTTTCAAACTCTATAAACCATTCATGATAAGGCAAACCACTTTTAGGATTTACTTGTGGTGCTACTGTAAATTCACTAATATTTATGTTGGTACCTTGTATGGAATCATTTAAGGCTTTTTCTACTTCTTTACCAATAACATGTTCACCAAAGGCAGAAATAAAATGCTTTATACGTCCTGTAACTTTAATTCTGTAAGGTTTTGTTGATGTAAACTCAACAGTATCACCAATATTGTATCCCCAAAGACCAGCTGTTGTATTTAATATGATTACGTAATTCACACCAATTTTCACATCTTTTATGGAAATTCTAGTCGGATTTTCATCAAAAAACTCGGTTGCAGGTATAAATTCATAAAAAATTCCAGAATCTAACTGTAATAACATTCCTTTTTCGGTTTGCGAATCTTGGTAGGCAATAAAACCTTCAGAAGCTGGGTACAATTCTATATAATCTATTTTTTTACCAATTAAACTTTCGAACTTGTTCTTATAAGGTTCAAAATTTACGCCTCCGTAAATAAAGAAATTAAAATTTGGGAACAGTTCAGAAACTTTTTTTCCTGTTTTTTCAATTAGTTTTTCAAAATACATTTGTACCCAAGAAGGAATCCCACTAATAACAGTCATGTTTTCGTTTACAGTTTCCTCTACAATTGCGTTTACTTTTGTGTCCCAATCTTCAATACAGTTAGTTTCCCAACTTGGTAAACGATTTTTTAATAAATACTGTGGAACATAATGTGCCACAATTCCACTTAAACGACCTAATTTCACACCGTTTTTATCTTCTAAAACTGGACTTCCTTGTAAAAAAATCATTTTTCCATCCACAAAACTGGCATCGTTTTTTTCAACAATATAAAATAACAAGGCATTTCTGGCCGCTTTTATATGTGTTGGCATCGATTCTTTGGTAATAGGAATGTATTTTGCGCCAGAAGTTGTACCAGAAGTTTTTGCATAATAGAGTGGTTTTCCTTTCCAAAGAACATTTTCTTCGCCAGCAACCATTCTATCTACATATGGCCTTAAACCTTCGTAATCTGTAACTTTTACGTGTTTTTTAAAATCTTCGTAAGTAGTTATTTTATCAAAATTATGATCTTTTCCAAAAGCTGTTTTTCTTCCTTCAGAAATTAAATTTTTAAAAACTTTTTCTTGTGTTTCAAACGGTTTTTTAGCCCATTTTTGCACTTTTTTGGTGGCAAATTTGGCAAACGGAATTGCAAAAAAAGATTTGATACTCATTATTTAAAATCGATAAAATTAGTAGGATTTACAGCATAACCACCACTCCAAAGTTCAAAATGTAAATGTGGTCCTGTGGTTAACTCTCCTGTAGAACCAACAGTAGCAATAACTTCGCCAGATTTTACAAAATCGCCTTGTTGCCTTAATAAATTTCCATTGTGTTTGTAAACGGAAATATAATCGTTATTATGTTTTAAAATAATTGTGTAACCAGTTTCTGCACTCCAACCAGAAAAAATAACAGTACCATCTGCAGTTGCTTTTACAGGAGTTCCTGTTTTTGCAATAATATCTACAGCAAAATGTTTAGAATTAGCGTCAAAATTTTGTGAAATAGAACCATTTAAAGGAGCAAAAAATACAATATTGTTTTTATTTTGTGAGTTGTTTAGAATAGAAAATCGTGTTTCGCGTTCAATTTTTTCTCGAAATAATGAATCTTCTTTAGATGCGTAAAGCATTTCTTCATTAATTGTATTTTGTGCAATTTCTGTTTGTATAGAATCTACTTCTTCTGGAGCTATTTCTCCTGTTAAAACGGGTCTTAATGCATTTGTATAATTTTCTAAATCGGCTAATTTATTTTTTAAAGAGTCTGCTTCAAAGGTTAATTTTACAGCGTCTGCTTTTAATTGTGATGAAGAATATCCAGGAATGTATTCTTTTATTGGTGTAAACGCTATTAAAACGGTTGTTAAGGCAATTAATAAAATTGAAAAAATACCTCCTAAAACAAATACGTTTAAACGCGATAATTTTAACGAAAAACGTTCTTCAAAAGTGTTTTCATTTAAAACCACTAAACGATATTTATCGGTCAGTTTTTGTTTTAATTTACCCTTTTTTTTATCTTTTATTGCCAATGATTAAACTTTAATGTAGTGTAAAAATAATAATATAAAAATGACTTTCCTTTTTTTTATATTATTATTAACGATAGAAAATAAAATTTCATATCTAATTCAAAAAGTTCTATAGTTATTTTAAAGTTTTTAAAATGTAAAAAATGTTATTTTTTGTAAAAGTTCATTTCATCTATATAACTCCAAACTTCTTTGGTTAACATAGGTTGTATGTTTTTACCACCTTTAATTCCGTTTCTAATCATTGTTGAAGAAATTTCTATAATTGGCGCATCAACTTTGTGAATTTTTGGATGATTATCGAACTGAGTTTCTACTGTTCCTTCAGAAATTCTTGGATAAACATATATATGATGATGTTCTAGAATGGTCTCATAATTTTTCCATTTATGAAAACTCTTCAAATTATCTGCCCCCATAATTAAACAAAACTCTTTGTTTGGATGTTGTTCAGAAATATGTGCTAAGGTAAAAACGGTGTAATTAGGTTGTGGTAATTTAAACTCAATGTCAGAAGGCTTAATTTTTGGATAGTTTTCTGTAGCTCTGTAAACTAGTTCAAAACGATGATGATTTTCTAGCAAAGAGCTTTTCTTTTTAAACGGATTGTGAGGTGTTACCACCATCCAAACTTCATCTAAATCTGAATTTTCAACCATTTGATTGGCAATAATTAAATGCCCAACATGAATTGGATTGAAAGTGCCAAAATATAAACCAATTTTACTCATTTTCTAATAGATATTAGAAAAAAGAATAAAGAAAAGAGACTTTTTGCACATCTTTATTCTTGAATCTATTTTCTTGTTTCTTTAATCTTTATTTTCTTTTAATTCTAAAAAATCATTCACTAAATCTTCTGCTTCTTTTAAAGCAACATCTAAATCGTAATTTTTAATGATTTTATCAAACTGAGGTGCAGTAGCCAATTCTACAGAAGCTTTTGCAATGCGCATGTTTATTTTTTCTTCGCTTTCTGTTTTACGTTTTTTTAAGCGAATTTTAAGTTCATCTACACTTGGTGGTTTTACAAAAACCGATAATGTTCTTTCAGGATATTTCTTTTTAATTCTTAAGCCTCCAACTACATCAATATCAAAAATAACATGTTTTTTTTGAGCCCAAATACGTTCAATTTCACTTTTTAAAGTTCCGTAAAAATTATCTCTATACACTTCTTCCCATTCTAAGAATTCATCAGCCTTAATTTTATCTTTAAAATCTCTTAGAGAGATAAAATAATAATCTTCGCCATCTTTTTCGAAACCTCTTGGAGCTCTTGAAGTTGCAGATATAGAAAATTCTAGATTGAATTTTTCCTGCGCTAATAAATGACGAACAATGGTAGTTTTTCCAGAACCTGATGGTGCAGAAAACACGAATAATTTTCCTTTAAAATCTGACATAATATTGTTTTTGGTTGCTGGTTTTTGGTTGCTGGTTTTAACAATTAACTAAAAACCATCAACTAAAAACTATTTAAAGCACATTTAATATCTGTTCTTTAATTTGTTCCAGTTCATTTTTCATTTGAATAACCGCTTTTTGCATTGGTGCAAAATTGGCTTTAGAACCTGTTGTGTTTATTTCACGACCCATTTCTTGAACGATAAACCCTAATTTTTTTCCATTAGAATCTTTAGAATCCAAGGTTTGTAAAAAATAATCTAAGTGATTTGCCAAACGAACTTTTTCTTCATTAATATCTAATTTCTCTAAGTAGTAGATTAATTCTTGCTCAAAACGATTCTCATCAGTGTCAACTTTTAAATCGTCAATTGCCTTTTTTAAACGCGTTTTTACATTTTCTACTCTATCTCCATCTAACGCTTTAACTTCTTCTAAATAGGTTTTAATATTTTCAATTCTTTCTTTGAAATCACTTTCTAAAGAAGCAGCTTCGTCAATTCTATATTGCACAATTTCTTTAATGGCAATATCTATATGTTCATTAATTGTATTCCACTCATTTTCATCTAATTCTTCACGTTCAGTTTTTAATGCATCTGGCATTTTTACTGCCATTTTTAGTAACTCAACATCATCAGAAGTTCCAGTTTGTACAACATTTCTAAGTTGTTGCATGTATTGTTTTATAACTCCATTATTTAAAACAGTAGAAGTTTCGTCAGCAGTCATTTCTACGAAAATAGAAAAATCTACTTTTCCTCGGACCAAAGCATTTGCTAACTTTTTACGCACGTTTAATTCTTGCTCTTTGTAATAAGATGGAATTCGAACGTTTAAGTCGAGGTTTTTACTGTTTAAAGATTTAATTTCTATGGTTACTTTTTTGGTAGGCAATTGTAATACTGCTTTTCCATAACCAGTCATAGATTGAATCATAAAATCATCATTTTTAATGAGTTGCAAATATAGTTTTAATTCTTAGATTTTTTAATCTGTTTTGTTACTAAATAAACACCAAAAAAGATGAGTAAAGTTGCACAGATTTTTACTAAATTTAAAGAATCACTACCCACAATTAAAGCATAACTAGTAGCAATTACAGGTTGTAAATAAATAAAAACACTTACAGTTGTTGGTTTTAATTTTGATAAACCATACAAGTTAAATAAATAGGTTATACATGTTGTAAATACAATTACAAATCCAATACTCCAATAAATAGAAATGGGTATTTTTTGCCAAATAACTTCTGTGATTTCGTTATAACCAAAAGGAATCACAAAAAATAATCCGAATAAATACAACCATTTTACAAAAACAATTGGATGGTATTTTTTAATCAAATCTTTAGCTAAAACCAAATACAAACCATAAGATGCTGCATTTAAAAAAACCAAAAAATTACCTAAGTTACTGTTGTATGCATTTTCTTCAGAAGAGTTGCCATATGTAATTAATAGTAGTGTACCAATTAAACCTATAAATACTCCTAAAATACGTTGTTTACCAATTGCTTTTCGTATTAGAATACTAGAAAATATCAATACCATTATTGGTGATGTAACCATCATTACAGAAGCACTTATTGGCGTTGTTAAACTCAAGCCTTTAAAAAAAGCTAACATATTTAAAGCAATACCAAAAAAAGAGGCTAATAGTATTTTTTTATAATCTGCTTTTTCAATTTTTTGATTTTTAAAAAATAAACCAAGTAGCCAAAAAATAATGGTTGCGCCAGAAACTCTAAGTAAAATAAAAGCAAAAGGTTTTACATGCGTTGGCATAACACCTTTTGCAATAGTAAAAGTGACTCCATAAATAAGTGTAGCTATAAAAACTGCAATTAAAGCAATAACTCTTTTATTCATTATCATGAATTTGAGTAACAAAGTTGAGGATAATTTTAAAACAGACATAAAAAAACCACAATTAAATATCAAAGTTTTAAAGTAGTATTTATGTACTTTGAATCTATACAGAAAGAAATGAGTTTTTTAATTTTTTTTAAAAATCAGTAATTATTTGTACTAATTATATTGAGGTTTATTTCACCAATACCTTAAAATTGCAGTATTCTTTTTTTTGTAATTTTGTTGGAAACTTATACCAAATGGAAATACATCATATTGCAGAAAATGATTCAATTTTAAACAAATTTATTGCTGAAATAAGAGATGAAAAAATACAAAAAGACTCTTTACGTTTTCGAAGAAATATTGAACGAATTGGTGAAGTTTTAGGTTATGAGTTAAGCAAAAGTCTAGCATATTCTAATGCATCTGTAAACACGCCTTTAGGAAAAAAAGAAATAAAATTATTTAATAACAACATGGTTTTATGCTCTATTTTAAGAGCAGGTTTGCCATTACATCAAGGACTTTTAAACTATTTTGATGATGCAGAAAATGCATTTATATCTGCGTATAGACATCATCCAAAAAATGATTCGGATTTTGAAATTGTGGTAGAATATTTTGCTTCACCATCCATTAATAATAAAACTTTATTGTTAGTAGATCCAATGTTGGCAACTGGCCAAAGTTTGGTTGCAGTTTATGAAGCAATAAAAAAACATGGTACTCCAAAAGAAATTCATATTGTTTCAGTAATTGGAGCAAAACAAGGTGTAGATTTTGTGAATAATCACTTTCCAGAAAACACAAAATTATGGATTGCTACAATTGATGATCAACTAAATGAAAAAGGATACATAGTTCCAGGTTTAGGAGATGCTGGAGATTTGGCTTACGGCTCTAAGCTATAAAATAGTGGAAATACAATAGTAAAAATTAAAAGTAAATACAAAGCTATATTTTTAATTAAGCTATTGTTTATCATTTCAAAGCCGTTCGCAATAATTATAGATGCTGGAAAAATTACAAATAAAAATTCAACACCAGTTTTTTCAGGAATAAAAAGTGAGAATCCAACTGCAACAAAAAAGTTTATTAAAACAAGTATCCAATTTCTTTTAAAAGAGTTGTTTACAGACAATGCTTTAGGTGTTTTTAAAATTAATCCGATTAAGGTTAAGGCTAACAATACTGTAATAATCCAATAAAAATTTTTTTCTGAATAAAAATAAATTTCGTTGAACGAATTTAGTAGAAATAAATTCGAAAAACCTTCTGTATTATCCATCCAAAGAAAATATGCATAATAACAAATTAAAGGTGCACAAAAACCTATAATTGGAGCAAATAAAGTATGTATTGTAATTTTGTGATGTATAAAAATGGCTACATAAATTAATATTGCAAATACAATTGTAAAAGGTTCAATAAAAAACATTATGGCCATCCAAAACCCGCTATCAAAAAGTTTTTGTAATACTGTTTTATTTGATTTTAAACTGTATATTTTCCTTAAAAAAAGAACATAAAAAAATAAAAGAAATATTATTTTAAAAACATATATTTTAGTGATAAATAAACTTAAAAAAAGTGTAAAAATGAAAAAAGCATACGTGTTATCTCTCGTCAAATTATTTTTTGAAATTACAAAATTGTAAAAGAAAAAAATAAGAAGAAAAACCAATAAAAAACCGACGCTTTTTAAGAAAACATTCAAAGAAAAATCATCAAAAGCAAAAACAAAAATAACATTATATAAAAAAACGCACGAAAACAGTACTAAAAGCACAATAAAATTGATTGGTTTAGATTTGCTTAAAAAATTGGCTAGCATTGTTTCTTTTATTATTTTTGTAGCGTAAAGATAATTAAGTTATGATAGCAAGCAATATTTTTAGATGGATTGGTAGTTTATTTACAGACTTTTTGTTTATCCCTTTTGATATGTTAAGAAAAGGAGATTTCAATTGGTGGTCATCAAATATTATAAATTGGCTTTTTTTAGTGGTTTTATTAGTTTTATTTGCATACTGGATGAAAGAATCTCGTAAGTTTTTAAAAGAAGGAACAGAAGACAGAGCTTAATTTAATACATTGGGAAGTAAAAACAAACTAAAACGTTTCAAAGAAAATGAAACGTTCGAAAATGTCATTCAGCCATCTAGAGAAGAAGTTTTAAATAATTTTTCTCATAAAGGCAAATGGCATTCTTTTTTTGGAAACGAAAATCCAATTATTGTTGAATTGGGTTGTGGAAAAGGCGAATATACAATTGCTTTGGCAAGAAAAAATCCTGACAAAAATTATATTGGAATAGATATAAAAGGAGCTCGTTTTTGGAGAGGAGCAAAAACTGCCATTGAAGAAAATTTACCAAATGTTGCTTTTGTAAGAACTCAAATTGAATTGGTAAATCATATTTTTGCAGAAAATGAAGTTGCAGAAATTTGGATTACTTTTCCAGATCCTCAAATAAAATACCAGCGTACAAAGCATAGAATGACAAATGCTAACTTTCTGAAAAAATACCATCATATTTTACATCCAGAAGGAATTGTGAATTTAAAAACAGATTCAGAGTTTATGCATGGTTATACTTTAGGGTTGTTGCATGGTGAAGGGCATGAAGTTTTGTATGCAAATCACACAGTGTATAAAAATGAAGGTGCCCCTAAAGAAGTAACAGAAACCCAAACTTTTTACGAAAACCAATACTTAGCAGTAAACAAACCAATTACCTACATAAAGTTTAGGCTCAAATATTAATTGGAATTTTTCTCAAAACATCATAGAATGGTAATTAATTGTTTTGTAATTAATAACTTCACTTCGTGAAAAAATCTGATAGTTTTTTTGATAAAGTGTATCAAGTTGCACGTTTAATTCCTTATGGAAGAGTAACTAGTTATGGAGCAATTGCAACTTATTTAGGTGCTGCAAAATCTGCAAGAATGGTAGGTTGGGCTATGAATAATTCTTCAAGTCAGCAAAAAGAAGTTCCAGCACATAGAGTGGTAAATAAAAAAGGATTGTTGACAGGAAAACATCATTTTGATGGCACAAACCTAATGCAGCAATTATTAGAAAGTGAAGGAATTGTGGTTATTGACAATCAAATTCAAGATTTAGAAACTGTTTTTTGGAATCCTATGGAAGAGTTATCTTAACTTTTAGTCAACTAGAAAATAACCCAAAAAAAATTTCAAGCTTCATACCATCATTTCCACTTATCAATCCATAAATATTCACAATCCACAAACTTTCTTTTTTAAACTGTTAAGCGTATCTTTGTAATCAAGATTAAATCTTAATTAAAACTATAAATGTCTTCTCGAGCGCAGTCGAGAGGTTTTATAGAGCTAACAATATTTTAGGTCTCGACTGCGCTCGACCTGACATTCGAAAAAAATGAGTTTTAACAAACAAGATATACAAAAAGCATTAGAAACTATAACTGCACCTGGAGAAGGAAAAAGTTTAGTGGAAAACAACAACTTAAAAAATGTAGTAATTTTTGGTAACGAAGTTATTGTAGAAATAACAATTAGCAATCCAACATTACAAGCCAAAAAGAAAGTTGAATTAGAAATTACAAAAGCTATTAAAAGCAATGTTTCTGAAAATATTGATGTAAAAGTAAATGTAACTGTAGAAAAACCAGTTGTAAAAGAAAATTCAAACCCGAACCAAATTCGCGGTAAGGAAATTCCGAATATTAAAAATATTATCGCAATTGCATCAGGTAAAGGTGGTGTTGGTAAATCTACTATTACAGCAAATAAGGCCATTTCATTAGCAAAAATGGGTTTTAGTGTAGGTGTTTTAGATGCAGATGTTTATGGACCATCACAACACATTATGTTTGATGTAGAAAAAGCAAGACCACTTTCTGTAAAAGTAGATGGACGATCTAAAATGAAACCAATCGAAAATTACGGAGTAAAATTATTGTCTTTAGGGTTTTTTACAGATCCAAATCAGGCAGTAATTTGGCGTGGACCAATGGCTTCAAAAGCATTAAATCAGCTAATTTTTGATGGAGATTGGGGCGAATTAGATTTCCTTTTAATCGATTTACCACCAGGAACAGGAGATGTACATTTATCAATTGTACAAGCATTACCAGTAAATGGAGCAGTTGTTGTAAGTACTCCACAAAATATTGCGTTGGCAGATGCTAAAAAAGGAGTTGCCATGTTTCAACAAGAAAACATCAACGTTCCAGTTTTAGGAATCGTAGAAAATATGGCTTATTTTACACCAGAAGAATTGCCAAATAATAAATATTATATTTTTGGAAAAGATGGCGCAAAAAATTTAGCAGAAGATATCAATACTCAATTTTTAGGTGAAATTCCACTGGTACAAAGCATTCGTGAATCTGGTGATGTTGGGCATCCTGTGGCGCTACAAGAAGGTACGATTTTAGAAGAAGCATTCAATAAAATTACCAAAGAAATGGTTGCTCAACTATTAAAAAGAAACGAAAATTTACCACCAACAGAAGTTGTTAGAATTACAACAATGAGTGGTTGTAGTTCAGTAAAAAAATAAATCATGACAGCACAAGAAACATTAACTAATGTAGAAAAAGCGTTAGATGAAATTCGTCCATTTTTAATGAGTGATGGAGGAAATATCAAACTGCTTTCAATAGAAGATTCTATAGTAAAAGTACAATTAGAAGGTGCTTGTACAGGATGTTCTGTAAACCAAATGACGCTAAAAAATGGTGTGGAAGCAACTATAAAAAAATACGCACCGCAAATACAAGAAGTTATCAACGTAGCTTAAAGTAATATTTTGGGCGTTTGCTAAAAAGGGTAAGTTTCGCATTATATTTTTTTAAAATAAAAAGCTAAGAACATTCACAGATTTTCTGACATAACCTTTAAGGCTCTCACAAAAATGAAACAAATTTCAACAGTTTTTGAGATTTAAATAGAAAAAGTACAAAAAGTGATTACAACAGATATATTAATTATTGGTGCAGGACCAACAGGATTATTTACCGTTTTTGAAGCAGGATTATTAAAACTGCGTTGTCATTTAATAGACGCTTTACCACAAGCTGGTGGCCAATGTTCAGAGATTTATCCAAAGAAACCTATTTATGATATTCCAGCATATCCAGAAATTTTAGCTGGCGATTTAACAGATAAATTAATGGAACAAATTAAACAATTTGAACCAGGTTTTACATTAGGCGAACGTGCAGAAACTATTGAAAAGCAAGAAGATGAAACTTTTATAGTAACTACAAATAAAGGCACAAAACATCATGCAAAAGTAGTTGCAATTGCTGGTGGATTAGGCTCTTTCGAACCAAGAAAACCGCCAATTCCAAATATTGTTAATTTTGAAGATAATGGAGTAGAATACATAATTCGTGATCCTGAATTTTACAGAAACAAAAAAGTAGTAATTTCTGGAGGAGGAGACTCTGCCTTAGATTGGTCTATATTTCTAACGGATGTTGCATCATCTGTAACTTTAATTCACAGAAGAAACGAATTTAGAGGTGCTTTAGATTCTGTAGAAAAAGTTCAAGAACTGAAAAATGCAGGTAAAATTAATATGATTACACCTGCAGAAGTTGTAGGTATTGCAGGCGCAGATAAAGTAGAAGGTGTTTCTGTAGTTCAAAATGGAGGAGAGCCTTTCATCATAGAAACAGATCATTTTATTCCACTTTTTGGCTTGTCACCAAAACTAGGCCCAATAGCAAATTGGGGATTAGAAATAGAGAAAAACGCCATTAAAGTAAACAATGCTTTAGATTACCAAACCAACATTCCAGGAATTTATGCAATTGGAGATGTAAACACGTATCCTGGAAAATTAAAGCTAATTCTTTGTGGTTTCCACGAAGCAACATTAATGTGTCAAAGTGCTTTTCAACGTATTTTTCCTGATAAAAAGTATGTGATGAAATATACCACAGTTGGTGGAGTAGATGGTTTTGATGGAACAAGAAAAGAAGCTCCAAAAGCAGTTGTTAAGAAGATAGAATAATAGTAATCAGATTAATTTTCTTATTTTAGATAAAAATTAGAATGATGTTTGCACACAATCTTATCCCATTTCCTTTTTTTAGGCAACTAAATGCATATGATTTACTAATGTTCGCTTTAGGTTCAATGGTAATAATCTCAATTCTAAACTTTTACTACAACAGAATTCCTAAAAGTAATTCTTCAAAAGACGAATTAAAAACTCCAATTTACGATTCAAAAGACATTTTACTGCAATCAAATAGTTTGGATGCAAATTTTATTATTGCAGAAAAAACGACATCAACATTTGTAAAAGTATTTGTATTTATTTTAATCACTTTAGTTGCATTTACACCTCTGCATCAACTTTTAGGAGTTGAACACTTCTTATAGCATTTTTTCTCCTATCATTTTTGTATCTTTGAAAAACAAACGAAATCGATTGAAATGTATTCAGATTTATTGTCACATTTAAAATTTCTTATAAAACGCAATCCAGAATGATTCTATAATGTAACAATTGAGCAATTTAATAATGTATCAATTATCTTCTTTTTGAGCATTGTTACATTTAATTATTAATTCATTATTACATTAAAATTATGCCTTTTTATCATAAATTAGGAGAAATTCCACCTAAAAGACACACACAGTTTCGTAAAAAAGACGGTAGTTTGTATTACGAACAATTATTTGGTACCATTGGTTTTGACGGAATGTCCACCAATTCGTATCATGAATATAGACCAACAATGGTCAAAAAAATTGGCAAACAATATTCGGTTAAACCAAAAATTGCCAAAGCAAATAACATTCAATCTTACAGATTTCGTGGATTTCAAGTTCCGCCAGAAAACGACTATTTAGAAAGTAGAAAAGTAGTGCTCACGAATTCGGATTGTAATATTATTTTAGCAGCACCAAAACAATCTACCAAAGATTATTTTTATAAAAATACAGATGCAGACGAAGTAATTTTCATTCATAAAGGATCAGGAAAATTAAGAACGCATTTGGGAAATCTCGATTTTAAATACGGAGATTATTTAGTAATTCCACGAGGAGTTATTTACAAATTAGATTTTGATGATGAAAATAATAGACTTTTTATCGTAGAATCTTACAGTCCTGTTTACACACCAAAACGTTACAGAAATTGGTTTGGTCAGTTGTTAGAACATTCGCCATTTTGTGAACGTGATTTAAGACGACCATACGAATTAGAAACAAACAATGAATTGGGAGATTTTTTAATCAAAGTAAAAAAGCAAGGTGAGATTATAGAAATGACGTATGCATCTCATCCTTTTGATGTGGTTGGTTACGATGGTTATAATTATCCTTATGCCTTTTCCATTCATGATTTTGAGCCAATTACGGGACGAATTCACCAGCCACCACCAGTACATCAAACTTTTGAAACCAATGCATTCGTAATTTGCAGTTTTGTACCACGTTTGTACGATTATCATCCAAATTCAATTCCTGCACCTTACAATCATAGTAATATAGATTCAGATGAGGTTTTGTATTATGTAGATGGCGATTTTATGAGCAGAAATGATATTGATCAAGGACATATTTCTTTGCATCCTGCAGGAATTCCTCATGGTCCACATCCAGGAACAACAGAAAAAAGTATTGGCAAAACAAAAACCGAAGAATTAGCAGTTATGGTAGATACGTTTAAGCCTTTACAGGTTACAGAAGAAGCCATGAAAATTGCAGACGAAGATTATTATAAGAGTTGGCTTGAGTAAAGGAATAGAGAATAAAGAAGCAAGAAAATAGAATGTAACAAAGAATTTGGTGAAGAAAAAAAGACATAACTATAAGAATTTGAAAATTTGGCAAATTGGAATCGAAATTGTAGACGATGTTTATTCTATGATTGAAAAGTTTCCTAAAGACGAAAGATTTGGTTTAATTTCTCAAATTAGTAGATGTTCAGTTTCTATTCCAAGTAATATTGCAGAAGGTTCATCAAGAACAGATAAATCTTTCTCTCATTTTATTGATGTTGCTTTAGGTTCTTCTTTTGAGCTCGAAACACAATTGATAATAGCGTATAATAGAAATTACATTAATAAAGAACAGTTAACAAAGATTGAATTAAAGATTCAAGAATTTCAAAAAATGACAATGGGTTTTCAAAACAAGCTCTAATAGTCTCTATTCTTGTCTCTATTTTCTTTCTTCTATAAAACATACAAATGAGTAAAAAAGAGATAAAATCAGTAAACTACGGTTTAGAAAAAATATTTGAAGGAGCACAAGATTTCCTTCCATTGTTAGGAACAGATTATGTAGAATTTTATGTGGGAAATGCAAAACAAGCAGCGCATTTCTACAAAACAGCTTTTGGTTTTCAATCTTACGCATATCGTGGTTTGGAAACAGGAGCAAAAGACTCTGTAAGTTATGTGTTAAAACAAGATAAAATCAGGTTGGTTTTAACAACACCACTTAATAGTAAATCACCTATAAACGACCATATTGTAAAACATGGAGATGGTGTAAAAGTGGTAGCACTTTGGGTAGAAGATGCCAGAAAATCTTATGAAGAAACCACCTCAAGAGGTGCAAAATCGTATATGGAACCAACAGTAGAAAAAGATGAATTTGGTGAAGTGGTAAGAGCAGGAATTTACACTTATGGAGAAACTGTACATATGTTCGTAGAGCGTAAAAATTACGACGGAGTTTTTCTACCAGGTTTTAAAAAATGGGAATCCGATTACAATCCGCCAACTGCAGGTTTAAAATACATAGATCATATGGTGGGTAATGTAGGTTGGAATCAAATGAATGTTTGGGTAAAATTCTATGAAGATGTTATGGGGTTTGTCAACTTTTTATCTTTTGATGACAAGCAAATTCATACAGAATATTCTGCATTAATGAGTAAAGTAATGTCGAATGGAAATGGACGAATTAAATTTCCAATAAACGAACCAGCAGAAGGAAAAAAACGTTCTCAAATTGAAGAATATTTAGATTTTTATGAAGGTGCAGGCGTGCAACATATTGCTGTTGCTACAGATGATATTATTAAAACCGTTTCGCAATTACGTTCGAATGGTGTTGAATTTTTATCCATTCCACCAGAAGAATATTATCATGAAGTTCCAGCAAGATTATCAGCATTTAGTCATGAATTGGGCGAAGATATCGAAATCTTAAAAAGTTTAGGAATTATGATTGATGCTGACGAGGAAGGTTATTTGTTACAAATTTTTACAAAACCAGTAGAAGACAGACCAACCTTGTTTTTCGAAATTATACAAAGAATGGGAGCTCGTGGTTTTGGAGCAGGAAACTTTAAAGCGTTGTTTGAATCTATTGAAAGAGAACAAGCAAAAAGAGGAACGCTTTAAAATAGTTTTCAGTTTTCAGAAGCAGTTTTTTTAGGATAAATTTTCTCAGTCCTCAAAGGTTTTTTAAAACCTTTGAGGACTTTATTTTTTAAAAACTATTATATCTTTGTTACTCAATCAACAAAAATGGAAAGAGACGAAATTTTAAAAGCAATAGAAGAAAAATACGATAAATTGGGTGTGCCTGTAGATGCAATGTTAGAAGGCTTATTACACAGTACTCCAATTACCTATTGGGATTATATTCAAACAGATGCATTGTTAGGGTTGCAAACTCCAAGAACTACACAGCCAGATGAAATGGTGTTTATTATGTATCATCAAGTAAACGAATTATTGTTTAAAATGATACTTTGGGAAATTGATCAAGTTGCAAAAACGGTAAAAGTAACAGCCGATAAATTTTCTATGCATTTAGGTAGAATCAGCAGGTATTTTGATATGCTTTGTAGCTCTTTTAATGTCATGGCAGATGGAATGGAAAAAGACCAATATTTAAAATTCAGAAATACATTAACACCTGCCAGTGGCTTTCAATCAGCGCAATATCGTAAAATTGAATTTGCTTCCACAGAACTAATCAACCTAATTGATGCACGTTTTAGAGATAATATTGATAGAAATTCGTCATTCAAACACGCATACAATCATTTATATTGGCAAGCTGCAGGTAAAAATTATACGACAGGGCAAAAATCAACTTTATTAAATTTATTCGAAAAAAAATACATAGGAGATTTTATCGACTTTATGGAAGATTACAATGATATAAATCTTTCAAAAAAGTTTAAACAATTGCCCAAAGAAGTTCAAGAAAATGATGATTTGATAAAAGCAATGCGTCATTACGATTACACAGTAAATGTAAAATGGGTTATGGCTCATTACAATGCAGCTGGAAAATATATTGGTGGCAAAGATTCAGATTTAGAAGCAACAGGAGGAAGCAATTGGCGTAAATACATGCATCCAAAATATCAAAGAAGAATATTTTTTCCTTATTTATGGAGTAAAGACGAATTAAAAAATTGGGGTACTTTTTAAAATGTAAGAAAAAGTTAAAAAAGTCATTTACAAATTAGTAGCAAATAACTTTTTTCTTTTTTGGAACGGTAATTGTCATTACTTTTTTATAAGTTTGAAATCTATGAAAAAATACAATATTATATTACTTCTCTTTTTTATAACCATTTCTTTATTTTCACAAGAAGAAAAACCAGCTTTTAAAGGTGGTGAATGGTTACGATATAAAATGAGCTACAGTGGTTTTTTAAGAGCTGGAACTGCAGTTTTAGAAGTTGAAGAAACAGATTTAAACGGAAAAAAAGTATTTCATACTAAAGGTTCTGGTTGGACCTCTGGAATGATAAAATGGTTTTTTAAAGTTGATGATGTTTACGAATCTTATTTTGATAAAAACGTTGTAAAGCCCTATTTATTTAAAAGAAAAATTGACGAAGGAGGTTATAAAAAACACACAATAACTAAGTTTAATTATAATTTAGGTAATGCGTACGTGCAAGATTTTATAAAGCAAAAAGACACTACTGTAAATGTTTTAAATGCACAAGACATGCTTTCTGCTTTCTATTATCTAAGAAATCAAGATGTAAAGGATATGAAGAAAGGAGAAGAAATAGCGATTGATATTTTTATGGACTCTCAAATTTACCCTTTTAAACTTCGTTTTTTAGGTAAAGAAGTTTTAAAAACTACCTTTGGTAAAGTAAATACATTAATTTTTAGACCTTTAGTGCAATCTGGTAGAGTTTTTAAAGCACAAGAAAGTGTTACTATTTGGATAACTGACGATGCAAATAAAATTCCAATAAAAATGAGTGCATCTTTATCAGTAGGTTCTTTAAGAGCTGAACTTGAAGAATATAAAGGTTTGGCAAATACGTTTGGAGTAGATTAAAAAATTATAAAAACTTTAACGAAACCGTTATCGGAACTTCATCTGTAAGATTGAAAATAAATCAATTTTATTTGTACTTTTGGGCAACAAATAAAATCACTCCCATTTTTTGAAAAAAGTATTCTCTCTTTTAATATTTTTAATCGCTTTTTCTTCCTGTAAAAATGAAGATAAAAAGCCAGTTTTAACAACAAAAGAACCTGCAATAGTAGAGCCAGTATACAAATACGGTTTTAAAATTGATGATTATAAAGTCATACAAGATACTATAAAAAGTGGTGAAAGTTTTGGTGAAATTATGGATAGACATCATGTAGACTATCCAAAAATAAACAAAATTGCAGGTGAAATAAAAGAAGTTTTTGATGTGAGAAGAGTAAGAGCTGGTAAGCCTTACATGATTTTAGCAAGTAAAGACTCTCTAGAAGAAGCAAAAGTTTTTATTTATAAAAATGATAAAATAAGAGCCACAGTTGTAGATTTTAAAGATTCTATAATTGAAGCATATTCTTATTTACAACCAATAAAAACAGTCGAAAAAATAGTTGAAGGTAAAATATATTCAAACTTATCTAATACTATGGATAGTTTGCATTTATCACCAAATTTAACTTGGGCTGTTGCAGATATTTACGCTTGGACTTTAGATTTTTACAAACTACAAAAAGGAGATTCTTTTAAATTAGTTTTTGAAGAAAAATACATCAACGATTCATTATTTGCAGGTTATGGAAACATAAAATCGGCAGTATTTAATCATAAAGGAGAAAATCTATACGCATTTCGTTTCATTGCAGACTCTATAAAAGGTATTCCTGAATATTATGATGAAGCAGGAAACATGTTGCGAAGTCAATTTTTAAAATCCCCAATAAAATTTCAGTACAGAATTTCATCAAGGTACAATTTGAAAAGGCGAATTGCTTATTACGGTAATCGTGTAAAACCGCACAGAGGCACAGATTTTGCTGCAAATATTGGAACAGAAATTTTAGCAACTGCAAGCGGAACAGTTACAGAATCTGCAAGAAGAGGAGGTAATGGAAATTATGTAAAAATAAAACATAATAGTACATATTCTACCCAATATTTACACATGAGAAAACGTAATGTTAAAAAAGGACAATACGTAAAACAAGGTCAAGTAATCGGTTGGGTTGGAATGACAGGAAATACTGGTGGTCCACATGTATGTTACCGTTTTTGGAAACATGGCAAACAAGTAGATCCTTTTAAACAAAAATTACCTGCAGCAGAACCTTTGAAAAAAAGCTTAAAACCTAAGTTTTTAGACTTCATAGCTCCATTAAAATATCAATTAGATCATAACCAACTTAAAATAAAAGAACCTCCAGTAATTTCGGAAGTTATAGCACAAAATTAATAGAATGGCTTTACAAAATATCAACCCAACCAAAACAAAAGCATGGGAAAAATTAACAAATCACTTTAATGAAAATAAAGATATTAACATTAAAGATTTGTATAAAAATGCTTCAAGAAAAGAAGATTTTTCTATAGAATTTGATGATTTATTAGTTGATTTTTCTAAAAATAGAATTACAGAAGAAACAATTTCATTATTAGTAGAATTAGCAAAAGAAGTAAATTTAAAAGATGCTATTGAAAAACAATTTAATGGTGAAGTTATAAATGTTACTGAAGGTAGAGAAGTACTACATACAGCTTTAAGAAGCACTTCTGAAGAACCAGTTTTGGTAAACGGAAAAAACATAAAACCACAAATACAAACTGCATTAAGAAAAATAAGAAGCTTTAGTAACAAAGTTATTTCCGGAAAATGGAAAGGTTACACAGGTAAAGCTATTACAGATGTTGTAAATATTGGTATTGGTGGAAGCGATTTAGGACCAGACATGATTGTAGAATCATTACAGTACTATAAAAATCATTTAACTACGCATTTTGTTTCAAATATAGATGGTGATCATGTTTCTGAAATTATAAAAAAATTAAATCCAGAAACAACACTTTTTGTTATCGTTTCAAAAACTTTTACAACGCAAGAAACCATTACGAATGCAGAAACAATTAAAAACTGGTTTTTAAAATCGGCAACAATATTTGATATCCCAAAACACTTTGTAGCTGTTTCAACAAATTTAGAAGCTGTAGATAATTTCGGAATAGACAAAACTAACGTTTTTCCAATGTGGAACTGGGTTGGTGGTCGTTTTTCACTATGGTCTGCTGTGGGGCTATCTATCAGTTTATCTGTAGGTTTCGATAATTACCGAGCTTTGTTAGATGGAGCAGAAGAAATGGATTTACATTTCAGAAATACAGATTTCAATGAAAATATTCCGGTAATTTTAGCATTATTAAGTATTTGGTACAATAATTTTTATGGAGCAGAAACAGAAGCAGTTTTACCTTACACACAATATTTAAAAAAACTACCAGATTATTTACAACAAGCCATTATGGAAAGTAATGGAAAAGGAGTAGATAGAAATGGAGATAAAATAGATTATCAAACAGGTACAATAGTTTGGGGAAGTACAGGAACAAACATGCAGCATGCATTTATGCAACTGGTACATCAAGGAACCAAACTAATACCTGCCGATTTTATTGGTTATAAACAATCTTTATACGGTTTAACAGACCATCACAAAAAGCTAATGGCTAACTATTATGCTCAAATGGACGCTTTAGCTTTTGGAAAAACGAAAGAAGAAGTTCATTTAGAGTTAAAGTTTTCTGGTGATGAAGACAAAATTTCACAATTACTTCCATTTAAAGTTTTTGAAGGAAACAGACCAAGTAATGCAATTCTTTTTGATAAACTTACACCTCACTCTTTGGGTAAATTAGTGGCTTTGTATGAACATAAAATATATACTCAAGGTATTTTATGGAATATATATAGTTACGATCAATTCGGAGTAGAATTAGGTAAAGAATTAGCTAAGAAATTATTGAATAAACAGTAGTTTTTAGGTTTTAAAGTATATTCACCAAAAGATTAACTATATATTCTATTTTAGTTAACAACTTTGTTGATATCTAATTTGTTGATTTTCAGATTTCAAAACATATTTATTTAATTTTAACTGTCTTAATGTTTTGTTAAAGCTTAACATTAAGTTAACATTAGAAACCTGTAAAAGAAAGAATTTTGCAGAAAATTAAAATAATCTAAAATTCAACAATGAAACATTTTAAAAACTTATTATTTGTAGCGTTATTTTTTGTAACAGCAACAGTTTTAGGACAAACTAAAATTACTGGTAAAATTGTAGATCAAACAGGTCAACCATTACCAGGAGCAAGTGTTTTGGAAAAAGGTACTAAAAACGGAACATCAACAGATTTTGATGGAAACTTTACCTTAAACGCAAAAGCACAAACAGGAAAATTAGTAGTTTCTTTTATTGGTTATACAACTAGAGAAATAGCTTTTTCTTCTTCAAAAAACAACGTAGGTTCAATTAAACTTCAAGAAGATGAAAACTCTTTAGAAGAAATTGTAATTGTTGGTAAAGGTGTAATTGATTTAGCTGGAGGTAGAAAAACTCCAATTGCTGTATCAACTATTAAAGCAGCAGAAATTCAAAAGAAAATTGGTACTCAAGATGTTACTATGGCTCTTGTAAACACACCATCAATTTACGTATCTGGTCAAGCAGGTGGTTTTGGTGATTCTAGAATCTCTGTACGTGGTTTTGATCAAACAAACACAGCATTCTTATTAAACGGACAACCAATTAATGGAATGGAAGATGGTAAAATGTACTGGTCTAACTGGTCTGGAGTTAACGATATTGCTTCTGCAGTTCAAATTCAGAGAGGTTTAGGAGCTTCTAAATTAGCAATTTCTTCTGTTGGTGGTACAATGAACTTTGTAACTAAAACTACAGATAAAAACGAAGGTGGTTCTTTTTATGTTGGAACAGCAAATGACGGTTACTTAAAAACTACTGCAATGTACAATACGGGTATGAGCGATAGTGGTTGGGGTACAAGCGTTATGTTATCTCACTGGCAAGGTGATGGTTATAATAATGGAACAAGAGCTCAAGGGCAAACGTACTTTATCTCTTTTGGATACAAGCCAAATGATGATCATAACTTTAACTTCTTAATTACAGGTGCACCACAATGGCACGATCAAAACTTCACAAAAAGCATTAGTGTTTATTTAGATAAAGGTAAAAAATACAATAACAACTTTGGTTTTTACAAAGGTCAATACTTAACAGAAAGAAGAAACTTTTATCACAAACCAGTATTAAACCTAAACTGGGATTATCAAATATCTGACGCTTCTAGTTTATCTACAGTATTATATGCTTCTTTTGGTAGAGGTGGTGGAACTGGAAACAGAGGAAACAGAGAAAGAACTGCAGATGGTTTAATTGATTATGATGCAATTTATGCAAATAACTTAGCAACAGGTGGTGATGGTAACTTCGGAAACGATGCTTATATCACTAGAGCTTCAATGAATTTACATAGCTGGTATGGTGTAGTTTCTAACTTCGAGCACAAAATTAATGACAACGTAACTTGGAATGTTGGTGCAGATTTAAGAACGTATTATGGTACACACTTTAGACAAGTTGAAAACTTTCATGGTTTAACTTCTTGGACAGAAGACAGAACATTAAAAGACGATAATGATAATAGAACAGGACCAACAGTAGCAGTTACTGCAACTGAAAGCGGAAAAGCAAATCCATGGGATGCAACTTTTAGTACCATGGCTGAAAACCAAAGAATTGATTATGATAACAGTGAAAGAATTTCTTACGGAGGTTTATTTACACAGTTAGAATATGCAGATGATGTAATGTCGGCTTTCTTTCAGGGTTCGGTTTCAAACCAAAGTCACCAAAGATTTGACAGATATGATTATCAACCAGAATTCGAAGATTCAGAAAAATTAAATAACGTAGGTTACAACTTAAAAATTGGAGCTGGTTTTAATTTAACAGAAAGAAGTTCTGTTTACATGAATACTGGTTATTATTCACGTCAGCCTTATCATGATAATATTTTTAACAATTTCGATAACTCAATCAACCCATTTTCACAAAACGAAAAAATCTTTGGTTTAGAATTTGGTTATAACTTTAAATCAGAGTTTTTTAGCGGTAGCGTAAACTTATATAGCACAAGCTGGAGAGATAGAGTTGATGGTTTTACAGATGTAACAACTGCAGGTGTTGTAACAAATACACAAACATTTGGTCAAAACCAATACCACAAAGGTGTTGAATTTGATTTTGTTGCTAACTTAGCAGAAGGTTTAAGACTAAAAGGTTTCGCATCTTTAGGAGATTGGAAATATTTAGGAGAACTTAGAACTCAAACTTTTGATGAAGACAGAAACTTAATTAGTGAGTCTGTAGAAAATGTAGATGGTATTAACGTTGGTGATGCTGCACAAACTTCTTATGGTTTAGGTGTTGATTATACAATATTTAATGGTTTAAGCGTAGATTCAGATTTTAGATATTACGATCGTTTATATGCAAACGTAAGTCCAACAAGAGGTGAATTACAATTACCATCTTATGGTTTATTAGATTTCGGAGCTTCTTACAGATTAGACTTAGGAACTGATAAAACAAAATCGTTAGATTTTAGAGTTAACGTAAACAACGTTTTAGATAGAGAGTACTTATCAGAATTAACTTCTGCAAACTTAGCAACTGGAAGTTCAGATACTTACAGAGGTATAGATACTTCAAACAGAGGATATTTTGGTTGGGGTAGAACTTGGAATGCAAGTGTTAGATATAACTTCTAATACGTACCTTTTATAAAAATTTTAAAAACCACCTCATTCGAGGTGGTTTTTTTCTGCTTAAAAATTAGTAACTTTGTAAGAACTAATAAAACGAACTATTATGATGAAAGACGTACACTCTTATTGGGCATATTTAGTATTAGCAATTTTAATTTTTGCAGTAATAAATGCCATTGTAGGATTCACTCAAAAAAAACAATTTAAAGACAAAGATTTACGAATTGGTTTATTTGCATTAATAGTATCACATATTCAATTATTAATAGGTTTAGCTTGGTACTTTATGTCACCTTGGTATAAGGCTTTAAAAGCAGATGCAGGTACAGTGATGGGTGAAAAAGCAACAAGATTATTAGCAATAGAACACCCAATTATGATGATTTTAGCCATCGTGTTAATAACAATTGGTTGGTCTAAACATAAAAAGAAAACAAGAGATGCCGAAAAGTTTAAAACATTTGCCATCTTTTACGGAATTGCATTGTTATTAATACTTTCAAGAATACCTTGGAATAACTGGTTATAAAATGAAAATATTAAGTTACATACTATCACCAATCTTTGTATTGGTGTTTTTTTTATTCCTAATCATCTTTCATCCATTACAATGGTTAAGTTTAAATTTATTTGGTCATAAAGCCCATAACGCAGTTGTTGCCACATTAAATTTTTTCTTAGTAAAATCGATGTTAATAATTGGAGTTCCAATAAGGTTGATTAACAAATACAAAATACCAGAAGATACTTCTGTAATATTTGTATCAAACCATCAATCTACATTTGATATTCCTCCAATAGGATGGTTTTTTAGAAAACAACATCCAAAATTTGTAGCAAAAATCGAATTAGGAAAAGGCATTCCAAGTGTGTCTTTCAATTTAAGAAATGGAGGTGCAGCACTAATTAACAGAAAAGATCCAAAACAAGCAATTTCTGAATTGGTGAATTTTTCAAAAAGAATCAATGAAAATAAATGGGGAGCCATTATTTTTCCAGAAGGTACAAGAAGTAGAAATGGTGAACCCAAAAAATTTGCTGTAAATGGCTTAAAAGTAATCACAAAATTTAATAAAGATGGTTATATAGTACCTTTAACTATAAATAACTCGTGGAAAGTTTTTAAATACGGTAAATTTCCATTAGGTTTAGGTAGCCCAATAACAATTACCACACACGAGCCAATAAAAATTAGTTCTTTACCGTTTGAAGATTTATTAGAAAAAACAGAAAAAGTAATTAAAGAACATATAAAATAAACACATGTCCACAATAAAAAATATTAGAAAAGAAGTAATGTTGCAGCTAGAAAAAAGCATGGATACTTTCATGGAAAGGTATTTAATTCCTGCTGAAAAAATTTGGCAACCAACAGACTTTTTACCAAACTCACAAAAAGACACTTTTATTTCTGAAGTTGAAGAAATAAGAGAAATATCTAAAGAATTAGATGACGATTTTTGGGTAGTTTTAGTAGGAGATACTATTACAGAAGAAGCATTACCCACTTACGAATCTTGGCTGTTAGATTTAGATGGAGTAAGTCAAGACCCTGATAACAGTTGGGCAAAATGGGTTAGAACTTGGACAGCAGAAGAAAACAGACATGGAGATACATTAAACAAATACTTGTACTTATCTGGTCGTGTAAACATGCGTGAGGTAGAAATTTCTACACAACATTTAATTGCAGATGGTTTTGATATTGGAACATCAACAGATCCATATAAAAACTTTGTATACACTACATTTCAAGAATTAGCAACTTACATTTCGCATAACAACGTAGCAAAAATTGCACGTAAAAAAGGGCATAAAGCTTTAGCAAAAATGTCTAAAATTATTGCAGGAGATGAAATGCGTCATCACCAAGCATATGCACATTTTGTAAAAGAAATTTTTAAAATAGATCCAAGTGAAATGATGTTGGCTTTCCAACACATGATGAAATACAAAATTGTAATGCCTGCAATGCATTTAAGAGAATCTTTTGGTGCGAAAGGTAGTTTGTTCGACGATTTTTCTGCAGTAGCACAAAGAGTAGGCGTATACACAGGTTTCGATTATGTAGATATTTTAAAAAAATTAAATACCATGTGGGAAATAGACAAAATCACCAATCTAACTCCAGAAGCTGAAAAAGCACGTGATTATTTAATGAAATTACCAGACAGAATGTACAGAATTACAGAAAGAATTGTAATTCCAGATACCAAGTTTAATTTTAAGTGGATGGTACCAGCATAGTTTTATTAGAAGCTATTTCCAGCTTTCACTACTCGCTTTTTTTATTCAAAAAAGAATAAAAAAGAGCTCAAACAAACCGTTCAATCTGGGCTAAACTTGTTTGTAAACCAATAGAATAAAAAAGAATTTCTATATTTTTTAAAAACAAAGACCTCACAATTTTATAAAGCTGTGAGGTCTTTTTCATTATTTAAATACATAAAGTTATTCAAGTTTTTTAAATTAACATTCTACAGAAAAAGTATCCATATCATTTAAAAACCCCAATTTTTCTCTCACATTTACTTGCTTGTCCTTAAAAATAGTTGCAGTAATATTTCCAACTTCATTTTCACCTAAAGCAGAAAGTTCTTCACCTAAATAATCTATAATTAAAGAGTTTCCAGAATATTCGTAGTTGTTAGCATCAGTTCCAGTTCTATTAACCCCAACAACATAACTCATGTTTTCTATTGCACGTGCTTTTAAAAGCGTATCCCAAGCTTTTATTCTTGCAATAGGCCAATTAGCCACAAATAATAATAAATCATAATTTTCGCTATTTCTAGCCCAAACAGGAAAACGTAAATCATAACAAATTAACGGGCAAATTTTCCATCCTTTAAACTCAATAATAATTTTTTTAGAACCAGAAGTGTACACTTTGTCTTCTCCAGCCAAAGTAAAAGAATGTCTTTTATCATATGTTTCAATTTTACCTGAAGGAAAAACAAAAATAAATCTGTTGTAAAAGTTAGCATCGTCAGAAATCACCAAACTGCCGCAAATAGCTGTTTGTTTTTCAAATGCTATTTTTTGCATCCAAGAAACAGTAAAACCATCCATTTTTTCAGCAACATTTTCAGGATTCATAGTAAAACCAGATGCAAACATTTCTGGTAATACAATTAAATCGATATCTGAAGCTAACTTTTTGATTTCTTGTTCAAAAAAAGCAATGTTTTTAGTAGAATTTTCCCAAACCAAATCAGCTTGAATACCCACAATTTTTAAATCGTTTTTCATCAAAATTAAAATTAAAGATTTAACACCTATAAAAGTAAGTTTTTGTAATTTAGAAATTCATTTTGAATGTTAAAAATTTCTATGCAATCTTTTATTTCCGAAACTTTAGATGATATTTTAAAAACAACTACTTCTTTTGAGAACGTACTATTTGTTTTGCCCTCACAAAGAGCCAAAGTATTTGTAAAACAGCAACTAAAAGACAAAATAGCAACTGGTTTTTTACCCGAAATATTAAATATAGAACAATTTGTAAAACAAGTTTCTGAAATTGAAAAAGTAGATAGCATTCAACTATTATTTTATTTTTATTCGATTTATAAGAATATTGAAGAAGATCCAGATACTTTCGATAAATTTTCTTCCTGGGCATTTACAGTGTTACAAGATTTTAATGAGCTCGATCAACATTTAATAGACACAAAAGAAATTTTTGTGTACTTGAGAGACATTCAGCGATTGAAAAAATGGTCTGTAACAGGAACTTTTAAAGAAACCGAGTTGATAAAAGATCACTATGCTTTTTTAGAAAGACTGCATAAATATTACCCAGTTTTTTATGCTTTTTTACTGGAGAAAAAAATTGGTTATCAAGGAATCATGTATAGAGAAGCGTCTAAAAAAATCACTACTTTTTTAGAGAAGAACTCTGGCAGAAAAATATTTTTTATTGGTTTTAATGCACTAAATAAAGCTGAAGAATTCTTGTTTCAAAAAGTATTAGAAAACGGAAACTCAGAAATTTATTGGGATTTAGATGAGGCTTTTTTCAAATCCAATCATCAAGCTGGTACTTTTATCAGAAAGTATAAAAAAGAGTGGAAGTATTATGAAAAAAACGATTTAAAAACACTCGGAAAATCATTTACAGAACCTAAAAACATTCAAGTAATTGGGGCTTCAAAAAACACAACTCAAATAAAATATGCAGGAGAAATTTTAGAAAAATTCCAAAATTTTAATAATACTGCTTTAATAATGGCAGATGAAACGTTACTTCCTATAACGTTAAACTCACTTCCAAAAAACATCAACGCCATTAATATTACAATGGGTTATCCTTTAAAAGATATACCAACAACAACCTTGATTTTTTCAATTTTTCAGCTTTTTACTTCGCAAGAAAAATTGCAAAAAACAGCTACTAATGAGTTTTATTACAAAGATGTTGTTCGTTTTTTTAAAAATCAGGCGATTTACAAACTATTAATTGATGAAGAAAATGCATTTGTAGATGATTTTTGTGATAAAATTGCCAAAGAAAATTTGACCTTTATTTCAAAAAGTAAAATAGACGAATTATTAGAAAAATGTGATAAAAAAATAAAAGCTGCAATTGGTACTATATTTACGCCATTTTCTTCAATTTCAGATTTTATTGAGCAAATTTTAGAGCTTATAAATTTACTAAAAGAAGAAACTACAGATTTAGAAAAAGAATATTTATTTCGTTTTTATACCGTTTTTACACAACTGAAAAACTTACATTTAGAATATAATTATTTTCAAGATTTAAAAACCTTAGCCTTATTTTTTAAACAGTTAATAGCTTCTGAAACACTATCTTTTCAAGGAGAACCACTTAAAGGATTACAAGTAATGGGTATGTTAGAAACTCGTGTGTTAGATTTTGAAAATGTAATTTTAACATCAACCAATGAAGGTATTTTACCAGCAAGTTCTCAACAAAACTCGTTTATTCCTTTTGATGTAAAAGTCGCTTTTGGTTTGCCAACTTATAGAGAAAAAGATGCTATTTTTTCATATCATTTTTTCAGATTATTGCAAAGAGCAAAAAACGTTTTTATTTTATACAATACAGAACATGATGTTTTTGGAAGTGGAGAAAAAAGCAGATTTGTAACGCAATTAGAAATGCTGAAACCAAATATTATTCAAAAAATAATTTCTCCAAAAGTAGTTTCAGATACAATTGAGTTAAAGCAAATTCGTAAAAACGAATCTATTTTCGAGCAATTAAAAATATTGTCAGAAAAAGGAATTTCTCCATCTGCTTTTACAAATTATTTGCACAATCCTATTGCATTTTATAAACAGAAAATTTTAAAATTAAAAGAGTTTGATGATGTAGAAGAAACAGTAGCTTTTAATACCTTAGGAACTGTTGTTCATGAAACTTTAGATGAGCTATATACTCCTTTTGTTGGTAAATTTTTAAACAAAGAAGTGGTTTCAAAAATGGAAGATGATGCCAAAAAGTTAGTTGCAAAACACTTTAAAATTCATTTTAAAAATGGCGATATTTCTACTGGAAAAAACCGTTTAATTTTTGAAGTTGCAAATCGATTTGTGATGAATTTTTTACAGCAAGAAAAAAAGCTGGTTTCAAATGAAAACAATAAACTAAAAATACTAGCTACCGAAGAAAATTTAGCCACAGAAATAACTATTGATGGTATTGACTTCCCTATAAAAATTCATGGTCAAGTAGATAGAGTTGATGAATTAAATGGCGAACTTAGAATTATAGATTACAAAACAGGAATGGTAACTGCTGCGAATTTACGAGTTATAAATTACGACGATTTACGAGAAGATAAATTCCATAAAGCCATTCAGGTTTTATTGTATGCTTTGCTATTTACAAGAAGTAAAAACTACGATTTTAAACAACCATTAACCGCAGGAATTTATTCTTTTAAAAATTTAAATAAAGGATTTTTGTCAATTAATTTTTCATCAAATTACAGGCAACCAGATACGTTAATCACTCAAGAAAAATTAGACGAATTTTTAGAGGAAATAAAAATGTATATCAAAGAAATTTATAACCCAGAAATTGATTTTATTGAACCTGCAGATTTAAAATATTAATACTATTTTTAAAAATTGAAAAGTTGTAATCTACTTAAAGTTATGTATTTGAAAACTCAACAAAAAAGTACTTTTATAAAATCGATTGCTATTTTATTTATCTTAATTTTTGTTTTGATTCCCCTAGCAGAAATAACTACTCATTTAGAGTATAATACCATAAGTTATTACGCAAAACAGACAATTTGCGCTATGGACTATCCTTTTGAAGTTTTATCTTTTAAAGAAATAAAATAAAAATTTTTAAATATTTATTTCCCCTTTAAAATTAATAAAGGAACAGCAGTGTAAAACTCTTCTTTTAAGATGGTGTTTTTCTCCCAAAGTTTCTTAAAAAAACCTCTTTTACGCCTAAAAACACATAATAAATCAGGATTGTAAGTTTTACTATGTTCTAAAACACCTTGATAAGTAGTAGCATTTTCAGTTACCGTTAAAGTAGATTGTAACTCTGCTAAACCTTTATTTAGTTCTAAGTCTTCATTTGTATATTCTGGTGTTTTAACCAATAGTAAATTTACAGTTGGTTTAAATGTTTTTGCAATAAATTGCAGTGGTTTTAAGCCAGATTTTCTTTTTACAATTCCGGTTTTAAAAGCTACTAATATATTTGTAATTGGTTTAAAAGTATATGAATCTGGAACTGTTAGCACAGGTAAATCTGACATTTTAGCCAATTTACCAGCAGTATTTCCTAAAAATAATTCTTCTTTAATAGAATTACTTTTTGCGCCTACAATAATTAAATCTACACCAATCTCACTGTCAACATTTTCTACGCTATCTATTAACGAACCTTTTGAGGCAATTAGTTTAACTTCAACATTTCTTCTGTTTACAGAAGTTACTAATGTTTTTAAATACAAATTGGTTTCTCTTTCAATAATTGCATTTACGTTAATTATAGTTCCTGCTTTTGTAGGTGCATTATAAGCTCTAAAAACAAAAACATTGGCATTCACTTCAGCTGCAAAATCAATTGCGTATTGTAGTGTATTTTGAGCACTTTCTGTTGAACCTATAGGTACTAAAATGTTTTTCATAGTAGAAAATTTATTTTGCAAAGTTACTCAATTTTCAGAAATTAAGGTATTTTCTCATCTTTTAGATATGTACATTTGTAAAAATTTTTTTCTACTTGAAAACTAATATAAGTTTTTCTCATATTAATAAATTGGCAATTCCTGCTTTAATTGCTGGTATTGCAGAGCCTGTTTTGTCTATTACAGACACAGCAATTATTGGTAATATAAATTCAAACGCAACTGAAAGTTTGGCTGCTGTAGGTATTGTTGGAGCCTTTATTTCGATGCTAATTTGGGTTTTTGGGCAAGTTAGAAGTGCAATATCATCAATTGTATCACAATATGTAGGAGCCAATAAACTAGATGAAGTTAAAAACTTACCAGCTCAAGCCATAACAATTGTTGTTTTAGGAAGTTTATTGGTTTTAGCAATTTCTTTTCCTTTTTCTGAACAAATATTTCAGTTTTACAATGCATCTGGAGTTATTTTAGAGTATTGTGTTACTTATTTTGAAATAAGAATTTTTGGTTTTCCTTTTGCACTTTTCGTATTTGCGATTTTCGGAACATTTAGGGGTTTACAAAACACTTTTTACCCAATGATCATTGCCATTATTGGAGCTTCTTTAAACATAGTTTTAGATATTATTTTGGTATACGGAATTGAAGGTTTTATTCCTGCTATGGATATCAAAGGAGCAGCGTATGCTAGTGTAATTGCACAAATTACAATGGCAGTAATTTCAGTAATTTTATTATTGAAAAAAACGGAAATATCTTTGAGAATTTCGTTTCCTTTTCATCCAGAAATAAAACGGTTGTTAGGCATGATGGGAAATCTTTTTATAAGAACCATCGCATTAAATACGGCTTTGTATTTTGCAACTTCTTATGCGACAAGTTATGGAAAAGAATATATTGCTGCATATACAATTAGTTTAAATATATGGCTTTTAGGTGCTTTTATGATTGATGGATATTCTAGCGCTGGAAATATTTTATCTGGTAAATTATTGGGTGCAAAAGATTATAAAGCGCTTTTGGAGTTGAGTAACAAATTGTTTAAATACGGTTTAGTTACCGGATTTTTAATGGCTTTAATGGGTTGGCTTTTTTACGATTCTATTGGAATAATTTTCACAAAAGAACCTGAGGTTTTAAAGCAATTTTACTATATTTTTTGGATAGTTTTACTCACACAACCAATCAATGCAATTACGTTTATTTTTGATGGAATGTTTAAAGGAATGGGAGAAATGAAGTACCTAAGAAATTTATTAATTTTATCTACAGGGTTAGTTTTTATACCTACTTTGTTACTTTTCGATTATTTCGATTTTAAATTAACTGCTATTTGGATAGCCTTTACATTTTGGATTTTAGCTAGAGGTTTACCATTGGTTTTTAAATTTAGAGCAAAGTTTTTACCATTGACTGAGAAATAGAAATAACTTTTTTAATTTTCTTTAAATTCTAAAATATCTGCAGGTTGGCAATCCAAAGCTTCGCAAATTGCTTCTAAAGTAGAAAAACGAATTGCTTTTGCTTTACCCGATTTTAAGATGGATAAATTAGCGGTTGTAATACCGATAATTTCTGCCAACTCTTTGCTTTTCATTTTACGTTTGGCAAGCATTACATCTAAATTTACTACGATTGCCATAGTTATATTGTTAAATCGTTTTCTTGTTTTTGAGTCTTAGCAATTTTGAAAATTTCACTTAAAACAATTGAAAATAATCCAGCACTTATTAGTCCAACACCAAAACCATGAAAATTCATATAAATTATATTATTAAAAAGGGGTGCTATAAAATCACTTAAAATAAACGCAAAACCTACTACTATAAGATTATATCCTATTAAATTAAAGTTCTTAATAATTAAATTATTAAATATTTTTAAAGAGTTAAAGTTATGAATTATCTGTCTAAATAAGTATAAACTATAAATAAGAAGTAATTTGGTAAGGTGTAAAATTATTAAAATAATTTGCTGAATTTTGGTTAGATTATCTAAATCAGTTTCGTTTATAGAAAATCTAAAATTTGGACTCACTTCAATGATACCAGTTAATGTACCTAATAATATAAAAAATAAAATTACAATTGCTGTAATTGATAGCCACCAAATAAAATCTATTATATTTTTTAAAATTTTAATCTTTTTCATGTCAATTTATTAAATCATTCCTAAGTTATCAATTGTTTGAAATCTATTATCGGCAAGTGAAAATTCTAATTCAATCCAAGCAGTTCCTTCAATTCCATTTAACTTTAAGCCTTTATCTGTCTTCTCTATTTTGATTAAAAAATTTGCTAAATATTTTTCTTTTTTTGAAGAATTCTTATTAAATTCAGTCATTCCATATTCATCAATAGTTTGTTTTTTATTTTCTTCTTTAATAGTATAAGTTAATTGTTTCCAAGCACATCCTTTTTCGCATTTCATTGTTATTTTGTTATCATTATTTTTAATAGAAATGATAAACTCTGAAAATTCAGTTGATCTTTTATTTTGTTTAGTGAGTTTTGATCCAACAAATAAAGTAATTGCTCCAATTACTAATATTCTTACTACACTATAGATTTGTTTTTTTCTCATTTTATTATTTTTTAGCATCACAAATATATAAAAATTATTGATAAACAATAATAAAATATTATTTATTGATAATATTTTGAGTTTTAAACAAAAAAAATCAGTACTTTTTAGTACTGATTTTTTTTAAAATCTATAAGATAAACGCTTTAATCTCTTGACATGAAAATGGATAATACATACCAAAATAACAACATTAATGAAGCAAATAGTCCTAAAGAGGCAGGTATATAATCTTCAGTTCCGTATTTATTTACCAAGTTAGATGTTTGATAAAGTATAGAACCTCCAGCCAATAAACACATTGCTACAGAAAACCATAAACCTAAATTAAAGCCAAATAAGGTTCCTGCAATAATTAAACCTATAGCTATAAAAAAACCAATTGTTAATCCAGCTTTTATGAAAGAGAAATCTTTTTTAGTGATAAAAACAATGGCAGATATTCCAACAAATAAAGCCAAAGTTACTACAGCTGCTTGTTGCACTAAATCTATACTTTCTGTATAATAAATTGCAATATATAAAAGTGGTACAAAAATTATTGCTTGTGCAAAAACATATAGAGCAAATGCCATATACTGTATATTTTTATCGGCAGTTTTCATAATTGTACTTTCTGCATAATTAGTAGCCAACATAAAGCCACCTAACATTACCAACCAACGCCAACCTTCTGTCATAGACAAAAGAAAGTTTACAATAGCATCACTTTGCAATAATAAATATTCAAAAAGAACAAATAGTAAAACGCCTCCTGCAACATGTGCATACGTTTTTTTATAAAATGCTACACGAACTTCGTTTGTAGTGTCAATTAATAAAGTTTTGTTTTCGAATGTGTTTTCCATAGTTTAAAATTTAAATATCAATTTTTTTATACTTTTTTAATTACGTTGGTTACAATTCCCCAAATGATAAAATCGTTTTCTTCTGTAATTTTAATGATAGGATAATCTGGGTTTTCTGGTTGTAACCAAACTTCGTTATTTTGTACTCTTAATCGTTTTACGGTAAATTCTCCATCTACATAACAAACTGCAATTTTTTTATCACTTGGTTCTAAACTTCTATCAATTACTAATAAATCGCTGTCATTTAAACCAGCATTAATCATAGATTGCCCCTTAACCTTAGCAAAAAAAGTACTGTTTTTATTTTTGATTAATTCTTCATCTAAAGAAACTTTTTCTTGTTCAAAATCTCCTGAAGGAATAGGAAAACCCGCAGAAATACCAGTATCTATTAACAGAGCACCATCAATTGTAGAAGGTTTTGGATTGAAAAAAATAAGATTTTGAGATGTTTCCATACGCAATGCAAATTAAAACTTTTCTTTTAATTTTTTAATAATTTTTAAACTTAAAATATTTTGCAAAAACCTTATCATAGGCAGTTCTTAATTTTATAATAACAGCCTCTATTTCTTCATTATTCAAATGCCCAAATCCAAAACGAATGGCACAGGTTTTTTTATCTTGGTATAAAATGGTTTTTGGTATAAATAAATCAATTTTTTCTGCTTCTTCTGCTAATTGAACCAACGATATTTTAGTTTGAAACTCCAACCAAATAGCCAATCCACCAGAAGGAATTTTCCAAATAGCAATATCTGTAAAATGTATTTTTAATAAATCGCACAAACAATCTCTTCTTTGTTTGTAAACGACAATGTTTTTTTTCATCAATCGATAAATTTCACCTTCATTTATTAATTCCGAAAGCATTTGTTCTTGAATTAAATCTCCTTGCTCATCCAATAAATACAAATAATTTTTAGCTTCTGAAATTAAATTTTCTGGGGCAATTACAAAGCCTGTTTGAAAGCTTGGGAACAAAGACTGTCCTAACTTTCCTAAATAAATAATCATTCCATTTACATCTGCACTTGCCATTGGTAACATTGTAGAACCATCAAACTGAAAATCATAATCGTAATCATCTTCAATAATTGCAAATTCGTATTCTTTTGCTAATTTTAACAATTCTAAACGACGGTTTGTGTTTAGTTTTACTGTAGTTGGGTAATCTCTATGTGCACAAATATAAACACATCTAATGCTTCCTTTTTTAAAATGTTTTTTAATATAATTTACATCTAATCCATTTTTATCAACTGGCACTGTTTTGATGTTAGCACCTACTTGTTGAAAAATCATATTGGCAGCATAATTACTCAATTTGCCAACTAAAACAATGTCATTTTGTTGCAACAATAACTGAGATACAATGTACAAACTCATTTCTGTACTTCTTGTACTTATTAAATTTTTTGGATTGATATGAAAACCCCTTGTAGCATTTAAATAATTACATAATTGATTTTGAAATAAAGAATGGGTTGATTCATTAGGTCTGTTCCATTTTTTTATCAATGTTTTACGTTTCATAGCAGCACTGTACCACCTTGTAAATTGATTTACAGGATGCAATCGTAAATCTGGTTTCCCATCATTTATTGTGTACTTTGCATTGGTTAACTGAACTGTAGAAGCTAAATGAAATGATTTTTGAAAAGGAAATCCTGTTGATGTAGCATAAGAGTATGCTTCAGTTATGTTTTTTGAAGAAGTTTTTGTTTTCGAAATCTTTAACTTTGGTTCCAAAACAAAAGTTCCTTTATTCGGAATAATTTCTACCCAACCTTGTGAAGCTAATTCATCGTAAATTGCCACAGCCGTATTTCTATGAATTTTTAACAACTCACCCAAAACACGTGTTCCTGGTAACTTTGTACCTTTGATTATATAACTACGTTGTATTGCATTTATAATTTGTTGCGCAACCTGTATATAAACTGGTTGTGTTAATGTTTTATCGAAATGTATTAACTGTTTAAAAAGATTATTAAGCGGACTATCTGTCATTTTAAAACTGGACTATTTTAATCGTCCGGAAAGTTACGACTTTTGCAATGTATTTAAATAACTATTTATGAAAATTAAAATTACACTAATTAGTACTGTATTATTTTTTGGATTGCAGTTAAAAGCACAAGATAATTCTATAAAAAGAGATACTTTAAAGGAAGTAATCATAACTTCTACAAGAATAGATTTACCTTTTAAAGAAAACTCCAGAACTATAAATATTGTTACAGCTGCAGATATAAAAAATAGTGCAGCCACAAACGTAGCAGATATATTACAACAAGTTGCAGGTGTAGATATTAGAAGAAGAGGAATTGCAGGAAGTCAAGCAGATTTGTACATTAGAGGTGGTGGTTTCGACCAAACATTGTTGTTAATTGATGGTATAAAAATGGATGATGCACAAACTGGTCATCATACTTTAAATGCTGCTTTACCAATTGAAGTAATTGAAAGAATAGAAATTATAAAAGGGCCTGCAGCAAGAGTTTTTGGACAAAATGCATTTACAGGAGCTATTAATATTGTAACAAAAAAGAAATTAAACAACACCATTTCTGCAAATATTGAAGCAGGATCTTTTGGACAACTTAATTACTCTGTAACAGCAGGAAAAGAATACGAAAATTCATCATTTATTTTCCATTACGGAGCTTTAACTTCAGATGGTTATCGAGAAAATTCGGACTATAACAATAATAACTACTTTTTAAAAGCAATTTTAAATAAGAAAAAGCAGCCTATTGAAGTTATTGGAACTTTTTTCGATAAAAAATTTGGTGCAGAAAATTTTTACACTACAAATCCTGATTGGCACGAATATGAAGAAACTCAAAACAGTTTAATAGGAGTTTCTACAACTTTTAGAAGTGAGAAATTTAAAGTTACTCCAAGAATATATTGGAGAAGAGGTCAAGATATATTTTTATTAAAAAGAGATGATCCAAGTTTTTTTAGAAACTTACACATTACCAATAAAATTGGCGCTGAAACAAATGTTACTTACACATCAAAATTAGGAATTACTGGTTTTGGTATAGATATTTCTCGTTTTTTTATAAGTAGTAATAACTTAGGAAACAGAAATAGAACTATGGCAAACTTGTTTTTAGAACATCGATTTAAATTAGGTGATCGTTTGGATGTTACACCTGGAGTTGCAGTTTCATACTTTTCTGATTTCGATTTTAATGCTTTTCCAGGGTTAGATGTTGGGTGGCAACTATCAAACAAATTAAAAGCTTATGGTAATGTTGGGTATACGTTTAGAGTGCCAACTTTTACAGACTTATATTATAGTGATCCAGCAACTTCAGGAAACCCTAATTTAGAACCAGAAAGTGCTTTTTCACAAGAGGTAGGAATAAAATTTAATGACAACCGTTTTTCTGGATCTATTGCATTTTTTAATAGAGATTCTGATAATTTGATTGATTACATCAGACCAAATACTGGCGTAAGTGTTTTTACTGCAGCAAATATTGCAGAAGTAAATACAAAAGGTTTTGAGTTAGAAGGTTCCTATAATTTCAAACTTAAAAATTATAACCAAACTTTAAATTTTGGCTACACATATTTAAATGATAATATTTTAGATCAAAATAAAGATTTATCACGTTATTCATTAAACACACTAAAACATCAATTTGTTACTCGTTTTTCTTCAAGATTATTTAAAAACGTACGTCAGAATATTATTTACAAGCATGCAGAAAGAACTGTAGGTACAAGCTATAATGTATGGGATGCTTCTGTAATTTTAGATTTTAATAAGTTTAATTTTACAGTAACAGCAAACAATATTTTTAATGCAGATTATATAGAATCTGGTTTTGTACCTATGCCACCAAGCAACGTTTTATTTGGTTTGCGTTACAATTTTTAGGTAAAAAATTATTTTTTTAAATTATTCAAAAAGGGACTTAATAAGTCCCTTTTTTTTTATGAGAAATAGTTTTTTTGTAACAAAAAATACATTTTAACTACTAATAAATAGAAACTCAAACAAAGTTTTAATTTGTTAATATTTGTAAGTTCACTTGCGTCTTTTTTTAGAATTGAGTTTCTTTATTTGAATTGATAAATAACAACTTTAAATCAATCAAAAAACTTTATATTTATTCTTTTTAAAACGAATTGTTATGATGGAATGGTTTCAAGAATTATCGGCTTTCGAAAAAACATATTGGATACTTACCTTTATATCTACTTTCATGTTTTTAATAGTTTTAATAACTACAATTATAGGAGCAGAAACAGATGATATTGGTGATGTAGATGCAGAAATAGATGCAGATACTGGTGTTGGATTTCAATTTTTCACCTTAAAAAACTTGGTAGCCTTTTTTGCTATTTTTGGTTGGAGTGGAATTTCGAGTATAAACTCTGGAAACTCAAAACCAACAACTGTACTTATTTCTATTTTTTGTGGTTTGTTAATGATGTTTGTAATGGCATCCTTATTTTATTACATCAGTAAACTATCTTCTAGTGGAACTTTAAAAATGCACAATGCTTTAAATGCAGTAGGTGAAGTATATTTAACAGTAGGTGCAAATAGAACTAGAGCAGGTAAAATTCAAATTAAAATTCAAGGCGCTTTAAGAGAGTTAGACGCACTTACAGATTATGAAACAGATTTAAAACAAGGACAAATTATAGTAGTTACAGAAGTAACAAAAAACGGAACATTAATTATAGAACCTCAAAATAAAACCAAATTACTATGCTAAACTTTATTTCATTACAAATTGACCAATTTCCTGGTTTAATAGGAGTTGGAATTGCAATTCTTTTTATTTTCATATTAATTATTGCAATGATTAAACGCTACAAAAGATGTCCCTCAGACAGAATTTTAGTTGTTTACGGAAAAGTTGGTGGAGGTGAATCAGCCAAATGTATTCATGGTGGAGCAGCATTTATTTTTCCAGTAATTCAAGATTACGAATTTTTAGATTTAACACCAATGTCTATAGAAGTGAATTTAATAAATGCACTTTCTAAACAAAATATTCGTGTAAACGTACCAAGTAGATTTACCATTGGTGTGTCTACAGAACCAGGTATCATGCAAAATGCTGCAGAACGTTTATTAGGTTTGGGTTTACCAGATATTCAAGAATTGGCAAAAGAAATTATTTTTGGTCAATTGCGTTTGGTGGTAGCCTCAATGGACATTGAAGAAATTAACAACGACAGAGATAAGTTTTTAACAAACATTTCGCAATCTGTAGAAACAGAATTAAAGAAAGTAGGTTTAAAATTAATCAACGTAAATATTACAGATATTGTTGATGAATCTGGTTATATAGAAGCTTTAGGAAAAGAAGCTGCAGCACATGCAATAAACGCCGCAAGAAAATCAGTTGCAGAAAAAAATAGAGATGGTTCTATTGGTGAAGCAAACGCAGTACAAGACGAAAGAACACAGGTTGCAGCAGCAAACGCACAAGCTGTAGATGGCGAAAATAAAGCAAAAATTAATGTAGCAAATTCCGATTCATTAAGAAGACAAAGAGAAGCAGAAGCAGAGCGTACAGCAATAGCAGCAGAAAAAGTGCAGGCAGCAAACGCCTTAAAAGAATCTTACGCAGCAGAACAAGAAGCAGAAGTTGCTAGAGCAGAAAGAGAGCGTTCATCTCAATTAGCAGATATTATTGTACCAGCAGAAATAGATAAAAGAAAAGTAGAAATTGATGCGGAAGCAAGAGCAGAAAATATTAGAAGAATAGCAAAAGGTGAAGCAGATGCAATTTTTCTAAAAGCTCAAGCAGAAGCAAAAGGTTTGTACGAAGTATTAACAAAACAAGCACAAGGTTTAGATCAAATTGTAAAAGCAGCTGGAAACGATTCTCAAAACGCGGCGTTATTATTAATTGCAGATAAGTTACCAGAATTGGTAAAAACACAAGCAGAAGCCATTAAAAACATTAAAATTGATAAAGTTACTGTTTGGGAAAATGGAGGAGGAAAAGACGGAAAAACATCTACCTCTAACTTTATTTCTGGAATGTACAATGCAGTACCACCTTTACAAGAAATGTTTAACATGGCTGGTATGCAATTGCCAGATTATTTAAAAGGAAAAGATGTTACTGAAGAAAAAAACTCAAATAAAAAAATAACCCCAAAAGAAAAAGAATAACTCTTTTTTAAAGTTTTTACTGTTAAAAAAGCACTTATTTTCATTGTTTAAAAAAACCATCTTCTTACAAAGTAGATGGTTTTTCTTTACATTTTCTTAACTTTGCAATGTAAAAAAGAAAGAAATGAGCTTGAATTTATCTGAAATTGATAGGGTGCAAACCATCACCAAAGAAGATTTTATAAAAAACTACTTTAAGCCACAAAAACCTGTGGTAATAGAACGTTTTATTGAAGATTGGCCAGCCTATAAAAAATGGAATTTAGAGTATATTAAAGATGTTGCTGGCGACAAAACTGTGCCTTTATATGATGATAGACCTGTAGATTTTAAAGATGGTTTTAATGAACCACATGCAAAAATGAAAATGAGTGAATATGTAGATTTGTTAAAAAAAGAACCTACAAAATTCAGAATTTTTCTTTGGAACGTTTTAAAAGAAGTGCCTATTTTACAAAAAGATTTTACCTATCCAGATTTTGGTTTACGACTCATGAAAGGGTTACCAATGCTGTTTTTTGGAGGTACAGATTCTTATACATTCATGCATTATGATATAGATTTAGCAAACATTTTTCATTTCCATTTTGAAGGAAAAAAAGAAATTATTTTGTTTGATCAAAAGCAAAACGATTATTTATATAAAATTCCACATTCTTTAATTGTTAGAGAAGATATTGATTTTTCAAACCCAGACTTTAAAAAATGGCCAGCACTAAAAAAAGCAAAAGGTTATAAAACTAATTTAGAGCATGGGCAAGTGTTGTATATGCCAGAAGGTTATTGGCATTATATGAAATACATTACACCTGGTTTTTCTATGAGTTTACGTGCAATTGCCAGAAAACCTAAAAATTTATCAAAAGCAATTTATAATGTTTTTGTAATGAGAACAATAGATAATGTAATGCGTAAAATAAAAGGGCAAAAATGGATTGATTGGAAAAATGAACAAGCTATTATAAAAACAAACAAATTTAATAATATCTAAAAATTAAAATACGTAGTGATACGTACAGATAATCAATTGATTTTTATTACATTGCACAATTCTAACCAAATTTTAATTAATTATGAAAGCCTGTCCAAGATGTAAATCTGTATCAAAGCACAGAATGAGAAGAAAAGGGATAGCAAGGTTAATTCCAGGAACAAAAGGTTATGCTTGCGATAAGTGTAATGCATTGTATACATGGTTTCCTTTTATTAATCGTTCTTTAATAATTTAAAAACAAAAAACACTCATTAAAATGAGTGTTTTTTGTTTTTAAATTATTTTTTATAAAGTTGTTTTTTAATCAAACAATCTAAATATATCGTTTCCATTTGCAAAAAGTAACAACGCTATCAGTAATATAAAACCTACTACTTGTGCATATTCTAAAAATTTATCTCCAGGTTTTTTTCCTGTAATCATTTCCCAAAGCGTAAAAACTACATGACCACCATCTAAAGCTGGAATTGGTAAAAGATTCATGAAACCTAACATGATAGATAAAAAAGCCGTAATTGTCCAGAATGATTGTGCGCTAAATTCATCAGGAAAAATACTTCCAATAGAAATAAAGCCACCCAAACCTTTATAAGCTCCTGTACTTGGGTTAAAAATCTTTTTCAACTGTTTTACATAGTCTGTTAAGGTTTTCCAAGATTTTTTTAAACCTGCTGGTATTGCTTCTGAAAAAGAATATTCAATATCAGCCAAATCGTAATAACCAAGTTTTTCTAAATCGCTATAAGAAACAGCACCAAACTGTACATCCAAAGTTCCTCTATTTGTAACCTTTACAGGTATTTGTTCAGTTGTTTTGTCTCTTTTCACGGTAACTGTAATATCTTGTCCTTTATAGTTCGATAAAATAGCTTCTGCTTGATCAAAATATTTAATACTTTCACCGTTAATTGAGGTAATAATATCTCTAGGTTTTAAACCACTATTTTCGTTTATAGAGTCTTTTAAAACTTTAGAAATCGTAAAAGGATATCTTGCAGCAACAACAGGTCCTTCTTCATTTTTCTTTCTATCCATTAATTTAGAAATAAAATTAACAGGAAGTGTTTTTTCTATAACTTCACCATTTCTTTCAATCGTAAAGTTATTTCCGTTTATAAAACCTAATGTAATGGCATTAAACTCTCTAACTTTTTCACCATCAATAGTTAAAATTTTATCTCCAGTTTTTAAACCAATTTCCATGGCAAGTGAATCTTGAACCCAAATTCCATCTTTATCATTTACACTTTGGTTTGGTAAAAATTGTTCACCATAAGACCACATAAGCATAATATAAATGAAAATTCCTAAAACAAAATTCACAAAAACACCACCTAACATAATAATTAAACGTTGCCACGCAGGTTTAGAACGAAATTCCCAAGGTTGTGGGGGTAAAGCCATTTGCTCAGTATCCATACTTTCGTCTATCATTCCCGAGATTTTTACATAACCTCCCAAAGGAATCCAACCAATACCGTAAACAGTATCACCTATTTTTTTCTTAAAAATCGAGAATTTATAATCGAAGAATAAGTAGAATTTTTCTACTCTCGTTTTAAACAATTTTGCAGGGATAAAATGCCCTAATTCGTGCAACACAATTAATAAAGATAAACTTAAAATAAATTGCGATGCTTTTATTAATATTTCCATTCAGCGTTAAATCATAATTAAAAAACGCACAAATGTACGTTTTTAAAGAGAGTTGTAAAAGAACTATTAGAAGTTGATTTTTTATTTTAACAAACATTTTAGATTGATCGTCATAAAAACAGCTTTTAAACGATTTTTTAAGTCGTAAATTTGCATAAATAATCATGATTTATGGATTTTAAGTTTTTTAAAAAATCGTTACCTACACTTATTTTTTTAGCAGTATTTTCTGCTATTGCCATTCCTGTATTTTATCATTTATTAAAAGTAGATAAAAAATTAAAAGTGTTTAATCCTGTAGATGTAAATCCTAAATTGGTAGATGAAACCATGTTGCATGTTCAAAAAAATCATAAAATTGCCGATTTTAAATTGACAAACCAGAATGGAGAAATCATTACAAATAGCGATTACAAAAACAAAATTTACATAGCCGATTTCTTTTTTACACGTTGTAAAACCATTTGTATAGCAATGGCATATAATATGAACGAGTTGCAAGAATATTATAAAAATGATGATGATATTATGTTTCTTTCACATTCTGTAACACCAGTAATGGATAGTGTTTCCGTGTTAAAAGAGTATGCTATAAATAAAGGCGTAATTGATGGTAAATGGAATGTAACTACAGGCTCTAAAAAACATATTTACGAATTGGCAAGAAAAAGTTATTTTGCTGTTTTAGATGAAGGTGATGGAGGAGAAGACGATTTTATTCATACAGAACAATTTGTTTTGGTAGACAAAGAAAGACGAATTAGAGGTTATTACGATGGTACCGAAAAAGAAGACATGGAAAAGCTAAAGAAAGATATTTTTTTGTTGAAGGAAGAATATGCTAATCAATAGATTTTTTTGAAATTATTATTGTTTCTTTAATGATGTACATTGAAATTAAAATGTAACTTATTGAAGTGATAAAAAAGTAAATTTCATTTTTTGGATTCGAAAGAACATTTGTATTAAAATAGTACGAATAAAGAATTGGATAGGTTAATAAATACCCAATTATAGTTAAATATATTTTATTCTTTTTTCTAGTAAATAAAATTAAAATAATCCCAATTAAAGCTAAAAATACTGAGACAATGTCAAAGTTTACTCCATTTTCTAAACTTTCAAAAACACTAGTTAATATTATAAATATTACTATAATAAAAGGAACAGAAATATGATTGTTATGTTTCGCTATTATTAAAAATAATATTATGGAGAGAACTTTTAAAAAGGATAGTTTTGGTATAATATTCAATTTATTTTTTTCAAAAGTAATCAAAAATAGAATATCACAACTTGTTTAGAATCATTCTAAATGAGTATCTTTGTTTTCCAAATAAAAAACGTTGAGCACAATTGCATCTTTAAACATTGGTGAATTAGGTTATATTTCTGAAGAATCTTTAGATTTTATACCATTAAAGTTATTGGAAATGGGTTGTTTGCCAGGAGCAGAAGTACAATTAATACAAATTGCACCTCTAAAAGATCCATTATACATCTGTGTAAATGGTAGTCATTTAGCAATTAGAAAAGAAACAGCATCTAAAATAAAAATCTTAAAAGCAAATATTTGATGTCTAAAAACGATATAAAAGTTGCTTTAATTGGAAATCCTAACACTGGAAAAACTTCGCTATTTAATCAACTAACAGGTTTAAATCAAAAAGTTGGTAATTACCCAGGTGTTACTGTAGATAAAAAACAAGGAACTAGTAAATTATCGGCAACACAAAATGCAATTATTACAGATTTACCTGGAACTTACAGTATAAACCCAACTTCAATTGACGAAAGTATTGTATTAAAAACCTTACTTAAAAAAGATATTAAAGAATCTCCAGATGTAATTTTAGTAGTTGCAGATATTGAAAATTTAAAAAGAAATCTGCTGCTTTTTTCTCAAATTAAAGACTTAGAAATTCCTACAGTTTTGGCTATTAATATGGTAGATCAAATGGCTAAAAAAGGAATTACAATAGATTTATCTGCCTTAAAAAAGGAATTAAATACAGAAGTAGTACTGGTTAGTGCAAGAAAAAATCAAGGTATTAATGAGGTGAAAGAAGCTATTATTCGTTGTCATGTAGCAGCAAAAGCTTCACCACTTTGTGGTATAAACTCAAAAATTGATCCAGATTATTTTAATAAACTAAAAGAAATTAGCCCCAATTATTCGTTATATGAATTGTGGTTAATGGTCACTCAAAATAATTACCCAACTTCAATAACAAAAGCCGAAAAAGACAAACTATTGGCTTTTAAAGAAGACATGTCTAAGTTGAAAAAATATCAACATAAAGAAACCATATATCGTTATCAAGAAATTAATAAAATTTTAAAGAAAACATATATTGTAGACAAAAGTAAAGCCACAGATGTTCGAAGTAAATTAGACAAAGTTTTCACCCATAAAATTTTTGGTTACGGAATTTTCTTTCTCATTTTACTTGTAATTTTTCAATCTATTTTTGACTGGGCAACATTGCCTATGGATTTGATTGATAGTACCTTTGCAGAACTATCAGATTTTGCTAGAAACAGTTTTCAACCAGGAGTTTTAACAGATTTGTTGGCAGAAGGTATCATTCCAGGTATTGGAGGTGTACTTATCTTTATTCCGCAAATTGCCATTTTGTTCTTATTTATTGCAGTTTTAGAAGAAACAGGTTATATGAGTCGCGTTGTATTTTTAATGGATAAAATTATGCGACGTTTTGGTATGAATGGTAAAAGTGTAATTCCATTAATTTCTGGAACAGCCTGTGCAATTCCTGCAATTATGGCAACCAGAACCATATCTAGTTGGAAAGAGCGTTTGATAACTATTTTAGTTGTTCCGTTTACAACATGTTCTGCACGTTTGCCAGTGTATGCAATTTTAATTGCATTAATAATACCGAATAAAAAAATTATAGGTTTTTTAAATTTACAAGGTTTGGTATTGTTATTGTTGTATGTACTAGGTTTTGCATCAGCAATTATTGGAGCCTATATTTTACACAAAACTTTAAAGATAAATTCAAAATCTTTTTTTGTGGTAGAAATGCCAAACTACAAATTGCCTTCTGTAAAAAATGTATTTTATGATGTGGTAGAAAAAACAAAAGCATTTGTTTTTGGAGCGGGAAAAATAATTTTAGCATTGTCCATAATACTATGGTTTTTGGCTTCGAACGGACCAGAATCATACAAAAATGCAGCTAAAAATATAGTTGAAAATCTAGCTAATGAAAATTTACCAGAAGATGAATTAAATCAAAAAATAGCTTCAGCAAAATTAGAAAATTCTTATATAGGAATCATGGGAAAAAGTATAGAGCCAGCTATAAAACCTTTAGGTTATGATTGGAAAATAGGAATCGCTCTAATAAGTTCATTTGCTGCAAGAGAAGTGTTTGTAGGTACTTTAGCAACAATTTATAGTGTTGGTTCTGATGATGAAAATACAACCACAATTAAAGAGAAAATGCGTTCAGAAATAAATACAGAAACAGGTAAAAAACGATTTAATTTTCCTGTAGGAATGTCGCTTTTAATTTTTTACGCATTTGCAATGCAATGTATGGCAACTTTGGCAATAGTAAAACGTGAAACAAAAACATGGAAATGGCCATTAATTCAACTTTTCGGAATGGGATTGTTGGCATATATAGCATCGTTTATTACATATCAAATTTTAAGTTAATGCAACAAATTATTGTTTACTTATTAGTAGCTTTTGCAGTATTTTTTCTTGTAAAAAAGTATTTTTTTGCTTCTAAAAACAAAAAAAACTGTAGTACAGATTGTGGCTGCCATTAAAACCTTTACACAAAATTACAATCAACTTATTGTAATGATTATTACTTTTGTAAAACTAGATTAAAAAATTAAAATTTAACAATAACATATTATGAAAAAATCCATTTTATCATTAGCAATTTTTGCAATTGCTTTAATTAGTTCAGCAGATGTAGTTGCTCAAAAATTCCCGAAATTAGATGTAAGTCCAATGGATGCAGCCTCTTTTCCAACAAATTGGCGAGATGCAAATAAATTAGTAAAAGTTGTTTACAGTCGTCCGCAATTAAAAGGAAGAGATTTAGAGAAACTTGCTCCAAAAGACAAAGTTTGGAGGTTAGGAGCAAACGAATCTGCAGAAATCACTTTTTATAAAGATGTGATTTTTGGAGGTAAAAAAGTAAAAGCAGGTACATACTCTATGTACGCAATTCCAACAGATGGTGATTGGACAATCATATTAAGCAACCAAATAAATTATTGGGGTTCTTATTTTTACAAACAAGATCAAGATGTTGTAAGAGTTTCTGGTAAAGTTTCAAAGCCAGATAATGAAATAGAAGCTTTTTCTATTGTTTTTGAGGGTGAAGGTACAACTGCTGAAATGCATTTAGGTTGGGCAAATACAGTTGTTACTGTGCCAGTTACTGCACAAGAAACTAACAACTAATATTTTTTAATTTTTGAGAATAAAAAATACTGTTTAAATCCGTTTAAGCGGTATTTTTCGTTTTTACACGTTTTTTTTTCCTTCTCAGTAAAGTTAAATTTAATATGGTAAATATTAGTTGTTGTTTTGTGATAACCAAATTAACAATCTAAAACTGACAATTATGAAAACGTTTATTAACAAATTTTTTATCTGTTTAACTTTATTAACTTCAATAGCACTTGCAAATTGTAACAATACTAATGAAGATTTTCCTTTGGAATTAACAATACAAGATAAAGTTGTTTTATTAGAAAGTGGAGAATGGCTTTTAAAAGGTTTTGAAACCAATGTAATGCATACTTTTAAAGCTGGTAAAAAGTATACTTTTTATGGTTCTGATAATGTTTTTTTAAATGAAGCCATTCCAGGAACTCAAGAATATACAATTTCTGGAGAAATGTTAATGATAAATTATAACTTTGGAAATATTACATCTTATCAATTAAAATTTTCTTGCGATAATTCAATTGTAAAATTTTATGAAGATGATAACTTAAACTTAACCTTGTATAAAAGAGGTTCTAAATATAAAAGTTGTTTATAATTAACAAAAAAACTTTTATAAAAAGAGGCTTTCTAATAAATTTAGAAGCCTCTTTTTATTTTAGATGAATTACACTTTTTGCTTAAAAAGAATAAACGTAAATTTGCGCCTTAAATCAAGAAGTTACAATGCAATACAATCATCAAGAAATAGAAAAGAATTGGCAAAAATTTTGGGCAGAAAACCAAACTTTTAAAGCCAGTAATGAAAGTGAAAAACCTAAATATTATGTGTTAGATATGTTTCCTTATCCAAGTGGAGCAGGTTTACATGTTGGGCATCCTTTAGGATACATTGCATCAGATATTTATGCGCGTTACAAACGTCATCAAGGGTTTAATGTATTGCATCCACAAGGTTACGATTCTTTTGGTTTGCCAGCAGAACAATATGCAATTCAAACTGGGCAACATCCCGCAAAAACAACTGAAGAAAACATTAAAACGTATAGAAATCAATTAGATAAAATTGGTTTTTCTTTTGATTGGTCTCGTGAAGTAAGAACTTCGAATCCAGAATATTATAAATGGACTCAGTGGATTTTTATTCAATTGTTTAACTCTTGGTATAATAAAGATTCAGACAAAGCAGAAGATATTTCAAGTTTAGAAAAAATCTTTAAAACAGCAGGAAACACAAAAGTAAATGCAGTTTGTGATGAAGATGTAAAACCTTTTTCAGCGGAAGAATGGAAAGCGTTTTCAAAAACAGAACAAGAGGAAATTTTATTACAATATCGTTTGACATTTTTGTCAGATACAGAAGTAAATTGGTGTCCTGCTTTAGGTACAGTTTTGGCAAACGATGAGATTGTAAACGGTGTTTCAGAAAGAGGTGGTCATCCAGTTGTTCGTAAAAAAATGACACAATGGTCTATGCGAATTTCTGCATACGCACAACGCTTGTTAGATGGTTTAGAAACCATAGATTGGCCACAGCCATTAAAAGATTCTCAAACCAATTGGATTGGGCGTTCACAAGGAGCAATGGTTACTTTTGAAGTCCTATCCCCAACCCTTTCCGAAGGAAAGGGAGAAAATGTGCAATCGGAAGTAAAAGGTTATATAACAGGGGGAAACAATTCTTATTTGTTGCTAGAAAAAGCGAAAGAAATGAGAGCAAACCCAACACCTGCTGAAGCTATTCTATGGAAATATTTAAAAGGGAAAAAGTTAAAATCTAAATTTAGACAGCAGCATTTAATTAATGATTTTATTGTTGATTTTGTGTGTCTATCAAAAAGATTAATCATAGAAGTTGATGGAAATATTCATGATTATCAATTAGAAAAAGACGAAGAAAGAACTTTAGAATTAGAACAAAAAAGTGGTTTTAAAGTAATTCGTTTTACAAATGAAGAGGTAATTGGAGATATTGAAACTGTAATTTTTAAAATTGAAAAAGAACTAAACAATCAATTTTATAAGTTACAAAAACTAGAGAAAGAACAAATCCAAACCGTTTCAGATACAGTTGAAAACCCAACAGTGTCTCTTTCCTCAGGAAAGAGAGTCAGAGATAGGATTCAGGTTTTTACTACACGTCCAGATACAATTTACGGAGTTTCTTTTATGACATTAGCTCCAGAACACGAGCTTGTTTCTAAAATCACTACTCCTGCCCAAAAAGCAGCGGTAGAAGCATATATAAAAGCAACAGCAAAACGTTCTGAACGCGATAGAATGGCAGATGTAAAAACCATATCTGGAGCCTTTACAGGAGCATATGCAATTCATCCTTTTTCTGGTGAAAAAATTCCAATTTGGATTGGCGATTACGTATTAGCAGGTTATGGAACGGGTGCAGTTATGGCGGTTCCTTGTGGAGATCAACGTGATTACGATTTTGCAAAACATTTCGGAATTCCGATTCCTAATATTTTTGAAGGTGTAGACATTTCTGAAGCAGCACACACAGAAAAGCAAGGTACTGTAATTGCAAATTCCGATTTCTTATCAGGATTAAAATATCAAAAAGCATTAAAGTTGGCCATTTTCGAAATGGAAAAACGTGGGTTTGGTTACGGAAAAATTAACTACAGATTGCGTGATGCCGTTTTTAGTAGACAACGTTATTGGGGAGAACCTTTTCCTGTATATTACAAAGATGGAATGCCACAAATGATTGACGCAAAACACTTGCCAATTGTGTTGCCAGAAGTAGAGAAATACTTGCCAACTGAAGATGGAAAACCTCCTTTAGGAAACGCAACAGAATGGGCCTGGGATTCTCGTGCAAATAAAGTAGTTTCGAATGATAAACTAAAAAACAAAACAGTATATCCTTTAGAGTTAAACACAATGCCAGGGTGGGCTGGAAGTTCTTGGTATTTTAATAGATATATGGATTCGCAAAATTCAACCGAATTTGCAAGTAAAGAATCACTTGATTATTGGAAAGAAGTAGATTTATATATTGGAGGTTCAGAACACGCAACAGGGCATTTGTTATACGCTCGTTTTTGGCAAAAATTCTTGTTTGACAAAGGTCTTGTTCCTGTAGATGAATTTGCTAAAAAACTAATCAACCAAGGAATGATTTTGGGTACTTCTGCATTTGTTTACAAAGCCACTTCTTTTGTAAAGAATGGTTGTAATATTGATAAATCAAATGACGATGTTATTGAGAAAATTCCAACAGTTTTTGTTTCTAAAAGTTTATTTTCTAATGATGATGAATTTGAAACAATTGTAAAAAACTATTTGTTAGACAATAAATTGCTCGATCCAAATTTTGCAGATTTGGTAATGATTACCAAAACACCACTACATGCAGATGTTTCTTTGGTAAATAATTCTGATGAATTAGATGTAGAAGGTTTTAAAAATCATCCTTTAAATGCAGATTATAAAAATGCTGAATTCATTTTAGAAGATGGCGTATACAAGGTTGGTAGAGAAGTAGAAAAAATGTCCAAATCGAAATACAATGTGGTCAATCCAGATGATATTGTAAAAGAATATGGAGCAGATGCATTGCGTTTGTTCGAAATGTTTTTAGGGCCTTTAGAACAAGCTAAACCTTGGAAAACTTCAGGTATTTCTGGTGTGTATTCTTTCTTAAAGAAATTATGGAAATTATACATTTCTGAAGATGGTGTAATTGTATCCGAAGAAAAAGCAACAAAAGACGAATTAAAAGTATTGCATAAAACCATTAAAAAAGTACAAGAAGATATCGAGAATTTTTCTTTTAACACCTCTGTTTCTACCTTTATGATTGCTGTAAACGATTTGACAGCTTTAAAATGTAATAAGAAAGAAATTTTAGAGCCATTATTAGTTTTATTGTCTCCTTATGCACCACATATTTCGGAAGAATTATGGAGTAAATTAGGTAATAAAAAATCTATTTCAACAGCTCCTTTTCCAGTTTTTGATGCAAAACATTTGGTAGAAAGTTCTAAAAATTATCCAATTTCTTTCAATGGAAAAATGCGTTTTACTTTAGAGTTGCCTTTAGAGTTATCAAAAGATGAAATTGAAAAAACAGTAATGGAGCACGAAAAAACACAAGAACAACTTGCAGGAAGAGTTCCTAAAAAAGTAATTGTAGTTCCTGGGAAAATAGTAAATATAGTGGGTTAAAGGCACAGGATTTTTAAAACTCACTCAAAATAGTATATTCGCAAAAAATAATCAACCTAAAAAAAATAAAAATGAAATTTGCAAAAATTATTCTTCTATTAACATTTGTTGCTGCCTTTTCTAGTTGTGCATCTGGTTACAAAACCATTAACCCTAATAATTTAAATTACCGTTCTAAAAGCACAGATAATAACGTATCATTAGAATATAAGTACGAACTATTAAAGAAAAAATATAAAAAGAAAGAAATAGCGAAAGGAGTAAGATTGGTTGCTGTAAAAATTACAAATAATAGCGGAAAAGATTTGGTTTTCGGTCAAGATATTAAATTGATTTACGACGATGGAACTTCGCCTTATATTATGGAAACTGATAATGTTTTTAGATCACTAAAACAGAGTCCTGCTTCGTATTTATGGTATTTGTTATTAACTCCAATGAACTTATATACAACTTCTAATCAAAATGGTTTTCAAACTCAAACAAGCTCTACACCAATAGGTTTAGTTGTTGGTCCAGGTTTAGCTGGAGGAAACATGATTGCAGCAAGTTCTGCTAATAAAAAATTTGAAAACGATTTGTTGGAGTATAATTTAAATGGAGTAATAATAGCTAGTGGAAAAACGGTTTCTGGTTTAATTGGAATAAGATCTGACGATTATAATGCGATTAAAATAAAAGTCGAATAAAGCTATTTATTTTTAACAGAACAAAAGTCATTACAGTATTTGTAATGACTTTTTTATTTAAGTACCTTGTCATTCTCAAAATAATAATCACAATGAAATTAAAACATATTATATTTTTAATAATTTTCGGAACGTTTTTTGTTGCTTGTAAAAATGATACAGAAACTTCTTTAAAAGAATACATGACTAAAAGCTGGCAAACTACCTATTTAAAATTAGAAATGCCAACTTATCAAAAATCAGATTCTTTAGAAATTTATGAAGATAAATTTGAAAATGATCCTGAATTATTGGCGCAATCTAAATACAATTCAGATGGAACTTTTTCAGCTTGGTTTATCAACAAAAAAGGAGAAAAAAACTCTAATTCTAATGGAAAATGGCGTGTAGAAAACGACTCACTTTTCGTAGAATTTTTTTATAATGAAAGAGATATGAAAGTGAGTTATCATGTAACAAAAACAGAGGAAGGTTTTTTAGCAAAAAGCAAATACGATTGGGATAATGATGGTGATTACGACGATCTTTTAACGATGAAAACAAAACAAATTAAAGCACAGTAATTTGAGTACATTTAAAAATGTTTCTTTAAGAATTCGGATATTTTTATCTATGATTTTATTGGTGTTATTGGCATCAATTTTAATTGTGGTCGTAACAGTTTATCAATATGATGAACAAACTGACGATTATAACATTCAGCGTTTTGAACGAAAAGAAGCCACAACCAAACAAACCATAGAGTTAGAGCTAAGAAACAAAACAACATATGCAGTAAATACAGAGAATTTAGATAAAATTTTTAAAGAACGTATTTACGAAATATCGTCTATAAATAAATTAAATATTGCTATATATGATTTAAACGGAAACCTTTTAAAATCGTCTATTGCAAGTGCTTTCGAGAAAATTGATGTAAAACCACTTTCCGATAAAATTATTAAAGAATTAGCTCAAAATTCCAACCATAGAATTTTAAAAAATTTAGAAATAGAAGATAAAAGCTATCAAACATCATACTCATATATAAACGATTCTAAGTACAAAAGAATAGGTATTTTAGAATTACAATTCACACAAGACAATTCAGAAATTGAACACGAACTTAAAGAGTTTATGTACAGATTAGGCTTGGTATATATTTTAATGTTTTTAATAGCAATTGCATTTGCATTCTTCTTGTCAAGTTACATTACACGCTCAATAAAAACAATTTCAGATAAAATGCAGCAAACTCGTTTAAACGAGCGTAATGAAAAAATTATACTAAACAAAGCAAGTTCAGAAATTGAGGTATTGGTAGATGCTTATAACAACATGATTGATCAATTAGAGGAAAGTGCCGCCAAATTAGCAAAAAGTGAACGTGAACAAGCTTGGAGAGAAATGGCAAAACAAGTTGCTCATGAAATAAAAAATCCATTGACTCCAATGCGATTATCCGTACAAAGTTTTGAAAGAAAATTTAACCCAGAAGATCCAAAGATTAAAGAAAAATTAGCAGAATATTCGCAAACTTTAATTCAACAGATAGATGTAATGAGTTCAATTGCATCAGCATTTTCTGATTTTGCAAAAATGCCATCACAGAAAAAAGAAAAAATTGAAGTAATTGGTGTTGTAAAATTGGCATTAGATATTTTTAACGAAAAAGCAATTAAATACAAACCTCAAGAACCAACATTAGATGCTTTTTTAGATAAAACACAATTAATTAGAATTGTAACCAATTTGGTTAAAAATGCTTTGCAAGCAACAGAAAAAGAAGAAAACCCAATAGTAGAAGTAGTAGTTTCTTCAGAAAATACAAATGTAAAAATAGTGGTTTCCGATAATGGAAAAGGAATGTCTGATGACGTGAAAGAATTAATTTTTGAACCGAAATTTACAACCAAAACAAGTGGAATGGGATTAGGATTGGGAATTATTAAAAATATTATTGAAGCTTATGGAGGTACAATTACATTTACATCTAAAGAAGGTGAAGGAACTGTTTTTACTGTAGTTTTACCTAAGCAATAAAAAGTACAGTTGCAGTTTTTTAGTAAAATTTTTCATATAAAAAATTAAAATATAATAAAAATGAATTTCGAAAATTTAATAATCACACAAAACAATGGTATAGCACAAATAACCATTAATAGACCTAAAAAATTAAACGCTTTAAATAAAGCCACTATTCAAGAGTTACACGAAGCGTTTAGAGCTTTAGAGAGTGATGTAGCAGTAAAAACAATTATAATAACTGGAAGTGGAGACAAAGCTTTTGTTGCTGGAGCAGATATTTCTGAATTTGCTCATTTTTCAGTTGAAGAAGGCCAGTTTTTAGCAAAAGAAGGGCAAAGAATATTATTTAATTTTATAGAAAACTTAGCTACACCAGTCATTGCAGCTATAAATGGTTTTGCTTTAGGAGGAGGTTTAGAATTGGCAATGGCATGTCATTTTAGAGTTGCTTCTGACAATGCAAAAATGGGTTTACCTGAAGTTTCTTTAGGAGTAATTCCAGGTTATGGTGGTACACAACGTTTACCACAATTAGTAGGAAAAGGAAAAGCAATGGAGCTAATTATGACAGCAGGCATGATTTCTGCAAACGAAGCAAAAGAATGCGGTTTAATAAATCATGTAGTTTCTCAAGAAGAATTATTGCCTTTAGCCGAAAAAATTGCTTCTAAAATTTTAAGAAACTCTTCAGTAGCAATTTCTGCTGCTATAAAAGCTGTAAATGCTAGTTTTAAAGATGGTGTAAATGGTTATGATACCGAAATTGAAGCTTTTGGAAACTGTTTTGGAACTGAAGATTTTGTTGAAGGAACCACTGCATTTTTAAACAAGAGAAAGCCTGATTTTCCAGGAAAATAATAAAAAAAAGCGAGCATTAACTAGCTCGCTTTTAATTCAAAATTCATAGCAAAATTTGATACTATATTTATTGTTTTTTAAATGTTAAAATCTTGAATATAAGTTCTGTAATTGTCGTGAATAATAACTTTGTAATCTCCTTTTTCTTCTTTAGAAAGTCTATATACCCTGTTTAAAATTGCTTCTGTTTCTTTAATTGTTTCAGAATAAATAACCTCATTCTTATACAAAAGAGTTACTTGTAAAGGGTTATTATTGAAAGAAATTTTAGAAATTAAAACCAATTCGTTTTCAGTTCTAATTACGGGTTTAAATTCAGTTTCATTTTTTTCAGAAAAAAGTACAGTTCCATTTTCTACTTTAAAAGACTTTTTTATAATTTCGAAATCTTTCTCTAACTCAGCAATGTAACTTCCAGAAGCTAATGCAGAAAAATCAAAAGTTTTAGAGAATGTTCCTGCTTCTGTAATTTTAGATGTATATAAAGTAACACCATTTTCTTGCTTAATAGTAAGTGTATTTCCTTTTTTAACAGCGTTAAATTCAACTTTTACTCTCTTTACATCAATAGTTTTAACAGGAGTATTGTTTTCGTTTGCGTAACCTAATAATGTTCCGAACATTAATGCTACTACTAAGTATTTTTTAATTGTTTTCATTTTTCTTTTTTTTTGTTTGTTATGATTAACAGTGCAAATCTATGGCAGATTTAAGATCCTAAAAACATCAAAATTGGCAAATTTATGTGCTAAATTATCAATATATATTGTGTTAAATTAATGTAATGTTAATATAGTACACATAAATGGTAATTTTATATATTTTATTACTTTTTAGTATTGTAATTTTGCATTTATAAAAGTAACCATGAAAACAAAACCTACATTAGAAAAAATTACCCCAAGTTTTGGTAGTTCCTTACTGGTTAAAAAACACGTTCAGTTTTTAAAAACAAAAAAAGCATTTTGGCATTTTCATCCAGAAATTGAGTTAGTATATGTAAACAAAGGAAAAGGAAAAAGACATATTGGTAATCATATCAGCTACTTTAATAACAGTCAGTTAGTTTTAATTGGTTCTAATTTACCGCATTTAGGTTTTGTGGACAGACTAACCACCAATGGTTCAGAAACTTTAATACAATTTAAGCCAGATTTTCTTGGAGAAGATTTCTTTAAAATTCCAGAAATGGTTGCTATAGATCAACTTTTTGAAAGAGCAAAAAAAGGAATTCGTTTTAATATTGAAATTAAAAAAAGAATTGGTGCAAAAATTGAAGAATTAGTTGATTTAGAAGGTGTAGATAGAATAATTTCTTTTTTAAATGTTTTAAAAGAACTAGCAACAACAGATGATTATACTATTTTAAATGCAGATGGTTTTGCGTTTGAAACGCAACCACAAGACAGTGAAAAGATAGATTTGGTTTTTAAACATATAAATGAAAACTTTAATAGGCATATTGCTTTAGAGGAAATTGCTGAAGTAGTGAGTATGACTGTACCTGCATTTTGCCGTTTTTTTAAAAAAACAACTACCAAAACATTTACAAAACTGGTAAATGAATATAGAGTTGTTCATGCCACAAAATTACTATCAGAAAGTAATAGTAGTATTACAGATATTTGTTTTGAGTGTGGATTTAATAATTTTTCTCATTTCAATAAATTATTTAAAGAGTTTACAGGTAAGTCTGCATCAAAATATAGAAGTGAAATGTTAAATCTTGTGCAATAAAATTAAAGATGGAAGATAAAATAGAAGAAACACTAAATTATTATACGTTTAAAAGTAACGAAGTTTTAAACAGTATAAATTCGAGTTCTAATTTAACAGTAGATGAAATTATAGAAAAAGCTGCAAAACTTTCTGAACTTGAATTTAAAATTACTGCCTTAGAGGTTGCAAAAGAAAATTAGATACTAAAATTTATTTTTAGCCATTTTAAGAGCTTTTAAAATACAAAGTCTTACAATCTATTTAAGTGAAGTTAAAACAAGTTTAAAAACATCTTTTAAAGTGTTGTTTTAAATAGTTTTAAATTATGATAAAATATATTTCAATAATAAAAAATTATTTAACACCATTCCATTCATTATAAAATTGCTCTAAGTATTTTTCCATAAATTTATGTCTTTCTAGCGCAATTCGTTTTCCAGTATCTGTATTCATTTGATCTTTTAACAACAACAATTTTTCGTAAAAATGATTAATAGTTGGAGCAGTAGAGTTTTTGTATTCTTCTTTGGTCATATTTAAATTAGGTACAATTTCTGGGTCATATAAAGGTCTATTTTTAAAACCACCATAATTAAAACAACGTGCAATTCCAATTGCGCCAATGGCATCTAATCTATCAGCATCTTGTACAATTTCTAACTCTTTAGAAGTAAATTCTTTGCCTTTTTTATCAAAAGTATTTTTAAAAGAAATATGCTTTATAATATTCACAACGTGTTTGCCTATTTCTTTAGGTACATTCTCTGAAATTAAAAAATCACGTGCTTTTTTAGGGCCAATAGTTTCATTTCCATTATGAAATTTAGGGTCTGCAATATCGTGCAATAAAGCAGCCAAAGAAATTACAAAAACATTGGCTTTTTCTTCTTTAGAAATTAAAATGGCATTTTTAAAAACGCGCTCAACATGAAACCAATCATGTCCACCTTCAGCATTTTTTAACGCTTCTTTTACAAATGCAATCGTGTTAGAAATTATTTTTTCTTCGTTCATTATTTAGTTCTTTCAGCCAATTCTTTTTTTAATTTTTATAATTCAAAAAGCATTATAATTTCCATAGGAATAAAAAATAGAGGTAAAAAAGTTTGAAAAGAAATACCATTTTCTATAGATGTGAAAATAGCAAAAACAATCATTAATAAAACAATAAAACCATGAATTATTGCCATTGTTTTTTGCTTTTTAATTTTCTTTTTTAACTCTTCAGTTGTATAAGTGGAATATAAAGAAGCCATATTTTAAATTTTTATAAAAATACAAAATCCACGTAAAAACGTGGATTTTAAAAAGTTATCTTTTTGAAAAAAATTCAACAGTTTTTAAATAATTAAGCATTCAAAAACCTGTTTACAATTCCCAAAATTTTCAAAAAAGAAAAATGTGTCTCAAAGTCCTTCCCTCAGGGAAGGATTTAGGATGGGATTAACAAAACTCTTCGTAAGCTTGTGCTAAATTTTGTGCAATCATTTGTGCAGAACGACCTTCAATATGATGTCTTTCAAGCATATGTACTAAATTTCCATCTTTAAACAACGCCATTGCTGGTGATGAAGGTGGAAAAGGAATCATAAATTCACGTGCTTTTTGTGTAGATTCTTTTTCTACACCTGCAAAAACTGTTGTTAAGTTGTCGGGTGTTTTTTCTGCACCTAAAGAGGCAATAGCTCCTGGTCTTGCAGTACCTGCAGCACAACCACAAACCGAATTTACAACTACTAAAGTTGTTCCTTTTTTTGCCATTGCTTTTTCAACATCTTCACTCGTATATAATGCTTCAAAACCTGCGTTAATTAATTCGTCACGCATTGGTTTTACTAATTCTTCTGGATACATAATTTTTAATTTTATTCTCTGCAAAGATACTTATTATTTTCTTTTTTTGGGCGTGCCAATTTTTAAAAATACTATTCCGTTATCACTACATTCTATTTTAAAAAATCGTCAGGCTTTCAGCACTCGCTTTTTTTCTGAAAAAGAAAAAAGAGCTCAAACAAATGCCTCAATCCTTCACGCAAAATTTACTTTTAACCTAATTAAGACTAAGGTTGCATAAAGCAAAGTTGTCAAGTTTTAAAACATGATAAACAGAAGGTTTCAAACATCAAACTTTAAAAGGAACTTTGTAACTTTGCTACTTAGTAATTCTAAAGAAAAAGATTAAAAGTATGGCAAATTTTACAAAATGGTTGGGTGCTGGTTTGGGTTTTACATTAGGGGGTCCAATAGGTGCTGCAATAGGTTTTGCAATTGGTAGTTTTGTAGATGGTTTTTCTGAAAAAGATTTACTCTTAGAACAGGGTGAATATCAGCAAAAACAAAAAAGAAATACTCGCGTAAACACACAATCTGGCGATTTTGAAATGAGTTTACTAGTTTTAGCATCAATAGTTATAAAATCAGATGGAAAGGTAGACAAACGAGAGCTAGACTTTGTAAGATCTCAATTTTTAGGCATGTATGGTAAAGAAAGGGCCAACAGTGCATTTAAACTATTTAAAGGGGTTGTAAAAAAAGATATTTCTGCAAGACAGGTTTGTATACAAATTAGAGAGCATATGTCTCATGCTTCTCGTTTGCAATTACTGCATTTTTTATTCGGAATCGCAAAAGCTGACGAATTTGTTACCGAAAAAGAAGTTGAAGAAATACATAAAATTGCCAACTACCTATATATAAATTCTAGAGATTTTGAATCTATAAAAGCCATGTTTTATGATGCGTCAGATAATGCCTATAAAATTTTAGAAATAGAAAAATCGGCTACGAATGACGAAGTTAAAAAGGCCTACAGAAAAATGGTTAAAAAGTATCATCCAGATAAATTACAAGACTTAGGTAGCGAGCATTTACAAGGTGCAAAAGAAAAATTTCAAAGCATACAAACTGCTTATGACAAGATTAAAAAAGAAAGAGGTTTGTAAATTTTAATTTATAATGATTCTAAATAAGCAGCTTAATATCCTTAGTTTCTCTGTTTAATGACGATATGTAAAGTACAAGGGATGAAACGGAACTTGTTAAATATTTAATTTTTTGATTTAAAATGTAGACAATTTGTCACTTTTCATAATTATTTTTGTGATACACAATATTTTTTTTAATAATTATCATTTTTTTTCCATTTATGATATGAAACAATCAAAAATATAATATTAACGAATTTTTACTTTCAATAAACATTTCCAAGTCGCTTCTAATTTTTTTCTTAAATATATGTTAAGAAAAAGTTTATATTTGTTTTTCTTTTAAGAAAAAATAGAATTAGAATTACGAAAACAACTTGTAATAATCAATAATTTACAAATTATTTCAGTTCATAACATACATGTTTAAACAGAAACATAAAGTCCACGGTATGAAAAAAAATTACATCAAATCAAATAGTTCAAATCAGAGAGTATCAACATATTTTAAGAATATTTTTACTCTTTTTTTATTTGTTTTTACAATTATAAGTTCATCAAATGCCCAAGATAGTTTTGAAACAGGCTTAGATGGATGGGTAAATGCTTCCGGAGATAATTTTAATTGGACAAGAGATAGTGGAGGTACTCCTTCTGGCTCCACAGGTCCTTCCACTGGAGCTACAGGAAATTTTTATATGTATATTGAAGCAAGTGATCCAAGAGTTGATGGTGATAGAGCTTGGCTGCAAAAAGATTTTTCACTTATAAATAGAGGTAATGGTCAGTTAAATTTCAAATATCATATGTTTGGAGATGCTGGAATGGGAACTTTAAATGTTTTAGTAAGTAATAATAATGGTGCTTCATTTTCAACAGTTTTTTCTAGAACAAGAAACCAAGGAGATGTATGGTTGTCTGGTTCAGCTGATTTAAGTGGTTATAGCAATCAAAGTATAATTGTTAGATTTGAAGGAGTTAGAGGACTTGGGTTTAGAAGCGATATAGCAATAGATGATATAGAGTTAACCTCTCAAGAGTTAGATTCAGACAATGATGGTGTTCCAGATTCTGTAGATTTAGATGATGACAATGATGGAATTTTAGATGAAAACGAGTATTGTACAGGAAACAATAATTCAGAAATAGGAGCTACTCTCGGTTTTGGTAGCATAAGTAGTGGAAATAACGGAACATACACAACTTCAGCAACCGATATAACTTATACGTTTGACGAATCAGGTGGTATAAATATTACTACTCAAAATCTTAATGGAGCAGGGGAGCAAGGTCCTATATTTAAAAGTTCAGCTAGTAGTGGAGAAAGTGGTTCTATAGATCAAAAATTTTCTCATAACATAAGGAACGCACAATTTAAAATAACAGATTTTGATGAAGATGAAAGTGTTTTAGTAGAGGCTTATGATATTAATGGAGGTCTAATAAATTTATCATCTGGTAATTACACTACTTTAGGATCTCAAGTACAATCATCTGGAAATACATTTTTTACAACAGCTAATAATAATGTTAATGGAGATAATACTTCAAGTGATGCTGTTGGTACTGTATTTTTTAATTTTTCTGGTATTTCAATTTCTAGATTAAAATTAACATTTACCCATGTTCTAAATTCGTCTCTAAGAATAACTCAATTAACAGGTTTTTGTGCAGATTTAGATACAGATTTAGACGGAATTCCGAATAATTTAGATTTAGATTCAGACGGAGATGGGTGTTTTGATGCCGAAGAAGGAGCCGTAAATTTAACGGGAACAGACATAGATGCTCAAGGAAGGTTAACTGCAAGTGTTGGTACAACAGGTATTCCCACTAGCGTAGACCAAACAAATGGTCAGGCTACAGGAGATTCTAATAACGCTAATGTTACGGCCTGTAGCTGCCCTTTTCCATCTGGAGTAGATTCCGATAACGATGGTATAGATAATCTATGCGATTTAGATGATGATAATGACGGTATTTTAGATACAGATGAAGGTTGTCAAATAATTACAGGATCTACATTTACTTTAAATAGCTCTTTAAGTGTTTTAGGTGATGTAAATTCTGGAGGTAAATTAGTATATGAAGATACAAATGGTAATACAGTTATATTAGAAGCAGCTGGAACAGTGGGTAACAACAATGCTATAACAAATTTTGGCCCAAATGATGGTACTATTGTAACAGACATTACAACTGGAAATATTGTATTTGAAATTGGAGCAAGTGGAAGTCAAGATGATCAACCAAAATTAAAAGTTTCTACAATATCATCTTCGGGTTTACCTTTTAAAATTACTTCTATTGGTTTAGGTGGTATTGGTAATATGGATAATGCAGATGCACAAGATGCTATTGCTGTAGATATACCTGGTGCTTGGTCTAACTTAAGTTCAGGTTCAAATATCTTAGGTTCAGCTCAAATAAGAACCTCTCCAGTTGGTGCAGTACCAGTTGCACACGTAACCCAAGCAGAATTAGATAATTTTAATTTTGTCAATTTTGTAACACAAGGCGCAGTATCAGAAGTAATTTTTAATAATGCTGACAATAACATACAATTTGGTTATAATGCAACATTTACACCACAAACCCCAGTAAGTTCATTTAATTTAATAGTAGATGATATTAATATTGATGATGGTGTAGGTAGAAATATTGTGGCAGAATTATTAACAACCTCTATAACAATTGGTGCAATTATCTGTAGAGATACAGATGGAGATGGCATTGAAGATTCTTTAGACTCAGACTCAGATGGTGATGGTTGTTCAGATGCAGATGAAGCATACTATGGTACAGTTGCAAATGCAGATACAGATGATAATGGATTTTATGGTACAGGTGTACCTAATGTAGATGCAGATGGTAAAGTGGTAGGAGCATCATACGCAACTCCTACTTCGTTTTATATAGATGCTTCAAAAAATACTTGTTTAGATACTGATAACGACGGTATAGCAAATTTTGCAGATTTAGATGATGACAACGATGGTATTTTAGATACTGTAGAAGATAACTGTACTACACCAACCAAAGGCTTTTTTGATTGGGATACCGATTTTGGTGTAACGCCATCAACTACAGATATTTCAGGAAACTTACCTATTGTTTCAAATTTAGTAGACAATCATAATTTAACAGTTTCTTTTACAGATAATGCAGCAAACCCAGGTTTAGAATTTATAAATATTTCCAATGCTTTTGGTTTAGGAACCGTTTTACAAGTTGTTAATGCACCAGGAGAAATAGGTGGAGGTATTACTAAATTTAATTTTTCAAATGAAGTAAATAATCTAACTTTTAGTGTACAAGATATAGATGCTAGAGGCTCAGATTTTAAAGATAGAATAATAGTAACAGCTAAAAGAAATGATGGCACAACAATTATTATTTCAGAAACTACAAATATTATATCAAAAGGATCCGCAGTTAGTTATTTAGGTAATAATGAAATAATCGGTATAGCAGATGTAGATAGCCCAAACCAAGCAAATGGTGTAATCACATTAAAGTTTTTTGAGCCAGTATCAGAAATTAGTTTTCAATATTTTAATGATTTAACAAATCCAAATACAAGACAAAGAATAGGAATTGCAGATTTACAATATGAATTTGTGTGTGATATAGATTCAGATAATGATGGCATTCCTAACTCATTAGATTCAGATTCAGACAACGATGGTTGTTCAGATGCAGACGAAGCCTATTATGGAACGGTAACAAATGCAGATGCAGATGATAATGGTTTTTATGGTTCAGGTACTCCAACTGTTGATGCAAATGGAAAGGTTACAACAGCTTCTTACGGAACTCCAAATTCTTATTATTTAAATTCAACTGTAAAAACATGTAATGATGAAGATAATGATGGAATACCAAATGCTCTAGATTTAGATGACGATAATGACGGTATTACAGATGTAACTGAAGGCTATGGTTTTTATACAGATGGTTCAGGAACTTGTGATGGTTTTTCATACAGCTTTAAAGGAGGAACATATATTACAGGAACAGGTTCAGGTGCAGGAACATTAAATGCACAATACCGTTTTCCATTAGTAAATGCAACATTAGATGGAATTGTAACGATAGTGCAAAAAAGTGCTTCAGTTTCAATTTTAAGTATAGATCAAAATTTAGGAGATAATGATGCTTTCCAACCAAGACTTAGATTTGCAACAGGTGCAGTTGGAGCAGATTTAAGCATACAATTCCGATTTAGTTTTGTTTTAACAGGTACAACTACACCTTCTACAGTAGATAGAGTAGGTGGTTTTATTCAAGATATAGATGGAGCATCAGGAATAAAAGAATTTTACAAGGTTCAAAATATTGTAGGTTATAGTATTGGCGAACCATCAAACATAAATGTTACTCAAACAGGTGCAGAATTAAAATTTATTTCAAAAACTAATATGTCTGCACCAGTAGAACCAGTAGATACAGATAATAGATATCGCTCTTTCTTCCAAAAAAGAGATACCAACCAATTTTTATTCACAATTGGTGCAGAAAAAACAAGATCAGCACAAATAGATAGATATTTTTCTATTCGTTTTGACGAATGTAGAATAGATCTTTACAACAATCCAAGACATGTATTTTTTAATGCAGAAGACAATGATTCAGATGGTATTCCAGACTATTTAGATACAGATTCAGATAACGATGGTTGTCCAGATGCAATAGAAGGCGCAGGTGCAATTATGCAAGCAAATTTAACATCCCTTGCAGGAGGAAGTGTTGGAGGTAGTTTATTTAATTTAGGAACAGCTTCTAATGCTACAGGAAATCCACTATTAGATGGTGCTGGTTTAGGATACGAACAAAACACAACTGCAGCAGTATTAGACAATACTTTAAACGACGCTTGTTTAGTTGATTTAAGTTTAACAAAAACAATAGACAAGCCAATCAAAAAAGTAGGAGACACAATTGTGTTTACGATAACATTAAAAAATGATGGTGATGCAGACGCTACAAACGTAATGGTAAAAGATCTGTTACCAGCAGGTTTAACGTATAATGCAGCAGGCTCAGTAATTCCAACAAATACAACTTATACAGCTTCCACAGGAATTTGGGATTTAAGTCTTCTAACAATAAAAAAAGGAGAAACAAAAACCTTAAAAATTGGAGCAACTGTAACTACAGCAGGAACAATAATTACAAATAAAACAGAAGTTTTCTCTGCAACTGAAACAGATAAAGACTCTACCTCTAACAACAACAACTAACAAAACAACAAAAGAATAATAAAGATGAAAAAAATGCACACAATTTTCAACTTAAAAGATAAAACCCAGCAACAGGTAAGGAAAATTTTACTTGTTTTAGTAATTGGGCTTTTATCAAGTTTTTCTTACGCCCAAGGTGTAAACATTATTGTTAATGCTACAACACCAAATGGTAGTGATAATGCTGGCGATACTATAGAGTATACAGCATCAGTTATTAATTCAGGAGGTACAGCATTAAATGCGGTTACATTCACATCGTCATTAGGTACAACTATGACATTAGATAGTGGAGATACAAACAACAACGCTATTTTAGATGTAAACGAATGCTGGATATATAAAGGAACACACACAATTACAGCAGCAGAAATTACAGCAACAAAAATAGATAATACATTTTCTTTAAATGCAACAGAGTTAACAAGTGCGCAAACTTTTATGTATACAGAAAATGTTCATGAAGATGATATCTCTTTTGCAAGTGTGATAGCAATAAATGATATTGATGCTGTAAATGATGATTTTTCAACTACAGTTGTTAATGGTATTACTGGAGGTGCATCTGGTGATATTACAACAAACGATTTGTTAAATGGAGTTGCAGTTACAGACGCAGATATAAATATAACAATAGAAAATGATGGAGGTTTAACAGGAGTAACTGTAGATACAAATGGAAACGTTAATGTACCAGCAAATTCTGCTACAGGAACCTACACAATTACGTATAAAATTTGTGAAAAAGTAAATACAACAAACTGTGATACAGCAACAGCAATTGTTAAGGTAGATGGAGATACAGATGGAGATGGAGTTTTAGACTCTGTAGATAAATGTAATGGTTTTGACGATAATGCAGATAATGACAATGATGGAGTTGCAGATGGTTGTGATTTAGATGACGATAATGATGGTATTTTAGATACAGCAGAAAATGCTACAAGTGGAGATCCATTTGTAGATACAAACAACAATGGAATTTTAGATTACCAAGATCCAGCTCTTGTTGGTTTTGTAGATGGAAATTCCGATAATATTGACGATAGATACGATTTAGACCAAGATGGTAAAATAGATCAGTTTGATACAGATGCAGACGGAGATGGATGTAATGATGTAATCGAAGCAGGTCATAAAGAAAGTGCAACAAAACCAGGTGAAGTTAGTGGAACAGGTTATAGTTCAACAGACGGAAAAGTAACAGGTTTTACAACAGCATATACAGGAACAAATTCTAATGTTTCTTCTGCTGGTACAGCACCAACAATTACAGCACAACCACCAAACAGAAATATTATTGTTGGAGGAACAACAACATTTTCAGTAACCACAGATGGAAACGTATTTCAATGGGAATTAAGTACAAATGGTGGAGCAACGTACAACACTATTTTAAACGGAAGTGTTTATAGTGGAACAACAACAAATACACTAACCATTTCTGGAGTTACAGCTGCTCAAAATAATTATAAATTTAGAGTAATTGTCTCAAAAACAGATTATGTTTGTCCAATTACTTCAAATGCAGGTACATTAACAACATTTACAAATGATCCACCAGTTGCAAGTAGCAATGCAATAACTGTAGATGAAGAAAGTTTAGCTACTTCATTAGGTTTCACAGCACCAACAGATCCTGATGGAAACACATTAACAATTACAGTTACAGGTTTACCAACACTAGGTGTAGTAAAAAAAGCAAATGGAGATGTAGTTGCAAACGGAGCAACATTAACACCTGCAGAAGTTGCAGGCTTAACTTATGATGCACCTGCAGAATATAACGGAACAGATGATCCAGGAGATTTCACCTATACAGTTTCAGATGGTATTGCACCACCAGTAACAGGTACTGGTGATATAACAGTTACAGCAATAAACGATTTACCAGTAGCAGTTGGTGAATCTGGGACAGCATTAGAAGACAATCCAATTACATTAACAACAATTGGAGCCAATGATACAGATGAAGATGGAAATGTAGTTCCATCAACAATTATTTTAATAGATCCAACAAATGCGGCAAATACAGGTAAAACAGGAACACCTTTAGTAATAGCAGGAAAAGGAACTTATACAGTAGATGCAGCAGGAACTGTTGTTTTTACGCCAGAGGCAAACTTCAATGGAACAGCAGACATTAAATACACTATTAAAGACGATAGTGGTTTTACATCAAACGAAGCAACTTTAGGTTTCACAATTACACCAGTAAACGATGTGCCAGTTGCAGTTGCAGATGTAAACTCTACAACAGAAAATACAACATTAACAGTTACAGCAGCAAACGGAGTTTTAAGTAATGATTCAGATGTAGATGTAGCAACAACGTTAAATGTAACAACATTTACAATTGACGGACAAACGAAAAATGCAAACGAAACAGCAACTATAATAGGAGTAGGTACTTTACAAATTAATGACGATGGTAGTTATGTATTTACACCAGATACAAATTATACAGGAGTAGTTCCAGTAGCAACATATAATATTACTGATAATAATCCAGGAACTCCAGGAACAGCTTCTTCAATACTAACAATTACAATAGATCCAGATTCAGATAACGATGGTGTTGCAGATAAAGTAGATTTAGATTCAGACAATGATGGTATTTTAGATATTGTTGAAGGACAAGGAATAGACCCAACTGCAGATGCTGATGGCGATGGAATATTAAATTATTTAGATGCAGATTTTCCAGGAGGAACTGCACAATTTGATTTCGATGGCGATGGAATTCCAAACCACTTAGATTTAGATTCAGATAACGATGCCATTCCAGATGTTTTAGAAGCAGGTTATGCAGATACAAATAACGATGGTATTGCAGATGCTTCAGCAACGCCAGCATTAGTTGGTGCAAATGGTTTCGGAAATGTTTTAGAAACTGCACCAGAAAGTGGAGTTGCAGCAACAGCTCCAAGAAATACAGATGCATCTTCAGATATTGTTTCAACATTAATAAATTCGTTAGATAGAGATTCAGATAACGATGGTATTTCAGATACAGAAGAAGCATTTTCAAATAATGCCACATTTAATGATACTGATAATAACGGAGTAATAGATGGTTTTGTAGATGCAGATAATAATGGTTGGGATGATAGAATATCTGCTCCAACACTTGCTACGTTTCCAACTTTCTTAAATTCAGATACGGATGCTTTACCAAACTATTTAGATTTAGATTCAGATGGTGATGGTTTACCAGATACCTTCGAAGGAAACTTCCAAGTTACAGATGGAGACAATAATGGTATTGTTGGAACAGGAATTCCAGCAGACTCAGATGCAGATGGTTTAGCAGATACAAATGACCCAGATTTTGCTGGAAATATTTTAGGAGGTTTTGGATTCAACCAAGACAGAGATGGAGATGGTGTAAAAAATTACTTAGATATTGATATTGATAATGACGGTATTTTAGATAATATTGAAGGACAATCAACAGCACAATACAAAGCACCAACAGGAACAGACTCAGACAACGATGGTATAGATGATGCCTATGATGTAGATGCAACAGGTGGTATTGCAGCAGGTTATACAAATACTGATGGAGGTTCTGCACCAGATTATGCAGATACAGATGCAGAAAATGATGGAATTAATGATATTAATGAAGGATTTTATAAAACAATAGTTACAACCAATAATTTAGATGCAGATTCAAACGGAATAGTTGATGTAGCAAAATTTGTAGATGCAGATGGAGATGGTTTACACGATGATTTTGATGAAGTTTCAGGAACAGGAACAACAAATAACGCAACAAATGGTGGGCAAACACCAAATACTCAACCAGATGTAGATCCTGCAGGAGGTGATAGAGATTGGAGAGAAGCATCTAACCAAGATAATGATGGAGATGGTATTAATGATATTGTAGATTTAGATGATGATAATGACGGTATTTTAGATACAGATGAAGATTTAAACGCTGATCTTGATAATGACCCAAGAACAGATCCAACAGATTCAGATGGAGATGGTATTCCAAATTATTTCGATTTAGATTCAGATAATGATGGTATACCAGATTATTATGAAGCAGGAGGTACAAATGATCCAGACAAAAATGGTCAACCAGGAACAGGTACTCTTACAAGTTCAGATGTAAATGCAAACGGTATTCCTTTAGACGTATCTACAGATACAGCAACCACAGGTACAGCAACAACATCTAACTTAGCACTTCCAAATACAGATGGAGATGCCAGAAGAGATTTCTTAGATATCGATTCAGATAATGATGGTATTGTAGATGCAATCGAAGCAGGAGGAACAGATCCAGATGGAGATGGAGAAATTGGTTCTGGTACTGCAAATGATGCAGATTCAGATGGATTGGCAGATTCTGTAGATCCAGTAGATCAAGATCCAGGAGGTAGCTCAGGATTTAATGCAGGAACACCATTAACAATTCCAAATTCAGACAACGATACCATTCCAAATCACTTAGATTTAGATTCAGACAACGATACCATTCCAGATAATATTGAAGCACAAACAACAGCTGGTTATATAGCACCTTCAGCAACTTTTACAGATACAGATGAAGATGGTTTAGATGATGCTTACGATACAACAGATGGTGGAACAGCAATTATACCTGTAAATACAGATGGTACAGACAATCCAGATTATTTAGATTTAGATTCAGACAACGATTTAATAAAAGATATCGTAGAATTTGGAAACGCAACTAATGACACCAATGGAAATGGACAAACAAACGAAACTGTAGGCACAAATGGTTTAGACAATACTGTTGAAGCCGCAGATACTTTTGCAGATGTAAATGGTAATTTAGACAACACACAAGCAGACAATTCACCAGACGAAGACAATGATGTTGCTTCTGGTGGAGATGTAGATTACAGAGATATTTTAGACAATGATAATGACGGTGTTGCAGATGCAGTAGATTTAGATGATGATAATGATGGTATTTTAGATACTGTAGAATCACCAGGAAATGTTAATCCAGATGCAGATTCAGATAACGATGGAACACAAGATTTTAAAGATTCAGATTATCCAGGTTTTGTAGATACAAATTCAGACGGAATTAATGATAATTTTGATACTGATTTAGACGGAATTCCAAATCATCAAGATACAGATTCAGACAACGATTCTTGTCCAGACGCAGTAGAAGCAGGTTTTACAGAAAGTACAACCAAACCTGGAGAAGTATCAGGAACAGGTTACGAAACAGATGGTACTGTAACAGGAGCATCATATTCTGGTACAAATGTAAATGTAACAACAGCAGGAACACCAGTAGTTATTAGCACACAACCATCAGATCAAAATGGTTTTATTAATGGCTCTGTTACTTTTGAAGTCGTTTCAACAGGAAATGTATTTCAATGGCAAGAAAGTACAGATGGTGGTACAACATTTACAGATATTACTAACGGAGGTATATATTCAGGAGCAACTACAAATCAACTAAGTGTTAGTAACTTAACAACAACTCAAAACGGATATAAATATCAAGTAATTGTCTCTAAAACAGATTATGCCTGTGATATTCCTTCAACTCCACCAGCAACTTTAACAGTTTCAAACAATCCACCAGTTGCGGTAGATGATTTAAACAATACTACAAATGAAGACACTCCAATAACAGTGTCTACAATTGCAGCCAATGATACAGATGTAGAAGATACTACTCCAGACGCTTCAACAATTATATTAATTGATCCAGATAATGCATCAAACACAGGAAAAACAGGAACACCTTTAGTAATTGCTAATGTTGGTACATATACTGTAGATCCATTAGGAAACGTGACTTTTACACCAGTTCTAAATTTCAACGGTGATGCAGATATTAAGTATACTATTAAAGATAGTAGTAATAATACTTCGAATCAAGCAAATATAGATATTGTTGTTACAGATGTTAATGATGCACCAGTAGCAAATAACGACTCTTCTACAGGTCTAGAAGGAGCTGTTCAAACATTAACAACTATTGGAGCAAATGATACAGATGTAGATGGTACTATAGACCCAACAACTGTTATTTTAATCGATCCAAGCAATCCTTCCAATACCGGAACAACAGGAACGCCATTAGTAATTGCAAATGTTGGAACATATACTGTAAATGGAGCAGGAACAGTTGTTTTCACACCTTTAGAAAATTTTAATGGCTCTGCAGATATTTTTTATACAATAAAAGATGATGATGGTTTAGTTTCTAATCAAGCTACCTTAGATATTACAGTAACACCTGTAAATGATGCACCAGTAGCACAACCAGATTCAGGAACATCTGCAGAAGATGTTACTTTAAATGTAGCAGCAGCAGATGGTTTATTAAAGAATGATTCAGATGTTGATGCAAATCCATTAAGCGTTACAAAATTCGTAGTAGATGGAACTACAGTTACTGTAGATCCTACTTCTGGAGGAAGTACAACAATTGTAGGAAAAGGAACCATCACAATAAATGCAGATGGTAGCTATACATTTGTACCAGTTGCCGACTTTAACGGAACAGTACCTCAAGTTACCTATACAGTAAGTGATGGAACAAATTCTGTAAACTCAACTTTAGATATTACAATAACGCCAGTAAATGACGATCCAGTATTAGTAGCAGACACGAACTCTACAAATGAAGATGTTACTTTAACAGTAACAGGTGCAAATGGAGTTTTAAAGAATGATACAGATGTTGACGCAGGAACAACTTTAACAGTTTCAAGCTTTACCATTGCAGGAGTTTCAGGAAGCACAAATGCAGGAGACCCAGCAGTTACCATTCCAAATGTAGGAACTTTCCAAATGAATGCAGATGGAGGTTATGTTTTTGCACCAGCCCAAGATTATGTAGGCGCAGTACCAGTAATTACGTATACAGCCACAGATGGAACATCACCACAAACAAGTACATTAACAATAACAATTGTACCACAAAACGATGCACCAGTAGCAGTAGATGACACAGCAACAGTAAATGAAGATACTACATTAACAGTAGCCAAAGCAGATGGATTAATCGATGATAATGATACAGATGTAGATGGAGATACATTAAATATAACTCAATTTGTAGTTGGTGGAACCACAGTAACAGTAACACCAACAACACCAGGAGTAAGAGCCATACCAAATGTTGGAACCATCACAATAAACACAGATGGTAGTTATAGTTTTGTACCAGTTGCCGACTTTAATGGAACAGTACCAGAAATTACTTATACTATAAGTGATGGTACAAATACCGACAATGCGAAATTGAATATTACTGTTACTCCTGTAAATGATGCACCAATAGCAGTAGATGATACCTATACAACTAATGAAGACACCTCAGTAGCATTATTACCATTAACAGGCGATAGTGATATTGATGGCGATACATTAACAATAACAAGTATTAATGGAACAACCTTAACACCAGGAGTTGCTCAAACAATTACAGTTCCAAATGGAGTTGTAACCACAACAGTTTCAGGAGTAATAAGTTTTGCGCCAACCGCAAATTATAATGGAACCTCAACATTTGCTTATGTAATAAGTGATGGAAATGGAGAAACAGCAACCGCGAATCAAATTATTACAGTAAATGCAGTAAATGACGCGCCAGTAGCAAATCCAGATACGGCGAGTCTAGCAGAAGACACTACATTAACAGTAGCCAAAGCAGATGGATTAATAGACTTAAATGACACAGATATAGATGGAGATATATTAGCTATTACCCAATTCGTAGTGAATGGAACCACAGTACCTGTAGATTTAACTACGGGAGGAACAAGAGTAATTCCAAATGTAGGAACATTGACTATTAATGCAGATGGTAGCTATAGTTTTGAACCAGTTGCAAACTTTAATGGAACAGTACCTCAAGTTACCTATACAGTAAGTGATGGTACAAACACAGCAAACAGTACTTTAAATATTACTGTAACCCCAGTAAATGATGTACCAGTAGCAGTAGATGATACCTATACAACTAATGAAGACACCTCAGTAGCATTATTACCATTAACAGGCGATAGTGATATTGATGGCGATACATTAACAATAACAAGTATTAATGGAACAACTTTAACACCAGGAGTTGCTCAAACAATTACAGTTCCAAATGGAGTTGTAACCACAACAGTTTCAGGAGTAATAAGTTTTGCGCCAACTGCAAATTATAATGGAACCTCAACATTTGCTTATGTAATAAGTGATGGAAATGGAGAAACAGCAACCGCAAATCAAATTATTACAGTAAATGCAGTAAATGACGCGCCAGTAGCAAATCCAGATACTGCAAGTATAGCAGAAGACACTACTTTAACAGTAGCCAAAGCAGATGGATTAATCGATGATAATGATACAGATGTAGATGGAGATACATTAAATGTAACTCAGTTTGTAGTTGGCGGAACTACAGTAACAGTAACACCAACAACACCAGGAGTAAGCGCAATACCAAATGTTGGAACAATTACAATAAATACAGATGGTAGTTATAGTTTTGTACCAGTTGCCGACTTTAATGGAACAGTACCTCAAATTACCTATACAGTAAGTGATGGTACAAACACAGCAAACAGTACTTTAAATATTACTGTAACCCCAGTAAATGACGATCCAGTATTAGTAGCAGACACGAATTCTACAAATGAAGACGTTACCTTAACAGTAACAGGCACAAATGGAGTTTTAAAGAATGATACAGATGTAGATGCAGGAACGACTTTAACAGTATCAAGTTTTACCATTGCAGGAATTTCAGGAAGCACAAATGCAGGAGACCCAGCAGTAACGATTCCAAATGTAGGAACTTTCCAAATGAATGCAGATGGAGGTTATGTTTTTGCACCAGCCCAAGATTATGTAGGCGCAGTACCAGTAATTACGTATACAGCCACGGATGGAACATCACCACAAACAAGTACATTAACAATAACAATTGTACCACAAAACGATGCACCAGTAGCAGTAGATGACACAGCAACAGTAAATGAAGATACTACATTAACAGTAGCCAAAGCAGATGGATTAATCGATGATAATGATACAGATGTAGATGGAGACACCTTAAATGTGACTCAATTTGTAGTTAGCGGAACCACAGTAACAGTAACACCAACAACACCAGGAGTAAGAGCCATACCAAATGTTGGAACCATCACAATAAACACAGATGGTAGTTATAGTTTTGTACCAGTTGCCGACTTTAATGGAACAGTACCAGAAATTACTTATACAATAAGTGATGGTACAAATACCGACAATGCGAAATTAAATATTACTGTTACCCCTGTAAATGACGATCCAGTTGCAACAAACGATACAACAGGAACAGATCCAGGAGTTGCTGTTGACATTCCGGTTTTAACGAATGATAATGATTTAGATGGAGACACAATTATAGTAAGTAGTATTACAGCACAACCATCAAATGGAACAGCGACTATTAATTCTGATGGAACAATAAAGTATACACCAAATTCAGGTTTCAACAATGGTTCAGATAGTTTTACATATGAAATTTCAGATGGAAATGGAGGAACAGATACAGCAGTTGTAACTGTTACAGTGCCAATTTCGCCTTTTCCACCAGTTGCAAACCCAGATACGAATTCAGTAAATGAAGACACAACTTTAACAGTTTCTGCTGCAAATGGAATACTAAAGAATGATACAGATGGAAATTTAGATGCTTTAAAAGTAGTAAGCTATACAATTGCAGGAATTCCAGGAACAAAAACACCTGGAACAATTACAAGTATTCCAAACGTTGGTTCAATAAAAATTAACCAAGATGGTAGTTACGAGTTTATTCCAGTAGCAAACTTTAATGGAGCAGTACCAGAAATTACGTATACAGTTACAGATAGCTCTGGTTTAACAACAGATGATACAAGTACTTTAAACATTACTGTAAATCCTACAAACGATGCTCCAGTAGCAGTAGCAGACACGAATACAACACCAGAAGACACTAAGTTAACAGTTACAGCCGCAAATGGAGTTCTTAAAAACGATTCAGATTTAGATGGTGATGCAATAAGCGTTAAAGAATTCGAAATTAATGGAACAACTACTACAGTTGGAACAGCTGTTACTTTAACAGAAGGAGTATTTACATTATTATCAGACGGTAGCTACACATTTACACCCGCAGAAGATTTTAATGGAAATGTACCAGAAGTAACATATACAATGACAGACGGAACAGTAGATGTAATGGCAACACTAAACATTTCTGTAACACCAGTTAATGATCCACCTGTAGCAGTAGATAATTTAGGAAATGTTGCTAATGAAGACAATCCTGTAACGATTGCAGCAATTGGAACAAACGATACAGATGACGGAACAATAGACCCATCAACAGTAAGATTAATAGATCCTAATAATGCTTCAAACTTTGGAAATTCTAGTACACCATTAGTAATTTCTGGAGTAGGAACATATACTGTAAATGCAAATGGAGACGTAGTATTTACTCCAGTCGCAAACTTTAACGGTCCAGCAAATATTAAATATACTATTAAAGATAATGAAGGAGTTACTTCATTAAACCAAGCAACTATTGGCATTACAATAACACCAACAAATGATGTTCCAGTAGCAGTAGCAGATACAAACACTGTAGATGAAGGTGCTACGTTAACAGTTACAGCAGCAAATGGACTTCTTAAAAACGATTCAGATGTAGATAACGATCCATTAACAGTTACTCAAATTACTATTGGAGGGACTTCTTATCCAGCAGGTACTACAGTAACAATTACTGAAGGAACTTTAGTTGTAAAATCAGACGGTAGTTATACATTTACTCCAGCTGGAGATTTTAATGGAGATATTCCTCAAGTTACATATACAGTTTCAGACGGAACAACAACTACAACAGCAACTTTAGACATTAAAGTAAACCCAGTTAACGATAGACCAGTTGCAAATCCAGATACAAATAGTACTGATGAAGACACTTTATTATCAGTTTCATCGGTAAATGGAATTCTTAAAAACGATACAGATGTAGATAATGATCCTTTAGTAGTAACAGGTTATACTGTAAATGGAGGAACAAGAACTATAAATACAGATGTAGTTTTAACAGAAGGAACATTAAATATAAAAGCAGATGGTAGTTATACTTTCCAGCCAGCGTTAAATTTCAATGGAGATGTACCTCAAGTTACTTATACAGTTTCAGATGGTAATTTATCTGCAACAAGTACTTTAGATATTAAAGTGAATCCAATTAATGATGCTCCAACAGCAGTACCAGATACGGATACTGTTGCAGAGGATGTTACCTTAACAGTAACAGCTGCAAATGGAGTTCTTAAAAATGATTCAGATATAGATATGGATGCTTTAACAGTAACCAATTTTACTGTTGGAGGAACAACCTATAATGCAGGAGATACTGTACCATTAACTGAAGGTTCACTCAAATTAAATTCAGATGGAAGTTATTCATTTACACCTACAGCGAATTTTAATGGAACTGTTCCAACTATAACATATACAGTTTCTGATGGTACAAATACATCTAATACAACATTACAAATTACAGTAACTCCAGTTAATGATGCACCAGATTTAGTTGCAGATACAAATACAACTATAGAAGATACACAGTTAACAGTTGCAGCCGCAAATGGAGTTCTTAAAAACGATACTGATAAAGAAAACAATACAATCACTGTAACTAAATTTACAGTTGGCGGAACAGATTTCACTGCAGGAGCTACTGCTATCTTAACAGAAGGTACTTTAAAGTTAAATGCAGATGGAGGCTACGTATTCAATCCAGCACCAAACTTTAATGGAGCTTATCCGCAAGTTACTTATACAGCAACAGATGGAACTGATACAGCAACATCTACTTTAGATATTACTGTATTACCAGTAAACGATTCGCCAGTAGCTTTAACAGATACAAATTCTACGAACGAAGACACACCACTAAATGTTCTAGCAGCTAATGGATTGTTGAAGAATGATACAGATCCAGAAAACGACCCATTAACAGTTACACAATTTACAGTTGGTGGAAATACTTTTACAGCAGGATCTTCTGCTAATATTACTGAAGGAACAATTAAAATTAATTCAGATGGTAGTTACACATTTACACCAGCTACAGATTACAACGGTCCAGTTCCAGTAATTAATTACACTATATCAGATGGAACTAATACTGCAATAAGTACATTAACATTAACGGTAAACACAGTTAATGATGCACCAACTGCAGTAGCAGATACTAACACAACAGTTGAGGATACTCAATTAACAGTTACAGCTGCAAATGGAGTTCTTAAAAACGACTCAGATATAGATGGTGATGTAATCAATGTATCAGGTTTTGTAGTAGAAGGTACTTCTTATTTAGCAGGAGAAACAGCAACAACGGCTGCTGGTACTATTAAATTAGATTCAAATGGAGGTTATACTTACGTACCAGCTAATAACTTCAATGGAGCTGTTCCACAAGTAACATACACTATTACAGATGGAGTTTTAACAGCATCATCAACATTAGATATAACTGTAACACCAGTAAACGATTCACCAATTGCAGTTGCAGATACAAATGCAACAGATGAAGACGTAGCACTAAATGTACCAGCAGCAACAGGATTGTTAAATAACGATTCTGATCCTGAAGGAAATCCAATTACAGTATCTAACTTTACAATTAATGGAACTGTATACACAGCAGGAACTTCTGCTACAATTACAGAAGGAGTTATAAAAGTAAACGCAGATGGTAGTTATTCATTTACACCAGCATTAAATTATGATGGAGCAGTACCAGTTGTAAACTATACAATTACAGATGGTTCAAATACAGCAAATAGTACATTAACACTTACAATTAACTCAGTTAATGATGCACCAACAGCAGTTGCAGATACAAACACAACAGCAGAAGATGTAACACTAACAGTTTCAGTAGCAAATGGAGTTCTTAAAAACGATTCAGATTTTGATGCAGATACTATTACAGTAACTCAATTTGAAGTTGGAGGAACCACAGTAATATCGGGAAACCCAATAAGTATTGCAGAAGGAACAATTACTATAAATACAAACGGTGATTATGTATTTGTACCAGCAGCAAACTTTAATGGAACAGTACCAACAATTACTTACACAGTTTCTGACGGTACAGATGTTTCTACTGCAACATTAATAATAACTGTAACACCAGTTAATGACACACCAAATTTAGTAGCAGATACGAATACAACTCCAGAAGACACTGTATTGTCAGTAAATGCAGCAACAGGCGTTTTAAGTAATGATAATGATATTGATGGAGATACAGTTACTGTGTCTAAATTTACAGTTGGAGGTGTAACATATAATGCTGGTCAAACAGCAACAATACCTTCAGGAACTATTAAATTAAATGCAGATGGTAGTTACGATTATACCCCAGCATTAAACTTTAATGGAACTGTACCTACAATTACTTATACAGCAACAGATGGTGTAAATACTGCTAACAGTACATTAAAAATTACAGTTACACCAGTTAACGATAATCCAGTAGCTGTTGATGATACTTCTTCTACAGATCCAGGAGTTTCTGTTAACATCCCAGTATTAACGAATGATTCAGATTTAGATGGAGATGTATTATCTGTTAGTGCAATTACAGTTGCTCCAACAAAAGGAACAGCTGTTATTTTCGATAATGGAACTCCAGGAGATACTTCAGATGATGTTGTTACATATACTCCTCAAGCAGGATTTAATAACGGAACAGATACATTTACATACCAAATCTCTGATGGAAATGGAGGGTTTGATACTGCAGTAGTAACAATTACAGTTCCACAATCTGCATTCTCTCCAGTAGCAAATCCAGATACCAATGTAACAGATGAAGAAGTAACTTTAACAGTTGCAGATGGAGCACCAAAGAGCTTAATTAAAAATGATACAGATGCAAATTTAGATCCAATAACTGTAACTAAATTTGTAGCAGAAGGAACTACTTATAATGCAGGAGATACTGCAAATCTTTTAGAAGGAGATTTAACAATAAATGCTGGTGGAGGATACGTTTTTGTACCAAAACCAGACTTTAACGGAGTTGTACCAGCAGTAAGTTATACAATTACAGATGGTCAAGGAACTCCAAATGCAAGTAGTACATTAACAATTACTGTAAACCCAATTAATGACGCACCAATAGCGAATCCAGACGTAAAAACTACTCTGGAAGACACAACATTAACAGTTAGTGCAGCAAACGGTTTACTAGATAATGATACAGACATAGATGGAGATGTACTTTCTGTAAAAGAGTTTGAAATTGGTGGAACAACATATACAGTTGGAGTAGCAGTTAATTTACCAGAAGGTTCTTTAACAATAAATTCAGACGGTAGTTATACATTTGTACCTACACCAGATTCAACAGCAGATTTACCACAAGTAACTTATACAATTACAGATGGTACAGTAGATATTGTTACAAGTACTTTAGATATTTCAGTAACAGGAGTAAATGACGCTCCAGTTGCAGTAGACGATTTAGGAAATACAACAAATGAAGATACAAATAAAATTATAGCAACTATTGGAGCGAATGATACAGATGATGGAGGTATTGATGTTTCAACAATAACACTAATAGATCCAAGTAATCCTGCTAATACAGGGCAAACAGGAACACCTTTAGTAATTACCGGTGTTGGAACATATACTGTAGATAATTTAGGAAATGTAACATTTGATCCAGAAGATAATTATAACGGGTCTGCAAATATTAATTATACTATAAAAGATAACGATCCAACAACACCTTTAACATCTAATGTTGCAACTATAGGAATAACGGTTATCTCTGTAAACGACATTCCAGTAGTTCAAAATGAAACTGATACAACACCAGAAGATACACAATTAGTGGTTTCTGGAACAAGTACAGATGGGTTATTAAATAATGACACAGATGCAGATGGAGATCCATTAACAATTTCAACTTTTACTATAGATGGAGATGCAACTGTGTATAATTCAGGAACAACAGCAACACTTACAGAAGGAACGTTAAAGATATTAGCAGATGGAGGTTACGTATTTACACCAGCTTCAGACTTTAATGGAACTGTACCTCAAGTAACCTATAATGTTACAGATGGTAATGTGGTAACACCAATTGCTGGAACTTTAGACATTACAGTTACACCAATAAATGATGCGCCAATAGCGGTAAATGATTTAGGAAACGTAACTAATGAAGATACAGATATTATAATACCAACAATAGGAGGTAACGACACAGATGATGTAGCAATAGATGCATCTACGGTTACTTTAATAGATCCAAACAATCCTTCAAACACAGGTAATTCTACAACACCGTTATTAATTACAGGAGTTGGTACGTATAGTGTTGATAATTTAGGAAACGTTACATTTGATCCAGTAGACAATTACAATGGGCCAGCAAACGTAAATTATACGATTCAGGATAATGATCCAACAACACCATTAACCTCAAATGTAGCAACAATTGGAATTACAGTAACCTCTGTAAATGATGTTCCAGTGGTTCAAAATGAAACAAATACAACTCCAGAGGATGTTCAATTAGTAGTATCCACTGCGAATGGATTATTGAATAACGATTCAGATCCAGATGGAGATCCATTAACAATATCAACATTTGTAGCAGAAGGGACTACTTATAATGCAGGAGATACAGCAGTATTAAACGACGGTACATTAAAAATTAATCCAGATGGTAGTTATATATTCACTCCAAATGCAGACTTTAATGGAGCAATTCCTAAAGTAATTTACAATGTAACAGATGGTGTAGATACTGTAGCAGGAGAACTAGACATTACAGTTGGAGCAGTAAATGATGCACCAGTAGCAGTAGATGATTTAGGAAATACAACAAATGAAGATACAGAGGTTGTTATAGCAACAATTGTAGCAAATGATACAGATGATTCTGGAATAAACCCAGCAACTGTAACGTTGATAGATCCAAGTGACCCTTCAAACACAGGTAATTCAACGACACCATTAATAATACCGGGAGTCGGAACATATACTGTAGATAACTTAGGAAACGTAACATTTGATCCAGCAGATCATTACAATGGGGCAGCAAATGTTAACTATACTGTACAGGATAACGATCCAACAACACCATTAACATCTAATGTCGCAACAATTGGAATTACAGTTGCAGATGTAAATGATCCTCCTATTGTTGTGGATGAAGATACTATAAATCTTATTTTTGAAGATACTCCTTACACAGCATCAGTAGCAGACGGACTATTGGTAAATGATTCTGATATAGACGGAGATGCTTTATCTATTTCAACATATATTGTTGATGGTAAAACATACAATGCAGGTCAATCTGCAAACTTAACAGAAGGAACTTTAAAAATCAATTCAGATGGTAGTTACACATTTACACCAGCGTTAAATTACTTTGGTTCTGTACCACCAATTACATATAATGTTTCTGATGGAACAGCAACTACACCAGCATCTTTAACAATTTCTGTTATTGAAGTAAACGACCCACCAGTTGCTGTAGCAGATACAAATACCATAAATGAGGACACAGTTTTAACAGTATCTGAAGCAAATGGTATTTTGGCAAACGATTCTGATATAGAAAACGATGTGCTGACAGTTACAGCATTAATGGTAAATGGAAACCCAGCAACAGTTGGAAGTCCAATTAGTTTAACAGAAGGAGTTTTAACAATACAGTCTAATGGTAGTTATGTATTTACTCCAGCACCTAACTTTAATGGAGCTGTACCAACAGTAACCTACACAGTAAGCGATGGAATAGACACAGCAACAAGTACGTTAAAAATTACTGTATTACCAGTGAATGATGTGCCAATTGCAGTAGCAGATACAAATACTACTCCAGAAGATGTAGCAATTACAGTAAATGCAACAAACGGATTGTTGAAGAACGATTCAGATCCAGAAAATAATTCATTAACTGTAACAAGGTTTACAGTTGGAGGAACAACATATGTTGCTGGAAACACTGTAACTTTAACAGAAGGTTCCTTAGTAATTAATTCTGATGGTAGTTATACATTTACACCAGCAGCAAATTACAACGGAACTGTGCCAACGATATCTTATACACTAAGTGACGGAACAAATACTGCAAATAGTACATTAGATATTACAGTAACACCAATTAACGATGCACCAGTTGCAACAGATGATATTTCATCTACAGACCCAGGAGTTTCTGTAATTATACCAGTATTACCAAATGATACAGATATAGATGGAGATACATTAACAGTTTCTGGAATCGTAACTCCTCCAGCAAATGGAACTGTTACAATAAACGGAGATGGAACAATTACTTATACTCCAAACCCAGGATTTAACACAGGTACAGATGTATTTGTTTACCAAGTTTGTGATGGAAATGGACTTTGTGATACAGCAACAGTTTCTGTAAAAGTTCCAAAATCTTTATTACCTCCAGTGGCAAACCCAGATGTAAGATTTACATCAGAAGATGTTACATTAACTGTAGCAGCAGCTAATGGATTATTAAATAATGATACAGACGCAAATCCAGGAGAAACGTTAACGGTAACGAAGTTCCAAGTTAATGGAACAAATTACAATCCTGGAGATACAGTTACAATTACAGAAGGAACCATCACAATAAATGCAGATGGTAGTTATACATATGTTCCTGCAGCTAATTATAATGGTCCAGTACCAGTTATTAACTATACAATTTCAGATGGTACAGGAACTGCATTGGCATCAAGTACTTTAACAATAACAGTAACAGGAGTTAATGATGCTCCAGTAGCAAATCCAGATACAGATACCACACCAGAAGACACACAATTAAGTGTTTCTGCAGCAAATGGTTTAATTAAAAATGACTTAGATCCAGACGGAACTCCGTTAACATTAACTCAGTTTGTTGTAAACGGAACTTCATATGCAGCAGGAACAACAGTAACATTAACTGAAGGTTCATTAACTGTTAATGGAGATGGTAGTTATACATTTAATCCAGCAAAAGATTATGTAGGCACTGTGCCACAAGTAACATATACAGTTACTGATGGCGTGGAAATAGCAACAACTACATTAGACATTACAGTAACAGGAGTTAATGATGCTCCAATTGCAGTAAATGACTCAGCTACAACTTTAGAAGACACACCTGTAACAATAGCAAATATTACAGGAAATGATACAGATGATGATACTGTAGATCCTTCAACAGTAGTTTTAATTGATCCAAATAATCCTGCAAATACAGGTAACTCTTCTACACCACTAGTTATATCAGGAGTTGGAACTTACACTGTAGATAATTTAGGAAATGTAACATTTACACCAGAATCTAATTTTAATGGATCTGCAGATATAAACTATACTGTAAAAGATAATGATGGATTGGTAACAAGCACACCTGCTAAAATAAGTATTGCTGTCACACCAGTTAATGATGTACCAATTGTGGTTGCAGACGTAAATAGTACAACAGAAGATACTCCATTAACAGTATCATCTGCAAACGGAGTTTTAGCAAACGATTCAGATGTAGAAGGAACTCTTTTAACAGTATTAGAATTTACAATTAACGGAACAGATTATCCTGCAGGTACAATAGCTACAATAACTGAAGGAACTTTAGAAATAAATTCTGATGGTAGTTATACATACACACCAGCATTAGATTTTGTAGGTTCTGTACCACAAGTAACATATACTGTTTCAGATGGAGTTAGTATCGCAAGTACTACTTTAGATATTACAGTTACTGGTCAAAATGATGCACCAGTTGCAGTAGATAATAGCGAAACAACTGTTCAAAACACACCAGTTACAGTAGCTACAATAGCAGCAAACGATACAGATGCTGATGGAACAGTAGATCCATCAACAGTTATTTTAATAGATCCAAACAATCCAAACAATACAGGTAATTCAACTACACCATTAGTAATTGCCAATGTTGGAACTTATACAGTAGATGCAGCAGGAAATGTGATATTTACGCCAGAACCAGATTTTACAGGAGTTGCAAATATCAATTACACAGTAAAAGATGATTTAGGTTTAATATCTAACATTGCTAAAATCACAATTACTGTTCAGTCAGATAATGATGGTGATGGTATTATTGATATTGTAGATTTAGATGATGATAATGATGGTATTCCAGATACTGTAGAAAATGGAGGAGATGATCCTTTAAAAGATACAGACAATGATGGTATACCAGATTTTAGAGATCCAGACAATATCACTAAAGATGACAATAATGATGGTATAGATGATAAATACGATTCAGATGGAGATGGTATTATAGATCAATTTGATCTTGATGGAGATAATGATGGAATTCCAGACCTAGTAGAAGGTGGTGGAATAGATACAGATGGAGATGGTAAAGTGGATAATTTCACTGATACTAACAACGATGGTTTAGATGATAACACTGCAACTACACCATTAACAACACCAGATACAGATGGAGATGGAGTACCAAATTATCAAGATATAGATTCAGATAATGACGGAATTATAGATAATATCGAAGGTCAAAACCCTTCAAATTACGTAGCTCCTTCAGGAACTGATACAGATAAAGATGGTATAGATGATGCTTACGATGCAGATTGTACACCTTGTGGTTCCGTAACAGGAAATCCAATAATTACTCCAATGAATTCAGATTCAGACGCAATACCTAACTATTTAGATATTGATGCTGACAATGACGGAATTGTAGATAATATCGAGTGGCAAACAACTTCAGGATACATTGCACCAGGACCAGATACAGATGGAAACGGTTTAGCAGATGTTTATGAAACTGCACCAGGTTCAGGTAATCCAATAAGATTCCCAGTAAATACTGATGGAACAGACACACCAGATTATACAGATACAGACTCTGATGGAGATGGATTATTAGACACTGTTGAAGCTTATGATACAGATGGTGATAATGTAGCAGAACCAGGTAAAGTATTTACAGGAGTAGATTCAGATAACGATGGTTTAGATGACGCTTTCGATCTGAATTCAGGTGGTTCAACAGATCCAAACGGACCTTCTAACGATATGCAAGATGTTACAGCATTCCCTAATGATCAAGATCCAGGAACAGCAGAAGTAGATTTTAGAGATAAAGTTACATTTGGAGTATTAGTAGACACAGATGGAGATGGTATCACAGATGATATTGATATTGATGATGATAACGATGGTATTATAGATGTTGTAGAATCTTTAGGATTTGAACCATCAGCAAACGCAAACTATCCAAATTGTATTTTACCTAACGTAAGCTTCAGAAATCCAGTTTATGTTGCAGGAACAGGAGTAACAGGTTCAGGTTCAATTGGAGCAAAATATCGTTTCGAAAATGTAGTAGACGTAACAGGTTTTGGAGGTTCAGGAGGTATTTTAGATGCAATTGTTGAAATTACAGACATCCAAGGAGGAGCATCTTTAATCTCAATAGATAACTCTACAACAGGTAATCCAGATGCGTGGCAACCAGAATATACAGTGCCAACACCAACAGGTAATAAAGCAGAAATGGCATTCAAAGTTATTTTGGTAAATGACAACACAAACACGTTATATAACATTAGCAGATTTAGTGGAGTTATTTATGATATAGATGGAGCAAACGCAAGAGAATCTGTAATTCTATCAAGACCAGGATTGTATGCAGTAGATAACGCAACATTGTTAAATGTAACAGACAATCCAGCAACAGGTTTAGTAACTTTCCAAGGTCCAGATGATACCTATTCTGGAGTAGATTTATCACCAAGATTAGCAACATTCTTTGGTTATTACAATTCTGCTTCATTTAATATTCGTTTCTCTGCAGAATTATTATCTGCAACTTCGAATACAAATTTAGGATCAGTATTATTTTCAGGATGTGCTATCAATGGTTTATTTGATGCTTCTAACACAACATCAGCAACAGCATCACAAGCCAATGGAGTATCTTTACCTTCAGGTCCAGGTACATTCCCAGTATTTACCGTAAATGATGGAATTGATAGTGATGGAGATGGTAAATCAGATGATAAAGATATCGATTCAGATAACGACGGTATTCCAGATAACGTAGAAGCACAAGTAACAGGTTCAGGGTATATTCCGCCAAATGTAGGTATTGTAGATTCAGATAATGACGGTTTATTAGACGCTTATGACGATAATGCAGTAATTAGTGGATTGTCAACCGTAGATACAGATGGTGACAAAATACCAGATTATTTAGATACAGATTCAGATAATGACGGAATTGATGATACTAAAGAAGCAGGTTTTGTAAAATCAACAGCAAATAACGATGCAGATAATGATGGTTTATTAGATGCATACGATGATGTACCAACTATCGGAACTTTATTTGATGTAAACGATGATCAAAACGCAGGAGCATCAGATTTACCTAATTTAGACAACCCAAGTAATCCAGAAGTAGACTTTAGAGAAATCAAAGATAATGATGGTGATGGTGTTCCAGATTCTGTAGATTTAGATGATGATAATGATGGTATTCCAGATTTAGTTGAACAAAATGGGAATCCAAATAGAGACACAGATGGAGATAACATTCCAGATCATTTAGATTTAGATTCAGACGGAGATGGCGTAAATGATCTTACAGAATCAGGTTTCGGTCAAACAGACTTAAACAATGATGGTATAATTGATGGTTCAGACATAGGTTCAGGAGCTAACGGATTATTCGATTTAATAGAAACAACACCAGAAAGTGGAGTGACACAAGATACTCCCCAAGACACTGATAAAGATGGTATCCCAGATTTCCAAGATACAGATGATGATGGAGATGGAATTCTAACGAAAGAAGAAGATGTTGTAAATGTTAATGGAGACCCACAAGATGATGATTCAGATGGCGATGGCATACCAAATTATTTAGATATTGATGATGATAATGATGGAGTTCCAACAAAAGATGAAGACAATAACAACAATGGAGATTTCACAGATGATGATGATAATAACGATGGTACACCAGATTATTTAGATAATTTAGATACAGATAAAGATGGAATTCCAGATAGTGAAGATCCAGATGATGATAATGATGGTAACCCAGATGTAACAGATCCAAACCCACTAGTTCCAACAGTTGGAGCAGATATATTAACAGTTGTAGAAGGGATTCCAGGAAAAGTAAACATCTTAACAAATGATGATTATTTACCAGGTCCAAATACTACAATCGTAGATGCAGGAACAGGAACTGCTACAGGAGTTGTAACATTTGACCCATTAACAGGAGAAATGACATACACATCAGCTCCAGGAGAAGAAGGAACAACAGTAACTGTAGATTATACAGTTTGTAACACAGCAGTAAATCCTGCAGTATGTAGAACATCAACAGTTACCATTACAGTTCAAAATGATAACGATAATGATGGAGATCCAGATGTAACAGATCCAGATGATGATAATGATGGCAATCCAGACACAACAGATCCAAATCCATTAGTTCCAACAGTAAGTGGAGATGTATTAACAGTTGTAGAAGGAGTTTCAGGAACAGTAAACATCTTAACAAATGATGATTATTTACCAGGTCCAAATACTACAATAGTAGATGCAGGAACAGGAACTGCTACAGGAGTTGTAACATTTGACCCATTAACAGGAGAAATGACATACACATCAGCTCCAGGTGAAGAAGGAACAACAGTAACTGTGGATTATACAGTTTGTAACACAGCAGTAAATCCTGCAGTATGTAGTACAGCAACAGTTACCATTACAGTTCAGCCAGATAATGACAAAGATGGTATTCCAGATGTCACAGATCCAGATGATGATAATGATGGTAATCCAGACACAACAGATCCAAACCCACTAGACCCAACAGTGGCAGATGATGTATTAACGGTTGTAGAAGGAGTTCCAGGAACAATAAATATCTTAACAAATGATGATTATTTACCAGGTCCAAATACTACAATAGTAGATGCAGGAACAGGAACAGCTACAGGAGTTGTAACATTTGATCCATTAACAGGAGAAATGACGTACACACCAGCAGCTGGAGAAGAAGGAACAACAGTAACCGTAGATTATACAGTTTGTAATACAGCAGTAAATCCTGCAGTATGTAAAACTGCAACAGTTACCATTACAGT
>NZ_VANR01000004.1 GCF_005885675.1 Polaribacter aestuariivivens
CTGCCTGTAAGCACAACAAAGGGTGTAGAGATATTTATGAAAGAATTGTAAATAAGGGTAAAAGTAAAAAATTAGCCTTGATTGCAGTATCTAATAAATTACTAAAACAAGCTTTTGCAATAGCAAAATCTGGACATCCATATGATCCAACTTTTGCTTCTGTTTTAAAGATAAATTAGTAAAATAATAGATGAGATTATACTTTAAAAAAGCTTAAACAAAAGTTTAAGCTTAGTATAATAATGTTCAAATTTAATGAAGAAAAATGTTGTTTTTTAGCTCAGTTCTTTGTTGGCAACTGGCTTTTAGTCGTTTATTTCAACCTCTAATTGTTTATTTAGTATTCCTTTTCCACCAGCCATTAAATCCTTTATTTTTTCGTTATCGATTTGTAATTTAACAATAATTAGACTTGGTGAAGGCTCTTTCATATATTTACCTTGTTGAATGTTAAAACTTTTTTTCTTGATTTTTAAAATGTCAAATAAATAACATCCAAGTGGTCCAGCCGCCATTCCTGTTCCTGATTCTTCCAATATTCCATAACGAGGACCAAACATTCTTGAAGTAGCGTCATATTCTGTATCTATAGAAAATACATAGTAGCCAATTAAATCGAATTCATCACTAACTTCGCGTATCAAGTCAAAATCTGGAATCATATTCTTTAAAATCTCATTGCTTTTAACAGGAACGAGAATAAATGAATTTCCTGTATTTACTAATTGAATTGGTGCATTTGGGATTAGGTCAGTTTTCTTTAATCCTAATGATTTTAGAATCACACTTTCTTTGTGACTTACATCAGTATATTTTGGAGCCAATTGTTCCATAAATGCTAAATCTCCAATTATTTCTATTTTTCGTTTCCCATCTATGGTTTCTTTTGAAGAACTATCATTCTTTAGAGCACCTATTTGTTTTAAATAAGAAAATGTTGCCACTGTGGCGTGTCCACAATGCGCTATTTGCTTAGTTGGAGTAAAGAAATCTAATTTAAAGTCTTCTGTTTTAGATTTTGAAACAAAAGCGGTTTCCGACAAGCCTACTTTTTTAGAAATCTCAAGTTTATTTTTAGCAGTTAATTCATCTGCGTTTAAAACTACACCTGCTGCGTTACCACCTTTTCCATTTTCGGCGAAAGCGTTAAGGATTTGTACTTTAATTATTTTTTTTGAATTGTCCATTTTTATTTTTTTATATGTTATATAGGATGGACGTAATTGGTTGGAAAAAGACGTAACTAATTTCAATTATTTTCAAAATCTAGTAATTTACCTCTGCTATCAGATTCTACATTTGGGCAATCTAAAATATTTTTTCTTAAAATCTCTTTAGATTTTTGAACCCTTGATTTCGTTCCAGAATAAGAGATTTTTAAATGTTCTGATAGTTCTTTTTGTGAATAGTTTTTAAAGGAAGTTAAAATAATTGCTTCTTTATGTTGAGTAGAAAGGTTTTCTATTTTTTGATTGATGCAATTTGTTAGGTTTGAGTAATCAAAATTATTACCCTCTGTTTCTGGGATATCTAAATCATTTATTGATATATTTTTATTCTCTTTTTTCCGAAAATAATCAATAATACTATTTCTAGTAATTTGATAGACCCAAGATGTAAGTTTAGAAGTATGTTTTAGTTGATGGATTTTCGATTGGACTTTTAAGAAAACCTCTTGATGAATATCTTTTGATGTTTGTTCATCTTTTATTTTTCCTAAAATGAACTTATAAAGTTCTTCATTTAAGTCAATCCAAATTGTATTAATTTCAGTTTTCACAGTTTTGGTTTTAGCTTGTTTTTAGCTTGTTGCTAACATTAAACTGATATGATGTCTGTTTAAATGACTTATATCAGAAGTTAAACGAAGCTAATGGTTTTTTTTGAGAAAGTCAAGTTTAGCAATATTTCACAAATCTTTTCAAAGCATCAATCAACTCCGTTTTATTTTCAATATGACTCATGTGTCCATCATTAAAAACAACAACTTCTGTATTTGTTTTTTCGGCTTCTGCTAAAGACAATTCATAATTTAAAACAGGGTCTTTTTTACCAATAATTATCAGTTTTTTAAAGTCATTTTTTGCTAAAACATGATTTCTATTTAGGCGAATTCTCATACCTTCTTGCGCTGCAATATAACCTTGAATTGGTGTTTGTAAAGCTTCGCTTAAAGCCACTTTCATTTCCTCTTTAAATTTTGTTCTACTTTCTTCGCCAAACAAATTCAAAAAAGACATTCTAACCATATTTGTAAAGTTCTGTTGAATCATTTTATTGGCTCGTAAACGTAAATTTTTACGTCCATCATCATCCTCATTTGAGGTGGAATTCATCAAACACAAACCTTTTATTTTTTGCGGATTTTTTTCTGCAAAAGCCAAAGCAACATAACCACCCAAAGAATGGCCAATTAAAATTGATTTTCGAATTTTTAAATGTTTTAAAACAGCTTCCAAGGTTTCTGCAAACAATTCCATAGAGTGAGAATACCCAATGCAATCTGTTTTTCCATGACCTAATAAATCAATGGTAATTACTCGATTTCTTTTAGCAATTTCAGGAATTATGTCTTTCCACATGGTGGAGTTTTCTAAAAAACCATGAATTAAAACAACTGCAGTTCCTTTTCCTTCGTCAGAAAAAGAAATGTTTGCGTTTTTAAAAGTGATTGATTTTTGCATCAATCAAAAATATGTATATTTCACGTTTAAAAATAATTCTACAAACATGAAATTTATAAAAGGATTCATTTTCGCTTTTCTGTTATCATCAACAGTTGTTTCTGCTCAAATTCAATATAAAAAATTAGACAAATTAATACAAGAAACACTCACCACTTTCGATGTTCCTGGTATTTCTGTCGGAATTTTAAAAGATGGTGAAATTGTGTATGCAAAAGGTTATGGAGTACGTTCATTAACCACAAAAAAAGATATGAATGAAAATACTTTGGTTGGAGTTGCCTCTAACAGTAAAGGTTTTACCTGTTTTGCATTGGCGATGATGGTAGATGAAGGCAAATTAAATTGGGACGATAAAGTAAGAAAACACATTCCAGAATTTCAATTGTATGATGCTTGGGTAACACAAGAATTTACGGTTAGAGATTTGGTTACACATAGAAGTGGAATGGCTTTAGGTGCAGGAGATTTAATGTTTTTTCCTGAAGGAAACGATTTTACAGTTACAGATGTGATTAACAATGTAAAGCGCTTAAAACCAGAAAGTTCATTTCGAAGTAAATTTGCTTATAATAACAATATGTTTATCATTGCTGGTGAAGTTTTAAAACGTGTAAGTGGGTTTTCTTGGGAAGAATTTATCGAACAAAAAATAATGAAACCTGTTGGAATGAACAACAGTAAAGCTTCTTACAACAGAGTTACAAACCGTACCAATATTATTGATGCACATACAAGAACTGAAGGAAAAGTAATTCAAATTCCTCACGATTGGAGCGAAACAGCAAATGCTGCAGGAGGAATTGTTAGTAATGTAAAAGACATGCTAACTTGGGCAAAATTTTTAATGAATGATGCTGTAACCGAAGATGGAAAACGTTTGTTAAGTTCGAATCAATTTCATGAGCTTTGGCAATTGCAAACGCCTTTAAAAGTGGGTAAAAATGATTGGTACAACTCTAATTTTAGAGGGTATGGTTTGGGTTGGTTTTTAACCGATGTAAAAGGCGGATACAAGCAAGTATATCACACAGGTGGTTTGTTAGGTACTGTTACACAATTTACGATGATTCCAGATTTAAATTTAGGAATTATTGTTTTAACAAATCAAATGAATGGAAACGCATTTAACACCATTACAAATACTATAAAAGATAGTTATTTAGATTATAAAGATAGAAATTGGATAAAAACCTATGGAGATAGAAATGCCAACTATTTAAAATATAACGACAGTATAAAAGCAAGTGTTTACAACAAGATTACCTTGATTAAGAATGATAAAAGTTTACCAAAACCAAGTCAAATTGTGGGTACTTATAACGATGCTTGGTTTGGTGATGTAATCATTTCTTTTGATGGAAATACATACACTATAAAAAGCAAAAGATCTACAGATATAATTGGCGAACTACTACCTTATAATTACACTACTTACGTTGCAAAATGGAACAATAGAAGTTTTGATGCCGATGTTTTTGTAAACTTTACTTTTGATGAAAATGGAAACGCAACAGGTGCAACTATGAAATTTGTAGCACCAATTACCGATTTCAGCTTCGATTTTGAACATTTAAACCTTAAAAAAGTAGACTAATTTGAACAAAACAAAAGAAATTTGGATTGCTGGTTTCGCACTTTTTTCACTCTTTTTTGGAGCAGGAAATTTGATTTTACCTCCATCTTTGGGTGCAAATTCTGGTTCAGATTGGTGGATTGTTGTATTTGGTTTTGTGCTAACAGCAGTTACCATTCCTATTTTAGCGATTTTTGCGCACGCAAAATTACAAGGAACGTTATACGATTTTGGTAAAAAAGTTTCTCCTTTGTTTAGTACTGTTTATTGTTTGCTAATCTATTTGATTGCCATCGCAATTCCATCACCAAGAACAGCAGCTGTAACGCATGAAATGACTGTGCAACCTTTTGCAAATACAGCAGCAATTTATACCAGTATTATTTACTTTGTTTTGGTATTTATTTTTGCCATCAACAGATCTAGAGTAATTGGTTTAATTGGTAAGTTTTTAACGCCAATTATTGTACTTATTTTATTAATTATTATCGGAATTGCTGTTTTTAGTGCACCAGGAATTGTAACGCCTTCAACATTTAAAACCCCTTTTGTAGATGGAGTTTTAGAAGGTTACCAAACGTTTGATGCGATTGGTGGTGTTGTGGTTGGCGCAGTAATTATTATTTCTTTAAACTACAGTTCGCACACCACTTTTGATGCGAAAAGAAAACTCATTAGAAAAGCAGGTTTTATTGCAGGAACTGGTTTGTTGCTAATTTACGGAGGTTTAATTTTAAGCGGATCTTTATTGGCATCTACATTTGCAGAAAACGCTTCCAGAACAGCAATTTTAACGAGCTTAAGTATACAAACTTTAGGAAATTTAGGAACTACGTTTTTGAGTGTTTTAGTGGCGTTAGCTTGTTTTACTACTGCAATTGGTATTGTTACAGGAACTGCAGATTACATCAAAGGAATTTGCAACGAATCGAAAAAAGCATATATTATTACTGCAGCAATTGCTTCTGTAATTGGAATTTTCGTAGGAAGTTATCAAGTAGATTTAATTATTACTTTGGCTGTACCTGCGTTGATGTTTTTATATCCAATAACTATTGTGTTGATTTTACTAAACATTGTACCCAATAAATATGCCTCAAAATTGGTGTTTAGAGGCGTTGTTTTAGTGACGTTTATTTTTAGTGTTCCAGATTTTTTAGGATTTGTAATTCCGAGAGAAAATTTAGTTGGGATTAAAAACATAATTCCGTTAGCAAACTTTAGTTTGGGTTGGGTTTTACCATCTATTTTGGTTTTTTTCGGGTTGAATTTAATACCAAATAAAACAAATGAATAAATTAATACTTGTCGGAAATGGCTTTGATTTAGCTCACGGTTTACCAACTTCTTATAAGGATTTCATTAATGATATATGGAAAAATTTAGAAAAGAATTATTTAGAGATAGAGTACAGTAAAGTATTTGAAATAGACAATGATTTAATTCATTTATTATCAACTAAAAAAATAGAAAACTTTAGTGATTTTAATATTTTAATGAATGAAATTTCTTATGCAAATGATATTTCTTATAATAAGGATATATTATTTATTGAAGATAAATTTCATAGAAAAACCTTATTAAAGGTCAAAAATGATTTTTTTGTATTGATAAATAACAAAAACTCAATTGAAAACTGGGTAGATATTGAAAATGAATACTATTTACAACTAAAGAAAATTGTAAAGTTAAAATTTGGAAATTTTGACGAAAATCAAACAAAAAAAACCAGAAAAGAAAAAATTTTGAAATTAAATAATGAATTCGAAGAGGTAAAAAATCTTTTAATTAAATATTTAGACAATAAAGTTTTAAAGAAATTTGACGTAGAGAAAATTGCAACAAAAGAAGAATTTATAAAAATTTATGACATTTTTAAACCTAATTCATCGCTTAATAATAATAAATGGGATGATCGTGAATTTACTTTAGAAAAAGATGTTGAACATATTAATAAAATTTATAAAGAAGAAGAGTTGAGTAAGAATGTTTACTGTGAATCTTATATAGCAAACTTTAATTATACAGATAGTTCTTGTTTTTATAATTTAGTTACTTATCAAAATATCTCTTATAGGAATACTAATATTAATAGCATTCATGGAGAAGTAAATTCTGAACATTTTAAACCAGTCTTTGGCTTTGGTGATGAAATGGATGAAGATTATCAGTTAATAGAAAATATTGATGACAATGAATATTTAAAGTTTTTTAAATCTTTTCAATACTTTCAAAATACTGCATACAATAATTTATTAAGACAAATTGATAGTATAAAATATCAAGTCATAGTTTTAGGACATTCCTGTGGCTTATCTGATAGAGTATTATTAAATACAATTTTTGAGCATGAAAACTGTCGTTCAATTAAAATTTATTATCATCAAAGAGAAGATGGGTCAGATAATTACTTAGATATAGTAAAAAATATTTCACGTCATTTTAAAGATAAATCTTCAATGAGAAGAAAGATAGTTAGTAAAGAACTTTCTTCACCTTTACCTCAAAATGTTCGTTTTCAAAAAAAATAAGTTTCCAAAAACTTTCACGACCAAACAAAAAAATACAATTTGGCAGTTCAAGACATCGCAACATATTCGTTTAAAGATACATTTTCGTTAAGTAAAGTTCAGTTTGATAAAGCGTGTACCATAAACCATAATGAGCAAATAAACGCATATGCTATTTATTGGATTCAAGAAGGAAAAGGAACGTACAATATCGATTTTGAAGAATATTCTTTTGACGATAATGTATTGTTTTTTTTGTCACCAAATCAAGTTTTTACAGTCGATTCAGAAAAAATAAAAACAGCTTATAAACTTACTTTTGTGCGAGATTTTTACTGCATACAAACACACGATGCAGAAGTAGCTTGTAACGGAATTCTCTTCAATAATATTTACGAAACGCCGTTTGTAAAACCTTGCGAAAAAGACACAGCAAAACTCAATTTTATTTTAGAGAGTTTGGTGGAGGAATTTCAGCAAAACGAAACTGCACAATATGACATGTTGCAGTCGTATTTAAAGCAATTTATCATTCATGCAGTTCGTGTAAAAAAGGAAAATCACGTTATAAAAGAAGACACAGAAACGCGATTGTTTAAAGACTTTAGTTTGTTAGTAGAGCAAAATTTTAAAACGCTACATTCTGTAACAGATTATGCAAACAGATTAGGAATTTCGCCAAAATCCGTTACAAAACACTTCCAGAAATTGGGTACAAAAACACCATCTCAATTTATAAAAAACCGCATTTTATTAGAAGCAAAACGCTTGTTAATTTATACCGATAAAACCGTAAAAGAAATCGCTTTTGAGCTCGGTTTTAACGATCCTGCCTATTTTACGCGCTTTTTTACCAAAGCAATTTCCAAATCTCCATTGCAGTTTAAAAAAGAATATTAATACCAAACTCGTTTCAGTATCTATTCTAAATTATTGGGCGTGCCTTTTTTCAGAAAAAGAAAAAAGTTAGGCTTTCACAACTCGCTTTTTTAAGTTTTATCAAACTTAAAAAGAGCTCAAACAACTTGTTCAATCCTTCACGCGTGCATTTTTGCCAACATTTTTTCCTTGTCCAAACCAAAGGAACTTTTGTCCATTTTTAAGCCTTCATGTTGGTTGCATCTTTGCAATGTCAATCAGTACAAATTAAAAATATACAAATTATGAAAACACAAGAACAAGCACAATGTCCAAACTGTTGGGGTTACCAAACCTATGATGAACAAAACACAGAACAACAAATTTGTATCTGCGAATAAACAACTGTCATTTCAATTTCAATGACAATTCTAATAATAAATAACAAATTAAAAACAAGATGCTGAAACAAGTTCAGCATTGTAAAAACAAAAATTATGAGCACATTTAACGTACCAACAAAAAACGAAGTATCAGAAAACAACCAAGCAATTTTTAATCAATTAGAAAAAGGACTAGGTTTTGTACCAAATTTATACGCAACTTTTGCACACAGTGAAACTGCTTTGGCAAACTTTTTAGCAATTGGAAATGGAAAAACAAGTTTTTCAGCAAAAGAAAAAGAAGTAATTAATTTAGCAGTAAGTCAAGTAAACGAATGTGTGTATTGTTTATCAGCACACACTGCCATTGGTAAAATGAATGGTTTTACAGCAAATCAAATATTAGAATTAAGAGCAGGAACAGCTTCTTTTGACTCAAAATTAGATGCTTTGGCAAAATTCGCAAGAAACATTGCTTTAAACAGAGGAGCAACAGACCCAACAATTTTAGAAAACTTATTAGAACAAGGTTACACCAAAGGAAACGTGGCAGATGCAGTTATTTTGGTAGGAGAAATAACCATTACCAATTATTTCCACAGAACAACAGAAGTTCCTGTAGATTTTCCAGTAGTTGCAGTAGCTGATATTTTAGAAACAGTTTAATAAAAAATAATTAACAATTTAAATTTTAAGAAAAGATGAAAAAAATAATCACAATTTTAGTAATAATCATAGGTTTTGCATTCAATACAAATGCACAAGAAAAAACGACGAAAAATGATGCTGTAAAAACAGTTTCATTAGAACAAACAAAAGGAGAATTCACACAAAAGCAAATTACTTTATCTGAAGGAACTTACGTTTTTGAAATTTCTAACAATAATGTTGGACATAATATTGGTTTTGTTTTGGCTCCGAAATCGGATGTAAAAGCACACATAAAAAACGCTTACGTTACTGAGCAAGTAAAGAACAACACAAAACAAAGTTCTAAAAAAGTAACACTTACAAAAGGAGAGTACGTGTATTTTTGCCCTTTAAACCCAACACCACAATATACTTTAATAGTAGAGTAGTTTTAAGTTTAGTTAGTTGTTAAAAAGACGAACAGAAATGTTCGTCTTTTTTTTATGCTTTTATTTCTCACAAAAGGCTTTATCAAGTTCAATTTCTTCCAAGGTTTTCCAAATTTTATGTTCCGTATTTTTTGGAGATAATCGAAAAACAATGACGTTTTTTTGCTGTTTATTACAAAAGAATTGTTCTCCTTTTATATGTACAGTAATTACTTTTCCTGTATGAAAACCATCGAAAAAAGTCATTTCACCAGTAAAATTAGTAGACGAATTTTTATCCTTTTTGAACGTTACTTTTGGATTCGGAAATTCCTTCGACCAATGATTTGGTTTCATTAAACCATCAAAATAACTTTTAAGATTATGTTCTGCTTCTTTTGTGGTAAGTATTGATGTAGCATCTATTTTCCAAGCAATTACTAAAGACCAGAATTCATCATTTTTAGCATCCGCCCAATTTGGCGAAAAGCGAAGCTCTTCAAAACCTGTAACGTTTAAATCAGGAGCCCAATCTATGGGAAACTTAATGATTTCTTTTTTCCAATTTTTGGTGTTTTTAAGAATTGAAAATTCTTCTGTTTCTTGTGATAATAGCAGATTTGTACTAAAACAAAACAGTATTAAAATTATTTTTTTCATATTCTTATTTTTTACAAAACCCATTTACCAATTCAATATCATCTAAAGTTTTCCAAACCTCGTGTTTATAATTTTTCGGAGAAAAGGTAAATAAAATAGTCGTTTTTTGAGTTTTTTTACAAAGATGACTTTCAATTTTTACATTTAATATGAACCTTTTATTTGTTGCAAAACGATCGTAAGTATCTACTTTTCCTTCAAAAAATGTGGTTGATTTCTTTTTTTTAATTTCCTTAATTGTCGCAGTAGCTTTTCTTTTGTCTGCTTTATCATTTATATCAACTTTATTTAAACTATTAAAATATTTTACTAATGCAGAAGCTAGTTCTTTAGTAGTAATTTTTCTATTTAAATCTATTTTCCAAGCATAAGTGTAGGACCAAAAAAAGGTGTGTTCTGGTTTTATCCAACCTTCTGGTGGAAAACGAATATCTCCAACACCAACATAATTTATTTCTCTTGCTGGAAAATAAATTACTTCTTGCCCCCAAGTGGAATCGAGTTTTATTAAATTGAATTCATTTTTTTGACCTAAAACATCAACAGAATAAAAAAGAACTACTGATAGTACTGTAATAATTTTAGTTTTCATTTTTTATAATTTTACAGAAACTTCAAAACCAATGGCATCAGAAATTGCACCGTCTTTAAATTTACTTTCATAATTTACGTTCCATCTTTTTCTATCAATCTTAAAACGTGTTTTCATTTCTTTTTCTTTATAGTCAAATTTTACTCGAAAGTTGATGGATTTTGTAATTCCTTTCAATGTCAAATCTGCTTCTAATCTTGCACTTACTTTATCAGAATATTCAACTTTTGTTATTTTTAAGCTTGCTGTAGGATATTTTTCTACCTCAAAAAAATCTTCATTTTTTAAATGACTAACTAATCCATCTTTTCCTTTTTGTTCTTTAATATCTGTATTAGTAATCGAGTTCATATCAATAATAAATGTGCCTCCAGTAATTACATCATTTCTTTTGATAAAATATCCTTCTTTAAAGTTGATAAAACCATCATGACCTCCAAAATAGAAAGTGTATTCACCAATCCATTTTATGGTGCTTTTTTGAATGTTGATAGGTAATTTTTCTTGAGCAATTGAAAAGTTAATAGAAAACATTGCAATTGCAATTAATAAGATACTTTTTTTCATAATTTGATATTTAGATTTTGTTTCGGTAAAACTATTTCTACATCACAAAAAAAGTGTCAAAAAAATGTAAAAGAAGTGCAAACAGTTGTAAAAATTGATAAAAATGTAGGTTATTTGTACCACTTATGAAGCAAAAGAAGTTTTTTTCAATATTCATTTTAGCAATTGTTATTTTTGCTATTTGGAGTTTTACGACTCCGCAAGAAAATAAAACCGACTTTTCTGAGCGTGCAAAAATTGTACTTCGTGAAGTTGGAAATCAATTGTTATTGTCTAATAAAGATTCTGTTTCGTTAATCTTACCAATAAAGAAAATTAACGATTTTAAATATCAAATTTCCTTTGAAAAACCACTTTCTTTTGAACCAAATACTTTGGTAGATATTCTAAAACAAGTAATTGAAAAGACTCATTTTCATAAAAAATATAGAGTTGAAGTTATCGAAAATTCCTCACAAGAAGTGGCATATAGTTATGAGGTTAATAATGAAGAAGATAAAACAATCATACCTTGTACAGGAAGATTTTTACCAGAAAACAACTACAAAATTAAAGTTCAGTTTTTAGGTGTAAAAATAGCCTCTAATTCTAGTTGGCTATTTTACATTTTTATTCCAATAATTTTAGGAATGTTTTACAAGCGATTTTATTTACACAAAACACATCAAGAAACATCAGGAAACACATCAAAAAACACTAAAAATTTAGGCACTTTTCAATTTTATCCAGAACAAAATAAATTAGTAAAACAAGCAAAGGAAATTCCACTATCTAAAAAAGAATGTGAGTTGTTAGAGATTTTTGTGGCGAACCCAAATAAAATTATCAAAAGAGAAGAACTTACCAAAAGAGTTTGGGAAGATAATGGTGTTTTTGTAGGCAGAAGCTTAGACACGTATGTTTCTAAACTTCGAAAAATCTTAAAAGAAGACGAGAATATCAAGTTGATAAACGTGCATGGAGTTGGTTATAAATTAGAGATAAAAGACTAATTGTAATCATCAATCTTAAAATGACTATTTTTGTAAATCTAAAAAAATCAGGTATTTGCTAAACTATTATTTATATCCACATTCAACTTCTCAAAAATGGGTAACTTTTGTACATGGTGCAGGAGGTAGTAGTTCAATTTGGTACAAGCAAGTTCGTGATTTTAAAAATCAATTTAACGTGTTAATTTTAGATTTGCGAGGTCATGGAAACAGCAAACCTAAGCTAAAAGATACTTTTAATCCTAAATATACTTTTGATGCAATTACCAACGATATTGTAGAGGTGATAGACCATTTAGAAATAAAAAAATCTCATTTTGTTGGTATTTCTTTAGGTACAATTTTAATACGAAATTTAGCAGAAAAAAGGCCAGATTTAGTAGAAAGTATGATTATGGGTGGTGCTATTATTAAAATGAATTTCCGTTCACAGGTTTTAATGAAAGTGGGTAATATTTTTAAATCTGTAGTGCCTTATATGCTTTTGTACAAACTCTTTGCATTTATTATTATGCCAAAGAAAAATCATAAAAAATCAAGATTGTTGTTTGTAAACGAAGCAAAGAAATTATATCAAAAAGAATTTTTACGTTGGTTCAAATTAACGTCAGAAATTAATCCTCTATTACGTTTTTTTAGAACTAAAGACATTAATATCCCTACTTTTTATGTGATGGGTTCCGAAGATCATTTGTTTTTACCTTCTATAAAACGAATTGTAAAAATCCATAAAACATCATCACTTTTTGTGGTGGATAATTGCGGACATGTTGTAAATGTAGAACAACCAGAAACGTTTAATAATCAGGCAATTAATTTTATTTCTTCTCTAGGGTAATTTTTCCTCTTTTCTTGATAGTTAATTATATTTCTTCATTAGATTATAGTAATTAAATCATCACTATTAGAGAGGCTCTTATGAGAATTTATTTTATCAATAAAAAAAGCGAGTTTTTAAACTCGCTTTTTTAAATTTAATCCAGCATATTACTGGTTCATTATATCTTCAATTTCATCAGCTTCAATAGGAATATTTCGCATTAAATTAAAAGGTTCTCCTTTTTCTTGTATTACGACATCATCTTCTAAACGAATTCCAAAACCTTCATCAGGAATATAAATACCAGGTTCTACTGTAAATACATTGTTTGCTTGCATTGGCTCGTGCAACAATCCGTAATCATGCGTATCCAAACCAATATGATGCGAAGTTCCGTGCATAAAATATTTTTTATAAGCTGGCCAGTTTTTGTCTTCGTTTTGCACATCTGCTTTATCTAACAAACCTAACTTTAATAACTCTGCTGTCATAATATTACCAACTTCAACATGATATTCTTTCCAAATAGTTCCTGGAACTAATAATTTTGTAGCTTCTTTTTTAACATGATTTACAGCATTATATACTGCTTTTTGTCTGTCAGAAAAACGCCCAGAAACAGGCACAGTTCTACTTAAATCACTTTTGTAATTTGCATATTCTGCTGCAATATCAAACAAAATTAAATCGCCAGCTTTACACTCTTGATTGTTTTCAATATAATGTAAAACATTCGCATTATTTCCTGAAGCTATAATTGGAGTATAAGCAAATCCTTTAGATCTGTTTTTTACAAATTCATGAATTAATTCAGCTTCAATTTCATACTCCCAAACACCTGGTTTTATAAAATTTAAAATTCTACGAAAACCTTTTTCAGTAATATTACAAGCCTGTTGCATTAAATCCAATTCAATTTGGTCTTTTACAGAACGTAAACGTTGTAATATAGGATTACTTTTAGCCACAGAATGTGCAGGATATTTTGCCAGTAACCATTTTGTAAAACGATCTTCGCGTGTTTCTGTAGCAACATTTGCTCTATAATGTTCGTTGGTGTTTATATAAAATGTGTCTGCATAAGAAGCCATTTCAAATAAAACTTTTTCTAAATCTTGCAACCAAAAAACTGTTTTAATTCCGCTTGTTTTAGTAGCTGCTTCTTTGGTAAGTTTTTCTCCTTCCCAAACTGCAATATGATCATTCGTTTCTGTTAAAAATAAAACTTCTTTGAGGTTTTCATTTGGGCAATCTGGAAATAACATTAAAATACTTTCTTCTTGATCTACACCTGATAAATAAAAAATATCTCTATGTTGCTCAAAAGGCATTGTGCTATCTGCAGAAATAGGATAAATATCATTAGAATTAAAAACAGCTAAACTTTTTGGCTTCATTTGAGCAACAAAGTTTTTGCGGTTTTTTATAAAAAGTTCTGAGTTTATTTTATGGTATTTCATATGTTTATTTTTTGATGAAATACAAAGGTAGCAATAATAAGAAGCAACAAAAAATAACAGTTAAATATCTTAAAAGTACTAAAAACGTTTCTTTTTAGGTGCACCAGTTCTTCCTCGTCCAGAGGTTGTACTTTTGGGTTTATTTCCTTTAAAATGTGGTTTTCTTTTTGGTTTTTTTTCATCAGAAGAACCTCCTAAATTTTTATTAGAAGATCTTTGTTTTTTCTTTTTTCCAAAAGAACCTTTGCTTTGTGTGGCAGCTCTTTTTGGAGGTGCAGTATCAGTAGGTTCAAAACCTTCTAAAATAGAAGAGTTTAATTTTTCGCCTAATAACTTTTCAATTTCTTTTTGGTATTCTACCTCTTCACTACAAACAAAAGAAATTGCTTCTCCTGCAGCTCCAGCTCTACCAGTCCTTCCAATTCTATGTACATAATCTTCAGGTACATTTGGCAATTCAAAATTAATTACGTGAGGTAATAAGGGTATATCCAAACCTCTAGCGGCAATATCTGTTGCTACTAAAATTTTAATAGAATTATCTTTAAAGTTTTTTAATGCTTTTGTTCTAGCTCCTTGACTTTTGTTTCCATGAATTGCAGCTGCAGAAATTCCTGCTTTAATAAATTTCTCAGTTAATTTATTAGCACCGTGTTTTGTTCTAGTAAATACTAAAACCTGACTCCAATTATTATCTTTTATCAGCTTGATAGCTAATGCTGTTTTTTGTTTTTTATCAACTTTATAAACCTTATGAGTAACTTTTTTCGCGGTAGAATTTTGCGGAGCAGTTTCCACAGAAATAGGATTTCTTAAAATTCCTTCTGCTAATTTCTTAATATCTTTAGAAAACGTAGCAGAAAACAATAAATTCTGACGCTTTTCTGGCATAAAGCTAATGATTTTATTGATATCTCTTACAAAACCCATATCTAGCATTCTGTCTGCTTCATCTAAAATTAACACATCAACACGTTTAAAAGAAACCGCTCTTTGGTCGTGTAAATCTAACAATCTACCAGGTGTAGCCACTAAAATATCAACGCCTTGTTTTAAAGTTTTTATTTGAGATGCTGCTTTTACTCCACCAAAAACCACTGCAGATTTTATATTTATATATTTGCTATACTCCCTTACATTGTCATACACTTGTGCTGCTAATTCTCTTGTTGGTGTTAAAACCAAAGCTCTTAACGGTCTGTATTTAGGATGTTTTGTTTCTGCTAAATATTGTAAAACAGGCAAAGTAAAACCTGCTGTTTTTCCTGTTCCTGTTTGTGCAGATGCTAAAATATCTTTACCTGCTAAAATATGCGGAATCGCTTTTTCTTGTATGGGTGATGGTTTGGTGTATCCTTTTTCTTCAACTGCTTTTACCAATGATGCAGACAAACCTAAGTCTTTAAATGTCATAAATTGTAGTTACAAAATGTGCTTTATGTAGCCATTTCTTTGGCAAAGATACGTTGTTTTAAGTTGAAGATGTTTTTCGTTCTTTTGGGCGTTTTAACGGGCTTTTCGCACTCGCTTTTTATTTGCCCAAAAAGGCAAACAAAAGAGCTCAAACATTTGCTACAATCCCTAACGCAAAATGGGTTGTTTATGAACCTTTTTGAAAAGCATGTAAGGTTGGTAAACATTTACCATAAAAACTTAAAAGCTGTTAATTTTTTTGATATTCATTTTACAAGTAGTAATTTCATCACTTCAAAACCAAATTTAATTCCTTATGAAATCTATTTTAAACTTTTTAATGGTGTGTTTTTCTGCTTCATTAGTAGCCCAAACACCAACAAGTTCTTCCATTATTCAAAATTCTTTAGATAAAAAATCAAAGATGATGGAATCTTCAATGGTTAAAAACATTGAATTTACCAATATTGGACCTACAGTAATGAGTGGAAGAGTATCAGATGTGGCTGTGAATCCAGAAAATCCAACAGAATTTTATGTAGGATATGCCTCAGGAGGTTTGTGGCATACAAATAATAACGGAACTACTTTTACGCCAATTTTAGACAATTCTCCCACACAAAATATTGGAGATATTGCTGTAGATTGGAAAAGTGGTACAATTTGGGTAGGTACTGGAGAAAAAAATTCTTCTCGTTCTTCTTATGCTGGAATAGGAATGTTAAAATCTATAGATAATGGAAAAACATGGCAAAATGTAGGTTTGTTAGATTCACATCATATTAGTAGAATTCTTATCAACCCAAACAATGCAGATGAGGTAATTGTTGGAGTGATTGGACATTTGTATTCTGCCAACGAAGAAAGAGGAATTTTTAAAACTACAGATGGAGGAAAAACGTGGACAAAAACACTTTATATCAATCAAGATACAGGAATTATTGATGTAGCATTTGCACCAGAAAATTTTAATGTTATGTATGCTGCTTCTTGGGAAAGAGAACGTAAAGCGTGGAATTTCGATGGAGATGGAAACAATTCATCAATTTATAAAAGTACAGACGCAGGAACTTCTTGGACGAAGATTGCAGATAATGCTGGTTTTCCAACAGGAAATGGAGTTGGTAGAATTGGTTTGGCGGTTTTTAATGAAAATACGGTGTATGCTTTGCACGACAGTCAGTTTAGAAGACCAAAAGGAAAAGATAAAAAAACTTCAGCTGCTCTAACAAAAGAAGATTTTAAAACCATGTCTGCAACCGATTTTTTAAAATTAGAAGACAAAAAACTAAACGCCTTTTTAAAAAATAACGGATTTCAAGAAAAATACAGAGCACAAAACGTAAAACAAATGGTACGTGTTGGTACAGTAAAACCTGCAGATTTAGCAAGTTATTTAGAAGATGCAAATGCAATGTTGTTTGACACACAAGTTATTGGAGCAGAGATTTTTAAAACAACAAATGGTGGTAAATCATGGAAAAAAACACACGATAATTATTTAGATGGTGTATATAGTTCTTATGGATATTATTTCGGAGAAATTAGAGTAGATTTACAAGACGAAAACGGAATTTATGTGTTAGGAGTTCCAATTATAAAATCGAAAGACGGCGGAAAAACGTTCACCTCTATTAGTAGAGAAAATGTACATTCAGATCATCAAGCATTGTGGGTAAATCCAAAAAAATCTGGTCATTTATTAAATGGAAATGATGGTGGTTTAAACCTTTCTTATGATGATGGTGAAAATTGGATTAAATTAAACGACCCAGCAGTTGGCCAGTTTTATGCTGTGTATGCAGATACTCAAAAGAATTATAAAGTATACGGAGGTTTGCAAGATAATGGAGTTTGGGTAGCAGACAATAATGCAAGAATTAACAAAAGTTGGCAGCAGAGTGGTCAAAATCCATATGAATCTATTATGGGTGGAGATGGAATGCAGGTTCAAGTAGATGAAAGAAATCAAAACATTGTATATACTGGGTATCAATTTGGTAATTATTTTAGAATAAATAGAGAAACAGGTAAAAATACATACATTCAACCAAAACATACTTTAGGTGAAAATCCTTATCGTTTCAATTGGCAAACACCAATTCATTTATCGAAACACAATCAAGATATTTTATATTTAGGAGGTAATAAATTACATCGTTCTTTAAATCAAGGTGATGATTGGGAAACCATTTCTGGAGATCTAACAACTGGTGGAAAAAAAGGAAATGTTGCATATGGAACGTTAACTTCAATTTCTGAAAGTCCATTTCAATTTGGGTTAATTTATGTAGGTTCAGATGATGGATATATTAATGTAACCAAAAATGGTGGCGGAAATTGGACAAGAATTTCTGATAACCTACCACAAAATTTATGGGTTTCTAGAGTTATCGCTTCTGAACATAAAAAAGAACGAGTTTATGCCACTTTAAACGGTTACAGATTTGATGACTTTACAACGTATATTTTCATGTCTGATGATTACGGACAAACATGGAAAAACATTAGTAGCAACATACCTACATCTCCTGTAAACGTTATAAAAGAAGATTCTGAAAACGAAAATATTTTATACGTTGGTACAGATAATGGATTGTATATTTCTTTCAACCAAGGAAGCTCATGGGAAGCATTTGGTAATAATTTACCAAACGTTGCAGTACATGATGTTTTTGTACAACCAATAGCAAAAGATTTAATTGTGGGTACACATGGTAGAAGTTTGTACAAAACAAACTTAGCCAACCTACAAAAAATGACAAACGAGGTTTTATTAAAAAACACTCATGTTTTTGCGATTGATAATGTTAGAAAAAGTGGAAATTGGGGGCGTTCTTGGAGTCAGTGGAGAGAAGCTTATACACCAGAAATTGAAATTCCATTTTACTCAAATTCATCAAAAAACGTAACAGTTGATATTTACTCTGGAGATGTAAAAGTAAACGCTATAAACATCGCTGCAGACAAAGGTTACAACAAAGCTATTTTTGATTTATCTTTTTCTAAAAAAGGGAAAAGAGATTATGAAAAAGCAAACAAAAAAGCAAACATAAATAAAGCAGCAAACGATATTTATTATTTACCAAAAGGAAAATATACAGTAAAAATTGGTGATGCTGAAAGTGAGTTTGAAATAAAATAGTCTTAATTATGGGTTCAAAAAAAGTAACTATAAAAACTGTAGTGAATAAATCCGTTAAAAAAGTTTGGCAATTTTGGACAAAACCAGCACACATTACAAACTGGAATTTTGCTTCAGATGAATGGCATTGTCCAAAAGCTGAAAATGATTTGAAAAAAGGAGGTAAATTCTCTTTTACAATGGCATCTAAAGACGGAAAAATGAGTTTCGATTTAGGAGGAACTTATGATGAAGTCATAGAATACGAACAAATTTCTTACACATTAGAAGATGGCAGAAAAGTAGATACTTTTTTTACAGATGATGATAATTTAACAGCAATAAAAACAATTTTTGAAACAGAAAATACGAACCCTGTTGAAATGCAAAAAACAGGTTGGCAAGCAATTTTAAATAATTTTAAAAAATATGCTGAGAGCAATTAGTTTACAAAAATGAAAACAACACCAGAACACAATAAAAGAGTTGCAGAAATGAAGTTTTTTTCTGTTTGGCCTCACTATGTAACAAAAGTCGAAAAAAAGGGAAGAACACAAAAAGAATTGTATGAAGTTATAGAGTGGTTAACTGGTTTCGATGAGAAAAAAATACAAGAACTTATCGATGAAAAAGTTACTTTTAAAACATTTTTTGAAAGAGCCAATTTAAATTCAAATGCTCATTTAATAAAAGGGGTAATTTGTGGTTACAGAATAGAAGAAATAGACAATCCACTAACTCAAAAAGTACGTTATTTAGATAAATTAATTGATGAATTGGCTAAAGGAAAAAAAATGGAGAAAATTTTAAGAGAAGCTTAAAAGAAAAATACTATTACGTAAATAAATGAAAAAACTCCTTCCAATAATATTCTTCGCATTTGCAATTTCAATAAATGCACAATCCGATTTTAAAAACTTTTTAAAATTATCAGGCCCTATAAAAAGATGGGTTTTATTTCATCCATTTAAAGCAAAAAAATCTTTAAAAATCTCTATGGAAACTAATAAAGTTGCAGATTCTATCAGAAAAACAAATTTGTTAGATGGTGATGCTGCAGGTGGTCAAGTAGATGCTTTTAGGCACGCATATTGGATGGCAAGATTAAGACAAGAGTTAGGCAAATCGTCAGCAAGATCTTTAGGAAAAGCTCATGAAAGAGACAATTATATTACTTACAAAAAAAAGAAATTAGAAGACGGAGTTGTACCCGATGAAATTTCATCCGAAATGGATCTTTATAATAATGAAGAAGGGTTAAAACTTATCACTAAAAACAGTGATGTTTCTAAAGAAGGGTTAATTTTTAGAATAATTAATGCAATTCATCAAGGGAAAATGAAAATCATTAAAAAAGATAAAGAAGGTAATTTTTTAACTTGTGACGGAAAAATAATTCCCAAAGAAACCTTAAAAGGAAAGTGGAAAAACAACAAATGTTTGGTAGCTTCAAATAAAATAGATGAGTAATTATTTAAAATTATTCTAAATACGTACGAAAACGTTGTAAATTCTTTGTAAACCAATCCCTTTAGCCGTATTTTTGTAATACAATTTTAACTAAATTTATACAATGGGCGGATTTTTTAAATCTTCAATTGGAAGAAAAGTAGCAATGGCGCTTTCTGCGTTTTTCTTGATGTTCTTCTTACTTCAGCATTTATCAATTAATATTTTATCGGTTTTTAGTCCAGACACTTTTAATGAAGTGTCACATTTTATGGGAACAAATCCTGTTGTGCAATTTGCATTACAGCCGGTTTTAATTTTTGCTGTTGTTTTTCACTTCGTAATGGGTTTTATCTTGGAATTGAGAAACTCAAAAGCAAGAAAAGTATCTTATGCGAAAAATAACGGAGCTGCAAATTCAACTTGGTTCAGTAGAAACATGATTTTAAGCGGAATTACAATTTTGGCTTTTATCGTTTTACATTTTATTGATTTTTGGTTTCCAGAAATCAACACCAAATTTATTCAAGGAGATTGGTCTGGTACAATGGAAGGTGTAGAAGGTTTTCGTTATTATGAAGAGTTAGTTCATAAATTTGTAAGTCCTTTAAGAGTTGGAGCATATGTGATTGCATTCGTATTTTTAGGCTTGCACTTAGCACATGGTTTTGCTTCTGCATTTCAATCAGTAGGAGCTTCAACAATAAGAAAAAAACAATTACAAACATTTGGTAAAGCATATGCAATTATAGTTCCAGCAGGATTTATTTTTATTGCTTTATATCATCACTTAAACCATTAATCTTATATAATTATGGCTTTAGATTCAAAAGTACCTCAAGGTCCATTGAAAGATAAATGGACAGATTATAAAAACCATATTAATTTGGTAAATCCTGCCAACAAACGTCATATTGATGTTATTGTTGTAGGTACAGGTTTAGCAGGTGGTTCTGCTTCTGCAACATTAGCAGAATTAGGCTACAATGTAAAAGCATTTGCTTATCAAGATTCACCAAGAAGAGCACACTCTATTGCTGCTCAAGGAGGTATAAATGCTGCGAAAAATTATCAAGGAGATGGAGACTCTACTTACAGATTATTTTATGATACTGTAAAAGGTGGAGATTACAGATCTCGTGAAGCAAACGTATACAGATTAGCAGAGGTTTCTGCAAATATTATTGATCAATGTGTGGCACAAGGTGTACCTTTTGCTCGTGATTATGGAGGATTGTTAGACAACCGTTCTTTTGGAGGAGTTTTAGTGTCTAGAACTTTTTATGCAAAAGGACAAACAGGACAACAATTATTATTAGGAGCTTATTCTGCCATGAACCGTCAAATTGCTCGTGGAAAGATTGAAATGTTCAATCGTCATGAAATGTTAGATGTTGTTATTGTTGATGGAAAAGCTAGAGGAATTATCGCAAGAAACCTTGTAACAGGAGAAATAGAACGTCATTCTGCACACGCAGTTGTTGTTGCTTCTGGTGGATATGGAAATGTATATTTCTTATCAACCAATGCAATGGGTTCTAACGTAACTGCTGCTTGGAAAATTCATAAAAAAGGAGCTTATTTTGCGAATCCATGTTATACACAAATTCACCCAACATGTATACCGCGTTCTGGAGATTATCAATCAAAATTAACTTTGATGTCAGAATCTTTAAGAAATGATGGTCGTATTTGGGTACCAAAGAATTTAGACGACGTAAAGTTAATTCGTGAAGGAAAGAAAAAACCTACAGATTTATCTGAAGACGAAAGAGATTACTATTTAGAAAGACGTTATCCAGCATTTGGTAACTTAGTTCCAAGAGATGTTGCTTCTAGAGCAGCAAAAGAACGTTGTGATGCTGGTTATGGTGTAAATGCAACTGGTGAAGCTGTGTATTTAGATTTTGCTGCTGCAATCATTCGTTATGGAACAGAGCAAGCAAAAATAAAAAACATCAACAATCCTTCTGAGGCTAAAATTAAAGAATTAGGAAAAGAAATCGTAAAAGCAAAATACGGTAACTTATTCCAAATGTATGAGAAAATCGTAGATGAAAATCCTTACGAAACACCAATGATGATTTACCCTGCAGTACACTACACAATGGGTGGTGTTTGGGTTGATTATAATTTAATGACAACTATTCCTGGTTGTTATGCAATTGGAGAAGCTAATTTCTCAGATCATGGAGCGAACAGATTAGGAGCTTCTGCATTAATGCAAGGGTTAGCAGACGGTTATTTTGTATTGCCTTATACTATTGGAGATTATTTAGCTGATGATATTAGAACAGGAAAAATAGCAACAGATACACCAGAATTCGACGCTGCAGAAAAAGAAGTTACTGAAAGAATATCTTTCTTTATCAACAATAAGGGAACACATTCTGTAGATTATTACCACAAAAAATTAGGAAAAATTATGTGGGATAAATGTGGAATGTCTAGAAACGCAGAAGGCTTAAAAGAAGCTATCGAAGAAATTTCCGAACTAAGAAAAGATTTCTGGAAGAATGTAAATGTGCCAGGAACAGATACAGAATATAACGAACAATTAGCAAAAGCAGGTAGAGTTGCAGACTTTTTGGAATTAGGAGAATTGTTTGCAAAAGATGCTTTGGTTAGAGAGGAATCTGCAGGAGGTCACTTCAGAGAAGAACACCAAACACCAGAAGGTGAAGCAAAAAGATTAAAAGAATTTCAATTTGTTTCTGCTTGGGAATACAAAGGAGAACCAAAAGATGCTGTTTTACACAAAGAGCCATTGGTTTATGAAAATATAGAAGTAAAAGAAAGAAGTTATAAATAATATAGTTTATGGTTGATGGTTGTTAGTTTATGGAAACAACAACTAACAACAAACAACTAAAAACCAAAAACTAATAAAAATGAATTTAACACTTAAGATTTGGAGACAGAAAGACTCAAGTAAAAAGGGTCAAATGGTAGATTACAAGGTTACTGAAATTTCAGAACATATGTCTTTTTTAGAAATGATGGATGTTTTAAATGAACAGTTAGTAAACTCTGGTGAAGAACCAGTTGCTTTCGATCATGATTGTAGAGAAGGTATTTGTGGTATGTGTTCTATGTATATTAATGGTGAAGCACATGGTCCAGATAGAGGTGTAACTACTTGCCAACTACATATGAGAATGTTTAAAGATGGTGATACTATTACAATTGAACCATTTAGATCTGCTGCTTTTCCAGTAATTAAAGATTTGGTGGTAGATCGTTCAGCTTTTGATAGAATACAACATGCTGGAGGTTACATTTCTGTAAATACATCTGGAAACACACAAGACGCAAACTCAATTCCTATCGCAAAAGATGCTGCTGATACAGCAATGGATGCAGCAACTTGTATAGGTTGTGGAGCGTGCGTGGCAACTTGTAAAAATAGTTCTGCAATGTTATTTGTAGGTGCAAAAGTATCTCAATACGCTTTATTGCCACAAGGTCAAGTAGAAGCAGCAGACAGAGTTAGAAACATGGTTGCACAAATGGATTTAGAAGGCTTTGGAAACTGTACAAACACAGGAGCATGTGAAGTAGAATGTCCAAAAGGAATTTCTTTAGAAAACATTGCAAGAATGAACAGAGAATTAATGAAAGCTTCTGTTTAGAAAAATTTAAATAGATAAATAAAAGAAGCCTGATAGTTAATATTTCTATCAGGCTTTTTTAATATAATGTTATTTAAAATTTAAAGACTTATTTACAAACTGCCCAACTTGAATACCTTGAGTTAAACCTTCATTTACAGCAGCATTGTAATGTATTCCACCATAAATTCTACTAATAGCAGCTTCTTTGGCAGCATTTCTAAAAGAAGTGAATTTTCTCATCGGTAAACCATAAGGTATTTCTGTAGTGTCTTCAAAGTAAAAGTTGTCACCAAAAATTGCTGTTAAAACTTCTGCAGTTGCGCCAGAAACTACAGAGTGTCCACTTGTGTATTCTGGAAATGGAGGTGTTTGTAAAAGTGGTGTCCAAGAATCATCCATAAATTTATTAATCAAAGTTTCTGGACGCACTAAGTTACTTCTGTACTTTTCGTCCCAACAACTAATGAAAGCATCGAAAATCGCAATTGAGGTTTTGGTATAGGCAAACACCGTTTTTTCAAAATCTGAATCTGTTTTTTTTGCAGCTATTTTACAAATACCTATCCAATGTGCTCCAGGAGTAATTTTTTTCGAGGCAAACATAAAATGACCTTTATTAACTGCTACAAATGGATTACAATCCCAAAATTGAGCTATTTTTAATTCTTCAGAATCGTTTCCTTTTTCTTTAATTTCATTGGTTAAATCATATACATATTTTAATTCTTTAAAAAATGCACTTTCTTTTTCCATAGAAAACTTTGGCGGTGGAATGGGTTTAAATTGTGCTGCAGAATCTAAAACAAAAGTTCTTATTTTATTCCAATGTGGCTCAATTCCTTTCATATATGCTGGTGGAGTTGGTTCCCAAATACCAGGATTATTGGAAGAAATATTAAAGTCTGGCATTGTTCTGGTTTCCTTATAGCTATCTGAATTCATCCAATTTTTTACATGCTTAGAAAACGGTTTTGAATATTCTTTTGCTGATAAAAAAGCATTTTCATTACGGTTTTTCCATACTGTAAAGAGGCTATCTCTATAAAGTTCTATTTTTTCTTTAGAAAAAACCAATTCTTTTGCAACATCTAAATAAGCAATTAAAGCAGCTAACTTTTTATCTACGTTATTACTATTGTTTTCGGTTGCAAAAGCGGTTAATCCATTTAATTGACTTACCAGCGAATTGTATTTGGAGTCTTCCGAATTTAAAACTTCGTAAGCCGCAATATTTGGGTAAACGTAAACTCTACTAGCAACTGGAGGAGAAAAAATATCATGAACCATTACCGAAGTAAGTTTGTCTGTAACTTTATGATAATCTTCTGCTGTAATTTCAATTTTTTCGCTTTCTTTTTTACAAGAAAAAAGCAATAAAATACAAATAATAGGAAATGTTTTTCGTAAAAAAATCATGAATTATTTTTTATAAGAATATGTTTTTAAAGAATCGTTATTAGAAATCACCAAGAGTAAATTTTCATTTTTCATTGAAATAGAATTTACAGATTTTACCTGTGAGTTAAATGGAAAAATACCAAAATCAGATACAAAATTAAAATCAGAAATGGATTTTAGAAAAACACCTTTTAACGATGTATAACCTCCATGATACGTATTTACTCTTAATGAATTTCCAGAAACTATAATTCCGTTTTCACCATTAATTGTAATTGAGTTAAAGTTGGTAATTGGAGCGGTTTGTAATTCTTTTGGAAATTCTTTAAAGTTATCAAAGGTTCCATTATTATTTTCTAAATAACCAGAAGCTAATGTGTTAACAGTAAATTTCTTTGCATCATTTAAAACATCTGCTGAAAAAATTTGATTCACCGTTTTTAGAGCGTAATTTTTATGTTCTACAAATTGCTTGCTAATGATGTTCATTTGAGATGCCATTTCATCTTTAGAATTTACAGGATACTCTTTCCCATTTTTGGAATAGGCAATAATGGTTTCTTTCTTGTTATTTTTATCAAAATCACCATAATACAAAGTTAATGGATTTTCTAGTGTTGGATTAAATTTTGTATTCAATCCCCAGTTTCCTAACAAAATATCTTTATCACCATCTTTATCAACATCAAAAGCAGTGATAGATTGCCATAAGCCATTTAAATTGTTAGAAATTTGTAAGAGTGATAATTGCCCGTTTTTATTAATAAAAATATTGGGTTTTCCCCATTCTGTAGCGATTAATAAATCTTTTTGATTATCGTTATTAATATCTACCCAAGTGGCATTGGTAACTTTGGCGTTTAATTTAAAGTTTAAATCTGCTTTAAACTTCCCATTTCCATCGTTTACTAAAATTGCAGAATTAACGTTGGAACCAAAACTAACAGGGTTTGATAAATTTCCTATAAATAAATCTTCATCACCATCATTATCGTAATCGTAAGCAGCAACGCAAGAGGTGTTTAGTGGGTTTAGAAGTGTTTTATTTTCTGTTTTCTTAAATTTTCCGTTTTCATTAATATATAAACGATCAACTTCTAAGTTTCTATTTCTGTTTTTATGAATACCTGTAGCTACATATAAATCTAGGTCTCCATCATTGTCAAAATCTAAAAAAACGGCATCATTATCTTCATAATTAGCATCTTCTTCAAATTGTTTTTGAATGCTTTTTTTAAATGAATTTCCGTTGTTTAAATATAGCTCTGCTGCGTTTCCAGAACTATTTCCTAAATAAATGTCATCGTAACCATTTCCATCAACATCACCAATTGCAACTGCTGGACCTAATTTAGATACCTGATAAGGTATTATTTTTTCTCTATTAAAATCGTAATAAGAATCTTCTTTATGATTGAAATTGATTGTACTGTTAGGTGTGAAAACAGGTGATTTTTCGTTTAAGGTGTATTTTTTAATAGGGTTTTCGTCAACATAAGCTACTGAAATGGTTTTATTAACTTCAGGATTTTTAATTTTTTGAAACGTATTATCAGGCCAAATAATTTTGATAGAATCTATATTAGAAACAGTATCTAAGCCAAAATGAAGTTTTTGTTCTACCGAAGAAATAAAACCTCTTGAGGTAAATAATTGTTTGAGTTGCTTTTTACCATTATTATAAATAATTGCTTTGGTTCCAATTCCTTTTTTGTTGCCTTTTTTGTAGTTAAAAACCAAACTAATTGAGTTCTTTTTGTTGTTGGTTGTGTTTTCGTAAATACTAGCGTAACTATCTAAATTGTTTGTAATAATATCTAAATCACCATCTAAATCTAAATCTGCATAAATTGCTCCGTTAGAAAGGGAAGGTTTTTGCTCAATCCAATTACCTGTTTTCTTTTCAAAAATTTCTGAATTTCCTTTAAAAATTTCATTAGAAACATCTCCATTAGGCATTTCATTGATAGATTTAAATAGCCATAGCAAACCTTCTTTTTGACCTTTTTGTTTAAAAGAACTGGATACGTATTTTTTAAAATCTAAACTATTTGGTCTTCTTTTAATTCCATTGCTAATAAATAAATCTTGCTGTCCATCGTTATCAAAATCTGCAAAAAGCGGAGACCAGCTCCAATCTGTATCTGCCACACCATTTAATAAAGCCGTTTCGTAAAAATAGTTACCTTTTTCATTAATTTGAAGCATATTTCTAGAGTATTGATCTTTATACCCTTGTTTTCTTAGCTTTTCTTGCATGTTATACATGGCGTCATCACCTTCAGTTTCTTTTAAAACACGTTCGTTACTTGGTAACATGTCTAAGGTTATTAAATCTTGAAAACCATCACCATTGATATCTGCCACATCACTTCCCATAGAAAATCTAGAAATTGTTGAAAAAGACTCTTTAAGCTCTTCTCTAAAAGTTCCATCTTGATTGTTAATGTAATAGTAATCATCTTCATGAAAATCGTTACAAACATAAATATCATCCCAACCATCATTGTTAAAATCGGCAATAGAGGCACTTAATCCGTAACCATTTACACCTCCAAAAATGTTGGCTTCTTCGCTAACATCTGTAAATTTTCCGTTATCATTTTTTAATAAAACATCACCAACCAATGCAACTCTTTTATTTCTTAGTGATGCTTTTCCGTGTGAAGTTACTGTATGAGTAGCATGGTTTACAATATATACGTCTAAATCATTGTCTTTATCATAATCAAAAAAGTAGGCTTGTGTAGAAAACCCTGAAAAATCTAACCCATATTCTGCAGCTTTTTCTGTAAAAGTATTATCTCCATTATTTATAAAGAGTTCGTTTTTACCTTTGAAGTCTAAAAGTCCAGAAACTGCACAAACATAAATATCTAATAAACCATCATTATTAATGTCTACCATTGTAACGCCTGTATTCCAATCAGAAGAACTATTAATATTTGCTTTTTTTGAAATATCTTCAAATTGTAAGTTTCCTTTATTTAGGTACAATTTATTTTCTCCTTGATTAGATACGAAATAAAGATCAGGCAACCCATCATTATTAATGTCACCTGCACTTACACCAGCACCATTATAAAAATAAATGTAGTTGATGATGCTGTGTTTTGAATCTTCTTTTAATAAGTTTTTGAAATCTACTCCTGAATTTTTAGCGGAGATATTGTTGAATAAGTACTCTGTGGTTTCTTTTTCATTCTTATTACAATTATAAAAAAAAACACAACATAATAACAAAAGCAATAACTTTTGAAATTTATTCATAATTTGAGAATTTGAGTTAGAATTCTCAAATATATATAAAATTAAGAAAAAATTAACACTTAACGATATTTTATGTTAAAGTTAACTTTACTTCCTCCCAAAATCTGCTGGAATTTCTCCCCAAGCTTTGGTTTTCCATTTTAATATAGGATTTTTAAAGGTGTTTTCTTTAAGCCAATTTTCAGCTCTTTTTATCAATTCTAATAAGTCTTTATTAGAAGCATCAAAAGTAATGTTTGTTTTACAACGTTTCTGTTTTACCCAACTCATAGCAATTTTAGAATCGGAATAAATAGGAATATCTTCTTTGTTTTTACTTTTTAAAAGTGCAATTCCATGAACTAAAGCTAAGAATTCGCCAATATTATTTGTTCCTTTTTTATAAGGCCCTTTTCTAAAAATTTCTTTTTTATTGTGGGTAAGTACGCCTCTATATTCCATTTTTCCTGGGTTTCCAGAACAAGCAGCATCAACACAAATACTTTCTAAATTAGGAGAACCATATTTTACTTTTTCAGTTTTAGATAAAGTCGGTTTTTTAGTGTTTTTACCTTTATAATCTTCATACTTTTTAGAAAAAGCAATTTCAGCTTCGTCTAAACTTGTAAAAGATTTGTATTGTGCACCTTCAAAACCGTCAATTTGTTTTTTGCAGACGTTCCAAGACGTATAAATTCCTTTTTTACGCCCATTCCAAACAACATAAAACTTTTTTTTACTCATTTGTACTTAAAATTACCTCTTCTATTACCTTCGGAAAATAGGTTTGCTCCAGAACATGAATTTTTTGTGCGATTGTTTCAGGAGTATCTGCATCATTTAACGTAGTTTTTGCCTGAAAAATGATGGCACCTTCATCATAATTTGCATTTACGTAGTGAATTGTGATGCCAGTTTCCGTTTCTTTATTTTCTTTTACAGCTTTATGAACATGCATTCCGTACATTCCTTTTCCACCATATTTAGGTAATAAAGCAGGATGAATATTTATAATTTTATTTGAAAAAGCAGCAATAATATTGACTGGAATTTTCCATAAAAAACCTGCAAGAACTATAAAATCTGCTTTTTCTTTTAAGATATTCAACACAAAATCTGACTCAGAAAATTGTGCTCTATTAAAATGTAAACAACTGATATTTAGTTTTTTGCAACGATCAAAAACTTTGGCATGTTCATTGTTACACAACACTTTAGTAACCTTAGCGGTTTTAGTATGATTAAAAAACTTAATAATGTTTTCTGCGTTCGTTCCAGAACCAGAAGCAAAAATAACAATACGCTTCATAACTATATTTCTAAGCTACAAAAAAAGGAATAATTATTAACAAACTGATTATTTTTGGGAAGATTAAAATTTTTTCTTTACTTTTAGTAATCATTTTTCGGACAAAAATTAGATATAATTAATAAGATTTGTATTTTTGCCCCGATTTAAAATTTAAAAATTAAAAAATTATGTCAGACATTGCATCAAGAGTAAAAGCGATTATCGTAGACAAATTAGGAGTTGACGATAACGAAGTAACAACAGAAGCTAGCTTCACAAACGATTTAGGAGCAGATTCTTTGGACACTGTTGAGTTAATTATGGAATTCGAAAAAGAATTCGATATTCAAATTCCAGACGATCAAGCTGAAAACATTGGAACAGTTGGTCAAGCAGTAAGTTATATAGAAGAAGCAAAAAAGTAACATTTATATGCAATTAAAACGAGTTGTAGTCACTGGACTTGGCGCATTAACGCCAATTGGTAATAATATTGAAGAATATTGGAACGCCTTAGTTAACGGAGTTAGCGGAGCAGCACCTATCACTTACTTTGATGCTGCCAAGTTCAAAACTCGTTTTGCATGTGAATTAAAAAACTTTAACGCGACCGATTTTATTGATAGAAAAGAGGCGCGTAAAATGGATAGGTTTACACAATATGCAATGGTAGCTTCAGATGAAGCTATTGCAGATGCAAATTTAAATCTAGACGAAATTAACAAATTACGTGTAGGCGTAATTTGGGGAGCAGGAATTGGAGGTTTAGAAACTTTTCAAAACGAAGCTTTAAACTTTGGCGAAGGTGATGGAACACCTAGATTCAATCCTTTCTTTATCCCAAAAATGATTGCAGATATTGCTCCTGGAAATATTTCTATTAAAAATGGATTTATGGGCCCAAACTATACTACAGTTTCTGCATGCGCATCTTCCGCAAACGCGATGATAGATGCTTTAAATTACATTCGCTTAGGAACTTGTGATGTTATTGTTACAGGTGGTTCAGAAGCAGCTGTTGCAATTGCAGGTGTTGGAGGCTTTAATGCAATGCACGCTTTATCAACTAGAAATGAAAGTCCAGAAACAGCATCAAGACCTTTTGATGCAGAACGTGACGGATTTGTTTTAGGAGAAGGAGCAGGTGCTATTGTTTTAGAAAGTTACGAACATGCAAAAGCAAGAGGTGCAAAAATTTATGCAGAAGTTATTGGAGGAGGAATGTCTTCTGATGCACATCACATGACAGCCCCACATCCAGATGGAATTGGTGTAATTGCAGTGATGAAAAACTGCTTAGAAAATGCAGGAATTAAACCAGAAGATGTAGATCATATTAATACACATGGTACTTCAACTCCACTTGGAGACGTTGCTGAATTAAAAGCAATTTCTGAAGTTTTTGGAGATCATGCTAAGAATATCAATATAAACTCAACAAAATCTATGACAGGTCACTTATTAGGTGCTGCAGGAGCTATTGAGTCTATTGCATCCATTTTGGCAATGAAACATGGAATTATTCCACCTACCATCAACCATGAAAATATAGATGAAAATATAAATCCGGAATTAAACTTAACACTTAATAAAGCTCAAAAAAGAGAAATTAAAGTAGCAATGAGTAATACTTTTGGATTTGGAGGACACAATGCATGTGTTGCATTCAAGAAATTAGATGAGTAATCTATGAATTTTATTCGTAAAATAGTGCAATCTCACACTGAGGAAGATGCAGAATTGTTTTACAAATTAAAAAAACTACTTAACTTTTCTCCAAAGAAAATAAATAGATACAAAAAAGCTTTCACGCACAGATCTGTTCAAAAGATAGATAGTGATGGTAATCCAATAAATTACGAACGCTTAGAATTTCTTGGAGACTCTATTTTAGGTTCTGTAATTGCATCTTATTTATATAAAAAAGTTCCAGAAGGTACAGAAGGATATTTAACGCAAATGCGTTCTAAAATTGTAAGCAGAGAGCATTTAAATGAACTTGGAAAAGACCTTGATTTAATTAAATTTGTAGATAGTAATATAGATCAAGCCAATGTTGGTGACAATATTCATGGGAATATTTTTGAAGCCTTAATTGGCGCTATTTATTTAGACAAAGGCTATAATTTTTGTCAAAAGTTTATCTATGAAAATGTAATTGTACCTTATGTTGATATCGAAAAATTAGAAGGTAAAATTACAAGTTATAAAGGTGTAATTATAGAATGGTGTCAAAAACAAAAGAAAAAATATAAGTTTGATACATATGAAGATTCTGGCAACGAAACAATTAAACACTTTAGTGTAAAAATTAGTATTGATGGTGAGCAAATAGCCAAAGGAAGAGCCACCTCAAAGAAAAAAGCAGAAGAACAAGCTGCCAAAAGAGTGTATTATACTTTTCAAAATCAAATTTCTTTAGACTAAAACGATAACGTTTTCGTTAAAATAACAATGTAAACTCGCAAACAATTAGTAATTTAGCCATGTTAATAAACGCTGAGTTAATTTACGATTTATGCAAATTTATGCTTTAGGTTTAGATGATTTTTGTGAAGAAGAATATTCATTAATAGGTATTCATACAGCATTAGAAGATTATAGGTTAGCATATTTATTAAATAAAAATTTAAATATTCGTTTATCTAAATCACCAAAAGATTTAGAATTTGAAAGCAATCAAAAAAAGGGTTCCTTCTCTATTTTTAATTTCTCAAGCAAAAAATATGACTTTGAGTGGTTTCTAATTGCAAATAGCTTTAAGAAAGAAAATCAAACAGAACCCAATGAACTATTATTAACAACAGAAACAAAAACATATTTAATTCCTGAAAAAAAAAAGGTAGACTTTTTTATAAAAATTTCTGGTGAAGTTAAATACGATTTTGTTTTAAATACAGTAAATAAAATAAAAAATATTGATCAGGTAATCACATCTTATTCAATAGACAAAAACACCCTAAAATCGAAAGATTTTTTAATTTTTTAATATGACAAATTATAAAAAAACAAAAATAGTAGCAACACTTGGTCCTGCAACCGGAACAAAAGAAATTTTAAAAAATTTAGCTAAAGAAGGCGTAAATGTATTTAGAATTAATTTTTCTCATGCAGAATATGAGAACGTTAAAAAAACAGTACAAACCATAAGAGAAGTAAATGAAGAAAATGGTTATAATGTAGCTATTTTAGCAGATTTACAAGGCCCAAAATTACGTGTAGGTGTAATGGAAGAGAATGTAATTTTAGCAGATGGAGATTTGTTTACATTCACAACAGAAAAATGTGTTGGCACAAAAGAAAAGGCATTTATGACCTACCAACGTTTTCCAAAAGATGTAAAAGTAGGTGAACAAATTTTGGTAGATGATGGTAAACTTCTGTTCGAAGTAGTTTCTACAGATAAAGACAAAGAAGTAGTTGTAAAAACAATTGTTGGTGGTGCTTTAAAATCTAAAAAAGGAGTAAACTTACCAAATACAGCAATTTCTTTACCAGCATTAACTAAAAAAGATAAAGAAGATGCAATTTTTGCATTAAGCTTACATGTAGATTGGATTGCACTTTCTTTTGTAAGAACTCCAGAAGATTTAAGAATGTTACGCGATTTAATTGCACTACATTCAGATTATAGAGTTCCAGTAATTGCAAAAATTGAAAAACCAGAAGCAGTTGCAAATATAGACTCTCTAATACCATATTGTGATGGTTTAATGGTTGCACGTGGTGATTTAGGTGTAGAAATTCCAATGCAAGAAGTTCCATTAATTCAAAAAATGTTGGTAGAAAGAGCCAAAAAAGCAAGAATTCCTGTAATTATTGCTACGCAAATGATGGAAACCATGATTGAGAACTCTGTACCAACAAGAGCAGAGGTGAACGACGTTGCAAACTCTATTATGGATGGTGCAGATGCAGTAATGCTTTCTGGAGAAACTTCTGTAGGGAAACACCCAATTAGAGTGATTCAAAAAATGTCAGAAATTATTGGTAGTGTAGAAAACTCTGATTTGATTAAAGTACCACATGAAGCACCACATATTAGAACCAATAGATTTATTACTAAAGCAGTTTGTCATCATGCAGCATTAATGGCAAATGATATTGATGCCGCAGCAATTTCTACCTTAACCAATAGCGGATATACAGCTTTTCAAATTTCTGCTTGGAGACCAAAATCTAGTATTTTAGCATTTTCATCAGAAAAAAGAATTTTAGGAAAACTAAATTTACTTTGGGGTGTGAAAGCATTTTATTACGATAAGAACTTAAGTACAGATGATACTGTAGTAGATATTAATAAAATATCTAAAGAAAAAGGATATGTAAAAGAGGGCGATTTAATGATAAATCTTACTTCTATGCCTGTTGAAGAAAAAGGTATGGTAAATACACTAAGAGTTTCTGAAATAGAGTAAAACATCTACCTTAGATATTAAATTTAAAAAAGCATTTCGAGAAACCGAAATGCTTTTTTAGTTTTATTAAAGTTTCAATTTTTTAGTAATAATTATTGCATCATTAGTAACAAATGGCATTGGCATCATCTCTTCTGTTCTTGGTTTTATATTAAAGTGAGAGTTCGTTAACAATTCGTAAGAAATTTCATTTAATACTATCTCTAACTTTTGATTTAAATTCACAGAAAAGGAAAGTGTTACTTCCTTATCGGAATTTCCTAAATGATACACCAAAAAAGTACCAGTTTTTAAATTATAAACTTTACCGTTATTTGCCAAAACATCGTTTACTTTAAATTGATGTAAGCTAAGTTTGTTTTTAGTAGTAAACTCAAGTTTATTTATTTTCCTTTTAGGTAAAATGGTAATTTCTAAAAAACGTTTATTGCCAATAATGGTATCTAACTCTGTAATAATTTCTGAAGATGAGATTGCTTTAAACTCAGTTTTTTTATGATATTTAAAACGAGTATTGTATTTACTTTTTGTTTCGGCATTGTCTATACCACCTTTTACAAAATCATCTTTAAATATTTGTTTTGTATAACTATCTAAAGTAGTATTATACGTTCCAAAATAGGCTGTTTTATCATCAGAATTTTGAATGTAAACAATGCTGTTAGGTTTTTTATTATCAATGGAAAAGCCACTATTGTAAGTTGCAATTCCAAAAAAGAGAATGGCTAAAATTCCTGACCATTTCTGTGTCCAAAAAGATTTTTTTTGATGAAAAGATAAAATCATTAAACCAAAAACCAGTACAATAAAAAGAGCGCTAACAAATAGTATTTTTAGCCCCAAACCAACTGGAAACATTTTTACCAAAGGCGCAAAAATATAAATAGTTGGTATTGATAAAATAGTGAATAAAATACGCTTTAACTTATCTTCTAAATTAGTAAAAACAGCAATTGCTAAAATAAACAAAGCACAAATAACAGGTATAATTAAAAAACCAGCACCTTTTAAAGAATCACTAATTATAAAATTAATAATTAACCAGAAAAAAATAGGAGCTATTAATAAATTGGTGGGTTTGTCTTGATGTGAAGTTCTCTTGTAAATAGTAAATAATAACCATAAATTTAAAAACACAAAAGCTGAAATATAGGTGTAACCATTATAGGTAAAACCATGTAAAATATCATTATAATGTGGATGAATTAAGATGAGTAACTTCCATAAACCAAAAGAAATTCCACCACATAAAACTAAAGATAGGATGAAGGGAATAAATCCTTTTAAAATGTTTTTTACATCTATTTTATTTAAAGAAATTCCGAAGAATAGAAGTATAATAAAAATGATTGTACAAATAATTAACATTGGTAAAACCCAAGAAAAAGGATAAGTAATTAATTTAATGAAAGGAAAATTTACATACACAAAATCTTCATCAGAATTTAAATTTGATAAGTTTGAATTTGCAAAATAATTTAAAGAAGTTGTTAAATATTCTGCTTGATGCAACAAGGTTTCTCTGTCTAAACGCTCGTAAGAATCTTGCGCTGTATGATAATCGAAATGATCACCAATAAAAGCAAAATTAAATCCGTTAATGTTTGCATCTTCTCTAAAAACGGTTAAATCTGTATCGTTTGGTAGTTTTTTATAAATGGAATACATTAAAGAGTTTGCTGCAGGAAAATTAGGCTTTGTAGCTAAAAACTCACTTAATAATTTGCTGTTTTTTCCATTCGTTTCCATTAACATGTAACTTGGTCCACCACTTCCTCTAGCTTCAAAGTTTAAAACCAAACCTACATTTTTTGTCCAAGAATGATTGTCTACAAAAGCTTGTGCACCAAGTAAACCAATTTCTTCAGCATCAGAAAAGAGGATAATAATATCGTTTTTTGGAACTTCTTTTTTTGCTAAAAAAGCTCTAATTCCTTCTAAAATTGTTACTACACCAGAACCAGCATCACTTGCACCTAAAGATGAATGTGGATTGGAATCATAATGGGTTAAAAGCATTAGTGCTTTACCATTTTCAGTACCTTTTATTTTTGCGATAATATTTTCTGTAGTTGTGGCAGCAAACCATTTTTTATTAAGTGCAGTTTGTGTTTGAATTTCAGTTTCAAAACCAATTTTCTGTAATTCAGAAACTAAGTAATTTTGTACTTTTTTATGATTTTCAGCTCCTACATAATGCGCTTCTTTACTAATATTTTTAAGATGAGCAAGTGCATTGTTTATAGAAAAATCAGTTTCAGATGTTATTTTTTCAGAAGATAAAGAAGGTTTTAAATCGGCAAAACTCCAATAAATTACTCCTAAAATAATAAGTACAGAAACAATGGTAGAAAATCTTTTCATTTGAAAAATTAGTTTTTATAAATGTAAGAAATAAAAAAAACTTTAATAAAAAAGTAAAACGAAACAGAAAATTCGCTAACTTTCGTACAATCAAAAAACTAATTATTATGGGAATTAAAAGCTTTCAAGGAAAAAGAGATACAAATCAAGCAAAAGAAGAATCGCAAATTTTAGTTTCAGATTATATGACAACTAATTTAATAACTTTTAAAGCAGAAGATTCTTTAGATCACGTAATTGAACAATTAATTACCAATAAAATTTCTGGAGGTCCTGTTGTAAATGATAAAAATGAATTAATAGGTATTATATCTGAAACAGATTGTATTAAACATATTTCAGAAAGTAAGTACTATAATATGCCAGCAGACACTAATAATACTGTAGGTAAATACATGGTTACAGATGTAGATACGATTGATAAAGACATGAATGTTTTTGATGCGGCTTTTAAATTTATTAGTTCGCACAGACGAAGATTTCCAGTTGTTGATAACGGAAAATTAATAGGCCAATTGAGTCAAAAAGATGTTTTAAAGGCTGCCATTAAAGTACAAGGAAATACTTGGTTGTAGTTTTTTAATTTTAAGAATCTCTTTTAATCAATAAAAACATTTCGTTGTCTAAAGCCAAATAGCCTTCGTCATAAATATAAAAATAAGTGTTTCCAGTCTTTGTTTTGTAAATAGATGTAAAAAACTGAAAATCGAAACCTTTATCATATAATTTGGTTCTGGTTACTTTTGTTTTTCCAGAAACGTTTAAATCGGATAAAATTTTATAATTTTTTCGAAGACGATTATTAATGTTTCTAATCAAATTTTTACTGTCTTTGTTCACACGATTATTATAAGCATTTCTGCAATAATCTGAACAGAATTTCTTATCTACTCTACCTTTTACAGGTTCTTTACACTCTAAACATTCTCTATTTTCCATTTGATAAATGTACGGCATCTATATACCTAAAGGGACAAGATACTTTTTTAAAAAATTAGTATTAAATTATTGCAATATAAGAACCTAATAATAAACCACCAGAACTACAAGGTGGGTTTGTAATTAAAAAATCATTATATTTGTAAATGAAAAAACGCCAAAGCTACGAACTTTGACGTTTTCCGATTTTAAGTTAAAAGCCCTATTCTAATGAGAAACGGCACACATTTTAACGGACAATCTGTTGCTATCTAATGATGATAGTCTTAAAAAAAGCGAGGTTGAGTATACTAAACTTGATTTAGGAATAGCAAATGAAACCATCTTCAACCCCTCACTTTCTGAAAAATTTAAGCATCCTTTTGGGTGCTTTTTTATAAATCAAATAAATTATCGGATTTAGAATTATTAATATTTGAGTTTGAATAAATATATTCTTTTAAAATTTCATTGTTTTTATCTATCCAATTAGGACTTCCCCAGAATACATTTGTATTTTTTGTTCCTACTTGATATTTAACAATCTTATTAGCATTTTTTAGAACTCTAGTTTTTCTTGACATTTTTGGAATCCAATTATCAATATTTTCACCAGTCTCTTTACTTAAATATTCTGCAATCTCTCTAACTTTCATAAATCTTTGATGCTTCTTTAATACGAATAAAAACCTATTTGCATCTGTTAAGCCTTTAATAATTTCTTTATCCTTTTTATCAGAAACTATTTCTGTTTGATTATGGTTGGTAGATTTTTTTATCTCAACATTGAAAGACTTTAATAGTACGTCTATAGCTTTTATTCTTTCAAATAAAGAGTTTTTTTCTTCAATAAGTGCGTTAATTAAGTCCATAATTTAATTTTTAACTTGGTATTAATATTAATTTTCGTATCTTTGGAGCAACAAAAAAGGAGTAGATTTTAAACATCTATTTTTCTAGGATATAAAAATCCAATAAAACTCCTTATTTTTTGTTACAACTATAGAACATCTAAAAGACCTGACCGACCAAAGTTTAGGTCTTTTTTCATTTCTACAAGCCAAAGATATAAAAAAATAAGTTAGCATAACGGTTAACATAACAAAAAACATAAAGGGTGATTAGTAGATTTGTGTACATTTGTGTATATATTCGTAAATATTTTATGTATATCTACTCTTAAATACAAATATAATCGCTAGAATTTGTTTGTTCTTGTTTACTAAACCTTAAATACAAAGTTATCAACAATTTAAGTTAATAAAACTAAATAGGTTTTGTTTTATATAATTTGTAACCTTTGTACAAAATAGGGTATTCTTTTTTTCTGATTAATGTATTGTAACTATAAAAATCTTCGCCATTCATAAAATCACATACTTTCTTAATATTACCGAACACACCTATTAATTCACAGTCTTTAAGCAAAACATATGCTTTCTTATTTTCTTGTTGCTCTTTATATGTAACCATAATACAAATATATGCAAAAAATACATATATAGTCGAATATATATGCATTTTAGCTTTTATATGTCAATATATTCGATTATATTTGTATTTTAAAACAGAAATACTATGAACTTCAAATCTCTACCTCAATTATTAGACTACTTCAAAGAAGAATCTACTTGCATAGAATACTATGAGCAAATACGTTGGCAAGGAGAACCTACTTGTCCTCATTGTGAAGCAGATAAGCCATATAGAACTACAAGGGGTTTTAAGTGTTCTAACAACGAATGTTATAAAAAGTTTACTGTAAAGGTTGGTACAATCTTTCACAACTCTAAAATTCCTTTGAGAATTTGGTTTGCATCTATATTTTTAGCCACAACACATAAAAAAGGTATTAGTTCTGTTCAGTTGGCTTTAGATTTAGGAATTACCCAAAAGTCAGCTTGGTTTGTTTTACATAGAATTAGAGAAATGCTAAAAGATAAATCTCCGAGAATGTTGGGAGATACTAAAACGGTAGAAGTTGACGAAGCTTATATAGGTGGTAAAGAAGGAAACAAACACTTAAACAAAAAACGCTCATATAAAAATAAGGATTTAACGAATGAGGGTAAAGTTTTTACCCCAAAGAAAACTGTTGTTGGAATTATTGAGCGTAATGGTAAAGTTGTTTTAAAACATGTACCTAATGCAGAATTGAAAAATATGGGAGAATTTATATCTAAACACGTCCCTAAAGGTTCTACAATTTATTCTGATGAAGCACCAGTCTATAATCACTTAAAAAGACATTATACTCACGATAGCGTTAAACACGCACTTAATATTTATGTTGAAGGTACTGTGCATACAAATACAATAGAAAACTTTTGGAGTGTTTTAAAACGTGGTTTATATGGTGTTTATCATCAAGTAAGTGATAAGTATTTAGAGCGTTATTTAGATGAATATTCGGCACGTTTTAATACTCGTCATTTATCTTCTAATGATAGATTTGTAAAGTTTTTAAATGATAGTGAGAGTGCTTTATCTTATAAAGAATTGACTGCTATTAATTAATTTGTAAATTTGCATTATGGCAGAGGATAAAAAGCAAAATAAAAAACGTCCAAAAAAGTACGAAAATAAGTTAAAAATAAATGGAACTTTAGACGGGGTATTGAGTGTATCTGTACCTCAATCTAAAGACAAACCTACTAAATAATTGCAAATCGGTTTTGACCGTAAATCAGAGTAGCTTGTCAACATCAAGGCATTGATTAATTTGTAGTTCGTTCTTCATTTTAAAGACTTTAAAAGTCGGAGAATTATAATCTTTGAATTATCCCCAATAAAATGGGTAAAGGTGTATCGACCACCTTTAAAGGTTTTAATTTTTAAAAAATTCAACAAAATTTATCAAGAGTATAATATATTAGGTTGTCCCTTATTGTATATAGATGCCAAATGTACAACAAATTATCCGTTTACAAACGACTACAAATAATTACAACCGAAAGTAATTGTTTTGTAACCGAATAAAATTGTAAACGTGTCTCAACTTTGCAGCGTCAAACGAGTTGACAAAAAAAATTATAAACCTGCATTCAAATAAAAAAATGCACAAAAACTTATCTTATGAATACGTTAAGAAACAAAGTACAATTAATTGGTAGATTAGGTCAAGAGCCAGAAATAGTAACTTTCCAAGATGGAAACAAAATGGCAAAATTTTCAATGGCTACAGACGATAGCTATAAAGACAAAGCTGGTAATAAAATAGAGCGAGCTTATTGGCACAACATTGTTATAAAAGGTGGTTTGGTAAACGTTGTAGAAAACTATGTAAATAAAGGACAAGAAATTGCTATTGAAGGAAAATTAACCAACAGATCTTATGACACAAAAGAAGGTGAAAAAAGATATGTAACAGAAATTCTAGCAAGTGAGTTATTACTTTTAGGAAGCAAATAATGGGGAAATAGTTCTATGAAAAATGTAAAATCCACTCAATTTGAGTGGATTTTATTATATCTTGGCATATCATTTGAATAAAGTTAAGTAAACAAGAAAAATGAAAACAATGAAAATTTTATCAATCTTAACAATAATATTTAGTTTTTCTCAATGTAGCAGTAACAAATTTGTAGAAAATCCACCTTTTAAGGTTGAAAAAGCAGTATACAACAATTGGTCTGGAGGTCAACCAGGAGTTAGTGGAACTATGGTAGAAATTCATTTGCTAAACGCATTTGAAATAAAGTTTGATTCTCTTTATTTTCAACAAAAAGAAACAAAGCTAGAAGTTTCAAAAAAAGAAAATAAAACAATTTTAATAGGTCATTTTAGTACCTCAATAAGAGAAAAAAGAGATCTTATTTTAGATGTAGACACAACCAAAGAGTTAAAAAATACGCCTCCAAACGTAACAAAATCTAAATTTGATTTGAAAGAAAACGAAGCTGTTTTATCCTATAAAAAAGGAAATGAAACATATTATTTTAAGGTAGAAAATATAAAACAGCTAACTCCAAAGTTTTTTCCATCTGCAAATAAAAAATAGATAACAACTTAAATATCAGCATTTAAACCACTAAAAAATTAGTGGTTTTATTTTTGGCACGTAATTTGAATATTCATAAGCATAACCATAAAATGAAAGCTTATGAAATCTTTAAAACTACTTTTAGCAATTATTATCACAGGAGCAGTATTTAGCTCATGTAATAGAATTTATCAAGATGATTTTATAAGAAATGAAATCACCTTAGAAGAAATTGTTTCCGATTATGATTTATGGTATGTAGATTATCACAGAACTATTGGAAATGGTGATATCCCATTTGTTGCAAAAGCATTTACACTATCATTCTTAAACGGAATATTATATGCAAATAACAATATTGTAGATATTGGTGTAACAGGAAATGGTTTGGGTATAGACGTAGGAACTTACAACACTTTTACAGGAATTTTAGAAACCAATCACGATTTAGATGGTAGAAACGATTTTGAAGTAACCGTAATTTCTAACAACGAAATAAGATTGTATAATTACAGACTAGGTGTTACCTATTTTTTAATAGGATATCAAACAAATACATTTGATTATGATAAATTATTTTACGAAAACATCGAGTACTTTTTACAAGAGTTTACAGCTTGGGAAAAAACAAGTACAAATGGTGGAGTTCCAAATGCTTTTGATAGCGAAAACTACTTGCAATTTACACCAGAAAATATAACAACATTTTATAGCTCGCAAGATAACTTTGGCACGCATATTGCAAATATAAATTGGAGTTTCGTAGGAGGTTATGAAGTGTTTGACGTAGTAGGTTTTGAAGACCTAAAAATATTAACACTTAATTATGATGGAGGAGATATTGAAGAGTTCGAATTAAGCGTTATTAATGATGGAAAGATTCAATTATATAACGTAAACTCTGAAACCACATACGATTTTTCAGGTAGAGGTTTTGTACAATATTTAAAAGGAGAAACAACAAAGAAAAGTACCAAATCTATTGTAAGAAATAGTGATAGAAAACGTACTAAAGTAATAAGAAAAACAAAAATTAGAAGAAATTTAAAATAAAGTTTGGTTAGTTGATTTTTGGTTGACTATTTCTCAATAGTCAATTGAAAGAGAAACCGTCCTGAGGAGGACGGTTTTTTCTTTGTTTATATTTTAATGAAAATTAAAACAAGAAAAAATCGTTTCTAAAAATACATTTAATTACTTTTAAACATAATTAATTTACAAAGTAAAAATGAAGCAAACAGCATTTATTACAGGCGCAACTTCAGGCATTGGAAAAGCCACCGCAGAAATTTTTGCAAAAAATAACATTCGTTTAATTCTTTGTGGTAGAAGAGCTGAACGTTTACAAGAACTTCAACATAAATTAAGCAAGCTTACCCAGGTTACTACCTTACAGTTTGATGTTTCGAAAAGAAACGAAGTTGAAAAAGCCATAAAATCACTTCCAGAAAACTTTCAACAAATAGATATTTTAATAAACAATGCTGGAAACGCACATGGTTTATCTACCATACAAGATGGAAATATTGATGATTGGGATGCAATGATGGATATTAATGTAAAAGGGTTATTATATGTTTCTAAAGCTCTCATTCCTCAAATGACAGAGCGAAACAATGGTTTCATAGTAAATATAGGCTCTATTGCTGGTAAAGAAGTTTATCCGAATGGAAATGTATACTGTGCTTCAAAACACGCTGTAAATGCCCTTAATAAAGCAATGAGGATAGATTTAAACAAACACAACATTCGTGTTTCTGCAATTCATCCTGGAGCTGTAGAAACCGAATTTTCTGAAGTTCGTTTTAAGGGAGATGTTAAAAAAGCAAAAGCGGTTTATACAGGTTATAAAGCATTACAAGCAGAAGATATTGCCGATATTATTCATTTTGTTATTACAAGGCCTTATCATGTAAATATCGAAGATTTAGTAGTGTATCCAACAGCACAGGCAACAGCAACAATCATGAATAAAAATTAATAGAAATGGATACTAAAGAATTGTACAAAGATTGGATAGCGTTAAGTGAAAAATATTGTCAAGATTTGTCGATTCTAAATAAAATTTCACTAAAAATAAAGAAAAAATATTCCGAAAGAAACAGGCATTACCACAATTTAGAGCATATTAACACCATGCTAAATTTGGCAAAAGAAAATGCTTCAGAAATTAAAAATTTAGACGAAGTTTTATTTGCAATTTGGTTTCACGATATTATTTACAAAGCCAGATCCAAAAAAAACGAAGCCAGAAGCGCAAAATTTGCCAAAAAAAATTTACAAAAACATCTTTTTAAAGAACTAGATATTCATAAAATTTCTCAATTAATACTTTCAACAAAAAAACATAAAATTATTATTGATGATGATTTAGACAATGCTTTTTTGCTAGATTTCGATTTATGTATTTTAGGTCAAAACTGGAAAGTTTACGAAGCATACACTCAAAAAATTAGAAAAGAATACAAACTGTATCCTGACTTTTTATATGTTCCAGCAAGAAAAAAAGTTTTACAAGATTTTTTAAATCGCGAAAAGCTATTTTTTACAGAGAAATATCAACAATTATTTGAGGCAAAAGCAAGAGAAAATATTCAAAAAGAAATAAATTTATATAGTTAAAATGATTAACAAAAGACTTTTAATCAAAAACCTACTTTCTCATAACGATGAGAACAGTTTTTACGATAAAAAGCAAAAAATATCATTTGGCTCTAAAGAAGGAAAAGCAAAATTTTTAAAACACGTTTGTGCGCTTTCCAACTCAAATCCAGAAAACAATTCATACATTATAATTGGTGTAGAAGATGCTGCCAATAAAATAATTGGAGTCGATTTTTTTGACGATAGTAAAATTCAGAACTTGGTAAATGCCTATTTAAAAAACCCTCCAAAAATTGAATATGAAAATGTGCCTTTTCCGCGTTTACAAAGGCACAAAGTAGTTGGTTTGGTTACAATTTACCCAAATAAAAAAGTTACTTCACTTTTAAAAAACACTTGGAAATACAAACGAAACACTGTTTTTTATAGAAGAGGTAGCAATTCTATGCCTTTTTTGAGTAATAATTTTGAGCTTAGAAATACCAACAAAGAAATTGTTGAAGCCATAGAAAAAAATGCAAGTAATAATATTGAATTAACCCTAAATGGTGTATTTGATTTTATGAATAATCACAAACCAGAATACAATCCACAATATAAAGTTTTTAATGAACAGTTTGTATTGTGTTGGGCTGGAGAACGTAAAATTATAAATAACCAAGAGTTTTTTTCTAGAGTAGATATTGAGTTGATAAACGAACAAGTAAAACTCTTTTTTTCTGCCTTAGATGATGTTCAAATAAGTTACAATAACAATTCATTTATAGTTACGGAATACATTTTTTTGGGTTTAGAAAAACAAGAAAAATACTATCCTTTAGAAAAAACAATTATTCATTTTAAAAACAATGGTAAACACGATATTGTAAAAGAGTTTTTATTTGAACCTCCAAAATTTGATGTTGAAATTATAAATCATATCTACAACAATTGCAATACTGTTGTTAAAAAAATAGAAGAAAACAAACCACTTTCTAAAACGGAATATTTAGATGTTCTAAGACTGCCAACAAATTATTTAATTTGTTACTTACATGGTTTTTTAGATGCTGCTGAGCAATTAAAAAAAGCGAAGAATTATATCAGAAACTTAATCGATAAAACTACGTATATAAACTATAAAGAAGCATTACGAATTATTCGAAAAGTACAGTATAATTAGCTGAGTTCGTTTAACGCATTTGTATATGGTAGTTTATTATGAGAATTAGAAGTAAATTTATGTATAATATTGTAAACTATTGCCTTATTCTATAGTTTACTTGAATGGCTCTACAATATTACCTTTTCTATCTATTTTTCCTTTCTTTCCATTTAGCTCAGCTTCTAAAATATCGTTGGTACTAATATGATCTAAATCATCATATTTAATGTCTATTACAATTTCACCTCTTTCATTCAATGAGCCCCACTTTCCATTTAACTTAACAAAAGCTATTCCTAGGTTTCCGAAAAACTGCCAAATCTCATCATAAATAAAATCAGCTATCATTTTTTCATTCTTATCAACAATACCCAATTTTCCATTCTTTTTAACTTGAAAGAAATCTTTGTTGCCTAATTTATATGCAGCTTCATATTTATGTGTTATTACAACATGATTCGTCCTATCAATAATGCCCCATTTTCCATTTAATTTGGTTGGTAAGTAATTCCATTCCGGATATATTCTATCATAGCCATCTTCATATTCAAATGGTATAATTATTTCAAAATTACTGTTTATGTATCCAAATTTATTGTCAATGTTAAATCCCCAAAGTTTTTTTATGTCCCATGTTTTTATAGCTTCAACACTTTTTGGACCTAACTTTAATTTTATTTTACTAATTATTTGCTTGTTTTTTTCTTTTTCCGCCTCTATATAATTTTCAATTTTAGAGCTATAAGAGGAAATGTCCTTTATAATATCACTGGAAAGGTTAAGTCCTTCCAGTGTGTACAACTCTTCTTTAGCTTTTATATACTTTTCCTGACCAATTAAGCACTTTACTTTTAAGTTTTGTGCTGCGGCTAATAGTTTACCATCAGTAAGCTTTTCAATCTCATTTACTTTTTCTAAACTTTCTGTATATTCCTTATTGTCATAAAGTTCCTGAGCAGTTAAAAATTTAGCTTTAATCTTATTTTGAGTTCTAGTGTCTATTTGAGCATTAATATTTGCAACACTAAAAAGTAATAAAGCTATTATTATAAATATCTTCTTTTTGCCTCTATTTTCCATTGTTTACCTTTTTTTATACATTCTTGTGCGTCTCGCTTGTCTCTTAAATCTGATGCTGCTTTGTTGTAATTGCCTTTTACTATTAACAGTTTAGTTTCGTTCTTAAAGCTACCAGTGATTACTTTTCTTGAACCATCAATAAATTGCCCTCGTTCATCTACATACCCAACTTCTTTGACGCTTGCAGAATAATAACCTAAACGACAACTACAAATTTTTTCAGAATCAATGTCAATAGATACTTTTGCAATGCCATCTTGAAATTTTTCGATGCTCCACTTTTTATATGGTATTAGTACTTTATTTGTTTCAGGATTAATGACACCTTGCAAATCATTTTTATAATCAATTTTAAAGCTAGAATTATTTTTTTGCGAAACTGTTTCTTGAGTGAGAAAGTCCAAATTGTCATTATTGCTTTCTGAATTGCTGTTGTTTAAAAAAGAATCGTCAAGTTGATTATTTGATTTTTTAGAAGCAGTTCTTTTCGACAGTATGTCATCAAAAGATACATCATAAATTGTGTTTACATCTTCAAGGTTTTTGGCTTCTTTTGAGACTAATTCTAATTGAGAATTTAAATCATCTAAGCTAATTGTTGATTGATTATTTTTTGAAATAGTCTTACTTTTTTTGCTAGAGTTTTTAGAAGAAATAGTCTTACTTTTTTTATGTTTTTCCTTGCATTTTTCAAGACAACAGGCATAAGCTGCATATTTTCTGTAGCTGTCGTCTTTTCTGTTGTCCGTGTATTCACATGGTGGAACATTCAGTTCAGGAATCACTTTGCCATTCCATTCGCAATCGCAATTTTTATTGTTTTGAGCAGAAATACTATTTACAGTAAATAGTAAAAAAATAAATATTAATAAGGTTGTTTTTTTCATAACTGTTTACAATTATAATGATATAAAACGATTTATACCTGAAGTTAAACAAATTTATCAATTTATTTTTACTCTTTTTTTGATGTATCAAAAAACTACACAAATTTCAATTTAGAAAACGATTTATTTAAAATAGAAACATCATCTACTTGCAGCCATTTATCTAAAATTGTAGCATAAATTTCTCTGAAATCTATTTCGTGTTTTATATTTCCATTAGCATCTAAATCACTTAAGTTAGGTAAACTGTTATACAAACCTTGTTGTTTTAAGTTTTTACCAATAACAAAAACGTTATTTGCTGCACCATGATCTGTTCCTTTAGATTCGTTTTGTTTTACACGACGCCCAAATTCTGAAAAAGTAAGAATTAGAACGTCATCAAAATTGTTATTTTGTTGTAAATCTTCAACAAAAATAGCCATACTTTCTGCATAAGTTTCTAACAAACGAGCTTGTGTATTTTGCTGGTTTGCATGTGTGTCAAAACCTGTTAAACCTGCATAATATACCTGTGTTTCTAAACCAGAATTTATAAACTGAGAGATGGTTTTTAATTGTTTGCCAAATAAGTTTTTAGGGTAATTGTTTGAGGCTGTTTTTACTTTTGTTTTTTCAAAAATATATTTTGCAGACGATTTTGCATCAATCATAGTATTGTATAAATACCCTAAATTGTGCTCGTTTAAATGAGCGTTTGTATTTGCATTTATTATATTTTTATAAAAAGGTTCTTTTAGCGAATTGTAAAGCGTTTTAGCATCAGTAACTGCCAAACCATTTTGCGTATTTCCTTTTAATAATAATGATAAAGATTCATCTACCTCTATTGCTTTTGATGGGTTTGCTTTGGTAAAATCTAAATATCTTCCAACCCAACCGTTTTGTAAATATTCGTTGCTATCACTTGCTGTTTGCCAAATATCTGTAGATCTAAAATGTGATAAATTCGGGTTTGGATAACCAACATTGTTTATTACACTAACAAAACCTTTATCATATATTTTTTGCAATGGTTGTAGGCTTTTATGAAAACCAACTTCATCAGAAATTTTTAAAATTTCATTTTCTTTTAAAGCAATATTTTCTCTTTGTTGATAATAAATATCATTTCTAAAAGGTACTATTGTGTTTAAACCATCGTTACCACCTTTTAACTGAATAATTACAACTTTTTTATGGCTAAAAGTTTTTGGAAGTTGTTGTTCAAAAGCTTTTAAAAACTGAGGAACAAAAAACATTCCTGAAGCAAAAGTAGTTTGTTTTAAAAAATCTCTACGTTTCATATGTTTGTTCTTATTGTTTTTTATTGGTTATATGTTGCTTTTCAAAACTATCTTAAAAAATCGTAACACATTTGTAAGTGAAAAGGTTCATAAGTTAGTCTTTTAGCAAAGTTGATATTCTGGAGTTGACATTAATTGTATGCAGAAATCTTTCTTTGGAATGTTTATATTTTCTAGCAATAATTTTTCTGTACCTGGGTTTATTTTTGATGATAAAACCTGAGTAATTAAATTTTTGTTATCAATTTTTTCATAGTTTTTTTCAAAAGAACTCCAATCTGTTTTTGTTCTAATAAACGCTTTTCTTTTTAGCTTTTTGGCACTTAAATTTGTAACCATAGTTTCTTCATCACCAGTATCTGAATAAGTGATTTCGGCATTATTTAATAAAATGGAAGGCAAGCGTAAACGCCTAACCAAAGTATTACTGTCAATCCAATTTCTACCAGTTTTCCAACCAGCAACATTGGGTGGTCTTAATAAAGTTTGGCCCAACAAACGTTGTACTAATATGGCTTGTTTTGGTTTTTCAAAATCGTAAGGAACTATGGTATGAATGCCAGCTAAAAACTCCATAGGCGATTTTATTTTTGTACCAATATTTTCATCGTCATAAAACCAATCAGATAGTAAAACAAATCGCATTAACTTTTCAATATCATAATTTTTATAAAAAATAGCTGTCATTTCTGCAACGTGATTTTTATTGATATTTTCATTCACAAAATAGCGATATATTTTTTCTGAAATAAATTTTGCACATTGTTCTTGATCTAAAATAATATCAATAATATCATCTCCAGTAAAGTTACCAGTTTTGCCAAAAAAAGTTTTTTCATTTTCGTCATGATGATTTTTTCGCATCACAAATTGTCCTCTAAAATTATGTGAATATCCTGTAAAAGCTCTAGCAGATTCTTTAATATCAGTTTCTGTATAATTTCCTTGGCCCAATGTAAAGAGCTCCATTAATTCTCTGGCAAAATTTTCATTCGGACTCTTTTTTCTATTTTGTTTGTTATTCAAATAACCTAACATTGATGCGTCTTTGGCTATTTTTTTTGTAAAATCTTTAAAATTTCCGAAAGCATTTTCTCGTAGTAAATTATTATAATTCTGCGTAAAAAGTATGTTGTTTCTACTTTCACTTACAAAATGATTCGCCCAAAATAACGTCATTTTTTCTCTAAAAACTTCTGTAGGATTTAAAATTCTTTCCATCCAAGAAACAGAAAATTTTTGTACTTTTTTCCTGCTTTTTATTCTAATTTCTTGTCTTTTTTCCTTGTCTTTTAAATCACCAGGTTTTATATCTTTTAAAAATGAAAGATCAGCTTTTATAGGAGTTATAGTTGCTGAATTTATAAAAATATCATCTACAATTTCATGTTTACTTTTTTTAGATAAACGCTCTAGTTTTAAGGGTGTAATACCAAAACCGATTCTATTATATAAATGTTGTATGTGTGCTGATTTCATGTTATTTAGACTTCTAAATTTAAAAATAGTTTAATTACACAGGTTAAAATTGTTAAAAACCTCTTAAAACAAATTCAATTTTTAAGTTCTTTAAAAATAGTTTATTTTTTTTGTAACTTACCTCAATAATATAAAACTCCATTTCTTATGCCAAATTACACTTTAAATGTTAACGGGAAACAAGTTTCTGTTACTGCAGACGCAGATACACCATTACTTTGGGTTTTACGCGATGAACTAAATTTAGTAGGCACAAAATTTGGATGCGGTATTGCACAATGTGGTGCATGTACAGTACATATTGATGGTGTTGCTACTAGAAGTTGCCAAATACAAGTTTCTATTTTAGACAACACAAAAATTACTACCATTGAGGGGTTGTCTAAAGACGGAAATCATCCAGTACAAGAAGCTTGGAAAGAGATTGATGTACCACAATGTGGTTACTGTCAAGCAGGACAAATAATGACGGCTTCCGCTTTTTTAGCAGAAAATAAAAACCCATCAGAAGAAGAAATTAGAAATGCAATGCATGGTAATATTTGTAGATGTGCTTCATATAATAGAATTGAAAAAGCAGTAAAAGTTGCTTCACAAAAAATGTAAATAAAACTAAAATTATAAAATCATGAAATTACATAAAAACGATAATTTTAGCAGAAGAAACTTTTTAAAAACATCTGTTTTAGCAAGTGGAGGCATGTTAATTGGATTCAACTTTTTAACGGCTTGCAAGCCAGAAGCTAAAATGCCAGTAGATATTGCTAGTTTAAACTTTAACGATTTTAATGCTTTTATTAAAATTTCAGATGAAGGTTATGTAACTATTTTTTCACCAAATCCAGAAATAGGACAAGGTGTAAAAACCTCTATGCCAATGATTATTGCAGAAGAATTAGATGTAGAATGGAAAACTGTAACAGTAGCTCAAGGAATTTTAGATACTAAAAATTATACAAGGCAAGTTGCAGGTGGAAGTCAATCTATACGTCAAGGTTGGGATGCTTTAAGACAAACAGGCGCAACTGCAAAACAAATGTTGGTAAATGCAGCCGCAAAAAAATGGAATGTAGATGCAACCACTTTAAAAGCTTCAAAAGGAATTATAACTAACGAAAAAGGAGAAAAATTAGGTTATGGAGCTGTTGTAAAAGAAGCTGCTTTACTAGAAGTTCCAGAAAAAGCACAACTAAAAGAAACCAAAGATTTTACCATTATTGGTCAAGATGCTATAAATGTAGATATTGATAAAATTATTACAGGAGAACCGCTTTTTGGTTTAGACTATAAAACTGAAGGAATGCTGTATGCCTCTGTTTTGAGACCACCAGCTTTTGGACAAAAATTAGATACCTATGATGATGCCAAAGCAAAAGCTGTAAATGGAGTTTCTGATGTATTGAAATTTGGAGATAAAATTGCAGTTTTGGCAAGTTCTACTTGGGCAGCAATGAAAGGTAAAAAAGCACTTTCTGCGACTTGGAAAACAGATTCGAAAGCAGAAAGTACAGAAAAACACGACAAAATTTTAAACAAAATTTTAGACGGAAAAGATTTTGACGTTCGAAGAGAAGATGGAAATATAAAAAAGGCATTTTCAACAGCAGATAAAGTAATTGAAAGAACTTATAATTCGCCATTTTTACCACACAATTGTATGGAACCTATGAACTTTTATGCAGATGTTACTGCAGATAAAATTCATTTAGTAGGTCCAATTCAAACTCCACAATGGACTGCAAATAGAGTCGCAAAATTATTAGAAAGAAAAGTAGATGAAATTCATTTAGAAATGACAAGAATGGGTGGTGGCTTTGGTAGACGATTGTATGGAGATTTTGCTTTGGAAGCTGCAGAAATTTCTAATTTGGCAAAAAAACCGATAAAAGTTGTTTTTTCGAGAGAAGATGATATGACTGCAGGAACATACAGACCTGCTATAAAATATAGAATAAAAGCATCTTTAAAAGATGGAAAAGTTACAGGTTATCACTTAAAAGAAGCAGCAGTAAATGGAAATATGTATGGTTTAATTCCTAATTTTTTTCCAGCTGGTTGTATTCCAAATTATAAAGTGGAAACTGGCAACTATAAAAGTAACATAACTACAGGAGCTTGGAGAGCACCATATACCAATTTTTTAGCCTTTGCTGAGCAAAGTTTCTTTGATGAATTAGCAACAGAGCTAAATGTAGATGCGATTCAATTACGTTTAGATTTGCTTCAAAATGTAAAAAATACGGACGATAAAAGAATCGAATATTCTGGACAAAGAATGGAAGACACAATTAAGTTGGTAAGAGAAAAATCTAATTGGGGAAAAAATGCTGAAGGAACATATCAAGGTTTTGCAGCTTATTATAGCCATAATACACATGTTGCAGAAGTTGCAGAAATAGAATTAAAAGACGGAATTCCTGTAATAAAAAAAGTAACAGTTGCTGTGGATTGTGGTGTTGTTGTAAATCCTACAGGAGCTAAAAATCAAGTTGAAGGTGGTGTAATTGACGGAATTGGGCATGCAATGTATGCAGATTTTTCTTTTAAAGATGGAAAACCAGAATATAAAAACTTTGATAAATATAGGTTGATTAGAATGGGTGAAACTCCAAAAGTAGAGGTCCATTTTGTACAAAATAATTTATCGCCAACAGGTTTAGGAGAACCAGGTTTACCTCCTGCAGGTGGTGCAGTAGCAAATGCAATTAATGCAGCTTTAGGAAAGAGATTGTACAATCAACCATTTGTAAATGAAATTAAAAAGAGTAGTATTTTAGGGTAATTAACTTTAATTATACACTTTTTTGGAAATAAAAAAATCTCAAGACATTTACGTCTTGAGATTTTTATTTTACTTTTCTTTTCTTTTTCAGTTTTTTCTTTTTCAAGAATTTTTTGGATATATATTATGCTGATACAGCTAACTTATTTTTTTTCTTATAATTACTTGGCGAGCAATTATACATTTCTTTAAATCTTTTAGAAAAATAACTTCTACTAGAAAAACCTAAACTATATACAATTTCAGATATTGTTAAATCTGTATTCATAATTAAGTCTTCAGATTTTTGTAAACGTACAGATCTAATATATTCACAAACAGTTAAACCGTGCATTAACTTAAAACCTTCTTGTACTTTTGCAGCTGTAAGACCAACTTTACGAGTTAAAACATTAATTTTATGATCCATATCTGGGTAATTGTTTACATACTCAGTTAAATCTTTAATTAGCTCCATTTCAGTTTTTGTTAATGAACTTGTTGCAACTTCAGTATTGTTTAAATCTTTTTTATGTTGCTCAATTTCTAAAGCTAAAATTAGGTTTACAACACCTTTTGTAAGTAATGCTTTTACAACACCTTCGTTTTTAATAGCTCTTAATTGCTTTATGTTTTCTGCAATTTTAAGGTTGTAAGAACCTAAATAAATATAATCTTCAGTTTTACCATCAATAAAAATATTTTTTATAGCGGTATTAATTTCAGAAGCTTTTCCTTTACTACTTGATGTATTTACAGAAATTATAGTTGTATTAGTTTCTACACCTTTAAATAATGTAATGGTGTTTTTATTAGAAACAACATTAGATAAAATACTGGTTTGAAACGTTTCTATAGTATTTTTGTTTTTTTGATTTTTAAAAGAGTGAGAAATTTTTCCTTTAGAACAGTATACAAAATTTACATGAGAGCCAGTTTTTGCATCTATATTTATTTGAAAGTCTTGGTTAGAAGTAATATTAAATTCTAATACACTAATACCATCTTCTAAGCTAATAGAACGAATGGTTCCGTTTGCTATTTTATTATTTATTTTTAAAAATTGTTCTTTTTTTGTTCTATTTAAAGTACCTCCAATTTCTTTTTGTAATTTATTAAAAAATAAATTTAAGCCGTTTAATTTAGAATTTACAGTAATCATGATCGGTTTGATTTTTTGATTATTATTAATTTATATTCTTAAATAAAGATTAATTAATTACGTTATATCTTTTACTTAAAATGATACTACAAAGAAAACACCTGAATCGACTTTTCGTGTTACACAATTTTTTTTTTTTGTTATAAGATTTCACATATTCTTATAAAATTTAGTTTTTTAGGACATTAAATCACTTATTTTTAGATGTTTACATTTTTTTACATGTATCTTTTTAGAAATTATATAAGATTATGAGGTAATTATATAAAGTTTTTTGATAGGTAAGTTTTTATTTTTGAGAAACAAAAAACTGAACAAAAATTCATAAGAGATGAAAAATTTAGCACTTACTTATATATTGTTTACTGCGATAATATTTTCGGGAACAAAAACTACAGATTCAAAATTTCAGACAACTATAGAAAAAGAAGTAATTGCAACTTTTGATGGAGCAGAAGGAAATTATTATTTCTTTACAGATTCTGAAAGAAAAGCCCTTCAATTTGAAGAATTAGATTTAGCTGCAAAAAATAAGTTCGATTTAATTACTGGTGATTATGTTGGAAAGGTTTTTGAAATATCTTATGAAGGTTCAAAAATATTAGATTTGAAAAAGAAAGAATAAAAGAATACTACCAAATAAAAAAACACCTGAAAAGGTGTTTTTTTATTTGTAAATGAGTGTATAATTAGATAAGGAATTTAATTTTTAATTCTGTAACCCAAAATTCCTAAAACAATAGCAAGTAATAATAGTAGATGAATTAACAAAGATCCTAAGGCAAAAACAAAATAACTTAATGCCCAAATTACAATAATAAGTATTGTGATGGTATATAAGAGATTTTTCATGTTTCGTTTATCTTTTGCTAATAATTTTTTTTACGTTTTCTTTTTGAGCTTTTAAAAAATCTTCAGTCTCATTGGCCAACACATTCATTTTTATGTTGTTAGATTTTTTAATTAAATTTTCCATGACACTTAATTGCTTATCAAGCATTTCATCAAGTTTTATCAGGTAATCTTTTTCGCTTTTATGTACACTATCTATTTTGTCTAAAAATAAAACTTCGTCTTTACTAGGTAATAGTATTAATTCGTCTTTAGAAACTTTTTTTAAGTTACTTAAACGGTTTTGTATTTCGTTATTTAATGATTGTAAAAAAAACTTTGTTTCTACAGTTAAACTGTCTTTAGTTTTTAAATAATTGTTATAATTAATTAAACGAATGTAATTTTCAGTTGCAGTAACAAAAAGTTTTGCATCATCTTGGTTTCTAGTAATCTTATCTTCCTTGTTCTTTAAGTTATCTTCTTCTGTTTTACCATTATTATTGTTGTCGCAAGACATTATTGCAAACAGAAAAACACTAAGAAAAAAGCTTTTTAGTATTTTTTTGTCCATATACATTTGTATTGATTTTTTGTATCTGTGCAAAGCTCCATATAAAATATGGTTTTATTGTTATAGAATTTACATGATAAATTATAGAATTTCCATTATTTCATTGAATATGAAAGGAAAAATGTTTGAAAAACAAAACTAAAAAAATTATTTTAATGGAAGAAATACTTCAAAAATTGCACCCTCATTTATTTTTCCTTCTGCAAAAATATAACCTTGATGATTTTCTACTATTTTTTTACAAATAGAAAGGCCAATTCCGGTTCCAGAATATTCATTTTTGTTGTGTAATCTATTAAAAAGCACAAAAATATTTTCAGCATATTCTTGCTCAAAACCAATTCCGTTATCGGTAAAAACTATTTTATGATAGTAGTTGTACTTTGGTTTTTTTAACTTTAAAACGTCATCGGCTTTTACTTTTGAATAAGAAATGGTAATTATTGGAGGCGTATTTTTTTTGCTATATTTTATAGAGTTACCAATTAAATTTGTAAACAATTGCTGTATTTGAAAAGGAATAACTGTTATCATGGGTATGGCATCTGCAGTTATTTTTGCGTCTTTTTCTGATATCATTTCTGCCAACTCTTGTTTTGCATTTTCTAACATAATATTCATGTTAGTAACTGCAAAAGCTTCTTCAGATTTGTTGGTTCTTGAAAATTGTAACAAATCATCTATTAACAAACGCATTCTTGTAGCTGCTTTTTTTATTCTATCTAAATATAAAATACCTTTTTCTGATAATGATGCAGCTTCTTTATCTTCTAACCTAGATATAAATGTTTGAATTTTTCTTAAAGGTTCTTGTAAATCGTGACTTGCAACATAGTTAAAAGACGACAATTCTTTATTATTACGTTCTAGTTCTAAATTTCTTTCTTCTAATAATTTAAAACTTTGTACCTCTTCAGTAACGTCTGCAGTTGTTCCTAAAACCCTTCTAGTATTGTCTTCACTACTAACCAATACTTTTGCATAGGCTTTAAAATGCCTGATAGTACCATTTTTTTGAACAATTCTATAATATAAAAAAGGAAGGTTTTCAGTCTCCATCATTTTTGTTACTTGTTCTGTTACATGATTTACATCTTCTGGGTGTACAAATTGATAAAAGTTTTCTAAATTAGGTTCAAACGATTGTGGTTGTTCGCCTAAAAGACGGTATAAATTATCTGAAAATTCGTATCTGTTTTCTTCAGTAAAATACGTCCAAGTACTATGTTTATTTACAATTTCTGATTGATTTGTAGATTCTTTAAAAACCTCTAACTGTCCATTTTTAAACTTTAATATTTTAAGGTTTTTATTTATTCTAAAATAGGTAAGCAACAGTAATAATAACATTAAAATTAAAACTGAATAAATAATTATGGGTGTGTTAGAAAGGCTTTCTGTACTTAGTTTTTTACGTTCTTTAAGCAATTCATTTTGATGATTAATCATTTCGCTAACCTTAGAGCGAATTTCATTCATAATTTTTTTATCTTCAATTAAAAGCGCGTTGAATTGTTTTGAATTTAACTTATTTTCATTGGTTAGAGTAAGAATTTGATCTAATGCTTTTAATTTTTTATCAATTAAAGTATTTAACTTTTTAAGGTTATTTTGTTGTACTGTATCGTTTTTAGTTAATTGTTTTAATCTTGCAAAAGTGTTGTTGGTGTTTTCTCTACCAGAAAAAAAAGGTTGTAAAAACTCTGTGTTTTCAGAAATTAAATAACCTCTTTGACCTGTTTCGCTGTCTTTTAAATAAGAAAGTATTTGTTCTAATTGTACGTTTACTTCGTAAGTATGTTCTACTAGGTTAAAAGAATCTACCAATTTACGAACATGTTTATAGGCAAAACCGCCCATACAAAGTATAATAAACAAACTTATACCAAAGGTAATTTTTAAAACACGTTCAGATTTTACAATTGTTCTTAACATGAGTTATAGTCTTAATAAAAAATTATCTTTATTTAGTCCACTTGTATGATATTGCCAGTTTATGGTAACTACGTTTGAGAGTACTTTTTTTAACTGCTTAAAGTCGTTTGGTTTTTTTATGTACACATTAGCTCCCATAACAAAGGTGTTTTCTATATCTTCTTCAGAAGCAGAAGTGGAGTAAATTGCTATTGCAATATCTTTAAAACGAGCCTCTTTTTTAATTTCTTGTAAACACTGTTTACCAGATTTTTTGGGCATATTTAAATCTAAAAATAAAATATTGGGCAGCAAGCTGTTTTCTTTATTTAAATAATCCATGAGCTCAACACCATCATTAAAAGTAGCTACTTTGGTATTTATTTTTAATTCATCAAAGGCTTCTTCAAAAAACAAACGATCATCTTCATCATCGTCTGCTAAAATTATAAATACATCTTCTTCTTGCATTGTTTAGCTATTTATTTTCGTTACTTAATTCTCTTCTTTTTGTAATTATTCTTTGAAAGGCAGAAGGAGTAATACCTGTTGTGTTTTTAAATTGTGTGCTTAAATGTGCAACACTAGAATAATTTAGTTTAAAAGCAATTTCTGTAAGAGTTAACTCATTATTTGTAATTAACTGTTTTGTATATTCTATCTTTTGAAGAATTATAAAGTTTTCTATAGATGTAAAGGTAACTTCAGAAAATAAGTTTGATAAATAACCATAACTATGATCTAATTTTTCAGCTAAATACACAGAACTTTTTACGTTAATATTAGTATCGTCATTAAAAACCATATCTATAATAGTGTCTTTAATTTTTTGTACTAAAATACTTTTTTGATTTTCTACAATTTCGCTTCCGTATTCATTTAAAGCATCATTTAAAGCGTCTAATTTTTCTTGAGAAACTTTTTCTGTAAATTCAATTTCACCAAACCCTAAAACTTTGTATTTAATTTCGAGTTCGTTTAATTTTTCTTCTAAAAGTTTATTACAAATTGCTGTAAAATCAAACTTTATAAATATTTTCATCTTTACAATATTACAATGCTAATATAATAGATATTTACATATATTTAATTTATACCTTCGTAAAAAAATAATGATAAACTCCAACATCAATTAATGGCAAACAATACAAACTTTTATAAGAACTTGAAGTTTCATAATATTGCGTTAAGAGAACTTTTAAAGAGTGAAAATTTATTTAATTCTGTACCAAATAATTGGACAGTTGTGGTTACAGACATTGTAAACTCTACAAGTGTTATTAGAAAAGGAAAACATAATGATGTTAATTTGGTTGCAACTGGAAGCATTATTACCGTTTTAAATAAAATAAAAACAATTGACTCTAATATTACAATTCCGTATTTTTTTGGTGGTGATGGAGCAACCTTTTTAGTGCCTGACGAAATTTTAAGTTCGGTTTTTTTAGCGCTAGAAAATTATGCTAAACACGTAAAAAACAACTTTAATTTTACCTTAAGAGTTGGTAAAATTGCAGTTAGTGAAGTATATAAAAGTGAAGCTACAATTAGAATTGCGAAACTAAAATTAAACCCTTTTTTAGTAACTCCAGTTGTTATTGGAAATGGATTAAAATATGCTGAAAAATTTATAAAAGACAATTTCAACACTTCTTTAGAGGTTTCTTATAAAAATGTTCCAATTGATTTAGAAGGTATGGAATGTAGATGGGATGAAATAGAGCCTATTAGTGAAGATAAAAAAGTAATTTGCTTATTGGTAATGTGCAAAAATGAAACCAAACAAGCTGAAATTTTCACTAAAATTATGGATGAAATAGATTATATTTTTGGTGAATTAAGCGAAAGAGCACCTATAACTACTGTAAAACTAAAATTAAATACTTCTTTAGCCAAAATTAAACATGAAATGTATGCACGTTTAGGAAAATTGGATAGAAAATATTTGATTAAAAACTGGTTAATTACCAATTTCGGAAAACTTTATTTTAAATATTTTAAAGCCGGAAAAGAGTATTTGTTTAAAGTATCTCAATTATCAGATACCATTATGTTAGATGGTTCTATAAACACTGTTTTTTCTGGAAATGAAAATCAAATAAATAAGCTAAAATTGTTATTAGATAGTTTAGAGTCAGACAGAGAAATTATTTATGGAATACATGCAACGTATGCATCTATAATGTCTTGTTATATTGAAGATAGAGAAGAAAAGCACATACACTTTGTAGATGGAACTGAAGGTGGTTATACAAGTGCAGCTGGCGAATTAAAAAGAAAATTAAACGCTCATACAGCATATTTTTGGAAATAATTTTTAAAACAAAAAAGCCGCTAATTAGCGGCTTTTTTTATTTTATGTAAGAAGTGCAATTCTAGTTTTCACCAGCTTGTGTTTTTACATCTTCAATCATTTTATCGTTTGGAACAATAGCAACATTTACTCTTCTGTTTTTTGCTCTTCCACTTTCTGTTGTGTTATCATATTTTGGTTGTTCTTCACCATACCATAAAGTATTAAATCTGCTGCTTGCCAAACCTTTGTTTACTAAAAAATTAGTTACAGATTTTGCTCTCTTTTCAGATAAAGCCATATTATATTCGGCTTTACCAGTGTTATCTGTATGCCCAACAACTAAAATGTTGGTATCTGGAAATTCCGCAAATACGTTAGAAAGTTTGTTTAGTGTTGCCTGAGATTTTGCGTTTATGTTTGATTTGTTTGTGTCAAAATAAACACCACTATTTTCATCAAAAGTAACAACAATACCATTATCTACTCTTTCTACTTTAGCTCCAGGAATTTCTGTTTCAATTTTTTTGGCTTGTTCATCCATTCGTTTACCAATTAAAACTCCTGCTCCACCACCAATTACACCACCAATTACAGCACCTAATTTACTGTTATCTCCACTACCAACATTGTTTCCAATAATGGCACCAATAATGGCTCCTGCACCAGCACCAATTACACCACCTTTTTGTTTGTTATTTGCATTTTTAGTTGCTTCACAACTAGAAAAACCTAATGTTAAGGTAATTGCAATTGCAAAAATTGATATTTTTTTGATTAATTTTTTCATAATATTTATTGTTTTGTAAAGTTCATATTAATAATAAATGGAGTTCCGTTAACAGTTAAATTTTGTTGCCATTTCATACTGTTTTCTGATAGCTGAGATAATTCGACCCTAAAACCTACGTTATTTTCGTTATTTTTTGGCTTCAATAAAAAATCGTAATAACCAGAAACTTCATTAATTTCTTGAATTACAAAAATGAATTCTCTTTCTCCAGCAATACAGTTCTGATTATTTACAGTGTAAACTCCTGTGTTGTTATTTGGTACAAATTTCCATGTACTACCTTCTAAACACTCTTTAGAAGCATCATTAAATAAAGTTACATTATAATCTCCAGTTTTACTATAAGTTATTTTGTTTAAAACCCAGTTTCCTTTAATTGTTTTTTCTTTAGATCTTACATTTTTAGATGCGCCACAAGAAAATAGTGTGAGCGCAAATATTAAAATCATTATTTTTTTCATAATTAATTCTTTTTTTAGATATACAAATAAACAACAGATATTGTAATAATTGTAACTCTAAAGAAAAAAAAATGGATGCATATGGATTTTTAATCTTTTGAAATGATTTTTTTATGTTTTATGTAGATTTTGAAAAACTAAAAGTCGACCAAAACTAACTTAAATTTAGCTTTGGCGACTTTTTAAATAAATAAAGTCTGCATTAGGGGAACGTATATAGCTCTATAAATTATCTTTTGTAAGACGTAATAAAACTATTAATAAAAGATAAGTTTATTTTTTATTTTCTTTAAAATGAGTAAATTACTCGATAAACGACCAAAAGAACACTTTAAAAGGTTTTTTAAAAGTAAATTTCTTGAGCGAGCCTAAAGGTGTTTGCGTGTGCGTTTACAATCATATTAATATCTGGTGAATAGCCTCCACCCATAGAACACATTACAGGAATTTTTAAATCGAAACAGGTTTGTAAAACAAATTGGTCTCTTTTTTTACAACCTTCTACTGTCAACCCTAATTTACCCAACTTATCAGTTTCAATAACGTCTACACCACATAAATAATAAATAAAATCTGGCTTTTCTTGATTGATAAGTTTTGGAAGTGTACTTTTTAAGGTGTCTAAATATTCGCTATCATTCGTGTTGTTTTCCAAAGGAATGTCTAAATCACTTTTTTCTTTTATAAAAGGATAATTGCTTTTTCCGTGCATTGAAAATGTAAAAACAGAGGTATCATTTTTAAAAATTTCTGCTGTTCCATTTCCTTGATGTACGTCTAAATCTACAATTAAAATTTTATTTGCTAGCCCTTTATTTTGAAGATATTTTGCTCCAATTGCTTGGTCATTTAACATACAAAAAGCTTCTCCGCGATTTGAAAAAGCGTGATGTGTACCACCAGCAATATTCATCGAAATTCCATTTTTTATGGCAAATTCAGATGCTTTCATAGTTCCATCTGCAATAACCATTTCTCTTTCTACCAAAACTTCAGATAAAGGAAAACCAATTTTTCTGGCTGCTTTTTGAGATAGTGTAATGTTTAGTAAATCAAAAAAATATTCTGGGTCGTGAACTGTAAAAAAATGTTTATTATTTGGTATTTCTGGTTCGAAGAAGTTTTCTTTTTTACAAGTTCCTTCGTATAATAGTTGTTGTGGTAAAAGGTCATATTTTTCCATAGGAAAACGATGGCCTTCTGGTAATTCGTGTTTATATATTGGATGATATGCTATTTTTAGCATTCACTAAGTTTTATTTTAAATCAACAATAATTTTTTCAGAAATAAATGTACCGTTATTTGTAACTCCTTCTATAAACAAGTTTACTTTATTTTGTTCTTTCTTTTTAAATTCTAAATAAATTTTATTATTATCTATTGCGTTTTTCGGTAACCAACTAACAACACCATAATTTTTAAAGAAGTTATTTTTATAATTAGTATACTTTGGTTCATAAAATTTTTTAGACTCACTAAATGTTACTGGAAAAACTAAAGAAACTGCTGTTTCTTTTTCTTTGTAATTTAAAAGTGGGTTTGTTTTTATTCTTACAGCACCCCCAGGTCCTAACCTTAGGCCTCCTGAAAAATCATTTAAATTAACATCTATATATTCTACATCATATAAAAAATAATTAAATAATGTAAAAGAATCTTGGACTAAAAAACCATCTAAATAAACTGCAATTGCTGTTTTATCTCTAGTATTTATAGCCGTAAAAGTTCCATCTTCAAAATTATCAAAAGCAAATACACCCGGTTTTTCATTAAGAAATATAGATAAAGGCATATTTCTTTCAATTTTATTTAACACAAAAAGTCTACCCATTGTTTTTTTTCTTAAATCTTCTATCTCCTTTTCTCTTTTGTTTGCCTTAATTATAACTTCATCTAATTTTGTTATTTTGTTTTGGGCGTAAAACTTAAAATAGTCATCGTAAGAATTGTTTTTTTCTGAGTTATTTTGTTTCAATGAATAAGTAATATTAAGACTTGGTATTATAGCAGGAAAGAATTGAGCATAAAGGGCATTAGGTTTTGATACTATTCCTTTTTTATTCATACTCGAAACATAAAGATTTTTATCACCTTCTGGGTAGTACCCCTTAAGTTGTATAGCCTTTATAGGTTCATCATATTCAATAATTCTTGATCCTTTATTACTCGTATGATGCACTAAATAAGATCCTTTTTTCCCAGAATTAGGGATGTTTAGCTTGATATTTATTCCATTTTCAAAAGGATATATAAATTCTTTTTTCTCATTTGGCCAATTATGACTGCTCCATCCTTGGGTAATTAATAGATTATCTAAGTGATGTTTTTTTTCATTATTAATATCTTTAAAATAGTAACCACCATCTTCCACAAAAGATTTAACATATGGCTGTATTAATGTTTGAGATATTATATTGTGTTGCTTTATGTAAGATTTAGTTTTTTCTGGAAGAATAGATACACTCACATTACCATCTGTTAATTTATTTATATCTGATAGCGTTAATGTTGTTGAAATAGTATCTTTGTTTTGTTCTGTTTTAAAATTTGTAACTTTTGAAATTTCTAAACCGTGATAATTAAAGAATAACCTTTCAGCTACTACCAATCTATTTTCGTTTAATAGAGCTATTGTATTTACCCCTTTTGGTAATTTTTTTAATTGTAAAACTCTCTTAATGCTATTGTTTTTATCAAAATTTAATTTAAAAGATTTAGGTAAATTGCTATTTATTTTTAAAAAATAAGTTTTATCATTAATTTCCTTAAGTGTTCTGTTATTTGTGTTAATAGAAATAAAAGCTTCTTGGTCTACTTTAGAAACCTGTAATACAACTCCTTTTTCTTTTGCTGTTTGTAATAAATTAATAGATGTTTTTTTATTTAGATGATTTATGGTTACGTTGTAAGAATTTCCTTTTTTTAATAAAAAAGAAAATCTACCTATTCCTAATTTGTTTAAATTAAAAGTTCTAATAACTTTATTATTTTCTAACAAAACGCCTTTTATATTTGGCACACCATTACCAAACTTATCTTTTACAATTACTCCAATGGTATTCGTGGTATTATATAATAATGTGCCACTTTCTGGTAGGAGTTGGGCATCTATATCTACAGTATTAGAATCGATTTGCTGAGGAGTTTTATTATCTAAGACCGTAATTTTTTCAACAAAATAGTTTTTGGCTTCAAAATTTAGCATCCAACTCGTATACGCTTTAAAAATATAGTTTCCTGCATTAAGCGAGTCGTCTAAAATAAAATTACCTGAAGCAATACCGTTAGAAACTTTAATAAGTTTACTTTTTATAGTTTTATTTTTTTTATCAGATAAAGTACAATATAAATTAGATGTTTTTGAAGAAAGTACTTTGGTGTTTTTATTAAATACGTAGGCTGTAAAACCAATATGCTCTCCTTTTATATAGGTAGATTTATTTAAATGTACATAAACTGTTTCTTCTTCTGAAAAAGAGTTTTCTATGATGTTTGATTTATTTTGACTATTTATGTTTGAAAATGATAAAATAAATAAAGAAAATAGGATAATTTTGCGAAAATTAAGGTGTTTGGTCATAAGTATTGTGTTTTTTGTAAAAATTACATCAAAAATCATACCAAAAAATCAACTAACCTCTTGCCCGTTTTTAACTTTTTGCTCTGGTTCTACAAAAGCCAATTTTCCATCAGGTGTATCTGTCATTAAAATCATTCCTTGGCTTTCTACACCTTTAATTTTTCTTGGAGCCAAATTTACCAACACAGAAACCTGCTGACCAATGATGTTTTCAGGAGAAAAACTTTCTGCAATTCCTGAAACGATTGTTCTGGTATCTATACCGACATCAACCTTTAGTTTTAAAAGTTTTTTGGTTTTAGGTACTTTTTCTGCTTCTAAAATGGTTCCAATTCGAATATCTAATTTTGTGAAATCTTCAAATTCAATGGTATCTTTTTGTGGAACAATCGTTTTTTTCTCTTGTTCGTTTGCAATTTTAGTAGCCTCTAATTTTGCTACTTGTTCTTCAATGGTTTTATCTTCTATTTTTGAGAATAATAGTTCTGCTTTGTTAATTTGATGACCATCTGAAATTAAAATATCTTTATTAGAAATATCTTCCCAAGAAAGCCCTCTCGACTGCGCTCGAGATGACAAATTAAGAATAGATTTTAATTTATCCGAAGTAAAAGGTAAAAAAGGTTCAGAAACAACTGCTAAAGCAGCAGCTATTTGTAACGCAATATACATAATTGTTTTTACGCGTTCTTCATCTACTTTTATAACTTTCCAAGGCTCTTCGTCTGCTAAATACTTGTTTCCAAGTCTTGCTAAATTCATCAATTCTTGCGATGCTTCTCTAAAACGATATCTTTCAATAGATTTTCCAATGATGTTCGGAAACTCTTTTACAGCAGCTAAAACATCTTCATCAACTTCTGTAAAATTGTTTGGAGTAGGTATAATGCCCTGGTAATATTTGTTTGTCAAAACGACAACTCTATTGATAAAATTACCAAAAATAGCAACCAATTCGTTGTTGTTTTTTGCTTGAAAATCTTTCCAAGTAAAATCGTTGTCTTTACTTTCTGGTGCGTTTGCAGTTAATGTATAACGTAAAACATCTTGCTGATTTGGAAATTCTTCTAAATATTCGTGCAACCAAACTGCCCAGTTTTTAGAAGTTGATAATTTGTTTCCTTCTAAATTTAAAAATTCATTGGCTGGCACATTATCTGGTAAAATATAATCTCCATGCGCTTTTAGCATGCTTGGAAAAATAATACAGTGAAAAACAATGTTGTCTTTTCCTATAAAATGCACCAGTTTAGTATCATCTTTTTTCCAATAATCTTCCCAATTTTTTCCTTCTCTTGCAGCCCATTCTTTGGTAGATGAAATGTAACCAATTGGCGCATCAAACCAAACATACAACACTTTTCCTTCTCCACCTTCTACAGGAACTGGAATTCCCCAATCTAAATCTCTGGTTACAGCTCTTGGTCTTAATCCATCTTCTACCCAAGATTTTACTTGCCCGTAAACATTTGGTTTCCAGTCTTTTTTATGTCCTTTTAAAATCCACTCACGTAAAAAAGCTTCATGTTTATCTAAAGGTAAAAACCAGTGTTTGGTTTCTTTTACTGTAGGGACATTCCTTGTAATTGCAGATTTTGGATTTATTAAATCAGTTGCATTGTGAGACGTTCCACAATTTTCACATTGGTCTCCATAACTTTCTTCAAAACCACATTTTGGGCATGTTCCTACCACAAACCTATCAGCTAAAAACTGATTCGCTTCAGCATCATACAATTGCTCTGTAACTTCTTCTATAAATTCTCCTTTATTATATAAATCAACGAAAAATTCTGAAGCAGTTTCATGATGAATTTTTGAAGAAGTTCTCGAATAATTATCAAAAGAAATACCAAAATCTGCAAAAGATTGTTTGATGATACCATGATATTTATCGATAATATCTTTAGGAGAAACACCTTCTTTTTTGGCTCTCATAGGAATAGCAACTCCATGTTCATCTGAACCACAGATGTACGCAACATCTTTACCTGTTAAACGCAAATAACGCGCATAAATATCTGCAGGAACATAAACACCTGCTAAATGACCAATATGAATAGGACCATTTGTGTACGGTAAGGCTGCTGTAATTGTATATCTTTTTGGAGCACTCATGTGTTCTTTATATTTATTATGGACTAATTTTTGAAGTGCAAAAGTACAAAAAACCGAGTTTTAAAAGTCATTGAAAATAGATACATTTACAGTAAGAAGGTATTTTGACTTTTAGAACCCAGAAACAAGACCAATTTTGAATTGTAAATTAGTTATTTCACTTATTTTTTTGATGATTTTTTCGTCTATAAACTCACAAGAAAATATTGATTCTTTAAAAGTTAAAACAAATCCTATTATTTTTACTGACTTAAATGTAGGTTATGCAAATGGAGCCCTAAAAGGAATTTCTGGAGGTATCAGTTTAAATTATCAAGCAAAAGATAACTTATTTAAATTTCGTTTTTTCCGAGTTGAAGATATTGAAAAAATAGAATTTTTTTTAATTTTCCCAATTAACTCAATTTATACGACTTTAGATGAATATGCTTTTCTTTATGGAAAAAGATATATAGATGATGGTTTTTCGTATCATTTTTCTGGAGGTATTTCTTACAATAAAGAAAAATACCATAATAATGGTAACGTTACAACAAAAGGTTCTTTTATTGGTTTTCCTTTAGAAATAGGTGTTGGTTGGTTTAAATCTAAAAAAGAAAGGTTTCGAGTTTTCTATGGTTTAATACCTGTTGGAAAACCTACAGGTTTTGGTCGTTCTTTTGGTATAAAATTATACGCTAATATTGCTAAAAAATCTTATGTTGGTCTTGGTTTAAGTGTTGGTTTAGGTTGGCATAAAAAATATTAAATATGAAAAATATAATAAGTACAATATTATTTTTGATGATTTTCTCATCAATAAAAGCACAAGAAAAATTAGTTACACCACCTTATTTAAAAGTTGGAGATACCATTGCAATTGTTGCTCCTGCTGGAATTTTAAAAAACCGACAAGCAACTGTTGAAAAAGCGAAGCAATTGGCAGAAAGTTGGGGTTTAAAAGTAGTTTTAGGAAAAAATATATTCAATCAAAATAATCATTTTGCAGGAACAGATATGGAGCGTTGCGAAGATTTTCAAAAAGCTTTAGACAACCCAAATATCAAAGCAATTTGGGCTGCAAGAGGTGGTTATGGTTCCGTAAGAATTTTAGATTTATTAAATTTTAACAACTTTAAAGAAAACCCAAAATGGGTAATTGGATATTCTGATATTACTGCTTTTCACAACCATATTCATAATTTGGGTGTGGAAACTATTCATGGAATGATGGCAACCAGTTTAGAGGAAAAACCAGAAGAAATTATACAGACAATTGCAAGTTTTAAAAAAGTGCTTTTTGGTGAAGCATTAAAATATGAAATACCATCTTCTAAATACAACAGAAATGAAGTTTTAGACACAGGAATTTTTATTGAAGGAGAATTAATTGGTGGAAATTTAGCCATTTTAGCTTCTATGCTGGGTTCTAAAAGTCAGTTAAATACTGATGGAAAAATTTTATTTATTGAAGAAATTGGCGAGTATAAATATTCTATTGATAGAATGTTACAGAGCCTAAAACGCGCAGGATATTTTAATAATGTACATGCTGTTATTGTTGGTAATATGACTTCCATTAAAAAAAATACAACAAAATGGGGGAGTTCTATTGAACAACTTATTTTAGATGTTGTACCAAAAGGAATACCTGTTTTATTTGATTTTCCTGCAGGTCATGAAGCAGATAACAGAGCTTTAATTTTTGGACGAAATGTGAAAATTGAGATTGATAAAAAACAATATTATGTGAGTTTCTAGAACTATATAATTGTTTTTATCTCAATAATTGTGTATTCTATTTGTTCAGAAATTCTTACAAATTTTTTTGCCATTACTTCTTCTATATTTCTATCATTATTCCAATGATCTTTTGTTAAATAGGCAATTAAATTAAAACCCTTAAATTTTGGTAAAGTTAATTCAAAATCAATTTTATTTACTTTCTCTTTAATTTTGGGTTCTAAATTAGATTTTTTTAATGTTTTCTTAAACTTATTTACTTCTAATTTTAAAAGTTACAATTCATTTTCATCAACTAAATTATCTTCTGAATAACGCAAACATTCAGTTTTAAGAAATTCTAAATAGTTAAGTAAGTTTTCTATATTCATTTTTAACAAATGTAAATAATAATCTATAAATTAACACTTTGGTATTTCAAATGATAAATTTTAACTGAAAACTGCCAACTGAAAACTTAAAATGGCACAACACAACGAACTTGGTAAAAAAGGAGAACAACTCGCAATTGATTTTTTAATTAAAAACAATTATAAAATTCTTGAAAAAAACTACCGTTATTTAAAAGCGGAGGTTGATATTATTGCTCAAAAAAATAATGTTTTAGCTGTTATAGAGGTAAAAACAAGATCTACAGACTATTTTGGAAATCCGCAAGATTTTGTAAACCCAAAAAAAATAAAACTTCTACTTTCTGCTATTGATTATTATGTTGTTGAAAAAGATTTAGATGTAGAAGTACGTTTTGATATTATTGCCATTATTCACCAACATAAAACCACAAAAATTGAACATTTAAAAGACGCTTTCTTGTACTTTTAAAGTTTATTTACAAACTCTTTTACATCAATAAACTCCTCTGGTTTTGCAATAATTTTTTTGTTTTTATCTAACACAAAATATGTTGGTGTTGCGTTAATATTATAGGTTCTTGCAATTTTATTTTCCCACTTATTTAAACCTAAAACATGATGCCAATTTGGTAAAGTTGCTTTCATGTTTTTCCAACCAAAATCGTTTCTTTCTAAAGAAAAAGCAACTACTTTAACATCATTTTTGTCTTGTAAAAATTTATGTAGTTGTGGTATTTCTTTCAAACAATGTGAGCAATCTGTACTCCAAAAAATCAACACATAATTTTCTGCTTCGTTAAGTGTAGAAAGGGCTAAATTTTTACCATTTTCTTTCCAAGAAAAATCTGGAGCAATTCTGCCAATTTCAGTTGCAAATAGTGCCTTTTTTTCTTTTAAAAAGTCTTTGTTTTGTAAATTTTCAGATAGTTTTTCGTAATGATTTTCAAATAGAAAATCTATCAATTCTAAATTTTTTGAATTTTCAAATTGGGCAATTAAAAACTCAATAACATCTTTTTTAAAAGTAGCGTTTGAAATTTTGTCAAACACTGTATTTATAGCATTTTTATATAGTTTTTGCTGGGTTTCTTTATTATCAGAATAATTTATGTAAAAAACGTAATCTGCAATTCTATCAACTAAGAATGAAGAATTGATAAGTGTTTCATCATTAAAATCCATATTATCAAAAAAAGTACTTGTCATATTTGTCATATACTCCTTTGCTGTTGTTTTTATTTCAGGAGGATTTACTCTTAAAGTCGCTTTAATAAAAGGTTTTACGTACATTTCATTAGCATTTGTTAAGTATTGTTTCTGGATTGAATTTACTTTATTAAATGCTTTTTTATAAGCTGATTTTAAATCTAAATTTGGATTTCTTATAGCTGTTATCTGAATGGAATCTAAGGTTTGTTGTGCTGTAGAAATTTCAGACAGGTAATCTTTATAATAAATATTTTCTTTTGAAGTTGAAAAAGTAGCAGACTGCTCAGGGTAATCTGGATGAAACGCAAAAGCAACGTTTTCTTTATTAAAAATAAAATCTACAAAACTTACACCACTAGTTCTGTAAGTGATTCTGTAAAAACCTGCTTTGGTATTTTCTGGTAAATCGAATTTAAAAGTTCCAATAGCTTGTTTTTTACCGTCAATTAAAAGTGTGTCTTTTTTAATGGTTGCATTTTGTACGAATTGCTGTCTTGCGCCTTCAATTTTATAAAGTATTACCCAATCTGTATCTAAAGCAGCTGTCATGGTTCCGTTTATTGTAAATTGTGCCTGCGCTAAAGAGGAAATTAAAAATATTATTGCAAGTAGTTTTTTCATTTTTATAAGTTGATTTTTTCGTACTTTAATTTCTTTTCAAGAAGTATACCAAATGTACTATTTCTCAATGAAAAAGGGTATATTGTCGCATAAAATATAACAAATGAGTTTTTCAAACAAAGTAATTTGGATTACTGGTGCGTCTTCTGGAATTGGAAAAGCATTGGCTTTAGAGCTATCAAAACAAGATGTAAAAATTATCATATCATCAAGAAAGAAAGAAAGTTTAGAGCTTGTTAAAAATGAATGTAAAAATCCACAAAAAGTAAAAATTATTACTCTAGATTTAGAAGAGTATGACACATTGCACCCGAAAGCAGCTGAAGCCATCGCTATTTTTGGAAAAGTTGATATTTTAATTAATAATGGAGGAATTAGTCAACGTTCTTTAGTTGAGAATACTCAAATTTCTGTTGACAAACGTATTATGGATATAAACTACTTAGGTACAGTAGCTTTAACCAAAGCAATTTTACCGTACTTTATTGAAAATAAAAGTGGGCAATTTGTTGTTACAACAAGTATTGTGGGTAAAATTGGCACACCTTTACGATCTAGCTACGCAGCAAGTAAACATGCTTTGCATGGTTTTTTCGATTCTTTAAGAGCAGAAAATCATCATCATAATATTGCAGTTACATTAGTTTGTCCTGGTTTTATAAATACAAATGTTTCTAAAAATGCATTAACAGGAAATGGAACTCCACAAGGAAAAATGGATGTTGCAACAGGAAATGGAATGTCGCCAGAACGTTTAGCAATTTTAATGTTAAAAGCAATTAAAAATAAAAAAGAGGAAGTTTATATTGCTGGCGCAAAAGAAAAATTAGGTGTTTATGTTAAGAGGTTTTTTCCAAAATTATTTTCTATTTTGGTAAGAAAAATGAGTGTTACTTAAAAAATTATTCAAAAAAGTTTAAATCTTCAAAGTAATTAATAATTGCCTCTTTCATTAAAACAGTTTGTTCTCCAGGTTTTAAGTTAGGTAACTCTGTAAGTATTTTATAATGTGGCCAACCTTCATCATCAAAAAAATCAAATTCGTAATAACCATAAGATTCTAGCAGTTTACAAATTGCAATATGCATTAAATTTACTTTTTCGTCTTTTTTAAATTTACGATGACCTTGTCCAAGTTCTTGAACACCAATTAAATAAATAATACCATCCATATTTAACTCATCTCCATCTGCAAATTGATTTGTTAGTTTTGTAGTTAAAAAATCCCACTTTTCTTTTAGGTTACTTATTTTTGGCATATTATTTCAATTTTACCGTAAAGATACAACTGCCATTTTTAAAATTTAAAAAAAAAGTGTACGTTTGAAGAAATTATTTGAATGAATATTTTTGACATTATTATTGCTGCTTTACTGCTTTTTGGGTTCGTAAGAGGTATCATGAAAGGGCTTTTTGTTGAGGTTGCCTCTTTAGTAGCGTTAATAGCGGGTGTTTACGGAGCCATACATTTTTCATATTTTATTGGAGATTTTTTAAAAGAATCCGTATCTTGGGACGAAGAATATATTTCGTTAGCAGCCTTTGCAGGAACGTTTATAATTATTATAATAATTATTGCTATTTTAGGTAAAATATTAACCAAATTAGCAGATTTTGCTGCTCTAGGAGTTTTAAATAAAATATTAGGTGGCGTCTTTGGCGCCTTAAAAATAGGTTTAATTTTAAGTATAGTTTTTATCTTTTTTGGTAAAATGAACGATACTATTCCTTTTGTTGAAAAAGAAACGATTGAAAAATCTATTTTATTTGAACCTGTTAAAAAAATTGCCCCCACAGTATTTCCTTCAATCATAAAAGAGTATGAAGAAGAGGAAAAATCCCCTACCATAAACATATAAGTATTTGCAGTTTTTAAATAAATTGCTTTTAAATTTTTAAAATGAAAAAATTATATTTTTTAATAGCTTTTTTAAGTGTAGGAGCATTAATGTCTTTTACAGATAAAGATAAAGATTGTGCGATTTTAAAAAACAATACTTTTACGTACAGAAATGGTAGTGAAGATGTGATTGTTATTTTTAAAGAAAATGATCATGTAGAGTATCATAATGATAAAGAACATTTCATAAAATCGGATATTGAATGGGTAAATGATTGTGAGTATTATTTGGTTATTAAAGAAAGTACTTTACCAAATTTTCCTTTTAAAATGGGAACAAAAATGCATATTAAAGTAACTAAAGTAAGAGGTAAAAAAGTTTATTATACCTCTACGTTAGGTGGTAGATCTTGGGATGGAAGGCTAACTAAAAGAAAGAATACAGAGTTTTAAAAACACACTAAATAGTTCGTTAATAAAAAACCCGAGATATGTAATAATCTCGGGTTTTTTTAATATTATTAGCATGTTTTTACAGCATAGTAACTTCACCAGTTTCTAGTGAATACACTCCACCAACAATTTTAATTTCACCATTGTCTTCCATTTCTTGAAGAATTCCACTTTTTTCGCGAATTCTATCCATCGTTAAAAGTACATTGTTAGCTACTGTTTTTGCAACAAATTCTTTGTTATTAGAATTTGCTTCACCAGTGATTTCTTCAGAAGATTTTTTTACAGCTGGTACAATATTACTTAGCATAGCTGTAATATTACCTAACTCCACACCATCACAAGCTGCTTTAACTGCTCCACAACTTTGATGCCCTAAAACAAAAACTAATTTACTTCCAGCAACAGCGCAGGAATACTCTAAACTTCCTAAAATATCGGTGTTTTCAAAGTTACCAGCAACTCTTGCTACAAAAATATCTCCTATTGTTTGATCGAAAACTTGTTCTACAGGAACTCTAGAATCAATGCAAGATAAAACTACCGCCTTTGGGTATTGTCCACCAACAGTGTCTTTTACCAAAGCATTATAATCTACAGTTTCCAATGTGTTATTTCTAAATCTTTTATTACCCTCTAAAAGATTTTCTAAAACATTACTTGGAGTTAAGTTGTCTTGTGCTTCTTTGTTAATTGCTAAATTTCTCATATTATTTATTTTTTAAATTCGTCTTTTATATTTTTTTTTATCCATTGTACACAATCTGAAAAATTCTCGAAAATATGTTCTTTCGAAATTAAGTCTGGTACAATATCTATTCTTTCCATCATATATCTAGGTTGTTTCCGTAAATTTACAAATAAGACCTCGATATTTTTTTTCTTTAAATCTAGTAGTATTTCTTCCATAACATACAAACCAGATTGGTCCATATATGGCATTCTACCTAAACGTATAATTACTGTTTTTGCAGTTTGAGGAATTTGTTTTGATAGTGCTTGAAATTCACTAGTTGAACCAAAAAACAAAGGTCCGTTTACATGTTTTATAAAAACTTCTTCAGATAAATTTTTAGGAAAACTACTTTCGTCTGCCCAAACATCATTTTCTAAAGCTTTAATATTACTTGTTTTTGCTGTTAAATCACCAATTTTTTTCATAAACATAAGTGATGCAAGTATTAAACCAATACCAACAGCATATACTAAATTCCAGAATGTAGAAAGTAGCAACACAATAATCATAATTAAAACCTCTGAACTTAAGTTAACAGGCCCAATTTTAATGTCTTTTGGTAAATGAGGTATTGCTTTTAAGCCTTTATAATCCATTACACCAATACCAACAGTAATTAAAATACCTGCTAAAACTGCTGCGGGTATTTTTGAGGCAACTGGACCTAAACCTAACATAATTATTAGAAGCAAAACTCCAGCAATCATTCCAGAAAGCTTTGTTTTACCACCTGCGTTTATATTTACAACTGTTCTTATTGTTGCTCCTGCACCAGGAATTCCACCAAAAATAGCAGCAATACTGTTTCCAATACCTTGCCCAACCAATTCTTTATTAGGTTTGTGTTTTGTCTTGGTCATATTATCTGCAATTACACTTGTTAAAAGTGAGTCTATTGCACCTAAAAGGGCTAATGTTAATGCTGTAAATATATACGGAGTAATATTACCTAATGAAAAACCTGAAAAAATTTCCCATTTTATATCAGGAATTCCAATTGGTATTTCTTGAATACTTCTATAATCTAAATCAAAACCAAAAGCAACTCCAGAAACAACTACTAGTGCAACAAGCGTACTTGGTATTTTAGTGGTAATTCGTTTAAAACCATAAATAATAAAAATGGTTCCTAATGCAAGCAATAGCTCTAACCATACAATATTTTTTATAGCTCTTGGAAATGCTTTTATGGCTCCTAATGCACCTGAAGTTTCTTTAGCAGCTAAAGTTTGTGATTCTTTTTGAATATCTTCTGCAGTAATTTTTCCTGCTCTAGAAATGGTTTCTTTAAAGTCTTCTAAAACTAAAATTCCTTCATTAACCTCATCTTTTAAAATATTTTTTAAGATAACTTCTTCTGCTTTTGGTTTAAAGGTCTCTACATAAGCAACATCTTCTTTTGGATAATAACCAATAGAAGGTAATACTTGTGTTAATAAAATAATTACACCAATAGCTGTCATAAAACCAGAAACAACTGGATATGGAATGTAACGTATGTATTTACCTAAACCTATTAAGCCTAAACCTATTTGAAATAAACCAGCTAACAAGAATACCGTTAAAATAATGGGTAATGCTTTTGTAACATCGCCATCATTACTAGCAATTATGGCAGCAATTACAACCATACTAACAGCAGTCATTGGCGCAGTAGGACCAGATATTTGTGTATTTGTTCCACCAAATAGCGATGCAAAAAAACTAATAAATATAGCTCCATACAAACCAGCAGTGGGACCTAAGCCAGAGGAAACTCCAAAAGCTAAAGCTAATGGTAGTGCTACAATACCAGCAGTAATTCCACCAAATGCATCTCCTTTAAAATTTGAAAAAAAGTTTTTCATCAGTTATAAATTATATTTTTTAGAAAAAAATTAAAACTAAATTATGCAGATTTTTTCTTTGGTCTTAGTTTAAAAAATTCTATAAAACTCTCTGGATTCTCTACAGTACCTCTTTCAGATATAAGTTTAATATTTATGTTTCGTTCTTTAGCCTTGTAAGCAAAATCTTCTAAAATTTCGATAATATCATTGTCTAAATATCTAGTTTTTCTTACGTCTAATTCTAAATAAGAGTTTTTTGGTAAATTATCTAATTCTTTTAAAATAGCTCCTTTATTAAAGAAAGTTACTTCTTCTGCAAGTGTCATTTTTATTTTTCCATCATCAACATCATCACCTTCAATATGTAAAAAATGCGAATTTTGGAAACTTTTAATAAGAATTACTACAATACCTACAGCTAATCCCATACCTATACCCCATAATAAATCTTTAAAAACAATTACTAAAACTGTAACCATAAATGGCAACCACTGTTTCCAACCTAATTTAAACATTTCTTTAAAAGTTGATGGCTTTGCTAGTTTAAAACCAACAATAAATAATACTGCTGCTAAAACTGATAACGGAATTTTATTTAATAAAGTTGGTATTAATATTACAGATATTAATAAGAAAAAACCATGAATTATTGCAGACATTTTACTTCTACCTCCAGATTGTATATTTGCAGAACTCCTTACAATTACTTGTGTTATTGGCAAACCACCAATCATTCCTGAAAAAATATTTCCTGTACCTTGTGCCAATAACTCTCTATTTGTTGGGGTTACATTTTTATGTGGGTCTAATTTATCTGTAGCTTCTACACATAAAAGGGTTTCTAAACTTGCTACTAATGCAATTGTAAAACCAACAATCCATACTTCTGGGTTGGATATTGCACTAAAGTTTGGAAAACTAAATTGAGACAAAAACATATCAAAATTATCTGGTACAGGAACACTTACTAAGTGTTCTGAATTAATACCATATTTTGTGCTTTGATTGGTTAAATAAAAATAAACAATACCAGCTACTACAGCTACTAAAGGACCTTGTACTAATTGAAAGAATTTTCCTTTTTTAGATAAAATATTACTCCAAAGTAATAAAATTCCTAAACCAATAAACCCAATAATAGTAGAACCTAGACTAATATTATTAATCGCTTTAAAAATTTCTGAGAATGTATTTTCTCCATCTACTTGAAAAAAAGCAAAATCTCCTTCAGGATCTGCATCATAGCCAAAAAAGTGTGGAATTTGTTTTAGAATAATAATAATACCAATACCAGTTAACATTCCTTTAATTACTGAAGATGGAAAATAATAACCAATAATTCCTGCTTTTAAAAAACCAAATACCAATTGAATGATACCACCTAAAACTACAGCAACTAAAAAGTTTTCATAACCTCCTAAAGTGCCAATGGCTGTTAAAACGATTGCTGCTAAACCTGCTGCGGGTCCACTTACTCCAATTTTGGAGCCACTTAAGCTACCAACTACAATACCACCAACAATTCCTGCAATTAAACCAGAGAAAAGAGGTGCACCACTTGCTAATGCAATACCTAAACATAAAGGTAATGCTACGAAAAATACCACAATACTTGCTGGTAAGTCGCTTTTAATGTGTTTAAACATAAATAAAAATTTTTACTCTTAGCATTGTTGCTAGAGTTTGTAATATTAAATAAAATTGATTTCTTTTTTGTTATACTTTTTAAGATTATAGTATAAACTTTGGAGGAGGTGTGGTAATTTTAGAATATTCTGAAATATAATTTTTAGAATGAAAACGAATATCTTTTATCACAGAAGATACGTTAGATAAAATTCCACTTAAATAAAATGAATGGTGAATTTTTACTTCTAAATCTACTTTTGATTCTTCATTTCCTTTTTGCTCTTCTTCCTCTTCATTAAAATTTAAAAAATAAGAAATATCTTGCGTAGCATCTGTTAAACTGATTACAGTTGGCGTAACCAGAAGACTGATAAATATTATTGAGAAAAAAAAAGCAATTTTCGTTTTCAAATGATAAAAATTAAATTGAAATGTTAAAAATAAGAAAGCTTTCTGAATTTTTAGTTAATTTATAACTAAAAATCATTTAATTGTTTTATTTCACTTGAAATAATCCAACCCAATCTACCATCTGCTAATTTAATTTTTTTCCAATTATCTATAACATCTAAAACGTTAACTTTTGTACCTTCATGTAATGTAAAAACTTTTTCGGCATTTAAAGTTGGTGCATTTCTAACCTCAGTTTTTTCTGCAAAAACAATAGCTTCAATATTATTTTTTGCTCTATTATATTGGTTGTAGGTTATAAAAATAATTGTAATTAATAGTATAAAGCTAATAATACTCGTGGTAAAATAAATTCTTTTTTTTGTTGGTGTGTATGCAAAGTAAAACAACAAAAATAAAATAGAAGCTGTAAAAGAAAGCAAAACAACAATTATTGCCCATTGATTGTAAGATAGCTTTTGAAGAAAGTTGCTATTAAATTTTTGAAAAACTGTTTTTGGAACTTCTTCAATATTATCTAAAGCCAAACGTTTTGCAAATATTAAATTGTTTTTTACATCTTCATTTAAAGGGTTTATTTTCAGTGCTTTTTCATAATAGAATATAGTAGGTCCTACTTTATTTAATTTGTAATAAGCGTTGCCTAAATTGTAGTATAATTCTGATGAAATTAATTCTTGAGCTTCAATTTTTTTATATTTTTCAATAGCTTCTTCAAATTTTTCGTTTTTATATAATTTATTTGCGGCAACAAACAAACTATCTGCATTTTGAGCAGCCATAGAGTTGGCAATTATCAATAATAAAAAGACTATTTTTTTCATTGTTATAATTGTTTATCTAATTGTACAATAACTTCTTTTGCTCGTTCAAATTCTTCTTTCATTTGAGTGGCTGTAAATGGCGTATAACGTGCAAAATCTGAACTTTTTAAGACTTCAATAAATTGATGAATTGTAGTTGAATTTACATTTCTTTTCTCTAAAATTTCTGTAATTTTTTCTTTACTAATATCCGCTGTTTCAATACCTAGTTTTGCTTTTAAGTAATTGTGTAGTGCACGTTCTAAAGCTTCGTAAAAAGCTTCTTTTTTGCCTAATTGTTTTTGTGCCTCTGAAAGGTATTTTTTGGCTAATTTATTTGCTCTTCTTAATTTATTACCAACAATATCGTTACTTCTTTCCTCATTTCTTTTTGCTATAACAATACCTATTGGAATAGCTATTAATGGTAGTAAAAGTAAAATATAAAACAAGTTAGACTTAAAAAAATTGTTAGTTTCAATAGGCTTTAAGGTAGTTTTTGTAGCAATATATCTAAAGTTTTTACCTGTAGAAACAACGTTTTGTTTATTAATGGCATTTGTATCAACTTTTACCAATTCTTTACCTTCTTTTACATCTACAAAAAGATCTTCAGTAGCAATGGTTTTGTACTTTTTTTCTTTCGGATTGAAATATGAGAAAGAAACTTTAGGTATTTTATATTTTCCTTTGTATTGTGGCACAACTGTATAAGAATCTGAAACTTCACCAGAAATTCCACCAGCATATACGCTTACTTTTTCTTTTCTTTCTGGTTGATACATTTCTAACTCTGCAGGAGTTTCTACAGTTGGTAATTCAAATAATTTTAAATTTCCTCTTCCAGAAACGGCTACTTTAATTTGAGAAGTTTCATTGGCTTTTAAAATTTCTTTGCTCAAAGAAACATCAAAAGTAAAATCGCCAACAGCACCATTAAAGTTTTCTGGTTTGCCTTCTAAAGGAAGACTTTTAGGGTTTATAATTTTCTTTTCTGAAGCAAATTCTTTTCGAACATTTCTTGTAATTACGTTTCCGAAAAAATCAGCTCTTCCTGTTGGAACACCAATTACAATGTCCATTTTCATAGGTTCAATTTCTAATTTTCCAGATTTTGTTGGAATTAGAAGTGCTTTTTGTAAAACAATATACCTATAATCTTCTCCATTGTATTTCCCCATTTTTACAGGAAAACCATTTATTTTAATGTCTTGATTCCAAAAACCATTATACTTTGGTGCTTCTGTTACAGAGGTGTCATAAACGCTTACATTTTCACTTACGTACAAACGATATTCTACATAAATTCCTTCGCCAACGTAAGGTCTTGATTTAGAAATTTCGGCAACTAAATGAATGTTTTGTTGTGCAACATAATTAGGATCGTTTGGATCTTTGGGAATTTCTACAGCGTCTAAAACGATAATTTTTAGGGGTTCTGACTTTATTATTTTTCCGTCAATTTCTATACTTGCACGTCCAATAGATAATTCTCCTTTTTTTGTTGGCTGAATAATGTAAGTGTATGATTGTGTGAAACTTACTTTTCTTCCAGATGGAGTTTGAACTATTGATTGACTTACAGATTGACTTGGACCACCAACAATTTTAAAATTTGTGAAATTGGGTGGTGTAAAATCCTCTCCACCTTGTTTGTTTACTGAGAACTCTATGCGTAAACGCTGGTTTAAGCCCAGTTTATTTTTACTTACCTTGGCTTCTAAAATTGCTTCTTGTGCTACAAAGTTTGTAGTTATTATGCAAAGCAATATCGATATGTAAAATCTCAACTTCATCTTCATTTTAAACGAAAAAATTACCAATCTTTTTCTTGTTTTACCTTTTTACCTTGTGCTTTTTTAGCATTCATTTTCTTTTGGGTTTTTTTCTCCTCATTATTTAAACTTTCTAAAAGTTGTTTTATTTGTTGAGGTGTCATTTTACCCTGTTGTGGTTTTGGTTTCTGCTGATTTTTTTTATCGTCTTGTTTTGGATCTTGGTTTTTATCCTTGTCATTATCGCCTTTACCGTCTTTGTCTTTATCTTCGTCTTTTTTGTCTTTGTCTTCTCCGTCTTTATTATCCTTATTTTTATCTTTGTTTTTGTCGTCTTTATCCTTTTTATCTTGGTCTTTATTATCCTTATTTTTATCGTCTTTGTTTTGCTGATTTTGTTTGTCTAACAGCTTTTGAGCGACTGCCAAATTATAACGCGTTTCATCGTCATTAGGATTGTTTCTCAAAGAATTTTTATAGGCATCTACAGCACCTTGATAATTTTTAGATTCCATCATGGCATTACCAATATTATGGTAAGCTTCTGCTTTTGTGAATTTATCTTTAGCTGTTTTTGCAGTTAATTCATATTGCGGAATTGCTTCTTTAAAATTATTATTTTGATAAAAAGCGTTTCCTAAATTGTAAGCGGCTTTGTCGTAGTTAGAGTTGCTACCCAATGCTTTTTGATAGGCTACTGAGGCATCTGTAAATTGTTTTTTTTGATACAACTCATTTCCTTGTCGCAACATTTTTCTTGCGGTTCTTTGTTGTGCAATTGTATCTTTTTGTGCTGCTATTTCTTTTGTTGAAAAGAGCAATAAAAAGATAATAAGTGTATATTTTATTTTTTTCATCTTATTTTTTATTCTTTTCTTCATTAAATAAATCTACCTTTCTTAACCATTTTGTTTTTTTATCAAACAAGAAAATATCTATAATTAAGAATAACAAACCTAATGCCAAAAACCATTGAAACTGGTCTTTATAATCTGAAAACTGTTTTGTTTCAAATTCATTTTTTTCTGCATTGGCAATAATTTCTGAAATAATTTTTACGGGGTTTTCAGTAACGTTACCATTAATGTATTTTCCGTCGGAAATGTCTGCAATTCCTTGCAAAACCTCTGAATTTCGTTTGGTAATTACAGTTTTGCCTTTATTATCTTTTTTATAACCCACCATTGCGTTATTTACACGAATTGGTATTGGACCTCCATTTTCTGTTCCTACACCTATTGTGTAAATTTTTACACCTTCATTTGTTAAGTTTTGGGCAACTTGTTTTGTTTCTTCTTGATGATCTTCACCATCTGAAATAATAATTAAAAAGCGATTGGTTTGCTCATCATTATTATAAAATGTTTTAGCTAAGTCTAAGGCTTCACTAATTGCTGTTCCTTGGCTAGAAACCATATCTGGATTTGCATTTTGTAAAAACATGTTTGCAGCTCCATGATCTGTAGTTATTGGTAACAATGGATATGAGTTTCCTGCATATACAATAATACCAACTCTATCTGAACCTAATTTATCAATAATTTTAGAGATAATTTGTTTCGATTTTTCTAAACGATTTGGCGCGATATCTTCTGCCAACATACTTTTGGAAACATCCAAAGCAAAAACAACATCTACACCTTCTCTTTTTACAGTTTTTAGTTTGGTACCCATTTTAGGGTTTACCAATGATATGATTAGAAAAGTAATCCCTAACAGCAACATTACTAGTTTTAAAACTGGTTTGAATGTGGAATAGTTTGGGGCTAATTTTTGTAGTAAATTTGGATTGGAAAATTTACGTTGTGTACTTTTTTTCCACCATAAAACCAATAGAAATATTACAATTATTACAGGAATAATTGTGAGTAGATAAAAATAAATTGGTTCTTCTATTCTGTACATTATTAAAAGGTGTAACTGTTTAATTGTTTAATTGAGATTTTCTTAATGCGTTCAGCATATTTGATATTTTATAAATTCGTTGTCTTATGTCGTTATAAATAGTTTCATCTATAAATTTTAATTTGTAACATAAAGTAATATGATTTAAAACTTCCATTGTTGTACTAAAAGCAATTGTTGAAAAATGTGCCTTGTCTTTATTTGTAATTCTTGATGTTCCTTCTGCAATATTGGCAGAAATTGAATTCGTTGCTCTTTTTAACTGACTTGTGATTCCATATTTTTCATCAGCAGGAAAATTTATAGATATACTGTAAACTTCTATCGACAAATCAATAGCTTCTTGCCATACCTTTAATTTTTCAAATGAAAACACATACATATTTTTACAATTACACGATTAAACAATTCAACAATTAAACTTCTTTCTATATAAAACTTTTAAATAATGTATTTCTCAACAAGAATTCTAATATTAAAAAACCGAGAGCCAAAAAGACGAAAACTCTAAATTTTTCTTGATAATTATAGTATTTAAATTCTTCTATTTTTGTTTTTTCGAGCGTATCGATTTCATCGTAAATTTCTTTTAAAGATGAATTGTCTGTGGCTCTAAAATATTTTCCATCAGTTTCTTTGGCAATGTCTTTTAACAAGGCTTCGTCTATTTCTACTTGTTGTTTTCTGAAATTAATTTTTCCTGTTCTTGGGTCTCTAGTCCAAGGGAAATCTGCCATTCCATTTGTTCCAATTCCAATGGTATACACTTTAATTTCTAATTCTTTTGCAAGTTCTGTTGCTGTTCTAGGGTCTATATTTCCAGAGTTGTTTACACCATCAGTTAGTAGTATTATTACTTTACTTTTTGCTTCGCTTTCTTTTAATCTGTTAACACCAGAACCCAAACCCATTCCAATAGCAGTTCCACCTTCTAATTGACCCCATTTTAATTCGGAAATGGTTCTTTTTATAATTTCTTTATCGCTTGTAATTGGCGTTTGTGTAAAGCTTTCTCCTGCATAAACAACAATTCCTATTCTATCATTTGGTCTTCTATCAACAAAATCGATAGCTACTTTTTTTAATGCTTCTAGTCTGTTTGGTTTTAAATCTTTAGCTAACATACTTGCAGAAACATCTATAGCCATTACTATATCTATACCTCTGTTTGTTTTTGTTTTTTTACTTACAGAAACATTTCTAGGTCTTGCTAAAGCAATAATTACTGCAGCCAAAGCTAGTAATCTTAATAGGTATAAAACTGGTTTTAATTTTGAAAGTATAGAAGTTTCTGCTTTAAAACCTTTAATACTAGGCATTGTTAAAACAGCAGCGTCTTTTTTTCTGACAAAGAAATACCAGATTGCTAACAGTGGAACTACAATTAGCAGCCACAAAAATTCGGGATTATAAAACTCAAAATTATTCCAATTCATCATCTGCTTCAATAATTGGTTTAGGTTTTAAATTACTCACAATTTCTTGTGCATCTTTTCTGTCTTCTTCGATTTCTAAAGCCAAAGGTTTCGATTTTGCAAACTTTACTAAATCTGCTTCTCTTAAAAGACTTCTTAATTTATCTAAAGTTTCTTGCGAAGTTTGTATAGTATCTGCTTGTTTAAAGTTTCTTAACATCTCTAATACTTCGTCTGTTGTGTTTTCTAACGCAGGCACTTTAAGTTCTCTTTCAATATAACCACGTACAATTTCTGTAAGTTCAGAGTAATATTCTTTTACTTTGTTATTTTGCCATAATAGTTTTTCGTCCAATTCATTTAACCTATAAATCGCTTCTTCATAAGGAGGTAAAGTTCTGTAAGTAGGACCATCTTCCTCTTCTTTTCTTTTTCTGATAACGAACCAATAAATCCAGAATCCAATTATGGCTAATGCTGCTAAAAGAATGTATAGGTATATTTTAAAATCATCAAAAGTATAAGGCTCTTTTTTTATAGACTTTATTGGAAATTTTTTCACTTTGGTAGTATCAATAGCTACTGTAGCAACATTTACTAATAATGAATCTGTTAAATACGCTTGATTTTTTACAAATATTTGCTGTTGTGGAATGTAAAATGCACCACTATCAAAACCTGTTAAAATGTATTTTCTTATGAGTGAATTTTTAATTGTGTCAACTTTTGTAGAATCTACAACTTCTAAGCCTTTTAGTAATAATTTTGGAATGATAACATTTTTGGTTTCATTTACGGAAATTTTTAATTGAAATTGCTCTCCAATTCTAATATTTGCCGTATCAATTTCTGCTTTTACCATTCCATCTTGTGCAAAACCAATTATTGATATGAATAGAAAAATATGTAGTATGTATTTTTTCATTTTTTACTTATCTTCCTTTTTGTTTAAAATAGCCTAATAATTTTTTTACATAATTTTCATCAACTCTGGTATTTACTGTTCCTGCGCCACTTCTTTTAAACATGCTTACATAATAATCATTTAAACGTAAAGCATTTGCTTTGTAGCTATTTCTAACGGATTTTGAGGCAGTATTTATTAATTGAACGTTACCTGTTTCTGCATCTAACATTGGTACCATACCTAAACTTGGAATTTCTTCATCATGTTTGTCGTAAACCTTAATTCCTGTTAAATCATGTTTTTTTGATGCTATTTTTAGTGTTTTCTCATAATCGTCATCCATAAAATCCGACAGCATAAAAACAATGGCTCTTTTTTTCATCACACTTGATAAAAACTTTAAAGCTGCTGCAATGTTTGTTTTTTTGCTTTTTGGTTTAAATTCAATTAATTCTCTAATAATTCTTAACACGTGACTTTTTCCTTTTTTTGGAGGAATAAAAAGTTCGATATCATCAGAAAATAAAATTAAACCAACTTTATCATTGTTTTGGGTTGCCGAAAAAGCTAATGTTGCTGCAATTTCTGTAACAGTATCTTTTTTAAATTGATTGGAAGTTCCAAAAAGTTCTGAGCCTGAAACATCTACCATTAACATCATTGTTAATTCGCGTTCTTCTTCAAAAACTTTTACATAAGGTTCATTGTAGCGTGCTGTAACATTCCAATCTATAGTTCTAATATCGTCACCAAATTGATATTGGCGAACTTCAGAAAAAGTCATACCTCGTCCTTTGAAAGATGAATGATATTCACCTCCAAAAATATCATTAGACAAACGTTTTGTCTTAATTTCTATTTTACGAACTTTTTTGAGTATTTCTTTTGTATCCATTTTTTAAGCTGTTGGCTTTTTGCTTTTCGCTGTTGGCTAATTGCTAAATGCTAAGAGCTAATTTCTAAGGTACTTCAACTTCGTTGATGATTGAATTGATGATATCTACAGAAGTTACGTTTTCTGCCTCTGCTTCATACGTAATACCTATTCTGTGACGTAAAACATCAAAAACAACTGCTCTAACATCTTCTGGAATTACATAACCTCTTCTTTTTATAAAAGCATAACATTTTGCTGCTTTGGCTAAGTTGATGCTTCCTCTTGGAGAAGCTCCAAAACCGATTAAATCTTTTAGGTTTGCTAAATTGTATTTTTCTGGATAGCGTGTTGCAAAAATAATGTCAAGAATATATTTTTCGATTTTCTCATCCATATATACTTCGTCTACAACTTTTCTTGCTCTAATAATTTGATCTGTAGAAATAACAGGATTTACGGTTGAGTAATCTCCTGTTAAATTTTGACGCATAATTATTTGCTCGTCTTGTAATTTTGGATAATCTATTACAACTTTTAGCATAAATCTATCAACTTGTGCTTCTGGTAATGGATATGTACCTTCTTGTTCTACAGGGTTTTGAGTAGCCATTACTAAAAATGGTTCGTCTAATTTAAAGGTAGTATCGCCAATGGTAATTTGGCGTTCTTGCATTGCCTCTAATAATGCTGATTGTACTTTTGCAGGTGCTCTGTTAATTTCATCTGCTAATACGAAATTTGCAAAAATTGGTCCTTTTTTTATTGCAAAATCATTTTCTTTCATGTTGTAAATCATGGTTCCAACTACATCTGCAGGCAATAAATCTGGTGTAAACTGCACTCTACTAAAAGTTGCTTGAACTGCTTTAGACAGTGTGTTAATGGCTAAGGTTTTTGCCAAACCAGGAACACCTTCTAAAAGGATATGTCCATTTCCAAGCAATCCAATTAACAAACTTTCTATCATTTGTTTTTGACCAACAATTACTTTATTCATTTCTAAAGTAAGAATGTCTATAAAGGCACTTTCTCTTTCTATTTTTTCATTAATAGCTCTTACATCTACATCCATTGTATCTTGTATTAAGTGTTATTTTTTTAACGCAAACAAAGCTACAATTTTAACAAAATTATTTTGTTAAAACAAGGTTAAAGGTTTAATAGAAAAGAAGTTATTTAAGAGCGTTTTTAGTTAAACTTTGTTAATTTAAAACTGTTGCCATTAAATGTTCCGAAAGTGAAGTATTGTATCCAATCTCCTAGATTGATATAAGTTGCATTTTCTTGCAGTTTTATTTCTAATGGAAGGTGTCTGTGTCCAAAAATGAAATAATCATAATGTTGTTCTGTTAGTTTTTTCTTACAGTATAAAACCAACCATTCGTTTTCTTCACCTAAAAATTTGGCGTCTTCATCACCAGAAATTAATTTGTTTTTTACAGACATATATTGGCCTAATTTTACACCTAAATCTGGGTGTAACCACTTAAACATCCATTTAAATAATGGAAATGTGAAGATTTTTTTCATGCGTTTATAGCCTTTATCTCCAGGACCTAAACCATCTCCATGACCAATTAAAAATTTTTTATTGTTGATGAGAAATTCTTGAGGTGAATGATATACTGGAATGTTTAGTTCTTTTTCAAAATAATCATTCATCCATAAATCATGATTTCCAACAAAGAAAAAAATAGGAATTCCACTATCTTTTAGTTCTGCTAATTTTCCTAAAACTCGTACAAATCCTTTTGGAACAACGGTTTTATATTCGAACCAAAAATCGAATAAATCACCTAATAAAAATATGGCTTCTGCATCTTTTTTAACTTCGTCTAACCAAGAAACAAACTTTTGTTCTCTTGGAAAACTTGCTTTTGGAGTTGGAGCACCCAAATGTTGGTCTGAAGCAAAATAAACCTTTTTATTTTCTGATGTTTTTATAGAAATCATTGCTACAAAGAAACGTTATTCATTTAAACTTTCCAATTCTAATACTTTTTGGAGCATTTTATCGTCTAAATGAATAATTCTGTAAAAGCCAACATCGCCAAAAAGTACATTTGCAATGGATGCTTTTAAATAACGTTGTATGCTTTGTTTTGCTTTAAAGGAAGGTGTTATTTTATCTTTTATAGATGCTAAATAAGTATTAAAAACGACGTCATCTTTATCAAACTCATCAACAAAAGTATTGATGTTCCATTTTTCTAATTTTTTACGATTAGTATCTACATAATCAAAAGCAAAATCATTGATAGTATTAAAATAGAAGCTAGACATGTAAGAGGTAGTATCTATAGCAACAAAAACATCTGGAATGATACCTCCACCACCATAAACGATTTTTCCTTTTGGTGTTTTGTATTTTAAAGAATCTACCACTTTTATGCTGTCTTTACTTAGTAGCTCACCACTTGTTACTCTTTTTTGATAATCGCTATAATAATTTTTATTACCATCATGATCGTAAGGTTTTTGAATAGAACGTCCTGTTGGAGTGTAATATCTTGCAGTTGTTAAACGGACTGCAGAGCCATCACCTAAATCCATTTCTATTTGTACCAAACCTTTTCCGAAAGAACGTCTTCCAATAATGGTTCCTTTGTCATTATCTTGTAAAGCTCCTGCAACAATTTCGGAAGCTGATGCTGAATTTTCATCAATTAGTACGTATAAACCACCTTTTTCAAAATCTCCTTTTGAGGTTGCGAATGATTCATCAATTTGACCTTTATTATTTTTTGTAAACACAATTAGTTTATCGTCCTCTAAAAATTCGTCAACAATTTGGTTTGCAATGTCAATAAAACCACCACCATTACCTCGTAAATCTAAAACCAAATCTGTCATTCCATTGTCCATTAAATTATTTAATGAAGATTTAAATTCTGAGTAGGTGTTTCTTGCAAAACGATCTAATTTTATATAGCCAATTGAGTCGTTAATCATGTAGGCTAAATCTACACTTTTAATGTTTACTTTTCCACGAGTAATATCTACAGTAAAAATAGAATCATTACTTTTTCTATAAATTTGAAGTGCAACTTTTGTGTTTGCTTTTCCTTTTAAATATCTTGGTACTGCACCACTTAAAATGTCTTTTCCATATAAAGTGTCTTTATTTGCCATTAAAATTCTGTCACCAGCCTTAATGCCCATTTTTATACTTGGTCCGCCTTTAATGGGTTGTATTACAGTTATTGTGTCACTAATCATTCTAAATTGTACGCCAATTCCAACAAAATTACCTTGCATGTTTTCTTTAACTGCTTGTAAATTTTCTTTTGGAATGTAAACGGAATGTGGATCTAATTTACCCAGCATTTGGGTTATGGCACCATCTAGTAAACTATCTGTATTTACAGTGTCTACATAATCTCTTTCAATAAAATTTATAAGTCTTTTAATTTTTTTTTCTTGAGATGAATTTTTACTGAAAGATAACATTTCTGATGAATTTCCACCTAAAGACATTCCTATTAAAACACCAAAAACTACTGCAATTGCTAAAAATAACGGAAGTTTATTCTTGTTCATATGGTAAATACTTAATTTCTACGCCTGCTTTTTCTAAAAAATCTATTCCTGAAGTATCTCTGTATGCTCTTGCATATACAACTCTTTTTATTCCTGCTTGATGAATTAACTTACTACATTGTGTACAAGGTGATAATGTAATATACAGAGTGGCGTTTTTTGCAGATTGTGTAGAGGATGCAACTTTTAAAATTGCGTTAGCTTCTGCATGTAAAACTTCCCATTTTGTTAAGCCTTCTTCATCTTCGCAACAATTATCAAAACCTGTTGGAGTTCCATTAAAACCATCAGAAATAATCATTCTGTCTTTTACAATTAAAGCGCCCACTTGTTTACGTTTGCAATGTGATAATTTACCCCATTCGTAAGCCATTTTTAAATAGGCCATGTCGTATTTTAATTGTTTTTTTTCTGTCATAATTTACGAAAGTAGCAAGATTAATAGAATTGAAACGTTAATAATTAGACAATTTTTACCAAAAAACCCTGTCTAACATCATTTGAATTGCAAAACCAATTACAATGGATGAACAAACTAAAATCCAATCTCTTCTAGTTACTTTAAAAAAGTTTTGCAGTAGCGTACCAATAACTAAAATCCCTAAAACTATAATTATTTGTGCAGCTTCAATACCAAGTGCAAATTCTACCAAAGGAAGTAATTTGTCATCTTCTTTACCAACCATCATTTTAAAATAGTTAGAAAATCCTAAACCATGAATTAGCCCAAAAAATAAGGCAAAAACCAAGTTTGTATTTTCTTTTCCTAAAGATGATTTTTTTGCTGTAATTACGTTTATAAAACCAGTAATGAAAATTGTTAACGGAATTAAAAATTCAATCAATTTCATGTTAACATTTAAAATACCGTATGCAGATAATGCCAATGTTACAGAATGCCCAATGGTAAATAAGGTAACTAACCAAAGCACTTTTTTAAATTGATTAAAGCTGAAAACAACAGCTAAAACAATCAGAAATAAAATATGATCATAAGCTTTTAAGTCTAATACATGGTAAAGACCCATTTTGAAGTAGAGAATAAAATCGTCCATTTTCTTTAAAATTTAGAGGATTTCAAATATATAAAAAGAAAAAATGGTGACAATATTGTTTTTCTTATTTTGTTTTTAGGTTTTAAACAATTTTTATTTTTATTTATTCTAAATAAGCTTTATATTTGCACTTTAATTAATACAAATGATTGTTTTTTATACTTCAGAAAAACCTACTATACCATTATCTCAAAGTTATATTTGCGATAGCATTTGTTCCTCTAGCTGTGGTTTAAAGCCGAAAAGTAAGTGTTGTAATAAATACAAGAAAAAAGGTGTTAATTGCAAAAGATGCCCACATATTTTACTACAAGAAGCATCTTAATTTAGGTTTAATTTTTGCAGAACAACAGGAGTTATTCTTTCAACAAATTTTTTGTATGCAAGTTTTGATGGATGTAAACCGTCATTTGCAACTAAAGCTGGATTTACCAAACCTTGTCTTGTAATATCTGTAATATTTATAAAAGTGATACCTCTACTAATACAATATGCTTGTGCAAAATTATTATAGGTATCTATTTCAGAAGAAATGGTAGTATTAGCTCTTCCAAAAGGAGTAAAAGCATAATCTGGAATAGAAATAACAATTAAGTTTTCAATATTATTATTAGCGGCTTTTGTTGCTATTTCTAACAATTTTGGAAATTCAGTTTCGTAAGTAGAAAATGGTTTTCTTTGGTATTGATTATTTACTCCTATTAATAAGGTAACCAAATTGTAATCGGAATTAATATTTTCAGCATCGATTGCACTTATTAAATTTGTGGTTGTCCAACCAGTTTTTGCAATTATTTTTAAGGGAAAAGAACTTTTGTTTTGTGTAATTGTTAATAAAGTATCTACTAATTGAACAGGGAATTTGCAGGTTTCACAAACACTTTCTCCAATAGTGTAGCTATCACCTAAAGACAATATTTTAAAAACACCATTATTATTTACACCACCATTATTTGGATTTATAAAAGTTGTATCAACCTCTATATCAGAGGAATTTATATCTAAATTTTCTTCAAAATCAGTAACACTTCCACAAGAAGAAATGGTTAAAAATAAAATATAAAGTATAATATAAAATCCTTTTTTCATAACTATTTGTAGTCTAAAAGTGAATTGTTTACTTACAAATATTCTCTTAAATTATTATTTTAAAAGATGTTTTTATTTGAAAGCATTCAATCCTGTAATATCTAAACCAGTAATTAAAAGATGAATGTCATGTGTGCCTTCATAGGTAATTACACTTTCTAAATTCATCATATGGCGCATTATGGAGTATTCTCCAGTAATTCCCATTCCACCTAACATTTGTCTTGCTTCTCTTGCAATTTTTATTGCCATTTCTACATTATTACGTTTCGCCATCGAAATTTGTGCGGAAGTTGCTTTTCCTTCATTTTTTAAAGTACCAAGTCTCCAAGCTAACAATTGTGCTTTGGTAATTTCTGTTATCATTTCCGATAATTTTTTTTGTTGTAATTGAAACTGACCTATTGGTTTTCCAAATTGTTCACGTTCTTTTGCATAGCGTAAAGCAGTATCATAACAGTCCATTGCAGCACCAATTGCACCCCAAGCAATTCCATAACGTGCAGAATCTAAGCAACCTAAAGGAGCTCCCAATCCAGATTTATTAGGTAGTAAATTTTCCTTTGGAACTTTTACATTATCAAAAATTAACTCTCCCGTAGATGAAGCTCTTAAAGACCATTTGTTATGAGTTTCAGGAGTTGAAAAACCTTCCATTCCACGTTCTACAATTAAACCGTGAATTCTTCCTTCTTCATTTTTAGCCCAAACTACAGCAATGTTGCAAAACGGAGCGTTAGAAATCCACATTTTAGCACCATTTAACAAATAGTGATCTCCTTTATCTTTAAAGTTGGTTTCCATTCCTCCAGGATTGGAACCATGATTTGGTTCTGTTAAACCAAAACTTCCCATCCATTCTCCTGAAGCCAGTTTTGGTAAATATTTTTTACGTTGTGCTCCATTTCCGTAAGTAAAAATAGGATACATTACTAAAGAAGATTGAACAGAAGCTGTAGAACGTACTCCAGAATCACCACGTTCTATTTCTTGCATGATTAATCCGTATGAAATTTGATCTAAACCTGCACCACCATAAGCTTCTGGAATATATGGTCCAAAAGCACCAATTTCTGCCAAACCAGTAATAATTTGAGTTGGAAATTCTGCTTTTTGAGCATAATCTTCAATAATTGGCGAAACATCACGTTTTACCCAATCACGAGCAGCTTCACGAATTAGTTTATGCTCTTCTGTTAGTAAATCATCAATATTATAATAATCTGGCGCTTGAAATAAATCTGGTTTCATAAATTTTTATTCAGTAAAAATGATAAATTTTAACAAACTTATTAAATATTGTTTAATATTTAACAAATGTGGTTTAAAATAATTTGTGGAATTTAATATAAAAATACGCATCTTTTTTAAAGTTAGGCTTTAGAAATTGTTAAAAAGTGTTCCTTTTCTATTAAGTTTGTAGTGATGAAGCATACTTTAGGTAAAAAAGAACGTTTAAAGAGTAGAAAGTTGATTGAGAAACTTTATGCTGAAGGTAAATCTGTAAAAGCTTATCCTCTAAGAATGATGTATATTCAAACAGAACATACATCAGATTTTCCTGCTCAAGTAGGTGTTTCTGTGCCCAAAAGAAACTTTAAATTAGCAGTAGATAGAAACAGAATTAAGCGCTTAATGCGTGAAAGTTATCGGCTACAAAAAAGTATTGTTTACAATAATTTAGATGCTCCGTATGTTTTTATGATTTCGTACCTTGGTAAAGAAGAAATGAAGTATGAAGAAATTTACAGTAAAATGGAAAAATTATTAACCTTGTTTACATACAAGACAAAAAATAAAGAAGATGAAACGATTCAACTTTAAAAACAAAACCATAGCAATTTTCTTGGTAGGAACTGTTTTTTTAACCTACTCATTCAAGTCTAAATTTTTTGAAGTTGCAAAACAAATTGAAATTTACAACACCTTATTTAAGGAGTTGAATATGTATTATGTAGATGAAATTAATCCCGCAGAATTTACGGATAAAGCCATTAAAAATACACTTAAAGATTTAGATCCGTACACAAATTTTTACAACGAACAAGATGTAGAAACTGCAAAAATTAGAAGAGCAGGAGAATATGGTGGAATTGGAGTTTCAGTTTTTTACACAACTCAAGGTATTGAAATTAAAGAAATTTATAAAGATTTTTCTGCAGACAAAGCCAATTTAAAAGTAGGAGATATTATTATTTCTGTTAATGGACAATCATTAAAAAATATGGATGCTGAACAATTATCTACGTTTTTGAAAGGAGTTCCAAACAGTAAGTTTAATGTAGAAATTGATAGACAAGGAAGTATCATAAAAAAAGAAATTATTAGAGATAAAGTTGTTGTAAACCCTGTACCATTTGCAGAAATGATTAATGAAGATACTGGTTATATAACATTAACTCGCTTCAATGAAAAGGCATCTTCTGAAATTAGAAAAGCATTTAAAAAGTTAGAAAAACAAGGCATGAAAAAACTAGTTTTTGATTTGCGTTCAAATCCTGGAGGCTCTTTGATAGAATCTATAAATATTTCTAATTTCTTTTTACCAAAAGGAAAAACAATTGTTACCACAAAAGCAAAAATTAAAAAATGGAGCAATACATATAAAACAACAAATAATCCTTTAGATCTAAACATTCCAATAGTGGTTTTAATAAATGAACGTTCTGCATCTGCATCTGAAATTGTAAGTGGTTCGTTACAAGATTATGATAGAGCCGTAATTTTAGGAAAACGTTCTTTTGGTAAAGGTTTGGTACAACGTTACAGGCCACTTACTTACGGAACACAATTAAAGGTTACCATTTCAAAATATTATACTCCAAGTGGAAGATGTATTCAAGAATTAGACTATGCAAATAGAGATAAAGATGGCAACGTACCTAAATTTTCCGATAGTGGAATAAACGCCTTTAAAACTCAAAACGGAAGAACAGTTTACGATGGTGGAGGAGTTTTACCAGATGTAATTACAAAAACTTCCGATAAAAACGAAACAACAGAAGCATTATTAGATTCGAAAGCAATTTTTAATTTCGCCACAAAATATTATTATGAAAACCCAACAATTGGAAAAGTAAATGATTTTGATTTTAAAAATAACGATTTCAAAAAATTCGAAAACTATTTAAAAATAGATACTACTTTTTTAACAAATCAAGAAAAACTATTCAAAAAAGCATATTTAGCTTCAGATAAAAATAATATTTCTAAAGAATATGAAAATATAAAAGAAAAACTATTTGATATCAAAATTGAAGAAATATCTAAAAATAAAGACATTTTATCAGAAATAATTAAAGAAGAAATATTGCAAAGATATTTTTACAGAGAAGGTGTTTACCAGCACAAACTAAAAAATGATAAAACAATATATGAAGCACTAGAATTGTTGAACAATCAAGATAAATACAATCAAATTTTATCAGGTAAATAGTTTTATATTTGCCCTTTAAAATAATACATGTCAGAAACCAAAAAAATAAATAGAACTAGAGCTCAAGAATCTACAAATGCCATAGAAAAACTGTACATTTCTATGCGTCATTTATTTAGTAGAGGTTTTTACAAACCAATGGGTATTTCTGGTGAAACCTTAAGAAAATCTTTATTGCTTTTAAGACCAGAAATTTATGGCTCTATTGCAGAAGAAAGAATAGAATTAAATGGCTTAACCTACGTAATTGAAAGATTACCAATAGGAATTGAAGAATGCCAATACATAAATTTAACTGCTGACGAAGGTTACAAAAACAGTCATTTTACACCAATTATTCCTCCAAAAAGAAGAAGAAATTGTTATAGAATAGACAAAGACCAAATGAATATTGAAATTACCAGAGGAAGATCTGAAATTTATGATATTCTTACACACCTTACATTTTTATTTATAGAATCTCATAAAATTCAAGAAAGAGTAACCCTAAATGATGGTGAAGATTTCACAAGAGAATGGCAACATTTAGAAACAATTATAATTCATCAAAAAGAAATTTCTGAAAAAGAAAGAGAAGTAACCATTGTACATTTAGCAAATATTTTAGGAAGAACTTTTGACGAAGTTTCAGCCATTTATAAAACTTTTTCTACAAACGAAAACCCAGACCGTTTTTTCCAATTAATATATTGGTTAGGTAAATTAGCCATCAATGAAGTTTTAGAAAACAAGAAAAGAACGGTTACTTTCAGCTCGGTTTTAGTAGAAGAAATAGGACACCATATCTATGGTGAAATATGGGCGAACAACATTAAAAAAGTACTAAAATTAAATAATCTTTTAGAAAGACCAATCCATATTATTAGTGCAAATATGCACAGCGTATTAAACTCTATATATGCGAAAAATGCGTTGCCAAAAGAAGCTAAAAACTTAAAAGGTTTTGAACTTTATCAACTTTTAAGCAACGTAAATAGCAAACCCTTGCAAAAAAAAGTAAAAGATTACGCCTCAACAAACGGATTGATTTACGTAAAAGATACCTCAGGAACCAATATAAATGTTCAAATAATAGATACATCTAAAATAAATTTCGATGTTTTATCGTTCTCTAAAAAAGACAAGGTAGAAGATAATGCTGTAATCATTGTAATGGACTATGCTTTTGGCGAACAAGCCTATGAAACTATGGATGAATTACTGAAACCATATACATGTGAAAAAAATACCAAAACACATTTAGATGTAAAATCAGTTTCAATAATGGGAAAAGCAGGAATTTTAGAAGGAGGTAAAGGAGATATTATGATACCTTCTGCACATATTTTTGAAGGAACAGCTGATAATTATCCTTTTAAAAATGAGCTTTCTAAAGCAGATTTAGAAGGTTTTGGTGTAAAATCTTTTGATGGTTCCATGATTTCAGTTTTAGGAACCTCATTACAAAATAAAGATTTGCTAAAGTTTTTCCATAATTCTACTTGGAATGTAATAGGTTTAGAAATGGAAGGAGCCCATTATCAAAAAGCAATACAATCTGCCTCAAAAATTAGAGGTAATATTTCTGAAAATGTACAAGTACGTTATGCGTATTATGCATCAGATAATCCTTTAGAAACTGGAGCAACATTAGCATCTGGTGGTTTAGGAATGACAGGAGTAACACCAACTTACGCAATTACACAAAAAATATTAGAACAAATTTTTAATAGTTAAATTTATAGATTAAAAAATTAGCATGTCAACAAATCAACCAACCAACAAAAATGAAGAAGAAGTAGATTTAGGCTCTTTATTTGTGATCATAGGAAGAGGTTTTAAGAATTTTTTCAACTTTATAGGTAATATTTTTAAAGGAATATTCCATTTTTTTATTACCATTTTAATTTTTCTAAAAAAGAACATTATAAAAATTGGAATTGCAGCTGTAATTGGTTTTATCATTGGTCTTTTTTTACAAATAACTACTACAGATAGGTTTGAATCTAATATGTTAGTACAGCCAAACTTTAAAAGTTCTAGGCAATTGTACAATAATGTAAAATTTTATAATGATTTAGTAAAACAGAAAGATACACTTGGCCTACAAAATACTTTCAATATAAATAAAGAAGAAGCTGCAGCTTTAAAAAAGTTTACTATTGAGCCTATAGCAAATCAAAATGATGTTATAGATTCTTACAACGATTTTATTCAATCTGTAGATACAACAACTGTTAAAAGTTACACATTTGATGAATTTAAAGCCTCTTTTACAGATTTGGACTACAAAATTCATAAAATAAACGTCATTGCAGAAAAAAATGACATATTTAATAAGTTAGATGAGGTAATCATTTCCTCCGTTGTAAAAAACAAATATTTTAATCGTTTAAAAACGTTAACAAACGAAAATTTAAATAGAACAGATTCTTTATTACGTCAAAATTTAACTCAAATAGATACTTTACGAAGAGTTTATATGGAAGTAATGGTGGAAGAAGCTAAAAAGCAATCTTCAGGCACCAGTATAGATTTAGGTGGCGAAAAAAGAACTACAAAAGAGCTAGAGTTATTTGAAACAAATAGAAAATTAAATGCAGATTTAAAAACTGTTGTTGAAGATAAATCAGAGAAATATGAAGTAATAAACGTTATTTCTAACTTTCAACCAATTGGATCTGAAATTAAAGGAGTTACTAAAAACAAAGCTTTTCAACTAGCAATAGTTGGTGCATTAATAATGATTTTTATTTTACTATTATTAAAGCTAAATTCCTACTTAAATACTTATAAAAAGTAAGAATGGAAACAATTTTAATAACTGGAGGTGCTGGTTTTATTGGTGCTAATTTTATATCTTATTTTCTTGAAAATAACAAAGAAATTAAAGTTATAAATTTAGATTTGTTAACCTATGCAGGAGATTTACACAACTTAAAAGAAGTAGAAAATAACTCCAACCATATTTTTATAAAAGGAGATATTTGTGATAGAAGCTTGGTAGAAAGTCTTTTTAAAAAATACAATTTTACTGGAGTAATTCATTTTGCAGCAGAATCTCATGTAGATAATTCCATAAAAAATCCAGATGCTTTTGTAAAAACAAACGTTTTTGGAACATTTAATTTATTGGATGTCGCCAAAAATCACTGGATGAACTCTCCAAACAGCTTTAAAAAAGGTTTTGAAAAATCAAGATTTCATCACATATCAACAGATGAAGTTTACGGAACTTTAGGAGCAAAAGGATTATTCACAGAAGAAACTCCATATGCACCCAACAGCCCATATAGTGCCTCTAAAGCTTCATCAGATTTTATGGTAAGAAGCTATTATCATACTTATGGAATGAATGTGGTTACCACAAATTGCTCTAACAATTACGGTCCAAAACAACATGATGAAAAACTCATTCCAACCATTATAAGAAAAGCAATTTCTGGAGAAAATATTCCTATTTATGGTGATGGAAAAAATATAAGAGATTGGTTGTATGTTTTAGATCATTGTAAAGGAATAGAGCTAGTTTATAAAAAAGGAAAATCAGGTGAAACCTACAATATTGGAGGTGAAAACGAAAGAAACAATTTATATATAGCCAACAAAATTTGTGAAATTTTAGATCAAGTTCAACCCAAACAAAATTCTTACAAAAATCAAATTAGTTTTGTAAAAGACAGACCAGGACACGATTTTAGATATGCAATAGATGCTTCTAAATTAGAAACTGAACTAGGTTGGAAAGCAGATGAAAATTTTGAATCAGGTATTTTAAAAACAATTCACTGGTATTTAAAAAAATACAATTAAGGTAGCAGTATTGTTAAATGAATTAAGAATGCCTAAGAAAATTATAAAGGCCTTCCTAAAAAAACTTTTCTATATTTTTTTTAAAGATGATAACTAAGTGGTTATATATCAAAACAAAAGAAAATTTATAGAAAAGAATTTTTTTTATAAAAAAAAATGTACTTTTGATTCTGTAACCCCTGTTGTTAACTTTGTTAACAGACATAAAAACAAGAATTATTAAAAAAAGAGCCCCCCTTACTTTTTTATTAATTTTAAGTACACTTTTATTAGTATCTCAAAATATAGAGAAACCAATATTAAGTTACACTTACGCATGTGCAAGTGATAGCTTCAATTCTTTTGAAGTTGAAATAGGTTACAACTCCGCAACATTTAACGATAATAATATTTTTACATTAGAATTATCTGATGAAAATGGTGATTTTTCTTCTTCAGAAATTTTAAAAACAATTGCCAATCAAAATACTTCATTTAAATTTACCGTAAATTTTCAACTACCACAAACCATTCATGGAACAGGTTATAAGCTTAGGGTTAAATCTTCTTCACCAGAAAAAATTAGTCCAGAATCTGATGCTTTTGAAGCCTATTATATTACTTCAGAAAAACTTATTTTAAATAATTATAAAGATGTTATTCTTTGCAATGGTGCATCCAAACAATTAGAATTAAATTATACTTCAGCCTCAAATTATCAATGGTATAAAGATGGTGTAAAATTTTATTTTGGAGGTCCAAAATTAACTGTTACAGAACCAGGTTTATATTACAGCGAAATATTTTATGGTTCTTGTTTTGCATCAGTTTTTTCAAATATTGTAGAGGTTACAAAATTACCAAGTGTTGTATCAAAAATAAGAGGAAATGCTATTGTAGAACTATGTTCAGGTAATAATTATGTACTAGAATCTGAAACTAACAATCAAGATTATGTATATACTTGGTTTAAAGATGGTGAAAAAATAACTGGTTTACCCAACTACTCACCAACTTATACAATAACATCAATGGACGATTTTGGCACATATCGTTTAGAAATAGAAAATTCAAATGGTTGTGTAGGTACTTCAGAAAACGTGGTGATTAAAGAGGTAAATTCAAATTTTAGTATTTCTGCAGTTTCTAATACAAATTCAATTATTCTTGACGGTGAAACCAAAACTTTAGAGATTGGTCATGATGCTATAAATGCTTCAATAAAATGGTACAGAAACAATGTTGAAATTTCAAATAGCAATTCCAATAAAATTGAAATTACTCAATCTGGTATTTATAAGGCAAAAGTTACGAGCGGAACATCTTGTTTAAGTAGTAAAGAGTCTTCAGAATTTGTAGTTAATGATTTGAATACTTTATCATTAGAAGTTGATACAGACACAAACTACACTTCATGTGAATCTACCAATATAGATTTATTGTTAAAGTCTGTTGAAGTAAAAGACGCACAAAATAATACATACACATTATCAAATAATCAACTTTCATATTTGAACTTTCAATGGTTTAAAGACGGAGCCAAATTAACTAATGGTTTAGAAAAAGATATTACGATTGATAATTTTGAAGATAATGGATTGTATTGGTTAGAAATCACATCAGGTATTGTAAAAAATAGTTCCAATAAAATTGATGTAAAATTGAGTTTGCCTGAAAGTGCTATTACTTCATCATCATCTTCTAATATGATTTGTAATGGAAATTCAATATTACTTTCAACAACAGAAAATACAAGTTACCAATATCAATGGTATAAAAATAATAGTATTATAACCAATGCAACAAGTGCAATTTTAGAAACTATAGAACCTGGTAATTATCATATTAGAATAAAAGCATTTGGTTGTGAAGTTATATCTAAAGAAATCATATTGTTAGATTTTGACGAATCTGTTGTTACGATAGATTCGCCAATAGACATTATTTTAAGTTCGGGGGGAACTAAAATAATTACTGCTAGTGGAGCAGATTCTTATGAATGGCTAGATGACAATGGTATTGTGTTAAGTACGGTTGCGTCTATTGAAATTAGTAGTGCAGGTAACTACAATTTATTAGCAAAAGTAAACAATTGTGAGCTTTTAAAAACGGTTACTGTTTCTCTAGAGGGGGAAGAAACAGTACCAAATGTGCTTACTTTAAATGGAGATGGTATTAATGATACATGGGTGTTATCTAACCAATATTCATTTAAAGAAGCTGTAGAAGTTCAAATTTACAATGCGAATGGTAAGTTGTTGTTAAAAACTACAAATTATCAAAACAATTGGCCTAGAAATGATTTAATTTCTAAAAGTCAGTTGTTTTATTATATCATAAAAACAAAAGATAAACCCATAAAAAAAGGAACTATTTCAGTTATAAAATAAAATGTTTAAGCCCCCCATTTACATCGTAGTTTTACTCTTTTGCGTTACCGCTATTTTTTCGCAAAATACTCAAGAAGAATTGTACAACAATTTTTCTTCACATAATTTTTTAAAATCTAATCGCTTTTTTTTAAATCCTACTTTTTCTGTTGCTAGAGAAAATGCTACCTATTTAAGTTTTTTAAGTAGAAATAAATTTTCAGATTTTGATGATTCTCCACAATTATATGTTGGAAGTTATTCTGGAAGAATAAGTGAAAAAATTGGAGTTGGTTTAGGTGTATTTCAACAAAACTTTGGCATATTTAAAAATTTCGGAGTTTTACTAAATTATGCATATCAAGTAAAATTAAGTCAAAAAAACGCACTTGCATTCGGATTTAACTTTATGTATTCTAGAAACGGAATTGATAGGAGTAAAATTGTAGTAACAAATCCAGATCCATTTATTAGTAATTTTCAAGAAAGACCCATTATAAACTTTCAGCCAGCAGTAAATATTACTTTAGGAAGTTTTGACATGGGAATATTTTTAGAGAATTTATTCGATTACGACTTAAAAGATTACGAATTTATAACACCCTTTTCTGAGAAAACAATTTCTGGTCATTTGATGTATACAAAACCTTTTGCAAATAGCGAAGGCCTTTTAAAAGATGGAAAAATTCAATTTTTAAATATTGTTAAAAAACCAGGAAAAAACAAATTAACATATACTACAAGTTTACTTTTAGACTTGCCAAAAATAGGTTGGATTCAATCTACCTATGACGATTTTTACGGAACTTCATTAGGTATCGGATTTAATATTTCTGAAAGAATATCTATCGGTTTTGTGTATGAACAAGGCAAAAATAATTTGGGTATTACAAATGAAATTGGGCTTACGTATAATTTTGGTAAACAAGATTACGTAACAATAAAAGACGATTCATCATTTAAAAACAAACTTTCCACTACAAAAAAATCAGCACAAACAAATCAAGAAGTAAATGATAAAAATCAAAAAGACGTTTACAAAATGATTGATGCTTACAAAGCTAAACAAGACTCCATTAACGCTTTGCAACAAAAAGAAGCACAAAAAAAGCATTTACAATTACTTAAATTAATAAAAAGCAATCAGCAAAATACAGCTGTAGAAATTATTTCTAACAAACCCAAAGATACTATACAACGAAACGTAAAATCATTTACATCAAAAAAAGAAAGAACTACAATTCCAAAGAAAAAACTTGAAAAAGATCTTACACAAAATAAAGTCTCTGATGGATATTACGTAGTTGCAAATTATTTTTCAATTAAAAACAACGCAATTAATTTTTTAAACACTTTAAAGAGCAAAGGGTTTAATGCGAGTTATTTTAAACATCCAAACAAAAATAATTATTATGTGTATTTAGGCTCATTTAAAACAAATAATGAAGCCCAAAACATGGTAGCCTCAAAATTTAATAATCGATATAAAAAATTATTATCCATTGTTAAAGTAAATCAAGATAGAGTTGGAGTTATTCCTTTAAATAACTTAAGCACTACATTGATAAAGAACAAAAAACCTATAAAAGCTAAACAAATAACAGTAAAAAAACCATCAAAAAAAGGAATCACTACTAAGCCTATAAGAATTAGGAAATTAAAATCTAATAATACTATACAAACTGGTTATTATTTGATTGTGAATGTTTTTTCCAAAAAATTCTACGCAAATAAATTTATAGAAAAATTAAAAAGAAAAGGACTAAATCCAAAGTTTTTCATCAATAAAAAAAATAACTACAGGTATGTTTATTTGGATAGAAAAACATCAAAAAAAGAAATTACAGAACTATATCATTCTAATTTAAATGGAAATTATACAGAAGATAAATGGATACTATATGTAGAATAAAAGTATAAAATAAAAAATCAACTATCAACTATAATTCATAATCCCCCCAATATGAAAAAGTTATCAAACCTAAGAAAATTACTATTTCTTTTACTAATTGTACAATCAATTGGTTTAAAGTTTTACGCACAAAAAAACAGTCAAATTTCCACTAGAGCCAAAAATGTACCCTTCACACAAAGGCTTGTAAATGGTGGTGTTAATTTAAAAGGAGATATTTCTTTTATTGCAAATAACATCGTAAGTAAAGATCAAGACGGAACTGTGCCTAACGACGATTACAATGGCACAAGTGAAGGAAATAACAGGCTAAATTTAAATTATATTGATATTGATGGTGATGCTACCACTTTCTCATCAAGTAAGGCACAATTAAATTTACCAAGTTGTTCAAAAGTAATATACGCAGGTTTGTATTGGGCAGCAGTGTATCCTTATAAATATTGGGATACAAAAGAGGCCAGAAGTGACGATTTTAATGAAATTAAATTTAAACTTCCTGGAGGGAACTACCAAAATATTGTTGGAGATATTATTTTCGACGGTCAAACAAGTAATGAGGCAGAAAAAGTAGTATACACTTGTTACAAAGATATTACTTCTATCGTAAGTAATTTGGGTGATGCGAATGGAGATTATTATGCAGCAAATATTAAAGCCACAGTAAGAGGTACAAGCAATACAGGTTCTTCAGGCGGGTGGATTATGGTAGTTGTATATGAAAATCAAACAGAACCAAGTAGAAGAGTTTCCATTTTTGATGGTTTTGCAAGCATACAAGGAGGAGGAAATCCTAAATCTGCAGAAATTTCTTATGAAGGATTTAATACAATACCAGTAGGTCCTGTAAAAGCAAGAATGCTTGTTGCAGCTCTAGAAGGTGATTTTAATTTAAAAGGAGATCAGTTTAAAATGGAAGATGTAACTGGCACTTATCAGCCTTTATCTACTCCAAACTTAAATTCCGCTACAAACTTTTTTAATGGTTCTATAACAGTAAACGACACTTTTCAAACAGGCAGACAACCACAAAGCCAAAATACTTTAGGATTTGATGCAGATTTATTTAACGTAAATAATGTAAACAATAAACTAATAGCAAATAACCAAACTAGCGCAAAAGTTAGTATGACTTCTCAAGGAGATGGATATTGGGTTTTCTTAAATGCTATGAGTATAGATATTATAGAGCCAGATATAGAATTAATTAAAACAATTGAAGATGATGAAGGTAATGATATTGCAGGTGATGAAGTAGATTTAGGCGATTTAATTTGGTATAATGTAAGCTTTAGAAACAAAGGAAATGACGATGCATTAAACACAGTATTAATTGACAGATTACCTAAAAATGTAGATTTATTAGAAGCTGAACTATCATTACCACCAGGCATTACGTATACATACGAACCACCAGTTTTAAGTAATGAATTTAGAGGAGTTTTACGTTTTAATATACCAGATAATTTGGTTGAAAAAGGAGATCCTAAATACAATATAAGAATAAAAGTTAAGGTTGTAGAAAACTGTAATGAGTTAAGAGACGTATGCTCCAATAGAATAGAAAATCAAGTAATTGCAAGCTATGTTGGTAAAACAAGTGGCATATCAATAAACGAAGATCCAAGTTTTTATGGAGTAGATGCATGTAATATAGGCTTGCAAGGACCATCAAATTTTCTAGTAGATGTTTCTGGATGTAAATTTGAACGTGACGAAATTTTATGTGCTGAAAACGTAACCTTAACTGCAGGAAGTGGATTTATTTCTTACGAATGGAAAAATGATAAAGGAGAAGTAATTGGAAACTCTCAGTCAATAACTGTTTCAGAAACTGGTACATATACAGTTTCTAAACTGGCTCCAGTAGGTTGTATCAGTTCATCAGAAATTATAAATGTAGTTTCGTTTTATACACAAGATAATCCTCTTTTAGCTTATGCAGATGAAGTAAAAACGTGCCCTAATGATGGTTCTCAATTAGCAGAAATTTATCTTTGTGGAGATGAAAGTATCAAACAAATAGAAACCAATATAGATAATTCAGACACTATAATTTGGCAAAAACTAGATGAAACTTCTTGTGCTGCAGTTACAGACCAAGATTGCGCAAATGTAAATAATACGTGTGTTTGGAATACAGTTAAAAATGGCAACGATTTTACAGCGAATTCTCCTGGGCAATATCGTTTAGAAATTAGATCTCAAGGTGGTTGTTTTAAGCGTTTTTATTTTAATGTTTTCAAAGCAACTTTAAATCCTCAAATTGTAACAGAAGATATAATTTGTGGAAATTCCGGAAGTATCGTAATCAATAACATTCCAAATGATTATGAATTTAGCTTAACAAACAATCCTGGTTCTTTTCAAGATTCCAATACTTTTAATATTTCTTCATCAGGTAGTTATTCTATTTTCATAAGAAAAAAAGGAAGTGCAGCAACATCTTGTATTTATACAGTAAATAATATTGATGTTTTAGAGAAAAATATTGATGTAAAACTAATTACAAATTCCATTTCTTGCTCAACTTCTTTAGGAGAAATTAGAGTTCAAGTGGAAAATATTCCAGGAGATTATACTTATAAATTATTCAAAGATGGAGCAAATTTAGCAACAGTTGGTCCAAAACCAGACAACGATCATAGTTTTGAAGTTGCTCAAGAAGGAACGTATACAGTAGAGGTTTCTGCACCAAACAATTGTAATTTTATTGGCAATGTAACTTTTACAAAACCAACGCCATTAGATTTTAATGCAGTAGTATCAAAAGATATTAATTGTTCAGATGGTGTCATAAAATTTAACACTACTGGAGGAACACCAGTTTACAATTATGCAATATGGTCTTATAATGGAGTTAATTTTTATAATACTGCCGAAGAAATTCCAATTTCAGATTTTTTTACAGAAAATTCAATAAATATTTCAAACGGAAAGCAAGGAACTTACCAGTTTTTAGTAATGGATGCTAACAACTGTTGGAAACTCTCAAATGAAGTTGTTATAAACAAAGAAGCAGAACTAGTTTTTAAAGAAGAAATAAAAAATATCAGTTGTTTTGGAGAAAAAGATGGGGCAATAAATCTTTCTATTGATGGTAACTCTCTTGGATATGCTTTAGAATATAGCATAGATAATGGCACAACATACAAATCATCTGGTATTTTCAATAATTTGGCAAGTGGCACATATACTGTAAAAATTAATGCAACAAAAGACTTAGATATTTGTGTTTATGAAAAAACAATTACACTTACAGAGCCAACAAAAATTCTTGGTTCTGCCAGTTTGGTGCAAGATTACACCTGTAGTAGTTTAGGTATTATTACTTTTAATGCTATTTCTGGTGGTAAACCACCTTACAAATTTAGTATTGACGGTAGCAATTACATTTCTCAAAAAAGTTTTAATAACTTAAAATCAGGAATATACTTACCTTCTATTAAAGATGCAAATAACTGTATTTTAAACCTACAAAACATTACAATAAATCCTTTACCTACAGCACCAAATTTTACATCAGATATTACTTATTCTTGCGATGGCAAAGGCTCAATTACGGTAAAACCAGCAAATACTTCTTATACATATCAAATTAATGGAGGCGTTTCTACAAGCTCAAATGTATTTAACAATTTAAGCCCTGGAACATATTTTATAGATGTTAATTATGGTTTAGATTGTAAAGAAACCATTACAGCTACTATACAACCAAATAAATCTTTTAATGGTTTTATATCTTCTTCAAATAATGTAAGCTGTTTAGGAGGTACAGATGGAAACATTACACTATCTGTAGAAAATTTTGATGGGAATTATGAGTACTCTTTAAACGGACAAAATTGGGTTTCTTCAAGTATTTCTCCTTTAACAATATCTAATTTAAATGCTAATAGTTATAGTGTTCAAATAAAAAAAGAGAGTTGTATTTTAGATTTAGGTACAGAAATTATTGCACAACCTACAGAAATTTTAGTTTCAGCAGCAGTAACTAAAAAACTTTCTTGTAGTGGTTCAGATGCAACCATAACTCCAAATGCTTCTGGAGGAAAACCACCTTATCAATATAGTATAGATAATGGTATTTCTTGGCAAAATCAATTTACAAACCTTTCTGCTGGTGAATATACAATTCAAGCAAAAGATGCAAATAATTGTTTTTCAAGTACAAATGCAACAATTGAAATTACACCAGCTGTAGAGGTGCAACACGCAGCTACAAGTACACAATGTTATGATGGTTCTAATGGTAAAATAACGGTAAATGCAACTCAAGGAAATGGAAATTATTTTTTTAGCATTAATAATGGTCCTTGGTTTTCTCCAAATACAACAACTCCAAATATATATACTTTTTTAAATTTAGTTCAAAATACATATACTGTAAAGGTTAAAGATGAATTAGGATGTGAATCTGTTGCTTCAAGTCACACAATTTATCCGCAATTAAATGCCTCCATAAATGTTACAAATATAAGTTGTAAACAGGGCGAAATTTCAATAAATGCATTTGGTGGAGACGCTAATTATGTTTACGCAATAGTTGCTAATGGAGTATTGCCAACAGATTCAGACTTTACAAATCAAAACACAAAAAGTGTAAATGTTGCAGGTAACTACGATGTTTTTGTAAGAGATCATTCTGGTACTATTGGTTATTGTGAATTTGTAGAAACTATAGCCGTTAATAAAACACCAGATTTAAATTTAAACGCAACCAATATAAACCCAAAATGTTTTGGTGAAAAAGGATCAATAAAACTTGATATAACAGGTGGTTCAGCACCTTACAAAATTGAATTGAATGGACCTTCAGGTCTATTAAGTATTATAGATTTGTATTTTAATACTACTAAAGATTTCATAAATCTTTCTGCAGGAAATTATACTATTTCAGTAACAGGAAAAGATGGCTGTGTAGAAACTACAAACGCGATAATAGAAAACCCAATTTTGTTAGATGCAACAATAAAACCTATTGTACCAGATTGTACTGTAATAGACCCAAGTCAATTTGGGTTTGAGTTCGAAACTACCAATTCTTACAATCCTTATATTTTAAATTATAGTTCAGATAATGGTACAAATTGGAGTACAAATCCTGTTTTTATGAATATTGCATCAGGTACAAAAGTATTTCCTGCAATTAGGTTATTGGAATCAGATGGAGTTACAGTAAGGTGTGAAAAATATTTAGATGCTTACGAAATTCCTTATCCGGTTTCTAACTTAGTGGTAAGTACAACTCCAGGAGGAACTTGTGTTGACGGATTTAGTGTAACTGTAGAGGCTCAAGATGGTGTTGCGCCATATCAATTTTCAATTAATTCAGATTCATCTTGGCAAAGTCCAATTCCTTCAAATTCAAGTCAATACGTGTTTGATAATTTAACCCCAGGATTAAATTACACATTTTATGTAAAAGACGCTACAGGTTGTATAAAACAAAACAGCGTAGATGTTTATGATGCATATTCACCAGAAATTTTGATTACTGGAAATGTTGTAAAAAATGCATGTCCAACATCTAATACAGGAGAAATTATTTTTTCTATAGATGATAGTAAAAATCCATTAACAGGTAATTTAAATTGGAGTTTATTTAACAAAACAACAAATGCAAATATTTTAAACGGAAGTCAGAGTAATACAAATGATATTACAGTGTCAAACTTATCTTCTGGAAATTATTATTTAATTATAACAAATGGAGCTTCTTGTTCATGGGGAAGTAGAGATGTTGAAATTAAACAAGCAACTGAAATTTTTGGAACTGCTTTAAACGTTAAAGATATTACATGTAATTTTCCTGGAATTATAGAAATTAACAATATACAAGGAGGTTTTGGTAATTATCAATTTACTTTAAGCAGTCCAAATTTTGTAAATGACATCGTTACTTCTAACCTTTCTATAGAAATACCTCTTTCAAATATTAAAAATCCAACAGCAACATCTACAATTACTGTACAAGCTAAAGATCAATCAGATTGTTTTAAATTGATAGATACTGTAAACATGAATGTTAGTGAAAATCCAGAAATAGCTACAGTAACAGCAAATAGCTGTGATTCCAACAAAACGATAACAGTAACAGGTAATAAAGGTTTAGCACCTTATTTTTACTCCATAGATAACGGAGTTACATTTCAAAACTCATCAGTATTTAATAATTTACAACCAGCAGATTATTCTGTAAAAATAAAAGATAGCAATGGCTGTGAGAGTGCTACAGAAATTGTAAAAATTATACCAACCTTAGATTTTGAAGGAACCATAACCAAGAATTTAGATTGCTCATTAATCCCAGATTCAGAATTATCTTTAAACGTAATTAGTGGTTCTGGTAATTACGATTTCGAAGTAAAAGATAGTTCAGGAAATACAATTTACCCAAGAACAAATTTGGTAAATAACCCAGAAACGATTCGTTTATCTAAAGCAGATGATTATAATGTAATTGTTTACGATAATGCTATTTCTAGTGGCAACTGTTTTAAAACAATAGCCATTAAAATACCTGAAGCCATTTTACCAAATTTCGATTATACAATCGAAAACAGTTCTTGTGAAGGCAGTAATTCTGGTAAAATTACGTTACTTAATTCAAATCCAAACTTAAACTACACATACAGTTTAAGTCCTTCTTCTGGTAATTTTGATATTGCCTCTAATAGCTTTGTAAATGTATCTCCAGGAAATTATATAATTACAGTTGTAGGTTCAAATGGTTGTAGTGTAGATAAAGCAAACGTTTTAATAGAAGAACTCGACCCAATTGTTGTACCAACACCAATAATTACTCAGTTTTTATGCAATACTTCAACCATAAGTGAAAATGCAAAAATATCAATAAACACCTCTTTAGTTTCTGGAGGTACAGGTTCGTATACAACTTTTGAGTTTATAAACAATAAAGGTACTGCAGATGTTTCAGATGACACCATTGTTCAAACTGGAAATAATTCAACCTTTATTTCTGATGATAAAAATGGTGGAAATTATACAATAAATGTATACGATTCTGCAGGATGTATAGGAACTACAAATGCAATTATTCAACCATTTTCAGAAATTACTGCTGCCACAGTTTCTGTTGATAAAAATTTAGACTGTATCACAGGCGAAAACATTACAGTAACTTATTCATCAACATTACCAATAGCAAACGTATCTTTTTCAATTAAAGGAAACTCAGGATTTTCTGAAACAAACAATACTGGTGTTTTTACCAACTTATTAAAAGATATATATACTATTTCAATAACCAATTTAGATACAAATTGTAGCTTAGAAATAGCACATCAGGTAAAAGATTTAGAAACATTTCAGTTACAAGTAAATAAACAAAAAGATGTTTCTTGTTTTGATAGCAATACAGGTGAGGTTTCGATTGATTTTGATGCATCTACTCCTTACACTGGAAATTATACTTATCGTTTATTTAATCAAACAACAGGAAACCCAACAACAACATCTGGAAATTCAATAGGAAAAACAACTATAAACAATTTAAATGAAGGCGATTATTATGTAGTTGTAAAAATGACAGAAGCTCCTTTCTGCGAAGTAATATCAGAAGTGTTTTCTGTAGAAAACCCAATTGCTGCATTAGATTTTCAAACTGTAATTACAGAAATAGGTTGTAACGCTTCCAATACTGGTTCTATCTTAATTAATGCTTCTGGAGGTTGGGAAAACTATCTATATAAAGTAGTATCATCTTCTGGAAATCTTATTCAAGATTATAGTAGCAATAATTTCATAGAAAACTTATCTGCAGATATTTTTACAGTATTGGTTTTAGATAAAAACGGATGTGAAATTTCAAAAAATATTACCTTAAATAATCCAACACCAATAGTCGCAACATGGTCAGAAATAAACCAAATAGATTGTTTCGGAGGCAATACTGCAGAAATTAGTATTGATGCAGTTTCAGGAGGACAAGGAAATCCAACAAACTATTGGTACCAAATTCAAAAAGATGGAGGAAATATTTCAGCAAAACAAAAATCAAACATATTCAAAGGTCTAAGTTATGGCAATTATACAGTTACTGTATCAGACGATTTTTCATGTAATTTTAAATTTCCAGTTACAATAAATGAACCTTCAAAAATCATAGCAAATGCATTTATTAAAAATAATATTTCTTGCGATGTTGGTACAGCTTTAGTAGAAGTTACAGCAACAGGAGGTACTGGAAATTATACTTTTAGTAAAGATGGAATTAATTTTACAAACTCTAACCTTTTTACAGTTACAGCAGGCAATCATCAATTTTATGTGAAAGACAACAAAGGATGTATTTCTGACGCTTCAACCATTATAAACATAAATCCGTTGACACCATTAACAGCAATATTAAATGTAGAAGCTTCATTAATTAGTTGTGCAACAGAAAAAAATGCAATAATTTCTGCGAGTGCATCTGGTGGTTTAGGTAACTATGAATATGAATTATTAAATGAAGTTGATGTTGTTTTAAGACCAAAACAAACCTCAGAAACTTTCAAAAATTTAGATGCAGGTATTTATAAAGTTAGAGTTACTAGTAAAGATTGTGTATTTACAACCTCAGCTCACGAAATTATAGAGCCAGTTCCTTTAGAATTAATAGCTCCTGTAGAAGTTAGTAATATCACTTGTTTTGGAGAAAATAATGGAACTATAACTATTAATGCAAAAGGTGGAACAGGTAATTTAATTTACAGTATAAACCAAGTTAAATATGTAAATGAAAATGTGTTTACAAACCTTTCTGCAGGACTGTATGACGTAATAGTACAAGATGAAAACGGATGTTTTATAATGGAAACTGTAACTATTCAAGAACCTACTGAATTAAAAGCTACAGCAGTAAATATTACAAATGAAACTTGTTTTAATGAAGCAAACGCCTCATTTTCATTAGATGTTTCAGGAGGTGAAGCTCCTTATAAAACAAAATTAAATGATGGTATTTTTATAGAAAATCAGTTAGATTTTAATAATTTATCTGGTGGTAAAACACACGTAGTTTTTATTGAGGATGCTAGTGGTTGCGAAAAAATAGTAACTGTACAATTGCAAGAAGCAGTTGCTTTAAATGTAACAACAAACACAGTAGTAAATTGCACGAACTACCTGTCAACAATAAATGCCTCTGTTGATGTTTCACTTAGCAATGAAGTAACTTTTTCTTTAAATGGTGGAGCTCCTCAAACTTCTGGAGAGTTTAAAGATTTACCATCAGGAACTTACACATTAACAACTTCACACACTTCAGGATGTACAATTAATGAAGAAATTATAATTGACAATCCAGAACCTTTAATTTTTGATGGACCTATTTTAACAAAAAATAGTGAATGTTTTGGTGCAAATAATGGATCAATAACTATAAACGCAAAAGGAGGAAGAGGTGATTTTTTATGTAGTATAGATGGAGTAAATTATAAATCACAAAGTGTATTTCCTAATTTGGCTGCTGGTACTTATGATGTTTTTGTAAAAGATGAATTGGGTTGTGAACCAATTAAAGAAACAGTAGTAATTTCTGAACCTACAGAATTATTAATAGAGCCTATAAACATTGTTGAAGTTTCTTGTTCTGGAGATGCTAATGGGTCATTTGAACTTAAAATTTCTGGAGATGAAGCGCCATATTCAACAAAAATAGAAAATGAAGCTTATAAAGAAAATCAATTCGTTTTTTCAAACTTAGCAGGTGGAAAAACATACAATGTAGTTGTAAAAGGAAAAAATGGATGTGAAAAAACAGTTGCTATTTCATTAAAACCAGCCATAAATTTAAACCTTTCAACATCTGTAAATTACACTTGTTCAGAAGGTGCAATAGTAACATCAAGAATAATAAACACAGATTTAAAAGATGAAATTACTTATACACTTAATGGTGAACAACAACAAACTAATGGAACATATGAAAATTTGCCTCCTGGAAAATATGAATTAAAAGCAACACATTCAAATGGCTGTTTTGTAACCGAGCAAATAGAAATTGAAAAAGTAGATAATTTAGAAATCTTTATCAATACAGATACAAAAAACACACTAATAGCCGAAATTAATGGAGGATCACCTCCTTATACCTATAGTTTAAATGGAGGCGATTTTATTTTTGATAATACGTTTTTAATCAACGTTACACAAGAATACACAATTACCGTAAAAGATGAAAAAGGTTGCGAAGTTTCTGCAAAAGTTATAGGAGAGTATATTCCTATTATAATTCCAAACTTTTTCACTCCAAACAATAACAATGAAAACGATTTTTGGTATCCAGAACAAGTAGAAACCTATCATAATATTAGGGTTTATATCTACGATAGATATAGCAGATTGCTAAAAGAGTTTAATGGAATTCAACAAGGTTGGGATGGAATTTATAACGGTAAACCTATGCCAACAGGAGATTATTGGTATGTTATTTACTATTCAGACATTTTAGGAGCTGAAAAAAAGTTAATTGGAAACTTCACACTATATAGATAATAGATTATGAAAAAAATATATATAATTGTTATTTGTATAATAACAAACTTAAATTTATTCAGTCAAGAAAATAATTTACCACAATACCTAAATTATATGGGTGACAATCCATTTGTAATTACTCCAGCCTACGCTGGAATTGGAACCGGATTAAGAATTCGAATCAATGGAATGTCTCAGTGGTTAGGAGTAAAAAATGCACCAGACACACAGTCTTTTTCAATAGAAAGTAGAATTGGAGATAGATTTGGTGGAGGTTTAGTTGTTTTTAATGATAGAAATGGAAACACAACACAACAAGGTGCTAAAATAACCTTTGCAAGTCACTTAACATTAAGTAGATTTAACGATAGTTTTTTCTCTTTCGGTTTTACATATAGTTATAATATGTTTAGAATAGATACCAACAATTTCTCAGGATCAGACTCTTCTGTAATAGATGATAGAAGTGTAAATTCTTCAAATTTTGATGTAAGTTTTTTATATCGTTTTAATCATTACGGAATCAGTTTAAATATTTCTAATATTTTAGATAAAGATGAAGCAACATTTACCAACGGAGAACCCTTGGTATTAAGAAGATATACTGTTTTTAATTACTATATATTTAATAAATTTTCTGCCAATTATGAATTTGAACCTTCGGTTTTTGTAGAGTATTTTGAAGCAGACAAAAGATCTAGAACAGATTTAAACCTTAAGCTTAGAAAAAAAACAAACGATGGTTACATTTGGGCAGGCATAAGTTATAATTTTTTGAATGACCAATTTTTAAACCCTAATAGTGTTGCACCAATTGTAGGAATAAAAAAAGGGAATTTTTACGCTTCTTATGGTTTTGGAATCAATACAAACAAAACCCAAGCTTTTAACGTGGGTTCTCATATGATTACTTTAGGCTTCGATTTTGTTAGAAGCGCAAGCGCAGCAAGATGTACTCAAAAATATTATATTTTTCAATAGTTAAACAATAAATCATATAAAAAATTAGTTATGTTTTTACAACTAATTAAACTTAAAAACAAGTAAACTTTCTTAGTTAATATTGTATTTTTGAAAGCTAAAATTATATTTTAGACTTTTATTTCTACATAAATATTATTCATATCAAATAAAAGTTGAAATAGTTTTTAATAGTACACTATATGAAAGGAATAGTTCTAGCAGGAGGTTCTGGCACAAGATTACACCCATTAACATTAGCAGTTAGCAAACAGTTAATGCCAGTGTATGATAAACCAATGATTTATTACCCAATTTCAACGTTAATTTCTGCAGGAATAAGAGAAATTCTTATTATTTCTACACCACAAGATTTACCACTTTTTAAAAAATTATTGGGAGATGGATCTCAAATAGGATGTAACTTTCAATACGAAGTACAAGAAAACCCTAATGGTTTGGCAGAAGCATTTATTATTGGTGAAAAATTTATAGGTAAAGATAAAGTAGCTTTAATTCTAGGAGATAATATTTTTTATGGCTCTGGTTTATCAAATTTATTAAAAGCAAATAATAATCCAGATGGCGGAATTGTATATGCATATCATGTAAATGATCCAGAAAGATATGGAGTTGTTGAGTTTGATGAACAAAATAATGTTTTATCTATTGAAGAAAAACCGTTAAAACCAAAATCCAATTTTGCAGTTCCCGGAATTTATTTTTACGATAATGAAGTTGTAAAAATTGCTAAGAATATAAAACCTAGTAAAAGAGGAGAATTAGAAATTACAGAAATTAATAATGTTTATCTAAAACAAGGAAAACTATCAGTAGAAATATTAGATAGAGGAACAGCTTGGTTAGATACTGGAACATTTGATTCTTTAATGCAAGCAGGCCAATTCGTGCAGGTAATAGAAGAAAGACAAGGCTTAAAAGTTGGTGCTATTGAAGAAGCTGCATTTAGAGCTGGTTTTATTACAAAAAAAGAAATGACCGATTTAACAGAACCACTTTTAAAAAGTGGATATTCTAACAATTTATTTAAAATTTAATGAAAGTTACAGAAACATTTTTAAAAGGTTGTTTTTTAATAGAACCAACTGTTTTTGGAGACAAAAGAGGTAACTTTTTTGAAGTTTTTAATAAAAAAATATTTGAAGAAAAAACAGGCATACAAGTAAATTTTGTTCAAGACAATCAATCTATATCACAAAAAGGCGTTTTAAGAGGTTTACATTTACAAAAAGGCGAACATGCACAAGCCAAATTAGTAAGAGTAATTCAAGGTAAAGTTATAGATGTTGCTGTAGATTTTAGAAAAAATTCACTAACATTTGGTAAACATTTCTCAATAGAATTATCTGGAGAAAATAATAAACAATTATTTGTACCAAGAGGATTTTTACATGGTTTCGCCACTTTAGAGGATAATACTATATTTTCTTATAAGTGCGATAATTATTACAACAAAGAAGCCGAAGATGGCATTATTTATAATGATAAAACTTTGAATATAGATTGGAAGTTGAGTGAAGACGAGATTTTATTATCTGAAAAAGATAAAAATTTAAAAACAATTGTTGACTTTAAGCTTACCAATGAGCTTAGTTAATATTTTTTAAGTATTTTGAATTAAAATTAATAATGGAACAAGCTTTAATTTATTGTGTGTTTATTTTTGTTGTTCTAGTAGCTCTAAAAAAGTCTACAATAGTGCTTGCTATGCTGTTAAATATAAATTTATTTAGAGCTATTCCATATGTTGATTATAAACATCCCTATTATGGGTACTATAATGAAAATGATTTATTATTGGGAGCTATACTTCCTGCAATATGTTTTATAATTATTTTGTTAAAAATTTTTTACAAAAAGAATAAGATAAATTACAAGGTTGATATTATTGATGTATTCATGTTGCTTATCAGCTTTACAATGATTTTTTCTTTAATAATTTCTCCTAATTTCTCAAAATCAATTTATTATACGGGTATATTTTTATTTTTAGGCTGTCCTTTTTATTTTGTAGTAAAATTATTATTTTCTAATTCTCTTAATATTAAAAAGCAATTTTTCGAATTTGTTTTTGGTTTAATATTTTTTGCTTTCTGTTTTTCTGTAATTAGTTTATACCTTCATAGTATTGCAAAATATCCTTACGCAAGAATGACTTTTCCAGGAGTTTTTCCAATACCCTTTTGTTTATTCTTATGTACAGCCTCAATTTTTATTATTACTTATTATATAAAACCTAACTTTAAGAATGCTGTTACAAGAAATGCCAGAATTCTATTTAGTTTACCTGTTTTTGCAATTATTCTTTTTTCAATTATTAAAAGTAATACTAGAGGGCCCGTTTTTGCAATGTTCCTAGCATCTATAGTTATTTTGGGGATGTTTTTTAAGATTAAATTGAATATTAAAATTATACTAGCATTTATAGTTACTTCTTTTGCAGGACTAATTGTTTTAGTAACTGCTTTTGATATTAATAAAATTGCAATGAGATTTATAGATCTTGTGCCAAAAGAAGGTAATTCATTAAGCCCAAGGATTTTAGCATATGCAGATTCTATTAAGCTACTTGTCCAAAGACCTTGGGGTATTAGTGTTGGAACTTTTGAAGATTTTTACTCAAATCAATCAGATAGTGCAGGTAGTTCATATGCACATAATTTGTTTATGGAATTAATTTCAAGCTTTGGAGTAATTGGGTTGTTATTATCACTTTTTATAATTTATATATGTTTGTATGAATATAATTTTATAATTAAGAATCAAAAAAAGATTTTTTCAGATTATCTTTTTTTTACCTCAATAATACTTGTCACTTTTTATTTTTTTGAAACGCAATTTAGTTTTACTTTAAGTACACATAAAGGATGGTATTTTGCCTTAGCTCTCTATTCTGTTTTTAAATTTAAATTTTTGAAATCTAAAAAATTTGAAAATGATAAAAAGGTTAATTATGAATAATGGCTTTTAGAATAAAAACTATTTTTCGTCGAATTGAGTTTTTCTTAATTAGTTATACTCTAAAGAAATTTTAAGTTATATGTTAAAAAAACTTCTAAAGAAGAATGATTTTGTAAAAGTTTATCATAACTATTTGTATTTATTGTTAATACAAGGTACAAATTTAGTTTTACCATTAATTACATTCCCTTACTTGGTAAGAGTATTAGGATCTGAGAAATATGGTTTAGTAATGATAGCTTATTCTCTAATGAAATTCTTCATTATAACAGTAGATTTTGGTTTTAATATAAGTGCTACAAGAGAAGTAGCTTTGTTAAAAAATGATATGCAAAAACTATCTAAGTTTTATTGGAATGTATTAATTGTTAAAAGTTTACTTTTAATATTAACATTTTTAACATTATTCTTATTAACCATCTCTGTAGATAAATTAAAACTAGACCCCCTAATTTACTTGTTAAGTTTCGGTATTGTATTTGGTCAAAGTATTTTTCCAACTTGGTTTTTTCAGGGAATTGAAAAAATGCAAATTATTACGATAATAAATGTAATTGCAAAGGTGTTTTTTACCATGACTATATTTTTTATTGTTTTAGGTCCACAAGATTACTATTATGTTCCTATTTTAAATGGAATTGGCTTTATTTTAGCAGGTTTATTAGGTTTTTTCTATAGTTTAAAGTATGTTAAACTAATATTACCTACATTTCAAGAAATTAAAATTAATATTACCAAAACATTTAGTTTGTTTGTTTCAAATATAGCAGTAAGTTTATATACTTCTAGTAATACATTAATTTTAGGCTTTTTTATAGGAAATTCAGTTGCTGGAGTATATGCAAGTATGGAAAAATTAATACAGGCTATTCAGACAATGTATACACCTATTTATCAAGCATTATTTCCTAATTTATCAACAAAAAACAATAAAGAGATTCAAAAAACTATTGGTAAAATGAAACTTCCAATTGCACTTTCGGGTTTAATAATCTCTTTTATTATTTTTCTAGGAGCTGAATCAATTTTAAGAATTATTTTTAACGATGATTTAATTACCAGTTACTACAAGGTTTTTCAATTAATTGGATTAATGGCATTTTTATCATCTTTAAATATGCTTTATGTTACTTTGTATTTTCCTGCCATTAAAAAATACAAAACTAGAATGAAAATACTGGTTTCTGGTGGGTTTTTTAATTTAGTTGTAGCGCTTTCGCTTGTAAAAGCTTATTCTATTTATGGTGTAGCTTCATCTGCAATCTTTACAGAACTTTTTATACTGGTTTTTTCACTTTATTTTTATAAAAAAACATTACATGAAAGTATTTAGTAACAAATTGGTTGTCGTTCAAACTGTAATACCAGATTACAGGTCAGAGTTTTTTAAAGAAATAAGGCAAAAACTTAAAGAAAACTTTGAATTGTTTGGGGGTAAATATTACTTTGATAAATCTATTAAAAGTGATGTTAGCATAGAAAAAAGTGCTGTAAAAAATTACTTCTTATTCAATAGAAAATTACTTTTTCAAATAGGTATTTGGCATTTGCTTTTTAAAAATGTTGTTTTAGTTCTAGAAATGAATCCAAGAATATTATCTAACTGGATATTTTTAGTAATTAGGAGAATACTTAATAAAGAAACTATTTTGTGGGGACATGCATGGTCTAAAAATGGAAAGAATAGTAATTCAGAAAGATTAAGAACTTTAATGAAGTTACTAAGTACTAAAATTATAGTATATACCAACAAACAAAAAGATGAATTGAAGCAAATAATGCCTAAAAAAGTAATTTTAGCGGCTCCAAACTCTTTGGTAAATAGGTCTAAAATGTTAACTAAAACTCCAAATAAGTCTTTAAATTTAATTTATGTTGGTAGATTATCAATCCATAAAAAACCATTTTTTTTAGTAAAAGCATTTGTCAACAATATAAATAAATATCCTTTAAACACAAATTTAATTATAGTTGGTAAAGGAGTAGAAAGTAAAAAAATTGAGAAATTTATAATAGATAATCAAGTAGAAAATAGAGTTAAATTAATGGGCCATATTTCAGATTATGAAAAACTAAAAAACTTATACAATAATTCTTTTTTCAGTGTTTCTCCAAGTCTAGCCGGTTTATCAATAACACAGAGTTTTAGTTTTGGAGTTCCTATGATAATTTCTAAAGATGAAAAACATGGTCCTGAAATAGAGGCTGTTAAGGAAGAGTCTAACGCTTTGTTTTTTCAAACAGATTCAATACAAAGTTTTAATGAAATTTTAACCTCTGCTTTTGAGAAAAAAAATTATTGGATAGAAAAGAGAAGTTCTATTGTAAAATTTTGTAAAAAAAATTATTCAATAGAGGCTATGTCTAAAATTTTTATAGGTTTAGTTAAATTAAACGATTAGAATATTTGGTTAAATGAAGATTATGAATAGTAGTAAATCAATTTACATCGCTTTAATTCAAATAGCTTTTGGTCTTTTGTTTGGCTTAATGCTTTTTCCTTCTAATGTAAAATCAATAGTTATTATAGTTACCAGTATTTTTGTGTTAATCAATTTCTTTAGTAGTAAAAATACATTTGATAAAAATTATTTTTTGTCAAACACTTTTTATTTTTTCGTTTTACTATTCACTCTTTTATTTTCAAACAATTTAGATGTAGCCTTTTTAAAAATACAAACGATGCTCTCTCTTATTGTTTTTCCGTTAATTTTCTCTTTACTTAACAATGAAGCTAAAAAAAGGTTGATAAAATTTAAAATAAATTATTTTTGGATATATATTATAAGTGTAGTTGTATATAATACTATACCATTTTTATGGTTTTATAGTGGCATCCCTAATTATTCTTTTTTGGGTATGAGCTACCATTTGAAAAATTTTATAATGAATAATATTGGTAAGTATGGAATTCACCCAATATATATGTCTATGCATTGTTGTATTGCAGTTATATTTTCTATAAAAGTGTTTTTGTTTATAAAGAAAAAATATAAAAAAATCTTACTTTTAATACTAAACTTAATTATTTTCTTTTTTTTATTAATTTATGCAAGAAAAGGGCCTATAATAGCCTTAATAATTACACTAATTTTTTTTTCTTACCTAGAATACAGGAAATATTTTAAATATAATTTAATATTAATTTTTGGGTTAATTACGCTTTTTTCACTAATACCTACAACCAGAAATCGTTTTTTAGAGCTTTCAAAAATGTCGACAACTACGGTAGATGGTTCTTCTTCTTCAAATATTAGATATACTATATATAATAATTCTATCGAATTAATAAAAAATGCACCATTTTTGGGCTATGGGATTGGAGATTATCAGGAAGAACTAAATAAATCTTATCAGAAAAATGCACCTATTTTGCTTGAAAAAAAGTATAATTCTCATAATCAATACTTAGGTTTCTTGCTTATCGGAGGTGTATTATTACTCGTTTCTTTTCTTAGTTTTTATGGCAAAAAAATAATACTAGCGTATAAAACTAATAATACTTTATTAATTTCAATTTTGATTTTTTACGGAGTAACAATGTTATTTGAAAATATTTTAGAAAGAGAAAATGGAGTTATATTTTTTGCTTTGTTTATTAATTTTTTCAGTTTAAAAAAAGCAAAATAAGAATGACAAAGAAAGTGCTATTTATTGGTCCATTTCCAAACCCTATTTCTGGAGTTTCCCTAGCTAATGAAGTAGCTTATAATTTACTTTCTCAAAGCAAAAATAATAAGGTTAGTAAGATTGATACTTCATATCCTGTTTTTCAAGAAGATATAGGCACTTTTTCTTTTAAGAAATTTTTATTCTTCTTAGGACTAAATTTTAAGTTTTATAAAATTTTAAATAATGATGTGATATACTTTACTCCTGGTCAAACCTTTTTTGGTATTCTAAAATATGCAGTTTATATCTTAATAGGTTCTTTATTTAAAAAGGAGCTAATAATTCACGTTCACGGTAATCATTTAAGAACAGAATACTTAAATTTAGAAGGATTCAAGAAAAGAATCTTTCATTATTTGATTTCTAAATGCAACAAAGGGATTGTTTTGTCAGAATCTTTAAAAACTAATTTGATACCGTTTCTACCTCAAGAAAAAATTTTTATTCTCCATAATTTTGCTGAAGATTATTTATTTCAAGAAGGTCTAAATGTTGATAATTCATTATTAAAAATAACATATTTAAGCAATTTAATGGAAGAAAAAGGTATTTTGTTTTTACTAGATTCACTTTATATTTTAGAAAAACAAAATATTCCGTATGAGGCTAAAATAGCAGGTAATATTGATGAGTCCTTAAAAAAGAAAATTCATAATAAATTAAGTAAACTAAATAATACTAACTATATAGGAGTAGTTGAAGGAGATGCCAAAAAAGAGCTTTTACAATGGAGTAATACATTTATCTTACCAACGTTTTATAAAATGGAAGGTCAGCCAATTTCTATTATTGAGGCTCTAGCAACTAATAATGTAATTATAACCACAAAGCACGCAGGTATTCCAGATATTATTAAAAATGGTTTTAACGGATTTTTGGTAGAGCCTAAAAATGCGATTGCTATATTCGAAAAATTAGAATATTTGAGTAATAATTTAAATGAAATTGAAATTTTTGCCCAGAGAAATAGGAAGTATTTTAATACTAACTTTACAATTGATAAATTTGGTAGAGAATTAAAAAATATAATCAATGCATAAACAACAATTAGATAAATTTAAATTACCACAAAATTTTAGAGGTAAAAACGCTTTTGTTGTGCAACTTTGGTGGTTAGTTCAAAGTTTACTTTTTAACACTTCCCCTCAGTTTTTATATGGTTATAGGAGGTTTTTGTTAAGACTTTTTGGAGCAAAAGTTGGTGAAAAAGTAATCATTAGACCATCTGTAAAAATTACATATCCTTGGAAAGTATCTATTGGAGATTATTCTTGGATTGGGGATGATGTAACCTTGTACTCTTTAGGAGAAATTGAAATTGGTAAGAATGTAGTCATTTCCCAAAAATCATATTTATGCACAGGATCTCATGATTTAACTAAATCAGATTTTCCTATTTATTCTAAAAAAATAGTAATTCAAGATGAGTGTTGGATAGCTACTGATGTATTTGTTGCTCCAGGTATAACAATAAAAAAAGGAACAGTTGTTGGTGCAAGGAGCAGTGTATACCATAATCTTTCTTCAAATAAAGTTTTTGTAGGCAATCCTGCAAAAGAAATAAGAGATAGAATTTAGTTTTTTAATAGGTATTTAAGAGTTTGATATTAGATTGATTTAATCAAATAATTAGTATTTTTGATAAAAATTTAAACTATAACAACGGTAGCTACAAATTTTGAAGAAAAAAATTACTATTATAGGAATAAACTATTTTCCAGAAGATACAGCTATTGGTTTATATACTTCTCAACTTGCAGAATATTTTAATAAAAACAATTTTGAAGTAACTGTGGTTACTGGATTTCCTTATTACCCTGCATGGAGAATAAATAAAGAATATTTGTCAAAAAAAACTTTTTTTCAAGAATATATAAACGGAATTAAAGTGTTAAGATACAAACAATATGTTCCTAAAAAACCTACTTTTTTTAAAAGAATTCTTCATCTTCTAGACTTTTCTTTCGGTACTTTTTTTAATGTTTTAAAAATTAAAGACACAGATGTTGTTCTTTGTATCGTTCCATTTATAGGAAGTGTGTTTTTAGGTAAAGTTTTATCAAAAATAAAAGGTGCTAAATTGTGGGTCCATATCCAAGATTTTGAATTTGATGCTGTATCTGATTCTAATATTGTTAAAAACAAAACCAATGAAGGATTTCTTTTTAAAATATTGTTTTGGGTTGAAAGAAAACTTTTAAAATCGGCAGATTTTATAAGTACTATAAGTTCATCAATGATTATAAAATTAAAGAATAAAACAGGAAATGATTATGAAAATAAAGCGCTTTTACCTAATTGGGTAGACTCAAATTTTATTAAACCAGAAGAATTTCAAACGCATCAATTTTTATCATCTAATAAATTTAAAATTTTATATTCTGGAAACATAGGTGAAAAGCAAGATTGGGAATTTTTTATAAAATTTGTAAAAGAATTAGAAAACCAATTAGATATAGAAATAATTGTAGTTGGAAATGGTAGTAAAAGAATTTGGTTAGAAGAAAAGTTATTAGATTTAGAAAATATTTATTTTTACAGCCCTGTGCAATATTCTGAATTGTCTAATTTATTGTGTAGCGCAGATTTACATATATTATTTCAAAAAAATGATGTTATAGATACTGTTATGCCTTCTAAAATTTTAGCAATGATGTCTAGTAAAAAGCCCTCAATTATTACAGGTAATTTACAATCTGAAGTAGCTTCTATTATTGAAAAATCAGAAGGGGGTAAATATTTTACATCTGAAAATATTGATGAAGTAGTTGATTTTGTAAACTTACTAAAAAATGATACAGTTTTAAAAAATTTATACGGTAAAAATGCAAGAGAGTTTGTCTCTAAAACATATTCTAAAACTAAAATTTTAAGTCAATTTAAAAATACATTTATTAAGTTAGCACAAAAGTGATAAAAAAAATAAAAAAATACTCTAGTTTAATTAGACCTTTAATCATCTTTTTTGATGTATTAATTGTAAATGCTGTAGTATATTATTTTTCTGAAAAATCATCTTTTAATATACAGCTTTCAGCATATTTAACACTGTTTTGGTTACTGATTTCTTACTATACAAAGTTTTATAATGTATATAGATATACACACGTTTTAAGACTGTTAACGCTATTAATATCTCAGTTTTTTGTTTTTCTTTTATCTTTTTTTGCTTACTTTACTTTATTTAAAGAGGGTGAAATTGTAAGTAAACAATCTAATATAGTTTTCTTTTTTATTGTAATAATAACTTTTCTCAAGTTCCTTTTCTTTTTTTTATTAAAGTACTATAGGCAAAGTGGTAAAAATTATAGAAACGTTGTAGTTTTTGGACAAAGTAAATCTGCTCAAAATGTTGCGGAAATGTTTAACAAACAACAAGGTTTAGGTTATCGTTTTCAAGGTTTCTTTTCAGATAGAACAAGTAATCTAAAAAATTATAAAGGTACCATCAAAGATGGTTTAGAGTTTATTAAAAAAAATGAAATTGAAGAAGTATATTGTGAAGAAAGCTCAATAACAAGGCAAAAACTTCTTGAGGTAAGAACTTTTTGCAATCAGTATAAAATTAAATTTAGCTTAATACCAGAAACTAAAGCAATTTATAGCAAGGATTTTATTTTAGAGCATTATGGTACTTTACCTATTTTAAAACCCAAACAATTACCTTTTGAAAGAGTTGAAACTCATTTAATCAAAAGATCATTTGATATAGTATTTTCATTAATTATATGTGTTCTATTGCTTTCTTGGTTGCTTCCAATATTATGGGTAATTGTGAAATTTAACTCTCGAGGAAGTTTTTTCTTTAAGCAAAAAAGAGATGGTATCAATGGAAAACAATTTTATTGTTATAAAATTAGATCTATGAAAAAAAATGATTTAGCTGATAGAAAATCAACAACCAAAAATGACGATAGAATAACTAGTGTTGGGGCTTTTTTAAGAAAAACAAGTTTGGATGAGTTACCTCAGTTTTTTAATGTTTTATTGGGAGATATGAGTATTGTTGGTCCTAGACCTCATATGAATTTTCAAACAAAAAAATATTTGATAGAAATTGATAATTATTTATTAAGAAATTCTGTAAAACCAGGAATTACAGGTTTAGCTCAAGTATCTGGTTATAGAGGCGAAGTAAAACAAAAATCTGACATAGAAAATAGAGTGCGTTTAGATGTTTTTTATATAGAAAATTGGTCTTTTTTTTTAGATTTAAAAATTATAGTACAAACAGTTTTAAGTGTTTTTAAAGGAGAAGAGAAAGCTTATTAATGATGAATAAAGTTGATATATCTGCATCTATAGTTTTATATAAAGAAGATTTAGAAGAGCTAACAAATACTATTAGTTGTTTTTTGAATACCCCTTTAAAAAAGAAACTTTTTTTAATTGATAATAATGAGGATAAACAATTTGAAAATACGTTTAATCAAGAAGATGTAGAATATATTGCTATAGGCAAAAATATAGGTTTTGGAGCTGGACATAATATAATTTTAGATAGAATAAAAAATCTTTCAAAACATCATTTAATATTAAACCCAGATGTTAGCTTTGAACCTAGGGTGCTTCCTAATTTAATAACAAAACTAGAAAGGCATGAAATAGTTACTATGATAGCACCTAAAGTCTTATTTTCAGATGGGAAACACCAGTTTTCATGTAGAAGATATCCAAAAGTCCCTGAGTTAATAGCTAGAAGATTTCAATTTTTAGAACCGTTTTTTAAATCTTTTGTAAAAAAAGGAAAATACAATGATAAAGAATTAGATGCTTCTTTTTTTGCAGATTATATAACAGGTTGTTTTCATCTATATAAGACTGAAGATTTTCTAAAGTTAAAAGGATTTGATGAACGCTATTTCTTGTATATGGAAGATGTTGATATTTGCAAAAAAATAGAAAAAATAGATAAACAAAAATTATATTATCCTAAAGAAGAAATCACACATGTTTTAAAACAAGGATCATCCAAAAACTTAAAACTTTTTTTAAGACACACATCTTCTGCAATAAAATATTTTTTAAAGTGGGGTTTTTAGTTTCCTAAAAAATTATAAAATATATTTGCATCTCAAACAATACAACACAAATGAACATTCTTATTTTAGGCTCAGGAGGAAGAGAACATGCTTTTACATTAAAACTATCTGAAAGTAATAAAGTGAATCAACTTTTTGTAGCACCAGGAAATGCTGGTACTCACAAAATTGCAACCAATATTAATATAAATCCAACCGATTTTAAAGCTGTAAAAGAAACCGTTTTAAAAAATAATATAAAAATGGTGGTTGTAGGTCCTGAAGCTCCTTTAGTAAACGGTGTTCACGATTTTTTTCTTGCAGATAATGAGCTAAAAAATATTCCGGTAATTGGCCCTAAAAAAGATGGAGCATTGTTAGAAGGCAGTAAAGATTTTTCAAAGCAATTCATGCAAAAACATGGCATTCCAACCGCAAAATACAAATCATTTACAAAAGATAATTTAGAAGAAGGTTATGCTTTTTTAGAAACTTTAGAAGCACCTTACGTACTAAAAGCAGATGGTTTAGCAGCAGGTAAAGGAGTTTTAATTTTGTTTTCTTTGGAAGAAGCAAAAGCAGAATTAAAAGAAATGGTTACCAATCAAAAATTCGGAGAAGCTTCATCAACAGTGGTTATTGAAGAGTTTTTAAAAGGAATTGAACTATCGGTGTTTGTGTTAACAGACGGAAAAAGCTATAAAATATTACCTTCAGCAAAAGATTATAAAAGAATTGGAGAAGGTGATACTGGTTTAAATACGGGTGGAATGGGAGCCATTTCTCCAGTACCTTTCGCAGACGATGCTTTTTTAGATAAAGTTGAAGAATTGGTGGTAAAACCAACCATAAATGGTTTGCAAAAAGACGGAATAGACTACAGAGGCTTTATTTTTATTGGTTTAATGAATGATAATGGAAATCCATCAGTAGTAGAGTACAATGTTAGAATGGGAGATCCAGAAACAGAAGTTGTTTTACCAAGAATAGAATCCGATTTATTTGATTTATTTGATGGTGTTGCCAACCAAAATTTAAAGGATAAATTATTTCAAGTAACACCAAAAACTGCAACCACAGTAATGCTAGTTTCTGGTGGATATCCAGAAAGTTATGAAAAAAATAAGGAAATTACAGGGCTTGAAAACGTTAAAGAATCTACAGTTTTTCATGCAGGAACCACTTTAAAAGATAATAAGGTTGTAACAAGTGGAGGTAGGGTTATGGCAATTACCTCATTTGGAAATACGATTGAAGATGCTTTGGAAAAATCTTATAGAAGTATTGATGAAATACGTTTCGATAAAATGAATTTCAGAAAAGATATTGGATTCGATTTAACTTAAACCAATTTTAAGTACTGTCATTCCCATTTCCATAAACACAGGAAATCTCTGTATTTAATACTTTTTATTTTGTAAGAATGACACATCAAAAAAAAGTAATTGTTGCGCCATTAAATTGGGGTTTAGGTCACGCTTCACGTTGTGTACCAATTATTCACGCTTTAATTTCAGAAAATTTTGTACCAATAATTGCTTCAGATGGTAAAGCTTTAGAATTTTTACAGCAAGAATTTCCTGCGCTAGAAAGTATAATATTACCTTCTTACAAAATAAAATACGGTAAAAAATTAAAATGGAGCTTACTACTTCAAACACCGTTTATTTTTAGAGCAATTCAGCAAGAAAAGGAAATCATACATAACTTTATTAATTCTGATAAAAGTGTAGTAGGCATTATTTCAGACAACAGATTTGGAGTAAGAAATAAAAAAGTTACTTCAGTATATATTACACATCAAATTAATGTTTTGTCTGGTTTTACTACCTTTTTCACTAGTAAAATACATCAAAAAATTATAAATAAATTTGATGAATGTTGGATTCCTGATACTAAACATTCAACTTTTTCAGGAAAATTATCTTCATCAGAAAATACGTTAAATCAAAAATTTGTAGGACTTTTAAGTAGGTTCAAAAAACAAGAAACTCAAAATACTATAGATGTTTTGGTTTTACTTTCTGGACCAGAACCTAACAGAACTTTTTTAGAAGAAAAATTAATTTCTATTTTTAAAAATGATAACAGAAAAATTGTTTTTATATTAGGAAAAGTGGAGAAAACACAAAAAAAATGGATTGAAAATAATTGTACTTTTTATAATTATGCACTTTCAGATAAGCTTCAAGAGTTATTAAATTCGAGCAAAATTGTACTTTGTAGATCTGGATATTCGTCAATAATGGATTTGGCAATTTTAGAAAAAAAGGTGTTTTTTATTCCCACGAAAAATCAACCAGAACAAGAGTATTTGGCAAAATATTTACAACAAAAAAAGATGGCTCCTTTTTGTGAAGAGCATCGATTTACTTTAGATAAGTTGAAGGAAATAGAAAATTATAGCGGATTAAAATCTATGAAAAAACCTTTCAATAAAAGTTTATTTAGCCTTTTTCATGGTGAAAGAAAATTCTGATCCTTCACCAAAAACACTTTTCAAGAAAATTGTTTGATTGTGTGCTTCCACAATATGCTTTACAATAGATAAGCCTAAACCAGAACCACCTTGTTCACGAGATCTACTTTGATCTACTCTATAAAAACGTTCAAATAAACGTGGTAAATGTGTAGATTTAATACCCTCACCATTATCAACAACCCTTATTACAAATTTATTTTCGTTGTAGTTGTCTATTGCTACAACTGTGGTACCATTTGGTTTTCCGTATTTAATAGAATTTACGATTAAATTAATCAAAACTTGTTCTATTTTTTCAATATCACCTTTTACAAAAACAGGAAATTCGTAAACCCGATCAAACTTTAAAGTTATATTTCTTTTTTTGGCTTTCATTTCGAATAAATCAAACACATTTTGTATCAATTCTAAAATATTAAAAACCTCAGAGTTTATTTTTAAGCCATCTGTTTCTAGTTTGGCAATCATATCTAAATCTTTGGTAACAGCTACCAATCTTTCTACACCTTTATTTGCTCTTTCTAAATATTTTTTTCTTATTTCTTTATCATTTCCAGCGCCTTCTAAAAGAGTTAAAATATAACCTTGTACTGTAAAAAGCGGAGTTTTAAGTTCATGCGCAACATTCCCTAAAAAATCTCTTCGAAAAGAATCTCTCTCGGTTAAACTTTTAATTTCCATTCGTTTACCTTCCACAAATTTTTGCATTCTTTTAGAAAGTTTTTCGATATCTGTTGTTACGGAATCTCTTCGTAAATCTTTTACATCTAAAATAGAAACTTCTTCGTAAATCTTTTTTAATCGTCTATAAATAAAATGTTCTGCTCTGTATTGTATGATAAAAAAAGAGATTAAAAAAAGCACAATTATAGAAACGATAATAGCTCCAATACCTAAGTGTTTAACTATAAAAAAGTAGGAAATAGTCGCAACTATAACCGATAATAATGTTAAATATATTGCAGACCAAAGTGCATATGAGTATGTTTTTTTAAATTTCATGTAAAGAAATTTATTTATCTGCTTCTTCTAAAACAAATTTATAGCCAACACCTTTAACAGTTTTAAAATGATCGTCACCAATTTTTTCTCGAAGTTTTCTAATATGAACATCAATGGTTCTACCACCAACAACCACTTCATTGCCCCAAACTGTGTCTAAAATTACTTCACGTTTAAAAACTTTTCCAGGTTTAGATGTTAGCAAAGAAAATAGTTCAAACTCTTTTCTTGGTAATGAAATTTTGTTGCCTGCTTTGTATACAACATATTCATCTCTATCAATTACAATATCTCCAATTTTAAAAGTTTCGTCACTTTCATTTTCAGTTTTAAGTCTTCTAAGTAAAGATTTTACTTTACTTACTAAAACTTTAGGCTTAATTGGTTTGGTAATATAATCGTCTGCACCAGCCTCAAAACCAGCAACTTGAGAGTAGTCTTCACCTCTTGCAGTTAAAAACGAAATAATTACGTTTTCTAAAGCACTAATTTTTCTAATTTTTTCACAAGCTTCAATACCATCCATTTCTGGCATCATAATGTCTAGTAAAATTAAATGAGGCTTATTTTTTTTTGCAGATTTTATTGCTTCTAGTCCATTAGTTGCTGTAAAAACCTGATATCCTTCATTTTTAAGATTATACCCAACAATTTCTATAATGTCTGGTTCATCATCAACTAATAAAATTTTAATTTCGTTACTGTTCATATTTAAATAAAGAATCAATTAATTTCAAAAATAGCCATAATTATTATAAAATATAGTTTCTTAACACACATTTAATTTTTAAAATAGAATACATAACATTATCTTAACTCTTTCTTTTTTACTTGACTATAAATCACTTATTAATTGGTAGTTAGATTGTTAATAATTTAATAACAAGAATATTCGTATAAAATTGTACCTTTGAGAATCGAATTTATTTAAACCTTACATATGAAAAAAAATTACTTATTTACTTTATTTCTTGCAATCTGTTCAGTATTTTCTGCTTTAGGACAGGTTACTAATGGAGATTTTGAAACTTGGACGAATGATGCTCCAGATGGATGGACAAGTGAAGCTGGAACTACAATTACAAAAGAAACTACAAAATTTAGAAGTGGTACAAGTTCTGCAAAATTTGAAATAACAACACAAACTCAAGCTGATACAGATTTTAGACAGTCTCTAAACGTCGAATTAGGAAAAATTTATGAAGTGAGTGTTTGGGTTTACCAAGAAGATAAAAAAGCAAGAGCTAGATTATATTTTGATGGATATCAGGGATATTCAAATCCAGAAACTTTAAATTCTTGGCAACAAGTAACTTATGAATATACTGCTACAGATACTAAGAGTATTGATATAGGATTAAGATTTTATGATATATCTGCTGATTGGGAAGGAGGCCCATCAATAATGTATATTGATGATTATACAGTAACAGAAAAAGTAACGACAGAACCTTCTTTATTAGTTACTTCTCCTACAGACGGTACAAATTATACTCCAAATACAACCTCTGTTGCAGTAACTATGAACGTCCAGAACTTTAATTTTTCTATGGATAATGGCTCAGGTGCTAGTGATAATTCTGGAGACGGTTTTTTAAAAGCAACTTTAGAAGTTCTAGGAGGTAGTACAACTGTATCAAATTTTTTCTCAACAAGTGTGCCCGATATTCAAGTTTCAGCAGGAGAAAGTTATACATTAATATTAGAATTAGTTGATAATGCTGGTGCTTCCTTAACCCCAGAATTAAAATATGTATCGTCTTTTAGTGTTGGATCTTTTTCAGATGTTTCTAACATTGCAGGTTTGAGAGCTGGAACAGTAAATAGCTATTACAGATTAACTGGAGAAGCTACAGTAACCTATACATCTTCAAATAGAAATCAAAAATATATACAAGATACTTCTGGTGCAATTTTAATAGATGATTCAGCAGATGTTTTAGCTCCAGGAAATTTTATGGTTGGAGATGGTATTACAAACTTAAATGGGAAACTTAGTATTTTTAATGGAGTTTTACAGATAGTTCCGGTTTCTAATTCTGGTTCAAAAAGTTCTTCAGGAAATACAGTAGTTCCAGTAAGTGTGACACTATCTGAGTTAAATGCAAATTTAGATAATTATGAGTCTGAAATGATTACAATTTCTGCGGTAAGTTTTGCAGCTGGAGATGGAACAGCCGTTTTTGAGGCGAGTAAAAATTATGATTTATCTAAAGAAACTGATATGTTAGTTTTTAGAACTAATTTTAGTGATGCTGATTTTATTGGAGATGTAATTCCTTCTGCGCCTGTAGATATAACAGGTATTGCTTCAGAATTTAATGGAACTGCACAAATTTTTGGAATATCTAAAGCTAATATTACTTTGGATGTACAAAGTAATTCAATCTTAGGTTTTGCAACTTACCCAAACCCAATAACAAATAACGAATTTACAATTACCTCTAACAATTCAAGTAAAAAGGAAATCGTACTTTTTAATGTGTTAGGTAAAAAAGTATTATCAACTAGTTTTACGGGAACAAAATCTACTGTAGATGTATCTACTATTAATTCAGGAATTTATATTTTAAAAGTTACTGAAAACGGTAAAACAGCAACAAAAAAGGTAGTAATTAGATAATTTAAAATTCTAATTTCACATATTCTAAATATAAAAGCTCTGAAGTTAATTCAGAGCTTTTTTTATTTTTTATTATCTTTAAAATAAAAACTATGAATTTAACTCAAAAAATTTCTAATATTTTATTTTTAGATATAGAAACTGTTCCACAAGAAGAAAACTGGAATTCCCTTTCTCATGAAACGCAGCAACTTTTTGAAAAGAAAACACAATACCAAAGAAAAGATGAATTTACAGCAGAAGAATTTTATGAACGTGCAGGAATTTGGGCAGAATTTGGTAAAATAGTATGCATTTCTGCAGGATATTTTATTACAAATGAAGACAAAAATCAATTTAGAGTAACTTCTTTTTTTGGTGATAATGAGTATAAAATTTTAGTAGATTTTAAACATCTTTTAAATAAACACTTTTCAAAAGCATCAAATATTTTATGTGCACATAATGGAAAAGAATTCGATTTTCCTTTTATTGCCAGAAGAATGATTGTACATCAAATAGAACTTCCTAAAAAACTAAATTTATTTGGTAAAAAACCTTGGGAAGTACCACATTTAGATACTTTAGAGCTTTGGAAGTTTGGTGATTATAAACATTATACTTCACTAAAATTACTCACCTCTATTTTAGGAATTCCTTCGCCTAAAGATGATATTGATGGTAGTGAGGTTGCGAGCGTTTATTACAAAGAAAAAAACATACAAAGAATTGTAAAGTATTGTGAAAAAGACACCATTGCTGTTGCGCAAGTTTTATTAAGATTTAACAATGAAAAACTCTTAAATGCAGATGATATTGTGAGTGTTTAATTTTTTTCAAACTAGTCTTCTAGTTTCATCGAAAGTTCTAACCAACGCTCTTCTTTTTGTTCCATTTCGTTGATAATTTCTTGTAACTCTTCTGATTTTTTTGGAATATCTTCTGTAGCTATTTCAACATTTAAAAACTGACTTTCAATAGTGTTTTTTCTTTTTTGCAGACGTTCAATTTCTACTTCTAAAGCTCCAAATTCTCTTTTTTCATTAAAGCTTAAAGTATTTTTTGTGGTTTCTTTTACAACCTTTTTTTCAATAATTTTGTCGGTTTTTTCAGTTTCGTTAATGTCGTTAGAACCGTCATAAGCTCTAAAATCAGAGTAGTTTCCAGGAAAATTCTCAACAACACCATTCCCTCTAAAAACAAATAAAGCATCAACAATTTTGTCCATAAAATACCTATCGTGAGAAACCACTAACAAATTACCTGGGTAATCCAATAAAAAACTTTCTAAAACATTTAGAGTCACAACATCTAAATCGTTCGTTGGCTCATCTAAAATTAAAAAATTAGGATTTTGAATTAAAACAGCACATAAATACAAGCGTTTTTGTTCACCTCCAGATAATTTTTCAACAAAATCGTATTGTTTCTTTTTATCAAATAAAAAGCGTTCTAATAATTGTGAAGCAGAAATTCTTCTTCCTTTTGTTAACGGAATTTCTTCTCCAAACTCTTTTACAACTTCAATAACTTTTTGCCCTTCTTTTACATGAATACCTGCTTGAGTATAGTATCCAAACTTTACAGTTTCTCCTAAAACAACTTTACCAGAATCTACAGGAGCTTTTTCTGTAATAATATTTAAAAAAGAAGATTTTCCTGTTCCATTTTTACCAATAATTCCAATTCTTTCTCCACGTTTAAAAACATAGTCAAAACCGTCTAAAATTTTCTTTTTTCCAAACGATTTAGAAACTTTATGAAGCTCTAAAATTTTGCTCCCTAAACGTTCCATATTAATTTCTAATTGAACTTGATGGTCTTTTCTACGTTGATGCGCTTTTTCTTTAATTTGATAAAAATCGTCAATTCTAGATTTTGACTTTGTGGTTCTTGCTTTTGGTTGCTTACGCATCCAATCCAACTCTTTTTTAAACAAACTTTTTGCTTTACCCAAATTGGTGGCCTCTAAAGCTAAACGTTCTTCTTTGTTTTGAAGGTAATAAGAATAATTTCCTTTGTATTTATAAATTTTTCCTTCATCTAGTTCTAAAATTTCGTTACAAACTCGTTCTAAAAAATAACGATCGTGTGTAACCATAAATAAGGTAATTTTTTCTTTTGCGAAAAAAGCTTCTAACCATTCAATCATTTCTAAATCTAAATGATTTGTTGGCTCATCTAAAATTAACAAATCAGGTTTATTAATAAGAACAATTGCTAAAGAAAGGCGCTTTCTTTGACCACCAGAAAGCTTGCCTACTTTTAACGATAAATCTTCTAATTTTAGTTTTGATAAAATTTGACGGTATTGTGTTTCAAAATCCCAAGCATTAAACTGCTCCATTTGTTCAAATGCAGCTTGATAAGTATCTGTATCGTCTAAGTTTTTTAAAGCTTTTTCATACCTGTTTACAATAGATAAAATTTGATTATCAGTAGCAAAAATGGTTTCTTCAATTGTTAAATCTGGATTTAAATCGTCTTTTTGTGCTAAATACGCAATAGAAATGTCTTTGCGAGTAACAATTTGACCAGAATCTGGTACATCCAAACCTGCAATAATATTTAAGATGGATGTTTTTCCACTTCCATTTTTTGCAACAAAAGCTACTTTTTGATCCTTATTTATTCCAAAAGAAATGTCTTCAAATAAAATGCGTTCTCCGTAAGCTTTAGATATATTTTCTACTGATAAATAATTCATCAATCTTTATTTTTTGCAAAGAAACAAAAAAAGCTTGTCGTTCACTTGAGTTTTCAAATCAATTCATAAATACTTTTTGCTTAAAAAAAGAAAAACCCAAGATTTGTCTTGGGTTTTTATCTGCTCATTTAATTTTTTGGGGGGTATTTTTAGGGGAAATAAAATTAAATGCACTATGATATGGTAAATATAAGAGGAAAAATAATACTTGGCTATCCCTGAAGACCGTATATTTTTACTATCCCTGCTGTCAGGGATGTCTATCCCTGACAGCAGGGATAGAAGGCTAAAAAAAACCATTGATAGCTTAACTTTAAGAAAGTAACAAAAATTTTAAAAAATGATGTTTTTGTAAATTTTAAAAAATGATGTTTTTAAAAAGACGTCAAATTTTAAAAAAAGCAACTAAAATTTTGAATTTAAAACATGAAATTAACAATGCATTCTTTTGTGCCTTTTTGAGATAAAGAATGGTTTTGTAAAATTTTTACTATCTATTGAGAAATGGTATATTGCAACTCTATAAATAGAAAAAAAATACCATGAAAATAATTGTTCCAATGGCAGGAATTGGGTCTCGCTTAAGACCACATACATTAACAGTTCCAAAACCTTTAACTGTAATTGCAGGAAAACCAATTGTACAACGTTTGGTTGAAGACATTACAGCTGTTGTAAATCAAAAAATTGATGAAATTGCATTTATAATTGGACCTACAGAAAAAGGGTTTCCTATTGAAACAGAACAAAATTTGTTAAAAATAGCTAAGAAATTAGGAGCAAAAGGTTCTGTTTATGTTCAAAAAGAAGCTTTAGGAACTGCGCATGCATTGTATTGTGCAAAAGAATCCTTATCTGGACCTTGCGTTGTGGCATATGCAGATACTTTGTTTAAGGCAAATTTTAAATTAGATGCAAATGCAGATGGAGCAATTTGGGTAAAAAAAGTAGCAGATCCAAGTGCTTTTGGTGTTGTAAAATTAGAAGATGGTTTTATTGCAGATTTTGTTGAAAAACCAAAAGATTTTGTATCAGATTTAGCAATTATTGGTATTTATTACTTTAAAGATGGAGATCAAGTAAGAAAAGAAATACAATATTTAATAGATAACGATTTAAGAGAAAATAACGAATATCAATTAACCAATGTTTTAGAAACATTAAAACAAAATGGTGCAAAATTTGTTCCTGGAACTGTAGATGCTTGGATGGATTGTGGTAAAAAAGACCCAACAGTAGATACCAATAAACAAGTTTTAGAGTTTGAGCAAGAAGCAGGTAATAATTTGGTGTCTGATGACGTTTTATTAGAAAATTCAGAAATTATACAACCTTGCTATATTGGTAAAAACGTAGTTTTAAAAGATAGTAAAATAGGACCTCATGTTTCTATTGGTGACAATGGAGTTGTATTAAATTCTATCATTTCAAATTCATTAATACAATCAAATGTATCAATTTCAAATGCAAACTTAAATAAAGCTATGATAGGAAATCATGCTAAGTATAATGGCAAATACACATCTGTAAGTATTGGTGATTACACAGAGTTAATTTAATGATATTAAAAAATAAAAATACGCATAATAGAAAAAACAGAACCACTTATTTAAAGTTAGTTCTGTTTTCTTTGTTTTTTATTCTCTTTTCTGTTCAAATTTATTCGCAAGATAGCATACCAGCTGCAAAAGATTTATCTGAAGAAAAAGAGCTTTTATTTCAACAATCTTTTTTTAAAGCATTGTCAGAAAAATCTATTGGTAATTATCAAAAAGCAATTGAAAACTTAGAAAACTGTAATCAAATACTACCAAATAATTTAACTGTTTTTTTTGAGTTTTCTAAAAATTACTTAAGCCTAAATAATACCTTATTAGCAAAAGAATACATAAATAGAGCACTTGAAAAAGAGCCTACAAATATTTGGATGTTAAAACATTTGGTAAAAATACAAGTTCGTGCAAGAAATTTTAATGAGGCTATCAAAACTCAACAAAAAGTTATTGCCATTAATAAAAAAGAAAGAGAATATTTGGTACGCCTTTTTCTTCAAAATAGAGATTATAAAAGTGCTAGTTCTTTATTAAATACTTTAGAAAGTGAAGATTTACTTTCCGAAAATTTACGAGAACTAAAATTTACACTGGATAAGAGAAAAGTAATACCAAAACCTAAAAAGCTAGAAGCAAATTTGGATGATTTATTATCAAGTTTCGAAACAGATAAATCATATAAAATTTTAGAAGAAATTTTAAACAAATCTAAAGGAAATACAGAGCAACTTTATAAATATAGTTTAAAAGGCATTACATTGTTTCCAGCACAACCATTTGTTTATTTGATAAATGGCAAATCATTAAACGAAAAAAAAGAATTTAAAAAAGCTATAGAAACCCTACAAAATGGCATCGATTTTGTAATTGAAGATGCTATGGAAGCAGATTTTTATAAAGAAATGGCTGTTTCATATAAAGGTTTAGGAAACACTAAAGACGCTCAAAAGTTTTTAGAAAAGTATAAAAAGTTGAAAGGAATATGAAGGTTTTAAAGTATTTGTTGGTTTGTTTGCTTGTTTTTACTTCTTGTAAAGCAAAAAAATACGTAATGGGAACTCCTGTTATAGCAGAAAAAATGTCTGCAAAAAAAGTAGCAAAAAAACATGTTTCTGTTTATTTTGATAAACAAACTATTGATGCAAAATTAAGTGCCAATTTTGACAATGGTAAAATAAACCAAAGCATATCTGTTTATATGAGAATAGATAAGGACAAGGTTATTTGGTTAAAAGGCACCAAGTTTATTACAATTTTTAAAGCAAAAATTACTCCAACATCTGTAAGTTATTATTCACCTTATGCAAAAAATTATTTTGAAGGTAATTTTTCTATTTTAGAAAAAATATTAGGTACAGAAATAAATTACAATCAATTACAAAATTTATTACTTGGGCAATCTATTTTAGATTTAAAAGAAAATAAACAAGATGTAGAAATTGTAAACAATACTTATGTTTTAAGGCCACAAAGTTCAGATGGTGTTTTTCATAAACATTTTGGAGTAAATCCAGGGCATTTTAAGTTAGATTTTCAATCGGTTATAAATGTTTTTACAGATCAAATGTTACAAGTTAAATATCCTGCTTACAGAATGGTAAAAGATGAAATTTTTCCGCAAGAAATAAATATTCAAGCAAAACAAGGCAAACAAATAACAAAAATAGATTTTACCTTAAAATCGGTTGAGTTTAATACAGCAATAGATACTTCATTTTCCATACCAAATGGTTATAAACGTATAGATTTATAGTGAAAAAAGAAAAATTTTATATCGCTTTTATTATATTTCTCTTTAGTTGTTTTTCCGTTTTAGGACAAACAAAAAAAGAGCTAGAGCAACAACGTAAAAGGTTAAGAGAAGAGATAAAACAAGTAAACAATTTACTTTTTACGGAGCAAAAGAAAGAAAAAAATGCGTTAGAAAATTTAAAAGACATTAATCAAAAAATAGATGTTCGCTTAGAATTGATAAATACCATTAATTTAGAAGCAAAACTTTTATCTAACGAAATTCAAAAAAATCAAAAAGAAATAGAAAAACTCGAAAAACAACTGGCAGCTTTAAAAAAAGATTATGGTGATATGATTTTTAAATCATACAAAAGCAAATCACAACAAAGTAGAGCCATGTTTTTATTATCGTCACAAAATTTTTATCAAGCATACAAACGTTTGGAGTATATGAAACAATATACTTCTTTTAGAAAAAAACAAGGAGAAGAAATTGTTGTACAAACCAATGTTATTCAAAAATTAAACGATTCTTTATCTTTAAAAAAGAAATCTAAAGACTCTTTAATATCATTTGAAAAAGAACAAAAAAATATTATTGAGTTAGATAAAAAAAGCCAAGAACGACTTATTTCTACCATCAAGAAAAAAGAAAATAAATACAAAAAAGATTTAAGAAAAAAAGTTGACGAAGAAAAAAAGGTTGCTGCAAAAATTAATAAAATTATTAGAGACGAAATTGCAAAAGCAAATAAAAAAGTAAAAAATAAGCCAAAATCTTCTAAGAAAAACGAGTTTATTTTAAGTCCTGAAGCCAAAGCATTAGCTGCAAAATTTGAGCTGAATAAAGGAAAATTACCTTGGCCAGTAAAAGAAGGTTTGGTTACAAGAAAATTCGGGCGACAGCCACATCCAACTTTTCCAGGAATTACAATTAATGGAACAGGTTTGCACATTGCAACCAAAAATGGCAACAATGCAGAAGCAATTTTTGGTGGAGAAATTATGAATATTTTAGTATCTTCAGAAGGGAAAAAAAATGTGCTAATTAGACATGGTAACTACATATCTTCTTACAATAATTTAAGTAAATTATACGTAAAAAAGGGTGATATTGTTGTAAGAGGACAAAATATTGGTGAAATATTTACCGATAAAGTATCTGGAAAAACAAACCTTATTTTCGCGATTTACAAAAACACAGTTCCCTTAAATCCTGCTTCTTGGATTTTAAAAAGATAAGCTTTGCGTCTTGTAAAACTTTCATAACCTCACTTTAGTATCTAAAAATCAATAAAATAAATTTTTTATATTTATTTATTTTTATTAGATATCTTTGATATATCAACAACCGTCAATGGAAGAAATTATTTTACAACAAAAAAATACCATAGCAACTTTATATGAGAATCAGTTGCTATCTGTTTTTTTAGAAAAAGTTACCACGCATCATAAAACGATGCAAAAAATAGCACATCTTCAAAAAGAACTTATTGCTAAAACATTTACAGAAGAAGAGGAAACAAAAGCATTTGAAGCATTAGATACTTATAAAAAAGAATTAGAAAATATTGTAACTAGTTATTTTTCTAACATTAGTTCGGTTGAAGAAGTTTCGTTTCATAATTATTATACGTCTTTAGATACTCATTTAGAAAGGTTAGATGTTACTGTTACAAGAACTCAAGATAGAGAACGTTTTTTTGCTTCAGATACAGATTCTAAAACTTTAAAGTTTAAAAAAGGAGTTAAACGCACCTTGTTTAATGTTTCAAAAATTCCTTTAAAAACTGTCAATGTTTTTAGAAAAACGAAAAAGGAAGTTGTTTTTTGGCAACAACAAGTTCCTTTTAAAAATGCGACAGCATATTATTTTAAAAGTGAACTCACAAAAAAATTAGCACCAGCTATAGATGCTATACATAAAGAAATTTCAGAAATTACAAACGTTTATTGGAAAATTGATAATGTAATTGACCAGTCTATTGAACGCCTTTTATCAGATAAAAAAGCACTTTCTTTTTCTGAAAATATAGTTGATGTTTTAGAAGATGTACCTTCTTTAGAAACCAGAATTGAGCGCCATAGATTAGCATTTACAGAAATTTTTGAAACAAATGCTTTACAATATACAGATGCCTTGTACAAAGCAGATACTTTTGAATTGTCTGCCAATTTTTTCAATTCAAATAAAGTTGAAAATTATCAAAAATCAGTTTCTGAGAAATACGAAAAAGACACAAAACTTTGGCAGAATACGTTTAATGTTTTAGAAAGTGATTGGGAGTTAGATATTGAAATATTTAAAATCATTTTTAGTGTCATATTTAAATACAATCTTTTAGAAAGATCAATAGACAAAAGATCAGACGTTATTCAAAACGAATTAGAAAATATTAAAACATATTTATCTAACGTAAAAAGTACAATATCTAAAGCAAAAACAAAAGCAGATATAAAAAGTACGTTTGTTAGTGAATTAAAAAACGTAAACAAAAGCTTTAAAAAACTTGTTGAAGAAACTTCAATACGAGTTACAAATTTAGAATTACCATTACAAATCAATCAGTTTGAAGAGAATGTTTTACAAGTTTTAAAAACGCTTTCTACAAAAAGAGCGATTAGCTCAGATATGGATTTTGCTACCAAAACAGCAACATCTTCCATCAATTATATTTCACCTTACGAATTGGTAATGTACCAAAGTTGGCCAAGTCTACTCACAACAATTAAACAAGCAAAGGTAGATTTAAATGTAAAAGTAACGTCATTTATAGACGATATAAATGCTTTGGCTCAAGTAAGTGAGTTTAACTTAGAATCGGCTTTATCTCTTTTTGATAATGATACTGAAGATAGTATTTCTACAGAAAATTCTCCTAAAAAAGTAGCATTAGAAGGCTTAGAAAGAAGTGAAGAAAAAATTGAAGAATTAAAAAGTACGTTAGCTAATTTAAATGTTTCAAATGGTGAATTTATAAAACCTAGTATTCATAAATTTCATAAAAGTATTTTAGAGTTAACTGATACAGAAAATATTTTAGAAATTCGGTTAACAATTGCAAAGGCAAAATCTATTGAAAAAAGTAAATTACTAAAAGAAAAAGTAATAAACAATATTAAAAACTTTGTTCCTGTTGCTATAAACTATTCTCAAAAAAAATATACAAAAACAGCATCACGTGTAAAACACCTGTTAATTAGAACAGGTTTGTATAAAGAAATTGTAGATGTAAATAGTGATTTGTCTGATTTTTTAAAACAAGCAGAACAAGCTTTAGATGAGTTGCCTTACGTTTATCAACGTTTATTTCGTTCGGAAACTTTACAAAATGAAACGCTATTTATTGGAAGAACAGAAGCATTAAAAAGTTTAGATACGGCTTATGAGAACTTTAATAAAAATCATTATGCAGCTTCAGTAATTGTTGGAGAAAAGGGTTCAGGAAAAACGTCTTTAATTCATCATTTTTTAAATCAACAAAAAAAATTACCAAAAACCATTTTTTTAACGCCAAAAGTAAATATTAGCGAACCAACTGAATTCATTACTTTTTTAAAAACATCGTTTAAGAAAGATTTTGAAACTGTAGAAGAATGGATTTCTTTTTTTAATAGTGGAAAGCAAAAAATTATCATTTTGGAAGATTTACAATATTTATATTTTCGAAAAGTAGGTGGTTTTAATGCGCTTCATTTGTTAGCTAATGTAATTTCGGCTACCAAAAAAAATATTTTTTGGATAGTTACATCATCTAAATACGCTTTTCAATATTTAGATAAATCCATTCAAATTTCAGAGCTTTTCGCTTTCCAAATAGAAATGAATGAAATTGACAAACAAACAATTACAGAAGCTTTAATTAAAAGACATAAAATTAGTGGTTACAATTTACATTTTGAAAAACCACCAGTTGCTTATTTAACCAAAAAGTTTTTAAAATCTCCTGCAGAAGTTCAACAAGAAATTTTAAAAGAAGAGTTTTTTAGCGACATCAATAAAATCGCGCAAAGTAATTTTAGAATTGCCTTTATGTACTGGATTCGTTCTACAGTAAAAGTTTCTGGAAGTACCATTTATATGCGTTCATTAAAAAGTATCAACACATCATTTTTAAACAAATTAGCTCCTGCAAAACTATTGTTATTAAATAGTATTTTATTGCAAGAAAGATTAACGATAGATGATATTGTAGAGCTTTCTAGCTTAAATGAACAACACACCAAAAATGTTGTACATGCTTTATATGAAAAAGGCTTGCTAACAATGGAAAATGAAGAATTTTATACGATAAACATATTTTTATATCGTCAAATTACTTCTTTATTAAAAAGCAAAAATGTGATTCATTAAATAAATACAATGAAAAAAATAATTATCATATTCTTGTTTATTTCTGCTCATTTAGTAGCAGTTAATAAACACACTGTCGCATTTTTACCAATTCAATCTTCAACTGTACAACAACTTGATACTATAAAAGTAGATTCTTTAAAAATAAACTCTGTTGTAAAAGAAGAAGCTAAAAAAGAGGTAAAGAAAGAAGTAAAAAACACCAAAGATAAAATAGTTGAAAATTTAACTCCCCCACCAATTTGGGAGTTCTTTTCTGCGGGTAAAATTATTTGGGCAATTATATTTATTATTATTGGTTATTTACTTATAAAGTTTACGGTAAAATTATTAGAACGATATGCAGAAAAATTTACAAATCAACGAATTACAATAAAAGGAATTATTCCTGTAGTTAAAATTTTTGGATGGATCTTTATTATTGTTTTAATAATTGTTGGTGTTTTTCAGCCTCCAGCAGCTACATTAATTGCAGTTTCTGCATCTTTAGGTATTGCAGTTGGTTTTGCTTCACAAGACATTATTAAAAATATTTTTGGAGGTATTATTATTTTGTTAGACAGACCCTTTACTGTTGGCGATAAAATTGAGGTTGGGAGTCATTATGGAGAAGTTGTAGAAATTGGTTTGCGATCAATAAGAATTGTAACTGCAGACGATTCTTTGGTGAGTATTCCAAATGGAGAGTTAATGAACGAATCTGTATCAAACTCAAATACAGGTGAAGCCAACTGTCAAGTTGTTGCAGAAATTTATTTACCAATTACTGTAGATACCAAACGTGTACGTCAATTGGCAAACGAGTCTGCCCAAACATCTAAATACATTTACTTAAACAAACCTATTTACGTGTTATTTTTTAATGAAGTAAAAGAAGGTCGTTCGTATTTAAAAATGCGTTTAAAAGCTTATGTTGTAGATATTCGTTATGAATTTGCCTTTAAAAGTGATATGACAGAAATTGTAATGAAAGAGCTTTTACAACAAAACATAATTGATCCTAAAGATTTAAGATAAACTTTCTAAAAAAGTTAATACAAAGCTAAAATTATCTTAAAATAGTATTTGTGTCAACTTTGTTTTTGATAACGTCAATTACTGTTTCCTATACTTTGTAATTTAGTATTGTATATAGATATTATATCTATTTGCAATACATATTAACTTTAAAAATTACAAAATGGAAAACTTAAACAGAAAGACAGTTGCAATTTTAGCAACGAATGGATTTGAAGAAAGTGAATTAAGAGAACCAAAAAAAGCCTTGGAAAATGCTGGTGCAGAAGTGCATGTAGTTTCTTTAAAATCTGGCGAAATAAAATCTTGGGCAGATGGTAATTGGGGTAAAAGTTACAAAGTAGATAAAACTTTAGATGAAGTTTCACAAGCAGATTATAACGCATTAATGTTACCAGGAGGAGTTATCAATCCTGATTTATTAAGAAATGATGAAAATGCAGTAAAATTTGTAAAATCTTTTTTTGAAAATCATAAGCCAGTAGCAGCAATATGTCATGCACCTTGGTTATTAGCAGAAGCAGGAGTTTTAGAAGGAAGAAACGTAACATCATACAGTTCCATTAAAACAGATATTATTAATGCAGGGGCAAATTGGTCTGACGAAGAAGTTGTTGTAGATGCAGGATTAGTGACGAGTAGAAACCCGAAAGATTTACCAGCATTTAATGCAAAACTAGTGGAAGAAGTATATGAGGAAAAACACGAAGAGCAAATGGCATAACCTTTTGAATAACAAATCTCAAAATTGAAAAGAGATTAATATCATAAAAAAAACCAGTGATAATTTCACTGGTTTTTTTATTTTTTATTTTAAAATAAATTTAATCTGGTTGAGGAGAATATCGAATATTTTTTTGAAGTATTATAGAGTTTGGTAAGGTAATCAACTCTTTTTTAGGAGTTCTAATGGTTATAAAAAAGGCACCAATGTCTCTTATTTCTCCAGTAATGTCATTATCTTTTTCTAAAACCGTTATAGAATCTCCAATTTTTACTGGATAATTTACATACAAAATTATACCAGCTGTAATGTTAGATAATATGGACCATTGCGCAAAAAATGCAATACCCAAAATAGTTAAAAAAGACGATACATATACCAGTAATTGCTTTTCATCTACACCCCAAAGAAAAGAAATAACTACAACTACGGTTACGTAAATTAAAATTGTAATTATTTTATTTGTAACTAAAATTCTTGCTTTTTGAAACCCAAATTTTAATTGAATTTTACGCAGTGATTTTGTGATTAATAAACGAATAAAAATTGCTAACAAAAAAATTACAATAGATATTATGATTTTGTAGTTATAAACTTCCATGGTTTATTTTTTTAATTAAATAAAGCTTTTAATTCTGTAGCATCACTAGGTTTTAACTTTCCTGCTAAAACTAAACTCAATTGCTTTCTACGCAAAGCACCATCAAAGCGTTCTTTTTCTAAAGCAGTTTCTGGAACAATTTGTGGTATTTGAACAGGTTTTCCAGTTTCATCTACAGCTACAAAAGTATAAATTCCTTCGTTAACTTTTGTTTTTTGTCCAGATTGTCTGTCTTCTATCCAAACATCAACATAAATTTCCATTGACGATTTAAAAGCTCTTGAAACTTTTGCTTCTAAAGTAACCACACTTCCAACAGGTACAGATTTATTAAATGCAACATGGTTTACAGAGGCTGTAACCACAATTCTTGTAGAGTGTCTTCTTGCAGCAATACTACAAGCTCTGTCCATTCTTGCCAACAATTCACCACCAAAAAGGTTGTCTAAATAATTGGTATCTCCAGGTAAAACTAAATCTGTAAGTACAGTTAAAGAGTCTTTTGGTGTTTTTGTTTCCATGAAAAAAAATTTGTGCAAAGATAGTAATCGCTTATTTAAAAGCGAACCCAAAAAGTATAAAGAAAAGTAAAATTATTTTACAGGTTTAACAAGTAACCAAGCATCTTTAGAAACAGTTCTTTTAATTTTATTTAAACTGTTTATCGCATCATTTTTATCAGCATAACTATTAAAAGTAACTTGTGTTAACCCCCATTTGTTTATGCCAATAATTTTAGCATCATACCCTTTTAAAGTTAGTTCTTTTACCTTTTTTTCTGCATTTTCTGGAAACTGAAAAGCTCCAGCAATAACATGATAAGGTTTTGATATTTCTTTGGCAACATTTAGCTCAATAGTTGGCAAAGGATTAGAAATTACAAAAGTTGCAGCTTGAATCTTTTTTTCTAATTTTTTTTGCTGACTTGCAAACTCTTTTTGTTGTGCTTCTTGCTGTTTATTTTGTTGATAACCATTATAACCAGCAAATCCTAATGTTAATAAAATTGCAGCAGTTGCAGCGTATTTTATAAAAGTAGGAATACCTTTTTTGCTTTCTGATTTGGCAACAGGTATTAAAGGTTTTACTTGTGCTTTATATCTTGTTATTTCAGGAGAATTAAATGTAGATAAACCAAAAGAATCTGTTAAAAAATTAAGTTCTTTTGTTGGCTCAAAAACAATTTGCTTTTCATCGTTTAAAGATAATTTTCCTAAATTATTTAGTTGAATTGATGCTGTTTGTAATTCGTTTTTCCACTTAATAACAGATAAAGAAACAGCTGTAGAGGCCTTTTCGAAAGAAATATTTTCTGAAGATGCAATATAGTTGACCAACAAACCATCAGTATTTTTTAAATGGCTGTTAAACGAAATTTGTTTTGTTGGTGGATAAAATGTGTGAGAATCACTATTTAATTTTGCACCAATTTTATTGGTTACAAAACCTCCAAAATCGGGTACAATTACACAATCGTATCTGTACAGTAAATCGTTAATGTAGTTGGCTAAATTCATTATAACAAATATATAATTTTTGAGGTTTCTTAAAAGAAAGTTCTCTAAAAATTATCAACAAAATTTTTATATATTGGTTGTCAAATTGTTACCTTTTGAAAGAAGAAAAACTACTTGCCATTTTAAGATTGCAAAAAAGTAAAGCTGTTGGCGATATTTTAGCGAAGAAACTCATTGTAAATGTGGGAGATGTCACTGAAATTTTCAAAGAAAAAGCTATAAACTTATCAAAAATTAATGGTATTGGAAATCATGTTTTAAAACATCTTTTTGATAAAGAAAACATCAAAGCAGCAGAACAAGAACTAAAATACATTCAACATAGTAAAATTGCCTATTCTTATTTTTTAGATGACGATTATCCAACCAATTTACAGCATTGTATAGATAGCCCTATTTTACTATTTAAAGATGGAAATATTGATTTTTCTAATGAGAACATAATATCAATAGTAGGTACAAGAAACATGAGTTCTTACGGACGCGATTTTTGTAACAAATTAGTTGACGATTTAAAAGAATATAACCCAATAATAGTAAGTGGTTTTGCTTATGGTGTAGATATTTGTGCACACAAAGCTGCCATTAAAAATAATTTGCAAACCATTGCAGTTTTAGCACACGGTTTAGACGAAATTTATCCGAAAGTTCACAAAAAATACATTAATTCAGTAAATGAAAATGGTGGGTTTTTAACCGAATTTTGGCATAAAGAAACACCATTAAGAGAAAATTTTTTAAAAAGAAATAGAATTGTAGCTGGCATTTCTAAAGCAACAATAATTATTGAATCTGCTGAAAAAGGAGGCTCATTAGTTACTGCAGATATTGCAAATTCTTATGATAGAGATGTGTTTGCGGTTCCTGGAAGAACCACAGATTTGTATAGCAAAGGATGCAACAATCTTATAAAAAATAACAAAGCTTTTTTATTAAACTCTGCTGATGAAATTATTAGAATGCTAAACTGGGATATCAAACAAAAACCCAAAACAATTCAAAAACAATTATTTGTAAAGTTAAATGAAAGCGAGCAAAAAATTTATGACTTATTGCATGAAAAAGGAGCGCAATTATTAGATGTAATTTCTTTAGAATGTAATATTCCAGTATATCAATTATCATCTATTTTACTTCAAATGGAATTAAAAGGTGTTTCCAAACCTTTACCAGGAAAAATGTTTGAGTTGGTTTAGAAGTTTGGAAAGAGAAGTAAGAGAAAAGAGTTTCAAATTTAATTTTTTTAATTCATCAATTCTTGACAAAATCATTTCAGCAAAATCATTTCAACAAAAAATCCTTTAATTATTCTTATTTTTGAGCAAAATCAATAGAAAAGAGAGATGGCAGTAGAAAAAAAATTGATGTCTAAAAAAAAACCAGCATTTCCCGTAAATGAAATGCTGAATGCATATTTAAAAAATTACAAGAGAAATATAAAAATTTCTATCTATTACGAAGATTTATTGCGTTTTCAAGGTTCTGTTACTGTTTACGATAAAAATGATGAAGACACACTTTGGATACGAACTTATTATTCAGATTCAGACAGAGCAGAAATTGATAGAAGCTTAAAAAAAGTTTACACAATGTTGCATTCAGATGGAAATGATGATGGTATTCCGTTTTTAAATGTTGATGCAATTGATTACTGTACTTTTGGAAATTCAAAACCATTTCGTATTAAAATAAGAAATATTTTAAATGACAATTTTACTTATTTCTATGTTAAAAAAGCTGATGCTTCCAGAATTTACGGCTTAGAGTTAGAGCACATTTTGTCTCCACATAGTATGAACTTTTTAGTACATGGAAACACACTAATTGAAGAGCATATTGCTGGAATTCCTGGTGACGATTTTATAAGAGATTTTTTACCACATTGTACAGAATTAGAAAAATCACAAATAGCCAAAGAATTTGTAAAATTTAAAGAGCGTTGTTTAGTGCGTTTGTTAGGTGATATGCGTTCTTACAATTATGTAATAACGCCTACGCACGATTTTGATCATATTATTTATAAAATTAGAGCCATAGATTTTGACCAACAATCTTTTGAAGGAAACTTAAAAGTTTACAACTTGCAGTTCATGAAAGAGAACTTTAAAATGATTGAAATGGTGGGAAAAAAATTACAAAACGATTCTATTCGTCAATATAAAATAGAAGAACGTTCTTATATGGCAAAAAGAATGATTACTGCACCAAGAAGAACTGCACGTTTAATAAAATGTATGAAGTCAGATACCATTTCTTATCCAGAAAATATAGAGCTTTTAAAGTCGCATTTAATAAAATATGTGGGTGATGTAAAGTTTAAAGATTGTAAAAATATGGGTGAAATTTTAGAAACAATTTTGGCTTTTGTAAAACGTAATTATTTAGATATTTCTAATAAAGAGTTGTTTTAATAATTAGATTTACTTTTTACTTCTAAAACTTTCAATAACAACAGTTAACAAAATTAAGCTTCCACCAATATAAGTTGCTTGCTTAGGAATTTCATTCAAAATTAAATAAGCAATTACAATTCCAGAAATTGGCTGAATACTACTTATTATACTTGCTGTAGAAGCCGAAAAATGTTTTAGAGAATGCACCAGCATTGTGTGCCCAATTGCTGTAGTTATTAATGCTAATAAAATCAAATAAGGTAATTGACTTTGGAAGTTAGAAAAATTTCCAAAAAATAAAAGAGGAAGCATTAAAATACTAATAATTAAAGTTTGGTAAAACATGAGCATACTTCCATTATAACTGCCAACATGTTGTTTTAAAATTAAGATTCTAATCGCATAACAAAACGCAGAAAAAACACCTAAAAGAATTCCTTTTAAATCGGAATTTCCCAAACTTAATTCAGGTGTTAAAATGTACAAACCTGTTAACACCAATAGTCCCAAAAAAATATGTATTGGATTAAATTTCGTTTTGATAAAAAACGGTTCTAAAAACGCAATAATTACTGGAAATGTATAAATTGATAACATTCCAATAGCAACGTTAGATAGTTTTAAAGCATAAAAATAGGTAATCCAATGAGTTGCCATTAAAATGGCACTGATTAGAAATGGCATTAAGTCTTTTCGTTGTTTTATTTTTAAATTTACATTTTTAAACTTACAATAAATAAGTAAAAACACTCCTGCAAAAATAGAACGAAACCAGATAATTACTTCTGGAGACATATTTATATACTTACCTAAAACTCCAGAAGTACTAATACATAACGTTCCTAAAAGAAGTACAGATAAATTTTTTATATGAGAGTTTTGCATTTGTTTTTAAGAATGTTTACTCGAGCGCATTCGAGAGGTTTTTAAAAGAATTACTTATTTAGGTTTCGACTGCGCTCAACCTGACTTCGCGTTTAAATTTTCTGTAAAATACTCAATCCAGTTTTAACTGAATCAATTTTTATAAAAGTGATTAATAATCGCAAACCATTTTTAGTTTGTTTTTCTTTCATTACACAACTTTTAGGGTTTTGTTGTACATATTTTAAAACACGTGAAAAAGCTTCAGTTTGATAAAAATCACTTTGTTGATCAGAAACAAAATAACCAAGCATTCTTTTTTGTTTTAAAATAATTTTTTCTAACCCTAACTCCTTCGCTAACCATTTTATTCGTACGGAATCCAATAAATCTTCTACTTGTGTTGGAATTTCTCCAAATCTATCTGTAATTTCTTTTTCAAAAGTTTGTAGCTCTTCCTCTTTTTCTAAAGTTCCTAGTTTGTTGTATAAAGCCAATCTTTCAGTGACGGAATTTACATAATCATCAGGAAAAAGAATTTCAAAATCGGTATCTATTTGTACTTCTTTTACGTATTCTTTTGGCTTAGAATTATCTGTTGGATATAAATCTGCAAACTCATTTTCTTTTAATTCTTCAATAGCTTCTTGTAATATTTTTTGATATGTATCAAAACCAATATCATTAATAAAACCACTCTGTTCGCCACCCAATAAATCTCCAGCTCCACGAATTTCTAAATCTTTCATGGCAATGTTAATTCCACTTCCTAAATCAGAAAACAACACCAAAGCTTCAATTCGTTTTCTAGCATCATCTGTCATCATATGATAAGGAGGTGTTATAAAATAACAAAATGCTTTTTTGTTACTACGTCCAACTCTACCACGCATTTGGTGCAAATCGGACAAGCCGAAATTATTTGCATTATTAATAAAAATGGTGTTTGCATTTGGCACATCTAAACCACTTTCAATAATTGTGGTAGAAACCAAAACATCAAATTCGTTATCCATAAAACCGAGCATTAATTGCTCTAATTTTTTACCTTCCATTTGTCCATGACCAATACCTATTTTTGCTGAAGGAACCAATCTTTGCAACAAACCAGCAACTTCTTTTATGTTTTCGATTCTATTATGAATAAAGAAAACTTGACCACCTCTTGAAATTTCATAAGAAATGGCATCACGAATTACTTCTTCAGAAAAACGAATTACGTGACTTTCTATTGGATGTCTGTTTGGTGGTGGTGTTTTTATGACAGATAAATCTCTGGCAGCCATTAAACTAAACTGTAGTGTTCTCGGAATTGGAGTTGCAGTTAGGGTTAACGTATCTACATTTTCTTTTAAAGTTTTCAATTTATCTTTTACAGCAACACCAAATTTTTGTTCTTCATCAATAATTAAAAGACCTAAATCTTTAAATTTTATTTTTTGATTTGTTAATTGATGTGTGCCAATAATAATATCTACAGAACCATCATTTACACCATTAATGGCAGCTGCTTTTTGTTTTGCGGTTCTAAATCTGTTTAAATAATCTATACGAATTGGAAAATCTTTTAAACGCTCTGTAAATGTTTGATAATGTTGAAATGCCAATATTGTAGTTGGTACTAAAATGGCAACTTGTTTTCCATTATCAACCGCTTTAAAAGCAGCTCTTACTGCAACTTCTGTTTTTCCAAAACCAACATCACCACAAACCAATCTGTCCATAGGTTGCTCTTTTTCCATGTCATTTTTTACATCTTGCGTTGCAGTAAATTGATCTGGAGTATCTTCATACATAAAACTTCCTTCTAATTCATGTTGAATATGTGTATCTGGTCCAAAAGCAAAACCTTTTTGAAGTTTTCTTTTTGCATATAATTGAATTAAATTAAATGCAATATGTTTAACTCTGGCTTTGGTTTTTTGTTTAATTTTTTTCCAAGCACCAGAACCTAATTTGTATATTTTTGGTGCTTTACCATCTTTACCATTAAATTTAGAAATTTTATGAAGCGAGTGAATGCTTACATATAAAATATCACGCTCGCCATAAACTAACTTAATAGCTTCTTGTTTTTTACCTTGAACATCTATTTTTTGCAAACCACCAAATTTTCCAATTCCATGATCCATGTGGGTTACATAATCGCCAATTTCCAGTTTATTTAGTTCTTGAAGCGTAATGGCTTGTTTTTTTGCGTAGCCATTTTTTAATCGGAATTTATGATAACGTTCAAAAATTTGATGATCTGTATAACAAACTAATTTTTTATCAACATCTACAAAACCTTGGTATAATGGAAAAACAACAGTTTCGTAGTGTACTTCCTGTTCAGCATCATCAAAAATATCATGAAAACGCTTTGCTTGTTGTTCGTTTGCACAGAAAATGTAATTGGTAAAACCAGCTTTATGATGTTCGTTTAAATCAGCAATTAATAAATTGAATTTTTTATTAAATGAAGGTTGTGGAATTGTATCGAAATTGATTTCAGAAAGACCTCTCGACTGCGCTCGAGGAGACATTTCAACTAATAAAAAATCGTGTAGCTGATTTTTTATAAAAGTTCCATCGCAAAATAATTCAGCTGGTTTTGCGTGCTTTATTTCTTTAGATAAATCGTTAAAAGCCTCTTCTGCTTTTTGATAGAATTTGTCTAAATTTCCAACTAATAAATCGATATTTTTGGTAAAAATGATGGTTTTTGATGAGATGTATTTCAGAAAACTTTCTCTACTTTCTTTCAGAGTTTTATTTTCTACATTTGGCATGATAGAAACTTTTTTCAATTTCTCTTTAGAAAGTTGTGTTTCTACATCAAAAGTTCTGATGCTATCAATTTCATCGCCAAAAAATTCGATTCTGTAAGGCTCATCATTTGAAAAAGAAAAAACATCTATAATTCCTCCACGAACCGAAAAATCACCAGGTTCTGTAACAAAATCTACACGTTTAAATTTGTATTCAAATAAAACTTCGTTTACAAAATCAAGCGACAAATTTTCGCCAACTGTAATTTTAAGCGTATTTTTTTCTAACTCTTTTTTAGTAACTACTTTTTCGAAAAGTGCAGTTGGATAGGTTACAATTACAGCAGGTTTTTTTCGAGAATTTATCCTGTTTAAAACTTCAGAACGTAATAAAACATTGGCATTATCGGTTTCTTCAATTTGATAAGGTCTTCTATAAGATCCAGGATAAAAAAGCACGTTTTTGTCTCCTAAAAGTTGCTCTAAATCATTTAAATAATAAGCAGCTTCTTCTTTATCATTAAAAATTAAAAGATAAGGTTTGTCTGCCTTTTTAAAAGTTTCGGAAATAACAAAAGACAACGAAGATCCTACCAAATTCGATATTTGAAAATGGTTTTGTTCTTGTTGAAGTTGTGAATTTACCTGCGATACTAACGCAGATTTTTGGTATTGGTTTACAATATTCTGCTTACTCAACGTGCTAAATTTTGTGCAAATGTAAGAAGTTCATTAATAAAAAACCATTTAGTATTTTGATTTGTTGAAGATTACAATATATTTGCCAATAATCAGTTTATATAAAAAACGAGGCAATCCTTCATTTATGGAAAAAAAAATTATCATTACAGCATTATTTCTTTTTACATTTTTATTAAATGTAAATGCTCAAAATGAAGGAAGTAAATGGACTGCAGGTGTTAGTCTTGCTGGTGCAAAATATTCTTTTGAAGATGCAAAAATTGTTGGCGGACAATTAGCATATCAATCACCGAGATTAAACATTTCTAGATATTTATTTAAAGGCTTAACATTAGATGGGGCTTTTGCTACTGCTGTTGGCGATAACCAAAAATATACCACTTTTGATGGAATTTTACGATATGATTTTGGTACATCTGTAAATAATGTTGTGCCTTATATTTTGTTAGGAGGAAGTTTTATAAGTGCCTTAAAATTTACGCCAACTTTAAATTTTGGAGCAGGAAATACATTTTGGTTTACACCAAAATATGGTTTGAATCTTCAACTTATGTATAAATTTTCTGAATCTAAGTTTGAGAGTCAGAAATCACATATTTATTTTTCTTTTGGGATTGTTTATAGTTTTGGAAATAGGTCTTTAAACCCAAGACTTTGGGAGCAATAATTATTTTTTCAAATACTTTTCTAATATTTTTTTTAATTTTTTACTGTTGTAAAAGCCTATTAGTTGCGCACTAATTTCAAATTTAGTATTTAAAATTGTTGTTGTGGGGTATGAGATTATTCCTTTAACTGATGCTAATTCATTTGCTAATTCATGAATTCCTGTATTTGCTCCTGTAGGTTTGTATTTAAAAGTTTTTCCTAAAAAATGAATGTTATTTTTTTCTTCTCCATTTAATTTGACAAAATAAAAATTCTCATTTAAAAGTTGAATTATTTCATCGTTTTTAAAAGTTGTTTTTTGCATTCCGTGGCAAATTTTGCACCAATCTGTATGAGTGAAAATAATTATTGGTTTTGGCTTTTGCACAAAAGTTTTCTCAACTTCAGAAAAGGTATAAGTTTTTAAACTACTTATTTCTTTCTGTGAAAAAGTATTTAAACTACTAATTAAAATAAAAATTAAATATATTTTTTTCATTTAAAACAAAGTATATCTTATCCCTAAAAAAGCTCTTATACCTTGGTTAGAAGCATATACGTAACTAGGATCAAAAGCTTGTTCTGGGTTTTTTTCTGTATCAACTCCAACATCAAAAGGGTTGTTTGCACTATTAATACTGTTTACTGCAGGTGTAAAGTTTAATAAGTTTTTCACGCCTCCATACACTTCCCAAGTGTTTGTAAATTTTTTTGTCAACTGAATATTTTGAATACTAAACCAAGGAGAATTTGGCGCTCTTGTATCTTTTTCGCCCAACAAAGGTAATCTCATTGGACCATAAACATTTCCAGTATAATCCATAGAAAAACTACTATTGAATTTGTATGAAATAGACCAAACACCACTAAAACTCTCAGTTAATAATTGCCTTTTTTTTACATTGTTTTCTGTAATAGAAACATCCATTAAAGTTGCTCCAGCGTTTATAGATAATCCGTTTGTAAATAAAATATCTGTATTTAACGAAATACCTTTTGAAACGGAAAATCCTTCTAAATTGGCATAAATAATTTTATTTGGATCTGTTTCATAGTCTGGTAAAATTCGATTATCAAAATAGGTGTAAAAGGCACTAGCATCTAAGGTAATAAAAGTGTTTTCTGTATTTATTTTCTTTACGTAATTAAAGTTTACATTCCATGAAGTTTCTGGTTCTAATTCGCCATCAAATTCTACTTCTCTAGCACCAGTTAATGCAGCATGGTCTTCTGTAAATACATTAGCAACTCTAAAACCATTACCTATACTTGCTCTAAAAATATCTGATTTATCTTTGGAATTCCACTTGTAATTTAATCTTGGTGAAAAAATACTTCCATGCAAACTATTGTAATCCCATCTTGCGCCTAAAAGCAATTTATTTTGTGTATTTAAAGCAATTTCATCTTGTACAAAAATACCTGGTAAATGCGTAATAGAGGGTTGATTTATTGTTCCATTTTCATTTAAAGTAGCAAAAGTATTATCATCATAAAATGTGTATCTATACGCCAAACCTATTAACAAATCGTTTTTTTGGGTAATTTGTTTGTTGTAAACAAGTTGTCCGAAACCAATGAGTTGTTTAGCATCGTAAGCATCAGTTCCATAAAAAGAATCTTGATAATGTCCATTTGCACTAAACTGAAAATTAATATTTTCTGATGTTGGCAATTGATAGGTTCCAAAGGTTTCCCAACGATTGGTATAAATACTTTCTCCATATTTTTTATTTGTTCCTCTAAATTCTTTTTCCCAGTCTAATTCTCCTCCCCATCTATCTTCATAAACATATCTCCCAGCAATTGTAAAAACTTTATTGCTTTTTCTTTCAATATTGATTTTGTTAAAAATTGATATTCTATTTTGAAGAGTTAAATCTGTAAAACCATCATTATTGTTATCAATTCTATTTTGATAATTAAAATAATTTACACCTAAAAGACCAGATGTTTTTTCTGAAATCTGATAACCTAAACCAATATCTGTATTTACTTCTCCCCAAGAACTAGACAAAACGTCTGTGGTTAATTTTGGTGCGTTTGAAGGTTTTTTGGTGATGATGTTTATAATTCCACCAACAGCTTCAGAGCCATATAATGTGGATGCAGGTCCTTTTACAACTTCAACTCTTTCTATCAAGGCTTGTGGTATTCCTGTTAAACCATAAACGGTTGAAAGTCCGCTTACAATTGGCATTCCATCAATTAGAACAAACGTATAAGGTCCTTCTAAACCATTAATATGAATATCACCTGTATTACAAACATTGCAATTTAATTGTGGGCGAACACCATTTACATTTTGTAATGATTCAAAAATAGATGGTGTTGGATTTTTCTTAAAAAATGTTTTACTGTAAACCTCTACAGGAACAGGACTGTTTGATTTTGTAACAGGTTTTAAAGTTCCGGAAATAACAATTTCATCTAAAGAGCTATTCTCATTTAAATTGAAGTTTTTAGTAAAGTTTTTATTACCATTAAGTACAATTTTTGCCGATTTTGATTTAAAACCTACAGAACTTGCTACAATTGTATACGTACCATTTGGAATATTTTTAAGCTCAAAAAAGCCCTTTTCGTTTGTTGAAGTACCTTGTTTTGTGTTTTTTAAATAGATATTTACATATGGTAAAGAAGATCCATTTGAAGTTACTCTACCAGAAATACTATTGTTTTGTGCGTAAGTAGAAAAAAATCCAAAAACCAAAAAACAAATAATCTCAAACGTATTTTTCATTTGTATAAATAATATTTTTGACAAATATATGTATAATTTTTAGTTAAGACTAAATATATATTTTTATTAAAATAAAAAGTATATATTTGTTGTCTAAATAATTAAAAATGTTTACGCTTTCTGAAGAAAATTATTTAAAAGCAATTTATCATTTAGAACTAGATGGTACTAAAGGAATTAGTACTAATTCCATTGCAGAAAAACTTCAAACAAAGGCTTCTTCTGTTACAGATATGATTAAAAAACTATCTGACAAAAAAGTTGTTATTTATAAAAAATACAAAGGAGTAAAATTAACAGACCTAGGTAAAAAAACTGCTGCAAATATTGTAAGAAAACATCGTTTATGGGAAGTTTTTTTAGTAGAAAAATTAAATTTTTCTTGGGATGAAGTGCATGAAGTTGCAGAACAGTTAGAGCATATTAAATCTGCAAAATTAATTAATCAGTTAGATGAGTTTTTAGGATTTCCAACACACGACCCTCATGGAGATCCAATTCCAGATAATGAAGGAAATTTAAAAACCATTGAGAAAAGTTTATTATCTACTTTGCATAAAAATGAAACAGGAATTTGTGTAGGTGTAGATGATTCATCTTCAGAGTTTTTACAGTTTTTAGATAAAAAAGGAATTGTTTTAGGTAAAAAAATTACGGTATTAGAAAAAGAAAATTTCGACGATTCTTTATCCATTTTAGTTGACGAAAAAAAACTATCAATATCAAATAAAATAGCAAATAACTTATACATAAAAAAATCATGATAACATTTAATCACTTAGTGGAATTTGGAAAAGAACATCCAATTCAAGCAGCATTGTATGCCTCACTTTTCACTTGGGGTTTAACAGCTTTAGGTGCAGCTTTAGTATTCTTTTTTAAAAAAGCAAACAGAGCAGTTTTAGATGGTATGTTGGGTTTTACTGGAGGCGTAATGGTGGCTGCCAGTTTTTGGAGTTTGTTATCACCAGCAATAGAAAATAGTCCTGGAGAAGGTTTTATAAAAGTTTTTCCAGCTGCAATTGGTTTTGGTTTAGGAGCCTTATCACTTTTTGGAATGGATAAATTATTACCACATTTACATATTAATTTTGATAAAAGTGAAGCTGAAGGTGTTGAAACAAATTGGCATAGAACAACCCTATTGGTTTTAGCAATTACCTTACACAATATTCCAGAAGGTTTAGCAGTTGGAGTTTTATTTGGAGCAGCTTCCACTTTGGTTGGTGTGGAACAAACAGAAATGATTATTGCAGCCATTTCATTGGCAATTGGTATTGGAATTCAAAATTTTCCAGAAGGTTTTGCAGTAGCAATGCCATTAAGAAGGCAAGGTGTTAGTAGATTAAAAAGTTTTTGGTACGGACAATTATCTGCAGTTGTAGAGCCAATTGCAGCAGTTTTAGGAGCTTTAGCAGTATCGTTTTTTACTCCAATTTTACCATATGCACTAGCATTTGCAGCAGGAGCTATGATTTTTGTAGTTGTTGAAGAAGTAATACCTGAAACACAAAGAGATAAATATACAGATATTGCTACACTTGGCTTTATAGGTGGTTTTATTGTAATGATGTCTTTAGATGTTGGTTTGGGTTAGTATTAAAAATACTCTTACCAATTCTTATTTTCTTTTCTCTTGATTCTTGCACCTAAAAGCATTATTTTGCAGTAAAAATAAACTGTGCGTCAACCTTCAACTTTTCAAGTTTACAACGCTTCTGCAGGAAGTGGAAAAACCTTTACACTCGTAAAAGAGTACTTAAAAATTTTACTAAATTCTGAAGATATTTTTCGTTTTCAGAAAATATTAGCCATCACTTTTACCAACAAAGCAGCTGGTGAAATGAAAGAGCGAGTTTTAGAAAACTTAGAAGATTTTACCGAAGGAAAAGAGAACGATTTATTCAAGATTATTATTGAAGAAATTTCTGTTGATAAGCCTACAATACAACAACGAAGTAAAAAAATTTTAGATGCAATTCTGCAAAACTATGCTGCATTTTCAATTACCACTATTGATAGTTTTACGCATAAAATTATTAAGAATTTTGCGTACGATTTAGGTTTGCCATTAAATTTTGAAGTAGAAATGGACGCAGTTTCTTTACTAAATGAAGCTGTAGATGTATTAATTTCTAAGATAGGAACAGATAAAAAATTAACCAATCTTTTAATAGATTATTCTTTAGATAAAATTGATGATGATAAATCTTGGGATATTTCTAAAGATTTAAATGATTTTGCTAAAATTTTGTTGAATGAAGATGATAACAAGCATTTTAGGGAATTAGCAGACAAAAAATTAGATGATTTCACAAATTTAAAATCAAAGCTTTTTACACATCAAAAAGAATTAAAAAAGTCACTAAAAGAAGTTGGGCAAAATTGTTTGAATTTAATAAACTCTGCAGGTTTAGAGCCAAAAGATTTTATGCGTGGAACTGTACCGAAATTTTTTGCAGACTTGACTGAAAAATCAGTAAATATCGACTTTATAAAAAGAAGCGAAACTATTGAAAAAGCAATAGCAAACAATCAGTATTACACAAAAACAGCAAAACTAGAAATTACTGCTTCAATAGATGCAATTGTACCAGAAATTATAGAGTTTTTTCACGAAGCGAAAAAAATTTATCAGCAATTTTTAATGAATAAATTGGCATTAAAAAGTATAATTCCGTTAGCGGTTTTAAATAATATAAATACTGAATTAGATACCATAAAAGAAGAAAATAATATTCGCTTAAATGCAGAGTTTAATCAGTTAATTTCCGACAATATAAAAGACCAACCAGCACCATTTATTTATGAAAGAATTGGGCAACGTTTTATGCATTATTTTATTGACGAAATGCAAGATACTTCTGTTTTACAATGGCAAAATTTAATTCCGTTAATAGATAATGCTTTGGCGCAAGAAAACAGCAATTTAATGTTGGTTGGTGATGGTAAACAAGCCATTTATAGATGGCGTGGAGGAAAAGCAGAACAGTTTATTAATTTGGGTTCAGAAACAGAAAATGAAAAAAATCTTTTTCAAATTTCAAAGGATGTTAAAGAATTAGAAACCAATTTTAGAAGCTATTCAGAAATTATCGATTTTAATAATTCGTTCTTTCAGCATTCATCTAAATTTCTTCAAAATGAAGATTATAAAAAGTTGTTTTTTGAGGGAAATCAGCAAAAAGAAAATGCCAAAAAAGGCGGATTTGTATCACTTTCATTCTTGGAAAAAGAAGATGATAAGAAAGTTGATAAATTAAAATATCCAAAGAAGGTTTTTGAGAAAATTAAAGAACTCGAAAATGATTTTTCTTTGGGTGAAATCTGCATTTTAACACGAACTAAAAAAGATGGAGTTGCTGTTGCAAATTATTTATCAGAAAATGGTATAAATATTATTTCATCAGAAACATTATTACTTCAAAATAATGTAAAAATCAACTTTATTATCAACGTTTTAAAGGTTTTACAACATCCAAATAATGAAGAATCTCGTTTTGAAATGTTATATTTTTTACACGAACATTTACAAGTTGAAGAACCCAAACATCAATTTTTAAAAACCTTTGCAAAATCTACGAACGAGGTCATTTTTCAAAATCTAAAAAAATACGGTATCACTTTCGAGGTATCAACTTTTCAGCAACTTCCTTTTTATGAAAAAATCGAAGAAATTGTTAGAGGATTTCGATTGATAGATTCATCAAATGCATACATACAATTTTTTTTAGACGTGGTTTTAGAGCAACAAAGAAAAAGCACAAACATGCAAGATTTTTTAGATTTCTGGGAAATCAAAAAAGAGAAATTAAGTATAGTTGCTCCTGAGAATACAAATGCGGTTCAAGTAATGACGATTCATAAATCGAAAGGTTTGGAGTTTCCAGTCGTTATTTTTCCTTGTAACGTAGATATTTATCAACAAATAAATCCGAAAGTTTGGTTGGACGAATTACCTGAAAGTTATGCAAATTTTCAAGAATTATTGGTGCCCTATAATCGTGATTTGAGCTACGTAAATGCCACAGGATTAGAGATTTTTAACTCACAAAGAGAAGCTTTAGAGCTAGATAATTTCAACTTATTATATGTTGCATTAACAAGAGCTGTTGAGCAATTACATGTTATAACAGATAAAAAATTAGTAGGCAAAAATAAAGAAGAAGATTTAAAATTTTATTCAGGTTTTTTTATCAATTATTTGAAAGAAAAATCAATGTGGAATGATGATTTATTAAACTATTCTTTTGGTAATAAAAAAAGAGTTAGTTACAAAAAAGAAGACAATAGTGTTACAGAAATTCATGAAAAATTTATTGGAACACCTTGGAAAGAACATAATATTATTTTGTTGGCAGGGGCATCCAAATTATGGAATACTGCTCAAGGTGAAGCCATAGATTATGGAAATTTATTGCACGAAATATTTTCAAAAATAAAAACAAATCAGCAAATTGAAGAAGTAGTTATGCTGTATGAACAACAAGGTATTTTAGATAAAAATAAAAGAAAATTTATCAAAGAAAAGATTAAAAGTGTTGTAAATCACCCAAAATTAAGTGCTTATTATTTAAGTGAAGAAAATGTTTTTAATGAGCGAGAAATTGTAACTATAGATAATCAAATTATAATTCCAGATAGGTTAGTTTTCAACACGAATAAAGAAGTTACAATTATAGATTATAAAACGGGAGCTCCTTCAAAAAAACATCATCAACAAATAAAAAACTACGAAAGTGTTTTAAAAACCATGAATTATAAAATTGATAAAAAAATTCTCATTTACATAAATGAAAAAATTGATGTTGTTGAAGTATAACCAAAGAAAATAAACTTTGTAACTTTGTTACTTCTAAATTGATAAAAAATGTACGGAAAAATTAAAGATACTTTAAATAAAGAGCTACAAGAAATAAAAGAAGCAGGTTTATACAAATCAGAAAGAATCATAACATCTTCACAAGATGCAGTGATAAAAATTTCTACAGGAGAAGAAGTGATTAACTTTTGTGCCAATAATTATTTAGGATTGTCTAACAATTCAGAGGTAATTCAAGCTGCAAAAGACACTATGGATTCTCATGGTTTTGGAATGTCTTCAGTTCGTTTTATTTGCGGAACTCAAGATATTCATAAACAATTAGAAAAAAAGATTGCAGATTTTTATACCACAGACGATACTATTCTCTATGCAGCAGCTTTTGATGCCAATGGTGGCGTTTTTGAACCGCTTTTAACAAAAGACGATGCTATTATTTCTGATAGTTTAAATCATGCATCCATTATAGATGGAGTACGTTTGTGTAAAGCAGCACGCTATCGTTACAATAATAACGATATGCAATCTCTAGAAGAACAGTTAATTGAAGCAAACAAACAAAATCATCGTTTTAAAATTATAGTTACTGATGGAGTTTTTTCTATGGATGGTATTGTAGCCAAACTAGATGAAATTTGCGATTTGGCAGATAAATACGATGCTTTAGTGATGGTAGACGAATGTCATGCAACAGGTTTTATAGGTAAAACAGGTAGAGGAACTGTAGAATTAAAAAACGTAATGGACAGAGTAGATATTGTAACAGGAACTTTAGGAAAAGCACTTGGAGGAGCAATGGGTGGCTATACAACTGGTAAAAAAGAAGTGATAGAAATACTTCGTCAACGCTCAAGACCTTATTTATTTTCTAACTCATTAGCACCAGCTTTAGTTGGAGGTGCCTTAAAAGTTTTTGATTTAATTAGCAATGACACTTCATTAAGAGACCAATTAGAATGGAACACCAATTATTTTAGAACAGAAATGGAAAAAGCAGGTTTTGATTTAGTAGGTGCAGATGCAGCCATTGTTCCAGTAATGTTGTACGATGCAAAACTGTCTCAAACCATGGCAAACAAACTTTTAGAAGAAGGCATTTATGTTATTGGATTCTTTTTTCCTGTGGTTCCTAAAGAAAAAGCAAGAATAAGAGTACAGTTATCTGCAGCGCACACAAAAGAACATTTAGATAAAGCAATTAATGCATTCAAAAAGATTGGAAAAGAGTTGGGTGTAATTTAACCATACTTAAAAAAAGTTGTCTTTTTTATGAAGATTTTGTAGATTTGTCTTTGTAGATAAGTTTTAACAACTTACTTTTGCGAATAAAATAACGAACTTTTAATTTAAAAATTTGATAATGAAACGATTAAAATTAGCTGTGATAGCTTTATTTACGTTGGTAACAGTTAGCAACGTAAATGCACAAGACGAAAACAACCCATGGGTAGTAGGTTTTGGAATGAATAATGTAGATTTTTATAACACTAGCGACTTTAGTGAGCAGATTAAAGATTTACTTGGAAATAGAGATTGGAATGTATTGCCATCTATTTCTAGAATTTCTGCAGATAAATACCTAAATAAAGGATTTTCTCTACAATTAGCAGGATCTATAAATAAGATTGAAACTGTAGTTGCGGAAAACGATTCTGACTTTTTATACTGGGCTGTAGACGCAATCGTAAAGTATGATGTTAATAATTTAGTTGGAGAAACTGGTTGGTTTGACCCTTATGTATATTTAGGTGGTGGTTATACTGCAGTTGATTCTAGCGGAGAAGGAATGATTAACGCAGGTTTTGGTTTCAATACTTGGTTTAACGATAACTTAGGTTTAAACTTCCAAACCGGAACTAAAAAAGGTTTTGCTGATGAAGTAAGAGCTCACTACCAAACTACTTTAGGTTTAGTAATTAAGTTTGGAGGGAAAGATACTGATGGTGATGGCGTATATGACAAAGAAGACGCTTGTCCAGAAGTTGCAGGTTTAAAAGAATTTAATGGTTGTCCTGATGCTGATGGTGATGGAATCAAAGATTCTGATGATGCTTGTCCAAATACTGCTGGTTTAGCAGCAATGAATGGTTGTCCAGATTCAGACGGAGATGGAGTAGCTGATAAAGATGATATGTGTCCTAACGAAAAAGGAACAAAAGCTAACAAAGGTTGTCCAGATTCAGACGGAGATGGTGTTGTTGATAAGAATGACAAATGTCCAAACGTAGCAGGTCCTGTTTCTAATTCAGGTTGCCCTTGGCCAGATACTGACGGTGATGGAGTTTTAGATAAAGATGACAAGTGTGTTAACGAAGCTGGACCAGCATCAAACAATGGTTGTCCTGAGTCAGTTATAAACGAAGATGATGAAGCTGTTATGGGTGAATATGCAAAAGCAATTTTATTCAACACAGGTAAAGCTTCTTTCAAGCCAGGTGTTACTGATAAATTAAATGATATAGTAGAGGTAATGAATAACAATCCTAAAGCTACATTTGTGATTGAAGGTCACACAGATAGTTCAGGTTCTGCACCATTAAACTTAAGATTATCAGAAAAAAGAGCTATTGCTGTAAGAGACTACTTAGTAAAACAAGGAGTTAATACAACAAGATTAGAAGCTATTGGTTACGGAGAAGGTGAGCCAGTTGCAACTAACAAAACCAGAGAAGGAAGAGCTCAAAACAGAAGAGTTGTTGTTAAAGTTACTAACAAGAAATAATTCTTTTAATAAATTTTATGAAAAGCCTCACCAATATTGGTGAGGCTTTTTTATTTTAAATTATATTTTTTAGTAATAAAAAATTTTTTTAATTACATTCAAAAGAATTACCTTTGCATCCTGAAAATGAGATGTTAAATCTCAAAACATAAATAATAATTATAATTAGATACAGAATGTCTACAACAACAGGAAAAGTTTCTCAAATTATTGGGCCAGTAATTGATGTTGAATTCAATACAGAAAACACTGAACTTCCTAAAATTTATGATTCGTTAGAAATAAAAAAAGCGGATGGTTCTATTTTAGTTTTAGAAGTACAACAACATATTGGAGAAGATACAGTTAGAACCATATCTATGGACGCAACTGACGGATTAAAAAGAGGAGCAGAAGTAATTGCTACTGGAAGTCCTATCCAAATGCCAATAGGAAACGATATTTATGGTCGTTTATTTAATGTAACTGGTGATGCTATTGACGGTTTAGGAAATTTAAACAAAGAAAACGAAAATGGTTTACCAATTCACAGATCAGCACCTAAATTTGAAGACTTATCTGTTTCTACAGAAGTTTTATTTACAGGAATTAAAGTAATTGATTTAATTGAGCCTTATGCAAAAGGAGGTAAAATTGGATTATTTGGTGGAGCAGGTGTAGGTAAAACAGTATTAATTCAAGAGTTAATTAACAACATTGCAAAAGGTCATGGTGGTTTATCAGTTTTTGCAGGAGTTGGTGAAAGAACTCGTGAAGGAAATGATTTACTTCGTGAAATGTTAGAATCTGGAATTATAAAATATGGTGATGATTTCATGCACTCTATGGAAGAAGGAGGATGGGATTTATCAAAAGTTGATAAACCAGGAATGAGAGATTCTAAAGCTACATTTGTTTTCGGACAAATGAATGAGCCACCTGGAGCACGTGCAAGAGTTGCACTTTCTGGTTTAACAATTGCAGAATATTTTAGAGACGGAGCTGGAGATGGTCAAGGAAAAGATGTACTTTTCTTCGTAGATAATATCTTCCGTTTTACACAGGCAGGTTCTGAGGTTTCTGCATTATTAGGACGTATGCCTTCTGCGGTAGGTTATCAACCTACTTTAGCAACAGAAATGGGAGCTATGCAAGAACGTATTACATCAACCAAAAAAGGCTCTATTACATCAGTTCAAGCAGTATACGTACCAGCAGATGATTTAACAGATCCAGCACCAGCAACAACATTTGCGCATTTAGATGCTACAACAGTATTATCTCGTAAAATTGCAGAGTTAGGTATTTATCCTGCAGTAGATCCATTAGATTCTACTTCAAGAATTTTGTCAGCAGATATTTTAGGTGAAGAGCACTATAATTGTGCTACAAATGTAAAAGAGTTGTTACAACGTTACAAAGAATTACAAGATATCATTGCGATTTTAGGTATGGAAGAATTATCTGAAGAAGATAAATTGGTAGTTAGTAGAGCAAGACGTGTACAACGTTTCTTATCTCAACCATTCCACGTAGCAGAACAATTTACTGGTATACCAGGAGTTTTAGTAGATATTAAAGACACTATTAAAGGATTTAATATGATTATGAATGGTGAACTAGATAAATATCCAGAAGCAGCTTTTAATTTAAGAGGATCAATTCAAGATGCAATTGATGCTGGTGAAAAAATGTTAGCGGAAGCTTAAAAATAGTTAGCAGTATTCAGAGAAAAGTCTATAATGACTGCAAACTGTAAACTGCGAACTGCAAACTAAATAAATATGTTTTTAGAAATTGTGACGCCAGAGGCGATTTTATTTTCATCAGAAATTGATGCTGTATCAGTTCCTGGTGTAAATGGAGCATTTCAAATGTTAGATAATCACGCACCCATTGTATCTGTTCTAAAAGAAGGTATAATTAAAATTCATGTACATTCTCAAACACATTTAGAGTTAGATGATTTACATGGTAAATTAGAACAACATACTGATGATGATAAAATACTCACTTTAGCAATAAATTCTGGTACTTTAGAATTAAATGACAACAAAGCGATTATTTTAGCAGATTAACTATAAAAATAAATAATTATAAAAATCTCAAAGTATGTACATACTTTGAGATTTTTGTTTTTGTATAATCAATAATTAAACTCTTTAAAATATTGTAAATTTGCATTATGGAAGAAACAAACAGACAACGTAAAATCGCAGGTGTTTTACAAAAAGATTTAGTAGATGTGCTACAAAAGGCAGCACAAGATGGTATGAAAGGAGTAATTATTTCTGTTTCTAAAGTACATGTAACTTCAGATTTAGGAGTAGCAAAAGTATACTTAAGTATTTTTCCGTCAGAAAAAAGAGACGAAATAATTGAAGGAGTACAATCAAACACACCTTTAATTCGTCATGAAATGGCAAAACGCACAAAAAATCAACTTAGAAGAATGCCAGAATTATTATTTTTTGGTGACGATACTTTAGATTATATTGAAAAAATTGATAAATCGTTAAACGGACAAGATGAAAATCCTATAAAAAATCCGGATGTTTTACCAAAACGTAAAAAAATCTAAACTTTAAAAATGTTCCATAAAGAGCAGTCAAAATCTTTAACCTTCCCTTTATATATAGCGAAAAGATATTTATTTACTAAAACTAGTAATAATGCTATAAATATTATTACAATAATAGCATCTTTTGGTGTTATAGTTGGTTCTTTTGCACTCTTTATTATACTTTCTGGCTTCTCTGGATTAAGAACGTTTAGCTATAATATGTTAGATGTTTCAGATCCAGATATTAAAATAACAACTGTTAAAGGAAAGTCTTTTTTGTTTGATGATAATATTCAAAATATTTTAATCAATAATACATCTATAGCAACAACATCAAAAGTTATAGAAGAACGTGTTTTTTTAGAATATAATGATAAAAGTGAAATTGCCTATATAAAAGGAGTTGATGAAAACTATAACAAAATAACGCAAATAGATTCTTCATTAAGTCAAGGAACTTGGCTTCAAAGAGATTTTAAAAATACTGCAGTAATTGGAAGAGGTATTTCTAATAAACTTACTTTAGGAACTCTAAACTACGGAGAACCTTTAACTATAAATGTTCCAAAACCAGGTACAGGATTTATAAACCCAAGAGCTCCATTTTATAAATTAGAAACTCAAATAGTTGGTATTTATTCAGGAACTGAAGATTTTGAAGGTAAATTTGTTTTTGTGGATATTCATGAAGCTAAAGAGCTATTAAAGTTTCATGAAAATGAAATTACAGCAATAGAAATAAAGCTAAATAATTTAAATGAATCAGATAATGTAGCTGAAGATTTACAAAAAGAATTAGGTACAGGCTATAAAGTTCAAACCAAAGAACAATTAAATGAAGTTTTTTATAAAGTAATAAATACGGAAAATTTTGTGTCCTATTTAATTTTTACATTAATAGTTATCATAGCATTATTTAATGTAATTGGTGCCATAATTATGATGATTATAGATAAAAAACAAAACCTAAAAACCCTATTTAATTTAGGAGCTTCTATTAAAGAAATTAAAAAAATATTTGTATTACAAGGGTTTTTACTCACCTTTTTCGGTATGTGTATAGGTTTGTTTTTGGCTATTATTTTGGTGTTTTTACAAAAGAAGTTCGAGCTTTTTATGATTGTTCCAAACTTGGCTTATCCAGTAGAATTCAGATTTACAAATCTTTTAATTGTGTTTATTACTATAACTGTTTTAGGTTTTATTGCTGCAAAAATTGCAAGTAGTAGAATATCTGAAGAGTTTATTGATAAAATATGATGTCATAAAAAAATGTAATGAAAAAAACACTTGTTATAATTATATTTGGATTGCTATTTTTTTCTTCTTGTAGTAAGAAAAATATACCTCAAAACAATAGTAAATTAGATTCAAAATTAGAGAATAGGATAATTACTCAAGAAGAAGCCAATACTTTTCATCAACATTTTAAAATTACTACACCTAAAAACTGGAATACATATAGTGATAAGCACGGTTTTATAGCATATTCTCCATTAGGGTCATATAATCATAGAAACCTAAATTTTTATAAAATAGACAATTCAGAAAGTCAAAAAAGAAAAATTATAAAGAATAACAATACAAGCAAGAAGAAACTTGGAAATTATTGGAACAATTATTTTGATATACATAGCGTTTTGAAAAAACAAAATGAAAGTATTTCAGATGTAATTGATAATTACGTTTTAATGCAAAAGAAACGCTATGAGAAAAATTTTAGTTATAAACTAGTAAAAGAAAATCATAAAAAATTAGGTAAAATATTTTACTTTAAATATGAAACTACATCTAATTTTTTTAACACAATGCATTTAGATGTGTTTCTTTTTACTGAAGATAGAGTTATTAAATTAAGATATCAAACAGATAAGTTTTATTTTGACTATTATGTAGATGACGTAATTAAAGCCGTAAATTCTATTGAAATTTAAAATATTTATAATTTTTTAAGATATCCAGACCTATCCAATCTCAGGAATAATTGTATTTCCAAACTTTGCTTCTACTTCATCAAAGGCATTAAAAACATCTTTTGGATCATCAGAAGTTACCATTTTAGTTCTGTATTCTTTAAAATGAGGTATTCCTTTAAAATAATTGGTGTAATGTCTTCTGGTTTCTACAACGCCTAAACGTTCTCCTTTCCAATCAATAGCCATTTGCAAATGCCTTCTTGCAACTTTAGTTCTTTCTGCAATGGTTGGTTTTGCTAAGTGTTCTCCAGTTTCAAAAAAGTGTTTTACTTCATTAAAAAACCAAGGATACCCAATAGAGGCTCTACCAATCATAGCGCCATCTAAACCATATTTATCGCGCATTTCCATAGCTCTTTCTGGTGTTGTAACATCACCATTTCCAAAAACAGGAATGTGCATTCTTTGGTTATTTTTAACTGCAGCAATTGGTTTCCAGTCTGCATCGCCTTTATACATTTGTGCACGTGTTCTACCATGTATAGAAATGGCTTTACAACCAACATCTTGTAAACGTTCTGCAACTTCAACAATTCTTATAGAATCATGATCCCACCCCAAACGCGTTTTTACAGTAATAGGTAAATTTGTGTGTTTAACCATGGCTTCTGTAAGCGAAACCATTAAATCGATATCTTTTAATATTCCTGCTCCTGCACCTTTAGAAACTACTTTTTTTACAGGACAACCAAAGTTAATGTCAATAATATCTGGATTCGATTTTTCAACAATTTCAATGGTTTTTAGCATTGAATCTAAATTTGCACCAAAAATTTGAATGCCAACAGGACGTTCTTTTTCATAGATATCTAACTTTATAACACTTTTTGCAGCATCACGTATTAAACCTTCAGAAGAAATAAATTCGGTATACACAACATCAGCACCATTTTCTTTGCACAAAGCCCTAAAAGGTGGATCTGAAACGTCTTCCATTGGAGCTAGTAATAATGGAAAGTCAGGAAGTTCTATATTGTCTATTTTTACCAAAACTGAATTTATTTTTTTGCAAAATTACTGCTTTTTTATCAAACACTTAAACTCTTATTTTGATATGCGAAATTATAAATTCATCCAGCTTTTTATACTTTCATTATAACTTCTACCAGATGTAATACTTGTTGCTTTTTTATCGTTTAAAGTGATGATAAATCTGCTGTTAAAATATTTCTGAATATCGTTTACAAAATCTTTATTTATAATAATTCCTCTATGAATTCGAATAAAATTATTAGGTAATTTTGTTTCTAAATTGGTAATAGTTTCAGAACTTAAATAATTGCCAGAAAGGGAATGAATGTTTACATAATTAGAGTCAGATTCAAAGAATGCGACTTCTTCTAATTTTATAAAAATGATTTTATCTTCTTTTTTAACGGTAATTGTCGTCATTTTTTTGACCTCTTTTTTACGTTCAATTTCATGTAAAACCTTTAAAATTTGGTCTGAAGAAATATTTTTTTCAAAAGATTTTAATTTTTTTATAGTTTTTTCAATGCGTTCTAATTTTACAGGTTTCACCAAATAATCAATACTATTGGTTTCGAAAGCTGCTAAAGAGTATTGGTCATAAGCAGTGCAGAAAACAATAATTGGTATGGTTTCTAATTGCTTTATTAATTCAAAACCTGTAAAACCTGGCATTTCTATATCTAAAAAAATAAGGTCTGGTTTTAAGGAGTTTATTTTTTCTTTAGCTTCAATTCCGTTTTTTGCAGTATCTAAAATGGCAAATGTTTTAGGAAATTGATGTAGTAAATTTTGCAAACCTTCCCTTGCAGGAGCTTCATCATCTATAATAAGCGTAGTAAATAATTTACTCATATTTATACAGTTTTAGGAATGCTAATAGTTATTGTTTTTTGTGGCTCATTTGTAAAATTTAAAGAAGCTTTGTTTTTGTAATTTAAGCGTAACAAATCGTAAACGGTTTGCAAACCATGTCCGCTAATTAAACCTTCTGGAAAATTTGGACCATTATCATTTACAGAAATAAGAATATTGTTATTTCTATTTTCTATGTTGATGTCAATTTTCCCTTCTTCAACATTTTTAGAAATACCATGTTTTACAGCATTTTCTACCAAAGGCTGAATTAAAAACAACGGAATTTTATAATTTTCAAGAGATTCATCAACATGAATTGTAAATTGCAAATCCTCTCCAAAACGTATTTTTTCTATTTCTAAATAGGTTTTTATCATTTCAATTTCATCTTTAATTGTAGCAAAATTTTCATTTTTTCTGTTGATAGAGTATTTAAATAAATCTGATAAAGAATGTGCCATTTTTTGAGTTTTTGCAGCATCAATTGGCGCTAAACTCGCAATAGAATTTAAAGAATTATATAAAAAATGTGGGTTTATTTGTGCTTGTAATAATTTAGTTTCTGCCTGTGCATTTACTTCTTTCAACCTACTTAATTCAATATTTTTTTCTTTGACTAAAGATGCTGAAAAATGATTTAAATAAATTAGCAAACCTCTTCCTATTGCTATACTTAAGAACAAATAAAACTCTAAAGAAAAAAAGTAATTACCAATAAAAGTATTACTTGATATAAGAGTTTCTATAATTCTTGGTGTACAAAATGCAATAAAAGTGAAGATTACTTTGGCAATTAAATCAAAAGTAAAAAGTACTTGCTTTCTTAAAAATAACTTTTCTAAAGTAAATAATGTTATTGATGTTATAGATGCAGCAGTTAGAAATCGAATATAAACAAACCAATAACCATTGTAAGATTTTGATAAGTTTTCTATGTATGAACTTAAATAATAATATAAAGAGGAAAGTGCAAAAAGGTATAACCAAATAAATAAAATAGGCAAAAAATAATTGAAGAAAGAAAACTTACATTTTTTGTTTTTGAATAAAGAAAATAATAAAAAAAAGACAATCACTGCAATTAACAAAATTGTAAAAATTGAAATGGTTTCAGCTAAGTTTTTGTTTAAAAAAGAAATCCTATAAAACCAAGAATAAGAACTTTTTAAATAGTTTTCAAATTGATTTAAAAAATCAGGTTCATATAATTTACGAATTAAAAAAATATCTTTTTCTGTGATTTTTGTAGTAATTGTTAAACTTGTTTTGTCAAAAACAGATGGTTTTTCTTCAGGATTATTATCATTTACTAAACAAAGACTTCTAAAAAGCTCTCCTTTTAAAATATCTTTTTTTAATTGAGTATTAAAAACGTCTGCTTCTAACCAAATAAATGCCTTGTGAGTTCTATTAATATTTCTTCTAATAGTTTTATATGATCTATTGGTAATTCCATAATCATCATATGTTCTAATGATTTCTTGATCTGAAGAAGGTTGAATTTTCCCTTTTTGAAATTCGAATATTATTAAAGACCTTATAATGTCTTCAAAAGTGTAGCCATTATAAACATCATCATAAGAATAATTACGAAAAAACTGACTGTAACTTTTACCTGTATAGCTCTCTAAAAAATCAACTTCTTTATGCGGTAAAATATCTCTAATTTCATCAATAATTTCTGCAATAAGCAAACTATCAGTTTTGGAAGCATTTCTAAGATCTACTAAAATAGGTCCTTTCAGTTTTTTAAAAGTAGCAGTTTTACCATCAAATAATTTGTTTTTAACATATTCCCAATTTGGATTTTTTGCTTTTTTTTCTGAAGTTTTAGAAGTAACAAGAAAACCAATGGCAATTAAAATGAGAACAAGTAAGATGATTTTTTTCATGACGGATAAATTTAAATGATTTACATCACAAAAAAACAATCATTAAAAAATTTATAAAATAAGTTTTTTGTAAACTGCGAATATTAAAAGGTGAACTGCAAAAAAGAGAATTATTTTAGATTTCTCAAAACCCAAAATCCATAAAACCCAAGAAACATTTCAGCAAAAGTGCCAAATTGATAACCAAAAGTTGGAGTTCCATCTAAAAAGAAACTGATGACTCTTCCAAAACCTAATCCTAACATAAATATGAGGTTAGTAATTAAGGCAATCTTCAAATACTTATTTTTAAAGATACCTAAAACCCAAAGTGCAGAAAAACCAAGGTACAAACCCATAATTGCTTTAAAAAAATTATGCTCATCTACAGTTTGTAACTGAATATCGAATTGCGAAGAAGGATTAAATCCATATACAAAAGAAACAGGAATTACAATACATACAGAAATAATTAAATGTATTTTATGGATAAAATCTTGTTTCGTTTTAAACATTAATTCTAAAAATTAATTTCCTTTTCAACCTCAGTATCACCTCTTTTCACAATCACCTTAGTGGTATTTCCTTTTTCAAAAACAGATAAAGCGCGCATATAGCTCACCATATTTGTAACAGTACTATCACCTAATTTAATTACAATATCTCCTTTTTGTAAACCTGCTTTTTGTGCGGGCTTGTCTTCAGAAATTCCATCTATTCTCATTCCTTTTCCATCGAACATATAATCTGGTATTACACCTAAGCCAACTTTAAAACGAGGAGAATTTTCACTTTCGTTCTTGGTTTTTCTAAAAGCTAGTTTCCCATTATTGTCTAAATCTGTAATAATGTTAAAAATGTAATCAGCAATTAAATACATGCCATCATAGTTCAGTTTTTCGGAATCGTCTCCAGGTTTGTGGTAATCTTCATGCTGACCTGTAAAAAAATGCAATACAGGAATATCTGCCAAATAAAAACTTGTGTGATCACTTGGGCCAACACCAGATTCTTGTTGAATTAATTTAAAATTATTGTTATAAGATTTTAAAACTTGCTTAAAAATTGGCGAAGTTCCTGTTCCGTAAACAGCCAAAGCACTATCTTTTTTTAAACGACCAACCATGTCCATATTAATCATATAAGATACTTTTTTGGTATTGATTGTAGGATTTTTTACAAAATAATTAGAACCCAAAAGGCCCATTTCTTCACCAGAAAACCCCATAAATAAATAATTATTGTTGGTGTTTTTCTTTTTTAATTTTGCAGCTAAATTTAGTAAAATTGCAATTCCAGAAGCATTATCATCTGCACCATTATGAATAGCTTTTATAGAATCTCTATACAAAGAGCCTTCACCACCAAAACCTAAATGATCGTAATGAGCGCCAATAATTATGGTGTTTTCAGCTTTGTTATCAATATAACCAATCACATTATTACCTGTAATGGTTCCATCTCCATTTACATCAAATTTTACTTCCTCATGAGGATTCGTTTTTGGTTTAAACGTAAAAGGTTGTAAATATTCTTGTGTTCCTTTTGGTTGTAAGTTTAACTCATTAAAACGTTCAGCAATATATTTAGCAGCTTTTTTTTCGCCTTCAGTTCCTGTTTGTCTACCTTCCAATGCATCAGAAGCTAAAAAAGTTACATCTTCCTTAATTCGGTTTTTTTGATTAATTTCTGGTTGACAAGAAATTAAAAAGCATAAAAATATTAGAAATAAAATGTTTCTCATGACGATAAATATTATTTTTGCAAAGTTAATTAATAAAACAGAAAATGAGAGTTGTTTACCTAATTGTATTTGCATTATTAGTGGTTTCATGTAAAAATGAAAAGAAAGCCACAGAAACAAAATCAGTAGAAAGAGTTATTGCCAATGATCCTTTAATTTATAAAGAAGAAGTGCATTTTAAAAGCATTAAACAAATTACGTTTGGTGGCGATAATGCAGAAGCTTATTGGAGTTTTGATGACAAACAATTAGTGTTTCAATCTAATTACAAACAATGGGGCGTAAACTGCGACCAGATGTTTTTAATGAATGCTGATGAAACATTTAAAGGCAAAATGCCTCCAATGATTTCTACAGGAAAAGGACGAACAACTTGTGCTTATTTTTTGCCAGATAACAAACACATTATTTATGCATCTACGCATTTAGTAGATGAAAACTGCCCTGAAGTTCCTTTGCGTAAAAACGGAAAATACATTTGGCCAGTGTATGATAGTTTCGACATTTTTGTAGCAGATTTAGAAGGAAACATCGTAAAGCAATTAACGAATGAAAAGGGGTATGATGCAGAACCAACAGTATCTCCAAAAGGCGATAAAATTGTATTTACATCTACCAGAAGTGGCGATTTAGAATTATACACTATGAATATTGATGGCTCTGATGTAAAACAAATTACAGACGAATTAGGTTATGATGGAGGGGCATTTTTCTCTCCTGATGGAACAAAAATCATTTTCCGTTCTTCAAGACCAAAAACACCAGGAGAAATAAAAGCTTATAAAGATTTGTTGGCAGAAGGTTTGGTAGAACCTACAGAAATGGAGCTTTATATTTGTAATGCAGATGGATCTGACTTAAGACAATTAACAGATTTAGGAAATGCAAATTGGAGTCCGTTCTTTCATCCTTCAGGGAAAAAAATATTATTTTCTTCTAATTTTGAAGCTGAAAGAGGATTTCCTTTTAATTTATATATGATAGATATAGATGGTAAAAATTTGGAAAGAGTAACGCATGGAGAAACTTTTGATGCATTTCCAGTATTTTCTAATGATGGTAAAAAACTAATTTTTTCTTCTAATAGAAATAATGGAGGTGGTAGAGATACCAACTTGTTTATTGCAGAATGGCAAGATTAATTCAATTTTAAAAAATGGGACCGAAAGAAAAAATATTACAAGACATACATACTTTAATGACAGAAAAATTTAAAAATTCTGACGAAGCTTTTACTTTTTTTGATAAAGATCAAGATGGTAAATTAAATAGAGACGAAGTTAAGGCTCTGTTAAAAGAAGCTGGTGTTGGTGGCTTAATTAGAGGTTTAGTAGCAGGTGAAATGATTAAAGGATATGATAAATCTGGAGACGATGCTATTAATAAAGAAGAATTTAAAGTTGCCATTGCCGAATTAGAAAGAGATGTATAACTTTTAAAAAACACAAAAAAAATACAATGAATTTCATTGTATTTTTTTTATTTGAGAAGGTTTGTAAATAGCATATCTTTGCGTGTTGAACGTAGTTAGAAAACGAAGTATGAAGAACATAAGAAACTTTTGCATTATCGCACATATAGATCATGGTAAAAGTACATTAGCAGATAGATTGTTAGATTTTACAGGCTCTGTAACTTCTCGTGAAAAGAAGGAGCAGTTATTAGATTCTATGGATTTAGAGCGTGAACGTGGAATTACCATAAAATCGCATGCAATTCAAATGGATTATATTCATAATGGAGAGCCATATATATTGAATTTAATTGACACTCCAGGTCACGTAGATTTTTCTTACGAAGTATCTAGATCTATTGCAGCTTGTGAAGGTGCTTTGTTAATTGTAGATGCTGCACAAAGTATTCAAGCACAAACAATATCTAACCTTTATTTAGCTTTAGAAAACGATTTAGAAATTATTCCAGTATTAAATAAAGTAGATTTACCAAGCGCAAATCCGGAAGAAGTAACTGATGATATTGTAGATTTGTTAGGTTGTGATCCAGAAGAAGTAATTCACGCAAGTGGAAAAACAGGTTTTGGTGTTGATAATATTTTAGAAGCAATTATTAATAGAATTCCAGCTCCAAAAGGAAATCCAGATGCACCTTTACAAGCTTTAATTTTTGATTCTGTGTACAATTCTTACAGAGGAATTGAAACCTACTTTAGAGTTTTTAATGGAGAAATAAAAAAAGGACAAGAAATAAAATTCGTTGCCACAGGTAAAAATTATTTTGCAGATGAAGTAGGTACATTAAAACTTACTCAAGTTGTAAAAAAATCTGTAAAAACAGGTGATGTTGGTTATTTAATAACAGGAATTAAAACCGCTAAAGAAGTAAAAGTAGGAGATACAATTACAGATTTCGCAAACCCAACACAAGAAATTATTGAAGGTTTTGAAGACGTAAAACCAATGGTTTTCGCAGGAATTTATCCTGTAGATACAGAAGATTACGAAGAGTTGCGTTATTCTATGGAAAAATTGCAATTAAACGATGCATCTTTGGTATTTCAACCAGAAAGTTCAGCAGCTTTAGGCTTTGGTTTTAGATGTGGTTTTTTAGGAATGTTACACATGGAAATCATTCAAGAACGTTTGGAGCGCGAATTTAATATGACAGTAATTACTACTGTACCAAACGTTTCTTACCACGCTTTTACAAAGAAAAATCCAGAAGACATTGTAATGTTAAACAATCCTTCAGATTTACCTGATCCATCAAAATTAGACAGAGTTGAGGAGCCTTTTATCAAAGCAAGTATTATTACAAAGTCCGATTTTGTTGGGCAAGTAATGAGTTTGTGTATCGAAAAAAGAGGTGAAATTACCAACCAAACTTACCTAACAACAGAAAGAGTAGAGTTAAGTTTTGATATGCCTTTGGCAGAAATTGTATTCGATTTTTACGACCGTTTAAAAACCGTATCAAAAGGATATGCTTCTTTTGATTACTCTCCAATAGGTATGCGTGAATCTAAACTAGTAAGAGTAGATATTTTATTAAATGGTTCTCCTGTAGATGCACTTTCAGCTTTATTACATGCAGATAATGCGTATACGATAGGTAAAAAAATTGTAGAAAAATTAAAACAATTAATACCAAGACAACAGTTTGATATTCCTATTCAGGCAGCAATTGGTGCAAAAATTATTGCACGTGAAACAACAAAAGCCTTACGTAAAGATGTTACTGCAAAATGTTATGGTGGTGATATTTCCAGAAAACGTAAATTGTTAGAAAAGCAGAAAAAAGGAAAGAAAAGAATGCGTCAAGTTGGTAATGTAGAAATTCCGCAAGAAGCATTTATGGCTGTTTTAAAGTTGAATGACTAATTAGATAATTGGATTTTAGACGTTTAGATTTTTAGAACCAAAATACAAGACAGAACCTTTTTGACCAATCAAGAAGGTTTTTTATTTGAAGCTATTTCCAGCTTTCCACTATATCTTTTTTCTGAAAAAGAAAAAAGGATGTCGTTTCAATCTGGGCTAAACTTGTTTGCTAACTTCTTTGTCATTCCTGCGAAGGCAGGAATCTATAGTAGCCAAACTAAACTAACTATAATTATTTAAAAGTGGCAATAAATTATTAAAACTGATTGTTTTTGTAATTACTTATTATGGATTCCTGCCTTCGCAGGAATTACAAAACACTCTTAATTATCAGAGGATAAATATTTATAACTTTGATTGAAATACTTCAACATAGTTTTATTTAAAAATTGTTTGTAATCAGTGTTTTCATTTCTTTTTATAGATAGCCAAGCCATAGAAAAAGCAATTATCTGTTCTGGTAGATAACCTTGAGAACTTGATTGCCAACCCAACATTGCACCTTTACTAAATTGAGAAAAGGAAAACCTTGAGTTTCCTAAAAAGATTCCAAAACCATAAGTTATTGCCATTAAATCAGTTAAATACTCATCATTTTCTTCAATAATTTTTTTGCCAAGTAAAATAACATGAGATAATTCGTGAGCAACTGTTGCTATTAAAGATATAGGATTTTTTAATTGCTGTCTTTCAATATAAATAGTAGTATTATTTTCTTTTTTTTCATAAAGTCCTGCAGCACTTTCCCAACTCCCATTTATATCAGCAGGAGTTGTTAAAATAGAACCATCATCCATTTGAACTGGACTATCATCAAAGAATTCAAGTTTTATTTTATCGTTTTTAACACACATTAATTCTTTTGTTCTGTTTAGAACAAATTGTGCATCTTTTTCAATACCAGTAAATTCTATATTATAAAATTCTTTTGTTGGGGTAACTGTTTTTATCTCTAAAAAATGAGGTTCACTTAAAACATCTTTTAGCCAACCTAAATCACTATTCAACCATTCTTCATCTTCAATTGTAATTGGAGATTTATTTTTCTTTTTCCAAAACATAGCCTAATATTCTATAGGTTGAAATATACAAAATCTTCTATCAACTCTCCAACCACTTCCTAAAATCTGAAGTAGTAGCAGAACTCGTCATTACTTTTTCTTGGTGATTTTTAATAGAAATTAATAATCGGTTTTTAAAATGACTTTCTATTTTATCAATAAAATCGATATTTACAATTTCACTTCTATTAATTTTAAAGAATTTTTTCGGATTCAATTGCTGATATATACTTCCCAAATTTTGAGAAATGGTATGTCGTTTTCCAAGATGATCAATCACCAAACAAAAATCTCCAGAAGCAGTAATTAAGGCAATCTCTGTGGCATTTAATAATTGAATTCCTGATGCTTTTTTAATGACAAATCGTTTTTTATAAGTGGTGTTTTCTTGTTGTAAAGCTATTTTTAAAGCATCTATTGTATTTGAGTCTAATGAGTTATAATCTCCCTTTTTAAAGAGCGATTCGTATTTATTAATTGCTTTATCAAAGTCATCTTGTGAATAAGGTTTTAAAATATAGGCAATTCCGTTTGTGTTAAAAGCTTTAAATAAATATTCATCATGTGCAGAACAGAAAATTATTGGAGCTTCAATTTTTATTTTATCAAACAAATCAAAAGAAAGTCCGTCTAAAAGCTGAATGTCAGACAAAATAAAATCGTACATATTTTCTTTTAGTAAGTTTTCTCCATCAATAATTGTTCTTGCCCAATCATGTGTAATTTTTATATCAAAAAAATTACCTAAACATTTTGTTAGTTTTTGATATGCAGGAATTTCATCTTCTAAAATTAAAATATTCATATTTTTAACTTTGTTTCCTCGAGCAAATTCGAGAGGTTAATTTAGGTCTCAACTGCGCTCGACCTGACACTTTTATTCACTTAAAGTTATAATAGGAATAAAAATTTCAAACTTTTTATTCATATTGTGTATTTGAATTTGTTCATTTGAAAGCAATTTATAACGTGCTTTTAAATTGGCTAAACCCGTGCCAAAAGATGCTGGTTTGGAAACAACATCAGATTTAGAATTTGTAATTATCAACCAACCATCATTAATTAAAATGGTTGTTTTTATAGAAATTTTTCCATCAGATTTATTATGTTTTACAACGTTTTCTAACAAAGCTTGTATTGCACCAGTTGGAATAAATTTATCTTTAATAGACGTGTTTTCTTCAATAGTAAATTCGTAATCGTTACCAAACCTGGTTTTTATCAGAAAAATATAATTTTCAGCAAAATTTATTTCTTTGGAAAGTTCCATCACTTCAGCGTCTTTCGTCTGAATTAAATATCTGTATATTAAAGACAAACGATTAATATATTCTTTTGCTTTTGTTGGATTGCTATCAATTAAAGCGTCTAACGTATTTAAATTATTGAATAAAAAATGCGGGTCTATTTGAGAGCGTAACAATTTTAATTCGTTTTCTTTTTGTTGTTTTTGGATGGTGATTAATTCTTGCTGACCTTCATAAAACTTCTTAATCAACAAAATACCTAAAGGCAAACCCACCATGTCAACAGCATTGTATAAGCCATCATTTATGTAAGAAAGTACATTTTTTACGGTACTTAAACTACCACCAGCACTATACCTGCCTACAATATTATCTAATGTTCCTGAAATTGTTAAAAGCAGTAAGCTAGTAATAAAAAAAAGTACATAATTTTTTTTATCAACTAAAAAAGCAGGTACAATTTTTTGAATAAAAATAAGGATAACAATAATTGATAAAAGTGTACTTGTAGGAAAATCTACCAAATACTCTATGAGTTTATTGCCTTCTCTATAATAATCGAAACAACCTAAAATTATAGTGGTTCCAAAAACAATGGCTAAAATTATCCAATCAGATTTATTTAATTTTGTATTCATAAATTAATTACCGTCATTAATTCTATTTTCTTCATCATTATTTCTACTTCTTTTTGATTTTTTCTTCCCAAATTGAGAACCAAAACTATACACCAAACGCAACTGAATATTTTGTCTAGAACCATTACTTTCTACTTGTGCAGTTCCATTTCCATAATCAATATTTCCAACAAAACCTCTATTTAGCATTTTATTGAAGCCTAAATTTACTTTTAATTTATCATCTAAAAACTTCTTTCCGAAAGAAAAATCTAATTCTGCCAACCAATCTACTTCAATTTGACCTTCTAAAGCTCCTGTTCCGTAATTTCCACTTAGTTCAAAATTAACATCCCAAGGTAATTGATAGCTGGCTTGTATAAACCAAATTAAGTTCCATTTATTTAAATCAATATCGTAAGTAGATGATTGAAAATCTGTATTTGTTACGATAATTCCTGTATAACCTTCTAAACCTTTTGCAAAATTTACGGGAGCAAATAATCGAAAATTCCAATTTTCATTGTTTTCTACGTTTACGTTTTGCTGACGAATTTGTGCAGTTGCATTGTCTTGTTTTATGAGTTGAAAAATAACATCCTCTGTTTTACTGTAGCCAACAGTAAAAAAAGGTTGACCTTCGTAGGTTAAATTGAATTGGTAATTATTAGTATAAGCAGGTGTTAAATTTGGGTTTCCTTCGCCAGCAGAAAAAGGATCTAAAAACTGTTGAAAAGAGTTTAAACTATTGTAAGATGGTCTTTGAATTCTGTAACTATAAGACACACTTGCGCCTAAAACATCTGTAATTTTTCTGCTTATTGATGCACTTGGAAATACTTTTTTAATAGGCCTTTTTTGAACTTCAGTAGTTGGTGTTCCATTTTTTAAAAAGGTAGATGTTCCATCTGTATTACTATCTTCATAGCGTAAACCACCAGAAAAAGACCATTTACCAAAGTTTGCATTTACTTTAGAATATAAGGCGAAAATGGTTTCATCAATTACAAAACGGCTACTTGCTTCATCATTTTTATCAAACCCATTATTCATGTTTTCTTCAAAAGTTTGTAAATCGTTGTCTGTTGTTACATCAGCAAAACGAGTTCCTGCACTTATTTTAAAATTGTCGGAAAAGGTTTTTGTATAATCTGCTCTATATGTTTTTATAGAGTATGTTCCATCTTGTATGTATTTTCTGTCAGTAAAATTTACGGTACTTCCAGCAATATCGTATAAAGTATTTGTGTTATCGTTTGTAAAATCTACATAATTAAAGTCTATAACTAATTTATCTGTATCCGTTTTATACTCGTAATATGGGTTTATATTGAAGTTTGCACGATCTCTATCAAAATAATTTTCAGAAAATAAAGTGTTTCTATTATTTGCATCAGATATAATGGTTTCACTACTTACAGTTCTTGTAGATTTTCTATTATTATAACGCCCTCCAATTCCTATAGAATGATTTTCATTTATATAGTAGTCTAAACTTCCATTGATGGTAAAATTATCTGGATCATAAGGTTCTCTAGTTACTTGGTCGTAAGTTTCAGAACCAACAGTTCTTACTAAAAACAAATCGTCTCTCCAAGTTGGTTGTGAATAATTTACGCCAGCTTGCCAATTTAATTTGTTTTTGTAGCTAGCAATAGAAACTCCAGAACCCCATTCAAAACCTTCATCTTCTCCAATCCAAGAATTTACACTACCATGAGTTCCTAAACGTACATTTTTCTTTAAAATAATATTTACAACTGCCCCAGAACCAGAAGCTTGATATTCTGCCCCAGGTTGTTCTACCAATTCAATTTTAGCAATATTATCCGCAGGAAAATCTCTTAATAAGGTATCAACATCCATATATTCTGTTGTTTTTCCGTTAATAAGAATGGTAACTCCACCTTTTCCAGCAATTGAAATTCCATTGTTAGTAACTAAAACACCTGGAATTTTACGCATAACATCTTGCAGATTTGTGTTAATCATTTCCGACTTTTCTAAATCTACAATTAATTTTTCTGCAGTTTGTTTAATTACAGGTCGCTTACTTTTAATAACAACTTCATTTAAAGTTTGCGATTCTTCTTTTAAAGTTATGTTGAAGATTTTATTAGAAGTCAACTCAAATTCCTTAATTTTTTGAGTTTCAAAACCTAGCATAGAAATTTCAATTTTATATTTCCCAGAAGCAATGTTTTCGAACTTATAGCTTCCATCGTCGTTCGAAACGGTTCCTTTCGGGTTTGCTTCATTTCCAGTTTTATATAAAATTATGTTTGCAAATGGTAGTGTATTGTTTTGTGTATCAACAATTTTACCTGATATGGTGTATTGAGCAATTGTTGTAAAAATCCCGAAGAATAATAAAAAAAGTGTAGTTGTAAAAGTTTTCATTTTGGGTTGATTTATTTTATAAGACACTGTAAAAGTGCTTGTTTTGTTACAAGGAATAAATAGAAATCTGACGAATTGGGTGAATTTTCGGTTGAATGGATATTCCTTTTCTATAAAACAAAGACGCTTATAAAGACGAAAAGGTTTCCTACAAAAAAATGCTTCGAAAAAATCGAAGCATTTTAAATAAGTTTATTTTTAATTTTTTATATAAATTCACTCAAGTTTTTAAGAGCATGAGTAAGATGCAAAAAATGTCTGCGACATTAGTCTCTTCCTCCTAAAACTTGTAATCCCCAATATAAAAGCATTGCTAAAGAACCCAAAGCTGCAACTAAATAAGTTCTTGCTGCCCATTTAAGTGCATCTTTAGAGCCAGCAAATTCTTCTCTTGTTACCATATTTTTGTCTTTTAACCAAGCTAAGGCTCTGTTACTTGCATCGTATTCTACAGGTAATGTAACAAAACTAAAAAGTGTTGCAAATCCCATAAAAACCAAACCAACAATAGCTATGTAAAAACCAATACCAGAACCACCTGAAGCAGCTCCTAAAATTAAACCACCAATTACCAACCATTGCGAAAATTTAGAAGTAACACTAACTATAGGTACTAATTGAGAACGCATGGTTAAATAGCTATACGCTTTAGCATGTTGTACAGCATGTCCAACTTCATGCGCTGCAACAGCTGCAGCTGCTGCATTTCTTTGGTTGTAAACAGCTTCACTTAAATTTACGGTTTTATCTTTCGGATTATAATGGTCTGTTAACCTACCAGGAGTAGAAATTACTTTCACATCAAAAATTCCGTTATCAGCTAACATTTTTTCTGCAATTTCAGCACCAGACATTCCATTTCTTAACTGAACTTGAGAGTATTTTTTAAATTTACTCTTTAATTGATTACTAACTAGCCAACTCACCAAAGAGATTACACCAATTAAAATATAAAATCCTGTCATAATATATATTGTTTTAAATTTTTATGTCATTTTTGTTTGATAAATTTACAACATAAAGTATTCCATTTTATTTTTTGAACTCAAAATTTAATGATTGTCAGAAGAAAAAATGAAAATTTAATAGATTTTTTAGAAATTAATGACAAAATGACAAGTAAACCAAACATACTTATTGTTTATACTGGTGGAACTATTGGTATGATTAAAGATTATAAAACGAATGCTTTAAAAGCATTTGACTTCAGTCAAATTGTAGAAAAAATTCCAGAATTACAACAATTAGCATGTAATATTAAAAGTATTTCTTTTGAAAAACCTATAGATTCTTCAAACATGAATACACAATATTATGTAGATATTGTGGAAATTATTGAAGACAACTATTTAAAATTTGATGGTTTTGTAATTCTTACAGGCTCAGATACCATGTCTTATATAGCATCTGCAGTAAGTTTTATGTTTGAAAATTCACAAAAACCAATCATATTTACAGGTTCTCAATTGCCAATTGGCGATTTAAGAACGGATGCAAAAGAAAACTTAATTACATCTATAGAAATTGCATCCGCAAGAAAAAATAATACTCCTGTAATTACTGAAGTTTGTTTGTATTTTGAATACAAATTGTACAGAGCCAACAGAACCACAAAAATTAGTGCAGAACAATTTGAAGCATTTACTTCCATGAATTACCCTCCTTTGGCGGAAAGTGGAGTACATTTAAACTTTAATGAGCACTTAATTAAAACACCAACTAAGAGCTTAGAAAGTTTAGTTGTTCGAAAAAATTTAGTAACAGATGTTGTTATTTTAAAATTATTTCCAGGTATTACCAAAGAAATTGTGGAAAGTATATTAAATATTAAAAATTTAAAAGGAGTCATTTTAGAAACCTATGGCTCTGGAAACGCACCCAATGAAAATTGGTTTTTAGAATTATTAAAAACAGCAGTTTTAAAAGAAATAAAAATAGTAAATGTTACGCAATGTGCAGGAGGAAGCGTAATTTTAGGTCATTATGACACAAGTGTTTCGTTAAAAGAAATTGGTGTTATTAGTGGTGGAGATATCACAACAGAATCTGCAATTGCTAAGTTAATGTACTTATTAAGTGAAAAATTATCAACAAAAGAATTTAAGTATTATTTTGAAAAATCTTTACGAGGAGAAATCACAAGCAAATAAATTTTTTTGAAAATAAAATAAATTTGAACATAAAAAACAGTATTTTTACATAAATAGATTAAATTTTTTTTTAAAGGCTCAACAATTTTTTGTTACTTGGCATTCTCTTAGAGAAAAAGAGAAGATTTTGACTAAAAAAGAAGTTAAAGTTACAAACATTTGTTTATTTGAAACGAAAATTTATATCTTTAACCCGTTAACTATTAAAAATTAATTATAACAAAGATGAAAAAAGTAGTAAATGTCCTATCTGTAACAGGATTAATGTTTTTTGGAGCTATTCAATCAACTTTCGCTCAAGAAGCAGCAACTGAAGAAAACAGAACTTTTCACCAAGAATTAAAATTACGTTTTATTGAAGGTGACCCACAATTTATGGGAATTGTATTGGTAGCTTTAATTTTAGGTTTAGCAATTGCAATTGAAAGAATTATTTATTTAAACATGGCAACTACAAATACTAAGAAATTAGTAGCAAATGTAGATGATGCTTTAAGTTCTGGTGGTGTAGAAGCTGCAAAAGAAGTTTGTAGAAACTCAAAAGGTCCAGTAGCATCTATCTTTTACCAAGGTTTAGATAGAGTAGATGAAGGTGTTGAAGCAGCTGAAAAAGCAGTAGTTTCTTATGGTGGAGTTCAAATGGGACTTTTAGAGAAAAACGTTTCTTGGTTATCTTTATTTATTGCATTAGCACCAATGCTTGGGTTCATGGGAACTGTAATTGGTATGATTGATGCATTTGATAGAATTGCTGTAGCAAACGATATTTCTCCAGCGGTAGTAGCAGGTGGTATTAAAATTGCCTTATTAACAACTGTATTTGGTTTAATTGTTGCTATTATTTTACAGATTTTTTATAATTACATCGTTTCTAAAATTGATAGTATTGTAAACAATATGGAAGATGCATCTATCCAATTGATAGATTTATTAGTAAAATATAAAAAATAAAAAAAGACCAGATGAAAAGCAATAAAATTTTAAATATTTTAATTGCAGTCATCGCCATTATTGGAGCATTTCTTTTCATAAGAATATTTATGGAAGATGTAGATACTCTAAAAGTTGATGGTGACTTGCAAAATAAAGTAATAAGCCCAATTATTTATTTTTCTACAATTTTGTTTTACGCAGCAGTAGTTATAGCAATCGTATTGTCTTTGTGGAATTTAATAAGAAACCCTCAAAACCTTAAAAAAACCTTATTAGGTATTGGAGTATTAGGAGTGGTTTTAATTGTAGCTTACTTTATGTCAGATACGCAAGCAGTTTTAGACACACAAGGTGAAGTTTTACCTGGTGGAGAAGAAGGCTCAACAACCAATAAATGGGTTGGAACAGGTATCATATACAGCATAATATTAGGAGCAATAGCATCGCTATTTTTCGTATACGATTTAGTAAAAGGATTAATAAAATCATAAAATTATGGCAAGAAGAGAGAATCCAGAAATTAATGCAGGTTCTATGGCAGATATTGCCTTCTTGCTATTAATTTTCTTTTTAGTAACTACCACAATGAATGTAGATTCTGGTATTTCTAAAAAGTTATCAGAAAAACCACCACCAGATTACGTACCACCTATTGTAAAGGAGCGAAATATTTTTGAAGTAAATTTAAACTTTAGAAATGAGCTTCAAGTTGAAGGTGAAAGAATGGAAATTAAAGATCTAAAAGAAGCTGCAAAAGCTTTTATAGATAATGGTGGAGGTGAAGGAAAAGTTGAAAACGGTGTAGCTACAGGACCTTGTACTTATTGTAAAGGTGAAAAAAGTTCAGAATCTTCAGATCACCCAAACAAGGCAATTATATCTGTTTTAAGTGATAGAGGAACTGAGTATGGTGTTTATTTAAAAGTTCAAAATGAATTGTTAAGAGCATATACTGAACTTAGAAATAGATTATCTACAGAACGTTATGGCATATCTTTTGATGAATTAGAAGAAGCATACAAAAGCGATAGAGAAAATGAAGCTTTGAAAAGAAAAGTTGAAGATATAAAAACAGCATATCCTCAAATTATTTCTGATGCAGAACCAACATCTTCTGGTAATTAATTAAAAAAATAACAATTATGTCTAAATTTAGAAAAAAGAAAAAAGGAATGCCAGCAGTAAACACTGCAGCTTTACCTGACATCGTTTTTATGTTGTTATTTTTCTTCATGGTTACTACAACTATGAGAGAAACAGATTTAAAACTTGAAGCTCCAAGATTACCTTCTGCAACAGAAGTAAAAAAATTAGAGCATAAAAGTTTAGTAACTACGATTTACGTTGGTAAAGCAAAAGATCCTAAATACGGAACAGGTTATAATAGAATTCAGTTAAATGATAAAATTGCAACTGCAGATGATGTACCTGCTTTTATCATTAACTCAAGAACAAAAGTTTCTGAAGCTGAAATTCCATTTATGACAACTTCTATTAAAGCAGATAGAGAATCTAATGTAGGTACAATTACAGACATTAGACTAAAATTAAGAGATGTTAACGCTCTTAAAATTAGTTACTCTGCCTCTAAAGGAGATGGAAATTAATTTTTATATACATTATAAAAAAGGATAATTCAATTTTGAATTATCCTTTTTTTATGCTCTTATTCTTCTTGAATTATGAAATAATGTATCTTTATACTTCGTTAAATACATTATGAAAAAGATTTCATTCTTTACTTTACTTGTTGTTTCTTTTAGCTTTTATGCTCAAAAAGATTCTTTAAATTTAGGTGATTCCTATGCAGATGACCAAATTTATGTTTCTATTTCTTATAGTCAGTTAAATGATCAACCTTCTTTAATATCAAAAAGTAGTTTTTCATATTCTTTATCAGGTGGTTTTATCAAAGACTTTATACTAAATAAACAAGGAAATATTTCTTTTGCGGCTGGTATTGGTTACGGCTACGACTTTTTTAATCATAAATTAAAAGTTGAAGAGCAAAATGGTACTACTACATTTTCAAGCGATAACACAATTAATTCTAATTTTTATAAATCTCATAATATTGAATTTCCTATAGAATTTAGATGGCGAACTTCAACAGCAAATGAGTATAGTTTTTGGCGTGTTTATACAGGTGTAAAGTTTTTATATAATATTTCAAATAGCTTTCAATTTGAAGACAGTAATAGCAATAAATTTATATACAAAAACGTATCTGCTTACGACAATTTACAGTACGGACTTACCTTATCTGCTGGTTATGACGAATTTAATATCAACATTTTTTATGGCTTATCTTCGATTTTTAAAGACGCCCAAATAAACAATGAAAATATCAATACAAAAATTTTAAAATTTGGATTAATCTTCTACTTCTTATAAGAAGTAGAACGTTATAAATGGCGATAAAAAGCCTATGAAATATCCCAAATATACCTCTGTTGTAGTATGTGCTTTTAAATGCAACCTTGCATTGGCTAAAATACCAGAAAGTAGTATTGACGCAATTACAATTATTGGAAAACTATGGTTATACTTTGCACCAATAATTAAAAAAAAACCAGTAGTAATACCCATTGAGGCTAAATGTATACTTGTTTTTAAACTAAAAGCAAATAAAAGGTATATGAAAACCAACGCTCCACAAGTTGCGTAAAATAATAACCCTAAATCGTCTAATGGAGTTACTCTAAAAAGTGTATTACCTAAAAGATAAAACAACACAATCATTATTGCAATTGGTACTTTCCTTTCTTTAATGCTATTTACATTAAAGCTTTTTATAAGCTTTAATTTTTTAAATAAAATTAGCACAAACAAAGGAATTACGTAGGTAATTGTAAATATTAAACTAAGTAAAATTAACTTTTGCTTGCTATTTAAATAATTTGGAATAAGTAAAAAATAAAGAATTACTCCAATCGTAGGTATTACAATTGGATGCAGAATTACTGATATGGTTTTGTAAAATTTCACTAAATTTCTTTTCGCAAACGAGCCACAGGTAAATCTAATTGTTCTCTGTATTTTGCAACAGTTCTTCTAGCAATAGGATACCCCTTTTCTTTTAAAATAGCGGCTAATTTTTCATCTGTAAGTGGTTTTTTCTTGTTTTCTTCAGCAATTACAGTTTCTAAAATCTTTTTTATTTCTCTTGTTGAAACATCTTCTCCTTGATCATTTTTCATAGATTCAGAAAAGAAATCTTTTATAAGCTTTGTGCCATAAGGTGTAGACACATATTTGCTATTGGCAACTCTGGAAACAGTAGAAACATCCATGTTTATTTTATCGGCAATATCTTTTAAAATCATAGGTTTAAGCTTTCGCTCATCACCTGTTAAAAAATATTCATATTGGTAATGCATAATTGTATTCATAGTTACCAATAAAGTTTGTTGACGTTGTTTTATGGCATCTATAAACCATTTTGCAGCATCTAATTTTTGCTTGATAAAATATACGGCATCTTTTTGTGTTTTAGTTTTTACATTTGATTCTTGATAGCCTTTTAGCATATTATTATATTCTCTTGAAATATGCAGTTCTGGAGCATTTCTAGAGTTTAATGTCAAGTCTAATTCACCATCAATAATTTTTATGGAAAAATCTGGTACAATTTGTTCAGCAATTTTATTGTTACCTGCGTATGAGCTTCCTGGTTTTGGATTTAATTTGGAAATTTCTGCATTTACGTCTTTTAATTCTTCTTCAGAAATATTAAACTTTTCTTGTAGTTTTTTATAGTGTTTTTTTACAAAATGATCAAAAGCAGTTTCTAAAATTTCAATGGCTAAACTTCTGTTTTTATTAGATTCTTTCGCTTTTAATTGAATAATTAAACATTCTTTTAAGTTACGTGCGCCTACACCAATTGGATCTAATGTATGTACTGCTTTTTTTAATACTGAAACTACTTTTTCTTCTGTTGTAAAAATATTTGCTGTAAATGCCAAATCATCAACTAAATCTATAATTTCTCTACGAATGTATCCACTATCATCTATACTACCAACTAAAAATTCGGCGATAGATTTTTCTTCTTCATTTAAACGAATGGTATTTAATTGGTTTTTTAAAGATTGATGAAAACTGGTTCCTGCTGCATAAGGCACGTTTTTTTCTTCATCATCAGCAGAATAATTATTTGCTTGCGTTTTATAGTTCGGAATTTCGTCGTCACTTAAATACTCATCTATATTAATGTCTTCTGCTTCAATTTTTTCATTTCCATCATCTTCATATTCGTTTGATAAATCATCGTCAATAGCATCAGCTTCATCTTTTCCTGTATCAAGTGCAGGATTTTCTTCAATTTCTTGCTTTAAACGTTCTTCAAAAGCTTGTGTAGGCAATTGAATTAACTTCATCAACTGAATTTGCTGAGGAGATAATTTTTGTAAGAGTTTATATTGTAAACTTTGCTTTAACATAGATTTAAATATACAAAATTTGAATTAAAATTCTGCGTTTTGTGGTGTTCTAGGGAAAGGTATTACGTCTCTTATATTTCCCATTCCTGTTGTAAATTGTACTAATCTTTCAAAACCTAAACCAAAACCAGAATGAACAGCTGTACCAAATTTACGTAAATCTAAATACCACCAAAGTTCTTTCTCATCAATATTCATGGCTTTCATTTTTTCTACTAAAACGTCATAACGCTCCTCACGTTGTGCACCTCCAACCATTTCACCAATTCCTGGAAATAATACATCCATTGCTCTTACTGTTTTACCATCATCATTTAAACGCATGTAAAATGCTTTAATATTTGCTGGATAATCAAATAAAATAACAGGACATTTAAAATATTTTTCAACCAAATAACGTTCGTGTTCAGACTGTAAATCTACACCCCATTCGTTTATTGGAAACTGAAATTTTTTCTTTTTATTTGGCTTTGAGTTGCGTAAAATATCAAAAGCTTCTGTGTAGGAAACTCGTTTAAAATTATTATCTACAACAAATTTAAGCTTATCTAATAACCCCATGTCAGAACGCTCTGCTTGTGGTTTACTTTTTTCTTCTTGTGTTAATCGTTGGTCTAAGAATGCTAAATCGTCTTTACAGTGTTCTAAAACGTAGTTTAAAACGGACTTTATAAAGTCTTCAGACAAATCCATATTACCATCTAAGTCCATAAAAGCTACTTCTGGTTCAATCATCCAAAATTCAGCTAAATGACGCGTTGTGTTGGAGTTTTCTGCCCTAAAAGTTGGTCCGAAAGTATATACTTTGCCCAAAGCCATAGCATAGGTCTCAGCTTCTAACTGACCAGAAACTGTTAAGTTGGTTTCTTTTCCAAAAAAGTCTTTAGAAAAATCTATTTTACCATCGTCAGTAACTGGTGCTTTATTGTCTTCAAAAGAAGTTACTCTAAACATTTCTCCAGCACCTTCTGCATCAGAACCTGTAATAATTGGTGTATTTACATAATTAAAACCATTGTCTTGAAAATATTTATGAACTGCAAAAGATAGTTTAGAACGAACTCTCATTACAGCGCTAAAGGTATTTGTACGAACACGTAAATGTGCATTTTCTCTTAAAAATTCAAAACTGTGTTTTTTTGGTTGAATTGGATATTCATCTGGGTTTGAATCTCCCAAAATTTCAATTTCCGAAACTTGAATTTCTATAGATTGTCCTTTTCCTTGACTTTCTGCTAAGATTCCTTTTATAGCAATTGCTGCTCCAGTTGTAATTCTTTTTAAGGTTTCTTCAGGTGTGTTTTCAAAATCGATAACACATTGAATATTATTGATAGTTGAGCCATCATTTAAAGCAATAAATCTGTTACTTCTAAATGTTCTTACCCAACCTTTTAATTGTATTTCTTGTAAAACTGTACCTGATTTTAAAATTTCTGCTACGTTACTATTCATCATCATTTTAAATATATTGTATTCGAAAAAAAGTCTTAATTAAAAGAGTAAAGATACTTTATTGTTCGTTATTAAACAATGGAATGAATATCAATAAAAACTTAAAATTAGTCTGCTTTATCTTCTGAAGGTGGAAAAATTTTCATGGCAGGTTCTTTAAACACCTTTTTATTTGCAATTTTTTTCTCGAAAGTTAGTAATAATGAAGGTAGTAAAAGCAAATTAGAAACCATGGCTAATAAAAGTGTTACAGAAACCAAACCACCTAAAGCGATTGTACCTCCAAAACTTGATAAAGTAAATACCAAGAAACCAAAAAATAATACAATTGAAGTATAAAACATACTTACACCAGTTTCTCTTAAAGCAGCATAGACAGAAGGTTTTATTTTCCATTTATTGGCAATGAGTTCTTGCCTATATTTTGCTAAAAAGTGAATAGTATCATCTACAGAAATACCAAAAGCAATACTAAATACTAAAATTGTTGATGGTTTTATAGGTATGTTTAAGAAGCCCATTAGTCCTGCTGTAATTAACAGAGGAAGCATATTTGGAATCAAGGAAATTAAAATCATTTGTGGCGATCGAAACATCCACGCCATAAAAATAGCAATTAATAAAATGGCTAAAGATAAAGAAATGACTAAGTTTTTTATTAAATAATTGGTTCCTTTTATAAAAACTAAGGCTTTACCAGTTAGCGAAACTGAGTATTTATTGGATGGAAATTCTTTAGCAATCACCGCTTTTAAACGCTCTTGAATTATATCCATTTTGTCTGTGCCAATATCTTTCATAAAAGTGGTAATTCTTGCATAACGCCCAGTAGAATCTACAAAGGTTTTAAGCATGCCAGCATCATTATTAGAGTTTTTGGTGTAGGAAAATATATAGCTTTGTTCTTGATTTGTAGGTAATTGGTAATATTTTGGATTTCCTTTATAATATGCTTGTTTGCTATACTTTACAAGATTTACTACAGAAATTGGTTTTGATAATTCAGGAAAAGTTTCTATGACTTCATTTAGCTCTTCCATTTTTTTTAAGGTAGAAAGTTTCATAACACCTTTTTCTTTTTTGGTGTCTATTAAAATTTCCAAAGGCATAATACCTCCAAATTCCTTTTCAAAGAATTTAATATCTTTATAGAAGTTTGTTTTTTTAGGCATGTCTTCTATCAAACTACCAGAAACTGTAATTTTATAAACTCCAATAATGCTTAAAACAATAACGGTTACAGTAGCAAAGTAAATGGTAATTCGTTGGTTTTTTACCATTCTTTCCATCCAATCTACCACATTTTCAATCCACTGTTTTTCAAGATGATTTAAATGTTTTTTCTTTGGAAGAGGCATAAAACTGTAAATAATTGGAATTATAAGTAATGCCAATATGAAAATACTGATAATGTTTACAGAGGCCAAAATACCAAATTCACGTAGCAAACTACTTTTTACAAAAACAAAGGTTGCGAAACCAGATGCAGTTGTAATATTGGTCATTAAAGTAGCGTTTCCAATTTTAGAAATAACACGTTGTAACGCTTTTGCTTGTTGACCATGTTTTTTTATTTCTTGCTGATATTTATTTATAAGAAAAACTGCATTTGGTACACCAATTACAATAATTAAGGGCGGAATTAATGCTGATAAAACTGTTATTTCATAACGGAATAAACCTATAAAACCAAAAGCCCAAATAACACCTATTAAAACAACTAAAAGTGTTATAAAAGTGGCTCTGAAAGAACGAAAAAAGAAGAAAAATATTAAAGCAGTAATGCCTAAAGCACCAACAACAAATAAAAGAATTTCATCTTGAATATTTTGTGCGTTTAGTGTTCTAATATATGGCATTCCAGAAACCCGAACATCTAAGCCAGTTTCTTTTTCAAATTTTTCTATTTCAGGAATTAAAACGTCAAAAATAAAGTCTCTACGTTTTGGGGTGTTTATAATTTGTTTTTTAATGTAAATAGCAGTTTGTAGGGTACCAGTTTTTTTATTAAATAATAAATTATCATAAAATGGAAGCTTTTCAAAAAGTTGCTTTTTGATGGCATTTACTTCTTCTTTTGTCGTAGGATTTTCTTCATACAAAGGTTCTAAAACAAATTTTCTCTTTTTTCTATCTGCCTTTAATTTTTGAACATCTGCAATAGAAATCGTAAAATCTATTTCTTCTCTATCATCAAATTTTTCTACTAAATTGTTCCAGACATTAAATTTTTTTGGTGTAAAAACGGTTGAATCTTTTACTCCAAGAATTACCAAGTTACCTTCTTCACCAAAAATTTCTAGAAATTTATTGTACTCTACATTTGCTTCATGATCTTCTGGTAGTAAGTTTGCTTCTGTATATGAAAATTTCATATACTTCATTTGAGAAGCTAACAAACCAGTAATAATGGCTATAATTAATAAAACTAAATAGCGGTTTCTTAAAATTAAACCTGCTGCTTTTGTCCAGAAATTCATTAAGAAAATTTTACAACAAAGGTAACCAAATTAGATAGGTAAGGAGCAAAAAAAAGAGTGTTTTAAAAACACTCTTTTTTAAATTTATTGTAATCAATTAAATTTTCATTATTTCTTCTTCTTTTACAGATAGTTTTTCTTCAATTTTTTTAACATAACTATCTGTTAACGTTTGCACGTTGTCTTCTGCAATCTTTTTCATATCATCAGAAATATCTACCTTTTTAATGTCATTATTTGCTTCTTTACGAGCATTTCTAACACCAATTTTAGCATCTTCCGCTTCTGCTTTAGCTTGTTTTGCAAGGTTAATTCTGCGTTCTTCTGTTAATGGAGGAACATTTATCATAATAATATCTCCATTATTCATTGGGTTAAAACCTAAGTTGGCTAATTGTATTGCTTTTTCAATTTCTTGTAGCATACTTTTTTCCCAAGGCTGAATGCTTAAAGTTCTTGCATCTGGAGTATTTACATTTGCAACTTGCCCTAAAGGGGTTTGTGCTCCGTAATAATCTACCATAACTGTACTTAACATTGCAGGTGTTGCTCTACCAGCTCTAATGGAAACTAGTTCTTTCTCTAAGTGAGCAATGGCTTTGTTCATTGCTTCTTTTGCAGTATCTAATATAAATTCAATTTCTTCATTCATTTTTATAAAAATTTGTCATTTTAAAGTTGTTTTAAATTGATTTTAAAATCAATCAAACACGCATTTTAAACTATAAATTATCAACAATAGTACCAATTTTTTCTCCAGAAACTAATTTTAGTAAGTTTCCATTTGTGTTCATATCAAAAACAATAATTGGTAAGTTGTTTTCTTCACTAAGTGTAAATGCGGTCATATCCATAACTTTTAAACCTTTTGCAATTACATCTTTAAAGGTTATTGTTTCAAATTTTACAGCATTTTTATCTTTTTCTGGATCTGTATTGTAAATTCCATTTACACGAGTTCCTTTTAAAATAGCATCAGCGTCAATTTCAATAGCTCTTAAAACTGCTGCAGTATCTGTGGTGAAATAAGGATTTCCTGTTCCTGCGCCAAAAATAACGACTCTACCTTTTTCTAAATGACGAATTGCTTTTCTTTTTATATAAGGTTCTGCAACTTCTTTTATTTCTAGAGCTGTTTGTAAACGAGTATGCACGTTTTCATCTTCTAAAGCACTTTGTAATGCTAAACCGTTAATACAGGTTGCCAACATTCCCATATGGTCTCCTTGAACACGATCCATACCATTTGCTGCACCAGCAACACCTCTAAAAATGTTTCCACCACCAATTACGATGGCAACTTCAATTCCTTTTTCGACAACTTGTTTAATTTCTTTTGCATATTCAGCAAGACGCTTAGGGTCAATTCCATACTGTCTTTCGCCCATTAAAGCTTCTCCACTAAGTTTTAAAAGAATTCTTTTGTATTGCATATTTTGTTTTAAGAGTTGCGCAAAATTACGTTTTTTTTTTGATTTTCTTTTTTTTGAAAAAATAAAAAGAAGTAGTTAAATTAATTTTTGATAAAAAATTAATTTAAGAATATAAAATACCTAATTGTAAGTAGTTTGCGAGTATGATTTTATAGTAATTTTATTGATATTATAATTTTTAAAACTAGTTGTATGAAATATTTAAAAAAAGTAAGTTTGTTTTTACTGTTCTTTGTTGTTTTTTCTTGTACGCCAGAAATAGATGAAGAAAAGTATGAAAACCCAAGAGTATTACCTGGTGTAAGTAAAGTAATAAAAGGTATTGATAAATACAACAAAATAGTTTTGAAGCCTTTTTATTTTAAAGGGCTAATTTTTTAAACTAAAAAAAACCTCACAATTTCGAAATTGTGAGGTTTTAAATTATAATGGGTTTCTACATAAGTAGAAATAAAAATTATGTTTAGCCTAATGTAACTCTTTTAAAAGTAGTTACTTCAACATCACCATACGTTTTTACATATTGAGCAACGTTTTTCTTTTCATCTTTAATAAAAGGCTGATCTAAAAGACATTGTTCTATATCTAAAGTAGTGTTATCAGAAATAAATCTTTCCATTTTTCCTGGTAAGATTCTATCCCAAATTTGTTCTGGTTTTCCTTCTGCTTTTAATTCTGCTTTTGCATCTTCTTGAGCTTTAGCTAAAACTTCGTCAGATAATTGAGACATAGAAATATATTGAGGTACATTTTTTAATGTTTTACCTAATCTACCTAACTCGATATTATCTTTTTCAATTACAGCAATTCTAGCCTCTGTTTCTGCAGCAACGTATGCAGGGTCTAAATCTTTGTAAGATAAAGTTGTTGCTCCCATAGAAGCAACCTGCATTGCAACGTCTTTTGCTAATTCTTCAGCATTATCTACAGCAGCAGATAAACCAACTAAAGCAGCAATTTTACCAATGTGAGTGTATGCACCTACATAAGCAGCACTTACTTTTTCAAAAGCAGTAATGTCTAATTTTTCACCAATTACACCAGTTTGTTCAACTAATTTATCAGCAACAGACATACCTCCAAAATCAGCAGCTAAGAAATCTTCTTTATTATCGAAGTTTAAAGCGATGTCTGCAAATTGACCACCTAAAGCTACAAATTTTTCGTTTTTTCCAACAAAATCTGTTTCACAAGCCAATACAATTGCTACACCTTCTGTTTTAGCATCATTAATTCTAGTTACTGCTACACCTTCTGTAGATTCTCTATCAGCTCTTTTTGCAGCAATTTTTTGACCTTTTTTACGTAAAACATCAATTGCTTGTTCGAAGTTACCTTCTGCTTCAACTAATGCCTTTTTACAGTCCATCATTCCAGCTCCAGTTGCTTCTCTTAATTTTTTAACATCAGCAGCACTTACTTTTACCATGTCACTTAATATTTTTTAAGAAACGTTTGTTTCTAAATTAGTATTGAAATTATTTTTTATTCAGCAGATTTTTCTTCAACGTCAGCTTCAGCTTTCTCCTTTTTAGGAGCTGCTTCTTTTTTAGCAGCTGTTTCTTTTTTTGGAGCGTCTTTAGCTTCTTTTGTTTTTTCTTTATCTGCTTTTCTATCTGATAAACCTTCTGCGATAGCATCAGTTACAAAAGATAAAACTTTGTTTATAGATTTAGAAGCATCATCGTTTGCTGGAATTACGAAATCTACCTGTCTTGGGTCAGAATTCGTATCTACCATAGCAAAAATTGGAATGTTCAATTTTTGAGCTTCAGCAACAGCAATGTGCTCTTTTTTAATATCTATTACAAATAATGCACCAGGCAAACGAGTCATATCTGAAATAGAACCTAAATTCTTTTCTAATTTTTCTCTTTGTCTGTTTATTTGTAATTTTTCTCTTTTAGATAGTGCATCAAAAGAACCGTCTGTTTTCATTCTATCAATTTGAGCCATTTTTTTAACAGCTTTTCTAATAGTAACAAAGTTGGTTAGCATTCCACCAGGCCATCTTTCTGTAATGTAAGGCATGCTTACAGCTTTTGCTTTTTCAGAAACAATGTCTTTTGCTTGCTTTTTTGTAGCTACAAATAAAATTTTACGCCCAGAGTTTGCTATTTTTTTCAACGCTTCTGAAGTCTCTTCTATTTTTGCTGCAGTTTTATACAAATCAATGATGTGAACACCATTTCGTTCTGTATAAATGTATGGAGCCATGTTTGGATTCCACTTTCTAGTTAAGTGTCCAAAATGTACACCACTATCTAATAATTCTTGAATGTTTACGTTTGCCATTTTTTAAATGTGTTTACTTTCTGTTTTGAAATCAATAATTAAGTAGTCTTTCGAGTCTTAATTATTTAGATACTAAACTGTTTAATATTAATTTTGTGTAATAATAACAGTTCTCGGTATAATAAAGTACAGAATAAATTCTGTAGAATATTAACGTTTCGAGAATTGGAATTTTTTACGAGCTTTTTTCTGACCGAATTTCTTACGTTCAACCATTCTTGGATCTCTTGTTAATAATCCTTCTGGTTTTAAGATTGCTCTGTGATCTGCGTTAATAGCAACCAATGCTCTTGTAATTGCTAAACGAATCGCTTCTGCTTGCCCAGTGATACCACCACCATAAACATTTACTTTGATATCATAAGATTCTAAGTTTTCTGTTAACATTAATGGTTGTTGTACTTTATATTGTAAAGTACCTGTTGTAAAATAACTTTTATAGTCTTTTTTATTTACAGTAATGTTCCCTTTACCTTCTGAAAGGTAAATACGAGCAACAGCTGTTTTTCTTCTACCTATTTTGTGAACTGTATCCATTATTTATAATCGTTAAGGTTAATAGCTTTAGGCGTTTGCCCATCTTGTTTGTGCTCAGCTCCTGCGTATACATACAAGTTTCTGAATAAAGCGCTACCTAAAGTATTCTTTGGTAACATTCCTTTTACTGCTTTCTCGATTAATCTTGTAGGATCTTTCTCAAACATTTCTGTTGCAGTTAACGATCTTTGTCCTCCTGGATAACCTGTGTGACGAATGTAAGATTTGTCTCTCCATTTGTTACCAGATAAAACAATTTTTTCTGCGTTGATAATAACCACGTTGTCTCCACAATCTACATGAGGAGTATAATTTGGCTTGTATTTACCTCTAATTAGCTTTGCTACCTTAGAAGCTAGACGACCCAACGTTTGCCCGTCTGCATCAACTAAAACCCACTCCTTGTTTACTGTAGAAGCGTTTGCTGATACTGTTTTGTAACTTAATGTGTTCATAATTACACTTTTAGTCTTTGTTATTTGTTAATAATGTATGTTTTCCTTAAAAAAGGAGTGCAAATGTACCACTATTTATTTGATTGACAAATAGTGCTTTATAATTATTTTAAAGAAATACAAATCGATAAGATTTGGGCTTAAGAATTAACATAACGTTAATAAAAAAGAGAGTTACTTTTGCAATAACATTTATCTAAGTATTCAGGTAACGGTTTCCAATAAAAAAACAACCCAAAATAAATGAAACTTTATAATATTTCACTTCTTGTAAGTGCTTTTTTTGTTTTAAGTTTTACAGCTCAAGAATCTAAAAAAACATCATTAACAAAAAGAATTTACACTACAAAAAGATTGGTTAATGTACCAGTTATTGACGGTATAATTAATGAAGCTGCTTGGGATACTGTTGAATGGTCGTCTGATTTTACAGAAAAAAATCCAGATGAAGGAACACCTCCAACATATCAAACTTTATTTAAAGTTATGTATGATGCAAAATACTTATACATTGCGTTAAGAGCTTTAGATGACAATCCAGAATTAATTCAACAACGGTTGAGTAGAAGAGATGGTTTTGCTGGAGACAGAATAAATGTAATTATAGATAGTTATCACGATAAAAGAACTGCATTTGTATTTACAACGACTGCTGCAGGTGTAAAAGGAGAAGAAATTGCTACACAAAATGGTAATAATTGGGATGATAGTTGGAATCCAATTTGGTATACAGATGCAAATGTAGATGAGAAAGGTTGGACTGCAGAAATGAAAATTCCTTTCAGTCAGTTGCGTTTTGGTAACGAAAAAGAACAAATTTGGGGTTTCAATGTAAACAGAACTATTTTTAGATTGCAAGAACGTTCATTATGGCAAAGAATTCCAAATGATCAAGCAGGTTTTATAAGTGAAGCAGGTGAACTACATGGATTGGTAAACTTAAAATCACAAAAGCAATTAGAAATTCAACCTTTTACGGTTTTACAATACGATAATTATCCTGCAGAAATAGGAAACCCATATAAAGATGGTAGCGACTTTAAAATTAATGGAGGTTTAGATGCAAAAATTGGTATTACAAACGATTTAACTTTAGATTTAACAATAAACCCAGATTTTGGTCAAGTAGAAGCAGATCCTGGAGCCATTGCTTTAGATGGATTTCAAATATTTTTTAGAGAACAACGACCTTTTTTCGTAGAAAATAAAAACATTTTTGACTTTGAATTTGCCAATGGAAGAGACAATCTTTTTTACAGTAGAAGAATTGGTAGAAATCCACACAGAGGAGCCAACTTACAACCAGGTGAATTTGCAGATGTACCTCAAAATTCAACTATTTTAGGCGCTGCCAAGTTTTCTGGAAAAACCAAAGATGGTTGGTCTATTGGAATTTTAGAAAGTTTAACTGCAAATGAATTCGCAGAAATAAAACAAACTGACGGAAATACAAGAGAAGAAATTGTAGAACCTTTAACAAACTATTTTGTGGGTAGAGCTCAAAAAGATTTTAATGAAAGAAACTCGTATTTAGGAGGAATTTTTACGGCTACAAATAGAAATTTAAACGGAAATTTTGCTGAACTACACAAAGCTGCTTATACAGGTGGAATCGATTTTAGACACACTTGGCGAAAAAGAGATTTTTATGTTGAAGGAAATACCGTTTTTAGTCACGTTACTGGTAGTGAAGAAGCAATTTTTGATACACAAACTTCAATTGCCAGATTGTTTCAAAGACCTGATGCAGATTATATAAACTTAGACCCAACAAGAACTTCTTTAACAGGAACTGGAGGTAGAATTGAAGCAGGAAAACAAGGAGGAGGAAATTGGCGTTATAATGGAGGTTTTGTTTGGCGTTCACCAGAATTAGAATTAAATGATATTGGTTTCTTACGAAATACAGATGAAATGATTCAATTTGCAGAAGGAAGATACTTATGGCAAATTCCGAAAGGAGTTTATAGAGATATGAACTTAAAAGTAGAGCAATCATCAATCTACGATTTTGGAGGAAATTTAAACAGACTAAGGTTCGAGTTACAAGGAAATGTAAATTGGAAAAACAATTGGTTTACAGAAATTGGTATGGGTGCAAGTAGTCAAATTCACAGGAACTCATTTTTAAGAGGTGGACCAAGATGGCGCGTTGCAGATGATAAATTTATTTATTCATTTTTTGGATCAGACAGAAGTAAAAAATTTAGCTTTACTCTCGGGTATGTTCGCGTTAGAAGTGAAGAAGATGTTTTTGATAGAGACAGATATGTTTTTAGAATGAATTACCAACCTTTTGATGCTTTTAGCATGTCTTTAGATAATGAATATGAGAAAACATCAGACAAATCTCAATATGTAACTACAACAGACTTTGGGAATATAAAAAGATATATTTTAGGAAATATACAAAACGATTCATGGACAACTACTTTACGATTAAATTACAGCTTAAACCCTAATTTTTCTGTCCAGTTTTACGGTCAACCATTTATTTCTAGAGGACGTTATTCTGATTTTAACTATGTAAATAATCCAACTGCAAGTTCGTTTAGCGATCGTGTAAATTTATATGATGAAAATCAAATTTCTACTGATGGGAATGATAATTTTTTAATTGATGAAAATAGAGACAATATAACAGATTATTCATTTGGAAAACCAGATTTTTCTTTCGTTCAATTGCAAACCAATTTGGTTGTAAGATGGGAATACATTCCAGGTTCAGAACTCTTTTTTGTTTGGGCAAGAGGTTCTAATGGATTACAAGATTTTGATGATTCTTTAAGCCAAAGTGTAAGAACTCAAGTTTTTGATGTTCCTGCAAATGACACTTTTTTAATTAAGGCAACTTATAGGTTTGTTAGATAATTTAAAAATCTGGAGCAACCCTAAAACTCATTTTTTCAGTAGTATTTGGATGTAAAAACTCTATAAATTCTGCATGCAAATGCAACCTATTTTGTTTTTTTCCATACAAATCATCGCCAATTATAGGTGAATTTAAACCGTTTTTATGAGCTGCATGTACACGAAGTTGATGCGTTCTTCCAGTAATTGGATAAAAATAAACACGCGTTTTATTGTCTTTTCTTTCGATAACTTCCCAAACAGTTTCTGCATTTTTTCCATGTTCGTAACAAACTAATTGTTTGGGTCTGTCATCTAAATCTACACGCAAAGGCAATTGTATTTTTCCTTTATTTTTTGGTAAATTTCCATCTAATAAAGCAACGTAACGTTTTTTTACTGTTCTGTTTATAAACTGACTCTGTAAAACTTTATTGGCTTCTTTGGTTTTGGTTAATAATAATATACCAGAAGTAGACATGTCTAATCTATGTACAATTAATGGGCCAGTAGCCTTTGGGTATTTTTGTTTAATTCTTGAATAAACAGAATCGCTAATTTCTTTTCCAGGAACTGATAAAAACTCTGCAGGTTTGTTTACAACGATTAAAACATCATCTTCAAAAATAATTTCTAATTCCTTGTCTTTTGATATTTCTTTGATTAAAAGATTTTCGTCTATTTCAATTCCCTTGAGCATATGCTCTAAAATGGGTTTGCATCTGCTTTGGCAAGCAGGATAAAAGTTTTTATGCTTTCTAATAGCTGAATTTGGTGAAATTCCCCACCAAAACTCTGCCATACAAATGGGTGTTAAATCATTTTGAAAAGCATACTGTAATAATTTTGGAGCAGCACATTCACCAGAACCAGCAGGAGGTTTTACTGCAGGATTGTTAAAAATTTCAATGAGTGCTTTAGGCTTTTTATATTGATTTAAAAACTGAAATTTCTCAAACAAAGTTTGCTGTAAAAAAGCAGAAGTGGTTTTTCTTAATTTTTTTAAAGTTGAAATTTCTTCTTCAATTTTAGCAAGTTTTGTTCTTTTTTCATCAATTTTTTGCTTATAATATGCTACCAGTTCTTTGTAAAAAAACTGGTCGTTATAACTTTCTTGTGTTAGTTTTTTTTCAAGATTTATAAAATCATCAGCATTTATATTTTCTTTTTTTAGGGCTTTTCTTTTGGTTTTATTTTGCTTTAGCTTTTTACGTTGCAAAGCCAAATCATCTTCAATTGCTTTAGATAATTTTTTTACTTCTTTTTTAAGTTGAAGATAATTTTCATCATTTCTTAAAGCTTCTAATTGTATACTTATTTTCTCAATTTTCTCTTCACCTTTTCTGTAAAAACTATTTTTAGTTCTTAAATCGAAAACTGGCGGAACAAAAATTTCAGGACAACTTTCATCTTCTAGTTTACCTGAAAAAGCAGCAAGAAAACCCAATTCATTTTGCTTATTTTTTACTACCAAAACACCAAACATTTTTCCGATTGCATTTTTGGTGTCATTAATATTTAACCCAAAATTATGTGTAAAATCTGTTTGATTTTCTAAATAGTCTTGCAATTCATTCGCCGCAATTTTAGCCAATGAATGTGCTTGGTAATAAAAAGGAAAGGTAAATTTCTTTGGAATTTCAATTCCAGAAATATTAGATTTAAAATATTGAAAATGGTTCTGTTTCATAAGAATAATTGCCAAAGATAGTCAGTTTATTAATTAAAAATAGCAGATAATGTATTTTCTAAAGAGTTCATATTAAATTTAATTGTGTTAATAGAAATTACTTGTATGCCATAGTTTTGTATCAACATTTAAACAATCAAAAACAATAAATTATGAAAACGATTAAAAAAATTACAGCTGTTTTAGCAATATCAGGTTTACTATTTGTTTCTTGTGATAATAAAAAGAAAGAAAAAGTAGAGGATAAAATGGAAGAAGTAGAGAAAAAAATGGATGAAATTGGAGATGATATTTCTGAAGAATTCCAAGAAATGAAATTAGAATTAGAAGATGGAATGAGCGTGAATTATAAAGTAGATTCTGATGGTACTTTAGCTTTTGATGACTGGGATGCTTTTACCATTGCAAATAAAGAATTGAATGATATTGAAAGGTTAGATCCAGATGAGGTAAATACTAGAATTGAAAAATTACAAGGTACTATTGCTAGTTTAGGAAATGACATTCCAAAATGGTTGCAAACAGATGAAGTGAAAGAAGACATTAAAAATGTTCAGAAAGAATACAAAAATGTAATCGACAATAAAAATGATGCAACAGATAAAGTAAAGCAAAACATCGAAGATTTGAATGAAAAATTTGATGATTTACGTGAAGAATTAAATGAAGTTATTGCGAAATATAAAAAATCGTAATAAATACATAGTGATTAATTTAAAAGAAGGATAGTGTAAAAGCTATCCTTTTTTTATGCGCTAAAAGTAGCACGTTGCAAACGATCGTTAATCGATTTTCCTAAACCATTATCTGGAAAACGTTCTGTAATAATTACATCTAAATGCAAACTGTCTAATTCATGCAAAGCATCGTATAATCTAGAGGCTGCTTCTTGTATCAATCCGTTTTTAGATAAGATAATTTCAGTTAAGTTATCATTATTTAAAGAGTTTTTAAAAACTAAAACGCCTATTTTTTTATTTGCGTGTTTTTTAACTTCTTTTGCAACATTATCTACCAAAAACGTTTTTGTAGAAGGTGCATAATGTCTTGCCAACATTCCTGGAGCATCAGGACTTTGTTCTTTCTTATTTTTGACTGTAACTTTACCCACAACTGCTTCAATATCTTCTAAAGCCAAAGCACCTAATCTGTAAATAATTGGTTCGTCATTTTCGAAACCAATAATGGTAGATTCTATTCCGTTTTCGCAAGAGCCACCATCTAAAACTTGCTGAATATCGTTTTTAAAATAATGCTCTACATGTGTTGGTTTTGTAGGACTAATACTTCCAAAAGGGTTTGCACTTGGAGCAGCCAAAGGAAAAGGCAACTGTTTTAAAAGCTCTAAAGTTACTGGATGATTTGGAATACGAACTGCAACAGTATCTTTTCCAGCGGTAATTAAATCTGGTATTTTTTCGTTCTTTTTTAAAACCAACGTCATAGAACCTGGCCAAAAAGCATTTGCTAATAATGTTGCTTTTTCAGGTATATGTGTTACAATATTTTCTAATTTTTCTACTCCAGAAATGTGTACAATTAATGGGTTAAAAAACGGACGTTTTTTTGTCGAAAAAATGCTTTTTATTGCTTTTTCGCTAAAAATATTTCCTGCCAAACCATAAACGGTTTCAGTAGGTATAGCTACCAATTGCTCGTCAGTTAATAATTTTACTGCTTTTTGTATGTCTTTAGAAATAATGCTCATAATGCATTTGCAAAATTACATATAAAAATGATTGCAACATAAAATAGAAAAGAACTTTTCATTTACAAGATTTTAAAACGAAAGCGGAATAGTTTTTGTGAATCATCAATAACCCAAAAAAATCAACCTAATGAAATTTTTTTTACTTGCTTTTATTTTTCTGTTTACTTTTCAAAATAGCATTTCTCAAGAAAAACTAGGAAGACCTTTTTTTACAGGAGATGTAAATTTTACGCTAGGAATTAACGAAAATTATACACCTTTTGATACTGATGATGGTGAAGCTTTGGTAGAGCCTGCTGCTTTATTTTTTAGAGTTGGTTTTGGTTACGAGTTCAAAAAAAGAGTTGCTATAAGTATTAATGGAGGTTATGATTTTCATTGGAATTACGATGTAGATGCTTTTCCAACTTATGCTGCTTTAAAATACAATATTACCGAAAAAGACGATAGTAATCATTTTATAGAATTTAGATATGGTAAAATGTGGACACCTTCTTCTAGATATCCTGATGGAAATTATTACGGAATTGGTTTAGGAATTCAAGTTGCTGGTGAAAAACATTGGAATACTATTTTTAGAATCGATTATCATAGAAAAGGTATTGCTGGTTTTAAAAATAATAGATTAGATAGTGTTTCTTTTGGTTTTGGATTTTCTTTTTTTTAAGGGTTTTCGGTAACGTTTATGTATAAGATTTGCATGTTTTAAGCACTAAAGTTAGCAAATAATCACAGATAGCAAGTCTGTGAAGACTCACGTAGATAGGCTTTTACCACCAATTAATTTTATACAGAGTTATGTTTCGCCTTTTAACTCTTTCTCACTTCTGTAATCCATTGGGAAAGGATAAAATGTTGGATATTTATTCAAAATTATGTTTGAATTTAACAATTTCCGATTTTTGTCATAATTCTTAAAACTTGTTATTTCCGTCAATTTTATTAATTGATTTGTATTGTCAATACTCAAAACAAAACCAAAAGGACTAAAAGTAAATTCACATATTGTTCCGTATAAATTTGTATAATGAATGTTTCCGTTTCTATTTTGACCTTCATTATTCAAGTACATATAAAATCTATATTTTTCAGGTAATTCATTTGAATTCTCGTTTTTAACAAATTCCAAAAGTTCTGGATAACATTCTGTAAATATAAAATTATTTGAAGCTATGAAAATCGCAGTTATTTGTTTCAGAAAATTAAGAAGATTTATGTCGGAAATGTCGAATTGAAATGCTTTAATTTTAATATCATTCGATTGAATAATATTCATAGCTATGTGTGCAAATTTTTTGTAAGTCCGAACATACTTTGAACCTAGGTAACTATTACATTTTATACAAAAACTATAACTACCAATTCCACCTTGTTCTTTCCTTGATTTTGGTTTTAGATTTTCAAAAGTATATTCTTTAGCTTTTTTATAATATTCAGTTTGATCTAAAGTATAATATTTAGTTTCCTTATTAAATGCAGAACGTGGAGGAATATGCTCGAAATTCAATTCTTTTGTTTCAAGACATAATTTACATTTTCCAACTTTAGTTCCTTTTCTCATTTTTTCTTAGGTTAAACATAACGACTAATATAATGTCGTTTTAATAACTTATATCAGTCGTTAGCGAAGTTAGTTTTTTTTGAGTTTCGAAACAAACTAGGTTAAAGTAGCAAAAGCTACTAATTCAATCAATTCGCATTCGGTGCAAATAACAAATCTGTTGGGGTATCTACATCGTATAAATATTGGTATCCTCTTGTTTCTTTTTTGCAAAAAGGTTCTAAAAGATGAAGCATTTTATGATAACTTTTCATCGTTAAAATGCAGAAAAAAGTTTGGTTGTCTTTGGTAAGAATTCCTTCATCAGACTTAAATAAACCGAAAATTAAATTATAGTTTTCAGTATTAATAAAATCTACTTGAGATAAATCCAATCGTTGTTTTTTCTCAATTACTGTTTCTTTTAATAAATTTCTAAATTGTATGGCTTCAGCTTTATCAAAATCAAATAAGCGAACAATATTTTCTTCAAGTCCATTGTAATCATCGATATAATCTAGTTCCATATTAATGTGCTTCTAACCAATTATCACCAATTCCAACTTCTACATCTAAAGGAACACTCATTTTAAAGGCGTTTTCCATTTCGTGTTTTATAATTGGTTTGATGGTTTCTAACTCGTCTTTATGAGCGTCAAAAACCAATTCGTCATGTACTTGCAGCAACATTTTAGATTTGAAGTTTTCTTCTTGAAAACGTTTGTGAATATTTATCATAGCTAATTTAATGATGTCTGCAGCAGAACCTTGAATTGGTGCATTTACAGCGTTTCTTTCTGCTCCACTTCTTACCATGGCATTTCTAGAATTGATGTCTTTTAAATATCTACGTCTGTTTAAAATTGTTTCTACATAACCTTTTTCTCTTGCAAAATCTACTTGTGCAGCCATGTAAGCTTTTAATTTTGGATAGGTTTCGTAGTACGTATCAATCAATTCTTTAGCTTCACTTCTGCTTAAATTTGTTTGGTTGCTTAAACCAAAAGCAGAAACTCCGTAAACAATACCAAAATTAACGGTTTTTGCATTGCTTCTTTGTTCTCGAGTAACTTCATTTATAGGAACATTAAATACCTTTGCAGCTGTTGAAGCATGAATATCTTCTCCATTTTTAAAGGCATTTATCATGTTTTCTTCTTCACTTAAAGCAGCAATAATTCGCAATTCTATTTGAGAATAATCTGCAGCTACTAATACATAGTTTTCATTTCTAGGTACAAATGCTTTACGAACTTCTCTTCCTCTTTCTGTTCTAATTGGAATGTTTTGTAAATTGGGGTTGTTAGAACTCAATCTTCCAGTGGCAGCCACAGCTTGCATATATTCTGTATGTACTCTGCCAGTTTTTGGATTGATTTCATTTGGTAAAGCATCTACATACGTGCTTTGTAATTTTTTATATTGACGATATTCTTGAATATTTCTTATAATTTCGTGGTCTTTTGCTAAGTAAGATAAAATATCTTCTCCTGTTTTGTATTGCCCTGTTTTTGTTTTTTTAGGTTTTTTAACCAGTTCTAATTTTTCAAAAAGAACAATACCCAACTGTTTTGGAGATGCAATATTAAACTCTTCTCCAGCTTCTTCATAAATACTTTTTTCTAGTCTATTTATATCGTCTGTTAACGCAACAGAAAGTTGGTTTAAAAAATCTGTATTTAAATTAATTCCTTCAATTTCCATGGCTGTTAAAACCGAAACCAAAGGCAATTCAATATCATTAAATAGTTTGGTTACGTTTCCTGTTTCTAACTCGCCTGTAAATAATTGCTTTAGCTGAAAAGTAATATCTGCATCTTCTACAGCATATTCAGTTTGGTCAGTAATTGGAACCTCTCTCATAGAAAGCTGATTTTTTCCTTTTTTACCAATTAATTCTGTGATGGAAACTGGTTGATAATTTAAGTATGTTTCTGCTAAAACATCCATATTATGACGCATATCTGGATTGATTAAATAATGCGCAATCATGGTGTCGAATAATTTTCCTTTTACAGGCATATCGTAATTCGACAACACTTTAATATCATATTTTAAATTGTGGCCAATTTTTTCGATTTCACTTTCAAAAAAAGGCCTGAATTCTTCTAAAATTGCCTTTGTTTCTTCTTGATTTTCAGGAAATGAAACATAATATCCTTTACCAACTTCGTAAGAAAACGCAATTCCAATTAGTTCTACTTCTAACGCTTTTAAACCTGTAGTTTCTGTGTCAAAACAAACCGAAGTTTGTTGCATCAGTTTTTTGATTAGTAATTTTCTGGATAAAGGAGAATCTATATGTTGATAAAAATGATTGGTATTTTCAATGGTTTTAAAACCTGATGCTACATCTGCTTCAGAAACGCTTCCTGCTCCTGGTGCAGCAAATAAATCAAACTGCCCTTCAGGATTAGAAGCTACTTTTTTAGCAACGGTTTTTGGTTTTTCGCCATTATTTGTGGTTGTGCTGTTTGTGTTCTCAGTAGTATTTGTAGTTGTTTCAGTGGCAAAAGTTCGTAAGAAGTTGGTTAATAAATTCCTGAATTCTAGTTCGTTAAAAATTTCGGTTACTTTTTCTACATCAGGTTGGTCTAACTCAAAATCTTCTGCATTAAAAGTTACTGGAACATCTAACATAATGGTTGCCAATTTCTTAGAAAGCAAACCTAACTCGCCATTTGCTTCTATTTTCTCTTTCATTTTTCCTTTTAGCTCATGTGTATTTGCCAATAAGTTTTCCATAGAACCATAAGCTGCTAAAAACTTTTTTGCAGTTTTTTCTCCAACTCCAGGTAAACCAGGAATATTATCGGAAGAATCTCCCATCATTCCTAAAAAATCGATAACTTGTAAAGGATCTGTAACCTCAAATTTTTCCAATACTTCAGGAACGCCCCAAATATCATAACCACCACCAAAACGTGGTTTGTACATAAAAATATTTTCGGAAACCAATTGAGCAAAATCTTTATCTGGTGTTACCATAAAAGTTTGATATCCTTCTTTTTCAGCTTGCTTGGAAAGTGTTCCAATGACGTCATCTGCCTCAAAACCTTCTTTTACCATTATTGGAATGTGCATTGCTTTTAAAATTTCCATAATGTATGGAACTGCCAATTTAATAGCTTCAGGTGTTTCATCTCTATTGGCTTTGTAGGCTTCAAACATTTCTACTCTATCTGCACTACCACCTTTGTCAAAACAAACAGCTAATTTGTCTGGTCTTTCACGTTTTATAACATCTAAAAGTGAGTTCATAAAACCCATAATTGCAGAAGTATCTAAACCTTTAGAATTAATTCTTGGGTTTTTAATAAACGCGTAATATCCTCTGAAAATTAACGCATAAGCATCAACTAAAAAAACTCTTTTTTGATTTGACATTGTATATTTTTGAAAATAAATTATTCTTATTTAAGTCTTGCAGTAAAGCTACAAAACTTTAACATCCTATTAAAATTCAATCGAAATTATAACAACTATCTTTGTTAAAATTTTTTCAATAAAAAATGCTTCATGAAAATAGCAATTAGGCTAATTATCTTATTTATTATTATTGTTTTATTAGAAGTTTATGCTTTTCAGGCAATAAAAACCATCACAAAAAATAAATTTATCCGCTATTTTTGGTTGTTGATAAGCGTTGCTGTGTATGCGAATTTTTTATATGTTTCTTTAACCTATGATAGAGGTCAAGGACAAACACCACAATTTCAAATGGCAATGGGTTTGTTACTAACCGTTTTAATACCTAAACTGGTAGTATTAATTTTTATGTTTGGTGAAGATGTTTACAGATGGTTTTTAAAACTAATTTCTGCAATTTCATCTGGAGAAACAAAACCTCTAGCAGGAAGAAGAAAATTTATTTCGCAAATTGCTTTAGGTTTGGCAGCCATACCTTTTGCTTCCTTTATTTACGGAATAATTCAAGGAAAATACAACTATAAAGTTTTAAAATATCAGCTAACATTTAAAGATTTGCCAGAAGCTTTTGATGGTTTTACCATCACACAAATTTCAGATATTCATTCAGGGAGTTTTACAAATAAAGAAAAAATACAATACGGAGTTGACTTAATTAACCAACAAAAGTCAGATATTATGTTATTTACAGGAGACATTGTAAACAATAAGGCTGATGAAATGGATAATTGGATAGACGTTTTTGATAAATTAGAAGCTAAAGAAGGTAAATATTCTATTTTAGGAAACCATGATTATGGTGATTATATGGATTGGGAAAATCCGCAAGACAAAATTGATAATTTTCAGAAAGTAAAAGATATTCATAAAAAAATAGGCTTTGATTTATTGTTGGACGAACATCGTTATTTAGAAAAAAACGGACAGAAAATTGCACTTTTAGGAGTAGAAAATTGGGGAAAAGGATTTAATCAAGCTGGTGATTTAAAAAAAGCATCTGCAAATGTAAAACAAGAAGATTTTAAAATTTTAATGACACACGATCCAAGTCATTGGGAATATAAAGTAAAAAACGATGCATTTAATTATCATTTAACTTTAAGTGGTCATACACATGGTTTGCAAATGGGTATTGAAATTCCTGGTTGGATCAAATGGAGCCCTTCAAAATACGTTTACAAACAATGGGCAGGTTTGTATGAAGAAGCTGGAAAATATATAAATGTAAATCGTGGTTTTGGTTATCACGCTTTTCCAGGGCGAGTTGGTATTTGGCCAGAAGTAACTGTTATAAAATTGAAAAGAGCCTGATAATCAGATAATTTAAATACTTTTATTTATCTTTGTTTATGTACGATACTAAAAATATTTGTTTTTCCCCCCTTAAAATTTTATGTCATGACAAAATTTGGAGAATTAATTAGTGTTGAAAAACCTGTTCTGATAGACTTTTATTCAGACTGGGAAGATGCAGAAAACACTGTAGAAACTTTAAGAAACGTTGCTGCTGCTTTGGGCGACAAAGCTAAAGTTATAAAAATAGATGTCACAAAAAACGAAAATTTAGCAGATGCTTTGCGTGTAAAAGGAAATCCTACATTTATGCTTTATAAAAATGGCGAAATGAAATGGCGCCAAACAGGTTTTCAAGATGCAAAAACTTTAATTGATTTGGTAAAAGAGTATTTGTAAATTTTGATATTTAATCTATTGCTTTAAATTTGAAACCTTTTTTAGAAAATGTTTCCAAAACTTTTGGTAAAACAAAACGTATTTTTTCAGCAGCTTTAATACTATCGTGAAAAACAATAATGCTTCCGTTTTTTGTGTTTTTTAAAACGTTTTGCAAGCATTTTTCTTTAGAAATAGTAGCGTCAAAATCTGCGGATAAAACAGACCACATAATAATTTTATAGCCTTTTTTTAAAATTTGTTTCGCTTGATTTTTCTTTATTTTTCCGTAAGGAGGACGAAAAAGTTTTGAGTTATGAGGTTTCTCAACTTTACTAGAAATAACATTCTTACACTCTAAAAAATCATTAATATATACAGTTTTGTTACTTTTCCAGCCATTTAAATGATTTTGGGTGTGATTTCCAATGGAATGTTCTCCATCAATAATTTTTTTAAAAATTGCGGGATGGTTTTCAATGTTTTTTCCGATACAGAAAAAAGTAGCTTTTGCATTGTGTTTTTGTAATTCACTTAATACAAATTCGGTAATTTCTGGAGTTGGACCATCATCAAAAGTGAGATATATTTCTTTCTTTTTTAAAGAAAAACGCCAAATATATTCTGAGAAAAATCTCATTATAATATTTGGCGTTCTGGGGAAATATGTTTTCATTTAGTTCTTACTCTTCTTCATCAGGTACAAGATATTCAAAACGTTTTATGGTACTCATAAAATCGGCTTTTACTTTTGCAACATACTCTTTGTCATTACTACCACTATCTATTTGTTCAATTAAATTTTTAAACATGTATAAAGAGGTGTCAATTTCATCAAAAATAATATTAGAATCTTCTTTATCGAAAGTACTTAACCAAACTAATTTTTCTGTGATTAGACGAACTAAAGTTTCAGAAACTTTGTTTCCTTTTTCTTGTTCTCCTAATTCATAATACATTTCTGGATATCCTATAGAAAGGCTGTAATGGTCAAATTTTTCGATTGGTAGTTTATCTAAAGAAAGATCTAATACTTCTATAGCTTTAATGGTATCTCCTTCTTCTGCAAAGGCGTCAGATAAACGCATTAAACTATTTCTTAAAGAAATTGCATTTCTTTTGGTTTGTTCATCTAAGTAAATTTTACCACTATTGATGTTTTTCCATTCTAATTTTTGAATGTTTTCATACATTTTTTCAGCATCTATTCTACCAATATCAAATAAACTTATTTCACGTTTTTTACCATTTTGGTCTATATATTTTGCTGGTGTTTTAATAGGTACTAATTTAAATGCCAAACCATCTAACTGTAAATAATCTTTTAGCCAAATATATTCTTCATCGGCATTTGCACCACCTGTAAAATAAATAGGTCGTTTCCAGTCGTTATTTGCTAAAATATCTAGCATTAAAATCCTGTTTTTTGTAATACCTCTTTCATCAATTTCAATATCAATATAAGGTACAATTTTGTCAGCATCTTTTTGAGCAACAATACCGTTTTTTAAAACATTTTCTTTGTTAACAGGAATTCTAATTCTGTTTGTTGGATAAAATTTTTCTTTTACATCATTTTCTTCATCAATATAATAGGTTGCATCATTATCTGAAGAAATCCAACGCATAAAATCTTTTATGGCTATAACAGAGTCTTTAAATCTTGGGTGCTCTATATGATATGCAACGTCTAAACTACCATATTTATATTGGTCGTGTGTTAATTGTGATGGTATTGGAGGAGCATCATAAGTGGCGCGTTTCATTTGATCTATATACCAATCTGTGGCAAATAAACTGGTGTTTACCAGTTTTATATCAGTTCTAATACCTTCTACTTCTTGCATGTACCAAAGTGGGAAAGTATCGTTATCACCAATTGTAAACATAATGGCATTTGGATCACAACTTTCTAAATAAGCTTGTGCATTTAAACGAGTTGTATATCTGTTTGAACGATCATGATCATCCCAATTTTCAGAAGCCATTAAGGTTGGAACTGCTAAAAGTGAAAATATTGAAAACGCATAAGCAATTCTTATGTCTTTTTTAAAAATTATATTTATTATGAATGTAAATACGTCAATAAGTATAATTATAAGATTAATTATACATAAGAAGATTAAAACTAGATTTACGTTATGAATTAAACTGAGCAAACTATCATTTAAATTTAATGTATATAAATATCTAGTAGCGAAATAAAGTATAATTAATATTCCTAATGAAATTACTTCAAAACCTAAATATTTAAAGTTATTTTTAATATTATCTTTTAATCTTTGAAATAATCCTAGCACCCCAAAACCAATCCAAATAGCAAAAATGTAAAAACTACCTACCACTGCATAATCACGTTCTCTTGGTTCAAAAGGTTTTGGATTTGTATAAAAAATAATGGCAAAACCTGTGAAAGCAAAAAATAAGAAAAGTGTAAAAAAGTTTTGCTTATCCCATTTTACTTGAAAAAACAAACCAATAAGCCCTAATATTAAAGGTAAAAAATAATATTTATTTCGCCCTTTATTTTCTAAAACTTGTGATGGTAATTGTTTTTGAGAGCCTAATCTCATTTCATCAATAAAATCGATTCCAGAAATCCAATTTCCGTTTAAAATATCTAATCGTCCTTGAATATCATTTTGACGCCCTGCAAAATTCCACATAAAATAACGACCATACATGTATCCAAATTGATAGCTAAACATGAATTTTAAGTTTTCTCCAAAAGTAGGTCTACGTTTACTATTTTCTGGGATGCCTGCAATTTTTTTGTACATTTCAACACTAGTAGTAGAAGGATCTACCATTCTAGGTATAAATCCTTTGTGTTTATCAGACCAATTTGGCATGACGTTTTTGTATTTATTTACAATAACGTATTTGCCATTTTTCTTTTCGTACTTTGGCTTGTCATCTCTAAAGGGATTACTTGCGTCTTGCTCTCTTTGAAATGAATTTGAATAATAAGTGTCGTAAAACACATTAGCATCACCATATTGTTCACGTTCGTAATAAGCTAATAATTCACGAGCACTAGAAGGGTTGTTTTCGTTAATAGTGGTATTTGCATTTGCTCTAATTGGTAACATCATCCAAGAAGAAAAACCAATCATAATAAATAATACCGATAAAATAAGTGTATTTGTGTGTACTTTATTTTTTTTGCGAGTTTGTTTTAAACCGAAGTAAAAAAGTGCAATTAAAATGATACCTGCTATTATGGATCCAGAATTATATGGCAACCCAACTGTGTTTATAAAAAACAACTCAGATGCACTAAAGAATTTTAATGTAAATGGAAATAAAAATTTAAAAACAAAAGCCAATACTAAAACTGATAGTATTGTTGCAATTGCTGTAGTTTTTATTGTAATGTTTTTATAAGTTTTGAAAAAATATAGCATTACAATTGCTGGAATTACTAGTAAAGATAATATGTGTACTCCAAATGATAAACCAACTACAAAACTGATTAATATTAGCCACTTATTTCCTCTTGGTGTTGTAATTTCACTTTCCCATTTTAAACCTAACCAAAATAAAATAGCCATTAAAAATGATGACATTGCATATACTTCACCTTCTACTGCACTAAACCAAAAACTATCTGAAAACGTGTAAGCTAAAGAACCAACAATACTACTTCCTAAAATAGCAATATAACTGCCCTCAGTAATTTTACCAGCTTTTATAGCAAGTTTTTTGGCTAAGTTGGTTATGGTCCAAAACATAAATAAAATGGTGAATGCACTTACTAGAGCAGACATGAAATTTACCATTTTTGCAATTTCAGAAACATCTGAAGTAAACATTGCAAAAAATGCACCTAACATTTGAAAAAGAGGTGCACCTGGAGGATGCCCAACTTCTAATTTTACTGAAGTAGCAATATATTCTCCAACATCCCAAGCACTAACAGTTGGCTCTATAGTTAAAGTATAGGTTATTAAGGCAATAACAAATGTAACCCATCCTAAAATGATGTTCCACTTTTTAAAATTTTCTGGTGTCATAATGAACAAATAATGTGTGCGAATTTAATAATAATTATGAATAAATAGTGTTTTGAGAGCTTTATTGCGAAGTTAAATGCTCATAAAACTTTGTTAAAGTCAAAATTTATAAAAAAATGTTTGTAAAATTAAAAGAATACCTTAAATTTGCACCCGCAATTAAGCATTGGCCTATGGTGTAATTGGCAACACTCCGGTTTTTGGTACCGTCATTCAAGGTTCGAGTCCTTGTAGGCCAACAAAAGCAACTTTTAATCTATTGATTATTAGTTGCTTTTCTTTTTTTAAGGACTTTTGTGTCGGTATTAGTATCGGTATTTTTAAAGTTTATTCTTTGTTTTTTTAGGAAATACTTTTTAAAGATTCTTTTTAGAATCGAATAGTTACTCTATAAAAATCTCTAGAACTTTGTTTTGAGTTGAATTGTTTGCTTTTTTTCGATCTGAAACCTGCGTTTAATAAACCACTTTATTGTTACTTACGTTTAAATGTACATAAGTGTTGCTTAAATCTTTGGTTTCAATATCATATTTTTCGTGCAAAGTTAAACCAACTGAAATAGAAGTTCTTCAGAAATCAAAAAAAAGCATGAAATCATAATAGTAAAACAAATTTGATTGAACGTAAGTCTTTTTTAAGATTTATTAAATAATTTAAATTCAATTATAAAAATTTTTTTGATATACGGATACAGTTACCATATGCATCAAATAAGCAAAAGAAAATCTCTTTTAACTGCTAACTTTGTTGCTAAACGATTATTAATTTAAATTTTTTAAAGAAATGAAAGTACAAGCATATTTAGCATTTAATGGAAACTGTCAAGAAGCATTAAATTTTTATGGAGAATTATTTAATGCGAATGTAGAAAATAGAGAAACTTACGAAGATAAAAAAATGGATGTTCCTTCTTCTTTCAGAAACAAACTGCAACACGCAGAATTAATCGGAAAAGGAATTCATTTAATGGCATATGATGCTGCACCAGATACACCAATAAATAGTGGAAATCAAATTCACATGAGTGTAGATTTTAATGATAAAGAAGAAGCAGAAGACGTTTTTAATAATCTAGCCGAAAGCGGAATTAAACACCATAATTTTAGAGAAAGAGAATGGGGCTTCTTTGGAAGATGTACAGACAAATATGGAATTAATTGGATGGTAAATGCCAAAAAATAATCTTAAATTTCTAAATAAGAATATCATAATGGATTGCATTTGTTTGTAATCCATTATTTTTATAGAAAGATTTTTTTAAATAATTGAAGTTATATTGAAACTCATAAAATTCACAAAAAAAGGTATTTATTGTATTCCAGGAAAGTTTTATTTAGATCCTTGGTATCCTGTAGATTATGCGATTATTTCTCATGGTCATGCAGATCACTCAAGAGCTGGAAATAAGCATTATTTATGTCATAATGATTCCAAAGCAATTATAAAACATAGGTTAGGACAAGATATTTTTATTGAAAGTTTGAGGTATAATGAACCTAGAAATATAAATGGAGTGCAAGTCAGTTTTTTTCCAGCGGGTCATGTCATTGGTTCTGCTCAAATTCGGTTAGAATACAAAGGTTTTGTAGTTGTTTTTTCTGGGGATTATAAAACACAACCCGATTTTATTTCCACTCCTTTTGAACCCGTAAAATGTCACGAATTTATTACAGAAAGTACCTTTGGTTTGCCAATTTATAAGTGGAAAGAAGAAGCAGCGTTGCAAACTCAATTACAGAATTGGGTGTTACAAAATCAACAAAATAACAGAACAAGTGTTTTTTTAGGATACAGTTTAGGAAAAGCTCAAAGAATTATGAAGTTGATTGAAGGTGTAGATGATATTTTCGTACACACAGCAATCCACAACTTAAACTATGCTATTTCAGGTTCAGGAATTGAGCTACCAGAAACCACTTTACTGAATTACGATTTTAAAAAAGCAGACCTTCAAAATAAAATAGTAATCATGCCTCCAGGTTTGTTGGGTTCTCGATTGTTGAAGAAAATACCGAACGCATCAACTGCAATTTGTTCTGGTTGGATGCACATTCGTGGAAACCGAAGATGGAAAGGAGTAGATGCAGGTTTTGCTGTGAGCGATCACGCAGATTGGGATGGTTTATTGGAAGCTGTAAAAGCCACTGAAGCAGAAAAAGTGTATGTAACTCATGGTTCACAAGCTGTTTTTTCTAAATATTTGAATGAAATTGGCATTGAAGCGCACGAATTAAAAACCGAGTTTGGTGATGATGAATTAGCAAGTGAAGTAGAAATTAAAACTGAAAAAGCGTAATTATGAAAGACTTTTCCAACTTAATTAGCGCGATTGAAATCACCAATAAAACCAATGCAAAAATTGATGCTTTGGTCAATTATTTTAGAACTGCTCCAGACAAAGACAAACTGTGGCTAATCGCTTTATTTACAGGAAAAAGACCTTCAAGACCTGTAAAATCGAACTTAATGAAAACTTGGGTGATGGAAATTACACAACTTCCTGAATGGCTTTTTTTAGAAAGTTATGCATCTGTTGGAGATTTAGGAGAAACCATTGCACTTTTATTACCAAATCCAGAATATAAAATAGAAAAACCTTTACATATTTGGATTGATGAACTTATCAACCTAAAACAAAAAACAGACGAAGAAAAAAAAATATATGTTTTAGAAGCTTGGAACGGATTAGAAGCACAAGAACGATTAATTTTCAATAAATTAATTGGCGGAAGTTTCAGAATTGGAGTATCTAAAAAAACATTGGTAAATTCATTGGCAAAATTATCTGGCATTGATGCAAACCAATTAATGCACAGTATTATCGGAAATTGGACACCAAATTCTATTTCCTTTGATGATTTATTGAATGGCGAACACATCAATTACGATAATTCTAAACCTTATCCGTTTTGTTTGGCATATTCTTTAGAGAAAGATTTGGAAGATTTAGGCAAAACGAACGAATGGCAAGTAGAATACAAATGGGATGGAATTCGCGGACAAATCATAAAAAGAAAAGAAGAGGTTTTTATTTGGAGTAGAGGAGAGGAATTAGTAACTGAACAATTTCCAGAATTGGTAGAAGCAGTTGGGCAATTAGAAGGTAATTTTGTTATTGATGGAGAAATTCTGGCAATAAAAGATAGTGCTGTGTTGCTTTTTAACGATTTACAAAAAAGACTGAATCGTAAAAATGTAACTAAAAAATTGATGGAAGAGGTGCCTGTTGGTTTGTATATTTATGATATTTTAGAATGGAATGAAGTCGATTTACGTACGTTTTCAATGGAAGAAAGGCGCGTTAAATTAGAAGAATTATTCAAACAAAATACGAGTGATATTTTAAAATTATCAGAAGTCATTAATTTTAAAAATTGGGATGAATTAGATGCCTTAAGAAATATTGCAAGAAGTTTTAATTCTGAAGGTTTAATGCTGAAGAAAAAAGATTCTATATATCACGTTGGAAGAAAAAAAGGCGATTGGTGGAAATGGAAAGTAGATCCCTTAACGATTGATGCAGTAATGATTTACGCCCAAAAAGGAAGTGGAAGAAGAAGTTCTAAATACACAGATTATACATTTGCAGTAAAAAATGAAGACAAATTAGTAACGGTTGCAAAAGCGTATTTAGGATTAACAGATGTAGAAATTACAGAAATTTCACGTTGGGTAAATAAAAACGCCATTGAAAAATTTGGACCCGTAAGAACTGTAAAACCAGAATTGGTTTTCGAAATTGCTTTTGAAGGAATAGCATATAGCAAAAGACACAAAAGCGGAGTCGCTTTGCGTTTTCCAAGAATGAAACGTTGGCGAAAAGACAAAACTGTAAAAGATATTGATACGATTGAAAGTGTTAAAGCCCTAATTGATGCCAATTAAAATTAAAAAGACGATTGTCATTTCGAGCGAAACATAGTGGAATTGAGAAATCTTATTACGAGGATTAGAAACTTTATTTATAAAGCTATTTTATATGATATTTCTCCATAAAGTCGAAATGATATAGAAACCAACAACCAACAACCAAAAACCAAAAACCAAAAACCAAAAACCAAAAACCAACAACCAATAACTAACAACTAATTTGAGCAACTTCAAACAAACACAAGGCTACAAAATCATAGAAAACTGGATGGCAGAAAAAAACCAAACGCCATTTAGTTTTCAAATCCAAACTTGGGAACGCTATCATAACAATTTCAGTGGAATGGTAGTTGCTCCAACAGGTTTTGGGAAAACGTTTTCTGTTTTTTTAGCGGTTGTAATTGATTATTTCAACAATCAAAATAGCTATAAAAAAGGGTTAAAATTAATTTGGGTAAGTCCTTTGCGCTCGTTGGCAAAAGATTTGGCAAAAGCCATGAACACTGCTGTAGATGAAATTGGTTTAGATTGGACAGTGGAGGTTCGAAATGGAGACACGCCCACCAAAGATAGAAGGCGTCAAGAACGTGCAATGCCAGACGTTATTTTAACGACTCCAGAAACGCTTCATTTATTATTTTCTCAAAAGAAAAACTCGCGTTGGTTTAAAAATGTAAACTGTATTGCTGTTGATGAGTGGCACGAATTATTAGGCTCAAAACGTGGTGTAATTACAGAAATTGCGATTGCGAGAATCAGGAATTTATCACCAAAAACACGTATTTGGGGAATTTCTGCAACCATTGGAAATTTAGAAGAAGCCAAAAATGTGTTAATTCCTTATGACGTAAAAACCACAATGATTCGTGCAAAAGAAAAGAAGAAAATCGATATTATTTCTTTGTTGCCAGATGAGGTTGAGGAATTGTCTTGGGCAGGTCATTTAGGAAAAACGATGAGTTCTAAAATAATTCCGATTATTTATGAAAATACAACGACTTTAATTTTTACAAATACGAGAAATCAGAGTGAATTATGGTATCAAATTTTAATTGAAGAAGAACCCGATTTAATTGGTCAAATTGCCATCCATCATGGTTCTATTGATAAAGTGCAACGTAATTTTATTGAAGAAGCCATTTCAAACGGATTGTTAAAAGCGGTTGTTTGTACATCTTCCTTAGATTTAGGAGTCGATTTTAAACCTGTAGATTGTGTCATTCAAATTGGTTCTGCCAAAGGAATTGCGCGTTTTATGCAACGAGCAGGAAGAAGTGGGCATTCACCTTTTGAGCGCTCTAAAATCTACGCTGTTCCCACACATTCTTTGCAATTGATAGAAGTTGCTGCAGTAAAAGAAGCCGTAAAACAGAATGAAATCGAGTCGAGAATTCCGTATGTTTTAACCTATGATGTTTTGGTTCAGTTTTTAGTGACGTTGGCAGTTGGCGAAGGTTTTAAAGCAGATGAAACTTTTGAATTGGTGAAGGAAATTCACGCATTTCATTATTTAACCAAAGAAGAATTCGATTGGTGTATCCATTTTATTACACAAGGTGGAAATACGTTAAAAGCTTATGAAGAATTTCATAAAGTGGTGTTAGACGAAGATGGATTTTACCGAGTAAAAAGTAGAAGAATAGCCATGATGCACAGAATGAATATTGGTGTAATTGTAAGTGAAGTAATGCTATTTGTAAAGTTTTTTTCTGGTGGATATATTGGAATGGTGGAAGAGTATTTTATCTCAAAATTAAAAAAAGGTGATGCTTTTATTTTAGGAGGAAGGGTTTTAGAGATGAAACAAATAAAAGACATGATTGTTTTGGTAAAAAGAAGCCAAAAGAAAAAAGCGATTACACCAAGTTGGATGGGTGGCAGTTTGCCTTTGACTTCTTATTTAACCCATTTTTTAAGATTGAAATTAAGTGACGCATTAACACCAAATAATAGAGAAAAAGAACTCAAATTTTTGCATCCATTATTAAAAAGACAAGAAGCCAATTCTCACATTCCAAAACACGACGAATTTTTAGTAGAACTCATAGAAACCAAAGAAGGTTTTCATTTGTTTGCCTATCCTTTTGAAGGCAGATTGGTGCACGAAATTATGGCGTCTTTAATTGCGTACAGAATTAGTAAAATTGTAAAAAGAACGTTTACAATTGCACAAAACGATTATGGTTTCGAGTTGTTAAGCGACCAAGAAATTCCATTAAATGAAGAAAATATTGCAGAAATATTCTCGAAAGAAAATTTAATTCAGGATGTAACTGCAAGTATAAATGCGAGTGAAATGGCTTCTCGAAAATTTAGAGATATTGCTGTGGTTGCTGGTTTGGTGATTCAAACACAACCAGGAAATCGAAAATCGAATAAGAGTTTGCAATCTTCATCAGGATTAATTTTTAGAGTTTTAAACGACCATGAACCCAATAATTTATTATTAAAACAGGCTTATAACGAAGTTTTCGATTATGAATTAGAAAAAGTACGCTTACAAAGTGCTTTTAAACGAATTTCAGAAAGTAAAATCATTTTGAAAAGAGCACAAAATTTTACACCTTTGAGTTTTCCGTTAAAAGTAGATAGTTTACGAGGAACTATGAGTAATGAAGATTTGAATAAACGAATAGAACGCATTCAAAAACAAGCTTTAAAAGCCTAAATATGAGTAAACCTTTGGTAATAATTTCTAAAAAAATACTTTGTAAAGATGAGGTTTTAGAAGTTACGAATCAACGAGTTTTGTATTGGGAAGCTCAAAAAAGTTTAATTTTAAGTGATTTGCATATTGGCAAATCTGCCCATTTTCAAAAAAGCGGCATTCCCATTCCAAAAGATGTTTTAACAACAGATTTAGAACGCCTAAAACAGTTAATTCTTCATTTTAAAGCAGAAAATTTAATTATTGTGGGCGATTTATTTCACGCAGAATACAATGCTGATTTAGATGAGTTCAAAGAATGGTTGTTGCAATTCGAAAACTTACAATTACAATTGATAAAAGGAAATCATGATAGATTAAGCAACAAAATTTACGAGCAATTTAATATTGAGGTTTTTAAGTCAGAATTAAATATAAATACGTTAAAATTTGTGCATGATCCTGAGGAAGAAATAAATGATTATTTCACTATTTCAGGACATGTTCATCCAGGAGTTTTTATCAAAGGAAAAGGAAAACAACGCATAAAACTACCTTGTTTTCAGGTAACCGAAAATCAATTAATTTTACCTGCATTTAGTTTGTTTACTGGCTTAAACACAAGACAAAGTTTAAAAAAATGTAAAAATTATTGTTTTACAGATGATGGAATTTTTGAGTTGTAATTTTACTTCATCAAAAAAGCCTTCAAATCTTCATAAGAAGAAGCTTTAATAGCCACTTTTTTATTATTGATTACTTTCTGAATCTGTTCTGGAATCTTCACTTTAACAGGCAAAGTTTCTTCTACAACATCTAAAAACTTTACAGGATGTGCCGTTTCTAAAAACACCCCAAATTCGTTTTCATTTAAACCATATTTTTCCAATCCTAAATAGCCAACTGCTCCATGGGGATCTGCAACATAACCAGATTCTTTGTAAATCGCTTTCATCTTTTCGCGAGTTTCATAGTCAGAAAAACTATAAGAAGAAAAATGCTTTTTTAAAGCCTCAAAATCGTTGTTATACAATTCCTGAATTCTAATAAAATTACTTGGGTTTCCAACATCCATTGCATTAGAAATGGTTGCTTTAGATGGTTTTGGAGTATATTTTCCGTCTTTTAAATAATTAGGAACAGTATCATTTACATTCGTAGAAGCTACAAAATGTTTGATAGGTAAACCTAGTTTTTGCGCCATAACTCCAGCGCAAATATTGCCAAAATTTCCACTTGGTACAGAGAAAACCAATTCTTTATTTAGTTTTTTTAATTCTTTATAAGTGAAGAAAAAGTAGAACATTTGTGGCAACCAACGTGCAACATTTATTGAATTTGCAGAGGTTAATGTTCTAGAAATTTCTTCATCTAAAAAAGCAGTTTTTACCATTTCTTGACAATCATCAAAAACACCATCTACTTCTAAAGCTGTAATATTCTGACCTAAAGTAGTTAGTTGTTTTTCTTGAATATCGCTAACTTTTCCAGAAGGATATAAAATAACTACATTTACACCTTTTACACCTAAAAATCCATTGGCAACTGCGCCTCCAGTATCTCCAGAAGTCGCAACTAAAACTGTTACTTCTTTATCATTTCCTTGGTTGAAATATTCCAAACATTTCGCCATAAATTTGGCACCAACATCTTTAAAAGCCATTGTTGGTCCGTGAAACAATTCTAAAGAAGCAATATTATCTGTAATTTTTACCACAGGAAAATCGAAAGAAACCGTTTCTTCAATAATTTCTTTTAATTTTTCGGTCGGAATTTCATCACCCACAAACTGTTTAATTACTTCAAAAGCAATTTCTTGATTGGAATAATTCTCTATATTTTCAATAAAATCTTTTGAAAGTGGCGTAATTGTTTCCGGAAAATAAATTCCTCTGTCTTTTGCCAAACCTTCTACAACTGCGTTTTTAAAAGTTGTTTTTGGCGATTTTCTATGTAAACTGTAGTAGTTCATTTTTTGGTTTTTGGTTTGTAGTTGACGGTTTCTGGCGAGACTATCAACCAAAAACCATTAACCAGCAACTATTTTATGATTTTCATTCCTGCTGGATTCACTTTTGAGATAAACAACTCAAAATCAATTCCAGTATTTTTATATGCTTCGTTAATTGCATTATGTACTTTTTCTGCAATTTCATCACCTTCGCACAAAGCATAAATTGTTGGGCCAGAACCAGAAATTCCTGCACCTAAAGCTCCAGCTTTTACAGCACTTTCTTTTACTTCATCAAAAAATGGAATTAAAGATTTTCTTGCAGGTTCTGCAACCAAATCTACCAAAGAATTACTAATTAATTCGTAATTATTGGTGTATAATCCACTCACTAATCCACCAACATTTGCCCATTGTGTAATGGCATTTTTTAATGGAATTTCTTTTGGTAAAACTTCTCTAGCGTCTTTTGTTTTTACTTCAATTTGAGGATGAATTGCTACCACCCTCAATTTTTCTGGAACTGGAAGTTTTATAATATCCAAAGGTTCGTAACTTCTTACGAGCACAAAACCTCCATAAATTGCGGCAGCAACATTGTCGGCAATTGGAGTTCCACAAGCAACTTCTTCGCCAAACATCGCAAATTTTGTGAGTTCTAGTTCAGAATACTTATTTTCTAAAAACTGATTTACACCAAAAGCAGCACCTGCAGCACTTGCAGCAGAACTCCCCAAACCACTTCCAGGAGAAAATCCTTTGTGGATGGTAAGTTCAATTCCGAAATTTGCATTGGCTTCTAATAATATTTTTTTAACCACAGCACTTGCTGCGTTTTTATCAACATCATAGGTTAAATCTGCGCCAGTAATATTGGTTATTTTTACTCCTTTTTCAGTTGTTTTTGTAAACGTCATTTCATCGCCAATGGCATCTACTGCAAAACCCATAGAATCGAATCCGCAGGAAACATTGGCAACAGTTGCAGGAGAAAATATTTTTAAAGTTTTCATTTATTTTGGTTTGTGGTTTATGGTTGATGGTTTTTAGTTCAGATGAGAACCATCAACCAACAACTAAAAACCAATAACTATTTAGTAGTTCTAATAATATCAGCAAAAATACCAGAAGCAGTAACATCTGCACCAGCTCCAGCACCTTTTATAATTAAAGGATTTTCTGGATATCTATCTGTAAAAAATAATACAATATTATCACTTCCATCTAAATTATAAAAAGGATGGTTTGAAGGAATGTGCTGCAAGCCAACATTTGCTTTTCCATCTGCAAATTCTGCAACATATTTTAAACGACAATTTTTGTCATTTGCTTCCTTAAAAATTTGTTGAAAATGTGCTTCGTTCTTTGTTAAAGAAGCATAGAAATCATCATTATTTTTGGTTTTTAAACTTTCTTCAGGAAGAAAAGCATTTTTAGAAATATCACTTAATTCTAAATCGTAACCACTTTCTCTGGCAAGAATTAAAATTTTTCTGGCAACATCAACTCCGCTTAAATCAATTTTTGGATCTGGTTCTGTATAACCTTCTTTTTGTGCTTGCTCAACAACATCGTGAAAAGTTGAATTTTCACTAAAATTATTAAACACAAAGTTTAAACTTCCAGATAAAACAGCCTGAATTTTATGAACTCTATCACCAGAATTAATCAGGTTTTTTAATGTGTCTATAATTGGTAAACCTGCACCTACATTTGTTTCAAACAAAAATGGTGCATTGTATTTTCTTGAAACTTCTTTCAACGTTTTATAGTTGTCTAACAAAGATGCACAGGCAATTTTATTACAGGTTACCACTCCAATACTTTGTCTTAAATAATTCTCGTAAACTTCGGAAACAGCTTGATTTGCAGTATTGTCTACAAAAACACTATTTCTCAAATTACATTCTTTTGTTTTGTTAAAGAACTTTTCTAAACTTGTTTGTTCTCCGTTTTCTAAAAGTTCTTTCCAGTTTTTTAAATCGATTCCTTTTTCGTCAAAAAACATTTTTCTGGAATTGGATAAACCAATCACACGAATTTTCAGTTTTAAATGCTGTTTCAAATGTTTTTTTTGCTGCTCTAATTGCGCTAAAAATCGTTCTCCAACATTACCAACACCCGTTACAAAAAGATTTATTTGTTTAATTTTTTCCTCAAAAAATTGTTCATGCAACGTATTTAAAGCTTTTTTCGCATCACTTTTATTAATTACTGCAGAAATATTTTTCTCTGTAGAACCTTGTGCAATGGCTCTAATATTCACATTATTTTTCCCCAAAGAGCTAAACATTTGTCCGCTTAAACCTTGGTGATTTTTCATATTATCACCCACCAAAGCAATAATGCATAAATCTTGTTCTAATTTTACAGGATTTACTTTTTGTTTTTCAATTTCAAACTCGAAAGTTTCATCAATTACGGCTTTTGCTTTTTGGGCATCTTCATCTGCAATACCAATACAAATAGATAATTCCGACGAAGCCTGCGTAATTAAAATAATATTGATGTTATGAAAAGAAATGGCTTCAAATAAACGTTTCGAAAAACCAGGAATTCCAACCATTCCACTTCCTTCCAAGGTAATTAACGTTATGTTTTCTATATGGCTAATTCCTTTTACAGGCTTTTTATTACTCGTTTCTTTGGCAATTAAAGTTCCTTCTTCCTCTGGCTTAAATGTGTTTTTAATCCAAATAGGAATTTCTTTTTTCAATACTGGCTGAATCGTTGGCGGATAAATAACTTTCGCGCCAAAATGAGACAATTCCATGGCTTCGTGATACGAAATATGTGGAATAGGAAATGCTTGTTTTACCACACTTGGGTTGGCAGTAAACATTCCAGAAACGTCTGTCCAGATTTGTAATTCTTCCGCATTTACAGCAGCAGCAATAATTGCAGCAGTATAATCAGAGCCTCCTCTTCCTAAAGTGGTGGTTTTTCCTTCAAAAGTATTTGCAACAAAACCCGGTAAAAGAGTCACTTGTTTTTGGTTTCCATCGAAATAAGTTGCAATATTTTTATTGGTTTCTGCAAAATTAACGGTTGCATTTAAATAATTATCAGAAGCAATAATTAATTCTCTACTATCTTTATATTCAGTTTCAAAAGAAAGGCTTGCAGCTTTAGCAATAATAGAAGAAGATAATAGTTCTCCAAAACTAGAAATAGTTGCCAAAGTTTTAGGTGTTAACTCTTGCAATAAGTAACAACCTTCGTAAATAGTTTCTAAATGGTCTAAAAGTTCTTGAACATAATTCTTGATCTCAGAAATATTTTCTTCTAGAACCAATTCTCTAAGTATATCAAAATGTAGATTCTCTATTTTTTTAAAAACGGTTTTATAGTCCTCGTTTTTTGAAGCTGCTAAATTTGCGCCTTCAATTAAAGCATTGGTTGTTTTTCCAAAAGCAGAAACTACAACTGCAATTTTTGTGGATTTTGAAGCTTTTTCAACAATTGATAAAACTTTTTTTATGTTTTCTGAATTTGCGACAGACGAACCGCCGAATTTTAATACTTTCATCTTTTTAAGAATAAATATTCTGTGAAATTAATTTTTTATTGAGAGTTGTTTCAAAATTATTCGAAACAATTTAAATGACCTATGCTGATATGAAATATAATAAACCCCTAAAGGGTAATTGTTGTAGTTGTGCCAATAATAATACCTGCTAAAGAAATAGCATTGGTTAGTTTTGTATGTATTATTAAATTATTCACAAGGCAAAAATATTAGAAATATTTAATTAGCAAACAAGAACTTGTGTTTATTTTATGTTTTTAATGAATTTATATCATATTGATAAAAACAAGTAGTGAAAATTTAAAATTTGACATTACTTGGATAGTTGTTGTGATTTTTCCTTAATAATTTGTGCAATGGATTTGTTTTCAATTTTACTTTCTAACCAAGATAAAATATCTAAATATAAAAATGCTCTTTTTTCATAAGGATGATTTTCGAAGACTTTTAGCTTAGCGTGAATTTTCTTAAATTCATTTTTAATTTCATGAGGAAAAACATCACTTAAATCTCTAATAGAAGTTAAAAATACTTTTTGCACTTCCTGTAAGTTCTCCATTTTTAATAAGAACTTATAGGTATCAACAAACTGTCTTTCCAAATCGTAATCTAAACCACATTCGTAGTGCGCAATTAAATTTAAAACACGCGCAAAACATTGCAAATCTTCGGCAGCACCAATATTTTTTGATTTTATTATTTTTTGTAAATAGGCAATACACAATTCATTTTTATCCATTCCAAAATACAAACAGGCAATTTTATAATACAGCATTACCACGTAATGATTGTCAAGTCTGTTTTTATAATCGTTTATTTTTTTATTGATAATTTCTACCAAATATTCACCTTCAGAAAAAGTGCCTTCTAAAAAATGTAAATGCAATTTGTTTGCGTATAAGTATTGAAAAATTAAAAGCTCTGTATTTGTATTTAAAGGAATATTTTTTTGTTGTATTTCTTCTTCAAAAAAAGCCAATTCTTCTTTAAAAGTTGATGTTTTTTTTACAAAAAAAGAAGCTTCTAATAAATAATTAATTCCTTTTAAATAAAAGACAGGGTGTAGAATTATTAGTTTTTGATTTTCTTTAAACAAATTTACCCACTTGCTTGCATATTTGTAACTCTGTAAAAAATCTTGCACTAAAAAACTATGCCACAAATGCGCTTTATATAACCATAAACGCTCTCTAAAACCAAGGTTTGCATATTTATAATTAGGTAAACGATCTTCAAAATAAGTATTTACAAATTGTAATTCCTCTTCATTTTTTACGTAACCGTTTTGTAATAAGTGGCTATATAATTGCAGTGATAAATTAGATAATTTACTTGCAATTACGTTTTGCTGACTCAATTCTTTTGCTTGTACAGAAAGTTGATCTGCTCTATTGCTTAAGCTTCTAGTAATATATTGTGTTTCAATTACTTTTTCAAGTTCTACAATTTCATAAGCAATGTTTTTTTCTTCATTATCCAAAGCCATGTTTTTAGCTTTTTCTAATAATTTTAAACTTTGTTTATACAATCCTTTTTGGTATAAAACCGTTGCAAAATCTAATTGTTCTCTAATTTGAATTCGAATATTTTTATGAGCAGGGTTTAAACGTAAACTAATTAAAATTTGTTTGTATAAGTGTGCTTTTAAGTTAGATAGTTGTTGTTTTGAAACAATACCACTACCAATAATTACCTTTTCATCGTACACTTTTAGTTTTTCTAAAAATTTAAATAAAGAGAAAAATTTAGCATCAATATTACCACCTAATCTACCTACATAAAGATTAAATTGTCTTTTTTCAGACTTAGTTAAAGATTTAATTAAAACAAAAAGTGCATCATTTTGTTGATTGGCGAATGTAATGCTTTTACTCATAATATACTGTAAATCAATTATTTGGTATATTTGTTTTTAGTTTAGAAATCGTGCTTTTCAAAAAGATTACCCTTACATATAAAATGCAAGATATATATTTGATTTATAATAAAGATAATCTTTTCAGAAATTATGCAAGATAACAAAGTACAAATTTTCGATACGACATTAAGAGATGGAGAACAAGTTCCTGGATGTAAATTAGATACAAAACAGAAATTAGTGATTGCTGAAAGATTAGATTTACTTGGAGTAAATGTTATAGAAGCTGGTTTTCCAGTTTCAAGCCCTGGAGATTTTGCATCTGTTTCTGAAATTGCAAAAATTGTAAAAAATGCAACTGTTTGTGGGTTAACTAGAGCTGTAGAAAACGATATTAAAGTTGCTGCAGAAGCTTTAAAATTTGCAAAACATCCAAGAATTCATACAGGAATTGGGACAAGTGATTCTCATATAAAATTCAAATTTAATTCCACAAGAGACAAGGTTATTGAAAGAGCTGTAAAGGCTGTTTCTTATGCAAAATCTTTTGTAGAAGATATTGAGTTTTATGCAGAAGATGCTGGTAGAACAGATAATGAGTTTTTGGCAAAAGTTTGCGAAGAAGTTATCAAAGCAGGAGCAACTGTATTAAATATTCCAGATACAACAGGGTATTGTTTACCAGAAGAATATGGTGCAAAAATGAAATATTTACGTGAAAACGTAAAGGGAATTGAAAACGTAATTCTTTCTTGTCACTGTCATAACGATTTAGGAATGGCAACAGCAAACTCAATTGCAGGTGTTATTAATGGAGCACGTCAAATAGAATGTACCATTAACGGAATTGGAGAAAGAGCAGGGAACACAGCTTTAGAAGAAGTGGTAATGGTCTTAAAACAGCACCCGTATTTAAACTTAGAAACTTCTATCAATACAAAGTTATTATATGATACAAGTATTATGGTTCGCGAAAGTATGGGAATGCCAGTACAACCAAACAAGGCAATTGTAGGTGCAAATGCATTTGCGCACAGTTCTGGAATTCATCAAGATGGAGTGATAAAAAACAGAGAAACATATGAAATTATGGATCCTGAAGATGTTGGTGTTACAGAAAGTGCAATTGTTTTAACAGCAAGAAGTGGTAGAGCAGCACTAGCTTATAGAGCCAAAAAAATAGGGTATGAATTAACCAAAATTCAGTTAGATAGTGCATATACTTCTTTTTTAGAAACTGCGGATAAGCAAAAAGAAGTAAAAGATGAAGATATTCATCAAATAATGAAACAAGTAAACAACGTTTCTAAAATAGCAATCGCTTAATCTTAGTCAAATCGAAAATAAACTTTGTTTTCACGGGTAGTTGTAACATTTCTTAATCAACCAAATAATTAGTAAATTAGCAACTACCTTTGATTCAAAAGAATCTTCAAAATAAAGTAAATGAAATATACAATAGCGGTAATTCCAGGAGATGGTATTGGTCCAGAAGTAACTAATCAAGCAAAAAAAGCATTAGATGCAGTTGCTGAAGTATATGACCATATTTTTTTATATAAAGAAGCTCAAATGGGTGCATCTGCAATTGAAGCTTCTGGAAATCCTTTGCCAGAAGAAACAATAGAAATTTGTAAAAAAGCAGACGCAATTTTATTTGGTGCAATTGGTGATCCTAAATATGATAAAGATCCTTCCTTAAAAATAAGACCAGAACAAGGTTTATTACAATTAAGAAAAGAATTAGATCTTTTTAGTAACATAAACCCTGTAAAAGCATACGATCAATTAATAAAAAACTCTCCTTTAAGAAGAGAAATAATTAAAGGAACAGACATACTTATTTTTAGAGAAATAACTGCAGGAATTTATTTTGGAAAAAAAGAAACAAGTCAAGATGGTAAAAATGCTTACGATGTTTGTTCTTATTCAGTAGACGAAATTTCAAGAATTACACATTTAGCTTTCAAAGCAGCTCAAGGCAGAAAGAAAAAAGTAACATTAATAGATAAATCTAACGTGTTAGAAACCTCACGCTTATGGAGAAAAACCGTTACAGAAATATCTAAAGAATATAAAAACGTGAAATTAGAATATTTGTACGCAGATAATGCAGCAATGAAGCTAATTTTAAATCCAAAAAAGTTTGATGTAATTCTAACAGAAAACTTTATTGGAGATATTATTTCAGACGAAGCAAGTGTAATTTCTGGCTCAATAGGTTTATTAGCATCTTCATCTATAGGAGATCAAAATGCTTTATTTGCACCAGTTCATGGTACTTTTCCAGAAGCAAAAGGTAAAGATATTGCAAATCCTTTAGCATCTATTTTATCAGCAGCTTTAATGCTGGAGCATTTAGGTTTGCATGAAGAAGCAGATGCAATTGAAAGAGCAGTAGAAAAATCTTTAGATTTAAATATCACAACAGAAGATATTAAAGGTAAAAATAAATATCCAGCAAAAACCTCTAAAGTAGGCGATTTTATTGCAGATTATATTTTAAATCAAGACGATAGTAATCTAAATTTTATCAATATTCACGTAGGTCAAAGTACAATTATTTAAAAAATACTTTTAAGTTTTTAGAAGCCATTTCCAGCTTTCCACTATATCTTTTTATGTAGTATTTATTTTAAAATAGTTAAATGATAGCATTTTATTGTAAGCATTTTATAGCAGTAAAAAATAAATTTTGCATAAAAAGGATGCCGTTTCAATCTGGACTAAACCAGTTTAAAAACTTATTACATTATATAAAAAATCAGTTTTTATTTGGATAATTAATATAAAATTTCAAATATTTGAAAAATGATAAAACAAGCATTAAATATTATTTCTATTATTATTGTCATCGTAATTATTACGACATGATAAGGAAGTGATATTTATATTTTTTATAAAAGAACCTTCCATTAATTTGGAAGGTTTTTTTTTGAATTTATTTCAATCATTGAGTATCATAATTAAATATAATTAAAACACTATAATACAGTTGTTTAAGTGTTTTTTTTAACACATGAGTTTAAAAATTGGTATTAAATAATATGCATTAAAAACACAGAAAAACAATAATTTAGTAAACAAATTGAACAAAACAATAAATGGAATTAAATAAACACAGCAAAAGATTAACACAAGATGAATCTCAACCAGCATCACAAGCAATGTTGTATGCAGTAGGTTTATCTGATGAAGATATGAGCAAAGCACAAGTGGGTATTGCAAGTACAGGTTATGATGGAAACCCATGTAACATGCACTTAAATAACTTGGCAGCAGAAGTAAAAGTGGAATCTAAAATTGCAGGTTTAGTCGGTTTGGGCTTTAATACAATTGGAGTTTCAGACGGAATTTCTATGGGAACTTCAGGAATGAATTATTCTTTAGCATCCAGAGATATTATTGCAGATTCTATAGAAACTGTAATGAATGCTCAGAGTTATGATGCTTTAATAGCAATTGTAGGTTGTGATAAAAATATGCCTGGAGCTGTAATCTCAATGTTGCGTTTAAACCGTCCTTCAATAATGATGTATGGTGGAACAATTGCGTCAGGAAATTATAAAGGAAAAAAATTAAATATCGTTTCTGCTTTTGAAGCTTTAGGGCAAAAAGTAGCTGGAGAAATAGAAGAAGAAGAATATAGAGAAATCATTAAAAGAGCCATTCCAGGAGCAGGAGCTTGTGGAGGAATGTACACAGCAAACACAATGGCTTCTGCAATTGAGTGTATGGGTTTTGCATTGCCTTACAACTCGTCAATTCCTGCGGAAAATCCGAATAAATTATCGGAAGGAGAAAGAACAGCTTTAGCTATAAAAAATTTATTAGAATTAGATTTAAAACCATTAGATATCATTTCTAAAAAATCGTTAGAAAATGCTATTGCAATTGTAAACGCATTAGGAGGTTCTACAAATGCAGTTTTACACTTTTTAGCAATTGCACATGCTGCAGATATCGAATTTACATTAGAAGATTTTCAAAGAGTTTCAGATAGAACACCATTAATTGCCGATTTAAAACCTTCTGGAAAATACTTAATGGAAGATGTTCATGGAGTTGGAGGTACACCAGCGATTATGAAATATTTATTAGACAATGGGTATTTACATGGCGATTGTATGACTGTTACCGGTAAAACTTTAGCAGAAAATTTGGCAGATGTAGAAGCGATGGAATTCGAAGACCAAGATGTAATTTATCCAAAAAACAAAGCATTAAAATCGTCTGGAAATATTCAAATTATTTATGGGAATTTAGCCACAGAAGGAGCTGTAGCAAAAATTTCTGGAAACGAAGGTTTATTGTTTGAAGGAAAAGCAGTGGTATATGATGGTGAACAAGCAGCAAATACAGGTATTTCAAACGGAGAAGTAGAAAGAGGAGATGTAGTCGTCATTAGGTATGTTGGACCTAAAGGAGGACCAGGAATGCCAGAAATGTTAAAACCAACATCCTTAATTATGGGAGCAGGTTTAGGAAAATCTGTCGCTTTAATTACAGATGGTCGTTTTTCTGGAGGAACACATGGTTTTGTGGTCGGACATATTACACCAGAAGCACAATCTGGAGGCGCAATTGGTTTGCTAGAAACTGGAGACAAAATTAGAATCAGTGCAGAAGACAATTCAATTAATGTTTTAATTTCTGATGAAGAATTGGCAGAAAGAAAAGCAAAATGGGTTGCACCACCACTAAAACACAAAAAAGGAATTTTATATAAATATGCAAAATCAGTGGCATCAGCTTCAAAAGGGTGTGTAACAGATTTGTAAATAAGAAAATAGAAAAAAGAAATAAGAAACAAGGGAGTGAGTAATTCTTTTCTCTCTTTTCTATATTCTTTTATCAAAAAAGATAAAAACATATGGAAACACAAACCATAAAAAACACAGAAAAAGCTACTAAAACTACAGAAAATATTTCTGGAAGTGAAGCAATTGTAAGGTGTCTTATAGAAGAAGGAGTTAAGATTTTATACGGTTATCCTGGAGGCGCAATTATGCCTGTTTATGATGAATTGTATAAATATCAAGATAAAATTCATCACGTTTTAACACGTCATGAGCAAGGTGCAACACATTCTGCACAAGGTTATGCAAGAATTTCTGGTGAAGTTGGAGTTGCTATAGCAACATCTGGTCCAGGAGCAACCAATTTAATTACGGGTATTGCAGATGCACAAATAGATTCTACACCAATGGTGTGTATTACTGGTCAAGTTTTTTCTCATTTGTTAGGTAGCGATGCGTTTCAAGAAACAGATATTGTTGGTATTTCTACACCAGTTACAAAATGGAATTGTCAAGTTACCAAAGCAGAAGACATTCCTAAAGCAATTGCAAAAGCATTTTATATTGCAAGAAGTGGAAGGCCAGGACCTGTTTTAATTGATATTACCAAAGATGCACAAATAGAAAAATTTGATTTTTCTTATGAAAAGTGTACGAAAGTAAGAAGTTATTCACCTGTTCCTAAAACAGTGAAAGGTTCTTTAGAAGCAGCTGCAAAATTAATTAATGAAGCAAAAAAACCATTAGTTGTATGGGGCCAAGGAGTTATTTTAGGAAAAGCAGAAGAAGCATTTAAAGCAGTAATTGAAAAAGCAGGAATTCCTGCTGCTTGGACAATTTTAGGGGCTTCTGCAATCCCTACAAAACATCCTTTAAATGTGGGTATGGTTGGTATGCATGGTAATTATGCACCCAATAAATTAACTAATGAATGTGATGTTTTAATTGCAATCGGAATGCGTTTTGACGATAGAGTTACAGGAAAATTAGATGAATATGCTACCCAAGCAAAAGTAATTCACTTTGAAATTGATCCTGCTGAAGTAAATAAAAACGTAAAAGCAGATATTGCTGTTTTAGGCGATGCAAAAACAACTTTAGAAGCTATTTTACCTTTAATTAATAGTAATTCTCATATAGAGTGGCATCAAAAATTTAAAGATTTATATGCTATTGAATATGAGAAAGTAATAAAAGACGATTTACACCCAACCAAAGAAGGTTTAACAATGGGTGAAGTTTTAAAAGAAATAAATATTCAAAGTAAAGGAAATGCAGCAATCGTTTCAGACGTTGGTCAACATCAAATGATTGCTTGTAGATATGCAGAATTTAATAAAACTAAAAGTAACATTACTTCTGGTGGATTAGGAACCATGGGTTTTGGTTTGCCAGCAGCAATTGGTGCAAAAATGGCGGCTCCAGATCGTGAAGTAGTTTCTATTTCTGGTGATGGAGGTTACCAAATGACAATTCAAGAATTAGGAACTATTTTTCAGCAAAAAGCTGCTGTAAAAGTGGTGGTTTTAAATAACGATTTCTTAGGAATGGTGCGTCAATGGCAACAACTATTTTTTGAAAAACGTTATGCATCTACAGAAATGATAAATCCTAATTTTGTAGCCATTGCAGAAGGGTATTATATCAAAGCAAGAAAAGTTACGAAACGAGAAGATTTAGCAGAAGCTGTTAAAGAAATGATGGAAAGTAAAGAAGCCTATTTTTTAGAAGTTTGTGTAGAAAAAGAAGGAAATGTTTTTCCTATGATTCCTACAGGAGCAAGTGTTTCAGATGTGAGATTGGAGTAGTTAGAAGCATGAAGCTTGAAGCCTAAAAATTATAAAAAAGAACAAGATAAAAGAACGAAGATTAAAGTATCCAGTAATTCAACTTTTGAAACTTTAAACTTTAAACCTTGAACTAAAAATGAGTACAGAAAAACAATTATTTACAATATCTGTTTATACAGAAAATAATGTTGGATTGTTGAATAGAATATCAGCAATTTTTCAAAGAAGACACATCAATATAGAAAGTTTAAATATTTCTCCATCAGAAATAGAAGGAGTTGCTAAATTTACGATTGTTGTAAATATGATCGAAGTAAATGTAAAGAAAATCATAGGTCAAATAGAAAAACAAGTAGAGGTTATTAAGGCTTATTATCACGACTTAGACGAAATTATTTATCAAATTTCAGGATTATTTAAAATTAAATCTGAATTACTATTTGAAGAACGTCAAATTCAAAATATCATTAAAGAAAGTAATGCAAGAATTGTTACTGTTAATAAAGATTTCTTTGTTCTTGAAAAATCTGGAAGAAAGGAAGAAATAGTAGAATTATACAATGAACTAAGTGTTTTTGGAATTATGCAATACACACGTTCAGGATTAATAGCAGTATCTAAAGACGAAATGAAAATTTCAACATTATTAGAAACATACAACAACTAAAAATAGATTAAAGAGTAAAGATATTTCTTTATGCTTATCAAAAATTAAAACAAAAAAAATGTCAAATTATTTCAACACATTAACATTAAGAGAAAAATTAGAACAATTAGGAAAATGTCGTTTTATGGACGCTTCAGAATTTGAAGACGGAGTAAACGCATTAAAAGGGAAGAAAATTGTTATTGTGGGCTGTGGAGCACAAGGTTTAAACCAAGGTTTAAACATGAGAGATTCTGGTTTAGATATTTCATACACGTTAAGACAAGCAGCAATCGACCAAAAAAGAGATTCTTATAAAAACGCAACATCTAATAACTTTAACGTAGGTAGTTATGAAGAATTATTGCCAACTGCAGATTTGGTTATCAATTTAACACCAGACAAACAACACACAAACGTGGTAGAAACTGTAATGCCTTTAATGAAAAAAGGAGCAACGTTATCGTATTCTCATGGATTTAATATTGTGGAGGAAGGAATGAAAATTCGTAAGGACTTAACTGTAATTATGGTAGCTCCAAAATGTCCTGGAACTGAAGTTCGTGAAGAATATAAAAGAGGTTTTGGTGTGCCAACATTAATTGCTGTACACCCAGAAAACGACCCAGAAAACAAAGGTTGGGATCAAGCAAAAGCTTATGCAGCAGGTACAGGAGGTCATAGAGCAGGTGTTTTAGCATCTTCTTTTGTTGCAGAAGTAAAATCTGATTTAATGGGAGAACAAACTATTTTATGTGGTTTGTTACAAACAGGAGCTATTTTGTCTTTCGATAAAATGGTAGAAAAAGGAATTGAACCAGGTTATGCTGCAAAATTAATTCAATATGGTTGGGAAACTGTAACAGAAGCGTTAAAGCATGGTGGAATTACGAATATGATGGACAGATTGTCTAATCCTGCAAAAGTAGAAGCATTTAGAATTTCTGAAGAATTAAAAGATATTATGCGTCCGTTATTCCAAAAACATATGGACGATATTATGACAGGTCATTTTTCTAAAACCATGATGGAAGATTGGGCAAATGACGATGTTAACTTATTAAAATGGAGAGCTGCAACAGGAGAAACTGCTTTCGAAAAACAAGAAATTACAGACCAAGAAATTTCTGAACAAGAATATTTCGACCACGGAACGTTATTAGTTGCTTTTGTAAGAGCTGGTGTAGAGTTAGCTTTTGAGGCAATGACAGAGTCTGGAATTATAGATGCATCTGCATACTACGAATCTTTACATGAAACGCCATTAATTGCGAACACGATTGCAAGAATGAAATTGGCGGAAATGAACCGTGTAATTTCTGATACTGCAGAATATGGTTGTTATTTATTCGATCATGCTTGTAAGCCATTATTAACTGATTTTATGAAAACAGTAGATACCAATATTATTGGAAAGAAATTCTCAGATTCTAACGAGGTAGATAACCAAGAATTAATTCGAATTAATAGCATTATTAGAAACCACCCAGTAGAAAAAGTTGGGGCAAAATTAAGAGCTTCAATGACAGCTATGAAAGTTATAAAATCTGCTTAATTAATAAAGATTTTAACATTTATAAAAACCTGTCAGAGTTTAAGTCTGACAGGTTTTCTTTTTACATTTGAATATGCAAACGAAACAAATATATTTCCCGAGTTTAGAAAACATAAAAGCCGCTGCCAAAAACTTAGAAGGTGTCGCTTACAAAACTCCACTAAACACGAATATTAATCTTTCAAAAGAATTTAATGCCAATATTCTGTTTAAAAGAGAAGATTTGCAAGTAGTTCGTTCTTATAAAATTAGGGGAGCATACAATAAAATGGCTGCTTTAAATGCTGATGAAAAACAAAGAGGAATTGTTTGTGCAAGCGCAGGAAATCACGCACAAGGAGTTGCTTTGTCTTGTAAATTATTGCAAATAAAAGGAACTATTTTTATGCCTTCGCCCACACCAAATCAAAAAATAAACCAAGTAAAAATGTTTGGCGAAGATTTTATTGATGTGGTTATTGAAGGCGATACTTTCGACGATGCTTTTAACGCAGCAACTTTAGAATGTGATTTTAAAAAGAAAGTGTTTATTCATCCTTTTAACGATGAAAAAGTAATAGAAGGACAAGCAACAGTGGGTTTAGAAATATTAAATCAATCTAATAAAAAAATAGACTATGTTTTTGTTCCAGTTGGTGGTGGAGGTTTGTCAGCAGGTTTATCATCTGTGTTTAAAAATTTGTCTCCAAACACAAAAATAATTGGTGTAGAACCAGAAGGAGCACCTTCCATGTTAACATCCATCAGAAATAAAGAAAACACCTTTTTAGAAAAAATTGATGCTTTTGTAGATGGAGCTGCAGTAAAAAAAGTGGGCGATTTAAATTTTGCGATTTGTCAGCAAAACTTACACGATGTCATTACAGTTCCAGAAGGTAAAATTTGTCAGACTATTTTAGATTTATACAACAAAGACGCTATTGTTGTAGAACCTGCAGGTGCTTTAAGTATTGCAGCTTTAGATTTTTTCAAAGAGCATATAAAAGGTAAAAATGTAGTTTGTGTTGTTAGTGGAAGTAATAACGATATTACAAGAACTGCAGAAATTAAAGAACGCGCATTATTATATGCGAATTTAAAACATTATTTTATTGTAAAATTTCCACAAAGAGCAGGAGCTTTAAAAGAATTCGTGGCAGAAATTTTAGGTCCAAATGACGATATTACTCATTTTGAATATACCAAAAAAACAAATAGAGAAAATGGGGCAGCAGTAGTTGGTTTAGAATTAAAAACATCTGCAGATTTGGCGCCACTAATCGAAAGAATGAAAAATCGCAATTTTTTTGGCGAATATTTAAATGACAAGCCAGATTTGTTTCAGTTTTTGGTGTAATAATGCATTTTTTAACATAAATAAAAGAAAAACGCGAAATCCTTTTCGTCTTTTAAGATAGAAACAGACAGTTTTACGATTATTTTTAATTAATTTTGATACGTAAATAGGTCTAAATATTTACAGTAAATCAATCAAAATCTTAGACAAATTTTTAAAATTCAACTTATGAAGAATACTTTCAAAGAAATTCCAAACGAATATAAAATCACATCACTTGTAAGCCAAAATACATACTTGGTAGGAGGTGAATTAAAAGAATGGAAAGGTGCAAATGCGGAAGTTTATTCTACGATTTCATCAACAAAAGAATACAAACCAACTTTATTAGGAACGGTTCCAGATTTAACAGCAAATGAAGCAACAGAAGCTTTAAATGCTGCTTTAAAAGCCTACGATCAAGGTCAAGGTTTATGGCCAACTATGAAAGTAGAAAGTAGAATTGCAGCCATGGAAAAGTTTGTGGTGCAAATGAAAACCAAAAGAGAAGAAGTTGTAAAATTGTTAATGTGGGAAATTGGTAAATCTTTACCAGACTCTGAAAAAGAATTCGATAGAACTGTAGAATATATTTACGACACAATTGAAGACTACAAACAAATGGACAGAGACTCTGCAAAGTTTGAAAAAAACAGCGGAGTTCACGCACATATTAGAAGAGGGCCTTTAGGAGTTGTTTTATGTTTAGGGCCTTATAATTATCCTTTAAATGAAACTTTTGCATTGTTAATTCCTGCTTTAATTATGGGAAATACAGCCATTTTTAAGCCAGCAAAACACGGAGTTTTATTATTATCGCCTTTATTAGAAGCTTTTCAAAATAGTTTTCCTGCAGGAGTTGTAAATATTATTTATGGTAGAGGTAGAGTTTTAGCAACACCAATCATGAAAACTGGTAAAGTTGATGTGTTAGCTTTAATTGGAAACAGTAAATCTGCCAATGCGATTCAGGCAAATCATCCACAGAAAAACAGATTACGTTTGGTACTTGGTTTAGAAGCAAAAAACCCTGGAATTGTTTTACCAGATGCCGATTTAGATTTAGCAATTAACGAATGTATTTCTGGAACAACTTCATTTAACGGACAACGTTGTACAGCTTTAAAAATACTATATGTGCATGAACATATTGTAGATAAATTTAACAAGCGTTTTGCAAAAGCAGTAGATGCCTTAAAATTTGGAAATCCTTGGGAAGAAAACGTAAAACTTACGCCATTACCAGAACCAGGAAAACCAGCATATATTCAAGAATTAATTGACGATGCTACAGAAAAAGGAGCAAAAATTATCAATAAAAAAGGAGGAGAAACTTCTGAAAATTATATTTTTCCAGCAGTTTTATATCCAGTTTCTAAAGATTCTAGAGTCTTTGAAGAAGAACAATTTGGACCTGTAATTCCAGTGGTTTCATTTAAAAATATTCAGGAGCCTTTAGATGATATGGCAGCATCTAACTATGGACAACAAGTAAGTGTTTTTGGTAGCGAAGTAAAAACCTTGGCACCATTAATAGATACTTTAGTAAACTTAGTTTGTAGAGTAAACTTAAACAGTGCAGCACAAAGAGGTCCAGATGTATATCCTTTTACAGGAAGAAAAGATTCTGCAGTGGCAACTTTAAGTGTACATGATGCATTGCGTTCTTTTTCGATTAGAACTTTTGTAGCTTCTAAAGACACACCTTACAACAACGCTATTTTACAAGAATTGTTAGATAAAAAAGCATCTAATTTTATTAGTACAGATTATATTTTGTAGAAATAGTAGCGTTTTAAACTAAAAAAATCTTCATTTATGCTGAATTTATTTCAGCAAAAGTGGAGGTTTTTTGTTTCGTGATAATATTTTCTGTAATACTAATTGATGGTAGTTTACTTTTTATTCTTTTTCATAATCATGCACAAATTTTATGTGAGAACTACTTGCCATTAAGTTAGGGTTTGTTCCTTCAACTCCTTCAGGAATTGGCTGATTACGTACTTTATAATAAGTTTTCCAAGCAGGCATAGGGTTTCCTGAACTATCGTTAAACGTCATTGGATGAGTAACAAAAGGAATAGAATCTGTTGGTATATTTTGAGTAGAAAACATTTTGTAGATTAATTCGGAGCAATAATAAGAATCGTCATCCCATAAAAAAATATCATCATAAGGTGTATTTACTCTTTCTACTCCATATACTATCGCTTCAGAAATATAAGGTTGGTAGTATTTATTTAATCTTGCAACTGTAGTTTGAGATTTGTTAAATTTATTTTTATTTCTGTTTAGAAACTTATTTAAAGGTGTTTGGCAAACTCCTTCTTTAGGTATAGCTTCCAATACAAACCATTTTTCATCTTTTTGCATTGCCATTCCAACATGCGAATAGTTCTTAGAAAAAGAAGTTGCTGTTACATTTTTAATTGCATTATCTATTTCATCTGTGCCAGTATTTTGAAATAGCAAATCTCCTTGTTTTAGCTCAAAATTGTTACTGTGTTGTTTCTTATTGCAGCTGGATAAAACAGAAAAGGATAAAAGGAGAATACAAGTTTGTTTTAAAAATTTATTTACCATTATTTTTTTTTTGAGAAAATCAAAATTACTAGAAAGCTTTTATAAAAATCATCAACGAAATTATAAGAAAAGAAGTTTAGAAACAAATCAAAATAAGACTCTCAGTAAATATTTGAGCAATACCAATTTCTAAACTTTCACAGTAAACATTGGTTTCAAGGCTTTTTTAGATAGATTTTTGGTAACACTTCCCGTAAATAAATGCGAAATACCACTTCTGCCATGTGTACTCAAAGCAATTAAATCAGCATTTTTTTCTCTAGTAAAATTTAAGATACCTTTTTCTACAGAAGTATCGTTGTAAATATTTATAGAATATTTTGGCAATTCATATTCGTTTATAAAATCTTTTATTTTTTGTTTTACATTAAAAGTACTTTCAAAATTAGATGGTGTATTTACTTTTAATAAATGAATTTTACTATCAAACGCATTTGCAAAATTTAAAAATTTACGAAAAACTTCTTTGTTTTCAAGCTTAAAATTAGAAGCAAATACCAAATTTTTAAGTTTATATTTTTTTGAATCTCTTTTTACAACAATTACAGGTATTTTAGAGGTTCTCACTACTTTTTCGGTATTAGAGCCAATAATAATTTCCTCAAATTCAGAGTGTCCTTTGGAACCCATAATTATCAAATCAACATTAATTTTATCTGCATATTTTTTAATACCTTCAAACGGGTTATTTAATTTAATATAATATTCAACTACAATATTTTCATCAAAAAACTTTTCTTTAAATTTTAAAATTTTTTCTTTTGTTTTTCGAAGATATAGCATGCTTTCAGGAATGCTAAATTTATTGCCAATTCCCATATCTACAATTCCAGAAGGTAGTTCAATCATATGAATTAAATATACAGTAGCTTTTGTTTTTAAAGCAATTTTATTTGCCATTTTTGCAGCATACTCAGAAGGTTTCGAAAAATCAATTGGAAGTAAAATTTTTTTCATAATACAAGTATTTTAAGTTAAGAGCGCAATACCTAAAGTTACAAAAAAAAATGCAAAATTTCTTAAATACTTTAAAATGAAGAGATTTATAAAAAACACAAACATTGTTTTTCTTAAAATAAAGTTCACTCATAAATAATTGATTTAAAGTTAATTTGGTAAATCGCAAACAATTCGTATATTTGCACCGAAATTTATAGTAAATGAAGAAAGAAGGGGACTTAAAAGTCCCCTCTTTTTATACTTTATTTTAAAGTTTAAAATGGATCAGAAAAAGATAAAAGATTTAGTAGACGAAGCGTTAGAGTTGAATAAATCGTTGTTTTTAATAAATTTAGTTATTTCAGAAAACAACAAAATTCAAGTAACCGTAGATGGAGATAATGGAGTTCCTTTAAGCGAATGCATTCGAATTAGTAGAAATGTAGAGCATAATTTGGACAGGGAAGAAGAAGATTTTTCTCTAGAAGTGACTACACCAGATATAGCACATCCATTAACAGAAAAAAGACAATACATTAAGAATATCAATAGAATTCTTAAAGTAAAAACTGCAGAAGAATCTTTTGAAGGTACTTTAACAAATGCAGACGAAGATAAAATTGTTTTACAATGGAAAGCAAGAGAACCAAAACTAATAGGTAAAGGAAAAGTTACTGTAGAAAAAACAGCAACTATAGAGTATAAAGATATTAAAGAAGCAAAAGTGAAGATTGTATTTTAAGCAAAAATGTAATGGAAAATATAGCGTTAATTGATTCGTTTTCAGAATTTAAAGATAATAAAAGTATAGACAGAGTAACACTAATGTCTATCTTAGAAGAAGTGTTTAGAGCAGCCTTAAAACGTAAGTTTGGTTCAGATGATAATTTTGATATTATTATCAACCCAGATAAAGGAGATTTAGAAATTTGGAGAAACAGAGTAGTTGTAGCAGATGGTTTTTCTGAAGATGACAATGAAGAAATAGAACTTAGTGAAGCAAGAAAAATTGAACCAGATTTTGAAATTGGTGAAGATGTTTCAGAAGAAGTAAAATTAATTGATTTAGGAAGAAGAGCAATTTTGGCATTACGTCAAAACTTAATTTCTAAAATTTACGAACACGATAGCACAAACATCTTTAAACATTTTAAAGATTTAGAAGGCGAATTATACAGTGCAGAAGTACACCATATTCGTCACAATGCAATTATCTTATTAGATGATGATGGAAACGAAATTGTATTACCAAAAAGTGAGCAAATTCGTTCAGACTTTTTTAGAAAAGGAGACTCTGTAAGAGGTGTTATCAAAACAGTAGAATTGAGAGGTAACAAACCTGCAATTATATTATCTAGAACATCACCAATGTTCTTAAACAAGTTATTTGAACAAGAAATACCAGAAGTTTTCGACGGTTTAATTACAGTTGAAGGAGTTGCAAGAATACCTGGTGAAAAAGCAAAAGTAGCTGTAGATTCTTATGATGATAGAATAGATCCTGTTGGAGCTTGTGTAGGTGTAAAAGGTTCTAGAATTCACGGTATTGTGCGTGAATTAGGAAACGAAAATATAGATGTTATCAACTATACCAAAAACGAGCAATTGTTTATTTCAAGAGCATTAAGTCCTGCAAAAGTGACTTCAATGGAAATTGAAATGTATGAAGAAGAAAAAAATGGTAAAAAAGGACGTGTAAACGTACTATTAAAACCAGAAGAAGTTTCTAAAGCAATTGGTAGAGGTGGTGTAAATATTCGTTTAGCAAGTGAATTAACAGGCTACGAAATAGACGTTCAAAGAGAAGGTTTAGAAGAAGAAGACGTAGAGTTAACAGAATTTGGAGATGAAATTGAAGATTGGATTATCAAAGAATTCAAAAATATTGGTTTAGACACTGCAAGAAGCGTATTAGAAACAAGCGTAGCAGAATTAGTGAAAAGAACCGATTTAGAAGAAGAAACTATTTTAGATGTGCAGAGAATTTTAAAAGAAGAATTCGAAGAATAGTTCAAAAGTAAAAAGTAACGTAAAAAAGCATATTTTTACAAAATTAAAGGCTAAAAAATAATATATGTCTGAAGGCAAAACAATGAGGCTTAATAAAGTTTTAAGAGAATTAAATATCTCTTTAGATAGAGCAGTAGAATATTTAGCAGATAAAGGTCATGAAATAGAATCAAGACCTACTACTAAAATTTCTGGTGATGTCTATCAAGTCCTGCTAGATGGTTTCCAAACAGATGCCAGTAAAAAAGCTGCGTCTAAAGAAGTTGGCGAAGAAAAACGAAAAGAAAAAGAAGCTATTCGTGCAGAACTAGAAGCTAAGCAAGAGAAAAAAAGAGCAGAAGACGCTAAAAAAGAAGAAGTTCTTAAAGCAAAAGCCGAAAAACTTGAATTTAAAACTGTAGGTAAAATAGATATCGATAATATCGGTAAAAAGCCAGCAGAAAATAAAGAAGAAGTTAAAAAAGAGGCTCCAAAAACTACTGAACCTAAAAAAGAGGTTGTAGCAGAAAAGCAAAATGTAGACGAGGTAAAAGAAGAAGTCAAAAAAGAGGTGTCAAAACCTATTGCTCCAAAAGCAACTAAATCTGTATCTCAAATTGATAAAGAATCTGCAAAAAAAGAAATACCTAAAAAATCTGAAACTCCTAAAAAAGTAGAAGAAAAATCAGAAGAGGTTACCGCAGAAAATGCAGAGTCTATAAAAACACAATATAAAAAGTTAGATGGTCCAAATTTTACAGGTAAAAAAATTGATCTAAAACAATTTGAAAAACCTAAAAAGAAAAAGCCAGAAGCTAAAAAAGATAGTGGTTCAGATCCTAGAAAAAAACGTAAGCGTATTGTAAATAAGGCTGGTGCTGCAAACAACAGAGGTCCTGGAAACAGAACAGGTAGCAAGCCAGGAAACAATAAAGGTCCTTATAATAAAGGAAGAGGACAAAGATCTTCTAACGTTAAAAAAGAAGAACCAACAGAAGCAGAAATCCAAAAACAAGTAAGAGAAACTTTGGAGAAACTTCAAGGAAAATCTTCAAAAGGAAAAGGAGCAAAATACCGTAGAAATAAAAGAGATGCTCACAGAGAGCAATCAGAAGCAGAACAAGAAGCACAAGCATTAGATAACAAAATCTTAAAAGTAACAGAATTTGTTACAGTAAGTGAAGTTGCTACAATGATGGATGTTCCTGTAACAAACATTATATCTGCTTGTATGTCATTAGGTATGATGGTAACCATGAATCAGCGTTTAGATGCAGAAACATTGGTTATAGTTGCAGAAGAATTCAACCACAAAGTAGAATTTGTTGGAGCAGAAGTAGAAGAATCTATCGAAGAAGTAGAAGATAAACCAGAAGATTTAGAAACAAGAGCACCAATTATTACGGTAATGGGTCACGTAGATCATGGTAAAACTTCATTGTTAGATTATATTAGAAAAGCAAACGTAATTGAAGGTGAAAGTGGAGGAATTACGCAACATATTGGAGCATACTCTGTAAATGTTGGCGATCAAAAAATAGCATTTTTAGATACACCTGGTCACGAAGCCTTTACAGCAATGCGTGCACGTGGAGCTCAAGTTACAGATTTAGTAATTATTGTAGTTGCAGCAGATGACGATGTAATGCCACAAACAAAAGAGGCAATTTCACACGCACAAGCAGCAGGAGTTCCTATCATATTTGCAATCAATAAAATTGATAAGCCAAACGCAAATCCAGACAATGTAAAAACACAACTTTCTTCAATGAATTTATTAATTGAAGAATGGGGTGGAAACATACAATCACAAGATATTTCAGCAAAAACAGGAGAAGGTATTCCTGAGTTGTTAGAAAAAGTTTTATTAGAAGCAGAAGTTTTAGAATTAAAAGCAAACCCTAATAAAAATGCAGTTGGTGCAGTTGTAGAAGCATTGTTAGATAAAGGTAGAGGTTATGTAACCACAATTTTAGTACAAGCAGGAACCTTAAAAATTGGCGATTACTTATTAGCTGGTAAACACAGTGGAAAAGTAAAAGCAATGTTTAATGATAAAGGAAACAATTTAGAAGTTGCAGGTCCATCAACTCCAATATCAATTTTAGGATTAGATGGAGCGCCACAAGCAGGTGACAAATTTGTTGTTTTTGATGATGAAAGAGAAGCAAAACAAATTGCATCAAAACGTTCTCAATTACAACGTGAACAATCTGTAAGAACTCAAAAAACATTAACGTTAGATGAAATCGGACGAAGAATAGCGTTAGGAGACTTTAAGGAACTAAACATTATCTTAAAAGGAGATGTAGATGGTTCTGTGGAAGCATTAACAGATTCTTTCCAGAAATTATCTACGGAAGAAATTCAAGTAAATATTTTACATAAAGGAGTTGGAGCCATTACAGAAAGTGATGTGTTATTAGCAACAGCATCAGATGCAATTATTGTTGGATTTAATGTACGTCCGCAAGGAAATGCAAGAGCAGTAGCTGATAGAGAAGAAGTAGATATTAGAACTTATTCAATTATTTATGCAGCAATCAACGACCTGAAAGATGCAATGGAAGGAATGCTGTCACCAGAAATGAAAGAAGAAGTAACTGGTAATGTTGAAATTAGAGAGGTTTATAAAATTTCTAAAGTAGGTAACATTGCAGGTTGTATGGTAATATCTGGTAAAATATTTAGAGATTCTCAAATAAGAATTATTAGAGACGGAATCGTAGTTCATGACGGAGTTTTATCATCATTAAAGCGATTTAAAGACGATGTAAAAGAAGTTGCGAAAGGGTATGATTGTGGACTTCAAATTAAAAATTATAACGACATCCAAGAAGGTGATGTGATAGAAGCTTACAAAGAAGTAGCTGTTAAAAAGAAGTTGAAATAATTGATAATTTTATACAATTTAAAAGCCGAAATTTTTTAAAATTTCGGCTTTTTTTTATGGTAAATATGAGGTAATATTTAATTATTTTCCCATTGGAACAGCAATAATGCCAGAAAATTCTTTTTGAAAAATTAGTAAAGCTCTGTCTGCATCCAATTTGGTTTTGTAATTACCAACTTGTACTTTCCATTCTGGGGCATTATACACTAGTCTAGAAACAACCCTAGGATATAAAATTTTAAATTTTGCCTGTTTCCTTTTTGCAGTAGTTTCAGTACCATTATATATTTGAATTTTATATCCAAATCCAACAGTTTTGTTATAACTTCTCTTTTTTTCAATTAAACTTTTTACTTCCTCACTACTATTCGTATTATTTTGTGCTTTTAAAGTAGCAGTTCCTAATAACAAACCTGTAAAAAATAGTTTTAAAAACAATCTGTTTTTCATAGTTTTAAATGTTTCTACAAAAATAACGACTTCATTAAGAATAAATTGAATAAAACGGTTATTTAGAATTATTATAAATTAATATTTAACGTTCCTTTAGCTTTTCAAAATTTAGCAATATGTAGTACTTTTGTACAACTGTTCAAATATCAATTTTTTTGAACGAAATTATACACATTACTAAAATTATAGTTTGTAAATATGAAAAGTGTAGCATTGCACAGTAGACTAACCTCATTGTTCCTTAAAGGTTTTACATTACTTTTATTTTTTTCATTTACCTTGTCTTCTTATTCACAAGAAGTTGATGAAGTAAAACAAAAAGAAGGTAGAAAATTATTTAGAAGCTTATGTGCGTCTTGTCATAAATTAGATAAGAAGTTAATTGGTCCAGCTTTAGGAGGCGTTGAAGAACGTAGAGAAAATGAATGGTTAAAATCTTGGATAAAAAATAACGCAGAGTTTCAAAAAGTAAATGCAGAAGCTGCAAAAGCGGCTGAGTTTCACCCATCTGCTATGACAGCTTTTCCACAGCTTTCAGATTTACAAATTGATGCTATCTTGTATTATACTACAGTTGGTGAAATTAAAAAAGATCCAATAGTTGCAGAAGGTGGTGTAGTAACTACTCAAACAGGAAGCGCTCCAGAATGGTTAATTTATTTATTAGCAGCAGCAATTGTTGTGGCTTTTTTAATGATTGCAAGCTTGTTGAAGCAAGTAAGCGAATTAAAAGGAAATAAAAAACCGGAAGTTCAATCAAATCTAAAAAGAGATTTACAAGAACTTTGGATTGGTGTTAAAAACAATACGTTTTTAAAAGTATTAGGTACTATATTTTTATTATTAGTAGGTGCTTACGTTGTTTTTGGAACATTGTTTTCAGTTGGTGTAGATCAAGGTTATCAACCAATTCAGCCAATTGTTTTTTCACATAAAATTCATGCAGGAGATAATAAAATCGACTGTCAATATTGTCACTCATCTGCAAAACATAGTAAGCATTCAGGTATTCCTTCTGTAAATGTTTGTATGAATTGTCATAAGAATATTGCAGAAGTAGCAGAAAATACGGTTGTTGAATTAGAAGACGGTGTTGTTTTAGGGAAAGCAGAGTTAGATATGGAAATTGCTAAAGTTTATAAAGCTGCAGGTTGGGATCCAGAAGTCTTAGAGTATACAGGTGAAGAAAAGCCAATTAAATGGGTTAGAATACATAATTTACCAGACTTTGTTTATTACAATCACGCTCAGCACGTAACTGTTGCAGGTATCGCATGTCAAACATGTCACGGTCCAGTTCAAGAAATGGAAGAAATGTATCAATACTCACCATTAACAATGGGTTGGTGTATTGATTGTCATAGAGAAACAAATGTAGATTTAAAAAATAATGACTATTACGAAAAAATTCATAAACAACTAGCAGACAAGTATGGTGTTGAGAAAGTTACAATATCTCAATTAGGTGGTTTAGAATGTGGTAAGTGTCACTATTAATTTAAAAATATAGTTTTTTAGTGAAAGTGAAAACTAAGAACTAAGAACTAAAACTAATAACTAAAAGTAAATGGCTTCAAACAAAAAATACTGGAAAAGTGTTGAAGAACTAAAAGATAGTTCTGTTGTTGAAACGCTGAGTAAAAATGAATTTGTAGAAAACATCCCTACAGATAATTTTTTAGGTGATAAAGAAACACTTGAGACTTCTTCTACATCTCGTAGAGACTTCTTGAAATATGTTGGCTTTACTACAGCAGCAGCTTCTTTGGCTGCCTGTGAAGGACCAGTAATAAAATCTATTCCTTACGTAGTAAAACCAAATGATGTTATTGCAGGTGTTGCAGATTGGTATGCTACTTCTATGGCAGATGGGTATGATTTTGCAAATGTTTTAGTAAAAACGCGCGAAGGTCGTCCTATTCAAATAATGCCAAACAAAGAAGCGAATGGAACAACAAGCGCAAGAGTGCAAGCAGCAGTTCTTTCTTTATATGATGAAAAACTTCGCTTGAAAGAACCATCAAAAAAAGGTGAAACTATTTCTTGGGCAGATGCAGATAAAGAAATTGGTATAGAATTGTTAAAGTTAAAAGAAGCAGGTAAACCTGTAGTTTTATTAACTGGAACAATGGCAAGCCCGTCAACATCTAAAATAGTTGATGAATTTACAACTGCGCATCCAAATATTTCTCATGTAGTTTATGATGCTGTTTCTGAAGCAGCAGCTGCAGATGCTTTTCAAGCAATGTATGGAAGAAGAGCTCTACCAAATTATAAGCTAGAAAATGCAAAAACAATCGTTTCTTTTGGAGCAGATTTTTTAGGAGATTTTCACGGAGGTTTTGAAAAAGCATATGTACAAGGTAGAAAACCTGAAACAGGTAAAATGTCTCGTCACATTCAAGTGGAGAGCAACATGTCATTAACAGGTGCCAATGCAGACAAGCGTATTGTTGCAAAACCATCTGATGTTGTTTTTAGTTTAATAAATTTATATAACGCAATCACTAAAGAAGGAGTTGCATCTAAAGCAACACCAATTGATAGCGAAATTCAAAAAATAGCACAAGAATTAAAAAAGGCAGGTTCAAAAGCAGTTGTAATGACTGGTGTGAACGATATCAATGCTCAATTAATTTCTTTAGCAATAAACAGAGCTTTAAATAGCGAGATTTTAGATATTAATAATTCTTTAAATATCCGTCAAGGTAACTACGAACAAGTTCAAAAATTAGTTTCAGATGCAAAGTCTGGAAAAATAGGAGGAATTATTACTTACAATGTAGACCCAGTTTATAGTTTAGAAAACGGAGCTGATTTTGCTGAGGCGTTAAAAAATGTATCTTTAAAAGTTGCAATCGCTGTTGAAAATAGTGCAACTGTAAATGCAATGGATTATGCTTTACCAGCACCACATTTCTTAGAGTCTTGGGGCGATACTCATTTCTCTGAAGGAAACTACGGATTGATACAACCTACAATTCAACCATTATTTAAAACTCGTCAATTTCAAGATACGTTATTAAAATGGTCTGGAAGTTCAACTTCTTATTATGACTATTTAAAATCTTTTTGGTCAACAGAAGTTTTAGGAGGTAGTTCTTGGAATAAAGCTTTACACAATGGTTTCTTTCAAAAAGAAGTAGCTCTTACAGAAGATGGTGTGGAAACTCCAAGAGATATTTCAATTGCTGAAGTAGCTAGAATTTTAAAAATGAATACGACTCCTTCAGGAATGGAGTTAAATTTATATACCAAAACTGGTTTAGGAGATGGTAAACAAGCAAACAATCCTTGGTTACAAGAATTTCCAGACCCAATTACAAGAGCTTCTTGGGATAATTACTTAACAGTTTCTATGGCAGATGCTAAAGAAATTGGTTTTTCTAATCCTGTGAAAGATAATGGATCAATTAACGGAGACTTTGCAAAAGTAACCGTGAATGGTGTTGAAGTTGTAGTTCCTGTTATGGTACAGCCAGGTCAAGCAAAAGGATCTGTTGGTTTAGCATTAGGTTACGGAAAAACATTTGGTTTAAAAGAAGAAATGCATGTTGGTGTTAATGCATATCCTTTGTATAAAGGAGGAAATAACATTCAATATAATGTAAAAGTTGAAAAAGCTAGTGGTGTTCACGAATTTGCTTGTACACAAGTACAAAAAACAATTGCTGGTCGTCACGATATTTTAAAAGTAACTTCTTTAAAAGATTACAAGACTGTAGATCCTAAAGATCATCATCATGGTTGGAACAAACCTGCGTATGTTTCTTATGATCATAAAGAGGTTGAAGCCAATACCATTGATTTATGGGATGAACATAATAGAGAAATTGGACATCACTTCAATTTATCTATCGATTTAACATCTTGTACAGGTTGCGGTGCTTGTGTGGTAGCATGTCACGCAGAAAACAACGTACCAGTTGTAGGTAAAAAAGAAGTAAGAGTAGGTAGAGATATGCACTGGTTGCGTATAGATAGATACTATTCTTCAGAAGTAGAAACAAGAGAAGAAGCAAAAGAATTAGGATTAAGCAGAGGTGAAATGTATGAAGCATTAGAAACTGAAGCAGAAAATCCTGAAGTTACTTTTCAACCTATGATGTGTCAGCACTGTAATCACGCTCCTTGTGAAACGGTTTGTCCAGTTGCTGCAACTTCACATGGTCGTCAAGGTCAAAACCAAATGGCATACAACAGATGTGTTGGTACAAGATATTGTGCAAATAACTGTCCATATAGAGTTCGTCGTTTTAACTGGTTTAATTATGCAAATAATAACGAGTTTGACTTCAATATGAATAACGAATATGGTAAAATGGTATTAAATCCAGATGTTGTAGTTCGTTCAAGAGGAGTTATGGAAAAATGTTCTATGTGTATTCAAATGACACAAGCAACAATTTTAAAAGCGAAAAAAGAAGGAAGAAAAGTTAATACAGATGAGTTTGAAACAGCTTGTTCTTCCGCTTGTACAACAGGAGCTATGGTCTTTGGAGATGTAAATAACAAAGAAGATAAAGTAGCTGCATTAGCAGAAGATAAAAGAGCTTACAATGTATTAGATTACCTTCAAACGAAGCCTAATGTAATATATCAAGTGAAAGTTAGAAATACAAACGAAGCGTAATTAAATTTTAAGATATAAAAATATGTCTCATTACGAAGCACCCATAAGGGAACCTTTAGTATTAGGTGATAAAAGTTACCATGATATTACCGAAGACATTGCAAAACCTATAGAAGGTAAAGCAAACAAGAACTGGTATATAGCATTTTATATTTCTTTAGCAGCAATGCTTTGGGGATTTGGATGTATTTTCTATACAGTTGGAACAGGTATTGGAGTTTGGGGATTGAACAAGAACATTGGTTGGGCTTGGGATATTACCAATTTTGTATGGTGGGTAGGTATTGGTCACGCAGGAACATTAATTTCTGCAGTACTTTTATTATTCCGTCAAAAATGGAGAATGGCTATAAACCGTTCTGCAGAAGCAATGACAATATTTGCCGTTTTTCAGGCAGGATTGTTTCCAATTATTCACATGGGACGTCCATGGAATGGCTATTGGGTAATGCCAATTCCAAACCAATTTGGATCTCTTTGGGTAAACTTTAACTCGCCACTATTATGGGATGTATTTGCAATCTCAACCTATTTATCTGTATCATTAGTTTTCTGGTGGACAGGTTTATTGCCAGATTTTGCTATGATTCGTGATAGAGCCGTAAAACCTTTCCAAAAGAAAATTTATGCATTATTAAGTTTTGGTTGGTCTGGTAGAGCAAAAGATTGGCAGCGTTTTGAAGAAGTTTCATTAGTTCTTGCAGGTTTAGCAACACCATTAGTACTTTCTGTACACACAATTGTATCTATGGACTTTGCTACATCTATTAACCCAGGATGGCACTCAACAATTTTCCCACCTTATTTCGTAGCTGGAGCAATATTTTCAGGATTTGCAATGGTACAGACTTTATTAGGTATTATGAGAAAGGTTACGAATATGGAAGACTATATTACACGTTTACACGTAGAATATATGAATATTGTAATCATTTTAACTGGTGGAATTGTAGCAGTAGCTTACGCAACAGAATTTTTTATAGCCTGGTATACAGGATCTCCTTACGAAAACTACACATACCTATCAGTAGGTGCAGCAACAGGACCTTATGCATGGGCATTTTACTCACTTTTATTCTTTAACATATTAACACCACAATTGTTATGGTTTAAGAAAATTAGAAGAAGTTTTATATGGTCATTCATTATTTCAATATTTATTAATATTGGTATGTGGTTTGAGCGTTTTGATATTATTGCAATCGTACTAAGTAAAGGTCACTTACCGTCAACTTGGTGGCGTTTTGAACCAACATTTGTAGATGTAGGTATTTTTATTGGAACAATTGGGTTCTTCTTTGTATTATTCTTATTATATGCAAGAACATTCCCAGTAATTGCACAAGCTGAGGTAAAAACAATCTTAAAATCTTCTGGTGAATTTTACAAGAAGAGATTAGCACAAGGTATTCCAACGAAACCAACTGTTGTTATTGCAAAAAAGAAAATAACTGAAGTTGATTCTTCAGATAAAAATACAAAAGAATAATTATGGAAGCATCAAAAGTTATTCACGCATTTTATACAGATGATGAAGTATTGCTAGACGCAGTGAAAGCTGTAAAAGCAAAACACCATCATATAGAAGAAGTTTTTTGTCCATTTCCTGTTCACGGTTTAGACAAAGCAATGGGGTTAGCACCAACAAGATTGGCAATTACTTCATTCATGTACGGTATTACAGGTTTGTCTATCGCTATTTGGATGACAAATTATATTATGATTCAAGATTGGCCACAAGATATTGGTGGTAAACCAAGTTTTTCTTGGTTTGAAAACATGCCAGCATTTGTGCCAATTATGTTTGAATTAACAGTCTTTTTTGCAGCCCATTTAATGGTAATCACCTTTTATATGAGAAGTAGAATTTGGCCTTTTAAAGAAGCTGAAAATCCAGACCCAAGAACTACAGATGATCATTTTTTAATGGAAATTCCAGTTCATAATAATGAAGAAGAATTAACTGAATTATTAACAAATACAGGAGCTGTAGAAATAAATATAGTAGACAAGCATTAATATATAGATAATGAAGAATTTTAAATTAATTATTGCTTTAGTAGTTGTTGCAAGTTTTATGTCTTGCAATAATAAAAGAACACGACAATTACAGTATATGCCAGATATGTATACATCTGTGCCTTACGATGCAGATGCAGAAAATGGTTTAAACGGTAATCCTGTAAATTTAAAACCAGTAGCAGGTACTATTCCAATTGGAGGCACACCAGCTTACGATATTCCAGATACTGTTGAAGGCTATGAATTGGCAAAACAAACGCTTAAAAATCCATTAGAAATTACCGAAGAAAATTTAGATAATGGAAAAGCAATGTATACTATTTACTGTACATCATGTCATGGTAGCAAAGGAGATGGAAATGGTTACTTAGTAGAAGCAGAAAAATTTGCTGGAATACCAAATTATAAAGATAGAGATATTACAGAAGGTAGCATTTATCATGTTTTAATGTATGGTAAAGGTTTAATGGGTTCACACTCATCTCAATTAACTTATAAAGAACGTTGGCAAGTTGTACAATATGTAGAAGTATTACGTGCAGATTTGTTAAAATAGATTACAAAAAGATAGAATACGAAAAGATATGTATCAATTCTCAGGTAAATTAAAAATTTTCTCTTTAGCACTAATTTTAGTAGGCGCTTTAGGTATCGCATTTAGTTTTTTTACAGCTCCAAAAACTGTAGAAGATGCTAAAGAAATTATAGCAAATCAATCTCATGGAGATGCACATGGCACTTCTCATGATAAAGTTGTAGAAGGAACACATTCAAACGAGGGCCATTCAACAACTCAAAAGCATGATACAAGTGGTTCACATGTTGGTGAAGGAAATATTGATAAAGAAATGAGTGCTCATGGAGCTCATGGAGATGATTCTCATGCAGAACACGTTTTACATCAATTACAAAACAGACCTTGGTCTGCTTTTTATGTAGCTCTATTCTTTTTCTTAGGAATTTCATTACTAGTATTGGCTTTTTATGCAGCTCAAAGAGTTGCACAATCTGGTTGGTCTATCGTTCTATTTAGAGTAATGGAAGCAATCACAGCGAATATTGTTCCTGTATCTATTTTAATGTTAGTTTTTATTGGACTAACTGTTGGACATTTCAATCATATGTTTTCTTGGATGACTCCTGGTACTTTTGATCCATCTAGTGACAACTATGATGCAATTGTAGACGGTAAATCTTGGTGGATGAACGTTCCAGGTTGGGCAATAAGAAGTGTTGTTTATTTATTACTTTGGAATGCATATAGATGGTTTATTAGAAAAAATTCTATAGCAGAAGATACAGCAAATGACGGTTTTAAAACCTACAAGAAAAACTACAATGCATCAGTTATATTCTTATTCGTTTTTATGATTACAGAATCTATGATGTCTTGGGATTGGATAATGGGGTTAGATCCACACTGGTTCTCAACATTATTTGGTTGGTATGTTTTAGCAACCCTTTTAGTAAGTGCATTAACAGTAATTGCTTTTGTGACTATTTATTTAAGATCAAAAGGAGCTTTACCATCAGTTAACGATAGTCATATTCATGATTTGGCTAAGTTTATGTTTGGTTTTTCAGTATTTTGGACGTATTTATGGTTTGCACAATTTATGCTAATCTGGTATGCAGATATCCCAGAAGAAACAACTTACTTTGTAGCAAGATTTTCAGAATATAAATTACCGTTTTTAGCAATGGTAGTTATGAATTTTGCTTTTCCAGTACTACTATTATTAAATAGCGATTTTAAGAGTATACCTTGGTTTGTTGTTATTGGAGGGGTTGTAATATTAGCAGGTCATTATGTAGATGTTTTTATTATGATAATGCCAGCAACAGTTGGCTCTCAATGGTATTTCGGAATTGCAGAAATTAGTGCATTATTATTTTTCTTAGGAATTTTCATATATACAACATTTAGTGCTTTTGCAAAAGCAAATGCAGTTCCAAAAGGAAACCCGTTCTTAGATGAAAGTGAACATTTTCACTATTATAATATTGAACACAGAGGAGAAGGATCAGCAGATCATCATTAATAAATAATTGAATTAAAAATTAAGACAAGATAAATATGCTAGCTCTATTTTATATTTTTATAGGTGTTGCAATCGGTGTAAGTTTTTGGCAAATCACTAGAATTATGAACTTTAGAAGTTCAATAGCCGACGATAAAGATAATGCTGCTCAAGGTAAATACGCAATCGGTTTTATGGCCTTTTTCTATGCAATGATGATTTATTGTTTAATCTTCATGAATGTGATAATGCTGCCAGAATCTGCTTCATTCGAAGGCGAACATGATGATAATTTATTCAACATTACATTTTGGTTAATAGGTATTGTACAATTCATAATGCAATTTCTTATTTTCTACTTCACTTTTAAATATAGAGGAAGTAAGGATAGAAAAGCTAAATTTTATGCAGATAGTCATAAATTAGAGTTTATTTGGACAATTACTCCAGCAATTGTTTTGGTAGGTTTAATTGGTTACGGTTTATGGCAATGGAATAATGTAATGGATTTATCTGATGAAGAAAATGCTGTAGTTATTGAGGTGTATGCAAGACAGTTTGATTGGCAAGCACGTTATGCAGGAGAAGACAATACATTAGGTTTAGGAAATGTAAATTTCATAAAAGGACTTAATTCTATTGGTGTAGATATGAATGATAAAAATTCTCAAGACGACAAACAAGTTAGAGAATTATATTTACCAAAAGGAAGAAAAATTCATTTTAAATTCCGTTCACAAGACGTTTTACACTCTGCGTATATGCCACACTTTAGAGCACAAATGAACTGTGTTCCTGGTATGGTTACAGAATTTGGTTTTACTCCAAAATATACTACAGAAGAAATGAGACAGCAACCAGAGGTTATTGAAAAAACAAATGGAATTAATAAAGTAAGAAGAGAAAAAGGTGAAGATCCTTATGTTTTCGATTACTTATTATTGTGTAATAAAATTTGTGGAGCTTCTCATTACAACATGCAAATGAAAATTACAGTAGTAGAAGAAGATGAATACCAAAAATGGCTTGCAGAACAACCAACTTTAGCAGAATACATCACAACAAAATAAAAAATATACAAATACAAGAGGATTATGTCAGATCATCATCATAAAGAAACGTTTGTAACAAAATATATATTTAGTCAAGATCATAAAATGATCTCTAAACAGTTTTTGGTAACTGGTATGTTTATGGGAATTATAGGTGTATTAATGTCTATGTTATTTCGTATACAACTTGCGTGGCCAGAAAAATCTTTTACAATAATTGAAGCTTTTCTTGGACCACACCAAACAGATGGAATTATGAATCCAGATATGTACTTGGCTTTGGTAACAATCCATGGTACAATAATGGTTTTCTTTGTACTTACTGCAGGTTTAAGTGGTACATTTTCAAATTTATTAATTCCATTACAAATTGGAGCTAGAGATATGGCTTCTGGCTTTTTAAATATGATTTCTTACTGGTTATTTTTTATATCTAGTATTGTAATGGTTATTTCTTTATTTGTAGAAGCTGGACCAGCATCTGCAGGTTGGACAATTTATCCTCCTTTAAGTGCATTGCCTCAAGCAATTCCAGGTTCTGGAGCAGGTATGACTTTATGGTTGGTATCTATGGCTATATTTATTGCATCTTCATTAATAGGATCTTTAAATTACATTGTAACGGTATTTAATTTACGTACAAAAGGAATGAAAATGACAAGATTGCCTTTAACAATTTGGGCATTCTTTATTACTGCAATTATTGGTGTAGTTTCTTTCCCAGTATTACTATCAGCAGCATTATTATTAATTTTCGATAGAAGTTTTGGAACCTCGTTCTATTTATCAGACATTTTTATTTCTGGTGAAGTTTTACATTATCAAGGTGGTTCACCTGTATTATTTGAACATTTATTTTGGTTCTTAGGTCACCCAGAAGTATATATTGTATTATTACCAGCATTAGGTATAACATCAGAAATAATTTCAACAAACTCTAGAAAACCAATTTTTGGATATAGAGCAATGATTGGTTCTATCATGGCAATTGCATTTTTATCTACAATTGTTTGGGGTCACCACATGTTTATTTCTGGTATGAATCCATTTTTAGGATCTGTATTTACTTTTACAACATTATTAATTGCAATTCCATCAGCTGTAAAAGCATTTAACTATGTTACTACTCTTTGGAAAGGTAATTTGCAACTAAATCCTGCAATGTTATTTTCAATTGGTTTAGTATCAACTTTCGTAACAGGAGGTTTAACAGGATTAGTTTTAGGAGATTCTGCATTAGATATAAATATTCACGATACATACTTTGTGGTCGCTCACTTCCACTTAGTAATGGGTGTTTCTGCAATTTTTGGAATGTATGCTGGTATTTACCACTGGTTTCCAAAAATGTATGGTAGAATGATGAATAAAACACTTGGTTATTGGCACTTTTGGATAACTATTATTTGTGCTTATGGTGTATTTTGGCCAATGCATTTTATCGGTTTAGCTGGTTTACCAAGAAGATATTATTCAAATACAAATTTCCCAATGTTTGATGACTTAGCAGATATAAATGTAGTAATTACTATTTTTGCTTTAGTTGGAGGTATTGCACAAATAATTTTTATTGCAAACTTCTTCATATCAATGTATAGAGGAGAAAAAGCAACACAAAATCCTTGGAGATCTAACACGCTAGAATGGACAACTCCAGTAGAACATATTCATGGGAACTGGCCTGGTAAATTACCAGAAGTTCATAGATGGGCTTACGACTACAGTAAACGTGTAGATCCAAATGATGATGACAGTGACTATTTACATGGTAAAGATTTTGTATTACAAACAACGCCTTTACTAGAAGGAGAAGAACCTTCATAACAAAATATTATAAATTATAAAAACCTTTCCAATTTGGAGAGGTTTTTTGCTTTATAGAACATTATTTTATCATCTTAAATTCTATTATCTTTGTTTTTATGAACGAAAACTTAAATCCGGAAAACGATAATTATACAAATGAAGAGTTAGATGTAGAAAAAAAATTACGTCCACTTTCATTTCAAGATTTTTCGGGCCAAGACCAAGCAATAGACAACTTAAAAATTTTCGTTGAAGCTGCTAATCAAAGAGGTGAAGCATTAGATCACACATTGTTTCATGGTCCTCCAGGATTAGGAAAAACTACATTAGCACATATTCTTGCAAATGAGTTGGAAGTAGGTATTAAGGTAACATCAGGTCCAGTTTTAGACAAACCTGGAGATTTAGCTGGCCTACTAACAAACTTAGATGAACGAGATGTTCTTTTTATCGATGAAATACATCGTTTAAGTCCTATTGTAGAAGAATATTTATATTCTGCAATGGAAGACTATAAGATTGATATTATGATAGAATCTGGCCCTAATGCCAGAACAGTACAAATAAATCTTGAGCCATTCACATTAATTGGAGCGACTACAAGATCCGGACTTTTAACAGCTCCAATGAGAGCTCGTTTTGGTATTAACAGTAGATTGCATTATTATTCAACAGAACTTTTAACTACTATTATCCAACGAAGTGCAAATATTTTAGGAGTTCCTATTTCTATGGAAGGTGCAATTGAAATAGCAGGAAGAAGTAGAGGAACCCCAAGAATTGCAAATGCTTTGTTAAGAAGAGTACGTGACTTTGCACAAATAAAAGGAAATGGAAGCATTACTATTGAAATCGCAAAATTTGCTTTAAAAGCACTAAATGTAGATGCTCACGGTTTAGACGAAATGGATAATAAAATACTAATTACTATTATTGATAAGTTTAAAGGAGGGCCTGTTGGAATCAGCACAATCGCAACAGCAGTAAGTGAAAATACAGAAACAATAGAAGAAGTTTATGAACCTTTTTTGATTCAGCAAGGTTTTATCATGAGAACTCCAAGAGGAAGAGAGGTAACAGAATTAGCTTATAAACATTTAGGTAGAACAAAAGGAAGAATTCAAGGAGAATTGTTTTAAAAATAACCTGTATTTAACTTTTAGCAAAACTCTAAAAGAGAAAAGCAAAAGAAATGAATATAAAAAAAGTAATACCAATTTTAGAATGGTTGCCAAACTACAACAAATCTCTTTTTAAAGGAGATTTAGTAGCAGGTATAACTGTAGGTATTATTTTAATTCCTCAGGGTATAGCATATGCATTAATTGCTGGTTTGCCACCAATTTATGGACTGTATTGTGCATTAGTTCCACAAGTAATGTATGCAATTTTCGGTTCATCAAGACAAGTTGCAATAGGTCCAGTTGCTATGGATTCTTTAATAGTTGCTACAGGAGTTTCTACATTAGCTTTAGCAGGTTCAGACAGTTACATTTCCATTGCTATTTTACTGGCGTTATTGGTTGGAACGATTCAATTCATAATGGGTATATTTAGTTTGGGGTTTATTGTAAATTTTCTATCAAAACCCGTTATCACTGGTTTTACTTCAGCTGTTGCTTTGATAATTGGACTCAATCAATTTCGAAATTTACTAGGAGTAGATTTTATTCAAAGTGATCAAATTCATCTTCTTTTAGAAGATATTTGGTTACAATATTCAGATTTTAATCTTCACACAACAATTATAGGACTCATATCTGTAACCATCATAGTTTTTTTTAGAAGGATAAATAAAAAAATTCCAACAGCTTTAATTGTAGTTGTTTTTGGTATTTTAACAATGAAGTTTTTTGGAGAATTAATGTACAATGTTTCCATCGTAAAAAATATTCCTTCTGGTTTACCTAATTTTGAAATACCAACATTTGATTTAGAGCAAATAAGAGAATTATTACCTATTGCATTAACTTTGGTTATGGTTGGTTATTTAGAAACCATTTCAATTGGTAAATCTTTAGAAGCAAAACAAGACGAGTACAGAGTTAGACCGAATCAAGAGTTAATTGCTTTAGGTTTGGCAAACATGGTAGGTTCACTTTTTAAAGCATATCCAAGTACATCAAGCTTTTCACGTTCTGCAATCAATCAAGAAAGCGGAGCAAAAACAGGTATGGCAGCATTAATTTCTGTAGTAATGGTTGTTATTACCTTATTGTTTTTAACCCCTTTATTTTACTATTTACCAAAAACTATTTTGGCAGCAATTATTATTGTGGCTGTTTTTGGATTAATAAATGTTAAAGAAGCTGTTTTTTTATGGAAAGCAAATAATTTAGACTTTTGGTTAATGATCGCTACATTTTTGTCCACATTAATATTCGGAATAGAATATGGTATAATTGTTGGGGTAGGTTTATCATTAATCATTTTAATATTTAGAACATCCAGACCTTACTTTACTGAATTAGGTAAAGTTCCAGACTCTGATTTCTACAGAAACAAGAATCGTTTTAAAGAAGTAATTATTGAAGATGATGTTTTGGTTTTTAGATTTGATGCGCAACTATTTTACGCAAATTCAAGCTATTTTCGAGATAATCTAGATGCAATGGCTTTTAAAAAAGGAGATAAATTAAAATTAATTGTATTAGATGCAGAAAGTATTAATAGAATTGATAGTACTGGAGTAGAAATGCTTAAAGAAAGAGTGAAATTTTACAAAAAAAAGAATGTTGCATTTTATTTTGCTGGTGTAAAAGGGCCTGTTAGAGATTCTCTTTTTAAAGGAGGATTACTAGAAATAATAGATTTAAATCATTTTTTTATGAGAGATAATGATGCAGTTGTTTATTACAAAACAGGAGACAGAGCACATCAAGAAAAATATGCAAAATACATTCACCAAGCATATCATTAAAAAAGCAATACTGATAAATATCATTTTAAAATTACTCTTTTAATGTTTATTTTGAAGTTTATAATAATAAAGAAAAGAACATGATAATAGAACAAATTTACACAGGTTGTTTAGCACAAGGAGCTTATTATATTGAAAGTAATGGCGAAGTAGCAATAATAGACCCTCTAAGAGAAGTACAAGATTATATAAATAAAGCCGCAAAAAACAATGCAAAAATTAAATATATTTTTGAAACACATTTTCATGCAGATTTTGTGAGCGGACACGTAACTTTAGCAGAAAAAACAGGTGCAAAAATTATTTATGGTCCAACTGCTAAAACAAATTTTGATGCAGTAATAGCAGAAGACAATCAAGTTTTTAAAGTAGGAGAAATAACAATAACTCTATTACATACACCAGGACACACAATGGAAAGTTCTTGTTATTTATTAAAAGATAAAAACGGAAAAGATCATGCTCTTTTTAGTGGCGACACACTGTTTTTAGGAGATGTTGGAAGACCAGACTTGGCTCAAAAAGGAGACCTTACAGAAAAAGATTTAGCAGGTTTTTTATTTGAAAGTTTACGTAATAAAATCATGCCCTTAGCAGACGACGTGATTGTTTATCCAGCACATGGTGCAGGTTCTGCATGTGGTAAAAATTTAAGTAAAGATACTGTTGGTACGATTGGTAATCAAAAAGAAACAAATTATGCTCTAAGAGCAAACATGACTAAAGAGGAATTTATAAAAGAAGTTACAGATGGTTTATTACCACCACCAGCTTATTTTCCTTTAAATGTAAAGCTAAATAAAGAAGGTTACGAAAATATTGATGATGTTATAAAAAATAGCGAAAAACCATTATCTGTTGAAGAGTTTGAGGTAATTGCAAACGAAACAGATGCTTTAATATTAGATGTACGTCATCAAGAAGAATTTATAAAAGGATTCATACCAAAATCTATTTTCATCGGAATTAACGGAGGTTTTGCACCTTGGGTTGGCGCATTAATTAAAGATATTAAACAGCCAATATTGTTGGTAACACCAATTGGTAAAGAAGAAACTACTATTACAAGACTCTCCAGAGTTGGTTTTGATAATGTATTGGGTTATTTAGATGGAAGTTTTGCTTCTTGGAAAAAAGCAGGTAAAGAAATTGATACAATAGAATCTATTTCAGCAGAAACTTTAAAACATAAAATAGATGCAAAAGAACCTGTTTTTGATGTTAGAAAACCTGGAGAATACAATAGTGAACATATAAAAGTTGCAGAAAACACTCCTTTAGATTTTTTAAATGATCATATTTCTGAATTTCCTAAAAAAGAGAACTTTTACCTACATTGTGCAGGAGGTTATCGTTCAGTAATAGCAGCATCTATATTAAAAGCAAGAGGTTTTCATAACGTAGTTGATGTTGCTGGAGGTTACGCAGCAATTAAGAATACTACTATAGAAAGAACAGAAGCAGTTTGCCCTTCAACTTTAAAATAAAACCTATGAAAAAGTTTTTCTTTTTAGCCTTTATAATGTTTTTTGTTTCAAATTGCGATTCTCAAAAAGAAATTAAAACAATTTCTACCAAAGAATTAAAAACACTTATAGCAGAAGAAAAAATTCAACTATTAGATGTTAGAACTCCTGATGAAATAGAAAAAGGCCATATAAAATCAGCTATTTTCATCAATTATTTTGATGATAATTTTTCAGAAATATCAAACAAATTATTAGACAAAAATAAATCAGTTTACGTGGTTTGTAGATCAGGAAATAGAAGTACCAAAGCATGTAAAATTTTAAAAGAAGAAGGTTTTGAAGTTGTAAATGTTTTAGGAGGTTACAATCAATGGGAAAAAGAAAATTAAAAATAAAATGACAACAGCAATAAAAATAGAAAATTTAAAATGTGGTGGTTGTGCAGCAACTATCAAAAAAGGATTACTAACTTTAGAAGGCGTGAATGATGTAAGTGTAGATGTAGAAAAATCCATAGTTTCCATTACTTCTGAAAATGAAAATTCAGTAAATATAAAAGAAAAATTATCTAAATTAGGCTATCCAGAGGTTGGTGATAAGAATACCATTGTACACAAAGCAAAGTCTTTTGTGAGTTGTGCAGTAGGTAGAATAGATTCTTAAATAAAAAAACGAGCACTAGCTCGTTTTTTTATTATTATATCTAAAATAAAACGCAATTTTTGCAAGTTAGATTTTTAAAATTTTAAGGGAATCACTATCCTAAATATGTTCTTAACATATGTGTTTTAGATTTCGATTTTAAACGGTTTAAAGCACGTTGTTTTACTTGGCGAACTCGTTCTCTCGATAAATCAAACTTTAAACCAATTTCGGCTAAACTAGACGGGTTTTCATTACCAATACCATAGAACATTTTAATCACTTTTGCTTCTTTTAAAGATAAAGTGTCTAAAGCCCTATCAATTTCTATAGATAGAGATTGTTTCATTAAGTTTTTATCTGGTTTTGGTGATTCGTCGTATTTTAAAACATTGTATAAATTAGAATCTTCACCTTCTTTAAATGGTGCATCCATAGAAACGTGTCTTCCAGAATTTTTTAATGATTGTTCAACTTCGCGTTCAGTCATATCTAACTGTTTTGCAATTTCTTTATTGGTAGGCATGCGTTGTTCATTTTGCTCTAACCTTGCGTAAATTTTCTTTATTTTACTAATACTACCAATTTTATTTAATGGCAAACGTACAATTCTAGATTGTTCAGCTAAAGCCTGCATAATAGATTGACGAATCCACCAAACTGCGTACGAGATGAATTTAAAACCTCGAGTTTCGTCAAAACGTTTTGCCGCTTTTACCAAACCTAAATTTCCTTCATTTATCAAGTCAGATAATTTTAAACCCTGCCCTTGATATTGCTTAGCAACAGAAACTACAAATCTTAAATTTGCTTTAACAAGTGCGTCTAGTGCTCTATTATCTCCTTTTTTTATTTTCAAAGCTAATTCTACTTCTTCATCTGCAGTAATTAACCCGATTTTACTAATTTCTTGAAAATATTTCTCTAAAGATTTAGCGTCACGATTGGTTACTTGCTTTACAATTTTAAGTTGTCTCATATATAATTTTTGATTTTTTTTTCGGATTAATAAAAAATGATAATTCCAAAAGAGAAATAATTCTCTTAGATAATGTTTGCTAAAAAGCGATGCTTCTATATAAATTAGAAAACGGAAGAAATAATTTGAAGAAATTGATTTTTTAGAACTGTAAAATCAATAGTGGAAATAAAATAGATTTTTCTTTTCTTCATGAAATGACAATATACGAAAAAAAGAGCTATTTTAACTAAAAACGACTCTTTTTCTTTTGATTTTTAACTAAAATTAACGAAAAATGCCATTTTCATTAAAATTTCAATATTTTAAACCACCTAATTTACTTCTAAAAAAGGATAATCTGTATAACCTCTGGCAGTTCCTCCACCAAACAAAGTATGGTTATCGCTAATTTCATTCATTGTAGCATTCAACTCAACACGTTTTGGATAATCTGGATTTGTTAAAAATTTTCTTCCAAAGCCAACCAAATCTACTAAGTTTTTGCCTAATAAATCATTTGCTTGTTCTGGAGTTTTGTTTCCAGTTGCAATAATTGTTTTGCTGAAATTTGATCTTAATTGAACTCTAAAATCATTCGGAATTTCAGGAGCATCGTCCCAATCTGCCTCACATAAATGAATATAGGTAACCCCAATTCTCTCTAAATCTTTTGCAGCGATTTGTATGGTTTCTAAAATTTCTGGGTCGTTCATGTCTTTAAAACTGATAAAAGGAGATAAACGAACACCCGTTTTTTCTGTACCCACTTCTTTGGCAACAGCCTCTGTAATTTCAGTTAAAATGCGAACTCTATTTTCTTTACTTCCTCCATAATTGTCAGTTCTTTCGTTAGAATTACTTCGTAAAAATTGGTCGATTAAATAGCCATTTGCTCCGTGAATTTCTACACCATCAAAACCTGCTTCAATGGCATTTTTTGCACCAACTCTAAATTCTTCAATCACTTGATTGATGTCTTCTTGAGTCATTTCTCTTGGTTCTTCCACAGGAACAAAAGTTGCATCTCCATTTGGAGCTCCATCAAAAATATAAACAGTTGTTTCTTTTGCAATTTTTGAAGAAGGCGCAATTGGTTGTAAACCATTTACTTTAGAACTCGAAACACGACCAACGTGCCACAACTGTAAAAAGATTTTACTACCTTTTTTATGAACTTCGTCCGTTACTAATTTCCAACCTTCAATTTGTTCTTGTGTGTAAATTCCTGGTGTTTTTGCATAGCCCATTCCTTGCATAGAAACTTGTGTTGCTTCAGAAATTATAAGTCCTGCAGAAGCTCTTTGTCCATAATATTCTGCCATTAACTGGTTAGGAACATCTCCAGGTTGCGATGCTCTAGAGCGCGTCATTGGAGCCATTAAAAAACGGTTTTCTAAAGAAATTCCGTTCATATTATAAGGTGTAAAAAGTGTATTTTTCATATTCATTATTTTTTAAATTCTACAGTGGTAAATAGTAATGTAGTTGTACCAATGTTTTCTAAATTGTGTATAAAGTAATTACTTTCGCTTAAATTGTTAAAGTACCTAATGTCGTTTTTTTTGTATTCTGTGTCAACTATTTTGCCATCACTATAAAAAGATCTTGATTTCCCTGAAGTAATTGCTGTATAAAAATACGGTTTGGAATGTTTGTGAAAAGGTAAAGATTTTCCTGCCAATAATTGTATGTTCCAAACTTTAAAAATATCGTTTTCTAATACTAAATGCTCACCAACAATTTCGTTTTTTTCGGCTTTTTTTAATGCTTCTTTTAAGTCTTCTGTCCAAAAAGAATCCCAATTTCCTTTTTTGTTAATTTCTGTTGTGTTCATTATTTCTTTTGGATTAAATTGTCGATCGAAATTTTATTTTTATCGATATTAGTAATTATAAAATAAAAGAACAATGCATAAATCATTTGCATTCCTGCCCAATCCCACTTTTCTACTAAACAAGAACCTGTTATTAAAATAATAATTACAATGGCTCCAGCAATACTTGCTCTGTAAGTAAACAAGCCTAAAATTAATAAAAGACCAATTGCGAATTCTAAAAATGGTAAAACACTCCCCCAAATCGATACTGCAAAGTTGGGTAAAATACTATCTTGAAACGTAGTAATCATCCAGTTTTTAAAACCTTCTAATTTAGAAAATCGTACCAAACCATGCCCTAAAAAATTTACACCCATTGCAATTCGAAGCAAAGCGAAACCTGTTTGTTGTGGAGTTGTTTTCATACTTTATTTTTTAAAGTGATATTTTAATAACTTATTGTCTAACATTAAAGGAATAAAAAGCGACTTCGATCTTTTATCGAAAAAAGTATCTGCACTTCCTTTTGTAAGATTGATAACCTTTGTTGTTGTATTTAGTTTTTTTGAATAATAAAGTAATTCTCCAGCCAACCAATCTGTTAGTAAAAAACCGTGTAAAGTTTCACTTAAACCATCTAAATTCCCAATTGGTTTTGACACCGATTTTATTTCTTTAGATTTTAAATCTATACTTAATAAACTACCATTTGTGGTTGTTTCGTAGGTTTCTGGATTCATGTTTTCACCCCAATTTGCAACAAATAATTTGTTTTTAGAAACGTATAAACCATTTGGCATATTTAGGTTTTCGTCTTTTAACCAAAGTTCTACAGTTCTTTTTCCTTTTTTTGGTAATCTGTAAATTCCGCTAAAACCAAAGGTATTACTTGCATATACATTCCCTTTTTTATCGACTGTAATGTCATTTAAAAAAGTGGCATCTTTTGCTTTAAATTTTTTGATTTTACCATTTTTAATCTTTATTTCTACAATTTCATCTATATCTGTTGCGTATAATTTTCCTTTAGAAATAACCAATCCTTTAGGAGCATTTAAACCTGTAATCCATTTTTGTTGTAAAATTTTACCCTCTAAACTAACTTTAGATATATAGCCATTTCCATCTTTTTCTGTTGGAGCGCCATTTACATTCGAAACATATAGAACATTATTTTTTGTGTCTAAAACAACACTTTCTGGATTTTCGAATCCTGTAAGTTCCCAGTCTTTTTCTAATTGAAAAGGCAAATTAGTTTGCGCATTTACAAATTGAGAAATAACTAGTAATAATATGTATAATTGTGTTTTCATTTTATGTTTTTTTAGTGATTGCTTTACTCGATTTTCTTGATTTCTAGTCCTGATTGAGCCTTTCGACTTCGCTCAAGACAGGCTCCATATCTGAAATACTTTTTGCCTTTTCAGTAAAAAGATTGAGTAGTAAAAGCAGATTCCTGGCTTCTAATTATTAAACTTCAATTCAGAGTTGTCTTCTGGTGTATTTGGGTCGTCTTTTACCATATTTGCAATTTCATCTTTACGCATAAACACTACTCCTGTGTGCTCTTTCGCGTATTTTATAAATTGATCTACTGCATTTACAACAGCTGGAGTTCCACCAATTCTATCATGCATACTTACAGACATCATGCGTCTTTTTGTTGCACCTTCTTTGTATAATTGATCGAATTCCATTTTTAATTGTGCCAAATGTTGGTCTGGACTCCAATGTTTGCCTTCGATATTTACGATGTCGTTATTTCTTAAAGTATAAGGCATCACTACAAAGTTTTTTCCTCTAACTTTCGTCACGAAAGGCTCGTCTCTACTCAAATCGTCTATATGATATAAAAAATCTAAATCCTGTAAAACTTTTAACGTATTTACGCCTCTTCGCAACCAATTTGCATTGTAACCACGACCTCTTTGGCCGGTAATTGCTTCTACTGTATCGATTCCTTTTTTAATGAAATTCAACTCGTCTTTATAACTTAAATTCCACTGATCTTTCCAAGCGATTCCATGAGCCGCAATTTCATGACCACCATTTGCAATGGCTTTGGCAACTTCAGGATATTTTATAGCAGCCTCACCAACAACATGAGAAGTAACATGGATATCGTGTTTTTTCCAAAGGTCTAACATTCTGTAAATGCCTTCTTTTGCTCCATAACGAAACCAACTTTCTGCTGGCATATCTGGGTTTCCTTTTGGTAACGGATTTCCCGAAAAAGGACTTTCTGCGCCTTCTGGTTGTCCACCAGTTTCGAATTGCATAGAAACTGAAATAACTAATTGTGCACCATTTGGCCAAAAACTTTTTCCTTTGGTTACTTTGGTACTTATTTCTTTTTTTTCTGGTGCTTCTTCTTTTTTAGCATCGCAGGCAGAAAATGTGATTAGTATTATTGCTACAAATGTTTTGTATACTGTTTTCATTTTATTTAAAATTTATTTCTTTTATAATTACACTGCAAAATTAGAGGAGAAGTATAGTACTAATATTGTACAAATACATTGTATATTTGTACAAAACCATTAAAACATGATTAAAAGGTTTACTATTTTAAAATCTATTGATATTGTTGAGTTTGATGCTGCAAAAACTTGGGGATATCCTAAACACAAACACAATTTTTTTGAGCTTACTTTTATCTTAAAAGGTAAAGGAAAACATGTATTTAATGAGAGTGCTGTTACTTATAAAAAAGGAGATATTTTCTTTTTAACACCCAAAGATGAGCATGAATTTCTGGTGGAAAAACCTTCTAAATTTGGGATTTTAAAATTTACGGAACAGCTTTTTTTAGAAAACACAAGTTTTAATACGAACAAGGAATTAAAAACACAAGTAGAGGAAATTATTTTTAATTCTTCAATTTCTGATAAAAGTATAAAAGCTTACAAAGCAGATAAAAAGCAGTTATTGTTTTTGTATAAAGTGATTAAAACAGAATTAGAAAACCCGAATTTACGAAGTAGAAATATAATCTTAGAGCTTTTTGGAGCTTTGTTATTAATTATTTCTCGAAACTTAATTTCTAATGTAGATTATTTATCGAACCCAATTTTATCTGAAAAAGAAAAAATCGAAAACATTTTAGGATACATAAGATTGCATCTTTTTGATGCTGATAAAGTAAAAATTAAAGCGTTGGCAAATACCTTTAATATGTCTGCAAATTACATTAGCATTTACGTGAAAAAGCAGACAGGAATTTCCATAAAAGATTACATTATAAAATCGAAATTAAAATTGGCAGAAAGACTTTTAAAAGAAAGTAACCTAAATATTACACAAATTGCTGCTAAAACTGGTTTTGTAGATGCGAGTCATTTTAGTAAAATATTCAAAAATAAATACGGAAAAAGACCGAGCGAATATTATAAAAAGTAAAAACCCTTTAAGAAATATCTTAAAGGGTTTTGTGTGAATTTAAAATTTTAAAGTAACACCAACTAAGAAATTTCTTGTGGCTTGTGGGTAATATCCTGCGCCATCACCAGTAATTGTATTTCCATTACCATCATCAAAATTAAAAGTATAATAATAACCTCTATCCACATATTCTGCATCAAAAATATTATTTACCAAAGCTGTGAATGTTACAGATTTAAAAATTTTAGTTGGTTTAATTTCATAAACTACGTTTAAATCAGATGTAAAAAAACCATCTAACACATCATTATCTGAAATTGCGCTGCTAAAATTACTCATAAATTGTTTACCAACGTATTTAGATAAGAATGAGAATTGTAGATTTTCTAAAGGCATGTATGTGAAAACATTTCCAATAACGATATCTGGAGAAAAAGAAATAGCAGTTTCTCCTAATGATTCTGGAGTTTGGTTTCCATTTCTGGTAATAAAAAAGTTTCTATTTTTATTAGAACTAAAAGCGGCATTTGGTTTTATTGTAAATTGGTCACTTAAACGAATATCAGCATCAATTTCTAAGCCTAACCTATAACTGCTACCAGAAGTAGCTCTTACAGGAGCACCTACATCATCAATTGCACCTGTTAAAACAAGCTGGTTTTTATAATCCATGTAGTAAATATTGGTGTTTAATTTTACGTTTTCTTTTTTCAAACGCCAACCAAATTCAAAATCATTTAATGTTTCTGGTGTAGAAACTCCGTTTTCAAAATCATTTCTATTTGGCTCTCTATTAGCAGCTGCAAATGAAGTGTATAAATTATTTTGACTATTTATTTTATAAGTAAAACCAAATTTTGGATTAAAGAAATTAAAATTAGCATCTACATCAATAGGTACAATATCATTTGTAATTCCTTCGGTTTTATAACCTACAAATCTACCTTGTAAATCTGCATACATTGCTAATTTCTCAGAAAGATTAAATGTAGCTTTTGCGAATAATGAAAAATCATTTTTAGTTGCATCAGAAAAGTAATAACGATCTCTAATATTTGTATTTGGAGCCAAATCTGATCCCCAGATGACTTCCCCAAAATGATCTCCAGTATAATTAGAGTAAGAAATTCCGGTAATTAAATTTATTTTATCGGTTTTGTAGTTTGTATTGAAGTTGAAAACGTAAAAATGGTTATCTAGCCAACGTCTTACAATTACGTCACTTCCATCAACAATTAAATTATTAAAATCGGCAGCATCTTCTCCGTCTTTAAATTGCTCAAAATATCCAGCTCCTTTCGTATAATTTAATGCTACATTTGTAGACCAGTTGTTATTCAATTTTTCATTCCAATGTAGTTGGTAGTGATTTTGATTGTAATTATCAACTTGATTGTCATATGTATAAGGGTTTTGTCTTCTGTTTTCTTTTAACTGAGTTTCAGTTAAACCTTCCCAAGATTGGTATGTTCTTTCTTTTCCACCAAAAGTAATGGCTTTAATTAACGTGTTTTCGTCAGTATAACTTCCTTGTAAATAGTATGATTTTAAATCGGCAAATGCTCTATCTACATAACCATCTGAGTAAATGTTAGACAAACGTCCAGCAATTTCTATGTTATTATTTAACTTTCCTGTACCAAATTTTACGGTATGTTTTCTGGTGTTAAAAGACCCAAAAGAATTAGAAATTTCACCAAAGGCGTCTTCTGAAATTGCATCTGTTAATATGTTTAAACTTGCACCAAAAGCACCAGAACCGTTTGTTGATGTTCCAACTCCACGTTGCAATTGTAGGTTTTGAGTAGAAGAGGCAAAATCACCTAAATTTACCCAAAAAGTACCATGACTTTCTGCATCGTTATACGGAATTCCGTTTACGGTAACATTAATTCGCTCGCCATTAGAACCACGAACACTCATGTAAGTATAACCTACTCCAGCACCAGCATCGCTTGAGGAAACTACGTTTGGTAAATAATTCATTAAAATAGGAATGTCTTGTCCTAAATTTCGCTTTGCAATTTCTTTTTTAGATAAGTTAGAAAACGTTACAGGAATATCTGCATTAACACGAATAGCAGAAACTAAAATTTCGTCTAAAACAGCATATTCAGCTTTTAATTGAATAAGGTAGTTTTCATCTTTAGAAAGCGTAATTTTTTCTGAAATGGTTTTGTAACCTAAAAATGAAACTTCTACTGTGTACGTTCCTTTGCTAAGTTTAAATGCAAAATTTCCAGATACATCTGTAGAAGTACCTTTTTTAATTTCCTTTACAAATACAGATGCTTCTGGTAAAGGTTTTTTGTTTTCATCTACAACTTTTCCAGAAAGTGTAAATGATTGGGCGTTTGCAAGTATACTTGCAAACAAGAATAAAAAAATAGATATTTTTTTCATTTTAAAAAATTTAAAACGAATAAAAAGAGGTAATTATTCTTGCGATTAATATTGAATAATTTGTTAAAAACTTATAAATTATTAGTCTTAAAATGTCTCCTCGAGCGCAGTCGAGAGGTTTTAAATAGTTCTCGACTGCGCTCGAACCGACAACTAAATAGTTTAGTTAAGTTCGAAATCCCTAAACAGCATTACCTGTTCTAGGTTCATTGGGTATGATCTCAGCCTCCATAAGTTCAAAGTTTCAAATTTAAAGTTCAAAATTATTGTGAACTGAAAACTGTTACTGCCAACTTATTTTAGCACCCCTTTATGAGAACACTGCAAAATTAAGTTGGAAAAATTTAATGTGAAACTAAAAAGTGATTTATTTTTTAGAAGCTATTTCCTGCTTTCACTACTCGCTTTTTTATCTTTTAAAAAAAAGATAAAAAGAGCTCAAACAAACCGTTCAATCAGGGCTAAGTTAACTTAGGTGTTTTTTGCTTTAATCAAATTTAGGTTTTTTTCTAAGTGCTTTTTTTAAAGATGTTTTTTTCTTAGTTTCAATTCTTTTTTTAATAGCAGCTTTACTTGGTTTTGTTTTTCTTCTTTTTTTAGGTCGAATTAAATTCGTTTTTATAATATCAATAAACTTTTTAATAGCTAAATCTTTATTTCTATGTTGTGAACGAGTTTCTTCACAAAAAAGAATTAACAAATTATCGTTAGTTAACTTCGAAGAAAGTTTTGTTTTTAGTAATGCTTTTTCACTATCAGAAAGTGATTCAGAATTTTCTAAGTCGAAAGTCAATTCAATTTTAGACGACGTTTTATTTACATGTTGTCCACCAGCACCAGAACTTCTAATAGCCTTGAAATTTAATTCTTTTACAATGTTTTCAGTATTCATTTTTCTTAGAAGTTGTTCGTTTGAGTGTAGACTTAATACTCAAAATTTGTGCTAAAATCTCCAGAATTTTGATGTAAAAAGTGCATATCTAAATCTTGTAAAGAATCAGAAAATGAGTATAAATCTTTTTTCTCTAACAATATTTTATCAATGGCTTTTGTGGCAGTTTTTAAACGTGTTTCTTTGTCTCCTTTTAGTAAAATATAGTTTTTGTTGTGTTTTTTTAAAGCATTTTCAAAAGCATTAAACATTTCCAAACGTTCGTCTGGTCTGTCTCGTAAATCATCTTCTTCCCAAGGTGTATCAATATAAGTTAACAAATACAAATCATATTCGTTTTTATTTGCAGCTTCATTTAACTTATCATCTACAAAACCTCCATAAAATTCTTCTGAATATACTTTTGTTTCTAACAAATCTGTATCACAAATTAATATTTTATCGGCTTTTTTAGCTAATGAATTTTCTAACTCCATTTGTCCAGTTGCAATAGGCAACAAATCTTCTTTTTCGCAAGTTTTACGTTCATTATTCCATTTGTTTTGCAAGTATTCACGTGCAAATTCTGGAGCCCAAACTGTGTTATAATGTCTTGCCAAGTGACGTGAAAGTGTTGTTTTTCCAGAAGATTCTGGACCAAATAAAACAACTTTTATCAAGTTGATTGGGTGTTGAGTAAGTTTTTTTTCCATGCTAAATAACCAAAAATGGCAATAAAAGTAAATCCAAAATATTGCAGACTAGTAAATGTAAAACCTTTGTAAAAGTATAAAGGTACAGAAATGATGTTTCCAACAATCCAAAATAACCAATTTTCTATTTTTCGTTTTGCCATTAGCCACATACCTACAAAGAAAATTGCAGTCGTAAAAGTATCTACATAAGCAACCCAACTTGTCCATCTATCAAAATAATTATAAATACTATAAACAAAAATTAAGGTGGCAATAAATATAAATACAGCCATTTTTTTTTCTTGTAAATTAATTTTAGAAATTGGTGTAACATGTGTTTCGTCAACTTTACGAGTCCAAATATACCAACCATAAACACTCATTATAAAGTAGTAAGCATTTATCATCATATCTCCTAAAAGTTCCCATTTTAATAAAAGATACACAAAAATAATGGTGCTAACCATTCCAGTTGGAAATACCCAAATTTTGTTTTGCTTCGAAAACCAAACTGACAAAAAACCAAAAAATACGGCAATAATTTCAAGAACAATATCTATGGTTGCGTATTCTTTGTATTGAGAAAAAAAGAAATCGAAAATTGTTGACATTGAATTTATTTTTTTAATTGATTAAAGAAACTTTCATCATTTTCAAAAGCTGTACCAATAACTACCAAATCTGCTCCAGCATTAAAAGCTGCATCTAATTGTTTTTTAGAACGGATTCCTCCACCAACAATTAATGGAATTTTTAAATTATCATTTACCAGTGAAATAATAGTTGCATTCACAGGTACTTTAGCACCACTTCCAGCTTCTAAATAAATTGCTTTTTTTCCAGAAAATTCACCAGCCAAAGCTGTGTTTTTTATAAGTTCTATATCTGATTGTGAAATTGGTTTTGTGTTGCTTACCTTTTGAGTAGCCGTTTCTTTTTGGCCATCAATTAAAATATAACCAGTTGGAATAATTTCCAATTTAGTTTTTTGCAAAAGCGGAACTGCTTTTACTTGTTGCTCAATTAAATATTCAGGATTTCTTCCAGAAAGTAAACTTAAAAATAGAATTCCGTCTGCTTTATTGGTGATTTGAGAAACATCTCCAGGAAATAAAATTACAGGTAATTTTGTTGCTTTTTTTATTTCAGAAACAACAGCTTCGGTTTTGTTATTTACATCCGTACTTCCACCCACAAAAATATGAGTTGCCATAGATTGATGCACTTTTTCGAAAAAAGATGAAATGTTTTGCAGTTCAATTTTTTCAGGATCAATTAAAACAGCCAATAACTTTTTGCCTTCTTTTTTTGCTTGTAAAATGTTTTGGTAAAAATTCACGATTGCGAAAATACAATTTTTTGTTGCGTTGAGTATTCACGAAATTATTTATAAAATAAATTCAACTTTAAATTTTAAACCTAAAAATTTGAATCTCTTAGTAAGCAAACACACAGGTAAAACCTTCAAATTCTAAAAACTCAATGCTATAAGAAAATTGTTCACCATTGTATTTAATTTCTCCTGTGGTTTTTTCGTCTTCAAACTTAAAATCTTCAATATAAATATTGTGTAAAAAAAGTAACTTTTTCTTTCCGTAAATTTTATATAAACTCTCTTTTGCTCCCCAAACAATGGTTAATTTGCTAATTAATGCATCGTGATTTGCAATTGTTTTGTACTCTTCTAAAGGGGTAAATTTATGAGCAATTTTTAAAATTTTATCACGTTGTTTTTCTATGTCAATTCCTACTTGTAAATCATCCGAAAAAATAATCGCCGTAAAAGTGAAAGAATGTGTAATAGAAATAAATTTTCCATCTTTTAAATGAGGTTTTCCGAAATCGTCATACATCAAATCAAAATCCGTATAGCCCACTTTTTTTAACAGGTGTCTAATACTTAAAAATCCTTTTTGATGTAGTTCAGATTTCATTGAATTCAAACGAGTTGAGCTACTTTCAGAAAGAGAAACTCCGCTTTTTAAATCAGGTATAGATTCTTCAATCTTCCAAATCAAGACTTTAGTTGTTTTGTTAACCGTTAATGTTTTGTAAAGAGCCATATTTTTTAATTTCTATGTCGTAACTTTGCAATTCGAAAATTTAGAATATAAATATACATAAAATGAGCACAAAAACAGCTTACGTACCTTACAAAGTTAAAGATATTTCTCTTGCAGAATGGGGAAGAAAAGAAATTGAATTGGCAGAAGCAGAAATGCCAGGACTAATGAGTTTAAGAGAAGAATATGGAGATAGCCAACCTTTAAAAGGAGCAAGAATTGCAGGTTGTTTGCATATGACTATTCAAACTGCGGTTTTAATAGAAACGTTACAAGCTTTGGGCGCAGAAGTTACTTGGAGTTCTTGTAATATTTTCTCTACACAAGATCAAGCTGCTGCTGCAATTGCTGCAACAGGCACTCCTGTTTATGCGTGGAAAGGTATGAACGAAGAAGAATTTGATTGGTGTATAGAACAAACCTTATTTTTTGGTGAAGATAGAAAGCCATTAAATATGATTTTAGATGATGGTGGAGATTTAACCAATATGGTTTTAGATAGATATCCTGAATTAGCGGAAGGAATTAACGGTTTGTCTGAAGAAACAACTACAGGAGTACACAGATTATATGAGCGTGTAAAAAACGGAACATTACCAATGCCAGCTATCAATATTAACGATTCTGTTACAAAATCAAAATTCGATAATAAATACGGTTGTAAAGAATCTGCAGTAGATGCAATACGTAGAGCAACAGATATTATGTTAGCAGGAAAACGTGTTGTGGTTTGTGGTTATGGAGATGTAGGTAAAGGTACAGCTGCTTCTTTTAAAGGTGCAGGTTCTATTGTTACAGTTACAGAAATCGACCCAATTTGTGCTTTACAAGCTGCAATGGATGGTTTTGAAGTAAAACGTTTAGAAACAGTAATGGGGAATGCAGATATTATTATCACCACAACAGGTAATAAAGATATTGTTACAGCAGAACATTTTAAAGGAGTAAAAGACAAAACCATTATCTGTAATATTGGACATTTTGATAACGAATTAGACATTGCTTGGTTAAACAAAAACTATGGTAATACTAAAGTAGAAATCAAGCCACAAGTAGATAAATATACCATTGATGGTAAAGATGTAATTATTTTGGCAGAAGGTCGTTTGGTAAATTTAGGTTGCGCAACTGGTCATCCAAGTTTTGTAATGAGTAACTCGTTTACCAACCAAACGTTAGCGCAAATAGAATTATGGAACAATGCAGATGCGTATAAAAACGAAGTGTATATGTTACCAAAACATTTAGATGAAAAAGTAGCAAAATTACATCTAGAAAAAATTGGTGTAGAGTTAACAGAATTGCGTAAAGACCAAGCAGATTATATTGGTGTTACTCAAGAAGGACCTTACAAGCCAGAGCACTATAGATATTAATAAAGTGTTATTCTGAAGATGTCACCTTGAGCGCAGTCGAAAGGTTGTTTCAGAATCTCATAAAACTCAAAAATCCTTACATTAATTTGTAAGGATTTTTTTATTTGGGCGTTTTAACAGGCTATAATTTATCTTGAACAAAGTCGAAAAGGCTACTCTTTTTTAAAAGCCTAAACTCTATTACAAAACATCAATTTATTAAATTTTTACAACCTAATATTTGATAGAGGTTTTTTTAGGGGAAAAATATAGGCAATAAGTCATGAAAATATATTTGATAAAAAATTAAGAAAGCTTTTAAACATGAGACGTTTAATTTGACTAATATTTTTAAGTTCGTCATTTGCAGTTTCAATAAAAGAACTTTTTCTAAGTAAAACTTTATCACTTATTGTTGTTAAAGAATTCTTCATATGTTTTGGAATAAAAAATATAGAAGTATTTAAAGTTCCTGATTCCAATTAATTGGAATAAAATACAAAATATTATTACTTAGCTTTTACTCGTCATTAATGAATTTCCTATAAAAAATATGTCAATAAATTTATCAAATTTTTCTTTAAAATTATAAAGATTTATCAAATTCATTTTATTAGTATTAATTTTTTTAGATTTTGATATTTAAAGACTATAATAATACCATTATTGATAATCATTAAACCTTAAATGCTTTTGTGAAATATACTTTAGCGTTAGTGTTGTTGTAGACAACTAAAATTATTTATTTACTAACCACCAAAACCCAAAAAATGAAAATTTTTAATTCTAATACTCTTATAATTTTACTGTTATTTGTTTGCTCAACGGTTTACTCACAAAATTTAGGAGCTCTAATACCAACTAACACAGCAACACATACTGCTGTACAAGAAGGATCTTGGTTTGATGGTTCTACATGGGACACTGAAACAGTTCCAGGTGATGGAGCAATTGTTGTTATACCAAGTGGCATAACCGTACATTATAGCGGACAATCATCGGCTCATATTTTTGCAATAAGAGTTGATGGTGTATTTAATTGTACTCAAACCAACAATTCACTAACTACCACTTTAACGGTTGATACATTTGTAGGCACCATGATGTCTACAGTGAAATTTTTAGCCAGCGCAACTACTGATGGAAAAATTGACGTTAGTATTTCTCCATTTGATATAGAGGCGCATAAAGCTGGAACAAGTGGTTATTCGCAAACATGGAATAGCAGTGCAATGTCCCATTATAGTGATGGAAAAACTACTTATGAAGTCACTAAAACCATAGGAAACAATTATAGGTATAAAACTCATGCAGATGCTTTAGCTGCCAATACAACAGTTACCGAAACATCTAGAAACGTCATATCAGATGGACCAGGTGTATTAGGAAGACATGAGTGGGATCCAGATCAAGTATCCATTGGAATAGCATTAATGGGACAGGTTGAAATTATTGGTAAACAAAAACTAGGCATGTCTAAATTGTCTATTGATGCCTTATCGGGACAAAATAAGGTAGTTTTAAGCACTACGCCAACAGGATGGGAAGAGGATGACACAATCGTGATTTCTTCAGGAGGAAATAAAGGCGCTTCAAACAATGGTGAAGATGTAAGCGTAATAGATTATATTACAGATAAAACCATTACTTGTACTTCTAATTTATTAAAAAACCATCAAGGAAGAGCTGCAGATAATTTACACTGTTATGTTGGGAATTTAACACGTAATATTACATTTCGTTCTACTGATATTTCACAGGTTCATAGAAGAGGTCATTTTATGGCAATGCACAACGATATAAATGTCCAAGTAAGGAATGCCGCGTTTGTAGATATGGGAAGAACAGACAAATCTAAACTATTAGATGATTTTATTTGGGATGAATGGGTGGAGCCAAAAACATTTAAATCATTCTCTTCGCCATTAGGTCAAGAATGTGTTAAAACGGTAAAAAACCCTGTAAACGAAATCACAAATTCTAGAGGGCGTTATTCTATTCATTTACATCATACTGGTTCTGTTGCTACATCAAGCATGACTTATGTTACAGGAAATGTTGTTTGGGGTAACCCAGGATGGGGAATCACGCATCACGATGCTAATGCAACGATTTCAGATAATGTAGTATATGATGTAACTGGTGCAGGTATTGTATCAGAAGCTGGAAATGAGACAGGAGTTTGGGAAGATAATTTAGTAATTGATGTTAAAAAAGGACATTCCGAAAGTCCTTATCGTTCTGTTATAACTTACGAAGATTATTTATTTTCAGGACAAGGTTTAGGATTAAAAGGAAGAGCTGTTGTTTGTAAAGGCAATGTTATTGTAAATGCCAAACAAGGAGTAGGTGTTATGAATATGAATCCAGTAAGCACTAATCAGGTACGAATGGATGCTGCTGCATTAGCACAAAGACCAGGATATGAGGTAGATAATTTTCCTTTAAGTGTAAATGGCTACAGTAGTGAAGGTGATGGTGTTATGCCTCAAGAAGTGGCGTTAATTATGGAGAATACCACAGTTATTAATACTACTTTAGGATTAAAGTCTATAGAGAGAGAAATGGGTGTAAACCATGAGTCGCGTTCTGTTTTTGATGGATTTTATGCATGGGGAGTAAACCAAGGCTTATCTATAACGTATCAAGCAGACTATACTTTTAAGGATGTTTTTATCTCAGGTAAAAATTCAAATGCTATAGGGGCGTATTTATGGAAGCATGCACACAACCATACTTTCGAGAATATTAAAATGGTAGATTTAGGCTATGGCATTCAAGTTTCAAAATTAGTTGAAAATAATGATGGCTCTCTAAAAACCAGAAATAATGGTTTTACACCTTGGATATTTGTGAATTTAACAACAGAAAATGTTACTAAGTTATACAAAATAGAAAAAGAAGACCCAGGCACACCAGAGAATTATGTAGAACATGGCGATAATTCAATTATTTTAAATACATCTGATATTACTACAAGACCAACTACATTTACCATATTGGATGACTCGACATTAGAAGTTGATTATGCCACTAATGATTTTAAATTTGAAGTAGACGGTATTATTACTGATGATTTTGGAAGTTATAATATGGGAATTAGACAAGCATTGGCTCAAGGGACATTAAGACAAGGATATCCAACACGTATTTATGAGTTTGCATCTCAGGCGAAATTTGAAGAGTATTTAACTGTTAATGGTGTTTATAAAGACGCTACAACCAATGAATTGTACTTTATCATTAATGAAAATTTACCTAACAGACGCACCTACGCATATACTAGTTTTCCTGTTAGAGTAAATATAAAAAACGCCCCTTCTTCAGGAGTATTTGCATCACCACAAACGGAGTCGCCTGCTGCATTAGCACCTAAGCTGGAAATGATAAGTAGGCTTGGAACAGTAACTCAAAGTAGTACAGATACGTCTTTATCCTATGGAGATGTAACAAGTATTGATGCTGGTGCTCATAAAGCGGTTGATGGTAATAATAACGGTAGAATAAACGCAGAGTATTACCAACAAAGATTGGTTTCTGTAGGAAGTATTTCTTCAACAAACGTTGAAAACGAGCCTTGGTTCGACCTTGATTTAGGAGAAATAAAAGAAATAGAATTTATTGACCTTTGGAATAGCGTAGAACTGAAGGGTGAAGACATAGAAACACCATCACCACATTTTAAAGATTTTTATGTTTTAATTTCAGACACTCCTTTTGGAACAATGGACTTAACAAGTGCTAGAAACATCGCAAATTATGAATATTTAAAAGATGGTACACCTTCAAGAAAATTTTCATTAAATAACTTGGGTGCTACTGGGCGATATATTAGAATCCAAGCCATTGGGTCTACTAAAATAAAACTTGCTGAGGTAGAAGTAATTGGAAAATCAATTGCTTCTCCAACAATACCAGATGAACCAACTCTACTTGAAGTAGCAGAGGAAACTTGTACCTCTATAAAACTTACTTGGAATGATGCATCAAATAATGAAACCGGTTTCAAAATCATGCAAAGTATTAATGGTAGTGCTTACACATTATACCACACAACTGAAGAGGACATTGAAAGTTATACCGCAACTGGTTTAGATGAAAATACTGAGTACGGTTTTAGAGTTAAAGCATATAATGAAGCTGGAAATTCTGCTGCTGCACGAACAGACCTTATAACAACTAGTACTTGTCCAACTGTGCCAAATGCACCTTTAGTTTTTGAGGCTACAGAGGGAGATTGTAATTCAATAAACCTTGATTGGACTGATAATTCGGATAACGAAGATGGTTTTGAAATTCTACAAAGTACAGATGGAGGTATAAATTATATAAGTATTCATACAACAGCAGAAAACATTATTAGTTATTCTGTAACTGGTTTAGAAGAGAATACTGAGTACAGTTTTAGAGTTGAAGCATATAATGAAGCTGGAAATTCTGCTGCTGCACAAGTTAATAAAACAACTAGTGTTTGTCCAACTGTGCCAATTGCACCTACAATGCTGCCTGTTACAAAAGTAGAGTGTACATCAATAGATATTGCGTGGTCAGACAATTCAGATAATGAAGATGGTTTTAAATTATTTAGAAGTGTAGATGGAGGTGCTTATGAACTATATCAAACGCTAGCGGCTGATGTTACATCGTTCAGTGCCACAGGGCTTACAGAAAGTACAAGCTATGGATTTAAAGTTATTGCCTATAATAATATAGGTGATTCTGTACCAAGTGAATCAATTACATCAACCACTCTTGCTTGTCAAAGTTCAACTACTTTAGCTGTAGTGCATGATGCACATGTTAGAAATGGAAGTTATAAAAATGACAATTTTGGTTCAGCATCCAGTTTACAGATTAGACAAAAAAATGGAAATGGACTTAAACGTTATGGTTATTTAATGTTTGATGTAAGCACGGTTTCAAATATAACTTCTGCTACTTTAAGATTCTATAATACAGGAAGTAATGGCACAGTAAATATTTATGAAGTTGATGATGATAATTGGAATGAAAACAATATCACTTGGAATAATAAACCATCTATCGGTAATTATATAACAAATGTATCATTCAATGGTAATGGATTTTATGATGTAGATGTAACCAATTTTGTTATAAACGAAAAAAGCGCTGAAGATGATAATAAAGTAACCTTAGGTATAAAAGGTTCTACAGATAATTACATGACCATATCAAGTAAAGAGGGTACAAATGCTCCTGTTTTGATAATTAACGGTAGTGCTTCAGGCGCTAAAAATGCAAATACTAAAGAAACGTTAAATGTTGTTTCTAATGAACTTATTGAGTTTGCTTCTGTGTATCCTAATCCAACATCAGGATCTTTAACGGTACATATTAATGATGCAGATATAGAAAATGGCACAATTACAATCTATGATAGTATTGGTAGATTAATCCAAAAAATAGCAGTTACAAATGAAAAAATGAAGATTCAACTAAAAAATAAATCTGGTATATACTTTGTAAGAATTCAAAACAAAGGCATTTTGGAAACTAAAAAAATAATTAAGAAATAATACAGAGTGAAAAAGGAAAATTTTAAGTTTTTAAAATTTTCCTTTTTTTGTTTAAATCGATTATTTCTAATTTAGCAGAAGATTGTTTGGTAAATTTAGGTTGTGCAACAGGTCATCCAAGTTTTGTAATGAGTAACTCGTTTACCAACCAAACTTTGGCACAAATGGAATTATGGAACAATGCAGATGCGTATAAAAACGAAGTGTATATGTTACCAAAACATTTAGATAAAAAAGTAGCAAGATTACATTTAGAAAAAATTGGTGTAGAGTTACTAGAATTGCGTAAAGACCAAGCAGATTATATTGGTGTTACTCAAGAAGGACCTTACAAGCCAGAGCAATATAGATATTAATAAAGCGTTATTCTGAAAATGTCACCTTGAGCGCAGTCGAAAGGTTGTTTCAGAATCTCATAAAACTCAAAAATCCTTACATTAATTTGTAGGGATTTTTTTATTTGGGCGTTTTAACAGGCTAAGAATTTATCTTGAGCGAAGACGAAAGGCTATATCTTTTTTTCATTTTTCAAAAAAGGATGTCGTTTCTATCCTTAAAGCAAACTTTCAGAATTTTAAAATAATGATTTTACATCAAATTTGTAGTGAGATGTTTTTTGAAGATTACTTTTTAGTATTTTGCATTCATATTAATCAACCAAAATGCAACCAACCAAAAAAATAGGCTTATTACTAGGTCCCATTTTATTTTTTTTGATTCAGTTTTTACCAATCACTTTAATTTCAGACAAAGCAGATGCAGTAATTGCAGTGGCTGTTTGGATGGTTATTTGGTGGATTACAGAAACCGTTCATATTGCAGTAACAGCATTATTGCCTTTACTACTTTTTCCGTTGTTAAAAGTTATGGACATTGCAGATGTTGGCGCCAATTATGGGAGTCCAATTATCTTTTTATTCTTTGGAGGTTTTGTGTTGGCTTTAGCGTTAGAAAAAGTCAATTTACATAGAAGAATTGCGTTAACCATTGTAAAACTTACAGGCACAACACCAGAAAAAGTAGTTTTGGGTTTTATGTTGGCCACAGCATTTATGAGCATGTGGATTAGCAATACAGCAAGTACAGTAGTGATGTTGCCCATTGCAATTTCCGTAATTAGATTATTAATAAAAGACGAAGATGGTTTTACAAAAGGCGATCAAAATTTTGCTTTAAGTATTATGTTAGGTATCGCTTTTGGAGCAAATGCTGGTGGAATTGCAACCGTTATTGGTACACCACCAAACTCTGTTTTAATTGGCTTACTTGAAAATCAATACAACATCCAAATATCCTTTTTAACTTGGATGAGTTTTGGCTTACCTTTTTCGCTATTGATGATAACTGCAGTTTATTTTGTATTGGTAAAATGGATGTTTCCTTGCAAAGACATTTTATTTACAGCATCAGGAACTATTATAGATGACGAACTTAAAAAACTGGGTAAAATATCCAAAGAAGAAAAAAGAGTATTAACCATTTTTGCCATTACAGTTTCACTTTGGATTACCAGGACAATTATCAATAGTATTTTTCCAGAACTAAAATTGTCTGATACCATTATCAGTTTAATAGGTGCTGTTTCGTTATTTGCAATTCCTCTAAATTTTAAAAAAGGAAATTTTATTTTAGAATGGAATGATACCCAAAAATTAGCTTGGGGTATTTTAATTCTTTTTGGAGGAGGTTTAGCGCTCGCAAAAGGAATGGCTTCTAGTGGTTTGGTAGATTTAATAACCGAAACAATTGCAGCTGGTAACTTCCCAATTTTACTCACAGTTTCTTTATTAATTGTGTTGATGTTGTTTATGACAGAGCTCATGAGCAATGTTGCTTTAGTAGCAGTTTTAGCGCCAGTTGTAGCAGGTATTGCTATCGGATTAAATATTCCGATTTTGAATTTATTAATTCCTGTAACTATGGCAAGTAGTTGTGCTTTTATGTTACCCATGGCAACACCACCAAATGCGATTGTTTTTGCAAGTGGTTATGTAAAAGTTAATCAAATGGTAAAAGCTGGAGTTGTCTTAAATATAATAGCTGTTGGTTTACTAATTTTGTACTATCAATATGTAATTCCGTTGTTTTTCTAGTCTATTTTTGAATAAGACTAAAAATTAGACTTTAGAAATTTTTATTTATAAAACACTGATAATCAAGGTATTTTAAATTTGTTAATTAGTTCTTTTTAATTTAACAATTCTATATTTCTTTTTCTCGTAATTTTAAAGTGTGGAACAGGAAGAAGTAAAACGAATTCAAAAAACGAAAAAAAGCTACAGAGTTGTGCGTCCAAATCAGACGGGTTTTTCAAGTCCTGCAACACATTATACAGAACCAAGAATAGATTTAAACGATGCTTTAATCGAAAATCCGTCAGCCACTTTTTATGTGCGAGTTGCAGATAATAGTTTTAGCGAATTTGAAATTTTTGAGAAAGATGTTTTAATTATTGATAAATCGCTCACACCAAAAAATAATCAATTAGCAGTTGTTGTGCAAGAAGGATGTTTTCAAATTAATAGAATAGATTCCAACTCTAAAGAAGAGCTTCAACTTTGGGGAGTAATTACCTATATTATAAAATCTACTTTATGATAGCTTTAGTAGATTGTAACAGTTTTTATGCTTCTTGCGAACAAGTTTTTAGACCCGATTTACAAGGAAAACCAGTTGTGGTTTTAAGTAACAACGATGGTTGTATAATTGCTGCCAATAAAGAAGCAAAAGCCTTGGCACACATTCCTATGTTTCAGCCTGTTTTTAAAATTAAGGAGATTTTAAAAGCCAATAATGTTACTTGTTTTTCATCAAATTACACCTTGTATGCAGATATGTCTCAACGTGTTATGGATACTTTGAGAGAATTTTCGCCAATTGTAGAAGAATATAGTATTGATGAAAGTTTTGTGGATTTATCGCATTACGCTATTGATGAATTGGATGAAATCGCTCATAGAATTAAAGAAAGAGTTCATAAAAATACAGGAATTCCTGTTGGAGTGGGTGTTGCCAAAACAAAATCGTTGTCTAAAATGGCGAATAAATTTGCCAAAAAAGTAACTGAAAACAATGGTGTTTATACTGTAGAAAATGAAGCAAAGCGAATAGCAATGTTACATTATTTTAAGGTGAAAGATATTTGGGGAATTGGAAGAAAGCATAAGATTAGAGTAGAAAATACAGGAGCCATAAGCGCTTTCGATTTTACAAAGTTACCATTGGCTTGGGTTCGTAAAGAAATGACAGTAGTTGGTGAGCGTTTGTGGCGAGAGCTTAACAACTTACCTTGCCATGAAATGACAGTAGAGGTTGATGCCAAAAAAGGAATTGGTACTGCAAAATCTTTTGGCTACAAGTTAGAAGATTATGGTTTAATTGAAGAAGCAACTAGTTATTATGTAGCAGAAGTGGCAGATTTATTACGCCAGCAAAACTCGGCAGCCAAGTATATTGAAATTTTTTTAACCACCAATTCGTTTAGTAATATTGATAATCAATATCGTAATAAAATTATCATCACTTTAGAGGTTCCTACAAATAGTACTGTAAAATTAACACAAGAGGCTTTAAAAGGATTGAGAGCTATTTTTAAAAAAGGATACCGTTACAAAAAAGTAGGCGTAAACTTGTTTGGTTTAGTACCAGATACAGATATTCAAACGAATTTATTTTATCAACCTCAAAAAAGTGAATCTTCAAAATTGACTGAAGTTATTGATGCATTAAACAGTAAGTTTGGTAAAAATAAAGTAAAACTCGCAACTGTTGGCAATCGCGAAAAAAAATGGGCGCTAATTAAAGAACACAGAAGCCCAAGATTTACTACTCAATGGAGTGAGTTGTTAACTATTGGAGGAGTAAAGTGAGAACTTACTTTCTTAATAAACTAAAATTACCAACTCTTTTTTTTATCTCATTGTTTTGATTAATTAGTATCACGCTAAACCAATAATCATTAGAAAGTAATATTTTTCCATTGTAAGTTCCATCCCAACCTACATCATTTATCGTAAAATTAGTTATACGATTTCCATATCTATTGTAAATAACTATTTCTCCACTTTTATAAAAACCTTTTTCTAATCCTTTTATTTGCCAAATGTCATTTTTTCCATCTCCATTTGGTGTAAAGAATTTCGGAAAACTAATTAGTGAAACTTCAAAAGGTATGCTACCACAACCATTCTTATCGTTTACTTCTATAATATAATTTCCTCCGTCGAGATTTTCGAAATTTAAATTATCTTGATATCCGAATAAAATATTAGAGTTCGAATCTAATAATCTAAATTCATAATTTCCTAAACCAAGATTCGTGGTATTAATTTTTATAAAATTATTATCAGAATCATCTTGTATTTCAAGATCAGTTATACGAATAGTACTCACTGAAGATTCTTTTACGGTAATACTAGCTTCTTCAGAATTACAACCATAAACAGAAGTTGCTGTTACACTATATATCCCTCCTTTGGAAATTGTTGTGTTTTCAGAATTACCAACTACGGTATTGTTTTCATCTCTCCAAGTATAACTATAATTAGAATTTGGATTTTCAACGCTAATTTGTAATTGAGGGTTGGCATTCATACAAATAATATCTTCCTTAATTACGTTTACAGTTGGTTTTTCTCTAACTATAAAATCTATAGTAGTTTCTTCAAAACAAACATCGTAAATTGGGTTTTCTAAACGAACTCTAATGGTTTGAGATGCTGTTGTAAAAGGATTTGGCAATGGACTTGGTAAAATGTTGTTGTTTTCATCAAAATATTTAACAACTAAACCTGTTTGAGCTCCTAGAATTGTGCCTTGTATTGCTGAGGTATCAAAACTTATAATTCCATCAAAATCATCATCACATTCTTCTTGTGGAGCAATTGCATTTGCAATAGGTACAGAATTTACTATAAAACTTAGTATAGTTTCATCAAAACATTGTCCGTCTTTATCTTGGGAGTTTGTATTTACAATTCTTGCTGTAATATTTTGTGAAGCCGTTATAAATGGATTTGGTAATGGACTAGAAAGCGGTGTTCCATTCTCATCAAAATAAGTAACAGCCACATTAGTTTGTGTGCCAATAATTATAGTATTTATTGTGGAAGTATCAAAAGCATAAAATCCATCTCTATCATTATCGCATTCAGGATTAATTGTAACAGGGCTTGCAATTGGAACTTTTTCTACATTTAAAGAAATATGCGCACCCAAACCTAAACAAGAATTGTCAGTTTTACTATCTACTCTTATATAAATATTTTGCTGATTTGGTGAACTCGTATTTTGATAGTTAGAAATATCTGTAATTTTATTTAGCTCAGCTAAAGCATTTTCTTCATTTCTGTAATAGGTGATTTCTAATTGTTGATTTGCTGGGAAAAGGTTGATAATATCATTGTTTACCTCACTAAAATCGAAAGTTGCAATTCCATCTGTTGTATTTGTACCATCATCACATTGATAAAACGATTTTGAAAAATTCAGAGGAATTTGGGTTGTAGAAACTAATAAATTTACTTCACTAATATCAAAACAACCATTACTGTTTTCTACTCTTGCCCAAATTTTATCGATACTTACTTGTTCGTTTTTATAATTTGTAATGTTGGCAATCGCTGTTCCTTTATTTTCTGCATCAATTTTTTCTTCGTGAAAGGTAATCGTATAATCTTCTGGATTTGATATAATTTTTTCTTTAACTTCATTTAAATTGAAGAAGCTAAAACCATCAATATCGCTATTATCGCATTGTTTTAAGGAAACAGAAGAATTGATGTTTGGTGATTCGAAAATTTCTATTTTCTTAGGAATGGTATAGCTTGTATTGTCTGTATGAACAACTTCCGCTGTAACATTATAAGTTCCAGCATCGGTAAATTGATGATTTACATCTATTGAAGTTGAGGTATTATTTGTGCCAGAAGTTGGATCGTCGAAATTCCAAATTACAGATTTTATTTCTGATTGGTTTGTTAAGCTAAAATTATTAATTCTATTATCACAGTCATTATCGTTTGTAATTTCAAAAGGAAAAACTGTTTTCACTTCTCCGTTAACAGTTATGTAGAAATTTATATCGTTACTAGGATTTGATAATATTTGATTTATAGTTTTATACTCATTTAAAGTATTAAAAGGGCAATCTCCCCTATACCAAGAGTCATCATTTTCTTGTTTGGTTCCAGAAACAAAAAGCAGTCCATCTCCGTATTCTATTCCTCTTTTGACTTCAACTAAAATCATTTCAACATCAGCAGGAATAGTAATAGGAGTTTCAAAATCTGTTTTCATGATTTTTGAACTAGTTGAGTTCCATGAAAAAGGATTAATTACTTTTTTTTGACTACTTCCAATTAAGTCGCTTTTAGAAAAAGAAGAAGGAAAATTATTATCAATTTTATAAATATTAAATGTTACGTTGGCTAACCATCCTGCACCGCTAATTCCAATATCTCCACTTTTAATAATATATTCTTCATTAGAATTTATACCAAATTCAGATAAGTCAAATTTTCTCGCCCAATTCATTAAGCCTCCCTTACAGGAAGGTATGCTTGTTGTTACTAAATCGTCACCTATGCTATGAGATAAAGTAGTATTTTCCTTAGAGTTTATTACGCTTCTTTTTTCGCCAGTAGCATTTATAAAGAAATTAGCATTTGGGGCAGGAAAATCTAATTTGTCAGTTCTTATATATGGGTAATATGTGCTACATCCTTGAAACCATGAAAAGTCTTTATCTTTTTCGGTACCAGCAATAATGGCTTTTTTATAATCGGGGTTGCCAAAATTTTGATCCTGACTAACTACAACTAAAATTCTTTTCGTTTTTGAAGGAACTACAATTTGAGTTTCGAAATCTATTTGAATAATTTCTGGAGTATCACCTATCTGATGGGTTACTATTCTACCACCACCGATATATTTATCATTAAAATTTGGAAAATCTTCATCTATAACTAGTACTCCAAAGTTTAAAGTTGCTCCATCATGTATATTACTTACAGCAACTTGAGCAGATTTAATAATGAATTGATCTGTATTAGATATGCCAAAATCAGAGAGCGTAAATACTCTTGCCCACGATTCTTCATTCAAACAAAAAGAACTATTTGTTTTTGTAGGTGTATTACCTACATTATAGGTTAAGGTAATTTGAGAGTTCAAATTAAAACTTAATAAATAAAAAAGGGCTATTAAAAAAAACTTATTCATTGGGTTTGTAAAAATAAGGATTTAAGCTTATTTATCTCTTTCATTTCAAAAAAAAATCCACACAATTTGCGTGGATTTTATCATTTTATAAATGGAAATAATTTACTGTTTTTTTAATTCTCCATTATGGTCTTCTACAATTTTGCTATCTCTGTATTTACAACAAGGATGTACAGAATTATAAGCTTCGTCTTTTGCAACTAATTTTTTGTCGTTGTCTAATAAAATATCATGACCAACAGCCATAATGTTTTTTTGAACTGTGGTTACATCTGTTTTTCTCTCGTCCATAATTAAGTTCATTTGATGCGATTTTACATCCCAAATTGCAAATTTTACGCCTTTGGTTTTTAAAGCTGCAGTTTCAATTCGTTTTTTACACATACCGCAAATGCCATCTACTTTAAAAGTTACTTTTGCATTTTTATTCTTTTTTTCTTTTTTGACTTCTTGTGCTTGCGTTGCAAAACCCACTAAGAATAAACTTAATACTAAAATTATTTTTTTCATTTTTTATTTTAATTAATTTTTATTGAATACCACTGTGTGGCTTATTTTATTTTAAATCGTAAACCAGCATAAATTGCACGACCAAAAATTGGTGAATATACTATAGTAGTATCAAAATTTGCGCCAAAAGGATTGTCACTTGCTAAAATAGGATTTTTTTGCTGAACATTTGTTAAGTTTTCGGCGCCTAAATACACTTCAAATTTATTTGAAAATACTCTTGTAACCTGACTATTTAGTAGTTGAAAAGTATTAGAAAACACTGCCAATTGATATTGACTTGGGTTTGTACTTGTGTTTGGTAAACGCTGTTTTCCAATACTATTAAATGTAGCATCAAACTTCCATTGAGCTCCGTTATCTTTTGCTATTGTTTCGTAAGAAAGGTTTGCGAAAAACCTATTTTCTGGTTGAATAGGTTTCTGTAAATTTCCGCTATTATAATCTGTAGTTACATTAAAATACTTGTAAGCTGTTCTTAAATTAAATCCTTTACTTAATTGATAATACAATTCAACTTGAAAACTATTAGCAATACTTTTTCCATCTAAATCGTAAAATGAAATTTCTTGCGGATTTTCCCAATCTACCACAACTTGGTTATTGAAATCTGTTTTATAAAAATCAAAGGTAAGATCTCCTTTTTGATCAAATAATTTAAACTTTTGCATGTAAGAAATTCCATAATTCCAAGCAATTTCAGGGTTTAAACCATAAATGTTTCCACCTACATTATCAATATTAATTTGTCTGGAACTTGCAAAAAATTGTTGATTTTCAGCAAAAATATTCGCACTTCTTTTTCCTCTTCCTGCAGAAGCTCTAAAAACTCCATTTTCCCAAGGAGCATATCTTAAGTGTAATCTTGGTGTAATGAAATTTCCTAATAAATTATGTGAATCTACTCGCAAACCTGCAGTAAAACTAAAGTCGTCTAAATTATCGAATGCATATTCAAAAAATGCACCTACAGATTGTTCTTTTCTTTTAAAGTTTTCATTAAAAGTACCTACTTCAACAAGTTCATCATACTTATCATAGGTAAAGCTAATTCCTGTTTTAAATTTGTTTCTAGTATCACCAATTATTGAGTTGAAGAGTAGGTTGGAATACACACTTTCATGCTGAACGTCGTACACGTTCAATCCAAAATAAGAATCTTGTTGATGATTGCTATAAGCTAACTGAAAGCCAAAACTTTGAAACGGAAGTTCAGGAAAAACATAACCTAATTTTGCTGAAGTTTCAAAACGTTTTGTATCAATTTCACTTCCCCAAGCATTTGTTGTTCCTCTATCTGTTTCAGGGTAAAAATTGAGTTCTCCTGTTTGTTTTTCGTCAGCTAAATAACGAAAATTAATAAAACTTACCCAACCATTTTGAGCATCTGTATATTGCCAACGGTTCATAACGTTTATTTGATTTGCTAAAGGAGCATCTAAAAAATTATCGTTGTTATTGTCGAATTTTTCTCCTCTATAATTTCCATGAATGTATAAACCAGATTGCCATTTTTCAGAAATCTTTTCATTAAAATGAGTGTTTAATTCTAAGCGTCCGTTTAAAGAACTGTAAGCGTTTAAAAAGAATTTATTGTCAGAAAAAGGTTTTACCAATTCTGCATTTATTTGACCAGAAATACTTTCGTAACCATTTACAACACTTCCTGCTCCTTTTGTAATTTGAATACTTTCTACCCAAGTTCCTGGTGTAAAAGTTAAACCAAATGCTTGTGCAGCACCTCTAACTGATGGCACGTTTTCTTGCGTGATTAATAAATACGGACTTTTTAAACCTAACATTTGTATTTGTCTTGTACCAGTTAAAGCATCAGAAAAACTAACATCTATACTAGGATTTGTTTCAAAACTTTCTGCCAAATTACAGCAGGCCGCTTTTAACAATTCGTCATTATTTACGGTAAACATATTTGCAGTAGCAAATAATGATTTTTGAATTGCATCTCGTTTACTTTTTATGGTAATTTCTTGAAGCTCACTTTCTGGTGTTATAAAGTGATGAATTGTTTTTAAACTAGTAATGGTAATTGTATCTGTTTTGTAACCAAGATAACTTATTACTAGTTTTTTATATTCAGGTTTATAAGGAATTGTAAACCATCCTTTTTCATCAGTTACAGCTCCAATTGAGGTATTTAACCAATTTACAGTTGCGCCTGAAACGCCTAAATTATCTTTAGGATTTTGTTTGTCCATTATCATTCCTTTTAAATTGCTTTGTGCAAAAAAGATAATTGGAAACAGTAGTAAAAAACTACTAAAAATATATTTTTTCATGAGTATTAATTTTATAATAAATAACTATTTTTTTCTTCTACAGAAAGAAGATTGTATTAGCTGTATTACTATAAAATCAAATTAAAAAAGATTGGTATAAAACCTGATAATCAATTGATATATCTGGTGGAGAAAAGTCTTGAAAAACTGTTTTTTCTGAAGTACTTTCTATAAATAAATCTTTATAGGAAATTAAAAAAGCAGTAAAAAATTGTTGTTTTTTTAGGTCAAATTTTAATTCCGAGGCATGTTGCAACTCATCTTGACCTTCGATTTTATGAACTTCGTCAGAACAACAATCTTTCATTTTAATAGACAAATCATCAACTATATCACTTTCACAAATTTCTGCATTTCCTGTAAATGAAATATCCATTAAAAAATCTCCACAAAAGTGACTTTCTACCGTAAAAGAAAAGGTAGAAAATAGCACTAAAAATGCTAAAATTGTGGATACTATTTTAGTAAAAACTTGTTTCATTTGTTTTGCAAATTTACAAAATGTTCTTTTAAATAATTTGTTAAATTATCGATTGCTTAATTTTTGATAATAAAATGCAGGCAACAGTAACAGCAAAAATAAAGGGTGTATTATAAAACGACGTATGTAAAAAGGAAGCAAATACCCGTTTTCAAATTGATTTCTTAATAAAAGAACAAAAGCAATAATTAATACTGTAAATGCTGCCATTAAAAAAAAGCCTGTAAATTTTAAATAATCTTTTCTTTCAAATAAAACCCAAATAATCCCTAAGCTAACCAATGAGTTTAAAATATACCTAAATAGCATATCTATCATTAAATGCCAAACGTCTATTTTTGGAATTTTACTGTATAAATAATCATTTTTAAAATATTCTATTAATGGGTCATAAAATAATTCTTCGGAAAATGCTCTAATTACAAAAAGTAATAGCACTAAAATGATAGTTAATATTATTTTAATGTATTTGTTCATTTTTTATAATTAGAAAATTTATTTACCCAAATTACCCAAAGTAAAAATACGGTTCCGTAAATAATTGCGGGAAATACCAAGTTGTGTAAAAACTCTTGTTGCTCAGGGTATTTATGAAGCATAACTGTTAAAAAAGCAATTCTAAGTATGTTAATAACGTAAATAAAAACACTACCCAATATAGAAAAAATAATGGTGGCCTTTATGCTACCAGCAAAAGCAACAATAAAAGCAATAAAAAGTATAATTATACTTATAGAGTTACAGCCTTCAATTACTCTAGCAATATAAACATTGTTAATGAGTAATTTTACAGAAAGCTCTTCAGTATGTTGCATGTAATCTGCATGAAAACCAAAAAATTCTAAAACTCCAACAGTTTGTTTGGCAACACTTGTGGTAATAGATGCCGTTTGAAAAGAAGTTTCTTTTTCTTGAGATTTTTCTAAATATGCCGCATAAATTCCAAACAAAATAAAATATGTGACAAAAAATTTAATCAGAAAAATGACAACGTTTTTATGTTTTTTCACAACAGATTTTAATTTAATTTTGCATCTTTATTAAAAACGAAGATACAAAAATGGATATTTATAAAATACAAAAAGAAATTGATGCAATAATTGCTTCGTCAAATACAACAGATATCAAATTACAAAAAATATGTGATACGTTAGAAAATCAAATTTCTTATTATGATTGGGTTGGTTTTTACTTTAAAAATGGAAATAAAGAAGAGTTAAAATTAGCACAATACACAGGTGAAGAAACAGAGCATACAATTATTCCTTTTGGAAAAGGTATCTGTGGTCAAGTTGCTGTAAGCAATCAAAACTTTGTAGTGCAAGATGTTTCTGAGCAAGACAATTATATTTCTTGTGGTTGGAAGGTTAAATCGGAAATTGTTATTCCTATTTTTGTAGATGGTGAAAACGTTGGCCAAATTGATATAGATTCTCATACAGCAAATACTTTTACAGATAGTGATGAAGAGTTATTAGAATACATTTGCAAAAAAGTGGCTACAATTTTATAAAAAAAATTGGCATTTAGTATTTTTTTAACTATGTTTGTTAAACATACATAGTAATTTTTTAAATTCTAACATCATTAAACCCCTAAAATAATGAGAAAAGAACAGCTTAGTACTTCTGTTGCAGGTAGCAACAATCACTCAAATTTTGTTGAAAAGAAAAAATCATGGACAGATAATTTTGTTCAGTGGTTTCATAATTTTTTAGACTCAGCAGAATAATTTTTTACCCCTAAATATCTAATACCCCTAAAAATGAAGAAAAGCCAACACAGTTTTATTGGAAAACTCTTTCCTATTTTAAAGAAAAATGAAGAGAAAAGAGAGCCAAGAAATTACACAACTTTGGTAGAAAGTTTTAAAACAAAGGTGCAAGTAAACTAGTTGTTAATTACTTCTGCTTTTTGTTACTATCTTTTATTGCCTTAGAAAATTCATTTAACTAAATTTGCGTGCTTAACAACACAACACTAAATGAGCACTTCAAAAACAATTAAATCCGCATTAATTTCGGTATTTCACAAAGATGGTTTAGAGCCAATTGTAAGAAAATTAGATGAATTAAATGTAACCATTTATTCAACAGGTGGTACAGAAAAATTTATCAAACAACTTGGTATAAATGTAGTTCCAGTAGAAGACGTTACTTCTTATCCTTCTATTTTAGGTGGGCGAGTTAAAACTTTACATCCAAAAGTTTTTGGAGGAATTTTAAACAGACAAGATCACGAAGGTGATGTTGCTGAGTTGAAAGAATACGACATTCCTCAAATAGATTTGGTAATTGTAGATTTATATCCGTTTGAAAAAACAGTTGCTTCAGGTGCTTCTGAACAAGACATTGTAGAGAAGATTGATATTGGTGGTATTTCATTAATTAGAGCTGCAGCGAAAAATTTTAAAGATACTTTTATTGTTTCTTCAATGGATCAATATGAAGATTTCTTATCAATTTTATCAGAAAATAATGGAGAAACTTCTATTGAACAAAGAAAAAAATACGCCGCAAAATCCTTTAATATTTCATCACATTACGATACTGCAATTTTTAATTATTTCAATAATAATGAAGAGCCTGCTTTAAAAGTTAGCGAAACTAACGTACAGATTTTACGTTATGGAGAAAATCCACATCAAAAAGGATATTTCTTTGGCGACTTAGAAGAAATGTTCGACAAATTGCATGGTAAAGAATTAAGTTACAATAATTTATTAGATGTAGATGCTGCTGTAAATTTAATGGAAGAGTTTAAAGGAGAAGCTCCAACATTTGCCATATTAAAGCATAATAATGCTTGTGGTTTTGCACAAAGAGAAACCATTAGTGAAGCTTATTCAGATGCTTTAGCTGGTGACCCAGTTTCTGCCTTTGGGGGAATTTTAATTGCAAACACACAAATAGATGCCGAAACTGCAGAGAAAATTCATACTTTATTTTGCGAGGTAGTAATTGCACCAAGTTATTCTGATGAAGCTTTAGAAATTTTAAAGGGAAAAAAGAACAGAATTATTTTAATTCAGAAAGAAGTTGCTTTACCAAAAACAACTATTAGAACCTGTTTGAACGGTAATTTAGTGCAAGACAAAGATAACATTACAGATAAATTAGAAGATTTAAAATACGTTACCAACAATAAACCAACAGAAAGTGAGTTAGAAGATTTATTATTTGCATCTAAGCTGTGTAAAAACACAAAATCTAACACAATTATTTTGGTAAAAAATAAGCAATTATTAGCTGGTGGAACTGGACAAACAAGTAGAGTAGACGCGTTAAATCAAGCAATTGAAAAAGCAACATCTTTTAAATTTGATTTAAACGGATCTGTTATGGCAAGTGATGCGTTTTTTCCATTTCCAGATTGTGTAGAAATCGCAAACAAAGCAGGTGTAAAAAGTGTAATACAACCAGGAGGTTCTATAAAAGATCAATTAAGTATAGATTATTGTAACGAAAATAATCTATCTATGGTTATGACAGGAACAAGACATTTTAAACATTAATATTTTATAGGCTATTTACAATTAGAAATTTAGTAAATTTGTAATACTATAGCTAAAATAATACAATAAAGATATTTTATGGGTTTTTTTGATTTTATGACGGAAGACATTGCGATTGATTTAGGGACCGCAAACACGTTGATAATTCACAATGGAAAAGTGGTTATTGATAGTCCTTCAATTGTTGCAAGAAATAGAATTACCGGAAAAATCATTGCAATTGGTAAAGAAGCCAATTTAATGCAAGGAAAAACCCATGAAAATATTAAAACGATTCGTCCGTTAAAAGACGGTGTTATTGCAGATTTTCAGGCATCTGAAGAGATGATTAAAGAGTTTGTAAAACAAATTCCTTCCATTAAAAAGAAATTATTTCCACCAGCATTAAGAATGGTTATCTGTATTCCTTCAGGAATTACAGAAGTAGAAAAACGAGCAGTTCGTGATTCTGCAAAACACATGAATGCCAAAGAAATATATTTAATTTACGAACCAATGGCAGCTGCAATTGGTGTAGGAATAGATATTATGGAGCCAAAAGGAAACATGATTATTGATATTGGTGGAGGAACAACAGAAATTGCTGTAATTGCCTTAGCTGGTATTGTTTGCGACCAATCTGTAAAAGTTGCAGGAGATTTATTTACCAACGATATTATGTATTACATGCGAACACAGCATAACTTACATGTTGGTGAAACTACTGCAGAAAAAATAAAAATAACCATAGGTGCCGCAACTGAAGATTTAGAAACTCCGCCAGAAGATATGTTGGTTCAAGGTAGAGATTTGTTAAGCGGAAAACCAAAACAAGTACAAGTTTCTTATCGAGAAATTGCAAAAGCTTTAGATAAATCCATTTTAAGAATAGAAGATGCTGTAATGGAAACCTTATCTAAAACACCACCAGAATTGGCAGCAGATATTTACAATACAGGAATTTATTTAGCAGGAGGTGGTTCTATGTTAAGAGGTTTGGATAAACGGCTTTCTAGAAAAACAGATTTACCAGTGTACGTTGCAGAAGATCCATTAAGGGCTGTTGTTCGTGGAACAGGAATTGCTTTAAAAGAATTAGACAAATATAAGAATGTCTTAATGAAATAATTTTGAGCAATTTAAACTATGCAACAACTTATTTACTTTTTTCAGAAGTTTAAATATCTTTTATTTTTTTTGTTGTTGCAATTCATTGCAGTTGTTTTAACCTTTAATAACCTTAATTTTCATAAAAGTAAATATGTTAGTTCTGCAAATGCAGTTACTGGAGGCATGTATAGTAAAGCTTCTAGTATTTCAGAATACTTTAATTTAAAATCTGTTAATCAGCAACTTTTAGAAGAAAATACACTTCTTAGAAATCAATTAGAAAAAAATACGTCTATTGTTTTTAATAAAGATTCTACTATTGTAGATTCTGTAAAATACAATCAAAAATTTACATTTATTAGTGCTAAAATAATAAACAATAATTATTCGAAAGCTTTCAATTATCTTACAATTAACAAAGGTAAAAACGAAGGATTAGATAAGGAAATGGCAGTTATAAATGGCAAAGGAATAATTGGAATTACAGACGCTACTTCTTCAAACTATACAAGAGTACAATCTATTTTAAATAAAAATAGTAAAATTAATGCCAAGTTAAAAAACGATCGTTCATTTGGAACTTTAAAATGGAACGGAAAAAAATATAATATTGTACAGTTAACAGACGTTCCAAGACAAGCTCCTGTAAAAATTGGGGATACAATAGAAACTGGAGGAAAATCAACTATTTTTCCAGCAGGAATTCCAATTGGAACTGTAGTTAAAGTTGATGAAGAAAATAGTTTAGATAACATTATTGAAGTGAAGTTATTTAATGATATGAGTAATATTGGGCCTGTTTACGTCATAAAAAATTTACATAAAATAGAAATTAAAACATTAGAAAATCAAGATATTGAATAAAACTATTTATTTTGGGTTGTTATTTTTTTTCTTGCTTTTTTTGCAAGTTTTCGTGCTAAATAATATTTTATTTTTAGGTTATATTAACCCATACTTATACATCGCTTTTGTTTTTTTATATCCATTAAATAAAAACCGATTTCCTTTTTTATTAGCAAGTTTTATATTGGGTTTGAGTGTAGATTTTTTCTCAGATTCAGGAGGTATTCACGCATTTTCCATTCTTACAATAGCATATGTAAGATTGTTTTTTGTGAAAATTTATTTTAGAAAATATCCTGTAGATTATCCTTTTTTTAATTTACAATCAGAGTCTTTTGGTAAAGTTTTTAACTTTGTAGTAACTTTAACATTTTTACATCATTTTATTCTGTTTTCATTTGCTAATTTTAGTTTTCAAAACATATCTAATGTTTTATTAAATACACTATTTTCAGGTATATTTACGTTAACATTATATTTCTTGGGTTCATACATTTTTTCTAAAAGGCAATAATGCAAAGAAGTTTTTTATTATATTTTTTAATCACCATAGTTGGTTTTGTGTTTATTGGGCGTTTGTTTCAACTTCAAATTATAAGAGGTAGTGATTACGACCCAATAAAAAATGCTGCTGTAAAACCCCAATATGATTATCCAGAACGTGGTTATATTTACGATAGAAATGGAAAATTATTGGTGGCAAATCAACTTTCTTATGATGTAATGGTACAGCCAAATCAAGTAAAACCATTAGATACTTTAGAGTTTTGTAAACTGATAAAAATTACCAAAGAAGATTTTATAAAACGCTTTGAAAAAGCAGAAAATTATGCACCATATTTACCCTCTGTATTTTTAAAACAATTGGCAAAAGAAGATTTTGCATTTTTACAAGAAAAACTACATAAATACAAAGGGTTTTTTATTCAAAAAAGAATTATTAGAAATTACCCAATAAATGCGGCTGCAAATGTTTTGGGATATATTGGTGAAGTTGATGAAAATTTAGCAAGAAAAAGTGATTATTATCAACAAGGAGAATTAATAGGAAGAGATGGTGTAGAAAAACAATATGAAAATTTACTAAGAGGAAAAAAAGGAAAGAAATATTTACACAGAAATCGTTTTAATAAAGTTACTGGTTCGTACAAAAATGGTGCATATGATACTTTACATGTAAATGGAAAAGATTTAACATTAACCTTGGACATTGAATTACAGTTATACGCACAAAAATTAATGAAAGGTAAAAGAGGAGGTATAGTTGCAATTGAACCTTCTACTGGCGAAATCTTAGCTTTAGTGACAGCACCAACTTACAATCCAAACATGTTGGTAGGTAGAAAAAGATCTGTTAATTCAGCAATTTTAATGGATCCTAATAATTTAGAAAAACCCACTTATGATAGAGGATTAATGGCTGCTTATGCACCTGGTTCTCCTTTCAAAATGATGAACGCATTAATAGGTTTACAAGAAAATGTAATTACCGAAAAAACATCATTTTATTGCTACAATGGTTATAGATATGGTAATAGAAAAGGAGCATTTATGGGCTGTCACTGTGGTATTTTTGGTAGACCTATTCATTTGGAAACAGCAATAGCAAAATCTTGTAACAGTTATTTTTCGAACACCTTTAAAAGAATCGTAGAAAAAAACAATGAGCCATCACAAGGTTTAGATACCTGGAGTAAACATGTAAAAAGTTTTGGTTTAGGAGATTATTTAGGATACGATTTACCTGCAGGAAGTCCTGGTTTAATACCAGATGGAAAATATTATGATGCAAGAAAAGACTTCAGATGGAATGGTTCATCAATCATATCTAATGCCATTGGTCAAGGAGAAGTATTAACAACACCAATTCAATTGGCAAATTTTACAGCAGCAATAGCAAACAGAGGCTATTTTTATACACCTCATATTTTAAAGAAAGTAGAAAATACTTCTATAGAAAACCCAGAATATACTGAGAAAAAAATAACCACTATAAACAAAGAACATTTTGATCCAGTTATAGAAGCCATGCATGAAGTTTTTAAAACAGGAACAGGAAAATGGAGTCAAGTGAAAGGAATTGAAATATGTGGAAAAACAGGAACTGCTGAAAATTTTGCAATCGTAAATGGAGAAAGAATTCAATTAGCAGATCATTCTATTTTAGTGGCATTTGCACCTAAAAAAAATCCACAAATTGCATTAGCCATTTTTGTTGAAAATGGAGGTTATGGATCAACAATTGCAGCACCAGTTACTAGTTTATTGATAGAAAAATATTTAAACGGAGAAATTTCTAAGGCAACTAAATACAGAGAAACGAGAATGTTGGAAATGAGTTTGCAATCAGAATATGATAAATTAATTCCAAAAACAGAAGAAATTGCGTCAGGAACGAAATAATATTTTTGCAGGTATAGATTGGATATTGATCTTCTTATATGTTGTTTTAGTTGGTTTTGGCTGGTTAAACATATACGCAGCTTCAATTACTGACGAAGATACAGAGTTGCTAAGTTTTTCAACAAAATATGGAAAACAACTTATTTTCATTTGTTTAACAATACCATTAATTATCATAATTCTTTTTTTTAATTCTAAGTTTTATGAAAAATTTGCAAGCATATTTTACCTAATTTCACTCATATCATTAGCAGGTTTATTTGTTTTCGGAAAAAAAATAAACGGAGCAACTTCTTGGTATAACTTTGGAGTAATTGGTTTGCAACCTTCAGAATTTGTAAAAGCATTTACAGCTTTAGCAGTAGCAAAACTATTAAGTGATAGGCAGTATAATTTAAAATTGATAAAAAATCAAGTCAAAGCATTCATTATCATTTTTACGCCTGCTTTGTTAATTACTTTACAACCAGACGCTGGTTCTGCACTCATTTATTTGGCATTCTTTTTTGTGTTAAATAGAGAGGGTTTAACACTAAATTATATTCTTTTTGGGCTATTAGTTATTGTACTTTTTATTTCGACAATATTTTTTGGTATCAAGGTAATATTAACTTCCGTTTTTCTATTAATAACAATTGCTGTTGCATATATTACTTATAGAGGAGGTAAAAGGTTTTTACGTTTTAATTGGCATAAAATTATAATTGTTTATATAGTTTCTGGATTATTTATTGTCGGAACAGGTTATATATATGATTCTGTTTTTAAACAACATCACAGAGATCGTTTTGAAATACTTTTAGGTATTAAACAAGATAATAAAGGTATTGGATACAATTCCTATCAATCAGAACTAACAATTAGCTCTGGAAGTTGGACTGGAAAAGGATTTTTAAAGGGAGATTTAACACAAGGAGATTTTGTGCCAGAACAACATACAGATTATATTTTTAGTACAGTTGGAGAAGAGTGGGGTTTTTTAGGAACATCAACTGTTATTATATTATTCATGTTTATGCTTTATCGAATTATTTATTTAGCAGAAACGCATACCAATAAATTCGGAAGAATATATGGTTATGGATTGGCTTCCATCTTATTTTTTCATGTAATTGTAAATGTAGGAATGGTTATTGGTTTATTGCCAACAGTAGGTATTCCACTTCCTTTTTTTAGTTATGGAGGTTCATCTCTTTGGGGTTTTACTATTTTGTTATTTATTTTTATAAGGCTAGATGCTCATAAAAATTACGAATGGTAAGTTATTTTAAAATGGAAAAACATTTGTAATAGGAATAAACTGTAACTAAAGTATTCCTTAAAAAAGATAAGAGATATATTTGATATAAAAAAATAAAAATATCATATACAAAAAAAGCTCTGAATATAAATTCAGAGCTTTTTAATATTTTTTTAAATAGAATCTTACAATGCAGCTACGTGCTTTGTTAATTTAGATTTTAAATTAGCAGCTTTATTCTTATGAATAATGTTTTTCTTAGCTAATTTGTCTAATAAAGAAATAACTTTACTTAAGCTTCCTTCTGCTTCTTTCTTGTCTTCTATAGCACGTAAATCTCTTACAGCATTTCTAGTAGTTTTATGCTGATATTTGTTACGTAACCTTTTAGCTTCGTTACTTCTAATTCTTTTTAATGCTGACTTATGATTTGCCATAATTTCTTAATTCGTTTTTTTATTAAAACTTTTGTAGTCCGTACGGGAATCGAACCCGTGTTACATGGATGAAAACCATGCGTCCTAACCCCTAGACGAACGGACCATAACAACTAAAAATATATCTTAATTGCGGGTGCAAATATACAACGTTTTTTAAATTGTGCAATAGTTTTTGAAAAAAAAATTAATTTTTTTCAAAAATTAATATGCCTTTGCAAAAAGAACCCTTTTTGTTGATGGTTTTCCACTAAAAACACATACCCCAGCTTCTTGTTTTGCATCGTTTGGAATACAACGAATAGTGGCTTTTGTATATTCTTTAATTTTATCTTCTGTTTCTTCAGTTCCATCCCAATGCGCAGAAACAAAACCACCTTTATTTTTAATTACTTTTTTAAATTCTTTAAAGTCATTTACCTCTGTAGTATGCTCTTTTCTATAGTCACTGGCTTTGTTAAATAAACTCTCTTGAATTTCTTCTAATAAATTGCTCACAAAATCAACAACATTATCTTGCGATATTGTTTGTTTTTCAAAGGTGTCTCTTCTAGCAACTTCTACTGTATTATTTTCTAAATCTCTTCCTCCAAAAGCAATTCTTACTGGAACTCCCTTTAATTCATATTCAGCAAATTTTGCTCCTGGTCTAAATGTGTCTCTATCATCAAACTTTACTGAAATCCCTCTTTTTCTTAATGCTTTTACAATAACAGCTACTCTTTCTGAAATAGCAGTCAATTGTTCTTCACCTTTATATATAGGAACAATTACAACTTGTATTGGCGCTAATTTTGGAGGTAAAACTAAACCACTATCATCTGAATGTGTCATAATTAAACCACCAATCAAACGAGTAGAAACTCCCCAAGAAGTTGCCCAAACATGTTCTTGTTTTCCTTCTTTAGAAGTAAACTTTACATCAAAAGCTTTGGCAAAATTTTGTCCTAAAAAATGACTAGTACCTGCTTGTAGAGCTTTTCCATCTTGCATTAAAGCTTCAATTGTAAAAGTATCTTCAGCACCAGCAAAACGCTCGCTATCAGACTTGTATCCTTTTATTACTGGCATTGCCATAAATTCTTCAGCAAATGTTGCATACACTTCTTGCATTTGTTTTGCTTCAGCAATGGCTTCAGACTTAGTTGTATGCGCTGTATGGCCTTCTTGCCATAAAAACTCTGCAGTACGTAAAAATAAACGTGTACGCATTTCCCAACGAACAACATTTGCCCATTGATTTATTAGTAAAGGCAAATCTCTGTAAGATTGAATCCACCCTTTGTAAGTATTCCATATAATTGCTTCAGATGTTGGTCTTACTACCAATTCTTCTTCTAATTTAGCTTCTGGATCAACACGAAGTTTGCCTGGGTTTTCAGGATCATTTTGTAAACGATAATGTGTAACAACTGCACATTCTTTAGCAAAACCTTCAGCATTTTTTTCTTCTGCTTCAAACAAACTTTTAGGAACAAATAAAGGAAAATAAGCGTTCTGATGACCAGTTTCTTTAAACATTCTATCTAATTCTGCTTGCATTTTTTCCCAAATGGCAAACCCATAAGGTTTTATAACCATACAACCTCTAACTGCAGAGTTTTCCGCTAAATCGGCTTTTACTACGAGTTCGTTATACCATTTTGAGTAATCTTCTGATCGTTTTTTTAAATGTTTGCTCATATTCTAAACTTTGGCACAAATATTGTTATATTTCAAGTGAAATTTTTGTTAAAACTTGTAATGTATTTTACAAAAGTTGTACAAAACTACTATAAAAAGGTTAAATCCTTTGAAAACTTTAGAGTTTTTTACGTAACAATTTTTTCTAAAAAAAATAATGTTCACTTTAAAAACATACCAATATGAAACTTTTGCAAAATAAATCTAGCTTTTATCAATATCTACTATTTCTTTTATCAAGTATAGTATTGGTTTCTTGTGGAACTTATCAAAGTGCTTACACTAATGATGGTATATATGGAGATAAAATACCAGAAGAAAGAACTAACAATGTTATAATTGCTAACGAAAGAGATTATGACAACTACAATAATAATTATTTTACAAAAGAATTAGAACGTTTAGAAAGTATAAATGATACTGATTTTTTTACGAATATAGATAACTATAATTCACCAGATACACTATATGTTCAAGATAATTTGAATTATAATACTAATCCATCTTGGGGAAATAACCCAAATAATGATGTTGTGGTTAATGTTAACCTAATAACAGATCCATATTGGAATGATTTTGCTTTTGGCTTCAATAATTGGGGTTTCAATAACTGGGGCTATAATAATTGGGGTTGGAATAATTGGGGATTTAGAAATAGATGGAATAGATGGAACAGGTGGAATACTTGGGGTTACAACCCATATTGGCATCCTTACCACAACAACCTAGCTTGGGGTTGGGGCTGGAACAACGGTTTTTACAACCCACCATTTTACGGACACGGTTTTGTAACACCATACTACTATAATAATATATATAATAGAAACAGAAATGTAACTTATGGTAGAAGAACTGCTTATAACAATACATTTGATAGAAGAAGCAGTATAAATAGAAATAACTCAAGTATATCAAGAAGAAGAACTACAAACACAGTTCCAAGAACAACAACTAGTAGAAGAAGAAGTTCTACGATTACACAACCTACAAGAACTACAAGAAGATCTACTTCAACTATAAGAAGAAGTTCTACAGGGAACTCTAGTACTAGAAGTACAAGAAGCTCTTCAACCAGAAGAAGTTCATCTACCAGCTCTAGAAGAAGAGGAGGCAATACACCTAATGTAAGTGCTACAAACTATAAAAGTAGAAGTACAACAGTAAATAGACCAACATCTTCAACAAGAAGAAGTTCATCTACTAGTTCTAGAAGAAGAGGAGCTAATACACCTAATGTAAGCGCTACAAACTATAAAAGCAGAAACACAACAGTAAACAGACCAACATCTTCAACCAGAAGAAGTTCATCAACTGTGAATAGAAGCTACAATCCAAGATCTAGATCTACTACTAGAACAAGTAGTTCTACAAGATCAACTAGGTCTAGTTCAGCAAGAACATCTTCTAGAAGTTCCTCTACAAGAAGTTCATCTTCATCAAGAAGAAGAGGTAATTAAAAAATTGTTTATTTATAATTTAGTACTATTAAAATGAAAAAATTTATAACACTTGCGACATTGTTCGCATTCACGATAGCGTCTCATTCTCAATCTTTAAGTTACCAAGATTTGGCTCTACTTTTTTCAAGAGATGATGGAAATGGAACAGCACGTTTTAATTCTATGAGTGGCGCTTTTGGTGCACTTGGAGGCGATATTTCGTCAATAAATATAAATCCTGCTGGTGTTGCAGTATTTAACAATAGTATGTTTTCTGGATCTTTAAATACGAGAGAAACAGATATTCAATCGACATTTTATGGAAACACGTTAAATAATCAAAATCAAATTTTTAATTTGTCTCAAGCAGGTGCAGTTTTAGTTTTTGATAGTGCTTACAAATCAAACTGGAGCAAATTTGCAATAGGTTTAAATTATAGATTAACAACAGATTTTGAAAACAATTTTAATATTGCAGGAAACAGTGGTGTACCAACTTTTAGAGATTTTCCATTAGATAACAATTCACCAACAATAGATTATAATGTTTCAGATGAACAACGTTTTTCAAACATATATAAAGGTGAGGTGAGTGAATTTAATATTGCTTTTTCATCAGTTCATAACAATAACTTATATGTAGGTGCTGGGTTAAATTTTTATAGTTTAGATTTTAGTCAGCAATCTAATTTAATAGAACTAAATAATGATGGAAATGGAAACACATTAGATGCTCGTTTTTATCAAGAAAACTTTACAACAGGAACAGGTATTTCATTAAATGCAGGTTTTATATACAAAGCAAATCAAAATTTTAGATTTGGTTTGTCTTATCAAACACCAAGTTGGTTTACAGAAATGTTAGAAGAAACAAACATTGTAAATAACGACGGTTTTTTTGGTGATACTGAAATTACTGTAAGCGAAGATCCAAATTCTATTTACGACAATACAGCTGGAAACAATTTTCCAAGTACACGTTTAATTTATAGGCTTAAAACACCAAGTAAGTTAACTGCAAGTGCAGCTTTGATTTTTGGAAAAAATGGTTTGTTCAGTGTAGATTATACTAGTAGAAATTATTCAAACATGAATTTATCTGGTGATGATTTCAGTCAAGAAAATCAGTTTTTTCAAAACGATTTACGAAACACACATGCTGTAAATTTAGGAACAGAATGGCGTTTTAATAGACTTAGCATTAGAGGAGGTTACAAGTTTGAGCAAGATCCTTTAAAAACGGCTTTAGATTCTGATAATTTAGAAGGATATTCATTAGGAGCAGGTTATAACTTCGGAAACTTTAAATTAGATTTTTCATACAGTGATAATAACAGAACTACTTTTTATGATATTTATCCACAATTTTCAAATCAAATAAATACGGCAGATTTAAATATAGATAATAGAGTTTTTACGGCAACATTTTCAATAAACTTGTAAAAACTAAAAAACAAATAAATTTCGGCTCCATTTTTAACAATGATAAATATTGTTAGAAGTGGAGCCGAAAAGTTTTATACCATCAAAAACAATTCTATTTATCTTTTTTCCCTTAATTTTGCAATTCAATTTTTTAGCAAATGTCACATACAAAAATTACCATACAAGAAACTACCAATAATACTATTATAAAATTTAATAGTAATCAAATTTTAATCAATGGAGGTAGTTATGAATTTAATAATATAGATGAAGCTAAAAACTCACCTTTAGCGCAGCAACTTTTTTATTTACCATTTGTAAAAAAAGTATTTATAACAGCCAATTTTATAGCTATACAACGTTTCGATATTTTAGAGTGGATAGATGTTCAAGAAGAAGTAAAAGAACAAATAGAAGCTTATTTAAACGATGGAAATACAGTTGTAAACGAAGAAAAAACACCAAAAAAAGAAGCAGTTGAAGTGTATGCAGAAGTTACACCAAACCCAGCAGTAATGAAGTTTGGAACAAACAAGGCATTAACACAAACAGATGTTGAATTTAAAAATATTGACGAAGCAAGTCAATCATCACCTTTGGCACAAGCCATTTTTAACTTTCCATTTGTAAAAGAAGTGTTTATTTCTGATAATTATATTTCAATAACCAAATATGATATGGTTGAGTGGAATGAAGTTTATGGAGAAGTAAGAACTTTTATACGTGAATATTTAGCAGATGGAAAAACCATAATTAAAGAATTACCGAGAGAAAAAGTTGTTGCAGAAGGATCAAAAGATATGGCTCCAGAAGTACAACTAGAAGGTGTTTCTGCACAAATTGTAGATATTTTAGATGAATATATAAAACCTGCAGTTGCTGGAGATGGAGGTAATATTGCTTTTCGTTCTTATGATGAACAAAATAAAGTAGTAAGCGTAATATTACAAGGAGCTTGTAGTGGTTGCCCATCATCAACAGCAACTTTAAAAAACGGTATCGAAAGTTTATTAAAGGAAATGTTACCAAATCAAATTAATGAGGTAATTGCAATAAACGGATAATTAATCTTTTAAATTTCCTATAAGAGGAAGCAAGAAATACAAAATGTCAGCAGAAAAAATAAATCCTTATAAAGATTCTAAACTTGGTAAAAAAGAACAAGTTACCCAAATGTTCGACAATATTTCTGAAAATTACGACGGTTTAAATCGAGTAATCTCTTTAGGGATAGATGTAAAATGGCGAAAAAAGGTAGTTGAAATTGTTGGTAAAAATAATCCAAAACAAATTTTAGATATTGCAACAGGAACAGGTGATTTAGCTTTAATGATGGCAGATTTAAATCCTGATAGAATTGTTGGGTTAGATATTTCTGCAGGTATGTTAGAAGTAGGAAAACAAAAAATAAACAAAGCAAACCTTTCCGATAAAATAGAAATGATGGTTGGCGATTCTGAAGATATGCCTTTCGAAGACAATACTTTTGATGCTATTACAGTTTCTTTTGGAGTTCGTAATTTTGCAAACTTAGCGAAAGGAATTAGAGAAATTGCAAGAGTTTTAAAACCAACAGGAGTTTTGGTAATTTTAGAAACCTCAAACCCAACAAAATTTCCATTTAAACAAGGCTATAAACTATATACAAATTTATTTTTACCAGTTGTTGGTAAATTATTTTCAAAAGATAAAGTTGCATATTCCTATTTATCGGAATCTGCAAATTCTTTTCCATTTGGTGAAGCTTTCAACAATATTTTGAAAAAAAATGGGTTTACACATACAGAAGATAATCCTGTAACTTTTGGAGTTGCAACAATATACACAGCACGCAAGTAATTATGATTAAAAGAAATTTTCTTTTTTGTTATTTTTTATTGATTTCTGTTTCGTTTTTTGCACAAAAAGAACGTGTAGAATATTTACCATCATTTGATAAAAGACCTTTACACTATGGTTTTTATTTAGGGTTAAATAACAATGATTTTAAATTAAATTTAAGAGAAAGCACCATTGCAAATGCAGATATTACTGTAGAGCCCACAGCTGGTTTTAATGTTGGTTTAATAGCAGATTTTCGCTTGCATAAGAATTTAAACTTACGATTAGAACCAGGTTTGGTAAGTAATTCTAAAAGAATTTTATTCAATCATTTAAAAAATTCTCCTACACCACAAGATAGTATTAGAGAAATTGGTTCCACATATTTACATGTTCCTTTAGTTTTTAAATTTAGTACAGATAGGTATAAAAATATTCGTCCATATTTATTAGGAGGAATTTCTTACGACTACAATTTTTCTAGTAATGAAAGAAATCAAGATGATAATTCAGCAGGTCAATTTCGAATGAAAACTCATAACTTTATGTACGAAGTTGGTATAGGAATAGATATTTACTTGTATTTCTTTAAATTTTCACCATCCATTCGTGGCGTTTTTGCCATTAATAACGAAATTAAATATGATGATGATCCAAATAGTAGATGGACAGCTCCAGTAAACTTTATGGGAACTCGTGGTATTTTCTTAAACTTCGCGTTCGAGTAACTTTTTAAAACTTTAAATTTTAAAGTTAACATAGTTACTAAATACTTCGTTTAAACTCACTCAACAAAATAGCTGTAGCAGTTGCCACATTTAAACTTTCTGTTTCTTTTGTTTCACCAAAACGTGGAATAGAAATTTTATGCTTTACAACATTTCTAACATTTTCAGAAACTCCATTTGCTTCATTACCCATTACTAAAATACCTTCTTTAGGTAAAGTGGTTTTGTACACATTTTCACCATCCATATCTGCAATAAAAGTTGGTAAATTTGTTTCAGATAAATAATTTTTTAAGTCTAAATAATGAATAGCAATTCTTGTTAAAGATCCCATACTTGCTTGTACAACTTTAGCGTTATAGCAATCTACAGTATCTTTAGAACAAACCAACTGGGTAACACCAAACCAATCGCACAAACGAATAATAGTACCTAAATTTCCAGGATCATTTACAGTATCTAAAGCAATTGTAAAGCCACTTTTATTCAGTTGTTTTTCTTCAGGAATTTTAAAAATCCCTAAAACTTTATTAGGTGTTTTTAAGTTGCTTATTTTTTTTAAATCGGTATCTAAAATCCGAACTATTTTTTCTACTGGAAGATTAATTTCAAAATCATCAACACAAAAAATAGTGGCAACTTCAAAAGAAGAATTTAAAAGTTCATTTACTACTTTTACTCCTTCTGCAATAAATAAATTATGCTTTTGACGATACTTTTTTTGCGATAAACTAGTTATTAATTTTAATTGATTCTTTGAAATACTCAAAATTGATAGATTTTTAAAGTTGTAAATACCGTATTTTTTTGTTGTTAAAGTAATTTTTAAAAAGGTATAACCTTTAATAGAGCTAAAAGTTAACACAAATAAAGGAAAAAAGAACCAGTATAAAAACCGAAACACTATCTCTTTTAGATGGATACTCATTAATTAAATCTAAATGAGAATAAACCGTTGAAAAATATTATTTTTGATACTTGATTCTATTGCTAAAGTAATGAAAAAACTTTCTTTTTACTTTCTACTTGTTTTAATTTTGGTTGCATGTAATTCTACTAAACATGTTGCCGAAAATGAACATATGCTTACGCAAAATTATATTTATGTAGATAGTGTAAAAGAGAACAATAGCGAACTGCAAAAATACATTCTTCAAAAACCTAATTCCAAGTTATTAGGTATGCCTTTAGGGTTGTATTTTCATAATTTCGGAAGTCACGAAAAGCCAAAAACACCTTCAAAATGGGGTGAAGAAAATCCAAAGTCATATAATTTTATAAAAAAAGTTTTTTCAGAAAAACAAAGTATTGCCTACGCAAACTCGTTAATAAATTTAAATAATTGGTTTTTAGATTTTGATAAGCCAGTAATTATTAATGAAAATAAAATTAAAAGAACCGAAAATAATTTATGGGCATATTATAAAACACAAGGTTTTTTTGAATCCAAAGTAATTTCGAACATAAAAAGAGATTCTACTAATAAAAAAGCCACAGTTTCTTACTACATTGAAAAGGGTAAACCTACTTTATTAGATACAATTAAACTAAAAATAGAGTCACCAGTTTTAGATTCTATATACAAAGCTTCTGGTATAACTTCTTTGCTAAAAAAGGGCGACCAGTATAATGATAAAACTTTTAGAAAAGAAGCAGCAAGTGTTGTGAAGTTGTACAGAAATAATGGAATTTATTATTTCAATCAATCCGCACTAGGGTTTTATGTTGATACTTCAAGAGTTGATAATAAAACAAATGTAGATTTTTTAATTTCAAGTAATCGTTTTGATGAAGAAGATAATTATACAAACAAAGATTATAAAATTCATAAAGTAAAAGAAATAAATATTTATACAGATTATTCTTACAGTAAAACCGGAGAAAAATATAAAGATTCACTGTCTTATAAAGGAATAAATTTTTTTGGACATGATAAGATTACATACAATCCTAAATATTTAGCTCAATCTGTTTTTTTTAAACCCGGTGATATTTATAAGGATACATTAAATAACTTAACCAGAAACCATTTAAAATCTTTAAACAATTTTAAAACCACAAAAATTGATTTTCAACCAATTGGTAAAAATGGAAATGAACTAAAAATGGATGTTTTACTATCGCCAAAAGAAAAATATACATTAGGTTTCGAAACAGAATTAACACATTCTAATATACGAGACATAGGAACTTCCGCTAAATTTTCTATTATTGATAGAAATGCATTTAGAGGAGCAGAAATATTAAAACTCTCGTTTTTAGGTTCTTATTTTAGAGCAAGTAATGGACCTGGATATGAAATTGGTGCAGATGCTTCCTTGGAAATTCCAAGATTTGTAGCTCCTTTCGGATTAAACAAACTAGTGCCTAAAGAAATGTCTCCAAGAACATTATTTTCAGTAGGTTCAAGTTTTCAAAAAAATATTGGTTTAGATAGGCAAACGTTTACAATTTTATCTGACTACAGGTGGCAATACAACCCCAAAAAAACAATTCAGTTAGAAGTTTTTAACACACAGTATATTCAAAATTTAAATGTAAATCGATTTTTTAATATTTATAGTTCAGAGTTTACAAACCTGAATAATGTTGCCTTAACTTACGATGCCGTAAATAACACCAACAACCACCCATTACCTACAGATTTAGACAATCAAGCAACAGAATCTTTAAATTTTATGAATGATGTTGTTCAAAATAATAGTTTCAAATCATCAAATCCAGACGATTACAACACGGTTTTAAATATTCAAAACAGATACAATATTGTAACATCAGATTTTTTAATTCCTATTCTAGCATACGCTTATACCTATAACAGTCAAACCAATTTTAAGGATAATAATTTTTCTTTTTTCAAATTTAGAATTGCAAATTCAGGAAACTTATTAGGTTTAACCTCAAACAAATACAATAGCAATGGAAAAAAAACATTCTTAAAAATTCCATTAGCACAATATTTTAAAACAGACATAGAATTTAAAAAGTTTTGGGATGTTGGTGCTAGTTCAGTTTTTGGTTTGCGAACATTGTTAGGAGCAATTATTCCTTATGACAATTCCGATATTCCGTTTACCAGAAGTTATTTTGCAGGAGGTTCAAATGATATTAGAGCTTGGCAAACCTATGATTTGGGTCCAGGAAGTAGAAATACTGGTTTAGAGTACAATGTAGGAAGTTTTAAATTTTTAACAAGCGCAGAATATAGGTTTGATATTATAAGTAATCTAAAAGGCGCATTGTTTTTAGATGCCGGAAATATATGGGATATTACTGGATCTGATTTTGTTGAAGAAGACGCAAAACTAAAAGGATTCTCTTCATTAGAAGATATTGCTATTGGTACAGGTTTTGGTTTACGATTAGATTTTAACTTTTTAATTCTACGATTTGATGTTGGTTTTAAAACTTATGAACCGTACTTACAAAATGACAAATGGTTTAAAAACTATAACTTTAACAACGCAGTTTACAATATAGGTATCAACTATCCTTTCTAAGAAAACTTAGCAAAACTCTATAACGTTTTCGTTATTTTATATCTTCGTTAAACAAAAAAACAGCTATTTTTAGTATTTTTGAAAAACTAATAATCAACTATTTAAAATAAAAAATATTATGAGTCACAACATAAAACCTGGAGTTGCTACAGGAAATGAAGTACAAGCAATTTTTAAACTAGCAAAAGAAAAAGGATTTGCACTACCAGCAGTAAATGTTGTAGGTTCTAATACTATAAATGGTGTTTTAGAAACAGCAAGAGATTTAAACGCACCAGTTATCATTCAATTTTCTAATGGTGGCGCACAATTTAATGCAGGTAAAGGGTTATCTAATGAAAATGAAAAAGCTGCAATTGCAGGTGGTATTGCAGGTGCAAAACACGTACATGAATTAGCTGTGGCTTATGGAGTTCCAGTAATTTTACATACAGATCACTGTGCAAAAAAATTATTACCTTGGATAGATGGTTTATTAGATGCCTCAGAAAAGCATTTTGAAGAAACAGGAAAACCTTTATACAGCTCTCATATGATAGATTTATCTGAAGAGCCAATTGAAGAAAATATAGAAATTTGTAAAACATACTTAGCTAGAATGAGCAAAATGGGTATGACTTTAGAAATTGAATTAGGTATTACTGGTGGTGAAGAAGATGGTGTAGATAATTCAGATGTAGATGTTTCTAAACTGTACACACAACCAGAAGAAGTAGCATACGCTTACGAAGAATTAATGAAAGTTTCTCCACAATTTACAATTGCAGCTGCATTTGGAAACGTACATGGAGTTTACAAACCTGGAAACGTAAAATTAACACCAAAAATTTTAAAAAACTCTCAGGAATTTATTTCGAAAAAATATGGTGTTGAAAATAATCATATCGATTTTGTATTTCATGGAGGTTCTGGTTCTACTGTTGAAGAAATTAGAGAATCTATAGGATATGGAGTTATTAAAATGAATATCGATACAGATTTACAGTTTGCTTTTACAGAAGGTATTAGAGATTATATGCAAGAAAATGCAGCTTATTTGGCAACACAAATAGGAAATCCTGATGGAGCAGATCAGCCAAATAAAAAATATTACGACCCTAGAAAATGGTTGCGTTTAGGAGAACAAACTTTTACAACACGATTAAAAAAAGCATTTCAAGACTTAAATAACGTTGATACTTTATAGTATTATACCGTTAATATTTTACAAAAGCATTTTGATTATTTTAAATCAAAATGCTTTTGTCGTTATAAAATACTAACAATTTATTCTTATTAAAAATAATCAAACAAATAAGAAAGTATATTTTACAAAAAATCTTTTACATTTGTAATTCATATTTATTTTTAAAAAGGTTTTTATTTTTGAAATAAAACATTAAAACAAACACATAATATGGCTTGGTTTAAAAGAACAGATAAAGGAATACAGACTTCTACGGAAGACAAAAAAGACACGCCCAAAGGTTTATGGTATAAAACCCCAAGTGGTAAAGTTATAGATACTGAAGAGTTAAAAAGAAACTTATATGTAAGTCCAGAAGATGGTTACCATGTAAGAATTGGAAGTAAAGAATATTTCGAACTTTTTTTCGACGATAATAAATTTAAAGAGTTAAATGAAAAGTTAACTTCTAAAGATCCTTTATCATTTGTTGATACTAAAAAATATCCAGACAGGTTAAAAGCTGCTCAAGAAAAAACAAAACTAAACGATGCTGTTAGAACAGCCGTTGGTAAATCTTTAGGAAAAGAATTGGTAATTGCTGCTATGGATTTTGCGTTTATTGGTGGATCTATGGGGTCAGTTGTTGGTGAAAAAATTGCAAGAGCTATAGATTATTCAATTAAAAATAAAATACCATTTTTAATGATTTCTAAATCTGGTGGAGCAAGAATGATGGAAGCATCACTCTCACTAATGCAATTGGTAAAAACTTCAGCAAAATTAGCGCAATTAGCAGAGGTTAAAATTCCATACATCTCTTTATGTACAGATCCAACAACAGGAGGTACAACAGCTTCTTATGCTATGTTAGGAGACATTAATATTGCAGAGCCAAACGCATTAATTGCTTTTGCAGGTCCAAGAGTTGTAAAAGATACCACTGGTAAAGATTTACCAGAAGGTTTCCAAAAATCTGAATTTGTTTTAGAGCACGGTTTCTTAGATGCTATTTACGAACGTAAAAATTTAAAAAAGCAAGTTAACTTGTATATTGATTTGATACAAAACTTACCAATTAGAAAACCCGAAGTTGTTTCTTAATTGAATATTAGAACATAAAAAAATCCAGCAATTGCTGGATTTTTTTATGTTCTAATATATATTATTTTAAAATCTCCAACCAACGTTTACACCTACTCTAGGTACCAAAACAGGCGAATCTGTACCAAAAAGGTTTCTACCAACACCAGCATAAACATCTATTATTAAACCACCTTCAGAAGAGTATTTTGTTCCGATAGCAACTCCTAAAGCACCATCTGTATATTTTAAGTCGTAATCACCAGAATCTTCAACAGATTCTTTTTTACCAGAATTAATTCCAACAAAAGCTTCTCCAAAGAAATTCCATTGTGCTTCTGAAGTAAAATAATGACGGAAATAAGGTGTAATCATCGTGTTTTCATTATACCTAAAGCTTGCATCTTGTTTAGCTAAATTAAAAAGTGCAGAAACTCCAAAAGAATTTTCAGCGCTAATATAGTTTTCATAAGAAAACTCTAAACTTCTAATCACTAAAGCATCTGCAATGTCTAATTTTATTTCTTGTTGAGAATACCCTAAAGAGCTTACCAAAAGACCAATTATTAAAAGTATTTTTTTCATATTTTTTTATTTATAACAAACTTATAAAAAAATTTTAATTAAAATCTGTAACCTAATGAAATACCAAATCTTGTCACTATATCTAAATCAAAAGAATCATTATTTCCTTTAATTAAATTTCTACCTACACCTAAATATACTTCTGTACTAAAACCTCCTTTTGTAACAAACTTACCTCCAACAGAAACTCCTAAAGCAAAACCTGTTGCGTTTTCAACTCTATCTTGATTATTACTAGAGTTGTAAAAAATATCTTGATAAGTATTTAGCATTCCAAATCCTTCTACAAAGAAACCTCTTGCGTATTTACTTTCAGAAAAAAACCATCTATAATATGGTGTAACTGAAAATTTCTTAGGAAAACCAATTTCATCACCTTCTAAGTCTGTAAACTTATAAAATATTGCTACACCATAAGAAGACTCTGAGTTTATTAGCTTTTCGTAAGAAACATCTAAAGACGATATAGCAATTAAGCTAAAAGTGTTTAGTTTTAACTCATAACTTTTATCAATATCTTGTGGGTATTGTTTTTCATTTTCTTGCGATACAATATGCAAACTAGTAAAAATTAATAGTACTAATAGTGTTGCTTTTTTCATAATTTTTTTTTGATTGATTCATGCAAACATATTAAAAAATAGCTTTCAATTGTACACTTCCTGTATGAATTGTTTTAGAGTTCTCACTTTTTCTACCTAAATAGTTTAAATTTAAATTTAAAAAGGAATTTATTTTTTGTGAAAACAGTGCATTCCACGTGTAATTTCTTCCAGCTTGTAAACCTTCTAACATTTGATACGCAACAGGTGTGTTTGTGTCTCCTTTAAAATTGTTTAAAAAAACGTTTACGTTTGCAGTAATTTGATTTTTTTTACTGCTGACAAAAAAGTATTCTAAACCAAATTTTTGTTGCTTCAAAATCTCAAAATCAGCCAAGGTATTTTGTTTGTTTTTGTAATGATAAAATGCTGTTAAGCGATTGTTTTGATTGTATAAAAAACTTAATTTAGGTTGAATTTCCTTAGCTTCAATAAAATAATTTCTATTATTAAAATTTTCTGTTTGTAAATCATTTTCAGAAATTTTACCCATTATTTCACCAACCCAAAAAGTGGCAAATTTATGTGCAAAATCTAATTGATGTAAATTGGTTTTGTTTTCTTGACTTCCTATAAAATATTGCTGTTTATTTCTGAGGTTTCCATATGTATAGGTAAAGCTATATTTTTGCAAATTTCTATTAAAATAGAGGCTATTTCTGTAACTTAAATTTAGTCCTATCAATTTATTTTCATCAAAATTAAAAGGATTAAAATTAAATGAATTGCCAATACGAGTTTGTTCATTTTCTATACTTAAAAAGCTTTCATTATTAAAATGAGAAATAATTTTTTTAACTCCTTTTTTTTGACTCCATTGATTAAAATTTAAATTAATGGATTGCCTAAATTTTGCTCTTTGTGTAGCAATAAAACGAATATTGGGTTTTGGAACTCTTAAATAGTTTGCTTGGTCTTGAAATTCCGCGATTTCAAATTCATCAAAATCTTGAATGCCATCATTATTATAGTCTATCCAAGTGTAATAACCAAAACCGGGTTCCGTTTTTATGTATACATATTCTTGTCTTGCAATGTTTCCTGAAGAGGTTTCATACGTAGTACCTAAATTTATAAAGTCGTTAAACAAACGTTGATTAAAAACCACTTTAGAATTTAATGATTTTTCATTTTTGGAAAACTTATTTTCAGTTAGTCTGTAGTTTGCAAAAACATTTAAACTTGTAAATTTATTTTGAATTAATTTACTGTTGATATATATTGTTTTTCGATTGTTAATTTCAGTAAATGCGTTTGACTTTATACTATCATTATTTCTGTAGTTCAGCCCTATTTTTGCAAAAACTTTAGTGGTATCACCAATACCAAAATAGGTTTCAAACTCTTTAAAACGATGACTCGTATTTATGTAGTTGTTTGTACTTATTTCTCTTCTACTATTGGTTTCTATATTTGTAAAACCACCCAACCAACTTTTATTAAAACGATGTAATATGGTTGCTTTTGCCCTTAAAAACGAATTGTTTTCTATTGTTGAGGTGTTTGCTAAAAAACTTCCATCTATAAAAAATGAGGTTTTATTAAAACTCATTTTAGACTGTAGTTCGTGTTTGTTTCCGTTATAAATATCAATATAACTTAAATGATTATATCTGTAAGATAAAAAATCTTGTTCTTTATTTTGAAGTAAAAAAGCTGTTTGAAAATGGTTTTTTGTGCCATTATTGGTTAAAATATTCCAATCTCTATTAAATTCTATTGGTTCCCAACCTTGTTCTGTATTGTAATTTTTTTGAACAAATTCGTGATTAATTTTGCTAATTAATTGCCATTTCTTATCAATTAAAATTTGTTCCCAACCAATTTTTGCTGCAACTGCAGTATTTTGATTATCATCGATAGTAGAAAATAAATTAGCATCGTTATTGCTTACTGCAATTTCTGAAGTAAGCTTTGTTTTTTTTGTAGAATCATAATCTGTTTTTAAAACAAAAACTTGTGATTTTGCGGGAGGAATTAAACGCGTAATTGGTGAATAATTTCCTTGATTTACTCCTGCAAACTCAAAGATATTACCAACAGCTGTACTTCTTAATAATATGTAATTTCCATTGTTTGCTCCAACATTTGTAAAGGTTACAAAAAACAAATCGTCATTGGCATTTGTAGAATATTCAAAAATTTCTACAGCGCCATTTGTAACTTTTTTATATAAAATTTTATTTTCATCAAAATTATCAGGAAAAGCACTTTCCGAAAACATTAAGCTGGTATCATTTCCTGCATTTGCTAAAATTTGTTTTTGCTCATCTGTTAAAGCCTGTTGTAAAGGTTGGTTTTTGGCATCGTTTTCACTGTAAAAAAAACTGCTTATATTTAATTTGTCAGAGGTGTAAGCAACATTTTCATAAGTTACAAAACGAGTGTAATTTCTATCTGAATATTGAAAATCTATTCCAATTCTCATATCGTTTGTAATAGGAAAGGTGGTGTTAAAAGTTATTTCACCTAAATTATAATCCATTGTATAGTCCTTATTTTCTCCTCTTTCAATTTGAATTCCATTAATAAAAACTACTTCACTTCCTTCAATAATTACAATTGCAGGTTCATTGTTTACTCCAAAAATTTTGTACGGACCTTGATTTCCTTCTTGACCTGTAACATAATACGTATTAAATTTACCTCTTACAACTGCACCAGAAGCACTCGCTTTTAAATTTTTTGTAATATTTGCTTCTACTTCTAGTCCTGCTGCTTGTTTTGCGAAAGGAGCAAAGTAAGTTTCGAAGTTTTTTAATGAAATATCACCAGCTTTTACACGCCAATTTTTATGCGACATTTCTACGAAAATTCTATCAAAATCGGTAATGTTTTGTGAGTATCCGTTTTCTTGTATAGGAATATTTGTATCCCAAATATTGGCTCTTAAAGTAATTTCTTCAGATAGTTTTCCTGAAATTTCTAAATCTAAAGCAGCATTTGTTACTGCATTTTGATTATTTCCGGTAGTTACACCTCTTGTAATAAAACCTTTGGTTTGTAAACCATCAAATAACTTAATTTCCGAGGCTTTTTTATTGGTAGTTAAGCTGTAAAGTTTTCCTGTATTTACACCATTTGGTAATATTAAACTTTCATCATAAGAAGTATAAACTTTAGTAACAAAATCTGGAAATCGAAAATACTCTATGGTAATTTCTGGATATATTTTTGAATTTATTATTAGTGTTGCTTCAGTAAAATTCACTTTATATTCTGATTCTTTTATAGGATTTAAAAGTGAGTTTAAAACTTTAAATTGTTGAGAATTTATGGAAACAGAATCAAATTTTACGGTATCTTTTTCAATTAGAAACTTCTTAGATCTAAAATCTTCAGAAACAGTTTGCGCTTGGATAGAAATTCCAATGAAAAGTAAAAAAAGTAAAATTATTTTTTGATACATGCACGACTATAACTACTTAACGTAAAAATAAGTTTTTTAATGTGTGAAAAGAAGAATTAGAATAGTGATTGTTGTTTTACAGGATTTTCATGTGCTAATAACCATTTTTTACGCCAAATTCCACCAGCATAACCTGTTAAAGATCCGTTTGAACCTATTACTCTGTGACAAGGAATTACAATCCATAACGGATTTTTACCATTTGCAGTTGCCACAGCTCTTATCGCTTTTACATCGCCCAAAGCTTTGCTTTGTTCTAAATAACTTCTCGTTGTTCCATAAGGAATTTCCAATAAGGCTTTCCATACTTTTTTCTGAAAAGTCGTTCCTTTTGGGTTGACAGTTAAGTTAAAACTGGCTCTTTCTCCATTAAAATATTCATCTAATTGTTGTACACAATCTTGTAAACAATCAGGAATTTTTTCTTTAAAATTATCCTCAGAAACTTCAGCATCATCTAAAACAGAAACAGCTTGAATTCCGTTGAAATCTCCCACAATTTTTGCGATTCCAATGGGTGTTTTATAGTATGTTGTTTCTAAATTCAAATTATATTGATTACTTTTTAAAGTTTTTGACACAGATTTCACAGATTTTAAAAAATCTGACTTTTAAAACTATATTCCAAAAACTGCTTTCGAATTCTGGGTCGTAATTTCTGCTATTTCTTTAAATGAAATTCCATAAATATCTACTAATTTTTCAATAACATTGGTAATATAAGAACTTTCATTTCTTTTTCCTCTGTAAGGAGTTGGCGCTAGGTAAGGTGCATCTGTTTCTAAAACAATGTGTTGTAAATCTATTTCATGTAAAAATTTATCAATTTTTCCATTTTTAAAAGTAGCAACTCCACCAATTCCTAATTTCATGTTGTACGAAATTGCTTTTTCTGCTTGTTCTTTTGTTCCTGTAAAACAATGGAAAATTCCATACAAATCATCACTTTTTTCAGTTTCTAATACTTCAAAAATTTCATCAAAAGCATCTCTACAGTGGATTACAATTGGCAATTTTTTTTCTTTTGCCCATTGAATTTGAGTTCTAAAAGCTTCCTGTTGTTGTGTTAGAAAAGACTTGTCCCAATACAAATCAATACCAATTTCACCAATGGCATAAAACTCTTTTTTATCAATCCATTCGCGAACATGCGCCAATTCATCTAAATAATTTTCTTTTACAGAAGTTGGGTGCAAACCCATCATTAAATACACATCGTAAGGATATTTCTCCTCTAAATCTAACATTCGTTGAGTGTAAGAAGAATCGATTGCTGGAATAAAAAAACGAGAAATTCCTGCTTCTTTAGCACGTTCCATCATGGTTTCTCTGTCCTCATCAAATTGATCTGAATATAAATGTGTGTGCGTATCTGTAATCATAAAAACAAGTTTTTTAGTACATACAAAACTACTAAATTATTGTAGTATTATTCTTTATAATGAATAGTTTATGAACAGTAAACTTAAAACGCTAATCTTGAAACTTTAATGTACCTTTGCACAAAATTTTAGTACAATGACTTTCGAAGATTTAGACCTATCTAAACAACTCCATTACGCAATTGATGATTTGGGTTTTGAGACACCAACTCCAATTCAAGAACAAGCATTTTCTGTAGTGAGATCTGGAAAAGACGTTGTGGGAATTGCGCAAACAGGAACAGGAAAAACCTTTGCGTACATGTTGCCAATTCTTCGAGATTTAAAGTTTTCTAAGCAACAGCATCCGAGAATTTTGGTGCTGGTACCTACTCGTGAGCTGGTTTTACAAGTGGTAGATGAGATTGAAAAATTAGCAAAATATATTAATGTTCGAGTTTTAGGAGTTTATGGAGGTACAAACATAAATACCCAAAAACAAGCTATTTTACAGGGGCAAGATATTATTGTAGCCACTCCAGGACGTTTGTACGATTTAGGGTTGAGCAATGCTTTAAAGCTAAAATCAATTCAAAAATTGGTGATAGATGAAGTAGATGTAATGCTAGATTTGGGTTTCCGTTTTCAACTGATGAATATTTTTGATATCATTCCAGAAAGAAGACAAAACATTCTATTTTCTGCAACAATGACAGAAGATGTAGATCATTTAATTTACGATTTCTTTAAAAATCCAGAAAAAATTTCTGTGGCAGTTAGTGGAACTCCTTTAGATAATATTGAACAAGTAACCTATAATGTACCTAACTTTTTTACCAAAGTAAATTTATTATATTATCTTTTAAAAGATAAAGAAACCTACAATAAAGTATTAATTTTTGTTGGTTTTAAAAGAACTGCAGATTTGTTGTTTAAACATTTGGAAGAAGTATTTAATGATGAAATGTGTGTAATTCATTCCAACAAAACACAAAACTACAGAATACGTTCCATAAGACAGTTTGATGAAGGTAAAAACCGAATTTTATTGGCTACAGATGTTATGGCTCGTGGTTTAGATTTTGACAATGTTTCACACGTAATTAACTTTGATACACCAGATTTTCCTGAGAATTATATGCACAGAATTGGTAGAACTGGTCGTGCAGAAAAAGCTGGAAAAACATTATTATTTTCAACCGAAAAAGAACAAGAAAGCAGAAAAGAAATAGAAAACTTAATGAATTTGGAAATTCCTGTTTTGGAAGTTCCAGAAGAAGTTGAAATTTCGAAATTATTAACCGAAGATGAACGTCCAAGAGAAGATCAAGGAATTTCTAAAAACAGAACTGGTTTAGAATACGTTCCAGGACCTGCTTTTCATGAAAAAAGTGAAAAGAATAGTAAAACCAACCAAGGTGGTTCTTACAGAAGAGAAATTGCAAAAAAATACAAGAAGCCAAAAACGCGTGGCGATAAAAATTACAACAAAAGAAACAAGAAAAAATAAGAATAGTAATGCAAGTTTTAACAGCACAAGAATTGCATAATTTAGCAATGAATATTGTAGGGGAGAAGCTCGAAAAAATGGGTTATGAGTTTCAAGCAATTAATAGTACTTTAAAAAGACACCCGCAATTTGTATTGTTTAAAAAAGGAGAACCTACCATTTTTGTTTTGGTTAAAGCAACAAATAACATTCAAAACCCAAATGATTATGACGTTTTATGGATGGAAACATTCAAACAACATGCTAAAAAACAAAATGCTAAAGTTTGGTTTGCTGGTGTTGGTATTGCAAATGCAGAAAGTGTAGAAACGCCTGTTTTTAAAAACCAACCTTACTATGTGGCTTTTGAAGATTTTATTAAAATTTTGGAATAGGTTGGTTTAGAAAAAGTAGCTATTATTGTCTAATCAAAACAAAAAACCACTCTAAAAAGAGTGGTTTTTTTTGTATTGTAAAAGTTAAAATTATTCAGAATCTTGCTCTAACAAATCAAAAAATTGATTCAGTTTAGGCATAATTATAATTTTTGTTCTTCTGTTTTTTGCCATATTTTCTGGTGAATTGTTTTCAACCAAAGGTACATATTGGCTTCTACCAGCAGCAATTAAACGTGCAGGTTTTACACCAAACTTGTATTGTAAAATACGTGTAATAGAAGTAGCTCTTAAAGCAGATAAATCCCAGTTGTCTTGAATTAAATCTCTCTTAATAGGAGTTGGGTCTGTATGACCTTCAATCATCACTTCCATCTGAGGTTGGTCTTTAATTACTTTTGCAATCTTTTCTAAAACAGTGTAGGCATTTTCTGTTACGTTGTAGCTTCCACTTTTAAACAGTAATTTGTCTGAAATAGAAATAAAAACAACTGTTTTTTCAACATTTACCTCAATATCTTTATCTTGTATACCATCTGTTAAGTTTCTTGTTAAGTGGTATTTAATTGCCAAGTTAATAGAATCTTTTTGCGTCATTGCTTTTCTAATTCCATTGATATACTTGTCTTTTTCACTTAATTGAGAAATTACATTTTTAATATTGTCAGATGACGATTGTGTTAAAACCGTTAAGTTTTCCACTTGCTTTAAGGCAGATTTTTTATCTTCTTTTAAATATTTAACTTGTTCTTGAAGCGCAAAAACTTTCGTGTCTTCTTTTTCTTTTTCAATCAAACACTTTTGTAAATTTGTTTTTACAATTCGTAATTCTTCTTCAGTTTTTAATTTTTCTGATTGTAATGCTGCGAATTCTTTTTTAGATACACAAGAACTAACTAAAACTGCAGATAATAATAGTAACGATATTTTCTTCATTATTTTATGCTTAATGATTAAATTATAGCTACAAATTTAACAAAATAGATGAACAAAAAGTACGAATATCAATATTTTGTGAAAAAATTATATATTATTTTTGAAGCTTATATTTAATATTTATGAAAACATTTAAATTTTCACTTTTTTTAGGGATAATTCTACTATTTACCTCGTGTAAAAACGAACTTAAAACTACCGATTTTACCTTAAAAGGCTTTGTTTTTGGCACTACTTATAAAATCACATATTTAAACGGAACTCAAAATTTTCAAAAACCAATAGATAGTTTATTTCGTTTGGTAAATAAATCGCTTTCAACGTACATCCCAACTTCTGATATTTCAAAAATAAATAATGGAGATACTACCATTGTTGTTGATGAGATGTTTGCTGAAGTTTTTAAAAAATCGAAAAGAATTTACAACGAAACAGATGGTTTTTTTGATCCTACAGTAGGTAATTTAGTTAATGCTTGGGGTTTTGGACCTAAAAATGAAAAGATCGATTTAACCAATGAACAAGTTTCTAATCAAATGCAATTTGTTGGTTTGCATAAAGTTGAACTACAAAATCATAAAATTGTAAAAGAAAATCCAAAAATTTATTTAGATTTTAATTCTATTGCAAAGGGTTATGGAATTGATGTTATAGCTCGTTTTTTTAATAGTAAAGGTATAGCTAATTATTTGATAGAAATTGGTGGTGAAATTCGTGCAAAAGGCACAAAAAAAAATAACAATCCATGGTTGATTAAATTGGTAAATCCAACTGAAAATACAAACGGATATAAAACATTAAACCTATCTAACAAATCTATGGCTACCTCAGGTAATTACAGGAAATTTAGAATATCTGAAGATGGAAAAAAATATGTTCATACCATTAATCCAAAAACGGGTTTTGCTATAGAAAGCAACTTATTAAGTGCATCTGTAATTGCAAATTTAGACTGTGCAGATGTAGATGCGTATGCAACCGCTTTTATGGCAATGGGTTTAGAAAAAACAAAAGCATTTATTGTTAAAAACAATTCTATTAAAGTAATTTTAATTTATTTAAATGAAGATGGAAACCTTGAAGAATTTACAAATTATACCTACAACTAAGTAGATAACAGTGCACTTTAAATTGTATTTTTGTTATATTGCATAACTTAATTTAAAAAAGAGAATTTAAAAATATTATGAAAAACTTACTATTAACACTTTGCTGTGTTATGTTTATTAGCATTTCTTATGCACAATCTAATAAAGACATTGCCAATGTTTATATTAAGAGAGCAAACAATGTAATTGAAGAAAGTATTGATTTTAAAGAGGCTTTAGTACTTTTTGAAAAGGCGATGAAATATATGGATACTGTAACATCTCCAGATGTTGCCAGCTTAGGAGCTAGAATTTATTTTGAATTAGAAAATTATAAAGAAGCTCAAAAATATTCTAAACAATTTTTTTTACTATCAAAAAATAAAAAATCTGAACAGTATCTTAATCAATTAGAATTGTTTGTAACAATAAATGAAGAAATAGAATTACAGTTAGAAGAAGAAAAAAGACTTGAACAAGAAAGATTGTTAAAAGAAAAAGAGTTACGAAGAATAGATTCTTTAAAAACAGTTTGGAAAAAGAATGCAGATAACTTATCTATAAAAGTTGATAGCATTTATAATTTCAATAAAAACAGTTATGCTTTATACACTCAGAATGGAAAGTTCGGAATTTTAAGCGATGTTGGAGAAATTATAGTTGAAGCTGCAGAATACGATTTTGGAGTAAATTTTGAGGGTTATATTTTGTTGCAAAACAAAAAAAACAATCCAACAAAAATATATTATTACAACACGTATAAAAATACTGGAACTACACTACCAAATCCATCTGAATTTAATTCTATTTCAACCAATTTCGGACAAGTTATGTTGCCAAGATCAAATGGAAGATTGGTAACTTACCCAAACAATTCTGCTGCGCCAATGGTTTTTGATTTAAACGAAAATAAAATTGTAAAAGTAGCTAATAAAGAAGATTTGTTAGATAAGTTAGAAAAGAATGATATCATCAGAAAGTACAATAGAGATGATGAGGTGAAAATTGATAAAGAATGGTATGTTTTTGGAGGTCATTTAGGAGGTGGAATTCATCCTTTATATCCGGAAGGTAAAGATGGTAATAAACACACTGTAAACGCATACTTATTTTCGGTTGATGGAAGCGTTTTACCAACAAATGCCAATTACCAATATTTAGGTGCTTTTTATAATAGTAAAATAGAAGCTCTAAAAGCAGGTAAAAGAGTTTGGTTGAGTCAAAGTGGAAAAAAAGTAGATGCTTTAAATGACAAACTTGCAAATTACGAAGGAAACTCTAAAATTGTAAAAATAGAAGATGGTGTTTACCAAATATTAAAAGAAGGTAAAATTGTAAAAGGAAAAGAATCTTTAGAAAAAATGGTTGATTTTTTAAGAAAATTTGATTAAAAACACCATTACTTATAACAAACAGGAAGAATTTCATTCTTCATTAAACAAAATCGTTCTAGTTTTTCTGGAGCGATTTTTTTTGTGTAATCTACTTCATCAACCTTAAAACCAATTGATCTTAATTTATCAAAATAATCTTTACCGTAAACTCTTACGTGGTCATACTGCCCAAAAATTTTAGTACGTTCTTTTTTGTCTGTGATGGAATCGTCTTCAAAAGTTTTTTCTCTTGATAAATCTTGCGGAATTTGAAAAATACCGAAACCACCTTTTTTCATTACACGATATAGCTCTTGCATAGCTTTCGTATCATTTGGAATGTGCTCTAAAACATGATTGCAAAAAACAACGTCAAAAGAGTTTTCTTGAAAAGGTAAGTTACAAATATCTGCTTTTACATCTGCAATAGGTGATTCTAGGTCAGAGGTAATATAATCTAGGTTTTTCTGTTTTCTAAATATGTCTAAAAAACATTGTTCTGGTGCTATGTGTAAAACTTTTAATTTTTTTGAAGATGTAAAAAAATCAGTTTCATCTTTTAAGAAAAGCCACATTAATCTGTGTCTTTCTAAAGACAAAGTTGAAGGTGAAAGTGCATTTTCTCTTTGTTTTCCGTAACCATAAGGTAAAAATTCACGAAAAGATTTTCCGTCAATTGGATCCGTAAAATTATTTCCTTTTAAACTAAATGCAATTATTGGACGAACTAAATAACTTGCTTTAATTAGCCATGGTCTTGGTATTGTATTTAAAATTTTTTTAAATATTTTCATTGAATAGCATTGAGCTCCAAAGTAATTTACTGTCTGAATTCATCTTCTTCATTGGTAACAATACCTAAAGCATCATGCACATATTTAAAGGTTGATAAAAGTTCTGGTTTACCGTTTAAAATAGCAACATCATGCTCAAAATGTGCAGATGGTTTACCATCTAAGGTTGTGATTGTCCAACCATCATTATGTTGTTTTATTTTGTGAGTGCCTAAATTTGTCATTGGTTCTATTGCTACAACCATACCTTCTACAAATTTTTTACCTCTTCCTCTTTTACCATAATTTGGCATGTTTGGATCTTCGTGCATTTCTCTTCCTAAACCATGACCAACTAATTCTCTTACAACGCCATAACCATGGTCTTCTGTAAACTTTTGAATAGCATAACCAACATCTCCAACTCTGTTACCAACTTTAAATTCACGAATACCAACATACAAGCTTTCTCTTGTTACGTCTAATAATTTTTTGGTTTCATCAGCAATTTCACCAACAGCAAATGTGTATGCGTGATCGCCATAAAAACCATTTTTCTTAGCACCACAATCTATCGAAATAATATCACCTTCTTGTAAAGGTTCTTTATTTGGAATACCATGAACTACTTGTGAATTTGGACTCATACAAAGTGTGTTCGGGAAATCATACAAGCCTAAAAAACCAGGTATTGCACCTTGTTCTCTAATAAAATCTTCTGCTAATTTATCTAAATATAAAGTGGTTACACCAGGCTTTATTTCTTTTGCAAGCATGCCTAATGTTTTAGAAACAACTAATGCGCTTTCACGCATAATTTCTATTTCCTCTTTGGTTTTAATTTTAATCATGTTAAAAAAATTGAAACGCAAAGTTACTATATTTTAAAGAATTGATAACGTAATAAAATTATTTGAAAAAAGAGAAAAACCCTTTTTTCTTTTTTTCTGGTGGTTCAGAATTAAAAATTTGTTTGTAAACTGCTGTCCAACCAATAAAACCGCCAATATTTCTATCGTCTATAAACAAGTCTGCATGAATTTTTCTACTATCTTTTGGGTCGTAAATTTCCTCTGGATAACTGTTGTTTATGGCATAAAACTCAATGCCATTTTTTTTACAAAAAGCAACAGCTTCATCTAACCTGGCACCACTTCTATACGTCCAAAGAATTAATCTGTAACCTTCTGACTGTAATTTTTTTAATGTTTCGAAAGCAAAAATAGTTGGTTTGCCTATTTTTGGATAAGCATCTTCTACAATGGTTCCGTCAAAATCTACAGCAATAAGTAGGTTGTTGTTATAGGTCATTTATTTGCTTCTATCATAAGAATGTTTGTAGGGTTTTCCAGAAACTATCTTTAAAATATCTTTTTCTAAAGATTCTCTTGGTCTTTCTACAAATCTTCCTATTTCTTTACCATCTTTATAAAAAATAAAAGTTGGCACTCTAATAATATTGAAACCTTCTTGTAAATTATCTGGTGTTTTTTTACTTCTGTTTACAGTTACTAAGTCAAAATTACTAAGGTTAAAATTTGCTTGATCTAAAAGTTTATAAAAACGTGGTGTTTCTCTTTTAGAATCTCCACACCAAGTGCCCATAAAACCTTTTATGGTAACTCCTTTTAAATTTTCTTCAATTGCAGTAATGGTTGCATCATCTACCTTAAAAGTGTTGTATTTTTGATTGAACCAAGATTCGTAAGGTGCTTGCATAAAAGATTCTTTATTGGCAAAACCAACTAAGTCACCTGAGGCATTTTTTTTAGCAGTAATTTCTTGCTGTACTTTATTTTCAGTAGCTTCTTGTTGTACTTTGCAAGAACTTATTAGTAAAATACTACATAAAATAATTAAAGTATTTTTCATAAAATTTTTTTTAAAGTAAAGAGTGTTGTGTCATTTCTTTAGGTTGTTTTACTCCCATTAAATCTAAAATGGTAGGAGCAATATCGCCCAAGATACCACTTTTTATGGATTTTATTTCTTTGTCAATTAAAATAAAAGGTACAGGATTTGTAGTGTGTGCTGTATGTGGTGAACCATCAGGATTCATCATGGTTTCACAGTTTCCATGGTCTGCAATTAGCAAAGTAGAATATCCGTTTTTCAAACCTGTTTCTATAACATCTTTTGCACAATTATCTACAGCTTCACAAGCTTTGATAGCTGCTTCCATAATTCCTGTATGACCAACCATATCACCATTTGCAAAATTTAAACAAACAAAATCGGCATCTCCTTTTTCTAAATCTTCGCAAAGTGCATCTCTTAATTCGTAGGCACTCATTTCAGGTTTTAGGTCGTAAGTAGCAACTTTTGGTGAGTTTCTTAATATACGAGATTCACCTTCAAAAGGAGTTTCTTGTCCACCAGAAAAGAAAAAAGTTACGTGTGGATATTTTTCAGTTTCTGCAATACGAATTTGTTTTTTACCAGCATTGGCTAAAACTTCTCCAAGTGTATTTTTAATATTATCGCTATTATAAATTACATTAATTCCTTTAAAAGATTCATCGTATAAAGTAATTGTAGTAAAGTATAAATCTAATTTTTTCATTCCATATTCAGGAAAATCATTTTGCGATAACGCATTTGTTAATTCTCTTCCTCTGTCTGTTCTATAATTGAAAAACAAAACAACATCACCATTTTTAATTTGAGTTTTAGGAGTGCCATCTTCATTTGTAACAATAATTGGTTTATGGAATTCGTCTGTTAAACCAGCTTCGTAATTTTTATTGATAGTTGCAATAACATCTGTTGTTTTTTCACCAACTCCATTTACTAAACCATCATAAGCTTCTTTAACACGTTCCCACCTATTATCTCTATCCATTGCGTAATAACGACCAGTTACTGATGCTAATTCACCAGTAGTTTTTTTCATGTATTCTTGTATGTCGTTTATAAAATATGCTCCAGATTTTGGGTCGCAATCACGTCCGTCAGAAAAAGCGTGTACAAAAACATTGTTTACATTGTTTTCTTTGGCAACATCTAACAAGCCTTTTAAATGGTTGATGTGCGAATGAATACCTCCATTAGAAACCAAACCTAATAAATGAACATTTTTATTGTTTTCTTTGGCATATTTAAAGGTATCTAATAATACCTTTTCTTCACCTAATGTTTTTTCTTTTACGGCTTTATTAATTCTAGCTAAGTTTTGATATACAATTCTACCAGCTCCTAAATTCATATGACCAACTTCCGAATTTCCCATTTGACCTTCTGGTAAACCTACATGCTCACCATCTGTTCTTAATTCTGCATGCGGATATTGGTTGTATAAATTATTAATGTAAGGTGTGTTTGCGTTGTAAATTGCGGATACTTTAGGGTCTTGTGTAATTCCCCATCCATCCAAAATCATTAAAATTACTTTCTTGTTCATTTTCTAAAATTGAAAAGTAAAAATAAGAAACATTTTTCGCTTTTAATAACTATTTTACGAAACCGATAGCGTAAAAAATAGCTACTAACAAAATAACTATAATAAGTACTTTTCGTAAGAAAAGAACATTGTTTTCTTTTTGTAATTTTTCTCTGAGTTTTACAATTTCTTCTGGAGTTGCTTTGTTTTTAAAATGCAGTTTGTTTTTATTACTTTTTTTAAAGTCTTTTATTTTTTCGAAAGTAGACACACGTGTTCTCTTATTTGCTTTTAAACTTGCAATCATCGCCGAAACAGAACCTCCAAACCCCATAATAAATCATTAACTATTTATCTATTAGTATTAAAAATGAAATAATTGTTACAAAAATTAATTTTTCGCCTAAAACCAATTGTTTATTTTTCATTCCTTTTTTAAGTAATTGTTATAAAGACAGAAAAACGAACTTTTAGTTATTAAAAAATATTAAATCAATATTTTAATATGTAATTTTGTAAGAATATTATAATTACATGTTATGGATGCTCATTTTGAATTGAACGATGTTACCAAGAAACTTCCCAAACATTTGCACAAGTTTGTGGTACAACAACCTTATGATGAATACACAGCTCAAAATCAAGCTGTTTGGCGTTATGTGATGAGAATGAATGTAGATTATTTGAGTAAAGTAGCTCATGAATCTTACCTAAAAGGACTTTCTAAAACAGGGATTTCCATTGATGAAATTCCACATATGGAAGGCATGAATCGTATTTTAAAAGATATTGGTTGGGCTGCAGTTTCTGTTGATGGTTTTATACCACCAAATGCTTTTATGGAATTTCAAGCCTATAATGTATTGGTAATAGCATCTGATATGAGAACGATTAATCATATTGAATATACTCCAGCACCAGATATTATTCATGAAGCTGCAGGTCATGCACCCATTATTGCGAACCCAGAATATGCAGAGTATTTAAGACGTTTTGGTGAAATTGGTAGTAAGGCAATTTCTTCAGCTAAAGATTATGAAATGTATGAGGCAATTCGTTTATTGTCTATTTTAAAAGAAGATCCAAATTCTACTGAAGAAGAAATTAATAATGCACAAGAAAAGGTAGAGTATTTGCAAGATAATATGGGCGAATTATCAGAAATGGCACAAATACGAAACCTACATTGGTGGACTGTTGAATATGGATTGATAGGAACCTTAGAGCATCCTAAAATTTATGGTGCAGGCTTACTATCTTCTATAGGTGAAAGTGCTTGGTGCATGCAAGATAAAGTAAAAAAAGTACCTTATTCTATAGAGGCTGCAAATACAAATTTTGATATAACAAAACCACAACCACAACTATTTGTAACTCCAGATTTTGCATATTTAAGTTTGGTTTTAGAACAATTCGCAAATAAAATGGCCATTCGAAAAGGTGGTTTAAAAGGAATTCAGAAATTAATAAATTCTTGCAATTTAGGAACGATTGAATTAAGTACAGGAATACAAATTTCAGGTGTTTTCACAAATGTAATTGAAGACGAAAATGGGAAACCGATTTATTTTCAAACAACAGGAAAAACAGCTTTATCAACTAGAGATAAAGAATTGATTGGTCATGGAATTGAAAACCATAAAAATGGGTTTGGAAGTCCTGTTGGCAAATTAAAAGGTATTAATATTGCTATTGAAAACATGAGCCCTAGAGACTTGGAAGCGTATCAAATTTATGAAGGAAAGCGAATTTCTTTAGAATTTGAAGGAGATGTGAAAGTAGAAGGTAATGTAATTACAGGAACAAGAGATTTAAGAGGTAAAATTTTACTAATTTCTTTTGAAAACTGTACTGTTACTCATGGAAAAACTATTCTTTTTAAACCAGAATGGGGTATTTACGATATGGCAGTTGGTAAAGAAGTAGTTTCAGCGTATTCTGGAGCAGCAGATATCAATTCTTTTGAAGATACATCTAAGGTTTCTGAAACGAAAACTCATAAAATTAAATATTCCGAAAATGAGAAGATCTTGTATAATTTATATGATGATGTTCGTAAAATGCGCTCTACAAAAAATACATCTGAAGAAGAACTAAAAGTTATTTTTAATCAATTAAAAACAAATTTTCCTTTAGATTGGTTGCTGAATTTAGAATTATATGAAGTAGCTTTGCAAAATAATTTTGCTGTAAAAACGGAAATATTAAATTATTTGTTGCTTTTGCAAGAAAATAAGGCTTATAAAAAATTAATTGAAAACGGATTGAATTTGTTACACGTAAACGAATTACAATCATAAATTAAAAAAAAATGGGATTGTTTGGAATATTTGGTCAAAAAGATGAATCTGAAAACATTAAAGAGTATTTAGAAAAAGATGCTATAATTTTAGATGTAAGAACACAAGCTGAATGGAATGAAGGTCATATTGATAATGCAAAACATATTGTTTTGAATTTAATTCCTTTAGAAATAGAACAAATAAAATCGTGGAACAAACCAGTAATTACTGTTTGTAGAAGTGGAGGTAGAAGTGGACAAGCAATGCAGTTTTTAGCTCAAAATGGAATAGATGTAATTAATGGAGGTCCTTGGCAAAACGTTGCAAAACATTTAGAGTAATTTAATTTAACGGTAATTACCAAAACCTTTTCTTCGGCGTTTTTGCATTCTGCTATAAATGCTGTAAGATTGTTTTATTTTTCGAATAATAGCTAGAGTACTTCCTAACATAGCACCAACAAACGCACCCATTGTTAAGGCATCAAAATCGTGATTTGTAAGTATGTATTTTGCGTAAAATATTACAACACCAATTCCAATAGACACAAAAAAAACTTGTAATTTAGATTTTGAAAAATGTGCATAAAGTCCACATAAAAATCCTGTAACAATTGATGCAGCAGTAATTTTTGTTAAAAAAAGTTTTGACAACTCATTAGTATTTGTATCAATAACAGATGTAACAAACATACCAACTAAAGCTCCCGAAAAAATACCTATTAAAATTTTTCTGATCATTTTATGCTAATGACTGTGTTTTTTTTAAAGGTACAAAATTAATTATTTAAATTAAGTTTCTTTTTTGAGCCTTCATAACAGCTTCCATTTTACTATGAACTTTTAGTTTTTTGTAAGTGTTTTCAATATGTTTTCTAACGGTAAAAGATGAAGTTTTTACTTTATGTTTTGTTGTTATTTACTTAAGTAATCATTTGATTTTATGAATCTCGCATAGTTTACAACGTTTTTTAAAATTCTATGAAAGGAAAACTTTGAGTTATTTTTTCTTTTTTAGTTTCTAAGTTTTTTAAAAATTGTTGATGTTGATCAGAATTTTCATTAAAAGGTTTGTGAGAAATACCTTTTTGAATTGCTTCAATTTCTTGCATTGTAATTTTTGATGCTTCTGAAAACCAAGTATCTAAAAACTTTTCCCAAATGTAGTCGATAGCTGTTTTATTTGGATGAATCATATCTTCTTTATAAAATCTATAATCTCTTAATTCATCCATCATAATTTCGAAACTTGGAAAATAATGTGTACTATTTCTTGGATTAATAATTTGATGAATACCTGCAATTAAGTGCGACTTGCTCAGTTGATTCTCCGTAAAACCATCTTTTAAGTGCCTAACAGGAGAAACTGTAAAAATGATAGCAGCTTTTTTATTTACAGTTCTTATAAGTGTTATGATTGCATCTAAATTTTCAGAAACTTCACTAACCGTTAATAACTCTTTCAGAAATTTTTTTTGAGGAATTTTATGACAATTTGCAACAATGGTATCTGTTTCAATAAACCTATATACCCAAGAAGTACCAAGTGTAATAACAATATGAGAAGCTGTTGTAAGGTTTTTTTCGCTAGATAATATTATTGAATTTAAGTTTTTTAGAAGCTCATTTTTATCAAGTGTACTTAGGCTTGAATGTGAGTCAAAACAATGCCAACGTTCGTTTTGATAAACTACATCTTCGATAGAATATTCTTTTTTATTGATCACATTTGTAATAAAAGTTTCTATAGCTTTCGGATGAAAAAGAATTCCGAACGGGTTTTTTGTAACTTGAAACTTATAATATGAAAATTTATTTCCAATATTTTCTGAAAAACACGAGCCTAACAATAAAACGTTAGCGCTGTAATCTATTTCATTTCTGGTTTCTTTTTGTATTGGAATTTTGGTTTGTAAATTCATTTTATTAAAAAATACTTTTAGTAGTGGAAATTAAAAAGGTTAAAATTATAGCCGAAAGAATAAATTTTAAAAAACCTTTCAAGAAATATTTTATTGAATTTTTAAATTCAATTTTGTCTTTTTTATAATCTAGATAATAAAGATATAAAATTAATAATGGCACTACTACAAAACCTAAAATAATATAAATTTTGAAGTTCATTTTTTAATACTTCAAAATTTTCTTGGTCTTAGAAACTCCATTAGATTGGTAATGCACAAAATAATTTCCTTTAGGTAAGTCTTGTAAATTTACATTTATAGTATGCTGTATAGAACTATATTTTTTGTTGGTTATATTTTTTACAATAGCACCAATTGTATTGTATAATGTAATTTTTACATTTTCATTGTTCCCAAAAAACTTAATGTTTATTGTATTAAATGTTGGGTTTGGATATACTGTAATTTCTAAAGTATCTTTTAAAATATTGTCTACAGAAAGTGCTGCAGAACAACCTGATTTAAAAAGCGGTAAAGCATCAAAATCATTAAATAAAGCTGCAGTTGCATCTGTTTTAGAACCACCTAACCAATCTGTTAAAAGTGTGCTATAAATGTTTCTAAAATCGTATTGCATTTGTACGCCTTCTTTTTCATCTATTTGCGTATCTATTTCAGGTGTATCTCCTAAAATTTGGTTTTTAACACACGAACCGAATAAAAATAGAGGAGCTGCTGTACCATGGTCTGTACCTAACCCGCCATTAGATCTAATTCTTCTTCCGAATTCGGAATACGTCATTCCCATTACTTTTTTATCAATACCTAATAGTTTTAAATCGTCTTGAAATGCTGAAATTGCATCAGACAATTCCTCTAGTAAACTACCATGTCTTCCAGTTTTTCTGTCACCATCAATAATTTGATTATCATGTGTGTCAAAACCACCTAATTGTACAATATATACTTTTGTTTTAAGTCCGCCAGAAATTAATCTAGCTACATTTTTTAGTTTTCCAGCTAATTTATTGTTATTGCTTGTGGTATATTTATCTGATAAATTTTTACCTAATTCAGATGCATTTTTAACTACATCAGCATACGCATTTGTTTGCTTTACAGTATTATTTACAAAATTTAATGCATCTCCATAACAATTGTTAGGTATCACACCAGTATTTGCGGCAAAAGCAGTTCCTGGATTTTCGGGATCTGCTAAAGCCATAGAAAAGTTTGAATTTGGACCTTGACAAGTTTCTGAAACTATTTTACCAACAGTAATGGCAAAAGGATCTTTATTTTCTGTATTTGGATAGTTTTCTGGAAATTCTGAGTGATTTTGATTGAAAAAACGACCCAACCATCCTGTAGAAATATATTCTTCTGATGCTGAGGCAGAATTCCAAATATCTGTAGATCTAAAATGGCTTCTATTTTGGTTTGGATATCCAACATTTTGAATAATTGCCAAACTTTCTTGATCATATAAATTTTTCATGCCCATCATAGAAGGATGAAAACTGGTTACATCATCAATAGAGAGTAGCTCATTTTCTGGTATAATTATATTAGAACGTACACTTTGTAAATTGCTGTATTGATTTTTATCAAAAACGGTATTTAAACCATCATTACCACCTTGTAACTGTATTAAAACAAGAATGTTTTCGTTATTTTCTAAAAAACTATATTCTTTTGGTTTTTCATTGGCAAATACAGAAAACCCGTTAAAGGCAATAGGTAAAGAAGCTGCAGCAATACTGCTTAGTTTTATAAAATCTCTTCTATTTAATTTTTGTGTCTTCTTCATTATTACATTATTTGAAATTCAGACATTTGTACCATAGTTCCAATTAAATCTCTCAGCTTTTTATCTACAGAGATTCTTAAAGCAATATCATTAGGGTTTGCTAAGTAATCTGTATATTCTACAGTCCACTCAAAATCAGGTAAACCAGGAATTAAAATATCTTTTAAAGCATCTAATTGCTCTTGTGAAATTCCGTAATTAAATAATTGATCTGCTAATGTTGTTATTAAAGTATTTGGGTTTTCTGCTCCAGTAATTTCTGCTGTAAGTTGTAAAACAGGCACCAAAGGTGGTATTGTATATTTTTTCTCATCTATAGTAATTTGCCCTCCAGTAACTAAGGTTTTACAGTATGCCAATCTTTTTGGTAATAAGTAACTATTTACCCACGTTTTGTAAAATAATGGTTCTTGGTAATAGGCTTTCCAACCAGCAACATCTGGATGATGATATATAGATTGCTCTAAATCTGTAGCCATTAAATACAACACGTATGCAAATTCGTACTCGTCTTTTACGGAAGTTTTTGGTGCTGTTAATAACAAAGATTTTGTTGCAGAAAATATTAAATCAATAGGACTTTTAATCATACAAAAAGTACTTTCAAAAAAATGATCTGAACTTAGTAAAACTTTTAGAGCTGGTACAATTTCGTAATCATTTTCTCTTATAATTTTTGCTAAAGGAAGAATAATATGTGTTTCTATTTCTAAGGTTATTTCTGCATTTACAAACCATTTATATAATTGTCTTGTAATAAATTTCGAACATTCTTCTTGTTGAAAAATAACATCTATAACATCTTTATATTCATTTTCTCCATTTTCTGAAATAATGGCATTATTAAACCTGTGTGATAAGAATTTATCTCCTTTTGTATGCCTATTATTGGTGAAATATGGTACTAAAGCATCTGTATTGTTTAAGCCTCTAACACGCCAACCTGTTAAAACTTTCGCTATTTCAACAACATCTTTTTCTGTATAGTTTGTATAATCTCCATTACCAACAGCATCTCCTTTTCCGATTGTAAAAAGCTCTAAAAGTTCTCTAGAATAGTTTTCATTAGGTGCTGTATTAGAATTTTGATTGCCACTTAAATATAACAACATATTGGTATCTAAAGTTACCTTTTTTACCAACTCTTTAAAATTTTTTAAAGCATTTTCTCTTAAAAGGTGCATGTAAAAAAACTCTCTGTGTGGGTTTGTGTTTTCGCATACAAAATGGTTATGCCAAAATAAAGTTAGTTTTTCTTGTATAGATATTTCTGCATTTTGCATTTGCAGAAAAGACCAAGCGTAAGAAGAGTTGTTTCTTGCTCTGTAAATTCTGGTTCTTTCTCTACTAGTATCTACTTGAGGATATGCTGGCGCTATAACCCAAGTTTCACCATACTTAGCATCAGGATCTATAATTTCATTATTTCCTGTGCCATCTAAAAAGTATTTTAAAGGAAAGTTGGTAACAGGTTTTTCTTCAAAAAGTTTGCTAATAGTTGCGTTTAAACCTAAAGAAACAGCATTTGTAACCAAAGCATTTGTAGCTCCAAAAGAAGTTCTACTTAAGAGATGTTTTGCTTCTTTATTGGAAAAAGCACCAGAATATGCGTCTAAATATGCCATAAAGTGTTAGTTTTTAAATTGATAAAAACTAATTGATGCTATCAAATTTAACTTAATAAATTAATATATCAAATGTTTATTTTATAGCTTTTAGACTTTTAAGTATGCATTAGGTTTAATTTTATATCAAATAATCTTTTGCTCTTTCTAGAACTTTTGGAATTCCTCCAGGATTTTTACCACCAGCTGTTGCAAAAAAGTTTTGACCACCACCACCACCATGAATAAGTTTTCCTAATTCTCTTACTACTTTTCCTGCATCATAACCACGCTCATTTGCCAGTTCTTTAGAAATATAACAAGTTAAAATTGCTTTCTCTTTAGAAGGAGCTGTTGCGAAAAGTAAAAATAAATTTTTGTGTTCTTTTCCAATTTCAAAAGCTAAATTTTTAATTCCGTTTGCATCTAAATCTACTTTTGTTGCTAAAAATTGAACACCATTAATTTCTTGAAGTTTATTTTTTATTTCTCCTGATAAGTTTTGTGCTTTTTCTTTTAAAAGTTGTTGAATTTGCTTTTGTAATTCTGCATTTTCATCTTGTAATTTTTGAACTGCCTTTACAGGTTCTTTTGCATTGTTTAAAAGGTCTTTAATTTCAAATAAAGTTCTATTATTATCAAAATAAAAATCTTTAACAGCATCATTTGTAATGGCTTCAATTCTTCTAATACCAGCAGCTACTGCGCCTTCTGACTTAATTTTGAAATGCCAAATATCACCTGTATTTTTTACGTGTGTTCCTCCACAAAGTTCAACAGATTTCCCAAACTTTATAGCACGAACAGTATCTCCATATTTTTCACCAAATAAAGCTAATGCACCTTCATCAATTGCTTGTTGCATTGGTATGTTTCTTTTTTCAACTAATGGTAATTTACCTTCTATTCTTGCATTTACAAAATCTTCTACATCACGCAATTCATCTACAGTTAATTTAGAAAAATGAGAGAAATCAAAACGTAAGTATTTAGAGTGAACAGCAGAACCTTTTTGCTCTACATGAGTTCCTAAAACTTCTCTTAGAGCTTGGTGTAGTAAGTGTGTTGCTGTGTGATTGCATTCTGTTCTATAACGTTGTTTTTTATCTACCACTGCCTTAAAACTTTCGTTTAAATGTTTTGGAAGATTTTTGGTAAAGTGAATAATTACATTGTTTTCTTTTTTAGTATCTAAAATATAAACAACATCACCATGAACATCTTCTAAGTAACCTTTGTCACCAACTTGTCCACCACCTTCTGGATAAAATGGAGTTAAATTGAATACTAATTGATACATTTCTCCATCTTTTTTGGAGGTTACTTTTCTGTACCTTGTTAACTTTACATTAGCTTCTAAAGAATCGTAGCCAATGAATTCTTCTACAGAATCTTCTGCAATAATAGTCCAATCACCTGTAGAACTTTCACTTGCAGATCTAGACCTGTTTTTTTGTTTCTGCAACTCTTCATTAAAACCTTTTTCATCTAAAGTATATCCTTTTTCGGAAAGTATTAAGGCAGTTAAATCGATAGGAAAACCATAAGTATCGTACAATTCAAAAGCTTTTTCTCCAGAGATTTCTTTTGTTTTTGAGGTTGAGATAATGGTTTCTAGTAAAATTAAACCTTTGTCTAAGGTTTTTAAGAAAGAAGTTTCTTCTTCTCTAATTACATTTTCAATAAGTTGTTTTTGGGCTTTTAATTCTGGAAAAGCAGCTCCCATTTTTTTACTTAAAACATCAACAAGTCTATAAATAAATGGTTCTTTTTTTTCTAAGAATGTAAATCCATAACGAATGGCCCTTCTTAAAATTCTACGAATTACATAACCAGCACCAGTGTTGCTTGGTAATTGTCCATCAGCAATAGAAAATGCAACAGCTCTAACGTGGTCTGATATTACACGAGTTGCAATATCTTGCTTTTTGTTTTTACCATATGTTGTGTTTGTTATAGTGCCAATTTCACTAATAATTGGTTTAAAAACATCTGTATCGTAATTAGATTGTACGTTTTGTAACACCATACATAAACGCTCAAAACCCATTCCAGTATCAATATGTTTGTTTGGTAATTCTTCTAATTCACCTGAAGCTTTACGGTTGAATTGCATAAAAACCAAGTTCCAAATTTCTACTACTTGTGGATGATCTTCATTAATTAAAGTTCGTCCGTCTACTTTTGCTTTTTCTTCTGCAGAACGAATATCAACATGAATTTCCGAACAAGGTCCACAAGGTCCTTGATCGCCCATTTCCCAAAAGTTATCTTTTTTATTTCCTTTTAAAATACGGTCTTCAGCAATAAATTGTTTCCAAATATCATATGCTTCTGTATCCATTTTTAAATTATCTGCATCATCACTTCCTTCAAAAACGGTTACATATAAAATATCTTTGTTAATTTTATAAACTTCGGTTAACAATTCCCAAGCCCAAGCAATGGCTTCTTTTTTAAAATAATCACCAAAAGACCAATTACCTAACATTTCAAATAAGGTATGATGATAGGTGTCGTAACCAACTTCTTCTAAATCGTTATGTTTTCCAGATACTCGTAAACATTTTTGAGAATCAGAAATTCTATTATTTTTTGGAGTACCATTCCCTAAAAAATATTCTTTAAAAGGTGCCATTCCAGAATTTACAAATAGTAAAGTAGGATCATCTTTAGTAACCATTGGTGCAGAAGGCACAATTAAATGATTTTTTTCTTTAAAAAAGTTTAAAAAGGTAGCACGAATATCTTGAGATTTCATAAAAAAAGAAGTTTCCTCCAATAATTTAAGAGGTAAGTTTTGTTAATATTTTTTTAAAACAACTATCTAAAAAAAGCAGTTGTAAAACATTTTGTAAATTAGCGAGTTATTTAATTCGAAAATATTTAAAACTGAATTTAAAAACAAAAATAGTACATTTACAATTATGGCAAAAGTAAAATATTATTACGATGCAGATACGCTTTCTTACAGAAAAATTGCTGTTAAGAAAAGTGCGTATTTTAAGAAATCGATATTTGGTATTTTTGCAATACTTTTAATAGCCTTTATAGGCTTTGTTTTTTTGAGCCAATTTATCATGTCACCAAATGAAAGAGCTTTAAAAAGAGAAAACGAAAATTTAAAACTGAATTACGAATTACTTTCAAAAAGAGTTGAAGAAAATGTAGAAATTTTATCTCAAATTCAAGAAAGAGATGATAATATTTATCGCTCTTACTTTGAGGCAAACCCAATTTCTGAAGAACAAAGAAAAGCTGGTTTTGGAGGGGTAAATAGGTATAAATATTTGGATGGCTACGAAAACTCTACAATGATTAAGCAACTCACAAAAAGTATAGATATACTTTCAAAACAAATGGTGGTGCAATCAAAATCATTAGACGAAATAGTTGCTTTAGCTAAAGAAAAAGAAGAAATGTTAGCTTCTATACCAGCAATTCAACCAGTAAAAAATCAAGATTTGAAAAGAATGGCTTCTGGCTATGGAATGCGAATTCACCCAATATTAAAATATCGAAAAATGCATAAAGGAATGGATTTTACTTCTCCAGTTGGAACTCCTATTTATGCAACAGGAAATGGAACTGTTATACGTGCACAAAGAAGTAGCTCTTTTGGTAACGTTGTTTATATAGATCATGGTTATGGTTATAAAACAGTTTATGCACACATGAGTATGATTAAAACCAAGAAAGGTAAAAAGGTGAAACGTGGTGATTTAATTGGTTACGTTGGTAACACTGGCTTATCTGCTGCTGCACATTTACATTATGAAGTTCACAAAAATGACAGACCTGTAAATCCAATTTATTTTTATTACGGAGATTTAACTCCAGAAGAATTTGCAGCAATGCAAAAAGCAGCATCTATAGAAGGACAATCTTATGATTAAGTTGGAAGCATGAAGTTTGAATTGAAAAATAATTGAATAATTTTTTTACAATGACATTTTTTTTTGAAACTTTAGTATTTACTTTGAATCTTGAATCTACAACAAACCTACAACCCATAGTATGCATATAAATTTACCAGAAAAACGATACTACAAAATAGGTGAGGTTGCGAAAGCATTTAACGTAAATACATCTTTAATTCGTTTTTGGGAAAAAGAATTTGCCATTATAAAACCAAAAAAAAATGCGAAAGGAAATAGACTTTTCACTGCTGAAGATATTGCCAATTTTAAGCTTATTTTCAACTTAGTAAAAGAAAGAGGTTTTACGTTGGAAGGTGCAAAACAAAAGCTGAAGAAAAATCCTGATTCTACGATTTACAATCACGAAATTATATCTAAACTAGAAGGCGTAAAAGCAGAATTGATAAAAATAAAAAATCAACTGTAACACATTACACTTTTAAGTGTCTAACTTTTATATAAACAATTAACTACTTTACATTCTCAAGAATAATAGGTAAATTTGTTTACATTAAAAATAAATCAACTAAAAATTAAAAATAGAAATTATGAAAAAATGGTTAATTCCTGTAATAGTAATCGTTGTAATTGTATTTGGAGTTTACAATTGGGCAAAAGGTTTTAATAATGAAGCAGTAGTTTTACAAGAAGACGCAAAAACAACTTGGTCTAATGTAGAAAACGCCTATCAACGTAGAAACGATTTAATTGGAAATTTAGTAAAAACTGTACAAGGAGCTGCAGATTTTGAAAAAGAAACTTTAACGCAAGTTATTGAGGCAAGAGCAAAAGCAAGTTCTGTAAATATAAATGCAAACGATTTAACACCAGAAAATATGGCGCAATTTCAACAAGCGCAAAGTGGTTTAACAGGTGCATTATCAAAATTAATGGTAGTTGTAGAACGCTATCCAGATTTAAAAGCGAACCAAAACTTTTTAAAACTTCAAGATGAGTTAGCCAGTACAGAAAATCAGGTACTAACTGCGAGAACAAGGTTTAATGAAGGTGTAAATGATTATAATAAACATATTAAAATATTTCCAAATTCAATTTTAGCAGGTATTTTTAATTTTGACGAAATGTCTCGTTACAAGGCTGATGCAGGTTCAGAAAATGCACCAGATGTAGATTTCGATTTTAAAAATAAATAATTATTATGTCTAAAGTAGAAGAATTTCTTAGTCCAGCAGAAGAAAAAGAAATTATTTCTGCGATTAGAGTTGCAGAGAAAAATACTTCTGGCGAAATACGTGTACATATTGAAGCATCTTCACAAAAAGACCATTATGAACGAGCGTTAGAAGTATTTCATCTGTTAAAAATGGATAATACAAAAGATGCAAATGCAGTCTTAATTTATGTTGCCGTAAACGATAAAAAGTTTGTTATTTATGGTGATAAAGGAATTAACGAAGTAGTTCCAAAAAACTTCTGGAACACAACGAAAGACATCATTCAGCAAAACTTTAAACAAGGAAATTTTAAACAAGGCATTGTTGACGGAATTTTAAAAGCTGGCGAAGAGTTACAAGCGCATTTTCCTTGGCAAATTGATGATGAAAATGAACTGTCAAACGAAATTTCTAAATAATTAATGAATTTTTTGAAATCAATTAAAGTCGTATTATTTTTATTTGGAATTTTTTCCAATCAATTAATTTTTGGGCAATTTACAGTACCTGAAAAACCAAAAAATCAAACAAGTGTTTACGATTATGCAAAACTACTTACAGATAGTCAAAAAACAAATTTAGAAAATAAACTTGTTCGATATTCAGATTCTACATCAACACAAATTGTTGTCATTGTTATAGAAACCACTAATAAAGAAAGTATTGGAATTCTCGCTCCAAGATGGGCACAAAAATGGGGAATTGGACAAGCTAAAGAAGACAATGGAATACTAATTTTATTAGCCGAAAAAGATCGAAAAATTTGGATTGCTCCAGGTTATGGAATTGAGCCAATTTTAACTGCTGGAATTGTTGGAGAAATTACAAGAAACGTAATTATTCCAGAATTTAAAAGAGGTAATTTTTATGCAGGCTTAGATAAAGGTACAGATGTAATATTTCAATTATTAAATGGTGAATACAAAGGAACTCGTAAAGAAAGTACCAAAGGTTTTGACCCCGGAATTATATTTTTTATCATTATCATAATTATATTTTTTATTATCATTTCTAGAGGTAATAAAAATAATGGAAGTGGAGGCAAGCGTTTTAGAAGAGGTTCTTTAGCAGATACAATTTTTGATACCATTATTTTAAGTAACGCTGGTAGAGGTGGAGGAAGTTTTGGTGGCGGTTTTGGAGGTTCTTCCTCTGGAGGTGGTTTTGGTGGCGGATTTGGTGGAGGTGGATTTAGTGGAGGTGGAGCTGGTGGAAGCTGGTAATAATACTTTACGGAACACTTTTTGATGGTATTAAAGAAAAAAATAGTTGTTTTTATGTTGAAGAAAATTTCGTTTGTATTAAGTTTTTTATTGTTGATGAGTTGTCAGAATTTTGGACAGCTAAAAATGTTAGCAGATTTACCAAAATCTTTAGATGAAGTTTCTGGAACAGAAATAGTACCAAAGTCCGATTTAATTTGGATGATAAATGACGGAGGAAATAAACCAGAGTTATTTGGTTTAAATGAAGAGGGAGAAATCATTAAAGAAATTTATATAAAAGCTAAAAATCACGATTGGGAAGATTTGACTTCCGATGAAAATGGAAATATTTACATTGGTGATTTTGGAAATAATTATAGTAAAAGAGAAAATTTGTCTATCATTATTGTTGAGCAAAACGAATTAGATGAAAAGAATGCTGAGGTAGATGAAATAGAATTTGAATACCCAAATCAAAATAAATTTCCACCAAAGAAAGAAAATCGTTTTTTTGATGCCGAAAGTTTTTTTTACTTCAATAAATCATTATACATTTTAACGAAAAGTAGAGTAAAAGGAAATTACGGTAAAACCACTTTGTATAAAATTCCTGCCAAAAAAGGTGAATACACTGCTGAAATTGTTGATGAATTCGAAAACTGTAACGATTTAGAATGCTGGATTACTTCTGCAGATATTTCTAATGATGGAAAAAAAGTAGCACTACTTTCTCAAAAAAACGTTTTAATTTTTACAGATTTTAAAGGAGATAAATTTTTGTCTGGTAACGTAAGAAAAATTGAATTAACGCACCGTTCTCAAAAAGAAAGCATCACTTTTAAAAATAATAATACTTTATTAATTACTGATGAAAAAGCCCACGGAACTGGAGGTAATTTATATGAATTAAAAATTTAAATAATTATTAGATAACTATATTTATAAATTAATAACGCCCAACCTAAAGCTAAAAACAAACCTCCTAAAGGTGTAATTGGTCCTAAAAATTTTAACTTCTTATTATTAGCAGAGGATAATACTAGCCCGTAAATAGAAAAAGAAAATAAAAAAACTCCAATAATTATTGTATTTATAATATAGCAATCAATTGTAATTTCGTTGTTTAGCTGAAAACCTAAAGCTAACAATAAAATTGCATGATACATTTGATATTTTACTCCTGTTTCAAAACTCTGTAGTTGTTCAGCTGTTAATTTCTTCTTTAATAAATGCGCACCAAAGGCACCCAAAATAATTGCTGTAAAACCAAAAATTGCCCCAAATAAAATTGCTGTAAAACTCATACTATTAAAAATCGAAACCTAAATTAAAGGTTATTCTCAAACCATCATCACTATTAAATGCTCCTAAACTTCCTGAAAAAATATTGGCAGCATTAATAAAAAAACCACCACCATAAGAAGTATTAGGTGTGTTAGATTCCATTGGTGTTACCATTAAGTTGTTTGGAGTTCCCCATACTTTACCATAATCAAAACCACCAAAAATGCCTAAGTTTATTGGTAAAATAGCAGTTCTAAGGTTGCTAATATTGTAACGCACATCTGTTGTGTGATAAAATGCGTTTTTACCAGTAAATCGTTCGTTTCTGTAACCTCTTAAACCTTCATTACCACCAATAGTTGCAGCTTGATAAAACTCAAAATCATTTCCAAAGATAAAGTGACCATCAACCTTAGAGGCCAAAACCAACTTTCCATTTGGTATTAATTTATGTGTTACCGCTAAAGATGTTGTTGCATATGAGAAATTTCGAGTACTGTTTAAGCTTCTTGTATGGCCCAAAAGAGCATTAAACTCAACACCTAAAGTTGGAAAAGATGGATTGTCTGAGTGATGATAATAGTAACTAGCTTCTGTATTAAAGAATTTTTGAGCTCTAAAAACTCTACTTGTTTCTGGTAATTGAGTTTCTAAAAACCTGTTTTCTGTTCTTTCTACATCAAATTGTTCAAAACTTGTAGAAAGCTTTATTTGTGCGCCCAAATCTCCACGATATTGTAAAAATGTACCTAGTTTTAATTTACCTATTTTAACTCTGTTGTAATCTCTGTCTTGCAAATCATCTGCTTGTGGATTGTATGAGTTGTTACCATATCCAAAAAAGTTTTTGGCGTAGTTCGGACTATTAAACTCAGCATCTATTCCTAAGTTTAATTTATCTAAAATATGGGCAAATTCACCATCATAGGTTATTTCATAACCTCCAGTCGCAAAATAATAATAGGCTGCAACAATATGCTGTCTTGTAAATGGATTTCTTTCAAAATTATTTGCTTGATATGTGTTTTTCACACCAAGTTTTACACCATCATCTGGATTGAATCCTATTGCAGGTGAAATAAGGTTGGTTGTATTTTTAAGCTTTTTATAATTATAGGTATTCGTGTTGTAATCGTCAGTTAATTTTTTATGAATGTTTTTGGTTTTAAAGGTGTTTTTCTTAGTTTTTTGGTCGTAAACTTTTACATTTTGTTTGTTGTTAATTTCATAAATGTCGTTATTTAATCCACCAATAATTTTTAATTTTATAGTTTTATTTCCATTTTCACCGTTTAAAACAAAAACATCGTCATCATCTAAACCATAGATCCAAATTTCCTTTGTAATTTTTTGATTATAGGTTCTGTTATGAACTATATCTGCTTTTTTACCATCTTTAATTCTGTAAACAGTAATTCTTGTATCACCATTAGGAAAACGCTCCATTTCAAACCAATCATCTTTGTTGGTTCCTGTTATTACTTGAAAACTATTTAAAAAATTAAAATACTTATCAGATATTTTCTTTAAGTTTTTTCTTCTTCCTTTTAGTTTCTTTTTTATATTTTCTGTTGTTTTTCCTACTACTTCTTTCGGGAATTTCGCAAAAGCATTTTCTATTACGCTATCTGTTATTTGGTTTTGTATGATTGCAACCTGTTTGTCCCAAATTTTTTTGTCAGATTCTCTTATGAAACGCATATCTAAAGGATAAGCAGACAAACTAAATTGTTCTGGTTTTTCAATATCTTCTTCATAAGAACGCATTCCTTTTAAAGCAGGAATTGTTTTTGTTAGTAAACTCATTAAAATTCCATCACCAAAAACGGAAAAAGCTTGATCTCTATCTCTTGGAACAGGTCTGTAAATTACTCTATCTTTTTCTTCAAATTCAGCCCACCTCCATTGATCTTGGTGTCTGTCCCAATCTCCAATTAACATATCAAATAAACGTGCTCGAATATAAGATGCTTCATCTAGCTGATATTTTTCGTCTTTTGCTAAGTTTTTTCTTAAATCGTCTGTACTTATAATTTCATTTGAAAAACCAAAGTTTGCTTTATCACCATGACCATCAGCAGTTCTTGCTTCGATCATGTACAATTCGTCACCAAAATATGCATTAAACTCTCCAAGTTGAGGTTGTTTGGGTACATAAAAAAGTATGGGTTTTGTATGATAAACATCTATAGCTTCAGCTAATTTTTCTATAGTGAATGGTGCGTATGGATGAGAGCCAGTAAATACGTCTAACAATAAATCTTCCGTATAAGTTTTTTTAAATTGCCCTTCTACATATTGATCTTTAAACGCAACAGCTTGCAAATATTGTGTAGCATTTTTACGCAATGCTCTCATTACATATTCTCTACCTTCTTTGTCTTCTAAACGTAAAGATTTGGATTGGTGTCCACCACCTTTTCTAACAGGTTTTAAACCACCAAAAAGGGTGTCTAAACTTACAGTTGGTGCAGAAATTTTTTTACCAAAGTATTTACGATATCTTTTACCCCAAAGCAAACTAAAAACTTGTCCTTTATCTACTTCTTTATCTTTATAAATAGAAGCTTCTTTTTTGCTTAAATTTAAATTTTTAAAATCTGTAAATTCAATAATACTATCTTTTTTAAAAACATTGGCTTCAAAAACAATTTTACGTTCTTTAGCAGTGTAAAAATGTACTGTTGCAGCACCATCATCATAAATATCTAATCTTGCAAAACCTTGAGTTCCGTATGAAAAAATACCTCCATTTACATTTTTTGTAGCTGTTGTTTTAGAACCAGAACCGCTTACAATTTGTGGAATATTGTCTTGAACAATATATTGTATACTATGCTCATGACCAGAAACAAAAATTACTTTTTCGTGTTGTTGAGAAATGGTAATGATGCGTTTTCTTAATTGATTGTATTTTTCGTTTTGCTGATCTGTATTGGTAACTCCAGAAGCTTTTCTAAGAATGTTTAAAGCAGAACCAAAAATAGGCAAAGGCTTCATGTGACTTTTGAAGGAGTAATAACCACCATGAGGTCCATTTGTAAACATTGGATGGTGTAAAGCAATTAAGGTTGTTTTTCCTTGAGATTTTTTGAGCATTCCTTCAAATTCTTCAAAGAATTTTTCTCTGGTTTTTATTTCACATTCATCATTTATTCCTGGGTGATTGTCCCAATTGGTAACAAACCAATGAGAATCTACTACAACAATGTTAATATCGTCTGAAACTTCAATTTTTTCTAACGGACAACCATTTTCTGGTTGAAAAGTATTTTTTCCTAAAGCTTTTTCTACTAATTTTTCTTGTCTTTTTAAACCTTTTAAACCACTATACCAATCATGGTTTCCTGGAATAACTAGTGTTTTTCCTGGGAACTTTTTTCCTATTTCTGTTTGTACTTTTAAGCGGTGTTCAGCGAGTTTGTACCCTTTCGAGTTTTCTTTTGGAATTCCTCTAGGATAAACATTATCACCTAAATAAATAAGTGTTGAGTTTTTTTTAGCTTTTAAGATTTCTTGAGATAAATATGATAATGCAGAATCACGCCTGTACAAATCAGAATTACCAGCGTCACCAATCAAGTAAAATGAGTGTATTACCTTAGATGTATTTTTTTTAGGTGTAAATTTATGACCATTTTTTACCTGCATTTCTATAGTTGCACAAGAGTAAATTAATGTCAATAAAAAAAATAAAAGAGCTGTTTTCTTAATCAATTTCATTTTGTAAAAATAACTAATTTAAAATAGATTTTTTAAAGGTTTCTAAGTCTTTTTCGGTATCAATATCTAAGAAGTTTGTATTGTTTTTAGAAAGTATTACCTCTTTATTTTCTTTTAAAAGTTCTTTGGCTCCAAAATCACCATTTATCAATTTTAATTTTGAAAAATAATTTTGAGGAAATATAGCAGGTACTCCTGGTTTGTTCTTGTAATTAGATGCAATTATTTTTGAAGTGTCTTTGGAAAATTGATTTATTAAACCAAATAAATACTCTTTTTCTATGGCAGGTTGATCTGCTAACAGAATTAAAACACCAGTATATTTTCCTTTTAAAGTAAGGTGATTTATTCCAGCAACTATGCTAGAACTTAAACCATGGTTATAATTATTGTTATAAATAAAGTGAATGTTTGCAGAAGATATTTCACTTCTAATTAAATCAGCATTTGCTCCTAAAACACAGTAAACATGATTTCTACGAATTGCTTTTGCTTTGTTTAAAACTGTTTCTAGTAAAAAATTGTTACCAATTTTAACCAGTTGTTTAGGAGTTTTCATTCGTGAAGATTTTCCTGCGGCTAAAACCAAAATTGCAATATTTTCCATATTTAATTGTGAATTTTGCCTGTTACTTTTCTCAGCGAAAAAGGTTCTTTATTTCTTATAACAGATAAAATTTCAGCAATAATAGAAACCGCAATTTCTTCTGGTGTTTTTGCGCCAATATGCAAACCTGCAGGTGTATAAATACAATCTAAAAATTCTTCTGAAGTTTCTGGTGCAAAGTCAAAAAGCTCGTTAAATAATTTTTCTCTTCTTTTAGGTGCGCCTAAAATGCCTATATATTTTGGCTGATGTTTAGATAATTGAACCAAGTATTTTAAATCTTGTACATAGCTATGATTCATTATTACTATAGCAGTATTTTTTTCTATTTCTGAAAACTGAATTGTTTCAGGTATTTCGCCAACAACCGAATTTGCTCCTGGAAAATCACTTATTTGTTTGCTATCTTTTGCGGAGGTAATTACATGAATTTTCCAACCTAAGTTAGACGCAATTTTACAAAGTTTTACAGCATCGTGTTCACCTCCAATAATTATTAATTGAAAACAAGGTTGAAGTATTTGAGTAAATTTTTCTAAATTATTTTTTACGTTATCATCAAAAAAGTTTGAAAACGTGAACTGTTTCTTGTTTTCTAGAGTAATTATAGAACCAAAATTACCATGAGCTTCATCATCTTTTAAAAAAAAGCTTTCAATTTTTACTGTTTCTCTATTCGTATCTACTTTAGAAAAAGCAGTTTTAAAATCATCGGAAATAAAAAAAGGCTCTAACAGAATGTATAAAATTCCTTCACAGCCCAATCTATACCTACCATCATAGGTAATTATTTTTGAGGTATTATTTTTAAAAACAGTTTTTGCTCTTTGTATGATTTCTTTTTCTACACAACCACCACTAACTGCGCCAACAGAATTTAAATCTTCAGAAATTAACATACGAACTCCAGGTTTTCGGTACGAAGAACCATCTAAATCAACCACAGTTGCTAATACATTTTTTAGTCCTTTTTGCTGATTGATAACACCTTGCTCTATAATTTGTTTGAGTTCGTGAAACATTAAAGTTTTAATTTTAGGACTAAGATAAAACTTTAAAAGCGAATATTTTATTTTGAGTACTCAGAAAAACGCTTTAAAATTAATTTTAATTTTGGTTGAATATATTTTTCACAAAACGGTTTTTGTGGGTTGTTTTTATAATAGTTTTGAAACTCTTTTGCAGAAGGTTTAAAATTGTTGAATTCTAATATTTTAGTAATTATTTTTTCTAAAAAATCACTTTGTAATTCATTAATTATGGTTGAAATTTCTTCTTTTTGATAATCTTTAAAATAATATATAGCAGACCTGTATTTTTCTCTCATAGAATGGTTACTCGTGCTTTTATGAGTTAAAAGATGTATTTCAATCAATGTTTTTAAATCGATTTTTGAATTGTCAAACTCAACAATAACAGCCTCAGAAAAAGAGGAGTTTTCACCTGTTGAAGAAACCCAACCTTGACTTACTTTTTCAACTCCAATTAAATGTTGAAACACAGCTTCTGTGCACCAATGGCAACCACCACCAAAAGCAATTTTAGTTAATTCCATTGAAGATTTTTTCTCTCTGTCCAATAAAATTTTGGAGCAGTTTTAAAAGAATTTAAAATTTCTATTTCTTCATGTGAAAGCGAAAAAGAATTTAATTTTAAATTTTCTTTCAATTGATTAGAAGTACTTGCGCCACTTAAAATAATAGAATTTGCAATGGTTTGTTTTACATATTTTAAAGAAATAGCATCCACACCTACATTATATTTTTTTGCCAAATTTTCTAAAATAGTGTACATTTTTAAGTAATGAGGATACTTTTTATTTCTAAAAACACGACCATTTGCCAAAGCTTCTTTTACCACAATTGTTTTATTTTGATTGATTAACTTTTGGGAAATTTCTTTTAAAGTTTGATCTAAAAAATTATAGGTTACTTGAAATATATCGAATAAATGTTCTCCATCAATTACAACTTCTAATGCTTTTTTAATCACGTCCAATTGATTTGTTCCTGTTGTAGTTAAGCCTATTTTTAGGTGGTGTTTTTTCTTTAAAAAAGCCAGTTTTTCTAAAACTTGAGTATTTTCTAAAACACCAGTTTCTAATGTTGCAGAATGAATTTGATATACTTTTAAACAGGGTAGTAATTTTTTAGAAAATTGCCACTGCTTGTTTAATTTGGCTAAACTGTGTTCTTTTACTTCGTGTACTTTCGCATTCGCATCAAAATTTGCGGTGTATGTATAGCCCCATTTTGTGGCAACTTCAATAGAAGTATCGTTTTTGGTTTGTAACCATTCTAACAACAATTCTTCTGCCAAACCATAACCTGGAGCTGTATCAAAATATCTGATTCCTAAATTATAGGCTTCTTCTAAAACAGAAAAACTTTCTTTTCTAAATTTTTCTAAATTAGAATTATCGCAACTTTCTTGACGAACATTTATGTATTGTGGTCTTCCTAAAGCAGCAGTTCCAAGTCCTAAAGTCATGTTATGTAATTTTTATATTTTGTAAAAAGTGAATTACTTTTTGAGCCGCCATTTCACAAGGTTTTAATAATTCTTTTTTAGAAGTGATGTAATAATTTAAGCTGATAAAATTGGTACCTTGTAATTCTTTTCCGTAAATTTTAAAGGATTTTCCTGCATTAAAAGTCTGTTTTGTAATGCTGTATTTTTTATTTTCATAAATTCCTTCAGAATAGCCTTCTGGTAAATTATGTATATTTTTTAAAACATTCATTAGTTAAAATTTTAATCAGACTTATCAGTTTTTTTTAGTTGAAATTGTCTTTTTAAGCAAAATGTAATGAAGTCAATAAACCTTAAAATTAAATTTCTCCACAAGGTTGCAATGACAAATAATTACATTTTAAGAACTACAAGATAACATAGAGCAACCTACTTTATTTCTTGCCCATTCTGGTCTTTTTGCAAACCATTTTTCTTTTTTTGGTTGTTCTTTGTATGGATTTTTCAACAATTGAAATAACTCGTCAATTAAAGAATAATCGCCTTCATCTGCTTTGTCAATTGCTAATTGAGCCATGTAATTTCTCAGAACATATTTAGGATTTACGGTGTTCATTTTCTTTTTTCTTTCTGAATGAGAAAGTGTTTCTTTTTGAAGTCTTTCAGTATATTTCTGAAACCATAAATTCCATCTGCTTTTTATTTCGCCAGAAACATTTTCAAGATTATAAAAAGCATCTTCAACAATTTTTAAGGTTGATGAATCTTCATTTAAATTACTCAAATTTCTAAAGAAAATGGTCATGTCAGTTTCAACTAATTGTAAGCAATCTTCTAAATCTTGTATTAGTTGTATGTCGTTTTTATCATCAGTATATAGCCCCAATTTAGATTGCATCATTCTCAATGATTTATGTTCAAAATCAATCTTATATTGATTCAGAATTTCTTCTAAAGGTTTTGCATCTTCAATTAATGGAAACAGTGCGTTTGCCAATTGATATAAATTCCACAAACCAATATTTGGTTGATTTCCATATCTGTAGCGTTTATTTTGACGATCTGTTGTGTTTGGTGTCCAACCAAAATCAAAGCCTTCTAACCAGCCATATGGTCCAAAATCGATGGTTAAACCTAAAATGGACATATTATCGGTATTCATAACTCCATGCACAAAACCCACTCTTTGCCAATCGATTATCATTTGTAAAGTGCGCTCGGTAACTTCTTTAAAAAAATTAACATAGGTTTTTTTAGAAGGATTTCCTAAATGTGAAAAATGATGATTTATGCTGTAATCTGCTAAAATTTTTAAGTTTTTCACATCATTTCTAGCAGCAAAAATTTCAAAATTACCAAAACGTAAAAAACTTGGAGCTGTTCTCGCTACAATAGCACCTTTTTCATAAGCAGGATTTCCATTATATAAAACGTCACGTAAAACTTGATCTCCAGACAAACTTAAACTCAAAGCACGTGTTGTAGGAATGCCTAAATGAAACATAGCCTCACTACATAAATACTCTCTAATAGAAGAACGTAAGACCGCCAAACCATCTGCAGTTCTTGAATATGGAGTTTCACCAGCACCTTTTAATTGAACTTTCCAGTTTTTGTTTTTATGCTCAACTTCAAATAAATTAATGGCTCTTCCATCTCCTAATTGTCCTGCCCAATTACCAAATTGGTGCCCTGCATAACACATGGCAAAAGGTTTTGTTGCAGGGTAAATTTCGTTTCCTGTTACAATATTTTTAAAGAAATCGGTTTTTGTTTCTGCTAATGAAATTCCTAATTCAGATGCCATTTCTTCAGAAACATGCAGCACTTTTGGGTTGGATGTTTTTTTTGGAGAAACATAAGAGAAAACAGCATTTTCTACTTGTCTTCTTGTGTTTTCTAAGTTTTTATCTGCAGGTAAATTATCAGTAAAAGTATTTTTTATGTTTAGTTTCATTCGTTTTTATCAATCCATTTTTGAAGTTCCTTGTCAGAAGGATTTCTTAATTTTTTTGTACCAATTGTAATTGTTGGAAAATTTAATTTCCCATTTGCATACAATTTACGTAATTCTTTGGCATTTTCTAAACTTTCCTCCACATCTAAAAACGCGTAATCTAAGTTACGCGTTTCTAAAAATGTTTTATAATACTTGGTTTTATGGCATCTTTCTGCGCCAAAAAGTTTAATAATAGTTTTCATACTTTGCCTCCTTGAGCGCAGTCGAAAGGTTTTATTGGTTCTCGACTGCGCTCGAATTGACATCAACTAATTTATCTGCATGTAATTTTCTCAATTTCGCCAATTTTGGTTCAATAACAAAAGTACAGTACCCTTGTTGAGTATTTTCTCTATAATAATTTTGATGTTCTTTTTCAGCTTCATAAAAAATTGGCAAAGGACTAATTTCTGTCACAATTTTACTAGCATAATAAGGCTGAATTTGCTTTACAACTTCTTCCGCAATTTTGTGCTGAGTTTCGTTATGATAGTAAATTACAGAGCGATATTGTGTACCTCTATCTGCACCTTGTTGATTTAAGGTTGTTGGATCGTGAGTAGTCATAAAAATAACCAAAATATCTTCAAAAGAAATGATATTTGAATTGAACGCTATTTGAATAACCTCTGCATGCCCTGTTAAACCAGAACAAATTTCTCTATATGTTGGTTTTCCTGGAGCATTTCCTCCAGCATAACCAGAAACTACTTTTTCTACACCATTTACTTCTTGAAATACAGCTTCTGTACACCAAAAACAACCACCTCCTAAGGTAGCAATTTGTAAATTTTTGTTACTCATTTTCTACTCCTTTTTCTAATTGCATAGATTCTGAATTGATACAATAACGCAAGCCACTTGGTTCTGGACCATCAGGAAAAACATGCCCCAAATGTGCATCGCAAGTGTTACACATTACCTCAACTCGAATCATACCAAAAGAAGTGTCTTTATGATATTTTATAGCATTTTCTTTAATTGGTTGTGTAAAACTAGGCCAACCTGAACTAGATTCATATTTTATGGTAGAATCAAATAAAGGTGTATTGCAACAAATACAGTTGTATTGCCCTTCATCATAAATGCTACATAAAGCTCCACTATGTGGTCTTTCTGTACCTTTTTGTCTTGTAATTCTAAACTGTTCTGGAGTTAATATTTCTTTCCATTCAGCTGCTGTTTTGTCAACTCTTTTTTCTGGAATTGGATTTCCTTTTGTGGTAAAATTGATAATTTCTTTCCAAGTAAGCATATAAAATTTCCCTTCTTTTTTTAATTAATATTAAAAGCTTTTTTGTTGTTTTTTGGTCGAAAAAAAACAATAATTCTTACAAAACAAATTTGATTTTGAAATACAAAAAGCATTGCTTAAATTTACAATATAATATATAAATAGAGCTCAATTAAATTTGACTATTTTTGTTTAAAAAATAAGAAATATGGTAGCCCTTATTGCTGAGATTGAAAAGTTTGTTTATAATTTTTTAAATGAAAATTTACAAGCAAATTATGTATATCATAATTTAGCACACACACAAAGAGTTGTAGAAAAAACAAAAGAATTAGCAGAAAGTTTAGAAGTTGTAAAAGTTGATGCAGATAATTTAGAAATTGCAGCTTGGTTTCATGACATTGGATATACAGAAGGTGCAACAAATCATGAAGAAAATAGTGTAAAAATTGCAAAAGAATTTCTAGAATCTAAGAGTTTTTCAGAAAAAAGAATAGCAGCTATTTCTGATTTGATTTTAGCAACCAAAATGAGCTATCTTCCTCAAAATAAGTTGGAAGAAATTATAAAAGATGCTGATTCTTCTCATTTGGCCTCCAAAAAATTTTTTGATTATACCTCTCTGTTAAGAAAAGAGTGGGAACTTGTTTTAGAAAAGAAATATACAAATGCTGAATGGATAGAGTTAAATATTTCTTTTTTGACACATAAACATAGGTATTATTCTGATTTTGCTCTAAAAAATTGGAGTAAAGACAAAGAGAAAAATTTAGCAAAATTGCTAAAAAACCAAAAAAAGCTAAAAAAAGAAAACAGAAAATTTAAACAAAAAAAAGTTGCTTTAGATTTAAAGAAAAACAAAAGTATTGTACCTGAACGTGGAGTAGAAACCATGTTTAGAGTTGCGTTGCGAAACCATATTACTTTAAGCGATATTGCAGATACAAAAGCCAATATTTTACTTTCTGTAAATGCAATTATTGTTTCTTTGGCGTTGTCTAATTTATTACCAAAGTTAGATAATCCATCTAATTCTCATTTGTTAATTCCTACGATTATTTTTGTTGCTTTTACAGTAGTTTCAATGGTTTTGTCCATAATTGCTACCAGACCAAATGTTACTGAAGGAAAGTTTTCGAAAGAAGATGTTTCTAATCGAAAAGTCAACTTATTGTTTTTTGGTAATTTTCATCAAATGAAATTGGAAGATTTTGAATGGGGAATTTCTGAAATGATGACAGATAGAGATTATTTATATGGCTCTTTAACCAAAGACTTATATTTTTTAGGGTTGGTTTTAAATAGAAAATATAAAATATTGCGTCTTACCTATACAGTTTTTATGATTGGAATTATTGTAAGCGTTATTGCTTTTGGAATTTCTTTTAAATACAAAGGAATGCCAGTTTAAGAGGCTATTTGCTTTATTAAATCGTTAAGTGTTATTGATTTTTTTTCATCAAAATTTTTGGAATAAATTACCTCTACTCTAAGAGCTTTTAAACCAGAAACACCTTGTAAATCTTCTAATTCTAAGAATTCAATTTTACCTAATTGTTTTCTAGATTGTAAAAAGTTAATGTATTTAATATATTCTAAAGCATCTTTGTCTTGCGAATAAATAATGGCAATTTTACCAGGTTGCGTAATACGCTCTTCAGTATTTTTTATATGTGCTTTATCAATTCTTTTTTTAATGATTTCATAACGAATATTATAAGCACCATCTACATCAAACTGTTTTTCGTCCATTCTAAATTTTATAGACATGGAATTGCTGTGTACTAAAATTAAAGAGGCAACTCTTAAGTTATGAGGCATTTTATCTAACAAAGAAAAAGCAATGTTTTCCATTTCACACATTATTTGCAATTGCCATAAACGTAGGTTGTATAAATAAATCTCGTCAAACTTTTTATCTCTTGCAATAGATTGTCCAATGTACATATTAAACTCTACACCATCAGTTTTGTACCTTTCAAAATAATGAGGAAACATTTCCTGAGCATCTTTTTGTTTTTTATCAATAAATTTAGATAGCTTTAAATTGATAATGTTTACACTTTTTTCGTATTCTTTCCTTTTTTCATACACCACATTTAAATCACTATCTAAACGATCCATATAAATTTTAACTTTATTAGAAAGTACTTTGTTTATAGTTTTAATGTGATTGAAAATTGGGTAAATTTCTCTTTGTAAAAATTCTAAAATATTAATTTCATCACCCGCATTTAAATCTTCTTTTACATCTTCTAAAAATGATGAAACACGAAACATTAACTCTTTATAAATTGGCAGTTTTTCGGTTTTACAAGCATCCTCTAAAACAGAAATAGCTAAAGTAAGCTGTGTTATTAAATCTTCTCTAATTGCTTCATTTCTTGCATTCGAAGATCCTTTAATATCACTTTGACCGTACAAAGGATACACGTCATTAAAAATAATTTCATCTAATTTTGCATTTTCATTTATTTGAGATTCTAAATGAAATTTTTGTGCAGCTTGATAAAAGCGCCATTTTACTGATTTGTGTATAGAGGTATAATTTTCTTGAATGGTAGCTTCTAAAACATTTTGCCTTTCTTCTGAAGTTCTTTTTACAGCAGCTTCGAAAACAGGTAAAATATCTTTTAATTTGTTAATGTTTACAGAGTTTAAATCGTACGCTCTTGGTGATGCAATTTCAAGTAAGGCTAAATCACCACTTTCATTTGCTTTAATAGGAATTAAAATAATACTTTGTATGCCAGTATCGTATAAATTTTTGTAAAAAGGGTTTTTATTAGTTTTTTTACCATATTCCTCTAAGTCTGATATGACAAATGTTTCATGATTTGCAAATACTTTTTGTATTACGGTTTGACAAAAATAATCTGACGAACAATGAATTTCTTCTTTACTATTTAGAATTATACTATTGGATTTATTTACAACAGTTTCGCAAATTTTTCCATTGAATTTATCGAAAATTGAATAGCCTAATTTTAAATCTTTAATTGCATAAAAGTCACGTAAGTTATTTTGTAATTTAAAAATTAAATTATCACCACCTGCCAATAAGTTTGCTTTTATAGATGAAAGCATTTCTTCAGACGTAACATCGAATAAATTAATAATACCAAACCCTTTGAAAATATAGCTATTTGGTGGGAATTTCTCTTTCCAAATACTTATGTCGTCAAAATTATTTAATAACTCTTTAAAATCATCTTGTGTTAATTGGGGCGCTTTTTCGGTTGCTGTTATTTCAGAAAAATCGCCATTGAAAGCAGCTCTGTAATATTTCATTGTTCCAGTGGTTTTGTCTGGAATATCAAAATAAAACGGTCTTTTTATATCAATTTTATAATCGTAAACATAGCCTAAAATAAATGTACAAGCTAAAATGTAAAAGCTTTCGTCTTCAAAATTTCTTATGGTAAATTCATAATCGTCACCTGCATTTTTAAGAATATTTTCAAATCTGGTTGTAAATTTAAAAGAAGTAAAAGAAAACGGAATACTTGCTGCTTTTATCTCGTTTTCGAGCAATAACTCAGGAAAAAGAGGGTTTAGCAACAAATTAATTGGTTCTTGATATTTTTCTAGTAAACTATAGTCTGAAAATCCGTTTATAAGTTCTGGATATTTTTCTAATTGAGAAATCATTTTTTTTGCAGAATTATGAAATGGGTGTTTTTCATATTCTGCATGCGCATATTTTTCAAACACTGCAAAAACTTTTTGAAAAGAAATGTTTAGTTGCAATGGTAAAACTACATCAGACACTAAGCTGGACTCAATTATTTTCATAACTTTTATTATACCACAAATTTACAAAATTGTTATTTGATTTTGTTTTTTATTAAAAAGAAGGTAAATAAAACTTGATAAAGGTTTATTTCTGCCTGAAATAAATGGTTATTGGTACTCCAGAAAAATCATAAATTTCGCGTAGTTTATTTTCTAAAAAACGTTTATAAGGATCTTTAACGTACTGTGGTAAATTACAAAAAAATGCAAACTGTGGAGTTGGTGTTGGTAACTGCATACAGTATTTAATTTTCACAAACTTTCCTTTTATAGCTGGTGGTGGATAGCTTTTAACAATATCCAACATTACATCATTTAATTTACTTGTAGATATTTTGAGTTTTCTTTTTTCAAAAACTTCAACAGCGGTTTCAATTGCTTTAAATATACGTTGTTTTGTTAAAGCAGATATAAAAACAATTGGAACATCTGTAAATGGTTCGATTTGTTTTTTAACCATTGCTTCAAAATCACGCATGGTATTGGTTTCTTTTTCAACCAAATCCCATTTATTTATTAAAATGACAATACCTTTTCTGTTTTTTTCTGCCAACCAAAAAATATTTTGGTCTTGACCTTCAAAACCACGCGTGGCATCTACCACTAAAATAATTACATCAGAATACTCTATAGTTCTTACAGCACGCATTACAGAATAGAACTCTAAATCTTCTTTTACTTTCGATTTTTTTCTAATTCCAGCAGTATCTACTAAGTTAAAATCGAAACCAAACCTGTTGTATTTTGTATCTATAGAATCTCTTGTAGTACCAGCAATATTGGTAACAATGTTTCTATCTTTACCAATTAAAGCGTTTATGAAAGATGATTTTCCTGCATTAGGTCTTCCAACTACAGCAAATCTCGGTAATTCTTCTTTCTCTAAATTTATAGGTTCTGGTTCTGGCATTTTTTCAACCAAAGCATCAAGTAAATCTCCAGTTCCACTTCCATTTATTGATGAGATGGTATGATAATCTCCTAATCCTAAATTATAAAATTCTACAGCATCTGCATCTCGCATTGCGTTATCAACTTTATTTACAGTAACAAATATTGGTTTTTTAACTTTACGCAATAATTTTGCAACTTCAGCATCCATAGGTGTAATTCCTTCTTCTACATCAACCACAAAAACAATAATATCTGCTTCGTCAATAGCTAAAGCAACTTGCTTTCTAATTTCTTCTTCAAAAATGTCATCAGATCCAATAATATATCCTCCAGTATCAATAACTGAAAATTCTTTTCCATTCCAATCAGATTTCCCATAGTGTCTATCTCTAGTAACTCCACTTACGGAATCTACAATGGCTTCTCTACGCTGAACTAACCTATTAAAAAGTGTTGACTTCCCTACATTCGGTCTTCCTACAATGGCAACAATACTATTCATTTTACTTGATATTTTTTGCAAAGATACAATTTACTGTAGGATAAATAATTGTAAATTTAAGCACTTTTAAAATGATTATTAATGAATGATAAAAAGAAACTTCTTATTGAAAAAAGAAATAGCGAATTATTCTTAAGACCGCGATTTTCAATAGATTTAGATGAAAATTCGGATGTTGTTTTAAATCGTTTTATAGAAGTTTTAAAAAGTAACAAAAATAATTTTAGAGGCACTATTGTTAATGGACATATTTTTATTTCTGTACCTAAAAGAGAGGAGCATTTTTGGTCTCCTCAATTACATTTAGAAATATTAGATAGAGGTGAAAATGTATCGGAATTAAAAGGACTTTTTGGACCAAAACCTCAAGTTTGGACGCTTTTTATGTTTGTTCATTTTATAATTGGAATTTCGTTTTTAGGTTTTTGTGTTTTCTTATACACTCGTTTTTCCTTAAACGAATCGTTATTTTTTCCAATAATTATGATTGTTTTTTTGCCTATAATTTGGGTTTTACTTTATTTTTTAGGAAAAATAGGGAAAGATACTGGTAAACCACAAATGAAAAAACTACATGATTTTATGATAGAGAATATTTAAAATTATTTCTGATTATAACCAAAACGTTTCAATTGAATTTTGTCGCTTCGCCAATTTTTATTCACTTTTACAAATAGTTCTATAAATACTTTTTTCTCAAAGAATTTTTCTAAATCTTTTCTAGCCTCTGCACCAACTCTTTTTATAGCGGAACCTTTATGGCCAATAATTATTCCTTTTTGAGTTTCTCTTTCAACCATAATTACGGATCGAATTCTAACAATGTTTTCTTCCTCAATAAACTCTTCTGTTTCTACTTCTACAGAATATGGAATTTCTTTTTTGTAATGAATTAATATTTTTTCTCTAATTTTTTCATTTACAAAAAAGCGTTCTGGTTTGTCTGTTAATTGATCTTTTGGATAAAATGCAGGACCTTCTGGTAATAATTCTTTTATTTTTTCAAAAACTTGCGAAACATTAAAGCCTTCAAGTGCTGAAATTACAAAAACATCTGCATTGGGTACTTTTGTATTCCAATATTCAATTTTTTCTTCAACTTCATCTTGCGAAGATTTATCAATTTTATTTAATAATAATATGATAGGAATTTCGCTATGAATAATTCTATTAAAAAAGGCTTCATTTTTTAATTCTTTTTCTCCAACTTCAACCATATAAATAAGTATGTCTGCATCTTCAAATGCAGATTTAACGAAGTCCATCATAGACGATTGTAATTCATAAGCAGGTTTAATGATTCCTGGAGTATCAGAAAATACAATTTGATGATTTTTGTCGTTTACAATACCTAAAATACGATGTCTGGTAGTTTGTGCTTTTGGCGTGATGATAGATAGTTTTTCTCCAACTAGAGCGTTCATTAAGGTAGATTTACCTACGTTAGGATTTCCTATAATATTTACAAAACCGGCTTTATGTATCATGTCGCAAAGATAATTTCTTTTTACAGTTCCTTCAATTTTAAGTGATTAAAAAATAATTAAAATAAAGTTTGGTAGTTACTTAGAATGTGTTGTATATTTGCAGTCCAAATCGCGGGATAGAGCAGTAGGTAGCTCGTCGGGCTCATAACCCGAAGGTCACTGGTTCGAGTCCAGTTCCCGCTACTAAGCTTAATGCTCATAGAATCAACGGATTGTTTACGAACAATCCGTTTTTTTATGTCTTTAAGTTTCTTACTTTTACGTACCGTAAACTTTTTTACTATGAAAATGAATTATTTTCTGATTCTATCGAAGAAAATAAGATAAAGATAGTACCTAAAGACATAGAGTTAAAAATAAATAAAAGCACCGATTTTGAAAATACAAACCGAATAGAAAATCCGCGAGGACTTTCGCAAGTAGGCAAGAAGACAGCAATAAATTATACACGTCTTAAGTTTGTCTTTTAATAAATTTGACAAATAATCAGAAAGAATAAAAGAGAGAATTAAGGTTAGTATACACGGTGAAGCTTAGACTTCGACAACATTGATAATCCTCTCTCTTTTCTACTTTACATCACGTTCAGTTCTGTGAGACTTTAGATCTCGATTTCAAGTTGTTGTGAGTTCAAGTAGTTTATTCTTTCCTAAATCATTTCATATGAATAAATATAATGAAACTTTTGGAATTGACATTAGTAAGGCTGTTTTTGATTGTTATGGCTCTATTCAAGGTCATTTACAATTTA
>NZ_VANR01000005.1 GCF_005885675.1 Polaribacter aestuariivivens
AAAGGTAGGTTCTATACGCGTTACGCACCCGTGCGCCGGTCGTCATCTGGTGCAAGCACCAATGTTACCCCTCGACTTGCATGTGTTAGGCCTGCCGCTAGCGTTCATCCTGAGCCAGGATCAAACTCTTCATTGTATATCTTAAATAATATGAATGAATAAGTTTCAAAAGAATTTACATTATAAATAATGCGGTTATTCTACTCTTTGTTTACGCTGTCAATTTCAATATTTTCAATGAACTTTTAGGGTATCGCACTCTTGCTTTCACAATCGTTATAAATCCTAATTTGTAGAAACGCTAGAATCGAACTAACTAATAATTACTCTAAATTACTATTCCAAAATCTCTTTGATCGTTTTGCTATTTCCATTAGCGGGTGCAAATTTAAAACTTATTTTTAAATTGACAAGTAAAATAATTATTTTTTTTAAATCTTTTTTACCCTCTAAAAAAATGAACCTTACTCCCCGATAAATCGGACGGCAAAGATACAATGTTTTTTAATTATCAACCTAATTTAATTTCGTTTTTTTTTAATCTTTTTTTCTCCAAAAAAACAAATCAACTAAAACAAACTAATAATACAAAAACAACACCTCAATGAACTCTACTAACGTAACTGTTTTTCCGTTAGCGGGTGCAAATATACAACTCCTTTTTACTCTCACAACCCTTTTTACAAATTCTTTTCTGTTTTATTTCTTCTAAAACTTTAACCCATTGAAAACACGAAAGTTAGAACCAAAAGTTTTTTGAATCTTTTTTATTTCTAATAGCAAAAACCAAAACTACTGAATAATTTTATCTATATCTTGGAGATAAGATACCACAGAATAACAGCATTATCTTTTACAATTTAATTTGTTGCTAATACTTTTTACTACTACAAATACTTCATAAAGGTGCTTGTGTTAGGGATTGAAGCATTTGTTTGAGCTCTTTTATTTGCAATATAAAGCAAATAAAAAGCAAGTGCGGAAAGCCCGGTCGCGCTTTTTTTGCGCGGAAACACCCAAATAAAGATTACTATAATAAGTACATATATATATTGTGTAAAAAATTGTTTTCTAATATCTTTGCAATCTCAAAATTATATTTTAAATGATTAAAATTACTTTACCTGACGGAAGTATTAAGGAGTTTGCAATAAATAGCACTCCTATGGATGTTGCAAAAAGCATTAGTGAAGGTTTCGCTAGAAACGTTATATCTGCAAGTTTTAACGGAACGACTGTTGAAACCACTACTCCACTTACCAAAGATGGTTCTTTAGTTTTATTTACATTTAATGATGATGGTGGGAAGAAAGCTTTCTGGCATTCCTCTGCACATGTTTTGGCTGAAACTATTTTAAGTTTTTATCCGAATGCGAAGTTAACAATAGGACCTGCAATTGATAATGGTTTTTATTACGATGTTGATTTAGGAGAAGAAGTACTTTCTGAAAATGATTTTGGTAAGTTAGAAAAGAAGTTTTTAGAAATTGCTCGAGGAAAACATGAATTTTCTATGCGTTCGGTTTCTAAGGCAGATGCTTTGTCTTTATATAAAGAAGAAAATAATGAATATAAAGTTGAGTTGATAGAAAACTTGACGGATGGTGATATCACTTTTTGTGACCACAGTAATTTTACTGACTTATGTAGAGGGGGGCACATTCCAAATACTGGAATTATAAAAGCTGTAAAAATAATGAATGTTGCTGGTGCTTATTGGCGTGGTGACGAAAAGAATAATCAGTTGACTCGTGTTTATGGAATTAGTTTTCCAAAGCAAAAAATGTTGACTGAATATTTAGAGTTGCTAGAAGAAGCTAAAAAGAGAGACCACAGAAAGTTAGGAAAAGAATTAGAACTGTTTACTTTTTCTCAAAAAGTAGGTGCAGGTTTGCCTTTGTGGTTACCAAAAGGAGCTGCTTTACGAGCTCGTTTAGAAGATTTTTTAAAAGCGGCGCAGAAAAAAGCAGGATACGAAATGGTAATGACACCTCATATTGGTCAGAAAGAACTATATGTTACTTCTGGACATTATGAAAAATATGGTGAAGACAGTTTCCAAGCCATTAAAACTCCGAAAATGGATGAAGAGTTTTTGTTAAAACCAATGAACTGCCCACATCACTGTGAGGTTTACAACTTTAAACCACATTCTTATAAAGATTTACCAAAACGCTTTGCAGAGTTCGGGACTGTATACAGATATGAACAAAGTGGAGAACTACATGGATTAACACGTGTTAGAGGTTTTACGCAAGATGATGCTCATATTTTCTGTACATCAGAACAATTAGATCAAGAGTTTAAAAACGTAATAGACTTAGTATTATATGTGTTTGGATCATTAGGATTCGAAGATTTTACAGCACAAGTTTCTATTAGAGATAAAAATAATCCTGATAAATATATAGGAGACACAGAAACTTGGGAAATTGCAGAACAAGCAATTATTAATGCAGCAACAGATAAGGGTTTAAATTTTGTTGTTGAAGAGGGTGAAGCTGCCTTTTATGGCCCTAAATTAGATTTTATGGTGAAGGATGCACTAGGCAGAAGTTGGCAATTAGGAACCATACAAGTTGATTATAATTTACCAAAACGTTTTGATTTGACCTATACAGGTTCAGATAATCAATCTCACAGACCTGTAATGATTCATAGAGCGCCATTTGGTTCCATGGAACGATTTATTGCAGTATTGCTAGAACATACAGGTGGAAATTTCCCACTTTGGCTAACACCAGATCAAGTTATCTTATTGCCAATCAGTGACAAATATCAAAAATATTCAGAAAAAGTTTTAGAATCGTTAGAAAATTCCGAAATTCGCGCCCTCGTAGACAACCGAAGTGAAAAAACCGGACGTAAAATACGAGATGCAGAAGTTAGTAAAGTACCATTTATGGTAATTGTTGGTGAAAAAGAAGAGCAAGATGGCACGGTTTCTGTAAGAAAACATGGTGAAGGTGATATTGGAACATTTACCATTGAAGAATTTATTTCTTTAATTAAAGAAGAAGAAAGTAAAACATTGAAAAAATTTTAGTTAATTTTGAAATTCAATAAAATAAAAAGGTTTGTATAAAACCATAAGTTAAATTTAAAAATTTTAAGTCATAGCAATACGTAGAAGTAGGTCAAGAAGACCGTTGAGAGTAATCAAAGAAGATCAACATAGAATTAATGAAAAAATAAAATATGTTGACGAAGTTCGCCTTGTAGGTGATAATGTAGAAATTGGTGTATATCCATTAGCAAAAGCTAAAGAAATTGCCAAAGAACAAGAGTTGGATTTGGTAGAAATATCTCCAAAAGCAAAACCACCTGTTTGTAAAGTTATTGATTACAAGAAGTTCTTGTATGAGCAAAAAAAACGTGAAAAAGCTTTAAAATCTAAAGCTACTAAAGTTACCATTAAAGAAATACGTTTTGGACCTCAAACAGATGAGCATGACTATGAATTTAAGAAAAAACATGCCATAAAATTCTTACAAGATGGAGCTAAATTAAAAGCATTTGTATTTTTCAAAGGACGTTCAATCATCTTTAAAGAACAAGGACAAATTCTATTATTAAAGTTAGCTCAAGAATTAGAAGAGTATGGTAAAGTTGAGCAATTACCAAAATTAGAAGGTAAACGTATGATTATGTTTATTGCTCCAAAAAAAGTAAAATAATTACAAAAAAAAACATCACAACATTTTAGATGTTAATTTTGTAAATAATAATATTAAGCAAGTTAAAACGAAGGAGAAATGCCTAAAATGAAAACCAAATCTAGCGCCAAAAAAAGATTTAAACTTACTGGTTCTGGAAAAATTAAAAGAAAGCACGCGTTTAAAAGTCACATCTTAACAAAGAAGTCTAAAAAACGTAAGTTAAAGTTAACTCATGATACTTTGGTACACAAAGCAGATGAGCCAAACATTAAATTGCAATTAAACTTAAAATAAGTTTAATAACAGGGAATTTTATTATTAACCATGTAATGTAGCAATTAAAATCATATTTAATTAAAAGTACGTTTGTAACGTCGCTCATTACAAAACACATTGAAATTATGCCAAGATCAGTAAATTCAGTAGCCTCAAGAAGAAGAAGAAAAAAAATCTTGAAGGCAGCAAAAGGTTACTTCGGACGTAGAAAAAACGTTTACACAGTAGCAAAAAATGCGGTTGAAAAAGGTATGCTTTATGCATATAGAGACCGTAAAAACAATAAGAGAAACTTCCGTTCTTTATGGATTGTACGTATTAACGCTGCAGCTCGTTTAAATGGAATGTCTTACTCTCAGTTTATGGGAAAAGTAAAAGCTAATAACATCGAATTAAACCGTAAGGTTTTAGCAGATTTAGCTGTAAACAACCCAGAAGCTTTTAAGGCAGTTGTAGAGAAAATTAAATAAATATAAATTACTTGCTTATAATAAAACCCAAACGATTTCGTTTGGGTTTTTTTAGTACATTTATTCTTTTGAAAAAAAAATCGTTTACAAAAAAAACAGATACATGAAACTTTTAAAAATTACAATTCTTTTCACCTTTTTAACGTCAATTATTTACTCTCAAGAATCACAAAATGAAACAATTTCTTTAGAAACTCAATTTGACGATATATATAGAACTTCCACCTCATATCAAAATTATAAGGTGATTAGTAAAGACAAATTTCAGAAACTAAAACAAGATGTGTTAGACTCAATAAAGGCGTCTCAAAAACTTATTTCAGAAAAAGAAAGATTACTTAAAACGGAAAGAGAAAACATCGAAAAAATACAAAAAGATCTTTCTAAAACTCAGTTTGATTTAAAAACATCAACAAACAAAGAAAATTCTATTTCTTTATTTGGTTTACAACTAAACAAAACTACGTATAACCTTATTTTATGGGGGCTTGTTTTTATACTAACATTAACTTTATTATACTTTGCTTACAAATTTTCTAAAAGCAATGTTATTACTAAAGAAGCGCAAAATAACTTATTAGAAATTGAACAAGAATACGAACTGCATAGAAAAAAATCATTGGAGAAAGAACAAAAGTTAAGAAGACAGCTCCAAGATGAAATTAATAAGCAGCGCAATAATTAAATTCATGTTTTTTTTCTTGCAGATATAGCAAACAAAATTTCAAACTACTATTAAATATGTATTAAGTTATTGATATTCTCTTTTTATATTATTAAAGTAATAATAATGTTGCTTTCATAGGTATACCTGATTTTTTTTTGTTAATTTAACGTCGTTAATTATCTAATTAACAAAGTTCACTAAACTTTAAACTATCTTTTAAACTTATGAAAGCACTTTTTTTTACAAGAGAATTTCCTCCGTACGTATATGGTGGGGCTGGAGTTCATGTCGAATATTTAGCAAATGAACTTGCTAAATTAATGGAAGTTGATGTGAGGTGTTTTGGTGATCAAGATTTAAAAAATGACAATCTATCTGTAAAAGGCTATCCGTTTGAAAATATTATTTTCGACGAATCAGATGATAAATTAAAAGCAGTTCTAAAAACACTAAGTACTTGTATTCAAATGAATGCAAAAACTATAAATGCAGATGTTGTACACTGCCACACTTGGTATGCTCAATTTGCAGGTATTGTAGCCAAACTTTGCTACAACATTCCATTAGTTATTACAACTCACTCATTAGAACCACTAAGACCTTGGAAACGCGAACAATTAGGAAACGGATACGAAGCATCCTCTTGGATTGAAAAAACTGCAATAGAAATGGCAGACGCTATTATTGCCGTTTCAAAAGAAACTAAGGTAGATGTACTAAAACATTTTAATGTTGATGAGAGTAAGGTAAAGGTGATTTATAACGGAATTAATTTAAAAGAATACGTAGTTACTAAAGAAACTTCGACTTTAGAAGAATATAATATAGATAAATCAAAACCTTACGTACTTTTTGTAGGAAGAATAACAAGGCAAAAAGGAATTATTCATTTAGTAAATGCAATAAAATATATTGATAAAGAAACACAAATAGTACTTTGTGCAGGTGCTCCAGACACAAAGGAAATTGGTATTGAAATGGAAAATGCCGTAAATGAAGTAAAAAAAACCAGAGATAACGTTATTTGGATTGATAAAATGGTTACCAAAAAAGAAGTTATTCAATTGTACTCACATGCAGACGTTTTTTGTTGCCCTTCTATTTATGAGCCTTTTGGAATTATTAATATTGAAGCCATGGCTTGTAAAACAGCTGTTGTTGCAAGCGCTGTTGGAGGCATTAAAGAAGTTGTTGTTCATAATGAAACCGGTCTTTTAATTCCTGTTGAACAACAAAAAGAAGCACCTTTTGAACCTGAAAATCCAGATAAATTTGCAAGAGATTTGGCAAATGGAATTAATAAAATAATTAATAACCCTACTTTGAAAAATCAAATGGCAGAAAAAAGTAGAAAAAGAGTTGAAGATCATTTTGACTGGGTTTCAATTGCCAAACAAGTAGAAAAGTTATACGAATCATTAAAAAAATAATCAGATGATAAACGACAAAGTATTAGGAATAATTTTAGGAGGAGGACAAGGATCTAGATTATATCCATTAACAGAAGACAGATCTAAACCAGCAGTACCAATTGCAGGAAAATATAGGTTGGTAGATATTCCTATCTCAAATTGTATAAATTCCGATATTAAAAGAATGTATGTATTAACACAATTTAATTCTGCATCTTTAAATCAACATATAAAAAACACCTATCATTTTAGTTTTTTCAGTACAGCATTTGTAGATGTTTTAGCTGCAGAACAAACCATACATAGTGATAAATGGTTTCAAGGTACTGCAGATGCTGTAAGACAGAGTATGCATCATTTCCTTCAAAATGACTTCGAGTATGCTTTAATACTTTCTGGGGATCAGTTATATCAAATGGATTTTAATGATATGATTAAAAAACATCGAGAAAGTAACGCAGAAATTTCAATTGCAACTTACCCAGTAAACGCAAAAGATGCAACTTCTTTTGGAATTTTAAAAACAAATGACGAAAATATTATCACCTCTTTTATAGAAAAACCAGATGCAGATTTATTGCCTGATTGGACTTCAGATGTTAGTGACCAAATGAAAAATGAAGAGAGACACTATTTAGCATCTATGGGAATTTATATTTTCAATAGAGACCTTTTAGTGAAATTAATGAACAATCCAGATACCGTTGATTTTGGAAAAGAAATTATACCACAAGCAATTGGTGAGCACAAAACTTTAAGTTACCAATATGAAGGATATTGGACAGATATCGGAAATATAGATTCTTTCTTTGAAGCAAATTTGGGCTTAGCAGAAGAAGTCCCAAAATTTAATTTATACGACGAAGAAAATCGAATATATACTAGAGCAAGAATATTACCTACCTCAAAAGTTTCTGGAACAATGCTGCACAAAGCCGTAATTGGAGAAGGTTGTATTATAAATGCTGCTAAAATAGACACGTGTGTTATTGGAATTCGATCTAGAATAGGTAAAGAAGCAGTAGTTTCAAACACATATATGATGGGTAATGATAGTTTTGAAACCTTAGAGGAAGTTGCCAATAATAAAATAGAAATCATGATGGGAATTGGTGATAGATGTCACATCAATAATTGTATTATAGATAAAAATTGTAGAATTGGTGACGATACTAAAATTAACGGAGGTCCTCATTTAGAAGATACTGAAACAGATACTTACTTTATTAAAGACGGAATTGTAGTTATTAAAAAAGAAGCTGTAATACCCAAAGGAACTAAAATTGGGATGGACTAATTTTTAATTCTTTAAAATAAAAAGAAAAATAGTAGAATGCAAAATCAAAGTAGAATTGTAATTGAAAATATAGCTCCTCAATTAAACTGTGGAGCTGTTTTTATAAAACGCGTAATTAACGAAATTGTAACTGTAACTGCAGATGTTTTAGTAGACGGACATGATGTAATTCAAGCAAGTTTATTATACAAACATAAAAGTGAAAAAACTTGGAAAGAAACAAGAATGCATCCAACAAATAATGATGGATACACTGCAAGTTTTCAAGTAACAAAACAAGGTTTTTATGAGTACAAATTACAAGGTTGGGTAGATTATCCATTAAACTGGCAACATGGTATTGGCAGAAAAATTGATGATTACCAGCATGTAAAATCCGAGCTTTTAGAAGGTGCAGAACTATTAAAACCTATTGTTAAAAAAGCAACTACAGAAGAAAAAAAATATTTAAATAGTTTAATTGCCATTTTTGAAGACGAAACTAAATATGCTAAAGCAATAAAAGAAGCAGTTTCTAACAAATTAAAAGAAACTTTAATCAAATATCCTATAAAGCAATTGGCGCAGGAAAGCAAATCTTTACCTGTTTATGTAGACAGATTAAAGGCACGTTTTAGCACTTGGTACGAATTTTTTCCAAGATCAGCCTCTGAAACTGAAGGTAAACATGGTACTTTTAAAGATTGTCATAGATTATTACCTAGAGTTGCAAAAATGGGATTTGACACCTTATACTTCCCTCCTATTCATCCAATTGGAGAAGTAAACAGAAAAGGAAAAAACAATACTACTGTAGCAGAAAAAAATGATGTTGGTTCTACTTGGGGAATAGGTTCTAAACACGGAGGACATAAAGATATTCATCCAGAATTAGGTTCTTTAGAAGATTTTAAAGAATTGATAAAAGATGCAAAAAAGCAAGGTATTGAAATTGCGATGGATTATGCCTTACAAGCAGCTCCAGATCATCCTTGGGTAAAAGATCATCCAGATTGGTTCAAATGGAGACCAGATGGAACTGTGCAATATGCAGAAAATCCTCCAAAAAAATACCAAGATATTTTACCAATTTATTGGGAAACTGCAGATTATAAAAACCTTTGGCAAGAGTGTTTAGACACTTTATTTTACTGGATAGATTGTGGAATTAATGTATTTAGAGTAGACAATCCACACACAAAACCTTACTATTTTTGGGGTTGGATAATTACTGAAGTAAAGAAGAAACATCCAGATGTATTATTTTTAGCAGAAGCGTTTACACGTCCAAAAATAATGCAACAACTAGCAAAACAAGGTTACACACAATCGTATACTTATTTTACTTGGCGAGAATCAAAACACGAGATTATCGAGTATATGAACGAGTTAACAAAAACCGATCAAAAGGAATATATGCGACCTAATTTTTGGCCAAATACGCCAGATATTAATCCGTTTCATTTGCAAAATGCACCTGAAGCAAAATTTCTTTTACGTTATGCTTTAGCGGCTACTTTAAGCTCCAACATAGGTATTTACGGGCCAGTTTTTGAACAAATGATTAGTCAGCCAATTAATGGAAAAGAAGAATATTATATGTCTGAAAAGTTTCAACTTTGCCATTATGACTGGAACAAAGAAAATAGATTAACAACCATTATTTCATTAATTAATTCTATCAGAAAAAATAACGAATCTTTTCAGCAAACAAATAACATTCAATTTTGTGAAACAGGAAATGATAATTTAATCGCTTTCTATAAGTGGAATCAAGACAAAACCAATGAAACACTAACCGTTATTAGTTTAGATGCCTATCATACACAGTCTGGTTCTGTTCAAGTTCCTTTACACCAATTAAACATACATGAAGGACAAAAAATTGAAGTACAAGATTTAATCACAAACAATTCTTACAATTGGTATAATGAATGGAATTATGTTGAATTAAATCCATTTATTCCTTTTCATATATTTAAAATCAACAAATAATAATGTTAAACAAAACAGCAGAAAATTCAAAAACCACGATGTTTTCTTCCAATAAAAACTGGGAAGAAATTATGACGGATACAAAATTTCCTGCTGTTTTTTTATCTGAAGTTTTAGAAGATTATATTCAAAAACAACGTTGGTTTGGAGGAAAATCAAGTCAATTAAAATACATAGAATTAAGTGAGTATTTTAAAATTCAACAAGATGGAGAAATTTATTTTGGTCTAATTTTAGAAGTAAATTTTGTAGAGGCATTTTACCATCATTATTTTTTACCTATTGCATTTGTTCCAAATGAAAGTGCCACTCAAGAAAGTAGAATTTTACCAATTGAATTAAATAATAAAAAAGGGTTTATTGTAGATGCTATTTTTTTAGAAGGCTTTAGAAAAGTAGTATATGAAAGAATTTGTACAGCTTTACCAATAGATAAAACACCTGTACAATATCATAAATCAGAAGGTTTTAAGTTTCCAAACTACGAAACCTCAAAATTTATGGGTGTAGAACAAAGCAACACTTCTATTATTTACAATAATGCTTTTATACTCAAGTTTTTTAGAAGAATTTATGCTGATAAAAATCCAGATTATGAAATGAGTCGCTTTTTATCAGAAACAAAAGAATTTAAAAATACACCTCCATATTTGGGAAGCATTAATATTATTGATTCTGATGATGTAAACATTACAATTGGCTTAATGCAAAAATTAGTACCAAACAAAGGAGATGCTTGGGAATATTTTTTAAAAGAAATTCATAAAATTTATAAAAATATTGATACGAAAAATATTCAATATACTAATTTACCAGACGTAACATTATACGACCGTTTAAAAATTACAGAAGTTGCTCCACAAATAATTGATTGGTTAGGACTAAATATTTTAAACAAAGTAAAACTAATAGCAAAAATAACTGCTGAAATGCATGTTGCTTTAGGCTCTGAATTTGCAGATACTGCCTTCACTCCAACTAGGTTTAATGGTGATTATTCTGTTTGGTTAAAAAACAGATTAACCTATCAATTTCAAAACAGGTTAAATTTAACAGAAAATAATTTTCACAAATTAGAAGGCTATTCTTTAGAACTTGCCAAAGACTTTTTAGAACGAAAAAATGAAATTAGAAAACGTTTGGTTAATTTCGATTGGACAAAATTAAAAGGTGAAAGAATTCGAATTCATGGCGATTATCATTTAGGGCAAATTTTAGTTCAAGAAGATAATTTTTGCATTTTAGATTTTGAAGGAGAACCAGAAAGCACAATTAGAGACCGAAAAGTAAAACAACCACCTTTAAAAGATGTAGCTGGTTTATTTCGCTCTTTTCATTACGCTATCTATTCAACTATATTTAATAACGAAAAAGAATATTCAAAAAGTAGAGAAGAACTTTTTGAATATGGCGAATTACTATACAAATACATGGTTTCAATTTTCATGGAAACCTATGTAGCAACAACAAAAGAAGCAAACCTACATATAGGTTACAGAAACGAAAGAAGATTTTTATTAAAATATTGCTTATTAGAAAAAGCAATTTACGAATTGGGCTACGAACTCAATTCAAGACCAAAATGGACTATTATTCCATTAAAAGGTATTGCTAACATATTGAATTCATAAAACTATGACACAAACAATAGTACACAGTCTTTTTACAGATTTTGACATTGATTTATTTAAAGCAGGAAAACATTATCGTTTATACGAAAAATTTGGAGCACATATTACCACCGTAAATGGTGTTGAAGGAACCTATTTTGCTGTTTGGGCACCAAGCGCAAAAGCAGTTTCTGTAATTGGTGATTTTAATTTTTGGCAAGAAGGTGAGCACCACTTAAACGTACGTTGGGATGGAAGTGGAATCTGGGAAGGTTTTATTCCAAATGTTGGCAAAGGAGCAATTTATAAATACAAAATTCGCAATTCTAGCAATAATGTAATTACGGAAAAAGCAGATCCTTTTGCAAGAAGATGTGAGCATCCTCCAAAAACAGCATCTGTTGTATGGGAAGATGATTATACTTGGAATGATAAAAAATGGATGAAAAACAGAAAAAAAAACAACGCATTAGATGCGCCTTTTTCTGTGTATGAAGTTCATTTAGGTTCTTGGAAAAAACAAATTGAAGAAAACCGTTTTTTAAGCTACAATGAATTAGCAGATGAGCTAGTTGCATATGTAAAAGACATGAATTTTACGCACGTAGAATTTATGCCAATTATGGAATATCCTTACGACCCAAGTTGGGGATATCAATTAACTGGATATTTTGCACCAACATCTCGTTTTGGTTATCCTGATGAATTTAAATTTTTAGTTGATAAATTCCACGAAAACGGAATTGGCGTTTTATTAGATTGGGTACCTTCTCACTTTCCTTCAGACGATCATGGTTTAGGGTTTTTTGATGGTTCTCATTTATACGAACATCCAGATAGAAGAAAAGGATATCATCAAGATTGGAAAAGTTTGATATTTAATTATGGTAGAAATGAAATAAAAGCGTTTTTAATTAGTAATGCTATTTTTTGGTTAGATCAATATCATGCAGATGGCTTACGAGTAGATGCTGTAGCATCTATGTTGTTTTTAGATTATTCTAGAGAAGATGGAGAATGGGAACCAAATATGTATGGTGGAAATGAATATTTAGAAGCTATCGATTTTATTAAAGAAATGAATATGGCTGTTTACGAAGCTTTTCCTGATGTACAAACCATTGCAGAAGAATCAACCTCTTTTTCAAAAGTTTCAAGACCAATTTACGATGGTGGTTTAGGTTTTGGTATGAAATGGATGATGGGTTGGATGCACGATACTTTAGAGTATTTTGCCAAAGAACCACTATATAGAAAACATCATCAAAACGATTTAACTTTTAGTTTAAATTACGCTTTTACAGAAAATTTTATGTTACCTCTTTCTCATGACGAAGTTGTGTATGGAAAAAAATCCATCGTTTCTAAAATGCCTGGAGATGAGTGGCAACGTTTTGCAAATTTAAGATTGATGTACAGTTATATGTTTACACATCCAGGAACAAAACTATTATTTCAAGGTGGAGAATTCGGACAAACTTCCGAATGGAATTTTGAAGGAAGTTTAGACTGGCATTTATTGCAATACGATGTGCATAAAGGAGCACAAACTTTGGTGAAAGAATTAAATAAGTTTTACAAAAAAGAAAAAGCATTACATCAAAAACAATTTTCTCACGAAGGTTTTGAATGGATAGATCATGGAGATCATCAAAACTCAGTATTATCTTATATGAGAAAAGGAGAAAATGAAAAAGACAATATCATTATAGTATTAAATATGACTCCTGTTCCAAGAGAAAAATACAGAATTGGTTTACCGAAAGCAGGTAAATTAAAAGAAATTTTTAATAGTGATGATAAAAAGTTTAATGGAACAAACCAGTATAAAAACAAAACAGTTACATCAGAATCTAAAATTTGGAATAACAGAAAAAATTCTATCGAATTAGATTTACCACCGTTAGCAATGTTAGCTTTTAAATATCAATAAACTTAAATAAAATAGCTTGTAATTTTTACTATCGTATTTGTAAAAATTACAAGCTATTTTTCTATTCTTCAAAAAAAACAATAACTATTTTTATTGTATTCTGAATAATAGATATACTTCAACTTTATTCCTTTATTTATAGTATTTTAGCACTAAGTTTATGATAAAATAAACTAAAACGTTATCGTAAAAAAAAGAATTTACAGAAGGTTCTATTACAAACTTTTACGAAATTTACAAGATTAAAAACAAGCAAACAATTATGATTGTTAATACTGAATTAGAACAAAAAGGAAATCTATTTCCTTCAGAAATAGTAAAATATAAAAAAGACGTAGATACTTTATACTTTACAACAAAAAACAATGTTGTTTTACAAGTTACCGTTATTAGAGATAGTGTAATTCGTTTTCGTTATTCCACAACAGGAAAATTTGAAAACGATTTTTCTTACGGAGTAACTATTCACGCAAGTAGAGGTTATAGCTTCTTAAAAATTAGTGAAGATGAAACACATTATATAATTACAACTTCAAAATTAATTTGTAAAGTAGAAAAACAAAGCATGCAAGTTAGTTTGTATGACGCTTTAGACTCAAAATTGATTAATGAAGATGAAATTGGTTTCCACTGGGAAGAAAGTTACGAATATGGTGGAGACATCGTTAAAATGAGTAAAACCTGTCAAAAAGCAGAAAGCTTTTATGGTTTGGGTGATAAACCTGTAGATGTAAATATGAAAGGAAAGCGTTTCGAGAACTGGGCAACAGATTCTTACGCTTTTGGTAAAAATACAGACCCAATTTACAAGGCTATTCCATTTTATACAGCTATTCAAGACAATAAGTCGTATGGTATTTTCTTTGACAACACCTTTAAAACACATTTCGATTTTGCTTGTGAGCGAAGAAATGTAACCAGTTTTTGGGCACAAGGTGGTGAAATGAATTATTATTTCATTTACGGTCCAGAAATGAATGATGTTGTTAGAAATTATACCGATTTAACAGGAAAACCTCATGCATTACCTCCATTATGGGCTTTAGGGTTTCATCAATGTAAATGGAGTTATTATCCAGAGGCAAATGTTAAACAAGTAACAAATACCTTTAGAGATTTAAAAATACCATGTGATGCTATTTATTTAGACATTGATTATATGGATGGTTTCCGTTGTTTTACTTGGGATAAAAATCATTTTCCTGATCCAAAACGAATGGTAAAAGAATTGGAAGATGATGGTTTTAAAACTGTGGTTATTATAGATCCAGGAATTAAAATTGATTTAGAATACGATGTCTTTAAAGAAGCTTTAGATAAAGATTATTTCTGTAAACGTGCAGATGGCCCTTATATGAAAGGTAAAGTTTGGCCTGGGGAATGTTATTTTCCAGATTATACAAAACCAGAAGTTAGAGATTGGTGGTCTGGTTTATTTAAAGAATTAATTGAAGATATTGGAGTAAAAGGTGTGTGGAATGATATGAATGAACCTGCAGTAATGGATGTTCCAAACAAATCATTTCCAAACGATGTTCGTCATGATTATGATGGAAATCCTTGTTCTCACAGAAAAGCTCATAATATTTACGGAACACAAATGGCACGTGCAACCTACCATGGTTTAAAAAAATATGCATATCCAAAAAGGCCTTTCGTAATTACGCGTTCTGCTTATTCTGGTGCTCAAAGATATACTTCTACTTGGATGGGAGATAATGTTGCAACTTGGGAACATTTAGCTATTGCAAACAATCAAGCTCAAAGAATGGCAATGTCTGGTTTTTCATTTGCAGGATCTGACATTGGTGGTTTTGCAGAGCAACCTCAAGGTGAATTATTTGCAAGATGGATTCAATTAGGTGTGTTTCATGCTTTTTGTAGAGTACATTCTTCTGGAGATCATGGAGATCAAGAACCATGGGTTTTTGGTGAAGAAATTACTGACATTGTAAGAAAGTTCGTAGAATTAAGATATCAATTGTTACCTTATTTATACACTGCTTTCTGGAAATATATTAATGATGGAACTCCTATTTTAAAATCACTAGTTTTATACGACCAAGAAGATCATCAAACACATTACAGAAGTGATGAATTTGTGTACGGAGAACAAATTTTAGTTTGTCCAATTATAGAACCAAATGCAAAAGGACGTAGAATGTACGTTCCTAGAGGTAAATGGTATAATTTCTGGACTGATGAAGTTGTAGAAGGTGGAAAAGAAATGTGGGTTGATGCAGATATAGATAGTTTACCAATTTTTATTAAAGAAGGTGCTGTTATCCCTAAATATCCTGTACAACAATATGTTGGCGAAAAAGAATTTGATGAAATTACCTTAGATATTTATTACAAAGAAGGAAAAGAATCTTCAACATTGTATGATGACGCACATGATGGGTATGACTATAAAAAAGGAAGATTTAGCTTACGTACTTTTAAAACAACTGGTAAAAAAGAAGAATTTATTTTACAACAACACAAACGTGGTGATTACGATGCTAATTATACAAAATTCCATATTGTGTTTCATAATTTACCATTTACTGTAACTACTGTACAAGTAGATAATGTAGAAATTGCTCTGGAAAGTATTAATTTAGAATCTCATTCTATAACTATTAATAAAGAGTTTACAGAATTACATTTATTTGGTAAATAAATAAAATTCAGTTTTTAAATAAAAAAAAATCGACTAAAGTTCATTTGAATTTTGGTCGATTTTTAAGTTTTTAATAGTAATTTTAACTTTTTTCAATAGCAATTTAAAGTTATTCCTTTTCAAGCAATTTGTTGTTTTTTTCTTTTTCCAATTCTAATTTTTCTTTCTCTTCTTTTTTACTATTGTTGTATGCATATGTAAGAATTGCTACTTCCAATAGTAAAATGGCAATTTTAATTTTTTTACTCTTGGTAAAAAATTTACTGAGTCCTAAAATTTTAGTAGCAATCATTTTTTATTTCTTTCTCAATTCAAAAATACAATCAAAACAATTTATAAGTTAATTCATATCATTGAAAAACTAACTCAAATAAAAAAACCTCAAAATATTTAATTTAGAGGTTTTTTTATTTGTAAGGAAATGACTGTTTAAATTCCGTCTCCTAATTCTTTTAACTTCTCTGTATTTTCTGCCAACATCAATTCGTCAATAATTTTTTGAATATCACCATTCATAATGTTTGGCAAATCATATAATGACAATCCAATTCTATGGTCTGTAACTCTACCTTGAGCATAATTATAAGTTCTAATTTTTGCACTTCTATCTCCAGAAGAAACCATTGAACCACGCTTTAAAGCATCTTCAGCTTGTTTCTTTGCCAACTCCATATCATACAAACGTGAACGCAATACTTTAAATGCTTTTTCTTTATTTTTATGTTGTGATTTTTGATCTTGACATTGCGCTACTAAACCAGTTGGAATATGTGTTAAACGAACTGCGGAATAAGTCGTGTTTACAGATTGACCTCCAGGACCTGATGAACAGAAAAAATCGATTCTTACATCTTTTGGATTTATTTCCACATCAAATTCTTCTGCTTCCGGAAAAACCATACAAGTAGCTGCAGAAGTATGCACACGACCTTGAGTTTCCGTTTGCGGAACTCTTTGTACACGATGTACACCAGCTTCAAACTTTAAAATCCCATAAACGTCATCACCATTTACTTCAAACTGAATTTCTTTAAAACCACCATTTGTACCTTCAGAATAATCTACCGTAGAAACTTTCCAACCTTTACTTTCACAGTATTTAGAATACATTCTAAACAAATCTCCTGCAAAAATACTAGCTTCATCTCCACCAGTTCCAGCACGTAATTCTACCACTGCGTTTTTAGAATCTTCTGGATCTTTTGGTATTAACAAAAACTTAATTTCATCTTCCAATTCAGGTATTCTAGTATTGGCTTCCTCTAATTGCATTTTTGCCATTTCTGTCATTTCTGCATCAGAACCATCAGCAATAATTTCTTTTGCCTCTTCTATATTATTTATTAATTGTTGGTATTCATCTCCTTTTTTAACAACATCACCTAAATCTTTGTACTCCTTCATTAATTGCGCATACCGTTTTTGATCTGTAATTACATCAGGTTGAATAATTAAATCCGAAACCTCATCATAACGTTGTTTTACAATTCTTATTTTTTCTAACATTTGATACTCTTTTCTTGTACTGCGAATTTACAATATTTATCGGAAATTTAAATGTTTCGTTTTGAGTATATTTGAATAATTAAAACGTACTTGTTATGAAATATTTTCTGCTCATTTGTTCTTTTTTATTGATAATTTCTTGTAAAACAGAAACAGAAAACGTGAACAAACCAACTTTTATCATTGGAAAATGGATTCGTTTAAACGACAAAGAAGGATATAAAACTTACGAGAATTGGAATACCAATTTTACAGGAGTAGGTTACACACTAAAAAATAAAGACACCACATTTAAAGAAATTATGAGTATTGTATCTGTAAATGATACGTTTCAATTAAAAGTAGAAGGTGTAAATGAAACCGCCACTTTTTTTAAATTTACATCACAAACAGATACTTCTTTTGTATGTGAAAATGCACAAAATGAATTTCCTACCAAAATAAAATATTACATAGAAAACAAGCAGTTAAAAGCATTCGTTTCTAATGATGATTTTAGTATTGATTTTGTTTTTGAGAGTGTAAAATAATTTAATTTGTTTCTAAACTTAAAAAAATATAACTTCGCTAACACCGATTATAAATCTTTAAAACAGACGTCATAATCGTGTTATTGGCAACAAGCTGCATGCAATACAGAACGAAAAAACAATTATGTACATTAATCTTAAAGTTAAAACCAAAAAATGAAAAAAAAACATAATACTATCATATATCTTTTGTTCATCTCATTTTTTTTATATAATACCTCAATTATAGCTCAAAACAAAACTAGTAATGCTATTAATATATTACCGCCCGAAATAAATTCGGAAATATACTTTGGAATGAATTTGGCTGATTTCAAGAATTTAATAGGAAGCAATCTGGTACTAGAATCGAACAACGTTACTGATTTTAGGATTGTATACTCGCAAAAAACTAAAATACCTGAAATCCCAATCGTATTTTATTACTTTGATAATGAACAAAACAAACCACTGTATGAGATAGTCATAAATTATCAAAACAAAGAGCAAGCTAAAAAGGCTGCTACTCTTCTTTTTGGTCAACCTAACTTTAATCAAACCGAATGGAGAATTAATATTCAAGGTTTTCCAGAAGCTTGGAGTTGGGTTTATAAAAACAAACTTATAGTGGCAGCTAAAATTTATGGCAGCGAATGGTTTGATGAATGGAATAAGGAATAGCTATTTAAATAAAGAATAAGCCTTCAAAAATAATTAGCATTTTTTAAATGTTATGAAGTATTGATAATCTATATTTAATAAAGCCAGTTGCCAACACTGTATAACCACAATTACGGCGGATTCGACCACATCCGAATCCACTCGGAATTGCTAACGTCAGTTCTAAATCGAAAAATAACACATATTAACCCGTAACAGACGTTTATACAAAACTATTCGCGAAACTAAAAAAATTAATACTCAAAAACGCCAAATTCACTTTTAATAGTCAATTTCTTTGTATCAGCAGCTTTTACACTACCCACAATTTGTGCATTTACATTGTAAGATTTTGAGATAGCAATGATGTTTTCAGCAATTTCTGGAGAAACGTAAATTTCCATTCTGTGTCCACAATTAAAAACTTGGTACATTTCTTTCCAATCTGTTTTTGATTGTTCTTGTATCAACTTAAACAATGGTGGAATTGGAAATAAATTGTCTTTTACAATATGTAAATTGTCTACAAAATGTAAAATTTTTGTTTGTGCGCCTCCAGAACAATGTATCATTCCGTGAACTTTATCAGAATTAAATTTCGATAAAATTTCTTTAATAATTGGTGCATACGTTCTTGTTGGCGATAATACTAATTTACCAGCATCAATTGGCGAATTTTCTACTTCGTCTGTCAGTTTTGTGTTTCCAGAATACACCAAATCTGCAGGAACTGCAGCATCAAAACTTTCTGGATATTTTTTTGCTAAATAGTTATGAAAAACATCATGTCTTGCAGAAGTTAATCCGTTAGAACCCATACCTCCATTATATTCAGTTTCATAAGTTGCTTGTCCGAAAGATTCTAAACCAACAATTATATCACCTGCTTTTATGTTCGCATTATCAATAACATTAGAGCGTTTCATACGTGCAGTTACTGTAGAATCTACAATAATTGTACGAACTAAATCGCCAACATCTGCAGTTTCACCTCCTGTAGAATGAATGGTTACTCCAAACTTTTTTAAGTCTTCAATCAACTCTTCAGTACCATTTATAATTGCTGATAAAACTTCTCCAGGAATTTTACTTTTATTTCTACCAATGGTAGATGATAGCATGATATTGTCTGTTGCTCCAACACACAACAAATCGTCAATATTCATAATTAAAGCATCTTGTGCAATACCTTTCCAAACGGAAATATCACCAGTTTCTTTCCAATACATATATGCCAAAGACGATTTTGTTCCTGCACCATCTGCATGCATTATTAAACAATAATCATCGTCATTTGTTAAATAGTCTGGTACAATTTTACAGAATGCTTTTGGAAACAAACCTTTGTCTATGTTTTTAATAGCATTGTGTACATCTTCTTTGGATGCAGAAACGCCTCTTTGTGCGTATCTTTTAGAAACTTCTTGACTCATGTTGTTGTGTTGTGTTTGCAAATTTAGGCTTTTGATTAAAAAAAACAGTGGAAAATTATAACGAATTTTGTTGTTTTTAAAAACTTCCTTTTCGGTTTTGCTATTTGCGTTAGGGATTGCAATGGCATCCTTTTTTTGGTAAAAAAAAGATATAATGGAAAGCCCGTTAAAACGCCCAAATAATTTTATTTTGTAAACAAAAGCTCTCTATACTTGGTTAGTGGCCATAAATTATCATCTACCATGGTTTCTAACTTATCGCAATGATAACGGATTTCTTCGAAATATGGTTTTACATTGTTGCAATACATTTCTGCCGATTTTACTGCTTTTTGCTTGTTTGCTTTTGAGCGTTGTTCTTCCATTTTTATAACCAAAGCATTTATTTCTGTAATATGATTGGAAATAATCATAATTAATTCTATTTGTTCTTTAGCTATATTTTTATAATCGTCACCAAATATTTCTTTTAAATTTTTAGTGTTTTCTAACAATGTATTTTGATAAATTATTGCTGTAGGTATCACATGATTTCGAGCCATATCGCCTAAAACTCTTCCTTCTATTTGTAAGCGTTTTGTATATTCTTCTAAAGCAATTTCATAACGAGCCTCAATTTCTATTTTGCTCATTACTCCCATTTCTTCATAAAGTGCTATTGCCTTATTAGAAACTTGCACTTTAAGTGCTTCTGGTGCAGGTTTATTATTGCTTAGTCCTCGTTTTTTTGCTTCCTTTTCCCAGTTTTCGGCATAACCATCACCTTCAAACCTAATTTTTTTAGAAGCTTTTATGTATTCTCTTAAAACATTAAAAACCGCTTCGTCTTTTTTAAGGTTTTTAGTGTCAATTAATTTATCTACCTCAACTTTAAATTCTTTTAATTGCTTTGCAACAATTGTGTTTAACACTGTCATTGGAATGGCACAATTTGCAGAAGAACCAACTGCTCTAAATTCGAATTTATTGCCTGTAAATGCAAATGGAGAAGTTCTATTTCTATCTGTATTATCCAATAAAATTTCTGGAATTTTGCCAATAATATTCAGTTTTAAATCGGTTTTTTCTTGTGGAGATAATTTTCCTTTGGTTACATTTTCTAGCTCATCTAAAACTGCTGATAATTGATTTCCAATAAACACAGAAATTATTGGAGGTGGTGCCTCATTAGAACCCAATCTAAGGTTATTACTTGCAGATGCGACTGAAGCTCTTAACAGTTCTTCATTTTCATAAACGGCTTTTATAGTGTTTATAAAAAAGGTTAAAAACTGTAGATTTTTCATAGGTGTTTTACCAGGACTTAGCAAGTTTGTTCCGTCTGCAGTTGATAAAGACCAATTGTTGTGTTTTCCAGAACCATTAATGCCTTCAAATGGTTTTTCATGAAATAAAACTTTAAATTTATGACGTTTAGAAACCTTTTCCATCACATCCATTAATAAGGAGTTATGATCTACTGCCAAATTAGCTTCTTCATAAATAGGTGCTATTTCAAATTGATTAGGAGCTACTTCATTGTGCCTAGTTTTTACAGGAATACCCAACAACATACATTCTTGTTCTAAATCTTGCATAAAACTCATTGCTCTTGCAGGTATAGTACCAAAATAATGATCACCCAGTTGTTGTCCTTTTGCTGAAAAATGTCCCACCAAAGTTCTTCCAGTTAACAAAATATCTGGTCTTGAATTTGCCAAAGCATCATCAATTAAAAAATATTCTTGCTCCCAACCTAAAGTCGCGCTTACTTTAGAAGCGTTTTTATCAAAATATTTACAAACTGCTGTTGCATGTGTATCTATTGCTTGCAATGCTCTTAGTAAAGGAGTTTTGTTATCTAATGCTTCACCTGTGTAAGCCACAAAAATTGTTGGAATACACAAGGTAGTTTCATATATAAATGCTGGTGAAGTTGGATCCCAGGCTGTATAACCTCTTGCCTCAAAGGTATTTCTTATTCCTCCGTTTGGAAAACTAGATGCTGCTGGTTCTTGTTGTGCTAATTGCTCTCCATCAAACTTTTCCATAGCCAAACTACCATTGATAGATTCAAAAAAAGCATCATGTTTTTCGGCTGTTGCACCAGTTAATGGTTGAAACCAGTGTGTATAATGAGTGGCTCCTTTTGAAATGGCCCAATCTTTCATACTTACCGCAACTTGATCTGCAATTTTTCTATCTATTTTAGTTCCATGTTCTATTGCATTCATAACACTTTCATATGCAGTTCTTGTAAGATATTGTTGCATAGCGTATTTATTAAACACATTTTTTCCAAACAATGTAGATCTTTTTTCAGTTTTAGAAACCTTATTAGGCTTTCTATTCATAGTCTCTTTCAGCGCATTAAATCTAATCTTTGACATATTATTAATTTTTACTAGTATTTTTTTACTTATAATTAATTACACCCCTTAGAAATTAGGGATAAAATTATTTTTATGCAAATTTAAACATTTAACCCCTATTTTTTTTGATATGTATAGAAAAAATTTCATTTTTGCATGTATAATATCACTTATAAATTTATTATGGCAAAAATTAAATTAGAATACATTTGGTTAGATGGTTATTTTCCAACTCAGAATATGAGAAGTAAAACCAAAGTTGAAGAACATGAAAACTTTCAAGGAACTGTTGAAGAATTAGGTATGTGGTCTTTTGATGGCTCATCTACTAGACAAGCTTCAGGAGGTTCTTCTGACTGTTTATTAAAACCTGTTGCAATTTATCCAGATCCTGCAAGAAGAAATGGATATTTGGTAATGACAGAAGTTTTAAATGCAGATGGTACTCCACACGTTTCTAACGGAAGAGCAACTATTGATGATGAAGATGATGATTTCTGGTTTGGTTTTGAGCAAGAGTATTTTATTATGGATACCAAAACACAATTACCATTAGGTTTCCCTATTGGAGGTTATCCTGCTCCACAAGGAATGTACTACTGTTCAGTTGGTGGTAAAAACACTCATGGTAGATTACTTGTTGAAAAGCATGCTGATTTATGTATTGATGCTGGTTTAAATTTTGAAGGAATTAATCAAGAAGTTGCTTCTGGACAATGGGAATTCCAATTATTTGCAAAAGGTGCAAAAAAAGCGGGTGATGAAATTTGGATTGCACGTTATTTATTAGATAGATTAACAGAACAATATGGTTATTATATTGAGTACCACCCAAAACCATTAGGTAAAGATATGGATTGGAATGGTTCTGGAATGCACGCAAACTTCTCTAATACAGTTTTAAGAACTTGTGGTTCTCGTGAAACTTATGAGAAAATCTGTGAGGCGTTTAGACCAGTTGTTAAAGAACATATTGCTGTTTATGGTGAGTTTAACGACCAACGTTTAACTGGTGATCATGAAACTGCATCTATTAACGATTTCTCTTACGGTATCTCAGATAGAGGAGCTTCTATTAGAATTCCAATTATTACTGTAGAAAAAGGTTGGAAAGGTTGGTTAGAAGACAGAAGACCTGCTTCTAATGGAGACCCATATAAAATTGCTGGTAGAATTATTAAGACTGTAAAGTCTGCTAATATCAGCTAAAAGATATTTCTTAAAAAAAAAAAGCTCGCAAATTGCGAGCTTTTTTTATGTTAAAAATTTACAAGTCTAAAATATAGTTACATAAATAAAACCAAAATAACACCCTAAAAGAATAAGTCCATTCTTCCAATTTAAACGCATTCCTTTTGGAAAGAAAACCATTGGCAACACCATAAATGAAATAGCCAACATCCAAAAAATATCGTTATTCAACAACCCCTTATCTATTAATTTAATTGGTGTAATCATAGAGGTAATTCCTAAAACAGCCAAAATATTAAATACATTTGAGCCAATTAAATTTCCTAAAGAAATTGCTTTTTCTTTTTTAATTACCGCAATTATAGATGCTGCTAGTTCTGGTATACTAGTTCCTATAGAAACTACAGTAACACCAATAACTCTATCGCTAACGCCAAATTCTTCTGCCATGGATGTTGCACCATTAATTAATAGTTCAGAGCCAAAATACAACCCTGCACCACCAATTAATAAGAAAAATAGTATATGTAATACTGATAGAGGCTTATCATCTTCTGGCATTTCATCAAAAACTGCGTTTTTATCTTGAAACTTTAATAAATAAATAATAAAAACAACTAGAATTAAAAACATGATTAATCCTTCATGAAAAACAATTTGATTATCGTTTTTTATAAAGAAATACAATAAAACTGATGCAACCATCATTATTGGCCAATCAGTTTTGTAAAATGCTTTTTGAATCTCCATAGAGCCCAATAAAAGCGTAATACCCAACACCAAACCTAAATTTGCAATATTTGAACCCACAACGTTTCCTAAAGACAAATCTGGAAAACCATCTAAAGCAGCATTAATACTTACAATTAATTCTGGAGCAGAAGTTGCGAAAGAAACAACCGTCATTCCAATAACTATTTTAGGAATGTTTAACTTTAAAGATAAAGCTACGGATGCTTTTAACAACCAATTTCCACCTAAAATAAGTAATACCAATCCTCCAGCAATTAATAAAAAATTCATAAAAAATATTTTTTCACGAAGATACATTTTTATGAACTTTTGAAAAAAGAAAAAGATGATAATGAATAAAATAGGATTTTAAAAGATGGTATTTCCTTTACTTTTCAATTTCTAAAAAAAACATTCCTTTACTTTATTTAAAAATGAAACAGTAAAAGATAAAATATATGTATTTATTAACTAAATTGTAGTGTATGTGGTTTTATTTTATAACAAATATTACTTTTTTAGTTATAAAAGTTAAATCAATTTAATTAATAAGTTTAAAAGTGTTTGGTGGAGTAGTTTCTATGATATTATATTGATAAAACAATTTCGAAATTGATTGAATTTACTAACTAAAAAACACAAAATTATGACTACTATGGCAATTAAAATTATTAAAGATATTTCTGAAATTATTTTTACTATTATATTCTAACCAACTATTATTAAACAACTCTTGAAAGAGAGTTGTTTATTTTTCTTAAATTTGGTATAGAATATATTTAAAAATGAAAAAACAATTTTTTAAAGTTCTTGCTAAAATTAATAAAGCTATTTTACCATCTTACACAAAAAAAGGATTGGATATTTCTAAAGCGTCTAAATTACAATTAGCAATAATTGGTTGGAGGGCTTTTGTGACACAAAATTCATTAGACTAAAACAAAACATTATGAAAACAGAACACATAACAATATTTTCAGGATCTTCTATAATCGTTAAAGGACTACAAGTTAGATTAGAAGAAAATAATATAAGCTCTATTATTAAAGACAGAGTAGAATCTGCTAGACTAGGAGGTTTTGGAGAACATAGATCTGCTATAGAATTACTTATCTTAAAATCTGATATTGAAAAGACACAACCAATTGTTGATTTGTATAAAGAAGAAATAAATTCATAAAAAGTTTATTTAGATTTCTTAGTTTGAAAAAATGCTATTATATTTGCACCCGCAAAAAGGCCATGTGGCGCAACTGAATAGCGCACTTGATTACGGCTCAAGAGGTTCTAGGTTTGAATCCTAGCATGGTCACAAAAAACTCATCTAAATTTAGATGAGTTTTTTTATTGTTTTTATTTTGATAAGAATTTTTTAAAGTCTCCTTCAAAAAATCGTGGTGGGTATTTTAATTTCAACTTATTTTGTAGTTCTTTGTCTTCCCAAACAACATTTAAGCCAACTTCTTTATTAAGTTGATAATTATCATCTCGTTCTGTGTAACCACACATTAAATATGCTGTATTTAGGTTTTGAAAAAATCTAAAAAAACGTCCCATTATATAAAAAATAGTTTCGTTAGAATCACCAGTAATATCATATCTATAAAATATTGGCAATTCTTCAGATTGATAATTTATTAAATGCTCAGGCCTTAAATCTTTATTAGAAATTTCTTTACTTCTAAGTTTTTTATAAGTTGTATTTTTTATTGGTAAAACAACACAATGCCCTGAGTAGTAACCTGATTTTCCAACAGAAATAAAATTTAATTCTGGTAAAAGCTCAATAGCCTTCTTAATTAAATCAGTATTTACGTAAGAAGCATCTCTTTTTTGTGTGTCTATAAATTGCTCTAAATATTTTATATCGTAGTCAAAATCAATAGTCCTAATGTTTTCAGAAACCAAATCAATTTGATCTAAAAACCAGCTTAGTTTTGGCAATTCATTTGATTGTTGAAATAAGGAATATTTCCGAGTATTAAAGTCATAATATGTAGGTATTGGTACTGCCCCATTCAGGTTATGAATTAATTGATAAGGCATTAAAGTTACCAAAACAATGTCTTCTTCTTTTTCGGATTTTACCAATGTTAAGTTTTTTTCCCAACGCTGTATGGTTCTCAAATCTACATTAATTTCATTTGCAAATTCATTTTGAGATATCTTATAAAATTTACGGTAGTCAGAAAATAATGCTCCTAAAGAATTGTATTTTTTCATATTAATAATTAAAAAGTAAATATAAAAAAATGAAACTCAATGACATTGTATGTCTTAATTTACTTCAAATTTTTAAAATAAATTTGCAGTATTAATAAATCAATTGTGTTTTTATACAAATTAAAAGAGATTGAAAATTCTTTAGAGGAAAAAATTGCTAGTGAAAAAAGCTTATTGGATGCTGTTATTTCTCTTAAGAACATTCTTTTAAAAATAAATTTTGAGGTAGAAGATATTCCGGAATATTCTTTTGATAAAATTTTAAAGTTATTAGAGGTTGTAAAAAAAAGTCCATTAACAAAAAATGAACAAATTATTTTAAGAAAAATAATTCATAAAAAATAATCAAATCACTTGTAGTACACCCTAAATCCCCCGCAAGTGAAGGTCCGTCTTATTTTTAAGGCGGGCTTTTTTTGAATAAAAAAAACCTTAAGCGATTGCTTAAGGTTTTTTCGTCTAACCAAACTTTAGTATAAAATACTAACTACTACTATGTTTTTATTTTTTTATGTATTCCATAAATTACTCCAAGTAAAAATAAAGCACCTGTAAAACCATCAATAGGTAATCCTGGAGGTGGTGGAGGTGGCACTGGTGGTGGCACAATTTGTCCAAAACCCGTAAACGGAATTATTAATATAATTATTAAAAATATTTTTTTAATGCTCATTGTTTATTGTTCTCTCTTTTAAGACACTTACGTAAAAAAAAGTCACATGGTTTTTTTAAAAATAAAAAAACTTGCATTTTTTTGCAAGTTTACTCTAAATACTGTCTTAATGCAATTCTATGTTCTGAAATGCTTTTATCGTAGTCTCTAACTACTAATTCAAGTATATCAGGTTTCTTTTTTCCAATATCATTTTTATGGGCAAACTTAGAAACATATAAATTATATTTTAAATCATTTTTTTCAAAAATTAAAAAATGTGTTTCATTAAGCTCTCTAAAGGCAATATCGTTTCCTGAAAAACTATTAGAGGTATCTTTAAAAAAACTTGAAAACTCAAAATAATCTAGTACATTATCCATAATTAAATTAATTCTGCAGATAAACCTAGTTGTAATAATTTAGAACACCTTGGCTCTAAATCTTTATACTCTCCAGATTTTACTGTACATTTTCCTTTATAATGAACTAAAATTGTACATTGTTCTGCTTGCTCTAGAGTGTGGTCGCAAACATTTATTAAAGAGTCTATTACAAAATCAAAAGTATTTACCTCATCATTATGTAAAACGATTTCATGTTGATTTGTTTCTTTTTCTAAAATATCAACCTCTTCTTGTATTTTTTCTTTTGTACTCATGCTATAAAAATAAAAAATATTATTTATTATTTTATATATTTTAACGCAACCCAATTATTACGCTCTATAAATGTATCTAAACTTAAATTGTATTTTGAAACCTCTGCATCTATGATTGGAATATCTTCTTGATAAAAACCACTCAATAACAAAACTCCATTTTCTTTTAAACAATTTGTATATATTTTCATATCCAGCAATAAAATATTCCTGTTGATGTTTGCAATAATTACATCATATTTTTTATTGATTAATAAAGAGGAATCTCCTTCATAAACGGAAATATTACTACAATTATTACGTGCTACATTTTCTAATGAATTTTCGTAACACCAATAATCAATATCAATGGCATCTAATGGTTTTGCTCCTCTCATTTCAGCAAAAATTGCCAAAATTCCAGTACCACAACCCATATCTAACACTTTTTTATCTTGTAAATCTAATTGTAACAAATGTTGAATCATCATATGTGTTGTTTCATGATGTCCTGTTCCAAAACTCATTTTTGGCTCGATAACAATGTCGTATTTTAAATTTGGATTCTCGTGAAAAGGTGCACGAACACTTACCAAATCATCTACTTGAATTGCCTCAAAGTTCTTCTCCCACTCTGCATTCCAATTGGTTTGTGCTACTTCTTTCTGATTGAATTCTATTGAAAATTCATCTGAATTTAATACGAAAATAGATTGCAAAATAGCTGCATTCCAATCTGATTTTTGAATGTATGCGGTTACACCTGTTTCATTTTCAACAAAACTTTCGAAACCAACGTTACCTAATTCTGCAATTAAAATTTCGGTTGCGGGTTCTTTAGGGCTTACCGTAAAATTGTACTCAATATAAATATTATCCATAAATCTATTTCAAAAAAAATGCATCGAGAATAAAATCTCGATGCAAATTTATTGTTTTCTTTTGATTTTATAACTACTAAATAGCTGCAATAATTGCTGTGAAATCATCTACATGTAAAGCTGCTCCACCAATTAAACCTCCGTCTACATCTGGCTTAGAAAAAATTTCTTCAGCATTTGTTGGTTTTACACTTCCACCATATAAAATTGATACTTGCTCTGCTACTTTTGCATTGTATTTTTTCTCGATAATACTTCTAATAAAAGCATGCATTTCTTGTGCTTGTGCTGGACTCGCAGTTTCTCCTGTTCCAATTGCCCAAACCGGTTCGTATGCTAGAATAATGCTTTTCCAATCTTTTGCTTCTAAATGAAATAATGCATTTTTTAGTTGGCTTTCTACTACAGCAAAATGATTGTCTGACTTTCTATCTTCTAACAATTCTCCAAAACAGAAAATTGTTTCCATTCCTTTTTCTAAAACTGTGTTTACTTTTTCTGCTAATTTCTCATCTGTTTCTCCAAAATAAGTTCTTCTTTCTGAGTGTCCTAAAATAACAGTTTCTACACCAATTGCTTTTAACATATCTCCAGAAATTTCACCTGTGTAAGCTCCATTGGTAGCTTGGTGCATATTTTGTGCAACCACTTCTATCTTAGATTTTTTTGCTTTTTTAACTGAAGAAGAAAGGTTTACAAATGTTGGAGCAACAATTACTCTCGTATTTTTAAGAGGCATTTTTTTAATTGATTTTTTTAAGCTTTTGATCAATTTTTTACTCTGCTCTTTATCATTATTCATCTTCCAGTTTCCTGCTACAATCTTAGTTCTCATGTGTATAAATTTGGTTCTTTTTACAGAAGTTTGTTATTAAATTCTAAGTGGTAAATTTAAGAAATCATCTTTAAAATATTTCAGGAAATAGAAATAGTTACTAAAACGATTTATAAGGGTTATTTTAAAGCTTCAACAATGGCTGGATCTGATGCTCTTGTCGCTTTATGTAACTGGATTTTTCCTTGTTTGTCAACTATTAAATATCTGGGAATCCAACCTAAATTTAAAAAATCTACGAATTCGCCATCTTTCATCCCTTTTCTTAAATTATAATGTTCTCCTTTTAAATTGAATCTTGTAATTCCGTTTTTCCAGGCTCTTTTACTTTTATCAACAGATAAAAATAAAAAAACCACTTCTGGATAGTCTTTTTGAAGATTCTTTACATTCGGTAAACTTTTAGCACAATCTCCACACCAAGAAGCCCAAACATCAATTAAAATCTTTTTTCCTTTGTATTTATCAAGGATTTCTTGAATAGAAATTTGTTCATCAGATAAAGAATATGCTTTATCTTTTAAAGCTAATTCGGAAAATTCTGTAGGTTTTTCGAAAGTACAACTGGTTACTAAAATTATAAATATTAGAACTATTTTTTTCATTATGAAATTAATGTGATTTCAAAAAATTTGTCTTCTTTGACTTTAAAAACTTACAAATTAAAATCTAAATTAAGTATTTTTGTGGAACTATATAAAAATTATGACCACAAAAGAATTAGTAGCTCAAATTCAAAAGAAAAAATCTTTTTTATGCATTGGTTTAGATGTAGATTTAGATAAAATTCCATCTCATTTATTAAAAGAGGAAGACCCTATTTTTGCTTTTAATAAAGCAATTATAGACGCAACACATCATCTTTGTGTTTCTTACAAACCCAACACTGCTTTTTACGAAGCTTATGGTTTAAAAGGCTGGAAATCTTTAGAAAAAACCATTCATTATCTGAATGAAAATTATCCAGAAATTTTTACAATTGCAGATGCAAAACGTGGCGATATTGGAAACACATCAACTATGTATGCAAAAGCTTTTTTCGAAGATTTAGCTTTTGATTCTGTTACTGTTGCACCTTATATGGGAAAAGATTCTGTGGAGCCATTTTTGACTTTTAAAGATAAACATACCATTATGTTAGCCTTAACTTCTAATGAAGGCGCTTTCGATTTTCAAACAAAAAAAATTGATGATAATGAATTGTACAAGCACGTTTTAGAAACTTCTAAATCTTGGAAAAATTCTGAAAACCTAATGTATGTTGTAGGTGCTACAAAAGCAGAATATTTTACTGAAATACGTAAAATTGTACCAAATTCATTCTTATTAGTTCCTGGTGTTGGAGCTCAAGGAGGAAATTTACAAGATGTTTGTAAATATGGCTTATCAGAAAATGTTGGTTTACTAATTAATTCTTCTAGAGGAATTATTTATGCTTCTAATGGAAATGATTTTGCTGAAAAGGCAGCCAAAAAAGCTTTGAAGATTCAACAACAAATGAAGAATTATATAAAATAAAAAAAGCCATAGTTAAAAAACTATGGCTTTTATATTAACTTCAATACTTAGTCAATGAAAACAATAAAAGTATTTGAATGAAATTAATTTTGATCTGCTTCTGTTAAATTAGGATTCGCATTAATTTCTGCTTGTGGAATTTTCCAAATCCAATCATTGTTAACTGAAGGTTTTGCTTGCATAAAACCATCTTGATATAATACTTGAGAAGCTCCTGAGTTTGTTAAATCAATACCTTCATCCCAACGAATATGGTCTAACCAACTAAACCCTTCTCCATACAACTCAACTCTTCTTTGAAATTTAATGTGATCCATTAATTTTTCTTTTGTATCAAATATTGTTACGTCATAAGCTACATCTCTTTCCTCTCCAAGTGGTTTTAAAGCTGCTTGAGCTCCTGTAACATCGTTCATCATAGCTTTTGCTTCTGCTTCTATTAAATACATTTCTGAAGCACGCATATAGATTACATCATCTGGATCTATAGTTCCCGGATTTTTTTGTCTAAATTTTACATGCATGAAAGGATGCTGATTGTGTCTTGATGTAATACCCCAAGCTGCTTCATTATCTCTTCTTGCTTGGTTAAAAGAAGCTGCATCTGAATAATTAGGATCTGTTTGAAAACTACCACCTTCTCCATTTGCTGCTGCACCATTTGTATTTGGCGCTTTAGCTAAAAATAAATCAGCTCTATAATCTGTTTCAGGAATCATATTATAAACTTCTTTATTAATAATTTTTGGATTTCCTCTATTTTGACTTCCCTGAAAAGTTGGTGAAATGTAGTAGAAGTAAGAACGGAAAAATGTTGTTTCTGACTGGATAACTCTTCCTCCCCAAATTACTTCAGAAAGATCAGTTGTATTGAATCCAGATTTCCAACCAGTTTCATTTAATAATGGATAACCTTGACGTGCTTTTACTGCTGCATCTGCAGCTGCTGACCAATCTCCTTCAGATAAAGCAATTCTAGCTTTAATACCATAAGCAGTATTTAAATCTAATTGAGACTTATCTACTCTTTGTGAAGCGTTTTTGAAAAAATCAATTGACTTGCTAATATCGTCATTTATTTGATCATAAATAACTTGAACTGAAGATCTTGGCTCACTCGTATATGGAGCTTCTGTTTTAAATAATAATGGAACTCCAGGATCTGTAGAAGGAGTACCTATTAGATATCCTTTTGCATAAGTTGTAACTAATGAATGATATGCCCAAGCTCTGTAAGCATATGCTTGCCCAAGTATATTGTTCATATTCGCATCAATAGTTAACCCATCTTCTTCAACTTTATTTATAATTGCATTACAACTAGCAATAAAGTGGTATCGTTGATACCAAAGTTGCTCTACAGTTGTTGTAGTTTCAACTGTGTGTGTATTCCATTGTAATTCTGCTCTCATCCAACCATTTGATCTTGCTGTGTGAATTAAATCACCACACATTACATCAAACATTGGTATCCAGTATTGCATACCAGCTCTACTATTAGAGCCTCCAGGTATAATACCCTGTTGTGCATACATTAATCTGTGAAGTCCATTTAAAACTAAGGCCATGTTTTCTGGAGTTGACAATGCATCTCCAGCAGATATTGCATCTGTTGGTTTTGTTTCTAAATAATCTTCGTTACATGATGTTATTGTGATGCTTAGCACCAATAATAACAGTACACTTACTTTTTTTAACATGATTATTATATTTTATTATTAATTATTAAAAAGATACGTTTACACCGAAAGTAATTATCCTTGAAGGATTAAAATCATTACCTGCAGTGGTTCCAGCTAAGTTATATTGAGGATTTAATCCTGTTCTTTGACTTTGCAAAAATAGATTTTCTCCAGAAACGTATACTTTTAGTGTGTTTACACCTAAATTTTCTGTAACTGTTTTATTAAAGTTATATCCAATATTAGCATTTTTAAGTGCTAAAAATGAAGCATCTGTTAAAAATCTAGAAGACTGACCTACAACTTGATCTGTATTTCCTACTTCCAATCTTGGAACATTTGTAATATCTCCTGGTTGTTTCCATGAGTTTAAAGCATCTGGGTGATATGAGTTACCATAATTACCTGTGTGCATCATTGCAGAATATCCACCATCTAAAAAGCTTCCTCCAATTCCGTAAGTAAATAACAAGTCTAAAGTAAATCCTTTATAACTAAAATTATTTGATACAGAACCTAAAAGATCTGGGATAGATGTTTGGTTTGCGTAAGCTCTACCAGCATCTTGCCAATCATTTGTGGTTTCGTGTTCTCCATTTGCATCTAAAACTGGTACTCTATTTCCATCTGCATCATCTTCGTATTTAAAGTATAGAGCATCACCATTTGCAGGATCTACACCAGCTGATTGAAAAATATAAAAATCGTATCTAGATCTTCCTTCTCTCCATAGTTTAGAACCATTAACAAATGGATCTGGTAATGATGTAATTTCATTTTTAAAAGTAGAAGCTTGTACGGTTAAATCCCATTTAAAATCTCTTGTATTCACTAAGTGACCCGTTAAACCTACTTCAAAACCAGAGTTGTACATATCTGCAATATTAAATGGTGCAGAATTAATTCCATTTGATAAAGGAATTGGTAAGTTGTATAATAAGTCTGTAGAATTTTTCTTGTAGTATTCAACAGATCCTTCTAAGAAGTTATTGAATAAACCAAATTCTAAAGCTACATCCCAACTACCTACAGTTTCCCAAGTTAATTTATTATTTCCTGGATCTGTAAAAACTAAACCAGGAGCACCTGCATTAGATGTAATAGAATATAATGCCTGAGAAATGAAAAATCCTAAGTTATCGTTACCTACTTGACCATAAGAAGCTCTTAATTTAAGACGATCTACAAATGAAACTTCGTCCATAAATTTTTCTTGATCTATTCTCCAAGATGCTCCAACAGAATAAAAATTACCCCATCTTGCATCTTTACTAAATGAAGAAGAACCATCTCTTCTTGCAGAAGCACTTAAATAATATTTGTTATCAAAATTATAGTTTAATCTTGCAAAATATCCTTCTACTCTTTTTAATGTACTTGAACCTCCTAAACTTACTGGAACAGAAAAGTTGTCAAATTCAAAAATACCTGCAGCAGTTTCTGTTGTTGCTAATGCACTATTGTTAGAAAAAGCTCTGTCAAAATTTTCGTGACCTAGAGTAATGTCTAAATTATGAACATCTTGGAAAGATTTTTTATACGTTAAAATTTGAGAAAAGTTTTGAACATCTCTTCTAAATCTAGTTTCTCCATATCTAGCTGTTGGTTGTCCATCACCTACAATTGGATTTTCGTAGCTTTTATTAATACCTTCATTAATATCTCTACCGTAATTTAATCTAAGGTCTAAACCTTCCATAATTTTAAAATCGGCATAGTATCTAAATCCGTAAGTATTATTTCTATTTAGTTCGTCATTTAAAACTGCTTCTGCTAATGCGTGACGTCCTGGATTGTATGGTCTTGAACCAATATTTAAAGATACATCTCCTTCACCCACATCGTAAATAGGGTTACCAGCTGCATCTAAAATTAAATTTCCATTTAAATCATTTAAATAAACAGGGTAAATTGAACCAATACTTTTTGCAAAACCAAATGGGTTTGCAATACTACCACCTCTAGATGGTGGCCCTTTAGATTCTGACACAGAAATGTTGGCGCTACCTCCCATAGATAACCAATTATTTACATCAAAATCTGCATTAATACGAGTTGTAATACGATCAAACTTTGAAGTAATTACATATCCTTCTTCGTCCAAATAAGATGTTGAAAAGAATACTTTATGATTATCTCCTCCAGTTGCTACATTTACAGAGTGATTTACTCTTGTACCAACTTGATCTAATACATCATACCAATTTAAACTTTTATAAATTACTTGTGCATTTGGATTTAGTTTACCATCTGTTCCAACTATTTGATCATTTGGCACATTAAATGGATTGTAACCTAATCTATTGTAAATTTCTGCAGAAGCTCTGGCTTCAACATTTGATCCGCTTAAAGAGTTTTTATATGCTTCCCACATTAATTCGTAGTATTGACCCGGTGTTACATAATCATATTCAGGAATTCCTCTTGTTACAAGACCATATTGAGTTGAAACATTAACTTGAGTTTTTCCTTTTGTACCTGATTTTGTGGTTATTAAAACAACACCATTTGCTGCTCTAGCTCCGTAAAGCGCTGTAGATGCAGCATCTTTTAAAATTGTCATAGACTCAATATCTTCTTGATTTATTGTATTTAAAGAGCCTTCGAACTGAATACCATCAACAATATATAATGGAGTAGCAGAACCATTTAAAGTTCCAACACCCCTAATTATAATTCCTGGAGAAGAACCAGGTTGACCCGAAGCTGCTGTAATTTGAACTCCTGTTGCCTTACCTTCTATAGCCGCAATAGGAGATGTAACATTCCTTAAAGCTAAATCTTTAGCTCCTACTACGTCTGCAGAACCTGTAAAAGCTTCTTTTGTTGTTGTACCATAAGCAACAACAACTACCTCGTCTAAAACACTACTATCTTCTTTCATAGTAACGTTTATAACATTAGAATTACCAACTGTTTTCTGAACAGCTTTGTAACCTAAGTACCTAAATACCAAAACCGCACCTTTTTTTGCACTAATTTTGTAATTTCCATCAAAATCTGTTTCTGTTCCAGTTGTAGTACCTTTTACAATAACACTAACACCTGGTAGTGATCCAGAACCATCTGACACTTTTCCGCTTATTGATATTTGCTGCGCTTTTAATGAAGTAAAACCTCCTAAAAACAGAAATAACAATAGTAAACTTTTGTAACCTTGTTTCATAAATATTTGAGTTGAATTAATTTGAAATGCTAATCTAAAAATTATGTTAAAAAAAGAGCAGTAAAAAGAAGAAAATTTTATAAAAAAATAAAGTTTAACATAATTTTATGATAAAAAATATCTTTATCATAAATTTTATGTTGTTTTAACATTTTTATTCAAAAAAACCAGCTTATTCAATTTATTTCCAATTTTCATTGCCTTAAATGCGGCAGAATCACTCTTAGATTCGTCAATATATTTATAATCATTGGATTTTTCTAACAACTTAAAATATCTATCTTCTAAGTGTTTTTTATAGGTTTGTAGTTGACTGATACGAGACATTATATTATTTTTGGGGATTTAAATATAATGAATAAATATTATAAATAATAATTATCTATTGTCTTGTAATGCAAAAACTTGCTTTAAAAGTGATGTAGTTCTTAAACCAACTTTTTCACGTATTCCTTTTTCCTCTACTTCAATCATTGTAAAAACACCTTCTAATGCTTGTTTTGTAACATAATCCGTTAAATCTGGGTTTACACTTTTTACAAAAGGTATTGAGTTGTATTTTGTAATTAAATTACTCCAAATTTTATCTGCACCAACTTTTGAAAAGGAGTTTTTAATTACAGGACTAAAGCTTTGATATAAGTTTTGCTGTGTTTTTGACTCTAAATAACTTGTTGCTGCATTGTTCTGGCCTAATAAAATATCTTTAGCATCTGTAAATGTTATTTCTTTTACAGCATTTACAAAAATTGGTGTTGCTGTTTTCACTGCATCTTCTGCGGCTCTATTTAACGCTTTAATACCTTCATCTGCTAAGTTTCCTAAACCTATTTTACGCAAACCATTATCTACTGCCTGAAGTTCTTCTGGCAACAAAATTTTTACTAATTCATTTCGATAAAAACCATCTGTGGAAGTTAGTTTAGAAACTTGGTTTTTAATGCCTTTATCTAAAGCCTGTCTTAATCCGTTACCAATTTGAGCCTGCGTTAAACCTCCGCTATTTGGTAAATTATTTACAACATTTTGCAACTCTGCACATCCTGCCAAACTAATTACCACAAATAAAACTAAAACTTTTTTTATCATCTTTTATAAATTTTATATTTTTTGAAACTTAAATCTAGTGAAGTTATTCCTATTTAAAACTGTCTGTTCTTTTATCATATCCATAAGGACAATGTTTACAACCACTTTTACAACAGTAACCTCTTTTTAAATGAAATTGTTTGGTAAAAACTTTATAGCCTTGTTCATTTAAATAATAGTCTCCTTCTTCCAAAGGTATTCTTTTATTGTACATATTGCAAAAATATCATTTTAAAGCATAAAAAAAGCGTTCCTAAGAACGCTAATTTTTATTTTTTTTCATTTCCTGGAGGAAATCTAGAAATAATTTCTTTTACAAATTCTTTAATTCTTTCTTCTTTTTTTTCTCTATTGCTAATTTTCAAAGCTCCTGTTCCAACTCCTTGCCAAACTAATTCTTTTCTGGTTTTATCTATAAAATCGATAAACAGTGTACCTTCTGTGTATTGCGAAACATTTACGTTATTATTCATTCCATTCCACATCCAAGGATTCCAGCCCCAACCAAAACCATATCCAAAATTATTTTGAGTAACATTTACTTTTTCTCTTGATTTTGTAAAAATGCTTACTAACATATCTGGATTTTCAGACTTAGATAAACCTTGAAGCTCTAATTCAGTTTCTATTGCACGTAAAATTCTTCTTTTATCCAGATCAGAAATTTCTGCTTTGTCAATTCCTGTTTTGTAGAATGCAAAGGTTTTATACTTCGAAAAATCTACTTTCGAGTCATAATCTGTAGCTACTTTTACAGAACTACATGATGACAATAAAACTGCAAAAATTAAAATAAATGGTTTTAGTAATTTCATATGAATGTATTTTAGATTATTGATTTTAATTTAGAAAAAAAATGAATTTTATTACTAAATAACTTCAATTAATTGTTTTTTATATTAAGATATTATCAATAAATATGCCAAATCTTATTTTATTCAACAAATTCGATTTTTATAAAACATAGACTCAAAAAAACATGATTATAATACTTTTTCTTTTATTCAAAATGTTCTAATTAATATTTACGAGCATCTAATTCTTCCTTTCCTTTAAAATTGATTTCGTAATCATTATGTGAAATAAAAATTATTTATATTGCAAGTGACCTTATTAGATTGATCGTAAAATTTATAAATTGAAAAGATTTTAAACAAAAAAATTAAATATTTTGAGCCTTATAAAACTGTCTGTACAATCTATGTTTTATCTTTTTCTTTTGACAAGTTTTTCAAATTGCAAAAAACAAAAAGAAAAAATTGCAGCAAACTTAGTAACTATAAAAGCTGAAACTGATACCATTTCAAAATTTCCAAATTACCTAACTAAAGAATACGTTTTAGGATTGTTTGATTATATTAAAAATGATGATTTTGTTATGATTCCGAAAGAAATTTCTAACAAAAAAATTTATTTGCGAAAAGAGGTTTTAACAGCTTTTTTAGCAATGAAAAATGCAGCAGAAAAAGAAAATATCACTTTTACAGTTATTTCTGGAACTCGAAATTTTGAGCATCAAAAAAACATTTGGAATTATAAGTGGAATAAGAAATATAAAAAACTTCCTCCTCTGGAAAGAGCTAAAAGAATTTTAGAATTTAGTGGAATGCCATCCACTTCAAGACATCATTGGGGTACTGACATTGATATCAATAGTTTAAGTAATTCTTATTTTTCTTTCAGAAAAGGTTTAAAAGAATACAATTGGCTTTTAAAAAATGCTTCGAAATTCGGATTTTACCAAGTATATACATCAAAAGAAAAAGGAAGAACTGGTTATAATGAAGAAAAATGGCATTGGTCTTATGCTCCACTATCTAAAATCTACTTGGAATTTTACAATGAAAACATTTCCATAAAAGATATCACAAACTTTGAAGGGTTTGAATTTGCACAACAATTAAACATCATTGCTGATTATGTAAACGGAATAAATATGGACTTGTTAAAATAATCATTAAGACTTTACTAATCATCATCGATATTTTTTAAGATTTTCGTAAATTGCACACCTAAAATATAACATTTATTACGAATGGAACAAATTTCTCCTTACAAACCTAAACATAAAGTAAGAATTGTAACTGCAGCTTCACTTTTTGATGGGCATGATGCTGCTATAAATATAATGCGAAGAATTATTCAATCTACAGGTGTTGAAGTCATTCATTTAGGTCATGACAGATCCGTAGAAGAAGTAGTGAATTGTGCTATTCAAGAAGATGTAAATGCTATTGCAATGACTTCATATCAAGGAGGTCATATGGAATATTTCAAATACATGTTTGATTTATTACAAGAAAAAGGTGCTGGCCATATCAAAATTTTTGGTGGTGGTGGTGGTGTAATTCTTCCTGAAGAAATTAAAGAATTGATGGATTATGGAATTACCAGAATTTATTCTCCTGATGATGGACGTGAATTAGGTTTACAAGGAATGATTAATGATTTGGTACAACAATCTGACTTTGCTATTGGAGATTCTTTAAATGTTGACATCGAAAATTTATCAAATAAAGAAAGTGGAAGAATTGCGAGAGTAATTTCTTCTGCAGAAAATTTTCCAGAAGTTGCAAAAGAAACTTTAGATAAAATCCATACTAAAAATAAGAGTTCAAAAACTCCAGTTTTAGGAATTACTGGAACTGGTGGTGCAGGAAAATCATCTTTAGTAGATGAATTGGTAAGACGTTTTTTAATTGATTTTCCAGAAAAAACAATCGGATTAATTTCTGTGGATCCATCAAAAAGAAAAACGGGTGGTGCACTTTTGGGTGACAGAATTCGTATGAATGCCATCAATAACGAACGTGTGTATATGCGCTCTTTAGCTACACGTCAATCTAATTTAGCACTTTCTAAATATGTAAATGAAGCGATTGAAGTTTTAAAAGCCGCTGAATTTGATTTAATTATTTTAGAAACTTCTGGAATTGGACAATCAGACACCGAAATTATAGAACATTCTGATGCTTCTTTGTATGTAATGACCCCTGAATTTGGTGCTGCAACACAATTAGAAAAAATTGACATGTTAGATTTTGCTGATTTGGTTGCCATCAATAAATTTGATAAAAGAGGTGCTTTAGATGCTATACGTGATGTAAAAAAACAATACATGCGTAACAATAATTTATGGGACATTCCTCAAGAAGAGTTACCTGTATTTGGAACTATTGCCTCACAATTTAATGATCCTGGAATGAATACGTTGTACAAGCGTATTATGGATAAATTAGTGGAGAAAACTGGTGTTGATTTAAAATCGAAAATGGAAATTTCGGAAGCAATGTCTGAAAAGATTTTTGTAATTCCGCCTGCAAGAGTTCGTTATTTGTCTGAAATTGCAGAAAACAACAGAGCTTACGATAAAGATGTAAATGAACAAGTAGTTGTTGCTCAAAAATTATACGGAATTTATCAAACAATTTTATCTTTAGGTGAAAATGTCTGGTCGAGCGCAGTCGAGACCTCATTATTAACTAAAAGTGGTTTAGATGAAGATGAGATCCTGAAACAAACTCAAGATAACGAAAAAGAATTTATCAAATTACTTTTAGCACAATTCGAAAAAGTGAAATTGAACTTCAATCCTTTACATTGGGAAATCATTTTAAATTGGCAAGAGAAAGTTCAGAAATACAAAGACCCAATTTACACCTTTAAAGTTCGCGATAAAGAAATAAAAATTGAAACACACAGTGAATCGCTTTCGCATTCTCAAATCCCAAAGGTAGCTTTACCTAAATACCAAGCTTGGGGAGATATTTTACGTTGGAATTTACAAGAAAATGTTCCTGGAGAATTCCCTTTTGCTGCAGGCTTGTATCCTTTTAAAAGAACTGGTGAAGACCCAACAAGAATGTTTGCAGGTGAAGGTGGCCCAGAAAGAACCAACAGACGTTTTCATTATGTAAGTTTAGGAATGGATGCAAAACGTTTGTCTACTGCTTTTGATTCGGTTACTTTATATGGAAATGATCCTGGACACAGACCAGATATTTACGGTAAAATTGGTAATGCAGGCGTTTCTATCTGTTGTTTAGACGACGCTAAAAAATTATATTCTGGTTTTGATTTAAGTCATCATATGACATCTGTTTCTATGACGATTAATGGACCAGCACCAATGTTATTGGGTTTCTTTATGAATGCTGCTATTGATCAGAATTGTGAGAAATACATCAAAGAACATAATCTTGAAGCTGATGTTGAAGCAAAATTCAAAGAAATTTACGATGCAAAAGGATTAGAAAGACCAACATATCAAGGAAAATTACCAGAAGGAAACAATGGTTTAGGTTTGATGTTATTAGGATTAACTGGTGATTTGGTTTTACCCTCTGATGTTTATCAACAAATAAAAAAAGATACGTTAGCACAAGTTAGAGGAACTGTGCAAGCAGATATTTTAAAAGAAGATCAAGCACAAAATACGTGTATTTTTTCTACAGAATTTGCGTTACGATTGATGGGTGATGTGCAAGAATATTTTATTGAAAAACAAGTTCGTAATTTTTATTCAGTTTCTATTTCTGGTTATCACATTGCAGAAGCTGGTGCTAATCCAATTACACAATTGGCGCTGACATTATCTAACGGATTTACGTATGTAGAATATTATTTAAGTCGTGGAATGGATATTAATAAATTCGGACCAAACTTATCATTTTTCTTTTCTAATGGAATTGACCCAGAATATTCTGTAATTGGAAGAGTTGCGCGTAAAATTTGGGCAAAAGCGATGAAGCATAAATATGGTGCGAATGCAAGAGCACAAATGTTGAAGTATCATATACAAACTTCTGGTCGCTCTTTACACGCACAAGAAATCGACTTTAACGACATCAGAACTACGTTGCAAGCTTTATATGCGATAAACGATAATTGTAATTCTTTACATACAAATGCATATGATGAAGCCATTACTACACCAACTGAGGAGTCTGTAAGAAGAGCGATGGCTATTCAATTAATTATCAACAAAGAATTAGGATTGACAAAGAACGAAAATCCTATTCAAGGTGCATTTATCATTGAAGAACTAACAGATTTAGTAGAAGAAGCTGTATTGAAAGAGTTTGATAGAATCACAGAACGTGGAGGCGTTTTAGGTGCCATGGAAACCATGTATCAACGCTCTAAAATTCAAGAAGAAAGTCTGTATTATGAAACTTTGAAACACACAGGAGAATTTCCAATTATTGGTGTAAATACGTTTTTAAGTTCTAAAGGTTCGCCTACTGTACAACCTGCTGAAGTAATTCGCGCTACTGAAGAAGAAAAACAGTTCCAAATTCAGACCAAAGAATTACTGAACAAAGCAAACCCAAATAAAGTAGTGGAACAAATTGCCATTTTGCAAGATGCAGCCATAAATAATGAAAATTTATTTGACAAATTAATGGAAGCAACCAAAGTATGTTCTTTAGGGCAAATTACGGAAGCGTTGTTTGAAGTTGGTGGGCAATATCGTAGAAACATGTAACTCTGAATTTTACACAAAACTTTTTTAAATAAAAAAATCTGCAGTTACTGCAGATTTTTTTTATTGATATTTAAAATTCAATTATTCTTTATCTAAATTCTTAGTGATATTGAAGCCTATTAATAAAGAAGCACCAGCACAAAGAAAAACAGATGCTAAATAAAAAGTTTCGGTTTGTATATAATTGCTTGGTCTGTTTTGATAGCCTCCATTATAGCCGAAATTATAACTTAAAAGAGCTCCTAATAAAACCCCTACTCCAACTCCCATAGCCAACAAACCAAGGTTTAAAATCAGCACTTTCCAAAAAGGCGCTGCTTTTCTATTTTGTTCACCTTTCATAAAAATAGAAGCATCTGCTCCTTTTTCTATTAATGCTAAACGCTCTTTATTTCTAGTTGAAAAATACAAATAGAAAATACCAAATACTACTGCAAATAAAAATATAAATACTGTTCCTGGTCCCATAATTTAATGTTTTAAGTTTTAAAATGATTAATTTTATTGTGTTTGTAGCTTTGACGATTACTTTAAAAAAAAGGTTACAAAAAATAAAATTTATTTTTTTAAGAAATATTGTAACCTATTTTTAAAAAGTACAGTCAAAGAATAAAATGACTAACAACGACCAACTAATTATTAATAAAGTACTGAAAGGAAATACAAATGCCTTTTCAGAATTGATAAACACCTACAAAGATTTGGTGTTTTCGTTGGCTATAAAAATGACTAAAAATAGAGAAGAAGCAGAAGAAATAAGTCAAGACACATTTGTGAAAGCATATAAAAACTTGAGTAAATTTAAAGGAGATTCAAAATTTTCTACTTGGTTGTACAGAATTACGTATCATACTTGTTTAGATGCTCTTAAGAAAAACAAAAAACATACAAACAGTTTCGAATTGAATGAAATTACTCTTAATCTAATACAAACAACTGATAATGCTTTACAAACTTTAGAAAGAAAAGAGCGTACCAAAATAATGGATAAATGCTTGTTGCAATTACCTGAAGAAGAGCGCTCTATTTTATGGTTATTTTATTATAAAGAATTAAGTTTGAAAGAAATTATTGAAGTAACTTCATTATCGGAAGCAAACATAAAAGTAAAATTACACAGAGGTAGAAAAAAACTGTTAACTATTGTTAAAGATACTTTCGAACCTGAAACTATAGCACATTATGGGAGAAAATAAACACATAGACGAATTAGATGCTTTTACAAAAAAGTATGTAAAAGAAATTAAAATTGACAAAACACCTACAAATTTTACTTCATCAGTAATGGATAGCATCATTGCAGAAAAAAGCAGTAATGCCTTAAAAAGTTCAGCATTAATTTCAAAGAAAGCATGGTTTTTTATTGCAGCTTCATTAGTTACTGTTTTATTCATATCCTTTAAAAACAATAAAGAAAACGCAATTTCTTTCTCTAAATTTGATTTTTCTTTTTTAGAAAAATTTCAAGCTTTAAATTTATTTGAAAACATAAGCATTTCTAAAACAGTTTTTTACTCCGTATTTTTCTTTGGGTGCATGTTATTATGTCAACTTGTGTTCTTAAAAAAATATTTTGAAAAACAATTACATTAAAATTCTCTTGTAACGATAAGAGGTTTTGATTTGCTTTTAAAAGTGTTTATAGTAAAGTCTACTACCCCTAAAACTAAATCTTCTTCCGTAATTACATCTACCTTCCACTCGCCATTTATCAAGTTACTTTTATAACTGTAACCTCTATAACCATTATCTCTTCCACCAATAATTTCAAAACCAATTTTATCTAATGTAGTCCATTCTTTAGTTTCTGGATTGTACCACTTCCAAACATGATAAATCTTTTTCTTTAAATCTGTGGGAGCAAAAATCGAAGTAAAAACATATACTTTTTGATCAGATTTTCTATTAAAATTTATTTTATGATCTCTCCAAAAAACATACCAATCATCTACCTCATACGTCACTATATATTTGTCGTTTTTCTTTGCAATACTATGTGCTACCAAACCCTTATCTAAAGCTAATGGAACTGGAGGAATCAATCTAAAATAATAAAATGTATTAATTAATACATATATGGCTAAAATCATTCCTAACATTTTCCATTTTACAATTTCTGTTCTTGTTGATGGACTGCTTCTGTAAACCAAAATAATTAAAAGTAAAGTTGAAACTAAACTTAAAATTCCGGAAATTATAAAAATAGTGGTATTCATTTCCTTTAAAACAACAGGAACAAAAAAGCTCAAAAAAGTAAAATTCACGAAAAAATAAGCGCAAAACTGAAGGTATTTATTTGAAATTCTTTTTTTAAAAAATTCATTTGCAACTAACAAAAAAATAAGAATTAAAAAGAAAGAAGCCGTTTTAGAAATAGAAACACTTCTAGAAAAATAAATAACGTACGCACTCGACAATCCTCCTAAAAAAAACTGAATTGCCAATGGTAAATATTTTCCATAACGTTGTATGAATTTATGCTTCCATTTTTCACTATCTACCAAATTGTAAAAATAAATGCTTACTGTGAGCAATGTCATATAAGTACATAAAATAACATTGTCATAAAGCCTGTCAATTCTTCCTAAAGTGAGTGAATCCCAAGTAAAACCAGCAATAAAAAATAATAAAGGCGCATATTTTTTATGCTTTATCAAGAAAACTCCAAACTTACTTTTCTTATATTTTAGCAATTTATTATTCATAAACTCATATCGAATTGAGGATAAGAAATATACATAAATTTTATCAATACAATAATAAATATAAAATCAATTTTTCTTTTAAAAATAAAGCAATCATTTGTATTTTTAAGGTTAAAATTAAGAACAATCCTTTTTCAATTTATAAAAATGAAAATAATTATATCTCCTGCAAAATCCTTAGATTTCGAAAGTAAAGGACCCACAAGTTTGCATACACAGCCTCGTTTCTTAGAGGCTTCTGAAAAGTTGAATAAAAAACTTAAAACACTTTCTAAAAAGAAATTAGCAGATTTAATGTCAATTTCCAACGATTTGGCTTCTTTAAACTACGAAAGAAATCAAGAATGGGAAACTCCTTTTACTGAGAAAAATGCAAAACAAGCTATTTATGCTTTTACGGGTGCCGTTTTTCAAGGAATTGATGTAAATACATTAGATGAAAAAAAACTACCACTTTTACAAGAACGTTTAAGAATTTTGTCAGGTTTATATGGCTTGTTAAAACCTTTAGATTTAATTCAACCTTACAGATTAGAAATGGGCACAAAACTAAAAGTTGGTAGAAAAGAAAATTTATATAAATTTTGGGATGATACTTTGGCAAAATCTTTAAATGAAGAACTAGAAGAAGGTGAGTTATTAATTAACTTGGCAAGTACAGAGTATTTTAAGGCGCTACCAAAAAAAGTATTAAAAGTACCAATGATAACTCCTGTTTTTAAAGATTTTAAAAACGGACAATACAAAACTATAATGACGTACGCTAAAATGGCTCGTGGATTTATGGTACGTTACATTATAGAAAATAATGTAAAAACTTTAGATGAATTAAAAGGTTTTAATATTGAAGGTTATGGTTTTTCAGAGGAAATGTCGTCTGGAAATGAATTGGTTTTTATCCGTTAGATGAAAAAGAAAACTTTTTTAAAAGCTATTTTCTACTTTAGTATTTTCTGTATTTTAAGCATTTATTTATCAAATTATGTCATTGAGGAAAATGCGAAAGAAAAAGTATTTTCAGAAACCAAAAAAATTCCAAGTAATAAAGTTGGCTTAATTTTAGGAACTTCTAAACTCTTAAATGATGGTCGTATAAATTTATATTACAAATATAGATTAGATGCTGCTATAAAATTATACAATTCTGGTAAAATCAAATACATTGTAATTAGTGGAGATAATAGCACTAAAAATTACGATGAACCTACAGATTTTAAAAATGATTTGATAAAATCTGGAATTCCAGAAAATAAAATATATTTAGATTATGCAGGTTTTAGAACCTTAGATTCTGTTGTTCGAATAAAAGAAATTTTCGGACAAACCTCCATAACAATCATCTCTCAACAGTTTCATAACGAAAGAGCTATTTACTTAGCGGAACATTTTAACATTAAAGCTATTGGTTATAATGCCAAAACCATTTCTGGTAATTATGGTTTAAAAGTTAAGCTAAGAGAATATATAGCAAGAGTAAAGGTTTTTATTGATATTATATTTAATGTTCAGCCAAAATTTTTGGGTAAAAAGATAGTAATTGAATAAGGATTCAGCTTTTAGTAGCTTACTGTTGAATTGTGTTTAAAATTTATAATCGAAACATTTATTTAAATTAATGCATTCGAATAATAACGACCAGATCGAAAACTGCGACTGCAACTGCCAACTGAAGACTGCTTACTTAAAAATCAACAATCTACCATTCTAACTGTAACTGCCAAACCACCTTCCGAAGTTTCTTTGTAATTTTTATTCATGTCTTTTGCAGTTTCCCACATCGTATCAATTACTTTATCTAAAGGAACCTTTACATTTTTTGGATCGGTTTCTAAAGCCATTTCTGCAGCATTAATTGCTTTAATTGCACCCATTGCATTTCTTTCAATGCAAGGTATCTGAACTAAACCACCAATTGGATCGCAAGTCAACCCTAAATGATGTTCCATTGCAATTTCTGCTGCTACCAAACATTGTGCAGCTGTACCACCTAATAATTCTGTTAAAGCAGCTGCAGCCATTGCAGAAGATACACCTATTTCTGCCTGACAACCACCCATTGCAGCAGAAATTGTGGCGTTTTTCTTAAAAATACTGCCAATTTCACCAGCTGTTAATAAAAACTTTTTTACGTGTTCAAAACCTGCATCATGGTTTTCTATCACCAAATAATACATTAAAACTGCAGGAATTACTCCTGCACTTCCATTTGTTGGTGCTGTTACTACTCTTCCTAAAGAAGCATTTACCTCATTCACAGAAAGTGCAAAACAACTTACCCATTTTAAAATTTCTCGAAATTTTACTTCTGTGCTTCTTATAGAGGTTATCCATTCTTTTGGATTTGTATAGGTTGTGTCTTTTATCAGTTTTAAATGCGTGTCATAAGCACGTCTTTTCACATTTAAACCTCCTGGTAATTTCCCTTCTGTATGACAACCAATGTACATACATTCTAACATGGTTTCCCAGATTCTGTTTAATTCAAAATCAATTTCTTTTGCTTCTCTTAATTCTAATTCGTTTTTAAAAACAATGTCAGAAATCATTAAGTTATTTTTTTCACAATATTCTTCTAACTGAATGGCTTTATTTACTGGAAAAGGGAAATTTTTTTTATTAATTTCTATTTCTTCTTCCAAATTATCGTTTTCTTGAACAATAAATCCGCCACCAATAGAAAAATAAGTTTGTGTAGATATTTCTTCTCCCTTACAAAAACCTCTGAACGTCATTCCATTGGAATGAAAAGGCAAAAAATCACGATTAAAACGAATAGAATTTTCAGGAAAAGCAACTGTTTTTCCTCCTTTAAAAAGTATTTCCTTTTGTGTATTTATTCTCTCTACAATTATAAAAACGTCTTCAATAGGCACATATTCTGGATCTGCTTCACTTAAACCTAAAAGAATTGCCAAATCTGTGGCATGTCCCTTACCTGTTAAAGACAATGAGCCATATAAATCAACTTTTATTTCGTCAATTACATCAAACTTTTTATTTTGTTTTATTTTTTTTACCCAAGTCTCTGCAGCTCTCCAAGGACCTAGTGTGTGTGAACTTGATGGACCAACACCAATCTTTAACATATCAAAAACACTAATAAATTGTGACATTCTTAAAAATGATTAAAATATTTACTGTAAATGTAAAAAATCCAACTCAATGAGTTGGATTTTTTTATATAATTTAAAAAGAATTTATTTCTACATTCCGTAAACCGATTCTTTATCAAACTTTTTAACTAACATATAGTAAACTACTGCTCTGTATTTTTTTCTTTCAGACTTTCCAATTCTTTCCATAACCTCTTCAATTCCTTCATCTAACTCCTTACTATCAGCTAAACCTAATTTTTTAATTAAAAAATTATTTTTTACAGTCGCTAATTCTTTTGCATCAGAACCAGAAACAGTTTCTGCATCTGCTTTATAAATTGATGGACCAAGACCTTTAGTTACAGCAGCTAATAATTCTGTATTAGAACGCAAGTTTCTATCGTCCATAAACTTCTTGTACAATGCTACTTTTTCGTCGAATTTACTCATTTTTTTTAGTTTAATTAATTTATATAATGTTTTAATTCCCAAAGAACATTTCAAATATATGAAAATATTTTGCTATTTCAAATATTCTTCTGTTCAATGATTTAGACCACATTTATGTCAGAATGTCACAAAAAAAATCATTCTTTTTTAAAAAACTGACATTTTATTAAGAAAAAACAGTTGGCACACAGTTTGACTAATTGTAACTGTAAAATTGAAAAACGAATTAAAAATTATAAAATAAGTATTATGAGTAAAATAATTGGAATCGATTTAGGTACAACAAACTCTTGTGTTTCTGTAATGGAAGGAAATGAGCCAGTTGTAATACCTAACTCAGAAGGAAAAAGAACAACACCATCTATAGTTGCCTTTGTTGAAGGAGGTGAACGTAAAATTGGTGATCCTGCAAAAAGACAAGCTGTTACAAACCCAACAAAAACAGTTTCGTCTATAAAAAGATTTATGGGGAACAAGTTTTCTGAATCTACAAAAGAGGCTAAAAGAGTACCTTATAAAGTAGTTAAAGGAGATAATGATACACCAAGAGTAGATATTGATGGACGTTTGTATACGCCTCAAGAAATTTCTGCAATGGTACTACAGAAAATGAAAAAAACTGCTGAAGATTATTTAGGAGCAAATGTTTCTGAAGCTGTAATTACTGTTCCAGCATACTTTAATGATGCTCAAAGACAGGCTACAAAAGAAGCAGGTGAAATTGCTGGTTTAAATGTTAGAAGAATTATAAACGAGCCAACTGCAGCTGCATTAGCTTACGGTTTAGACAAATCTAATGACGATAAAAAAATTGTTGTTTTTGACTTTGGTGGTGGAACGCATGACGTTTCTATCTTAGAGTTAGGAGATGGAGTTTTTGAAGTATTGGCTACAGATGGAGATACGCATTTAGGTGGTGATGATGTTGATGAGAAAATTATCAATTGGTTAGCAGAAGAGTTTAAAGCAGATGAAAATATGGATTTAAGAGAAGATCCTATGGCTTTACAACGTTTAAAAGAAGCTGCTGAAAAAGCAAAAATTGAATTATCTTCTTCAACGTCTACCGAAATTAATTTACCATACGTAACTGCAACTTCAAGCGGACCAAAGCACTTGGTAAGAACTTTATCAAGATCAAAATTTGAACAGTTAATTGACGATTTAGTAAAAAGAACTATTGAGCCATGTGAAACTGCTTTAAAAAATGCAGAATTATCAAAATCTGATATAGATGAAATCGTATTAGTAGGTGGTTCTACAAGAATACCAGCTGTACAAGAAGCTGTTGAAAAATTCTTTGGTAAAGCACCAAGTAAAGGTGTAAATCCTGATGAAGTTGTTGCTTTAGGAGCTGCAATTCAGGGTGGAGTTTTATCTGGAGATGTAAAAGATGTATTATTATTAGATGTTACACCTTTATCTTTAGGTATTGAAACAATGGGAAATGTTTTCACAAAATTAATTGATGCAAACACGACCATTCCAACTAAAAAATCACAAGTATTTTCTACAGCAGTAGACAATCAACCTTCAGTAGACATTCATGTTTTACAAGGTGAAAGAGCGATGGCTGCAGACAATAATACAATTGGACGCTTTCAATTAACAGATATTCCTCCAGCACAAAGAGGTGTACCACAAATTGAAGTAACATTTGATATTGATGCTAATGGTATCATAAAAGTTTCTGCTGCAGATAAAGCTACTGGAAAATCTCAAGACATTCGTATAGAAGCTTCTTCTGGTTTATCTGAAGAAGAAATTGAAAAAATGAAAAGAGATGCAGAAGCAAATGCTGATGCTGATAAAGCTGCAAAAGAAACTGCTGAAAAAGTAAATGGAGCTGATTCTATGATTTTTCAAACAGAAAAGCAATTAAAAGAATTTGGTGACAAATTATCTGCAGATAAGAAAGAACCAATTGAAGCTGCTTTAGTAGAATTAAAAGCTGCACACGAATCTAAAGATTTAGCACAAATTGATACTGCAATGGAAAAGATTAACGAAGCTTGGAAAGCTGCTTCTGAAGAGATGTATGCTGCACAAGGTGGTGCTGAAGGAGCAAATGCTGGAGCAGAACAACAAGGTCAACCAGAATCTGACAACTCAGGTAGTGGTGATAATGTAGAAGATGTAGATTTCGAAGAAGTGAAATAATTTTCAAATATCTATTATAAATAAAAACGCAATCATTAACTTGGTTGCGTTTTTTAATTTCATTCACTTTCATTTGAAAACCTACAACCAAAACAATTTTTTTAAACATACTTTTTGTGAGTTTCAGCAAGTAAATGATTTTCATTTTCCAGAAAACACAAACTATAAAAGTAAATCTGAAAGTGCCTATTTTTATACAGATGAAGGAGTTTACAGAAAATCAAATCATTGGGGAAGAGTTGCCAACTGTAGATGGAAGTTAATAGCTGATAAAAATTACAAAAACCAAAATATTGCAATTGGATTTGCAAAATGGGCTGACTTCTACCCTATTAATTCCACTGAAAAATTATTTTATATTGAAGTAAATTTTGAAGAAAAAACTGCGAAACTTCAACCTAAAAAAAAGAAAAATACAAACCATTTATTTTCATTAGCTGAAACTCAGCAAAAGGTAAAGCAGATAACTCATTTATTTAAAGATGATAAATGGGCAAAGTATTTTGATACACAAATTGAAGAATTACGCTTTAATATTATTACTGATTTTATAGATTCAGATAAAACACTTCAGGAAATTAAGAAGGAATTTAGGTAAATTCATACAGACTTCTCGATACAAAATTCTTAAAAAAAGAATTTCACTCGAAGTGATAATTCTCAAGTAATAAAGAAAGAGTAAGCACATGCTGTCACTTCGAGTGATTTTGATTTTTCATCAAAATTCTATCGAGAAGTTAAAGCGAACCTAATTATTATAAATCCGTGAAATCCATGTCAAACTTCCCCAACAATAAATTCATTTTCAGTAAATTTGCATTTCTATAATACAAAACCTTATATGAACATTCCACAAACAAGTTTTCCAAGAGTTGTAATTATTGGTGGAGGATTTGCTGGTTTAGCAGCTGCAAAAGGATTAGAAAAACAAGAACTACAAGTTGTTTTAATAGACAAACACAATTATCATACGTTTCAACCTTTACTATATCAAGTAGCAACTGGTGGCTTGGAGCCAGATTCTATTGCGTTTCCATTAAGAAAACGTTTTAACGATGTTGATAATTTCTTTTTTAGATTGGCAGAAGTTGTAAAAATAAATCCTGAAAAAAACCTAGTTGAAACTTCAATTGGAAATTTAGAATATGACGAATTAATCATCGCAACTGGTTCTACAACGAACTTTTTCGGAAACACCAATATTCAAAAACATGCTATGGAAATGAAATCTGTACCACAATCTTTGAATATTAGAAGTTTGGTTTTAGAGAATTTTGAAGAAGCCTTATTAACATCTAATTTCGAAGAGAGAAATGCCTTAATGAACTTTGTTATTGTGGGTGGTGGACCTACAGGAGTTGAATTGGCTGGTGCTTTAGCAGAAATGAAAAAAGGAATTCTACCAAAAGATTATCCAGACTTAGACATTCGTCAAATGCAAATAAACCTGATACAAAGTTCTGGTGAAATCTTAAAAGGAATGAGCGCAAAAGCCTCAGAAAAAGCAGAAGATTTTCTAATTGATTTGGGTGTAAATGTTTGGAAAAATTTACGTGTGTTAGATTACGATGGAAAAATAGTGACTACAAATGGTGTAGATCATTTTAAAGCCGAAACTGTTATTTGGGCTGCTGGTGTTAAAGGGCAAACGATTGACGGTTTACAAGCAGAATGTATTATAGAAAGAGCAGCAAGAATAAAAGTTGACGAATACAATAAAGTTTTAAACTACAATAATATTTATGCAGTTGGTGATGTTGCTTGCATGACTTCAGAAAAAACGCCTTTTGGACATTCAATGATGGCTCAACCCGCCATTCAACAAGGAAAATTAGTAGCTAAAAATATTTTAGCAAAATTATTCAACAAAAAACAAAAACCATTTGTTTATAATGATAAAGGTTCTATGGCAACCATTGGACGTAATAAAGCTGTAGTAGATTTGCCTAAATGGAAATTTCAAGGAGTTTTTGCTTGGTTTGTTTGGATGTTTGTACACCTTTTTTCTTTAATAGGTTTTAGAAATAAAGCCATTGTTTTTCTAAATTGGGTGTATAATTACATTCGTTTTGATAGGGAAACACGTTTAATTATTCGTCCTTATAAAAAGAAAAATAAATATTCTTTCAAAGAACAATTATGAGCGGAAAAAGAATTATAAAATGTACAAATTGTGGTACTTTCAATACAAATAAGGAATATTGTACAAATTGCAATACGTTAATTTCTCATCAAAAAAAACAAGAAATTAAAGCTGAAGCTGGAAAGCAAAAAAGAGTTGAAAAAGCAATTTACGAAAAAGAAAACCCCAATTTAGCTGAACGATTAAAAGCGCATCCTAATATTATTTATAAAATTGCAGGCTGGATCATGTATTCTGCAATTATGGTTGTAAGTGCGATTGGTGCTGGTTTAGCTTGGTTTATTGCAATGGTTGCAGCTGGTTAACATGAACAATGTCCTTTTAAAATATGTTGTTTTATCTTTTCTTTTAGGGAGTTTTATTTATTTTTCTTCTTTTTTAAATATTCAATTACCGCAATTTATTCGTTTTTATGTGAATGATTTTTTAATCATTCCAATTGTTTTATTTCTTTGTTTGCAGGTTTTAAAACGAACTAAAAACAACCGAAATTACAAAATACCTTTTTTAATCATTGTATACTGTTGTTTTTTATATAGTGTACTTTTTGAATTTGTTTTCCCTAATTATTTAGCAAGATATACCAAAGACTATATAGATATTCTTTTATACTTTGCAGGCGGAATTGTATTCTACCAACTTCAAAAATTAGAAAATTGAAAACAACTAAAATTGCGAAAGAAAATATTGCTCGATTAAATGTTGCAATTCAATTTATTGAAGAAAATTTAGACACTAAACTTACTCTAGCTATTATTGCTGAAAAAGCCCATTTTTCTCCCTTTCATTTTCATCGATTATTTTCTTTGGTTGTAGAAGAAACTCCGAATAATTTCATCATTAGAAAAAGAATTGAAAGTGCAGCTTCCTCTCTATTACATCAAAAAGAAAAAACAATTACGGAAGTGGCAGAAGCAGTAGGTTTTGGTAATTTGTCTTCATTTTCGAAAGCTTTTAAGAAATTTTATGGCATTTCTCCAAATAAATTTAAAGAAGAAAGTCCAGAAAAGTTTAGCAAGATTTGCAAAACCGAAAGCAAAAACGGACAAGTTAAAGTTACTTTTGAACAATACATTTGCAATGTTAATAATGCTTTAAAGTGGTTACAAATGAATGCAGAAACAACGATTAAAAAAATTCCGAGATTAGATGTAGCTTACATTTCTCATAAAGGAAAAATGGAAGCAATTGGTAGTGTTTATAATAAACTGGTAAAATGGGCAACTCCAAAAGGTTTTATAAATGAAGAGACACGAATGCTAACCATTTATCATGATAGTCCTAAAATTACAGACCCAAATAATTTAAGAATGAGTGCTTGTATCATTTTAAATGATCCAATAGAAATTGATGGAGAAGTTAGTTTAAAAATTTTATCACCTACTAAATGTATTGTTTCTCGTTTCGAAATTACTCCTTTTCAATTCCAGCAAGCTTGGGAATCTTCTTTTGCTTGGATGATAGAAAAAGGGTACAAAAAATCGGAAACTGCACCTTTTGAAATTTATTACAATAATGCTACAGAACATCCAGAAAACAAGTTTCTTGTAGATTTGTGTATTCCTATTTTATAAAAAACAAATCATACTTTTTTGCAAAAAGCAATAAAATAAAAAGTGATTTTTTATTATTTACAATTCATCACAAAAAAAATACAACTCGGTATTTGTTTTTATTTTTCAGTAATAAACTATTTCATCTTTGTACCATCAAAAAATCAAAACGATGAAACGCATTCTATTTTTACTATTTACTATTTACCCGTTTTCTTTAATTGCACAAACTACCGTTTCAGGAAAAGTTACCGATTCTAAAAACGTTCCTATTTTAGGAGCAAATGTGTATTTAGATGGTACTTATGATGGAACCTCAACAAACGAAAAAGGAGAATTTACTTTTAAAACAGCAGAAACAGGTACACAAACTTTGGTAGTCTCTTTCATTTCTTTTGAAACCTATATTAAAACTGCCAATGTAAAAACACTCAATAAATTAAAAATAAAATTACGAGACGATGTAAATTCTTTAGATGCAGTAGTTATAAATGCAGGAACTTTTGAAGCTGGAGAAAAAGGAAAAGTTACTGTTTTAAAACCTTTAGATGTAGTGACCACAGCTAGTGCTTTAGGTGATTTTGTTGGCGCTTTACAAACTTTACCAGGTACTGCTGCAGTTGCCGAAGATGGGCGCTTATTTGTAAGAGGTGGAGAAGCTGAGGAAACTCAAATTTTTATAGACGGAGCAAGAGTTTTTACGCCATTTACACCAACTACAAACAACATTCCTACAAGAGGAAGATATTCACCATTTTTATTCAAAGGAATAACATTTTCTACAGGTGGTTATTCTGCAGAATATGGACAAGCTCTTTCTAGTGTTTTAGCATTATCAACTATTGATGAACCTGATCAGGAAAAAACAGATATTTCTTTAATGACAGTTGGTTTAGGTATTGGAAACACTCAAAAATGGAAAAAAAGCTCATTTAGTATTAACACATCTTATATAAATTTGGCACCTTATAATGCCGTATTTAAAGACAGAAATACTTGGAACAAACCTTTTCAATCTGCCAATGGCGAAATGGTTTTTAGACAAAAATTTAAAGACGATTCCATGTTAAAATTGTACAGTGCTTATAGTTATTCAGATTTTGATGTGATACAAGATGACATTAATTTTGATGACGGTTTACGTTTTGCCTTACAAAACAGAAACTTATATTTTAATGCTTCTTATAAAAATAAATTCGGTAATAATTGGAAATATGAAACTGCTATCAGTTACACAAACGACAATTCTAACATTAAAGTTATAGATGATCAAATTAAAAGTAATGAAAATTCATATCATTTTAAAGCAAAATTAAGAAAGCGCTTTTCAAGTAGATTTCGTTTAAATTTTGGAGCAGAATATTTTATTACAAATTATGATGAAAGTTACACACCAACTAACAACAATAAATTTGATTATGGTTTCGATAATAATATTTTTGCCTCTTTTGTAGAAACCGATATTTTCTTCTCTAAAAACTTGGCTGCAAAAGTTGGCGTAAGGGCAGAAAATTCTGAATTGTTAAACGAATTTACAGTATCTCCAAGAGCATCAATTTCATACAAATCAGGTAAAAATTCACAATTTTCTTTGGCATATGGTCAGTTTTATCAAAATCCAAATAATGAGTTTTTAAGATTTACACAAAATTTAAAAGCTCAAAACACATCACATTTAATTGCTAATTATCAATCAGTAAAACAGGGTCAAATATTCAGAATCGAAGCTTATTATAAAGATTATAATAGCTTGGTAAAGTTCGATAATAATTCAACAAGTTTTAATGACAATCAGCCTAACTTTAATTCAACATTCAACAATAATGGATTTGGATTTGCAAAAGGGATAGATGTTTTTTGGAGGCAAAATGGTAAAATTAAAAATACAGATTATTGGATTTCTTACTCCTATCTAGATACTGAAAGAGACTATAGAAATTACCCTAATGCAGCACAACCAAACTTTGCGTCAAAACACAATTTATCTATTGTAACAAAACATTGGATTGAAGATTGGAAAAGTCAAATTGGTTTCAGTTATCAATTTGCTTCAGGTAGAAATTACACAAACCCGAACGAAGCAGGTTTTTTAAACAGTCAAACAAAAAATTTCAACAATTTAAGTTTCAATTGGGCATATTTAATAGACCAACAAAAAATATTATATTTTTCTGTAAACAACGTTTTAGGCACAAAAAACATCTTTGGTTATAACTATAAAAACACTCCAAACATGAATGGAAATTTCGAAAGACAAGCAAGAATTCCCAATGCAGATAGTTTCTTTTTCGTAGGTTTCTTCTGGACAATTAGCGACGATAATAAATCAAACCAGTTAGATAATTTATAATATTTATTTGAAGCTATTTCCTGCTTTCCACTATATCTTTTATGCTGAATTCATTTCTGCATCTTACTTTTTTTAAAAAATAAATGAAATAGAGTAACAGATACTGAATCAAGTTCAGCATAAAAAGGATGTCGTTTCAATCAAGGCTAACCTTTTTTGTTAACTAATTATATTAACGAAAGACTTATTTCAACTTTGAAACTTTGAAACTTTGAAACTTTGAAACTTTGAAACTTTGAAACTTTGAAACTTAATAAAAATACAATTCATCATTTAAAAATTACAATTCGGTATGTTATTTGTTTTAATTTTTAAAAAACATACGATATTTACATCATCAAACAAGAACAACAAAAAATTATGAAAAAACTACTTTTAACCTTAGCCATTATTTTCGGAGGTATTTTCGCAACCAATGCACAAGAAACAACATTTGATTTAACCATTAATATTTCTGGACTAAGCTCTAACAAAGGAAAAGTTTTAATTGCTTTATATAATGAAGAAGGTCAGTTTTTAAAAAAAGGCTTTAAAGGCGGAATGTCAAAAATTACCAACAAAAAAGTTACCTATACTTTAAAAGATATTCCAAAAGGTGAATATGCAGTTTCATTTTTTCATGATGAAAATGACAACAACAAAATGGATACTAATTTCTTCGGAATTCCAAAAGAAGATTATGGGTGCTCAAATAATGCAAAAGGTTTTATGGGCGCTCCAAAATATAAAGACGCAAAATTTCAATTATCAAAAGATCAAACTATAGATATTAAAATATAAAAAATCAACTAAAACATACTATAATGAAAAAATTAATACTATTATTTGCAGTTATTTTTACAGTAACTATTTCTGCACAGTTAAAATATCAAAATGGAATGAAAAAAGCTTTTTCTCATTGGGAAAAAGGAGAAATGGTAAAAGCTTCTCAATTATTTGAAAGAATTATGAAAGCTGAACCTAAAAAATGGAAACCTGCATATTATGCAGCAACTATAGAAATTTTAGGAAGCTTTGGCTTAAAAGACGAAGCTATTTTAAAGGCAAAATTAACTAAGGCACAAGAGTTTTTAGATGTTGCTAAATCAAACTCAGAAAATAATCCTGAAATTTTAATTACTCAAGCTTTATTAAACACTGGTTATATTGCTTTTGATGGACAAAAATATGGAATGACATTGTCAGGAAAAAATGCACAATTATATGCAAAAGCATTGGTAATTGCTCCAAATAATCCAAGAGTAATTATGAGCAATGCAGAGTGGAACATGGGAGCAGCAAAATTCTTTGGAAAATCTACAAAACCTTATTGCGATGAAATTAAAAAAGCCATCAAGTTAGGCAAAGAAGAAAAAATTGAGGAAGAATTTTATCCAAAATTTATGGAATCGAGAGCTTTAGAGGTTTTGAAACAATGTGAAAAATAAAATTAGTTTGCAGTCTTCAGCAGGCAGTTGGCAGTCAAATATCTGACTGCTAACTGCTAACTGAGGACTGAGGACTGAGGACTGCTAACTATGATAAAATTTTATCAACTAACTTCTGTTTTGCTTTTTCATCATCACCAAACAACCATTGTAACACGTTGTCTTCCCAAATTTCATCACAATCTTTATCATTTAAAATATTGCGTTCTTTAGCCAAATCTAATATTTTTCCTGGGTAAGAAGATTGTTTTGCACTTTCCATTTCACCTAAAGGATAAGGATCGTCTAAACCCATTAAAATTTGTTTGGTTCCTTGATTTTTTACTAATAAATCTAACGAATTGGTGTCATGAACCAACGTATCAAAAAAGATGTTTTTATGACCAACCGCTTTTCTTGGGTGTGTTTTGCCTTCAAATAAATCTGGTCTTCCATCAAAACCTTGAATTCTTCTTCCTAAGTTTATTTGCGCCAATTGTCCTCCATGTGCAAAACAAACACGCATTCCTGGAAACTTATCTTGATAACCATTTAAAGTAAAAAAATGGTAAGCATCTGCACATTGTGCCAACATCCAAATTAAATGAAAACGCCAAGATGTATTTTCTAATTTTATAAACTTTTCTCCATCATAAGGATGAATTTCTACAGCTAAATTGTACTTACTGGCTAACTCAAAAATAGGATCATTTTCTTCATCAAAAATGCAACGCCAAGTTCCAATGGTATCCATATAATGTGTTGGTAAACATAACAATCGCATTCCTAAAACTTCTACACAACGCTCAATTTCCCAGCAAGCACCTCTTACAAATCCTGGATGCACCACAAATCCGCAAGTAAATTTAGAAGGATTTTCATGCTGAATTCTCGCATTAAAATCATTTTGGAAACGCAATGCTTGTTTCATTTCTTCTACGCGCAAACCATTTCCATATAATTGCGATAAGTTTAAAACCACAGCATGATCTATTTTGAAACGCTCCATCCAAGCCAATTTTTCGTTTAAGAAAAAACTGGAGTCTGTAATGGGTCTGTTCCAATCTTTTTGGAGCATAAATTTACGATCTTTATCTACCCAAAAAATTCCCTTGTCTTTCATATACTGTGGAATTTCCTCTGGATAAGGAAGCAAATGTGAATGTCCGTTAATGCGTAGTTTACGTTTTGTCATTTATTTTCCAAACTTTTTGTGATACCTATCAAAAATGGCAGGCATATCTGTTTCTATATTATCTAATAAAAATTCTTCTTCGTAAGCTACACTTCCATCTTTTTCAAACCATTGTAACTTATCTTTCACACCTTCAGGTCTTGGGTATTCGATAACCAAACCTACTGTATTTGCACCTCTTTGTGGAGAATGTGGAACTTTTGGTGGTAAGTAAAAAATTTCTCCTTCTCTAATATGAATATCTTTTGATTTGCCATCTTCCATCACTTTTAAAACAATATCACCTTCTATTTGATAGAAAAATTCTGGTGTTTCGTTATAATGATAATCGGTTCTACTATTTGGGCCACCAACAACCATTACAATAACATCTGCATCTTTCCAAACGACTTTATTACCAACAGGTGGTTTTAATAAATGACGATGTTCATCTATCCATTTTTTGAAGTTTATAGGTTGTACTAACTTACTCATATTTGTAGATTTTTTTGATGTTTTTTATTCAACAATCACGACTTTATAAAGATAATCAAAATAGTCTTGTCTGAAAAAAATCCTATTTCTTAGTGCTAAAGAGATTTTGTTCTTCCACCATCAACAGGTACGTTAATTCCGTTTATGAAATTGGCACATTCACTTGATAAAAACACAATTGCATTGGCAATTTCTTCTGGTTTTGCAAATCTTTTTGCAGGTGAAGCGTTTTTCATATTTTGGGCAACCTCATCAAATGATTTTCCTGTTTTTTGGGATTTATTATTGATAATTTCATTTAAACGTTCTGTACCTGTTGCTCCTGGTAAAACATTATTAACCGTAATTCCGAATTCACCTAATTCATTAGCCATGGTTTTTGACCAATTTGCAACAGCACCTCTGATTGTGTTTGAAACGCCTAAACCATCTAAAGGTTGTTTTACAGAGGTAGAAATTACATTGATAATTCTACCAAAGCATTGTGTTTTCATAAACGGAACTAGATGTTGCACCAATATATGATTGCATTTTAAATGTTGTGTAAACGCATTTTCAAATTCTTCTATTTTGGCATTAAATATTGGACCTCCTGCTGGACCTCCTGTATTATTTACCAAAATATGAAATTGTAAATCAGCATTTTCTAACACTTGTTTTAATTCATTAGGTTTTGAAAAATCTGCTACTAAATAATTATGATTTTGTTCTCGACTGCGCTCGAACTGACATTCTTCAATTTCTTTTAAAACTGATTTCAGTTTTTCTTCATTTCTGGCAAGTAATGTAACGTTTGCTCCTTCTTCTGCCAATAGTATGGCTGTTGCTTTACCAATTCCTTGTGTACTTCCACAAACTAAAGCGTTTTTACCATTTAATTTTAAATCCATATTTTAAAGATTATAGAGAAGAGAAAATAGAGAATAGACTTTTCTCTTTTCTCTTTTCTTATTTCTTAATCGTGTTTTATACAAATATTTTTAGCTTCAGTAAAAAAACGTAGTGCTTCAAAACCGCCTTCACGTCCTACTCCACTTTCTTTTGCTCCACCAAAAGGAGTTCTTAAATCACGTAACATCCACGTATTTACCCAAACAATTCCTGTTTGTAACTGTTTGGAAAACTGCATCGTTCTGTTTAGATTATTCGTCCATAATGTTGCAGATAAACCATATTTAACATCATTTGCTAATTTCAACGCTTCTTCATCTGTTATAAAAGACATAATAGTTACTATAGGTCCAAAAATTTCTTGTTGGTTCAATTTACAATTATTATCGGTAACTTCTATAATTGTGGGTTGCAAATAATAACCTTTTTCGTGATTTTTTACATTTACTTTTTTTCCTCCAAAGAGGATTTTCCCTCCATATTCTTCTGCATTATCAATATAAGATTTTACTTTTTCTAAATGTTGTTTAGAAACTAAAGCCCCAATATCTGTAGTTGAATCTGATGGATTTCCGACTTTTAATTCGGAAACTTTTTTGATGAAATCTGTTTTAAATTTATCATAGATTTTTTCTTCCACCAAAATTCGACTTCCACATAAACAAATTTGTCCTTGGTTTGCAAATGAAGACCTAACAGTAGTTTCCAACATGTTTTCATAATCGCAATCTGCAAAAATGATGTTGGGATTTTTACCTCCTAATTCTAAAGATATTTTTTTAAACATGGGCGCTGCAATTTTGGCAATTTCAGCTCCTGTTTTTGTGCCTCCTGTAAACGAAATTGCTTTTATTTTTGGATGTGAAACAATAGCTTTTCCTGTGGTTTTTCCTAAACCATGAACAATGTTTAGCACTCCTTTTGGGAGACCAGCTTTAGTACAAATATCGCCTAATAAATGCGCTGTCATTGGTGTGACTTCACTTGGTTTTGCAACTACACAATTACCTGCTGCAATGGCTGGAGCAATTTTCCATGTAAACAAATACAAAGGTAAATTCCAAGGAGAAATACAACCCACAACTCCCAAAGGTTGACGTAAGGTAAAATTGATAGCATCAAAACCTACACTCTCGTGACTTTCTGAAGAAAATTGTGTTATAGCATTTGCAAAAAATTGAAAATTTGCAGCTGCTCTTGGAATATCAACTTGTTTGGCTAAACTGATTGGTTTTCCATTGTCTATACTTTCTCCTTTGGCTAATTCTTCTAAATTTTCGAGAATTAAATCAGCAATTTTTGATAGTATTTTTGAGCGTTCTTCTAACGTAGTATTACTCCAAATTGGAAATGCTTGTTCTGCAGCTTGAACTGCTTTTTCTATATCTTCCTTGGTAGAATTAGGAATCTGTCCGTAGATTTCTCCTTTTACTGGATTGTAATTGTCTAACCAATCTTTTGAAATTGGATTTACAAATTCTCCGTTGATGTAGTTTTGGATTTTCATTCTTTATTTAGATAAAAGAAAATAGATTAAAGATTCAAGACCTCTTTATTCTTTTTTTTAATTCTTTATTCTTGCTTTTTATAAGCCGTAACTTTAATTTCCACCACCAAATCTGGATGTGGTAATTGATGTACAGCAACTGTGGTTCTTGTGGGGCCTGTTTCTTTTTCAAAAAATTCTGCATACGCTTTATTATAATCTACAAAATCGTTCATATTTACTAAAAAAGAAGAAACATCTACCACGTCTTTTAAACTTGCGCCAACGGTTTTCAAGTTCTTTTCTATATTTTCTAAAACGGCTTTGGTTTGTAAATAAGCATCTAATTTTTTAGTTCCCATTTCGTCAATAATCTCAACTCCTGCAATTGAATTATCTGCTCTTCTGGAACTTGTTCCTGAAACAAAAATAAAATCGCCCACAACTTTTACATGTGGATATGCGCCTCTTGGTGTTACTTTTTTTTCTTCCATATTATTTTGCTAATTCTAATAGCTTTAAAGTTGTTTTATAATTTCTTGTGGTTGCAATTACATTCAGTTTTTTCTCAAGCGTATTGTTAGTTAATTTTGTTTTTCCAAATCCTGATGGACAATATAAATATACGATATCATCATTCAACTTGAATTTATCTTCATCTAAATTACTGATCTCCAAATTTAAATTTTCTGGCTTTTTATTTAGAAATGCAAAAGCTACTATTTTTTCGTTTTCTATTGAAAAAGGATAATTATCAATTACTTTTTTCCATTCTTCAATTGTTCTTGCTAATACTGGAATATCAAAACCAAATTCCTCTTGAATTCCTTTTTTTATTTTTGAGCAAGTTTCTTCTTTTTCTAAAGTGGTTTCTAAAATAACATTACCACTTTGAATATAGGTTTGCACATTTTTAAAACCTAAACTAGTTAATAAAGTTCGTAAGTCTGCCATTGGAATTTTGTTGTTTCCTGATACATTTATTCCACGAAGTAAAACAATATATTTTTTCATTCTTTTTGTCAGTTCGAGCGCAGTCGAGAATTATTTATTTTTAGGATTATATTTATGATGAGTTGCATTTTGACATTCTGATAATATTTCTAACATATCAAAATCATCATTTGCCAAAGCTAATTTCTTTTTCTTACTCCACTTTTTAATTTTCTTTTCAAAATAAATTGCTTGTTCGACATCATTAAATTCTTGATTGAAAATTAATTTTACAGGTCTTCTTTTAAAAGTAAAACAACTTTTATTTAAACCTCTTTGATGCTCTTCAAATCTTCTTTCTAAATTATTTGTAATACCTGTGTACAATAGTTTATCTGAACATTTTAATATGTAAACAAAATATCTTTTCATATTTACTTCTCGACTGCGCTCGAAGTGACAAAATACTTCTACAATCCCGCAATTTTATCTTCTTTTAAAATTTCGTTTGTTTCTTTAATTATTTTTTTTAATACAATTTCTAACTCTTCTTTTGTCATATCGAGCGAAGTCGAGATGTCATCACCAGAAATTAAATTCAACAGTGCTTTGTCTTGGGCTCTACCTTTTTCCATAGCTGCATTGTAACCTATATTCTCATTAAAAGTTACCAAAGAATATTTTGAAAAATATTGCGTTGGAAAATGCTTTTCTAAATCCATTTCTATTTTTCTTTTTTCTTTGAAAAGCGGATTTGCAACATGATCTTTCATCTCGTGAAAATTATCAATCGCCAAATCTGCAATGGCATCTGTATCTTTTTTCCTGGTTTTTTGATACACTTTAAAAACAGTTTTCCAATCAAAGATTTCTCGACTGCGCTCGAAATGATTAAGAATTTCATCTAACACAAAAACATCTTCGAAAGAAGCGTTCATTCCTTGGCCGTAAAAAGGGACAATTGCGTGTGCAGCATCACCCATTAACAATGTTTTATTTTGGTAAGACCAAGGACTGCATTTAATGGTTCCTAAAGGTCCTGTTGGATTGTTGATGAACTCTTCTTTTATGTTTGGTATTAATGACAAAGCATCTGGAAATTCTTTCTCAAAAAATTCGGTTATTTTTTCTTCGGAAGTTAAATTTTCGAAATTAAATTCACCTTCATTGTAACTTAAAAAGAGCGTTACTGTAAAGCTACCATCCATATTTGGTAAGGCAATGAGCATAAAATCGCCACGTGGCCAAATGTGTAAATGGTCTTTGCTTATTTGATGATTTCCTTGCTTATTAGCTGGAATCTCCAGCTCTTTATACCCATGATTTAAGTAATTTTGCGAATAACTAAATAAGAATTTTCGCTCGGAAATATAGCTTTTTCGCAATGAAGAACCTGCACCATCTGCTCCAAAAATAACGTCTGCAATTACTGGAAATTCTTCTTTGGTTTGGTAATCTTTAAAATGCGCGATATTTTTTTCTATGTCTACTTTTTTACATTTTTTATTGAAATAAATATTTACATTTTCGTGCTTTTCAGCTTCGTCTAATAAAATGGCATTCAAATCTCCTCTAGAAATGGAGTTGATATACTCGTTTTCTCTTCCAGAATAATTGGATGAAAACGTTTTCCCTTCTTTATCGTGCATTAATCTACCAAACATAGGTATACAAATTTCTCTAGCTTTTTCTTCCATTCCACACAGACGTAAAGCTTTTAAACCTCTGTCTGATAATGCCAAGTTAATAGATCGTCCTGCAGAAATATCTACTTTTCGTAAATCTGGTCTGCTTTCATATACCTCAACTTTGTAGCCTCTTTGTGCAAGTCGTAAAGCCAGTAGTGAGCCACATAAACCTGCACCTATGATTAGTATTTTATCTTTTTTGTTCATTTAATCTTTTGTCAGTTCGAGCGCAGTCGAGAACTATTTGAGACCTCTCGACTGCGCTCGAGGAGACATCATTATTTAATTTTTTATCAATTTAATGGAAGCTGAAACAAGTTCAGCTTTTTTTTTACAAAATTTCTTTCAAAATTTCTGTAAAAATAAAAACATCTTCAAAAGAATTATAAAATGGAACTGGCGCACAACGTATTACATCTGGCTCTCGCCAATCTGTAATTACATGTTGTTCCATTAATTTTTGATGCAAACTTTTATCAGCATTTTTAACTTGAATCGATAATTGACAACCTCTTTCTTTTGGATTTTTTGGGGTGATGATTTTTATATCTTCAGAATCAATTTCTTTGACTAAAAACTCGAAATATCCTGTAAGTTTTTCTGATTTTTGACGCAATTTTTCCATACCAACTTCTTCAAACAAATCTAAAGAAGCCAAAATAGCTGCCATAGATAAAATTGGCGGGTTCGACAATTGCCAACCTTCTGCACCTTCCATTACATCAAATGGTTGTCGCATATTAAAACGCGTCTCCTTATTATGATTCCACCAACCTGCAAAACGTGGTAAATCTTTGTTTCTTGCATGTTTTTCGTGCACGAAAATTCCTGATAAACTTCCAGGTCCAGCATTTAAATATTTGTAAGAACACCAAGCCGCAAAATCGACTCCAGATTCGTGTAAATTGGGCTGGATGTTTCCTGCACCATGCGCTAAATCAATTCCTACAACACAGTTTTTTGAATGACCGATTTCTGCGATTCTTTTCAAATCTAAAAACTGACCCGTATAATAATTTACACCACCAATTAACAGTAGAGCAATTTCATCACCTTGCTTTGAAACGATTTCCTCTAAATCTTCAATTTGTAATAGTTCTTCTCCTTTTCTGGGTTTCCATTCTATAACATCTTCTTTTGAAAAACCGTGAAATTCTAATTGCGATTGAACAGCATATCTATCTGAAGGAAACGCATCAGACTCAATAACTATTTTATATTTTGATGTTGTGGGCCTGTAAAAGGAAACCATCAGCAGATGTAAATTGACAGTTAACGAGTTCATCATGACCACTTCTTGTGGTTTTGCACCTACAATTTTTGCCATTTTATCTGTTAAATATTCATGGTAATGCAACCATGGATTTTTAGCTTCAAAATGACCTTCTACTCCTAAATTTGCCCAATCTTCTAATTCTTGATTGATATAATTTTTTGTCGCTTTTGGTTGTAACCCTAAAGAATTACCTGTAAAATACAACCATTCTTCTCCGTTTTTATCTCTTGGAATATGAAAACGATTTCGTAAATAAGAAAGTGAATCTTCACTATCTTGTTGTTTTGCAAATGTTAAATTGTTCTGGTATTTCATCAAATAAAAAAATGAGTGTCTTCAAATATAAAACAATCTAAATTTAGAATTAAATAATTACTATATTTATTCTTTAATTTAAGAATAAAAAACGATTTATGAAATTGATAAAGTACTTACTAATTATTACTTTTTTTATTGTTGCCTCTTGTGACAAAAACTCTATATTAATTAGTGGTTTAAAAGGTGTTAACGATAGTTTTCATGAACAATATGCTCCAGATAAAAGAGTTGCTATTTATACTATTGAATTTGAGAACTATGATGATAAAATAATTGTAAAGGGAGAAACCGACTCAAAAGAAGCGTATGTAAAACTATTAGACAGCCTTAAAATTTTAAAAGTTGATATTATTAATAAAATTAGAGTTTTACCAGATTCTGTTGTAGGCAACAAAATGTTTGCTGTTGCAAAAAATTCGGTTATAAATATACGCTCAGAACCTAAACATTCAGCAGAATTAGGTACACAAGGTTTATTAGGTATGCCTTTAAAGGTTTTAGATAAAGAAGGTGATTTTTATAGAGTTCAAACTCCTGACAGGTATATTTCTTGGGTTGACAAAGGTGGAATTGAGTTGATGAACAAGGGTGAATTTGACACTTGGAACACAAGCAAAAAAATTATTTTTACTCAAAATTTTGGTTACGTGTATTCAGAAAGAAGCTCAAACTCTGGTATTGTTTCTGACATTACTTTAGGTGGAATTTTAAAATACTTATCTGAAGATGCTTCTTTTTATGAAGTAAAATATCCAGATGGTAGAATTGGATTTGTTAAAAAAAGTGAAGCTGTAATTTATAATTCTTGGCTACAAAAACTAAACCCAACCAAAGAAAATATTGAAGCTATTGCAAAAAAAATGGATGGTTTTCCGTACTTGTGGGGAGGCACCTCATCTAAAGGAATGGATTGTAGTGGGTTTACAAAAATGGTATATTTAATGAATGGTTTAATAATTCCTAGAGATGCTTCACAACAAGTAAATGCAGGTAAAATTGTAGACAAAAATTTAACTTTTGAAGGTTTAGAAAAAGGTGATTTATTATTTTTTGGAACAAAAGCAACTGAAAATAAAAAACAAAGAGTTGTTCATGTGGGTATTTGGTTAGGAAATGACAAAATGGAATTTATTCACGCTTCTGGAAATGTGCATTTAAGCTCTATGGATGTTACTCAACCACATTATGACGAATTTAATAAAAATAGATATTTAGGTAGTAGACGTTACTTGGGTGTGAAAGACATTCAGTTATTAGATTTAAAAGAAACTCTTAAATAATATTAATATACGCGCTGGTTTTTACTAAAAATTATTTAATAAGTTTAGCCCTGATTGAACGGTTTGTTTGAGCTCTTTTTGAGGAACGAAAAAAAGCGAGTAGTGAAAGCAGGAAATAGCTCCAAAAAAAAAGCCTTTCAACTTAAAATTGAAAGGCTTAAATACTTTATAAAATACGATTAATACAAGACTCTAAATTTGATAGTGCCTTCTACATTTCGTAGTTTTTCAATTACTTCTTTGTTATACTCTTTGTCTAAATCTGTAATTACATACCCTACTTTTGGATCTGTTGACAAATACTGTCCGTTGATATTTAAGTCGTACTTCGCTAAAATTTTATTGATTTTCGCCATCACACCAGGTACGTTTTTATGAATATGTAAAAAACGATGCGCATTTGTTTGTCTTGGTAAACGAATATTTGGGAAGTTTACAGCATCTACTGTGTTTCCAGAGTTAATGTATGCCATAATTTTACTCGGTACAAAATCGGCAATATCTCTTTGAGCTTCTTCTGTACTTCCACCAACATGAGGTGTTAAAATTACGTTTGGCAATCCTTTTAATTCTGTATAAAACTCACCATTTTTTCTTGGTTCTTCTGGATATACATCTACAGCTGCACCTGCTAATTTTCCACTTTTTAAAGCAGCAACTAATGCAGGAATATCTACCACAAATCCTCTTGCTAAATTAACTAAATGTGCGCCATCTTTCATTTGCGAAATTTCTTTTTCTCCAAAGAAATTTTTGTTGGCTGCATTGTCATCTACATGTAAAGTAACCACATCTGATATTGCTAGTAAATCTGGTAAATTACTTATTTTAGTAGCATTTCCTAATGCCAATTTGTCTTCTACATCATAATAATACACGTCCATTCCTAGAGCTTCTGCTAAAACAGATAATTGTTTTCCGATATTTCCATATCCAACAATTCCTAATTTTTTACCACGAACTTCACGAGATCCTTCTGCAGTTTTATTCCATTGTCCGTTATGAATTTCTGTACTACGTTGAAAAACAGAACGCATTAACATGATAATTTCTCCAATTGCCAATTCTACCACAGAACGCGTGTTGCTGTAAGGTGCATTAAAAACAACAACTCCTTTTTCTTTACACGCTTCTAAATCTATTTGTTTGGTTCCGATACAAAATGCACTTACAACCATCAATTTTTCTGCAGCATCAACTACTTTTTTAGTAACGTTTGTTTTGGAACGGATTCCTAAAACGTGTACGTCTTTTATTTTTTCTATCAATTCGTCTTCTGACAAACTTTTAGAAACAGTTTCTACCGAAAAACCATCTGTAGATAACTTTTTAAAAGCATCTGGATGTACGTTTTCTAGTAATAAAATTTTAATTCTGTTTTTTGGGTATGAGATATTTCTTGGCAAATCGTTTATGTATAAAAATTCATCTAAATTTGGTGTAACATGGTCTGCATTTTCCGTAGTTTTTTCTCTTGAAACATTTTCTGTGTATGCAAAAAACTTATCTGCAACACCTGCTTCACGAGTTACGTAATCGCTATAACCATCACCAATAACTTGTATTTCTCCGTTTAAATTCATGTCTTTTAAACATTGAATTTTTCCATTGTGTTTCGATAAGACATTATCTGCGTCGAAACCAATAATTTCTCCATCCTTCGCAAACTCAAAAGTATTTGCATATACTCTTTCGGAAGGTATATTGTATTCTTTTACAATTGGGTCTATAAATTCTTTGAATCCGCATGAAATTACGTAAATATCGTCTGCAAAATTCTCGAAAAACTCTTTATTACTTTCTATGGATTTTGAAACTTGCTTTTTTAAAGCTTCCACCAATCTTGTTAAATCGGCTTTATTAGCTTTTAAAAGTTTTATTCTTCTTTCTAAAGATTCTGTGAAAGAAATTTCACCATCAATACCTAAGTTAGTGATATCTATTATTTCTTGAATAATTTCTTCTTTCTTCGGATTATCTTCGAGCGTAATTTCTGCTAAAACATCAAGCGCTTCTACCCTTGTTAGAGTACTATCGAAATCGAAAATATAGTTTCTTTTATTGGTAATCATCTTTTAAATCTTGGTTGATTTATAAGCTGTAAATCTACAAATATAGTAGGTTATTAGAAAGTTATTTTAAAGTTTTATGATATCAATTTTATTTGATATCAATAATATTAAAGTCCTTAAAAAACCATGTAAATTTCTTTAAATATTATGAATTCCTAAAAGAATGAACCACCAGAAAATGGGCAATGCTTCTACCCAAAACGAACTATAATATTTAGATTGATTGGCTTTTGCTCGCATTAAGAAAATAATCACCATAAAAAAGAAAATCATAAATACATTTTTCACATCTATTTGTAGCACAATTAAATACTCTAAAACCAAGCAAAAAATCATTAAAATTAAACCCAATCTTTTAGTTTTTTCAACACCAATTTTTTTAGGAATTGTTTGTAGTGATATTGCATCATATTTTACATCTCTAATATCAAAGGGAAGTATTAAAACAACTACAATTAAAAAACGCTGAATTGCTAATAAAATAACATTAACCGAAATTGTTTCTGAAGCGTTAAAAACTGGAATTAACACTGTAAAACCTGCCCAAACCAAAGCAACAACAACTATTTTTAAATAACTAACCTCTCTTAAATTTTTATGAAATCCGCTTAAAAAAGGTACTGCATATAAAACTGTTAAAACGATAAAAGGCACTCCAAAAAGTAATGTTTTAATAGGAATTAAAAATGCATAGTAGCATAACGCTAAAAAACAAATGAAAGAAAAAACTTGAATTATTTGTAAGCCACTTGTTAAACTTTTATGATGCAATTTTGCAACCCCTGCATATTTCACAAAATTATAGCCTGTAATTGTTCCTAAAAAAATAAAAATATTTAAATTTTCATCATAAGGTAAATTCAAATAAAGTTCCGTAATTCTAACCAAGCAAAAAACAGCAATAGCTACGTGAATACTGGCATTTATATAAAAATCGAAAACAGTTTTAAGAATTTTCATTTTACAAAAATAGCTTTTCTGTTCATAACATTGTAATTTGGTTAATAATTAACTAATTTTTATTAATATTCTATCAAATAAGAATCTATTTAATTCCTTATTTTTGTTCTGCGTAAAAAAGCACCACTCAATCGATTGAGTAAAGACATAAAAACCTTATTTTAATGAATACAAACTCGTTTCAACTTAGACATATTGGCCCTAATAAAGAGGAGCAACAAAAAATGTTAAAAGCTATAAAAGCTGATAGTTTAGATCAACTAATTAATGAAACCGTTCCAGAAAACATTCGTCTAAAAAACGATTTAGATTTAGAACCTGCAATGAGCGAATATGAGTATTTAGCTCACATTAAGGAACTTGCTGAGAAAAATAAAGTTTTTAAGAGTTACATTGGTTTAGGATATCATGAAGCAATTGTGCCAAGTGTTATTCAACGAAATATATTAGAAAACCCAGGTTGGTACACTGCTTATACTCCTTACCAAGCAGAAATTGCGCAAGGTAGGTTAGAAGCTCTGTTAAATTTCCAAACCATGGTTTGCGATTTAACAGGAATGGAATTGGCAAACGCCTCTCTTTTAGATGAAAGTACGGCTGCTGCAGAAGCAATGGCCTTGTTATTTGACGTTAGAGAACGTACTAAGAAAAAATCTGGAGCCAATAAATTTTTTGTTTCCGAAGAAATTTTGCCTCAAACATTATCGTTACTACAAACACGTTCTACTCCTATTGGAATTGAGTTGGTGGTTGGAAATCATGAAGATTTTAATTTTGGTGATGACTTTTTTGGAGCCATTTTACAATACCCAGGAAAATTCGGACAAATATTTGATTATGAAAGTTTTGTTGCAAAAGCAAATGAGAATGATATTAAAGTAGCAGTTGCTGCTGACATTTTATCGTTAGTAAAATTAAAAGCTCCTGGTGAATTTGGAGCTTCTGTAGTGGTTGGAACCACACAACGTTTTGGAATTCCTTTAGGTTATGGAGGTCCTCATGCAGCTTATTTCGCAACAAAAGAAGCTTACAAAAGAAGTATTCCTGGAAGAATTATTGGAGTTACAAAAGATACCAATGGTGGTTTTGCTTTAAGAATGGCATTACAAACCAGAGAACAACATATTAAACGTGAAAGAGCAACTTCTAACATTTGTACTGCACAGGTTTTATTAGCTGTTATGGCAGGAATGTATGCTGTGTATCATGGAAAAAGTGGAATTCAGTTTATTGCTGATAGTGTACACAACAAAACAAAATTAGTAGCAAGTTATTTAGAAAAAGCAGGTTTCAAGCAGTTAAACTCGGCTTATTTTGATACGCTTTTAGTAGAAATTGATGCAATTCGTTTAAAACCAATTGCAGAATCTTTTAAAGTAAACTTCAATTATATTACAGACAATCTTATTTCGATTTCTATAAATGAAGCAACTACACAAAAAGATTTAATGAAAATCTTTACCATTTTTGGTCAGTTAAAAAAACAACCAGATTCTTCTACAGCAGAAAGTTATGGTGATTTTCATCAAATTTTAACTCAAGAATCTTTTGACTCTGATTTTGAAGTAATTTCTGAAAATATTAAAAGAAATACGGACTTTTTAGAAAACAAAATTTTTAATACGTATCAATCAGAAACGAATATGATGCGTTATATTAAAAAATTAGAGCGTAAAGATTTAGCTCTAAACCATTCTATGATTTCTTTAGGATCTTGTACCATGAAATTAAATGCAGCATCAGAAATGTTGCCTTTAAGCAATCCACAATGGGGTAATATCCATCCATTTGTACCACTAAATCAAGCTGAAGGATATCAAATTGTTTTAAAGAAATTAGAACACCAGTTAAATATTATTACCGGTTTTGCAGGAACTTCATTACAACCTAATTCTGGTGCTCAGGGTGAATTTGCTGGGTTAATGACAATTAGAGCTTACCATCAAGCAAATAGCGAATCACATAGAAATATTTGTATTATTCCTGCTTCTGCCCATGGTACAAATCCTGCTTCTGCTGTAATGGCAGGAATGAAAGTAGTAGTTACTAAAACTGCAGACAATGGAAATATAGATGTTGATGATTTGCGAGAAAAAGCAGAATTGCATAAAGATAATTTAGCAGCCTTAATGGTAACTTATCCATCTACACATGGTGTTTTTGAAAGTGAAATTCAAAAAATCACAAAAATTATACACGATAATGGTGGTCAAGTTTATATGGATGGTGCAAACATGAATGCGCAAGTTGGTTTAACAAATCCTGCAACTATTGGGGCAGATGTTTGTCACTTAAACTTACACAAAACATTTGCAATTCCACATGGTGGTGGTGGACCAGGAGTTGGCCCAATTTGTGTTGCACCGCAATTAGTTCCGTTTTTACCATCAAACCCATTAATTAAAATTGGAGGAAAACAAGCAATTACAGCAATTTCTGGTGCGCCTTGGGGTTCTGCTTTGGCATGTTTAATTTCTTACGGATATATTACCATGTTAGGTTTTAGAGGATTGACAAATTCTACTAAAAACGCCATTTTAAATGCAAACTATATTAAAGAACGTTTGAGTGGACATTATGAAACTTTATATACTGGTGAAAAAGGACGTGCAGCACATGAAATGATTATTGACTGTCGTGATTTTAAAAACAACGGAATTGAGGTAGTTGATATTGCAAAACGTTTAATGGATTACGGTTTTCATGCACCAACAGTTTCTTTTCCAGTTGGAGGAACTATGATGATTGAGCCAACAGAATCTGAGAGTTTAGATGAATTGGATCGTTTTTGTGATGCGATGATTTCTATTAGAGAAGAAATTAAAAATGCTTCTGCAGATGATGAAAACAACCCTTTAAAAAATGCACCTCACACTCAAGAAATGTTGACTTCAGATGAATGGACTTTACCATACACAAGAAAACAAGCAGCTTTTCCTTTAGAATATATTGCCGACAACAAATTTTGGCCAACTGTAAGAAGAGTTGATGATGCTTTTGGTGATAGAAACCTAATTTGTTCTTGTAACCCAATTGAAGACTATATGTAGCAAACAATGTCTGTAGATAAGTATTTAAAACCGTTTCTTTTTTTGAAACGGTTTTTTTTAGTTCTAAAAAACAGGTGTTTTCCCTGTTGATTTTCTTACCAAAAAAACATAACTTCGCTAACACCGATTATAAGTCATTAAAACAGACGTCATAATTGTGTTATTACCACACATTAAGTACAAGAACTATAAATTATGAAAAATAAAATTTTAATTATAATACTCTCAATTTTATGCATTTATTCTTGCAAACAACAAGTAAAAGTTAATAACAATTTAAAAGAAGAAATTGTTACAATTAAAGGAAAAATTCATAATTATCAAAATACATATAAAACAGGAAGATTTACATATTTTGATGCCATAACAAGAACTATTGAACATAAAATAATCTCAATAGACAGTTTAGGAAAATTTAATTTTTCCTTCAAATTAATTCATCCATTATATAATAGTGTCTTTTTCGAAATTGCAGATAAGAATTTCACAGAATTTATGATTAAACCGAAAACAAACTACGATGTAGTCATTAAAGAAGGAAAATTAATTTTTGAAGATAAATGGGAAGAAATCAATAAACAGATTTCAACCTTTAATAATGAGTTGAATAAAGCTTTAAAAGACAAGCTTCCAAAATTTAAAAACATAAATATTAAAGAATTATCAACAACTGAATACTTAAACTACCAAAAAGAAATGGAGATAGAAAAATTATCATTTTTAACTTCTTATTCTAAAAAAAATAACCTTTCTAAGGATGTTAAATCATACCTTAAAAGCAAGTTAAAATATAAATCTGCTCATGCCAGTATAACTGCTCGGTTTGAATATTCTCAAGGTTTTCCTAAACAAAAAAAGATTTTACCAAAAGATTTTTATAAAAATATATTTAACGAATATCAAATTACAACTTTTGAAGATATACAATCTAGAGAATGTATTGATTATATAGCTAACATAGTTACAGTATTATCTAATAAAGATACAACTGCTAATAATAAATTTGAATTTTTCAAATCTTTTAATTTTTTCTCTCCAACTGAACTCGATTTACTACATAAGCTTTTTAATGACTTTAAAACTGTTTCTAAAACTACAGAATATTTAAAATTCCTTGAAAAAAATAGAGATATGTTTGTTGAATTAAATTGGAGATACAATGTTCATATTTTACTTAAAAATATTAATTTATTAAGTTCAGGATTAACAAAAGATTTGGTAATATCTCAGGGTTTAGAAAAATACTATTTTTCTAATAATCTAAGACCTAATAATAAAGAATGGAAACAAATTGAAAACTTAATTGACAATCAGTCAATTTTAAAATACCTTAAAACAGAAAGTTTTAAAAGAACATTAGCAAAAGAAACGAAAACAGTTTCTAATGAAGATAATATAGTAATCAGTTTAGAAAAAATTAAAGAAAAATATTTTAATAAATATATTGGAAAAGTGATTTATATAGATTTTTATGCAACGTGGTGTGGACCTTGTATAGAAGAAATTCCATATGCAAAGCAAATGCATAAAGAATTTGAAAATAAAAACGTTGTATTTCTTAATCTATGTGCTAAATCAAAATTAGAAGATTGGAGGAATTTTAAAAAGAAACATGAACTTGGAGGAGAAAATTATTTATTGACTGATGAAGAATACTTTATACTTACTAATGAATATAAGGTCAAAGGATTTCCAACATATATTCTTTTAGATAAAAAAGGGAATGTTTCTGAATACAATACATTAAGACCAAGTTCAAAAATAAGTATTTACGAAAAAATTGATAATTTAATTTTAAAAGAATAAAAAACGTGTGGTAACACCGTGTAAAAAAAATTGCTGGTAAAAGCCTACTTACGAAAATCCTCTCGGATTTTCTTGGTTTGTGTTTTATTTATTAACTTTAGTGATTACACCACGCAACTTCCCTTACACAAACACGTTAGCGAAAATCTAAAAAACTGTATATAAATTAGTCACAATTTTTCCTTTATTTTCTGGTAATTCAATAGAAATTAATTGCTTTTCTTCTTTAACTTTAAAATTAAAAGGAGGTTTTAAAATGTTAATTCCGCTTTGTTTTTTCAAGCGAATTCCTTGTCCTGAAATAATATCTTTGTTAGATTCAAAATTTCTACTTGGTAAATGCTCTGTAAGAATTACATATTTAAAATTATATAATTTTTGAAGAATATTTTGCACCTCTGCATTAGATAAGTGTTGTAAAACTTGTCTTATAATAACGCAATCTGCTTTAGGTACATTGTCTTTTGCAATGTCTAAACATAAGAACTCTAAATTTTCTGCTTTATAAATTTTGTCATTTCTTTTTATCAATTCTGGTACAATATCTATCGCAAAATATTTTTTAGTAAACGGTAATAAATTTATACCAATATTAAAATCGCCACATCCTAAATCACATACAGTTATTGGATTATTAAAGGTTACTAAAAAAGTTTGTATACTTTTTAAGTAAGGGCTTACCAATTTTGGGTTGTGTGAACCATCACCAGAGTAAAAATCTTCAGTAAAACCACCCCAAAGATTTTGCTCATAAATTTGTTGCATGGCTTTTTTAGTTGGCCAAGGTTTTTTATTTTTTTGAGGTTTATTTTTAATACTCACAAAAGTTAGTTCAAGTTAGTATCTAAAATATCTTTTACAATCATTTTTGCATGAATTCTTGAGTTTTCTATAAACCATTTGTGTGTTTCCATTCCTCCACAAATAACTCCTGCTAAATACAAGTTTTCAACATTTGTTTCCATTGTATTTTGGTTGTAGGTTGGTATCTTATTTTCATCATTAGACAACTTAATTCCTATTTTCTCTAAAAAACTAAAATTAGGCTGGTAGCCTGTTAACGCTAAAACAAAATCGTTTTCAACTGCTGTAACACCTTCTTCTGTGCTAATAATAATTTTATTCTCTTGAATTTCTTTTACTTCTGAATTGTAAAATATAGAAATACTGTTTTCTTTAATTCTATTAATAATATCTGGTCTTACCCAGTATTTTACTCTTTCACCAATTTGTTTACCTCTTACAATCATTGTTACCTCTGCTCCTTTTCTATAACATTCTAAAGCTGCATCTACAGCAGAATTACTAGCGCCAATAATTGCCAATTTTTGACCTGCATAAAAATGTGGATCTTTATAATAATGAGAAACTTTTGCTAAGTTTTCGCCTAAAACATGTAACTTTTTAGGAATATCATAAAAGCCTGTTGCTATAATTACATTTTTAGCGTTGTAACTATTTTTATTGGAAACTACTGTAAATTCGCTTTTTACTTTTTCAATTGAAGTTACTTTTTCAAAAAGATTTATAGTAAGGTTGTTAGAAGTTACAATTCTTCTATAATACTCTAACGCTTCGTTTCTTTTTGGTTTTGCCTCATTACTAATAAACGGAATGTTATCTATTTCTAATTTTTCTGAAGATGAGAAAAATTGCATGTTTATGGGATAATTGTATAAGGAGTTTACTATAGGTCCTTTTTCTAAAATTAAATATGTGAGATTATTTTTTTGTGCTTCTAAACCACAAGCAATACCAATTGGACCTCCACCAATAATTACAACATCGAAACTATTCATATTTTAAATTGTTTCTTTTTTTTGTAAATAAATTTCGTGTAAACTTACAATTTCTTCATCTTTTTTTCTTCTAAAAATGTGTGTTGCATTTATATCTGCTATAGAGCTAATTCCCATTGCTGCAACCATTTCTTTTACTGCTTGAATGGTTCTGTCGTGATAATTTTTAACACGAATGTTTTTCTTTTCTACAACCAATGCTTTTACCAAGTCTGGGTCTTGTGTGGCAACACCAACAGGACACGTATCTAAATTACATTCTCTTGCCTGAATACAGCCTAAACTTAACATAAAACTTCTTGCCATACCAATAGCATCTGCACCCAAAGCCAAATACCTAACCATATCAAAAGCGTCTATTGCTTTTCCGCTAGCAATAATTTTTACTTGTTCTTTGAGTTTGTATTTTTTTAGTAAGTTATTTATAAAAACCAACCCTTCAATTAATGGTGTGCCAATGTAATTTGTAAATTCTAATGGAGCTGCACCTGTACCTCCTTCTCCACCATCTACAGAAATAAAATCAGGATAATTATTGGCAGTTGCAAAAGCTTTCATCATGGTTTCTATTTCTTCATTGTTTCCAACACATAATTTAATTCCTACTGGTTTTCCTTCAGATAAATCTCTTACTTTTTGAATAAAAACAATCATTTCTTCGAAGTTGGAAAATGCAGAGTGTCCTGGAGGTGAATCTACTTGTGTACCTGCTTCTACTTTTCTAATCTTAGCAATTTCTTCAGTATTTTTTTTCGCTGGTAATATACCTCCATGACCTGGTTTTGCACCTTGAGAAAATTTGATTTCAACCATTTTAACTTCTGGACGAATGGCGTTTTCTTTAAATATTGCATCGTCAAAAACACGTTTTCCTTCAACAGATTTTCCAGCGCCAAAATAACCTGTACCAATTTGAAATATTAAATCGCCACCTTGCAAATGATATGGAGAAATACCTCCTTCACCTGTATTGTGTGCAAAACTTCCCATTTTTGCGCCTTCATTTAATGCTTTAATGGCATTTTTACTTAAAGACCCAAAAGACATTGCAGATATGTTTATAATAGATGCTTCGTATTTTTGGGCGCATTTATCGGAACCGAAAAGAACTTTTTCTCCTAAAATATGATGATGATCTTTTGGAAATAACGAGTGTTTTACAAATTCGTAACCTTTAGCGTACACGTCATGCTGTGTACCAAAAGGAATTGTTTCTTTGTTTAATTTTGATCTTTGATAAACAATACTTCTTTTTTCTCTATTTATGGGCTTTCCGTTTAAATTGTCTTCTATAAAATATTGTTGAATTTTATCTCTTTCTTCTTCAAAAAACCAACGCAAACGTGCTACTAAAGGAAATGCTCTTAACAATGAATGTTTGGTTTGAAAACTATCGTAAATGGCTACTAGTGTTAAAATAGCTGAAATGGAAAGTAATATTATAGTGCCTAATTGTGGTATAAAATAAACTAAAATACCACAAAGAATTGTTGCAGTGATAAATATGCCAAGTATTGTATTTCTCATATATGGTTTGTGAAATTAAAAGAGGTTAAAAATAATCTATTCGTTTGAAATACTAAAAATAGTTGGCAAATAGTTGCGTTAGAGATTGTAGTGGAAATCCTTTTTGTGAAGTATGAACAAAAAGATTGTAACAAAAAGCTCGACCTGAAAGGGAACGCCCCAATTATTATAAAATAAAAAAAACTCCAACAAATAAATGTTGGAGTTTTTAGTATTGTAAAAATTCTAAGAAACTTATTTCTTGAATTTTGCGTATTTGTTTTTAAATTTATCGATACGACCTGCAGCATCAATAAGTTTAGATTTACCAGTGTAAAATGGGTGAGAAGTTCTAGAAATCTCTAATTTTACTAAAGGATACTCAACACCATCAACTTCTAAAGTCTCTTTTGTGTCTACTGTAGAACGTGTTAAAAATACATCTTCGTTTGACATATCTTTAAATGCTACCATTCTGTAATTTTCTGGATGAATTCCTTTTTTCATTTTTACTATATTTAATACTTTAATGTTATGTTTGTATGAATAAAATTGGTAAGGTTTTATTCATTTTTCTAAATATACCAAATTGGCTATTTTGAGGATGCAAATTTAACCTTATTTTTTAATCTACAAATAAATAAATTGTTTTATTTGTATAAAATATCCTGTTTGAGGATTTTAAGTGCCTTTTTAATCTTTTTTCGACTTAAAATTGTACCTAATTCTAAAGCATTACTATTTTTTTGAATTGAAAAAACACGAATATTAAATATAAAAACATTAAAAATGAAGAATATTTCTATTCTTATTACCTTATTTACTACCTTAATTTTAGCTACTTCTTGTGAAGATAACTACAAGTTTGATTTAAAAACCTCTAAAAAAGTAAAATTAAATGAAACTGTAAGTATTTCTTTATCTGAAAAAAATAACAAACCTATAAACAAAGTACAGTTTTATATTAATGGTAAAGAAATTGCATCTACTGATAACACTGTTACTGTAAATTCTGCAGATTATGGTGTTGGTAAGCACGCTATTTCTGCACTCGCATTTTTTGAAGGAAAAACAAAAAAGAGCAATGGCTTTTTTGAGGTTTTAGCTAACAAACCTCCTGCAATATATACGTATAAAATTGTAAATGAATATCCTCATGATACTAGTGCATATACTCAAGGGTTAGAATATCACAATGGTTTTTTATACGAAACTACAGGTCGTAGAGGAGAATCTACTTTAAGAAAAGTAGATATTAAAACTGGTGAGGTATTGCAAAAAGTTAGCTTAGACAAAAAATATTTTGGTGAAGGAATGACCATTGTAAACGACAAAATTATTTGGTTAACTTGGGAAAATAAAAAAGGGTTTGTGTATGATTTGAACACTTTTAAGCAAGAAAAAGAATTTGCGTATAATAAAAGTAAAGAAGGTTGGGGTTTGACTCAAGATGAAAATAGCTTGATAAAATCTGATGGAACAAACAAAATTTGGTTTTTAGACAAAGAAACGCTGAAAGAAAAAAGCTTTATACAGGTTTATACACACGACAGAGCTGTAGATAATTTGAATGAATTAGAATTAATTAATGGCAAATTATATGCTAATAAATACCAACAAAACACCATTATTGTAATTGACCCTAAAACAGGAATTGTAGAGGGTTTAGCAGATTTAAGACCATTAGAAAAAGAGATGGCTAAAACGCAAAAACTTGTTGAAAATGACGAAGTTTTAAATGGTATTGCTTACGATAAAGAAAATAATAGACTTTTTGTTACTGGTAAACATTGGGGTAAATTATTCGAAATTGAATTGACTAAAAAACAATAACTACCAACTTAAATAGTTCTACTTTTAAATAAATATTATTTTATGCGTTATTTTGTAAGCTTTATAATTTGTGTTGCACTAATTTCTATCAGTTCTTGTAGAAAAGACTTTACCACAATTCCTAATTTTGGAAGTTTAGTGTTTTCAAAAGATACCGTTTTTTTAGATACCGTTTTTACAAATATTGGTTCAGCAACTTATAATTTAAAGGTTTATAATAAAGGAAATAAAGCAATTACAATTCCTAAAATAGCTTTAGAAAAAGGAGCTAACTCCAACTACAGGTTAAATGTTGATGGAGTTCCTGGTAAAGATTTTAATGATATAGATATACTTGCAAAAGATAGCATATTTGTATTAATTGAAACTACTATAAATGTTGCTAATGAACCCAATCCTTTATACACAGATCGTATTTTATTTGATACTGGAACAAACCAACAAGATGTAGATTTGGTTACTTTAGTGGAAGACGCTAATTTTATTTTTCCTGGAAAAGATCCTATTTCTATGAAAATAGATAGTCTGACTTTAGATGGAACTCCAACAACAATTAAAGGACGATTTTTAGAAGATTCCGAATTAACATTTTCTAACACAAAACCAACTGTAATTTATGGTTATGCTGCAGTTCCTGCGAATAAAACATTAACCATAAATGCTGGTGCTAGAGTGCATTTTCATGATAATTCTGGTTTAATAATAGATAACAAAGCTACTTTAAAAGTTAATGGAACATTAGCAGAAAAAGTGATTTTTGAAGGAGATCGTTTAGAAAATAGTTTTAGTGATATTCCTGGACAATGGGGCACTATTTGGATGCGTGCTGGAAGTACTGAAAATGAGATTAAAAATGCACAAATTAAAAACGGAATTATTGGTGTTTTAATTGATAGTATTGGAACTACTTCTACTCCAACTTTAAAACTTGAAAATACAGAAATTTACAATCATTCTAATTTTGGTATTCTTGCAAGAGAAACTAATATTGAGGCTCACAATGTTGTTATTGGAGCTGCTGGTCAAGCTTCTTTAGCCGCAACAGTTGGAGGCACTTATAACTTTACACACAGTACTTTTGCAAATTATTGGAACCGAGGTTTAAGACAATTACCTGCAGTTTTAATTAATAACTTTTTTACATATGTTGATAATTCTGGGCAAGAAATTGCAGAAACCAGAGATTTAAAGGCTGCGAATTTTACCAATTGTATTTTTGAGGGAAACAATAACATTGAATTTATTTTAGATAAAGTTGATGCTGGTGGAGCATTTAATTACTCTATAAAAAATTGCATGATTAAATTTACAGACTCTAATAATTCTTTTGATGGTGTTGTTGAATTAGATTTTGCGAACAACAATAACTATCAAGACATTCTTTTAAATGCAAATCCAAATTTTAGAGATACACAAAAAAGTGATTTTATTATTGGAGAAAAAAGTGATGCCATCAACAAAGCTATTGCAACGCCTTTTACTACAGATATTTTAGGTGTAAACAGAAGTGTAAATCCTGATATAGGTGCTTACCAACACATTACTTTTGATTAGCTTCTTCTTTTCTTCTTTTAAAATAGCTCACAAAACTTAGTAAAGAAATTATAGCCCAAATAGATCTATAAATCCAAGCATTCATTTCAAAACCAAATACTGTTTTTGTTAAATTTCCTGATATAATTCCACTAATAACAATAATTGCTCCTAAAACTCCCCAAATTAAATTCCAATAATTACTTCTCATTCTATTAGTTAATTTTTATAAATAACACCATTTTTCATTACAAAAAGAACGTTTTCCATGGTTGCAATATTTTTTGTAGGATCTTCATCTACAGCAATAATATCAGCAAAAAAACCTTTTTGTATTTGTCCTATTTCATTTTCCATTTTTAGCAACATTGCATTTGTAATTGTTGCAGCTTGTATGGTTTCCATTGCTGGCATTCCTGCTTCTACCATAAAACCAAATTCTTTTCCATTATTTCCGTGTTTAAAAACTCCTGCATCTGTTCCAAATGCAATTCCTACACCTTTTTTGTAAGCCCTTGCAAAAGTACCTTGTATTTGTGGACCCACAGCTAAAGCTTTAGGAACTACAATTGCTGGATAAAACCCGTCTATTTTTGCTTTCTCCTCTACTTCTTTTCCTGCTGTTATTGTTGGCACCAAATAAGCATCATGTTTTTTCATTAAATCCATAGTTTCTTCACTCATATAAGTTCCGTGTTCAATAGTTTTAACACCTCCAATAATGGCTCTTTGCATACCTTCATCTCCATGAGCATGAGCAGCAACATGCATTCCATAATCTTTTGCAGTTTCACAAATTGCTTTTACCTCTTCAATGGTAAATTGCGGATTGTCACCAGATTTTGCAACACTTAAAACACCTCCAGTTGCAGTAATTTTTATACAATCTGCTCCATTTTTGTAACGTTGTCTTACTGCTTTTTTTGCATCTTCTACAGAGTTTACAACACCTTCTTTTGGTCCAGGATTACCAATTAATTTTCTACTACTTCCATTTGTAGGATCTGCATGACCTCCTGTTGTTGCCAAAGATTTACCTGCAGTAAATACTCTTGGCCCAGGAATTTTACCAGCATTAATAGCGTTTCTTACAGAAATATTTACTCCTGTTCCACCTAAATCTCTTACCGTTGTAAAACCATTTAACAAAGTGGTTTTTGCAAAACCTACAGAATTAAAAGCTACATCTGCCTCGTTTAATATGTAATTATTCAATCTTGTATTTCTATCAAACTCTTGTTCTATATGTACATGAAAATCAATTAAACCAGGCATTACCACTTTATTTTTTAAATTGATAACCTGTATATTTTCTCCTTTTGGTTGTACGTAACCGTCTACAATTCTTACAATTTTATTGCCTTCTACAATAATGGTTTTTTGAGTTTCAATTGTACCTGATTTTGTATCAATTACTTTTCCACATAAAAGATGATAACCATTTTGTGCAATTGAATTTTGAATAAAAAAGAAAGCACAAAAAAGGAAGAATATTTTTTTCATTTGTATACGTTTTGAGCTTAAAAGTATGAAAAATTGACTAATTTGCTGTTTTAAATTTTAAAAGTATGAAAAACGTTGTTATTACAGGAACAAGTAGAGGAATTGGTTTTGAACTAGCTCAACAATTTGCAGAAAACGGACATCAAGTTTTGGCTATTTCTAGAAATTCAAAGCCTTTAGAAACTGTAAATCATAAAAACATTTCTGTGCTCTCTGTTGATATTTCGAATGCTAATGACTTGACTAAAGTTTCAGATTTTATAAAAAGCAAATGGAATAAAGTTGATATTTTAATAAACAACGCAGGTAAGTTGGTAAACAAGCCTTTTACAGAGATTTCTTCAAAAGATTTTATGGAAGTTTATAAAGTAAACGTTTTTGCTGTTGCAGAAATTACCAAATTAATGATTCCATTTTTACAAAAAGGGAGCCATGTAGTAACCATAAGTTCTATGGGAGGCATTCAAGGAAGTATGAAATTTCCAGGTTTGGCTGCTTATTCATCAGCTAAAGGAGCTGTTATAACACTATCAGAATTATTGGCAGAAGAATATAAAGAACAACAAATTTCATTTAATGTTTTAGCTTTAGGAGCAGTACAAACAGAAATGTTAGAGGAAGCTTTTCCTGGATATGAGGCGCCACTTTCTGCAAAAGAAATGGCAGATTATATGTATCATTTCGCTACTACTGGAAACAAGTTTTACAATGGAAAAGTTTTACAGGTTTCTTCTTCAACACCTTAATTATTAAGTAAAGTTTGAATTCAAATTATAAAAACTTTGTTCCTGCTAAATCAATTCCGTTTGTAGAATTTCTAATTAACGAGCATAATTTTACGCTTAAAATAGTTAATCAAAGACAAACAAAACATGGCGATTTTAGGCAATTACCTAACGGAAAATTTCAAATCACAGTTAATAACAACCTCAACAAATATCAATTTTTATTAACTTTAGTTCATGAAATTGCACATCATGTAACACATCAAAAATTTGGCAGAGTTCAACCTCATGGACAAGAATGGAAAGCAGTTTTTCAACATTTAATGTTGCCTTTTTTAAACCCTGAAATATACCCAAAAGACATACTACCTTTTCTTGCCAATTATTTAAAAAATCCTAAAGCAAGTACAGATACAGATGTTAATTTATCTTTAGCTTTAAGAGGTAATATTGCAGAATCAGGAAAGAGTTTTATCTTTGACATTCCTTTTGGTGACTTATTTATTTTTAAAAATACTATTTACAAAAAAGGAAATAAAAGAAGAACACGTTTTGAATGTTTAAATATGACGAACAAAAAGGTATATCTCTTCAATCAAAATGTAGAAGTAAAAAAATATGATGGAAAATAAAAATTATTACGCAGTTATTATGGCTGGTGGAGTTGGTTCGCGTTTTTGGCCAATGAGTACTTCTGAATATCCAAAACAATTTCATGATATGTTGGGTGTAGGACAAAGTTTAATTCAACGAACTTTTGAAAGAATTAACGATTTAGTACCGTCTAAAAACATTTTAATAGCCACAAATGAAAGTTATGAAGAGCTGGTTTTAGAACAACTCCCAAAAGCTAAAAGAAAACAATTATTACTAGAACCAGCAATGAGAAATACTGCACCTTGTATTTTGTATGCTGCTTTAAAAATATTCAATCAAAATCCTGATGGAGTTATGTTGGTTGCACCTTCAGATCATTGGATTGATGATGAGAGTGAATTCACCAAAAATATAAAAACATCTTTTGATGCATGTGCTGAGAAAGATATTTTAATGACTTTAGGTATTCAACCAGATTCACCAAATACTGGTTATGGTTATATTCAGTTTCAAAAAGATACTTCAGAAATTAAAAAAGTAAAGAATTTTACTGAAAAGCCAGATTTGAAAACTGCTGAAAAATTTGTTGAAAGTGGAGAATATCTTTGGAATGCTGGTATTTTTGTTTGGTCTGCAAAAAGTATTATCAAAGCATTCAAAAACTCTTTGCCGAAAATGATAGCTATTTTAGATGATGGAGATAATGTGTATAATACAGATTTTGAAGACGATTTCATAAAAACAAACTATACAAAATGTGAAAACATTTCTATTGATTTTGGAATTATGGAAAAAGCAAACAATGTGCATGTTTTACCTGTAGATTTTGGCTGGAATGATTTAGGTACTTGGGGGTCTTTATATAATAAATTAGAAAAAGATGACGCTAAAAATGCAGTAGTTGGTGCAAACACTATTTTTAGAGACGCCAAAGGAAATATGATTAGAACACAATCTGGAAAAAAAGTTGTTGTACAAGGCTTAAGTGATTTTATTATTGTTGAAAAAGAAGATGTATTATTAATTTGTCCGAAGAAAGATGAGCAAGACATCAAGCAAATTACTGCAGATGTTAAAGATAACTTTGGAAAAGAATTTATTTAAAAATAGACGCGAAGCATAAATAAAAAAGCTCCTTTTTAGGAGCTTTTTTATTTATTTCTCTCTCTTAATAAAAAGAGTATCCAACTCCATTTCTTTTTGGAGCCAAGTTCTTAATTCTCTTTCTTTTGGTAAAATAACACTATCATGTAATTTTTTATTCCACCTTATTGTTGCTACAGGAATTGTATCTATTTTTATAAAATCTTTTGAAGATAAAACATTGGCAAAATCAATTCCTTGAATATCTACATATCTAATTTTAGCATCTTTAGATATTCTACTAAACGCAACTACTTTTTGATTTTTATTTAAAGCATCTTGTTCAATTCTATTATTTAAAGTTGTAATAGTTTCTTGTAATTCTGCAATTTGTTTTTGTAAACCTGCAATTATATTTTTACTTTCCTGTAACTCTTCACTCTTCTCTTTATAAGCTGTTGTTATTATTTCAAAACTCTTAGTATCACTATCTCTTACTTTTAAAGTAACATCTTTTAAATACTCATATCTTGGATCTGTTAATAACCTGTTTTTTAAAGAATTTTCTTCAGCTTCGCTAACTTCATTAAAAAACTTTAGCTCTAATGTTTTTGATTCTTTGTCATAAGGTGGTTTTCCCATTAAAATATATGAAGGGTTAGAATCAATTTCATTTTCTACAAATGCATCAATTTGAGTATTTACTTGGTTCTCGTTAAAAACTCTTAAAAATGTAAATATTGCTGGAATCATAACCGCAATTCCAACGATTGTTGCAATGGTAGAGTATCTTTTTCTTTTAGCAGCATTAGCATATTTGTGCATAGGAAAACGCAACAACTTCATCACTAAAAATGTTGCCAATGCAATAAAAATAGTGTTGATTGTAAATAAATACATCGCACCAAAAAAATAAGAAAAATTACCTTTTGCCAAACCATAACCTGCAGTACATAAAGGTGGCATTAATGCTGTTGCAATAGCTACACCAAAAATTACGGAAGCAATAGTTCCTCTTTTTGTTCTTGCAACCATTAGTGCTAAACCTCCAAAAAATGCGATTAAAACATCACGAATATCTGGACTTACTCTTCCTAATAGTTCTGAATTATCTTTACTTAGTGGAAAAAAGTAAAAAAATAAGAATGAAGCAAATAAACTCAAACCAATCATTACACCTAAGTGAATTAACGATTTTTTAAATGTATTGATATCATTTAAAGCAAAGGACATTCCAATTCCTAAGATTGGCCCCATTAGAGGTGAAATTAACATGGCACCAATTACAACAGCTGTAGAGTTTGCATTTAATCCAATAGAAGCGACAAAAACTGCAAAAATAAGAATCCATGCAGTTGCTCCTTTAAATGGAATATCTGCTTTTATAGCTTCTATTGTAGCTTCATAATCTGTATCGTCTCGAAAATCAAAAAGTTCCATTAAAAACTTTTTAACACTTTCAAACAAACCTTTTGCTTCATTTTTAACGCTTGTCGTAGCGTTTTCTTCTGGTGGATGTGGTTTTATATTTTTCTCAATATCTTCTTGCATATTCTATGATTTAGAACGTTGGAAAGATACAAAAAAAGTTTACTGATTAACAATAATTTGAATTTACTGTAAGTAGATTTTATCAATTTCTAATTTAAAACTTTGTTCTTTTTTGTTTCCAATTAAAAAAGCGAGTTCTTCAATGCTGTCTGAAGAAAAGTTATTCATATTTAATTTTTTTCCTCTAAAAGCAGGATACATTTCTGCGAGTGAAATTTTAATAGTTTGCCATTCTCCATTTGTATCGAAAGTTGAAATAAATGAATAATAATTATCTGTTTTATCTTTTATTCTAAATTGATATTTTTTCTTATCGCCCTTTAACCTAATAACAACTTCACTAAATCCAATTACTTTTAAGGAAGAAAAACGGTAACGCAATGAAGAGAAACCCCCATTATTTTCTAAAGAAACATCTCCATAAAACATCCCATGGCCCTCTTTATTTATTTTGAAATTTCCGTTAGACTTTCCTCCCATAACAACATCGTCTACAATTCTCCAAGAAGAAATATTAGAATTCAAATTAAAGTCGAAAATTATATTTTGAGAATCGCTCATAATAAAGATTGTTAAAAATAGAAAATAAAATTTGTTCATAATCAGTAAATTACAAACCAAAATTATTCATTTAAAACGAGAACAACTGTTGAAAGATTGTTAAAACAAAAAAACTTCATACAATGTATGAAGTTTTTTTTGTGACCGGGCTGGGGCTCGAACCCAGGACCCTCTCCTTAAAAGGGAGATGCTCTACCAACTGAGCTACCAGGTCATTCTTTTCGTTTAAGCGGGTGCAAATATAGTAGTTATTTTGTAAAAAACAAACTTGTAGTTTATTTTGTTTTATTTAAATGTGCTTCTCTTACTTTTTTAAATAAATTCGATGAGTAAACAAAACTTACAACTGCTTCATTTTCAGTTGAAAAAATGTCATCACTAGTACCTTCCCATTCTTTTTTTCCTTTATTTAAAAAAATAATTTTTTCTCCAATTTCCATTACAGAATTCATATCATGGGTATTAATTACTGTGGTAATTTGGTATTCATCTGTAATTTCTTGAATTAATTTATCAATAACTATAGCAGTTCTTGGATCTAAACCTGAATTTGGTTCGTCACAAAATAAATATTTAGGGTTCATAACAATTGCTCTTGCTATGGCAACTCTTTTTTGCATTCCTCCAGATAACTCTGCAGGCAATTTATCATTGGAGTTTTCTAGTTTTACTCTTTTCAAAACAAAATTTACACGTTCTAGCATTTCTTCTTTAGACTTTTTTGTAAACATCTTAAGAGGAAACATTACATTGTCTTCTACAGTCTGTGAATCAAAAAGTGCACTTCCTTGAAAAACCATTCCAATTTCTTGCCTCCATTGTTGTTTTTCTTCTTCGGTAAATTTTGTATTTATTCTTCCATCGAAAGAAATTGTTCCTTTTTCTGGAGTATGCAACCCTATTAATGATTTTAAGAAAACTGTTTTTCCTGAACCACTTTGACCAATTATTAGGTTGGTTTTTCCTGGATAAAATTTTGTTGAAATACCTTTTAAAACCTCAACATCACCAAAACCTTTATGTAAATCTTTTACTTCTATCATAGTTTATGTTAGTAATAATTGAGTTAAAATATAATTTGCAATTACAATTAAAATAGTAGTCCAAACTACAGCTTGTGTACTTGCTCTACCAACTGCTATAGAACCTCCTTTTACATAGTAACCATGATAAGATGGAACTGTTGCAATTAAAAATGAAAAAACTAAAGTTTTTATCATTGCGTATACGATTAAAAAGGGTTTAAAATCGGTTTGTATTCCTATAATATAATCTGTACCAGCAAATAATCCTGAAAGAACTCCTGCAATCCAACCCCCAAAAATACCCAAAAACATTGCCAAAATAATTAAGAATGGATAAAAGAAAACAGTAGCAATAAGTTTTGGTAATACCAAATGACTTATTGAGTTTATACCCATAACATCCAAAGCATCAATTTGTTCGGTTACGCGCATTGTACCAATACTTGAGGTAATATATGACCCCACTTTACCAGCTAAAATGATACAACAAAAAGTAGGTGCAAACTCTAAAATTATAGATCTTTTTGCAGCAAAACCAATTAAAGAGTCTGGTATAAATGGGCTATCTAAATTTAATGCAGTTTGCAAAGCTATTACACCTCCAATAAAAAATGAAATAAACATAATTATTCCTATGGATTTTAAACCTAGGTCATCTATCTCTTTCATTAAAGCTTCACGAAAAACACCAGCTCTTTGTGGTTTTTTAAAAACCCGCCCTAACATTATAAAATATTTTCCAATATGTTCTAAATACGTCATTAAAACTAATTTTATGCTAAAGTATTAAAATATGATTAATTCCATGTTAATTATCACGCATCAAAATAAAAAATAATTACTTTTACATTGTATAATCTTTTTTTAATCATGAGATATTCTTATTTATTTTTTTTAACCGCATTTTTTTTATTTTTTAATTGCAATCAATCATCTAATCAAAAAAAACAAGCAAAGCCAAAGTTAGTGATTGGAATTGTGATTGACCAAATGCGTTACGATTATTTAACGCGTTACGAAAAAAGATACGGTGAAGGTGGTTTTAAGCGTATTTTAGAAAATGGTTTTTCATTAGAAAATGCCCACTATAACTACATACCTACTTATACAGCTGTTGGGCACACATCAATATATACAGGAACTACTCCTAGTAATCATGGTATTATTTCTAATAATTGGTACGATAAGTTTTTAAAAAAATCTATTTATTGTGTAGATGATGCTAACTATAAAACTGTGGGTAATAATGGTGTTGTTGGTCAAAAATCTCCTTTTAGGTTATACACAACTACAATAACTGATCAACTACATTTGGCACAAAACATGAATGGAAAAACAATTGGTATTTCCATTAAAGATAGATCTGCAATTTTACCTGTAGGACACACTGCAAATGCTGCATATTGGTATGATGGAGCAGATAAAAACCAATGGATAACCAGTACATTTTACATGAATGAATTACCAGATTGGGTAAAAGATTTTAATCTTAATAATAAAGCAGATGAGTATTTAAATGGTACATGGCAAACGCTTTATGATATCAATACATATACCAATAGTATTGCTGATGATAATATTTTTGAAAACAATTTAAACGGACAAGAAAAGCCAATATTTCCAAAAGACTTGAAAGAGCTTCGAAAAAAAAATGGAAATTATGATTTGATTAAAACAATACCCGCTGGAAATACTTTTACAGTAGATTTTGCTAAAAAAGTAATTATTGAAGAAAATCTAGGTAAGACTGATTATACCGATTTTTTGGCAGTTAGTTTTTCTGCAACTGATTATGTTGGACATAGATATGGTGTTGCAGCTGTTGAAACAGAAGATACTTACTTAAGACTAGATAAAGACTTGGAAGATTTTTTTAATTTTTTAGATACTCAAATTGGTAAAGATAATTATACGTTGTTTTTAACTGCAGATCATGCAGCTGTTCATGTTCCTGCATATTTACAATCTCTAAAAATACCTGCTCATTACATGGATATAAAAAAATTTAGAGATTTTGTTTTAGGTATTACTAAAAAGTATTTCAACTCTACTGAATTGATTGAAAACGTTTCTAACTATCAAATTTTTCTTGATAAGAAAAAAATTGAAGCTCTCGGCTTAAATAAAAATAATGTAGCACAAAAGTTAGCAGATGAAGTTGTAAATTTTGGTGAAATATACAAAGCTGTAACTGCCAGAACTCTTCAAACAACTTCGTTTACAAACGGTATTTTAAACTCTTTACAAAACGGATATAATCAAAAGTTTTCTGGTGATGTTTTAATGGTGCCATATCCTGCAACTTTAATTGGTTCCAGAAAAGGTACTAGTCATGGTTCTGGGTATTCTTATGACACACACGTGCCAATTATATTTTATGGTAATGGAATTAAAAAAGGATCATCAGCAAAAAAATATGAAATTATAGATATTGCTCCAACAATTTCAAACTTACTAAAAATTGAAGCTCCAAATGGTACCTCTGGAAAAGTTATTGAAGAGGTTTTAAAAAACTAAAATGAATTTAAGAATAATATTACTCTTTTTAATTATTACAGCAAATTCGGTCTTTGCTCAAAATGAGATTAGTAATTTTAAAGAAAAATTTGACTTACCAAACCAAGTAAAAGAAACATCTGGATTATTATTTTTAAATGGTAAAATAATAACACATAATGATAGTGGAGATAGTGCGAACTTATACGAAATTGATAGCTTAAATGGCAGCTTATTAAGAACAGTTTCTATTAACAATGCTAGTAATATTGATTGGGAAGACATAACTGAAGACGAAAACCACATTTACATAGGTGACATTGGTAACAATAATGGAAACAGAAACGACTTAACTATTTATAAAGTTTTAAAAACTGATTTTAAGAATAATACTTCTGTAACCGCCGAAAAAATTTCATTTACCTACGAAGACCAAACCGATTTCACAAACAAACCCAACAGTTCAAATTTTGACGCTGAAACTATCGTTATTTTTGGTGAATCTATATTAATTTTCACAAAAAACTGGGCAAATTTTGAAACGAACGTTTATGAAATTCCTAAACTAGAAGGTAATTATAGTGCAAAAAAAGTAAGTACTGCAAACGTAGAAGGTTTAATTACTGGTGGTTCATATAAAAGCGATCGTTTTTATTTAACTGGTTACGATGCAACTTTTACACCTTTTCTTATTTACATAGGTTTTAATAGAAAACCAGGAAGTGATATTTTTTTCTCTGGTTTCAGTAAAATTTCTTTAGAAAATGAAATGGGTAAAGGCAGTCAAATTGAAGGTATTACAAATATTGAAAACACAGGAAAATATTATATTTCAAGAGAATTTTTTACTACAAATCAAAATGGAATGCAATTTACTTTTCCTCAAAAATTGTATGAATTCTTTGATTTCACTTTCCATCTTTTATCTATAAATAAGAATAATTTTAACAACTTATTACTTCAACCAAACCCTGTTAAAGATAAATTGACTTTTACTGTAAGTGTAGAAATTACAAAAATTGAAATTTACAATTCTCTGGGAAAATTAATTTCTAAAACCAATAAAAACTTAAACAATAAAGTTGATGTTTCTGGTTTGAGTTCTGGAATTTATTTTTTAAAACTACATTCTAAAAACAACAAAACAACTATCAAAAAATTTATTAAACTTTAAAATTAGAACTATTTTGATGTTTTTTAATCGCTTTTCTTGAGAGTACAATACCAATTATTAAAGAAATAAAAGCGCCTATAGAAATTCCTGGAATAAAGTTAATGAACAAGAAAAAATCATAAGCTCCATGAAAAATTGTGGCTAATAACAATCCTGTTAAATTAAGTACGATTCTATTCTCAGAAAACTTTGCCTTCCCCATAAAATATCCCATTAAAATACCAAAAGTTGCATGTGCTGGAACTGCTGTAAAAGCTCTTAAAATTCCTGTTTCTGCTCCGTGTTGAAATGTGTACAATATGTTTTCTAAAGCTGCAAAACCCATAGAAACCATAACTGCATATACAATGCCATCAAAAGGTTCGTTAAAAGCAGTATTTTTTTGAGAAAAAAAACGAACTATAACATACTTTGAGAATTCCTCTACCAATGCAACTACGAAAAAAGCTTGTATAAATTGTTGTAAAATATTTTTAACCTCAGTTAAAGGAAAAATTTTAGCAGCTAAATAACCTAAAATTAGTGTTAAAATAATACTTACTGTTGCACCTAAAAGAAAGCTTTTTGTTAACAATCCTATAGGCTCTTTCTCATGTTTGTCTTTAATATAAATATAAATTATAATTACTAAAACTGGTGCTATTGCTAAAAAAAGTAAACTCATAATTTATGTTTTTGGTAGAAAAACTTCTGCCATCATACAACGTGCACTTCCACCTCCACAAGTTTCTATAGTTTCTAAAGAACTGGATATTATTTTACAATGGTTATTAATTTTTGCAATTTGACTTTGTGTTAAAGAATCATGTGCTGTTTTGCTCATTACTAAAAAAAGTTCATCATTTTCTCCTCTTACTTGTAGCATGTTTCCTGCAAAATTATTCATTTGACTCTCAGTAATTTCAATTACTTGTTTGCCATCTTCTTTTAAGTGTTTTAATACATTTTTTCTTTCCTTTTTATCATCAATCGTATCTAAACAAATAACTGCAAATGTTTCTGCAACACACATCATTACATTTGTATGATAAATAGCCTCTCTTTTACCTTCTACTGTTTGATTTGCTACAAATATTACTGGAGTAAACTCAAAATCTTCACAAAACTCTATAAATAAATCTTCATCTGCTCTTGGTGATAATGCACAATATGCTTTTCTATTTACTCTGTCTAAAATAATACTTCCAGTTGCTTCTAAAAATAAATTTTCTTCTTCAGCAGAAGTATAATCAACTATATTTTCAATCACAAAACCTTGTGTTTCTAATTCGGTTAAAATATCTTCTCTTCTTTCAAGTCTTCTATTTTCTGCAAACATTGGATATAAGCCTACAGTACCATTTTCATGAAAAGAAATCCAATTATTAGGAAAAATAGAATCTGGAGTATCAAATTGTGCAGTATCAGAAATAACAATTACATTTACTCCATAACTTTTTAGCTTAAAAACATAAGTATCAAATTCTTCTTGCGCTTTTTTATTGATTTCTGCATTTCTTAAATCAATATCTTCTTGAAAATAATTATTTATTGCTGTTTGTTCGTTCTTTCTAAAATTGATTGGACGAATCATTAAAATCGTATTTGTAGTCTGTTTCATTTTAAATAAAAGTAAACCGCAAAATTAGCTTTTTTTATGCTGAATTTAGAAATTGGAAGAACTATTTTAATTTGTTTCTAAACTAAAAAATAGTAAATTAGTTAATGGTTGATATAAAATAACTTATGGTATAAACCTCAAAATGACAAAGTAAATATATAAAATGATTTCAAAATTTGAAAAAGAAAAACTTGCTTCTAAATTAACAAATGAGTTTACATTTATGGTGAATGATTTGCAGAAAGAAAAACCAGAAAAAAAAGTAACCTTAAATGTTCACGAAGAAAATTTATACTGGTGTATAAATTGGGACAGTTCTAAAATTTGGAAAACTGAAAAATACTTAAAAGAATATTTTCAAGTACAGATATGGAATATTGATGAAAATTATTTTTTAATGGGTGAGCATAGAGTTGAAGACATTTTTGAACAATTAAGCGAAACCTATATCATGTATGAAAATAAAACCATAAAATACTTTAACTCTAATATTGATGAAATTATTGAAAAAACAAAAGAGGGAATTTTAGAAGCTATAGACAAAAACTTTGAATCTGATTATTAGTAATCTAAAACTAAATTATATAACTCACTAAGGTTTTTATATGTTTCAATAAAAATCATTTAAAGTTCACTAAAAAGGTACTTTTTATTCTCTAATCAGTGGCATTGTTGAACAACGTAATAAACCTTCTTGTTTAGCAATTTCTGTATAAGGTACTTCTTCAACAATAAAACCGTTTTCTCTTAACCAAGTATTTAATCTTGTAAAGTTCTTTTCTGAAATAATAACGTTTTCAGAAATGGAAAATATGTTACTATTCATATTATACATTTCTTCTTTAGATATTTCAAAGATGTTTTCTTTTCCGAAAAAATTTACCAACCATTCATACTCTTTTTCAACTAAAAAGCCATTTTTATGCAGGATTGCTTTATTTTTTCCTATTGGTTGAAAACAACAATCTAAATGCAATGCATTTTCTTTTGGGTTCGTATTATCTTTTCTTAACTCAAAAGACTTTACTGTTTTTTCTGGAAATAGTTCTTGCAGCGCAATTACTGCGTCCATATTTGTACGCGCTGTTATATAGTCAGAATAATCTTCACCTGAATAAGTTCCAACAAAAATATAATCATTCCAAGGCATAACATCACCACCTTCTACATGACATTCTTCTGGTAATTTGATGATGTTTTGCGGATTTATTTTATTGATAACATGAGAAATTGCTTCAATTTCTTGATCTCTATCTGGTAATATATTTGCTTTGATAAATTTATCTTCAATTACAAAAGCAATATCTCTTGAAAAAATTTGATTGTAGTTTTCTATTATTTTTGGTCTGTAAACTTCTACATTGTATTTTTTTAAAACTTTTTCTACAGCATCCATTTCCAATATCATGTCTTCCTCTTTTGGATAGGTTCCTGCAATGATATGTTCCACACTTTTTGGATCGTAACAATCTTCTATTTTTGGAACTCCGCCATTACTTTTTGCTGTTCCTAAAACAACAACTTTTAAAGTTCCTGTTTCATTATTTACATTTAAATTTAACATGAAAATAGTATTAAAAAAAGCTTCATAAAATATGAAGCTTTTTATTATTGGATAAAAATAGTAAAATTATCTATTATCTATTGTTTTGAAATTTCTTTCGTTTTCTCCTGTATAAATTTGACGTGGTCTTCCTATTGGTTCTTTATTTAACCTCATTTCTTTCCATTGTGCAATCCATCCTGGTAAACGTCCCATCGCGAACATTACTGTAAACATTTCAACAGGTATTCCCATTGCTCTATATATAATTCCAGAATAGAAATCTACATTCGGATATAGTTTTCTATCAACAAAATATGGGTCTTTTAATGCTTCTGCTTCTAAACTTCTTGCAATATCTAAAATTGGATCGTTTACTCCTAAGTCATTTAAAACTTCATCTGCAGCCTTTTTAATTATTTTTGCTCTAGGATCAAAGTTTTTGTATACTCTATGACCAAAGCCCATTAACCTAAAAGGATCATTTTTATCCTTGGCTTTTGCCATGTATTTTTTAGTATCTCCTCCATCTTGTTTAATTGCTTCTAGCATTTCTAAAACTGCTTGGTTAGCACCACCATGTAATGGCCCCCAAAGCGCAGAAATTCCTGCAGATAATGATGCAAATAAACCTGCATGCGATGATCCTACAATTCTTACTGTAGATGTAGAACAATTTTGTTCATGATCTGCATGTAAAATTAAAAGTTTATCTAGTGCATCTCTTATAATTGGGTTTACAACATAATCTTCATTTGGACTTTGAAACATCATTTTCATAATATTTTCTACGTAACCCAAAGAGTTTGTGCTATATGTTAATGGCAAACCTTGTTTTTTACGCATTGTCCATGCAACTATTATTGGGAATTTACCCATAATTTTCACAATAGCATTGTACATTTCTTCTTCAGAATCTACATTTACAGATGATGGATTAAAAGCGGTTAAAGCACTTGTTAAAGATGATAAAACACCCATTGGATGTGCGCTTTTTGGAAATGCATCTAAAATTTTCTTTACGTCATCGTCTAAAATAGCTTTAGACTTTATATCTGCGTGGAATTTATCCAACTGTTGTTTTGTTGGTAAATCACCAAATATTAATGCATAAGCAACTTCTAAAAAATCAGCTTTTTCAGCTAGCTGCTCAATTGGATAACCTCTATATCTTAAAACACCTTTTTCTCCATCTAAAAAAGTAATTGCACTTTCACATGAACCTGTGTTTTTATAACCTGGATCTATTGTGATTAAACCATTTGTTGCTCCTCTTAAAGCTTTTATATCTATTGCAACTTCATTTTCTGTACCTTTTACAAGAGGAAATTCATATGAATTTTCTCCTATTTGTAATTTTGCTATATCTGACATTTATAATGGTTTTATTTTATTTTTCTGTGTTCACGAAGATACCAATTTTTAAAGAATTTTTTTAACTATATATATAGATTTTTAAAATTTTAAAATAATATTAACTTATCATGAAATCATAAAAAAAGCCTCATAATTTTTAATTATGAGGCTTTAATTTTTAATTTATTAAAAATTAAATTTTAAAAGCATCTTGCTTTGGAAAATAAGCAATATCTCCTAACTCTTCTTCAATTCTTAATAGTTGATTATATTTTGCCATTCTATCTGAACGAGAAGCTGAACCTGTTTTAATTTGTCCACAATTTAACGCTACAGCTAAATCTGCAATTGTATTATCTTCAGTTTCTCCAGATCTATGTGACATTACAGAAGTGTAACCTGCATTTTTTGCCATATTTACGGCTGCAATTGTTTCTGTTAACGTACCAATTTGGTTTACTTTTATTAAAATTGAATTTGCAATTCCGTTTTTAATTCCTTTTGATAAACGTTGTACGTTTGTCACAAATAAATCGTCACCAACTAATTGTACTTTATCTCCAACTTTTTCTGTTAAGTATTTCCAACCATCCCAATCATTTTCATCCATTCCATCTTCAATAGAAATTATTGGATAATTAGCAGCCAATTCTGCTAAATAATCTGCTTGTTCTTTACTTGTTCTTACTTTTCCTTTACTTCCTTCAAATTTTGTGTAATCGTAAGCTCCATCAACATAAAACTCAGCTGCTGCACAATCTAAAGCTATCATTATTTCATCTCCGAAAGAATAACCTGCATTTTTAACTGCTAACGCAATAGTATCTAATGCATCTTCTGTTCCCTCTAAAGTTGGGGCAAAACCACCTTCGTCACCAACTGCAGTTGATAAGTTTCTAGAATGTAAAACTTTTTTCAAATTATGAAAAATTTCAGATCCCATTTGCATTGCTTGAGAAAAAGATTTTGCTTTTACTGGCATTACCATAAACTCTTGAAAAGCAATTGGAGCATCTGAATGAGAACCACCATTAATTATATTCATCATTGGAACTGGCAATGTGTTTGCTGAAACACCTCCAATATATCTGTATAATGGCATTCCTAATTCATTAGCTGCTGCTTTAGCAACTGCTAAAGAAACACCTAAAATTGCGTTTGCTCCTAATTTAGATTTATTTGGAGTACCATCTAAATCTCTCATTAATTTATCTATTCCATTTTGTTCGAAAATAGAAGTACCTAATAATTCTTCAGCGATTATTTCATTTACATTTTTAACAGCTTTCAAAACGCCTTTTCCCATGTAATCTTTACCTCCATCTCTTAACTCAACAGCTTCATGTTCTCCTGTTGATGCTCCTGAAGGAACTGCTGCTCTTCCTAAAATTCCACTTTCTGTTACTACATCTACTTCTACTGTTGGATTTCCTCTTGAATCAAAAATTTGACGTGCGTGAACGCTAATAATAATGCTCATTATATTGTTATTTAGTTATTTAACTGTATTATTTGTTGTGCTAATTTACAAAAAAGCTATTCATTTAATTGATTTTAAAGAGTTTCTTACGAAAACGTTTTCAATAAAATGATACTATTTTTAAGCTTAAACTGAAATTTTTTGGTTCTTTTTAATCGTTTCTATAAATTGATCAAATAAATATTCTGAATCATGAGGTCCAGGACTTGCTTCTGGATGATACTGAACAGAAAACACATTTTTATCTTTCATTCGTATTCCTGCAACTGTATGATCATTTAAATGTACGTGTGTAATTTCTACGTTTTTATTATTTTCAGTTTGTTCTCTGTTAATAGCAAAACCATGGTTTTGAGAAGTAATTTCACCTTTACCTGTTAAAAGATTTTTTACAGGATGATTAATTCCTCTGTGCCCATTGTGCATTTTGTATGTTGAAATTCCGTTTGCTAAAGCAATTACTTGGTGACCTAAACAAATTCCAAATAAAGGTAAATTTCTTTCAATAATTTCTTTTGCAACTTTTTGTGCATCTTTTAGTGGTTCTGGATCTCCAGGTCCATTTGAGATAAAATAACCATCTGGTTTAAAAGATGATAAATCTTCAAAAGAGGAGTTGTAAGGAAAAACTTTTATGTATGCACCTCTTTTAGCAAGATTTCTAAGTATGTTTTTCTTAATACCAATATCTAGTGCTGAAATTTTAATTTCAGCATTTTCATCTCCAACAAAATAAGGTTCTTTTGTAGAAACTTTAGATGCCAATTCTAAGCCCTCCATACTTGGTACTTCAGCTAATTGTTTTTTTAAGGCTTCTATATTATCAATATCTGTAGAGATAATTGCATTCATTGCTCCATTATCTCTAATATATGAAACTAATGCTCTTGTATCTACGTCTGAAATTGCAACAATATTATGTTTTTCAAACCAATCTTTTAAATTTCCGTCAGAATCTACTCTAGAGTGTGTAAAGCTAAAATTACGACAAATTAAACCAGAAATCTTTATTCCATCAGATTCTATCTCATCATCATTTACACCATAATTACCAATATGTGCATTTGCCATGACCATAATTTGACCAAAATATGATGGGTCTGTAAATATTTCTTGATAACCTGTCATACCAGTATTGAAACAAATTTCTCCTGTTGATGTTCCTTCAATACCTACAGATTTTCCGTAAAAGATAGTTCCGTCAGCTAATAAAACTAATGCTTTTTTTCTAGTTTGATACTTCATTATATATAATTGTGTTTGTTGATGTAAAAATATAAAAAAAGGGATAAACGTAAACGTTTATCCCTTTATTATGAATTAAAAATTTTTCATTTTTTATTCTTCAGATTTTTCTTCTGTTACTGTTTCCTCTACTTGAGCTGAAGATGCTTTTTTACTTCTTCCTCTACGTGTAGATTTCTTAGCTTTTTTACCTTTAGGATTATAGATTTCGTTGTAATCAACCAATTCTACCATTGCCATAGGAGCATTATCTCCTTGACGATTTCCTAATTTAATAATACGAATGTAACCTCCAGGTCTGTCTGCTATTTTTACAGAAATTTCTTTAAATAATTCTGTAACAGCATACTTATCACGTAGGTAAGAAAAAACTATACGTCTGTTGTGAGTTGTATCTGCTTTAGACTTTGTAATTAAAGGCTCTACAAAAACTCTTAACGCTTTTGCTTTTGCTACAGTAGTGTTAATACGCTTGTGTTCTATTAAAGAACATGCCATATTAGCTAACATAGCTTTTCTATGCGCTGTTTTTCTACCTAAATGATTGTGTTTTTTTCCGTGTCTCATTACGTTTGTTTTATACTTTCATCTTGCATCTACCCATTTTGAGGAGCAAAATATGAAAGATTAATCTTTATCTAATTTATATTTGCTTAAGTCCATTCCAAAGCTTAAACCTTTAACAATAACTAATTCTTCTAGTTCTGTTAATGATTTTTTTCCAAAGTTTCGGAACTTCATTAAATCACTTTTGTTAAAAGAAACTAAATCTCCTAATGTATCAACTTCTGCAGCTTTTAAACAATTTAAAGCTCTTACAGATAAGTCCATATCAATTAATCTAGTTTTTAATAATTGACGCATATGAAGTGATTCTTCATCATACGTTTCTGTTTGTGCAATCTCATCAGCCTCTAAAGTAATACGCTCATCAGAGAATAACATAAAGTGGTGAATTAAAATTTTCGCAGCTTCAGTTAAAGCATCTTTAGGATTTATTGATCCATCAGTATCAATATCAAAAACTAACTTTTCATAGTCGGTTTTTTGCTCTACACGATAATTTTCAATTGCATACTTTACATTTTTAATTGGCGTGTAAATAGAGTCTGTAAAAATTGTACCTATAGGTGCAGAAGCTTTTTTATTTTCTTCAGCAGGTACAAACCCTCTACCTTTTTCAATTGTAATTTCTGCATTTAACTTAACAGATTTATCCATATTACAGATTACTAAATCTGGATTTAATACTTGAAAACCTGAAATGAATTTTTGAAGATCTCCTGCAGTAAATTGCTCTTGACCAGATACTGAAATTGATACAGTTTCTCTGTCAGTTTCTTCTATTTGTTTCTTAAAACGTACTTGTTTTAAGTTTAAAATAATTTCTGTTACATCTTCTACAACACCAGAAACTGTAGAAAACTCATGTTCTACTCCATCTATTCTTAATGATGTAATTGCAAAGCCTTCTAAAGATGATAAAAGTACTCTTCTTAAAGCGTTACCTACTGTTAAACCAAAACCTGGCTCTAAAGGTCTAAATTCAAATCTACCAGAAAAATCTGTAGATTCTATCATTATTACTTTATCAGGTTTTTGAAAATTTAAAATTGCCATTTTTCTTCTTTTTGATTGTTATTTAGTTGCGCGATTTATAAGTTTGAAGAAGTACAAATAAATCCTTTGGCTAAACTTCAATATGATTAAATTATTACTTAGAATATAATTCTACGATTAACTGTTCTTTGATATTTTCTGGAATTTGTAATCTTTCTGGTACTTTTACGAATGTTCCAGTTTTAGTATCATTATTCCAAGTCAACCATTCAAATACATTGTTGTTAGATGCTAATGCATCATCAATAGCTTGTAATGATTTAGACTTTTCTCTTACAGCTACAACGTCTCCTTCTTTTAAGCTGTATGATGGAATGTTTACGATTTCACCATTAACTGTAATATGTCTGTGAGATACCAACTGACGAGCTCCACTACGTGAGTTAGATACACCCATTCTGTAAACTACGTTATCTAAACGAGATTCACATAATTGTAGTAAAATTTCACCTGTAATTCCAGAAGCAGCTTGTGCTTTTTTAAATAAATTACTGAATTGACGCTCTAAAATACCATATGTGTATTTTGCTTTTTGCTTCTCCATTAATTGAGTTGCATATTCAGATTTTTTTCCTCTTCTTCTTGCGTTTCCGTGTTGTCCTGGAGGGTAATTTCTTTTTTCGAAGTTTTTATCTTCTCCAAAGATTGCTTCGCCAAATTTACGAGCAATTTTAGTTTTTGGTCCTGTATATCTTGCCATTTCGTTTTTGTTGTAAATAGGGATTATGAATTAAGGCTTTCTCCTTCGATAATCTGATTCCTATTAAGTTTAAAATATAATTAATTGATACTCTTATCGGAAAAACTGAATTAATTTCAGCTTAAACTCTTCTTCTTTTTGGTGGACGACATCCGTTGTGAGGAATTGGTGTAACATCTATAATTTCTGTTACTTCAATACCTGCATTGTGGATAGATCTAATAGCAGATTCTCTACCATTACCTGGTCCTTTTACATAAACTTTCACTTTACGTAAACCAGCTTCTTTTGCTACGTTTGCACAGTCTTCTGCCGCTAATTGAGCTGCGTATGGAGTATTCTTTTTAGAACCTCTAAAACCCATTTTACCTGCAGATGACCAAGAAATTACGTCACCTTTTTTGTTTGTTAAAGATATAATGATGTTGTTGAAAGATGCAGTTATGTGAGCCTCTCCAATAGCATCAATTATTACTTTACGTTTTTTTGCGCTTGCTTTTGCCATAATTATTTAAGTTTTAGCAATTTAGTTTTCTAATATTTAGTAGAACTAATGTTTAGATCTTTATTGCTTATCTAACTTTATTTTTTCTTGTTAGCTACAGTTTTTCTCTTACCTTTTCTTGTACGAGAGTTGTTCTTTGTTCTTTGTCCTCTTAAAGGAAGACCTAATCTATGACGAATTCCTCTTTGGCAACCAATATCCATCAAACGCTTGATGTTTATTTGCACCTCTGAACGTAATTCACCTTCAATAGTAAAAGTTCCAACTTGTTCTCTAATTGCTGCGATTTGATCGTCAGTCCAATCTTGAACTTTAATACTTTCGTCAACTTTTGCATTTGCTAAAATTGATTTAGCTCTGCTGTTTCCAATACCAAAGATGTAAGTTAAAGCAATAACTCCTCTTTTATTCTTTGGAATATCAATACCTGCTATTCTTGCCATTACCCTTGTCTTTGTTTAAATCTAGGATTTTGTTTATTAATTACATATAATCTACCTTTTCTGCGTACTATTTTGCAGTCGGCACTTCTTTTTTTAACTGATGCTCTAACTTTCATCGTTTTTATTTTTATTTATAAATTAAAAGAGAAAATACAATCTTTTAATTATTCAACTATTTAATATCTATAAGTAATTCTTGCTTTTGTTAAATCGTAAGGACTCATTTCTAACTTTACTTTATCTCCAGGTAATAATTTTATGTAATGCATACGCATTTTACCGGAAATGTGAGCTGTAACAATGTGTCCATTTTCTAATTCTACACGAAACATTGCATTTGATAATGCTTCTGTAATAGTTCCATCTTGTTGAATTGCTGATTGCTTAGCCATACTTATTTATTAGATTTTCTATTGCTGGTTCCCGGTTTCATTAATCCGTCATAATGACGATTTAATAAATACGAGTTTATTTGTTGCATTGTATCAATTGCAACACCTACCATAATTATTAATGATGTACCTCCATAAAACATTGCCCAACTTTGTTGTACTCCAAATTGAACTACTATTGCTGGTAAGATAGATAATGCCGCTAAAAATAACGATCCTGGAAATGTAATTCTTGATAAAACACTATCCAGCTTTTCTGCAGTATCTTTTCCTGGTCTAATTCCTGGTATAAAACCACCACTTCTTTTTAAATCCTCAGCCATTTTATTCGTAGGAATAGTAATTGCTGTGTAGAAAAAACTAAAAATGATAATTAATAATGCAAATATTACATTGTACCATAAACCGTTAATATCTTGTAAACTTGCAATTGCTGGGAACCTTTGTGCTAAAGCAACAGGTAAAAACATGATTGCTTGTGCAAAGATAATTGGCATAACTCCTGCTGCATTTAATTTCAAAGGAATATAATCTCTTGAACCTGCAACATTTTGTATGTTTCCTGCAACTGTTCTTCTGGCATATTGTACTGCAATTTTTCGAACAGCAGTAACTAATAATACAGTTAATAAAATTACGACAAACCAAATGATTATTTCAATAAGGATCATCATTATACCACCTGCACCAGCATTTGTTGTTTTTGCAACAAATTCTTGTAAGAATGCAGCTGGGAAATTAGCAATAATACCTACAGTAATTAATAATGAAATACCATTACCAACTCCTTTGTCTGTAATACGCTCTCCTAACCACATTGCAAAAATTGTTCCTGCAGTTAAAATGATAATTGATGAAATCCAAAATGTTGGTCCACTTACTAAAAACGCTTCTGGTCCTAAACCAAACTGAGTTTTAATAGCAGTAATGTACGTTGGTGCTTGTACTAACGTAATACCAATAGTTAACCATCTTGTTATTTGCGTAATTTTCTTACGTCCACTTTCTCCATCTTTTTGTAACTTCTGTAAATAAGGAACTGCAATTCCCATTAACTGTACAACAATAGATGCAGAAATATAGGGCATTATACCAAGTGCCATTACTGACGCTCTAGCAAATGCTCCTCCTGTAAATGCATTCAATAATCCTAAAAGACCTCCAGAAGTACTTTCTTTTAAGGCTGATAATTGTAATGGATCTATTCCAGGTAATGGAACAGCTGCCATAAAACGATACACAGCGATTAAACCGATTGTAAGAAGAATTTTATTTTTTAATTCTTCAATCTTAAAAATGTCTTTTAGTGTATTAATAAAATTCATATTTACGTTTCTTATAAAGCAACTGCTTCTCCTCCAGCAGCTTCAATAGCCGCTTTTGCAGTTGCAGTAAATTTATGTACAGTAATGTTTAATTTAGCTTTTAACTCTCCGTTACCTAATATTTTTACTAGGTCGTTTTTACCTGCTAAACCATTAGCAACTAAAATATCTAAATTAACTGTATCTTTTATTTTTCCACTATCAACTAAAGACTGTAATTTGTCTAAATTGATTCCTTGATATTCCTTTCGGTTTATATTTGTAAAACCAAATTTAGGCACACGTCTTTGAAGTGGCATTTGCCCTCCTTCAAATCCAATCTTTTTAGAATAACCAGAACGAGATTTCTGTCCATTGTGACCTCTTGTAGCGGTACCACCTTTTCCAGATCCTTCACCTCTTGCAATTCTTTTTCCTTTTTTAATGGAACCTTCTGCAGGTGTTAAATTATGTAAACTCATCTTATATAAATATCTTATTTAATTTCTTCAAAAGAAACTAAGTGTTTAACTGTATTTACCATACCAACTATAGAAGGAGTTGCCTCATGCTCTACAGTTTGGTTCATTTTACGTAAACCTAAAGCCTCTAAAGTTCTTTTTTGACTTTGAAGACGTCCGATTTGACTTTTTACTTGTGTAACTTTTATTCTTGCCATCGTTCTTTAAGTTTTATCCGTTAAATACTTTTTCTAAAGAAACACCTCTTTGCTTAGCAATTGCTGCTGCACTACGCAACTGTAATAAAGCATCAAAAGTTGCTTTTACTGCATTGTGAGGGTTAGAAGAACCTTGAGATTTTGATAAAACATCATGTACTCCAACAGATTCTAATACTGCACGAACTGCTCCACCAGCAATAACCCCTGTACCCGCAGAAGCAGGTTTAATGAAAACTTTTGCTCCACCAAACTTACCTTTTTGCTCATGAGGTAATGTACCGTCTAAAATTGGTATTCTTACTAAATTTTTCTTTGCATCTTCTACTGCTTTTGCAATAGCAGAAGAAACATCTTTAGATTTTCCTAATCCGTGTCCAACAACTCCATTACCATCACCTACAACTACAATTGCAGAGAAACCAAATGCTCTACCACCTTTTGTAACTTTAGTAACACGTTGTACACCTACTAATCTATCAACAAGCTCTAATCCGCTTGGTTTAACTCTTTCTACGTTTTTATAACCTTGCATAATTTCTTAAAATTTTAAACCAGCTTCTCTTGCAGCTTCTGCTAATACTTTAACTCTACCATGGTATAAATAACCATTTCTATCAAATGAAACATTTTCAAGACCAGCTTTTACTGCTTTTTCTGCGATAGATTTACCTACTGCAGAAGCTGCTTCTGATTTTGAACTTGCTTTAATTCCTTTATCTCTAGATGAAACTGAAGCTAATGTCACTCCGTTTACATCGTCTACTAGTTGTGCGTAAATTTCTTTATTACTTCTATAAACCGATAATCTTGGTTTTGTAGCAGTTCCAGAAATTATTTTTCTAATTCTACGCTTTATTCTAGCTCTTCTTTGTAGCTTTGATAATGCCATAATATATATTATTATGCAGATTTACCTGCTTTTCTTCTTAATATTTCACCTACAAACTTAACACCTTTACCTTTATATGGTTCTGGCGCTCTGAAAGAACGAATCTTAGCAGCAATTTGACCAACTAATTGTTTGTCAAATGAAGTTAATTTAATGATTGGGTTTTTCCCTTTCTCTGATATTGTTTCAACTTTTACTTCTGGAGCAAGTTCTAAAACAATATTATGAGAGAAACCTAATGCTAAATCTAATTTTTGACCTTGGTTTGATGCTCTATAACCTACACCTACCAATTCTAAGTCTTTAGACCAGCCTTTGCTTACACCTTCAATCATATTGTTGATTAAAGCTCTCATTAAACCATGTTGTGCTTTATGGTCTTTACTTTCTGATGCTCTATCTAAGGTTATAGTGCTATCTTCAATTTTAACTGTTATACCTTCAGAAATTGTTTGAGATAATTCTCCTAATTTTCCTTTTACAGTTATTACGTTGTCTTTAATGTTTACATCTACACCTTGTGAAATGTTAACGGGATTTTTTCCTATTCTACTCATTTCTTAAGATTTAATAAACGTAACATAAAACTTCTCCTCCAACATTTTCTTGACGTGCTTTTTTGTTTGTCATTACACCTTTAGATGTAGAAACAATAGCAATTCCAAGTCCGTTTAATACTCTTGGCATCTCTGTAGAGCCAACGTATTTACGTAAACCTGGTGTACTGATTCGTTGAATTTTTCTAATTACTGACTCTTTTGTTTCTTTGTCGTACTTTAAAGCTATTTTGATAGTTCCTTGCACTTTATCTGCATTAAACTGGTAGCTTAAAATATACCCTTGATCGAACAAAATTTTAGTCATTTCCTTCTTCAAATTAGAAGCTGGAATTTCTACTACTCTGTGTCCTGCTGCGATTGCATTTCTTACTCTTGTAAGAAAATCCGCGATTGGATCTGTATACATATTTATTTATATTGCGACTCCGGTTTTCAATTACCTCTATTTATGCTACGGTTTTACCGTGATAATTGAACCTAAAATCAGTTAATTTTCTTATACTCAAAAAAAATAGAGCGTGCAAAGATACACATTCTATTTTAATATTAAGCTTTAATTTTGATTTCTACCAACTTGCTTTTTTAACACCTGGTATTAAACCTTGATTTGCCATTTCACGAAAAGTTACACGTGATAAACCAAACTGACGCATATATCCTTTTGGACGTCCAGTTAATTTACATCTATTGTGTAGTCTTATAGGTGAGGCATTTTTAGGTAACTTTTGTAATGCTTCATAATCTCCAGCTTCTTTTAAAGCTTTTCTCTTTTCAGCATACTTAGCAACCGTTTTTTCTCTTTTGCGCTCACGCGCTTTCATTGATTCTTTAGCCATTTCTTAATTTTTTTTGAATGGTAAACCTAATTCTCCTAATAATGATTTTGCTTCTTTATCAGTGTTTGCTGTCGTTACGAAAGCAATATCCATACCACTAATTTTTTTAACTTGATCAATATTAATTTCTGGGTAGATGATTTGTTCAGTAATACCTAAATTGTAATTACCTCTTCCATCAAAACCATTAGCTTTTATACCGTTAAAATCTCTAACACGAGGTAAAGAAGCTGTAACTAATCTGTCTAAAAATTCGTACATTTTATCACCACGTAAAGTAACTTTTACACCAATTGGCATACCTTTACGTAATTTAAATGCAGCAACATCTTTTTTAGACATTGTAGCGATAGCTTTTTGACCTGTAATTTTAGTCAGTTCTTCTAAAGCATAATCTATTAATTTCTTATCTGCAATTGCATCACCTACACCCTTAGAAACAACAATTTTTTCTAATTTAGGCACTTGCATCACGTTTTTATAACTGAATTCTTCAGTAAGAGCACTAATTACTCTTTCTTTGTATTCTGCTTTTAATCTTGGTACGTAACTCATGATTATTCTTATTTTTTAGTTTTTTTAGAGATTCTTGTTTTTGTATCTCCATCAACTTTATAACCTACTCTTACAGCTGCACCATTTTCAACTAACATTACGTTAGATATATGAAGTGAAGCTTCTTTTTTTACAATACCACCTTGAGGATTTTGAGCACTTGGTTTTGTATGCTTAGATACTAAGTTAACACCTTCTACTAATACTCTATCCTTATCTTTGATAATTTGTAAAACTTTACCTTCTGATCCTTTATGATCTCCTGCAATCACTTTTACAGTATCTCCTGATTTTAATTTAAACTTCTTCATTTTATAAGATTTTAAAGCACTTCAGGTGCTAATGATACTATTTTCATGAATTGTTTCTCACGAAGTTCACGGGCAACTGGTCCAAATACACGTGTTCCTCTCATTTCCTCTGTAGGATTTAAAAGTACACAAGCATTATCATCAAATCTGATGTATGATCCGTCTTTACGTCTAACTTCTTTTTTTGTTCTTACAACAACTGCTCTAGATACTTGACCTTTTTTTACAGTTCCGTTTGGAGTTGCAGATTTTACTGATACAACAATTTTGTCACCAATACTTGCATAACGCTTTTTTGTACCTCCTAAAACTCTAATTACTAAAACTTCTTTTGCTCCAGTATTATCTGCGACTTTTAATCTTGATTCTGTCTGTAACATATTATTTAGCTCTTTCTAGGATTTCTACTAATCTCCAACGTTTAGATTTACTCATAGGTCTTGTTTCCATGATTCTAACAGTATCTCCTTCGTTGCAATCATTCTTTTCGTCGTGTGCAACGTACTTCTTAGTCTTTAATACGAACTTTCCGTACATTGGGTGTTTAACTCTTTTAGTTTCTGCAACAACAATAGATTTTTCCATTTTGTTACTAGACACAACACCAATTCTCTCTTTTCTAAGATTTCTTTTTTCCATCTTTAAAATTGACTATAGAATTATTGTAATTCTCTTTTTGTTAATTCTGTTGCAATTCTTGCTACAGTTCTTCTTAAGCTTCTTAACTGCAATGGGTTTTCCATTGGAGTTATGGCATGTGCCATCTTAAGATCAGTATAATTCTTTTGCAACGCTCCAAGCTTTTCGTTAAGATCTGCTGTAGATAATTCTTTTATTTCTGATTGTTTCATTTTATTTAGAATTAAGCGTTAATATCAAAATCTCTTGCTATAACAAACTTCGTTCTTACTGGAAGTTTCTGAGCTGCTAAACGCAATGCTTCTTTTGCTACTTCAATTGGTACACCACCAACTTCAAACAAAATTCTACCTGGTTTAATAACTGCAACAAAATGATCTGGTGCTCCTTTACCTTTACCCATACGTACTTCTAATGGTTTTTTGGTAATAGGCTTATCTGGAAATATTTTAATCCATAACTGACCTTCTCTTTTCATATGACGAGTTGCCGCGATACGAGCTGCTTCAATTTGACGAGAAGTTAGCAAGTTTTGGTCAATAGATTTGATACCGAACATTCCATTAGAAAGTTGGTTCCCTCTTTGAGAGTTACCAGTCATATTCCCTTTCGCCTTTTGTACCTTACGGTATTTTACTCTTTTTGGCTGTAACATTTTTAATTTCTAATTTAAAAATTATTTTCTTCTACGAGGTTGACGTTTAGATCTATCACCACCTTTACTACCAGATTGTTTTTTTGACAATCCAACCAAAGGAGATAATTCTCTTTTACCATAAACCTCACCTTTCATAATCCATACTTTAACACCTAGTCTTCCATATGTAGTATGAGCTTCAACAAGTGCATAATCGATATCTGCTCTAAAAGTAGAAAGAGGTATTCTTCCTTCTTTAAAATGCTCTGAACGTGCCATTTCTGCTCCATTTAAACGACCTGAAATTTGAATTTTAATTCCTTCAGCATTCATTCTCATTGTAGCTTGGATAGCCATTTTAATAGCTCTCTTGTAAGAAATCCTATTTTCAATTTGACGTGCTACACTAGTTGCTACTAATTTTGCATCTAATTCTGGACGTTTAATTTCAAAAATATTAATTTGAACTTCTTTACCTGTAATTTTTTTAAGTTCTTCTTTTAACTTGTCTACCTCTTGACCGCCTTTTCCGATAATGATACCAGGTCTAGCTGTAGTGATAGTAACGGTTACAAGTTTTAAAGTTCTTTCAATTATTACACGAGAAACACTTGCTTTAGACAATCTAGCATGAATATACTTTCTTATCTTATCATCTTCAGCAATTTTATCTCCGTAGTCATTTCCACCATACCAGTTAGATTCCCAACCTCTGATGATTCCTAAACGATTTCCTATTGGATTTGTTTTTTGTCCCATTTCTACTTCGATTAATTACTTAAATTTTTACTACCTAACTCTAAAGTAACGTGATTAGAACGCTTACGAATTCTATGAGCACGTCCTTGTGGAGCTGGTCTTAATCTTTTTAACATTCCTGCGCTATCTACACAAATAGTTTTTACATAAAGTCCAGCATCTTCTATTGTTGCATCTTCATTTTTTGCTTGCCAATTTGCAATTGCAGACAACAATAGTTTTTCTAAATTAATAGATGCTTCTTTAGGACTAAACTTTAAGATTTGTAAAGCTTTTTCAACTTCTACACCTCTTACCTGATCTGCTACTAAACGCATTTTTCTTGGTGATGTAGGACAGTTAGTAAGCTTCGCGAAAGCACGTTGCTTTCTATCTGCTTTTAACTGATCTGCCATATTTTTTTTACGAACTCCCATTTCCTACTATTTTTTTCCTTTATTTTTTGCACCAGCATGTCCTCTAAAAGAACGAGTTGGTGAAAATTCGCCTAATTTATGCCCTACCATGTTTTCTGTAACGTATACAGGTACAAACTGACGTCCATTATGAACTGCAATTGTTTGTCCTACAAAATCTGGTGTAATCATACTTGCTCTAGACCAAGTTTTAATTACTGTTTTGCTACCACCTTCTACATTAGCTAACACTTTTTTCTCTAATTTATAGTGAACGTAAGGTCCTTTTTTTAATGATCTTGCCATAACTTAATTATTTCTTTCTACGTTCTAAAATATATTTATTACTAGCTTTAGTCTTAGATCTTGTTTTGTATCCTTTAGCAGGTATACCATTTCTAGATCTTGGATGACCTCCAGAAGAACGTCCTTCACCACCACCCATTGGGTGATCTACAGGGTTCATTCTAACAGCATTTGTTCTAGGTCTTTTTCCTAACCATCTTGATCTACCAGCTTTACCAGAAACTAATAATTGGTGATCTGAATTAGAAACTACACCAATAGTAGCCATACATGTTAATAATATATATCTAGTTTCTCCAGAAGGTAACTTTACAGTTGCATATTTTCCTTCTCTTGCCATTAATTGAGCAAAAGAACCTGCAGAACGTGCCATAACAGCACCTTGACCAGGTCTTAACTCTATACATGAGATTGTAGTCCCTAAAGGAATTTCGCTTAAAGTCATAGCATTTCCAATTTCTGGAGCTGCTCCACTACCTGAAATTACAGTTTGACCTACTTTTAAACCGTTTTGTGCAATCACATAACGCTTTTCACCATCAGCATAACTAAGTAAAGCAATAAATGCTGTACGATTTGGATCGTACTCAATAGTTTTTACTGTTGCAGGAACACCGAATTTATCTTTTTTGAAATCGATAATACGGTATTTTTGTTTATGACCTCCACCAATATTACGTGTTGTCATTCTACCTTGGTTGTTTCGACCTCCAGATCTTTTTTTCGGAACAAGTAAACTTTTTTCCGGCTTATCAGTTGTTATGGTGTCGAACCCATTTACAACTCTAAAACGCTGACCTGGTGTTATTGGTTTTAATTTTCTAACTGACATTTTTGTCTTTTGTTAAAGATTGTTATAAAAATCAATACTTTCTCCTTCTGCTAATTGAACGATAGCCTTTTTATATCCGCTTTTTACACCAGTTACTAAACCTTTTTTAGTAAACTTTGTGTTTCGCTGAATTGGATAATTTAAAGTTCTAACGCTAGTTATAGAAACACCGTATGCAGCCTCAACTGCAACTTTAATTTCTACTTTATTAGCTTTTTTCTCTACTACAAATGCATAACGATTGTATACTTCGCTATCGTTTGTAGCTTTTTCCGTAATAATAGGTTTTATTAAAATACTCATTTTGAATCCCTATTTGCTTAAATTTGTATTAATTCCTTCTAAAGAACCTTCAGTGATAACAACTTTATTAGCGTTTAATACACCATAAGTATTAATTTCTGAAGCTTTGATAACTTTAGAGTTTTTAAAATTACGTGACGATAAATACACATTTGAATTTTCATCACTTAACACAAACAATGATTTTTTAGTATCCAATTCTAATGCTTTTAATACATCTACAAAGTTTTTTGTCTTTGGAGTATCAAAATTAAAATCTTCAATTACTACTAAATTCTTGTCGTTTGCTTGAATACTTAAAGCAGATTTTCTTGCTAAACGCTTTAAGTTCTTATTCAATTTAAAAGAATAATTTCTAGGTCTTGGTCCAAACATACGTCCTCCACCTCTAAAAACACCAGACTTGATAGAACCTGCTCTTGCAGTACCAGTACCTTTTTGTTTTTTTATCTTTCTAGTTGAACCTGAAATTTCTGCTCTTTCTTTAGATTTGTGCGTTCCTTGACGTTGGTTTGCCAAGTACTGTTTCACATCTAAATAAATTGCATGATCATTAGGTTCTACACCAAATACATCTTTAGAAAGCTCAACCTTTCTACCTGTATCTTTTCCTGTAATATCTAAAACTGCTACTTTCATTATTTCTGAATAGTTACAAAAGCATTTTTGTGTCCAGGAACTGCTCCTTTAACAACAAGTAAGTTTTTTTCAGCAACTACTTTTAATACTCTTAAATTTTGAACTTTCACTTTATCTCCACCCATTCTTCCTGCCATACGCATTCCTTTGAATACTCTTGCTGGATATGATGCAGCTCCAATAGAACCAGGAGCTCTTAAACGGTTATGCTGACCGTGAGTTGCTTGACCAACACCACCAAAACCGTGACGTTTTACAACACCCTGAAAACCTTTACCTTTTGAGATACCTGATACATCAACAAATTCACCTTCAGTAAAAAAATCTACTGAGATAGAATCTCCTAATTTATACTCTCCTTCAAATCCTTGAAATTCAACGACTTTTTTCTTAGCAGTGGTGCCAGCTTTTTTAAAGTGACCATCTAACGATTTGTTAGAACTCTTCGCCTTTTTGTCATCGAAACCAAGTTGCAACGCATTGTAGCCGTCAACCTCTTCGGTTCTGACTTGGGTAACAACGCAAGGACCTGCTTCGATTACTGTACAAGGAATATTCTTCCCGTTTTCATCAAACAAGCTGGTCATTCCAATTTTTCTTCCTATTAACCCAGACATTTTGTTAATTTTAAGACGTTAGATTTATTTATCCAGCGCGTCTATTAGTAATTATTTTTTGAAACAAATGTTTCTTTTTTTTCCTTTGAGTTTAGCTAAAAAAAAACAGCGCAAAACAATTTCAACGCTGAATTTGTTTTTTCCGTTTTTCCTTTGCGAAACGCTCTGGACATGTACTTATTTTTGAATTAAAACTCAAAAATAATTTCCCCTACTCTATTTCGGGTTGCAAAAGTATAAAAAACTTTCGGTTTAACAAAATTAAACCGAAAGTTGTTCTCATTATACTTTTATTTCTACTTCAACTCCACTTGGCAATTCTAATTTCATTAAGGCATCAATAGTTTTCGAAGAAGAACTATAAATGTCTAACAATCTCTTGTAAGCTGCTAATTGAAATTGTTCTCTAGATTTCTTGTTTACGTGTGGTGAACGTAATACTGTAAAAATCTTTTTATGTGTTGGTAATGGTATTGGGCCATTTACAACTGCTCCAGTACTTTTTACCGTCTTTACAATTTTTTCAGCAGATTTATCTACTAAATTGTAATCGTAAGACTTTAATTTTATTCTAATTTTTTGACTCATCTTTATATGATTTAGTAAATTAACCTTTTGCTGCTGCAATTACTTCTTCAGAAATATTTGATGGTGTTTCTGCATAATGAGAAAATTCCATAGTAGAAGTAGCTCTACCAGAAGACATTGTTCTTAATGCTGTTACATATCCAAACATCTCTGATAAAGGAACGATTGCTTTAACAACTTTAGCTCCTGCTCTATCTGACATATCATTAACTTGACCTCTTCTTCTGTTTAAGTCACCAACAATATCTCCCATATTTTCTTCTGGAGTTAAAACCTCTAATTTCATTAACGGCTCCATGATTTTTGCCTTTGCAGCTTTTGCAGCAGCTTTAAAACCAAGTTTAGCAGCTAATTCAAAAGATAACTGATCAGAATCTACTGCGTGGAAAGAACCATCTTTTAAAGTTACTTTCATGGAATCCATTTCATAACCTGCTAATGGTCCATTTTTCATTGCTTCTTTAAATCCTTTCTCTACAGAAGGAACAAATTCTTTTGGTACGTTACCTCCTTTAATCACTGATTCAAACTGTAAACCTTGAACACCTTCATCTGCAGGTTCCATTGTAAATACAATATCAGCAAATTTACCACGACCACCAGATTGCTTTTTATAAACCTCTCTATGATCAGCTGAAGCTGTAATAGCTTCTTTATATTCAACCTGAGGTTGACCTTGATTTACTTCTACTTTAAATTCACGTTTTAAACGATCTACAATTACATCTAAATGTAATTCACCCATTCCAGAAATAATAGTTTGACCTGAAGCTTCATCAGTTCTAACTGTAAAAGTAGGATCTTCTTCTGCTAATTTACCAAGACCAATTCCTAATCTATCAACATCTGCTTTTGTCTTAGGCTCAACAGCGATACCAATTACTGGATCTGGAAAGTCCATAGATTCTAAAACTATTGGATGTTTTTCATCTGTTAATGTATCTCCAGTTTTTATTGATTTAAAACCTACAGCTGCACCAATATCTCCTGCTTCAATAAAATCGATAGCATTTTGCTTATTAGCGTGCATTTGATAAATTCTAGAAATACGTTCTTTTTTACCTGAACGATTGTTAAGAACATAAGAACCTGCATCTAAACGACCAGAGTAAGCTCTAAAAAATGCTAAACGCCCAACGAATGGATCTGTTGCTATTTTGAATGCTAAAGCTGCGAAAGGCTCTTTAACATCTGGCTTACGTAATTCTTTTTCTTGTGTATCTGGATTCACACCTACAATACCTTCTTTATCTAAAGGTGAAGGTAAATAACGACAAACAGCATCTAAAAGAAACTGAACTCCTTTATTCTTAAATGCAGATCCACAAATCATAGGAATAATTGCCATATCCATTACTGCTGCTCTTAGTGCTGCATGCACTTCCTCTTCAGTAATAGAGTTCTCATCTTCCATAAATTTTTCTAAAAGATCCTCATCATAACTTGCTACTTCTTCTATTAAAAGTGCACGATATTTACGAGCTTCCTCTTTCATATCCTCAGGAATATCGATTACATCGAATGTTGCTCCTTGAGTTTCATCATGCCATACAATAGCACGGTTTTTTACTAAATCAATAACACCTTTAAACTCATCCTCATCACCAATATTTAATACAATTGGCACTGCATTTGATTTTAACATGTCTTTTACCTGTTGGCAAACTGCTAAGAAATCAGATCCTTGACGGTCCATTTTATTAACAAAACCAATTCTAGGTACTTTATAGTTGTCAGCTAATCTCCAGTTAGTTTCTGATTGAGGCTCTACACCATCAACAGCACTAAATAAAAACACCAATCCATCTAAAACACGTAAAGACCTATTTACTTCTACTGTAAAATCTACGTGACCAGGAGTATCAATAATATTAAAGTGATATCCTTTAGTTTCAGGAGTTGGTTGTGCATTTTCTAAAGGAAACTGCCATGTACAAGTTGTAGCCGCAGAAGTAATTGTAATACCTCTTTCTTGCTCTTGTTCCATCCAGTCCATTGTAGCTGCACCATCATGAACTTCTCCAATTTTATGAGAAACTCCTGTATAATACAATACACGCTCTGTTGTTGTGGTTTTACCAGCATCAATATGTGCTGCAATACCAATATTTCTTGTGAATTTTAAATCTCTAGCCATTTCTATTAAAATCTAAAGTGAGAGAATGCTTTGTTTGCTTCTGCCATCTTGTGAGTATCTGTACGTTTTTTAACAGCAGCACCTTCTTCTTTAGCCGCAGCTAAAATTTCAGCAGCTAAACGCTGTGCCATTGTTTTCTCGTTTCTTTTACGAGTATACAAAATCATCCATTTGATAGCCATAGAGACCTTACGGTCTGGTCTAATTTGCATTGGAATTTGGAATGTTGCACCACCAACACGTCTAGAACGAACTTCTACGTGAGGCATTACATTCGATAAACCTTCTTTCCAAATTTCTAAAGCCGATTTTTCTTCGCCTTCTCCTTTTCTTTCTTCTACAATCTCTAAAGCATCATAAAATACTTTAAATGCTACAGACTTCTTACCACTCCACATTAAATTATTAACGAAACGTGTTACTAACTGATCGTTAAACTTTGGGTCTGGCAATAAGACTCTTTTTTTTGCTGCTCTTTTTCTCATGTTTTACATTAAAAAAGTTACTAAATTACTTTTTTGGGCGTTTTGCACCATACTTAGATCTACGTTGGGTTCTACCCTCAACACCTGCTGTATCTAATGCTCCACGTACCACGTGATATTTAACACCTGGTAAATCTTTTACCCTTCCACCTCTAACTAATACTATCGAGTGCTCCTGTAAGTTATGTCCTTCACCTGGAATGTACGCGTTTATCTCATTACCGTTAGTTAATCTAACTCTGGCTACTTTTCTCATTGCAGAATTAGGTTTCTTTGGCGTAGTAGTATAAACTCTAGTACAAACTCCACGTCTTTGAGGACAAGACGACAAAGCAGCCGATTTACTCTTCTTAGTTATTTTGGTTCTTCCTTTACGAACTAATTGTTGAATAGTTGGCATACTAAATTATTACTGTTTTACGTTTATATTAAACATTCCCCTATTTTTAAGGGTCTGCAAATGTACAACTAATTTCTAATTATACAAATATCAGCAAGTTATTTTTTTGAAATACTATTTTTTTTGAGTACTGTGGAATTTTCACTTATTTTTGAATATATTTTTAACAAGAACCTTGAAACAAAAAACAACTTTTCTTTTTTTCTTTTTTTCTTTAGTATTTTTTTCTTGTAATATTTTTTCTCAACAATACAATTTGATAGTATTATCTCATATTAATTCAGAAAAATCTATATTAGAAAAAATTAAATACAAGAAGGCACATAATGACAGCATAAGTGTAAATACTGAAATAAAAAATATTATTTCTAGTTTAAAAAACAACGGTTTTTTTTTAGCAACAGTGAAAAGCATCATTAAGAAAGATAAAAGTTTTACTGCATATTTAAATTTAAATAAAAGAGTTGAAAAAGCATCATTAACTTTTAATAATAAAGACTTATATTTAACTAAAGGCTTATTGCTAAAAAATAATATATTAGAAATTCCTATTGAAAAACTACAATCCACCCTACTTTATATTTCTAAAAAACTTGAAAATCAAGGAAAATCATTTTCAAAATTACAGCTTAAAGGAATTAATATTCGAAACAACATATTATATGGCAACATATATATTCGAGAATCAAATAAGAGAACTATAAATAAGACAATTATTAAAGGGTATGAAAACTTTCCTAGAAAATTCATTAAAAATTATTTTAAAATAAAAAGAAACACTCTTTTTAATAAAGAAAAACTTTCTTCTATAAGCACACTTTCTAAAAAATTAATATTTGCTGACGAAATAAAACCTCCAGAAATTTTATTCACAAAAGATTCTACATCACTATTTTTGTATCTCAAAAAAACTCAAGCAAACAGTTTTGATGCCTTGGTTAATTTTGCATCCAAAGAAAACGGAAAACTACTTTTTAATGGACATATAGATTTAAAGTTGAATAATGTACTGAATACTGGTGAAAGCTTAAATCTGTTTTGGAATAGCATTGGTGATGAAAGGCAAGAGTTTAAAATAGATACTAGAATCCCTTATATATTCAATTCAAAATTTTCGCCAGAATTAGTCTTTTCCATTTACAAACAAGATAGTACATTTCTTACAACGAATTTCAAAACAATTGTAAATTACGATTTGAATGAAAAATCTAAAATTGGTTTTTTTTTGAATTCTGATAAATCACAAAAATTAATTGAAAACGATGCTAATAATATATTTACTTTAAGTAATTTTTTTATAGGTGCTATTTATAATTTCAGTATTCCAAAAAATGATTTTTTAAAAAATAACCTTTTTTATTTTTATTTAACTTTTTCTGTTGGGAAAAGAAATATTGAACAAAAGAAAACAAATCAAATAAAAATAACTTTAAACACGTCTTACATTTTTGAATTAAATAGCAGAAATTCTATATTTATTAAAAATAATACTGGGTACTTAAATTCATCAACATATATAGATAATGAATTATTTAGAATAGGTGGACAAAATTCAATAAGAGGATTCAATGAACAAAGTATATTTACAAAAAACTACTCATATTTTAATTTAGAATACAGATATCTTACTTCCGAAACATCATACCTATATACTATAAGTGATATTGCAAGAGTAACTACTCTTAAAAAAGGAGAAAACTTTTTAAGCCTTGGAGCAGGTTATTTATTCAGAGTAAAAAACACTCAAATAAACATAAACATGGCAATAAATTCATCAAAAAATTCGCAAGCAAAAATCACAAATACCCAATTATCAATTAGTTGGATTAATTATTTTTAATTCAAAAAGAAATCTTAAATGATTATTACATCCAACAAATATGATTAATTTAACTACAAAAAATCAAAGATTTAAAAAAAATAAAATAGTTCTGTAAGGTTATAAACTTTTGTGTGTCTAATAAATTGAATTGATTTTTAAATATTTTATGTTAAAAAATTGTTTTATTAAGTTTTATTTAAGACTTTTGACATTAATTAATTCAAATAATTATACAATGAAGACAAAGTTTAATGGATTTTTAACGCTTTTACTGGCGTTTGTAGTGCAGATTTCATTCGCACAACAAAAAACTATTTCCGGGACTGTATCTGATAAATCAGGTTCTTTACCAGGTGTTAGTGTTTATATTAAAGGTACAACTACTGGTACCGAAACAGATTTTGATGGAAAATATTCCATAAAAGTAAACAAGGGAGCTACATTATCATTTAGCTACTTAGGTTACAAAACTGTTGAAAAAGTAGTAGGTAACTCAAATACAATTAATGTTACTTTAGCAGAAGATGCTAATGTATTAGATGAAATTGTTGTTGTTGGTTATGGTACTTCAACAAAAAAATCTTTTACAGGAACAGCAACAGTAGTAGATCAGGCACAATTAGAGATAAAAAACTTCTCTAACGTATCTCAGGCACTAACAGGTGAAGTTGCTGGTGTTACAGTAATAAATACATCAGGGCAACCTGGTTCTGTTGGAACAATTAGAATTAGAGGTTATGGTTCTATTAACGGTAATAGTGACCCCTTATATGTTGTAGACGGAGTGCCATTTTTAGGAAATGTCAACTCAATTAACCCAGCAGATATTAAATCTACTACGATATTAAAAGACGCTACTGCAACTGCTATATATGGGTCTAGAGGAGCAAACGGTGTTGTTCTTATTACTACAAAATCTGGTAGTTCTGATAAATCTTCTATAACTGTAGATTTAAGAACAAGTATCAATGATTTATGGCTTAGTCAATATGACGTAGTGGAATCTCCTGAAGAATATATTGGTTATGTTTGGGAGGGTATCAGAAACAAAGCAAGAATAGATGGCAATACAGACCCTAACGGATTTGCTAATGCTACTTTATTTACAGACAACAATGTACCAGCAGGTTACAATATGTGGAATGTAAACTCTGGAGCGGATTTAATAGATCCTGCTACAAGTTCAGTTAGAGAAGGTGTAACGAGAAAATATACACCTTTAAGATATAGAGATGTTTCTTTTAACCCAGCAATTAGAACAGAAGCTAATGTAAGAATGAGTGGTGGTAATGAGAACTCTACATATTATGCTTCTTTTGGGTATCTAGACGATAATGGTTTTTCATTAAATACAGGATATAAAAGATATTCTACAAGGTTAAATTTAAATTCTAAAATTAAGCCTTGGTTAAATCTAACATCTAATATAGGTTATACTTACTCGGAAAGAATTGAAAATGGACAGATTGCAGGTTCAGAAAATGTATTTGAATTTGCTAACAAAATGGCACCTATTTTCCCTGTTTTTCTAAGAGATAACAATGCTCAATTGGTTCCAGATCCTTTTTATGGTGGATTCCAATATGATTACGGTGCATTATCAGGATTTAGACCAAGACCAAACGCGAATGGATTAAACCCTATTGGATCTGCTTTATATGATTTCGATGGTACAGATCGTCATGAATTTAATGGTAACTTTGCTGCTAAGTTTACTTTTACAGAACATTTGACAGGTGAAATTAGGTATGGTGTTAACTATGCAACGCAAGAAAACAAAGACTATACTAATAAATTTTATGGTGGTGGTGTACCAACTTCTGGAGATATAACAATAAATGACTTCACAGGCTTAACAGAAAACATACAGCAACTTATTAGATACCAAAATAGTTGGGGTATACATTCATTTGACGCACTTTTAGGTCATGAGAGCAATTCTTTTACAAGAACATTCTCTTCTGCATCAAAAGGGTTACAAGTAAGTCCATTTATTTATGATTTAGATAATTTTCAATCTAGTTTAGGTTTACCTTCAGGTTCTACAGATATAGATGCTATTGAATCTTATTTTAGTCAATTTAACTATAACTATGACGGTAAATACTACTTATACGGTTCTGTAAGAACAGATGGTTCGTCTAGATTTGTTAATGATAAATGGGGTACTTTTTATTCAATAGGTGCTTCTTGGCTTCCAACAAGTGAGGACTTCTTATCAAATAATGATGTACTAAAGTATTTAAAAATTAAAGCTTCTTATGGTACCTCAGGAGAACAAAGAAGTGTAGGAAGATTCTCTGGATTTAATACATTTACAGCAGGTAATTTAGATGGAGGAATATCTTTAGCTGTGGCTAATTTTGGTAATCCAGATTTAACATGGGAAAATTCAAAACAATTTCAAACAGGTATAGAATTTACATTAGGAGATTATTTAGATGGTTCTTTAGACTATTACAATAAAACTACAGATGGTTTAATATTTGATAGATTTGTTGGTCCTTCTAGAGGTATTTCGTCTATCACTGTTAATGACGGTGCTTTGGTAAATGCTGGTTTAGAATTTAACTTAACAGGTCATCTAATTAAAAAAGAAAATTTTACATTAGACTTAAATATTAATGGGGAATTTTTAAGAAACGAAGTTACACAAACACCAATAGAACCTGCGACTGGTATTCAACAATATTTAGTTACAAATGGAAACTTTGCGTATTCAAAAGGAAAATCTGTTTATGATTACTATATGAGAGAATGGGCTGGAGTAGATCCTGCAGACGGGGCACCAATGTGGTATCAGTACTATGATGACGTTAATAATAATGGTGTTTTAGATGCTGGTGAACCATCATCAAGTTCTGACGCATCTTGGGTTCCTACTGATGCAACTTTACAAAATGGATCAGGATCTATCGTAGAATATCAAGCTATAGTACCAGGAGCTAATATTAAAAAAAGAGTTACAAAAACATATGGTGATGCTGCTGATGTATTTACAGGTTTTTCAAGAATACCAGATATTAGAGGTGCTTTCAGATTATCAAGTACAATACATGATTTTACAATATCTACACAGTTTACCTATAGTTTAGGAGGGTATGCTTATGATGGACAATATGCAGAATTATTATCTGATAGATTTGGAGCTGCAGGAAATAACTTTCACAAAGACATTCAAAATAGATGGAGACAACCAGGAGACATTACAAATTTCCCAAGATTAGCCGATGGTACTGATCAATTAGCAACATCTCAATCTACACGCTTTATAACATCAACCGATTACCTAGCTTTAAATAACGTTAACATTAGTTACAACCTTCCTTCAAAGTATTTAGGACAAACGTTTGACGCTGTTAATGTCTCTTTAACAGGAGATAATTTATTCGCTGCCACTGCACGTCGTGGATTCCTTCCTTTCACAAGAGTTGATGGAGACACTGATCGAAGATTTTTCCCACCAATGTCTACACTTACATTAGGTGTTCGAGTGAGATTTTAAAAATTAAAAAATTAAAAAATTAAAAAAATGAACAAATTATTTAAATACGGATTATTAACAGCATTTATTGGATTAGGATTCAGTTGCGGTGATAGTTTTTTAGAAGACCCAGCCCAAAATAGTTCTACTACTTTAACGTCAGTTCAGTTAAGTGATGCTATTGCTGTAGACCCAACTTTATCTTCTGCTCTTATGAGTGGTGTATACGCATTGACTTTTGATACTGGATCAGGAGGTACTGGTGGTCATGATGACTTCGGTATGAAATCTTACGATATTTTCGGAGATATGTTATCTGGAGACATGGCATTAAGCCAAAGTGTATATGGTTGGTATAGAGCATCTATAACAGAATTTGGAGCTACCCAAGACTTTACATTTGGAGATAACAGACAAGTTTGGAGATATTATTATAGAATCATAAATGCTTGTAACCAAGTAATTGATGGGTTAGGTGGAACAGATGTTACACCAGACAATCAAGAAAATAAATATACAATGGGACAAGCGAAAGCTTTAAGAGCTCATTCTTATTTTTATTTAGCACAATTTTATCAAAAAGAGTATGTTGGTTCAGAAGAGATTTTACCAATTTATACTAATTCTGTTGACGAGAATGGTCCTAAAGTGACTGCAGAGGTTATTTATGATTTAATGGAGTCTGATTTAACAGAAGCAATCTCGTTATTAAATGGATTTACAAGAGCTAATAAGACCGAAATAAATCAGAGTGTTGCTCAAGGAATTTATGCTTATGTGTTAGGTGCAAGAGGAACAGATTACCAAAAAGCTTATAATATGGCAACTGCAGCTTTAGCTGGATATCCAATTATGAGTTCTTCAGAGGTTACTGGTGGATTTAACAACGTCGCTACTCCAGGATGGATGTGGGGTGTTGACTTAAATGATGAGATTGGTTTAGGATTAGTATCTTGGTGGGGTCAAATGGATTACTATAGTTATAGTTACCCTGCTTTTGGAGATCACAAAGCAATCGATTCTGGTTTATATGCAGCTATACCTGCAAATGACGTTAGAAAAAATCAATTTTTTAATGATCCAAGTAGAACTGAGCACTTAATGCCATTATTTAAATTTTACGACTCTGATAGAACTAGATATGGTTCCTCTAGAATCGTAAAAGCAGATTACGTTTATATGAGAGTTGCAGAAATGTACTTATTAGCTGCTGAATATGCTTCTAGAATAAACGAAGGAAATGCTAGAACAATGTTAAAAGCTGTTGTATCCAAAAGAGTTCCAGATGCATCTTATATTGATGGTTTATCAGGACAAGCTTTAAAAGATGAAATCTACTTACAGACAAGAATTGAACTTTGGGGTGAGGGTAGAAGTTACTTAGCTATGAAAAGAAACAAAGCAACAGTAACAAGAGGAGACAATCACTTATCTTTTGTAGGCGTTCCAATTCCATACAACGATGAAAGAATGGCTTTTGAAATTCCAGAAGGTGAAATTCAATTTAACCCTTTTATTTCAACTCAAAACGACTAATACAAATTCTTAAAAACAAGAGCATATTCGTATGCTCTTGTTTCTAATTTCAACAATAGATAAAAATGAAAAAATTTACTTATATATTATTGGCATTTATAACTATAGTAACACTAAACAGTTGTGAACAATCAATTGAACCATTAGGAACAAATTATGTAACGTTTGCAGAACCTGAATTTTCTGCAGGAGTAGATGTTGGTGGTTCTACAACGGTTGAAATTCCAGTCTTTACGTCTAACGTATCTGGTTCAGCAAGAACATTTGTTGTAAGTGTAGATGAATCTAGTAACGCAGCCACTGGGTCTTATACAGTACCAACATCAGTGGAAATTCCAGCAAACACAAATAAAGGAATGATTACGGTAAGTTTAACAGATACTAATTTAGGTATTGGAGTAAATAAACTTATTTTAAATTTTGGAGCAGAAGAAGGATTATCTAATGGTGGATCTACTACTATTAGTTACATACAAAACTGTACAGAAGTAACTGGTACTTTAGATATTACATTTGATGCTTATGGAAGTGAAACTTCATGGGAAATTACTGACTCTTTAGGAGGAGTAGTCGTTTCAGGTGGTGGTTATGCAGATGGTGATGTATCTGTTTCAGAACCAATTACATTGTGTTCTGGTAGAGATTATACATTTACATTTAAAGATTCTTTTGGAGATGGTTATGCTTCTCCAGGAATGGCAACATTAACTATTGGAGGAGATGTTAAAGCTACAGTTAGCGGAGACTTTGGTTCTAGTTCTGAGACTGAATTCGATACAAAATAAAAATTTATTTTAAATTAAAACCATCTCTTTTGAGATGGTTTTTTTTTGCTCTTTATTTAGCATACATTTGCAAAATGGAAAAAGACATGACAAACATCTTTGGGATTAGAGCAATTATAGAGTCTATTGAAAGTGGCTCTACAATTAATAAAATTTATCTTCAAAAAGGGTTAAGAGGAGAACTGTTTTTTGAATTAGATAAGTTAATAAAACAAAATAATGTAACCACAAGTATTGTACCTGTTGAAAAATTAAATCGTCTTTCAAAAAATAATAACCATCAAGGTGCTGTTGCACAAATATCTCCAATAGATTTTTACGATTTAGAAAAGTTAATTGAAAAAACAATAGATAATAAAGAAATTCCTTTGTTTTTATTGTTAGATCAAATTTCTGATGTGCGTAACTTTGGAGCGATTATAAGAACAGCAGAATGTACTGGAGTTCACGGAATCATTATTCAAAAAAATGGAAGTGCACCAGTTAACGCAGAAACGATTAAAACTTCTGCAGGAGCAGCATTTAAAATTCCTATATGTAAAGTTGATCATATTAAAGATGCCTTATTTTTATTACAAGCATCAGATATAAAAATTGTTGCAGCTACAGAAAAAACAGAAGATTCTATTTTCGATATTAATTTTAATCAACCTTTGGCAATTGTTATGGGGTCTGAACACAGAGGTGTAAATCCATCTATCTTGAAAATGGTAGACTATAAAGCTAAATTACCTTTATTAGGTGAAATAGCCTCTTTAAACGTTTCTGTTGCATGTGGTGCTTTCTTATATGAAACCGTAAGACAAAGAATATCTGTAAAATAGTATTTATTGTTAACTAATTATTTCTTTCATTCAACTCCTCTTCTATTTCTTCTGGTGGATTAAAATTTCCATTTTCATCAAAAAGTAAATCAAACTCAGTTTCTTTGAATTGATAGTTCTTCTTAACAATTCCTTTTTTTCTATATATAACAGCAAATATAAAACCTGTTACAAAACCAGATAAATGTCCTTCCCAAGACATTCCTTCTTTAATTGGCAAAACATACCATATCATACTTCCATATAAAAAAATGACTACTAAGCTAAGTGCAATCAACCTATAGTAGTGTTTAATAATTCCACTAAAAAAAACAAAACTAAACAATAAGTAAACAATACCACTTGCGCCAATGTGGTAAGAACCATCAGCAATTAACCAAGTAAAAAAACCTGTAAAAAAGCCTCCTAATAGTAATACTTTAAATGAAATATCTCTATAAAAATAAAATAAAGATGATAATAGTACAAAAAGAGGAATGGAATTATTAAATAAGTGCAATGCATCTCCATGAATAAAATGCATTAAAAAAACACCTCTAAACCCTTTTAAAGTCTTCGGAGAAACTCCATACTTGTTAAAATTAAGACCAAAATGAATTTCTATCCAATAAACAAGCCATATAATTACAATAAAAATTATTGGTATTAAAAAGATAGATTTAGAAAAGTTTAATTTTTGCTCATTTTTCATTGTTGTAAAATTATCAAAAATGTAACCAAAACTAAAAAACTACAAATTCTGTCATAAATCTTTATTATTTTTACTTTATGAATGAACCTTTGGCAGAAAGAATAAGACCCAAAACTTTAGAAGATTATATAAGTCAACAACATTTGGTAGGTAAAAATGGTGTTTTAACAAATTTGATAAAACAAGGTATTATTCCTTCCTTAATTTTATGGGGACCTCCTGGAATTGGCAAAACAACTTTAGCAAATATTATTGCAACAGAATCTAAAAGACCTTTTTATACTTTAAGCGCAATAAGTTCTGGTGTTAAAGATGTTAGAGAAGTTATTGAAAAAGCGAAAAAAAGTGGTGGTTTATTTACTGCTAAAAATCCTATTTTATTTATTGATGAAATTCATAGGTTTAGCAAATCTCAGCAAGATTCTTTATTAGGAGCTGTAGAAAAAGGTTGGGTAACGTTGATTGGTGCCACAACCGAAAATCCTAGTTTTGAAGTTATACCAGCACTACTCTCTCGTTGTCAAGTTTATATTTTAAATTCTTTTGATAAAAACGACTTAATTGCGTTGTTAGAAAGGGCTATTAAAAAGGATGAATTTCTAGCATCAAAAAAAATTAAATTAAAAGAAACTGATGCCTTATTACAAGTTTCTAGCGGAGATGCCAGAAAATTATTAAATATTTTTGAGCTATTAGTTTCTACAGAAGATAATATTGAGATTACAAACAAACTTGTTTTAGAAAAAATTCAGAAAAATACGATTCGTTATGATAAAACAGGTGAAAACCATTACGATATTATTTCTGCTTTTATTAAATCAATTCGCGGAAGTGATCCTAACGCAGCAGTTTATTGGTTAGCTAGAATGATTGAAGGTGGTGAAGATGTAAAGTTTATCGCAAGAAGAATGTTAATTTTAGCTTCTGAAGATATTGGAAATGCAAATCCAACTGCACTAATTTTAGCTAACAATACTTTTCAAGCAGTTTCTGTAATTGGTAATCCTGAATCTAGAATTATTTTGAGCCAATGTGCTGTGTATTTAGCCAACTCTACAAAAAGTAATGCCTCATATTTAGCTATTGGTGAAGCTCAAAATATAGTCCGTGTAACAGGTAACCTATCTGTTCCATTACATCTTAGAAATGCTCCAACTAAATTAATGAAAGATTTAGATTATGGAAAAGAATATATGTATTCTCACAATTACGAAAACAACTTTGTAGAACAGGAGTTTTTACCAAGTGAAATTTCTGGCACAAAACTATATGAGCCTGGTAAAAATCAGAGAGAAAATCAATTTAGAGAAACGCTTAAAAACAGATGGAAAAACAAGTATAATTATTAAAATTTTACTTGATATTCTTCCACTATAAGTTTTTCATTAGTATAATATTCAGCAATCCAAACCGTATTTTTTTTATATAAAATTCCGTTTTTATCTTTGATAATAAATACGTCTTTCACGTTCGTATCTAACAATAAGAAAAGTACTTCTGGTTTGGTATTTACTAATTGATATCCATTTTCATTTACTTGAGCATATAAAATATTCGAAGGTATTTTTTTAACACCTGTATCATTCTTTTTAAGTATCTCTTGTGAAACATCAGTATCTATAACTTTAGTTACAACTTGAGGAGTATGAACTTTTACATCTTTTTGAATAACTTTTTCATTTTTAGGCAAAGGTGTATAAACCATTTCGCTCATATTTTTGTGAGCATTTCTTATTGCTAATTGATATGATTTTTTATATTCTTTTTCTCTACTTTCACCAAAACCTGAAGTGTATACAACTTTGTTAAAACAGTCTTTTAGCTGAATTGCTAGTCTTGATTTAAACATTGTAGACTCATCTATAACAGTTGCAAAAAGGGCAGCACATCTGTCTGATTTTAAGTCTTCTGGATATTCTTCTGATTCTAGCAAAACTTCAAAACCATTTTTTTTCAATAAAAATTTGGTAAGTGAACTTGTTTGATATTGATCTTTTTCTTTTACAAAATCAAATTTATCGGAAACAATAATGTATTTATAGTTGTTTATTTCTTTTTGTTGAGAATTGCTGTAAAATGACACAAAAAATACTGCCATTAAAAAAAGAATATTTTTTTTCATTTTAATTAAAAATAAGATTAATTCCTAGTTGAAAAGATGCACTATTTGCCGAAGATAAATCTTCATATTGAATAATATTATCAAATATACCATAAAAATTTATTTTCCAGATTTGAGTAGAAAGTCCGAAACCAATATTGTACGCAGAATAATCATCAACAGTATAGGTTACTTTCGCATGTAAATTTTTTGAAAATGATTTTTCATAAAAACCTGTGAGTGCAAATTGCTGACTTAAAGGCCTGAAAACAGAGTATAATTGAGCTCCTACTGAATTGGTATAAAAATCTTTATAGGTATTGTCATAACAGTATTTGCTTCTTTTTTGACCAAAGCTATATTTTAAAGCCATATTCAATTTTGCGGGTCTCCAAGAAACATACGAATCATTATTTTCTGTTGTTGGCAATTGTTCTTTAAAATTATCATTTAATTCTTGCCAATAATTTCTTGGATTTGCAGAATCAAATTCAAAATTTATTCCTTCAAAAGTAAAACTTCCTTCAGTAACAGTGTTTTTTATATTTTTTGTATGATTCACAAAACCAACATCTAACAAGCTTCCTGAAATTTGTAATTGTTTAGAGATATTATAGCTGAAACCAAAATCTATTCCCAAGCCTAAGCTTCCACCTAAAAAGGTATTTTTTAAATAAGTAGATGGATCGTCTATATATTCATCATTTTGAATTAAACCAGCTGTTTTAAAATTTACATCTATATTATTTAAATAATGAATATAAATATTGTTATTTCCTTCTGCAGTTGTAAATGTTCCTGAATTATTTGTAGACTCGATATTTAAGGCAGATGAATAAATTTTAAACCTACCTCCTAAAGTTAATTTTTCATTTATTTTTTTGGTAACTCCTGCATGAATTACTCCTAAAACATCCATTTTATAGTTTATTTGAGAAACATTAAAACTTGTATTTAGGTAAGCAGCATTCCCTTCATTTAAAAGTGTAATTGCGTCTTTTGGAAAATAGGAAATTGCATCAATTTCTTCATAAAACCCAAAACTAAAGTATACATTATCATTATAACGAAAACCTCCACTTAAAACTTCTATTTGCGAGTTTACTTTTACATAATCGTTTACCTTCAATCTTGATAAAACTGTTGATATTTTATCATTAATTGCCAAACCATCTCTCAAAAAAATATCCGATAAAGTAAAACCTGTGATGCCTACTTCAGATGAAAATCCAGACAATAATGGAACTCCAATATGATATTTGTAATTTGTTTCTATACCTGGGTTTAATAGTAATGTTTGCGGTAGTTCTGCAAAATCGTATAAAACTTGTTTGTTTTGACCTTGTAAGTATAATGCTACAAATAAGAATGGTATTAAAAACTTATATTTCATATTATAAAGAAGTTTCTAAATAAATAGTTCCTGCAGATTTTAAAAATATATTACCAGCATCTGAAGTTGTAAGTGGTATTAACGGATTTTCTAACCTTAACCTTACTTCTATTTTAATGAAGTTTTTTACATTTGGATTTAAAGTAATGTCTATTACTTCAGTTTGTTGAAAATCTCTATCGTTAGCATCAATATTTAAATCTTGTAGTTGGTAAATAGTATTATCATTAGCATCTAACAAGTTAATTTCTAAAACAAAATCACGGTTGATTTCATTGATAATTTCAAATTCAAAATCTAACCGAACTGAATTATTTCTAACAAATGAATTTTGAAAAATTTCAAAATTTGTTTGCTCAGTAATTTCTGTTGAAGGAGGTGACGCAAAAGCTGCAGAATTAATAGAAAAATAAGTTAAAGCAGTTGTGTATGCGGGTCTTGCAGTGTAATCTTCTATTTGATTAAAATCTAAACTTTGAGTACAAGAAAATAAAAATAAAACAGCTAAATAGAGAGAAAGTCTTGTAAATCTAAACATATATAAATTTATTAATTTTAAAACGCAAAAAGTATTATAAATATTGTTTTAACTCTAAAAGTGAGGTAACAGAAAGTATATTTTTATTTGTTGAAATTGTATTATTAAAGTTACAATGTATTGCTTTTAAACCAATATTTAAGGCACCTTGTACGTCTGCTTCTAAACTATCACCAATCATAATTGAACTTTCTTTTGTTGCTTTGGCAGATTCTAGTGCGTAATTAAATATTTTGGGGTTTGGTTTTTTTACACCTACAGAGTCTGAAGTAATTATTTTATCGAAATAATGGTGAATTTTAGAGTTCATCATTTTTTTACTTTGAATTTCTTCGAAACCATTGGTAATTATATGTAACGTATATTTTTCTTTTAAATAATCTAAAAGCTCGAAAGTACCATCAAATAAATGATTAAAATTAGCCAAATTATCAATATATTCTATGGCTATTTTATCAATTAAATCATCTGAAATTGTATAGTTTACAGCATCAAAAGTTTTTTTTAGACGTTCGTACCTCAACGCTTTTTTAGATATTTTTTCTTCTCTGTATAACTTCCAATATTCTAAATTTAAAGGTTTATAAACTTCTAAAAAATCTTGCAGGGTAATAGCTATACCATTGTCTGCAAAAATTTTATGGAAAGTTAATTCAGAATTTTTTTCAAAATCCCAAAGTGTGTGATCTAAGTCAAAAAAAACGTGTTCAATCTTCATTTGCTAAATGTAAAAATTATAAATAAAAAAAAGGATATTAAGTTGTTATATTTGTGAAAACAAATCATTTTTTTGAATAATAAACTTCATATTTTATTTATTTGCGGTTGGTACCCATCTAGGGTTTTACCAACAAATGGCGATTTTATTGAAAGACATGCACTTGCAGTTTCACTAAAACATAAAGTTACTGTTATTCATATAATTACAGATACCAATTGTAAAAATGATATAGAAATAGAAACCAAAAACAATAAAAATTTTACTGTTCATATTGCATATGTAAAACCTCAAAAAAAAGCAATTAATAAAATTAAATTATTTTGGAAAGCATACCAACTTATTTTAAAGAAGGTAAAAAAGTTTGATGTTATTCATTTAAACGAGATATATCCTTTTGGTATTTTAGCAAAATATACTGCAAAAAAACACAAAGTACCTTATTTAATTTCTGAACACTATACTGGTTATTTAAAATCATCAAAAATTAAAATTTCTTTTTTCGAAAAAATTATTTCAAAGATTATCACAAAAAATGCTTCAGCAATTTGTACAGTAAGCAACTACCTATCTACAAATATGCAAAACTTAGGTTTTAAGGGCAATTATGTTACTGTACCAAATGTGGTGGATACAGAAGTTTTTTACCCAAATAAAAAGGCAGAAAATTCATTAAAACTTGTACATGTTTCTAGTCTTAAAAATGAGCATAAAAATATTACAGGAATGTTGCGTGTCGCAAAACTTTTAGAAACTTATTTCGATTATTTTGAGTGGACCTTTATTGGAAATAATGGTGACGAATATTTGCAGTTTTTAAATGATTTAAATATTAAAAAAGGGGAAATTTCTTTTTTAGAACATCAATCACAAAAAAAATTAGCCACACATTTACAATATGCAACTCTTTGTATTTCTTTTAGTAATTACGAAACTTTTGGCATTGTAATTACAGAAGCTATTGCTTGTGGAACACCAGTAATTGCAACAGAAACAGGCGTAGCTTTAGATTTGAAAGAAACCGGTTTTTGTAAAATAATTCCTGTAAAAAATGAAGAAATTTTATTACAAGAAATTCTAAATCACAAAACTACTTTTGCTAATTTAGATGTTTCTAAAATGCATCATTTCATACAACAACAATATAGCAAAGAAGTTATTTCTCATAAATTTTCTTTACTTTACTATCAATCTTTAAAAAAGTAAATTGAACTTAATAACTTCTTACATTTCAAATTTTATAAGTAGAAAAGGAAGCTATGTTTTTTTAGCTACAATTTTCGCTAGAATATTTTCATTTTTAGCTGCTTGGTTTGCATTAAAATTAATACCCAATAAAGAATTAGGAGAAGTACTTTTTGCATATAACATCATAATTTTTATACTTCCAATTAGTGGTTTAGGCTTACACCAAAGCTTTATAAGGTATGGTGCTTTGCTGAAAACAACTGAAGAAAAAAACAGCCTTTTCTTATATGTTTTTAAAAAAGGATTTTGGGTTTCTTTAGTATTAATTGCAATTATTTCTGTGAGTGCTTTTTTTATTGATTTTCAATTTTCGAATACAAAAACATACTTAATATTACTATCATTTATTATAATTCCGTCTTTTCTTTTAGAAATTATTAAAGCTCAACTACGTTTGAGTCACAACAATAAAAGTTTTGCTTATACAGAAATTGCACAAAGTATTATTTTGTTAATTACGGTAATTATTTTAAGTTATTATTTTGCAGAATTTGGGTACGCTATTGCATTGCTTTTATCTCCATTACTTACAGCCTTACTATTTATAAATAAAATAAACATCAATTTTAAATTAAAAACAAAGCTACCTATTACAGATGCTACTTTTTGGAAATACGGTTTTTTTGCAAGTTTATCTAACGTTGTTACTCAATTGCTTTTTGTAATTGATATTTTACTAATTGGTTATTTGCTTGCAGATACAGAAATGGTTACTAATTATAGATATATTTCGTTAATACCTTTTAGCTTATTATTTTTACCACGTGTTTTTATTGCAACCGATTTTGTAGCATTTACTGAAAAAATTTACGATAACATGTATATAAAAAAATACATGAAAAGCTATATGTTACTGTTTTTAATAGTCAGTATTTTTTTAATGTTTCTCTCCTACTTTTTTGGTGAATTTATCTTAAAACTGTTGGACGAAAAATTTGTTGAATATTCAACTACTTTTTTCATATTAATGGTAGGAATTTCTGGAATATTTATGTTTAGAGGACTTTATGGAAACTTATTATCTTCTATAGGAAAAGCACACATTAACTATTACATTGCAACTATTGCTCTGCTTCTAAATATCGTAAGTAACTATTATCTGATTCCTAAATATGGTATAAGAGGTGCAGCAATTACTTCTGCTTTGTTAATGTGGTTTACTGGAATTGCTTCTTATGTTTGGTTTTTATATTTATATAAAAAATTACCTCTTAAATAGTTTTAATAGAATTGGAAGTTTATTATATTTTATATGTTGATACTTTTTAGTTTCTGCATTAAAACTTAAAAAATATTTTGCGATGGTTTGTATTGAAGAACCTCCAAAATTAAAAACTTTATAATTTTTTTCGAATTTAAATATTGCGCGATCTATCAAAAATGTATTCGCACCATTATTTCTATTTTTAAAATCTGTTGATGATATTAAAATAGTAACAACATTATTGTGTTTTAGAAAGAAACCAGATGCTACTAACAAATTTTTATGGTCGTAGATGGATAAAATTTCTCCAACATTGTTTTGCAAACATGCTCTTATCAATTTATTTAAAATAAGGTAATCACTTTCCACAATATTAGGTGTTCTTGTACCTACATTTTCCTTAAAAAGCGAAATTAAGTTTTCAGGATTATCATTCCATTTTTCTGTCAAATCTAATTTTAAGGCTTTTTTTAAATCTTTCTTTCTATCTTTTCTATAATTATTAAAAAGTGTGTTATAATCTTTATCAAGATTTAATATCTGCATTGTCTTTTGTTGCAGATACTGTTGATTTAAAGTGATATTATTATCACTATTCAACCTACTATCAACAAACTTAAATTCTTTAAAAAGATGCTTTAAAAAAGTATTTGTATCTAGATTATGGTCTAATGAAAAAATACCCAGCTCTAAAACCCAAAATGGTGGATACATATACTTTATTCCAAATTTCTTTCGCCAAGGAATGGGCATTACAGCTTTGTAATCATCCAAAACAAGAACGTCCCAATTATCTGCTACAATATCTAAATACCAAGAAAAGCCGTAAATTCTAGATTGAATGGAGTTTTCAATACAAGTATCATATTTTAAAACGTCTAAGTTTTTTCGCTTTATATACTGTATCATTCTTTAGTTTGTCGCAATTTTTATCATGGATTCGTATAATCGTTTCCAACCTTTCCAACGTAAATAGTCGCTTAACGTTTCATTATGAAAAAGTGTGATAAAAACACCGTTTACAGCTTTTACTTCATTTCTTAAATCTCTAATTTTTCCTAAAGATTGTTTTGGAGTCACTTTTAAATAATCATTTAAAGTTGTGTCCATCAATGCGAAAGGAAAAACTTTTAAAGGTGTTTGTATTTCAAAATCTAAATCGTAAAAATAAAATGGTATACAGGTACTTGCTCTAAAACCAACGTTACTTGCATAACCCATAGAGTAATCTTCTTCTATTTCTAGATCTATTAATTGCTGATAGCTTTCTGGCAGATTAAAACGTAAATAATGTTGCCTTGATCTTAAAACAGGCATGTTTGTTATACCTTCTAATCGTTGTTTTTCTTTTTTGAGAATAAGTGGATTTTGCATGGTGAAATAAGAAGGATGCAAACCTACTCTAGCATAATCTACCAATTCTTTAATTTGTAGTCTGTATTTTGTTTTTGAAGCAGAAACATTTGTATCAAAAGTGTTGTAATTTCCTACGGTACAGAAAAAAACTGTTCTTACGTCGTATTGTTTTTTTATTCTTAGTATTTCTTTAAAAGTATCATAAGGATCTTTTTTAATTCGGGTAACTACAGCAAATCTATTCCAAACATTTAGCAGTCTAAACTTAAAAAAGTCGTTAAAAAATCCACCTAAAGTTCTCACCAAACTTTTGTGTTTATATGCATATGCATTATCAATATCTATTGTAGAAATGTATTGGTACTTTCTGCTCTTACATTCGTAATCTGGAAATTTTTCTTTAAAAATAGCAAGCAGTTTATAGGTCCAAATATCTACAACTGGTTTTTCTAAAAAGTTATTTTTAAAAGCCAAACTTTGGTCGGCAGTATATCTTCCATGAATATCTTTTACATGAGGTAAATACTCTTCATATCTAGTGATTAAATAAAAGCTTGCCGCAAAAATATCGAAAGGAATAACTGATTTACCTCCAGCAGCAAAAAAACAAGGAACTTCTTCCCAATTTTGGATATTAATTTCTAAATCGTTCACACCTTGCTCAAATAGTAAATCATTACTTTTTATAAAAAATTCGTTTCCTAAAGGTGTTTTTGTGTACGATATTTTAGGTCCGTTATGAGCAACAAACTCTTCAACTTTAGAGGTAAAACCAACAGGAATTAAAAGAATTCGTGTAAATATATGTTTAAAAATATAACGAACTCTAGGTGTAATTTTATGTGTATAAACTAATATCATTTATGTTAATTTAGTTGTAACAGTTGTAACTAAAAGCTATCAATTTGCTAAAATGTTACAGTTGTAAACTGAGTGCTAAAGTATCCCTTCATCTGCAAAGCTAAAATAATCTTTTTGGGTAATAATTAAATGGTCTAACAGTTTTATATCTAAAGTAACACCAGCTTGTTTTATTTTTTCTGTTAATTGTTTATCTGCACTACTTGGGTTTATTTTTCCTGAAGGATGATTGTGACAAACAATAATTGCCACAGAAGCTAATTCTAAAGCACGCTTAAACAGCAAACGTACATCTACAATGGTTGCAGTTAAACCACCTTTACTTACTTGAGTTTTGGTAATTACTTTATTAGAATTATTCATAAAAAGTACCCAAAACTCTTCGTGTTCTAAATCTCCGATTATCGATTGCATTAGGTTTGCAACATCTTTACTACTGGTAATTTTTGGTTTTTCCAATGCAACTTCTAATTGCCTTCTTTTACCTAATTCTAAGGCTGTTATGATGGCAATTGCTTTGGCTTCTCCAATACCCTTAAATTCCATTAATTTTTCTACAGATAGTTTTGCGAGTTCATTAATATTTCCGTTTACAGATTTTAATATTCTTTTGGATAATGCCACAGCACTTTCTTCTCTGTTTCCTGAACCAATTAAAATAGCAATCAACTCAGCATCAGATAGTGATGTTTTTCCTTTCGCTATTAATTTTTCTCTTGGTCTATCATCTAAAGCCCAAGATTTAATAGTTAATTTTTCCATACAATTTGTTTTGTATAAATGTACAAAATAGGAAACGAACCTCGAAAACTGAATTTATGCATTACTTTTTTCAAAATTTAAAAAACAAAGCTATAATTAAAAAGTATTTCTATTGTTTCGTATCTTTGTACCCTATTCTGTAAATTTTTATATGAAAATTATTATAGCAGGTGCTGGAGATGTTGGTTTTCATTTGGCAAAACTACTTTCTTACGAATCTCAAGACACGTATATTATAGATTTTGACGCTGAAAAGTTAAACTATATTAATAATCACTTAGATGTAATCACACAAAGAGGTGATGCTACTTCTATAAAATTATTAAAAGAAATTGGCATTGATTCTGCAGACTTATTAATTGCAGTTACAGAAAGCCAAAACACCAATTTTACAATTTCTGTAATTGGTAAATCTTTAGGGGCAAAAAAAACAATAGCTAGAATTGACAATCCTGAATTTTTAGAAGATTGTGAAGTAGATTTTTCTAAATTCGGTTTAGATTTTATGATTTCTCCACAAGAATTAGCTGCAAATGAAATTAAAATGTTGTTAAATCAATCTTCATTTAACGACACTGTTGCCTTTGAAAGCGGTATTTTTAATGTAATGGGAACCTCGCTAACTTACAAATCGCCTTTGGTAGATTTGTCTGTAAAAGAAGCCAAACAAAAATTTAGTAATATCGATTTTATTACCATTGCTATTAAAAGAGAAAATGTTGCTCAAACTATTATTCCTAGAGGAGATGTTAAATATGAATTAAACGATCAAGTATATTTTTCTGTTCCTAATTACAGTATGAAAGATTTGTATCCAATTATTGGAAAAAAACAATTCAACATAAAAAATGTTATGATTTTAGGAGGCAGTAGTATTGGTGAGAAAACTGCTAGAAATTTATGTAAAGACAATTTTAGCGTTAAACTGATTGAAAAAAATAGAGAAAAAGCCGAAATTTTAGCCGAAGATTTAAGCAACACCTTAGTAATTAATGGTGATGGTAGAGATTTAGAACTTTTAGAAGAAGAAAACATTAGAGAAACTGACGCTTTTATAGCTGTTACTGGAAATTCTGAAACCAATATTATGTCTTGTTTGGTGGCGAAATCAAAAGGTGTTAAAAAAACAATTGCCTTGGTAGAAAACATGGATTATATTGATATTTCTCAAACCATTGGAATTGAATCTTTAATAAATAAAAAATTAATTGCAGCGAGTAATATTTTTAGACATATTCGTAAAGGTGAAATTTTAGCTCTGGCAAATTTACATAATATAGATGCTGAAGTTTTTGAGTTTGAAGTAAGACCAAATGCAAAAGTAACTCACAAACCAATTAAAGACCTAAACTTTCCAAGAGAAGCCGTATTTGGTGGTATCATTAGAGATGGCAAGCCATTGATGTCTTTTGGGGGTATGCAAATACAAAATGGAGACAAGGTGATTGTATTTTGTCTTCCAGAAGCAATTAGTACAGTAGAAGGACTTTTCAAATAAATGAGCACTTTAAACACAAAAATTATTTTTCGCTTTTTAGGAATAACAGCCATTTTAAATGGTTTATTCATGTTTATTGCAGTTCCTTTTAGTGTGTATTACAATGAACCCGAAAAATGGGGTATTTTAAATGCAGGTATCATTACCGTTTTTATAGGCGTATTACTATACATTGTAAACAAACCAAAACATACAAACATTCATAAAAAAGAAGGGTATTTAATTGTAACATTAGGTTGGTTAATACTTTCATTTACAGGAATGTTACCTTATTTATTATCTGGAGCAATACCAAGTGTTACCAACGCTTTTTTTGAAACTATTTCTGGATATTCAACTACAGGTTCTTCCATATTAACAGACATTGACAATATGCCAAAAGGAATTTTATTTTGGCGTAGTGCAACACATTGGATTGGTGGAATGGGAATTATCGTATTAACCATAGCCATTTTACCTCTTTTAGGTATTGGAGGTATGCAACTTTTCATGGCAGAAGCTCCAGGACCATCTGCAGACAAATTGCACCCTAGAATAACTGATACCGCAAAAAGATTGTATTTAATTTATGTTGTACTTACGTTAACTGAATTTTTCTTATTAAAAATCGCAGGTATGACTTGGTTTGATGCAATTAATCATGCAATGGCAACAATGAGTACTGGCGGCTTTTCTACAAAGTCAGATAGTATTGCGTTTTACAATGGAAAACCATTAATACAATACATTATAATTGCATTTATGTTTGTTGCTGGAACCAATTTTGTACTTACCTATTTTGCTTTAAAAGGTAAAATTCAAAAGGTTTTTAAAAGTGAAGAATTTAAATATTATTTATTTGGTATTATTGGAGTTAGCTCAATTATAGCTATTATCATTATCTTTTTTCAAGATCCAAATTTAGAAAGTGTTTTGGCACACCCAAAAGTATTAGGAGAAACAGAAAGTGCGATAAGACATTCATTATTTATGGTTACCTCTGTTGTTACAACTACAGGTTTTGTGACTGCCGATTTTACCATGTGGAACTTTTTTGCAACTGGTATTTTCTTCGCTTTATTTTTTACAGGAGGTTCTGCAGGTTCTACAAGTGGAGGAGTAAAAGTTGTAAGACACATAATCATGTTAAAAAACAGCTTTTTAGAATTCAAAAAAACATTACACCCAAATGCCATAATTCCTGTGAGGTATGATGGTAAAACAGTAAATCAAACTATTGTATTTAATATCTTATCATTCTTTATTATTTACATGTTAATTTTTATAATTTCTTCGGTAATTTTAACATTATTTGGTTTAGATTTTATGTCTGCAATTGGTGCAGCAGCATCTTCTTTAGGTAATATTGGACCCGCAATTGGGTCTGTAAGTCCTATTGATAATTTTGCACATTTAACAAACTCTGCAAAATGGTTCTGTTCTTTTTTAATGCTAATTGGTAGGTTAGAGTTATTTACAGTACTTATTTTATTTACTCCATTTTTTTGGCGTAAAAATTAATCGTAGATTATATACATATTATCTTATTGTTAATTAGCCTTTTGTGCTTTTATTTAATAAAATTTTTAGTATTTTTAAGCTTCTAAAAATTAACTTATGAAACACAAATACTTTTTTAAAACTATAGCAATTCTATTTGCTAGTTTATTTTTTAATAATTCATTTGCACAATCTACTGGTGATATAGCTTTTGTTGGTTTTAATGCAGATGGAGATAGAGATTTCGCTATAGTTGCCTTAGCAGATATCGCTGCAAATTCAACAATATATTTTACTGATGATGAAACTGATGGTGTAGGTGGTTTAGCTGGTAGCGAAGGAACAATAACCTGGTCAACAGGAGCTAACACAATAAAAGCCGGTAAAATAATTATTTTTACTGATACTGATAGTGATGCAAACCCTTTGTTTGGAGCTTCAGTAGGTAGTATTACAAGATCAGGGAGTTTTACAATCTCTGCATCTAAAGATGGCTTGATAGCTTTCACTGGAACTGATGAAAACACACCAACCAATTTCTTAACTGCAATGCAAATTGGAAACGACAGTAATGAACTTGGTCCTTTTGATGGTGATGGAAAAACATTGTCAGGAACAGGTTTGAATACTGACAACACAATTGTAGTTTTAGATGCAGTTGCATCACCAGATGGAGCTGTATATATTGGTTCACGTTCAAATCAAACTTCATTTAGTATTTATCAGACTGAATTGGTAAATGAAGCTACTAACTGGAATACACTAGCCTCAACTAGTGATGGTGAAACTCTTTTACCTTTCTCTCAAGAAGCATTTACTATAAACACAACTAATTGGACTGGTACTACAAATAGCGATTGGAGTATATCTGGAAACTGGGATAATGGTGTACCAACTTCAAGTTCTTTAGTTTCAATACCAGAAGTAACAAACGCTCCAGAAATAACAACAAGTATAGATGCAACAGTAGGTAATTTATCTATTACAGAAGCAGATGGCTTATCTGTTTTAGGTGGTTCTTTAACAATCTCTGGAAATCTTACAATTAATACTGGTAGTTCTTTATACTTAGAATCAACTATTACTGGTGCAAACACAATTGATGCTGCTTCAGTAATTTTAGGAGGAACATATACTTCTGACGCCAATCAATTTTTCTATTTTACAGAAACTTTTAATGATAATACTTCTGGATGGACATTAATTTCATCACCAACTAATGGAGAAGTTATAGATGGTGGAGCTACAGGTTTTGCAGGATTTAATGCTTTACAAACAAACGGAACAAATTATGGAATAGCTCCTTATGACAATGCAGTAATTGCAGCAAATAGATGGGACTATTATACAACTACCGAAATTGCAGCTACAAATAATGTGGTTATGACAAGTGGAAAAGGATATTCTGTGCTCCCAAATTCTGCTTTAAATGCAGATACAGCTAAGGGAAAGCTTGGTTTTAAAGGTGCAGTAACAACAACAGACGTAGCTATAGCAATAACAGACAATAGTGGTGGTGTTGGTAATGATTTCAATCTAATTGGAAATCCTTTTCCATCATTTATTCCTTTTAATACAACAGCAAATGCCACAAATTTATTAACTGCAAATACTGGTGAATTAGCAGAAGAAACTATTTGGTTGTGGGATAAAGCTACTAGTACTTATATTACTGTAAACCAAACAACAACAGTAGGTACAGGTACAAATCAAAGACCGTCTTTATATATTGCACCAACTCAAGGTTTTTTCGTGAAAGCTAAAACTGGAGGTGGTACTTTTAGTTTTACAGAAAGTATGCAAAGTCATCAAAATAGCGGAACATATAACAAAGTACAAAATACTAGACCCGAAATTGAATTGAATATTACTCAAAATGAAGTATCTAAAAAAACAGTAGTGTATTACTATGAAAACAAAACTACAGATTTTGATAATGGATATGATAGTTCTATTTTTGGTGGTGTAAATACTTCCTTTTCTTTGTATACGAAATTGGTTTCTGGCTCTCAAGAAAAGAATTTAGCAATTCAATCGTTACCAAATTCAAATTATGAAACAATGGTAATTCCAGTAGGTATAAAAGCAGTTGCTGATAGTGAATTAACATTTTCTGCAAATTCATTAAACTTCCCTAACAATATTAAAGTATTTTTAGAAGATAGATTAACAAATACATATACACGTTTAGATGAACCTAATAGTAAATACACCATTACTCCAAAAGAAAACTTAAATGGTACAGGAAGGTTTTACTTACATACAAAATCTTCTTCTGTTTTAAATACAGATTCAGAATTTTTAAGCAATGTAAATATTTTCAACACAAATAATAGTCTTAAAATTGTAGGTTTAAATCAAGGAAAAGCAAGTTTATCTTTATTTAATATATTAGGTAAAAAAGTAATGGACACTTCTTTTGAATCAACTACTTCTAATACTATTAGTTTACCTAATTTATCAACAGGAGTTTACATTGTAAAACTTCAAACGTTAGAAGGTAAGATTACTAAGAAAATAGTTTTAGAATAGTTTCACAAGATTTAAAAACATACAATATGAAAAAACAAACCGAAAAAAACGAAAATATCTCTCGTAAAGATGCCATTAAAAAAATTGGTAATTACGGTAAATATGCTGCACTAACAGCGCTTGGAACATACATGATTTTAAATCCACAAAAAGCTCAGGCACAAAGTCCTGAAGCACCAGGAACTGGATTTTAAAATATGAAACATCTTTTTTAAAAACGTCTCGATTTTTTTCGAGACGTTTTTTGTTTTAAATATTATAGAAAATACCTACATTTATTTTTTATGAAAAAAAAATCTCATTTTTTATATCAAACCTTAGAAAACAAGACTGTAGTCTGGTTTGAAAACAACAACGAATACCTAGTACTAGAAAACACTACTGCAGATATTTTAAAAAGATTAAGCAAAGGTATTTCTGTTAAAGAAATTGCCAGTGCTTTAGCTAAAAAGCTATCAGTACCATTAGAAAAAACTATTGATTTTGTTTTAGATATTGAAAAAGATATTTATGCTAAAAAAAACATAGAAAACACATCTATAACTAATGATTATAGAGATATTCTAAAACCAAAAAATTTTGAATATACAAAGTACTACAAAATAAATAATCTGGTATTTAAAGTTGAGTTTTCGTCTGAATACGAATTGTATTTGGTGCATCCTAAATTTGCTCATTTAGAGGTTCAAACAACTAAAACTGTTTCACATACATTTGCTGTTTTTTTAAACAATAATTTTATTTTCTTTTATGTAGATAAAGATTTTATTGGAGCTTGGAATAAAAAAGAAGTTCATTACTTTCAGGGGAAATTTTCTATGGAATTAATTCAAAAAATTCATCAAAAAGAAGAAAGTGAATGGATGGGTGTTTTTCATGCTTCTGCAGTTTCTAATGGTGAAAAATGTATCTTATTTTTAGGCGATTCAGGTAATGGTAAAAGCACTTCTTTAGCACTTTTACAAGCCAATAATTTTACTTGTTTAGCTGACGATTTTGTTCCAATTGATGCTAGTAAGAAAGAAGTTTATAGTTTTCCTGCTGCTATTTCTATAAAAAAAAACAGCTTAGAAATTCTACTTCCACTTTATCCAGAACTACAAAACTCTGCAGAGTATCATTTTAAAAGACTAAATAAAATTGTACGTTATTTACAGCCAAATAATGATGATTTTTTTTCACACTTACCTTGTGAAGATTTAGTTTTTATCAAATATCAAAAAGATGCAGATTTAATCTGCGAAAAAATTTCAAAAATTGAAGCTTTTCAGCAGTTAGTTCCAGATTCGTGGTTATCACCAATAAAAGAAAATGCACAATTGTTTTTAAATTGGTTTAAAAGTTTAAATTGTTATCAAATTACTTATTCAAACAACTCTAAAATGATTGCTACAGTTTCTAAAATATTTAAAAATGAATTATAAAGAAACTCTTTTTTTTGTTGCTAAATGTTTGACAATTTCTTTAGAAGAGAAAAACAGAATAGAAATTGAACAACAATTAAAAAAACAGGAAATAGACTGGGAGTCTGTTGTAAAATTAAGTACAGAACACTACGTGTTTCCTGCATTGTATTGCAATTTAAAAAGAGTAGATTTCCTTAAATATTTACCAGAAGATTTGGTAGAATACATGAATCATATCACCACACTTAATCGTGAAAGAAATGAACAAATTATTAAGCAGGCAAAAGAAATAAATCAACTGTTACTTGATAACAACATCACTCCTATTTTTTTAAAAGGTACAGGTAACTTGTTAGAAGGTTTGTATGAAGATATTGCAGAAAGAATGGTAGGTGATATTGACTTTATTGTTTCAAAAGACAACTACCTTAAAACTATTCAAATTATTGAAAGTGATAATTACTCTGTAGTTACAGAGGAAGAATATAGTTTTCCGCAATTTAAACATTACAATAGGTTACAAAAAAAAGACAATATTGCTGCTGTAGAAATTCATAAAGAATTATTAATTGAAAAATTTGCAGATGAATTTAATTACGAATTGGTTAAAACTGATAGTCAAACAATACATAATGTTAATGTATTAAGTTTTGCCAACCAATTATCGTTATCAATCATTGCTAAACAAATTAACGACGCTGGAATTCATTATAAAAATATGGCATTAAGAAATGCCTATGATGTTTTTTTACTATCCAAAAAAACCAAAGCTATAGATGCTTTCTCTAAATTTGATACTCTAAAAAATCCTTTAAATTGTTTTTTGGCAAGTTGTTATGAAGTTTTTGGAAAAGTAGCATCACTAAATTATGAACATTCGGAAGATGTATTTAATTATCTCAAAAAATTCAACACGCAAATTTCTGATATTCAAAAATTAAACACTACTCGCAAAAAGGCTGCTTTTCGAGTATTTATAAAAGCAAGATTAAATATTATTAAAAAAGCTTTTTTTGATAAGGCATATAGAAATTGGTTGCTAAAAAGAATCACTGATAAAAATTGGCAACAAGAAAAACTTATTCAGCTAAAGCTTAAAAAGCCTAAACCAAACGCTTAACTTCTTCAAAATCTAAGCCTCCATAATTTCCAGAACTCATTAGTAACAAAGCAGTATTTTCTAAGTTTTGTGAGAGTAAAAAATCTTTAAATTCTTGCGAATTTGTGTAAATAATCAAATCATCTCTTTTAAAAGCTGTTGCTATTTGCTCTTTTGTAACTTCTTCTAACTGTTTAATTTTAACAGCATGAGGTGAATAAAAAACAACTGCTTTATCTGCAAATTCCAATGCACCTTTATATTCTGCTAAAAACTCCGCATTTAAACTAGAGTATGTATGCAACTCTAAACAAGCCAAAACTGTTCTTTTTTCATATTGGTTTTTAACAGCTTTAGTAGTTGCTGCTACTTTACTAGGTGAGTGAGCAAAATCTTTAAAAATTACTGTAGAATTTGTTTCTGCAATTTTTTCTAAACGTTTGCTTGCGCCTTTAAAACTTGCTATTGCCTCATAAAAATCGTCTTCATCAATTCCCATATGCTGACAAACCCATTTTGCTCCAGCTAAATTTTGTAAATTATGCTTTCCAAAAATTTCTAAAGGCAAATTACCTTCTGCAGTTTCTAAGTAAGTAATTCCGTTTTCTATAAAATGAGTTGGCGTTTTGTATGGATATTTTTTAATATGATTTACAGAAGACTCTACTACATCTTTCACATCAGCATCTTCTTCATTATAAATCATTGAACCTCCATTTATCATAGAATCTGTAAAAATTCTAAATTGTTTGGTATAATTTTCAAAAGTTGGAAAAACATTGATGTGATCCCAAGCAATTCCACTTAACAACGCAATATTTGGTTTGTACAAATGAAATTTAGGGCGCATATCTATTGGCGAACTTAAATACTCATCACCTTCTAAAACAATAAAATCATTTTCTTCAGTTAAATGTACCATCGTTTCAAAGCCATCTAATTGTGCTCCTACCATATAATCTACTTCTTTTTCATGATAATTTAGCACATGTAAAATCATAGAAGTAATCGTCGTTTTTCCATGAGAACCTCCAATTACAACTCTCGTTTTATCTTTTGATTGTTCGTATAAAAACTCTGGATAAGAATAAATTTTTAAGCCCAAGTCTTGTGCTTTTAACAATTCAGGATTGTCAATCTTAGCATGCATCCCCAATATAATAACATCTATGTTAGAGTTTATTTTCTCTGGAAACCAACCAAACTCTTTAGGCAGTAAACCATACTTTTCTAAACGAGATTTAGATGGGTTATGTATTGTATCATCACTTCCTGAAACTTGGTATCCTTTTTGGTGTAAAGCAATTGCAAGATTGTGCATTGCGCTTCCACCAATGGCAATAAAATGAATATTCATTTAACAAAATTTTAAAAAGTAAAAATACAAAAGCTTTAAACAAAATATAGTAATTTACAACGAAACTCAGTTAAAAATTAGTTTTACGTGCCAAAAAGTACTGTTTACTAATTGCTTATTGTTTGAAAAACCAATTTTTAGTTGTTTTGTTCGTATAAAATCTTTGAAACATGAAAAAAGTTACAACAATTATAATGATTATGCTATTTTCTTTTAGCCTGCATTCGCAAGAAAAATATGAAAAGCTTTGGTTAGAAGTTGAAAAACTTGAAGTTGATAATTTACCAAAATCAGCATTAAAAATTGTTGAGAAAATTTATGATTCAGCAACCAAACAGAATGACTCACCACAAATTATAAAATCGCTTTTTTACAAAAGCAAATTTTCTTTAACCTTAGAAGAAGATGCGCAACTAAAAGTAATTTCTTCTTTTAAAGAGCATATTGCTAAAAGCGAATTTCCAACAAAAAATGTACTAAAAAATATTTTAGCCAACTTATATTGGCAATATTACACCCAAAATAGGTATAAATTTTACAATCGAACACAAACAGCAAATAAAGTAGATTCTACAGATTTTAGAACGTGGGATTTAGATACCCTTTTTAAAGAAATTCACAAGTACTATGAGGCATCTTTAAAAAATGAAGAAAAGCTTCAAAACATTAAGATTAGTGCTTTTGAAGATATTTTAAATTTACAAAAGGATAATGAAACCTATAGCCCTACTTTGTATGATTTTTTGGCAAATAATGCATTAATTTTTTATAAAACCTCAGAAAATTCTATATCGAAACCAGCTTATAAGTTTAGTATTGATAATCCTGATTTTTTAGGTGATGTTAATACTTTTTCAAATTTAAATATTACTTCAAAAGATAGTATTTCATTGCAATTAAATGCTTTAAAAACCTATCAAAAACTCATTTCTTTTCATTTGAAAGCAAAAAACAAAAATGCTTTAGCAAATAGTAATATTGAAAGATTACAGTTTGTAAAAAATAATGCCACTTTTAAAGATATAGAAGCCAATTATCTTCAAGCTTTAAAAAATGCAGAAAAAAATCATAAAAATCATGAATCAGTTGGTTTGTATGTTTTTGAAATTGCACAAATTTTAAATCAAAAAGCAAGTAACTATAGTAATTCTAATGAAGAAAAAAACCGTTTTAAAAATAAAGAAGCATTAAAACTTTGTAATGAAGTTATAACAAAATTTCCTAAAAGTTTAGGTGCTTTAAAATGTAGAATTCTTGTAGAAAAAATTAAAGAAAAAACACTTTCTATAAAAGCGGAAAAATATGTACCTATACAAACAAATTCTCGTTTGTTAGTTTCTTATAAAAACATTGATAAATTATTTTTCACAGCCTATAAAATTTCTGAAAATCAATTTACAGATTATCAAAAATTTTACAAATCTGCACAAAAAATTAATTTTCTAAAAAAATTTACAATTGTAGCACAATGGAATAAAACACTTAGAAATAAAGGCGATTACTTACAACATTCCACAGAAGTAATTATTCCTAAATTTCAAAATGGAATGTATTTAATTTTGGCTTCAGAAACAGCTGAATTCAATGAAGATGCTATTTATGGAACAACTGCTTTTCAAGCAACAAATTTAACCTTAATCGTAAATACATTTAACAATAAATACAATTATCAAGTAGTTAACAGAAACAATGGAAAGCCTTATAAGAATGCAGAAATACTGTTGACTAACCAACACTCAAAAAGAGGAAAAACAATTAGAAAAACCTTAAAAACAGATAACAATGGGTTTGCTTCCTTCAGAAATTACAATACGTATCACAGCGTAAACATAAAAGTTACTTCAAAAAATGACGAAGCATCTTTTGGAAACAGGTATTTATACAAACAAGAAAAAAATACTTATAATAATACTGATGAAGATATTACTATTAAACCATTCATTTTTACAGACAGAAGTATTTACAGACCTGGACAAACTATTTATTTTAAAACAATTGTATTACAGAAAAAAGGAGAAACTTCAACCGTTTTAAAAGATAAATTTGTAGCTATTACATTAGAAGACGCAAATGGACAAAAAGTTAAAACTTTAGATTTAAAATTGAATGAATTTGGATCTGCTGCTGGCGAATTTATATTACCTAATAATGGATTGACAGGAAATTTTTCTATAGAGGTAGATGAAAGTGAAAAAAAAGATATCGCTTTTTATAAAGATATTTATTTTGATAATACTTACACTTCAATTTCTGTTGAAGAATACAAAAGACCTAAATTTAAAACGGAGTTTAAACCCATCACAGAAAGTATAAAATTAAACGATTCTGTTACCATTAATGGATTCGCAAAAGCATTTTCTGGAGCAACTATTACAGATGCAAAAGTGGTTTATAGGGTTCATAGAAAAGTACAATATCCAACTTGGTATTATTGGCGAAGTCCTGCTATAAATTCAAGTTCGCAAGAAATTACTAACGGAGAAATTACCACCAACGAAAAAGGTGAATTTAAAATTACATTTAAAGCCATTGCTGACGAAACTGTTTCTAAAGAAAGTTTACCAATTTTTAAGTATGAAGTTACAGCTGATGTGACAGATGTAAATGGTGAAACAAGAAGTGCAACAACTATTGTAAAAGTTGGTTATCATTCTTTACTAGCTACAATTTCTATGAATGACAAGGTTTATAAAAATGACAAAGAAAATGTTTTAAATGTAGATACCAAAAACTTAAATGGTGAGTTTGTACCTGCTGAAGGAACAATTAAAATTTACAAATTACAAGCACCAGAAAATCCATTAAGAAAAAGACCTTGGAATGCACCAGATTATCAAGATATTTCTGAAAGTGAATTCAAAAAATTGTTTCCAAACGATGCTTATTCAGATGATGAAAATGATGAAGACAAATGGCAGAAAGGAAAACTAGTTTTTTCTGTAAAGTTCAATACAGAAAAAGAGAAACAAATTCAACTTAAAAACACCAAAAAATGGCTGTCAGGTAAATATATTGCTGTTTTAGACAGTGAAGATAAATTCGGGCAAACTGTTAAAGATGAACATAAATTTACCCTTTATTCTACCAACGAAAAACAAGTTGCTGATAGTAAATTGTTTGTCATAAACACCAATAAAAACTTTTATAAAGTTAATGATGTAGTTGAGCTTCAAATTGGTTCTGCTTCAAAAGATATTACTGTTGTAATTCAAATTGAAAAAAATCATGAAATTGTAAAAACGCAACTCATAAAATTAAATAACAATACCAAAAAAATAAAAATTCCGGTAACCAAAAACGATATTGGAGGTTTTGCCATAAAATATCATTTTGTGAATTTTAATTATTTTAATAGTGGTAGTTTGCTTGTAAATGTTCCTGAAAAAGAGGAAACACCTATAGAAATTGAAACCAATATTTTTAGAGACAAATTACAACCTGGTGCAGATGAAACTTGGAGTTTCACTATAAAAAATGATAAAAATGATGTAGTTACAGCAGAAGTATTAGCATCAATGTATGATGCTTCTTTAGATGAATTCAAACCTCATAATTGGAGTTTTAATCCGATTACAAAAAATAAAAACTACTACTCTTACCAAACCAGCAAAGCATATCATAGTTTTGGCACTACCAACTTTAACATTCAAAATAATTATAGAAAGTATTACAGCTTTCCGGAAATTAATTTTGCTACGTACAATTGGTTTGGGTTTAGTTTACATAAAAACAATTGGTTAAACAGGCAATATTTAAGAACTATTAAAAGAAAGTTAAACGCTACAAGAAAAGATTACGATGGCACTGTAAATGGTGTTGTTACAGATGAACAAGGAGATCCTTTACCAGGAGTTTCCGTAATTATAAAAGGAACCGTTTTTGGAACAGAAACAGATTTTGATGGATACTATTCTCTAAAAATAAAAAAAGATGATGTTTTAGTATTTAATTACTTAGGCTTTAAAAGTGAAGAAGTTAAAGTAGAAAATTATAAAAGTTTAGATATTAAATTGGATGCAGATGATAGTGTTTTAGATGAAGTTGTGGTGGTTGGTTATGGAACAAGTCAAAAAAAGACAATGACTGGTTCAGCTTCTATGATAAAATCAGAAGCGTTATCAGAAAGTGATGATTCTTCTCTTTTAAATGGAATGGTTGCTGGAGTTTCAAGTATAAATGCTTTTGGACAACCTGGTTCTAATAATAGCATTAACATTAGAGGTTTAGGTAGTATTTCAGGAAATACAAACCCATTGTATGTAATTGATGGAAAAGTAATTTCTGCAGAAGAACTAAAAAGTATGAATCCTAATAACATAGGAGAAATTACTGTTTTAAAAAATGAACAAGCAACATCACTTTATGGGTCAAGAGGTGCAAATGGAGTTGTAATAATTACCACTAAAAAAGAAATTGACAACCAATTATCTCAAGTAAAAGCACGTAAAAACTTTAAAGAAACTGCTTTCTTTTTTCCAAAACTAAAAACAGATAAAAACGGAAAAGTAAGTTTTTCATTTACAATGCCAGAGGCTTTAACAAAATGGAAATTACAGTTATTAGCGCATACTACTAAATTAAAATCTACCACAAAAACTTTACAAACAGTTACTCAAAAAGAGTTAATGGTAATACCAAATACACCAAGATTTTTGCGTGAAGGAGATAAAATTACATTATCTGCAAAAATTACAAATCTTACAAACAACAAATTATCTGGTTTTGTAAAAATATATTTAACAGATGCTATCACAGGAAAAAGCATTACAAAAGAATTACTTACAGACAAAAATCACCCTCCATTAAGTGAATCTTCTGGACCAGACAGAGTTTCTTTTACAGTAAATGCTGATGGGAATACAAACGTTTTTTGGGATTTAAACATTCCAGAAACTGCACAATCCATTCAATATAAAATAGTGGCACAATCTGGTAGTTTTTCAGACGGAGAACAAAACGTACTACCTGTTTTATCAAACAGAATGTTGGTTACAGAAACTTTACCAATGTGGGTTCGCTCCAACCAAACTAAAACATTCACGTTAAGCAAATTAAAAAACAATACTTCTTCCACCCTAAAAAACCATAAGTTAACTTTAGAGTTTACTTCAAACCCTGCTTGGTACGCCATTCAATCTTTACCTTATTTAATGGAATATCCTTATGAATGTGCAGAACAAACTTTCGCAAAATACTATGCAAATACTTTGGCAAGTTTTGTAGCAAATGCCAACCCAAGAATTCAAGAAGTTTTTAATATTTGGAAAAATTCGGATGCTTTGTTATCTAATTTGGAAAAAAATCAGGAATTAAAATCCTTAATTATTCAAGAAACTCCTTGGTTAAGAGATGCACAGTCTGAAACAGAACAAAAAAAGAGAATTGCCTTGTTATTTGATTTGAATAAAATGAAAAATGAGCAAGAAAAAGCCATTAATAAATTGGCGGAAATTCAAATGAGTTCAGGAGGATTTCCTTGGTTTAAAGGTAGCAAATATGAAAGTACATACATTACACAATATATTGTTTCTGGCTTTGGGCATTTACAAAAATTAGGCGTTACAGACTTTGATGTTGCTACAGAAAAAATGGTTGAAAAAGCGGTAACGTTTTTAGACGAGCAATTGATGAAAACATATACTGATTTGATAAATAGAGCAGAAAAAAATAGCTACAATCAAAAAAATAAAAAAAGAGATGAAAAAGAATACGCTGCATATTTATCAAAAAATAATTTAAGCTATTTTATCATTCAATATTTATATATGAGGAGTTTTTATGATGATACTACTATCTCACAAAAACTACAAAAAGCGATTGATTATTATCAAAATCAATCTACAAAATATTGGAAAGACTATAATTTATACGCAAAAGGACAAATTGCTTTGACATTATTTAGAAATGATAAAAAACAAGTTGCAACTCAAATTTTGAAGTCCTTAAGAGAAAATTCAATTACATCAGAAGAATTAGGTATGTACTGGAAAGAAAATACTGCTGGTTACTATTATTATCAAGCTCCTGTAGAAACACAAGCATTAATGATTGAGGTTTTTTCTGAAATTGAAAATGATATTTCAACAATTGATAATTTAAAAATTTGGTTGTTAAAAAACAAGCAAACAAACCGTTGGAAAACTACTAAAGCAACTTCAGAAGCTGTATATGCACTGTTATTAAACGGAACTGATTGGATTTCTATAACAGACATGGCTTCTATAAAAGTTGGAAGTAAAACAGTAGATCCAACAAAAATGGACGATGTAAAAATTGAAGCTGGTACAGGTTATTTTAAAACTTCTTGGAATGGTAATGAAATTACGCCGAAAATGAGCGAAGTTACCATTAATAAAAAAGGAAACGGAATTGCTTGGGGTGGTTTGTATTGGCAATATTTTGAGAATTTAGATAAAATTACTAGTGCTGAAACTCCATTAAAATTGAATAAAAAATTGTTTAAAAAAGTGATTTCAGATACTGGAAAAAAGCTAGAAGAAATTACAAATAATACCAATTTAAAAGTTGGTGATTTAATAACTGTTAGAATAGAATTACATTCGGATAGAAATATGGAATTCATTCACATGAAAGATATGAGAGCAGCTGGTTTAGAACCTGTTAATGTACTATCTAAATACAAATGGCAAGACAATTTAGGGTATTTTGAAAGCACAAAAGATGCAGCTACCAACTTCTTTTTTGATAGATTGCCAAAAGGAGTATATGTTTTTGAGTATGATTTAAGAGTAAACAATGCAGGTAATTTTAGTAACGGAATTACCACCATACAAAGCATGTATGCACCTGAATTTAGTAGTCATTCTAAAGGAATTCGTATTCAAATAGAAAAATAAACATTCATTTGAATTAATTAAAAATGCAAATGAGGTCAATAAAACTAAATTATAATGTTAATTTTGTAATTCAATCACATATAAAATATAAATTATGAAAAAAACACTTTTAATTATCGGTCTTTTAGTAGCTGGAGCATTTTCAGCAAACGCGCAAAGTATTTCTAAAAATGCTATTGGTTTACGTTTGGGTGACAATGACGGTTTTGGTGGAGAAATTTCTTACCAAAGAGCATTAGGTGACAATAACAGATTAGAAATTGATTTAGGTTTAAGAGACAATAAAAATTACGACGGTTTTAAAGCTACTGGTATTTACCAATGGGTTTGGAATATAGATGGTGGTTTTAATTGGTTTGCTGGTGTTGGTGGTGGTTTAGGTAACTATAGCGGAAAAGGAAATGATGATTTTTCTGAAACATTTGTTTTTGCTGCTGGTGATATTGGTATTGAGTATAATTTTCCAAACGCTCCAATATTACTTTCTTTAGATCTTAGACCAGAGTTTGGTTTTGGAAACAATTTTAACGATTATGATAATGATATTGCTTTTGGTATTAGATACCAGTTTTAAGCATAACCATTAAAAACGCTAAATCCCTTTAAATTAATTTTTAAAGGGATTTTTTTCGTTAGCTTTTAATCATTCTAAAACAAATACTTATTTTATTTTTTTGACTTTCTTTTCTTACTAATTTTAGCTAGCGGATTAAAATCTAATGCCAATTGTAACCAATAATGTAAATTTTTATCCAAATCTATGGCTTCATCAGAAAGAAACACAAAACCTTTCATGGGTCTGCCAGTAAAATTCATTTTTTTACAGCCTTCTTTTAAAAGAGAATCTTCATAAATATTTGGGTTTATTCGAGCCATAATTTCATCTTTATTTACACCCACAAACATTTTATCATCTACTTTAAAAAGTAAGCCACCCATCATTTTTTTAGTTTCAAAAGGAACACTTTTTTCAACCAAAAATTGAGAAACTCTGTCTGCTAAAAATTCGTTGTACGCCATAATTATTTTTATTTTGGCGGATATTTTGCTAAAATTTTCTGAATTACATCTTTTAAATACAATTCTCTTTCAGCTGGTTTTCTTTTCTCTTTAATAGTTGTTACTAAAGAACCTTCCCAAAAAAGTTCGTTATTTTTTGCATTTACAAACTCAATAATTATTTTTTCATTTAGTTTTTTCCCTCCAATAGGAATACCTCCTGAAATGCCAAAACCACCATTTCTACCTCCACTTCCAATACCAATGCCAATTGTATTATTATTTTGTACCTCTGTAATTACTGCTTTTATATTGATGAAAAAATCTGGTTTTTCAACTTTTGTTAAATCCAATTTCGATAATTCGTTCTCTAAGATAGCAGTTGCTCTTTTTACATCAAACTCATTTAATCCATTACCAACATCTTCAAAAAAATGAAAAGTTTTAAATTGAGAAAAATCTATTTTGTCATCATAATCATAAATAACTTTAGAAGTTCCGCAACTCATCAACAATACCAAAAAGAAATATTTTACAGCTTTCATTGTTATTTTTTAATTACAACTCTTGTTGGTGTGTCTTTTCCATTAATAATACTTTCAGTTCCTTTAGCAACTGCTTGAATAGTTTGTGTAATTACTGTCATATTTAACGTTTCTGCTTCATCTGATACTTTATGATAATCTGGGTCTACATCAATTGGAGTTGTAGAAAAAGTATGAGATGGCACTCCTAAACGTGCTAAAGATGCATTATCTGATCTAAAAAATAAGTTGTATTTTTTATACGGATCTGGAAATAATTGATAGCCAGTTCCTTCTAAATTTTTCTGAATTATTTTTCCGAAATCAGAACGTTCAAAACCTGTTAACCAAGCTGTGTTTGGTCCAAAACTTGGTATTTTACCAATCATTTCTAGGTTTATTCCTGCAACATATTTGCTTGCGTTAATTCCTTTTCCAAAATGAGTAGAACCAATTAAACCCATTTCCTCAGCTGTAAAAGCAGCAAAAACTATTGTTCTTTCATTACCAACTTCTTTAAAATATTTTGCTAATGCTAAAACTCCAGTTACTCCAGAAGCATCATCATTTGCTCCATTGTAAATCAAGTCTCCTTCTCCACTTGTTTTCATACCTAAATGATCATAATGTGCAGAAATAATTACAATTTCGTCTTTTTTACTTTTTCCTTCTAAAACACCTAAAATATTACTTGAAGTAATATCTTCTCCACTTCTTCTGTTTTTAAAAGTGAAAGTTTGTCTATATGTTTCTAAGTTTTCAAAAGTTTTTAACCCTAATTTTTTAAATTCATTCTCAATATATACTGCTGCTTTTTCAATACCTGATGTTCCAGATTTTCTACCTTCCATAGCATCAGAAGCTAGTGTATACAAGTGTTTTTTAACTAAGGTAGAATCTATAAAAAATTCTTTCTTAGCACTTACACCATCTTTTCCCTTAGCACCATCTTTTCCTTTCTTTACAGCAATACAACCTAACATTAGGGTTAACATTAAAAAACAACCAATTATTTTTTTCATTTTAAATTTATTTTTAGGCTATAAATATAGCTATTTTAATTATACATTTTTTGTGACTAGTAATTTTAAACAACTAAATAAATCAACTATTTAAACGCTAAAAATTTATGTATTTTTGTCAAAAATTATACACATGGATTTATCTCTGATACCAAACATAAAGCATACAAATTCTAAAAACTTTTTTTTATTAGCAGGACCTTGTGCCATTGAAGGTGAAGAAATGGCGTTGAGAATTGCGGAAAAAGTAATTACAATTACCAATAAATTAGAAATACCTTATATTTTTAAAGGAAGTTTTAAAAAAGCCAATAGAAGTAGAATTGATAGTTTTACTGGAATTGGAGACGAAAAAGCATTAAAAATTTTACGTAAAGTTTCAGAAACTTTTCATGTGCCAACTGTTACAGATATTCATGAAGTTTCTGATGCTTCAAAAGCTGCTGAATATGTAGATGTTTTACAAATTCCTGCTTTTTTGGTTCGTCAAACAGATTTGGTAGTGGCTGCAGCCAAAACTGGTAAAGTTGTCAATTTGAAAAAAGGACAATTTATGAGTCCTGCTGCTATGAAACACGCAGTTCAAAAAGTAAAAGATGCTGGATCAAACAAAGCGTGGATCACTGATAGAGGTACTATGTTTGGTTACCAAGATATGATTGTAGATTTTAGAGGAATTCCAGAAATGCGTGAATTTGCTCCTACAATTTTAGATGTTACACATTCATTACAACAGCCAAATCAAACTGCTGGAGTTACTGGTGGAAGACCTGAAATGATAGAAACCATTGCCAGAGCTGGAGTTGTAAATAATGTAGATGGTTTATTTATAGAAACTCATTTTGACCCTGCAAATGCAAAATCTGATGGTGCAAATATGTTGCACTTAAACAACCTAGAAAGTTTATTAACTAATTTAGTTGCTATTCGTAAAACCATTAACAATTTGTAATACGCTTAATAAAATAAATTAAAATTCCTTCAATTATAAAATTTGAAGGAATTTTTGCTTTTATAAAACAAGGCACAATATTTGTTTGCTTAAATTGTTTAAGTATTTATATGATGAAATATTTTTTGTTTTTGCTTTTATTGACCACAACTATTGTAAATTCTCAAAATTATACAAGTGTTGATAATAAGGTTTTAAAATATCCTCGTTTTTCTAAAGTAGAAGATTTGGTTTCGAAAATAGAAAATGACTTTATTTCTGATGAAGACAAAACAAGAGCTGCATTTTTTTGGTTAGCAAAAAATATACAATACAATTTAAAAGAATACTACAACCCTACTCATAGAACTTATAGTTTTAGTTATTCTAGTGAAGCCGAAAAACTATTAAAACTACAAAAAGCAAAAGACAAAGTAGTTGCAACTGTTTTTAAAACCAAAAAAGGTGTTTGTGAAGATTTTGCACAATCTTTTAAAAAAATTTGCGATTTATTAGACATACAAGCTGAAGTAATAAGAGGCTATGTAAGAAACAATACCAATGAAATTGGTAAACCACGAAATAGTACAAACCATGCTTGGAACGCCGTAAAACTAAATGAAAGATGGGTAATTTTAGATGCAACTTGGGCTTCTGGTTTTTTATATAACGGAACTTGGAAAAAAACCTTTAATGAATATTTTTATGACATACCAAAAGATAAAATTTTTAAAACTCATTTTCCAGAAGATAGTATTTGGATTTTGCGTTTTGGTAGAATGAGCTTGAAAGAGTTTTATAACCAGCCTATTTATAGTAATACTTTTCTAAAACATAATGCTACACTAATTGCTCCAACCACAGGAACAATTAATGTAAATTCTTCCAAAACTATTGAATTAAAATTTGAAAACTTAGATGTAAATATTCCTATTTTATATGCTTTTAAAGGTAATAAGTTTGGTAAAAAACCTTTGATAAAAAAAGAAGATAACGTAGTATATTTAAGATTAAATCAGGCGAAAAAAAATTCTGAATTAGTTTTATATTTTAATAATATTTCTGCTATTCAATTTAAAACGAAGTAATTAATTTCTCTTATAAAATCCTTTATCTTTTAATTGATGTGCCTCTTCTAAAACTGTTAATAAAACCTCTTCATTAATGTCATCAATACTTTTATAACGTAATGATTTTACAACTTTTCTGTTCTCTGAAATTAGCAACTCATTATATTTTGTTAAATGTGCAGACACCCAAAAAGCAACATCTACATAGCCTTTTTTCTTAGATGGATTTAAATAACAAAAAGGTTTATCATCTAAATAATAAAAAGGTATTTTCCACTTAAACTGTAAATCTGTATTTGGAAAACTACTTTCTATTAATATTTGTAAATGCAATAAAATAGATTTGTAAGGTTCAGGTTGCTTTAAAATATATTCTTCTGCTGGTTTCATATCTCACAACTTAGGCATCATTTTTTGTATATTTACGAAAGTTATAAAAAATCTGAATATAATTAATGATGCACGATAATTTTTCTGTAAACTTTTCTCTAAAAGGAATAACTAGTATTTTAATTGGTTTGTACATTTTCGGAGCTGGTTATGCTATAAAATTTATTTTAGATGGTTTTTTAATAGATAATAATGTAGTTGGAATGTTATCTGCAGAATTACTAGAAATGGTTATTTTCTTATTGGCCTTTTTAGTTTTTTTATTTTCATCCTTGGCTTTTTTATTCAGAGGAAAAAGATTGGCAAAAAGGTTTCAATATTTATTGTGGAATCAAAAAACTAAAGTTGCTTTTTGGAAATATTTTGTGTGTATAACCATCATTTTTTTAATGCTATTTTTATTAATGAAATATGGATACATTGATTTTATAACTCCTTCTTTTTTAATTTCTTACGGTTTTTTACTACTAATTTTTAAAAATAAAGCTCCAAAAAATTACCTTATTTTACCAGGTATAGCTTTTACTTTAGCCATACTTTGCTTTTTAATTCCAAGCTATTGGTATGCTTCACTTTCTATTTTAGGAATTGCTCATATTACTTACGGAGTTGTTGTTAAAAATTAATTTTTAATTTTTTTGTTGCATAAATCATTTTTTATGTTTTACTTTGTAATTCAAAGTTCTTTAAAAATGAGTTCAGAAGATTATTTAAAAGACATATCAGAAATCAAAAATTTAATGAATAAATCGTCAAAATTTATTTCATTAAGTGGTTTATCTGGTATTTTAGCAGGTATTTATGCATTAATTGGAGCAGGTTTCGCTTATTGGTTAGTTGCTCAAAGTGAAAATGGTATTTTAATTTTAGATGAAAAAGTTTTTCGTTTTATAATTATTGATCTCATTTTAGTAGGTGTTTTTAGTATTGGAACTGCTATATATTTAACAACTAAAAAAGCCAAAAAAAACAATCAAAAAATTTGGGACTCTTTAACCAGAAGGTTATTAACTAGCTTTATTGTGCCACTTTTAGCTGGAGGAATTTACATTCTTATTATTCTGAATCAGCAACGTTATGGACAAACTGCTGCATTAATGCTACTTTTTTACGGTTTAGCTTTGTTAAGTGCTTCCAAATATACTTTAGGAGACGTAAAGTATTTAGGCTATACACAAATAATAATTGGACTAATTTGTGCCCTTTTTCCTGGATATGGTTTTTGGTTCTGGGTACTTGGTTTTGGAATCATGCATATTGTTTACGGAGCAGTTATGTATTTTAAATATGATAAGTAATAGCTGTAATTTAGTAACGAAAAATTTTCTATTTGAAAAACATCATCTTACATATAAACAAAGCTTTCGACCATAGAATTAGATTAGGAATTATGTCTATTTTAATGGTAAACGAATATGCCGATTTTAATACACTTAAAGAGTTATTAGGTGCTACAGATGGGAATTTAGCAAGCCATACAAAATCACTTGAAAAAGTAGATTTTATAAAAGTAGAAAAACAATTTATAGGCAGAAAACCAAATACAAAATATTATGCAACAGAATTGGGTAAACAAGAATTTAAAAAGCATATAGAAGCACTCGAAAAATTAATTAAAAACAAATAGACTATTTTTTTATTCACATACTTTGTATTTCAAAGTTCTTTTAAAAAACATTAAAAATGAAAAATTTTATCACCTTAATTAGTGCCATTTTATTCAGTATTCTTTTTTATCAAAAAAATATTGGACTCAATTTATCATTATTTACGCTTCTTACTATTGTAGTATTAGCTTTTAACAACCTTAAAACATTTAAGAACAGAGACAATATAATAAAAGCATTTGCTTATTTAATAACAGGAATTATGGTTTTCTTGTATAAATCGGAATTGGCAATAATTGCTAATATTATAGTCTTTTTTACCTTTGTTGGAAGTACTTCTGAACAAAATTCCTCAATCTATGTAAAATGTATTAATGGTGTTTATACTACTATTGTTTCTGCATTTTCTCATTATTTTGACACTTTAAATACTGAAGTTGAAAATATAAAAAAGAAAAAAATAAATTATGGCTATTGGTTTAAAATAATAGGAATTCCTACAATTGTACTAATAATTTTTATACAATTATATAGATTTGGAAACCCGAAATTTGATGAATTAATTTCAAAAATAGATTTTAGTTTTGTAAATTTTCATTGGCTACTTTTTACTGGATTAGGCTACTATTTATTTTACAATATTACAAATCCAATTAAAATTGAGCCATTAACTTCTAATGATTTTAGTTTTGGGAATGAATTAGAAAAAAATGATTTAACAGCTATTTCTCCTAAAAAACTACAGAGTGAAAAACAACTTGCAATTGTTTTAATGTCTCTACTAAACATACTTATTACCTTATTTATAATTACAGATGTTATGTATGTGTTTGAGCTTCATAAAATGGTTGCATCACAGCTTTCTAACCAAGTTCATACAGGTGTAAATGCGCTAATTATTTCTAACATATTAGCGATTATAATCATACTTTATTTCTTTAGAGGAAATCTTAATTTTATTAAAAAAAATAAAGACCTTAAACTATTAACTTTTACTTGGATATTTTTAAACCTAGCAGTGGTTATAATTACTGTTATAAAAAATATAGAATACATAGTTTCTTTCGGACTTACCTACAAACGAATTGGAGTTATATTTTTTTTAATTGCGACTTCTGTAGGCTTAATTACAACATTTGTAAAAGTTACTAAAATTAAAAATTTAAGGTTTCTTTTTCGCAAAAATACTCAAGTTGCATTTGTAATATTAATTCTTGCATCTACCATCAATTGGGACAAAATTATAACCTCTTATAATCTAAATTATTCAGATGAAATGGATTTAAAATACCTTATAAAACTTTCTAACAATAACACTTATTTATTGAAAGACTATATTGAAAACCACGAAGTAAGTCCAGGAAAAGAACGAAGCATTAACTATAAATACAACTTATATATAACTGATTTAAAAAACAATTCTTGGCAAGAAATTGTATATGATAATTTTAAATTTAAAAAATGAATATAACAACTAATATAATATATACACTTTTTAAAGCATCAATTTTAGCTGTTGTTATTTTTTGGACACTACTTTTAACTGAAGGTTTTATAAATGAACTAGTATTAATTGGAGCAATTATACCCATTTCACTTGTTTGCTCTTTAACTATTTTAATTACTATTGTACCATTTTATACTATTGAGCAAACTACTTTAAGTAATGATAAAATATTCAAAAAATATTTTCCTTATTACGCAATTGTAGCATTTGGTATCTCAGCATATTATATAATAAGTTCAAATTTTGATGAATTTGTGTGCCTGTTTTTTATCACTGCTTTTTTCACATTGATACAGTCTTGGGTTTGGATTTGTAAAATGCCTGCTAAAAATTAATTCTTAAAAAAATGATTAAATTCAATAAAAAATACTTTCTAATTTTCATCTTATTACTCCTATCAGAAATAGTTATAGCAGCTTATGCAAATGGATTTATAAGACATACTTTTGGCGATTTTTTAGCAGTGATATTACTTTATAGTTTAGTGAAAAGCTTCATAAATATTTCTGCAAATAAAACAGCGATAATTGTTTTAATTATTTCATTTGGAATCGAGTTTTTACAACTCACAAATCTGCAAAATCATTATCCGTTTGAATATGAAAAGATTTGGAAACTGATTTTAGGAACTTCTTTTAGTGTTGGTGATTTGATTGCTTACTTTTTCGGCTTTTTAACAATAGTTGTTATTGAAAACACTGTAAAAAATTGGCATGATGCAACTTAAAAAAATATCTAATATTCATTTATTAATCTTGTTTTGCTTGTTTTTATTTGGTGTTCGAGTAAAACTAACGAGTTCTTTATTCTTTGGATTTTTACTTTGGAATCTCTTTTTAGCGATTGTTCCTTATGCAATTTCTTCAAAAATTAAAAAGCTAAATATTGAAGAAATATGGAAACCAAAATTAATTTCCATATTATTTATTTGGTTGATATTCTTACCAAACGCACCTTATATTATTACTGATTTTATTCATTTACATCATATAAAATCGACCTTAATATGGTTAGATCTTTTTATCATATTCACATATGCATCAACAGGATTATTACTCACAATAATCTCATTATTTGATGTTTATAAAATAATTAAACAAAAATGGAATTTAAAATACGCAAATTACTTTTCTTATGCAGTTACTTTTTTATGCGGATTTGGTATTTATTTAGGCAGATTTTCACGCTTGAATTCTTGGGATATTTTTACAAATCCAATTTCCGTGCTTAAAAAAAGTATGTATAGTTTTAACGATACCAAAACTTGGTTGATAACCTTTGGTTTTGGAACATTTATTTACTTGCTTTTTTCCATTTGGAAAACGCAAGTAAACGCTCATTCTTAAAAAAACTTACTTGATTTTACGAATCAAATCTTCTAAACCATTCAACTGCAACTCATAAACCAAGTGCATTTGTTGACCCAGTTTACCTTTTGGAAAACCTTTACTATGATACCACACAATGTAATGTTCTGGTAAATCTATCAAAAAAGTACCTTTATATTTACCAAAAGGCATTTTCATTTTTGCTAAATCTAATAAAAACTGTCTGTTTTGAAGGTTATTCTCTTCCATCTACATAATCTTGTAAATAAGAAAAACGAGCTGTTAGTTTTCCGTTTTCTGTCATTTTTGCACGCTCTAAAACACCCTCTTTATCATTATTGAAAAACGCAGGAATTACATTTTCTAAAAACATTTCTCCAAAACCTTCACTAGCATCTTTTGGCAATTCGCAAGGTAAATTATCTACAGCCATAACAACAATGGCGTTATCATCTTTAAAATTTACTTCGGTTTCTGTTCTTGGATTATAGCCATAAATTGGTTCTGCAATTGTTGAAGGTCTTATAGTGCATGCTACAGGACCATCTATGTCACAAGAAATATCTGCAACAAATTTTATATTGAATTCCTGAGACTTTGCATCTTCTCTTGTAAATAAATAAGGAGCTCCATCACCGTAAAAATGTCCAGCAATAAAAAAATCTGTTACTTTTGCGAATCGCATAAAATTAGATTCATATGCTTCAGGATTATTATAAAAGTCAAAATTATCTATAACTTTACCATCTTTTCGTTTGTTATAATCTAAAACATCTACCAAACAATATACAGGTTCTTGATAGGTATTATTTAAATACTCTTCTACTGTAACTTGAAGAATGTTCATAGCATCTAACATTTCTTTTGCTCCATAAGCTACTTTACCATTTCCTGTTAACAGTATTTTTAGGTTATTCAGTTTAATATTTTGAAGTTGCTCTATTAATTCTTTTTGACTGTCTAAAAGATTTGCTTTTGGTAATTTAAAAGCGCCACTTTTTAAACCAATTGCTCTAAAACCATTATAGGCACCTACAATTCCTGCATAACGCCCAAAACCAATTAAACGTGCTCCGTTTTCTTTTACAATGGTTTCATGGTCAAATAATTGGATGTTTTTATCTAATATAGCCTTTAATAAATCTCTATTGTAAGGTTGTTTTTTAATAGTATGACTAAAGAAAAAATATTTTTTATTCGGAATTAAATGATCTATTGGCACTTCTTTTACGCCAAATAAAACATCACAATCTTCCATATTTTCAGATACTTGTATTCCTTCGAGTTTATATGCTTCGTCGGAAAACACACGTATCTCTGAACTTTCTACTTTTAAAACTGCTGTAGGATATTTTTCTTGAAATTCTTTTAATTTTTGTGGAGAAAATACAACTCTTTTATCTGGTGGATTTTTGCGTTCTTTGATAATACCAAATTTCATATATTTTAGTTTAGTTGGTTCGAAGGTATTCGTTTTTTAAGGGGTTTGCAACTAAATTTTATGAATCTGATCTAGTTACTTCACTTTCAAGTTTTAACACATAATCACCATCATTTTGTTGAATATACAAGGCTTTATTTCCTTCTTCTCCTTTTCTAGTAACTTCTGTTCCTTTAATTGTTTTGGTGATTTCTTTTGTGTAGGTTTCTTCTACTTTACCTTCTGCTGTTCCATTACCCCATTTCCAAGATACTTTTGTTCCTTTTTTAATCATTTTTTTATTTTTCTGTTTTTACAAATTTAAGTATTTCAGTACTTTTTGTTCTTAAATTTTATTTAAAACTTGGTGCTTTAAAAGAGATAACTTTTGTACTTTTGCATACCGCGTTAAGGATTGAAGTGATATCCTTTTTAACTTTTTTGTTAAAAAGATTTAACGGAAAGCCTGCCTTTGGTTTTAAATGCTTTTAAAACAAAGGAACGCCCAAATTATTGGTATTATTTTTGTACTGATGGTTTATGTTTTTTTGAAAATAGAAAATGATAATTTTGATGAGATGCTGAAATAATTGGAGTATTAAATCGATTACGTAAATTAAAATTTGCTATTTCATTAATTTGGGGACGACTGGTTTTGACAGCAAGGTCAGTGAATTTGTAAGCATATCAAGGAATGAAACGATTCTTGTAAAACTTGTTTCAACTTTTTAAACGGCGAAGATAACTACGCTTTAGCTGCATAATCTGAATTTATAGTAAGATTTGCCTAGGCACACAAGGTGTGCAAGCTTTATGTCCACGAAAAGCCTTGGTTTATGGCGTTTCACTTTTGGGCATCGTAAAAATAAACATAGAAAATCTGTAGCTTTGGCAGGTTTTTGAAACTAAAGAAGCTAAGTTTAAGGTAGGTTGTTCTTAATCAGCCTTAAATCGAAAACCAAGTAAGAACTAAATATGTAGAAAGCTTTTTGGCTGCTTGTTTGGACCCGAGTTCGATTCTCGGCGTCTCCACTTTTACAAACCTCAACTGATTGTTAATCAATTTTTTGAGGTTTTTTTTTAAAAAAAAAATATTCTCTTGTTTTTCCTCATAAATTATTCTTTTTTTAAATAAATTAAACAGACTACTTCTCTTACATATAGTAATAAAATTTCTTTAGTTATTAGATTTAAAATACATACTAATTCAATAGAAAGTCTTGTAAATTTTAATGTTGTAGTATTTGTTTTATATACATTTATCTTTTCTATTCAAATATTTTGAATACTTAAAGCTCTTTATTGCTATATGTAAGAAAAATAATCTACCTATTCCATTTAATGATTCTTTTAAAGTTATACTATATTTATACCATATATTTGTATTAAATGTATGTTTAAACCTGTTATCTAAAAACACTTTAATATCAACAACTATGCAACAAAAAAATAATACTGTAGCAATTATAATTATTGCAAGTTTATTCTTCATATTTGGTTTTGTTACTTGGATAAATGGAGCATTAATTCCGTTTATGAAAACCATTAACGAACTAACAGAATCTCAATCGTATTTAGTAGCAACAGCTTCTTATATTTCTTTTGTAGTCATGGCTTTACCAGCTTCTTATATTTTAGGTAAAATAGGGTACAAAAAAGGAATGTCTTTAGGATTAATTATCATGGCAATTGGCGCGTTGGTTTTTATTCCTGCAGCAGAAGCTAGAACTTATTGGGTATTTTTAGCAGGAATTTTTATTCAAGGAATTGGAATGACTATTTTACAAACCGCAGCAAATCCGTACATCACTATTTTAGGCCCAATTGAAAGTGGTGCAAAACGAATTGCCATTATGGGAATTGCCAATAAAACAGCAGGTGCCTTAGGTTCTTTAATTTTTGGAGCTTTATTATTATCAGGAATAGATGAAACTAAATCAAAATTAGCAGGAGCTAGTTTGGAAGAAAAAAATGTACAGTTAGATACTATGGCAGATAGCGTTTTTATGCCTTACGTAATTATGGCGGGTGTATTATTTTTATTAGGAATTTTAATAAGAAAAGCACCTTTACCTCATGTAGAAGCTTCTGAAGAAGAACAAACTGTAGAGGGTAAAACTGCAAAAACAAGTATTTTTCAATTTCCAAATTTATGGTTGGGTGTTATTGCGCTCTTTGTTTATGTAGGGGCAGAAGTAATTGCAGGAGACACCATTATTGCTTACGGAATTTCACTTGGTTTTACTGGTGAAGAGGCCAAGTATTTTACAACATACACCTTGTTAGCAATGGTTGCCACCTATGCTTTAGGGGTTTTCTTAATTCCTAAATATGTAAAACAAAAAACAGCTTTAATTGCAAGTGCTGTATTAGGTATTGTATTTAGTTTCTGCATCTTAAACACAACTGGTTATACATCAGTATTATTTGTTGCAGCTTTAGGTATTGCAAACGCATTGGTTTGGCCAGCAATTTGGCCTTTAACATTAGATGGTTTAGGTAAATTTACCAAAACAGGTTCTGCTCTATTAATAATGGCAATTTCTGGTGGCGCAATCATTCCACCTTTATATGGAAGAATTGTAGATGCCAACAAACACGAAATGGTTACCAACGGAATTCAAGAAGCTGAAGCCATAGCAACAGCCTCTAATGAAAGTTATTGGATATTAATTCCTTGCTATGCCATCATCCTCTTTTTTGCCATTTGGGGACATAAAATTAAAAATTGGAAAGTATAGTTAGATTTTTTACTTTTAAAATCAAAAAGCTTCACATTCTTAAACAAATAAAATTAGATTTTTCTCATGAGTAATTACCATATCAAACATTTAGAAGAATATTATCAGGTTTACAGAAAATCGATTCGTGAACCAGAGAATTTTTGGGAAGAAATTGCCGAAGAACATTTTATTTGGCGAAAAAAATGGGACAAAGTTTTAGAGTGGGATTTTTCTAAACCAGAAATCAAATGGTTTCAAGGTGCAAAATTAAATATTACCGAAAATTGTATTGACAGACATTTAGCAACACGTGGTGACAAAACAGCTATTTTATTTGAACCTAATAATCCAAATGAGAAAGCAGAGCACATTTCTTATAAAAAATTGTATGAGCGCGTTAATCAATTTGCAAATGTTTTAAAAGAAAATGGTATTCAAAAAGGAGATCGAGTATGTATTTATGTACCCATGATTCCAGAATTAGCCATTGCTACATTGGCTTGTGCTAGAATTGGCGCAATTCACTCTGTCGTTTTTGCAGGTTTTTCATCAACAGCGTTATCTACCAGAATAAATGATTCAGATTGTAAAATGGTAATTACTGCAGATGGATCTTTTAGAGGAAATAAAACCATCGATTTAAAAGGAATTGTTGATGATGCGCTAGAAAGTTGTTCTTGTGTAGAAACTGTTTTGGTTGCAAAAAGAATCAATTCAGATATCAATATGAAAGAAGGTCGTGACAAATGGTTGCAACCTTTATTAGATAGTGCTTCAAAACAATGCAAAGCAACTGTTATGGATGCAGAAGATCCATTATTTATCTTATATACTTCTGGATCTACAGGAAAACCAAAAGGAATGGTACACACTACTGCTGGCTACATGGTATATACAGCTTATACTTTTAAAAATGCATTTCAATACAAAGAAAATGATGTATACTGGTGTACTGCAGATATTGGTTGGATTACTGGTCACAGCTATATCGTTTATGGACCTTTAGCAAATGGCGCAACTACAGTTTTATTTGAAGGCGCACCAAGTTATCCTGATTTTGGTCGTTTTTGGAATATTGTAGAAAAACACAAGGTAAATCAGTTTTATACTGCACCAACAGCCATTAGAGCTTTGGCAAAACACGGAACTGAATTGGTAGATAAATATGATTTATCGTCATTAAAAGTATTAGGTTCTGTTGGTGAACCCATAAATGAAGAAGCTTGGCATTGGTATAATGATATTGTAGGAAAAGGAAAAAGTCCTATTATAGATTCTTGGTGGCAAACAGAAACAGGTGGCATTATGATTACTCCAATTCCATACGTAACTCCAACAAAACCAACCTATGCAACTTTGCCTTTTATTGGAATCCAACCAGCTTTAATGGATGAAACTGGAAATGAATTAAAAGGAAATCAAGTAGAAGGAAGATTGTGTATTAAGTATCCATGGCCAAGTATCGCTAGAACTATTTGGGGGAATCATCAACGTTATAAAGAAACCTATTTTTCTGCATTTGAAAATAAATATTTTACAGGTGATGGTGCTTTACGTGATGAAGTTGGTTACTATAGAATTACAGGAAGAGTAGATGACGTAATTATTGTTTCTGGACACAATTTAGGAACTGCACCAATTGAAGACGCTATAAATGAACATCCTGCAGTTGCAGAAAGTGCTATTGTTGGTTTTCCTCATGATGTTAAAGGAAGTGCCTTATATGGTTATATCACTTTAAAAGAAACTGGCGAAAGTAGAAATCACGATAACTTAAAAAAAGAAGTAAATCAACTAATTTCTGACAGAATTGGACCTATTGCGAAATTAGATAAAATTCAATTTACAGAAGGTTTACCAAAAACACGTTCTGGAAAAATTATGCGTCGTATTTTACGTAAAATTGCTTCTAATGATTTGAATAATTTAGGAGATGTGAGTACGTTGCTAAACCCAGAAATTGTAGAAAATATTATTAAAAACAAATTATAAATATTGTTCTTAATTACTCTTAAAAGGTAAGTATTTTTTTTTCAATAGATATTTTATTAAAAAGCTCTTAATTTAAATTAAGAGCTTTTTAATTAATTAATTAATTGTTTGTATTTGTTTTTCCTTTCTATTTCTTAAAATTAAACCTGAAAATAAATATGGAATTACTAAATAGGTTGTTTTACAATGAAAACATTTGTAAATTTTAGATTTAGGAATAATTTTCAACAATAAGTTTCTTGATAATCTTTTTCGATAACTTGAGTTGCATGAAGGACATTTTGACATTGGTTGATTGGTTAGTTTAGTTTATAAATCAATTTCTAGGAATTAATCCTTAAACTTTTTCTTTTTCATGCAGCATAACAATCAAACATAATAAAAATTTCGCAAATAAAAGTAATTAATTATTGCAAATATTTAAAAATATAACACTTTTAATGAAAATTAAATTAAAAATTGTGTAAATATTAACTATTCCTGTATTCTGTACGTTTCAAACCATAGGTTTTCAACTAAAATGCTATACTATATATAACTTTATGTTTTATATTGCCATAAATTTACAATCAATTGAAAAGAATAATTGTTTCTGTTACTAACGATCTTACTACGGATCAAAGAGTGGAAAAAGTATGCAATTCGTTAAAAGGATATGGCTACGAAATTCTTTTAATTGGACGTTTTTTGAAAAACTCTGAACCAATTGATAGAAATTACGCCACTAAAAGATTCAAGTTAATTTTTAATACTGGATTTTTATTTTATGCCGAATTTAATTTGAAATTATTCTTTTTTTTACTTTTTACTAAAAAAGATATTCTATTGGCAAACGACGTAGATACCTTGTTACCTAATTATTTAATTTCAAAATTTCAAAACAAAAAATTGGTTTTTGATAGTCATGAGCTTTTTTCTGAAATTCCAGAACTTGTAAAACGTCCTCGTGTAAAAAAAATCTGGCTTGCTATCGAAAATAAAATAATTCCTAAATTAAAAAACAATTATACTGTTTGCGATAGTATAGCTAACTACTATCAAAAAAAATACAACACTACTTTTGAAACTATTTTAAATTTACCACGTAAAAAAAACATTAAAAAAGGTGTTTTAAATTTTGAAACTCACCAAAGAAAAATCATATTATATCAAGGAGCTGTAAATATTGGACGTGGTTTGGAGTTAATGATTGAAACTATGAATTACTTAAACAATCATATGCTAATAATTATTGGAAATGGCGATATTTTTAATACATTAAAAACTACTGTTTCTCAAAAAAAATTAAACCCCAAAATTATTTTTCTGGACAAAATAATACCTGAAAAATTACACAAAATAACACCTTTAGCTGATTTAGGTTTTAGTTTAGAAGAAGATTTAGGCTTGAATTACAGGTACGCTTTACCAAATAAAATTTTTGATTATATACAAGCAGAAGTACCCGTCATTGCTTCTAACTTACCAGAAATGAAAAAAGTTATAACAGCATATCATGTTGGAGAAATTATAGAAAAAAGAGAGCCTAAAGCTTTAGCCAATCAAATTGAAAAAATTTTAGAAAAAGATTTTTCTACCCAATTAAAAAAAGCTAAAAAAGATTTGATTTGGCAAAGTCAAGAAGACAAATTGTTAGCTATTTTTAAAAATACACTTTAGTTATTTTTTGTATTGATGAGGATTTTCGCGAATTCCTTTTTTAAAAATTTTACGAATCGTACTTCGTAGTTTATTATCTGCACGCAGTAAAAAATCTTTCATTTTTTCGTTTGGTCTTCCTCTAAAAGTAGTTATATGAAAATCATCTGAAGCCAATAACGTTTCATTTGAAAAATAATAATTAGATACACAACAACGTACATCATTGCTGGTGACTTTACTTACAGAATGCCATGAATATTTATGAGTTGCCATTACAACCAACCTATTAAATTTACTTTCTATAGTCATTTGTTGGTCATTTAACCCTTTGGGCCAAAGCTCTAAATTACCACCATTTTCTAATTTCCAATTAGGTGAAACGTAGTATAAAATATTTAAAACACGCCATCTGTTTCTATCTTTATCATGAGAATTATCTAAATGCGGATTTAAAAAATTGCCTTTTTTCATTAATGACAAACCACCTGCATATAAATTTTCATCTGGAAAAACTGATTCAATTTCGCAAATTTCTGACACCAAATCCACAATTTCCTTGTCTTGAAAAGCATAAATAACTTCTTCCAATAAAGGGTCGTATTTATTCATTTGAAAAGCAGTAAACTTAAATTCTCTTATGCTTTTTCTTTGAACTGAATCTTTTACGTTAGGGAATTTTCCATGAATTTCCAAAGCTAAATTTTCTGGCAACAAATCATCTAAATAAAAAAAACCAATTTCATTTTTAGATTTTAAAAACTGATCTTTTAAAATTTCTTTATTTTTTTTTAAATTGTTGTAAATAATTTTTGCAATGTCCTTTTTCGTAAAATTCATAATTCTTTTTAAGAAGTATAAAAGTATTCATTTTTTAAATTCTACTTTTGTTTAAAATGAAAAAAGTTTTACAAATTGTTTCTTTTGATGTTCCATATCCACCCAATTATGGTGGTATTATAGATGTGTTTTATAAAATTGAAGCACTTTCCAAATTAGGTGTTTCCATTCATTTACATTGCTATTTAACTAAAAATACTAAGCAACAAATTGCTTTAGAAAATTTGTGTGAAAGAATTTATTATTATGAAAGAAGCAGTGGTTTGCAAACATTTATTTCTCACCTTCCTTTTCGGGTTAAAAGCAGAAACAATAAAGCATTAATTATAAATTTAACAGAAATAAATGCACCTATTTTGTTTGAAGGTTTGCATGCTACTTATCCTCTTTACAAAAATAGTTTTAAAGAAAGTTATGTAAGAACTCATAACATCGAACATCATTATTTCTTAGGTTTAGCAAAAAGCGAAAAGAATATTTTCAAAAAAACCTTCTTTTTTTGGGAAGCAAAAAAATTAAAAAGGTTTGAAAGTGTTTTAAAAAAAGCGAAAGGTATTTTTTCAATTTCACCTTTTGAGCAAGACTATTTTTCTGAAAAATATGGTAAAAAAGCAATATATATTCCTGTATTTCATCAAACAGAAATGCAAAATCTTTTAAATTCTAAAAATGAAAAATTTGTTTTATACCATGGAGATTTGCGTGTTGCAGACAATATAAAAGCTGCTCTTTTTTTAATAAAAACATATAAAAAAAGTAATTTTAAACTAATAATTGCTGGTAGCTGTAAAAACAAAAAGGTAATTTCAAAAATTAAAAAACATCCAAACATTATCTTAAAAGAAGTGCCTACTAAAGAAGAGTTAGATACGCTTTTAAAAAATGCTCACGTAAATACTTTGGTTACTTTTCAAAAAACAGGTATAAAATTAAAATTGCTAAACACGTTGTATAGTGGTAACCATGTTATTGTAAATTCTAAAATGATAGAAGAAACTGGTTTGGAAACTTTATGTGAAATTGCAGACACAAAATCAGAAATTTTAGAAAAAACTAAAATACTTTTTAATAAAAACTTTACTAACGAAAATCAAAAAAATCGTTTAAAAATACTCGCTAAGTTTAATCCTGATAATTCAGCAAAAAAAATAATTGACCTTATTTTTAAGAACTAGCTTGTTGCGCAACTTCAAACAACTCCCCTCCTTCGCACTTTAATGTTTTTTGTTTAAACTTTACAATTAATTGGTAATCGTGTGTAGCCATTAAAATGGTTTTACCGCTTTTATGAATATTGTTTAATAGCTCCATTACTTCTAAAGATGTTTTTGGGTCTAAATTTCCAGTTGGCTCATCTGCCAAAATCAATTCAGGGTCGTTTAATAAAGCTCTTGCTATGGCCACTCTTTGTTGTTCGCCTCCAGAAAGTTCGTATGTTTTTTTATAGTATTGAGATTTTAAACCTACTTTATCTAAAACTTCATAAATTTTATCTTTCATTAAGTTTTTATCTTTCCAACCAGTGGCTTTTAAAACAAATTTTAAGTTTTCAAATACATTTCTATCGCTTAAAAGCTTAAAATCTTGAAAAACAATTCCAATTTTTCTTCTTAAAAAAGGTATTTGCTTTTCTTTTAACGTATTTAAATCAAAATCTACAATAGTTCCTTTACCTTGTCTTAATGGCAAATCTCCATATAAAGTTTTCATTAAACTACTTTTACCACTTCCTGTTTTACCTATTAAATAGTAGAAGTCGCCAGTATTTATAGTTAAATTAACTTTTGATAATACTAAATTATCTCTTTGATAAATAGCAGCATTTTCTAATTGTAAAACAGGTTTTTCCATACGTTATGAAGTTTCTACAAACTTAAAATTTTCTATTGATTTTTTAACTACAAATTACAAACAATTGTTATTTTTACTAAAATTGTTGCAATATTTTTTCTACCCCTATCCAACAAATTAAAAAATTGTTCGTTATTCATTTTGAGTATCAAAAATAAGTGTATGAAAAATCTTATTCACAAAAAAATATTTCTATCTTTTTTTGTTTTTCTTATCTCATTTACAATGTTTTCGCAACAAACTGTTGCAGATACAAACATTTTAAAAGAGTATAATGATGCACTAAAATTATACAATAGCAAAGCATATGCAGCTGCTCAAAACACTTTTAAAACCGTTTTAAATAATGCAGTTATAGGTTCTAATTTAAAAACCGATGCCACATATTATGAAGCAATGTGTGCCATAAAATTAAATCAAACGAACGCTGATAAAAAAGTACTTTCTTTTGTTGAAGAGTACCCAAATAGCAATAAAAAAAATGTTTCTTTTTTTAATGTTGGAAATTATTACTTTGCGAATAAAAAAGCTTCTTACGCACTAAAATGGTATCAAAAAGTAGATACTAAAATACTCTCTAAAGAAAATAAAAAAGAACTTGACTTTAAAATGGGTTATGGTTTTTTAGTAACAAATAATTTACAACTTGCTAAAGATCGTTTTTTACTTTTAATTAACGATGCAAAATATGGCAACGATTCTAGATATTATTATGGTTACATTGCCTATAAACTAGAAGATTATGGTATTGCAGAATCTACTTTAAAAGAAATTGCCGATAATGCTACTTACAAAGCCGAAATTTCTTATTACTTATTAGATATTAGTTTTAAAGCTGGTAAATTTAAACGTTGTATTGAAGTTGGTAAAAAATTATTACCAGACGCAAAAAGAGATTTAAAGTCTGATATTTCTAAAATTATTGGAGAAAGTTATTTCAATTTAGAAGAGTATGCTGAAGCAATACCTTACTTAAAAAATTACAGAGGTAAAAAAGGAAAGTGGAACAATACTGATTATTACCAATTAGGATATGCTTACTACAAGCAAAATGATTTTGAAAATGCCATTAATAATTTTAATAAAATTATTGATGAAAAAAATAATGTATCACAAAATGCATATTATCATTTAGGTGAATGTTACTTAAATATTGATCAAAAAAACGAGGCATTAAATGCTTTTAGATCAGCTTCTGAAATGGATTTTGATAAAAAAATTAAAGAAGATGCTGCTTTAAATTACGCCAAACTTAGTTACGAAGCTGGCAACCCTTTTGAACCAGTTTCTGAAGTTTTACAAAATTATTTAAAAGCTTATCCAAAATCAAAAGCCTACGAAGAAATTAACAAGTTAGTAGTAAGCTCCTTTATAAATCAGCAAGATTATCAAGGTGCTTTGGAGTTTCTTGCTCAAAAAAAATCTGAAGAAAATCTTGCCATAATTTTAGAAGTTTCTTTGTACAGAGGTATTCAGTTATTTACAGAAGAAAAGTACAAACAAGCATTGCCTTTTTTTTCTGAAGCAAAAAAATCTAAAAATATAGAAGCTCAAGAAAGAGCAAAATTTTGGGAAGCTGAAACTTTATACAGACTTGAAAAATACGAAGATGCAATTACGAAGTTTGAATCTTTTAACAACAACTTACAATCAAAAAACAAAGAATTTAAATTAACAGATTATTCTATAGGATATGGATATTTTAAATTAAAAAAGTACGATAAAGCAATAGTTGCTTTTAAAACATACTTAGCTAAAGACTCTATTGAAAACGACACAAAATATGATGCATTAGTAAGATTAGGTGATAGTTATTTCGCATCAAGAAACTACAAAGATGCTTTAAAAGCGTATGATAAAGTTGTTGCTGAATTTGGATCAGATTCAGATTATGCACAATATCAAATTGGTATGAGTTATGGTTTTATAGAAAACGATACAGAAAAGTTATTAGCTCTTAAAAAAGTAATTAACGAATATCAAAATTCAAACTTAAAAGACGATGCTTTGTATCAGCTCGCAACTACTTACACCAAAATTAAGGATAATAAAAATGCACATATAGCCTACGATCGTTTGTTAGAAAAATATCCAAATAGTATTTTTATTTCAAGAGCATTACTACGTCAAGGTTTACTGTATTATAATGAAGGTGAAAATCAACGAGCTTTAATGAAATACAAACAAGTAACTTCTAGATTTCCAAACTCTCCAGATGCTCTTGAAGCTGTTGTAAATGCTAGAAATGTTTACATAGATGATGGAAACTTAAATGATTATGTAAACTGGATTTCTGATCTTAAATTTATAAATGTTAGTAATTCCGATATAGATAATACAGCCTTTGCAGTTGCAGAAAAAAAATATTTAAATTCAAAAAATGGACTTGAAATAGCTCAAAGTCTTATTGATTACAACAGACAATTTCCTGATGGAATTCATAAAATAAAAGCCAATTATTATTTGGCAGACGTCTATTTTAAAGTAAAAGAGTTTAAACAAGCAATAACACCCTATCAAAATGTAATTAATGAAGATAGAAACGAGTATACAGAAGACGCATTAAGCAAATTGGCTCAAATTTATTTACAAGAAGGTAATTACAATGAAGCTTTACCTATTTTAGATCGGTTAGAGTTAGAAGCAAATGGAACTGAAAATATTTTATTTGCACAAAGCAATTTAATGAAAGCATATTATGAAACTGGAGCTTATGATTTTGCTGAAGAATATGCTCAAAAGATTTTAAGACAAGATAAAATAGATAGTAATTTAGAAAATGATGCTCGTATTATTATTGCAAGATCTTCTTTTAAAAATGAAGATTTTACTACGGCTGAAGAATTTTATTCAGAAATAGAAAAAACTGCAAATGGTGAGTTAATGGCAGAGGCATTATACTACAATGCTTTTTTTAAAAATCAACAAAATCAATATGCAGCATCAAATAAAATAGTCCAAAAACTGATTGCAAACTATGCTAATTATAAATATTGGGGCGTAAAAAGTTATGTAATCATGGGAAAAAACTATTACGGTTTAAAGGACATTTATCAAGCAACTTTTGTTTTAGAAAACGTTATTAAAAACTTTAAACAATATGAAGACATTATAAAAGAAGCACAAGAAGAGCTGACTAAAATTAAAGAAAACGAAGCCAAAACAAATAATTCCGTAACGCCACAAAAACAAAACTAATGAAAAGAGGTATTTTACTATTACTTATTTTATTTTGTTTTTTATCTACCAATGGTCAAGAGCAAAAAATAGATACTGTGGAAACAGAAATTGTAAACGTGGTTACAAAGTTTAATCCAGAAATTGCTGATGCAAAAAAAATCAATAAAAATCCTGTTATAAAATTATTAGGAAAAAGTAAAAAACAGAAACTAACTTACAGCATTTATTCTGCTCCAGTTGCTTCTACTTTTATTCCAAAAACAGGTGCAATAAAAGGTATTGATGTTGGTGTAAAAGAACGAGTTTACAACAATTATTTAGCTGCTGGTTACGGTAATTACGGAAGCCCATATGCAGAAGCTTTCATATACAAAAATACACGTTTCGATAATGAGTATGGGTTATCAGCCAAATATATTGCCTCAACAGAAAATGTAAGAGACTCAAAATTAAATAGTAATTTCTCAAACTTTCAAGCTTCTTTATTTTACAAACAAGTTGATCGCTATTTCGATTGGAAAGTAGGTTTAAATACAGAATTAAGTCAATACAATTGGTATGGTTTACCAAATATGACTTTTGATGAGCCAGTTTTAAATACCATAAACGAATTACAAAAATATAATTATGTTAAAGTTGATGGTGATTTTAAATTTCACGATTCTTACATAGATTATGGTAAAATTTCCGTATCATATTTTACAGATTTATATAACAGTAAAGAAATTTTAGCAAATTTTAATGCAAAATTAAACTTCCCTTTAGATTTTTTAGGAGATTATTTAAACGACATTTCAATAAAAACCAATGTAGAGTTTTTAAACGGAAGTTTTGAAAATAATTATGCAAAAACAAGTAAAGTAAATTACAATATAATCACCGCCAAATTAAACCCAGAATACAAAGTAAATTATGCAGGTTTTTCTATTAAAACGGCTTTAAATATAATCGCTTCTTTAGATACTGAAAATAACGCTACAAATATATTTTTATATCCAGACATATTTGCGCAAACTGCTATTTTAAAAAATTATGTAAATATTTATGCAGGAATCACTGGTAATTTACACACAAATACTTACAAGCAATTTACAGAAGAAAATCAATACGTTTCTCCAACACTTTTTATAACGCAAACTGCAGAAACATCAAATTTATTTTTGGGTTTACAAGGAAATATCACAAACGAAATTAGCTACAATATTAAAGGTAGTAGTATTAAAGAAGAAGACAAACCTTTGTTTTTAAGAAATAACACAAAATCTGATGGAACAAATGCCTCAGTTAACGGACGAACTTTGGCAGGTTATGAATATGGAAACTCTTTCTATATCTATTATGATGATGTTAAAACTACTTCCTTTTACGGAGAAATAGCGTATGATTATTCAAGAAAATTATCTTTTAGCACACAATTTCAATTTGATAATTTTACCATGACAAATGCCATAGAAAAATGGAATTTACCAACATTGCAAGCCTCTTTTTTAGGGAAATATAAAGAAGATAAATGGTTTGCAACTACCAATATTTTTTATGTTAGTGAACGAAAAGATGCGCTTTATAATGCGCAATTTCCATCTAGTCTTAGAGGTATAGAAACTATAAACTCTTTTATAGATGTTAATTTAAATGGTGGTTATCATTTTAACGATAAATTTTCTGCTTTTCTAAAAGCAAACAATATTTTAAACACCAAATATCAACGTTTTGCTAATTTTGATACTCAAGGTTTTCAAATTTTAGGAGGTATTACATATAAGTTCGATTTCTAAATTTTGATAAAAATATTTATTAACTTATTTTTAATTATAACCTTAACAATAATAACGCAAATTGGAGGTTTCATTTATTGGTTATCATTATTATTTATTTCAAACAAAAAAGAAAAATATAAGGTTAAAATATTTTCTTTATTTGTAGTACTTTATTTGAGTTCAACCTTTCTAATTATCCCTAAAATAGCTCCATTTTTTGGGAAAGTAAAAATAGAAGACACCAACAAACTTGAAGCCCATAATTTTATAACAAAGCTTTGTAATAGAAATTATGTCACTCCAAAGTTGCATAATGTTATTACTAATGTGTCTCAAAGTTTTAATAAAGAATTTCCAAAAATAAAAGTTATTTATTTAGATGCAAATTTTCCTTTTTTTGATGGTTTTCCTCTAATTCCACATTTGAGTCATAATGATGGAAAAAAAATTGATATATCATTTGTTTATGAAAATAAAAATAAAGAAACAACTAATTTAAAACCATCAAATAGTGGTTATGGTATTTTTGAAGAACCTAAAACAGATGAAATAAACCAAAATAAAAAATGCAAACAAAATGGTAATTGGCAATACAATTTTACTAAATATTTTACACTTGGACATTCTAATAAAAACTTAAAAATATCAGAAAAAGCTACAAAAGTTTTAATTGAAATAATTTTAAAAAGTGACATTCACAAACTTTTCATAGAACCTCATTTGAAAACAAGATTAAAATTGAAAAATGAAAAAATTAGATTTCATGGTTGTAAAGCTGTAAGACATGATGATCATATTCATTTCCAAATAAAGTAAATTATCATTTCATTTTTGTAGATTTATAAATTATTAAACACTACTACCAAATGAAAAAAATATTACTCTTCACCTTACTTACGTTCTTGATGTTTGCCTGCGACCAAAAACAAGAAAAAATTATTGATTCCAATAAATTATCTGCAGAAGAAAAAACAGATTCAACAAACATAAAAAAGTTATTCAACAGTGCTTTAATGGAAGGGAAGTCTTATGAATGGCTTCGTGATTTAACTACCAATATTGGTGGTAGATTGTCTGGTTCTCCTGAAGCTGCAAAAGCTGTAGAATGGGGTGCAAAATTAATGACAGAAGTTGGCTTAGATTCAGTTTGGCTACAACCAGTAATGGTGCCACATTGGGTTCGTGGAGAAAAAGAAATTGCAACATATACCACAAATGGAATTCAAAAAAATGTACCTATTTGTGCGTTAGGATTTTCAATTGCTACACCAAAATCTGGAGTTTTAGCAGAAGTTATTGAAGTGAAAAGTTTAGAAGAAGCTCAAGCTTTAGGTAATAAAATGGAAGGTAAAATTGTATTTTTCAATCGTCCTTTCGACAATACACTCATCAATACTTTTAAAGCATATGGTGGTTGTGTAGATCAAAGAGTTCGAGGTGCAAGCGTTTGTGGTAAATTTGGAGCAAAAGGTGTTATTGTTCGTTCAATGACAAATGCTGTAGACGATTACCCTCATACAGGAACCATGAGTTATGGAAACTTACCAAAAGAAAAATACATACCTACTGCAGCTATTAGCAGTAGAGCTGCAAATATTTTAAGTGAAGACTTGAAAAAAAATTCGGCTTTAAAATTCTACTTCAAACAAAGCTGTAAAAACTTACCTGATGCACCTTCATTTAATGTTGTTGGTGAAATTAAAGGAACAGAAACTCCAGAAAATATTTTTGTTGTTGGTGGTCATTTAGATTCTTGGGACTTAGGAGATGGCGCTCATGATGATGGAACAGGAATTGTACAATCTTTAGAGGTAGCTTATTTATTCAAAAAAAACAATATCAAACCTAAAAATACCATAAGAGTTGTCTTTTTTATGAATGAAGAAAACGGAACTAGAGGTGCAAAAAAATATGCTGAATTAGCAAAGCAAAATAAAGAAAATCATATTGGTGGCTTAGAATCTGATGCTGGTGGTCATACTCCAAGAGGTTTTTCTATTGATGCAAATAATGCTAACACAAAACTATTACAAAGTTGGAAAAAATTACTTTCACCTTATGGTTTACACGATATTGATAAAGGTGGCTCTGGTGCAGATATTAGTCCTTTAAAAGGAGAAAATGTAACTTTAGTTGGATACAGACCTGACAGTCAAAGATATTTTGATTACCACCACACAAGTATTGATACGTTTGATAAAGTAAACAAACGTGAATTAGAACTTGGTAGTGCTTCAATGGCTAGTATAATTTATTTGATGGATAAATATTTGTACAACAACACACCTGTTAAACCATAATTTTATGGAAATTACAATTCTAATTTTAAAGATTATTTTCGGTGTATTTTTCTGTTTTGCAGGAATAATGCATATTATAAAACCAAGAATATTCAAAAATTTTATTCCAGATTTTTTTCCAAAAAAAGCCGTAAATTATATTGTTGGAGTTGTAGAGTTTCTTCTTGGTTTTGGACTTTTTTTTTCAGAAAGTGTAAAAGAAGCAGCTTATGGTATTTTTATACTAATGATTCTGTTTCTACCAATTCATATTTGGGACGTCACAAGAATTAGACCAGCAATAGGATCAAAGAAAATAGCAATTATTAGAATACCATTACAATTTTTACTAATGTATTGTGCATACTTAATTTATATAAATTCATGAAACATATCATCTCAATTTTAATCATCACTTTCTTCATTTTTTCTTGTTCAAAAAAAGAAGCCGATTTAATTGTTATTAATTCTAATACCTATACAGTTAATAATAATTTTGAAAATTCAGAAGCTTTTGCAGTAAAAAACGGAAAGTTTATAGCAGTAGGAACTAACAAAGAAATTCAAAGCAACTTCACATCAAAAAACATTATTGATGCTGAAAATAAAACAATTGTTCCTGGTTTAATAGATGCTCATTGCCATTTTTACAGAATGGGTTTGCAACAACAAAAAGTATCATTAGAAGGCACAAAAAGTTATGATGAAGTCTTACAAAAATTAGTTGCTTTTCAAAAAGAAAAAAACACCAAATTTATTACAGGACGTGGTTGGGATCAAAACGATTGGGAAGTGAAAGAATTTCCTACTAAGCAAAAATTAGATTCTTTATTTCCAACAATTCCTGTAGCAATTAGAAGAGTGGATGGTCATGCGCTTTTGGTAAATCAAGCAGCAATTGATTTATCTGGTATTACAAAAAATACTCCAGTTTCTGGTGGTGAAATTATTGTTAAAAACGGTAAAATGACAGGGGTTTTAATTGATGCTGCCATGGATTTTATCAAATTCCCATCAACCTCAAAACAAGAAGCAATTCAAGGTTTGTTAGATGCACAAAAAATATCTTTTTCTTATGGATTAACAACAGTTGATGATGCTGGATTATCCAGAAATACGATTGAATTGATTGATAGTTTACAACAAACTGATGATTTAAAAATGCGTGTGTATGCAATGGTTTCTGGAGATAATCAAGAACAAATTAATTATTACATCAAAAAAGGAATCATAAAAACTGATAAACTGAATGTTCGATCTTTTAAAGTGTATGGTGATGGCGCTTTAGGTTCTAGAGGTGCTGCCTTGAGAAAACCATATTCAGATAGAGAAAATCATTTTGGAGCCTTGATTTATTCACCAGAAAGATATCAAGAAATCGCAAAACAAATTGCAAATTCCGATTATCAAATGAATACACATGCTATTGGAGATTCTGCAAATACTTGGATGTTAAAAACTTACAAAAATGTTTTAAAAGATGCTAAAAATAGACGTTGGCGAATTGAACACGCACAAATAATTTCTGAAGAAGATTTTATTCATTTCGATAATATTTTACCTTCAGTTCAGCCTACACATGCAACTTCTGATATGTATTGGGCAAAAGATAGAGTTGGAGCAGAAAGAATGAAAGGAGCTTATGCTTTTAAAGATTTACTAAATAAATATGGTAAAATTGCTTTAGGTACAGATTTTCCAGTAGAACAAGTAAATCCGTTTTTAACGTTTTATGCTGCAGTTGCTAGGCAAGATGCTGAAGGTTTTCCTACAAACGGTTTTCAAATGGAAAATGCATTAAGTAGAGAAGAAACCTTAAAAGGAATGACTATTTGGGCTGCTTATTCTAATTTTGAAGAAGATGAAAAAGGAAGTATTGAAGTAGGTAAATTTGCTGATTTTGCAATTTTAAATCAGAATATCATGAAAGTTTCAAGCAATGAAATACCAAAAACAAGAGCAATTTCTACATACTTAAATGGTAAAAAAGTTTTTTAACATTTTATTAATTTAAAAACAATTAAATTTGTTAAAATAAAATTATGAATTTAGTAGTTATGAAAATATTTAAAAAAATCATCTCAGTTTTAGTACTTTTCTTTTATCTAGGAGTTTCTTCTCAAGAAAAAATAGATTTAACAGTTGTTGTAAAAGATGACACAAATAAGCCTATACCTGGTGCTGTTATTCTAATTGATGATATCAAACAAAAAAGAGTAGCAAACTCTAAAGGTATATTTAAGATTAAGTTAAAAAAAAGACCTAATGAAATTGCTGCATTTTCTGTATTACATGGCATTAAAAAAGTAAAATATGTGGGTCAAAAAAACATTTATATGATTGTTGGAGGTGATAAAGATGTTAAATTAGATATTGTTCCCAGTAATTCAAACCAAGTAGGTGGTGGTGCTCAACAATTTAGAAATATTTATGATTATTTAAGAGGTAAAGTTGCTGGTGTAAATATTGACACAAATAATAGAATATCTATAAGAGGAGCTGGAAGTATTAATGGAAATACACAACCCCTACTTGTACTTAATGGAGTTCAAGTTAACGAAACAACTTTTGGAGATATTGTTCCAACTACTATAAAAAGCATAAAAATTTTAAAGGGTCCAGAAACAGCAGTTTATGGCATTAGAGGTGCCAATGGTGTTATTGAAGTTAAAACAGCACTTTAAAAAAAAGTCGAAACTTAATAAGTTTCAACTTTTTTTTATTTATTTTATTTCTGAGAGTAAAACCTCAACTGCTTTTTTAAGTTGTTCATCTTCTCCTCTAGCTCTCCAACCAGGTTTGTTTTCAACTAAATAATCTGGAACTGCTGGTCCATGTTCCATGTTCATTCCAGATTCTTTTACATACCAAGCTCTGTAAGGCATTCTTATAGAACCATCTTGTAATCTTTGTGATCCTGTAGATATTACTGCTCCAAAAGTCGGTTGTCCAACCAACTTTCCTAAGTTGAAACTTTTAAATGCATGAGCAAAAATTTCTGCATTGGAATAACTACTTTGATTTGCTAAGGCAACTAAAGGTTTTGTGTTTACAGACAACAATGCTCTTTCATTAAAAGGATAATTCTCTGCAAATTTTTTATTATCTCTTTGTAAGTTATTTGTAGCTCCTCTTGGTACTGTATATGCATGTTGTTGCACTGTTAAAACTGCCATTAATCGATCTGTAGTCCATCCACCACCATTGTTTCTAACATCAATAACAATTCCTTTTTTACCATAACCAGAAGCTTTTAATTCTCTTTCAAAACGCTCAAAACTTGGTAAATTCATCCCTTGAATGTGAATATAACCCAATTGTCCATTTGAATATTCATCAACTAACTTTTTACGAGAATTAATCCACTCTTCATAACGAAGTGTAGAGATTGCTCTTGTGCTTTGTGTTCTAACAACTACGTCTTTATTGTTGGATAAGGTTAATAAAATTTCATCACCAGAAGTATTTTTTAGTAAACTATAAAAATTGGTGTTTTTATCGATTGTTTTTCCATTTACTTTTTCAATTACATCACCAACATTTAAAGAAACATTGCTTTTTGTTGCTGCCGAATTTGGTAATATATAATTTATTTTTACTCCGTTTTTAACATTCGAAACATCTAAACCTAGCAAACCAACATTATCGTTAAAAGTTTCTTCTGGAGTTCTGCCTCTATATCCCATGTGACTTGCATTTAGCTGTCCTAACATGTTATTGAACATAAATGTATAATCTTGTTTGGTTGATGCAGCTAACACCCAAGGTCTATATCTTTTTACGATTTTATCCCAATCATAACCATGAAAATTAGGATCATAAAAACCAGCTGTAATTGCTCTTACTCCTTCTTCAAAAACTTGTTCGTTAAGCTTTTGAAAATTTGTTGTGTAAGTTGCAGAATGATTAAAAGAAGTAACTTTATCTGACTTTAAATTTAATGATTTTAATTTTCCTCTAGAAGCATAATACAAGGTCTCTTTATGCAAACTTGAATTCCCAATATTAGAAACTCCTTTCACTTCTTTTGGTGTTCCTCCAGTAATTTCAACTTTATAAAATCCGTTTTGATTGGTTGCAGGGTTTGTAGCAGATATGTAAACACTTTCACTGTCTAAACTAAACATTGCTCCATATTCATTACCAGCCCAACTTGTTAATTGTACTAATCTATCGTAAATTTTGTCTTCATCAATTTTTACAATAATTTCTTTCTTCTCTTTTTTATCTTTCGATTTTTCTTCTTTTGGTTGATAATAAGCACCGTCTTTAAAATCTGCTTTTGTTTTTTCCCAATCAGATTTTTGCAACCAAACCATCCAAGTATCATAATTTATACCTCCTCTATCTCCTGCTCTATTGGAAACAAAAGTCAATTTTTTACCATCTGGACTCCAAACTGGAGCAACATCTGATCTTGGATGCATAGAAACATTCATTTTTGTTGATGGGTTTTCTACAGATTGAATAAAAATTTCGCTATCAAAATCTAGATCTTGCTGAGAATATGCAATGTATTTACTATCTGGACTCCAAGAAACACCTCTTGCAGCTGCCCAAGAATCTGAATACGTTTTAGGCTTAGTTATTTTACCATCTTTTACATCTGCTATTACCAACTTCCCTCTTCCAACTCTGTAAGAAATTTTCTCACCATTTGGAGATAATAATGGTTCAAAAACATCAATTTCACTTTTTGTTAGTTGTGTAACTTCTGTCTTTAAACTTCTACTTAAGTTTACATTTTCGTCTAAAGAAACTACTCTATACAGTTCATTTTGTCCATTTCTGTCTGATACAAATCCTAATGTATTATCATCTATCCAAAAAGGACTTTCATCTTTAAAAGTGTGATTACTCACATTGTTTGTTCTTGTTTTTTCTTTATCATTTTCTTTGACAAAAATTTCTCCATTAATGCTTAATGCAACTAATTTTCCATTTGGTGAAACACTTACATCACTAATATTACTTGTAGTGGTTTTGGTTTCTTCTAGCTGAAATCTATTATCTGTAGCTAAATTCAAGTTTATTTTTTGAGTAGCTCCATTTTGCATTTTAAAAACTTCGATACCACTATTGTACATAATAGTTCCATCATTACTCACAGAAAAAGATAAAACACCATCTGTTTTTAAGTTTGTTAATTGAGTTTCTGCTCCTTTTTTAGTTCCATTTACATTTAAGGAAGTTTTGTAAATATTGTATCTACCACTTTCTGCCCCTATGTAATAAAGATTATTTTGTGCATCCCAAAGTGGAGTGTGATCGTTTTTTTTACTTGTGGTAATTTGATGATATTCTTTGGTTTTTAAGTTATAGATCCAAATATCTCTTTGTGCAGGTCCATTATAATCTTCTCTTGAAATTCTACAAGTTCCTTTCACAAAAGCTACAAAATTTCCGTTTGGAGAAATGCTTGCTTGACTTCCTAAAGCAGTCATAAAACGATTTGGAGTTCCTCCTTTTTCGTTTACTGCATAAATTGAAGATTCTCTTTCTGTTCCTTTGAAAATTCGATTGCTGGAAAAAATAATTTCTCCATCAGCATTCCAAAAACTAGGTGTATCTGTTGTTGGATAATAAGTTAATTGTTCTGGAACACCACCATTTAAATTGGTTTTAAATAGTTTTGTGTATCCTTTTCTATTAGAATTGAACACTAGTTGATTACTTTCTGTATTCCAAATAGGGTTGCTTTCGTAAGCTTGATGAATGGTTAATCTTTTAGATTGATTTGTAGCCAAATCTAAAACCCAAATATCACCATCGAAACCAAAGGCCATTTTTGAGGCATCTGGACTAATTGTTGGTGTTCTTACTAGGGTTTCTTGCCCAAAAAGGAAAGTAACGTTCAATAAAATGGTTAGAAGTAGTAAAGTTTTTTTAGTCATTTTGCTGGTTTTTAAACAACTAAATTAAACTTTACAATACTATTACCCTAATGGTTTTCTTTCTTTAAGAAATTTTTAAGATTTCATTAATTAAGTATTGGTTGTATAAAATCATCTATTTTATCAACTCCGTTTTTATCTAAATTTTTGATGAAAGCAGAACCAATAATAGCACCATTTGCAAATTGACAAGCTGTATTAAAAGTTGATTTATCTGAAATTCCAAAACCTACAATTAATTTACTTTTTAAATTCATGGCTTTAATTCTTTTAAAATAAGCAATTTGCTCTTTAGAGATTTCACCTTTTGCACCTGTGATGGAAGAAGATGCAACTACATAAATAAATGCTTTGGTATACCTATCTATTTTTTTAATTCTTTCTTGCTCTGTATTTGGTGTGATTAGAAAAACGTTTGTCAATCCATATTTATCAAACAACAGCTGGTAATGATTTTCGAACTCAACCATTGGTAAATCAGGAATAATTACCGTATCAATTCCACAATCAATTACTTTTTCACAAAACTTATCTTCACCATATTTTAACATTTGATTCAGATACCCCATTAAAACCAAAGGTGTTTTATTGGTTTCTTTTATGGTCATTAATTGCTCAAAAACAATGTCTAAATTAATTCCGTTTTGTAACGCTTTGTGACTACTGTCTTGTATGGTTGGTCCATCTGCTAAAGGATCTGAATATGGCAAACCCACTTCAATAAAATCTACTTTACTTTTTTCTAAAGCTGCTATTACTTTTGTAGTATCGTCTAATTTTGGAAAACCACAAGTAAAATATATAGATAAAAGGTTTTTATCTTTTTGTTGAAATAATTGTTGAATTGAATTCATATGTTTGGTTGTTGGTTTATAGTTTTTAGTTGTTGGCTTACAAATCCAAAACTTTTTACTATTTATCTAAATGCTCAATATATGTTTCTAAATCTTTATCTCCTCTTCCAGATAAATTTATTACTACAACTTGATCTTTTTTCAAATCCATTTTTGGTAAAACAGCCAAAGCATGAGCAGTTTCCAAAGCAGGAATAATACCTTCTATTTTGGTTAATTCATATGCTGCAGTTAACGCTTCTTTATCGGTTGCATTCATAAATATTGCTCTTTTGCTCTCATATAAAAAAGCATGTAAAGGACCAACTCCTGGATAATCTAAACCTGCAGAAATAGAATAGGGTTCTACAATTTGCCCATATTCGTCTTGCATTAAAATAGTTTTACTACCATGAATAATTCCTACTTCTCCTAATTGAGAAGTGGCTGCGCTTTCGCCAGAATTTACCCCTAAACCAGCTGCTTCTACTGCAATTAATTCTACATCTTCATCATCCATGTAATGATAAAAAGCACCAGCAGCATTAGAACCTCCACCAACACAAGCAATAATTGTATCTGGATTTTCTTTACCTGTTTTTTCTTTTAATTGCCATTTCATTTCTTCAGAAATAATCGCTTGTAATCTTGCAACCATATCTGGGTGTGGATGTGGACCAACTACAGAACCAATTAAATAAAACGTTTCTGGATTTTGAATCCAATATCTTATAGCCTCGTTTGTGGCGTCTTTTAGAGTTTTTGAACCACTTGTGGCAGGTACTACTTTTGCGCCTAACATTTTCATTCTGGCAACATTAGGAGCTTGACGTTCAATATCTTTTTCGCCCATAAAAACAGTACAATCTAATCCCATCAATGCACAAACTGTTGCTGTAGCAACTCCATGTTGACCAGCACCAGTTTCTGCTATGATTTTTGTTTTTCCTAATTTTTTAGCGATTAGAATTTGACCAACAGTATTATTCACTTTGTGTGCTCCTGTATGATTTAAATCTTCTCGTTTCAAATAAATATGAGCGCCATATTTTTCGGACAAACGTTTTGCCAAATACAAAGGTGTTGGTCTACCAACATAATCTTTTAATAGTGATTTGTATTCGGTTTGAAATTCATCAGACTCAATAATTTGGATGTAATTATCTTCTAATTCTTTCACATTTGGATACAACAATTCTGGAATAAATGCGCCTCCAAATTGTCCAAAATATCCGTTTTTATCTGGGCTGAATTTTGATTTCATATTTTTTATTTTCTGTCAGTCATTGCGAGTTTACGAAGCAATCTATTTATAAGTAAACAGATTACTTCACTCCGTTCGTAATGACGTTATTTTTAAACTTCTCTAACTCTTCTATTTTCTTAATTCCAGGTTCACTTTCAAATTTACTGTTTACGTCTAACGCATAAATTGGTAAATCTGAATCTAATATTTTTTTAACCGAATCCAGATCCTCTAATCCAATTCCACCACTTAAAAAGAATGGTTTTTTAAAAGGGTATTTTTCTAAAACAGACCAATCGAATTTTGTTCCATTTCCTCCTCTTTCTTTTCCTTTGGTATCGAATAAAAAATAATCTACAACTTCTAAATATGGTTTTAAAACATCAATATTAAATTCATCTTTTATTCCGAACACTTTTATAATTTCTACTTCGTTTTTAGGAATTTTATGTTGATTTTTTTTCTTTTTGATATTTTTATTCTCCTCTATCTTTAGTTCTCGACTGCGCTCGAACTGACATTTTAATGCTTTTATATATTCAACGGTTTCATCACCGTGCAATTGAATAGCGTTTAAACCATATTCCTCTACTAAAGAAATTACAATTTCTTTATATTCATTTACGAAAACACCCGTTTTTTTAATTGATTTTGGAAGTTCAGGAATAATTCCTTCAAAATTTCTTTTTGATTTTTCATAGAAAATAAAACCCAAATAATCAGGTTGCATTGCTGCAACTTGTTGAATATTTTCTGTGAATTTCATTCCACAAACTTTCAGTTTCATACTTATCTAATTTGATCTATAAATTCTTGACAAGCTTCTCCTGGATTTTCTTCTTTCATAAAATTTTCTCCAATTAAAAAACCGTGAAAACCAAATTCTTTTAATCCGGTAATAATTTTCGGATCAGAAATTCCACTTTCAGAAACTTTTACACAAGTATCAGGAATTTGATTTGATAGCTTAATAGAATGTTCTAAATCAACTTCAAATGTTTTCAAGTTTCTATTATTAATTCCTATAATTTTATTATCTAAATCATTAATCTTATCTAAATCTTCTTGTGTATGCACTTCATACAAAACCTCTAAACCTAAATCTACCGCTAAATTTCCGTAGTTTTTTAGTTCTTTTGAAGTTAAACAAGAAGCAATTAGTAAAATAACATCTGCTCCAATGGCTTTGGCTTCCACAATTTGAAATCCATCCACAATAAAATCTTTTCTTAAAATAGGTTTTTGTTGATTGATAACTCTTGCTTCCATTAAATCTGCCATGGTTCCTCCAAAAAAGGAAGTATCTGTTAAAATAGATTGTGCTGCAACGTTTGCATCTAAATATCCGTTTGTAACTTCTGCAATTGTTGCAGTATCGTTAATAATTCCTTTAGATGGTGATTGTCTTTTAAACTCTGCAATAATTCCTGTAGACCCCACTTCTAATAGAGATTTCTTTAACGAAAAAGTGGTTCTTCCAAAACTAGGACTTTCTACCAGTTTCTTTACAGGAATTTCTGCTTTTATTTTAGCAACTTCCTTCTTTTTAAATGCGATTATTTTATCTAAAATTGTCATATAAATAATTATGAATTCTAAATTAAGAATTACGAATTTGTGTTTCTAATTGTTTTTTGAATACTTCCGATAATTTTTAAAATTTCTTCTATATCTGTAGTTAAAGATTCTGATTCTTTGTCTGATAAAAAATCGGTATCTTTTAATAAACGAATCCAATAATGAGATTCTCTTGCTTCTTTGTAAGCTATTGTTAATTTGGCGAAAAAATCTTTTCTGCTTTGTCCTCCAATTGCTTCTTCAACATTTGCTCCTATTGAAGTGCCTGAGCGTAATAATTGTTTACTTAATACAAATTCTTTCTTCTCTTGCGATAAATGCTTGTATAATTTCACAATTCTAACTGCAAAATTATAGCTTTTAGTTTGAATTATGTTATCCTTTTTCATCACTCATAATTAATAATTCGTAATTGTTAATTATTCAATCTTTTATTTCTATATCTTAAAAAAAAGAAAACAATTATTCCAACAATTAAGCCTACAATTGTATGCTTAAATAATTCTTTAGTTTGTATTCCAATTGCCACTCCCATTAATAAAAATGCTGGAATAATTAAAAATAAATTGTTCTTCTTTTTTGCCATATTACTTTCTTAAAACATCTATTTGTCTGGTCGAGCGCAGTCGAGACCTAAATTAACCTCTCGACTGCGCTCGAGGAGATATCGTACTTATAAACTTACTAATTTCTCTAACGTGTTCTTTGCTTTCAACCCGAAAAGCGAACTTTTTGCTTCCTCAAAAGCATTTTCAAAAGACTTTGCATCATCAACAATGGTTAATGCAAAAGCCGCATTTGTTAATACTACATTATTTTGAGCATCTGTTCCTTTTCCTTCTAAAATGGTTTTAAATATTTTAGCAGCATCAACAACAGAACTTCCTCCAAATATTTCTGATTGCTGAATTCTTTTCTGCCCTAAATCTTCTGGTTTTATAATTTGTTCTCCTTTTTTGGTGAAAAATTTAAATCCGCTTGTTAAGGAAATTTCGTCATAACCATCCAAAGCATGTATAATTCCGTAATTGATATTTTCTTCTTGCAAAATGTAATTATACAAACGTGCAATTTCCAAATTGAAAGTCCCTAACATATGGTTTTTAGGTGAACTTGGGTTTACCAAAGGACCTAACATGTTAAAAAACGTTTTTAATGCCAATGCCTTTCTTGTTGGCCCTACAGCTTTCATTGCTGGATGAAATTTTGGCGCATGTAAAAAACAAATATTTGCTTTCTCTAAATGCTCTTTTAAAACGTTCTCGTCATTTGTAAAATTATACCCAAAACTCTCTAACATATCTGATGAACCAGATTGCGAAGACACAGAATAATTACCATGTTTTGCTACTTTTTGACCTGTTCCTGCAACTATAAAAGAGGTTAGTGTTGATATGTTAAATGTATCTTTTCCATCTCCTCCAGTTCCAACAATATCAATGGTATTATAATCAGAAAAATCTACTTTTATTGCCAATTCTTTTAATGCATTTCTGAATCCAGAAAGTTCATCTGTAGTAATTGGACGCATCATAAAAACAGTCATAAATGAAGCTAAATGTGCGTCATTGTATTTCTCAGCTGCAATATCTATTAAAATTTGTGTTGCTTCTTCTTTAGACAATCTTTCGTGGTTATAAAGTCTGTTTAATATATTTTTCATTAAAAAAGCCCTTTTAATTTAAATCCCCTTTTATTTTCCCCAAAGGGGAAAAACACTCTTGTGTTAATAGCTGTATTTATTCTCTCTTTTCCCACAAACTTGCTACTTCTTCCCTTTGGGAAGATTGAGATGGGAATTAATAAAATTAGTAACCAATTGCTCACCAACATCTGTTAAAATTGATTCTGGGTGAAATTGAACTGCAGAAATTGGAAATATTTTATGTTCAATCGCTTGAATCAAACCATCTTCATCTCTTGCGGTTACTTGAATTTCTTCTGGAAAACCTTCGTCTGTTGCTGCCCAAGAATGATAACGTGCTGCTAAAAATGTTTCTGGAACATCTTTAAAAATAGTCGCGTTTTTATCTGTGACTATCATTTCTGTGGCAACTCCGTGAAAAACCTCGTCTAAATTGATAATTTTTCCACCAAAAACTTCGGTAATGGCTTGTAAGCCTAAACAAACTCCGAATATTGGTTTTACACCAGCATAGGTTTTAATTACTTCTTTTAAAATTCCTGCTTCATCTGGAATTCCTGGTCCTGGAGACAACATAATGATGTCGAAATTTCCAACATCTGCAATACTGATTTCATCGTTTCTGAAAACTGCAGGAAAATTTCCTGTAATTTTCTCTACCATGTGAACCAAATTGTAGGTAAACGAATCGTAATTATCTAATATTAATATTTTCATATTTAAAGCTTTTAGCTCTTGGCTCTTGGCTTTCAGCAAATAACTAAAGGCAAAAAGCGAACAGCCAATTATATATTTTCCGCTAATATCAACGCTTTTTTTAACGCTGCTAACTTGTTATTTACTTCTTGTAATTCCTTTTTTTCGTCGGAATGAATTACGATTCCTGCGCCTGCTTGCGAATACAAAACGTTGTTTTTACTGACGAAAGAACGAATGGCAATCGCCAAATTTACGGAACCATCTAAACCGATAATTCCAACTGCGCCACCATAAAAACCACGTGTTTGGTTCTCGTATTTATCGATTAATTCCATTGCTTTGTATTTTGGAGCGCCACTTAAAGTCCCTGCTGGGAAAGTGTCACCGACAATTTCAATTGGATTTCCTTTAATTTTTCCTCTAACCGTTGAAACCAAATGTATTACATGGCTAAAATACTGCACTTCTTTAAAAACTTCAACAGTCACATTATCAGCATGTTTACTTAAATCGTTTCGTGCCAAATCTACCAACATTACGTGTTCTGCTGTTTCCTTTTTATCTTCGGATAATTTTTTACCCAATTTTAGGTCTTCTGCCATATCTCCAGTTCTTCTGAAGGTTCCAGCAATCGGATTAATCGTCGCTTTTCCTGCGGAAATCTTAATCTGTGCTTCAGGTGAAGAACCCATTAATTTAAACGAACCATAATCGAAATAAAACAAATATGGTGATGGATTTATAGAACGTAAAGCTCTATAAACATTAAATTCGTCGCCTTTAAATTTTTGTTGAAATTGGCGTGATAAAACCAATTGAAAAACATCTCCTCTTTTACAATGCGATTTTGCTTTTTTAACATAATCGATAAATTCATCGCCAGTTACATTTGAAGTTTCTTCACCGACAATTTCAAATTTTTGCGTGTTAAATGCTTGTGCATCGATTATTGTTTGAATTTCTTTAATGCGAGAATCTGTTCCTTCTTCGATATTTTCCATTAATATCATTTCATCATTAAAATGATTAATAGCAATTATAAATCGATAAAAACTGTATTGCATTTCTGGAATTGCAGAAGGTGCTTTTTGGTTTTTAAATTGAATATTCTCGAAATATTGAACAGAATCAAACGTAGAATACCCATACAAACCATTGAATGATTTTAATTCGGCAGGACAATCTAAATCTACGGAATTCGTGAATTTATCGAATAATTCATAAAAATTTTTATCAATTTTTTGAGAACTTATCTGTGTTCCTTTATGAGCAACCGAAAATTGATAATCTTCTACTTTCATTGATAAAATTGGATCAATCGCAATAAAAGAAAAACTTTCTTCTTTACTATGATAATCGGAACTTTCTAATAAAAGCGTATTTGCAAATTTATCTCTAAAACGTAAGTACAAACCTACAGGTGTTACTGTGTCTGCAATTTTTGTTTTATGGATTGTTTTAAATTTTATATTGTTCATCTTTTATTTTATAGATACTGAAACAAGTTCAGCATAAAAAAAGGCTTATCGTGAGATAAGCCTTTTCTTTGTATTTATAATATAGGTTTAGTTCTCACTTATGAATTAAGAGAGTTCCACCACCATGTATTTTTTGTATTTGATTTCATTGTTCCACAAAAATAAGGTAGATTTCTTAATTAAGCAACCTTTCAAATGATTTTTATTTTACAGAGGCTGAAATAAATTCAGATTGAAAATTATCTTATAATTTTCACATTCATTTCTTCCACCTTTTTATCTGATAAAATTGAAGGTGCATTAAATAATAGATCTTCAGATGAACCTGTTTTTGGAAACGCCATAACTTCTCTAATAGATACTTTCTTTTCTAGAATCATCATTAATCTATCTATTCCCCAAGCAATTCCTCCATGAGGTGGCGCTCCATATTGGAATGCTTTGTACATAGTTCCCACACTTTTAAGCATTTCTTCTTTATTATATCCCATATTTTTATAAGTTGCTTCTAAAATTTCTGCTTTGTGTGCACGAACAGAACCTCCACCAATTTCGTAACCGTTTAAGATTAAATCGTATTGTTGGGCGATTATTGTTCCGATTTCTTCTCCTTCTCCAGTCATATGTTTTTCTAAATCATATACTGCTGGCATCGAAAACGGATTGTGTGTAAACGTCCATCTTCCTTCGTCTGTTTTTTCAAACATTGGAAAATCTACAACCCAAGCTGGTCTTAATTCTTTTGGGTTTATCAACTTTAAAATGCGTCCCATTTCTTGACGAACAGCGTCTAACGCTTTGTTAGCAGTTGCATAATCTGAAGCAGAGAAAAATACAATGTCACCAATTTTTGCATCGGTAACTTTTATGATGTTTTCTGCTATTTCTTCGCCTAAAAACTTAATAATTGGCGATTGTAAATCGTTTTCATTTACAATAATATAAGCCAAACCTCCAAGACCATTTTGTTGTGCAATGGCTGTCAAATTTTCAATTTGCCCTTTAGACATTCTTTTGTTTCCTTGTTCTTTGGCAGAAACTTTGATACATTTTACAATTCCACCTTCTTCAATGGGTTTGCTAAAAACCTGAAAAGTAGTATCTTTTACAATATCTGTAATGTCTTGCATTTGTAAACCATAACGTAAATCTGGTCTGTCACAACCATATTTATCCATGGCATCTTTATAAGTTATGACTTCGAAAGGATGTAAAATCCATTTTTTACCATAGATTTTACGCACCACTTCATTAAACATTTTGGTGTTTAAATCTATGATTTGTTGCATACTTGCGTACGCCATTTCGATATCTAATTGCGTAAATTCTGGCTGTCTGTCTCCACGTGAATCTTCATCTCTAAAACAACGTGCAATTTGAAAATATTTTTCAAATCCACCTACCATTAGCATTTGCTTAAATTGTTGTGGCGCTTGTGGTAACGTGTAAAAAGAACCCGATTGTTTTCTTGTTGGTACAATAAATTCTCTGGCACCTTCATCTGTTCCTGCAGTTAAAATAGGCGTTTCAATTTCTAAAAATTCTTCTTCATCTAAAATGTCACGCAATAATTTTATTACTTTATGACGATTTACAATGGCTCTACGAACATCATCATTTCTGTGGTCTAAAAATTTATATTGAAAACGTACTGTTTCATTCGATTTTGTAGCTCTTTTTATTTCAAAAGGCAATGTTTTAGAAAGGTTTAAAATTTCTAAATCAGAAGTTTCTAACTCTAATTTACCCGTTCTTAAACCTGCATTATAATCGTCTTCATTTCTTTGAACGACAACTCCTGTTACAGAAATTACAGATTCTGGTTTCAACTTCACCAATTCATCTAAATTCGGGAAAGATTCTCTACTTAAACGCACTTGAAAAACCTGATTGCTTGAATCTCGTAAATCGATAAACATTAATTCTCCATGATCTCTTACACTCGAAACCCAACCAGATAAAGTTACTTTTTGGGTAATAGATTCTTCTGATAGTTGCGAAATCTTATGCGTTCTGTATGTTTCCTTAATTACGATAGGTACTTCAGGTAAAACCTCTTCTTCTAAATTTACTTTATTTCCTTCTTTATCTGCTTTTTGCTGTTGGCTTTTAGCATTTGGCTGACCACTAATAGCTAAAGGCGAATGGCTAATAGCTTTTAGAATTCCCTCACGAATTACTTTCCCAGAAGCTCCTTTTCCAATAATTGCAATTACTTTTCCAACAAGAATTCCTGCTTTTCCTTGGTTTCCTGCTTTAATATCGTTTGAAATGGCTTCATTTTCTGAAATTACTTTTTCTATAGCTTCAAAAATTTGAGCTTCGGAAATTGTATTGTCATCAAAATACTTTTTAAAATCGAAAGTTCTGTCTTTTAAGTAGGATGTAATTCCGTTTTGAACTAAAACAGACGTAATTTTATCAGCTTTAAAAAGTTCAAAAATTTCAATTAAATGATTGATGTCGTGAATATTTTCATATTCCTCTGCACCTAAATTATTTACCAACGTTTTTGCCACAAAAGACGGATCTTGCAAAGCATTATTTATGGTCATAAATGTTTTAGAACGAATGGCGTCTGCCGTAAAAAATTTGGCATCTTGAGGTAAAACTCCACCTTTAATTAAGACGGATTCTACTGCATGAGGTAAAGCACTTGCATCAATTTTTATAGAATTTACAACCTCTTTTATTGATACAAAAGGAATATCTGGTTCAGAAATAAAACGGTAATCCGCTTCAAATTCCTTTTTACGCATGGTTTTGGTTTGCTTTAAATCTGCATCCCACAAAACCGTAGTTTGGTCAGGTCTAAATTCTTTATGTTCTGTATAATAATTTAATTGTTTTTCAATTTCTTCCTTTAAAGCATCCACCATAAACTTGAAGGAGTTCAGGTTTTTGATTTCTGTTCTAGGGTTTAAATTATAAGTATGTTTTTTACGAAGTGAAACAGAAACATCCGATTTGAACTCCCCTTTTTCTAAATTCGCTTCAGAAATTCCTAAATTCTGTACAATTCGTTGAATATATTGTGCATAGGTAGAAGCATCTTCAATATTTCTGATACAAGGTTCCGTTACAATTTCAATTAAAGGAACACCAGCTTTGTTAAAATCAACTAACGAAATTTTCTTTTCGTGCATCAATTTTGCGGCATCTTCTTCAATATGGACTTGTGTTAGATTCACCGTAAATTGCGACCCATCATTTCTATAACAAGAAACTTCTCCATCTGGAATTACGGGGTTATGAAACTGTGTAATTTGTATGTTTTTCGGATTATCAGGATATTCGTAGTGTTTACGATCCCAAGAAATAACTTCGTTCGAAAAAGTAGATTTTACTGCTTTTCCAAAATAAATTGCTTTTGTTATTGCTTCCTTATTAATTGCTGGTAAAACGCCCATTTGTCCTGTACAAACCGAACAAATATTTGTGTTTGGAATTTCAGTTTCTTCATTAGGGCAAGAACAAAATAATTTTGTGTTTGTATTTAAACGAACGTGCGTTTCTAAACCGATAATTAATTCTAAATCGTGTGCTTTTAAAGCATCTTGTATTTGATCTAATTCCATTATAAAATATCGTTTAAGAAGTTTGCAAATTGTAAGACTTGTGCATCTTTTTTCTTGTCTGCTGTAATTTGTAATCCTGTTTCTGTTCCTTTAGGTATTGTTAATGTTGGTAATTCTCCCAAACTAAATCCAACAGTATAAGCATCAGATAAATACATCGCTAAAGGATCATTTAAGCTCTCGCCAATTTTAGGCGGATTAGCAGGAGTTACTGGAGATACAATAATATCAACTTCATTAAAATCGTCACTAAATCTTGCAGAAATTTGGTCTCTTAAATTTTGTGCTTTTAAGTAAATTTCATCAGAAAAACCTTGCGATAAAACTTGGTTTCCACCAATAATTCTTCTTTTAGATTCTTCAGAAAACTTTTCTGAACGTGTAATTGAATAGGTGTCTTTTAAATTCTCACCTTCAATTCTTGCTCCGTAATTTGTTCCGTCTAAACGTGATAAATTAGAAGCTGTTTCTGCCATCGCCAACGTATAATAAGTAGAAACTAAAACATCCGAATTAAAAAAATCTAATTCTTTTACTTTAATTCCTTTGGCTTTTATTTTATCAATGGTTGCTAAAAAATCTTGTTTTATTTGTGGTGAAATTGCTTCACTTTCTATAAAATTTTTAAAGTAACCAACTGTTTTTATTGTTGATGAGTTTGAGACAGTATCTTCCAAAATTTCTTCCGAAGAAAAAGTAGTTTGGTCTCTAACATCTTTTCCACTCATTATATTCAATACAATTCTAATGTCTTCAATGGATTTTGCAATGGGTCCAACACAATCTGTAGAAGATGCGTATGCCATTAATCCGTAACGAGAAATTCGTCCGTAAGTTGGTTTTAAACCATATACTTTATTGTAACCTGCTGGCTGACGAATAGAACCTCCAGTATCGCCACCAATTGAAAACGCAGTAAAATCTTTGGCAACATTCACAGCAGAACCTCCAGAAGAACCTCCACCAACTAAATCGGGATTTATTGCATTTTTTACTGCACCAAAAATGGTATTTTCAGAAGAAGAACCATGACCAAAACTATCGCAATTTTCTTTTACTAAAGGAATTGCGCCTGCATCTAGTAATTTTTGAATAGCTGTTGCTGTATAAGAAGATTTGTAGTTTTTCAATAAATCGGAACTTGCAGTTGTGTAAGTTCCTTGAACCATATACACATCTTTAATTCCGAATGGAATTCCCTCTAAAAGGCCAATTTCTTCGCCATTTGTAATTTTTGCATCTACTTTAGAAGCCAATTCCAAAGCCATAGAATCTAACAAAGAATTGACAGTATTATGCGTATTTTGTTTTAATAAATTTAATTTTTCTTGTACCAAAGCAGTACACGAAATTTCTTTATTTATTAATTGAGTGTGTATTTTTTTAATCTGACTCATATATTTTATTTTTTAGTTTTGTTGTTATCAACTAACAACCAAAAACCAACAACTAAAAACTATTTCTTAATCTTCTATAACTTTAGCAACCACTAAAAATCCGTTTTTTTCTTTTGGAAAATTCTCGACAATTATTTCTTTTTCAATCTTAGAACTCTCAATCACAACATCTTCTCTTAAGTCATTTAAAGAAACTACATTGTTATTATTGACATTATTATTAGCATTATTATTCTGATTCGCATTTTTAATTACGTCAAATAATTTATTTACAGATTCTGATGGTACTGCGCCTTTAATACTCGATAAAATATCGACTGTCATTATTTTACTCATTTCTTTAATTTTTTAATTAAAAAAAGCCTTCCAATTAGGAAGGCTTTATATATTTTTAAACAACAACCTTCCGTCCTAAAATTTAGGATTATTGAAATTACGATTGTTATTATTAATTGTCATTTTTGTTCTTATGCGAGCAAATATATGCAGAATAAATGGTTCAAAAACTTCTTTTCTAAGTTTTTGTGTAAGCATTATAATATCTTCAAAAATTTGAACTAAAATTATTAATATCATAAAATATCAAATAAATATTTTGTTTGTAGTATTTTTTGGCGTTCCCTAAAGGCCATACTTTTCATCATATCTTTATGCGAAAAGCAAAAAGAATGACGTTATAATCTCTAATGCGAGTTCGTAACAAAAAAAGTAAGGTTTAGAAAAAAAAATTCCATAAAACTAGAAAAAAATAAAAATTTTAAAAGCGAAAATTTAAGATGTAAGCAATTTTATGAAATTTCAGTTTTTAACTCTGAAAGAAAAAATTGAAAATCAAAAATTAAATCATTTTTAAGCGATTTAAGACACTTTTTCGTTTTTAACAAATGTTGATAATTTTAAAACTAAACCGCTTAAAACATTTGAAAAATAGCTTGAAAATCGTAAATTTGAGTTTACGAAACTTGTTATTTAAAAGCAAGCTATATCAACCTTAAAATAAAAAATCACTTTTATAATGAGCGAAGACAAAAAGAAAGAATATGATGCGTCCAGTATTCAGGCATTAGAAGGAATGGAACACGTAAGAATGCGCCCTTCCATGTATATTGGAGACGTTGGAATACGTGGTTTACACCATTTAGTATATGAAGTTGTAGATAACTCAATTGATGAAGCAATGGGTGGTTATTGCGACGCAATTGATGTGATTATAAATGAAGACAATTCGATTACCACTAAAGATAACGGACGTGGAATTCCTGTTGGAATTCATAAAAAAGAAGGCGTTTCTGCATTACAAGTTGTAATGACAAAAATTGGTGCAGGTGGTAAATTTGATAAAGATTCTTATAAAGTTTCTGGTGGTTTACATGGTGTAGGTGTTTCTTGTGTTAACGCTTTATCAGATCACTTAACAGCAACAGTTCATAAAGAAGGTAAAGTTTGGCAGCAAGAATACGAAAAAGGAAAAGCCTTATATCCAGTTAAAACTATTGGAGAAACTGATTTTACAGGTACTATTGTAACTTTTTTACCAGACAAATCTATATTTACACAAACAACAGAGTACAATTATGAAACGCTTGCAACTCGTATGCGTGAATTGGCTTTTTTGAATAAAGGAATTACAATTACCTTAACAGATAAAAGAAGAAAAGATGATGAAGGAAAATTTATTACAGAGACTTTTCATTCTGACGAAGGTTTACCAGAGTTTATTAAATATTTAGATTCTACTCGTGAGCAATTAATTGGTTCTGTAATTTCTATGGAAGGTGAGAAAAATGGAATTCCAGTGGAAGTTGCCATGGTTTACAATACTTCTTATGCAGAAAATTTACATTCTTATGTAAATAATATTAATACACACGAAGGTGGTACACATTTGTCGGGATTTAGACGTGGTTTAACAAGTACGTTAAAAAAATATGCTGATGAATCTGGTTTATTGAAAAACGTGAAATTTGAAATTGCTGGTGATGACTTTCGTGAAGGTTTAACCGCAATTGTTTCTGTAAAAGTGGCAGAACCTCAATTTGAAGGACAAACCAAAACCAAACTAGGTAACAGAGAAGTTACTTCTGCAGTTTCACAGGCAGTTTCAGAAATGCTTACTGATTACTTAGAGGAAAATCCTAATGATGCAAAAACTATTGTACAAAAGGTGATTTTAGCAGCAACAGCAAGACATGCAGCACGTAAAGCCAGAGAAATGGTGCAACGTAAAACTGTAATGTCTATTGGTGGTTTGCCTGGAAAATTATCTGACTGTTCAGAAACTGACCCAGCACAATGTGAAATTTTCTTAGTTGAGGGAGATTCTGCAGGGGGAACCGCAAAACAAGGTCGTGACAGAAATTTTCAAGCAATTTTACCTCTTCGTGGAAAAATTTTAAATGTTGAAAAAGCAATGCAACATAAAGTTTTTGAAAACGAAGAAATTAAAAATATGTTTACTGCTTTGGGTGTTTCTATAGGAACTGAAGATGATCCAAGAGCTTTAAATTTATCAAAAATAAGATATCATAAAGTAGTTATTATGTGTGATGCCGATGTTGATGGATCGCATATTGCTACCTTAATATTAACGTTTTTCTTTAGATATATGAGAGAAATGGTAGAGCAAGGTTATATTTACATTGCAACACCACCTTTATATTTAGTGAAAAAAGGGCAGAAAAAAGAATATGCTTGGGATGACAATCAACGTGATTTAATCGCTCAACAAATGGGAGGTTCTGTTTCTATTCAACGTTATAAAGGTCTTGGAGAAATGAATGCAGAACAATTGTGGGATACAACCATGAATCCTGAGTTTAGAACTTTGCGTAAAGTTGTTATTGATAGCCCTACTGAAGCTGATAGAGTTTTCTCTATGTTAATGGGTGATGATGTTCCACCAAGAAGAGATTTTATTGAAAAAAACGCAAAATATGCTAATATTGACGTTTAATTAGCACAAATTGTAATAAAACTTATAACATATAAACACCTCTATTTTTATAGAGGTGTTTTTTTATCTAAAATCTTATTTTGCATACGATAACAGACAAATAACTTAAAAATATGGATTATAAATCAACAGAGAAAAACCTAAATAGACCTAACAATATTTCTAGCAAATTCTTTTTATCCGAAACAAAAATACCTGAAGAAGTTGATGTTTTAACAGTATCTTTTTTTGGTAATTACCCACAAGGTTCTTCAGGTAGCGACACTGCAAAATATATCTCAAAACAAATTATTTCTGGCTTTATTAATTTTGATCCAGATGCAATTATTTTAGATTTTAGAGCATTGACATATAATTGGGGAAATTCTTTATTAAGAATATTCCAAGATATCTCTCAATTTAAAGACTGTGGAAATACTGAAGAAGAGCCTAATTTTCCAGTTTTAATTCTTGTTTCAGAAAAATCTAAAGCAGGCATAACTTCCTTATTAACACCTTCAAATTCTGAAAAACCATTAGAATTTATTTTTGAAGATGAAAATTTAGCTTTAAAAGAAGCTTTTAAAAAAGGTAAATATTGGCTAGATAATTAAACATTATCACTCAAGCCTATTTTCTTCATTTTTACCTTCTTTAATATCTTGAGTAAATTCTCCTAAAACCTTGGCTATAGCTCCCTCAATTCTTTCTTTATCAGTATCATACTTAGGGTTTAACCCTTTTTTCTCTGGAAAATGCTCTATAGTTACAGTTGTAGATGGGAAAGCAAAATCTACACCTAGCTCTTTTGCTAATTTAACAACAGCAATGTGCAATCTATGTTTTGATGATTGCTCTACACCCCAAGCCAAACTTTTAAAATAAACATTTACCATCACTAATAATGCAGAATCTCCAAATCCTGTAAACTCCACATTATAAGAGTCTGATCGCGTTTCAGGATGTGCAATAATTATTTCTCTTACTCCTTTTACAAAAGCTTCAATTAATTCTGGTGGTGTATCATAACGCAAACCTAAGTTTGTATTGTATCGTCTAAATAAACGTAACCCTTTATTATTAATAACAATTTCTGATAATTTACTATTCGGTATTTTATATACAGAAGTATCTGCAGCTCTTACACTTGTAGATCTAAAACCAACTTTTTCTACAGTTCCAACAACTTCTCCTGCCTCAATCCAATCTTCAATATGAAATGGCTTGTCAAGAAAAATCATAATGGTACCAATTAAATTCTTTACAGTGTCTTGCGAAGCTAATGCAACTGCCAAACCTCCAATTGTAGCTCCTGCTAACATAGTTGTAGCATTTACACCAAATAAGAGCAATACTTTAAAAATACCGATTACAATTACCAAACCTGTAAGAAAGCTGTGTAAAATAGGCACTAATTGATCATCTAACCTACCATGAGTTCTTTCTGTAAATTCAGAATAAATACGCATTACAACTTTTACTAATTTTAAAAACACGTAAATCCAAAAAACTGTTTTGGCAATATTTAAAGCAAGAAAAACAAATGTATTTACTTCTAAAACAAATTGTAATGATGGAAAAAATTTATCTACAAATGCAACTGAAATTAACAAACTTATAGGATGTGCCAATTTTTTTAAAACTTTATCAACTTCTAAATTTGTATTTTTTGTTATTTGATGTTGTATTTTTTGAAGTATGAAAAAAGCTATTTTTTTAGTGATAAGAAATATGATGTAAGTACATATCAACAATAATAAAAGTGCTACAAATTGCCATAATTCTATTCCTAGTACTTTTTTGTGACCAGAAACTGGAATAATATCTTGTAATTTTTGTACATACCAAGGAAAAACCTCTTTATACATACTCTCTATTTTTGTTACAGTTTCTGTAGAATAATACCATTTGCCATTTACCTTTTCTACATAAATTTGTGGCATTCTTTCAGGAAACAATACATATTTAGAGTAGGCTGAATACCCTGTAGAATCTTTATATTTTGGGTCTGTTGGAATTTTATTTACATCTACATACAAACCTTTACCATCTAAAACTTGCTTGATTTTAATTGCCTTTTTTATCGCAACTTTTTCTGATAGGCCAAAAATAGTTTTTGCTGCTTTTTTGGGCTCGTAAGAATCTGATTGTAAAAAATACAAATGTGTATAAATAGTAGCATGAGGGTTACTTAAATCTACCTTAACTGAATCTTGTTCTTGACTCTGAGCAGTTATAAGTAAAGGAAAAAACAATAATAAATACAAAAAATGCTTCATATTAGTTTTTGATAAATATTAATTAAAAAACAAATTTAAACCTTTTCATTTTTTTAGAGTCAAAGATGTATAAATAATAAACAAAAAATAAATGAAAAAAATAATAAGCATATTCGTAATTCTTTTAACTGTAACATTTTCTGCTCAAGCTCAGAAACAAAACAAAAAAGGTACACCTGAAAAACAAGTGCAAAGAGCTTTAAAAAAGTTGACTGCAGATTTAAATTTATCTGACGTACAACAAAATGAAATTAAACCTTTATTAATTGCTCAAATAGAAGATAGAAATGAAATGATGATGAAGAGAAAAAAATTGAAAGACGCAGATAAAAAACCATCTAAAGAGGAAAGAAAAATGATGAGAAAAATGAGAGATGAAAAAGAAGCTGCAATGGATAAAAAAATGAAAAGTATTTTAACAAACGAGCAATACCTTACGTTTGAAGAAATTAAAAAAGAACAAAAAAATAAAAGAAAAAAGAAACAGTAGCTAATTTTTTGGGTTGATTGATTAGTTTATTGATAAGGCTCAGATTCTTCATTGAATCTGAGCTATTTTATTTTAAATATATAACCTAAAATTCTGTTAAAGAGATATTTAACATTAAACCTTTTTAACTTTTTAAAGTCTTACAATTATATAAACAAAACATTAAAATTTAAAAAAATGAAAAACTTAGTAAGCATTTTAGTATTGGTATTCGCGTTTACGTTTACAACACAAGCACAGAAAAAAAGAAACCACAAAAAACCACAACTTTCTGCAGAACAACATGCAGATTTAATGGTAAAAAAAATGACATTGTCTTTAGATTTATCTGAAAAACAGCAAAAGCAAATTAAGCCACTTTTAACTTCAAAAATAGCTGAAAGAAAAGCTTTTATGGAAAAAAGAATGGAGGCTAAAAAAGAAGATAAAAAACCTACTGCAGACGAAATTTATGCTGTAAAAAGTAAAATGCTAGACAATCAAATTGCTATGAAAAATAGCATGAAAAACATCTTAAATAAAGATCAGTTTGAAAAATTTGAGAAAATGCAGAAAAGAAGAAAAATGATGGTGTTAAAAAAAATGAAAGAGAGAAGAATGGATAAAAGCAACTGGAAAAAGAGAAGAAAACAATAATTTTAGTTTGTAAAAACATTATAAAAAACCCGATTTATAGCTTATAAATCGGGTTTTTTATGTTTACATTACTCTTTAAACCAACTAGAATATTTCACGTAGTTATTGGCAATTCTATCAATTTCTCCAGAAATTAATTCTTGCGAAATGTCTTTCACTTTTTTTGCAGGAACACCTGCATAAATACTTCCACTTTTTACATGTGTGTTTTTTGTAACTACTGCACCTGCAGCAATAATTGAATTAGATTCTATAATGCAATCATCCATAATTATAGCACCCATACCAACCAAAACATTGTCGTGAATTGTACAACCATGTACAATAGCATTGTGGCCAATTGAAACATTATTACCAATAGTTGTGGGCGATTTTAAATAGGTTGCATGTATTACAGCTCCATCTTGAATATTTACTTTATTTCCAATTTTTATAAAATGGACATCACCTCTAATGACAGCATTATACCAAATGGAACACTCTTTACCTAACGAAACTTCACCAAGAATGGTAGCGTTTTCTGCTACAAAGCAATCCTTTGGTATTTGTGGATGTTTTCCGTTTACTGTTTTAATAATTGGCATAATTTTCTATTTAAAATACGATAACAAATTCGCTTTTTGAGAGGCAGAAACTAAAATTTCTTTTCCGTTAGAAACTAGTACACTACCACCTTTTCCTTTTTTATATTTGATAATCGCATTTACATTTACCAAATACGATTTATGTATTCTTGCAAATGTATAATCACTTAGTGCTTTTTCGAAATATTTTAAGGTTTTACTTACCAGTTTTTTAGAATTTGCCAAATGAATTTCTGTATAATTATCATCAGCTTTACAAAAAACAATATCGTTAATATCTAAAACTTCAAAACCATCTTGTTGCGGAATGGTAATTTTGCCTGTTGCCGAATTTGATTTTGGTTTTAAAATTTGATGCTGTAAATCGTTCTCTTTTTCTTTAATATCTGTTACAATATTTACAGCTTTTATTAACTCGTCTATTGAAATTGGTTTTAGTAAATAATAACTAGCATGGTTGTTTAACGCTTCAATTGCATAATGATCGTAAGCAGTTACAAAAACGGTTTCAAAAGTTCTGTTTTCTACTTTTTCTAACAAATCAAACGCATTTCCAAAAGGCATTTCTACATCTAAAAAAACCAAATCTAATTCGTGTTTTTTGATTAAAGTATAAGCTTCTTCAATATTACTTGCTTCTCCTAATAAAGATACATTTGGGCAGTATTTGCCTATATAATTTCGAAGAATTTCTCTACTTATTTGTTCGTCTTCTACAATAATTGCTTTTAATTTCATAAATTTTAATTTTTAGAAGCAGAAACCTGCTTTTCGCACTCGCTTTTTTTCTGAAAAAGAAAAAAGAGCTCAAACAATTGCTTCAATCAGGGCTAACCTTGTTTGCCAACTTTAGGCCTTTTTTAATAACAATGCTACTTTTGTACCTTCTCCATTTTCCTGAATATTAGAAACTTTTACAGAAATACGGTCTTTGTACATATTGTTTAAAATCATAATTCTATTTTTTATGGTACTCATTCCTTTCGATTTTTGTTTTAGCTGATTTTTTGTTTTTAGTGCTTGCGATTTCGCTCTTCCAATTCCATCATCAACAATTGTAATTAATAACGTATCAACATTATTTTTTTGGATTGAAATTTCTAAGTTTCCTTTTTCTTTACGGTACCTTAAACCATGCCAAATTGCATTTTCTATATAAGGTTGTAATAACATTGGCGGAATTAAAAACTTTTCTAAATCAATAGTTTCATCAATAGTTATTTGATAATCGAACTTATCTTTAAAACGATTGTGTTCTAATTTTACATACAACTCTAAAAGTTCAACTTCTTTATTAAGTGGAATAAAATCTTCGTCAGAATTTTCTAAAACGGAACGCATTAATACTGAAAATTCTGATAAATAACGGTTTGCATTTCGCTCGTCATTTACAGCAATAAAACTATTTACAGAGTTTAGCGCGTTAAATATAAAATGCGGATTCATTTGAGAACGCATAGATTTTAAAGCCAATAAATTGTTGGCTAATTTTTGTTGTTTGTTATTTCTGTACATGAAATATAAAACCAAAATCATCAATAAAAAACCACCTGTTAAAGAATAAATAATTAGCCTTTGTCGTTTATTACTTTCTTCAGATAATTTTTGATCTATATACGCTAAACTAATTTTACTTTGGGTTAGTTCTTTGTCTTTTTCTAAGCTCGCAATTCTGTTTTGATTTTCGGCAATTTTTTTAGAAAAACGTTTTACTTGTTGAATTTCCTGCTCTTTTCTAACGTATAAAGAATCTACTAAAGACACATATTTTTCGTAATTTTTTAAAGCTTTATCATACTCACCTAGGTTTGCAAACACTTCTGATATTTTTCTTGTTGCATCTTTTTCTACAACAATATCCTTATTTTTTTCTGCATCTTTTCTACTTTTTTCTAAAAAAGGAATGGCTTCTTCATATGCTTCTTTTAAAATATATGCGTTACCAATTTTATAATTAATTTTTTGTGATGTGATAGAATCTGCTTCTAAATCATCTGTTTTATTAAAATCGGTTTTTTTATCTTTTGTTTTTTGCAAACTTTTTTTTCTAAGTTCAATTTCTTGATCATATTGCTTGTTTGCGTTTAAAAAATCAGCCACTTTTTCTTCTTCTTTTAAAACACGATTTAAGTTTTCTTTTTCTGCAAAATTTAAAGAGTTTTTAAAACTTAAATTTGCTTGCTTTGTGTTTCCTTTTGCAGAAAATACAGTTCCTAATTTTGAACTTAAATCAGTAATTTTAGAGGTAATTCCATTTTTTTTGGCAATATCAAAAGCATTTTGATACATTTTTATAGCTTCTTTATAGTTTTTGGTTTCCAAAGCAATGTCACCCAAACCTTCTAACACTATAACTTGCTCATAATTTCTTAACTGTTTATTTTCTAACTCTTGAAAAGTAATTTTACTATTCTTATAATCTTTCAACAAAAATTGAGCTTGTGCTAATTTAATTTTTGTGTCGGTATTTTCTGAAATTTGATTGCTTAATTTGTAGTTGTAAATTGCCAAATCATACTGTTTCCAGTGAACATATATGCTTGCCAACGTTTTATATGTTGCTGCATTTCTTTTTTTACCATTACTACTTTTTAGAGCTTTTTCAATAAAAGACAAACTTTTTTCTATATCTGTTTTTTTATAAAATTTTGCAGAGTCTAGATATTGTAAATAAAAATCTGCTGTAGCATTTTTACTTTTTCTGGTTTTACTATAGGTGTATTTTTGTTCTGGGAAATTTTTTACTAAAATTTTTATTTCTTCATCAGATTTTAATATGTAATAAACCGTTTCAAAATCTGGGTGTCTAACAACCAACTCGTCATTTACTTTAGCTTTTACTTTGTAATATCCAATAAAATCAGAATATTGAAACTGTTTTCCATTTACAGAAACATCTGCATTTTTTATGGGAATTCCAGATGCTTTAGATTCTACAACTACTTTTACATCAAAGCTTTTTTCACTTTCAAGTGCACTATTATTTTGTGCAAAAAATGCTGTATTTAAAAAAAGAAATATTAAAAAAATAAAATTTTTCAAGTTATAATTGCTGTTTAATTTTTGTAAACATACACACAAAAAATCATCTAAAAAAACGTCTTTTTACTACAACTTGGGGTTTTGTAATTGTTTTTATAGCAGTTACTAAATGGTTAATTCTATTCACTCATTAAAAAGAGGTGTTTACTCATTATTACTTTTTTATTTAAAAGTTGCCATTTACTTTTATGAAAAAAACATATCATGATGAAATTTAAAACGCTTTTATTAATTGTATTTGTAACAACTATTTCTTTTAGTCAGAACAAAAATCAAGAGAAATCATTTATTGAGGTTGTAGGTACTTCAGAAAAAGAAATTATACCCAATGAAATTTATGTAGATATTTTCTTAAAAGAAAGAATGGAAAAAGGAAATAAACTGAAATTAGAAATCTTAGAAAATCAGCTTAAAAAAGAGTTGAAAAACATAGGTATTTCTGAAAATAATTTATTTATTTCGGATATCAATTCAGTGTTATCAAAAACTGGTTGGTTTACAAAAGAAGTACTTTCTACAGCAAAATATACTTTAAAAGTAGAAGATTCTAAAAAATTAAAACAGTTTTTTGATTGTTTAGACGAACTTAAAATAACCAATGTAAATATCACTAAAGCAACACATTCAAACATTACTGAGTTAAGAAAACAAAATAGAATTGCAGCCATAAAAGCTGCAAAAGAAAAAGCTAATTATTTATTAAACGCTATTGATGAAAAAGTAGGAAAACCCATAAAAATTAACGAATCAGACACCAATAACAACAATTTTGTTTTTGCAAATAACGTACAGGTTTATGGCTATAAATCTAGTAATGTCAGTAAATTTAAACGAAACAAATCTATTGTTCAATTTGAAAAAATAACGATACAAACGTCTATATATGTAAAGTTTGAAATTGAGTGATTACTATTTAATCAATAATTTTTGTCCAACTGAAATAATATTGTCTGTTAAATTGTTGATTTCTTTTAAATCGGCCACAGAAATTTTAAATCTACGAGAAATGGAATATAAAGTGTCACCTTTTTTAACTTCGTAGTAATTGTCGTCCATTTTTTCTATTACGATAGGTTTTTCGAAAGTTTCACCGTCATTTAACTCTTTAATTTCCTCTGCAAATTCACCTTCTTTTACGTTATCGAATTCGTATAATTTATATTCTTTTATAATTTTTAAAAGTTTTGCTGGGTATTTTCTATCAGTTGCATAACCTGCTTTTCTTAAGCCATAAGCCCATTTTTTGTAATTTTTAATATTGTAAGTAAACAAAAAAGCATATCGTTTTCTTTGAGTTAAAAACAAAGAATGATCATTGTAAGAAGTTTCTGGATATACATATTTTCTAAAACATTCGCCTTTTTCATCATCATCATGATACACGCGTTCACCTTGCCAACCTGTATGACATTTGATTCCAAAATGGTTGTTAGATTTTAATGCCAACTCACTTCTACCTTTACCAGACTCCAAAATACCTTGCGCTAAAGTTATACTTGCAGGTATTTTGTATTCGTGCATTTCTTTTATAGCAATTGGAGCATATTTTTTTATGTACGCCAATGTATATTTATTAAGATTTGAGTTTTCGTTTTCTAAATCTTTTATTAATTCTTTTGCTTTGTCTGAAGGTAATTTAATTGGTTTAGGTTCAACAATTACAACTCCAGGATTTTTTTTATTTACTACCTTTTTTTTGGAGCCACAACTATAAAAAAACAGTAACAAAAGGCATCCAAATAAAACTTTTAACTTCATAAACTTTTTATAATTTGTTGATTTTTCTTCTCTAATTTTCGATTAAAACCTGCTATTCCTTGAAGGCCACCTGTATGAATTGCTAATATTTTACTATTTGTGGGAAAATGATTTTTTTTAACCAAATCTACAATTCCGAACAACATTTTACCAGTATAAATAGGATCTAATAATATGCCTGTCTTTTCTGTAAATTTATTTATAAAATTAATTAACTCTTCGTTATATTTTGCATAACCACCAAAATGATAATCATTTTGTAAACTCCAATTTTTACTATTAATTGTATATTTTTTTATCTCTTCTGACAAAAAATTTCCTTTTAATGCAGGAAAACCAATTACTTTTTGATTGTTTTGAAGTGATTTTATAATTCCAGCAATTGTACCTCCAGTTCCAACAGCACAACAAATATAATTGAAATTGTTGTCTTGATCAGATAAGATTTCTTGACAACCTTCAACTGCTAAACAATTTGTACCACCTTCAGGAATTAAATAAAAGTCGCCATATTTGTTTTTCATTTTTTCTGTAAAACCAAACGAATCTTTTTGCCTGTAGATTTCTCTCGAAATAAAATTAAATTTCATTCCATTTTCATGAGCTTCTCTTAAAGTTGTGTTTTCTTCTAAGGTTTGTTTAAGATTTTTCCCTAACTCATCACCTCTAACAATACCAAATGTTTTAAAACCTGCTAATTTTCCTGCAACTGCAGTGGCCACAATATGGTTGGAATATGCACCACCAAAAGTGAGTAACGATTTCTTTTTAAGTTTTTTAGCTTCTAATAAATTGTATTTTAATTTTCGAAACTTATTTCCAGAAACAAAAGGATGAATAACATCTTCTCTTTTGATAAAAAGTGTTACTTTTTTTTCCTCTAAAATAGGAAGGTGAATTTGTTGGTTTTCAGAAATAAACTCTCGACTAAAAAAAGTATGGGCTGTATTGTGCAATGAACAGTATTTTGACCAACAAAAATACAGAAAGATAGTTTAGTTTGTTTCTAAACTTTAAAAAATATAACTTCGCTAACACGGATTATAAGTGATTAAAACAATATCATAATCGTTTAAGTACTTCTTCTATACAACAAACCACTAAACAATGATAAAATTCTTTAGAAAAATTAGACAAAGATTACTGAGTGAAAATAAGTTCAGTAAATATCTGCTTTATGCAATTGGTGAAATTGTACTTGTTGTGATTGGAATTTTGATTGCACTAGAAATTAATAATTGGAATGAATCCAGAAAACTTGAAAGCAAAAAACAAGAATTAATAATAAACCTTATAAACGATTTTGAGGGAAACATTGAACTATTACAACCTGCAATAAAGCAAAGTGACACTTTATCGTTTAAAATGGATGCATTTTTAACTAATGCTTATTTATCAAACTTAGCAATTTCAGTTGATTCACTCAAAGTATTGGCTGATGGATTTTTTAGACCTGTTTACTTCTATCCATCTATAGTATCTTATGATGAAGCCAAAGCTAATGGGAATTTAACACTGCTTAAAAACAAAGAACTATTTAAAGATTTTAATGCATTTCATGAAGAATTATCTAACTTTCAAAATCTACAAAATGATAGTAGAGAATCTTATTTTAATGGGCCTATGTGGGAATTAAAAAAAGTAGCAGGTTCAGGTGGTGTGTTTATAGGATCTAAAAAAAGTTATATAAAGAATAGTGATGACAAATCTTATATGAAATTGGTTCATCTACCTTTGGCTACTGCTGTTTTTGAAAATGAATTTACTCTAAATTATAATGTAAATTTTCATTTAAAAAACATGAAATACTTTTCTGATAAAATAGTTAAAACCTTAACAGAAATGAAAAAATAATGGAAGCATAACACCACGATTATTTTTTTAACTTTCTTTTGGTCAAGTTTCATAAGCTTCTCAAATTTTCTATTCAGTTTGTATTTGCTAAATTTACGATAAACCAACGTAACAGAACATATTACAAAATTTTAGTAAATCCTCAAAAAAGGAGTTTAAAAATTAGAAATCTGTTCTTCTACTTTTTCCCATTGTTCCATTAAAGTATCTAGTGTTGCTTTTTTTGCTTTGTATTTTTCGAAAAAATTTGGTCTAGATGAAACTTCGTCGTAATTATTAGCCAATTCTAAATCTATCTTTTCAATTTCTTTTTCTAAATCTGCAATTTCAGTTTCAATATTAGAAAGCTTGTTGTTTAGTTTTTTAAATTCTTTTTCTTGCTCTCTTGATAATTGATTTGCTTTTTTCTTAGAAGTATCTTTATCAACTTTTACGACGGTTTTCTTTTCTGCTTCTCGTAAGCTTTCCATTTTGTGTTGCTCCAAGAAATAATCGATATCGCCTAAATATTCTTTAATTTCTTTGTCTTTAAAACCATAAACAGTTGTAGTTAAACCTTGTAAAAATTCTCTATCGTGAGAAACTACAATTAGAGTTCCATTAAAGTTATTCAATGCTTCTTTTAAAACGGTTTTTGAAGCAATATCTAAGTGGTTTGTAGGCTCATCCATTATTAACACATTAAATGGTGATAATAATAATTTACACAAAGCTAATCTGTTTCTTTCGCCTCCAGAAAGTACTTTTGCTTTTTTATCTACAGCATCACCACCAAATAAGAAAGAACCTAACATGTCTCTAACCCGCATTCTATTGGTATCAGTTGCTGCGTCTTCCATAATTTCTAAGACGGTTTTTTCTGGCGGTAAATGTTCTGATTGATTTTGAGCAAAATATCCAACTTCTACATTATGCCCCAATTTTAAATGACCTTCAAACGGAATTTCACCCACCATCATTTTTGCTAAAGTAGATTTTCCTTGTCCGTTTTGACCTACAAAAGCAATTTTGCTATTTCTTTCAATTAATAAATCTACACCTTCTAAAACTTGCTTATTGCCGTAACTTTTAGATAAGTTTTTTGCTTCTACAATAATTTTACCTGGTTCTTTAGAAATGTTAAAACGCACATTCATGGCTTGATTATCATCTTGATCTACTTCAATTAACTCAACTTTATCTAGTTGTTTCATTAAAGATTGTGCCATAGAAGCTTTACTGGCTTTTGCCTTAAACTTATTTATTAAATGCTGTTTTTGCTTAATTTCTTTTTCTTGATTTTTCTGTGCCTGTAACTGCTTTTCTTTAATTTCTCCTCTAAGAAGTAAAAATTCTGAATACGGTTTTTTATAATCGTAAATTTGCCCTAAAGAAATTTCAATAGTTCTGTTAGTTACATTATCTAAAAACATTTTATCGTGAGAAACCAAAACAATTGCACCTGCATAATTCTTCAAAAACTGTTCTAACCAAATAATTGACTCAATATCTAAGTGGTTTGTTGGCTCATCTAATAATAAAATATCATTATTTTGAAGTAATAATTTCGCCAACTCAATTCGCATTCTCCAACCACCAGAAAAAGTATCTGTTAGTTTGTCAAAATCTTCTCTTTGAAACCCTAAACCTTGTAATATTTTTTCTGTATCTCCTTGATAATTATAACCTCCTAAAAGTTCGTAACGTTCTGTTTTATCTGTTAAATCGTGAATTAATTGTGTGTAACCCTCACTTTCATAATCGGTTCTTGTGGCTAATTGTTCGTTAATTGCATCTAGCTCTAATTCAATTGCTTTTATTTCTTCGAAAGCTTGGTATGCTTCTTCTAAAATGGTTCTTCCTTCTACAAAATCTATATCTTGACGTAAAAAACCCATTTTGATATCTTTATCAAAAGCCATGGTACCACCACTTGTTTCTATATCTTTAGATAACACTTTTAAAAGGGTAGATTTTCCTGCACCATTTTTACCAATCAATCCTATTCTATCGCCTTTATTTAGTTTAAAAGTAATTCCTGAGAACAAATCAGTTCCCATAAATGAAACCGTTAAATTATGTACGTTTAACATGAAAATTTTGTAATTTTGTAAGGCGCAAAGCTACTCAAAAAAATAGAGTTATGATGTTTAAAAAAGGGACAAAAATATATAGTATTCTAAAAGGAAAATGTCCTAAATGTCATGAAGGAGATTTTTTCAAGTATAAATTCACTTTTAATCCTTCAAAAATTACTCAATTACACGATAATTGCCCCAATTGTAATTTAAAATACATGATGGAACCTTCATTTTTTTATGGTGCTATGTATGTGAATTACGGAATTACTGTAGCATTATCTATCATTGTTTTTTTAATTTCAAAACTACTTTTCAACTTAACTCTATTACAATCTTTTATCGCAATTATTATTGCATTAATTATTTTAGCTCCCGTAAATTTACGTTTATCGCGAATTCTTTGGATAAATATGTTTGTGAGCTATCATAAAAATAATAACAATTAGGTAGTTTGTTTATATTTGGGTATTAATACGGTAGTATCTACACTATTTTTTGTAGATATTTGGGTTTTACCTTAATTATGAAACAATACATACTTTTTCTCTTCTGTTTTTTTACATTTTTTTCAGTTTTTTCTCAAAAAAATGAAGATTATTATTTAAAGATTATAGATACTACCCAAAATAAAGAATTAAAACTCGCTGCCTTAGATAGTTTAATTTACGACATACGAAATCAAAAAAATCTAGAAAACTTTGCTTCAAGAACAGAACAATATGTAGATTTAGCTATAGAACTAGAAAAATATGAAGATGCTGCAGAATTTGCTATTAGAGGTTTTAATAAAATAAACAGTGCTTTAAATCAAAGAGAGCGTGCACTTGCTTTGATTGAAAAAGTTGAAAATCACAAAAGTAAAATCTCAGACTCTTATTTAATTGGCGGAATTTATCTAAAAAAAGGAGGTGCCTATTCAAGTACAAAAAACTATTTAAAAGCTATTGAAAATTTTACTTTAGCCATTAATAGCTATAAAAACAATAGTAAAGACTCTATATACAAAGCAGATGCTATTCAATTTAGATCGCACGAGTATTTTGATAGCGGGCAATTTATAAAAGCCATAGATGGTTACCAATTAGCAGCAAAATATTACGAAAACTTAGGTGACACACGGTATATGTATTATGCTTTGTCTGGAATTATTAACGTGTATGGTATTAATGGTTTTGATGTTAAAACAATTGAAGAAAGAGAAAAATTAATTGAAAGAAAAAAAGAAAATAACTTCAATTTTGGTTTGTATGTAGATTATTACAATCAATCTTTAAATTACAAAAAATTAGATAGCATAAACAAACAAGAAGAATATCTTTTAAAGTCAAATAATAGTATCGAAAACAGTGATGCTAAACAAGATTTACCAACATACAACCTATTAACTATAAAAAGTAGTTTGGTAAGTTTTTATGCTGAACAAAACAATCTTACAGAAGCAAAAAAATATTTAGATGAAGCTACTGTTTATTTTAACAAAATTGATGAAAAAACCTCATTTGCTGCAGAATATTACAAAGCAAAAGCAAGGTATTTATTTGCAGCAAAAAACTACAACGAAGCTTTAAAACTTGCAAAAAAATCGTTTACAATTTTTAAAGAAAACGCTAGTGTTTCAGGTATTATGGAAAGTAGTGAGCTATTATCTAAAATTTATGAAAAATTAGGAAACGAAAAATCAGCTTATAAATCTTACAAAAATTACACAAAAATTAAAGATTCCATCTTTAGCGTTACCAAAACAAATGCTTTGAGTTACTACCAAACTTTGTATGAAACTGAGCGTCAAGAAAAAGAAATAAATCAACAAAAAACATCTATAAATTTATTAGCTAAAGAAAATGAAGCAAAACAGCGCTTAATTGTTTTTGGTGGTATTGGTATTGTATTTTTATTTCTCATTTTCTTCTTATACAGAAATAAACAACAAGCCATTAAAAAGCGTAAAATGCAAGAGGAATTTTCTCAAAGTTTATTACTTTCACAAGAAGCAGAACGCAAACGAATTTCTAAAGATTTGCACGATAGTTTAGGACAAAGTTTGTTATTAATTAAAAATAAAATTGCTTTAAAAGAAGATGATAATACGAAACAATTGGTAAACAATGCTATTGAAGAAATGCGAAGTATTGCCAGAGTTTTACATCCATTTCAATTAGAAGATATTGGAATTTCGAGAGCTTTAGAAAACTTAATTTCTCAGTTAGATGAAAATTATAAAAACACGTATATTTTTGGTGATATTGATGATATTTCATCTGAATTAAATCAAAATCAAGAAGTAAATTTATTTAGAATTGTGCAAGAATGCTTATCTAATATTATAAAACATGCACAAGCAGATTCTGCAAAAGTAAATTTGATAAACAATAAGAATTCTATAATTATTTCTATCAAAGACAATGGTATTGGTTTCGATTTTTCAGAAAAATATAACGATTTTAAAAGCTTGGGTTTAAAAACTATTAAAGAGCGAGTGAAGTTTTTAAAAGGTACTTTAAAAATAGATTCCGTTAAAAACGAGGGAACTACGTTTACAATTCAAATTCCTAAAACATGAGAGATTTTAAAATTTTTATTGCTGACGATCATCCAATTTTACTAAAAGGTTTAGAAGATTTACTTTTAGAAAAACAATTTAATGTAATTGGAAAAGCTACAAACGGACAAGATGCCCTAAATTTTATTATTAAAAATAAACCTGATATTGCCATTTTAGATGTAGAAATGCCTTTAAAAACTGGTATTGAAATTGCAAAACATTGTAAAAAAAATAAAATTGAAACAAAAATTATTCTTATTACGCTTCATAAAGAAATAGATTTGTATTTAATGGCTAAAAAAATTGGCGTTTTTGGTTATATTTTAAAAGAATTTGCGCTTGATGAAATTGAAACATGTATAGAATCTGTTTCTAAAAACATACCTTATTTTAGTAAAGACATAAAAAAGCATATTGGTTTTACACAAGAATCTGATACTATTTTAAGTGAATTATCACTATCTGAAAAAAGAATTTTAAAACTTATAGCACAACATAAAACCAACAAAGAAATTGGTCATTTATTATTTATTTCTCCAAGAACTGTAGAAAAACATAGAAGTAAAATTATTTTAAAATTAGATTTACCTCACGATACTGGTGCGTTACTTACTTGGGTTTTAAAAAACAAACATTTATTTAACTAAGTAAATCACTTATCAAATCTTTTAATATCTGTTTCGATATCTAAAATTGCTCCATTTTCTAAATGATTGTATAAGTTTTTTGCAACTGTAGGTGCAATCATAACTCCACGAGTTCCTAAGCCATTTAAAACACTTAATTGAGAATATTTTGGATGAACGCCTATCAAAGGTCTTCTATCTTTTACAGCTGGTCTTATGCCTGCTGTTTGATTTATAATTTTATAAGGAGCTGTAATTACTTTTTTTAACTTTTCTACCAATTCTTCTTTCCCTTCAACTGATGGTTTTGAAGTTTTATCTTTATGATTAAAAGTGGCTCCAACTTTATAGTGATGATTTCCTAAAGGAATTAGAAATAATGTAGATTTTAAAATAAAATCGATATTAATTTCTGGAGCATAAATAGTAAGTAATTCTCCTTTTACTTCATCTAAAGGTAAATGTTTAAAATATGGATTCTCCTTTACACCAAAACCTTCGCAAAAAACTATTCTGTTTGTCTGTAAGTTTTCATATTGTATCATTTCCTTTTCAAAAATGATATTTTTATGATTGAATTTCTCGAAACGAATTAAATTGTTTTCTTGCAAATACGTTCTGTAAGCTTTTACTAATTTTAACGTATCTATTCTACCTGCTTCTTTTACATTTCCGAAATTAAAGTCTCCAAAAACACCTTCGTAATTATTTTTATCTAACCTATCATCTAAAAAATAAGCTACTTTTGGCTTATCGAAAGCTGAAAACCAATTATTTTGATCTTCTATAGATTTAAAAGCTTTTTTTATAACAAACTTTTTATCGAATTTTTGACCAATTTTTTTTTCTAAATTTTCATAAAATGGAAGTGCAGTTGCTAATTGTTCTTTTGCATTCCAAACAGGTGTAAATCTTTTTAAAATTACTGGATTATATACTCCACCAGCAACTAAAGACGATGTTTGTGATGCATCTTCAAAAACAAGAAAAGTTTTATTATTTGCTAACAACTCTTCCGCAAAAGCCAAACCTGCTAACCCTAAACCAACAATTATATAATCTACTTTCATACTACAAAATAGCTTTCAATAAAAAAACGCTTGCTTTCACAAACGTTTAGTATAATTTTTATATGCGAATGTTTAATAATTCCACATATCAATTTCTTTGTTTCTGATATCTTCTTTAATTTTATTTGCCTCTAAAAGCTGAAATAAAGAATTTCCACGAACATAATCTTCAATTGCTCTGTTACCATAAATATTTTCTTCTCTAACAATAACTCCGCTAAATCTTCTCGCATTTAATAAGTGGTCGAAAGAAATTGGGTGTGAAGCATTTTGAGGATTAAAAACCTTTGCATCGTGTAAAACATCTCTTGCTGTTGGAAAGAAAATCCAAAATAATTCGTACAACTCTTCATCTTCAATTTCTTGAACCCCTAAAGTCTGTACGTCTTTTCCCATTGGTGCTAATGCTAATAAACGATATTTTAATTCACCTTGACGTTTATCAAAATACCACATTCCTTTAATCATGTATCCTCCAATATCTTGTGCTTGAAGCCTAAAAGTATCTGAGTAACCATTTTCTTCACGAACATTGATTAATCTTTGATCAATTTCGTCTTGTGTTATTCTTGAAGTAAAAAATGAATCTGAATATGCCTCAGTAATTTTACCTTGTTTGATTCCTTTAATTAAGGTATGAAACAAAGACTTTCTATCTGAAGAAATATTGGTCGTATCTATTGGAAAATAATACGGCAAATTTATTTTTTGGTTTAAATCTATAAATTCCCACACTACTTTAGACCACAATACGTCTCTATCATCTACATAACCATAAGGTAATGGACCATCATTATCTGCAGCCAATTGTTGATCGCTTTTTACACCAATTTGATCTACAGATTTTGCATTTAGTAAATTTGCCTGCGCATTTACAATGCCTGTGGTTAAAAGAGCGAAAAATAGTAATACAAAATTCTTCATCATTTTTTTATTTTATTCTAGTTTGTTAACTCGATAGTAACAGGTAACACCTTTTTAAGTTTTACTCCATTTGCTGTTGCTTGAATGTCGTAAATATTAATTTGATCTCCTCTTTTAGCTTTCGATAGTACTTTTTTAGCAGCTGCATTTAATCTGGTTCCGTTTACAATAATAGTAAGTTCTCCAGGAACTTTTATTTTAAAGCTTTGTACTGCTATTTTTAAGTCAAATTCAAAGTCTGGTAAGCCTGCAGAAATAGGTGCATTAGACAAACCACTTTTTGGCATTTTTACAACACCAAATTGTTCTCTTACAGAACCCATTGCTGCTGGTATGTCTTTAATTCTAAAAGTTGCTTTAGAATTTACAGTTTTACCACTACTTAAAGTTGCACTTACATTAATAGTTGCAATGTTTCCAGCGCCTGGACGTAAATTATAACTACTATTACTTCCTGACAATGTACCTCCTGATGCAGAAACTCTTAAATTATTTCCACTAACTCCTGGTAATGATACTGAAATAGGGTTGTTTAAACCTCTATAAACTACGTTCATTTTATCTGCAGAAACTACAGCACTACTTGGTTCTGCAATTACAGAGTATTTACTCTCAAAAGGTATTACTTCTGGTTTACCATCTTGCATGAAAGTAATTTCTCCTTTTATTGTTTTTTCTCCAACATTTCCTGCTGGCATATCTAACAATACTTGTCCGTTTTGAACATTGTTTGTAATATCTTGCCCGTTTAAAGTTACTTTACTAGGAACTAGGTTAGAATCATATCTTCCTAAAACTACCTGACCAGAAACTTTTTCTCCTGCAAAATATGCGGTTTTGTTTAATGATACAATTCCTTTATAGTTATTAGTTGTTAATTTACTATCTGCTTCTAATTGCCCTCCTAAAAGTGATACTAAAACATCGCTTTCCGTATTTTTTACGTTTGCTTGTAATTGTGTAATATTTGTTAATGATGCAATTAAAGGGAAACCTTTATATCTTCTATCTAACCAATCTTGATTGTTATCCGAAGTTGTGTTAAATCTAAACTTAGTTCTTTCATTTAAATCTTTAAAATCTGGACCTAATGTTTTGATTACGGTTTCTCTATAATTATTTATATTATCAACAAATTCTTGACCTTCTTTTGTGTTTTTATCTCCTTGAAAGAAATAATTGTCTAAAAAGTCTGTCTTATCCATTGCTTCATAGTCTTTTTTATCTTCAATATCTGCTGTCATTTTAGACTTTAAATCTGATAGATAACTGTAAAAACTTGCTGAAGCTGCTTTTATTTGTTTTGCCTTTTCGTTTAATGGTTTAAACTTTTCTGGTTGATCTTCTGCTTTTAATGCTAAGCCCTCATAACTTAGTGTATTTTTTTTGCTAGTAGCGTTGTTGCTAATAACAATTTCTTCGTTCATAAAACCAAAAGCTGACAATACTTCTTTACTCATATTCATTGCTAACATTGCAATAAATACAAGATACATTAAGTTAATCATCTTTTGTCTTGCGGACATTTTTCCTCCTGCCATTATAATTAGTTTTTTAAGTTGTTATACGTTTATTTTTAACTAATTATTATTTTGTTGACATTGCTGAAAGCATTCCTCCATACACTCCGTTTAAAGAAGACATATTTTTTGCTAAAGCATCCATTTGCTCTTTTAATCTTTCTGTATTTTGTACAACTTCTGTATTTAATTCTGTTTGTCTGCTAGAATTTTCTACCTGAATTTTATATAAGTTGTTTAAAGACTCCATTTGAAGTGCTGCTTTAGACATTTCTTCATTGTACTTATTAGTTGAAGCTACAGAACCTGATGCTGCTGATAAACCTTCAGCTGCATTTTGAAAATTCTTCATGCTATTTCCTAAGCTTTCCATTAAAGTTGAGTCTATTTTTGCTTCTTGTAATAAGTTATCTAATTTTTGAGACAACATACCATCTGCACCTAATTTCTTTTGTTCTTTATCTGATGAAAAACCATCTTCACCTAATTCTGGATAAACTTTAGACCAGTCTAAATCATCTTCTGGTGCATCAAAAGCAGAAACAGCAAATACTGCAGCTTCTACTAATAAACCTATTGTTAACATAACACCTCCTGTTAAAGGTCCAATAGAGAAATGTTGTATCTTAAATAAAGCTCCAATAATTACTACTGCTGCTCCCATTCCGTAAACGAAATTCATTGTTCTTTTGTAAGATCTTGACTGTGCCATAATTTTTTACTAATTTTTAAGGGTATTGTTTTTAAACTTGTTATTTGTTAGTTGTTCCTATATAGTTTTGTACGGTTCTAAAGCCTATGTAACTTCTTGCTGTATCTGCATATTCGTAATCTCTAGATGCTACTTCTAAAAAGTATGCTACATCTTTCCAAGAACCTCCACGTACAATTTTTCTTTTATTTTTTCTATCCTCAACATTTGGATTCATCGTAGAAGCCATATAATATGATGATAAGTTGTAAGCTGTATTTGTCCATTCTGAAACATTTCCAGCCATGTTGTACAATCCGTAATCATTTGCATTAAATGATTGTGCTTCCATAGTGTATAAAGCGCCATCTACTGCATAATTACCTCTTACTGGTTTAAAGTTTGCTAAAAAACAACCTCTATCGCTAGTTGTACTTCCTGTACCCCAAGGATATGTTGCAAATTCTAAACCTCCACGTGCTGCATATTCCCATTCTGCTTCTGTTGGCAATCTAAAATCTGGAACTTGTGTTACGTTTTTTCTAGTTCTTAAATAATCGTTTTTCTTTTTAGTTCTCCAATTACAAAATGCGTTTGCTTGCCCCCAAGTTACACCAACAACAGGATAATCTCCATAAGATTGGTGGTAAAAATAATCTTGATGCATTGGATCGTTGTAAGAATAGTTAAAGTCTTTTACCCAAACAGTTGTATCTGGATAAATGTTTAATACTTCCGTTTGAACGAAGTCTTTTCTATTACCTCCTTTTCTTGCTGCATTGTCTCTATCAAACCAAGAATATCTATACTTTAAAAATTTTGTGTTAAAAGATCGTATTCCGTCCACAGCTTCTTCTCTACTAATGTAAAGTGAATCCATAACTTCTACATAATCAACATCTGGATATTCTTCTTTTTTCCAAACTAAATCAGTTTCCCAATTTAAAGGTTTTATAGAATCTATTCCATCACCTAAACTCCAGTAGTTTTCATACATGTATTTTTGATAAGGTGTTGCATTTGTTGTATCTACAGTTGCAAAGGCGTAATCATGAATTCCACCAGAAAGCGGAGTTCCTTCAGGGTTTGGTGTTGCTCCCATAGCCGCAAACTCTGCTTGATATCCTAATCTTGTTCTAATAATTGAATCTCTAACCCAATGAACAAACTCTTTATATTCGTTATTTGTAATTTCAGTTTCATCCATATAATATGGGCGAACTGTTACCGTTTTTGTTGGCGAATTCATGGTACCAATAATGTCTTCATCTTGTTTTCCCATGGTAAAAGAACCTCCAGGAATTAAAGCCATACCAAATGGTTTTTCTGAAAACCACTTTTTCTTGGCTTTTACACCAACTAATTCTCCTCTATCATTAGAGCCACAACTGTAAATTACTGTTATTAAGAGTGCAAATATTGCTGCTTTCTTCATATTCTAATATATCTTTACTAAAAAGTTCGTAAACCTATTATTTTTTTTGCTAATAAACAACGTTCAAATTGCATTTTAACTTATTACTTTTCAATATTTTTTTTAATTATACGAGTTTTCTCATTGCTTTATACCATTTTTCGGGTATTATTTGCTTTGTTGCATCTGTATAATCTTTATATGTACATGGTATTAACGCATGTCTTTTGTATTTATTATCTGATAAAATATTTATCTCTATCCACCATCTTCCAGATCTGTTACTTTTGTAAAAGGTAATAGGATCGTCATCCTCTAATAATACTGTAAATTTTTGATAATTATCTTTTCCAGAAAAAGGATAATCTTTTACTCTAAAATTCACGCCTTCAATAAAATACCAAATCATTTGAGCTATTAAATGAGCTGTTTGGTGATTGTTATCATATTTTGAATTGTACTCGTAAATTCCAAATGAGGTTACTTTATCACTAATACCTGCATACCTAGAAATAGCACAAATTTCTTCACCATAAAATCCATTTGGTGATGCATTATTGTTTGCTGGTGCTTCACTTTGTCTTATTGCTCCAATATCTATTGAAACAATATCAGCGTTTCTAAAAGCGGGTTCTATATTTTCTAATTCTTTTGCTTTACCTAACCTATACGCATCAAAAAATAAATTATCTAATAGTTGAATTTCGTCTTGTGCGTTAAAATATGTTTGATAGCCTACGTTACAATAATTAAACAAGTTATTAGGCTCTTGCATAATTATTTTACTTAAATAAGATTGGGAGGTTAGTTCATCTTCCAAATTTCCTAAATCAAACCTACTATCTACTGCTGTAATATTTACAGTTTGCTCTAGCGAGTCATAAGCTCTGTAATTTACGTAGGTAATATCTTGACCTCCTCCAATAATTATTGGAATGATGTTCTTTTTTAAAAGATCTGTAATAATTTCTGATACAGCAAAATAAGTATCCGAAACTTGGTTTCCTTTTAAAACATTTCCTAAATCGGCAATATTTGTACTCCAATCACCGGGAAATAATTCGTATAATTTTTTTCTGATAAAGTGTAAATCATTTCCACATCCAAAATTATTTTCTGAGTTTCGGTCTTCTTGAACTCCTAAAATAGCAATTTGTACGTTTTCTAGGTCTGGAAAGCCTTCTTGAACTGTATGAATTTTAACTTTTTGCGCTAAAGCAAGTGATGACTGCTTCACTAAATGTGACACAACATCTTCTTTTACAGGGGTTAAAAAGTCTTGATTCATCAAATTTTTAATAATAAAGTATGCAAGATACTAAATCATTACTTTTTTTTAGCAGTTTTTTTGGTTGTTGTTTTCTTTTTTGCAGCTTTTTTCTTTGGTGTTTTCGCTTCTATCATTTTAACTGCCTCATCTTTAGAAAGTTTTTCGATATCAGTGGTTTTTGGAAGTTCAATTTTAATTTTTCCTTTTAAAACATTGAATCTTCCCCAACGTGCTTTTTCTACACGAATACCAACATCTTCCCAATTATGAATTACCTTATCAATTTCTTTCTGCTTCTTTACTTCAATTAATTCAACAATATCATCGTCTGAAAGGTTATCAAAATCGTATTTTTTGTTTACGTTGATAAACATTCCATTCCATTTTATAAAAGGCCCAAAACGTCCAACTCCTTTTTGAACAGGTAAATCTTCATAATGATAAATTGGAGCATCAGCTTTTTGTTTTGCAACAATTAATTCTTTGGCTCTTTCCAAATCTACCTCCATTGGATTTTCACCTTTATCTAAGGAAACAAACATGGAACCAAACTTAATGTAAGGTCCAAAACGTCCATTTGACACAATAACTTCTTCACCTTCATAGGTGCCTAACGTTTTTGGCAGTAAAAATAATTCTAATGCTTCCTCTAAAGTAATGGTTCCTAAATTCTGATCTTTATTTAAGCTTGCGAAAGATTTTTCTTCATCTTCTGGCGCTCCAATTTGTGCAATTGGACCAAATTTACCTAAACGAACTAAAACTGTTTTACCAGACTCTGGATGTTTTCCTAAAATACGTTCACCACTTTCTCTGTCTGCATTTTCTTTTACATCTTCTACATTATCGTGAAATTTGGTATAGAAACTTTTAATCATCTCTGTCCAATTTTCATTTCCTTCAGAAATATCATCAAAAGAATTTTCTACTTTAGCGGTAAAACCAAAATCTAAAATATTAGAGAAGTTAGCCACCAAAAAGTCGTTTACAATGTTTCCGATATCTGTTGGAACTAATTTATTTTTGTCAGAGCCTGTTTTTTCAGTTAATGTTTGGTTTTTAACCTCACCATTAGAAAGTATTAATTGTTGGTACTCTCTTTCTACACCTTCATTTTGTCCTTTTTCTATATAACCTCTTCTTTGAACTGTTGAAATTGTTGGTGCGTATGTTGATGGACGTCCAATACCTAATTCTTCTAATTGCTTCACTAAAGATGCTTCAGTAAATCTGTAAGGTGGACTCGTAAAACGTTGAGTTGCGTTGATAAAAGTATACTCTAAACTTTCGTTTATTTTTAAGTTTGGCAACATTCCTGCTTGTTCCTCTGCTTCATCATCATCATTTCCTTCTAAATACACTTTTAAGAAACCTTCAAACTTAATCATTTCTCCATTTGCAGTAAATATTTTACTGTTTTCTGAGTTTTCAATTTTTACGTTGGTTCTTTCAAGTTGTGCATCACTCATTTGAGAAGCCAATGTTCTTTTCCAGATTAAATCATACAATCTGTTTTGGTCATACTCAGTATCTACAGAGTGCATTTTCATGTTTGTTGGCCTAATTGCTTCGTGAGCTTCTTGAGCTCCTTTTGCTTTTGACTTAAAAACACGTTGCTTGCTATATTCTTTTCCGTAATAATTGGTAATTTCTTCTTCTGCTTCGTTTCTGGCATCTACAGATAAATTTACACTATCTGTTCTCATATAGGTAATTAAACCTGCTTCATACAAACGTTGTGCTACCTGCATAGTTTTTCCTACTGGGAAACCTAGTTTACGAGATGCTTCTTGTTGTAAGGTTGATGTTGTAAATGGTGCTGCTGGAGATTTTTTTGCTGGTTTTTTTGTTAAATCGGCAATTGAAAAACTGGCATTTGCACAAGATTTTAAAAAATTTTCTGCTGCTTTTTTAGAATCGAAATTTTTTGGAATGGTTGCTTTAAAAGCTTTTCCTTCGTTGTTAGAAAACTCTGCAACTACTTTATAATGTGTTTCTGGCTTAAACTCTTGTATACTTCTTTCTCTTTCTACAATTAAACGAACTGCAACAGATTGTACTCTTCCTGCTGACAAACCACCTTTTACTTTACGCCATAAAACTGGTGACAACTCATAACCTACAAGCCTATCTAAAACTCTACGAGCTTGTTGTGCATTTACCATATTATAGTCTATATCTCTTGGATTTTCGACTGCTTTTAAAATGGCTTTTTTGGTTATTTCATGAAAAACAATACGTTTTGTATTTTCGTCTTTTAAATCTAATTGCTCTTTTAGATGCCACGCAATTGCTTCTCCTTCACGATCTTCATCACTTGCTAACCAAACAGTATCTGCTTTTTTTGATAATGCTCTTAATTTTTTAACAACGGGTTTTTTATCGTCTGAAACTATATATTTTGGGTTAAAATCTCCATCTACATCAATACCTAATTCTTTTGAAGGTAAGTCTGCTATATGCCCATAACTAGATTCTACTTGAAAATCTTTTCCAAGGAATTTTTCTATGGTTTTTGCTTTTGCTGGAGACTCTACAATTACTAAATTCTTTGCCATGTATCTTTTTTTGTCGTAATTATCGCAACCTAAACTGCGAGTTTTTGGACTGCAAAAGTATGTAGTTTTTTTTTTTTGAACTATTTTACATCAATTTTAGGATAAAAAATTATTCAACAGTAATTTTTTGCTTCATTTTTGTAGCTGAATTTCCACCTACAAAAAGCATAAATTCTCCTGTTTCTACTTCCCATTTTCTATTAATTGTATAAAATTGAAGTACTTCTTTATCTATTGTAAAAGAAACTGTTTTTGTTTCACCTGGATTTAATGTAATTTTTTGAAATCCTTTTAACTCTTTTACTGGTCTTACAATACTTGCCACTAAATCTCTTATATATAATTGCACAACCAGTTTTTCCTGAATTTGTAATATCTACAGATAATGTTATTTTACCATCAACAGACATTGTTTCTTTATCAACTTTTAAATTCTCATAAGAAAAAGAGGTATAACTTAACCCAAAACCAAATGGGTAAAGTGCTGTTTTTTCAGAATCTGTATATCCAGAAAAAGTTACGTGTTTAGGGTTGTAAGGTCTACCAGTATTTTTTTGATTGTAAAATAATGGCTCTTGCCCTACATTTCTTGGAAAAGAAACTGGTAGTTTTCCTGCTGGATTATAATCGCCAAAAAGTACATCTGCAATTCCGTTTCCAGATTCTGAACCTAATTGCCACGTTACTAAAATACCTGGTAAAATTTCGTTTGCTCTAGAGATGTCCATTGGTCTTCCGTTTGATAAAACTAAAACTATATTTTTATTTACTTTGTAAACTGCTTCTAACAATTCGTTTTGTAACCCAGCAAAACCTATGTTTGTTTGACTTCTACCTTCTCCAGATTGGTAGGCATCTTCTCCAATTGCTAACAAAACGATTTCAGCTTTTTTTGCTGCTGCAACTGCTTCTTTGATTCCTGTTCTATCTTCTGTATTAAATTTTAGTGGAAATAAAAATTGATTATCACCAGGTTTTACGGTTGGTATTGTTAGTTCAACTCCTTTTTCATAATACACTTTTGTATTTTTATCTACTTTTGCTTTTACCCCTTCTAATAAAGAAACTGCTGTGTTGTACTCGCCTTTTGCTCGCCAATTTCCAATAGGAGTATCTTTATTATCTGCAAATGGACCAATAACAGCAATACTTTTTACTGATTTAGATACAGGTAAAATATTGTTCTCATTTTTTAAAAGTACAATTGATTTTTTTGCTGCATCTCTTGCTACCCCCAAATGTTCTGGTGTATAAATTTCGTTTTTTTCTCTTTCTTCATCACAATATTTATAAGGATCATCAAAAAGACCTAACTGAAATTTTAATCTTAAAATACGTCTAACAGCATCGTTTAAATGTTCTAAAGAAATTTTATTTTCTTCTAGTAGTTCTGCTAAGTGTGCTTCATAAGCATATGATTCCATGTCTACATCACTTCCTGCATTTAGTGCTATTTCTGCTGCTTGTTTTTTGTCTTTTGCAAATCCGTGAGCTCTCATTTCTCCTATGGAACCCCAATCTGAAACTACAAGCCCGTTCCAATTCCAGTCGCCTTTTAAAATATCTCTTTGTAATACTTTATGACCTGTTGCTGGAATACCATCAATATCATTAAAAGAGTTCATAAAAGTTGCTACACCTGCTTTTGCAGCTGCTTTGAATGGAGGTAAAATCATATTATGCAATTCAAATTCGCCAACAGTTGTAGTATTATAATCTCTACCAGCTTCAGCAAAACCATACCCTGCAAAATGTTTTGCACATGCTGCAATGGTATTTATATCTGATAAATCATTTCCTTGAAAACCCTTTACTCTTGCCACACCAATTTGCGCACTTAAATAAGGATCTTCACCTCCACCTTCCATTATTCTTCCCCATCTTGCATCTCTAGAAACATCTACCATTGGTGCAAAGGTCCAGTTTAAGCCAGAAGCTGCAGATTCCTTAGCTGCAATTGATGCCGATTTTTCCATTAAATCTAAATCCCAACTTGCAGATTCACCTAATGGTGTTGGAAATATAGTTTTTAAGCCATGAATCACATCGTAAGCAAAAATCATTGGAATTTTTAAACGAGAATTTTCCATGACTAATTTTTGTGCTTCGCGAACTTCTTTTACTGATACTACATTTAAAACAGAACCTACTAATCCTTTTTTTATTTTATTTACTTTTTCTTGTGCACTTTTTGAAGATGCTGGTCCTGTTAAATCCCAACCTGCAGAATATTGCACCATTTGCCCAACTTTTTCTTCTAAATTCATTAAATTTAAAACAGAGTCTACTTTATGCTCTATATTTTGATCTAATGCTGAATTTGAAATTGTTTGATTAGAATCTTTACAATTTAAAAAAGTTGCTATAACTAATAAGCTGGTTAAGAAAAGTGGTTTTGACTTTATTTTCATAATATTAATTTAATTGAATTTGGACAAACACAGGAAAATGATCTGAAGGGTATTTTAAATCTTTAGAATCTGTTAATACTGCGTATTTTTTTATTTCTAAGTTTGCATTTTTAGAAATCATTATATAATCTATTCTGCGTGTAATTGGCTCATGAAATTTGAATCCATTAAAAGTTCCATCTGAACCAAAAACGTTTGTATTTGCTAGTTCTTTAGTGTCGTTAAAATTTGCTTTTAATTTTGAAATTAATTTACTGTTAGGTTCTACATTAAAATCGCCCGTTAAAATTACGGGATAATTTTGAGTATTTACTTTTTTAATTTCAGTTTCGATTAACTCCATACCTTTTAATTGAGCCTCAGCACCCTTATGATCTAAGTGCGTATTAAATACCCAAATTTTTTCATCTGAATTTAAAACTGTCATTAAGCCATATGTACAAATTCTTGGATAGGAAGCATCCCAACCTAAAGACATTTTTTCTGGAGTTTCGGAAAGCCAAAAAGTATTTACATTACTAAATTTTACTTTTGTTTTGTCGTAAAAAATTGCGGAATATTCACCTTTGTTTGCTCCATCTCTTCCATGACCAATGTAATTGTAATTTTTTAAACCATTTGTTAAATCTTCAATTTGATTTGGCCTACCTTCTTGAGTTCCAAAAACTGTAGGTTCATAAAACTTGATTTGAGATAATAAAAAATCTTTTCTATTTGCCCATTGGTTTTCAGCATCTGATTTTACATCTAAACGAATGTTATATGTCATTACTTTTAGCTCAGTTTGTTGTTTATTAGAATTACAACTAGCTAAAAAAATCAATGCAATTATTAAAATGTTTTTCATCATTATTACTTTTCCTTTTGATATACCCTTACATAATCTACAATCATTTTTTGTGGAAAAATAGTATCGTCAATTCCTTTTTTACCACCTAACATTCCACCAACTGCAACATTTAAAATTAAGTAAAATTTTTGATCAAATGGCCATTCTGCAGTTGTTTTGTGTTGATTAACAAATGTATTGTAAATTTTACCATCTAAAATAAAGTCTATTTTTTCTGGCGTCCATTCTAATGCAAAGACATGAAACTCCTCATTTGGGTTATTGATAAAAACACTTTTACCTTGTTGGGTATTTTTTGTATGATTAAAAGCTTTTGTATGAACTGTGCCAAAAATGGAATCGTTATTAAAACCAACATGTTCCATGATATCTATTTCACCAGATTCTGGCCAACCAACTTTGGTTTTATTATCACCTAACATCCAAATTGCAGGCCACATACCAACACCTTTTGGTAATTTTGCCTTTACCTCAAATTTACCATATTGCCAAGATACAATGTTATTTGTAGTTAATCTTGCAGATGTGTATTTACCAACTTTTCTTTCTGCAGCATATTTTTTCCAGCTTTTTTTGAGTAAATCTGGATTGTTATAATCTTTGTTTGCAATGGTTTCTTTATGAGCTTCAATGATTAAAGTTCCATTTTCTACTCTTGCATTTTTTAAACTATCTGTATAATATTGGTTTTCTCTGTTTGCTATAAAACCATAAGCAAAGTTCCATTTTGTTGGATCTGGGTTTCCTTTGTAATTAAATTCATCACTCCAAACCAAAATGTAACCATTATTTGTTGGTGCTTTTTTAATTCTCTCAAAAACTAATTCTGGTTCATTTGTGGTTATATAATCAAAATCGTTTGCCAATAACCAATCTATATCTTCAGTTGAATTTGCTGTCCAAGCGTTTAAAGTAATATTTAATTCCTTTGCTTCAGAAATCCAATTAGGATTCTTTTTAATTTTATATGCTAAATAATCTAAACCAGAAATTCCGTTTTCTTTTAATTCTTTTGGAGATTTTGAACCATCTAAATACTGTGTTTTTGCTGATGGATTTTTCTTTAAAATTCGTTTTAAAATATCAAAACTAAAACTGATGTATGAAGCTACAAATTTATCTGCTTTTAGTTCTTTTACTAGCGCTAGTGTTTTATCTGTTATTAGTACATTTCTCTCTTTTGAAGAAGTTGGTTTTAGCTCTACAATAAAACCTGTTGTGGTATTATTTTCCATACCCGCTAACAAATATGATTTTAGCGTTGGTAAAGTTTCACCATTTGATAATTTTTTTGTTGCTAGTTCTTCATAGTTGGTTTCTTCAATAATTAAATCATTATAATCTTTATCGTGAGTTACAATTAGCACTTCGTCTTTGGTCATTCTCACATCAAACTCGCTTCCAAAACATTTTAAACGAATTGCTTCTTTTAATGATGCTATAGAATTTTCTGGCAAATTATTGTTTTTCCATGCTCCTCTGTGAGCAATTACTGGATTTTTAGCAAAGTCTATCTTTTCATTTGATGAAAATTTATTACATGAAAAAAATAAAGTAGTTACTAAAATGATGAATGAAAAGCGCATTAGAAATATATTAATGATAAATTAGTTTCATAAAAAATAGTATCGAAAAAAAATTAGGGGCTTAATTTTCGATACTATTTTAATAAAGAATAAATACTTTGTTAATTAGTATCCTGTATTTTGTGGGTAATTAGGCCCTAAAAGATCTAAATCTTCTTGAAAAATTGGCCAGTTTATAAAATGATCTTGCCAGTTTGTTCTTGGGTCTTTTGCTCCTCTATTTGCTGGAAAGAAATCGCCATCACCTGCAAAACTTGTTATTTGACGGTTAATTACATCTTGTCCCATTCTTTTTAGCGTAAACCAACGTTGACCTTCAAATGATAATTCTCTTGCTCGTTCATCTAAAATTACTTGTTCATTTACTGCTGTAACTGGAGCTGCATTGGCTCTTGTTCTAATAGCGTTAATGTATGGTAAAGGATCTCCTGTTGATCTCATAATAGCTTCTGCAGCTATTAAATAAGTTTCTGCCAATCTGTAAACTAAAATATTACTTCTGTTTCTGTAAGATTTTGGGTCGTCATCTTCTTGATTAAATTTAATACAAGATGGGTGCAATCTTTGATAATATCTTTGATATTGAACTCCATTTGGATTTGCTGGTGAAATTGGTTTGTAAATATCAATTACATCACCTACATTTTTACCTGATGGTAAAGTATTTACATCATTATAAAAATAATTTAATCTAAAGTATGTGTTATCATCTCTAGTGTCATTTGGGTCTTCTGCCAATAAATCTAATAAATAATTGTTTGGTAATACTCTTGAAAAACCTCTACCTCCTTGTTCAATTTCTTCAACAATTCCTGGAATTTGAAAATATTGAGTAACAAAATTTGCGTTCATCATGGTTACTTCTCCACCACCTAAAACGTCGTCTTGAGATTGAATTACGTATAATTGTTCAGAATTATTTCTATCACCTTTGAAAACATCTGCTGTTGTAGCTACTAAGCTATGAGGACTCATTGGATCTTCAATAACATCTAATGCTTGTTTTTTAGCTTCAGCCCAGTCTCCTTCCCACATAGCTACTTTTGCTTTTACGTGTTTTGCTGTTCCTTTAGAAATTCTTCCAAATTTTACATTCCATTGTAAGTTATCTATCGCAAATTGTAAGTCGCTATTTATTAAATCAAAAATTTCTTCTTTTGTTGAATTGGTTTCAACTACATCAAAAGCATTTTCTACAGTTACAGATTTTGTAGTTACAAAAATGTTTTTATACATTCTATATAAATAAAAATAGGAATGCGCTCTAAAAAACTTTGCTTCTGCAATGATTTGATTTTTAGTTGCTTGATCTACATCTTCTACAACTTCTGCAGCATTAATTATATCTGTTGCTTTGTTGGTGATGTTGTAAAAATGTTTCCAAAATAACCTAGAGGTAAAATTTGATCCTAAATCTATTGGAGAAATACCTCTTTGATATCTTCCCATTAAACCTGTATAACCTGTTCTACTAAATGCTAAATCACTTCTAGATTGCATTAAAACTGCTCCCATATAATCTTGTGTGCCATTGTCGTAACGATCTCTATCGAACTTATACAAACTAACAACACCAGATTTTAAACCTTCTTCTGTATTATATATGTAACCTGAATCTATTAATGTGCTTGGTTGCTCATCTAAATAACCATCACATGACACCGTCAAAGTTATTACTGCTATTAGTAATATACTTTTTTTAATTGTTGAATAACTATTCTTAAATTTCATGATCTTGTTTTTTATAATTTAATTTTAACTCCAAAAGTAAACGCTGTTGCGTCTGGATAACCTGTATCTGCATTAGAAAATGTACTTCTAATATTAACCTCTGGACTATACCCAATATAATCTGTTTTTGTAAATAAATTGGTTCCAGTAACATATAATTTTATTTGACTTAAACTTAGTTTTGTTGTTATAACATCTGGTAAAGTATACCCTAAACTAATGGTTCTTAATCTAACGTAAGAAGCATCTTTAACAGCCAATGCATTTAAGTATTGTGGTGCTGCATCAAAGTTTGGTCTTGGAAAAGTTGTTGATGGGTTTTCTGGAGTATAATATGGAACTTTAACTCCGTTTAATTTTCCAGATAAAGTACCTCCGTTATTAAAGTCTGATAAGAATGGGTTTACTTTTGTTGCTCCTTCAACTGCATAAAAGTCTAAAAACAAATCAAAACCTTTGTATTCCATTGTGGTAGATAATGAACCAAACCAATCTGGATTTGGATCTATAAACACTCTATCTTCTTGTGTTATTTTTCCATCTGGAACTCCAGTTACATTTCCATTAGCATCTACTCCATTTGTGTCTTTAATTCTAATATCTCCAGGTCTTAAATCTGTTTGAGTGATTGCAGAATCTGGGTTTGCTTGTGGTGCATTTGCAAAATCATCACCTTCTTGCCAAATACCATCAAATTGATATTGTCTTAAAACATTTGTTGGCTGACCAACAAAGTAGTTGTAAGCATCGTCTTCTAAAATTGGGTTTCCATTACCATCATTATAAAGTGAAAGTAGTTTGTTTTGGTTGTTCGACCAAATTGTAGAAACTGACCATCTAAAGTCGTCATTATTAATTAAGTTGGCTGTTAAACTTAGTTCTATACCTTTGTTTTGCGCTTCACCTGCATTAAAGAATGTGTACTGATAACCTGTTGTAGAAGGCACACCTCTTCTTAATAATAAATTGCTTGTAATTGCATCATAGTATTCTAAACTACCTGTTAAGAATCTATCAAATAAAGAAAAATCTACACCAATATTGAAAGTAGTTATTCTTTCATGCTCTAATTGTGGGTTTGGTAAAATTACTGAAGGAGAATATCCTGAAGCTGACTCACCATCAAAAACATAATTTTGACCAGCAGCCGTAAACAATGAAGTATAAGGTCTGCTTAAAGAATTGATTAAAGAACCATAGGTTACTCTTAATTTTAATTCTTGAATTTCCTCTATATTTTCTATAAAACTTTCATTTTGCATTTTCCAAGCAAATGCAATTGCTGGGTTTGTTGTCCACTTAAAGTCTCTTGCATTTACAGAAGAACCATCTCTTCTTACTGTACCTGTTACCAAATATTTATCCATAAAATTGTAACGAGCTCTTGCCATGTAAGAAAGATTTCTTGTTTTGGTTTTGTTACGTTGCACTTCTACACCACCAATGGCATTTGTAATTCCATCGTAACCTAAACTTTCGTTAGGAAAACCTCTACCTTCTGTAAATGTTTGTGTAAACTTATTTTCATCCATTGTTGATGCCAATGTTAAATTGAAAATATTGTCTGGATTAAACTCTTTATTATAAGTGATTATGTTTTCTATAAAAAACGCTTCTCTTAATTGATTGTCTATTCTTGCAATACCTCTATCTGAATCTCCAGCTCCACTTAAAGAAGATTGGTACTGACCTCTTTCTGATGTTTTTCTGGTTAATGAAGTAGTTAATTGATATTTTAAATCATCTGTAATTTGATAAGTTGGAATAAAGTTTACCACAAAATCATTCCCTTTTTCGTCATGATCTTCTTCTCTTAAATTCCATAATGGGTTTATTGCAGTTCCATCTTCTCCACTTGGAAATTGAGTAATATTTCCCATGTCATCATAAGCTCTTCCTAAAGGTGAAAACGTAATAACATTTACATTTGCAGCTCTTTCAGATAAATCATTAAGTAAGTTTATATCAAATCTTGCAGAAATTTTATCTGTAATTTTTTGATCAACATTTAATCTTAAATTTTTTCTTGTATATGTTGAAGTTGGTATAATACCTTCTTCTCTAAAATAATTTACACTTCCGTATACTTTTGTAAATTCTGTACCACCAACAATACTCAATGAATGACTATTTACAATTCCTGGAGCTACCAATTCATTTTCCCAATCTACAAACTCGTTATTTGCTATTGAGTTTAATTCGATATTACTAAAAATATCTGCATCATCTGGATATGAATTATCTGCTCTTGTTGCTCTTACAGCTTCTCGTCTTAACTGTGCATATTCTTGTCCACTATAAACATCAAAATTTCTTTCTAGTTTTTTAGTAGTTAAAAATCCGTGGTAAGAAACATTTACTTTATTATTTTTTCCTCTTTTTGTTGTTATTAATATAACACCATTTGATCCTTTTGCTCCATAAATTGCTTGTGCAGAAGCATCTTTTAAAACCTCAATAGATTCTATATCATCAGGATTAATATCTTCAATTCCTCCTTCTCTAATAATACCATCTACTACGTAAATACCACTTACATTACCTTCTATAGAACTTCTACCTCTTAATAAGATTTCCGAAGTTCCTCCAGGTCGTAAAGAACCTCCTCCAACATCTACTCGTAAACCAGAAACCCTACCTCTTAACATTTCTGTTACATCTGAAGTTGGAGTTGCTGTTGCTTTGGATAAATCGGCTTTTGCAACTGCACCAACAACATCGCTTTTTCTTCGAGTTCCATATCCTACAACAATAATTTCATTTAAAGAATTTGCTTCAACTTCTAAAGCAATTTTTAAATCGCTATTTGTAATAGCTACTTCTTTTGTTTTGTATCCTATATAAGATACAACTAACACTTTAGCATCGTTCGCAACTGTTATTGAGAACTTTCCATCAAAATCGGTTGATGTTCCGTTTGCTGTTCCTTTCACTGTAACTGATGCTGACGGTAAAGGAAGCCCTGTTTCATCTAAAACAGTTCCTTTAACTGTTTTTTGAGCATAAACTGAAAAGCTTACTGCAAAAAACATTAAAAAAGTTACTAGCAACTGTTTTCTTTTTTTGATTGATTTACACATTATTATTGATTTTTGATTTGATTTATTATTCAATATTACCACAACTACAAAAATTTAAGTTTAACGTAATATTAACTTAAAATCAAATTTATGTATATTAATAGTTGTGTTCAATAAAAAAGACCTTTACAAAAAAACTACAAAAAAAATAATTTTGAAAAAGCACACTAAAACGATTGAATACAAAGGGTTTTAACAATATTAATTTTATTTTTAAAACAATCGTTAAAATGAAAATGTAGAGGTAATGTAGAGGTATTGTTGTTAAATTATTATCTTAAATACTTAAAATATAATCTGTCAAATTAGTTTCGTGAGGTAAATTTAGTTTTTTTCTCAATCTATATCTTCTAATTTCAACACTTTTAACTGAAATGTTTAATAAAGGTGCAATTTCTTTAGAGGTTAAGTTTAATCTTAAGTATGCACAGAACTTTAAATTATTGTGTGTTAAATCTGGATGTAATTTTTTGGCTCTTTTTAAAAAATCTTTATCTGCATTATTAAATGCTTCTTTAAAAAAGTTCCAGTCTTTTGTACTATTTAAGTTTTTATCTATCAACTTGTAAACAGGACTACTTTCTTCAATATTGGAAGTTTTCTTTAGTTCCTTTTTAATACTATTTAAAAACTCGTTTCTTTTAATAATACTCATTGTAGAAATTGCTAACTCTCTGTTTTTACTTTCTACCTCTTGACTTAATTTTTCATTTCGTAACCTTATTACCTCTTTATCTGCTTGAATTTTTTGAATCTCAAATTGCCTTAAATTCTCTTTCATTAATTCTTTATTTTGCTTCCTATAATACTTTTTATATTGTTTATGTACCAAAAAGCCAACTAATATAATAAGCAGAATATATAATGTTATAGCCGTATTTGTAAAATAAATAGGTGGGTTTATTTTAAATTTATAAGAAATGATGTTATTGGAAATTTGCTTTCCAATATTTGATCTAATTTGTAAATCGTAATTACCAAAAGATAAGTTTTCGAAAACCAATTCTGATTGATTTCCAAGACTTATCCAATCACTATTATTTAATTTGTACTGATAGTTTACAAATTCATATTTATTATAAACTGGGCTACTAAATTTAAAAATTAACGAGTTTTGTTGATCTGTAAAAGTTGCTTTTTCTACAATTGAAACTTTTGAATTTGCTTCATTTTTAATGGTGATACTATTTAAAAAAATCTCATGCGTAAAGTCTTGCTTTTCACTTAAATCTAAAAATAAATATCCGTTTGTTTTACCTACCAAATACGTATCATTAAATATGTTTGTAATATTTTCGAAACTTACGGTTGATTTTCTTAAGTAATTTTGAATTGGAATAAATTTTATAGAAACTTTATCTTTTACAGGACCTTTCTCTAAATAACTTATAGCACTTTTGTTAAAGGACCATAACCTATTTTTTTTATCTGAAATTAACTTACCAGATATGTACTCGTTTTCTGAAAAAAGCTGACTTAAAATTGAGTCTTTTTCAAATTTATCAGTACTTTCATTCAACACAAATACTCCTGATTTTTGACTGTACAGTAACTTATTGTTGTGTTTTTCCAAACCTGAACCTTTGCCTTTTTCTGCAGAAGTTAAAATTTCGTTTTTAATAAATTTATCATAGTTTTTATCTAAAACTAACTTATAAACTCCTTTATATTCATGATTTACATAAACTATATTTTCATTTGTGATTTCGAAAAATCGAGCTGAATTTTGAAATCCACTAATTTTATTTTTAAGTTGCCATAGGTTGTTTTTCTTTTCTAAAATACTCATTCCAGAATAATGACCTAGTAATAACAAATTAGGTTGTTTAGGTATTTCTTTAAAATTCCAAGTTCCAGAAAATTCTGTAATTTGTATTGCCCTATCATTTACAATTTGGAAACTTCCTGAAGTATGACCGCATAATAAATCCTCCCCTTTTTTAAACAAAGACCAAACTTGCCCTTTAATACCTTGAACTCTTTTTAATGACTCATTTTTATTTAAAGACTTGTAAAACAACCCCTGATTAGTACCAATATAAATTTTATCGTTAAATTTTATGGAGCAATACGTAGTACCAAAATGACCATCATCATCATTAAATTCTTTAATATAAGATTGTACATTTAAACAATTAATACCATTATCTAAAGCTGACCAAACATTGCCATCTAAATCTTCAAATAAATTTAAAACTGTATTATTAGACAAACCATTGGTTTGATCTATCCTATTCATAAAATCACCATTTTCATTTAAATGAATAATTCCATTAGAGATTGTACCCAACATAAAGGTTTTATCTTTTAATTGAATTCCACTAAAAATTTGATAATTTTTAAATTCATCAAAAAATGGTAACTCCCATTTGCTTATAGATTGATTTTCAATTTTGAAAAAACCATTATTTCTTGTTAAAACGATGAAACCATTAGGTATTTTAAAGAGATTTAAAACAAGTTTTACTTTTTGTTGTTGCGTAAATTTTGCAATTATTTTTTCGGTATCGTTTTGAAGTTGAACTAATTCGCCATTTTTTTTAAAAATGTAAATATTATTATCTATTTCAAATATTTTATAATAATTATTAAAATCTGTTTTATAACTAACTTCTTCAGTATCTATATTATAAAAGTAAATTCTGTGAAATGATTGAAATAATATCCAATTATCAAATTGTTTAATATTCCAAATATTTTCATCTTCTATAAAGTTGTTTTTAATTTTATTTGATAATGAAGTGTATTTTAAGAGTCCGTTTTTGTTTCTTGTCCAAAAACCAAAATCCATGTACGCACCACTATAAATACGATTGTTGTGAAAAAGTAACGATCTTATTATTGTATTATTTGGTGAAGGATACATTTTCCATCTACCTCCATTATACTCTAATAAACCTTCGTTATTGGCAACAAAAATGAATTTTTCTTTATTTTGTACTATTCCCCAGTTTTGATTTTCGGCTTGGTAATCTTCTGGTTGAAATTTTAATATTGGAGGAATCTCCTGAGCGTTTAAAGTTGAATAAATCAGTAAAAAAAATAAAATTTTCAACTTCATATTTAAAAGATTTTTACATTGATAAAACTAAAAACAAAAGTCCTGCTAAAACCGCTCCAATAATGGGTCCTATCACAGGTATCCATGAATAACTCCAATCACTAGAAACTTTATTTTTTATGGGTAAAATGGCATGCATAATTCTTGGTCCTAAATCTCTTGCAGGATTTATTGCATAACCTGTTGTACCTCCTAAAGACAAACCAATTACCCAAACCAAAATTGCCACTGGTAAAGCTCCTAAAGAACCTAAACCAATAGGAATTGGCCCATTATCTACATCACTTAAATTAGCATTCGTAAAATATAAAACCACAAAAACTAAAACAAAACAACCTATAATTTCACTAATTAAATTACTGCTGTAGTTTCGAATTGCTGGTGCTGTACAAAAAACAGCTTTCTTTAACTCCCCATCTTCTGTCGCCTTAAAATGATCTCTATAGAGTAACCATGCAAAAAAAACACCTAACATAGCTCCTATAAATTGTGCTACTACATATTCCAAAACTAAACTCCATTCGAATTTACCAGCAACAGCTAAACCAATACTTACTGCTGGGTTTAAATGTGCACCACTATATGGTCCTGCAACAGAAACACCTACAAAAACAGCAAAACCCCATGCTGTTGTAATTATCATCCAACCTAAATCGTTAGATTTTGTTTTTTCTAAAACCACGTTTGCTACCACTCCTGCTCCAAGAAGTAACAATAAAAAAGTTCCAATGATTTCTGCTATAAATGGCGTCATATTTATTAATGTTTACTGTTGATTTATTTTGTCCAATATTCTAAGGCTTCAATGGCTTTATACCAACCTTTAATATTTTTTTCTATTTTTTTTCTTTCTTGAGAAGGTTTAAACTCCTTATCAACTTGCCAAATTTGTTGAATTTCTTTCTCACTGTCCCAAAAACCTACAGCTAAACCTGCCAAAAAAGCTGCTCCCATTGCAGTAGTTTCTACAACTTCTGGTCGAATTGTTTTTGTATTTAAAACATCTGCTTGAAACTGCATTAATGTATTATTTACTGTTGCACCGCCATCAACTCGTAATTCTTTGATAGAAATTTCTGCATCTGCTTCCATGGCTTTTAAAATGTCCATAGATTGATATGCAATGGCATCTAAAGTTGCTCGAGCAATATGCGCATCTGTAGTACCTCTTGTTATTCCAAAAATGGTTCCTTGTGCTTTTTGGTTCCAATGTGGTGCTCCTAAACCTGCAAAAGATGGTACAAAATATACACCATCAGAATTTTCTACAGAGTTTGCTAACGCTTCTACTTCTGAAGAATTTCTTATAATTTTTAATCCATCTCGTAACCATTGCACTGCAGCACCTGCAATAAAAACACTTCCTTCAAAAGCATAGGTAGTTTTTCCATTGATTTTCCAAGCAACTGTGGTTAGCAAATTGTTTTTGGACTGAATTGGTTTTTTACCAATATTCATCAGCATAAAACAACCTGTTCCATACGTGTTCTTCACCATTCCTTTTTTGGTACACATTTGACCAAAAAGAGCTGCTTGTTGGTCACCAGCAATTCCTGCAATTGGAATATTACAATCAAAAAAAGTAGATTTTGTGTGTCCGTAAATTTCGCTTGATTGTTTTACTTCTGGCAACATAGATTTTGGAATGGTTAGCAATTCTAACAATTCATTATCCCAAGACATTGTATTTATATTGAACAATAAAGTTCTTGATGCATTGGTTACATCTGTAATATGTTTTTGTTTTTTAGAGAAATTCCAAACCAACCAAGAATCAATTGTTCCTAATAAAAGCTCTCCTTTTTCTGCTTTTTCTCTTGCACCATCAACATTATCTAAAATCCATTTTACTTTTGTTCCAGAAAAATAAGAATCGATGACTAAACCTGTTTTTTCTTTTATCATTGCAGATTTTCCTGCAGCTTTTAGCTCATCACAATAATTTGATGTTCTTTTATCTTGCCAAACAATGGCATTGTAAACTGGTTTGCCTGTTTTTTTATCCCAAACAACTACAGTTTCTCGCTGATTGGTAATACCAATTGCAGCAATATCTTCCATATCCAAACCTTTACTGGCAATGGCTTCTGCTGCAACTCCTGCTTGTGTAGACCAAATTTCTACAGCATCATGCTCTACCCAACCTGGTTTTGGAAAAATTTGTGTAAATTCTTTTTGTGCAACAGACTTTATATTTCCGTTTTTATCAAAAACAATAGCTCTAGAACTCGTAGTTCCTTGGTCTAATGCTAAAATATATTTACTCATAATTATTTAGTTTTTCTTAATACTTTCCTTGATTTGCTTCATACCAATCGTCGTACATTTTTTTTAATTCTTGAACTTTTTCTGGGTATTTAGCTGCTAAATCTTCACGCTCTCCAGCATCTTTGTTAATATTAAATAATTTTAATTCCTTATTATTTACAATTGGTGCAATATAAAATTCTGTTGGTTCACTTTTCCAATGATTTTCTTTTGCATTGGTTAATTTCCAATCTCCTTTTCTTACTGCCCAATTTTTTTGCCATTTCCAAACCAACAATCTATCCTTGTCAATTTTTGCTAGCAAACTTCTTCCATCTATAGTTGAGTCTTTTAGCTTAATACCTGCAGCTTCTGCCAATGTTGGCAAAATATCTGTAGCTGAAACGTAATCTTTTTGTATGGAATTTGGTATAACTTTTTCATCCCAAACTATTGCCATTGGTACACGAATACCCCCTTCCCAAAGTGAGTATTTACCTCCTGTTAAAGGCCTGTTATTTGAACCAGTTAAAGGGGAACCTCCATTATCTGAAATGAACACAATTATTGTTTCTTTATCTATTTTCTCTTCAGATAAAACATTTAAAACACGACCAATATTATCATCTAAGCTATTTAAATTTGCCAAATAATATTTTCTTAAATCTTGAGACTTTAAATCTCCAACTCTTGAGTATTTATCATAATATGCTGCATAGGTTCCTGCTTTTTTCTTTCCATAAGCAATTAAACTATCTGGATGATAATTTGGTATTTCTTTTACACCAAATTTATCTAAATATTTCTTAGGCACCTCGTGAATCAAATGATGTACTGCACTATAAGAAAGCATTAAAAAGAAAGGTTTTGTAGTATCTCTTTTTTTAATATAAGTTATTGCTTCATCAGAAAAAATATCTGTTAAATAACCTTCATCATAACTTTTTTCTTCATCATTATGCATTAAAGGCCCCAGTAAAGCACTTGTTCCGTAAGGATCTGGAGTAATGTCTTTTATTTTCTGTGAATTTAACCAGTAATCATGTGCGTGTGCACTAAATCCTAAAAACTCATCAAAACCATGTTTAGTTGGATACTCTCTTACGTCATTTTTATGAAAGTTTCTACCTAAATCATTTTTTCCAATTTTTGCAGTTGCATAACCAACTTCTTTTAAATATTCTGGTAATGTTTTTACTTTGTCAGGCAAACCTGGACCCCAACTTGCGGGTTTATCCCACCTGAATTGATTTTTACCTGTTAAAAAACCAGCCCTGGAAGGGCTACAAACTGGTGCTGTCACATAAGCTTGAGTAAAAACTCTTCCTTTTTCTCCTAACCTAGCAATGTTTGGAGTAACAACATTTTTATCATTGATTTTAAAAGGTGTAAAATCTGAATAACCTTGATCATCAACAACAATAAAAAGAATATTTGGTTTCTTTTCTTCTTCAATTTTTTCTTTTTTACAAGAAATTAAAAAAACAATAAAAGTTAAATAGATAATTTTTTTCATGGTAAGTAACTTAACAGATTCTCAAATCTATAAATAATAATAATAAAAACAATAAATATGCAAAAATTAATCAAGAATACTAAACATATTTCAATAAAAACATTTATTAGTTTTCTGCCAATATGTCACTAAATTTCATTTTTGGTTGTATATTTGTAGTTCATTTTTTGAATATGGAATCAATCGAAAAAGTAATCGACGAAAAAATACAAGGAAAAGCTCTTGTTACAGAAAATAAACCAGAAAACTCTAAAAAATTATTCATTGAAAGTTACGGCTGCCAAATGAATATGAACGATAGTGAAATTGTTGCCTCTATTTTAGATAAAGAAGGGTATAATACCACACAAATTTTAGAAGAAGCAGATTTGGTTTTGGTAAATACTTGCTCTATTAGAGAAAAAGCGGAAACTACTGTTCGTAGACGTTTGCAAAAATACAACGCCGTTAAAAAAGTAAATCCGAAAATGAAAGTTGGAGTTTTAGGTTGTATGGCTGAACGTTTAAAAGAACAATTTTTAGAAGAAGAAAAAATTGTAGACTTGGTTGTTGGACCAGATGCTTACAAAGATTTGCCTAATTTATTAGAAGAAGTTAATGAAGGTAGAGATGCTGTAAATGTAATTTTATCTAAAGAAGAAACGTATGGTGATATTGCTCCTGTTCGCTTAAATTCTAACGGAGTTTCCGCATTTGTATCTATAACAAGAGGTTGTGATAATATGTGTACATTTTGTGTAGTGCCTTTTACACGTGGACGTGAAAGAAGTCGTGATCCAAAAAGTATTGTAGAAGAAATTCAATCAATGGTTGATCAAAATTTTAAAGAAATTACACTTTTAGGACAAAATGTAGATAGTTATTTATGGTATGGAGGTGGTTTGAAAAAAGATTTCAAAAAAGCATCTGAAATAGCCCAAGCAACTGCAGTTGATTTTGCACAATTACTAGACATGTGTGCTACTGAATTTCCAAAAACTCGCTTTCGCTTTTCTACATCAAACCCACAAGACATGAGTTTAGATGTGATTTATACTATGGCGAAACATAAAAATATTTGTAAATACATTCATTTACCTGTTCAAAGTGGAAGTAACGCTATGTTAAAAGCAATGAACAGACAGCATACTCGTGAAGAGTATATGGAATTGGTTGACAATATTTTTAAGATTATTCCAGAAATGGCGTTATCACAAGACATGATTGTAGGTTTTTGTGGTGAAACTGAGCAAGACCATCAAGATACATTAGAATTAATGGAGTACGTTAAATACGACTTCGGATTTATGTTTGCTTATTCAGAAAGACCTGGAACTTTAGCCGGTAAAAAAATGGATGATGATGTTCCTGCAGATGTAAAAAAACGTCGTTTAACAGAAGTTATCGATTTGCAACAAAAACACGCATTATACAGAACGCAACAGCATTTAGGTAAAGTTGAAGAAGTATTAATTGAAGGAACTTCCAAAAAAGATCCAGGTCAATGGAAAGGAAGAAACACTCAAAATACCGTTATTGTTTTCCCTAAAGAACATTATAAATTAGGAGATTTTGTAAATGTAAAAGTAGAAGATTGTACTTCTGCAACCTTAATTGGTAAAGCTGTTGGATATTCTGATAATAATTAATTTTTAGAAAAGAGAAGCAAGAGACAAGTACAAAGACCAAATCTTTTCTCTCTATTCTTTTTTCTCTATTCTAAAGAAAGAAATGGAAAACTTACAAGCATTAAAACAACGTTTTGGAATTATTGGTAACGATGTTCAACTAAATCGTGCCTTAGAAAAAGCAGTGAGAGTTGCACCAACTGACATATCTGTATTAGTTACAGGTGAAAGTGGTGTTGGTAAAGAAAGTATTCCTAAAATTATACACTCTTTATCTCATAGAAAACATGCTAAATATATTGCAGTAAACTGCGGAGCTATTCCTGAAGGAACTATTGATAGTGAACTTTTTGGACATGAAAAAGGGTCTTTTACAGGGGCTACACAAGATAGAAAAGGATATTTTGAAGTTGCAGATGGTGGTACTATTTTCCTAGATGAAGTTGGTGAATTACCACTAACAACACAAGTACGCTTGTTACGTGTTTTAGAAAACGGAGAATTTATAAAAGTAGGATCTTCAAAACCACAAAAAACAGATGTTAGAATTGTAGCTGCAACCAACGTAAATATGCGTTCAGCAATTGAAAAAGAACGTTTTAGAGAAGATTTGTATTACAGATTAAGCACTGTAGAAATTCATTTACCAGCTTTAAGAGATCGCAATGAAGACATTCACTTATTATTCCGAAAATTTGCTGCAGATTTTGCTCAAAAATACAGAATGCCTTCCATTCGTTTAGATGAAAATGCAATAAACATATTATTAAATTATAATTTTCCTGGTAATATTCGTCAATTAAAAAACTTGGCAGAACAAATTTCTGTAATTGAAGAAAGTAGAATGATTACTGGAGCAAAATTAAAACAATATTTACCAAATAATTTTGGAAACTTACCAGCTGTTGTTGGCGGTAAAAAAGACAATGATTTCTCATCCGAAAGAGATATCATGTATAAAATATTGTTTGATATGCGCAATGATATCAATGATTTAAAAAAGTTGACACTTGATCTTATGAAAAGTGGTAATGTTGAAGAAGTTCAAGAAGAAAATCATCAATTATTAGAAAAAATTTATTCCGATAAAGAATTAAAAGAACACAATATTGAAGTTTTAAATATTCCACAAAACTCTTCTCCAAAAAAAGATTATGATTTTATTGAGACCATTGAAGAAGATGAATCTTTATCTTTACAAGAGAAAGAAGTAGAAATGATAAAAAAATCATTAGAAAAAAATAACAATAAACGTAAATTGGCAGCCAAAGAATTAGGAATTTCTGAAAGAACACTTTACAGAAAAATTAAACAATACGATTTGTAAAAACTCCTAATTTCCACTAATTTTTAGTCAACTTTAAATCATATGAAAAAACTTATTTACATAACATTATTTTCTATTACTACGCTTTTATTTATTGGTTGTGGTATATATGGTTTTACAGGAGGTGATGTTGGAAATGCGAAAACAATTCAGGTAGATTTTTTTCAAAATCAAGCACAATTAATTGAGCCAGATTTAAGTCAACAATTCACACAAGAACTACAAGATTTATTTACGCGACAAACAAATTTAACGCTTACACCTAACAATGGCGACTTGTATTTTAGTGGAGAAATTACAGGTTACAGAATTACGCCAATGAGTGCAACTTCACAACAAACAGCTGCTCAAAACAGATTAACAATTTCTGTAAACGTACGCTATGTAAACAACTTAGAAGAAAAGAAAAGCTTTGAACAACAATTCTCTTTTTATTCAGATTTTCCAGCAACTTCACAGTTAATTGGAGGCGTAAAGGAAGCTGCTTTTAAAGAAATTTTAGACAGAATTACACAAGATATCTTTAATGCTTCTGTAGGAAAATGGTAGCTAGTATAAAACTAAAACTTTGAATACAAACACATTTATAGAAATTTTAGAAAAAAAACAACACATTCAGCAACTAGAAACTGTTGAATTGAAATCTATTGTAGAAAAATACCCTTATTTTCAAGCTGCAAGAGCTTTGTATTTAAAAGGATTAAAAAATCAAGACAGTTTTAAATACAACAATGAGCTTAAAATAACTGCAGCACACACAACAGACAGAACAGTACTTTTTGATTTTATAACTTCAAATGATTTTAACCATAAAAAAGAAGGCATACATCAACAAATTTCAAATAAAATATCTGAAGAAAAATCTTTAACAGAACCAAAAAAAGAAACACCTTCACCTTCTAAAAAAGTCGAAAAATTAAACGAGAAAATCACTCTAATAAAATCTGAATTAAAGGTAGGTCAACCAATAGTTTTTAACGTTTCAGAAAGTCATTCTTTTAACGAATGGTTACAATTATCTGCAAAAAAACCTATTGTAAGAGAAAAAATCAAACCAATTAAAACTACCTTTAAAAAAGAAGAATTAATAAATAAATTTATAGAAAGTAACCCTAAAATAGAACCACTTCCAAAGGACAAAAACTTAGTTGTTCCTGTCAAAAAAAATGAACAAAATGAAGCTTTAATGACAGAGACTTTAGCAAAAGTATATTTAGAACAAAAAAAGTATAACAATGCAATGCAAGCTTATAGAATTTTAAGTTTGAAATATCCAGAAAAAAGTGGTTTCTTTGCAGACCAAATTAAAAGAATACAAATTTTACAAAAAAATAAATCATGAGTTATACAGCTTTTTTAATTCTAATTTTGATTGTAGCAGTAGCTTTAATCTTAATTGTTATGGTACAAAACCCTAAAGGTGGAGGTTTATCTTCTTCTTTTGGTGGTGGTGGAGCACAATCTTTAGGAGGTGTTCAAAACACAAATAAATTTTTAGATAATACAACATGGACATTAGCAATTGCAATGTTTGCGTTAATATTATTAGCAAATTTTGCAATACCAAGAGAAGGTGATAATAATTTTAAATTAGACAATACTTTAGATGGTATTGAAGCAACTACACCTGTACAAACAACTACAGATACAAATGATAGTTTAAAATAAAACTTCAATTTAAAAAATTTTAAAAATGCCAACGAAAATGACACGTTGGCATTTTTTTTTGCTTTAAATTTTAATTAAAATTCAATCAACGAAAAATTGTCAGTTTTATATAATTGGCATAATTTCTGACAATATATTGAAACAAATTAATAACTTAATTAATCAAAATTATATAAAAATGGGATTAAATATCAAACCTTTAGCAGACAGAGTTCTTGTAGAACCTGCACCAGCAGAAACAAAAACCGCATCTGGACTTATCATTCCAGATAATGCCAAAGAAAAACCACAACAAGGTACAGTTGTTGCCATAGGAAATGGTAAAGTTGATGAGCCTTTAACGGTAAAAATTGGTGATACTGTTTTGTATAGCAAATATGGAGGAACTGATTTAAAGTTAGAAGGAAAAGACTATTTAATGATGCGTGAATCTGATATTCTTGCAATTATTTAAATAATTTTTAGCGAATCACATTTCGCCCTAAACAATAAGTAAATTATTAATTAACTATGCCTTTAGCAAAAAGCTAATGGCAAAAAGCTAAAATTAAAAAAAAATGGCAAAAGATATAAAATTTGATATAGACGCTAGAGATGGCTTAAAACGAGGAGTTGATGCTTTAGCAAATGCAGTAAAAGTAACTTTAGGACCAAAAGGAAGAAACGTAATTATTTCTAAATCTTTTGGAGCTCCAACAGTAACTAAAGATGGTGTTTCAGTTGCAAAAGAAGTAGAACTAGAAAACGAGCTTGAAAACATGGGAGCTCAAATGGTAAAAGAAGTTGCTTCTAAAACCAACGATTTAGCTGGTGATGGAACTACAACTGCCACTGTGTTAGCACAAGCTATTGTAAAAGAAGGCTTAAAAAATGTTGCTGCAGGTGCAAATCCAATGGATTTGAAACGTGGTATAGATAAAGCTGTAGAGGCTATTGTATCAGATTTAGAAAAACAAACTAAAAAAGTGGGTAATTCTTCTGATAAAATTCAACAAGTAGCAGCAATTTCGGCAAACAATGATAATACCATTGGAGATTTAATTGCACAAGCTTTTGGTAAAGTTGGTAAAGAAGGAGTAATTACTGTTGAAGAAGCAAAAGGAACAGATACTTATGTAGATGTTGTAGAAGGTATGCAGTTTGATAGAGGGTTTTTATCACCTTATTTTGTAACAGATGCAGATAAAATGATTGCTGATTTAGAAAATCCGTACGTTTTATTATTCGATAAAAAGATTTCTAATTTACAAGAAATATTACCAATTTTAGAACCAGTTTCTCAATCTGGTAGACCTTTATTAATTATTGCGGAAGATGTAGATGGACAAGCATTAGCAACTTTAGTAGTAAACAAATTAAGAGGTGGATTAAAAATTGCTGCTGTTAAAGCTCCAGGTTTTGGAGACAGAAGAAAAGCAATGTTAGAAGACATCGCAATTTTAACTGGTGGTACTGTAATTTCTGAAGAAAGAGGTTTTTCTTTAGAAAACGCAACGTTAGATTTATTAGGAACTGCAGAAGGAATCACAATTGATAAAGACAATACTACAATTGTAAACGGTTCTGGAGATGCAGCTGCAATCAAAGCAAGAGTAAATCAAATTAAAGCGCAAATAGAAACCACTACTTCTGACTATGACAAAGAAAAATTACAAGAACGTTTAGCTAAATTAGCTGGTGGTGTTGCAGTTTTATATGTAGGTGCTGCATCTGAAGTAGAAATGAAAGAAAAGAAAGATAGAGTTGACGATGCTTTACATGCAACAAGAGCTGCTGTAGAAGAAGGTATTGTTGCTGGTGGTGGTGTAGCTTTAGTTCGTGCTAAAAAAGTTTTAGAAAAATTAGCTACCGAAAACTTAGATGAAACTACAGGTGTACAAATTGTAAACAAAGCTATTGAAGCTCCTTTAAGAACAATTGTAGAAAATGCTGGTGGAGAAGGTTCAGTAGTTATTAATAAAGTTTTAGAAGGTAAAAAAGATTTTGGTTACGATGCTAAAGCAGATGAGTATGTAGACATGCTAAAAGCAGGAATTATAGATCCTAAAAAAGTAACACGTGTTGCATTAGAAAACGCTGCATCTGTAGCTGGAATGATTTTGACAACTGAATGTGCTTTAATAGACATAAAAGAAGATGCTCCTGCAATGCCTCCAATGGGTGGTGGTGGAATGCCAGGAATGATGTAAAACTTTTATAAGTTTCACTAATATTATTATAAATAAAAAATATGCCAATTATTATGTAATTGGCATATTTTTTGTTACTTTTCTAGTAATTATTAACCTTTTAAGCCCAACTATTATGAAAAATTTAATATTCGTTTTCGCATTTTTGTTTTCTTTAAATTTTATTGCCCAAAACAATGAAGTAATTAAAAAACAAGAACCAACATCAGAAAACTTCGATACTTTTACACCTGAAGAAAATGGTAGACCAGCACAGTTTTTAACAAGATATTTAAGAAGACACACAAAAGGTTAAATTTGAGCAAAAATCTAAAGGCGATGCTAACGAATACAAATCGTTACAGTGACAGCCAAAATGCATTGAGAGGAAATCTTGGAAATGGAACTACAAGTATAACAAACATTTATTTAGATAATGAACAAATATTTGGGGAAGGTATTAATAGGCTTTTTGTTATAGAAGATATTAGAACAGATGCTATTAAAAAAATAACAAGATCTAATGTAGGTTATGATAAAACTATTCATATTTATAAAAAATAAATATTATAAATTCTAAAAAAAAATCCGTTAGAAATCATATTCTAACGGATTTTATATTAATTTAAGTTTTTATTAACATTTTGGCATAATGATTGATAATTTTTAAGATAATAACTAAAAAACTATACTTATGAAATCAAAAATTTATTTGTCAGCAATTTTATTTTTTTTGGCGTTTACAGTAACTGCTCAAGAAAAAAATATTGAAAAATCAAAATCAGAAAAAAAATATTGGGAAGTTTTTTACATGAAAGACTTTGACAACCAAAGCCAATTTATTACTGATTTTATGCAATCAAAATTAAATATTTATGAGATTAATAAGGTTTTAGATAAACAGTCTAACTCGATAAACGATAATTATAACGATACTGAAAGATTTTCAAGCAAGTTTAGTAAATCTCCTAAAAAAATTATAAGAATTTTTCATGATAATGTAGAAGTTTTGGGAGATGGTATAAATAGGGTTTTTACACTCGAACAACTCAGAGTTCGTGATTTTGAGAAAGTAGCTTTAGATACTCGAAGTTCAGATAAGAAAATTTATTTATACTCCAAAATTTAAAATTTTTAAACAAATTATTTAATGAAATGAAAAAACCTCACAGATTTATAAAAATCTGTGAGGTTTTTTATTTTACATAAAACTAGATATAAAATTCAACAAATTGTTGTTTTGGCATAAAAATTGTTATTTTTTTAAATAAAATTTATCAAAAATGAAAAAAAATTACATAATTCTATTTTTAACTTTTGCTTTATTTTATTTACCAACAGCAGCTCAAGAGCTTAAAAATATAGATTCTTTATATTCTAATTATTTCGAAAACACAAGAGAAATCCCTTTTTTACATCTAAACAAAACCTCTTTTATTTCAGGAGAAGAAATTTGGTTTCAAGCATATGTTTTAGAACAAAATTCTAACAAACTACACCCAACAACATCTAACCTTTATGTTTCTGTTTTTGATGATCAAGGTATATTAAAACAACAACAACTTGTTAATATAAAAAATGGTATTGGAAATGGTAACATTGCAATAGATTCATCATTTACTAAAAGAACTTATTATTTGAAAGCATCTACAAATTGGATGAGAAATTTTAAAGAAGATAATGCTTACACTCAAAAAATAAAAGTTGTCTCTTCAGAAAAAAAAGAAATTACAAACAAAAGTTCTCAAAAAAATTATTTCGATTTTCAACTGTTTCCTGAAGGTGGGCATTTAATTGCTGATGCAAAAAATAGTATAGGTCTTTTAATTAAAGATATTGATAATAATGGCGTTAAAATAAAAAAAGGAGTAATAAAAAATAGAAAAGGTGAAATTATTGGGCAATTTAGTAATAACGATTTTGGCCTTAGTGTAAAAAACATCTTTGTACCCAAAAATGAAATATTAACTTTTGAAGCAACTTTACCAAGTGGTAAAATTATAGAAAAACAAACCCCATTTCCAAAAGAAAATGGAATTACCATTAATGTAAAAAGGTTTAAAGAACATTTTATCTTAAACATTATAACTAATAAAATAAGTTTAAAAGTTTTAAATTCTAAAAAATATCGAATTTTTGTACATAACACAAGAAGCTTTAAAAATTTATATTTTACTTTCAATAAAAAAAGCACCAATTATTTATTAGGTTTAAATAAAAAAGATTTACCAAATGGAATAAATATTATTACTGTTTTTAACGAAAACAATACTCCTGTCTTAGAAAGACTAATCTATAATGAATTTAATGAAGATATATCAGAAAAAATAAATACAAATATTCTTAAGACAACAACAGACTCTTTATTTGTTAGCATTTCTAATAATTCTAATCAAAAAATAAAAATAAGCACTTCTTTTTTGCCTTTAAAATCAAAAGCAAATAATTCAAAACATACAATTAAATCTGCTGTATTATTAAAACCATATATTAAAGGCAACATAGAGAATGTTTCCTATTATTTCTCTAATAACTCAAATAGACTAAAAAATTTAGATGCTTTATTGTTAACACAAGGTTGGAGCAAGTATGATTGGAATTCTATTTTTAACTCGCCTCCAAAAACAAATTTCAATTTTAAAAACGGTATAGATATTACGGTAAAATTTAATCAATCCATAAAACCAGAACAAACAGTTTTAGTCTTTTCTGGAGATAATAATATTATTAAAAACATTAAACCAACTAACAATACATTTATTCTTAAAAATACATTTGTTAAAAAAAACACTAATATAGAATTTACATTAAAAGAAAAAAATATAAAATATAAAATTACGCCTGCACTTTCTTTTAGTAGAAATCGTATTTATGATGTTTTAAATTTAGATATAACAGATAAAAAAGAAATGATAGAATTAGAACCATCTAAATTTAAAAATTATTATAATAATGTTATAGTTTTAGATGAAGTAGTTGTAAAAACAAAAACAAAACATGACAACGAGGTTAAGGGTTTAGCTTCTTCTTTTCGATTTAGAGAACCAAAAGATATTATATTTCCTGGCTCAACCCTATCAGATTATATATTTTTTTTTGCTAAAGAAAAAAGTTCTACAAATCACCCTTTATCAGGAGTTTTTTTAAATAATGAACAGATAACAAAAGAAAATATATATTCACCTCTTTTTGATATTGATTTAGAAGAGGTTAGAGGTGTAGCATATGGTAATGTACCAATAGGAAATGGAACACTTCTATACATTTATAGCTACTCTAGAGATGAACTTAGAAAATTAAACATAAATTCTAAATTTAGTAGAGTAAATATTAACGTTGGTTTTGCTTCAGCAAAAGAATATTATACTCCTAAATACCCTTCCTATTCAAATGAGGTTTATATAAATTATGGTGCTATATTCTGGAAACCGAACATTAGTATTGACTCAAATAACTCTATGAAATTTAGTATTCCAATAAATAATCAAAAAGAAATGAAATTATTTATAGAGGGTATAACTTCTAAAGGAAATCTAATTTCTACACAGAAAATAATTGCTACTCAATTAAAAATATAAAAGCAAAAAAATTAAAAACTTTGTTTTACATTTTCTGTAACCAAGTTTTCACATCTACTTCTGCTTTTATGATATCTTTTAAGTCAGTAATCTTCACTCTTTTTTGATCCATAGTATCTCTATGACGAATAGTTACAGAATCGTCTTGCAAAGTATCATGATCTACAGTAATACAAAAAGGTGTACCTGCTGCATCTTGTCTTCTGTAACGTTTACCAACTGCATCTTTTTCATCGTAAAACACGTTGAAATCCCATTTTAAATCATCCATAATTTTACGAGCAACTTCAGGCAAACCATCTTTTTTAACCAAAGGAAAAATAGCAGCTTTAAAAGGTGCTAAAACTGCTGGTAATTTTAAAACAGTTCTTGTAGTTCCGTTTTCAAGTTCTTCTTCTTGTAAAGAGTTTGAAAAAACCGCTAAAAACATTCTATCTAAACCAATAGAAGTTTCCACAACATAAGGTACATAACTTTTGTTTTCTTCGTGGTCGAAATATTGTAGTTTTTTTCCAGAATATTCTTCGTGAGCTTTTAGGTCAAAATCGGTTCTTGAGTGAATTCCTTCTAATTCTTTAAATCCGAATGGAAATTTAAACTCAATATCTGCTGCTGCATCTGCATAGTGTGCTAGTTTATCATGGTCATGAAAACGATAGTTCTCTGCTCCCATTCCTAAACTTAAATGCCATTTTAAACGTGTTTCTTTCCACTCATTATACCATTCTTGTTGAGTTCCTGGTTTTACAAAAAATTGCATTTCCATTTGCTCAAACTCTCGCATTCTAAAAATAAATTGTCTTGCAACAATCTCATTTCTAAAAGCCTTACCTGTTTGTGCTATCCCAAAAGGAATTTTCATTCTTCCGGTTTTTTGCACATTTAAAAAGTTTACAAAAATACCTTGTGCTGTTTCAGGTCGTAAATACACTTGAGTAGCATTTTCTGCTGAAGCCCCAATTTGAGTTCCAAACATTAAGTTAAATTGCTTAACTTCTGTCCAATTACTAGATCCAGAAACTGGGCAATTGATTCCCAAATCAATAATTAATTGTCTAAAACCTTCCAAATCATTTTCTTCTTGAACTTTGGTTAACTTTTCAGTTATCTCATCCATTTGTTTTTGACGACGCAAAACATTCGGATTTGTATTTCTAAATTCATCTTCATTAAAAGCATCTCCAAAACGTTTTTTAGCTTTATCAATATCTTTTTGAATTTTTTCAGAAATTTTTTCTCTAAAATCTTCTACTAATACATCTGCTCTGTAACGTTTTTTCGAATCTTTATTATCAATTAACGGGTCATTAAAAGCATCTACATGTCCAGAGGCTTTCCAAGTTGTTGGATGCATTAAAATTGCAGCATCTATACCCACAATGTTTTCATGCATTTGCACCATTGCTTTCCACCAATAATCTCTAATATTTTTCTTTAGCTCAACTCCATTTTGAGCATAATCGTAAACCGCGCTTAAACCATCATAAATTTCTGATGATTGAAATACATAACCGTATTCTTTTGCATGCGATAATACTTTTTTAAATTGATCTTCTTGTTTTGCCATAATGCCGACAAAGATACACGTTTACAGTATTTTTTCAATAAAAAAAATAACGAGTTTTTAAAAATCAAACTGTAAAAATCTTTATCATTTAGTGAAGTATTTAATGAAATAATATTTTTATAGTATCTTTAAAATGAACCATTTACATAAAAATGAAAATCATAAATAATTTTTTTGAGTTGTTTTACCCGAAACTTTGCGCAAATTGTGATGCTCAATTAATCGAAAATGAACCAATTTTATGCACATTTTGCAGACACGATTTACCTTTGACAAATTTTGAGGATTATAGAGATAATAAAATATCGAAAATTTTTTACGGAAGAATATCAATAGAAAAAGCATTTTCGTTGATGTTTTACAGAAAAGAAGGAATCTCAAGAAAACTAATTCATGAGTTAAAGTACAAAGGAAATGAAGATGTAGGCGTTTTTTTTGGCAATTGGCTAGGTGAAATGTTAAAAGAAAATAAAAAATTTAATGATATAGATTGCATTATTCCTGTGCCATTACATCCCAAAAAACTTAGACAAAGAGGCTATAATCAAGTAAGTAAATTTGCGAAAACTGTTAGCATTCACTTAAAAAAACCTTTTATTGAAAACCTATTAACTAGAACCTCTTCAACAAAAACACAAACTTTACAATCTCGTTTTGAGAGATTTACAAATAATGATACTAAATTTTTACTCACAAACTACAATACCTTTAAAAATAAACATGTTTTATTAGTAGATGATGTTATTACAACTGGTGCTACACTAGAAGCTTGTAGTAAAGAACTTCAAAAAACAGAAAATATAAAAATTAGCTTTTTAACCATCGCTTATACTGAGCAAAATTTATAATTTTAAAGTAAAAAATAAATTGTTAATTTGTATAAAATTTACTGTTTGTGAAATACTATCAAAATTTTATTTTATTACTTGTTGTTGTTTTCTTAATGAATAGCTGTGCAAAAACTGGAAGACCTGATGGTGGTCCAAAAGACGAAGAAGCTCCTCTATTTATTACATCTGACCCACCTTATGAATCTACCAACTTTAATAAAAAAGAAATTAAATTAGATTTTAATGAATATATAAAATTAAAAGATTTAAATAAGCAATTGGTGGTTTCTCCTCCTTTGAAAAACCCACTTTTGGTAACACCACAAGGTACTGCTAGTAAATTTTTAAAAATAAAAATATTAGATACATTACAACCAAATACAACTTACATTTTTAATTTTGGAAATGCCATTGAAGATAATAATGAAAATAATACATTAGAAGGTTTTAAATATGTATTTTCTACTGGTTCTTATATAGATTCTTTAACAACTTCTGGGAAATTACAAAATGCATTTTCGACAGAAAAACCAAAAACAACCAATATTCTTTTATATAAAATTGACAGCACCTACACAGATTCTCTTGTATACAAACAAAAACCAAACTATGTGACATCTGCGTTAGATACAACTGTTTTTAAATTCACAAACTTAAAAGAGGGTAATTATCGCTTAATTGCTTTAGAAGAAAATATTAGTGATTATATTTTCAATCCAAAATTAGATAAAATTGGTTTTTTAAAAGATACCATTTCTTTGCCAAGAGATAGCATTCTTTTAAAACCTATCTTACTTTTTAAAGAAATTCAAAAATATGAATTTAGAAGAGGAAAAGAAATTTCGAAAGGAAAAATTCAGTTTGGTTTTGAAGGTAAAACAAAAAATCTAAAAATAAATTTACTATCTAAAGTACCAGATACTTTTAAAAGTATTTCTCGTTTTGAAAAAGATAAGGATACACTAAACTATTGGTTTACTCCTATTGATGCAGATTCACTAAATTTTACAGTAACTAATGATATTTTTATTGATACGTTAACAGTAAGATTGTCTAAAAAGAAATTAGATTCTTTATCAATAAATTTTCCTTCAGATAGAGTTTTAAATTTTAGAGATACACTGTTTATAAATAGTAATAATCCAATAACTGCAATTGATACTAGTAAAATTTCATTAATTGATACTGATACATTAAACATACCTTTTACCACCTTTAAATCTACAAAAGAAAATAAAATAGGCATCTTGTTTGATAAAAAACAAAAAAGTGCCTACAATTTAAAATTGTTACCCAAAGCAATTGTTGACATTTATGAAACAAGCACAGATACTTTAAAATATTCGTTTAGAACAAAAGAATTAGAAGATTATGGAAAAATAACTTTAAGTGTTGTAAACTCAAAAAATGAAAACCTAATAATAGACTTAATATCTACTAAAGAAAAAAATAAAATTGTTGAAAGACGCTATATAAAATCGTCAGAAAATTTAGTTTTTGATTTATTAGAACCAAAAACATATGTTTTTAGAGCAATTATTGATACAAACAAAAATAATATTTGGGATACTGGAAACTACCTAAAAAAGTCGCAACCAGAAAAAATTATTTATTTCGAAACAACTATAGAGTTAAGGGCAAACTACTTTTTTAACGAAACATTTTTCGTGAATTAATCTTAACATAGTATAATTAAATATTTTTTTATATATTTGACATTTACTTAAGACCCCTAAATCTTGAAAACCCCTATAACAATTCTATTTGTAATTGTTTTTTTTCTAGAAATAAAGGCTCAACATTACACTCATGATATTGGTGGTTTTGTGGGCTCTACTAGTTTACAAACTGATTACGGACAGAGAAACCATTTTGGTAGCGAATTAAACAACGAAGGTTTGTCATTTTCTGTGGCACATTACCTTAGCTTCTACAACAAGACTTTACGGTGGGATCCTAACAATGTGATGCACAATCATTTAATGATAAAAACGGACTTACAATACGTAAGTAACACAAAGTTAGAACATCATGGTATTTACGCTAAAAAACAAAGTTTTGGTGGAGAGCAACTAAGAGCTATGAAAGGCTCTGTTAGAATGCTAAACCTTGGTGTAAACATTGAGTTTTACTTAAAATCTTTAGAAGAGTTTGTATATCCGCATTCAGATGTTTCTTTCAATCCTTTTTTTACTTTTGGAGTACAATACTCTTTTTTCAATAATACGTTAACTTCTGATTTGGGTGATTGGCAACAGGATATCTCTGTTTTACCAAAAAAATATCAGTCAGATGGACATATTGATGTTGGTTCTGGTGAATCTTTTGTATTTAATATAGGAGTTGGAACTCGATTTAAATTGACTGAAAAATTAGATTTGGTAGCACAGTACAACTATCAATATTTCTTTTCTGATAAAATTGATGGTTTACAAGCAGAAGTATTTGAAAATAAAAATACAGAATGGGGTTTAAATATTCAAGTTGGTTTGATTTATCACTTGAACTTCAGTTTGCCTTTATTTTATTAAAACTAACTATTTTTTTTTCCAATAAAAAAATCAGTTAGCGTTTTTGGGTATTTCAAAACATATAAATCAGCAACATCCAATGTACGTTGAATCATATTGGCATCTAAAAGTACCTTTCTTTTAACAAGAGGAGATACTTTGTGATTTGGGAGTATTTTTTTAAACGGATTACTCATGTTACTTATAAATCTTCATATAATTTTAAAACTTTTTGTTTAGCTCTTTTAATTCTCATTTTAACAGCGCTTTCTCCAATATTTAAAATATCTTTTATCTCTTTAATACTTTTATCGTCTTGGTATTTCATTAATAAAATCATTTTATCTGAAGGATCCAATAAAGCAAGTACTTTAGCTAACTTTTTATATTTTAATTCAAATAAACTCTCATCTTCAATTTCATCAACAGTACTATTTTCTTTAATTTGATCTGTAACTACTGTTATTTTTTCTCTTTTTTTATGGCTATCTCTCTGTACGTAGTTTACACAAAAATTATAGGTAAAAGAATACAACCATGTAGAAAATTTAGAATTGCCTTTAAAAGTTCTTAACTTTACAAACAGCTTTACAAAAATGTCTTGCATTAAATCTTCTGCCTCTTGCCTATTTTTTGAAAAACTATAACATTTATTATAAACAACTGTTGAAAATCTGTCGTATAAAGTTGCAAACAATTCTGTATTATTAGTTTTTACTATTTCAAAAACTAACTCTTCATCGGTAATTTCTATTGCTATTGTACTCACTTTTATCATATTTATGACACTAAGAAAAAAAATAAGTCACACTTAAAAATTATAAAAAGCCAAATGGTATTTTTTTATCGTTGAATGGCATAAAATCAACTTTTAAAAAAAATTAAAACTTTTTGTAACATAAATATTAATTCTTACGTATAAGTAATTGTAAGCCTCTCAATAATCTTAAAAAGCTTACTGGTTAGAATACATGAGACAACTTAAAATTACCAAGCAGGTTACTAATAGAGAAACTGCATCCTTAGACAAGTATTTACAAGAAATTGGAAAAGTAGATTTAATTACTGCTGATGAAGAAGTAGAATTAGCACAATTAATTAAAGCTGGAGATCAAAGAGCTTTAGAAAAATTAACAAAAGCAAATTTACGTTTTGTGGTTTCGGTTGCAAAACAATATCAAAATCAAGGGTTAACATTACCCGATTTAATTAATGAAGGAAATTTAGGCTTAATTAAAGCTGCAAAACGTTTTGATGAAACTCGTGGTTTTAAATTTATATCATACGCAGTTTGGTGGATTCGTCAATCAATATTACAAGCATTGGCGGAACAATCTCGTATTGTACGTTTACCACTAAATAAAATTGGTTCTATCAATAAAATTAACAAAATGTACGCTTTCTTAGAGCAAGAAAATGAGCGCCCACCAAGTGCTGAAGAAATTGCTAAGAAATTAGACATGACTGTGAATGACGTAAAAGAATCTATGAAAAACTCTGGACGTCACGTATCAATGGATGCTCCTTTAATTGAAGGGGAAGACTCGAATTTATACGACGTTTTAAATTCTGGAGAATCTCCAAATCCTGATAGAGTTTTACTACACGAATCTTTACGAATAGAAATTAATAGAGCTCTAGAAACATTAACTCCACGTGAGGCAGATGTTGTAAAGTTATACTTTGGTTTAGGTGAACACCAACCAATGACTTTAGAAGAAATTGGTGAAACTTTCGATTTAACAAGAGAAAGAGTTCGTCAAATTAAAGAAAAAGCAATTCGTAGATTAAAACATACTTCAAGAAGTAAAATTTTAATGACTTACTTAGGCTAGATCACGAATCATTTTTTAGTATTTCATTTATACTTAAAAATATACAAACTCTCGAATTTATTTTCGAGAGTTTTTTATTTGGAGCTATTTCCAGCTTGTAATTTATATTGAGCGAAGTCGAAAGGCTATATCTTTTCTTCATTCTTCAGAAAAGGGTGACGTTTCAATTAGGGCTAAATAAAATAAAGCAGCAATAAAACCCGTATTTTTTATATATTTCTATACAGTTCGTTTTTTTAAAATCAAGTATCTTTGTAAAAATTAACAACTCAATAAAAAAAAGAAATGAGTAATTTATTAGCACCTTCAATTTTAGCGGCAGATTTTGCCAACTTACAAAGAGATATAGAAATGGTAAATAATAGTGAAGCAGATTGGTTTCACATTGACATTATGGATGGTGTTTTTGTACCAAATATTTCTTTTGGAATGCCTGTTTTAAAAGCGATTTCTAAACATGCAAAAAAAATAATAGATGTGCATTTAATGATTGTTAATCCAGACCAATACATACAAACATTCGCAGATTTAGGTGCAGACGTATTAACTGTACATTATGAAGCCTGTACACATTTACACAGAACTGTACAAGCCATAAAAGCTGCAGGAATGAAAGCTGGAGTTGCCTTAAACCCACATACACCTATTGCAGTTTTAGAAGATATTATAGCAGATTTAGATTTGGTTTGTATTATGAGCGTAAACCCTGGTTTTGGCGGACAATCATTTATAGAAAATACTTACAAAAAAACTGCTCAATTAAAACACTTAATTGAATTCTCAAAATCTGATTGTAAAATAGAAATTGATGGTGGAGTTACCAATAAAAATGCCAACGAATTAATTGAAGCTGGTGCTGATGTATTAGTTGCAGGAAGTTATGTTTTTGGCTCTGAAAATCCAATAGAAACCATTGCAGATTTAAAAAACATAATTGAATAATTGTTATATGCTGTTGTAGACATAGAAACCACTGGAAACGGATATAAAGGTCAGAAAATAACCGAAATATCTGTTTTAATTTTCGATGGAAAAACTGTGGTTAATGAGTTTACATCTTTAGTAAATCCAGAACAAAATATTCCTCCTTTTATAACCAATCTTACTGGCATAACAAATGCCATGGTTAGAAACGCACCTAAGTTTTATGAGATTGCAAAACAAGTCGAAGAAATTACACAAGACACTATTTTTGTGGCTCACAATGTAAATTTCGATTACAATATCATAAAAGAAGAATTTAAACGATTGAGTTTCGATTTTAAACGAAAAAAACTTTGTACAGTTCGTTTATCAAGAAAAATAATTCCTGGTTTACGTTCTTATAGTTTGGGTAATATTTGTAGTGTAGAAAATATACCAATAAATGGAAGACACAGAGCAAAAGGCGATGCAGAAGCAACTGTTGAGTTGTTTCGAAGAATTATAGAAAGAGATACTAATTTTACAATTAATTCTTTTTTAAACCCAAAATCAAGACAAGCAACATTACCTCCACTTTTAGCTAAAAAAACAGTAGATAATTTACCTGAAAAACATGGTATTTATTATTTTGAAAATAATAAAAAAGAAATTATTTATGTTGGTAAAGCCAACAATATCAAACAACGTGTAATCAGTCACTTTTACGATAAAAAGAAAAAAGAACAAGAAATGTGTATGGAAGTTGCTCATATTTCTTTTAAAGAAACTGGAAGTGAGTTATTGGCTTTATTATTGGAATCTTCTGAAATAAAACATCGGTATCCAAAATACAATCGTGCGCAGAAACATAACAGAGAAGCAATTGGGCTTTTTACCTACGAAGATCAAAAAGGAATTATTCATTTGGCATTTAATAAGTTAAAATTAACTCCAAACCCAATTATGAGTTTTTTTTCTCTTACGGCTTGTAGAACTTTTTTAGAAAATCTTTGTCAAGAATTTGAATTGTGCCCAAAATATTGTCATTTACAAACAAATGTTGCCAGTTGTTTTCATCATCAAATTAAAGAATGTAGAGGGGTTTGTTGCGACAAAGAAACACCAAAAGACTATAACAAAAGAGTTCAAGAAGCAATTATTGCTGTAAGTATAGGCTCTAAAAATATCGTTTTAAAGGAAAGAGGAAGAACAGCAAATGAAATTGGTTTTGCACTTATTTTAGATGGAAATTACAAAGGTTTTGGCTATTTAGATACAGACCAAGATGCGCAACTAGAAAATCCAGAAGATTATCAGTTTTTTGTACAACCACAAAAAGACAATAGCGATATTCAAAAAATATTGACTGCGTATATCAGAAAAAAAGAAGAATTAAAAAAATTAGAAAATGAAGAAATCAGCTTATAAAATAAACATCATTGGTGCAGGAATTAGCGGTTTAATTGCTGCTCAAGTTTTAGAAAATTATGGTTACAATCCCACAATTATTGAAGCTTCTGATTCTGTTGGTGGTCGAGTAAAATCGGATATTGTAAATGGGTATACTTTAGATCATGGTTTTCAAGTATTGCTTTCTTCATACCCAGCTGCAAAAAAATATTTAGATTATGATGCTTTAGAATTACAAGAGTTTTTACCAGGAGCAACCATTTTTAAAGATAAAAAATCACATACTATTGGAGATCCTTTAAGGAATTTTTCATTATTGTTTCCAACATTAACAGCCTCTATTGGCACTTTTTCTGATAAAATAAAAATATTAAAATTAAATACTCTTTTAAAGAAAAAGAAAATTGCCTCCATTTTTGAAACTGAAGAAAAAACAACGTTAAAATATTTGCAAGATTTCGGTTTTTCTAATGAGATTATCGAAGATTTTTTCAAGCCTTTTTTTAGTGGAATTTTCTTAGAAGCTGAACTAGAAACGTCAAGCAGAATGTTTGAATTTGTATATAAAATGTTTGGTGATGGTTTGGCTGTACTTCCTAAAAACGGAATTCAAGCAATTCCGAATCAATTAAAAAGCAAGTTAAAAAACACAACTTTTAAATTTAATACTCCAGTAAAAGAGGTAAAAGACAATCAAATTATTTTAGAAAACGAAGAAAATTTAGATAGTCATATAACCATTATTGCAACAGATGCAAGTTTATTAATTTCGAACTTAAAAAATCAAGAAACAAAATGGAAAAGTTGTGAAACTTTGTATTTTGAAACTGATAAAAGAGTAATTGAAAAACCTTTAATTGGTTTAATTGCAGATAAAAATGCACTAATTAATAATATATTTTATCATTCTAGTGTTGCCAATTCAAATACAGGAACCAAAGAGCTATTATCTGTAACTGTTGTAAAAGAACACAATTTAAACGATTTAGATTTTATATTAAAAGTAACAGAAGATTTAAAAATACTTTGCAATATTGACGTAAAAAAAATAGTTAAGCGTTATCAAATTAAAAAAGCTTTACCAAAATTAACCAATTTACAATACGAAATTTCAAGTACAGAAACCAAATTGAAATCTACCATATTTTTAGCCGGAGACCAATTATTAAACGGTTCTTTAAACGCAGCTATGATTTCTGGAGAACGAGCTGCAATGGGCGTAATACAAACTTTAGAAGATGGATTAATTGTAGATGAGTTGACTTCAGAGTATCAATAAAAAATTTATTTTTAAAAACCAAACAAATATGTCTAACATTGAAACAATTATTCCTGAAAGAGCTGCAAATATTGGTAACTTTCTTGTAGGGCGTCTTTTACCTTTTAAAGAAAAAAGAATGGTGGGTCCGTTTTCTTTTATAGATCACATGGGACCTGCAAAAATGTCTGCAGAAGAGAATTTAGACGTTCCACCACATCCACATATTGGACTTTCCACTTTAACCTATCTTTTTGAAGGTAGCATAATGCATAGAGATAGTATTGGAACAGAAATTGAAATAAATCCTGGAGCTGTTAATTGGATGACCGCTGGCAAAGGAGTTGCCCATTCTGAAAGAACTCCAGAAAGATTAAGAAATACTTCTAAAACACTGCATGGTTTGCAAATTTGGATTGCTTTACCTAAAGACTTAGAACAAGTAGAACCTTCCTTTTATCATATTGAAGCAACACAATTACCTACTTGGGAAGAAGGTGGTTTAAGATACAAATTAATTGCTGGAAAAGCTTTTGATAAAAAATCTCCTGTTCCAGTACATAGCGATTTATTTTTTATAGAAATTAAAAGTACTAAAAAACAAAAAGTTACTTGTGGCAATAAACTTTATGGAGAATCTGGCTTATATATTTTACAAGGAGCAGTTATTAATAATGGAAACACCTACAAACCCAAACAAATTTTAGTAACCAAAGATGCAAATTTGTGTGAATTTGAAATGGAAGAAAACTCTATTATTTATATTTTTGGAGGTACACCCTTTCCTGAAACCAGAACAATTCACTGGAATTTTGTTTCTTCTGACAAGAACTTAATTAAGAAAGCTAGAGAAGATTGGAAAAATCAAAATTGGCCTAAAGTTCCAAATGAAAATGAATTTGTGCCTTTACCAAACTCTAAATTTTAAAAATGTAAAAAACAAAAACAGATTTAAAAAATGAGTAAACTCAAATTCTTTAAATCTGTTTTGATTTTATTTGTGACTCCAGCAGGATTCAAACCTGCAACCCTCAGAGCCGAAATCTGATATTCTATTCAGTTGAACTATGGAGCCTTTATCGTTTTATAATAAAAAAAGGAATTATTTTATTTTGACAAATGTTTTTTCACCAAAATAGAAATTGTTTTACCATCTGCTTGACCAGCTAATTTTCCAGTAACAACTCCCATCACTTTTCCCATATCTTGCATTCCTGAAGCGCCTAGTTTTTCTATCGTTTCTATAACAACTTTTTCAATTGCTTCTTCAGACATTGCTTCTGGTAAAAACTGCTCTAAAATAGCAATTTCTGCCAGTTCTGGTTCCGCTAAATCTTCTCTACCTTGTTTTATGAAAATTGCTGCACTATCTTTACGTTGTTTTACTTGCTTTTGAATAATTTTCATTTCTTGGTCTTCAGTTAGTTCAGCTTGAACACCAGTTTCCGTTTTTGCTAATAAAAAAGCCGATTTCACTGCTCTTAAAGCTTGTAAAGCAACTGTATCTTTTGCTTTCATTGCTTCTTTCATTTTATCCATTACTTGTTTTTGCAAACTCATATTCTTAGTTTTTTATATTTTCTTATGTATTCTTTTTTATTTTTTTTAGGTACAAAACATTCTTATTATAATCTATAAATGCTTTTCCTTCTTGCAAAATATCAGCTCCAATAATACCATCTACTTCTTTAGCATTGTGCTGTGTTAAAGCTGTGTTTACGTGAGATAAGTCAAACAGTACTAAATTGAATTTTTTAGTTTTCCAACTACCAATTTTTAGTAGGTTATTTTCAGAAAGCTGCGTTTCCATATCTGTGGCTCCAGCGCCAGCAGCTTTTGTTTCGCTTTTTGTAGCTAATAACTTAAAGTTTTCTATAGCGTTTAAACCTACACAAGAGTTTGAAGCGCCAGTATCTAAAATAAAACGTCCTTTTACATCATTAATTTTAGCTTTTAACTCTAAATGATTGGTCGCTATTTTTTTAAGCTTAATTTTAATGTATTTATTTTTTTTTAAGATTTTTTCTAAACGCTTCATATCTTATTTTAAGATTTCAAAAATACGATTTATATAAGTTAGATGGTAATATCAATTTAAAATTTCTTTTAGCTTTTGCTTGTAAATACTAGACCTTCTAATATTATGATGTGTACCTTTTTTAATTGCTATAAACTCATTTTTAGAGTTGTTATTTAATTTTAATAATTTTTTAGAATCTGAGAAGGAAGTCGTTTCGTCTTCATTTCCATGAAATATAGTAATGGGTACTTTAACAGATGTTATATAATCATTTGTATTGAAGTTGTATTTTAGTAAAAAAGAGGGTGTAATTGGTAAGATGTGCTCCACAGCTTTATTTAAATTATAAAAAGGAGCTTCTAAAATTAATTTTTTTGGTGTGTTTTCTGAAGCTACTTTTGTTGCGAAAGTACTTCCTAAAGAAAAACCATAAACTATAATTTCGTTTTCGTTATATTTTTTATTTACATAATTATATGCCAATAATGCATCTTCGTACATTTTGTTTTCATTAAAATTACCTGTACTTTTTCCGTAATTTCTATAATCTATTATAAAAACTTCATAATTATAGTTTAAAAAATGAGCTGCTCTTTTGCCCCATCTTTTAATGTTGCCTTTATTGCCATGAAAAAATAAAACTATTCCTTTAGGGTTTGGTAATTTTAAATGAACAGCATTAATTTCTTGATTATCTTCTGTTTTTAAAAAAACTTCTTCAAAATTATTTTCAAAGTTAAATTGGTAATCTCTATCTATTTGATTTCCATTTAAAAAGATAAATTTCTCTTGAAAAAAGTAGAGAAATAACAAACCAAAAATCAATAAAAAGCTAATGGAAATTAAAATTTTTTTAATCATCTAAGGTAATTTTTATAAAAATACTGTTTCAAAAATATTTAAGTCTTTAGAATATGTAAAACTACTCATTTTTAAAGATTCTAAATAAAAACTTTAACATGAAAGGATTTGATTTCTTTTTTTATATTGATTACTTTTAAGTGTTTTACAAAAAACAGGAATATGAAAACTACTCAAAGACTTGAAAATGCACTTATAAAGCTATATAATGCATTTCATAATAATAGATTAAATCCGGAAGATTGTACTGCATGCGCAGTTGGTAATATTTTAGACAATCATGATAGTTGGAAACATCTTTCTAACGATCATGGCTCTTTAGAGTTGAACTATATTGGAAGAGTTCATCAAAATTTAGGTAGAAAGTTTAACGGCTATTCTCCTTTAGAAATTTTACAAATCGAAAAGATTTTTTTAGATACTTGTGGATTTAAAACACCATTATGCCATTACAATTCAAAGCCTAATAACCCAACAAATAAAGAAATTTTATTTCATGGTTTGTGTAATGTAGTTGCGTACCTATGTAAGTTAGACAATGTACCAAATGTAATGGATTACTCAAAATTATTTGAATATGAGCAAGATGAACCTGTTTACCACCTAGAAACTTTTTTAACTTAGTTGCAAATGGAATAATAATAAATTTTAATGCGTTAAGAGCATTACTTATAATAATTTAATTTTGTGTAAACTAAAAATTATATATTATGAAAAAATTAATGTTTGTAGCGTTTTGCTTAGCAATATCATTTACTTCTTGTAGAGAAGATGAGAAAAAGGAGAAAACTGTAAAAACAGAAGTAGAAGCAAAGAAAAAAGTAAGTATTGAGACCTCGAAAGGAAGTGTCAAAGCAGATGATAAAGGTAATGTTGACATTAAAATTAAGGACAAAAAATAATTTCTAAAAAAACTTTAATTAATAATTAAAGTTTTTTTTTGCTTTAAAAATTTATAGTAACGATTCTTTTTTTAAGAAATAGTTCTTGCGAAAAAAACGAATCCATATATATTTTTTTCTACAATTAAAACATTTTTTAAACCCAAACCACGGAATAAAATCGTTTAAAACAACTTTTTCTTTTCTTTTTCTAGAACAATTTGGGCAGTTTGCCATTTTCTTTTTTTACAATTATAATATCAATTATTAAATAATGAACATAAATTGTTCTAAACGCACTAATTTCCTCGTTGGATAATCAATATTTATCGATGATGGTAAAAACTAAATTTAAAATTTAGTACTAAAATTAAATAAAAAAGAAATTAATTCAAAAAAAATTAAATTTATATTTAATATAAAACTTCTTAAACCTTAACCGTAGTAAAACAAAGGTTAAAAAAAAGGATGCCAAAAATATTTTTTGTAGCATTTTTTACATTTGTAAAGTTTAAATTGTAAAACTATATGAAAATCTATTTTTTTAACCTGTAAACCTTTCAATTTAATTTAATTTAAATAAAAAAACCGATTCATTTCTGAATCGGTTTTTTAGTTTTAGTAATTGAAGTCTATCCTCCAAAGTCGTCAAAACGAATGTTTTCATCTGGCATACCAAAGTCTTCACCCATTTTTTGAACTGCTTTATTCATTAAAGGTGGTCCACAGAAATATAATTCTATATCTTCTGGAGATTCATGATGACTTAAGTAATTATCTATAACACAGTTATGAATAAAACCTACAAAACCATCACCTTCATCATTTATATCTTTTTTTACTTTCCAATTATCTTCTTCCATTGGTTCAGATAATGCTAAATAAAATTTGAAGTTAGGAAAGTCTCTTTCTAATTCTCTAAAGTGCTCTAAATAAAATAATTCTCTTTTAGAACGACCTCCATACCAATATGTTACTTTTCTACCAGTTTTAAGTGTTTTGAATAAATGATACAAGTGAGATCTCATTGGAGCCATACCTGCTCCACCACCAACATATAACATTTCTGCATCTGATTCGTTTATGAAGAATTCTCCATAAGGACCAGAAATAACACATTTATCTCCTTTTTTCAAGTTGAAAATGTAAGAAGAGGCAACTCCTGGATTTACATCCATCCAACCACCTTTTGCTCTATCAAATGGAGGTGTTGCAATACGTACATTTAGCATAATTTCTCTGCCTTCTGCTGGGTAAGAAGCCATAGAATATGCTCTTTCTACGGTTTCTGTATTTTTCATTACTAATGGCCACAATTTAAACTTGTCCCATTCTTCTTTAAATTTGTCTGGAGTATCATGCTCTTCTGGGTGCGCAGTAATATCCATATCTTCAAACTTAACTTCGCAAGGAGGTATTTCAATTTGAATATATCCACCTGCTTTATATCCCATATCTTCTGGAATTTCAACTACAAATTCTTTAATAAAAGAAGCTACATTGTAATTTCTTACAACAACTGCATCCCATTTCTTAATTCCAAAAACTTCTTCAGGAATAGAAATATTCATGTCTTGTTTTACTTTTACTTGACAAGCTAAACGTGCTCCTTCTTTTAATTCTTTTCTTGAAAAGTGAGGTACTTCTGTTGGTAGAGCTTCTCCTCCACCAGAGTTTACATGACACTCACATTGAATACATGTTCCTCCTCCACCACATGCAGATGGTAAGAAAATTTTGTTATTACCTAAAGTAGATAGTAAAGAATCTCCTGAAGCTACTTCTATTTCTCTTTCCCCATTAATCATAATTTTTACGGGGCCAGATGGCGATAATTTTTGTTTTACAACTAGTAAAACAGTAATTAATAATAATGCTATTATTAAAAATGCTACTACTGTTGCGATTACAGTTCCTGTAGTTCCTGCTGCTAAAATCATATTAATTTATAGTTTTAGTATTTTTTGCTATTTCTTCTTTTTCTTTTTGTACTTGTACTTTTTCAGTAGTAACTTTTGGCTCTGTAGAAGGTTCCCCTTCTTCATCTCCTCCAGTTAACATTCCTCCAAAACTTAAGAAACCAATTCCCATTAAACCAGTAATGATAAAAGTAATTCCTAAACCTCTTAAAGCTGGTGGAACACTTGAATATCTAATTTTCTCACGAATAGCTGCAATGGCTAAAATTGCTAAAAACCAGCCAATTCCAGATGAAACTCCATAATTAAATGCCAAACCTAAAGATTCAATTTCTCTTGCTTGCATAAATAAAGAACCTCCTAAAATCGCACAGTTTACTGCAATTAATGGTAAGAAAATACCTAATGAATTATATAATGATGGTGAAAATTTTTCTACAATTATCTCTACCAACTGTACCATGGTTGCAATTGTTGCTATAAACATGATAAATGATAGGAAACCTAAATCATAGTCTGCATATTCATCTCCCAACCAAACTAATGCACCTGGTTGTAATAAATATTGATCTAATAACCAGTTTAAAGGAACTGTTATTGCCAATACAAAAATCACTGCAGCTCCTAAACCAACTGCTGTTGATACTTTTTTAGATACGGCTAAGTATGAACACATACCTAAAAATACCGCAAACACCATATTATCAATAAAAATTGATTTGAAAAATAATTCTACGTGCTCCATAATTTATAGTTTTCAGTTTTCAGTAATCAGTTTGCTTTTTAAAGCTAACTTTGTTTGTTACTATAAACTTATTTGTTAATCTTCTATTAATGCTTTGTTTCTACTTCTTTGTACCCAGATAATCAATCCGACAATAATTAACGCCATTGGTGGCATTAACATAAAACCATTATTTTCATAACCTGTTGCGTACAAACCTGTCTTTTTAATTGAATCTCCTAAAACTGGAATTCCGAATAAAGTTCCAGAACCTAATAATTCTCTAAAGAAACCAACAATTATTAAAATTACTGCGTATCCTAACGCGTTTCCAATTCCGTCTAAGAAAGATTTCCAAGGTCCGTTTGCCAAAGCAAAAGCCTCAAAACGTCCCATAATAATACAGTTCGTAATAATTAACCCAATAAATACGGAAAGTGTTTTACTTAATTCATAAGCAAATGCCTTTAAAACTTGATCTACAATAATTACTAAAGAAGCAACTACAATTAGCTGTACAATAATTCTAATTTTAGAAGGAATAATGTTTCTCATTAAAGAGATTACAACATTACCAACTCCTAATACAAACAATACTGCAACCCCCATTACTAAAGAAGCTTTTAATTCTGCAGTAATTGCTAATGCAGAACAAATACCTAATACTTGAATTGTAATTGGGTTATTATCTGCTAATGGATCTGTGATTAACTTTGTGTCTTTTTTTGAAAGTAGTCCCATCTTAGTTTTTATTTTTTAAATTTTGGAAGTATGGTAAGTACAACTTTAAATCTTTTTTTATCATTGCTGCAACACCATCTCCAGTAATTGTTGCTCCTGCTAAAGCATCTACTTCATGATCATCTTTATCTTCATTTAATGGATCGTTGTTTCCTTTTGCAACTGTAATACCTTTGAAAACACCAGCATCTGTTAATAATTTTTCACCATAAAAATCATCCATAAAGTAACGTTGTTTTATGTTAGCTCCTAAACCAGGAGTTTCTCCTGCATGATCAAAAAATACACCTTTTACAACCATATCTGTATCTAAAGCTACATAACCCCAAATAGCATCCCAAAGACCACTACCTCTTATTGGCGCTACATATACTAGGTTTCCTTCTTGTTCTCCTTTGAATAAAGGTAAAAATCTAGATTTACCTTCTTTTGCTCTAGTTTGTTGCTTTTTAACATCAATTAAATAAGGTTCTTTTTTGTTGTTAGCAGCCATAAACTCTTCACGATTCATTTCTTTAAGAATTTTACCATCTTTAACTTCTAAAACAATTTGTTCAGAAATTTTAGTTGAAAAAATTTCAGCTACTTTATCTGTAGAAACAAATGTGATGCTTCCTTCTTCATTTTCATTAACACCCATTGCATACAAAATGTTTTGCTGCTTTTCCATTCGTTCATTTTCCTTAATATTAGGTTTTAATGACGATGCTGTAAATGCTAATAACGAACCAACTACTACAACCATAATGATTGCAAAAATAATTGTATAACTATTACTATCTGTTTTATTACTCATAATTAAGCAGTTTTAGCTTTTAAACGTTTTCTTCTTTTCTTAACGTTACCTTGAACAACGTAATGATCTATGGTTGGTGCAAATACATTCATTAGTAAAATTGCTAAGAATACTCCTTCTGGATATGCTGGGTTGAAAACACGAATCATAATTGACAAGAAACCAATTAAGAAACCGTAAATCCACTTTCCTTTATTTGTTTGTGATGCTGTTACAGGATCTGTAGCCATATAAACTGCTCCAAATGCTAAACCACCAATCATTAAGTGTTCCCACCAAACTGTATTCATTAATCCGTAAAATTTGCTTGATTCTGTAATAATATCTGCATTTACAACTCCGTTAAAAATTAACCCCATTACTGCTGCTCCAATAAAAGTTGAAAGAATGATTCTCCAACTTCCAATTTTTGTGAAAATTAAAAAAGCAGCTCCTAAAAGAATTAAAAATGTAGATGTTTCACCAACAGAACCTGGTATGAATCCCATAAACTTATCCCAAGTAGAATAAATTACTTCTTGATTTTGTGCGTAACTTCCTAAGATTGTTTCTCCTGAAATTGCATCTGGAGTTCCTGTTCTTTCTACTGCATCATATACCCAAACTTTATCTCCAGACATCCAAGTAGGATATGCAAAGAATAAGAATGCTCTAATGGTTAAGGCTGGATTTAAGATATTCATTCCTGTTCCACCAAATACTTCTTTACCAATTACCACTCCAAAAACCACTGCAACTGCTAACATCCATAAAGGTGTGTCTACAGGTACAATTAATGGAACTAACATTCCTGTTACTAAGTACCCTTCTTCTACTTCGTGCCCTTTTATTACTGCGAAAATAAATTCCACTAAAAGCCCCACTCCATAAGAAACAATTACTAATGGTAATACTTTTATGATTCCTATCCAAAGGTTATCCCAAGTTAAAAATGAACCCAATAAAGAAAACTCTGAAGTAATTCCTTGTGCTCTTTCTATAGCTGCATAATGTTGGTAACCTGCGTTAAACATTCCAAAAATTAAACAAGGAATTAAAGCCATAATTACAATATTCATTGTACGCTTTAAATCGTCTGCTGCCTTAATGTGAGTTCCTCCATGAGTAACTTCGTTCGGTAAATATAAAAAGGTATGGATTGCGTTAAACGCAGGAGCCATTTTAGTTCCTTTATATTTTTCTTTTAAATTATGTAAGTTTTGTTTTAAGCTCATAACTCTATCCTAATTCTTCTCTCATTAAATCTAAACCTTCACGAATTATCTTCTGATGAGGTTGTTTAGATACACAAATAAATTCTGTTAGTGCAAAATCTTCTGGTGCTACTTCGTAACCACCTAAAGCTTCCATTTCATCTAAATCTTTATACATAAATGCTTTTAATAACTGCATTGGATAAATATCTAAAGGAAATACCTGTTCATAAGCTCCTGTAACAACAAAAGCTCTGTGTTCTCCGTTTGTATTTGTATTTAAATCAAACTTTTTATTAGGTGTTAACCAAGAAAAAGTTAATGCTCTTGAAGCTGAGATTTTATTGAAAATTGGTTTGTTCCAACCAAAAAACTCATAATCATCACCTTCTGGAATCGCAGTTATTTGATTGTCATAATACCCTAAAAAACCATCTTCTTTCACTTCCTTTCCAGAAAGCACATTCCCACTGATTATTCTTGTATTATTGTTATCTAAATTCTCTTTTGTTAAATCGGCAATAGTTGCTCCTGCAATTGCAGTTACATATTGTGGATTTTTGAACTGAGAACCTGTTAAAGCTATAGTTCTTGTTAAGTTTAACTTTCCTGTTAATAATAACTCTCCAATAACTACTAAGTCTTGTGGTGTTATTACCCAAACTACCTCTCCTTTGTTAATAGGATCTATTTTTGCAATTTGAGTTCCAACATTTCCTGAAGGGTGTGGTCCAGAAACCTTATGCAATTCAATCCCCTTTAAATTTGATAAAGGTGAATTTGTATTTGCGCCAACAGAAACATGTACTTTACCTTCTGTTAATTTAGAAACGGCATCAATTGCTGCTTGTAATTGTGTTTCTTTACCAGCTAAGGTATAATCTAAATCTGGAGCTAAAGGAGCACTTGCGTAAGCTGATACAAAAATAGCTTTTGGAGCTTGATTTGGATTTGCAACAACATCATAAGGACGTTGCTTAATAAAAGGCCAACAACCTGCAGCTAGTAAATGATTTTTTACTTCATCTGCAACCATTTTGTTTGCATCTTTAGCACCAAAATCTTTAAAAGTTTGAGTTGCATCAGCAGAAATTTTAATTGCTAACACCTTTCTTCTTGCTCCACGAACAACCTCTACTACTTTACCGGAAACAGGACTTGGAAATAAAATACGTTCGTCACTTTTTGAATGAAAAAGTGCTTCTCCAGCATTTACTTCTGCGCCTTCTTTAGCGGTAAGTTTAGGAATTATTCCGTGAAAGTCTTCTGGCTTAACTGCATAAATACTACTCTGAATAATGTTTGTAGTTGTTTTATCTGCAATGCCAACAAGCTTAATATCTAAGCCTTTTTTAATACGAATGTCTTTTGACATAGTAAATTGGAATATTTAGTTATCTAAAAAAATCATGCAAATTTAAAGATTTTGAGGGTTAGGAGTGATATATTTTGAAAGTAATCTTACGGAATTAATCTTATTTATAATAATTCTAAATAATTTTATTTCATAAAACGTAGTTGTATTATTTTTTTTGGCTCAAAAATTGATTATTCTAATAAATGATTAATATTTTTGTAACTATGCTTAAAAAAATTATTTTTTTCTTTTTTTCAATTTTTGTTAGTTTTTTAAACGCACAAAACATAAAAACCATTCAGCTAAGACCTTTACAGGAAAATAATTTTTCTAGCATTGTTCCTTTAGGTACTGTTTTAGAATTGTCTTTTGATGATTTAGATGCAGATAGTAAAAACTACCAATACAAAATTGAACATATGACTCATGATTGGCAAAAAAGTAGATTACTTTCTAGCCAATATATAAATGGTTTTGATCAAAATACCATTATTGATGTTACCAATTCATTTAATACCCTACAAAGTTACACTCACTATTCTGTAAAAATTCCGAATACAAATACTATTATAACCAAAAGCGGAAATTACTTACTATCAGTTTTAGATGCTCATGATGATGTGGTTTTTACAAGACGTTTTGTTTTATATGAAAACGCAAGTACTGTTGGTGTTTCCGTTATTAGAAGCAGAAACACAAAAACATTAAACACTCAACAAACTATTCAATTTTCAGTAAATCATCCAAACATTCAAATTAATAGTCCAAGTCAAGAAATTAATGTAACAATTATAAAAAATAATAATTGGAACGAAACAATTACAGATTTGCAACCTACTTTTTTTAGGCCTAATCAACTCTTGTATACTTACACCAACAAAACAAACTTTTGGGGAGGTAATGAATATTTGAATTTTGACACAAAAATACTTAGAAACAGAAGTGTGAATATTGTAAGAATAATGAAGGAAAATAATCTTTTTAACCTTACAATTTATCCTTTTACCTACAATCCATTTAGAGAATACACCTATAATCCTGATATAAATGGACAATTTATTATTAGAACTTTAGAAGGTAATGTTGCCAATACAGAAGCCGATTACGCAAAAATGGATTTTATATTAGAAGCAGAACAACCCTTTAAAGATAAAGAGGTTTACGTGTATGGTGCTTTTAATAATTTTGAAATTTCTGAAGAAAACAAAATGCACTACAACCCAGAAAACAAAACCTACACAACTAGCATATTATTAAAACAAGGCTTTTACAATTATACTTTTGTAACGTTAGATGATAATAATATTATTAATACTAACGAAATAAATGGTAGTTTTTTTGAAACTGAAAATGAATACAATGTAATTGTTTACTTTAAACCTTTTGGAGGCTTGTATGATAGAGTTATTGGAGTTGGTTTAGGTTTTTTTAATCAAAATAACTAAATTTTATTTTTCTTTTAAAATACAAAAAATTAGAAATTGATTAGCTAACTTGTATGTTTTATTCAAAAAAACTACATTTACCTTGCTTATGATTCAACAAATTACAAAAGGAATTAAAATTTCTGTAGTAACCCATTATAATGGTACAAGTTTTAGAGAAGACAGACTCTATCATGTTTTTAGCTATGAAATTTCTATTGAAAACAAAAGCACAAATACAGTAAAACTTACAGATCGCTTTTGGAAAATTTATGACTCACTAAAACCGACTGAGATTGTAAGCGGAGAAGGTGTTGTAGGTCAAACTCCTACATTAAAACCGAATGATATTTACACCTATAATTCTGGTTGCTTTTTAGAATCAAATATGGGAGCTATGAAAGGTTTTTACACCATGATTAATTTAGAAAATTATGAGCAATTTAAAGTATTTATACCCACTTTTCAACTAACAACTCCTGTTTTATCAAACTAACAAAACAAAATAATAAGCCAGCAATTATTAAAGATCCAGAATGTTTAAATTGTGGACATCCATTTAATGGACAGGAAAAATTTTGTCCTGATTGTGGACAATCAAACAAAGGAAATAAAATTACTTTTAAAAGCTTTATTCACGAAATATTTAATGGGTTATTTAATTTTGATGCAAAATTCTGGAAAACCTTTATTCCTCTTTTAATAAACCCAGGTTCCGTTTCAAGAAATTATATAGATGGTAAAAGGCAAAGATATTCGAATCCATTTCGCTTTTATTTAACAGTTTCTATCGTTTTCTTTTTAATTGTAGGTATTTTAAATACAAAAGAAAAGTATAAAGAATTAACACAGGAAAGTAAGGCAGATATAGCTAAAGCAGTAAAAAAACAAAGCTCTAAGGCAAAAAAACAATTAAGTGAAAAAGATATTGACTCTATAAAAAAAGAGTTAGATGAAAAGATGAAAAAATCGCTTGTTCCTATTCCAGAAAAAACTCGTAAAAAAGTCTTAGAGGAAATAGAAAAAGAAGCAAAAGATAGCACAAAGTCAAAAAAAGGAGATATAAACATCTATTTTGGTGATAATTCCAGGTTAGATAAATTTATAAGTTACCAGAAAAAATATCCAGAATCTAAAATAGACCAAGCATTAGATTCTTTGGGCTATGAAAAAAACTTTACAAACAGATTTTTATACACAAGAGCTGTAACAGCAAATTCTTTAGTTAAAAAAGAAAACAGAGAACAGTTTTTAAGTCAATTATTATCATATGGCTCTGTTGCATTATTTATTTTCTTGCCACTTTTCACCTTGTTTTTAAAACTTTTTTATATTAGGGGAACTTATACTTACGTAGATCATTTAATATTTGTATTTCATGTTCAAACTGTATTTTTCATGCTATTTTCTATTTATTTCTTATTAGAAATATTTGGAGCAAATCCTGCTTTGTGGGTATTTACAATACTATTTTTAGTGTATTTATTTATAGCAATGAAAAAATTTTACAGGCAAGGTTATTTTAAAACTTTTTTTAAATTTTTATTATTGAATTTAAGTTACTCAATTATAGCAATTATTGGAATTACTGTCGTAGTTCTTATTTCTTTTGCAATGTATTAATGCTTTTTCTCAAGAAAATCTATATAACTCATATCTATTTCTGAATCCGTTTTTTCTACTGAAGTAATACTTACAGTTTCTACAAATGCTCGTTTCATTTTAGGTGAAGTTTCAGTAGATCCTAATTCTTCATTTTGATGAAAATTTAAAATTTCTTGCTGTGTAAAACTGTTTTTACTTGATAAAAAATCTGCAAACCAATCTTTTCTTAATTGCATCATTTCTTCTGTATATAAAGTTGATGAAGACCAAATTTTAGGTTCTTGAAGTAGTTTTTTAAAATGTTTTTTTTCTCCAGTCCAAACCAACTCATAGGTTTCTAAAACATCTTTCCAGTTTACTAAAACTAGTGTAAATGGCTCAATTCCGTCAAAATTTAAATTGTTAATAAAAGAAACTGCATCCTCTACAGAAAGTATTTTTTTCACGATAACACCTCTGCTCATTTTATAAGGTGTGTTTCTTTTATGAATTTTAAAACCTCCATTTAATAAGCAAACCAACCTTTTTTTATCACTCAATCCAATCCAAGTTCCACCAGCCAATTCGTCTTTTGGATAAGTTAATTTCACACCTTCTTCTTCATATTCTTTTGGTGGAATCGTTTTTCTTAACGGAGTTTCATCTCTATTAGAAGTTAATATAAAATCGTTGTTCCCTTTAGGAAGATATGTAACTGTACACATTATAAATAATTTAACTTTTTATCAATTTTATCAACTTTATCCTTTGAATTAAAATTGTAACTTTGTAACTTCAAAATTAGTCGATAAATTTTAAAAAAACACACAAAATGGCAAGAGGATTTTTTAATGTTCCTAAAGCAGTAAATGAACCCGTAAAAGGATATGCTCCTGGATCTCCTGAGAGAAAAGAATTACTGGAAACTTACAAATCAATGTTTAATGATAATATTGATATTCCAATGCATATTAATGGAAAAGAAGTAAGAACAGGTAATACTAGAAAAATTTCTCCTCCTCATGATCATAAACACGTTGTTGGTCAGTATCATATTGCTGAAAAAAATCATGTAGACGAAGCAATTTCTACAGCTTTAGCTGCAAGAGAAGCTTGGTCTAGCGTTAGTTGGATGGAAAGAGCATCTATTTTCTTAAAGGCTGCTGAATTATTAGCAGGACCTTATAGAGCAAAAATGAATGCTTCAACAATGATTGCACAATCTAAAAATGTACACCAAGCAGAAATTGATGCTGCTTGTGAAATGATAGATTTCTTTAAATTTAACGTAGAATATATGACGGATATTTTTAAAGATCAACCTTCATCTGCTCCAGGAATTTGGAACAGAGTTGAATACAGACCTTTAGAAGGTTTTGTATATGCAATTTCTCCTTTTAACTTTACTTCTATTGCAGCAAATTTGCCTGCAGCAGCAGCTTTAATGGGTAATGTAGTTGTTTGGAAACCTTCCGATCACCAAGCATACTCTGCGCAAGTAATTGTAGATTTGTTTAAAGAAGCTGGTTTACCTGATGGCGTTATAAACGTTGTTTACGGAGATCCAGTAATGATTTCTGATACAGTTTTAGCTTCTCCAGATTTCTCTGGCTTACACTTTACTGGTTCAACTCATGTTTTCAAAAACCTTTGGAAACAAATTGGTAATAATATTCATAACTACAAAACATATCCAAGAATTGTTGGAGAAACTGGTGGAAAAGATTTTATTTGGGCACATAATTCAGCAAATCCATTGCAAATTGCAACTGCAATTGTAAGAGGTTCTTTTGAATATCAAGGTCAAAAATGTTCTGCAGCTTCAAGAGCTTATATTCCTGCATCATTATGGGAAGAAGTAAAAAAGCATATAATTGCACAAACCAACGAAATTAAAATGGGTTCTCCTGAAGACACCAATAATTTTGTAAATGCAGTTATACATGAAGCTTCTTTTGATAAAATAGCAAGTTATATTGATGCTGCAAAAGAAGATAAAGATGCAGAAGTTATTGTTGGTGGTAACCACGATAAATCTGTTGGTTACTTTATAGAACCAACCGTAATTGTTGCAAAATCGCCAACATACGCAACTATGACAACTGAATTATTTGGTCCTGTTATGACAGTTTTCGTTTATGAAGATTCAGAATGGGAAGCTTCATTAAAATTAGTTGATGAGTCTACTGAATATGCATTAACAGGAGCTATATTTTCTAAAGATAGATATATTGTTGAAAAAGCTTCTAAAGCATTAGAAAATGCTGCAGGAAACTTTTATATAAATGACAAACCAACTGGAGCAGTTGTTGGTCAGCAACCTTTTGGAGGTGCAAGAGCTTCTGGAACAAATGATAAAGCTGGTTCTGCACAAAACCTATTACGTTGGACATCTGTACGCTTAATAAAAGAAACTTTTGTTTCGCCAACAGATTATAAATATCCTTTCTTAGGATAATTTTACACAAAAATAAAAAAAGCCTCAACTAATAAATTTAGTTGAGGCTTTTTGTTTGATTTATAATGATATTTTTCTTTTTATCTGAGTATTAGTTTTTTTGTTGTTTGCTTAGAACCGTTTGAAATTTTTACTAAATACAATCCTTTAGAAACATTTTCGTAAGAAATTTCCTCAGAAAATCTGTTTGAAATATTATTAAATTTTTTCTCACTTACCAATCTTCCTCTTACATCAAATAATTGAATAGCAATATCACTTGAATTTTCTTCAATATCAAACTTTAGGTTTATAACTCCAGAGGATGGATTTGGATATAAGTTAAATTCACTAAAGGTATTGTCTGGTATTGCGTTTACATTATCTACAATAATTGTATAGTCTTCTACTTCTGCATCTGCTCCCATTTCACATGAACTCGGATTTCCTTCTCCCGTAAACTTAGTGGTTACCCTCATTGTTGTACTACCTAAATTCGCATTTGAAGGAACAGTTATAGTTAATGGACTTAAAGTAGTTGCACCATTTGTTGTAGCTGTAGCTGTTCCTAAATCATATTGTTCACCTGGGTCTGTAAAACTACAGTTTTGATTCCAATCAATCCAAACTAACGTTTTTGTTGAGTAAAATCCTTCAGCATCATCTGCAGTATTTGCATTTATTGTTAAATCGTAAGATGAATTTATGACGACAGTTGTAGAAATAGAAGTAAAATCTTCATAACCAGAATTTTTAACTGGTGTAGCGTTGTTAATCGTGTTGAATTTCACCAAAGTAGTACTTGTTTCATATGTTGTATTTGCTACAGAAGTACATACGACACAAACTTCTGTTGTAAAATTAAATGTATTAGAAAACACGCCTTCTGCACAACTATTTTTAGGTTTAACCCTCCAGTAATATGTAGTTCCTGAATTTAAAATATTTGATGTATATGAATTGTTTGGTGTATTTTCAGTTATAATTTTATTTGTGAAATTACTATCTGTTGCCACTTCAATATCATAAGTGGAGGCATTTGGTTCAGCTTCCCAAGTAAAGGTTTCAGAAACTGGCACTCCTGCAGATCCATTTGTTGGAGTTTGTAAATTTATCGTATCAAAAGTAGATTCTGTTAAACTTAAAGCTACATCTATATTTTGTGAAACTGTATTTCCAGCAGCTACTATATTTATAGTATATTTTTGAGGTGTTTTACCATCTAAGTTTGAAATTGTCATTACAACTGTACCATCACTATTTATAGAAGATGGGCTAAATGTAACTGTTGAACCTGCAGGTTCGTTAGTTGTAGAAAATGAAACCGATTCAGAAAAACCATTTAAAAAATCTAAATCTAAACTATAGCTTGCTGAATCTCCTCCAGAGTTACAAGCAAATTGCTCACCACTTTCATCAGAAATTAGGAAAGTTGGTATTGTAGAGTTAATTCTAAAATTGATACTATTTACGTTGTAAAATATATTATCTGCAGCTTCTACCATAATTCTAGCATTATTTGTTGCATTGTCTGGAATAACAACTTCTTCTGCTCCATCATTTGGGGTATTATCTTTTAAAATTATTGGAAATGTTAAACCTCCATCTACTGATAATTTAATACTTACATTTTGTGCATTTATTGGAGCAATATCTGTTGTTCCTTTATTCCAAGTAATTGTTTGTGTTGAACCCGTGTCCCAAACTACTGCTGTGTTTGGTGAGGTAACTATAAAAGGCTCTGCATCAGTTACAGTAACTTTCATATCATCTCTTGCGCTACTTCCTCCTCCAGCATTATTATCTCTAACAACCAACGAAAAATTTAAATCTCTAGCTACAGAAGGTACAACTTCCCATGTAGATGCTGTGCTTCCAGAAATTACAGTACTTAACTCTGGCATATATCTATTTGGCGAAAAAGAAGATGGTAATGATCTAAAAACTGCACCTTGAGTATCAGTTGAAGAGGGAGGAATGGAAACAGTAACCTCATTATCTGTTTGCTCCCAATTGTAAGTTAATACATTACTTTCATCAGCATCTGTACCAATACCCTTTAATACAAAAGGAGTAGATTTTGGAATTGAAAAATCTAATCCGGCATTTGCAGTTGGAGCTGCATTTCCTGTAGGTGTTGCTGTTCCACATGTTCCTGTAGAACTAATTACTGCCCACATTTCATCTATACTAATACTGTGAAAATGAGTATCACTGTCATTTTGAATGTTTTGTGGAGCACAAATTCCTGCATATCCCATAATTGTAGACCCACTTCCTGGCTCAACTGCAGTTGCGTCGTTTCTATTTGAACCAGCACAACTTCCTCTTGTACCATTAAAAGTATGATTTGCACCAAATTGATGACCAAATTCATGTGCAACAAAATCTATGTCAAACTCATCACCAAAAGGTTGTGAAATTCCTGTTACACCTGAAGCCTTTTGCCCTGTAATACAAATAACACCAAGACCTGCAAAACCTCCAGCTCCAGTACTAAAAGTATGACCTATATCATAGTTTGCATTTCCAATGACATCATCACACACAGCTTGACTTTCATTAATCAATAACCCTGTGTCGTCATTTGTCAAATTATCGGTTGCTGGATCAAGAAATATTATATCTTCATTATTCGCAACAATTTCTAACTTAACAGAAAGTTCTGTTTCAAAAACACCATTTATTCTAGTAATTGAGGTATTCATTGCAGAAAGTACTGCTGCTTTTTTAACTTGTGTTGTTGCTGAAGCAGAAATACCTAAACGGTTTAAATGGAATTGCGCATACTCTCCTGTACAAGCCAATGCCAACCTATAAGTTCTTAAAAAACCATCATTTGCATTTCTAGAAAGAAAAGCTGGTTCTGTTGCTTTAAATTCTTTAACATCACAACTAAAATCACTTACTTCTTTTTCAAGATTAGATCTATCATAAGCAATAAGCTTGGTACTATTTTTTGTATAGGAATCTACATAATAAGTAGGTTTTCCTGGTTCATATATTGAAAAATGAAAACCATCTAAACCTTTCGAAAATTTTACTCTTATCGAGGCATCATCTACTTGAATTCCAGAATATGCTACAATATCAGTATATTTTGAAGCTAAATCTTCATCAAAATTTGATGCTAATTGCACATCAAACTTTTTTAATCCATTTCTGGTTGGTATTTCTAATATACTTGTTTTAGACTTTTTAACGGTATTAATCTTACTTTTAAAAGCAAGTGTTTTTAATGAATAAAGTTGATATTTTTTAGGCATATCATTTCTAAGCATTAAATCCTTTTTTGGAATTTCTTCTCCTTTAGAAGAAAGTAATGTCCATTGTTGTTGCTGGCCTAAAATAGTAATTGTAAAGAAGCAAAATATAAGTATTAGGGTAATTTTTTTCATAAAGTAATTTTTAAGTTATTCTGTTACTTATGTAATATCAAATATAATCAATTATTTATCTTTGTAGTCGCAATTATGAATAGAAACATACTTTTAAAAGACCTAAACAGAAGAGACTACAAAGAAACGTGGGACTTTCAGACTGAATTATTACAAGAAATTGTTGATGTAAAAATAAATAATAGGAGAAAAAACCTTACTCAAAAAACGGAAAATCACTTTTTATTTGTAGAGCATCCTCATGTATACACCCTAGGAAAAAGTGGTGATTTAAGCAACTTGCTATTAAATGAAAAACAGCTTAAAGAAAAAGATGCAACTTTTTACAAGATAAACAGAGGTGGAGATATTACTTATCATGGTCCTGGACAAGTTGTTGGGTATCCTATTTTAGATTTAGAAAATTTTTTTACAGATATTCATAAATACCTTCGTTTGCTGGAAGAAACTATAATTTTAACCATTGCAGAATATGGCTTAAAAGGCGAAAGAAGTGATGGCGAAACTGGTGTTTGGTTAGACGTTGGTACACCTTTTGCTCGTAAAATTTGCGCTATGGGAATTCGCTCTTCACGCTGGGTAACCATGCATGGTTTTGCTTTGAACGTAAACACAAACTTAGGCTATTTTGATAATATTATACCTTGTGGAATTCGCGGAAAAGCAGTGGCTTCTATGGAAGCTGAACTTGGAAAAAAAGTTAACTTAGAAGAAGTAAAAGAAAAAATTTTAAAGCATTTTAAAGAGTTGTTTGAGGTTGATGAGTTTATTTAGTTATGATTTTGGGAAAAATAAAACCTCAACTAACAACTAACAACTAACAACTAACAACTAACAACTAACAACTAACAACTAACAACTAACAACTAACAACTAACAAACCTACTTCTCTTCGTTAAAGTAAACCTTGTAATATTTCATTTTCTTTTCCTCGTCATAACCTCTTTCTAAATATTCTGAAGCGGCTTCTGGTGCATCTACATCTAATTTAATACTAATGTTTGTATCGAGTTTTATTTCAGTTTTTAGCTTGCTTTTTTCTTTCTTTAAAACTACTCCAGAAACATCAAAATTATTACGAATTAAAACATCGTTTAAGTTTTCAAAATGTTTTTTATAATCGTCAAATAACTCTTTGTGTTTGTCTTCTGCAAAAACTTCGTCTTTAAAATCGTGGTAATCTACAGCTTCGTGTTCTTTGAAATAATCTACTGTATTTGCTAAGAAATTACCTTGTTCTTGCATACCTAATTCGGGTTTTATAACTTCTTCAGAAAACTCTTTACACATTTCTAAATAACTTTGTGTGTGCGAGTTATAATCGTCTGCTAATTTTACTGATAAGAAATTTTTAATCCAATATTGTGCATCGTAATTATTATTATCTACTGAAAAAACAACGGTTCCTTCTGTATCTGATGTATTTAAAATTAAACAACCTTTGTCAATTTTTTTTGTTGAAATTCCTTTTTGAACTACAACATCAAAACTTTCATTATCATCTAAATACGTTTGAAAAAAATTGACTTTATTTTCAATTTTAAAAACGCCAATTGCTTCTGTTAAAACATCTTTATACTCTATACCTTCAATGAAAACAACTATAACATCACCTGTTTTTATTTGAGCTGAATTTGATTGTTCATACAAATGATTTACAATGTTTTTAGAATATTCTACAAAAGTAGTTTCTTCTTTAAACACTTCTGATGCGTAATTATTCAATTCGTTTAAACGAACGTCTGCATGATGCGTAAAACGATAACTTTGCGTTAAACTGCCAAATGGTTTTAATAAAAAGTTTTTCATTAAATCGTAGCTTTCTTGGTCGAAACGAATTAAATCTTCTGAAAAAACATTTTGTCCACTATTAAATTTATTGGCAACTTTATGTAGAATACATTTGGTAATTTCTGCGCGTGTTTTTTTAATCATCTTGTAAAATTGAGGACGTAAAAATAGTTGAAGTTTTTAAATAAACGAATTAGTTTTTAAAATTATAATACTAATGTTTACAAATAAGTTTAGCCCTGATTGAAATGGCATCCTTTTTTTGTTTTTCTCAAAAAAAGATATAATGTAAAGCAGGAAATAGCTCCAGAAAAAATAATTTTATAATTTTAATTTTAACTGTTCTGGCAATAGTTTAAAGGTTTTTCTGTGATGGTCTGTTGCTCCAAATTCGCGAATTGCATTTCTGTGTTCTTTTGTTGGATATCCTTTATTTTTTGCCCAATTGTACATGGGGAATTCTTGATGAATTTTTGCCATATACTCATCTCTATACGTTTTTGCTAAAACTGAAGCTGCTGCAATACTAAGGTATTTTGAATCGCCTTTTACAATAGTTTCGTGTGGAATATTTTTAAAGTTTTTAAATTTATTACCATCTACAATTATAAATTCTGGCGTTATTTTAAGAGCTTCTATTGCACGATGCATGCCTATAATGGACGCTTGTAAAACATTAATTTTATCTACTTCTTGCTGCCAAACAAATGATACTGCAAAAGCCAATGCATGTTTTTCGATAAAAGGTTTAAGCAAGTTTCTGTTTTTTAGCGAAAGTTGTTTTGAATCGTTTAAAAAAGGATGTGAAAAATTTTCTGGTAAAATTACTGCTGCAGCTACAACTGGACCAGACAAGCAACCTCTACCTGCTTCATCTGTTCCAACTTCTAACAAAAAACCACTGTAATTTAATTTTAGCATATTGCAAAGAAACTAAATCTTTTTCTTTTAATTTAAATTTCTAAATTTTAGTTTTATAGTGGTTTAAAATTCAATTTTATTAAAAATTTTAAATAAACTTTAAGTATTGATAATAATTAACAGTTTTCCAAGTAATTAATACTTATTGTTTTCGTTTAATTATTTTACATTTGCTATCGCACAATTTGGGTATGAATAAACAAACATTTTTCTTTTTATTATTGAATCTATTCGTTTTTAGCTCCATATTTTCGCAAAGAAAATTGGGGGGAGAAAAAAAAGAAAATACTACCATTGATGAAAATGGACAAGTGATAAATTTAGATAATAATTCTGGAGAAATAAACGTAACACTTTCTGGCAAAACAAAATACACTGATTATAAAATATTTTCTCACAAAAGAGATACAACCTATATAGACACTACTTTAAACATCAAAAAAGATTACAAATTTAATTATTTGAGAAAAGATTTATTTGAGTTTTTAGAGTTTCATAACCAAGGACAAACCCTAAATAATTTAGGCTATAATTTTAGCAACTTACAAAGATTACCAGATATTGGTTTTACAGCGAAACAGGTAAGTTATTTAGAGGTTGAAGATATTAAATATTATGAAGTTCCTACTCCAACTTCAGAAATTTTATATAGAACTGGCTTGGAACAAGGCCAGGTTTTAGATGCTCTTTTTACACTAAATTTTTCCAAACGCTTAAATGTTTCGCTTTCCTATAAAGGCATTCGTTCATTAGGTGCTTACAGACAAGCTTTGGTGAGTAATGGTAATTTTAGAGGTGCTTTTCATTACAGAACTAAAGAAAATCAATATCAAATTAGAGGACATTTAACTACACAAGATTTTTTTCATCAAGAAAATGGAGGTTTAACTCCAAGTGCTTTAGAAAACTTTATAAATGAAGATCCTAATTTTGAAACCAGAGCACGTTTAGACGTAAATTTAAATGGTACAGAAACTCAATTTGATGGAAACAGAATATACCTTGAGCATAGTTATAAATTATTGGCAAGTAAAGATACTGTGAATGATAAAGATTTTAGCAACCTAAAAATAGGACACATATTTACCAATGAAAATAAAACTTACGACTTTATACAAACTGCTTTAGAACCTACTTTTTTTGGAGCTTCTAGTTCTTCTAACCCAAGAAATACCGAGGTAAAAAATAAAATTACAAATAACGAACTGAATATTGAGTTTAATTCAAAATACGTTTTAGGAAAATTTAAGGCGAAAACTAATATTACCAATTATTCTTATGGTTACGATACTATTTTAAATAGTAGCAGTAATGTTAACAAATTAAAACTGGCTGGTAGAGCTATTTCTTTTGGTGCAGATTGGAATGCAAAAATTAAAAACTTTCAATTAAATGCAGATGCTGCTATAACTCCTGGAGCTGGAAGACTTTCTGGAAACTATTTAAAAGGAGAAGCTATTTTTGAAAAAGATAGCGTTTTTAATGTAAAAGGTACTCTATTAATTAGCTCTAAATCACCAAACTTTAATACACTTTTACATCAAAGTGAGTATGATAATTACAATTGGCAAAACGAATTTAGTAATGTAAATACGAGAGATTTAGGTTTCGATTTTCAGTCCAAATGGTTAAATGCTTCTTTAAATTTTACCAATATTGATAATTATACCTATTTTAATGAAGATAGTCAACCAGAACAATTTGCAAATCAAATTACTTATTTAAAAGTAAAGGCAAATCGTGAATTTAAATATAAAAAATTTGCATTAGACAATACCTTCATGTATCAAAATGTAAGCAGTGGGAGTTCTGTTTTTAGAGTTCCAGAATTTGTGACTAGAAACACCTTATATTATGCTGATTACTGGTTTAAAGGGAAGCCAATGCTAGTTAATATTGGAGTTACTTTTAAATATTTTACAGCTTATAATGCAAATGCTTACGACCCATTATTATCGGAATTTAGAATTCAAAATGATGAAGAAATAGGTTTTCCAACGTTTGATGTTTTTTTTAATGCCCAAGTTAGAAGAACTCGTTTGTATTTAAAAATAGATAATGCTACTTCTAGCTTTTCTAAAAAAAACTATTTCTCTGCTCCTAATTATCCGTATAGAGATTTTACAATTCGTTTTGGATTGGTTTGGAATTGGTTTATTTAAAACATACTATATTCCATCTAAATGCTTTTCACAGTAAAAAGTGTTTAAATAATTAATTAAAAAATGTACTTAATATTTACTGCTTTATTTTTTTTAATTATCTGGATAGTGAGTATTTACGTATTATCTTATTGGAAGCAATTTTTTAGGTTTTTACTTTTGAATACATTCTTAGTAGCTTTTTATTTATATGTTATTATTTTTTATGGAAAAAATATTTGGGGACATGATGAATATGGTTTAGGAGCTTTAGGTAGAATAATTTTAAGCTTTATGTTCCATACAATAACTGTATTTATTTTTTCTATTTACAAAAGCTATCAATTAAAAAAAGATGAAAAAGCAACTTAAAAACAACTGGAAAATTTTTCTACTAGCAAGCTTAACTTTGGGGTTAGCTCCTTTTAATCCACCTCATATTTGGGGAAAATTGCAATGGATTTTGGGTGGAAATGCTTTCTCACCTGAAAACGGAATGAAAGCCAAAGATTGGTTTGATGTATTACTACATGGAACTCCATGGATTTTATTGTTAATTTCTGGAATTTTAAATATCCCTAAGAATAAAAAATAATTTTAAAATTAGGTAACAGGGTCTTCTTTAAATAATTTTAAAATATTCAGTAACAAAACACAAAAAATTACCCAAACAAAACCTGCTATAAAGCCTCCTAAAATATCTGATGGAAAATGTACACCCAAATAAATTCTACTAATTCCAATACTTAAAATTAAAAAAGATAAAAGTGTAATAAAACTAAATTTTAAAACTTTACGAATATTAAAAGTAGTTATTAAATAAATTAAAAAGCCATAAAAAGCCATAGCTGTCATAGCATGTCCACTTGGGTAACTTAATGTTTTAACAGTTACCAAATGCTCTAAAGTAGGTCTTGCTCTATTAATTATTTGTTTTAAAATCACATTAGAACTTAATGCTAAAAGTAATACCAAAGTTAATTGACCCGCATATTTCCATCTTTTAAAAATGAAATAAAATAATATAGAGCACAAAGTAAACACGACCAAATATCCTAAAGCGTCTCCAACTTCTGTTACAAACGAAAAATAACTTGTTAAGGCAGGATTTCTGAAAGAAATAATATAATCTGTAATTTTTGTATCAAAAGCTCCTAATACGTCTGTGTGAAGGTTTTCTGTAAGCTCAACAAAAATTTTAATACCAGAAATAACTATAATTAAAGCAATAATAACAGTGAAAATGTAAGGTAATTTTTCATCATATTTATTGATTTTTCTTGATAGAAATTCTCTAAATTTTTGAATAATAAATTTTACTTCCTTTTGCATAGCTCAACAAATCTTAATAAAAACAAAACTACATATTTTCAGGAAACTCTAATTCCATTTCTGGTAGCAATCTGCCTTTTATAGAGCTTTCTCTTCTGCCAATTACTTTAAAACCATGTTTGGCATAAAATGCCTCTGCATTTGGGTCTGACAATACATTTAATATTGCAGATGAACCTCCAATACAATATCTAATTGCATGATCTAATAGCTGTTTGCCAATTCCTTGATTTATGAATTTTGGTGAAACAAATAAAAATTCTAAAAAACTTGTTCTAATATTGGCTCTATATAAAATATAAAAACCTGCAATTTCAGTATCTACAATATATTTATAGATATTAAAATCTTGAAACATTTTTGGTGTTACCGTTAAATCTTCTCGCCAACTTTCTATTAATTCATCTGAATAACCCCAAAAAGCTTTGGATTTTATTGCTATTTCAGTAAGTTTATTTGCATCTGAAAGTACTGCTTTAACAATCATGTTATTTTTTTACTAATTGTCTTATTTTTATGTTTAAAGCTGCAAATAGTAAGGTTGTAAACGGACTTAAATAATTAAAAATAGCATACACAAAATAATCTGCTACAGAAACTCCTAAAACGCTACTTTGGTAAGCTCCACAAGTATTCCAAGGAATTAAAACCGAAGTTACAGTTCCTGAATCTTCTAAAGTTCTACTTAAATTTTCTGGTGCTAAACCTTTATCTTCATATGCTTTTTTAAACATTTTTCCAGGAATTACAATTGCCAAATACTGGTCAGATGCAATTGCATTTAACCCCAAACAACTTGCAACAGTACTTGCAAAAAGTCCAAAAACAGAACTTGCAACAGACAATAAGCTTTTCGTGATTTTTGCCAAAGCTCCAATAGCATCCATTATTCCGCCAAAAACCATCGCGCAAATTATTAGTAAGATTGTCCAAATCATTCCATTCATTCCACCTGAAGAAAATAATTCTGATAATTTATCATTATCGGTTTCGATATTTGTTTCTGTTAAAATAGCATTTGTAATTGAAGTGAATTTAGAGTCTGATAAATTTGCTAAAACATCGGCTTGAAAAATAAATGCAAAAACTGCTGCTAAAACAACACCTGTTCCTAAAGCTATTAATGGTTTTGTTTTCATTAATATCATTACAATTACAATTCCTGGAACCAAAAATAACCAAGGAGAAATATGGAAGGTGTTTTTTATAGAAACCAATAAGTTACTTATATCTGCACTTCCAGTAGTATCTATATTTCCACTAATTATTGCAAAAACAATTAATGTAACTATAATAGTTGGTACTGTTGTAATTGCCATGTACTTTATGTGTGTAAACAAATCTGTACCAGCCATTGCTGGCGCCAAGTTTGTAGTATCTGAAAGAGGAGACATTTTATCACCAAAATAAGCTCCTGAAATTACGGCTCCAGCAATCATTCCTGGGGCGATTCCTAAGGCACTTCCAATTCCTACTAAAGCAATACCAACTGTTGCAGATGTTGTCCAGGAACTTCCAGTAGCAATAGAAATGATAGCTGCAATGATAACAGATGCTGGTAAAAATATTTCTGGACTTAAAACTTGCAGCCCATAATAAACCATTGCAGGAATAATTCCACTAACCAGCCAACTTCCTGCTAATGCTCCTACCAAAAAAAGAATCATAATAGGTACAAAAACACTTTTCCAGTTTTCCCAAACTTCAGCAATCATTGTTGCAAAAGAAACTTTATTAAAAAAACCAACTCCAGCTGCAACCAAACCACCCATTAATAATATGTACTGATTTGTATAAGCTCCAAACCATTCTTGTCCGTCAACAAAAAAGATATTATACGCCAACAAACACATTAAAATTATAACAGGAATTAAAGATTCAAAAAGATTTAATTCTTTATTATCTACAATTTTTTGATCCTCGATATTTATCTCTGAAAGGTTTTTTTCGTCAGGCATTTTATAATATATTTTGTTTTGTAATGTTACGATTTTAGAAGAAGTTATGCAAATTGATTTGGTTGACCTATTTTTGTGTTTATGGATTCATTAACACAAATTGTTTTAGGTGCTGCTTGTGGCGAAATTGTTCTTGGTAAAAAAATTGGAAACAAAGCTTTGTTGTTTGGAGCAATTGGAGGTACCATTCCAGATTTAGATGTTTTTATTGGCAAACTTTTATATGCTAATGAGATTCAAGCAATGGCTTTTCATCGTGGATTCATGCACTCAATTTTATTTGCATTTATAGGAGCTTTTATTTTTGGATGGATTGCTTATAAATTATATAACACAGGCAAAAGAACACAAACTACTACTCAAAAAGACTGGATTTGGCTCTTTTTTTTATCCATTTTTACTCACCCTATTTTAGATTGTTTTACACCTTATGGAACACAGCTATTTGCCCCTTTTTCTGATTATAGAATTGCTTTTAATAACATTTCTGTAGTAGACCCTTTATACACATTGCCTTTTTTAATTTGTGTAATTGTTGTATTGTTTTTTAAAAGAAAAAATCCAAAACGTTTGCTGTGGACTAAAGCTGGAATTTACATTAGTGCTACTTACATGTTGTTTACCATTGCAAACAAGTTTTATATGAATTCTATTTTTCAAAATTCATTTAAAAAAGCAAATATAGCTTACATACGTTTTTCTTCTCAACCAACTATTTTTAATAATATACTTTGGTATGCTGTGGCAGAAGATAAAAATAATTATTATGCTACTTTTTATTCGTTATTTGATAGTAAAAATTATACAGGTAAGATTTTAACGATTCCTAAAAATCATGATTTATTAAATATGGAAGAAGAAAATTTGAAAATCTTAACTTGGTTTAGCAATGACTATTATAACATCTACAAAAAAGAAAAAGTAGGTACTTATAAATATGTAGATTTGAGATATCCAATGATTAACCCTGAAGATATAAATACATCTGTTTTTAATTTTACAATTTTCTTTGAAAATGAAGAGTGGGATATTTTACCTTTTGATGGAACTCCGCCAAATAAAGAAGATTTTGCAAAATTTACAGAACGATTTTGGGGTATTTAGTTACAATAAATAAACCTCACAGTTATTAATAACTGTGAGGTTGTATAGTCGTATTTTTAAATACTTTCTTTTCAGATACGTAATACGCGTTTAAGATTGAGCAATTGCTTGAACTCTTTTTTATTTTACAAAAAAAACGAGTGTCTTTCGACTGCATTCAAGATAAACTTTAGCTTTTCCTCTAGCTAACGCCCAAAAACTATCCTTTAATAATTTTTTCTTGATGATTGATAGATTCTTGGTGAATTGCCTTAAACATTTTCAATACAAATTCTTCACTTAAACCTCTGCTTTCGCCTTCTAAAATCATGTTTCCAAGAATTTCATTCCAACGTCTTGATTGTAAAACTGCAACGTTTTTCTCTTTTTTAAGTTCGCCAATTTTATCGGCAACACCCATTCTTTTACCTAACATTTCAATTAATTGACCATCTATTACGTTGATTTGAGCTCTTAAATTATCTAAAGAATCTCTGTAACCTGAATCGGTTTCAGTTTCTTTTCTAATTTTTAAATCTTCCATAATTTGCTTTAACTTTGTTGGTGTAACTTGTTGTGCTGCATCACTCCATGCGTTATCTGGATCGAAATGAGTCTCAATCATTAAACCATCAAAATTCAAATCTAACGCAGTTTGCGAAACGTCAAAAATCATTTCTCTGTTTCCTGTAATGTGCGAAGGGTCGCAAATTAATGGTAAATCTGGAAATTTATTTTGAAACTCAATGGCTAATTGCCATTCTGGAATATTTCTATATTTAGATTTTTCGTAAGTTGAAAATCCTCTGTGAATAGCTCCTAAATTTTTAATTCCTGCAGTATACAATCTTTCAATTCCTCCCAACCATAAAGCCAAATCTGGATTTACTGGATTTTTTACCAATACAATTTTATCTGTTCCTTCTAAAGCATCTGCAATTTCTTGCATGATAAAAGGTGATACTGTAGATCGTGCACCAATCCATAATAAATCAACATCGTTTTCTAACGCCAATTTAACGTGTGCTGCGTTTGCAACTTCTGTACAGGTTTTCATACCTGTTTGTTCTTTTACCTTTTTTAACCATCCTAAACCTAAAGCACCAACACCTTCAAAATTTCCTGGTCTTGTTCTTGGCTTCCAAATTCCTGCTCGGAAATAATTTACATCAGAATCTTTTAATTCGTGTGCAATTTTTAAAACCTGTTCTTCGGTTTCTGCACTACAAGGCCCTGCTATTACTAGTGGATGATCTAATTTCATATCGTCCAACCATGTTCTTAATTCTTTTGTATTCTTCATTCTTTCTACTTGTTTTGGCTTTTATTTTATGCCGTTTAAAATTTGTTTTATATAATTTGTGTTCTCCATTTCTTTGAAAATTTCGGAGAAATTATCTTGTTGCATCAATTCTTTAAAGTTTTGTAAATTATTGATGTATTCTTCTAACGTTTCTATGACGTTTTCTTTATTTTGTTTAAAAATTGGTGTCCACATGGCTGGTGAACTTTTTGCCAAACGTACAGTAGATTCAAAACCAGAACCTGCCATATCAAAAATATCACGTTCGTTTTTTTCTTTATTGATAACTGTTTTACCTAACATAAATGCACTAATGTGAGATAAGTGCGAAACATACGCAATATGTTTGTCATGAGAAACTGGATCCATATATCTAATACGCATTCCAATGGCTCTAAAAAGGTCTAATGCTTTTTCTTGTAATTTGAAAGTTGTTTTTTCAACTTCACAAATAATATTGGTTTTCCCTTTATACAAGCCAGAAATGGCTGCAGTTGGTCCAGATTTTTCAGTACCTGCAATTGGGTGACAAGCTAAAAAGTTGCGCCTTCTTTTATGATGTTCAACTGCTTTACAAATAGCTTCTTTTGTGGAACCTGCATCTACAACTAAAGTAGTATCAGAAATTTTATCTAAGATAGTTGGTAGTAATTTTACAGTGGCATCTACAGGAATTGATACAATTACCAAATCTGCATTTTTTAAATCGTCTATTGTTGCTTTTTGGTCAATTAATTTTAATTCTAACGCTTTATTTAGAGTTTCGTCTTTTCTACTAATTCCATGAATTACAGCTTCTGGATTGTAATTTTTAATATCAATTGCAAAACTACCTCCAATTAAACCAACACCAATAAAAAATATATTTTTCATTTTTACTCTTTTTTTTGATCTTCCTTTTTTTGTTGAATAACGCCAATCGCAACTCCCAAAGAAAGCCCTAAACTAATTCCTAAACCATAGTTGCCAAAAACTACTCCAATTGCACTTCCTATGGCAATTCCTAAACCCATCCACAAACCTAATTTTTTCTTCATTTTTTTATGTTTTTTTTAAACTAACTGCCAACTGAATTAAAATCTACTAATCGCTTCTTTAATAACTTCCGATGTTACGCAAAGTGAAAAACGGATATAACCTTCACCCTGAGAACCAAAAATAGTTCCTGGTGTTATAAAAATATCTTTCTCGTATAAAACTGTATCTGTAACTTCTTCAGATTTTTTTCCTTCAGGTATTTTTGCCCAAACAAATAATCCTGTTGAGTTTTTATCGTAAACAGCATTTAATTTATCTGCTAATTCCCAAATTAGTTTTCTACGTTCTTGATAAATTTTATTCTGATTAGAAAACCAATTATCAGATAATTGCAAAGCTTCTATAGCACCTTTTTGAATTCCGTAAAACATGCCAGAATCCATATTCGATTTTACTTTTAATATTTCGTTGATATAGGTTGAATTCCCTAAAACCATTCCAACTCGCCAACCTGCCATATTAAAGGTTTTACTTAAAGAATTTAATTCTAAAGCTATGTCTTTTGCGCCTTCAACCTGTAAAATGCTGATAGGATTATCATTTAAAATAAAACTATAAGGATTGTCGTTTATAATTAAAATATGGTGCTTTTTACCGAAAGCAACTAACTTTTCGAATGTTTTAAAAGTTGCATTGGTTCCTGTTGGCATGTGTGGATAATTTACCCACATAATTTTAACTTCAGATAAATCTTGCTGCTCTAACTCTTCGAAATTTGGTTGCCAATTATCACTTGCACTTAGATTGTAAAAAAGTGGTTCTGCACCCACTAATTTAGTCACAGATGTGTATGTTGGATATCCTGGATTTGGAATTAACACTTTATCGCCTTCGTTTAAAAAAGCCATAGAAATATGCATAATTCCTTCTTTGCTTCCCATTAATGGTAAAATTTCATTTTCTGAATTCGTTGCTACGGAAAATTTATTTTTATAAAAAGTAGCAATTGCGTTTCTTAATTCTGGTAAACCTTGATATGATTGATATTTGTGTGCAGCAACATCATGTAAACTTCCTTGAATTGCTTCTAAAACTTTTGTAGGTGGTTGTAAGTCTGGACTTCCAATTCCCATATTAATTATTGGTTTTCCAGCAGCTACTAACCCTCTTACTTCTCTTAATTTTTTAGAGAAATAATATTCTTGAACAGTATCTAGTCTTTTTGCAGGTTGAATCATATTCTCCCATTTTTATAAGTTCCTAATATTTTAAATTCTTCAGCCATTATTTCAATAATTGCTTTTGCTTTTTGGTATTCTTTATAATCATCAAAAGTCACATCTACAAAAAATGAATATTTCCAAGGTGTTTCTATAACTGGCAAAGATTGAATTTTGGTTAAATTCATTTTGCAATCACTTAATACATTTAAAATGGCAGCTAAACTTCCTCTTTTATGGTTTAACTGAAATTTTAAAGATGCTTTATTAACTTCTTTATTTATTGACGGCTCGTTTGTTTGTACTATTACAAATCTTGTTGAATTGTCTTTTATTGTCTGAATTTCATCTTCAATAATTGCCAAATGAAAAATTTCTGCAGCTATTTTGGGAGCTATAGCAGCAATACCTTTTAAATTTTCTTTTGCGATTCTTTTAGCAACTTCAGCAGTATCAACATCTTCTACCAACTTTATGTGAGTGTGATTTTTAAAAAACTCCTTGCACTGTAATAATGCCATTGGATGTGACCAAACTTCTTTAATATCTTCAATTTTTTGTCCTTTTAATGCCATTAAATGATGATGTATATTTAAATATTCTTCACCAATAATATGTAGGTTGTTATTGTCGATTAAAGCATAATTAGGAATTATAGATCCTGCAATTGTATTTTCTAAAGCCATTACTCCTAAATTAGCACTTTTATCTAATAAACTGCCTACCAATGTATCAAAAGACATGCACTCAATTAGTTGAATATCCTCTCCATAAAAATCTCTTGCAACCTTATGATGGTTTGAACCTTCTGCTCCTTGTATGGCAATTATTTTTTTCATTATTTACAATTCATATCAAAAAAAAAGCCTCGAAGTAAATTCGAGACTTTATATATATTTTATGTTTCTTAACAACATGATACAAAGCCTCTCCTCTTACTAAAAAAGTAAAAGTAAAAATAGAAACGTGTAAAATTGTTGTGTAACATTTTATGCTCTTTGTTCGCGTGACAAATCTAAAGATTAATTTTAGATATACAAATATTATTGAAAAAAAATCAGGAGAATTGGCAATTTGGTAAAAATAACATACTTTTTTCTAATAATTTTATGGATTTCTTCAATAATTACAAATTGTAATTTAGTTTTGAAAATAAAGTTGCTTTTGAAATTTCAAATATTCTCATTCTAAACACTTTAAACAAAAGTAAAAACACTAAAATAGATTTAATTGAAGCGTTTGTAATAAGAAAAATAATACTATATTTGCACCTTCAATAGAAAAACTATTGGAAATACATAAAAATCATTTAAATAATATTGGCATGTACTTAACTAAAGAAGTAAAGGAAAGCATCTTCGAAAAACACGGTAAAGGGAAAAACGATACTGGTTCTTCAGAAGGTCAAATTGCGTTATTTACGCACAGAATTAACCACTTAACAGAGCATTTAAAAAATAATCGTAAAGATTATAATACTGAGCGCTCTTTAGTAATGATGGTTGGTAAGCGTAGAAGTTTATTAGATTATCTAAAGAAAAAAGATATTTTAAGATATCGTGCAATTATTAAAGAATTAGGAATTAGAAAATAATTCTCACAAAAAAAGAGGCTCTATAAACGTGCCTCTTTTTTATTTAACAAGTATTTCATTCTGCCTAACTAACAGAATCTTAATAAAAAAAATCAAGAGAACTAACAATCCTTTTGAATTTCCATTGGAAAATCCACAACAACTACAACACAACAACAAACAGTAATTAAAAATTAGAATTAAATTTTATGATTCCAAAAGTATTTAGAGAGGTCATAGACCTTGGAGATGGAAGAACCATCTCATTAGAAACCGGTAAATTAGCGAAACAAGCGCACGGTTCTGTTGTTGTTCAAATGGGAAAAGCAATGTTATTATGTACAGTAGTTTCTAACTACAAGCAATCTGACGTTGATTTTTTACCACTTACAGTAGATTATAGAGAAAAATTTGCAGCTGCAGGTCGTTATCCTGGAGGATTTTTCAAAAGAGAAGCAAGACCAAGTGATGGTGAAGTATTAACCATGCGTTTGGTGGACAGAGTTTTACGTCCATTATTTCCAAAAGATTACCATGCAGAAACGCAAGTGATGATTCAGTTGATGTCTCATGATGATGATGTGATGCCAGATGCATTAGCAGGTTTAGCTGCATCTGCAGCGATTCAATTATCAGACATTCCTTTCGAAACTCCAATTTCGGAAGTAAGAGTTGCTAGAGTAGATGGAGAATTTATCATCAACCCAAATAGATCACAATTAGCAAATGCAGATATTGATATGATGATTGGTGCTTCTGCAGATTCTGTAATGATGGTAGAAGGTGAAATGGATGAGTGTTCAGAAGAAGAAATGGCAGACGCTATTAAATTTGCACACGAAGCTATTAAAGTACAATGTGCTGCTCAAGTTGCTTTAGCAGAAGCTTTCGGAAAAAAAGAAACTCGTGAATATGAAGGTGAAAGAACTGATGACGAATTAGCACAAAAAATTCATGATATGGCATACGATAAAGTGTATGCAATTGCGAAAGCAGGTTCTTCTAAACACGAAAGAAGCGCAGCATTCGCAGAAATAAAAGAAGAAATAAAAGCTACTTTTTCTGAAGAAGAATTAGAAGATTATGGTGGTTTGGTTTCAAAATATTATGCAAAAGCAGAAAAAGCTGCTATTAGAGATTTAACTTTAAATGAAGGTTTACGTTTAGACGGACGTAAAACAGATGAAATTAGACCAATTTGGTGTGAGGTAGATTATTTACCATCAACTCATGGTTCATCTATCTTTACTAGAGGTGAAACGCAAGCATTGGCAACCGTAACTTTAGGAACTTCAAGAGAAGCAAATCAAATAGATATGCCATCTTATGAAGGTGAAGAAACGTTTTATTTACATTATAACTTCCCTCCTTTTTCAACAGGTGAAGCACGTCCAATTAGAGGAACATCACGTAGAGAAGTTGGTCATGGAAATTTAGCACAAAGAGCATTAAAAGGAATGATTCCTGCAGATTGTCCTTACACAGTAAGAGTCGTTTCAGAAGTTTTAGAATCTAATGGTTCTTCTTCTATGGCAACAGTTTGTTCTGGAACAATGGCTTTAATGGATGCTGGAGTTCAGTTAAAAAAACCAGTTTCTGGTATTGCTATGGGATTAATTTCCAATGGTGAAAATTATGCAGTTTTATCTGATATTTTAGGTGATGAAGATCATTTAGGTGATATGGATTTTAAAGTAACTGGAACTGCAGACGGAATTACAGCTTGTCAAATGGATATTAAAATCAAAGGATTAAGTTACGAGATTTTAGTAAACGCATTAAAACAAGCACGCGAAGGACGTTTACATATTTTAGGAAAATTAACAGATACAATTGCTGCTCCTAATGATGATGTAAAAGCACACGCTCCAAAAATGATTAATAGAAGAATACCAAACGATTTAATTGGTGCTTTTATTGGTCCAGGAGGAAAACACATTCAAGAATTACAGAAAGAAACAGGAACAACTATTGTTATTACTGAAGATGCTGTAACAGAAGAAGGTATTATTGAAATTTTAGGTACAGATCCAAAAGGAATTGAAACTGTAATTTCAAGAATTGAGTCTATGTTATTCAAACCAGAAGTTGGAAGCGTTTACGAAGTGAAAGTAATTAAAATGTTAGATTTTGGTGCTGTTGTAGAGTATGTAGAAGCTCCAGGAAATGAAGTTTTATTACATGTTTCTGAATTGGCTTGGGAAAGAACTGACAATGTTTCTGATGTAGTTAAAATGGGAGATGTTTTAGATGTAAAATATTTTGGAATAGACCCAAGAACTCGTAAAGAAAAAGTTTCTAGAAAAGCTTTGTTACCAAAACCAGAAGGTTATGTAGCAAGACCACCAAGAGATGACAAACGTTCTGGAGGACGTGATAACAGAGGAAGAGATAATCGCGGACGTGACAACAGACGTGATGATAGAAAACCTAGAGAACCAAGAAAAGAAGATTAATTTTTTCTTTTTATAAATATTTAAAAATCGCCAATTAATATTGGCGATTTTTTTATGCTTTTTTGTTTCTTTGTATATATTTTTAACTTCACCGTTTTTAAAATCAATCTTTGAAAATACAACAAACCTCATTTTTATCTTTAGGAACCAATCAAGGTAATAAATTGGAAAACCTACAAAAAGCAATATATTCAATTGCGAACAAAGTTGGTGATGTTTTAAAAATATCTTCTGTTTATAAGACTGATTCTTGGGGCTTTAAGGGTAATGATTTTTTAAATATATGTATCAAAATATCCACTTATCAATCTCCGCAAAAACTCATAAAATCTTTATTAAAAATTGAAGAAGAGTTAGGTAGACAAAGAAACGATTCTGGAGAATATCAAGATAGAAATATAGATATTGACATTCTATTATTTGGGCAAGAAATCATTTTATCTAAATCGCTAATTGTACCACATTCAAAAATGTTACAACGCAAGTTTGTTTTGGTTCCTTTGGCTGAAATCGCAAAGAACATAACACACCCAGTAATACAAAAAACCATTTCATTTTGTTTACAAAACTGTAATGATTCGTCTAAAATTACTAAAATTAAAAACACTTTAATTCGTCCAATTCCAATTTCAGAAAAATACAATTACATTGCTATTGAAGGAAATATTGGAGCTGGAAAAACATCATTAGCAAAAATGATGTCAAAAGATTTTAATGCCAAATTAGTTTTAGAACGTTTTGCTGACAACCCATTTTTACCAAAATTTTATAAAGACAAAGAAAGGTATGCATTTCCTTTAGAAATGAGTTTTTTAGCCGATAGATATCAACAATTGAGCGATGATTTAGCGCAGTTCGACTTATTTAAAAACTTTATTGTATCAGATTATTATATTTTTAAATCTCTAATATTTGCACAAGTAACACTCTCTAAAGATGAGTACTTACTTTACAGAAAAATGTTTAATTTAATGTACAAAGAAATCCAAAAGCCAGATTTGTATGTATATCTATATCAAAACACAGACAGGTTATTAGAAAACATAAAAATCAGAGGGAGAAAATATGAGCAAAATATAACATCTGAATATTTAAAACAAATTCATGATGGATACCAATGCTTTATAAATACACATAATGATTTAAATTTATTAATTGTAGACGTCTCTGAATTAGACTTCGTAAATCAAGAAAAAGATTATAAATTCATTATTGAAAAAATAAAAGCTTAATTTAAAAAAAAATCATATTTTTGCAAAATAAATAATTCCCCCGATTGTTGAATTAATAGTATATTTTATACAGAAATGAGGAGAATTTTAATACCACTTTTATTATTTGGTTGTTTAATATCAACCAAATCTTTTGGTCAATTTACTACAGACGAAATTACTTACGGAAACAGAATCGACTTAGAAAATAGCAATAGTTGGGCTTTTGGCGGTGGTTTGAGTAATTTTATCATGCATGGAGACTTACGTTCTATTGGAACTTCAGATGATACTAATTATTGGAACTTTGGAGGTTATTTTTATATAGATAAAATGTTTAATCCTTTACTGGGTCTAGAAGGGAAACTTTTTTATACGCAAATGTCTGGAGGAGCACAGTATTTTAACTCAGACTTAGCAAATCATGTTCCCTCATATGTTAATATAACAGATTCTTCTAGAGATAATTATGTTGGAGACTTAAATAATATGTTTTTTGAAGGTAGATCTTATGGATTAGAATTAAACTTAATATTTAGTTTTTCTAATCTATATCAAACTACATCAACAAAATGGCATGCTGCAGGTTATTTTGGTATCGGTTACCAATTCTATAATTCAAGATTAGGGGAAAAATTAGCAAATGGTAGTACTAATTTTATACCAGATGCTGATTTTGGAAACAACCCTTCAAGAAATAGTAAAAATGATGCTACTTCTATATACCTATCTGCTCAATTTGGTTTAAAAAGAAGAATTACTAAAAGAATTGATTTAGAGTTTAGAACTGGTATGTATTTTAACTACGAAGACCACTTAGATGCTGCAATTTCTAGAAAACAAGATTGGGAAACTTTCTTTGTGACAAGTTTAGGAGTTGCTGTAAAATTAGGAAAGAAAAAAGTTTTCACTATTTGGGGTGATGAAGGTGGAGATAAAAGAGGTAAATTTAAAATTATTGATACCGATAAAGATGGTGTAATGGATCAATTAGATATTGAGCCAAATACACCTGCTGGAGTGATGGTTTATGGTAATGGTAAAGCTGTTGATTCTGATAAAGATGGAATACCAGATTATAAAGACAAATGTCCTTTAGAATATGGCCCTGAATCAAACGAAGGTTGTCCATTAAATATAGATTCTGATGGTGATGGAATTATGGATGGTAAAGATCTATGTCCTGCAACTCCTGGAACTGTAGAAAATAGAGGTTGTCCGAAACAAGAGGCTGGTAACCCTTCAAACATTAATCAACAAATTGCATTGTTAGCAGCTAGTATTTATTTTGATACAAATAGCGATAAAATTAAATCTATATCTTTTAACACTATTGATAAAATTGTATCTCTTATGAAAGAAGTACCAGATGTGAAGTTTGTTATTGAAGGTCATACAGATGATAGAAATAGTGACAGATATAACTTATATTTATCTCAAAGAAGAGCAAATGCTGTTAGAAAGTATATGATACAACAAGGTATTCCTAACGAGAGATTAGAAGCTAAAGGTTATGGAGAATCTAGACCTAAGTTTTCTAACGATAATGAAGGTGGAAGACAGTTGAACAGAAGAGTTGAAATTAAAGCTGCTGGATCATTAGATTAGCAATGTTTTATTAATAAATAAAAAAAGAGACTGCTTTTAAAGTAGTCTCTTTTTTTTTATCACAGAATTAAGAATTGATACTTGATTTTAATGAATAAAAAAAAGGCGAAACCAGATATAAGTTTACCTCTCTTTAAATAATAAAATAAATATCTTAAATATTATTTTTTCTTAAGCTCTAATTTTTCGGCAAAGTATTCACAAAAATCACGCATTGTATCACCCATTTTGGTATCATCTGTTGCGCGTTCAAAAGTATCTGCCATAGAAACTAACGTTTGATGATAAAATTGCTTCATCTCATCAACAGGCATATCTTTTGTCCATAAGTCCATTCGTAAAGTATCTTTCTTTTTATGATCCCAAACAGAAATCATAATAGATTTTGAAGATTCACTGTTTATCCCACCATCTTTGGCTGTCCAAGATATTTCCTCTGGAACTTTATTTTCGTCTAAACCAATTTTAAATTTTATTTCTGAAGTATGTTTTACTGACATTATTTTCTAGGTTTATATTTAGATTCTTTAAACAAATCTGTTGCGTTTTTATTTAATAATTCCTGCAAAGATACATCATTATTATAATTCATATAAGATCGAACTATTTGCCAACCAATGTATACACCAACTCTTCCTGGAGATAAATTATCATGTTCCATATAAAATTTAGAAAATGGTGCAACGTCTAAAAAACGTTGGTTCAAATTTGTATCTGTACTAAATAATAGTTCTTTTTCTATAAAATAAGCCCAAATTTGCTCTTCATTATTTAAAACCCAATCATACTTATTTGCTTCAAATCCAATTTTTTCTTTATCTGAAATGGATGGTAAATACATGTCTAATAAATACATTTTTTTTCCTTCTTCAATCATTTTACTAATAAAGCTTCTGTTGTTTGATGGTATAATTTGTTTTGCTATAATAGCGTTTGCTGCATCAACAACAATATGATTTTTAGTATTATTTTCTTTAATATACTTAGGATAATCAGCATAAAACTTATGATTTTTTCCTAAGTAAACATCTAAAGAAACAATTAACAAACTATCTGCATAAAGTACCCTGCTATCATAATCTATATTGGTTAACATAGTTATAACCTTAGGTGAGTTAAATTTAGGGTTGTGATATTTTACGTGCTTAAAAAGTGACGTTAACTGTTCTTTTAAAGGAGTAATATTTTTATAAATTTTTTGAGTTTCTGCAAATAATTCTTGTTCATCTTTACTATTAATTTTTGCAAGAGAAATACTATCTGTAATTTGTTGCGGAAAAAAATAAGGATACTTTTGTTTTATTTCTAGAAGATTTTCTTTATTTGATGTATAAAAATCAACATCAAACCTTTCTACAGAAAATTGAACATCAACATTAGATACATCTACATTTTGTAAACCATCTTTTTTACAAGACATTATACCTAAGAAAACTAATAAAACAAATTGATAAAACCTCATAAACTTTGTATATTGCTGATAGAATTATAGAACGTTAAAAATACTAAAATAGTTTATTAATGAACACTGAAAAAGTTACAGATTATATTGTAAATTGGTTAAAAGATTATGCCTTAAATGCAAAAGTTAAAGGATTTGTTGTAGGAGTTTCTGGAGGTATTGATTCTGCACTAACTTCAACTTTATGTGCTAAAACTGGTTTACCAACTTTATGTGTAGAAATGCCTATTCATCAAGCACAAAGCCAAGTTACAAGAGCAGAAGAACATATTAAACAATTAAAAGAAAAATTTTCGAATGTCACAGAGGTAAGAGTTGATTTAACATCAACTTTTGAAGATTTTAAAAATGTGGTTCCGGATGTAAAAACATCTGATAAAGTAAATTTATCTTTAGCAAATACTAGAGCTAGGTTACGAATGACTACCTTATACTATTTTGCTGGTTTACATAGTTATTTAGTTGCAGGAACAGGAAATAAGGTAGAAGATTTTGGAGTTGGTTTTTACACAAAATATGGTGATGGTGGTGTGGATTTAAGTCCTATTGCAGATTTAATGAAATCCGAAGTTTATAAATTAGCGGCCTATTTAAATGTTCCTAATTCAATTCAAAAAGCGCAACCTACAGATGGTTTATTTGGAGATAGTAGAACTGATGAAGATCAAATTGGAGCTTCATATGATGAGCTAGAATGGGCTATGGAAATGCAAGATCAAGGAAAAACCATCAACGATTTTTCTGGAAGAAAACAGGAGGTTTTTAAAATTTATGAAAGATTAAATAGAATTAACCAACATAAAATGATTCCAATACCTGTTTGTGAAATTCCTAATGAATTAAAATAAAACACTGTAAAACAAAAATGCCTTCAGTTAAACTGAAGGCATTTTTATTTTTTTTGTAATTTGCTATAGCAAGTTGGCAGCTATCATCATTTTTTTTATTCTCATATAAGCTCTTTTTTTTGAACCTTTAGAGATTTCAAAAGGTAATAAAATGAATAATTGAATGATTTTTAGTAGTTGTAAAATTCTTTTCATAATCGTTTGGTTTTTCTCTTTAGCGGGTGCAATATACGTAAAAACTATTAATTATGTTAAAATTTCTATAGGGGAAAATACCCCTTTTTACAATTTAATAACATTAAACTACTCTGTTTAGCTTTCTAAACAGCTTCATTTTCAGGCCTGTATAATTTTTGATAGTTTCCAAATCTATCTGAACATCTTCTGTAGATTGCTTTACCAACTCATCAATTTTCTTTCCAATTAAAACCCTTCTTAAATTAAAAACTGCGTCGTTTACTAATTTTGGTAACAACTCTAAAGCAGAAGTAACATAAATATTTTTACTCTCCCAATTACTTAATTGATGTTTTTCTTCATCCATTAAAATAGAAGTTACTGTTGTGGCAATAATTTTATCTTCATGATTTATTAGCGCATCTAAATCTAATTTTTGAAACTGGTTTAAATGGTGAATTATCTCTACATAAATATTTTGAAAAACAGTATTTGTAAATTCAATTTCATCTTCTTGTAATTGTACATAAATTTCAGCAGAAACTAAATTCGAATATTTTTTATGGGTAATGGTTACTCTACCATCTTCATCTATATTTTCAATATCTTCAATAAAATCTGCCTCTTCATTGCCAAATAATAGTAAAATTCTAATTATTTCTTTTTCTAAAATAGATAATTGATCTATTTTTTCAATTGCAACTTTTCCTTTTACCACTCCCATTTGAGCTTGTTCTTGCTCTAAAAAATATTCTGGTGGTGGCTCATTTGGGTCTTGTTGAGAAAATTGTTGCTTTTTAGCTATTTTATTTTTTTCTTGAATATCTTTTTTAAGCAGTTGTGCTAATTCACTAAACAAAACACGTTCAGAAATATCCATAATACGCGCACATTCTTGCACGTATACTTCTCTTTTGATGCCGTCTGGAATTTTAGAAATACTTGTAACAATGTCTCTAATTACACCCGCTTTTTTTATGGGATCGTTATTAGAATCTTGTAATAAAAGTGATACTTTAAAATTAATAAAGTCTTGTGCTTTGTCTTCTAAATATTCTTTTAATTCGGTAGTTGAATGTGCTTTTGCAAAACTATCTGGATCTTCTCCATCTGGAAATTGTACCACTTTCACGTTCAATCCTTGTTCGAGAATTAAATCGATTCCACGAATGGAAGCTCTAACACCTGCAGCATCACCATCAAAAAGTACGGTTATATTTTTTGTTAACCTGTTTACCAAACGAATTTGATCTGAGGTTAATGCAGTTCCTGAAGAGGCAACCACATTTTCTACACCAGATTGATGAAAAGAAATAACATCTGTATACCCTTCCACCAAATAACAATTGTCTTGTTTAGCGATTTCTTTTTTTGCTTGATATAAACCATATAAGATTTTACTCTTGTGATAAATATCGCTTTCTGGTGAATTTAAATATTTTGCAGCTTTTTTATCCGCGGTTAAAATTCGTCCTCCAAAACCTAAAATACGACCAGACATAGAATGTATAGGAAACATTACACGTCCTTTAAAACGATCGAATTGTTTGTTTTCTTTTACAATGGTTAAACCTGTAGAAGCTAAATACTTTAAGCCGTAACCTTTTGCTAAAGCTGCGTTTGTAAAACCATCCCATTCGTCTAAACAATATCCTAATTCAAATGTTTTTATAGTATCATTTGTAAAACCACGTTCTTTGAAATAAGAAAGTCCGATTGCTTTTCCTTTGTTGGTGTTTAGCATGGTTTCGTGAAAATAATCTTTGGCAAATTTAGAGACCAAAAACATACTTTCTCGCTCATTCATCTGTGCTTTTTCTTCAGATGTTTGCTCGGTTTCTTCTATTTCAATATTGTACTTTTTGGCTAACCACCTTAAAGCTTCTGGATAAGTATAATGTTCGTGTTCCATTAAAAATGAAACTGCGTTTCCTCCTTTTCCTGTTGAAAAATCTTTCCAAATTTGTTTTACAGGTGAAACCATAAATGAAGGTGATTTTTCGTCTACAAAAGGACTCAAGCCTTTGAAGTTACTTCCTGCTTTTTTCAGTTGTACAAATTCGCCAATTACCTCTTCTACTCTCGCAGATTCGAAAACTCGGTCTATAGTACTTCTTGAAATCATTTATTATTTGTTTGGAAAAGTAATGACAAATATAAGAATTAGAACCCTTATTTTTTGAAATTCATAAAATGAAAAACCTCAAAGTTTTAAAATCTTTGAGGTTAGTATGTATTCTAAAAGTTGTTTTTACGAACTTCCTCTTTTTAGCTTACAATATGCGTTAAGGATTGAGCAATTGTTTGAGCTCTTTTTTGTCTTTTACAAAAAAAGCGAGTGTCTTTCGACTGCGCTCAATATAAACTTCAGCCTGACCTTAAAGGTGGAGCCAAAAAAATTAAGAAGCAGCTCTCAACTTTTTTAATGTTGTATTCGTCAATTTTGCTTCTGCGTATTCTTTGGTTACGTTAAATTCTTTTTCGTTAGAACTTGGTAAATCAAACATTGCATCTGTAAAAATAGCTTCACATAAAGAGCGTAAACCTCTTGCACCTAATTTATACTCTACTGCTTTTTCTACGATATAATTTAATGCTTCTTCTTCAATAGTAAAAGCGACATCGTCCATTGTAAATAGCTTGGAATATTGCTTGATTATTGAATTTTTAGGCTCTGTTAAAATGGCTCTTAACGTTGTTGCATCCAAAGGATTCATGTAACTTAAAACCGGTAAACGTCCAATAATTTCTGGAATTAAACCAAATGCTTTTAAGTCTGATGGAATGATGTATTGCAACAAGTTTTCCTCATCAACTTTATCATCATCTAATGAAGCACTAAAACCTACAGCTTGCATATTTAAACGCTTGCTGATAATTTTTTCGATTCCTGAAAATGCGCCTCCAGCAATAAATAAAATTTCTTTTGTATCTACTTCTACAAATTTTTGTTCAGGATGTTTTCTACCACCTTTTGGAGCGACATTTACAACAGTTCCTTCTAATAATTTTAACAATGCTTGTTGTACTCCTTCTCCAGAAACATCTCTAGTGATTGATGGATTGTCTCCTTTTCTGGCAATTTTATCAATTTCATCTATAAAAACAATACCTCTTTGTGCTTTTTCTACATCATAATCTGCTGCTTGTAAAAGTCTGCTTAAAATGCTTTCTACGTCTTCACCTACATAACCTGCTTGTGTTAAAACGGTAGCATCTACAATTGAAAAAGGAACGTTTAACATTTTTGCAATTGTTTTTGCTACCAATGTTTTTCCTGTTCCAGTTTCTCCTACTAAAACAATGTTCGATTTTTCGATTTCTACTTCGTCTTCATCATTTTTTGTTTGTAATAATCTTTTGTAATGATTATAAACAGCAACAGCCATAGAACGTTTTGTTTCGTTTTGTCCTATGATATATTGATCTAAAAATTCTTTAATTTCTAGAGGTTTTTTTAGCGTTAAATCTTTAGATAGATTGCTTGTTTTTGATTCAGAAATTTCTTCTTCTACAATTCCATGAGCTTGCTCTATACATTTATCACAAATGTGAGCATCCATTCCTGCAATTAGCAAATCGGTTTCTGCTTTTTTTCGTCCGCAAAACGAACATTCTAAATTTTCTTCTTTTGACATTTAATTGGTTTTTGGTTGATAGTTTTTGGTTGTTGGCTATAAACCATCAACAAAAAACTAAAAACTAATAACTATTTCTTTCTTGCTAAAATTTCGTCAATCATTCCATATGCTTTTGCTTCATCTGCTTTCATCCAATAATCTCTATCTGAATCGTTGTGAACTTTTTCTACAGTTTGTCCTGAATGATGTGCAATAATTGCATACAATTCGTCTTTTAACTTTAAGATTTCTCTTGCAGTAATTTCAATATCAGAAGCTTGACCTTGAGCACCTCCTAAAGGTTGATGAATCATAATTCTGGAATGTGGTAACGCAGAACGTTTTCCTTTTTCTCCAGCACACATTAAAACTGCTCCCATAGAAGCTGCCATTCCTGTACAAATGGTTGCAACGTCTGGCTTTATAAACTGCATAGTATCGTAAATTCCTAAACCTGCATACACACCTCCTCCAGGAGAATTGATATATATTGAAATGTCTTTATTAGCATCTACACTTTCTAAAAACAGTAATTGTGCTTGAATTACATTAGCAACTTGATCGTTAATTCCTGTTCCTAAAAAAATAATTCTGTCCATCATTAAACGTGAAAAAACATCCATTTGAGTGATGTTCATTTGACGTTCTTCCATAATATATGGCGTTAAACTACTTGTTATTTTTGTAAAATTAGTACTACTAATTCCATGATGTTTTGTTGCGTATTTCTCGAACTCTTTTCCGTAATCCATTTTTGTGATTCTATTTTAAGTTTTATACTGTAAATATAAGAACTATTTTCTTACTATTTTGTTACAGCTTTGTTAGAGTTTGTCGGTAAAAAAACCTGAATTTTACAATTCAGGTTTCTAATTTTTATAATCAAATTCTAAAGAAACTTCTCAACTGCGCTCGAAGTAACATTTTAGAATTAAGAATATTTATTTGTAAACTTCTTTTACGAAATCTTCGTAAGAAACTTCTTTTGTTTTAAAACTCATGTTTTCTTTATAAAAAGCCAATAATTTTTGACTAATTAATTGAGATTGTAATTTTTGAGCTTCTTCTTGGTTTTGTAAAATTCTACCAGCAATATCATCCAATTCTTTTTCTTCTGGATTCATATTGCCAAATTGTGCCATTTGCGTACGGATAAATCCTTTTGCATAGTCTACCAATTCTGCATAATCTAATTTAATGTCGTTATCTTTCATCACTTTTCCTTCAATTAATTGATAACGTAAACCTTTTTCAGATTTTTCAAATTCAGCTTTTGCTTCTTCTGCAGATAATGGTTTTTCACCTGCTGTTTCTAACCATTTTTGCAAAAACTCTTTCGGCAAATCAAACTTTGTGTTTTCTACTAAATGCTCTGTTACAGCATTTAATAATTGTTGATCTGCTTGTTGTGCAAATTGCTTTTCTGCATCTTCCTTAATTTTTTCTCTTAATTCAGTTGCTGTTTTTACACTTCCATCAGGAAATAATTTATCAAATAATTCTTGATCTAAATCTGCAGGTTCCGTTTTTGTAATATCTTCTATAGTTAAAGTAACTTTGATATCTAAGTCATGAATTTCTTCATGAGGAACCCCTAAAATATGTTGTAATTTATGGTCGTCTTCAAATAACTTTTTTGTATCTAATTCAATTACGTCACCAATTTTAGCTCCAATGATTTTCTTTTGGTTTTTCTTTCCTTGTAAATCTTTTACTAAAAAAGTACCTTTTTTATTGATTTCTTTTTCTTCATTTACAAAAGTTCCTGTAACATTTGCATCTTCTGTAACTTCATCTAAAGAAGACATTTTACCATAACGAGTTTGAATATTTTTTACTTCTTCGTCTAATAAATCTTCTGTAGCAATGATATTATAAGCTGTAATTTTCTTCTTCGATTTTAAATCTACATCAAACTTTGGTGCTAAACCTAATTCAAATTCGAAAGAAAATTTATCTGCATCCCAATTGAAATCGTCTTGAATTCTTGGTAATGGATTTCCTAAAATATCTAATTTTTCTTCGGTAATAAATTTATTTAAAGAATCCTGTAAAAGCTTGTTTACTTCGTCTATCATTATAGATTTACCATATTGCTTTTTAATCATTCCCATAGGAACGTGCCCTTTTCTAAAACCTGGAATGTCTGCTTTCTTACGATAATCTGTTAGTAACTTGTCTACTTTCGCTTGATAATCGTTTGCAACAATATCAACTTTTACAACTGCGTTTAACGCATCTATGTTCTCTTTTGTAATATTCATTTATTTATTCTTTTATCTTGAAAAAATCGAGTGCAAAATTACGCTTTTTAATTGATTGCACAAATGTTTAAGTGGTTCTATTTCAGTGTTTATTTTATTAATTCAGCTGTTTTTTTTCATCTGTAAGTAATGAAAATAGTGCTGACCTAAATATTGACAATAAAATACTGAAAAATAATGCTGCCCAAAAGCCTGAAACTGCAAAACCATCCACCAATTTATCTGCCAACATGATTATAATGGCATTAATAACAAAAATAAATAGGCCAAAAGTTACTAGGGTTGCTGGCAATGTAAAAAAGATGAGTAAGGGTCTTACAATCATATTTAACAGTGCAATTACAATTGCAACTATTATTGCTGAAACGTACCCTGCAACAGAAATTCCCGGTAAAATATTTGCTAAAATAATTACTGCAACTGCTGTTAATAATATTTTTAAAAATGTTTTCATTTTATATTTGTTTTCATTTCAAATAACCAAAAGTATACCAAATTGTAAAGTCTGCTGTTTTGGCAGGTTGTAAAGATGATAAAGTAGTTTGGTTTGTTTTTAATATTTTAAAATTATAACTTCGCTATCAACGAATATTGATTAATAGAATAATTTTTATCCGTTTTTTTGATTTTATAAGATTTAAATAATAGAAAGCTAATGGGTAATAAAGATAAAAAAAAGAAAAAAGCGAAATTATTAGATATGGATGGTATTGAAATTGTTAAGACTAAAATGTTGATTTATGAAGAGCTTAAAGAAAAAGGGTCTGAAAACAAAAAAATTGATTTTTCAGATTACTTATAATATTTTACTCACTCCGTTTAAAAAAAATTGACGTTTTTTAATTTAACTAATTACTATTTATGTTCATTCTGTAATTCTGTAGCTTTTCTTTCTAATTCTGCTTGAAACTCTTCCATCACAGGTTTTACAGTACTTTCTGGTATATCTGCCACTTTTATATACATTAAACCATCTACTGCATTGTTAAATTTAGGGTCTACATTAAAAGCTACTAAACGTGCATTTTGTTTTACATATTTTTTTATTAAAACAGGAATTCTTAATGCTCCTGGTTCAATTTCATCAATAATTTTATCAAACTTTTGCATGTCTGATTGTGTTGCATCAAAAACAAAATCTTTATCTCCGTCTTTTAATTTTACTTTGTACTCTTTCTTCGGATAAATATATTGTGCTATGTATGGATCGTAGTAATGTGATTTCATAAACTCAATCATTAACGATTTTGAGAAATCTGAAAATTGATTACTAATAGAAACACCACCCATTAAATATTTATATTCTGGATAACGTAAAGTAACGTGTACAATACCTTTCCAAAGTAAAAATAAAGGCATTGGTTTTTGTTGATATTCGCTAATTATAAAAGCACGCCCCATTTCTATGGTATTTTCCATCATTTGAAATAGTTCTGGCTCAATTCTAAATAAGGTTTGAATGTAAAATCCGTTGATACCATATTTTTTATAAATTTCTTTTCCTAATCCCATTCTGTAGGCTCCTGCCAAACAATTTGCTTCTTGATCCCACAGTAATAGGTGATGGTAATATTTATCAAACTTATCTAAATCTATCTCTTTGTTGGTTCCTTCTCCAACTTCTCTAAAAGTAATTTCACGTAACCTACCTATTTCGTGAATTAAATTAGGAATGTCTTTGGCTTTTGCAAAAAATACTTCGTAATTTTTACTTTCTAATAATCTTGCATCTTTTTCTCTTAATGCGTTAATTTCTTTTATAAATAAGTCTACATTTCTTTGAGAAGTAATTTTTTTTGCTGGTTTTTTAATTTTAATATTTTGAGTAGAAATTAATTTGTTCGCTTTCTCAAAAGGATTTGCCAACATATAGGTTTTTTTTCTAATGAACTCATAAAAATCAGGAATTTCTTTAAATTCATTTTGGTCAGCCACAGAAATTGGTTTTCCGATTCTAACTTTTACTACTTTGCCACCTTGAGAAATAACTTCCGAAGGTAATTTTGCAGTTCTTAACGTATCTGAAATTTTGGATAAAAAGTAAAAAAGACGACTGTTTTTTGCATGGAAATAAATTGGAATTACAGGAACATTTGCTTTTTTTATTAAACGTACAGCTCCTTCTTCCCAAGGTTTGTCTACTTTTAATTTTCCATCTTTATAAGTTGATACTTCTCCTGCTGGAAAAATACCCAATGGTTTTCCTTCCTTTAAATGTGATAATGCACTTTTAATTCCTGCAACACTCGATTTTGCATCCTTTCTTGTTTCAAAAGGATTTACAGGCATTACATAAGGTTTTAAAGGCTCAATTCTATGTAATAAAAAGTTGGCAATAATTTTATAATCTGCTCTTTTTTCTATCAATAGTTTTAATAGTAAAACACCATCTATACCACCTAAAGGATGATTAGAAATTGTTATAAAAGCACCATCTTTTGGTATTCTTTTTAAATCTTCTTCAGGTATTTCAAACTTTATATTACAATCGTCTAAAACACCATTTAAAAAATCTAAATCTGTTTTGTTTTTATTCTTATCGTAAATTTTATTAATAGATGAAATACGAAGTATTCTTAACAAAATCCACCCAACAAATGTTCCAAGAAATCCAAGTTTTTCTAAACCAATTACTTGCGAAATTTCTTTAGATGTTACTAATGCCATAATTTATTGATTGACCTAAATGCAAACATACTAAAAAAAAGAACTACATATTTGCCAAATTGTTGCCAAATCAGGTAACAAATTCAGACGTACAAATCTTTTACAACTCTAAAATTGTATTAGTTTGCCTGTAAAACAATTTGAATGGTTTCTTTATTTACTTGTGTTAATAAAGAAGTTCCTTTTTCTTCAATACTTTCTACTGCTTCATCATCAAAGTGACGTACTGTAAATAAATCTATTCCTTTTTGAACTTCTAATTTAAATTCGTTTTTTAAATCATTATAAAAAGAATCAAATTTTTTAAATTTATTATCAATACAAACAGAAAAACTGATAGCAGAATTTTGAATTAAATTTACTTTTAATTGGTAATCGTGTAATTTTTGAAAAATATAACTGATGTTATTTTCTACCATAAAAGAAAAATCTAATGCAGATATTGATACTAAAATTTGATCTTTTTTAACAATAAAACAAGGTATTAATGGCTCTAAATTAGAGCCTTTTGAAATTTTTGTTCCAGGTTCTTTTGGGTTCACAAAAGAACGGACTAACAATGGAACTTCTTTTCTTTCTAAAGGTTGTAATGTTTTTGGGTGTATTACTGAAGCACCATAAAAAGCCATTTCAATAGCTTCTTCGTAAGAAATTTGATTTAGTAAAGTGGTGTTTTCAAAAACTCTTGGGTCTGCATTTAAAACACCTGGAACATCTTTCCAAATTGTTACACTTTCTGCATTTAAACAATATGCAAAAATTCCTGCTGTATAATCTGAACCTTCTCTACCTAAAGTTGTAGTATTTTCAGTATCATTAGCCGCAATAAAACCTTGCGTAATGTTTATTTTTGTAGCATCTACTTTATTGGTAATAATTTCTTCGGTTAAACTCCAATCTACTTTTGCATCTCTATAATTACTGTCTGTTTTTATATAATTTCTTACGTCAAACCATATATTTTCTAAACCAATTTTGGTTAAATAAGCACTTATTATTTTGGTAGATAATAATTCACCAAAGCAAATAATTTGGTCGTAAACGTAATTAAATCTTTGCGATGTATTTCTTGCTAAAAACCAACCTAATTCACCAAAAAGTATGGCTACGTCTTTATAAATTTCATCATCTTTAGCAAAAAGAGCCTCCATAATATTATTATGATACTCTTCTATAAAATTTAGCTTATCTGGTAAATTTTCTTCTTTATTGTAATATGCATCTACAACTTCTTCAAAAGCATTTGTCATTTTTCCCATAGCAGAAACAACAACCAACGTATCACTTGCTCCTTCACTTTTTATGATTGAAGCTACGTTTTTTATACTTTCTGCATCTTTTACAGATGCGCCACCAAACTTAAAAATCTTCATTTTTAATTATTTTGAATATATGTTGATAAATTTTCTTTATTCATTTGCACCACAGACCAATCACTTAAATAAGTTGCTCCTGTACTTTTATAAAAATCTATGGCATTTTTGTTCCAATCTATAACTTCCCAAGCAACTCTATTAAAATTGTTATCGTAAGCATATTTTAAAACAGCTGTATATAATGCTTTTCCAGCTCCAATTTTTTGTTTGCTCTTCGTTACAATTAAATCTTCTAAATGAATTGTTTTTCCTTTCCAAGTAGAGTAACGTTCGTAAAACAATGCAATTCCTATAATTTTAGCTTCTTGCTCTGCTACAAATAAGTTAAATTTTGGATTTTTAGAAAAACCATCTTTTAATAAATCTTCTTCAGTTATTTCTACAGCTTCTGGTTCTTTTTCAAAAATTGCCAATTCATTAATTAATTCTAATACAGCACTTACGTCTTTCTCCTCTCCTTTTCTAATAATAAAACTCATTGTATGGTAAATTTTGGTCAAAGATAGTTGTTTTGGTATCTTCTAAAAATATTTGAATATTTTACACAGTTATTTTCGATTTGTTTAAATTTTGAAATTATAAATATTGTATGATTGATAATTTTCTAAGCAAATTTTTACGAAAAAAAGTGTTACGAAATCGGTGTAGTAAGCGAAATTTTAGCATCTTTGTAACACAAATCATTTAAAAATTATGTTACCAAAAAAACAAACTCTTGGCGAATTTATTATAGAAAATCAGCATGCTTTTAAGTACAGTTCTGGTGAACTTTCAAGCCTATTAAATTCTATAAGATTGGCTGCTAAAGTAGTAAACCATGAAGTAAATAAAGCTGGTTTAGTAGATATTATAGGAGCTTTTGGTGACACCAACATTCAAGGTGAAGATCAACAAAAACTTGACGTTTATGCAAATAATAAATTTATTCAAACCTTAACACGAAGAAATATTGTTTGTGGTATTGCTAGTGAAGAAGAAGATAGTTTTATATCTATAAACAGTATTGATGAAAACAACCAGAATAAATATGTAGTTTTAATTGATCCATTAGATGGCTCTTCTAACATTGATGTAAATGTTTCAGTAGGAACCATTTTTTCTATTTACAGACGTGTTACGCCTACAGGAAGTCCTGTACAATTAAAAGATTTTTTACAAAAAGGAAGTGCACAAGTTGCTGCTGGTTATGTGGTGTATGGTACCTCTACAATGTTGGTATATACTACTGGAAATGGTGTAAATGGTTTTACCTTAAATCCTGCAATAGGTACTTTTTACTTGTCACATCCAAATATGACTTTTCCTGAAGATGGAAATATATATTCGGTAAATGAAGGAAATTATTTAGATTTCCCTTTAGGTGTAAAAAAATACATTAAATATTGTCAGGAAGAAGAAGGTGATAGACCTTACACAAGCAGATATATTGGTTCTTTAGTTTCTGATTTTCATAGAAACATGATAAAAGGTGGTATATACATGTACCCAAAAGGATCTAGAAATCCGAATGGTAAATTACGTTTATTATATGAATGTAATCCTATGGCTTTTTTAGCTGAACAAGCCAATGGAAAATCGTCTGATGGCTACACAAGAACTATGGATGTAGAGCCTACTGAACTTCACCAAAGAGTCCCTTTTGTTTGCGGAAGTAAAAATATGGTAGAAAAATTAGAAGCCTTTATGCAAGAATTTGGCGAATAAATACTCTTTATACTACTATAAGTTAAGAAAGCCTTAATATTTTGGGAAACTGTTACATATTGATTAAATTTACCTCACAAAACTAATATTAATTTTAAAAAATAAAAAAATGGCTTTTAAACTACCAGAATTAGGTTATGCATATGATGCTTTAGAACCGAATATAGATGCAAGAACAATGGAAATACACCACACGAAGCATCACAATGGATATACCACAAAATTAAACGGAGCAATAGAGGGAACTGATTTAGAAGGAAAATCTATTGAAGATATATTAACTAATTTAGATATGAGCAATAGTGCTGTTAGAAATAATGGTGGTGGTTTTTACAATCACTCATTATTCTGGACAGTTATGAATCCTGAAGACAAAGGATATTTATCTGGCGAATTAAAAGATGCTATTGAAGCTGCTTTTGGTTCAAAAGAAAAGTTTATGGATGCTTTTTCTAATGCAGCTGCAACGCAGTTTGGTTCAGGTTGGGCTTGGTTGTGCGTGCACAAAGGAGGTAAAGTAGAAGTTTGTTCTACTCCAAACCAAGACAATCCATTAATGCCAGGTGTTTCTTGTGGAGGAACTCCAATTTTAGGATTAGATGTTTGGGAACATGCATACTACCTAAATTACCAAAATAGAAGACCAGATTATATTGATGCTTTCTTTAAAGTAATTAATTGGAACGAAGTTGAAAGACGCTACGCTGAAGCGAAATAAATTTCAGCATTTTATATATATAAAAAGCATCCAAGTAATTTGGATGCTTTTTTTTGTAAAACTTTATTTAATTAATAAGCTCTTTTATCATTGCCTTCATAAAAATTGATAAAAGCCTCGTTAACAACCCTATGTCCTCCAGGAGTTGGATAGTTTCCTGTAAAATACCAATCACCTAAATTATCAGGACAAGCTTTGTGTAAACCTTCAATAGATTGATAAATTACCTCTACTTCTGCATTGATATCTTTAGTTTTTAACATTTCTGCAATTTTTGCTGAAATTTTTTCTGGAGAAAATGGTTTGTAAATTTCTTTTACATAATTTACAATTTCAACATCTGTTTTTAATTGTTGTGCTTTTGATTTTTTATAAACTTCATCAATAATATGCTCTTGCTTTGTATCTTTTAATAGCTCTATAGCCGCTTTAAATGCAATAAATGCATCAATTCTTGCCATATCAATTCCATAACAATCTGGATACCTAATTTGTGGTGCAGATGATACTACAACTATTTTTTTTGGCTTTAACCTATCTAAAATTCTAATAATACTTTTCTTTAAAGTGGTTCCACGAACAATACTATCATCAATAATTACTAAATTATCTGTTGGTTTTACAACTCCATAAGTAATGTCGTAAACATGCTCTACCAAATCATCTCTACTGCTATCATCTGCAATAAATGTTCTTAATTTTGCATCTTTAATTGCTATTTTTTCAAAACGAGGTCTTTCCGATAAAATTTCCGTTACTTTTTTTGCAGATAATTTTGTTCCTCCCGCTAAAATTTGTGCAGTTTTTTGTTGATTTAATAAATCTTCAGCAGCTTCCGTCATTCCATAAAAAGAGGTTTCTGCAGTATTTGGAATGTAAGAAAAAACAGTATTTGAAATATCTGAATCTATTGATTTTAATATCTGCGGAAATACGAATTTTCCTAAATTTTTTCGCTCTTCGTAAATAGACGCATCACTTCCTCTTGAAAAATAAATACGCTCAAAAGAACATGATTTTTTTTCTTTTGGCTCTAAAACTTGTTTAATTGAAGTTTTTCCATTTTTCTTGATAATTAAAGCATGTCCTCTTTCTAGTTCTTTAACATCATCAATCTTAACATTAAACACAGTTTGAATTACGGGTCTTTCTGAAGCTACTACAACAACCTCATCATCTTCATAAAAATAAGTAGGTCTTATTCCATTTGGATCTCTTAAAACAAAAGCATCTCCATGACCTACCAAACCAGCCATAGCATAACCACCATCCCAGTTTTTAGAGGATCTTTTTAATACTTTTTTAAGGCTTAAATTTTCTTCGATATATGGAGAAGCATTCTTTTTTGTAAAACCTTTTTTCTTCGCTTTTTGATATAATTTAGCCACTTCATCTTCTAAAAAATGACCAATTTTTTCCATTACAGTTACAGTGTCTGTAAACTCTTTTGGGTGTTGTCCTAACGCTATTAATTCTTCTAACAACTGTTTAGAATTAGTCATGTTAAAATTACCTGCCACTATTAAATTTTGATGCTTCCAATTACTTTGACGTAAAAATGGATGTACACTTTCTATACTGTTTTTACCAAAAGTTCCATAACGAACGTGACCCAAAAACAGGTTACCAACGTAAGGCATGTTTTCTTCTTGCCATTCTACGTCGTCTTTTTTGTCTTGATTTTCTTCTAAAACTCCATTTAAACGTTCATTAATTTGAGCAAAAATATCTTGTATGGGTTGTGATTGATTAGAACGTACTCTGCTAATATATCTTGTACCTGGAGCTACATTAAATTTTATACTTGCAAAACCAGCACCATCTTGTCCACGATTGTGTTGTTTTTCCATTAACAAATACATTTTATTTATTCCGTAAAAAGCAGAACCGTATTTATCTTTATAAAATTGTAAAGGTTTTTTTAATCGAACAAGTGCAATTCCACATTCATGTTTTATAGCGTCACTCATTGGTATTTGTAGTTTTTTTTTGTTGTGTTGTTGTAATAAAAAATCCGCGTGATGAAACGCGGATTAAAATTAAGATATTTTTATATCAAATTGTGTTAAATCTTTAAAAGCTTGCAAACGCGTTTTTACCTCTTCTTTTGTAAGCTCTTGCATGCGTTCTGTACCAAATTTTTCTACACAGAAAGAGGCTAAGTTAGAGCCATAAATAATGGCGTTTTTCATATTCTCGAAAGAAATATCTTCTGTTTTTGCCAAGTAACCACAAAAACCTCCTGCAAAAGTATCTCCTGCTCCTGTTGGATCAAAAACTTCTGCCAATGGTAAAGCTGGTGCAAAAAACATTTTACCCTCATTAAATAAGAGCGCTCCATGTTCTCCTTTTTTAATTACCACATATTTTGGACCCATTTTGTGAATTTTCTTTGCAGCATTCACTAATGAATATTCTCCAGAAAGTTGACGCGCTTCTTCATCATTAATGGTAATTACATCTACTCTTTTTAAAACAGTGTGTAAATCTTCCAAAGCAATATCCATCCAAAAATTCATAGTATCTAAAACCACCAATTTTGGTCTTTCATTCATTTGATCTAAAACAGAAGCCTGCGTTAAAGGGTGTAAATTACCCAACATTACAATACCTGCATCTTTAAAACTTTCTGGTACAACTGGTGTGAAAGTTTCTAACACATTTAATTCAGTAATTAAGGTATCACGTGAATTCATATCATTATGATATTTTCCACTCCAAAAAAAAGTTTTTCCTTCTTTTACAATTTCAATACCTTCTGTATTTATTCCTTTTGAATTCATCATATTTAAATATGATTCAGGAAAATCACCACCAACTACAGAAACAACTCCGGTTTTAACTCCAAATTGAGAGGCTGCTAAACCCACAAAAGTTCCAGAACCTCCTAATATTTTATCTGTTTTTCCAAAAGGTGTTTCAATAGCATCAAAAGCTACAGTACCTACTGCTAATAATTTACTCATTTCTTATATTTTATGCGTAATTTTGTATTTTACAAAAATGCTTTTAAGTAAGCAGCAAAAATAAGTTTTAAAAATGAGTATCAAAGAAATACAAGAAGAAATTATTGATGAGTTTTCAATGTTTGATGATTGGATGGAACGCTATGAATATATTATAGAACTTGGAAAATCTTTACCAATTATTGATGAAAGCTTTAAATTAGATGAAAACTTAATAAAAGGGTGTCAATCTAAAGTTTGGTTGTATTCAGAATTAGAAGACGATAAAATTAAATTTACCGCAGACAGTGATGCTATTTTAACAAAGGGTATAGTGGCACTTTTATTGAGGGTTTTTTCCGAGCAAAAACCAGAAGATATTTTAGCCGCAGAAACTACTTTTATCGATGAAATTGGTTTAAAAGAACATTTATCACCAACAAGAGCAAATGGACTAGTTTCTATGATAAAACAAATAAAAATGTACGCAATTGCACAACAAACAAAATTAGCCAAGTAATATAATGACTGACAAAGAACTAGAAGAAATTGGAGATAAAATAGTACGTGTTTTAAAAACAATTTTTGATCCAGAAATACCTGTAGATATTTATGAATTAGGTTTAATTTACGATGTTTTTGTTTCTGATGAAAACAACGCCAAAATATTAATGACCTTAACATCACCCAATTGCCCAGTTGCAGAATCTCTGCCTAGAGATGTAGAGGAAAAAGTAAAATCTTTAAAAGAAATTAACGATTGTGAAGTTGAAATCACTTTTGATCCAACTTGGACTCAAGAAATGATGAGTGAAGAAGCAAAGTTAGAACTAGGAATGCTGTAAATAATTATGAATATTGAGTTTTAAATGACGGATTAAAAGTTGTTCGACTTTAAAACTTGGAAACTTTAAAAATGGCTGAAGAAATTGTAAATAGAGTTGCCACGAGCAAATTAAAAACTTTTGACCTTGAGGAAATTTACCCTGATGGGAAAAGAGTTCTTTTTGATATAAAAGATTGGTTATTTCAAGAAATCATTTTGAAAGAAACCGATTTTAGAGCATTTGTAAAAAACCATGATTGGTCTCAATATAAAAATACATTTGTAGCAATTACATGCTCTGCAGATGCCATTATACCTTCTTGGGCTTTTATGTTAGTTGCTGCAGAATTAACTCCATTCGCAAATAAAGTAGTTATTGGAAACTTAGAACTGTTAGAAACGGTTTTATACCAAGAGTTACTAGAATTTATAGACTTTAGAGATTTTACAGATGCACCTGTAATTATAAAAGGTTGTGCGAACAAACCAATACCTAATGCTGCTTACGCTTTTTTAATAGGAAAATTACAACCAATAGCAAAATCTATCATGTTTGGAGAGGCATGCTCTACAGTTCCTTTATACAAAGCAAAAAAATAAAATTAGTAGTACCGTGTTTCAATTTAATTCACATTTTAAAAATATTCTTTTAATAATACTTTTAGCTTTTTCAGTTACTACTTATTCGCAAAAAAAGAAAGTAGAAAAGAAAAAAGTACCAGTTCCAAAATGGAAAATTCACGGACGTTTTACGTTTCTTTTTAATCAATCTGCTTTTTCAAATTGGGCTGCTGGTGGTCAAAATACAGTCGCAGGTAATTTTAATGTGAATTATGATTTTAATTACAAAAAAAACAACTGGAACTGGGATAGCAGACTTATCACTGGTTATGGTTTAAGCTATTTTACTGACAAAGGATATAGAAAAACCAACGATAGATTTGAATTTAACTCATTAGTGGGTTTAAAATCTTCCAATTATTGGTTTTTTTCTTTTTTTACCAATCTAAGAACACAATATACCAGGGGTTTTGATTATTCTAAAACACCAGAACGTTCCGTTTCCGATTTTTTATCACCTGCATATTTAAGCTTTGGTCCAGGAATGTTATGGAAAAAATCTGACGATTTAAATATCAACGTAGCTCCAGCAACTACAAGACTTACCTTTGTAAATGATATGTTTTCTGGAAAATTTGGTGTAGAAGAAGGTGAAAATACTGCCTTAAGTTTAGGTTTTAACCTTGCAGCTTATTACAAAACTGGCTTAATGACTAATGTAGAAATGGAAAACATTCTTACCATTTACTCTGATTATTTAGATAATCCACAAAATATAGATGTGGAATATCAAGCAAACATTCGTTTTAAAGTAAATAAAAGCTTAAAAATGCACATAACTTTTCATACCATTTTTGATGATAATGCTTCTGGTAAAGTACAATATCGTGAATTATTTGGCTTGGGTGTAAATTATAGCTTTCATGAAAAAGTGACTTATTAATCTTAAATTTGTCTAAAAAAAAAATCAATTAAATTTAAACTAAGTATTTTAAAAATGAAAAAATTATCAACCTTACTATTATTTATTTTTATTGGGTTTGCTACTAATGCCCAACAAACAGAAGAAGAGCTAAAAAAAGATTTGAAAGAAAAAAAAGCTGCGATTTCTAAATTACAAGGAGAAGCTAAAAGCATACAAAAAAAGCTAGATGCTTTACCTGGATGGAGAAAAGGTGCTTTTGGAACTATTGGTGGTAACATTTCTGGCTTTAACAATTGGTTTGCTAGAAATGCTCCAAATTCATCTGCAGCAAATGTTGGAATTACTGTAAATGGTTTTGCAAATCTTATTGAAGAAGATTTTTTCTGGAGAAATTCTGCCACTGTGAATTTAGCTTGGGTAAAATTAGATGATAAAGATGACCCAACTGATAGTCCAGATTTTGAAACAGCAACAGATGTTTTTAACATTTCATCTTTATATGGTAGAAGATTAAGTAAAACCTGGGCATTATCTGCTTTAGCAGAATATAGAACCACTATTATAGATAATTTTAACGATCCTGGTTATTTAGATTTTGGTGCTGGTGCAACTTGGACACCAACTGAAAATTTAGTAGTGGTTATACATCCTGGAAACTACAACTTTGTTTTTAGCTCTGGAGATACCGTTTTTGAATCATCATTAGGTGCTAAAATTGTTGCAGATTACACAAAAAAATATGGTGATTTAAGTGTAAAATCTAACCTATCATTATTTCAAAGTTATAAAACTTCAGACTTATCTAACTGGACGTGGACAAACTCTTTTGGTTACACCTTATACAAAGGTATTGGTTTAGGTTTTGAGTTTGGTTTGCGTAAAAACAAACAAGAAGCTTTGAGCAATGCTATTGAAGAAAATGCAGCGTTACCAGTTCCTGGAGCTACACCAACTTTTGATACTGTAGATAATAAATTACAATCATATTGGTTATTTGGTATGAGCTACGCTTTTTAAATAAACAACAATATTATAATGAAACCTCAAAAAGAAATTTTTGAGGTTTTTTATTTTGTAACTTTGCCTAAAATTATTGTTGATGACTTTATTAATTACATACGCTATTATTTCTATTTTCTTTTCGTTTCTATGCTCAATTTTAGAAGCAGTTTTACTAAGTGTAACCCCAACTTTTATTAACATGAAAAAAAGTGAAGGTTTAGAATATGCTTCGCATCTAGAAGTTTTAAAAAAAGATGTAGATAAACCATTAATTGCTATTTTAACTATAAACACAATTGCACATACTGTAGGTGCAATTTTAGTAGGTGTACAAGCAAAAGTTGCTTATTCAGAAATGTACGGAACTACTACAAGAACTGTTTTAGGAGTAGAAATGACGGAAGATGTAATGGTTGGAATTGTATCTACAATTATGACCATTTTAATTTTAGTTGCATCTGAAATAATACCAAAAACAATTGGTGCAACTTATTGGAAACAATTAGCAAACTTTACTTCTAAAGCATTAAATGTTATGATTTTTCCATTAAAATTCACAGGTATTTTATGGATTTTACAACTCACCACAAAACTAATTGGAGGTAAAGGTCATGGTAGTATTTTAAGTAGAGAAAGCTTTTTAGTGATGGCTGATATGGCAGAAAAAGAAGGCGTTTTTCAAAAAAACGAAAGTAAAGTTATTAGAAATTTATTGGGTTTTAAAGAAATAAAAGTAAGCGATGTAATGACGCCTAGAGTTGTTTTAGAAATTGCAGATGAAACACAAACTATAGAATCTTTTTATAAAGAACATAAAAAATTACGTTTTTCTAGAATTCCTGTGTTTTCTGAAAATCCTGATGCTGTAACTGGCTATTTTTTAAAAGACGATATGTTAGAAGCCATGATAAATGGCAATGGTAAAGAAACTTTGGCTTCTATTAAAAGAAATATTTTTGTTACGGATAGAGAACTGTCTATTCCAGATTTGTTTGATAAATTAATTAAAGAAAAAGAACATATTGCGCTGGTGGTAGATGAATATGGTTCTGTAAGCGGAATTGTATCTCAAGAAGATGTGATTGAAACTCTGTTAGGTTTAGAAATTATGGACGAAACAGATTCTGTAGCAGATTTACAAGCTTTGGCCAGAAAATCTTGGGAAAATCGTGCAAAAAGAATGGGTATTATTGAGGATACTAAGGAAGAGTAAGTTTTTATATACAGCTTTTTTAATAGTGTAATTTTAAATTTTTTCAATCAATTCTTTTGGTAGTAATTTTTCCAAAATAAACTTTTGCTTTTTTTCGATTACTAAAAACTTCCAATTATTTTCTCCGTTTTCTGAAATAGCATATACATCTTTTTGAGATTGAATATCAAAAAAACCTGTTTGTTTATTATACACAACATTTTTAGAGCCAAAGGTTTTTTCTAAAGATAATTTTACCAGCTTTACCCTTGTTGTTTTTTCGTCTATTGTTTCTCCTTCTTCTCCTTTTATTTTTAAATTTAGTTGATTTGAATACGTAAGAAGTGAGTAATATTTACTTTCAATTTGTTTCTTGTCGTTAACCTTTATAATTTTTGGATTTTTAATTTCAAATTCCATATCTGGATTGTTAAAAGTCATTTCCATAACTTTTATCATTTGAGATTTTGGAATAATATCAAAAAATTCTGGAACAATGTAATTCATTGATTTTTCAAATTCCATATTTACTATAGCGCTTAAATAGTCATTAAATTCCTTTTTAAGTTCATTCTTATAATCTTGTGAAATTGCGGTTGATGTAACTATTAATAGTAGAATTGTAAATATTTTTGTTTTCAATTTCATAATATTTATGTTTTTTATTTACTTAATTTCAAAATTCGAAATGCTCCTTGAATTACCAATACAAAAACGATTGTTCCGATAATTAAATCTGGTTTATTTGAACTCATATAATGTACTAAAATTCCAGCAATTATTACTCCTAAATTTATAATCACGTCATTTGAAGTAAAAATCATACTTGCTTTCATATGTGCCTCTTCTTTACTCTTAGATTTTTGTAAAATGTAAAGACAAATTCCGTTTGCAATTAGTGCAAAAATCGAAACGATTATCATTGTGGAAAAATCAGGAAGTTTCTCATCTCCAAAAAACCTTCTTAAAACTTCTAAAAATCCAATAATGGCAAGTATTATTTGAAAATATCCTGCAAGTTTGGCAATTCGTTTTTTCTTAATTAAAGTTCCACCAACCGCAAATAAACTAATTCCGTACACAAAACTATCTGCAAGCATGTCTAAACTATCAGCAACAAGTCCTATAGATTTTGAGATAATTCCTGTAGTCATTTCAATGATAAAAAAAGTAAAATTTATGGCAAGTACAGACCAAAGTAGTTTTTTCTGATTTTCATTTTCTTTAAATTCAGTTTGGTAGGTTTTTGCTGTTGAAATTTTCTTTCCTCCCAAATTAAGTTCAATAATGGACTTTTCAATTTGGTCAATTTCTCCGTTGTGAAAAATAGTTAATTTTCGGTTAGGAATGTCAAAGTCTAAACTTGCAATACTTGAAATACCATCCAATTTCATTCGGATTAGATTTTCCTCAGAAGGACAATCCATTTTAGTAATTTCAAATATTGTTTTTTTCACTCGATTTATTAGTTTTTTTATTTAAATATTATTGGTAAATCAGAGTTTGAAATTTTCACAATATGGAAAGGCTGAGTGATCACAGTTGTAGCGTTTCCTTCTGGAACAACATTAGTTATATTAACAATTATATTTTCAGAATTTGATATAATTTTTAATTCCAAACTATGACCTCCATTTCCTCTTATTTTATCAAATATTGCAATAACTTTATATTGAGAAAAGTCAATGTTTATTTCTGAAAAATTATCAGAAATATTGTTTACTGAATTCATTTGAGATATTAAGCTGTTCCATGTATTTTGGTTAGTAATTTCCAAATTTTGTTCAATAATTCCTTCGTTTCCATTCCCAAAAAGATTGCCTTTAGCAATTAAAGTAGATTCAATATTTACTATTTCTGAATCGTTATCTTCTGAATTACAACTCAAAATTAATATTGATAACAAGATAATTAATACATTTTTTTTCATAATACTTTGTCGTTTTTAAGTAGATGTTAAAAGGTTCAAAAGGTTGCGTCAAATATGCAACAACGTTTATGTATAAGAATAGTTGCGGGTTTGTGTGCGAGGATTTTCCGCAGAAAAATCAGATGTAGCAAACACGCAACGACCTTTGATTAAACACTAAACCGCAATTATTATTATTATTATTATTATTATTATTATTATTATTATGCGGTGTTAGCTGTAGTTTATTTCGTCTATTTCAATTAATTTCCTAATATGTTTTTTTGTAGCAAATCTATTTATAATTGCTTGTTGTTCGTCATTGTCAATTAGTAAAAAAGGAACTTTAATATTCCTTAAATCTAAAACTTTACAATTTTCAGGTATTCGAAATTCAGTTTTTATATGTCTATTCGTATTTCGAGTTCCTTCATTTATATATTTAAATTTCTCAAAATTATCGATATCAAAACCATTGTAAGGTGAAGTTAAGTATTCCCAACCTTCTATTTCTCCAAAATATTTAACAGTTTGGTTATTCGTGAAATTTATTAGATGAATTCCTCCATTCAAATGAGAGTTGCCTAAAATTAATCCACCTTTTGTTCCGTCAAAAACTAAATTTTTCTTTTTTAAAATGTCAAATTCTTCGATTGTAAATTCCAAAAAAGGTTCTGAATAATAGTTTCTTTTTCCGATTTTTAATTCTCGACAAAGTTCGAAACATTTTGTTCCATATTCCATCGGTTGGTTATTATAAGTTAAAGGTTTCATCTTCAAAATTTTCAATATTTGTAAAAGTTTTATCAGAATTTACGGTTTTTTTTTGGTAATTACAGCCAACTGTTATTATCCAAACAATTTTATTCTTCTTCTTTATATTCGTAATATAAAAAGTCGTTATAAGGAAAACGTTGAATGTGAATTTTCTTTACTTCTTCATAGGTTTTTTCCTTAAAGTCATCTAAATTTTCTTTGTTCAAGGCTGAGATAAAAATGGACTCTACTTCTTTATCATTCATCCATGTTTTTTTCCAATCTTGTAACGTATAATGCTCTTTTGTTTTTTCAGTTACCAAATCATCTTCCTCAATGGTTTCATGCTCGTAAGCATCAATTTTATTAAACACCATTAAAGTTGGTTTGTCTATACATTTAATATCGTTTAAAATGGTATTTACAGAAGCAATATGATCTTCAAAATTTGGGTGAGAAATATCTACCACATGCAATAATAAATCTGCTTCGCGAACTTCATCTAAGGTAGATTTGAAAGATTCTACCAATTGCGTTGGTAACTTTCGAATGAAACCTACAGTATCTGTCATTAAAAAAGGGATATTTTTAATAACTACTTTACGAACTGTAGTGTCTAAAGTTGCAAACAGTTTGTTTTCAGCAAATACATCGCTTTTACTAATCACATTCATTAGGGTAGATTTACCAACATTGGTATAACCTACCAAAGCAACACGTACCATTTTACCACGGTTTTTTCTTTGAACCGCCATTTGCTTGTCTATAGTAAGTAAGCGTTTTTTTAATACGGCAATTTTATCTCTAATAATACGTCTGTCTGTTTCTATTTCTGTTTCTCCAGGTCCACGCATTCCAATACCCCCTTTTTGTTTGTCAAGGTGCGTCCATAACCTAGTTAATCTTGGTAATAAATATTCACTTTGAGCTAGCTCTACCTGAGTTTTTGCAGAACTTGTTTGCGCTCTTTGTGCAAAAATGTCTAATATTAAATTGGTTCTGTCTAGTATTTTACAATCTAATATTTTTTCAATATTTCTTAGTTGTGCTGGCGATAATTCGTCATCAAAAATGGCAGTTCCAATATTATGAGCATCTATATATGCTTTTACTTCATCTAATTTTCCTGTACCTAAAAAAGTTTTTGGGTTTGGTTTGTCCATTTTTTGAACAAAACGTTTTACAGGAACTCCACCAGCAGTTTCTGTTAAAAATTGTAATTCATCTAAATATTCTTCCGATTTTTCTTCATCTTGAAGTTGTGTAATTACACCAATTAAGATGGCTTTTTCGGAAATGGCTTCTTTTGCGTCTATCATAGAGCACAAAAATACGAAGATTTAAAATATAAAATTGTACAAAAAAACCCGAACAATTATTCGGGTTTTATTTTATTAATTCAAATTCAAAAGAACAGAAAGTTTACAACGTTTTCTGCGTTACAAAATTAGTTTCTTTTTACGTGTTCAAAAATTATTGAAGATTAAGAAATGCTTTTCTGAATGTTAATAAATTGTTTTTAGTTTTAAAAAAAGGTTGACGCCAACTATTGTTTTGACGCCAACCAAATAATCAACCAAAAATTAGTTTTATAAAAACGCTACTTTACCTGTAGCCATATTATATACAGCTGCTACTATTTTAATTTTTCCTTCATCTTCTAATTGTGCCATTTTAGGAGATGCTTTACGAATATCTTCTACTGTAATTTTTGCATTTTTATGAATTACGTTGGTAAGAAATTCTTCATTTTTAGATGAAATTTCTCCATTTTTTTCTGTTGCATTTACAGAAGGTTGAATTTCATTTAAAAGGTTTTGTAATGCTCCCATTTCCATAGAAGCTGCATCTGTTTTGTCAATTGCATGTTTAACTGCTCCACAAGCTGTGTGTCCCATAACAATTACTACTTTAGATCCTGCAACTGCTGTTGCAAATTCCATAGAACCAACTATGTCTGCATTTTCTATATTTCCTGCTACTCTTGCAACAAAAATATCTCCAATACCTAAGTCGAATACGTCTTCTACAGGTACTCTACTATCTACACAAGAAAGTACAATTGCTTTTGGATATTGCCCAATCATAGCTTCTCTTCTTTGTGAAGAATGATCTCTTTGTGTTAAGTTATTACTTACAAAATTTTCATTTCCTTTTTTAAGTCTTCCAATGATTTCATCAGGACTCATATTTGCTTGTTCTTCTGCGCTTAAAATACTTTTAATTGGTGTTTGTTGTACTGTTACTGTGTCTACTATTACTTTTTCTGTTGCTGTTTTTTTCTCGTTATTACACGACATTACCGTTAATGATAAAATAAAAACCCCTAAATACTTTACTAAATTGTTCATAAGATAATTGTTTAAAATTGATGTTAATGTTTATTGTTAAAAATTGTGGTGCAAACTAAATTGCAGTTGTGGTTTACTCCAATTATCTGTGGTTTGACTCATCCACCCTAATTGAAATCTTACTTTTGTGTTTAAAACATATCCTAAACCTAAATATGTTCTATTTCTGTCAAATAATTCTACGTTTCTATTATTTCCTATATTTCTTTCTCCGTTTATAAAAAGCTCATTATAAAATGCTCCGTAAATAGTTTTCGGACTTAAATCTTTATTATTAAATGGTACATTTATAAATAAATTATAGCGATACCTTGTTCTAAAATCTTGCCCTTCTACAAAACGTTGCTCGTATCTAAAACGATGTGTTATTAAAAAACGACTCCCAATTTTTTGCGGAATTAAAGCCTCTTGATAAATTCTGTTTTCATTAGAGGTGTCATCTGAATCTCCAAACTGACCTGAGGTTATGTTTGCAAAACCTGCTGTAAACAATACTCCAGCGTTTTTTGGTTTGTAGGTGATTCCAGAACGCAATAAAAGTTGCTCTTTATCACCTAAAAATTGCCAATCTCTGTATTGAAAATCTCCTTGAATTCCCCATTGAGAATCTTTAAATTGATGATTAAAAAAATACATATACCATGCTCCAGTTTGATTCTCATCTACCTGAGAATATGCAGAATTATGCATTATAAAAACTAAAAAAATAAATACTAATTTTCTCATTATGTTAAAATTTTAAACAAATATAAAAGTATTACTATTAATTTAAAAAGTTTTACTTTACATTAACAAATGTTTAACATTTATTGAAAAAGATTAAACAAAATAGCATTGAGATTCAAGTACTTATAAAAAGGTATTTTCTTTTATTTAAATTTAAAAACACGATTTTATAATTAAGTTAAGTTTGTTTGCTACATTTATAGGGTTGCTATTTTAACACAACAATATAAATTAAATATATGTTTCCATCAATTTCATCTAGAAAACAAAGTGAAAAAATTACAACAATCGCATTTTATAATGTGGAAAATCTTTTTGATACTATTAACGACCCTAAAACTTTAGATGATGATTATACTGTTGATGGAAAACATAAATGGACGAAAAAACGTTACAGCATAAAGCTTAAAAAGTTAGGTTCTGTAATTTCTCAATTAGGATTAAATCGTTCTAAACATCCTCCAGCAATTGTTGGTTTGGTTGAAGTAGAAAATGCAAAAGTTGTACATGATTTGGTAAATTCTTCCTATTTAAAAAAATATCATTACGACTTTGTACATCATGATTCTCCTGACGAACGTGGAATTGATGTGGCTTTATTATACAACAAAAAACATTTTGAAGTTTTAGGTTCTGAAACTTTTGCATTAAAAATAGAAAACGAACCAGGAGTGAGAGATTATACAAGAGATGTTTTAAAAATAACTGGAAATTTGCACGGAGAATTAGTGTATATTTTGGTAAATCATTGGCCTTCTAGAAGAGATGGAGCAGAAACTACTGAATATAAAAGAATAAAAGCTGCTGAACTAAATAGAACTATTATTGATGAAATTAGAGCGCAAAGTTTTGATGCTAAAATAATTATTATGGGTGATTTTAATGATGATCCAGCCAGTGTAAGTATACAAACTTTAGCTTCTGATGATTTTATAAATCCGATGGAAAATTTATTAAACCCTCAAAAAACAGGAAGTACTAGTTATAATAAAAAGTGGAATTTATTCGACCAAATTTTATTTTCTAAGAACTTTTTAGAAAAGAAAAAGGACAAATTGTATTTTAAACATGCAGAAGTTTTTAATAAAAAATGGCTAAAAGTATTTAAAGGAAAATTAAAAGGAAGTCCGTTTAGAACTTATATTGGGCCTTGGTATCAAGGTGGTTTTTCGGATCATTTTCCTGTGTATGCTTTTTTGAAAAAGGAAGATTAACTTTTTCCTTGTTGCTTAAAAGCGTTTCTTAATTTATCATCATTAATAATATACTTTTTGTATTTACCATCTCTATACCTAAAATAGATAAAAATGGGCATAAATATAAAAGACAAATACAAAACGCATAAACCCATCACTATTTTTGCTTTTTCATGATCTGTATTTAACAAATAAGCTCCAATTGAAACCCAAACTAAAAAAACGATAAAAAGTATTTTTAATAAAATCTTCATACTGCAAAACTACAAAAAGTCTATCTTTATTTTTTAATAATTAGTAATTATGTCAGGTTAAGCGTAGTCAAAACCTAATTATTTTCAAAATTATAAATCTTTCGACTTCGTTCGAGAAAACAAAAAATTTTATAAATGAAATCAATTTTATTAATTTTGATAGGTTTGCTATTCATTTCTTGTCATGAAACTAAAAAACAATCTGCAATGAATAAAAAAGTAGTAATTGCTCACAGAGGCGCTTCTGGCTATTTACCTGAACATACCATGGAAGCTAAAGCCATGGCTTATGCTATGAATCCAGATTTTATAGAGCAAGATTTAGTATTGAGTAAAGATGATGTTCCTATGGTAATTCACGATATTTATTTAGATGATGTTACCAATGTTGCCACAAAATTTCCTGATAGAAAAAGAACAGATAACAGATATTATGTGATTGATTTTACTTTTGAAGAATTGCAAACTTTAGCAGTTTCTGAACGTTTTAATCCAAAAACTGGCGAGCAATTTTACAAAAACCGATTTCCAAAAGGGAAAGGAAATTTCAAACTGCATTCTTTACAGCAAGAAATAGAAATGATACAAGGTTTAAATAAAGCTACTGGAAAAAATATTGGCGTTTATCCAGAAATTAAAGAACCTGAATTTCACAAAAAAGAAGGAAAAGATTTAACTGAAATTGTTTTAAATATACTTGCGAATTATGGTTACAAAACCAAAAAAGATAATTGTATTTTACAATGTTTTGATGCCAAAGAACTGAAGAGAATTCGCCAAGAATTAAAATCTGATTTATTTTTAGTGCAACTAATGGAATTTCCGGAAGAAGCTAAAAACTTACACCATTTTACAACTTATGCAGATGGAATTGGACCTTGGTACAAACAAATTTTAGATAAAAAAGTAAATGATGAATGGAAATTTACGCCTTTGGTTTCAGATGCGCATGAATTGGGTTTAAAAGTGCATCCTTATACGTTTAGAGCAGACCAATTAGATGAATTTTCTACGTTTGAAGAAATGATGCAAACCTTATTAATAGACGCTAACGTAGATGGTGCTTTTACAGATTTTCCAGATTTGGTAGTAAGCTTTGTGAACTTATACAATTAAGAAGTCACCTCAATTAACTTATTTCTATAAGCAGTTAATAATTTCGATTTTGATATGAAACCAACATATTTTTCATTTTTAACTACTGGTAAATTCCAAGCATTGCTTTCTTTAAATTTTTGCATTACTTTTTCCACAGTATCATTATAAAAAATAATTTCTGGAGCAGATTTCATAAAATTAGAAACAGTTGTAACTTCATACTGACTTTGATCAAACATCATTGGCCTGATATCATCTAACAAAACAATTCCTAAAAAACGTTTTTCTTCATCTAAAACAGGGAAAATATTTCTTTTTGATTTTGCTACTGACTTTTTTAGCATTTCACCAAACGTCATTTCTGGAGTAATGGGTTTAAAATTAGTTTCAATTAACTTGTCAATACGCATCATCATTAACACATTTTTATCTTTGTTATGCGTTATCAATTCGCCTCTTTTTGCCAATTCTACTGTGTAAATTGAGTTTGATATAAAGTATTTTGTAAAGGCAAAACTTATGGCTGCCACTAACATTAAAGGAACAAACAACTCATAACCTCCAGTAATTTCTGCAATTAAGAAAATTGCAGTTAATGGTGCATGTAAAACTCCTGCCATTAAACCTGTCATACCAATTAACGTAAAATTAGATTCAGAAACCGAAAAACCCAATTGATTTATAATTTTGGCTATTGCATTTCCTAAAGCAGAACCCATAAAAATTGTTGGTATAAAAATACCTCCAACTCCACCTGCAGCAAAGGTAGTTGTCATGGCAATCGCTTTAAAAATAGCAATGATTAATAACATAAAAACCACCATGTAAACGTTTTGCAAATCGATATTATAAGGAATATCTTTTAACGCTTGTGCAGTATCATCATTCAATAAATTATTAATTAGTCCATAACCTTCTCCATACAAAGGAGGAATTAAATACAACATAATTCCAATGGCAATTCCTCCAATAATCAGTTTTTTAAACGGACTTTTAAAACGTGCAAAAAAATGGGTAATTGCAAAATACATTTTAGAGAAATAAACTGAAGCTATTCCTGTAAAAAATGCTAAAATGATATAAAAAGGAATGTCTTCTACTTGAAAAACATCTACCAATTTAAAACCGAATAAAACATCTGTTCCAACAAAAAAATAACTTGTAATTACTGCAGAAACCGAGGCTAATAATAACGGAACTAAAGAGGCAAAAGCCAAATCTAAACTAAAGATTTCCACAGCAAAAATAATGGCTGCAATTGGGGCTTGAAACATAGATGACATTGCTCCAGCAGTTGCACAACCCACTAATAACATTCGGGTTTTTGCATTCATATGAAACAATTGTGCAACATTAGAACCCAAAGCTGCTCCTGTACTAACTGCAGGACCTTGCAAACCTGCAGAACCTCCAAAACCAACAGTTAATGGAGCAGTAATTAAGGAAGCAAACATTTTGTAACGTTCTATAATTCCGTTTCTTTTAGAAATGGAATGTAAAGTGGTTGAAATTCCATGTCCTATTTCTTTTTTAATGATAAATTTCTTAATTGAATACACTAAAAATAAGCCGATTATAGGAAAGATAAAATAAAGCGAAAAATGATACTCTTTAATGAATTTACCTTCTAATAGTTCTTCAATTAAAAAAGTAAAATCTTTTAAAATAAAAGTTCCTAAACCTGCTAAAAACCCAACTAAAACACTTAAAATATATACAAATTGTCTTTCAGAAATATATTTATATCTCCAAATTAAAACATTTTTAAGTATTTTATATTTTGTTGGCATTTATTTTTTTGTTGATAAAATATCCGTACCTAAATAACCATTATCTTTATTATAATACCAAGCTCTGTTTTTAGGCATTTTTATACCATTAATAGTTTCTAAACCAGATAATAAAATATATTCTCCGCTATTTTTTGCTTCTTTAAAAAATTGATAAACTTCCATTGCATAAGTCTCTGGATTGAAATAAAAGTACCAAGTATCTTTTCCAACTTCTTTGGAATAGGTAGCTTTTAGTACTAAATATTCTTTTCCTTTAAACGTTTTTCTTTCTACTTTTTCATCAATAATAGTTCCTTTATCTTTCAACTTCATTGGCAAACCATACAAATAGGTATAATAGTTTTTATACAAATTTGCGCGTTCGCAACTTAAACCATGTTTCTTTTTTAATATTTCAGACGGATTTGTATTGCCATTAATTGCCATACTACAATCTCCCTTATGAATTGCATATTCTGTTACGATTGTATCTTTTACAGCTTTTACTAAAAAATATTGTTCTGGTAAATTAATTCGGATTCTACTTTTTCTTGGAGAACTATTTGGTATTTCCATCGTTACAAAAAGTTCACCTTTAAAGGTTTCCCAATTTCCATTTGGATCGTGAAATGTAATTGCTTTTTCTAATAATTGTTTTCCTGTTAATTCTTGTGAAAATGAAATTATAGTTGCAAAAAGGATGGTAAGTGTTAGTAGTTTTTTCATAATTTAAAAGTAGTAAAATTCTAACAAAAAAAACCTCAAAGGATTTGATAACCTTTGAGGTCTAAATATTTACAAAATATATTTTATTCTTGAATATCTAACTTCAAGTTTAATTCTTTCAATTGCTCATCATCAATAAAAGCAGGCGCATCAATCATAACATCTCTTCCTGAATTATTTTTTGGAAACGCAATAAAATCACGAATGGTTTCTTGTCCGCCTAAAATAGCAACCAATCTATCCAAACCAAATGCCAAACCTCCATGAGGTGGAGCACCATACTCAAAAGCATCCATTAAAAAACCAAATTGTGCTTTTGCATCTTTTTCAGAAAAACCTAAATGTTTTAACATGGTAGCTTGTGTTGCTTTATCATGAATTCTTATAGAACCTCCTCCAATTTCATTTCCATTCAATACCAAGTCATAAGCATTTGCTTTTACTGCTCCAGGATCTGTATCTAACAATTCTATTTGCCTAGGTTTTGGTGATGTGAATGGATGGTGCATTGCATGATAATGCCCAGTTTCTTCATCTAGTTCCAATAAAGGAAAATCTATTACCCAAAGTGGCGCAAACACTTTTGGATCTCTCAATCCTAAACGCTCTGCTAATTCCATACGTAAAGCAGATAATTGTGCTCTTACTTTGTTTGTTTCACCAGACAAAATACAGATTAAATCTCCAGGTTTTGCACTTGTAGTTTCTGCCCATTTTGCTAAGTCTTCTTGGTCGTAAAATTTATCTACCGAAGATTTGAATGTTCCATCTTCGTTTACGCGACAATATACCATTCCTAACGCGCCAACTTGTGGTCTACGAACCCAATCAATTAACTTATCAATTTCTTTTCTTGTATAAGAATTTCCTCCAGGAACAGCAATTCCCACCACCAATTCAGCATTGTTAAAAACACCAAAATCTTTATGTTGTGCTACTGAATTTAACTCACCAAACTCCATTCCAAAACGAATATCTGGTTTATCATTTCCATACAAACGCATAGCATCATCATACAACATTCTTGGAAACTTCTCTACTTCTACTCCATTTACTTCTTTTAATAAATGACGTGTCAATCCTTCAAAAATATTTAGAATATCTTCTTGCTCTACAAATGCCATTTCACAGTCAATTTGTGTAAATTCTGGCTGTCTGTCTGCACGTAAATCTTCATCTCTAAAACATTTTACAATCTGAAAATATTTATCCATTCCACCAACCATAAGCAACTGCTTAAAAGTTTGTGGAGATTGTGGCAGTGCATAAAACTGCCCTTCATTCATTCTCGAAGGAACCACAAAATCTCTTGCACCTTCTGGCGTAGATTTAATTAAATAAGGAGTTTCAACTTCAATAAATTCTTGGTCAGACAAGTATTTACGAACTTCCATCGAAACTTTATGACGGAAAATTAAACTTTCTTTTACCGGATTTCTTCTAATATCCAAGTATCTGTATTTCATTCTTACATCTTCTCCACCATCAGTTTTGTCCTCAATCGTAAAAGGTGGAGTTACAGATTCGTTTAAAATTTCTAATTTAGAAACCAAAACTTCCACGTTTCCTGTAGGCATTTTACTGTTTTTTGACTCACGTTCAATCACCTTACCAGTTACCTGAATTACAAACTCTCTTCCCAGAGATTTTGCTTTCTCCATCATTTCTTTTGGTGTACGTTCTTCATCAAACATTAACTGTGTAATTCCATAACGATCGCGTAAATCTACCCAAATCATAAAACCTTTATCGCGCGATTTTTGTACCCAACCAGCCAAGGTTACTTCTGTATTTATATGCGAATCTCTTAACTCGCCACAAGAATGACTTCTATACATTTCTTTCAATAATTTAAGTTGCGAAATTAATCATTTTCCGTTAAATATTAATGTTTTGGGCGTTCATTTCTAAACAGAAATGCCCCGCTTTTCACACTCGCTTTTTTTAAACAAAAAAGAGCTCAAACAATTGCTTCAATCGGTAACGCAGAATCCGTCCAATTCTTTGTAAATTTGTCTTTATGAGTGTAATTAATATTCAAGAGAAATTTAAATTGTTTCAAGACTTATGGTCTCCAAAAAAAGTTGGGCAATTAAACGGACAACAAATATTATTAGCCAAATTAAAAGGAGAATTCGTTTTTCATAAACACGACAATGAAGACGAGTTATTTATGGTTATTAAAGGAACTTTAGATATCGAGTTTCGTGATAAAACAATAACCTTAAACGAAGGCGAGTTTTACATTGTACCTAAAGGAGTAGAACACAAACCTATTGCAAAAGAAGAAGTCCATATTGTATTATTTGAGCCTTTAAGTATAAAACATACAGGAGATATTATTGCAGATATTACAGTTGAAGAATATGAATCTATTTAATTGGTTGATGGTTTTTAGTTTGTAGTATCGCAACAACTACCAAAAACCACCAACAAAAAACCAAAAACCAAAATGTCAAAATTATATATAGTTCCAACACCAATTGGTAATCTAGAAGACATTACTTTTAGAGCAATTCGTGTTTTAAAAGAAGTCGATTTTATTTTAGCAGAAGACACACGCACAAGTGGAAAACTATTAAAACATTTTGAAATTGCTACACAAATGCATAGCCATCATATGCACAATGAGCATAAATCTGTAAAAGGTGTTGTGCAAAGAATTCAGAATGGAGAAACTTGCGCTTTAATTTCTGATGCAGGAACTCCAGCAATTTCAGACCCTGGGTTTTTACTCACTAGAGCTTGCGTAGAAAATAATATTGAAGTTGATTGCTTACCAGGAGCAACAGCTTTTGTACCAGCTTTGGTAAATTCTGGCTTACCTAATGACAAGTTTGTTTTTGAAGGTTTTTTACCTGTTAAAAAAGGAAGACAAACCCGTTTTCTGTTGTTAGCAGAAGAAACAAGAACGATGATTTTTTATGAATCTCCACACAAATTGGTGAAAACTTTAGGTCATTTTATCGAATATTTTGGATCAGAACGAAGAGTTTCAGTTTCTAGAGAACTTACCAAAATGTTTGAAGAAACCATTAGAGGAACAGCCACAGAAGTGCTGGCTCATTATACAGCAAAACCACCAAAAGGAGAAATTGTGGTAATTGTTGAAGGGAAGAAATGATTAATGTAATAATTTATCATTTTTAAAATGTAACAATTGTCTGTTTTAGAATAGTCGCTTACTTTATGAAAAAAATTATTGTTTTAATATTATCAATTTTTTTATTTCAATCTTGTTATTTTGGAGCGGGAGTTGTTGAAGTGGATTTACCAGATAGTTATTTTTTATTTGGAAATAATTCTATTGATGAGACTGCCGTTTTTTTTGAAACAGGCGAATACAGTTCTGATGTTATTGTAGAAGAAACAGTTTTTGCAATTGGTTTTAATAAAAAATTTATTATCGCTAAAAGTTATACGAATAACTCAAAATTCATGTTTGAAGATAAAAATCCTGAAATTCTTAATGGAATTCAAGAAGATGATTTAATTTCTTATCATATTTTAGATTTAAGAGAAAAGAATCCTAAAAAAAGTAAGGGAATGAATTTTACTGAATACGTAAAAAAAAGGAGAGATTTAAAAATTTCTGAAAAACTAAATTTCACAATAATCTTAAAAGAAAATACAATTAAATGATCATCCAACAATTCAAAACAAAATTAAAATCAAACCCAACAGCAATTACGTTTTCAGATACAATGCAAGTAATTGATGATAATTACAACTTCACTCCAACCGCTTTTACAAACGGAGAACTCAAAAACAATGCTGGCGAAAATTCTGGTTCTTGCAAATTATTTGCATTTGCAAAACTTCAAAAACTAACCAAAGAAGAAACTTTATTTTGTTTTGGAGAGCACTATAAATCTGTTTTAGAAGATAAAAATGGAGATTCTCACCAGAATATTAGAAACTTTATGAAAACTGGTTTTAATGGTCTGTCTTTTGAAGGTGAAGCTTTAGAGTTAAAGTAAAAACGTCCATAATTATTTCATAAGCATTCATTTTTATTTTTATTCTAAGCTATTTTTGATAAAATTCAAAAATCTATGGAATCTAAACATTATGATGTTTTTGTTATTGGAAGTGGAGTTGCAGGACAAACCGCTGCTAAAATCTGCGCAAAAAACGGATTGAAAGTTGCCATTGCAGACAAACAATCTTTTGGTGGAACTTGCGCCATAAGAGGTTGCGACCCTAAAAAAGTGATTTTGCAATTTGCAGATATCATCAAGAAAACAGAAGCATTAAAAGGTTTAGGAATTAAAGAAATTCCAAAAATTAGCTGGGAAGCTATTCAAGGTTTTAAAAAATCTTTTGTAGATAAAGTTCCAAAAGGAACAGAAGAAAACCTAAAGGAATTGGGAATTGATTTGTACCATCAATCGCCAAAATTTATCAGTAAAAATGAAATTTCTGTAGAAGGAAAAACAGTTTCCGCAGATAAATTTGTAATTGCTTCTGGCTTAACCCCAAGAACACTACATTTTGAAGGTGCTCAATTTTTAAAAACAAGTGCCGATTTTTTCAATTTGAAAAAATTACCAAAATCTGCCACTTTTATTGGTGCAGGTTATGTTGGTATGGAATTTTCTTATTTATTATCTACTTTGGGTTGTAAAGTAACTGTGATTGATAGAGGTACTCAAGCCTTGTCTCAATTTGATGCTTTTTTAGTGGAAAAGTTAGTAGAAAACATGCAAAAAAAAGGTGTGAAGTTTTACTTTAATTCAGAAATTGAATCGGTTGAAAAGTTGAGAAAAAACTTCCGAATCAACTTCAAACAAAAAGACAAAACCAACTCTGTAAAATCGCGAATTGTATTTAATACTTCAGGAAGAGTTCCAGCAACTGAGTTGTTAGCCTTGGAAAAAGCAAACATAAAAAATGACGAAACAGGAATAATTGTGAACGAATTTCTTCAAAATGAAACTAATAAAAACGTGTATGCTTGTGGAGATGTTTCCAGTAAGTCATTGCCATTAACGCCTCTTTCTGGTTTGCAAGGTTATATAGTTGGTAACAACATTGTAAAAGAAAATTCTAAAAAATTTACAAATCCGTTAGTGCCTTCTGTGGTTTTTACTTATCCAAATTTAGCAACTGTGGGTTTGTCTGAAAACGAAGCGATTGAAAAATACAAAAACATTAAAGTTTATAAAGGTAATGCCACTCATTTTTACAATGCAAAAAAATCGAATGAAAGTATTTATGCGTATAAAATAATTATTAATAAAAGAACAGATGTAATTGTTGGTGCACATTTATTAGGTTCAGAAGCGAATGAATGCATTAATATATTTATGATGGCAATCAACCAGAAAATGACGGTTTCTCAATTTAAAAAACTTATTTTTACGTATCCTTCTTATTCCAGCGATTTAAAAAAGATGATGAAAAATCCTGACTAATTTCAATGAAAACCCTTTTATCTGAAATAAAAAAATGTACGCTTTGTGAACCTCACTTAGATTTGGGTGCAAATCCTGTTGTTTCTGCACATAAAAATTCTAAAATTGTAATTATTGGGCAAGCTCCAGGAACTAAAGTGCATGCATCTGGAATTGCATGGAACGATGCCAGTGGAAAACAATTAAGAAAATGGCTAAATGTTTCTGATGAAGATTTTTACAACGTAGAAAATTTTGCCATAATTCCTATGGGTTTTTGTTATCCTGGAAAAGGAAAAAGTGGCGATAAACCACCAAGAAAAGAATGTGCACCTCTTTGGCATCAACAAATATTCGACAAATTGCCAAACGTAGAATTGGTTGTTTTAATAGGAATGTATGCACAAAATTATTACCTAAAAAGTAAAGCAAAAAGAACACTTACAGAAACTGTAGATAATTATCCTGAATATCTACCAAACTATTTTGTACTTCCTCATCCTTCCCCAAGAAACCGATTTTGGTTCACAAAAAATCCTTGGTTCGAAAAAAATGTAATACCTGAACTACAAAAAAGAGTGGTTGCTATTCTTAAATAAAGAAGTATTTTTAAACCATCAAAAAAACTTGGTGTCATGTTTAAAAAATCCTTTTACCTTTTATTTTTTTCTTTTATACTTTTTCAATGTAAAACTGAAGAAAAGCCGAAACAACTCTCATCAAAAAATTATGCTGATGTAATAAATGAAGAATTTACAGGAGATTTAGCATATGAAACCACTTCGTTTGTAGAGAAATATTGGCGAGTTGTTGGAAACACTGGTTTTAATAAAACAGTTTATAATATTGCAGAAAATTTAGAAAAAGCAGGTTTTGTTTTAGAAGAAAATGCTACTGAAAAAGATATGTTAACTTACAGGATTGAGAAACGTCCACTCAAAAACCCAACTTGGGAATCTGTAGATGCTAGTTTACAAATTGAAGGAGAAATAGTACCTTTATTAGAACATGCAACCAACAGAAACATGATTGCTTTAAACTCTTACAGCACTCCAAAAGAAGGCATTTCTGCTGAAGTAGTTTATATAGAAGACATTAAAAACATCAACAAAACAGATGTAAAAGGAAAAATAGTTTTTGCGGAAACAAGTCCGTATCGAATTTATAAATCAGCAATTATTGATGGAAAAGCAGCAGGAATAATTACCTATAATAATCCAGATTATCTACAGCCAGAGAAAAACACAACTTCTATTCAATTTCGTTCTATTCCTTATGACTCTATTCATAAACGTTGGGCAATTGCATTGTCTTACGAAGCAAAAGAACGTTTAAAAAAATCGTTGGAATATGAAAAAACAATGTTGAATGTAAAAATTGAAACCAACATTTATCCTTCTGAAGAATTGACAATTATTGCAGATATTAAAGGAACAGAAAAACCAAAAGAACGTTTGGTTTTTAGTGCGCACATTCAAGAACCTGGTGCAAATGACAATGCAACTGGAGTTGGGGTTGCTTTGGAAATGGCTTCATTAACTGCAAAATTTATCAACCAAAAACAGTTTCAACCTAAAAGAACTTTAACGTTTTTATGGGGAGATGAAATTGTTTCCACCAGAAGATATGTTCAAGAAGATTCCATTAGAGCAAAAAATATTAAATGGGGAATTTCTTTAGATATGGTTGGAGAAGATACTAAAAAAACTGGCGGAACTTTCTTAATCGAAAAAATGCCTGATCCAAGTGCTATTTGGACTCGTGGAAATGACAAACATACAGAATGGGGAGGTTCTGAAATGAGCTTAGAGCAAATGAAACCTCATTATTTGAATGATTTTTTAATTGATAAATTTAAAGCACAAGGCAAAAGAGCCAATTGGGTTGTGAGTACAAATCCGTTTGAAGGTGGTAGCGATCATGTACCATTTTTAAGAGAAAATATACCAAGTGTTTTGTTCTGGCATTTTACTGACCAATTTTATCATACAGATAATGATAGAATTGATAAAGTTTCTAAAACAACTTTAAAAAATGTAGGAACAACTGCTTTAATTGCAGCTTATACGTTGTTAAGTGCTGATGAAAATACTGCAAAAATAATTATTTCTGACTTAGAGAAATCTGCAATTGACAGATTAAATGAAGAATTAAAACAAAGTAAAATTGCTATAAATAATGGTGATTCTTTAGAAACTCAAATCGAAATAATTACAGCTTGGAATAACTGGTATCAAAAATCGTTAGCGACTACAAAAGATATGGTTTCAGACGAAAATTCAATCAAAATTTATATTGAAAAATCTCAGAAAACAATCGATTCAATTTCAATGAAAATTATTGAGAAATTAAAGGGCTAACCTTATTTTTCTTTTTTCAACTTTTTGATACATGGCATTGAAAAACTTTTTTCTTTCTACAGAAGATTCTCCAGAAATATTGGTAGAAAATTGTAATTGTTTTTTTAAATGTTGTTCTATTTGATTGGTTGTTTCATATTTTTAACAAAGCCATTTTATATTTTAAAATGGCTTTGTTATTACTTTTTAATATTTTGAGCCATCATGCTTGCCAACTTCAAACCCATGTTTCCCTAAAAATTGATTTCCAGAAGTTATAGCATCTTCTTCTAAAGTTGTTCCCATGGAATCGTTCCAACGATTTAAGTAACCAAATAAAGAAATTACACCTAACATTTCAACAATTTCGCCTTCATCCCAATATTTATATAACTGTTCTTTAATTTTAGCGTCTACAGCATTTGGTACCATAGAAGCAGCTAAAGAAAAATCTAACGCAGCTCTTTCTGCTTCTGAAAAAGCAGGATGTGTTTTATATTCCCAAATATTATCTAATTGTTCTTGTTCTGCACCATAACGTTCTGCAGCTCTTATGGCATGTGCTTGACAATACCTACAACCAGTTGCGTTGCTAGAAACCCAGGCAATCATTCTTTTTAATGCAGATGTAACTCGTCCTTCATTAGCCATTACTGCTTTGTTTAAATTGATAAAAGCTTTTGAAATTGCGGGTCTACGTTGCATGGTTAACACAGAATTTGGACAAAACCCTAATGTTTCATTAAAAAATTCTGCTAGTTTTTTTGTTTCTAAATCATGTTCCGCATGAAGAGGCGTTACTAATGGCATATTTTTACTTTTTATTATTATTTTCTTATTAAACTAAAACTTCCTGTTTTTTTTATAGCTAATCCGTTTTTATCGGTTAAAATTGTTTGAAACCAATAACTGTTGGAAGGTAGTAATTTTCCTTTAAAAGTTCCATTCCAACCTTTACTTTCTTTTGTTATTTTGTGTAATAATGCACCAAATCTATTGTAAATATAAATATCTGAAATTGTGTAAAAATCTTTATTATATCCTTTTAGATGCCAAAAATCATTATTACCATCGTTATTAGGAGTAAAGAACTTTGGATATTCTAATATCGAAAATTCGTATTTTTGTGTTCCACAACCCCCTTTGTCTTTTACAAAAAGTGTATGTATACCTACTGTTATTCCTTCAAAAAAACCAATGTCTTTATAAGTTCCGAATTCATTATCTAGCGTAAATTCATAATTACCAGTTCCTAAATTAGCTATTTGAATAGTTATAGAATTATTATCAGAATCATCAACAATTAAAATATCGTCTTTTGTAATAGTGGCAATTTCTGAATTTGTAACAGAAATTGATTTTTCTAAAGATTCGCAACCAGCTTCAGAAAACGCTTTTACTGTGTAATCTCCTGCTTCTGTTACAGAAATTTCTGAGTTATTTTCTGGAAAAACAGCTCCATCTTTTTTCCATATATATGTATATGTTCCTTGTGCATTTATCACTTTTAAAGTTACAGAACCAATATCTTTACACAAAGCAACATTTTCATTTTCGATATCAAAATTAGGAATTGTAGTATCTACCTCTGCAACTACTTCTGTTCTAGTTGATGAGATACAATTAAAGTTATTAGCCTCTACATAATAAGATGTTGTTGTGGTTAATGGTGGTGTTCTAAAATTTTCACCAGTAAAGATAGGTGTTGTACTTGTTGCTGAATTGTACCAATTTATTTCTCCATCAGAAGCTATTGCAGTTAACAATGCTGTTCCTGAACAAATTAAATCATTTTCAACACTTATTATATTAGGTCTTTGATTTACGATTATTTTCACAGGAATTCTTTCTAAACTTGTACAACCATTTACAGAAACAGTTGCATAAAAAGTTGTTGTATCTGTAACTGTGATAGTAAAATCGTTTCCTGTAAAAATTGGAGTTCCATTGGTTTGTGATTCGTACCATAGAATTTGACCTTCGTTTGACAGTGCTGAAATTGTTGCGATTCCAGATTCGCAAACTGTTGCTTCTGTAATAGTATTTATTTGAGGTATATAAATGTGAGTACTTGCTACAATACTTAGTGGAGGATCACTAGGAACTCCATATTCCACAATATAACCTTTAGGAACGTATAAATTTGTTCCACCTGCGTTTGGTAAATCGTTCCAAGAACCAATAATAACATTATTCACATTTGGATCTGTTATGTGTGCATAATCTTCACCGGCTGCATCATTTCCTCTAAAATCATTGGGTTCTCCATTGTTCCAAAAAGCAAAATTAGGAGTTGTTCCACTAATTTGTCCTCTCCAAAAAATAGTACCTGTTTCTGGGCCAGTAACCCATTTCCAAACACCTTCTGTTTCTTCATCAGAACCACCAATCCAACCTGCTCCAGAAGCTTGTTTTCCTGCAAAATCTGCTTCTTCTTGGCTTATTAATGTCGCTAAATATCCTTTTCTACCATAAAAAGTTCGATTTTCTGCAGCTATTTTTGCTGATTTCCAAGTTATTCTAGGAGCAGAAACAAACTCGTAAAAATGATCAGTAGAGGGTAAGTAATTGGCATTGTCTATAGCTAAGGAAAAAGATTTTTTTATTTCTATATTTATGGCAGAGGTTTTAAATTGAATATTTTTAACTGCATTTTCTAAATCTGTTAATAACATTTCTGAGCCAGTATTAGAAGATGTTAAGGTTAATTTACCTTCTAAATCATTCCAATTAGAACGAATATTTGGATGATTACCTGTTAGTTCTAGAACATCAAAATTTAATTGATATCCAGAAGATATTTGAACAAAAAAAGAAGGTAAAGTAGTGTCATCTGAATCTGTTATAGAAAAATTAGTAACAATATTTATTGCGTTTCCTGGGCAAAAAACTTGGTTTCCTTCTGCAAAAAGTTCTGGAGCACTATCTACTTGAGCATACAAATGAACTGTAATTAATAAAAATAAAATTGAAAAAATATTATTTTTAAGTAAGGTAGATTTATTCATTTAAAGGATTAACTTATGGGCGATTTCTTATTTTTGTAAAAAAGTACAATTTAATACTTCAAATTTAAAAAAATATAAAATAATGGTTAAAAATATAGTAAAAACAGTATGGACAGGAAAATCACAATTTGAAACCGACAATCCAAGTGGACATAAGTTTACAATGTTTGATAAATCTCAAGATAATGGAGATACTGTTGGTTTTGCACCAAAAGCTTTGATGCTATCTTCTTTAGCAGGATGCTCTGGTTTGGATGTAGTTTCACTTTTAGAAAAAATGCGCGCAGAAGTTGCTGACTTTAAAATTGAAGTTACCGCAGAATTAACAGACGAACATCCTAAATTTTATAACAAGGTAAAAGTAGATTATCACTTTACAGATGCAGAGTTACAACCTGAAAAAATTCAAAAAGCAGTAAATTTATCTGTAACTAAATATTGTGGGGTTATGGAAATGTTCAGACAATTTGCCGAAGTAGAAACTGAAATATTTTTACACAATATTTCTATAAAAGAATAAAAAATTACTAAAATATGCTTAGCATAAAGCTATGAGATGGACTTTAAAAAATGAACCTAATAAAGAAAAAGTAATACAACTTGCAAAAGATTTACAGATTGATAAAACAATAGCAAAAATACTTTGCCAACGAAATATTACAACTTTTAACGAAGCTAAAAAGTATTTTCGCCCAAGTTTAGACGACATTCACAATCCTTTTTTAATGAAAGATATGGATTTGGCTGTTGAAAGAATTGAAAAAGCAATTTCTAACAATGAAAATATTTTAGTTTTTGGTGATTATGATGTAGATGGAACCACTGCAGTGTCTTTGGTTTCTTCTTATTTAAAAACAATTCACCCAAACATTGCCACATACATTCCTGATAGATATGAAGAAGGTTATGGTGTATCTTATATGGGAATTGATTTTGCAGAAGACAACGATTTTTCTTTAATTATTGCTTTAGATTGTGGTATAAAAGCTATCGAAAAAGTAGCGTATGCTAAAGAAAAAAATATCGATTTTATTATTTGCGACCATCACAAACCTGGAAAAGAAATTCCAAAAGCAATAGCAGTCTTAAACCCTAAACAAGAAGATTGTAATTATCCTTTTGATGAACTTTGTGGTTGTGGAGTGGGTTTTAAATTAATTCAGGCTTTGGGAGTTTCCAGAAACCAAACTATAGAACACTTTGTGCCTTATTTAGATTTGGTTGCCACTGCAATTGCTGCTGATATTGTTCCAATGAATGATGAAAACAGAACTCTGGCTTATTTTGGATTACAAGTAATTAATTCGCAACCAAGAAACGGAATTAAAGCCATAATTCATCAAATTAAAAAGGAAGAATTAACAATTACAGATGTTGTTTTTATTATTGCTCCAAGAATCAATGCTGCTGGAAGAATGAAACATGGTAATTATGCTGTGGAATTGTTAACAGAGATGAATTTAGATACTGCCATTGAATTTGCTGCGGCTATAGAAATTTTTAATGCAGACAGAAAAGATTTAGATAAGAAAATCACTGACGAAGCTTTAATACAAATTATTGATAATAATGAAGAAGAGTGTTTTACATCTGTAGTTTATAAAGAAGATTGGCACAAAGGTGTTATAGGAATTGTAGCATCTAGGTTGATAGAAAACTATTACAGACCTACTTTAGTTTTTACAAAAAGTGGCGATAAATTAGCGGCATCTGCACGTTCTGTAAAAGGTTTTGATGTTTACAATGCGCTTTTACAATGTGAAGAGTTTATAGAACAGTTTGGAGGACATAAATATGCAGCTGGTTTAACTTTACTACCAGAAAACTATGAGAATTTTAAAAATAAATTCGAAGAAGTTGTAAAAAATACGATTGATAAAGAATTGCTAACGCCAGAAATTTCCATTGATGCAGAAATAGATTTGTCGGAAATTACAGATAAATTCTTTCGAATTATTCAGCAAATGGCACCTTTTGGACCAATGAATATGAAACCTGTTTTTAAATCTACTTGTGTGAGAGATAATGGCTATGGGAAACAGGTTGGCGCAGATAAAACCCATTTAAAATTAAACGTTTTTCAAGGTGACAATCAAAAAACCTACAACGCTATTGGATTTAATTTGGGCGATAAATTAGAATTTGTACAAGACGAGTTTGATATTGTGTATACTTTAGATGAAAATGAATGGAATGGTTATAAATCTGTACAATTGTTGTTGAAAGATTTGAAATAAACAATTAATTAAAAAGCAAATAAATCTGCCTACTTATACATGCTGATCAATCAAAATAGCATTTCCATCTGGATCTAAAACCACAAAACTTGCAGGTCCAGAAGTAGTTTCGTCTGCTTCAGTTTCTAGTTTTACACCTGCTGTTTTTAAATGTTGTTGAATGGTTCTCACATCGTCAAATTCTTCTAACTTGTTGGCAGATTCGTCCCAACCAGGGTTAAAGGTTAGTATGTTATTGTCGAACATTCCTTGAAATAAACCCACTAAAGAATTACCGTTTTTAAGAATTAAATAATTCTTTTCTATTTGACCTGCAAAAACTGTGAATCCTAGTTTTTCATAAAATTCTTTTGATTTATGAATATCTTTAACTGCTAAACTAATTGAAAATGCACCTAACTTCATGATTTTGAATTTTTATTAATCATTTAAATTTATAAAATTAAAACGATTCAAAAAAATAACTTAATGAAAATCAAATATTAAAAGGTTTAAAAAATCAGCACTATAAAACTATAAAACTATAAAACTATAAAATTTGTATTTTTTTTTCTTATTACTTAATAAGAAAAAAAAGACTTTCAATTTTTGAAAATCTTTTTTTAGTAGTAAAAACTGGAATCGAACCAGTGATATTCGGGTTGTGAGTTTGATAAAACCCCTTAATTTATGCACTTTTTTACTTAATTTTAATAAAGTTGTTTACAATAGCGTTTACGATGATTTATATATAATTTTAATTCAAATATAAAATTAATTGTTTCTAAATAAAAAATAATTCTTACTTTTAAAGTGCTATAAAAGAGAATCATGGAAAATTATCCAACCCTATTTTTAGAACAAAAAATTCATAGAAATAAACCACAATTACTTATAAGGTTTAACTACAATAAAAAACTTATAGCCTTATTAAAAACTATTAATGGTGCTTTCTGGAGTAAAACTTTAGGATGTTGGTATATATTAGATACCAAAGAAAATCTAGCACTTATTTTTAGTAAATTTAATGGTGTTACAAAAATCGACAGCTCAAAGATCACAAAAAAAGAAACATCTATAAGAAATTTAAGTGATGACCAAAAAAAAATTCTAAATAATTTTTTCTTATTTTTAAAAGGAAAAAGATACAGCAAAAGTACAATTCAAACGTATACATTCTTTATAGCAGATTTTATAAGCTTCCATTCGAACAAACCACTTTTTGAATTAACCAATAGAGACGTTGAGTTATTTATTGAAGCTATATTTATTCAAAGAAAATATTCTATAAGTACACAAAGACAATTTATAAGTGCATTAAAAATTTTCATTGTTTTTTATCCTGAAACAAAAATTAATGACTTAGCACTTGAAAGACCAAAAAAATCAAGAAAATTACCCAATATTTTATCACAAGAAGAAATTTTAAATATTATTAGGTGTACCCAAAACTTAAAACATCGTGCAATAATTGCATTGATTTACTCTTGCGGATTAAGAATTAGCGAGCTAATTAATTTAAAATTAGTTGATTTTCATATTGAAAGGAAGCAACTGATTGTGAAAGATGGTAAAGGAAGAAAAGACAGATACGTGAGTTTAGCTGATAGTTTTTTACCATTACTTTCCAACTATTACCATTCTTATAAGCCTAAAATATATTTTGTAGAAGGAAAAGACGCTATTAAATACAGTCCAGAAAGTGTTAGACAATTCTTAAAAAGAAGTACAAAAAAAGCACAAATAAATAAAACTGTAACACCGCATACACTTAGGCACAGTTATGCGACTCATTTATTAGAAAATGGAGTTGATATTAGGTATATACAATCACTTTTAGGACATTCAAGACCTGAAACCACAATGATTTACACCCATGTAAAAAGAAAAGACTTAATGAATATTCAGAATCCATTGGATACTGCTTTACAAAACATAAATAAAACAGATAAACAGAACCAAAATGTTCTGTTATCCCGTAAAAACATATAAAAATAACATATATTTACTAGTATATAACTAGCTGTAGCACATTTGATAAAAATCACGAATTGAAAAGAAAAGCAGGAATTTTAATAATCGGAATTTTAATCGTCTCAAAATTCTGGATTGGAATCTATACTCACGACGAGTTTGGAGAGAAAAATCTTTTTATTAAGCACAGACCGATTTGGAAAACGTTTTTCTATTCACCAAGAGGAATGAGTGATTTAAAATTATCTGAAATGTCGACTGAAAAGCAAAATGAACAAAAACTGTTCGATGAATTTGTTTTAGAAAATCAAACAATCGAATAAAATGGAAATTAAATATTGCTGGAGATGTAAAATGGAAATTCCAATGTTGGATAAAGAAGAGTTTGCAATCGCTTCTGAATTGTACTCAAACGGATTTAAAATAGCAAAAGCGGATAGAAAAGATAGATTTAAAGAATTATTGGAATACTATAATAATTTGACTGGATTTGGAGAAACTGAACCGAATGCGATTATGCATCACTCACTTGAACAAATCGGACCTGATTGTGAAAATTGCGGAAAACCATATAGAACACCAAAAGCAAAACTGTGTGCGAATTGCGGAGATAAAAGGAAAGTTGAGTAATAAAAACGTGCTACAACAACGTATATAATCCATTGCTTATACTCGCCTACTTACGAAAATCCTCACGGATTTTCTATTCGGTTTTTATTTGCTAAATTAGTTGCTTACACACGCAACGTATCATATACAAAAACGTTGTGCATAATTGAAAAAAAAATGTTGTTCCAAAAGAAAATTAAACCTGAAATAATAAAAAAAAGAAATACGAAAAAATTGCGTTCTTCTGGAATTGAAGTAATTGAACATCTACCCTATTTAGATAATCCTGACTTTAGAGAACCAAAAGAAATTGCTCGTAGAACTTTAGTTCTGACAGCATTATTTCAGTTACATCTTCAAGCACCAAGAGAAGTAATAAAAAAATGGCTTGATGAAAACGGACTTTTAACGCATTTAAACGTTGAGGAATTGGAATATTTAGAAACGGAATATTCTGAACTGACCGAACAAACTCAAACCGATATTTATTGGTTTGTAGAAGCGATTTGGACTTTTGCTTGGATTGGTGGACTTCATAATAATCTGACTTTAAATACTGGAGTTGAAGATTCACTTGCAACGCTAATTCCGAACATTGCGAAAAACGAACCAGCCGAAAAATTTATATCTAATTTCAAATTAAGGAAGAAAATAGAGATTTTTGAGATGTTGGACAAAATTTATCGTGCTCATTGGTTTGCGAGAAATAATGAATTAAAAGGAGAAAAATCAGAAAAAGTTGATTTGGATATAATAATGGAAAGACGAAAAGCACTTGAATATACTTGTTACAAAGAATTTGGATGGAACGAAATTTCATTAGACACCTGAGAAACAACTATGCACAACACCGTATAAAATTAATTGCTGGTTATAGCCTACTTACGAAAGTCCTCGCGGACTTTCTATCTGTGATTTATTTACTAAATTTAGTGCTTAAATCACGCAACTAATCTTATACAACAACGTTGTAAACAAGCTGAATCCAGCCGCACATTAGGCACATTTGGTTTTTGCCAACGCTTAAATTCAAAGCTGAAAAACCAAAAGAGCCTAATCTTGCCAACGCTGAATGAAAAGTGAGAAAAATCATAAACTAAATAAAATTTAAATTGTAATTTAGGTAATCCAAAAATTGAATAAAAAGAATCTGCACGAATAAGAATGACAATAGACGAAATTTTTAAAAAAGGGAATTTAAGTATACGCTCATATCACGTCTGTAAATACAACAATATTGAAACTATTTATGATCTAAAAGAATACTTTGTAAAAAATAAAAGTTTTACGAAATTTAGGAATTGTGGTCGAAAATCCGATGAAGAATTAATTAAGCTATGCAATAGCTATCATTTGGAAGGAATTGATTCAATTGATAATGAAACACAAGAATTAATTTCAGAAAATCCATTAAAGAAAATAGTTACTGAATTAACCAGAACGCAAAGGGAAGTAATCAATAGCTTCATTCTTGTAAATACAAATAGTCTTTCAGTAAGAAGTAAAAACGCTATTTCACTTCACTTAAAAGGTAATTTAAAGATTAAAAACTTCGCTGAAAAAATATTACTTTCCAATACTTTTAATGTCAAAAACATAAAAAATGTTGGAGCTAAATGTGTTCCAGAATTAGAAATTTATATTTCAATAATTAAAGACTTCTTAAATGATGTAAGTCAATCAGATAATGAAAAAAAACTTATTTCAATAAAGAATAACTTTTTAATTCAACGCACTTTTTCTATTTCAAAAATCCCTAGTGAAATACTTGAAACGGAATCAATTTTCTTGTTAACAGATTTTTTATTAAATCAAAATGCTCTATTTGATGAAACTCAAACAGTAATTGTTAAAAAAGCTTTTAAAATATATCAAAATCAGAAAGAATTAACTCTAGATGATATTGCAGAAAAAGTAAACTTGACTAGGGAAAGAGTAAGACAAATAAGAAAATTATGTCTTGATGATATTTTTAATAAACTCTTATTTATTCAAAATTTCAGCGATGAATTATTTCAAAAATATAATATCGACATTAATTCTAATCAACTAGAAATTGACGCAGAAATTGTAGATATCATAAACAATACAAATAACACAAATTTATCCAAAGAGTTTATTAGCTACATATTATTTGCATATTTATGGGATAAATTTTCTCTGATTGGAGAAATTGAAGATGTTTTGCTACCAAGGTACTTTAACGCTCGGAATAGACATAATTGGAAGAATTTCTATTTAATAGACAAAGATATAGTCAAAGAAATTGATTTTAATGCTTTAGCTAATGATATTGATAATAGAAAAAGTGATAAAATTGTAGAATCCTATTCATTCAATTTTAAAAGCTATCTATCAAGATTTTTAAGTAATAATAATATTGATTTTTTAGATTTAGTTTTCCCGATTGGCGAAAAAATAATTAATGACGAATTTGAATTATATCTTGATTTAGATGAGAACATAACATTTGAAAGAAATACTAAAAAACAAGTCCACGAATATGCACTTGAAGCTCTTGAAGAGTTAGGGAATCCATCTAAAATCAATTTAATTTTAGACAAGGTTTTAGAATTAAATCCAAATTATGTCACAGATGAAGCAAGTTTGCGTGCTGCTATGGCTAGAAGGAATGGATTTGTCCCAATAGGAAGAAAAAGTGTTTTTGGATTAAAAAAATGGGAAAAAGAACTAGAAAACTTCAAAGGTGGTACTATTAAGGATGTAATAATAGAATTTTTGCAAGATAAAAATGAGCCAATTCATATTCTTTTAGTATTAGAATATTTGGATAAATACAGGAGAAATAAAGATGCAAAAAGCGTACTAACTAATCTTAAAGTTGATCCTTTGAAACGGTTTTTAATTTACAATCAAGGGTTTATAGGTTTACAAATTAAAGAGGAGCAGTATGATGATAAGTTTAATAGTTTACCAGTACAATTAGGTAAAACTATTATTGCAAAACATAAAAAAGGGTATTCAATAAATGATATTAAAACTTTCTTACTAAATTCTTACAATCTAACTTTTGAAGAATCCAAATTAATATTAAATAATTTAAAATATTTCAATGAAAATTAAAGAAACTAAAATACTACAGAGCCAAAGACTCAAAGAAATATGCAATAAAAAAGATGTAAATTTTGATTCTCTAGAAATTCTATTGGATTCTGTAAAGACTAAAAAGTTGCTAAAAAGAAACAATTACCACCAGCAAAAAATTAATGATGTAATTGAAAAGACTATAAAATGAAGTTATCCAATATAGAAATCAACAATTTTAGACAATATTACAATGAAGTTAATATTAATTTATCAACCAATTCAGATCAAAACATCATTGTAATTGGTGGTAGAAATGGTTATGGAAAAACAAATCTTTTACTATCAATAGTTTGGTGCCTTTATGGAGAAAAAATTTCTCAAATTGATGACAATTTCAAAAAGGAAATTCAAAAAGAAAAAAACTATTCATCTTTTATGCAGCAATCCATAAATTGGACTGCAAAAAAAGAAAATAAAGACACTTTTTCTGTTAGTATACTTGTTTCAGAAATCGAATTACCTGAACTAAAGAAATTAAACTCAAATTCTGAAAGTGTAATTATTACTAGAACATTTAATGTTACTAGTATGAATGAAAAACTTTTGATTTTAGATTCTGATTCAAAAATGGAAATTTTTGATGATGAAGCAGATAAAATTAACTTTATAAATGATTATATAATTCCGATAGATGCAGCAAAATTTGTCTTTTTTGATGCAGAAAAAATATCTGAAATAGCCAACTTATCAATTAAAGAAGAAGGCAGTTTTATAAATGACGCTTTAGGTAAAATTTTAGGATTAGACACTTATGATACACTTATCGAAGATATAGAGTTTTACATAAATTCTCTTAAAAAAGAAGGAGCTACTAAAAATTTACAAGAGCAAATTGTAGATAAAGAAAAAGCAATTGAACTTTCAAATATAGACATTGAAAAACTTGAAGAAGAAAATGCTGAAAAACTAAAAGAAATTGACGATTTAAAAAAGACAATTCGTCAATATAATAATCTAATTTCTCAACATAGTAAGCAAGGTAATTCAACTTTTGACAGAGAATCTGTATTGTCAGAAATAGAAAAACTAAAAACAAAGGAACTTGAACTTTCTGAAAGATTTAATGAATTAAGTGAAATTATTCCAATAGCAATATTAACTGGTAAACTAGAAGAAGTTAATGAACATTTAGAAATTCAAGAAAAAAATGAATTATCACAAAATTCATCAAAAGAAAATTCTGAAAAAATAGAAAACTTTATTGAACTACTTTTTAACAAACCACCTGAACCAGATAATTCTACAATGTCTTTTAAGGACAAGAACTTTTATTATGAAAAAGCTAAAAATTTAGGTTCGGAATTATTTAGTGATAATGGAGATTATCAAGAATTAGAATTTGAACACGATTTGAATAATTCAGAAAAAAATCTAATTAAAGATGCTATAAATCTAGTTAACGAACAATCAAAAGATTTATTCGAGACTACAATTGAGGAGTTTAATGAAGTGCAAATTAAACTTTCAGAATTAAACAAAACATTAAGTAAAGTTGATGCTGATTTAGAAGATGAATTAATATTGGAATATTCATCCAAAAAGGAAACAGCAGATTATAATATTACTGAAAACAATAGGAAAATTGGAGAGAACAATCAACAAATCACAAAACTAAAAAGTGATATTGTTCGCTTAAATCAACAGCTTTTGACATTGGTTAAAAAGGTAGATGTAAATGCACAAAACAAACTTAAAATTAAAGAAAGTCAAAAATACATTGACGTCTTGAATTCATTCCTTGAAGAACAGAAAAGTAAACACAAAAATAGTCTTGAAAAAACAATTTTAAACGAGTTAAAAATATTAATGCACAAACTTGGCAGTGAAGAAAACAGCCGTAAATTTATTGAAGATGTGAAAGTTACCATTTTGGCTTCAGGTCAAGGAATGAAAATCACCTTATTAGATCAACATGATAATGAAATAAGAAAAGAAAGTTTATCATCTGGAGAAAAACAGATTTATATTTCGTGTTTGATTAAAGCAATTTTAAACGAATCGATACAAAGTTTACCAATTTTTATAGATACACCTCTTGGTAGACTTGATGAAGAACATAGAGATAACATTACTAAAAAATATTATCCTGCTCTTTCCGAACAAGTTGTATTATTTTCAACAAATAGTGAGATTACACCAAAACGATACAAAGATATTTCTGAAAACATTTCAAAATCATATCTACTATTTAATGATGGAGCAAACACAAATTTAAAAAACGGTTATTTTAATACTACAAGCAATGATTAGATTTAAAATAGATTCAGAAAGTACAGAGTTATTAGATAGAATTACAAATATCTATAATTTTAAAAGAGACACAATTACAGGAAGAATTGCATTGTCATTAAGTATTGAAAAAGGACGCCTATTTCACGAAAACGAAAATAGTCTACCTCAAAACGGTAGAGAATATACGCCAACAAGCAACATCTTTGGACGTTTAGTAAATGACATTGATAATTTTACACTTTATAAAACAATTTTCGATCAGCATTATAATAAAGAATTAACAGAAAGTGAATTTATTAAACTTTATAAACTTCATTTAAAAGATGGTCTTGAAGTTTGGAATAATAAATTAAATAATAGCGACATTACGAAAGGCGAACATATTTCACTTTTATTGAAACCAATCAAAAAAGGTTTAACATTAAGATCAAAAACTGTAAAAACTGGTTCTAGTTCAAAGAAAATTAATGTAAAAGAATATGAAGATCTTTTAACATTCGAATTAGGAAAAACAGAAGAAGGTGTAAATGTTGAAATTAGAATTAATGATTTAAGAGAGTTTGATAATAGAAATATTGCAATTGCTGGAATGGCAGGTTCTGGAAAAACTCAATTAATGAAAGATATTTTATATCAAATTTCCAAAAACACAGACAATGATCTAAAATTTATATTCTTTGATTATAAAGGCGAAGGAAATCCAGAGCAACTTAAACCATTTTTGGATGCAACAAAATGTGAATTTGTCGACATTGTAAATGATGGTGGTATTGAATTTAATCCATTTTTATCAATAAGTTTAGATGAAAGACAAAGACCTTTTAGTATAAAAGCATTTGTTGACACTATAGCTACTTTTGTTCCTAGTGTTGGTGTTGCTCAAAAAAATATTTTAACAAATGTAATTACTGATTTATTCGACAGTAAAAATGGTTCTTACCCAACTATAAATGAATTATTTGAAAATTTAGAAGAATATTACGATGAAAATAATAGAAGACCAGATACATTATTTGCAGGTATCCAAGATTTAACTACCAATATATTTAATTGTAGTCCAACTAATACTGATATTTTAGACAAAAGCTTATATCTAAATCTTCCACCTGCATTATCCGATACTTTAAGACAATTAGTTGTGTTTTTGTTACTACGCTACTTTAACTCATTTTTTAGTTCTACAAATGATTGTGAACCAAAAGATCATATTTTTCCATTACGATATGTAATTGTAATTGATGAAGCTCACATATATTTAAAAAATAAAAATGCACGTAAAGCACTTGAAGAGCTATTGAGATTATTAAGATCCAAAGGAGTTATAATTGTAATGCTCTCACAAGGAGTTGAGGATTATAAAACAAAAGACTTTGATTTTGCGTCGCAAGTTAAGTTACCTATATGCTTGAATGTTCAAAATAAAGATTATAAAGCAATTAGTAATTATGTTGGGACACCAAGTAGTAAATACAAATTAGAAACTGAAATCAAAAAATTAGAATCAGGAAAAGGCTTAATAAATATTGGAGAACCGAAAATTATTGAATTAAGACAATGGTGGAAAACTAAAAAAGAGGAAAATTTATAAGCCGAAGTTATGTTCAAGCACATTTATTTTTTTCCAACGCCCAAAAAAGCTAAACCTAAAAAATAAAAAAGCTTTCACGCCAAAGCTCACATTTGAGCTAACAGAAAAACATCGGAAAACTAAACTGAACGGAATAAAGCCAGTTTACAACAACGTGTATAAAACATAGCTATTACAGGCTTTTCGAGAGGTTTTTACTTATTTACAAAGTACGTCAAATTTTTTATTTGGTTATATTTATAAAAGAAAATTAAACATAATAATAAAAAATTCGGCTCGTGCTAAATCCGAAAAGTTAGCGTCTATTTATACGCTACGTTTTATACACAAGACCGTTGTAAACAATGCCGAAAACCAAGTGAAATACTACATTGGAGCATATTATCTGATTAAACTAAAACCTGTCGAATATGGAACGATTAAAGGTTCGGAAATCTATACTTGTAGTCGCTGTATAAACGACTCTTTTTTTGACTCTTGGGCAATTTCTTGGGCAACGACTGAAAAGAAAGAATTAGAAGAAACTAAACATACTTTTAATCTGACTGACAAAAATGTTGAGGAAATACAATTTTGGGCAGACAAAAAATTGGACGAAGAAAAACTCGGTTGGATAAATACGTTTTCTGACTTAAAAACATTGACCGAATACAAAGAAAAGTTCTTTCCAAATGATTCTGACTTTGAAATATTAAGTATCAGCTTTCCCGAATCTGATTTTAGCGAAGCTTTGGAAATGACAAAACCGACTGAAATGAATAGCGGAGAAATTGGAATTTATAGCAAACTTAAAAACAAAGAGCTTGATTTAGAAAAAGATGAGTTTTTAGGTTACGATATAATCGGAATTGAAATAAGTGGAGACTTCCATTCTTTTCATTGCAACGACTTGGCGAATGATTTAAGAGATAAATTCGGTCTCAAAACAAATGAATTTGGACTTATAGAAAATTATGAAAACTGGAACGAAATAATGGAATTTATGAATGACGAATCTAATGGATTTGAACCTGTGCCTTGGTTTTATGTCAAAGTGAATAGAATTAGAAAATGAAAAAAGCACTGTTTACAACAATGTATAACCGCAATTACGGCGGATTCGGCTACGTCCGAATCCACTCGGAATTGCTAACGTCTGTGCCAAACCGAAAATTAACGCATATTAACCCGTAACTGACGGTTATACGAGACCGTTGCCCACAATATGAAAAAACTGCTTCAATTAATATTTATCGGACTTTTAATATTGAGTTGTAACAACAAAAACAAAGCTGAAACAAAAACTTTTGAGAAAGCAGAAATGGAATTAAAAAACTACACAGAAGAAGAACGAACAAAGGAATTTCAATATCTGAAATCGAATATCTTTAACGGACTTGAAAATCTGAATGACGGATTCGACTCTGAATCGATTTACTATTTCTCGGAATCTGACTTTGAAATCGTACTTGACCGAATAGAAAAAAACGGAATCGCTATTTTCGGAATTGAACCTTGGCTGAATAAATATTTTTATGATGTTTTGAGTTTCGAAGACTATAAAACTGTTGCGAATGACCCAAAGTGGTATAGAAAAGCATTTACCGAATTTAAAAACCGTGAAAAGAATTTAATGTATTCTGCAAGTTATCAAGTTCCGAAAAAATTGTTAGCGGAATAAAATACTGTGGGCAACAACGTATATAATCCATTGCTAGTACTAGCCTACTTACGAAAATCCTCGCGGATTTTCTATTTGGTTTGTATTTTGCTACATTAGATGCTTAAAACACGCAACAAACCATATACAACAACGTTGCCCAACATTAAAAACTGACTCTTGAAAATATTAGGAGAATATATAAAAGACAAGAAATTAAAGGAATTAAGTACTTTAATTAATAAACGAATATGGCTGATTAAATGTTCAAATCTCGGAGCAAATCTGAAAGAAAACATTTACACATCAAACTTATTCGAAATTCCATTCTTCTGGAAAAATGAATTTGGAATTGAACAATCAAAAAAATTGGAATTCCAATGTGAATGGAATGAAGAAGAAGAAACTCTTATAGATTATTATAACTTGAAAATCAAAGTTGCTGAAAGGGAAAAATTTGCAGGAAATTTTGAGAATATATTGACACAAAACTCAAGTAGCGGAATTAACTCAAACATTTCATTTTCTGAATTTATAATATCAAAGATTTTAATACTTTCAAGAGAAGAAGTTGCTGATCAACAAATTGAAATAAGACACGATGAAGGAATATTATTTATTGATAAAAACGGTAATAAAATATTATTGTCGGCTGAAATAAAATGCACTGGACAAGTTGAATTTATAAATAATTTGTCAGTAATTAATAATAGAATAAAAGAACTGAAAATAAGAAAAACGTTGGGCAACACCGTATAAACTTTATTGCTAGTTTTAGCTCACTTGGGAAATTCCTCCGGAATTTCGCCGTTCGTGTTTTATTTACTAAATTTAATGCTTAAACAACGCAACAAAGCTTATACAAACACGTTGGCAACAATATGAAAAAACGAAATCGAATAATATTTATCATAGGAATTACATTGATTTATACATCGATTGTTTTATTCTTTTTCCCTAAAGAATCTGAATTCTATTTAAAAAGTGACATTAAAGAATTCTCAAATTCTTTAATTCCTATTTCCGCAATTTTTTCATTTGTAATTGTCTTTTTAGCATTCTTTGACAAAAAAGATTTCACTGGAAATAAAATAACGAAAATAGTTCAAATCAGTTTTATAGGAATTATGAGTTATTTCCTATTTCAACAGAATTCTAAAATAGTGACAACAGTTGGACTTTACATAAATAGACTTTCTGAAAAAGATTTTTTAACTCGAGAATTTATAGTTAATTTTAAAAGGGAAAATGAACCTTATATTCTTGGAAGAATAACAAATCGGAAATACGAATCAGAACTTGATAAAGTGAAACTCAAACAAACTGAATTTAATAAAATAATGGAAAAAGAAACTATTAAGTTAAAGTTTAAAAAGGGAATATTCGGAATTCCATTTGAACCAATAAAAACGAATTAAAATACAGTTGCCAACACTGTATAAAATTAATTGCTATTTTAGTGCTTAACCAAAGTTAGTTGCATTTTTGCTACTTCTGATTTTCCTTCGGAAAATCCTCGGGCACAAAAACGCAACTAATCTTATACGAGAAACGTTGTAGTGCATTTAAAAAATGAACATCCTGAAAATTGACATAAAAAAATCCTTGAATCTTGAAAAACTATATTTCAATAAATCATTGATTGAAAATATATGGGAAAACATATTAATTATTAGCAATCTATTATTTTTCCTTTATATAACTGGAATGAATTTTTACGGTAATTTAATGAAATCTGAACCATTTGGTTGGACATTATTTTTCTTTGTATTAGTTATAATTATTACTGTTTTAGGAATAATATTAGTTCTGAACAGTAAAAAACTTGAAAGAATTGAAGGAATAACTATTTCTGAAAACACAAAAATTTTAAAAAAAATTGTAAATAGAAACGGGTGGAAACTATTTGAGGAGAATAAAAATTTAAATATTATTAATATTTCTTTTTTAGATACGAAAACAGATTATGGAAAACAAATTATTGTCCTTTATGAAAAGAATGATATTTTAATAAATTGTATATCATTTGCTTTTGGAAAAACGCAAAATCCTTACAATTGGTTTTCGAATAAAAAAATGGTTCAAAAATTTAAAACTGAATTTATAGAAGATAAAAACGCACTACAACAACATATATAATTTATTGCTGGCTTATTGCCTACTTGCGAAAATCCTCGCGGATTTTCTTTGTCTGTAATTATTTAATAAATTAGGTACTTAAATCACGCAACAAACCATATATAAACACGTTGTGGGTAATTTGAGAAAACCGAAATGAAATCGAATAGAAAGATATTTTTGGAACACTATTTCAAGATATTTGGAATGGAAAAATTGGAATGGATTAATGAAACCGAAAATTCAATTCGCGGAATTGTTGTTTATGATAAAGCGGACTTGGATGAACGGCAAGAATTCGTTTGGAAAAAATCCGAAAATGAAATTCCTTCCGAAAAACTGAACTTTATGATTGACAAACTTATTTCGGAAAAATTACTGATTGGAGATAAATTAATAAAACCAACAGCGGAAATAGAGTTTGCGGAATTTGACAACTCGACAAAAGAAAAACTCTTTGCGGAATTATTTAATGTCGGAATTAATATGGTCGATAATGGAAAAGAAACTGATATGTTTTATCTCCACGACTGAAAAAAAATAAAAAACTACCCACAACACCGTATATAAAAAATTGCTGGTGTTGTGCTAAAATAAAGGTCGTTGCACGTTTGCTACGTCTGATTTTCCTTCGGAAAATCCTCGCACGCAAACACGCAACTTTCCATATACATAAACGTTGGCAACAATATGAAAAGACTAATCGCACTTTTACTAATTTCAGTTTTATTTGGATGTAATAGCATTTCAGAAAATAAGAAAATTGAAATAACTGTAAAATCTGAATTGACCGAAAAGGAAAAAGGAGAAAATGAAGAATGGAATTTTAAAACATATCTTGAAAAGGCGATTGAATATCCTTTAAAAAAACTGAATCGAAAACCTATTTCTGAATTAAAATCTGAAACATTAAGAATTTGGAGATTTCCTGGAGGTGGAGCAGTTTTTGAGCAAATGTTGGAATTTAAGAAAACAAATTCTGAACTGACATTTCACTCTTACCTAATTGAGGATTTTGAAAATGAAAAGGAAAATCAACTGTCAGAACTGAATTTCTCGAAAAGAATTAACGAAAAAGGAATTATCAGCGAATTAAAATCAATAATTTCTGACTCTGATTTTATTGAAACTGAAGACAGCGAAAAATATTGCGAACCTTTTTGGGGTTGTGCAGATGTTTATCTTGTTGAATTTACAAACGGAAATGAAACAAACAAGTTTATTATAAATCATAATGTTGAGAAATGTGACAATAAAAAAGCAGAAAACTCGAAAAAGATATTTAAAATAATGAACGAAATAATATAAATACTGTTGCCAACAAAGAACTGAGCTAAAAAACAACATTTTTCTTCATTAAATTTGAACATTATTATACTAAGCTTAAACTTTTGTTTAAGCTTTTTTAAAGTATAATCTCATCTATTATTTTACTAATTTATCTTTAAAACAGAAGCAAAAGTTGGATCATATGGATGTCCAGATTTTGCTATTGCAAAAGCTTGTTTTAGTAATTTATTAGATACTGCAATCAAGGCTAATTTTTTACTTTTACCCTTATTTACAATTCTTTCATAAATATCTCTACACCCTTTGTTGTGCTTACAGGCAG
>NZ_VANR01000006.1 GCF_005885675.1 Polaribacter aestuariivivens
AAAGGTAGGTTCTATACGCGTTACGCACCCGTGCGCCGGTCGTCATCTGGTGCAAGCACCAATGTTACCCCTCGACTTGCATGTGTTAGGCCTGCCGCTAGCGTTCATCCTGAGCCAGGATCAAACTCTTCATTGTATATCTTAAATAATATGAATGAATAAGTTTCAAAAGAATTTACATTATAAATAATGCGGTTATTCTACTCTTTGTTTACGCTGTCAATTTCAATATTTTCAATGAACTTTTAGGGTATCGCACTCTTGCTTTCACAATCGTTATAAATCCTAATTTGTAGAAATGCTAGAATCGAACTAACTAATAATTACTCTAAATTACTATTCCAAAATCTCCTTGATCGTTTTGCTATTTCTGTTAGCGGGTGCAAATTTAAAACTTATTTTTAAACTGACAAGTAAAATAATTATTTTTTTTAAACTTTTTTACCCTCTAAAAAAATGAACTTTACTCCCCGATAAATCGGACGGCAAAGATACAATGTTTTTTAATTATCAACCTAATTTAATTTCGTTTTTTTTAATCTTTTTTTCTCCAAAAAAACAAATCAACTAAAACAAACTAATAATACAAAAACAACACCTCAATGAACTCTACTAACGTAACTGTTTTTCCGTTAGCGGGTGCAAATATACAACTCCTTTTTACTCTCACAACCCTTTTTACAAATTCTTTTCTGTTTTATTTCTCCTAAAACTTTAACCCATTGAAAACACGAAAGTTAGAACCAAAAGTTTTTTGAACCTTTTTTATTTCTAATAGCAAAAACCAAAACTACTGAATAATTTTATCTATATCTTGGAGGGAAATTAAGGTAGAAGTTTGTTTATAATTATAGGAATAGATTATATAGAATAATGATACACATCTACAAATATGAAAAGTTTATGATTGTTTAAGAGCAAAAGTATATTATCAAATACTAATATTTAAACCTTTCAATAATAAAAAAATCAATTCTTTTTCTTTCTTACTTTTCCTTTTTTGCGCATTTTAGCAAACATCTTTTTATACTCTTCAACATTAATAACTCCCTTTTTTTCTAAAACTATCATTGGAAAGTCAAAATTGAGTTTTGATTTTTGTGGTTTTAGATTACCAGCTTGAAAAGATCTTTGTAAAACATCTTCAATTAAGTAATCTTCATTTACAGATTCTGGATGATATTCTGTTTTTAAAGAGAGTTTAAATAAATTTGCTGTAGTGTTATACCAAAATGCTTTCCAACCACTTCTTAACCCTCTTATATTTTCAAACGCGGTTTCACCAGTTTGACGATGAATGAGTTTAATTAAAATACGACCTTCTGTTGTAGTCATCTTTTTTATTTGATCTGTAAATTCTCCTTCAATATAATTTTGAACAATTTTTGTGTATTTTCTTTTTTGTCGTTTACTTTTAATTTTATCTAATCTAGCATTTAAAGTATCTAACCTCTCTGATGCTAATTTTGCAAAAGGATATGCTTTTTGAACTTTTCTAGTAAACCATAAATAATAACGGATATCGTCTTTTGAATTAAATTTATGTTTTGGTAATAAAGCAAACTCGTTGAAACTTATTGTTAATGTATCTCCTGGTTTTACAAAAACGTAATCATCTATATTATCAGGTAAAGAATCCATTTCTCTTTTCTGTGAAAAAGTGAGAATTGAAAAAGACATTATATATATGTATAAAAGTTTTTTTTTCATTTTATTTTTACCAACAAAATTGGGCTTACTAATATTTAATATTCTTTTATGCAAATTAGATACCAAAGTAAGTTTTTAACTAATTTTATCTATAAAATCTTGTTCAGAAATCATGGAAATACCTAAATCTTGTGCTTTTGTAAGTTTTGAAGGCCCCATATTATCACCTGCAACAATGAAGTTTGTTTTTTTGGAGATGGATGAACTTACCTTACCTCCATTGTCTTCGATTGCTTTTTTAAGTTCATTTCTACTCATTTGATGAAAAACGCCTGAAACTACAAATATTTGACCTTGTAACTTATTCGTTTGATTTTCTAAACTTTCTGCTGAAACTTCTAATTGAACTCCATAATTTTTTAAACGTTCTATTAATTGTATGTTCCCTAAATTATTTGAAAAATCGACAATACTTTGTGCAATTCTATCTCCTATTTCATCAACATTTACTAATTCTTCGAAAGTTGCTGACATTAATTGGTCTATTGATTTAAAATGTTTCGCTAATTTTTTAGCAACAGTTTCTCCAACAAACCGAATACCGAGTGCAAATAATACTTTTTCAAAAGGAATATCTTTTGATTTTTCAATTCCTGCAATCATGTTTTGAGCTGATCTTTCTGCCATTCTTTCTAACGGAATGATTTGCTCTACTTTTAAATCATATAAATCTGCATAATTTTGAATGAGTCCAACTTTACGAAGTAAATCTACAGTTTCTCCTCCTAAACCATCAATATCCATGGCTTTTCTACTGATATAATGTTGAATTCGTCCTGTAATTTGAGGTGCACATCCAAATTCATTTGGGCAATAATGTTTTGCATCTCCTTCTGTTCTAATCAATTCTGTATTACATTCTGGACAATTTGTAGCGTATATTGTAGGTTGAGAATTTGCTGGTCGTTTTGTAAAATCTACAGCAATGATTTTCGGGATAATCTCACCTCCTTTTTCAACAAAAACAGTATCGTTTACTCTAATATCCAGTTTTTCAATTTGATCTGCATTGTGTAAAGAGGCGCGTTTTACAGTAGTTCCTGCCAATTGAACTGGCTCTAGATTTGCAACTGGCGTAATTGCACCAGTTCTACCCACTTGATAGGTAATTTCATTTAAAACTGTAGAAACTTGTTCCGCTTTAAACTTGTATGCAATTGCCCATCTTGGAGCTTTTGATGTGTAACCTAACTCTTCTTGTTGTTGTAAATTGTTTACTTTTATTACTACTCCATCTGTTTCGTAAGGTAAATCGTGACGTTTTTTATCCCAATGGTTTACAAAATTGAAAACCTCTTCTATAGATTTTGCTAATGTGATTGTTTTTGGAACTTTAAACCCAACTTTTCTGGCATTTTCTAAAATTTCGAAATGTGTTTTGTATTTGCGTTCTTCTGTAACCACTTGATATAACAAACAATCTAATGGTCTTTTTGCAACTTCTGCACTGTCTTGCAGTTTTAAACTTCCACTTGCTGTATTTCTTGGGTTTCTATATTCTTCTTCGCCATTTGCAACACGCTCTTCATTCATTTTATTGAAACCCGCTAATGGTAAAATAATTTCCCCTCGCATTTGAAAGTTCGAAACAAAGCCCTTTTTTATGGATAATGGTATAGAACGAATTGTTTTTACATTTGCAGTAACATTATCTCCTTGGAAACCATCTCCACGAGTTACAGCTTTAATAAATTTTCCATTTTCATAAGTCAAATTTATGGAAGCTCCATCAAATTTTAACTCACAAGTATATTCTAAATCTTCTCTTCCTAATCCTTTTTGAACTCGTTTTTCCCAATCTAACAGGTCTTCTTTTGAATACGAATTATCTAAAGAGTACATTCTGTTTTTGTGAGCAACCGTTTCAAAATTTTTGGTAATGGCTCCTCCTACTCTTTGTGTTGGTGAGTTTGCGTCAAAAAATTGCGGATTTTCTGTTTCTAACTTTTCTAATTCTTTTAGTTTGATATCAAAATCGAAATCAGAAATGGTGGCATTATCTAAAACATAATAGTTATAATTATGATTATTCAATTCGTCTCGTAATAATTGTATTCTTTCTAAAACAGTCATAATATATCTAAAAAAACTTGTTTTTAATGTTGAGATGTTGTACTTTATATATTCATTCAAAAATGAATTAAAAAAATGAAATACGCTATAAAAATACATAAAATTTCTACAGTTGACGAACTTGAAAACTCTTGGAATATTGAAGATTATAAAGAACTTTTGGAACGTTTTGAATTGCCTGGAACAGAAACTACTGATCTTAAAGAATTAAGAGAATTGTTGTACATGGCAATTACAGATAAAGAACCGAGTGAAGCTGCTGCAATTGTGTTGGATTACAAACTGTCTAATGAATTAAATGAAGGGCAAATTGATTCCGTTTCTCATGAAATGTTGGTGGATAAGATTTCTGAAGAATATCCAAGAATTGAATTGCACCAAACTCTTTTTAATGTGAATCAACTTTTATACAAAGCTTTCAATGGAAAATTTCCGAATGCAAAAGCTACTATTGTTGATTTTGAAATTACTCCAAAAGCAAATGCTGAAAAAAATATTACTAAAGAAATTGCTTTGAAGTGTTTTGCTAAAAATTTAGACAGTCATAATGTAATTATTCGTTTGTTTGGGCATCAATTAGATGCTGACGAACCTTTTGAAGAAGCTAACGATGTTATTTGGGGATTGCAAAAAAATGGTGATTCTTACAGGTTAATTACTTCAGAATATTTTATGAGTAAAGAAGAATTTTTAAGCCCTGAGTTTGAGGCTAAAATTGACTTTTTTGAAGAAGAAGCTTAAAAATGATTGAAAATTTGCAATTTTAATGCTTTTGTTTAAAAATTATAAAACCTTCAGATTTTAAAAAAATCTGAAGGTTTTTTATGATTATTATTCTCTAACAGTTCCAGAAAAGTGATTCACTTTTGAGTTGATTGGGTTTCCAGAAGAACGTCTAAAACTAGCTACTTGACCTGTATGCCAAATGGCATCTGCTATTGGTCCGTTTATTACATTAAAAAATGGAATGGTAATTTTGCCCTCTTTTTCTACTGAAAATTCCGATAGATCTTTACTTTCTTTTATACGATGGCTCAATGCTTCAAAATTTAATAAGGTTTGTTTTCTTATTTCTGCAAACGTCATTTTATCTTTTTCCTTTTCTTGTTTGAAATCCGTTTTAGTTAAACGCAACATCATATTTGATAAATCGTAAATATGTATAATTGTGTTTTGACAGCTTCTTCCTTCTCCTTTTGGTTGAAATGCTAAATCTTCAGCTCGTAAACCTTCTGTAGACCAATAGTATCTAAAACCTAAACCATCTATCATTCTTGCTACAGTGTTTTGTGCGGAATAGTTTTCTTCCATATTTGGAATTTCGTAATAAGGAAGTTTTTCTTGTGCTTTCATAGATATAGCGAAAAATAACATTATTATAAGAAGGGTTTTTATTTTCATTACTTTTATTTTTTGCTAAATTAAGTTTTTTTTTATCACATAGAAAATATAGATTTTGTAGAAATAGATTTCTTATCCTAAAAATTGGCAAACAAGTTTAGCCCTGATTAAAGCGATTTTTTGAGTTCTTTTTTGCTTTTTCAGCCAAAAAAAGCGAGTGTCTTTCGACTTCGCTCAAGATAAACTATAAGAAAGATGTAGCTTCAAAAAAAATAAAAATAAAACCCGATACGAAAATGTATCGGGTTTTTACATTCAAATTTATTGAATGAATTTGCAATCAAGAGTATTTTAATAATAGGTAAATCTTCGAACTTTTGCAATGTGTTTTGCCAAACGAATTACTTGGTGTGAATAGCCATATTCATTGTCATACCAAACGTAAATTACAATAGAATCTCCATCTGTAATGGTTGCTTTGCTATCGAAAATCGAAGGTGCTGTTGTACCAATAATGTCTGAAGAAACCAGTTCATTATCCATAGAGTATTTAATTTGCTCTACTAAATCGCCTTCTAATGCATTTTGTTTCATAATTGCGTTTAAAGTTTCTTTGGTAACTTTTGTGCGTAATTGTAAATTTAAAATTGCTAAAGAACCGTTTGGAACTGGCACTCTAATGGCATTTGAGGTTAGCTTTCCTTCTAATGCTGGTAATGCTTTAGCAACTGCTGCTCCTGCTCCAGTTTCTGTAATTACCATATTTAAAGCTGCTGCTCTACCTCGTCTGTATTTACCGTGCATATTGTCGACCAAATTTTGGTCATTTGTATATGCGTGAATGGTTTCTAAATGTCCTTTTTTAATTCCGTAATTGTCTTCCAATACTTTTAAAACTGGTGTTATTGCATTGGTAGTACATGATGCTGCAGAAAAAATATCTACATTATCTGGATTGTATTGTTTGTGATTTACTCCATGAACAATATTTGGAATTCCTTTTCCTGGTGCTGTAAATAAAACTTTACTGGCTCCTGTTGATTTTAAATGTCTGCTTAATGCTTCTTTATCTCTAAAAGCGCCTGTATTATCAATAATTAAAGCATCATTTATTCCATATTTTGTATAATCTATATCTTCTGGATTGTTAGCAGAAATCATGTGAACTGTTGTGCCATTGATAATTAATGCGTTATTTTCTGCATCAGTTTGAACGGTTCCTAAAAAATCTCCGTGAACAGAATCTACACTTAATAAAGAAGCTCTTTTTTCTAATACAGTTTGGTTAATTTCTCCACGAGTTACAATTGCTCTTAGTCTTAATTGAGAACCTTTGCCCATTTTAGTCATTAACTCTCTCGCTAATAAACGTCCAATTCTACCAAAACCGTATAAAACAACATCTTTAGGTTGTATGTTTTTTGTTGCTTTTGCATTTTTTAATTTTTCTTTTACGAAAGCAACTTTATCTTCACAATTTTCTGATTTTAAATAGCATTCGTATGCTAACTTACCAATATCTAGTTTAGATGATGGCAAATCTATTTGCTGTATTGCTTTGGCAATATCTAATGCATCTAAAATTGAAATTGGTTTGGTTACAAATTCTCTTGCATAATCTATTAAATTAAGAACTTCACTGGCTCTTTTATCTACCAATGGATTTCTAAAAAGTACTAGTTCAATAGATTTATCATACCATAAATCGTTTACGATATTAATAAATTGAACAGTGGCTCTTCTTGTTTGTGCTTGAGATAAAACTTCTTTGTTGTAATCTATAAGTGTTGACATAGTTTTTATGAACTAGTTATTTATAATTTTCGGCAAAAGTATTTAATTTTTTAGAAATACGAAATCGATTTCGTGAAATTTTCGTAAATAAAAAAAATCCTGATTTTTAAATCAGGATTTTAATAGAATCATTTAAAAACAACTACCTATATATATAGCGTTCTTTTTCGCCATTTAAATTTATCATTTCTACAGAAACTCTATATCTACTAGATGCTAATTGATCTAACAAAATAGCAGTCTGTTTTGCGTCCTTTACTTTTTTATCGTTCACTTTGGTGATGATATAATCTTTAAAATTACTTTCTTCATCATCTTTTCCAGTTCTAATAATTTTTACACCATCATTGATTCCAAATTTTTTCATTTCTTTTTTTGAAAGATCTTTGAGTTCCCACTGAAAAGCAGAAGTAATAAATCTTTCTAATGATTTGGATAGTTTTACTTTCTTTATCAATGTTTCTCCATCTCTATCTATCGTAACATCAACATATTCTCCAGGTCTTTTTGCTGTTAACTGACCTTTTAATTCAGAAAATTTAGAAATTTTAATGTTATTTATTTTCTTAATAATATCACCCGCTTGTAAACCAGATTTTTTAGCATTTTCAGTTTCTTCTACAACAGATGCAACTTTTACACCTTCTTCTCTAAAAGTAGCATCTATATTTATTCCTAAAATAGCTTGTTGTACTTGACCAAACTCTAAAATATCATCTATAATTTTTTTTGCAATATTAGATGGTACTGCAAAAGAATATCCTATAAAAGAACCTGTTTTAGATGAAATTGCAGTATTTATCCCTATTAGCTCACCTCTTGTATTCACCAAAGCTCCACCACTATTTCCTGGGTTTACAGCTGCATCTGTTTGAATAAAAGATTCGATATTTCTGTTGCCTTCTAAATCTCTTCCTTTTGCAGAAATAATTCCTGCTGTTACTGTAGATGTTAAATTATAAGGATTACCAACTGCCAAAACCCACTCACCTATTTTTGCAGTATCAGAGTTTGCAAACGGAATGTATGGCAAATCCATATCTGCATCAATTTTTAAAAGCGCAATATCATTTGATGGATCTGTTCCAATTAATTGTGCTGGATATTTTTTTTGATTGTTTAAAGTAATTTCAATATTTGATGCGTTGTCAATTACATGATTATTTGTTACAATATAACCGTCTGCAGAAATAATTACACCACTTCCAGTACCAACTTGTTCATACCTTCTTGTACCACTTCCACTTCCGTAAAAAAGTTCTGCCCAAGGATTTGTTTGTGTTCTAATTGCGGTATTTTTAACGTGTACAACAGCGTGAATAGTTCTATCTGCTGCTAATGTAAAATCTGTTGTAGATTCTACAGAGTTTACATGTTTATATGTTGGGTTATAATTTGCTAAAACAGTTTCTGTTGGATTATCAACTGTTTTTTCGACAACTACGTTTTCATCAAATAACATTTTGTAGCCACCTAATGTAATTGCACCTCCTAAAAGTGCCATACCAAGAAAACTTAATGCTTTTTTCATTTCTTTTTAATTTTTATTACTCAAATATACAATTTTAACATATTCACAAAATCTGTTTAACTTCTTTTTAACTGACTTTAACCGCTTTTTAACAACGCTATTTTATCCTTTAAATAACTATCTTTGTTATATGAAAATGAAATTTTACAAATATCAAGGAACTGGAAACGATTTTGTAATGGTTGATAACAGAACAAAAATCTTTCCAAAACAAAATACTGACAAAATTTCACAAATTTGTGACAGAAATTTTGGTGTTGGAGCTGACGGAATTATTTTAATTGAGAATGATACAGAATTTGATTTTAAAATGATTTATTTTAATGCTGATGGTAGTGAAACTTTCTGTGGAAATGGAGGTAGATGTGCTGTTGCGTTTGCAAAACAACTAGGTTTGGTAGAAAATAAAACCAATTTTATTGCTTTTGATGGTACACATTATGCTGAAATTGAAAATAACATTGTTTCATTACAAATGATAGATGTTGATGATATCCAAGTAAAAGAAAATTCAGTTTTTGCTTTCACAGGAACACAACATCATGTACAGTTGGTTGATAGTTTAGATAATTATCCTGTTTTTGAAAACGGAAAAAAAATTAGATATTCTTACGAAAATCCTGGAAGTAATGTAAACTTTGTTGAGCAAATAAATAACACAACTTTTAGAGTTAGAACATACGAAAAAGGTGTTGAAAACGAAACATTAGCATGTGGTACAGGTGTAACTGCAGTTGCCATTGCAATGCATAAAACAAACAAAACAAAAAGTAATTTAATTTCATTACCTGTTGAAGGTGGTAATTTAGAAGTTTCTTTTACAGAAGAAAATGGACTTTACAAAAATGTATTTTTAAAAGGACCTGCAACTTTTGTTTTTTTTGGTGAAATAAATTTATGATGCAAACATTGTTAGGAGAACATATTAATTTAAGAGCTTTAGAACCCGAAGATTTAGAGTTTCTATTTCAAATGGAAAACAACGAATCTTTTTGGGAAATAAGTCACACCCAAACTCCATTTTCTAAATACGTATTAAAACAGTATTTAGAAAACGCACATTTAGATATTTATGAAGCCAAACAACTTCGACTAATTATTGAAGAAAAATCAAACAAAAAACCAATTGGTATGATAGATTTGTTTGATTTTAACCCACAGCACAAAAGAGCAGGAATTGGCATTTTAATTCATCCTAGTTTTCAACAAAAAGGGTTTGCTTTTGAGGCATTAACGCTTTTAAAAAAATATACTTTCACATATTTAGATGTACATCAATTGTATGCTAATATTACGAGCGATAACTCCAAAAGTATTTCGTTATTTGAAAAACACCAATTTAAAAAAGTAGGCATTAAAAAAGATTGGCTTTTTAATGAAGGAAAATTTAAAGATGAAATTTTATTTCAATTGATAAAAGAGTAACTTTGTACCTTCTTAAAAAATTTACAATTGAATAAAAAAGTTTTATACATACTTGCCATAATTTTTATAATTGGAGGCATTTTAGCGTACAATTATTATCAAAAAATATTCGGAAAAGCAATTACAAAAGAATATGTGCTTTTTGTAAACAAAACAGATAGTTTACTTGATATAAAAAAGGAAATTGAATCTTACTCAAAGAGCCCAGAAACATTTTTATGGGTTGCAGCAAAGAAAAATTTTTCACAACCTAAAGTTGGTAGATACGTTTTAAAAGAAGGTATGTCTAACAACGATCTTGTAAATATGTTACGAAGTGGAAGACAAACTCCGTTAAAAATTTCTTTTAACAATCAAGACACCTTAGAAAAATTTGCAGGTAGAATTGCAGAACAAATTGAAGCAGATTCTATTTCTTTAATAAGCTCTTTTACAGAAAAAGATTTTTTATCAAAAAATAACTTTACAGAAAAGTCTGTTTTACAAATATTTATACCAAACACGTATGAAGTTTATTGGACAATTTCTCCAGAAAAATTCAGAACTAAAATGTTGGTTGCTTACAAACGTTTTTGGAATGATAGCAGAGAAAAAAAGGCAAAAGAATTAGGTTTAACAAAAAATGAAGTAATTACTTTGGCTTCTATTGTTCAAAAAGAAACTGCTCAAAATTCAGAAAGACCAACTGTTGCTGGTTTGTATTTAAACAGACTCGAAAAAAAATGGCCTTTACAAGCAGATCCTACAATAATTTATGCCATTAAACAGTTAAAAGGACAAGATTATGTAGTGAAAAGAGTTTTAACGGTAGATTTAGAAATAAACTCACCATACAATACCTACAAAAACATTGGATTACCTCCAGCATTAATTTCAATGCCTGATGTAAGTGCTATTGATGCTGTTTTAAATGCAGAAGATCATGATTACTTTTACATGTGTGTAAATGTAGATAAGTTAGGCTACCATGCTTTTGCAAAATCTTTAGCACAACATAATAGAAATGCCGAAAAATACCACAGATGGCTAAACAAACAAGGAGTAAATAGGTAAGTTAGAAGTTAGAAGTTAGAAGTTAGAAGTTAGAAGTTAGAAGTTAGAAGTTAGAAGTTAGAAAATTATGAAATTAAGCTTTACCAAAATTATAATTTTTATTTTTTTAAGTATAATTTTCACTTCTTGTGGAGATAAAAGTGCCAAAGTAAAAGACCATAAAAAAATTGAGTTTTTTAAAGAAGTTGAAAATTTAAAAGAATTTAAAATTGCCGAAAAAAGAATTGACTCTTTAAAAAGCGAAGGTATTGATGCTGAAATTTCCATTAGTATTTTAAAAGAATCATTTTATAAAGAAGATACTTTAAAAAATATTTCTTTGGCTTTTATAAATGAAGGTTTAGACTATTCAAGTAATATTTTATATACTATAAAATTTAATAGAGACACGTATAAAATACTCTCTGTAATTCCAAATTAACATACATGTTTGCTATATTAAAAAAAGAATTTAACTCGTTTTTTGCTTCGCCAATTGCCTATTTGGTTATTGGAGTTTTTTTGTTAATAAACGGATTGTTTCTTTGGGTTTTTAAAGACGATTTTAATATTTTAAATGCTGGTTTTGCTGATATAAATCCGTTTTTTTATTTAGCTCCTTGGGTATTTTTGTTTTTGATTCCTGCAATAACTATGAAAAGTTTTTCAGACGAACTTAACAATGGAACTATCGAACTTTTAAAAACAAAACCACTATCTGATTGGCAAATTGTAATGGGCAAATTTTGGGCTTCACTCCTATTAATTATCATTGCTTTAGTACCAACTTTAACCTATGTTTACACGATTTATCAATTAGGAAATCCTGTTGGAAATTTCGATTTAGGAAGCACTGTTGGCTCTTATGTTGGATTGCTATTTTTAGCATCTACATATACAGCTATTGGTTTATTTACTTCAACAATTTCTAAAAATCAAATTGTAGCTTTTATTGTAAGTGTTTTAATTACGTTTATACTATTTTATGGATTTGATGCCATTTCAAATTCTTTTGGAAGCAATTCACTTACCATTAAAAAACTCGGAATTAACGAACATTTTAAAAGTATTTCACGGGGTGTAATTGACACCAGAGATATTATATATTTCTTGAGTATCACTGTTTTCTTTTTATTCATCACTAAAACACGATTAGACCATGAATAAAAACATAAAACACATCGCATTTTTAATCGTTGGTTTAATCATTTTAAACATTGCAAATCAATCTATTTATAAACGTTTTGATGTAACTGAAGACCAACGTTACACACTTTCTAAAACAACAAAGGCTATTATTAACAATGTAAATAGCAACTTATTTATAACGGTTTACTTAGAAGGAGATTTTCCTTCAGAATTTAAAAGACTTCAAGTTGAAGCTCGTCAATTTATAGAAGAATTAGCCTCTGAAAATTCATTGATAAAAATCAATTTTGAAAATCCTGATGACCAACGTGAAGCATTGATTAAAAGAGGAATGATGCCAAGTCAATTAACTGTGGAAGAAGATGGTAAACTTTCGGAAGCCATTATTTTTCCTTGGGCAGAAATTTCTTACGGTAAAAAAACAACTGTTGTTTCTTTATTACCAAATGCAATTATGGCTTCTCAAGAAGCACAATTAGCAAAAGCAATTGAAAATTTAGAATATAGTTTTTCAAATGCAATTAATTTGGTTACTCAAAATAAAGAGAAAAAAATTGGAATTATTACTGGAAATGGTGAATTAGAAGACATTTATCAATATAGCTTTTTAAGTGAAGTGGCTAAAAAATATCGTTTGGCAAAATTTACGTTAGATTCTGTGGCTACAAATCCGCAACAAACTTTACAAGATTTAAGCGGTTTAGATTTGGCTATTATTGCAAAACCAACTGAACAGTTTTCTGAAAATGAAAAATTTGTTTTAGATCAATTCATAACAAATGGAGGTAAAACTTTATGGATGATTGACAATGTACAAGCAGATCAAGACAGTTTATTTAACGGTGCAAAAATGTTAGCTTATCCAAGAAATTTAAACTTAACTGATTTATTTTTTTCATACGGAATTCGCATAAATACTACTTTAATCAAAGACTTATATGCAGCTAAAATTCCTTTGGCAACCGGAGAAAGTGGCAATCAAACACAATTTCAAAATTTAGATTGGTATTATCATCCTTTGGTTGGCGGAAATCCAAACCACCCAATTACAAAAAATATTTCTCCTGTACGATTACAGTTTGCAAATCAAATAGATACACTTACGAACAACATCAAAAAAACACCTTTACTTGTAAGTTCTGTACTTACCCAAAAAGTAGGAACACCAACTTTTATTGAACTACAATCCATAGCTGATGAAGTTGTAGAAAATGATTACAAATCTGGCAATCAATTATTTGCTCTTTTGTTAGAAGGTAATTTTAATTCTGCTTACAAAAATCGTATAAAACCTTTTGAAACTGCTCTATATAAAGAAAACGCAATTGACAATAAAATGGTTGTAATTGCTGATGGTGATGTTGGAAAAAATCAAATTTTGAAAGGACAACCTTTTGATTTGGCTAGAGACAAATGGACAAACGAACAATTTGGAAATAAAGATTTTCTGCTTAATACAGTTGACTATTTATTAGACGATACTGGACTGATGAAGTTAAGAAACAAATCATTAACAATTAAAATACTAGACAAACAAAAAGCCTTTAAAGAACGTACTTTTTGGCAATTTTTAAATGTTATTTTACCACTAATCTTATTGTTTGGTTTTGGAATTGTTTTTAATTATCTAAGAAAGAAAAAATATAGTAAATAATAGTTCCAAAAAAAATTTGCAAACATATAACAAACCTTGATACTTAAATTTTCATCAAATTATCGTGGATAAATTCATATCCTAGCACATTTTGTATTTTTTTTGAACTAATAATTTTCCATTCAACATTATCATTTTCTTCAAAAACAGGAGCTGCAAAACCTTTGCTTATTCTTGCATTTACATAAAATTCTTCTCTTGTTGGGTGATGTGTTGCACAAGCATTAAACGTTTCGTTCCAACAATTCTGGTTGATAATTTCATGAATAATTTCTATACAATCTTCCCTATGAATCATATTTACAAAACCTTTTGGTTGCGGAATTTTTCGTCCGTCTTTAAACCAATTTGCAGGATGTCTTTCGCCACCAAACAAGCCAGCAAAACGAATAATTGTGGTTTCAAAAAAAGTGTTTTCTCTAAATAAATTTTCAATTGCTACTAATGGATTCTTAGTCATTACAGCATCTTCTTCCGTCATTATTTTATTAATTCTTGGATATACAGAAGTAGAACTTATGAAAATAACTTTTTGAACTGCAGAATTTTGAATTTGAGAAATCAGGTTTTCAAAACCATCCACATCTTTAGAAGTTATGGCAATTACTAAAATAGCTGTGTTTAAAAATTCATCAAACTCTTCAAATTCAGAAATATTTACCAAATAAGGTTCTATTCCTACAGATGCTAAATCAGTCATTTTTTCTTCAGAAGTTGTAGAACCTTTTACTATAAAACCAGCTTCTAAAAAAGAAATTGCCAACGGTTTTCCTAACCAACCACACCCTAAAACACTTATATTATTCATCTGTAAAATGATATTTTTAATTTAATAACAGCAAAGATACATTGCTTTATTTTAAGGTTTTGTTAACGTTTAGCCTTTTTTGAAGTTGTAATTTTGGTAGTATTACTAACAAACAATTTATAATATGAAAAAAATAGTACTAAGTTTATTTGTAGTTGCATTAAGTTATGTAACCAATGCACAAATTGAAACTCCAGCACCAAGTCCATTCCAAAAAATAGAACAAAAAGTTGGTTTAACAGATATTACTTTAGAATATTCTAGACCAAGTATGAAAGGAAGAAAAATATTTGGCGGATTAGAAGATTATGGTAAAGTTTGGAGAACAGGAGCTAACGAAAATACAAAGTTGACTTTTTCTACAGATTTTATGATTGATGGAAAAACGTTAAAAGCAGGAACGTATGCATTGTATACAATTCCTGGAAAAGAAAACTGGGATATTATGTTATATACTGATGCTACAAACTGGGGAAACCCAAGACAATGGGATGAACAAAAAGTAGCTGCAAAAGTTACTGTACCTGCACAAGATATTCCTATGGATATTGAAACTTTTACAATTACTTTTGATGATTTAACCAATGACTCTGCAGTTTTAGGAATTATGTGGGAAAGAACTTATGTTGGTTTAAAAATTAATACACCTACAGACATGATGGTTTCTAAAAGCATTGATAAAGTAATGACGGGTCCAACTGCCAATGATATGTATGCTGCTGCAGTTTACTATTTACAGGCAGATAAAGACATTAATAAAGCACAAACTTGGATAGACAAAGCTGTTGAAATGACTTCTGATTCACCAAGATTTTGGTTTTTACGTCAGCAATCTTTAATTCATGCAAAAGCAGGAAAGAAAAAAAGTGCCATTGCTGCTGCAAAAGAATCTTTAAAATATGCTGAAAAAGCAAACAATGCTGGTTACGTAAAAATGAACAAAGCATCTTTAAAAGAATGGGGAGCAATGTAAATTGATTTCTTTTTCTTAATAATATTTAAATCTCAAGTTTTTACTTGAGATTTTTTTTGTTTTAAAAAAGGGTGTTTTCCCCTATTGCCTTTCTAAATAAAAAAAATTACATTAGCTAACTACTGATATAAGTCATTTAAACGACGTCATATCAGTATTAAAGTTGTGTGTAATTTAAGTAATAAGAACGGTCAAAAACGGACTGACAATCCAAAATCGGAAAAATGTGAAAGTTGAAACCGAAGTAAAAGAAAAAGTAAACCGAGAAACGAAAATCGAAAGAGTAGATAAAAAACAACTTAAAATTATAAATTATGAAAAATAAATTCACAAAACCATTATTTGTAAGTATTGTACTAATTTTCTCTTTACTATTAAGTCAATCTTGTCAAACAGAAAATGATGAAATTATCAACTTACAACCCGAATCTAAAAAAGTAAGTCTATCAGAAAAAGTTGATAGTGAAACAAGAGAAAAATTAAATATTAATGAAATAAAAACATTAAATAAAAACAACCCTATATCACTTGGATTGATTAATGAAATAAGAAAAAATGATATTGAAATAGATAAATTAGATACAGACAATATTAATTATATATCATTTCTAAATACCGATGTTAACATAATATCAATTGGAACTGACAATCCAAATAATAAAATAATAGCATATGAATTCAATGGCAAGTATTCACTTTTAAGGTCATCAAAAGTTGAAAATTTATATAACATTCAGTCTTTAGATAAAAATGATTTTATTAAAGTAATAGAAAATAAAAATCCTAGTTTAGAATTCGTAACAAATAATTCTGTCAATTCATTTAGCAACTATGTGTATTCCGAACAACTTTCAGCTCACAAAAACTCATCGTATGCTCATAGAACTGAAGATACTTGTTGTAGAAATTACAACTACACTGGATGCGTGAATTGTACTGTAGGAGGTAATGGTTTGGTTTGGATATTGTTAAGTGCAATCGCCCCAGAAATTAATGTAGCAATTATGGTTTCCTGTATTGGTGCTGGACCTGATGCTTGGTGTTAAAAGAAGTATTAAGATGGAAAATAAAATATCTAAATACTTTACATATAGAGCGAAAAATGGTTTATTATACGGCGCAATTTTTATTGCAATGAGTATTTATTTCTATTTTGATAATAATATGAATTTGACTCAATTATTATTAATTGTTGGTATAATTCAATTAGTTATGTATATGATATATAAATATTTAAAAGCAAAAAAAGAAAAGAAAACTACACACAACAATGACTATAAGTAATTGCTTGTTCACGCCTACTTGCAAAAATTCTCTCAAATTTTCTTGGTTCTTGTTTATTTGCTATTTCTATTGCTTAAACCACGCAACTCTTCTTACACAACCCACGTTAGCTAAAAACAAAAAAATCCCAATTTTACTTGGGATTTTTTTTAATATCAAAATGTAATATTCTACTTTGTTTTAATAGTACAACCTATAGCTCTTGTATCAGTTTTTTCTACTTTTTTTCCTGCTAATAAAGCATCTACAGCATTTTCTGCATATTTTTCTGAAACTGCATCTGGGTTTCTAGAACTATTATCAATTGCACCTATATATTGTACTTTCATATCATTTGCCGTTACAATGTAAACATGTGGTGTTTTAGTTGCACCAAATTTTGGATATACTTTTTGTCCTTCATCTAACAAATAAGGAAATGTAAAACCTTTTTCTTTTGCGCGAACTTGCATTTTTTCAAAACTATCGTCAGGAACTACATTTGGATCATTTGGATTGATTGCTACAACAGGAAAACCTGCAGCTTTATACTTTTTATCCAATGCAATAATTCTGTCTTCATTTGCTACTGAATATGGACAAGTATTACACGTAAAAATAATAATGTAGCCTTTTACTTCACCAAAATCTGATAAAGACATCATTTTATTATCAATATTTTTTAGCTTAAAATCTTCAATTTTATCTCCAACTTTATAACCTGCTTCTGTATCTGTTTTTATGGTAAATGCAGTTAATGCAAAAACGCATAGTAGTAAAATTGCTTTTGTTATTTTCATTTTTTATTTATTTAAAAAGGTTTTTAATTCGTTTGTTAAAGTTTCGTATTCAAAAGATTGTTCGTAAAATGTTCGTTTGTTTTTATTATAAATTAAAGTAGCAGGTATGGCTCCAGACCAAGTTGTATCTATTGCTTTTATCCAAACATCTTCATTTACATCGTCTAATAATATTACTTTAGATTGTAAGTTTTTCTTTTCAATAAAAGGTATTAGCTTTTTTTCTACTTGCTTTGGAAAATCTAAACTTACCAAAATAACCTCAACATTTTTATCTGCATATTCTTTATTTATTTTTTCAAAGGCTGGTAGCTCTTTTACACAAGGTCCACACCAAGTTGCCCAAAAATTTATGACGTAAGTTTTGTCATCATTTTTTTCTAATAAAGGTTTTAACTCACTATAATTGTAAGTTACTACTGTGGATTGCTTATTTTCTGCAACTACTGTTTTTGCTGTTTCTTTTTCATTTTTGCATGAAAAAACAACTCCTAATAAAAATAAAAAATAAAATACTTTTAACTTCATCATTTAAAATTACGCATAAAAAAAACACGTTGTTAGCATTTAACGGATTCTTAACAAAAAAAAACTTCAAATTTAAAATTTGAAGTTTTTGTGGTATCTTACTTAAAAATAGAAATTTAGCAAAAAATATCATTTAATATTTTTGCCAAACGAATACCACCAATTTGTAGTTGATTTCTAACAATACCAAAATGGTTATATGAATATTCGTAACGTAAATTCTCACCAACTTTTACAGATTTATAAACTTCTTTCGTAATTTGATGAACTTCATTTACCCAGTCTTCAATAGTTCCTTTTTCTATGGCTTTAATTTGTTTTTTAGACAAATCTTTTGCGTTGTCTGCTAATTCTAAATAACTCATATTCCATTCTTCAATCATTTTTGTATCCCAAACTGCATGTAAATTGGTTCCTTTTCCAAACCATTGTACTTGAATATCATTACCACCTTTATCTTCTCTTCTTCCAATATGCATTGGTTGATGTAAATCTCCGATAAAATGAACTAACATTTTTAGGTAGAAATTTTTATCTTCTTCTGTACTGTTTTTATCTTTTAAAACTGCGATACATTTGTAAATACCAGTAACCAAATCTCCTTTTGGATTTTTTTCTGCAGTTGCATACGTTTCATCTAAATCCATATTTACATAATGCCAAGGAGAAAACTCTCTATATTTTCTGTCAGATTTTATTTCATCACCAAAAGTAGAAACAAATGCTAAACTCTGTCCTTTTAATAATTTGTCAATTTTTCTTTTTGCTTTTTTAGTCAAATGGCTTTCGGCTATTTTTCCAGTGGCTCTATGTCCATTTTGCCCCCAAAAAACAGTTTCTTCAGTAGTAGGTTTTGCAACAAAAAAGAAAGATATCAGTAAAATTAATTTAAACTTCATTTGTATAGTTTTATAGAATGATTTTGCGAAGTTATAAAAATAAATTTCAAAAATATTTGGAAATCAATAAAATAATAGTATATCTTTGTGATATCATTTTAATATCATACTAAATTAAACATCATGAAAGCAGAAAAAATTATTAAGCCAGCAAATGGTTATTTAATGTTACTAGTCGTTTTAATACTCTTTTTTGGAAGTATTGCAATATCAATTCAACAAGAAAACCCAGTGTATCTTATTTTAAGCGTACTTGGTTTTATTGGTTTTTTTGGTTTTATTTTGGTAAACCCAAACACTTCAAAAGTTATTTTATTATTTGGAAAATATGTAGGAACTATTAAAGAAAACGGATTGTATTGGGCAAATCCTTTATACAGAAAAAAAACCATTTCTTTAAGAGCAAGTAATTTTGATTCAGAAAGATTAAAAGTAAACGACAAATTAGGAAACCCTGTAATGATTTCCACTATTTTAGTTTGGCGAGTTACAAATACGTATAAAGCTGCTTTTGATGTAGATAATTACGAAAATTTTGTTCGTGTACAAACAGATGCTGCAGTTCGTAAATTGGCTAGCATGTACCCTTATGACAATTTTGCTGATGAAGGTCATGATGAAGATATTACTTTACGTTCAAGTGTAAACGAAGTTTCTGAAGCATTAGAAAAAGAAATTGACGAACGTTTAACAATCGCTGGAATTGAAGTTTTAGAAGCAAGAATTGGTTATTTAGCGTACGCTAACGAAATTGCTTCTGCCATGTTAAAAAGACAGCAAGCAACTGCAATTGTTGCTGCAAGACATAAAATTGTGCAAGGTGCAGTAGAAATGGTAGAAATGGCTTTGGAAGAATTGAATAAAAAACAAATTGTGGAGTTAGATGAAGAGCGTAAAGCTGCCATGGTTAGTAATTTATTAGTTATTTTATGTGGTGACAAAGAAGCTTCACCTGTTGTAAATGCTGGAACTTTGAGTCATTAATACTGAAAGCTGTAAATAAATAAAAAGCTTAAATCATGAAAGAATACAAAGTAGTCACATTAAAATTAGGTTTTACAAATCGAGTTCAAAAGTTGGAAGATTTATTAAATCAATATGCTAGAGAAGGTTGGGCTTTAAAAGAAATGCCAACCAATTGGAATGCCATTGTACTAGAAAGAGATAAAAACAGATAAAATGAAAGTTTTTATAGAAGAGCAACGTTTTACCCAAACATGGCTCATCGTAATTTTAGGTTTTAGTTTAATTGTTCCTTTATACGTTATGGGAAAAGAGTTTTTTAATGAAAACTCTAATATGAGTTCCACAGAATTTATTGTAACCATTTTAGCAATTGCTTTTTCTGTAGGATTTATTTTCCTATTCAAACTAAAAACCAGAATTGATGAAGTTGGAATTCATTATCAATTTTTACCTTTTCATTTTAGTTATAAAATTATCAAATGGAATGAAATTGAAAAAGCCACTGTTAGAATTTACGATCCAATTGGAGAATATGGTGGGTGGGGCTTAAAAGGTGGTGCTTTTTGGAACAAAGGGAAAGGAAAATGTATAAATGTATCTGGTGATATTGGTATTCAATTGGTATTAAAAAACGATAAAAAGCTACTAATTGGAACTCAAAAAAAAGAAGAAGCAACTCAGGTTTTAAAAAAATACATAAATAATGATTAGAATTATAACATATTTAGCGATATCCATTTTAGGCGTTTTTGTTTCGAATGCACAAATAAAATCCGAAGAAATCACCATTAATAATCAAGCAATTCAACTTCCAGGAACTTTAACTTTTTCTGAAGAAAAAACACCTTTAATTATTTGGGTTCATGGTTCTGGAAATGTAGATAGAAATGGAAATCAAGCAGGTACACCTGTAAAAGCGAATTATATAAAACAATTTAGAGATGCAGTAAATAAAAATAATATTGCTTTTTTTAGTTATGATAAAAGAACAGCTAATAGTAAAAACAAAGAGTTTTTAAAAGATACTCAAATAAAAGATTTTGTTTTTGATGCTCAAGAAGTAATCAACCATTTTAAAAATGACAAACGTTTTACAAAAATCATTTTAGTTGGTCATAGCCAAGGTTCTTTAATAGCAATGTTCGCTCTAGAAAATGTAGATAAGTACATTTCAATTGCTGGCACTGGAGAAGCTGTAGATAAAACTATTGTGAAACAAATTGGTAAAAACAACCCAACTTTGGCTAAAGCGGCACAAGAACAGTTTGATTCTTTGAGGATTAATGGTAAAATTTCAGTTGTAAACCCATTTTTAATAAGTGTATTTGCAAAACCAAATCAACCTTTTCTATTATCTTGGATGCAATTAAATCCTATTGAAGAAATAAAAAAAATAGAAATTCCTACATTAATTATAAATGGCGATAAAGATTTACAAGTAAGTATTGAAGATGCAAAACGTTTAAACGAAGCAAACAAAAAAGCTGAATTGGTAATTATTGAAAACATGAATCATGTTTTAAAAAATATCGAAAACGACGAAGACAATATGAAATCTTACTATTCAGCAGCATATCCTATTTCAAAAAAACTCATTGAAACAATTGTTCAATTTGTAAAAAAATAACATGGCAAAAAAGAAAGCTTTCGCGTTGCGAGTTAATGAAGATATGATTAAAGCCATTGAAAAATGGGCTGCAGATGAATTTCGTTCTACTAACGGACAAATAGAATGGATGCTAATGCAAGCTTTAAAAGACGCAAAAAGAGCGCCTAAAAAAAAGGAAGAATAAAAAAGACTTTAAATTTATTTTTATGAATCAAGATATTTTTAAATTCTACTTTGTTTCATTAGAAATGAAATAGTAATTGTCTTTTTGACCTTAAGGCAAAACTCCACTCATCAAAAATGTTAAAAAAACGCTCCTTTTTTATGGAGCGTTTTCTATTTTGTATCTTGTTCGCTTAAAATTAACAAATCAAACTTTATATAATGAAAAAAATATTCACGCTACTTTTTTTATGTGCTACTTCCCTACTCTTTTCACAAGAGTTTTCAATGGATTTGATAAAAAACATGAAACCAAGAAATATTGGTCCTGGAGGAATGTCTGGACGTGTAACTGCAATTGACGTTGTAGAAAACAATCCAGAAATAATATATGTAGGAACTGCTTCTGGTGGAATTTGGAAATCTACTTCTGGAGGTGTAAAATGGAAACCAATTTTCGAAAACGAGCTAACAGCTTCTATTGGTGCTGTTGCAATTCAACAATCTAACCCAAGTGTAATTTGGGCAGGAACTGGAGAAGGAAACCCAAGAAACAGTTTAAATGGTGGTTTTGGTATTTACAAATCTTTAGATGGTGGAAAAACTTGGAAATCTATGGGTTTAGAAAAAACGCGTCATATTCATAGAGTAATTATAGACCCAACAAATCCAGATGTAGTTTATGTTGGTGCAATTGGTTCACCTTGGGGCGAACATAAAGAACGAGGAGTTTATAAAACTATTGATGGTGGAAAAACTTGGAAACAAATTTTATTTACCAACATAAAATCTGGAGCTGCAGATTTAATTATGGATCCAACAAATCCTAATAAATTAATTGCTGCGATGTGGGAACACAAACGTGATCCTTGGTTTTTTAAATCTGGTGGAGAAGGAAGTGGATTATATATCACACATGATGGAGGTGAAAATTGGAAAAAAATTACAGAAAAAGAAGGTTTTCCAAAAGGAGAGTTAGGTAGAATTGGTGTAGCCATTGCACCAAGTGAACCAAACGTAATTTATGCTTTGGTAGAGGCGAAAAAAAACGCCCTATATAAAAGTGAAGATGGTGGTTTTAAATGGAAAAAAATAAATGACAAACCAGGTATTGGAAATCGTCCGTTTTATTATTCAGAAATCTACGTAGATCCACAAAATGAAAACAGATTGTACACTGTTTTTACCTATGTAAATGTTTCTGAAGATGGTGGCAAAAACTTTAAGCAATTAATGCCAGCTTATGGTGTAAATAATGGTGTACATCCAGATCATCATGCTTGGTGGATTCATCCAAAAAACGGAAAATTTATGATTGATGGAAATGATGGTGGACTAAACATTACAAAAGATGGTGGAAAATCATGGCGTTTTATAGGCAACATTCCTGTAGCACAATTTTATCATATTAATGTAGATAATGAATTTCCTTATAACGTTTATGGAGGAATGCAAGACAATGGTTCTTGGCGAGGACCTGCATATGTTTGGAAATCTCAAGGAATTAGAAATAGTTATTGGCAAGAAATATCTTTTGGTGATGGTTTTGATGTTGTTCCAGACAAAGATAACTCACGTTATGGGTGGTCTATGAGCCAGCAAGGTTCTGTAGTAAGATACGATTATGTTACCGGAAACAATTACTCTGTAAAACCAACACATTCAGATCCAGATGTACAACTTCGTTTCAATTGGAATGCTGCTATAAATATGGATCCTTTTGATAATTCAACATTATATTTTGGAAGCCAGTTTGTTCACAAATCAACAGACAAAGGTTTAACTTGGACAGTTATTTCACCAGATTTAACTACCAACAATCCAGAAAAATTAAAACAATCTGAAAGTGGAGGGTTAACAATGGATGCAACTGGTGCAGAAAATCATTGTACCATTTTAGTAATAGAACCATCTCTTTTAGAAAAAGATGTTTTATGGGCTGCTACTGATGACGGTCAAGTACATATCACTAAAAATGGTGGACAAGATTGGACAAACGTTGCAAAAAACATTAAAGGATTACCTAAAAACAGTTGGATTACTCAAGTAAAAGCTTCTAATAAAAATAAAGGAGAAGCACTTTTAGTTGCCAATGATTATAGACGTTTTAATTACACACCTTACGCTTTTAGAACTAAAAACTACGGAAAAACTTGGGAACGTATTGTTGATGAAAATGATGTGCAAAGTTATACACTTTGTATTATTGAAGATCCAGAAAATGAAAATCTACTATTTTTAGGAACTGATGATGGTTTGTATATTTCTATGGATGCTGGAGATAAATGGACAAAATGGACGAATGGTTTTCCAACAGTACCTGTAAAAGATTTAGTAATTCATCCAAGAGAACATGATTTGGTTATTGGAACTTTCGGAAGAGCTGCTTGGGTTTTAGACGATATTCGCCCACTAAGAGCTTTAGCAAATAATAAAGCAGCCTCTAAAAAACTACATTTATTTGAACCTCCAACTGCATATCAAGCTGCTTACCAACAACCAACAGGAAGTAGATTTGGTGCAGATGCAATGTATCAAGGAGAAAATAGAAATGGTGGTGCTATTATTTCTTATTACATCAACAAACCAGCAGTTGATAAAAAAGAAAAATCTGAATCAAAAAAAGAAGATAATAAAGTTAAATACGATTCTATTAAACTAGAAATTTTTGATGGAGCCAGACAAATAAGAACTTTAAAGTTTAAAACTCCTAAAGAAAACGGAGTTCATAAAACCACTTGGTATTTAAGAGAAAAAGGAGTTGCTAGAGCATCTAGAAGTATTAGAAAATCTACTAGAGAACCTTCTGGAGTTGAAGTAAAACCTGGAACTTATCGCCTAAAAATGACATTTGGCAACGAGGTTTCTGAACAAAAAATAAAAGTTGAGTTTGACCCAAGATTACAAATTTCTGAAACAGCCATCAATCAAAAATACAATGCTAGTAAAGAGCTAGAACAGTATCAAGAAAAAATTGCCGGTATTGTAAAACAATTAGTTGAGAGTAAAAATACAGCAACTACTATAAAATCAAACTTATCTAAAGAAGACAAGCAAAAGTTTAAAGATGAGATAAAAGCATCTACAGAAATTATTAAAAAAATTGACGATTTAATTGCCAAATATTTAGGCTCAATAGATAAAAGACAAGGTATTACTAGAAACCCAGAAATTACAGTAAACCAACGTTTTGGACAAGCAAGTAGATACATTCGCTCTCGTTTTGGTGAACAAACCAAAACAGAAACAATTTTAATGAATCAATTTAAAGACGAGTTTAAAAAAGTTGTTAGCGAAACAAATACTTTCTTTAATAATGATTGGCAAAATTACAAGTCTAAAACAGAAAATATAAAAATATCTCCGTTTAAAGAGACTAAAATTTATTCAATAAATTAAAATATGCACAAACTTTTTATTTTATGCTGCCTAAGTTTTATTATTACTTCAACACAAGCTCAAAAATCTGCTGAAGATCAATTAGGAACTTGGTATATGTATAATGGATCACATAAATTATCAGAAAAATTTTCATTAAAAACAATGGCGCATTTTAGGTATTATGAACTTGTGAGTGAGTTTCAACAAGAAATTTACAGGCTAGGACTAAATTACGCCTTCAATCCAAAAACTAATGTTACTTTGGGTACCAGTTACGCAACAGGAGATTTAGCTTACGATACTTCTTCTGCAAATTTGTATGAATTTCGTTTTTATGAAGATTTAAATTTAAAGTCTTTATGGGGCAAAATTACAGCAAAACATCGTATTAGGTTTGAGCAAAGGTTTATACATAAAAATATTAATATAGATCAGTTTCAAAATTGGATACGTTACGATTTAAATGTAAGTTACCCACTTTCAAAAACCTGGAGTGTATATGTTTTTAATGAAATATTTTTGAACTTGAACAGAAACAAAAGGTTTGTACAAAATTGGACAGGAACAGGTTTTATCCATACCCTAAACAAAAATATTAAATTAAGAATGGGCTACTTTCAAATTAAAACACCAAATGTAGTTTTAAAAAGACTTCAATTAGGTGTAATTTTAAATACAGATTTTTCTAAAAAAACAATATAAAAATGGAACCAATTTTCACAAATGATGCCATTGTTTTTGGTATTTTAATGCTTTCTTTAGGATTTGTATTTTATACAGAAAGTATAAAAACCGGTTTTTGGCCAAAATTTTACAAAATAGTTCCTGGCTTATTTATGGCGTATTTTGTTCCTGCAATTTTTACAACAATTGGAGTAATTGCTCCAGAATGGGAAACAGAAAACACTTTAGGTGAAGTTGTTAAAAGCAAATCTCAATTATACTATGTTGCTAGTCGCTTTTTGTTACCAGCTGCATTGGTTTTAATGACATTGAGTATTGATTTAAAAGCCATTTTTAACTTAGGTAACAAAGCATTAATCATGTTTTTTACTGGAACTGTTGGTATTATAATTGGTGGACCTATTGCAATTTTACTAATTTCAATATTTTCTCCAGAAACAGTTGGTGGCGCAGATTTTGATGCTGTTTGGCGTGGACTTTCTACACTTGCTGGAAGTTGGATTGGTGGTGGTGCAAACCAAACTGCCATGTTAGAAATTTACAAATACAATCCTGCAAAATATGGAGGAATGGTTTTTGTAGACATTGTTGTTGCCAATGTTTGGATGGCAGTTTTATTAATTGGAATTGGTAAAAAAGACCAAATTAATAAGTGGCTAAAAGCAGATACTTCTGCTATTGAAGAATTGAAACAAAAAGTAATTACTTTTTCTAAAAAAGTGAAAAGAAATCCAACCCTAACAGATTTCATGATTATGTTAGCAATTGCATTTGGTACAGTTGGTTTCGGACATTTTTCAGCAAAATTTTTAGGAACTTTTTTTAGTGATATCGTAAGTTCTATGGAATCTCAAACCGGACGTAATATTTTCTCGTTTTTGGGCTCTAGTTTTTTCTGGCTAATTAGTATTTCAACCATTGTTGCTATTATTTTATCTTATACAAAAGCAAAAAATTACGAAGGTGCAGGAGCTAGTAAAATAGGTAGTATTTTTATTTACATACTAGTGGCTACAATTGGTATGAAAATGGATTTAAAAATGATTTTTGAAAATCCTGGTTTAATTGCCATTGGTTTTGTTTGGATGAGTATTCATGCAGGTTTATTAGTTTTAATAGCAAAATTAATTAAAGCTCCTTATTTCTTTTTGGCTGTTGGTAGTCAAGCAAATGTTGGAGGTGCTGCATCTGCACCAATTGTTGCACAAGCATTTCACCCATCTTTAGCTACAGTTGGAGTTTTATTAGCTGTTTTTGGATATGCAATTGGTACTGTTGGTGCAATTTTATGTACGATTTTAATGGAATTATCATCAACGATTTAAAAAAATAAAGCATATTTGCAGACTCAAATTTTATTATCATGAAAAATATAATTACTTTTTTTATTCTATCGTTTTTAATATTTGCTTGTTCTTCTAAAAAAGAAGGAAACATGGTTGTTCAAGGAAATATTAAAGGACTAAAAAAGGGAACTTTATACCTACAAAAAATGCAAGATACTGTTTTAGTATCTGTAGATTCTGTAAAAGTTTTTGGTGACGGAAATTTTAAATTGACAGACAATGTAGATTCACCTGTAATGTATTATTTAACTTTTGATGGAAATACCACCAATAAAAGTATTTTATTTTTTGGTAATGAAGGAACCATTACAATAAATGATAATATTGAGCTTTTTGGATTTAACCCTGAAATTACTGGATCTAAAAATCAATTAGTTTTTAATGATTATTTAAAAATTAATTCGAAATTTCAAAATCAAAGTCTAGAATTTATTAAAAAAGAGTTTGATGCTAAAAAAGCAAATGATACTGATTTACTAGAACAGCTAGAAAAAGATTATCAAAGTTTAATTAGAAGAAGATTTTTATTCACTACTAATTTTGCAATAACAAATGCAAATTCTGAAGCTGCACCTTATATTGCATTAACAGACTTATATAACGCAAACATTAAGCTATTAGACACCATAAATAACTCGTTAAGTGAAGATGTTAAAAACTCTATTTACGGAAAGCGTTTAGATAAATACATTAAAGACATTAAAGAGAAAGAAAATAACTAAAAATCTAGTTATGTGTAAAAAAAAAACCGAGCAAGTTGCTCGGTTTTCTTTTGATATATATTAACTTACTTTACCAAGTTTTTGTTTTTCAATAAAGTATTTTGTTATTGTTTTTGGAGGTGTAATAACTTTCCATGAAGTGTAATCAAACCAATAAATTTCTCTATAAACAGTAGTACACAACTCCCCTTTTTCATTAAAAAAATGAACAGCAATAGACATTTTTTGTTCGCAAACACCCAAAGATTTAAGCTCTAGCTTTGTAACAAATAGTTGTGTAAATAATAGTTGTTTTTGTTGTATAATTTGGTCATTATTTTTTTGCAAACCAACTTTTAAATTATTCATTTTTAGCTTTGTAAAACCATTTACAAACAAAAAAGTTTCCATTACTATAGATGCATATTTTAAGTACGCACTATTTTGCATTACCATAAAATCATTTACATCTTCACCTTTTACTTTATAATTTCGCTGAAACATAATACGCAGTTTTTTTTATTAAAAGGTTCTGGAAAGGTTGAAACCTAAGTGAATATCACCTCCAAAAAAACTACCTGTAGATTCTGTAATAAAACCTTTTTCTATCATGGTTATAGCGTTTGATAAAATAATTTGAAAAACGTGTCCTCCTGTTTCAATATCAACACCAAAAGCCAGTGAATTTTTAGCATCTATAGATTTTAATTTTTGAAACTGAGGATAATATTCAGCATTTAAAGAAACTCGTTTACTCAACTTTATTCTCGTTCCAAAACCAAGTGCAAAAATATCATGTGGATCTTCATTTATTGCCGTTAAATTTCTATGAACGTATGTTGGTGTAACTTGAAAAGAAAGTGTTGAGTTTATTTTTTTTGCAAACAAAACTTGTGCTGTATAAAATAAGCTTTCTGCAAAAGTTCTTTCATTTCCAGGAATTGCTTTTTGACTTTTGGCTGCAATACTTCCAAAAAGCGAAACAGCAAAAGGAAAAGAGTTCGCTCCTGTTTTTTGTTTTATTAAACTATATTTTAAAAAACCATCATAGGTTTTTTCAAAGCTGCTTCTTCCTAAACCTGCTGTTAAATTATCCGTTAAACCATATTCAAAAGAAAAACGAATGTTAGATTGATCTAAACCAAAAAGCTCTTCAAAGCCTGTATTTATTCTTCCAAACCTGTGTGATATGATAAACTCTAATTCTTTCTTTTTTCTATTTTCTATAGAATGTCCGTTTACAATTCTAGTTCCTTTAAAAGTAGCTGTTACAACATTGGAGGTTTCTGGAGTTTCTGCATCTAAAACATCTAATAAATCTTGAGAAGAAAGTTGTAAACTAAAAAGTATTAAAAATGTGGTTAGTAGTTGGTTTTTCATGATTTACTTTTTATAAGGTTTATGGTCAAAGTTAAAGCTAACTTCTATTTTTTTGGCAATGTTATTTTTTACTACGGAAGGTATTTCTATACCAAAATCTGCTAAGTCAATAAAAAAACTACCTGACATTACAATTGCATCGTCAGTTCTTTTTGCTTGTGCTTCAATTACAATTTCTTTTGTTTTACCGTGAATTGTTAGCTCTCCTTTTACTTTTGTAGCGCTTTCTGTAGCCGTAATTTTATCAAAACTTAAAATTCTTCCTTTAAAAGTTGCTTTAGGGTATGTATCAGATTCTACATAGTTTTCATTAAAATGCTCTTGCATTAGTGCTTTTTCAAACATAAACGATTTCATTAAAATAGAAATTGCCATTTGACCTGTTTTGGTAGCTACTATGCTTAAAACTTGATTGTTTTCGGCTTCAATATTTTCCATTGGTGATTTCGAGAAAAATGTAATTGTGCCATTTTTTGTTAAAAATTTGTCTTGTGCATTTGTAAAAGATGCTAAAAAAAGACAAATAAATAGTGTATATATGTTTTTCATAATATTGTTATTGTTGGTTGATTATAATACTTTTTACAAGAATTACATCCATTAAAAAGCCTGTACAAATTCCTTTTATAATAAGTTCTTGTCCTTTACTAATTTCCGAAATTTTAGTAGATTCTTTGTCTGTTAAATGACAAATTACGCTTCCAAAATCATCATCAGTTTGCAAGGTTACAATTCCTTTTCCGTTTGATAAACTTACATCAGAAACTTGCCCCTTAACTTGTATTATTTTTTCTAAATATTTTTTGTTTGCAGTAGTTTCATCTGAAGAAAAATCAGCTAAAATTGTACTCGCAGAAATTGTAATATCTGCATTTTCATCAGCTACATTTATATGCGGTTTATTGTATATTTTATAGGCTATAATTGATCCTAAAACTGCTAAAATTAAAATCGAAAGAATGATTTTTTTTGCTTTCATATCTTTTTATTTTAATTATCTAAAGCTCCTTCATCTACCCAATCTACAATACTTTTTATTTGTGCTGTTGTTAAAGTTCCTCCACGTGGCATTCTTCCACTTGCTACTGCATCTTTTACAATGGCTGCATTTGCACTAACTTTTGCGTAACTTGTTAATTCTGGGAAATTTCCTCCTGAAGAATGGCAAGATACACATCTGCCATCAATAATTGGTTTCACACTGTTTTTGTAAGAAACTTTTGTATTTACACCAGGATCTGTTTCTTCTAATTGTTCTTCTACATTTGCAATACAAGAAGCAAAAAACACTCCTAAAATTAGTATTAAAAATGGTACTCTAAATTTCATTTTGTGATTCATTTTAATTGGATTTAAAATTTGTTACTGTAAAGAAACTAAAACAAAGCAATTACTTACTAATTTAGTTGCGTAAAAGGGAAATAATTTCTTTAAAAAGGAAAAAAAGCCTTTTAAAAATTTTACATATTTAACCATTGCTTAAATTCTGCTGCTTTATTTTTACTAATAATTATTTCTTCTGAGGTTTTAGACTGTAGTAAAATTTTTAACTGACTGTTGCCATACTTTATAATTTTATCAATTGCAGCAATACTTATAATAAATTGCCTATTTGCTCTAAAAAATATTGTAGGATCTAAATTACTATACATATCGTCTAAACTTGCATTTGTTGTGGATCTTTTTCCATCAAAACAAACTACATAAGTGATGGTATTTTCCGTAAAAATAAAAGCAATTTCTTTGATAGGAATTGGCACCAACTCATTTCTAACATACGTTAAAATACGTTGTTTACTTTTCTCTGAAGTTTCTTCTGTTTCAGCTTCTTCAATTATTTTTTCTTCTTTTAAATCGGTAACTTTTTCTCTGTAAGAAACCAAATCAGTATTTAATTTAGATAAGTTTATCACCTCAGATGCTAAGGTAGAGTTTTTAAGTTCCAATTGCTTTTCATACGCACTTCCAATAAACCTAACTGCTAAAAATGATAGTACAATTACCAAAATACCCATAATTAAAAATATGAGATAAAAATTACTTTTTAATGCATTCATTTGTGCAGAAATACTTTTAGTATTTACGTTTGCTGCTACAATTAAATCGGAATTTTTAATGGGTGAAATATGAATGATTTCTGAAGTAGCATTATTTTTATTTAGTAAATTGTTGGTTACTAACAAATCATACAAATCGTCAGAATTATTTTTTTCTTTTAACGATGATAAGAGCTTTTCGTTTGAAGTAATTAATTGATTTACTTTTGTTTTATTAGGGTTTGCAACCTCTTTACCAGACCAATTAAAAACACTTATAAACCAACTATCTGTATTTGTACTTTCAATAGTTTGCTGTATGTTTTCTACTACTTCGTTTTTAGAAATTCCATTAGCCAATTGAAACTCAACAAACCTAGCAATTTCATTTGCTTCTCTTTTGCTAGATTCTACCTGAACTTCTATAAGTTGATTTGCACTAACTTTTATAAAATATTGTGATGCAAACATGGCAACCAATAAAAAAATTAACGCAATAGATAATAAAGTTAAAAAATAAAGTCGGTCTTTTTTCATTTTTTAAAAGTAATTTGTATTTGCTAAAATTAGGGTTTTAATTTTTAATATTTCTGAAAATGAATAGTTTCCAAAAATAAATTTTATTGTAAATACAACTTATTTTTTCAAAGCCAAATTTTCCTCTTTAAGCATTTATATTCCGTTTAATTAATTTTCAACAATAAAAAACCTCTAGAAAAAGCTTCATTTGTATATATTTAAATTAAAAATATAATTTAATACATTTACACAACTCATTTTGATGAAGAAAAAAATTGTTTTTTTTTGTATTAGCTTAGCTTTAATATTTTTAATGTGTGTATTTTATTTCGCAAGACCTTTGTTTGTAAATTCACCTAAAAATATTGAAAATTCGGCTTCTGAAGTTGCAATTCATTCAGATGAATTGGTGTTTAACTTTATTTCTGATGAAGAAAAATACAACAAATTATATGCTGGTAAAATTATTGAAGTTGTAGGTTTTGTAAAAGAAATATCATATTTAAACAATACAAATACTGTAATTTTATATAGTAAAAACGGAACTTCTGGAGTTATTTGTGATATACTTCCAAATCAAAAGGAAAAAATTGAAAGTTTAAAAACACATCAAAAAATAAAAGTAAAAGGAATTTGTAAAGGATTTTTAAAAGATGTTATTTTACTAAACTGTTATATAGATTTACAACCAAATGAATAAAACGTTACTACTACTATTATTTTTTTTAGGAAGTTTTGCTGCAAAAGAAAATCAATTTATTGCACGTCAAGGTCAAATTTCATTCTTTTCTTATACTTCTGTAGAAAATATTGAAGCTAAAAATAATCAGGTTTTAAGTTTTTTAGATATTGATAAAAAAGAAATTGCCATCAGCATGTTAATGCGTGCATTTGTATTTAAAAAAGATTTAATGTACGAACATTTTAATGAAAGTTATATTGAATCTGATATTTTTCCAAAAGCTAGTTTCCTTGGCAAAATAATTGATTTTAATCCTTTAGAAGAAGAACAAACTAAAATGGTGTTTGGCAAATTAACCATTCATGGAATTTCAAAAGAGGTAGAAATTAAATCAACTATTAAAAACACAAATGGAAATTACAGTATATCTGGAGATTTTGAGGTAATGGTAAAAGATTTTGATATTAAAATTCCGCCAGTTTTAGCAAGTAATATTGCAAAAAGTATTTCTATAAAATTCAATTTTAAATACCAACCTTATGAAGACTAAAATATACAAAAAACTGATGATTGGTTTGTGTTTTTTAAGTACTTCACTAAATGCACAAGATTTATTAGACAAGTTAAATGCTGAGTTTCCAGACAAAGCAGTTTACGAAATAGCAACTTTTAAAACTACGAGAATTGCGCTTGGACAATCTGTAGAAACCCGAAAAAAAGGAGCTTTAGAAATAACTTTGTATAATAGATATTGGGATACTCCAAACCCAGAAAGCCAACGTTTTTTAGCAGATAAAGTTTCCACACGTTTTGGATTAGATTATGCAATTACCAATAATTTTACTTTTGGAGCTGGTTATACAACTTTTGATAAAATTACAGATGGGTACGTAAAATACAGGTTATTAAAACAACTAAAAAACAGTAAAAAACCTTCATTTAGCATTACCTTATTTCAAGGAATTTCTCATAGAAAGTTAAATGATATTCCAAACTCCATTTACGACCCTACAACATCTTCTGATAAATATTCATTTACCAGTCAAGTACTAATTGCTCATAAATTCAACACAAATTTATCGTTACAAATTGCACCAACATTTATTCATCGAAGTTCAAATGTTGTAAACGAAGATCCTAACAATCACTTTGCAATTGGTTTTGGTGGTCGACACAAAATAGGTGGACACACCTCAATAGTTTCTGAATATTATTATGTTGCTAATCCATTAAAATCTATTGAAACATATAATGTATTTATGGTAGGTATAAATTGGGAAGTAAGTGACTTGATGTTACAATTTCACATTACAAATGCAAGAAATTATGCTGAAGATACTTTTATTACACAAACTGTAGATAATTTCAATTTTAAAAATCCGAATTTACATTTTGGGGTAAATGCAACGTTTATTTTGCATACAAATAAAAATAAGCTAAAATAAAATTGCGCTTTAACTTTTCACTTTAACACTCCAGTGAAATTGAAATTTGGAAACCACTACTCCATCTTCATTTTTTCCTTCGGAAGATAAAACTACAAGTTGTCCTTCACCCGTTTTTATAGATTCTTGTATGGCATTTCTAATTTCATTACCTCCTTTGCAAGTAAATAAAATTTTACCTGTTGCTTTTTTATAAAAATCTGCTTCTTGATGCGTAACCAACATAGAAAATTTTTGCTTAGAATTTTCAATAGCTTGCATTACTAAAGCTCCTGTGCTCATTTCTGCAGCCATACCTTGTGCAGCCCAAAACATACTTTTAAATGGATTTTGATTCATCCATTTATGCCTAATTTTAACAACACAGGTTGTTTCATTTAAAATCTTTACCCTTAAACCAGACAACCAACCCAAAGGCAGTTTAAAAAACATGAAAGTATTAATTCTTGATGCTGTTATTATCATAAACCTTTTATTTATGGGCAATTTACCACTTTTTAAGCAAACAATAAACAATCTTTTAAATGTTAAAAAAATGTTAATTATAGTACTATGCATTGCATAATACCTTTTTTAAGATATATATTTGCATAAGAAAGTATTATATATTTATAAAAATGAAACAAAATAACGAAAACACCAACGCTTTTTTATTGCATATTTCTGCATTTGCAGGTTTTATATTTCCTTTTGGTAATATAGTTGCACCATTAATTGCGTGGCAAACATTAAAAGATAGAAGTCAATTTTTAGACGAACAAGGTAAAGAAGCTGTAAATTTTAATATCAGTTATACGTTGTATGTATTTATCATAACAATTGCTTTTGTGCCTTTCGCATTTGGTTCTATTTTTAGAAATTTTAGAAACTTTAACAATATAGATATCAATTTAAATTTTGACAATCTTTTTGGTTTTATAGGTTTTGGCTCTATTGCCGGTATCATTTATTTAGTAGGAATTGCTTTGGTAATTATAGCTTCCTTAAAAGTAAAAGAAGGTGAAAGTTACAAATATCCATTTACCATAAAATTTGTAAAATAATAATTAATAACCACATTAAATGAAGATAGAAAACACAAAAGCACAAATGAGAAAAGGTGTTTTAGAGTATTGCATCTTATCCATCTTAAAAAATGGAGATGCTTATACTTCCGAAATACTTTCTACACTAAAAGGTGCAGAAATGATTGTGGTTGAAGGAACCATATATCCATTATTAACTCGCCTAAAAAACGCAGGTTTATTAACATATAGATGGGAAGAATCAACCTCTGGACCACCAAGAAAATATTACGTTTTAACAGAAAACGGAGGCATGTTTTTAAAAGAATTAGACAAAACATGGAGCAATTTAATCAATTCAGTAAACCAAGTAATTAGCAAAAAACCAACATCAAATGAATAAGACAATAAATATAAATTTAGGCGGATTTTTCTTCCATATAGATGAAATTGCCTATCAAAAACTAAAAAGATATTTAGAATCTATTTCTAAATCTTTAAGTGATGATCCACAAGGAAAAAACGAGATCATTGCAGATATTGAAGCACGAATTAGTGAACTTTTATCAGAAAAAATTACAGATGCAAGACAAGTTGTAAATGAAGGTGATATAGACGATATCATTAAAATTATGGGACAACCAGAAGATTATGCCGAAGCTGAAGAAACCTATAATGAAGCAAACTATTCGTATACAAGAAACAATAAATCTTCTGGAAAAAAACTGTTTAGAGATGGTGATGATAAATTTTTAGGTGGTGTCGCTTCAGGTATTGCACATTACTTTGATATAGACACTATTTGGGTACGTCTTGGTTTATTAGCCTTGTTTTTTGGAGCTGGTTTTGGTGTAATCTTATACATTATTCTGTGGATTTTACTTCCAGAAGCAAAAACAACTGCCGAAAAATTACAAATGGAAGGCGAACCTGTAAATATTGATAATATCGAGAAAAAAATTCGTGAAGAATTTAATAACGTCTCAGAAAATGTAACCGTTTTTGCAAACCAAGCATCAGAAAAAATTAAAGATGGTGCAAATGAGTTTTCAGAAAAAATGAGTAAAACATTTAGGGGAAAGACCAAAAAAAATAACGGACTGCAAGATTTTTTAAATGCAATTGGCAACATAGCTTTAGTACTTTTAAAAGTAATTGGTAAATTTATTGGAGTAATATTGGTATTTGTAGCAGCAGCAGTTATTTTATCTCTAATAATTGGAGGGTTTTCTATCGGAAGTTTAGAGTTTTTAAATTTTGGTGAAGAAATGATACAATATCCAGAATTTTTCTACGCATCAACATTACCAATGTGGTTATTAACCTTATTCCTTTTTCTATTACTAGCAATTCCTTTTTTAGTACTATTTGTTTTAGGATTAAGAATACTTTCTAGCAGCGTAAAACAATTTAGCAAAACAACTTCATTAACCCTTTTAGGAATTTGGATTATTGCTTTATTGGGTATTGTATTTGCAGGTTTAGAGTTTGGAGCAACACATGCCAATTATGGTCAATCTGTAGCAAAAAATAGCCTAAATATCCGTCAAAATGATACTTTAACGCTAAAAGTAATAAATGATGATAATATTTACTATGCGCATAATTTAAGAAGAAGTTCAAGAAAATACAAAGTTGAAATAGATGATAAAGTAGCTGTATATTCTAACAACGTACAAATAGATATCAAAAAAAGTGCTACAAATGAAGCATATATGGTTATTCAAAAAGAATCTCGTGGAAGATCTCGTATTTCAGCAAATAAAACTGCCGAAAAAATAGTTTATGAATACGAAATTAATGGAAATGAACTATTGCTAGATGCCTTTTTTATATCAGATGTTACCAATTTCTGGAAAGATGAAGAAGTAAATATTACAATTTTCTTACCTGAAAATATGACCATTTATTTCGATAATTCAATTCATAATTTTATGTATAACATTAAAAATGATAAACGCATTAGAGATTTTGATATGCTAAACAGATATTTTACAATGGGTGAAGACATTTTAAAATGTACAGATTGTGAAAAAGAAATTGAAGAAGATAAAAATACAGAAGAAACTATTTAATTTTTTACAACTCAGTATATAAAAAATACAGTTGGGCAACCATTTTTTTGTTTGAAGCGTCTAATAATAGACTTTTACAAACCAAAATAAACTAACAATCATGAAAAAATCAATCAACAAAATTGTAGCAATTCTTTTCGTAGCAACCATTTTTACTTCTTGCGGAATAGACATGCTAAACAGAGTAAATGGAAACAGAAATGTAACTACAGAAGACAGAAAAGTGGCAGACAATTTTTCGGGCATCAGAGTAAGCTCTGGAATAGATTTGTACATCACACAAGGCAATATCAATAAAGTTACTGTAGAAGCTGATGAAAATTTACAAGAAATTATTATTACAGAAGTAATTGATGGCGTCTTAAAAATATATACAGATCAAAACATTTGGCAAGCAAAATCTAGAAAAGTTCACGTTACCATTCAAAACTTAAATTCACTTAAAGCAACAAGTGGAAGTGACGTTTACGGAAATGGAATTATAAAAACACAAGAAATTTCAATTTCAGCTACTAGTGGTGCAGACATTCGTTTAGAAGTGGATGCAGAAAGTGTAGAAACTTCCTCTACAAGTGGTTCAGATATTCGTATTTCTGGAATTGCAACCAATCACGCTTCTAGCGCTACAAGTGGAAGCTCTATAGATGCTTACGATTTAAAAAGCGAAAATGTAATTGCCAAAGCAACAAGTGGTGCAGGCATAAATATTTACGCATCACAAAAAATTGAAGCTAGAGCTACAAGTGGTGGAGATATCGATTATAAAGGAAGTCCAAAAAATGTATCTAAAAAATCGTCTTCTGGAGGAAGCGTTTCTAAAAAATAATAACAAATATCAATCAACCAAAACCTGATTTCTTGAGGTTGTAAGCAACCTCAAGATTTCTTTTAAACCTATTATGAAATCACTTTTAGAACCTTTTAAAAATTCTGTTGTCATAAAAATATTAATAGCAATTATTATGTTTTTATTTTCTTGGGTTTCTAATGCTCAAGAAGCTGAAAATTCCACTTTATTTAAAACATTAAAATCTAAAGACAGTATTTTATTCAATAATGCTTTTAATAATTGCAATCTTAAAGAATTACAACCAATGATTTCAGCTGATTTTGAATTTTATCATGACGTTGGTGGTATTCAAAATAAAGAACAGTTTTTTGAAGCTGTTAAAAATAATATTTGTGCCAATCCAGGAAATCATTCAAGAACACTTGTAAACAATTCTTTAGAAGTTTTTTCGATGAAGAAAAACGGACAATTATATGGTGCCATTCAACAAGGGAAACACACATTTCAAGAAAAACAAAATGGAAAATTAATTACTGTTGGTATTGCAGATTTTACACATCTTTGGATACTAGAAAATAAAATTTGGAAACTAAAAAGGGTGTTAAGTTACAATCACAAACCCTATTCTGAATAAAAATTTATTAGAAAGCTAACTTCTAATATCTTACCATTTGCATTAAAATGGTTGAGTACTAATACTTGGTTTTATTAGTTTACTTGGTAAGTCGTCGTTTTGTAAAAAACGACGCTTACTTTTTTATAGAGTTTGCAAATTGTTTTGTATTGAAAAGGATTTTAAATTAAATTTAAACCAAAAAAAATATCTCTAAAATTAGAAACAACAAACTTTTAAGCTCACCTAAAGTTGATTAATACATTTTTATAAATTATATTTATCAACCAATTATGGTAGCAATAAAAACTTTATTTATCAAAATAAAAAAAGGGATACTTTGTTTATTACTAGTTAGCAAATATTGTGGAATCTACTCAAACTTGCTAAATAGAGAAACACAATTTATAAAAAACTGAAAATTCTCTTACAAACGAAAGATTAAAAAATGAAAAAAAGTATTATTATTTTAATTTTAATAACGCTGAATAGTTGTAGACCTTCACCAACTTATAATGCTTTTGACGAAGAATTTGATATTTCATTAAGAGAAGTTATGAAAAATGGTTGTGACACTATAACAGTTGGTTGTGGATTTTTTAATTTGCGTGAAAAAAATGGAAAATTAAGAAACTATTATCAAATTTATGTTGAGGATTGGAATAATGTTGTTGCCAAAGGTTTTGATTACATTTTGGACACTTTATATCTTAAAGAGGAAAAAGAATTTGGAAAAATTCGTAATCTAAAAATATCAGAAACTCAAATTGTTGAATTAAATACTGAATTAGAAAAATATGGTTTTAAATTCTATAATCAAAAAGAAAACGAATTTGGAAATAATTCTGTTGAGATAATTAATGAATCATCAAAAAAAACATTTGAATTGGAACCTTATACTGAATGGATAAACCAAAAAGATTTAGTTGTTTATAGACAATTGAGTTATTTTAAAGGAAAATAACATTTGCTAACACCGTTTATAAAAAATTGCTACTTTTAGCTTAAACAAAGTTAGTTGCATTTTTGCCAACTTCTGAATTTCGTGCCGAAATTCCTCTTTGTCAAAAATCGCAACTTTCCATAAACAAACACGTTGTAAAAAACTGCTGAATTGCGTCAGAAATAAGTTAGTTCTTTTAAATTAACTTTTGGTTTTTTATAGTTTGTAAATCTAAATTCTGAAAAAAAAGTGTGAATTTCAAAAATATGGAACACTCTCTCGCTTGTAACATTCTTGCGAAATTTTAGCAAGTTTTCGCAATTATTAAACTTTGAATTTACTCAAACTCTGAAAGCCAAAATGCGGAATTGTTACTCGAAATCTGAATTTTGCAAGTTTATGAAATTCAATAAAATGTGGAAAATAAAAGCACTAAATTAAAAACCTTGCGTTAGTCAAAGTCTGTAATAATTAGTTGTTTTTTTTGCTATATTTACAACTTTCAATACAGAAATACGTTTTAAGTAAAAAATATGAAAAAATTAAAAATCACTATTTTATCCTTAATTATACTTACTTTAATAGCTTCTTGTACAGAAGATGACCCTGCTTATCCTGGTTTAGGAAGATTTAATGGAAAATATAAAATACATGGAGTTTATCCATATGATTCAAATATTTGTCTATCTGATGTAAATAGTCCAAATGATCTTGAAATTGATTCTAATGGGCGATTTAAAAGAAAAATATATACAAAGAATGCTAATAACGAATGCGTTGTTGGTGAAATTTTAGAGGGAGAAATAGAAATCACTGGTTCATTCTACGAAAGACCCTTTGGTGAAATAAGGTATGATAATTCAGATATTGTAGGGAGGATTGATATAAAGTTGAGTGAAAATGGAATTCATAATGAATTAATTATTCATGACCGTATTGGTAAACCACAATACTTTTACTACAGAACAGATTAAATTCAACTATTTACAACAACCTGTAAAATTAATTGCTTGAATATAACAAATAATATTATAAAAACACATCGTAAAAATTATTGAATCGTGCCAGAGTTAAGTAATTTAATAAAAAAATGAGGTATTAATCAAAATACGGAATTAAAATTTTACTGAAAATTACTCTAAATTAAATAAGAATGATGCTAAAATTAAGTACACATTTTACAACACCATATATAATTTATTGCTGGCTTCTTGGTTACTTGGGAAAAAAGATTGAAAATAAAAACCTGGGCAGTAATTTCTATAATTCTTCGCTAATACTCTCCTACTCACAAAAATCTTCATGAATATTCTATTCAGTTTTCAATTGCTAAATGTAGCATAAACCAACTCAAGCAAGTAAACACACAAACCTAACAACAATAATTAAAATTCTCACTTTTAGATAGAAAAACTATTTTTTTTAATAAAAATATTTGCGTAACCAAATGATTACATTTATATTTGTAACCAAATAGTTACATAATATATGAGAAGAGATGTTTTTCAAGCAATTGCAGATCCAGTTAGAAGAGATATTATTGAGCTTCTTGCTACTGAAGCTTTGACTATAAATGAAGTGGCAGAAAAATTCGAAATAAGCAGACCTGCAATTTCCAAGCACTTAAAAATATTAAACGAATGTGGAATAATCGATTTCAATCAAATTGGTAGAGAGCGTATATGTTTAATTCAACCTCAAAAATTAATTCCTGCGTTTTTATGGATAAAGCAGTACAATAAATTATGGGAAGACAGAATAGATTCCTTTGAAAATTATATCAATCAAATACAAACAAAAAACAATAAAAAATGAGCGATTTAGCAAACAGAACCTTAACAATTGAGAAAATATTTAATGCACCTGTAAAATTAGTTTGGGATGCTTGGACACAATCTGAACACATATTAAAATGGTGGGCACCAAAAGGAATGAATATTAAAGTTATTGAACATAATTTTAAAGTTGGAGGAAAATGGAAATATTCAATGCCAATGCCAGATGGAAATGAGTTTATATCAGAAGGTACATATAAAGAAATCAAAGAATTTAAAAAAATAATTACTTCTGCTGATTTTAAACCTATGACTGAAAATGTTGAGCTACAAACCTACTTTGAGGCAGATGGCAATAAAACAAAATTTACTTTTAGAGTTATTCACGCCACACCAGAATATTGTAAACAACAAGAAGAAATGGGGTTTTATAATGGTTGGGGTTCCGCATTAAACAGATTGGAAACAATTTTAGAAACTTTAAAAAACTAGCAGAAAAAAAATTGTTAATAATATAATTTATTTTATTACTAATACAAAGCTATTGCTTCTCAAAATATTCTTCAATATCTGCAATATGATGTTGTAAAGCCAACGCAGAAATTTGTATTTCTCTAATTAATAATGCCAAAGAAATTATAAGTAAAATAAGTGCAAAACCAAAAATATAAACAGCAGTAATTTGTAAGCCAACGTAAATTAAAAACATTGTTAACACACAAAAAAGCAAACTACTAATTCCAAAAATTTGCATCCATCTTGTTAGGTTCAAACGCAACTTCAAATTTTTAATTTGTCGCAGTAAAGAGTCGTCTTTTTTTTCTAAATAAATATCATGTAAATTTCTAATCACAGCTGCATACGCCAAAAAACGATTGGTATATGCAAGCATTATTAAAGAAATTGCCGAAAATAAAAGTGCAGGTGTTGTAAGTGTTAGTTGTTCCATAAATAAATAACAAAATTAGGCAATAATTAAATACTAAAATAACTTTTAGTTTTACAAGATTCTATTTTTTAAAGTAAATTCGCAATAAATAAAAAATTCGTGATTCAAAAGATTAGAACGTTTGGCTTTGTTACAAAAGGACTTGTGTATGCTATTATTGGTATACTTACCTTTTTAACTGCTTTAAATATTGGTGGTAAAGTTTCAGATAGAAATACTGTAATTGCTTTTTTAGAAAATCAAATTTTTGGCAAAGTATTATTACTTATTGTAGGTACAGGCATGCTCTCTTATGCTATTTGGCGTTTTTACAAATCGTTTTTGGTAGTAACCAATAAGAATAAAAAAACCAAATACATTTTAATGATAGATTTTTTTATGAGAGGTATAATTTATGGTTCTTTTGCAATTTCTATTCTTTATAAAGCGGTTAATCAATCTACACAAGGAGTTTCAAAGGAGTCTTTGGTCACTAAAATTTTAAACTTAGAAAATGGTGCGTATATTTTGTACACCATTGCAATTATTATTTTTATATCTGCCATCAATCAGTTTTACATTGTTACAAAAAACAAACACTTAAAAAATATTGAACAATCAAAAAATTTAGAATCGTTTGCTTTTTTAAAAAAAACAGGAACTTTTGGTATTTCTGCTAGAGGTATTTCGTTTTTAATATTTGCTTGGTTTATTTTTAAAGCAGCTTCAGAGCAAAATCCTAATCAAATAAAAGGCACTCAAGAAATGTTTACATACCTACACAATCTTACTTTTGGCGATATTTTAATGGCAATTATGGCTTTGGGTTTTATAAGTTATGGTATTTTTCAATATTTTTATGCAAGATATAGTTCTTACTAAAATCTATTCGTTTTTACGTATTTTTGAAAACATGAAAAAAATACTTCTTTTACTTTTTTTAGCAATAAGTTTTACAAATTTCTCACAAGAAATCCCTAAAGGTTTTACGTATTTAAATGATATAGATAATTCCATTCAAATAGAATTGCGTTATTTATCTAACAATAATTTTATAGGAAAACCAATTGATGGCTATCAAAGTAACTGCTTAATTATTTCTACAGAAACTGCAAAGGCATTAAAAAAAGTTCAAGAAATATTGCAAAAAAAAGGGTTGAGCTTAAAAATTTTTGATGGATACAGGCCACAAAAAGCTGTAAACCATTTTGTAACTTGGGCCAAAGTATTAAATGATACGTTAATGAAGCAGCAATACTATCCAAAAGTTGCAAAATCTCAGCTTTTTAATCAAGGTTATATTGCTTCAAAATCGGGTCATACAAGAGGTAGCACTATAGATTTAACAATTGTTGATGCTACTACTGGAAAAGAATTGGATATGGGAAGTCCTTATGATTTTTTTGGTCTTCAATCACATCCATTTTATAAAAACATTACAGAAAAGCAAAAAGAAAACAGAATGTTATTAAGAGATGTAATGCTTAAAAATGGTTTCAAACCTTATGATAATGAATGGTGGCATTTTACCTTAAAAAACGAGCCTTTTCCAAATACTTATTTTAACTTTCCAATTAATTAAAAGTTTAACAAAATCTAAAGACAATCGTCATAAATCGGCATTATATTTGCTTATATAACGTTAAACGTTACAAAATGACTCAAAAAGTAAAATTTTTATTTCTAATATTCAGCTTTTTATTTGCAACACCATTTTTTGCACAGTTAGACAAAACTAATGGTGGAAATGCGAATGAAAAAGGAAAAACTATTACTTTAAAAAATAAAAAAGTTTCTGTACAACCAAAATCTATTGAATTAAAAGGAGATGATGGTTTTAAAAAAGCCTTTGAAAAAGAAAAAGAAAAATTAAAGCAACAACAAGATGAAGAAGCTTTAAAAAATAAAGGAGTTTTAACACAACAAAAAATTAGTGAAGCCCGCTTTTTAAAAGCTTTCAAAAAAATAAACGGACAATATATCTATCCGAAAATAGACCAAGATTTAGGAAGTTTTAGATCCAATTCTAAAAGTGTAAATATTATTTGTAGAGATTTTCAATATCCTGATGGTGATAGAGTTACCATTATGGTAAATGACATTCCAGTAGTAACAAACATCTTACTAAAACAACAATATCAAAGTTTTACAATACCTTTAGAAGTAGGTATTAATAAAATTGCATTTGTTGCTTTAAACCAAGGTTCTTCTGGTCCAAATACTGCCGCTTTTAAAGTATATAATGATGCTGGTATGCTACTATCTTCTAACGAGTGGAATTTAGCAACAGGAGCTAAAGCTACACTAATTATAGCTAAAAATAAATAGAGCTTTAAACAAACACCTACGAAAACGATTGAGTTAAATCAAAAAATCTTGTTTTTTTATTCTATTTAAAACAGTTATTTTTGTATTTCGATTATCATAACATTTATATAATCCTCATTATAAATAACAATCATTAGAATGAAAAAAATCACCAAACAAACCTATTTAGATTGGTACAAAGACATGCTTTTTTGGCGTAAGTTTGAAGACAAACTTGCTTCTGTTTACATTCAACAAAAAGTAAGAGGTTTCTTACACTTATACAATGGGCAAGAAGCTATTTTAGCTGGTGCATTGCATGCAATGGATTTATCAAAAGATAAAATGATTACAGCTTACAGAAACCATGTTCAGCCAATTGGTATGGGAGAAGATCCTAAAAAAGTGATGGCAGAATTGTATGGAAAAGCAACAGGAACCTCTAAAGGAATGGGTGGTTCTATGCATATTTTCTCTAAAGAATTCGGTTTTTATGGTGGTCATGGAATTGTAGGTGGTCAAATTCCATTAGGTGCAGGAATTGCTTTTGCAGATAAATACAAAGGAAGTGATGGAGTTACCTTAACATGTTTTGGTGATGGAGCTGCAAGACAAGGTTCTTTACACGAAGCTTTTAATATGGCAATGCTATGGAAATTACCCGTAATTTTTATTGTTGAAAACAATGGTTACGCAATGGGTACTTCTGTAGAAAGAACTGCAAACCATACAGATATTTGGAAACTTGGTTTAGGTTACGAAATGCCTTGTGGTCCTGTAGATGCTATGAACCCAATAAAAGTAGCAGAAGCTGTAGATGAAGCAATACAAAGAGCAAGACGTGGTGATGGACCAACTTTCTTAGAAATGAAAACATACAGGTATAGAGGTCACTCAATGTCTGATGCACAACATTATAGAACCAAAGATGAAGTTGAGGAGTACAAAAAAATAGATCCAATTACGCAAGTAAAAGATGTAATTTTAGAAAAGAATTACGCTACTGAAGATGAAATTGCTGCAATTGATAAAGAGGTGAAAAAAATGGTGAAAGAATGTGAAAAATTCGCAGAAGAATCTCCATTCCCAGAAACTCAACAAATGTATGATATGGTTTATGAACAAGAAGATTATCCTTTTATAAGTTAAAAAAATATGGCTACAGTTGTAAATATGCCAAGATTAAGCGATACCATGGAAGAAGGTGTTGTGGCAAAATGGTTAAAAAGTGTTGGAGATAAAATTGAAGAAGGTGATATTTTAGCAGAAATTGAAACTGATAAAGCAACAATGGAGTTCGAATCTTTTCACGAAGGAACTTTATTGCATATTGGTGTTCAAGAAGGTGAAACTTCTCCTGTTGATACACTTTTAGCTATTATTGGTGAAGAGGGTGAAGATATTTCTGCACTTTTAGATGCCGATAACTCTTCTGAAGAAACATCTGAAAACAGCGAAGAAACATCTTCTAAAGAAAATGAAGATGAAAAATCATCTGATGAGGATGAAAAATCAGAAGCTGCTGAAATACCAGAAGGTGTTCAAGTAATTACAATGCCACGTCTTAGTGATACTATGACAGATGGTACTGTTGCCTCTTGGTTAAAGAAAAAAGGTGATGCAGTTGAAGAAGGTGATATTTTAGCAGAAATTGAAACCGATAAAGCTACAATGGAGTTCGAATCTTTTTACGAAGGAACTCTTTTATACATTGGTACACAAGAAGGTGAAACAGCTCCAGTAGATAGTTTATTAGCAATTATTGGACCTGAAGGAACTGATGTTTCAGCTATTGTTGAAAATGGTGGTTCTACTGGAAAAAGTACTTCATCAGAAAAAAAATCTGAAAAGAAAACAGATACTAAATCTGAGAAAAAAGAAGAAAAATCTGAAAAGAAAACTGAAGAAAAAAAATCTTCAAATACAACAAATAACAATAATGGTGGTAGAATATTTGCTTCACCATTAGCCAAAAAAATTGCATCTGATAAAGATATCAATTTAGCAGATGTTACTGGTTCTGGAGAAAATGGTAGAATTATTAAAAAAGATGTAGAAAATTATACACCTTCTACAACTATTTCTGTAGAAACTCCTACTCCAGCCTCAAGCGCTGCTGTACCTTCTTTTTCAGTTTTAGGTGAAGAAAAATCTGAAGAAGTTAAAAATTCGCAAATGCGTAAGGCAATTGCAAAATCTTTAGGGAACTCTAAATTTACTGCACCAGATTTCAGCTTAAATATAGAAGTTGATATGGACAATGCTATGGCTTCTAGAAAAACCATTAATGCAATTCCAGATACAAAAGTTTCTTTTAATGACATGGTGGTAAAAGCTTGTGCAATGGCATTACAAAAACATCCGCAAGTAAATACTTCTTGGAAAGATGATGTAACTGTTTACCATAATCATATTCACGTTGGTGTTGCAGTTGCTGTAGACGAAGGTTTGTTAGTGCCAGTTATAAAACACACCAACCAAATGAGTTTAACTCAAATTGGTGCAACTGTTAGAGATTTAGCAGGTAAAGCAAGACATAAAAAAATAACTCCTGCAGAAATGCAAGGTAGTACTTTTACAGTTTCTAATTTGGGAATGTTTGGTATTGATAATTTTACTTCAATTATAAATCAACCTAATTCTGCAATTTTATCTGTAGGTGCAATAGTTGAAAAACCAGTTGTTAAAAATGGACAAATAGTTGTTGGTAATACAATGAAATTGACTTTAACTTGCGACCACAGAACTGTTGATGGTGCTGTTGGTGCTCAATTTTTACAAACACTAAAAACGTTTATCGAAAACCCAGTTACAATGTTAGCTTAGGTTGCATAAATTTTTATATAAAAAAATGCCTTGAGAAAATCTCAAGGCATTTTTTTATAACATAATTTATTATAAATTATATTTTAGTCATTTTACTTTTTGTCTTAATCTCTATATCCATTCCATTTGAACTCATTGAAATTGTCATGTTTGAACTGTCTTGAACACCAGACTTTGTATCAATAATCAAATTACCATTTATAGACCCTTTATCAACTCCAGATACATTCCCAGAAACATCAATATATACTTTTCCATTTTCAATTTTAGCAACCGTATAAATAGTTTTAAGACTCATACCTTGTTCATTTACTTCATCTGACCAAGTAGAACCCACTGAAACTTTATCTTTAGGATAATTTACACCTTTATTTTGTTTTGTAAATTGCTCTAATGCAGGAGTTAGTGGCTCAACTTTAGTACTAATAACTTCGCCATTTGGTGTAACTTTTGAAAAAATAGCTGCACTTAACATAGGATCAAATTGTTGTTTCACCATTTTACCAACTGGATCTAAATCTTCTTCTTTTATAGAGGAATCATATGACATTACTTGTCCTCCTTGTAACATGTTCATATCAATGTGCTTAATTTTCGACTTTATATGAAATGTATCTTTTTCTCTTTTAGTTACGGTCATCTCCATTTTCATTTTCATATCTAAACCACCTTGAGCGCCCATATTTTGTGACACGTCTTGTTGTACTAAAAAAGTATCTCCTTTTTTATAGTTTAATTTTAAAAATACAGATTCTTGTGCATTAATACTTAAACCAGTTGCAACAATAAATAATACTAACAATTTTTTCATTTTTATATTTAAATTTATGTTTCTTAAAGGGCAAATATAAATGTTTTACAATAAAAAAACACTCAGCATGACTGAGTGTTTTTTTTAATATAAATAAGTTTAATTAAACTAAAAATCTTGACTCAAATCCCAAGATTCTAATATTTCTTTTAGTGTTTTAATAAACATACCTCCTAAAGCTCCATTTACAACTCTATGGTCATAAGAATGTGAAACAAACATTTTTTGTCTTATTCCTATAAAATCTCCATCAGGAGTTTCTATTACTGCAGGTACTTTTCTAATAGCTCCTAAAGCTAAAATGGCTACTTGTGGCTGATTAATAATTGGAGTTCCCATTACAGAACCAAAACTACCAACATTGGTTACTGTGTACGTACCACCTTGAATTTCATCTGGTTTTAAAGCATTTTTTCTTGCTCTATTTGCTAAATCGTTCACGGCTTTTGTCATACCAACCAAGTTTAATTGATCTGCATTTTTAATTACAGGTACAATTAAGTTTCCATCTGGTAAAGCAGCTGCCATACCTAAATTTATATTTTTCTTTTTAATGATATTATCGCCATCTAAAGCAATATTAATTAAAGGATATTTTTTAATGGTTGATGCAATTGCTTGCATTAAAATTGGAGTAAATGTTAGTTTTTCGCCTTCTCTTTTTAGAAAAGCATCTTTTACTTTTTCTCTCCATTTTACAATATTTGTTACATCAATTTCAATAAATGATTGTACATGAGCAGAAGTCTGAACAGAATCTACCATGTGTTTAGCAATCAATTTACCCATTCTGCTCATTTCTATAATCTCATCACCTCCATTTACAGAAACAGGAGCTGATTTTTGAGCTTCTTTTTGAGCTGTTTTTTCAACCTTAGCTTCTTGTTTTGGTGCTGAAACTTTTTCTGGTGCAGCAGATCTACTTTCTATGAAAGATAAAATATCTTCTTTTGTAACTCTACCATCTTTACCTGAACCAGCAATAGTTTCAAGTTCTTCCATTGAAACATTTTCTGTTTGGGCAATATTTCTAACTAATGGCGAATAAAACTTTCCAGAATCTGATGTTTTGGTTACTGGGGTTGCAACTATTTCTGTTGCTTTTTCTATTGTTTTTTCTACATCAGAAACTTCTTTAGGTGCTGATTGTTTTGGCGCTTCTTTTGTTGTTGGTGTAGCAACAACCTCTTCGTTATCACCTTCGGTTTCTATTACAGCAATTGTTGCACCAACTGCAACAACATCATCTTTTTCATATAAAATTTCAATTACTGTTCCTTCTACTTCTGAAGGTACTTCAGAATCTACTTTATCTGTAGCAATTTCTACAATAGCTTCATCTAACTCTACAGTATCACCTACTTCTTTTAACCAAGAAGTAATGGTTGCTTCTGCAACACTTTCTCCCATTTTTGGTAACTTTAATTCGAATCTTGCCATTTATGTTGATTTTAACGGTTGCAAAAATACTAAAAAAGGTTTAAATTTTAATAAAAATTAAAAATGAAAAACTAATGAATAAAAAAATAAAATTAACTAATTCATAAAATTAAACACAATAAATGAATTTAATTTATTTTTATTGATTTTTTAACCATACTTATTGAAAATAATTCAATAAATATTAAATCCATTGTTTAGGAGTTGCTAAAGTTTTTAAAAGCCGTTCTTCTTCAGAATTCTCATCAGGATGATGATTGTATTTCCACTGAACAATTGGTGGTAAACTCATTAAAATGCTTTCTATTCTTCCGTTTGTTTTTAAGCCAAAAAGCGTTCCTCTATCGTGAACTAAATTAAACTCCACATATCTTCCTCTTCTCACTTCTTGCCAATCCTTATGTGCTTTTGTAAACGGAAGTTCTTTTCTATTTTCAACAATTGGCACGTAACTTTCTAAAAAACTATTACCAATTTCTGTTACAAAATTGAACCTGTCTTCCATAGAAAATTCATCAGTTTCTTTTAAGTAATCGAAAAACAAACCTCCAATTCCGCGTGCTTCGTTTCTGTGAGAGTTCCAAAAATACTTGTCACAAGTTTCTTTAAATTTTGGGTAAAATCCTAGATGGTATTTATCACATGCATTTTTACAAACCGAATGAAAATGTATTGCATCTTCATCAAACAGGTAATAAGGTGTTAAATCTTGACCTCCACCAAACCATTGCGTAACTATTTTTCCAGAATCATCATACATTTCAAAATAGCGCCAGTTTGCATGTACTGTTGGTACAAAGGGATTTTTTGGGTGTAACACCAAACTTAATCCACAAGCGAAGAAATTACCTTCTTGTACGCCAAATTGTTTTCTCAAAGCTTCTGGCAAATCACCAAAAACTTTAGAAATATTTACGCCTCCTTTTTCGAAAACTACACCATTTTCTATTACACGAGTTCTACCTCCACCACCTTCTGCTCTTTTCCAATTATCTTCTTGAAAGGTTGCTTTACCATCTATTGCTTCTAATTTTGAAGTAATTTTATCTTGAAGATTTTCTATGTAAGCGAAAAATTTTTCTTTCATAACTTAAGTTGATAAACAAGTGCGTTAGCGATTGAAATGACATCCCTGAACTTGTTTCAGGGATATATTGAAAAGCGCGACCTTTGGGAACGCCCAAAATATTCTCTTTTTAGTTTGCTTTATATTCTTTTACAGCATCAATAAATGCTTTAGCATTGTCTAATGGAATGTTTGGTAAAATTCCGTGACCTAAATTCACAATGTATTTGTCTTTTCCAAACTCATTAATCATTTGAGTGACCATTTTTTTGATTTCTGCTGGCGGAGAAAATAATCTTGTAGGATCAAAATTACCTTGCAATGTAATGTTTCCTCCTGATAAATAACGCGCATTTCTAGCAGAACACGTCCAATCTACACCTAAAGCAGAAGCTCCAGATTTAGACATTTCGTTTAAGGCAAACCAACATCCTTTACCAAATGCAATTACTGGTGTTTCGTCTTTTAAAGCATCAATAATTTGCTGCATATACTGCCAAGAAAATTCTTGATAATCTACTGGCGACAACATGCCTCCCCAAGAATCGAAAACCTGAACAGCATCTACACCTGCTTTAACTTTTGCTTTTAAATAGGCAATGGTTGTGTCTGTGATTTTTTGCAATAAACTGTGCGCTACAATAGGATTTGTAAAACATAATTCTTTGGCTTTATCAAAGTTTTTAGAACCTTGACCTTGCACACAGTAACATAAAATTGTCCATGGTGAACCCGCAAAACCAATTAATGGAATTTCATTATTCAGTTTTTCTTTGGTGACTTTTATAGCGTCCATTACATATCCTAAAGATTCTTGAATATCTGGAATAATTACGTTATTCAAATCTTTTTGTGTGCGAATTGGATTTGGCAGATAAGGACCGAAATTAGGTTTCATTTCCACCTCAATATTCATTGCTTGTGGAATTACCAAAATATCTGAAAATAAGATGGCTGCATCCATACCATATCTTCTGATAGGTTGCACCGTAATTTCTGATGCTAATTCTGGAGTTTGGCAACGTGTAAAGAAATCGTATTTCTTTTTGATTTCCATAAACTCTGGTAAATAACGTCCTGCTTGACGCATCATCCAAACTGGAGGTCTATCTACAGTTTCTCCTTTTAATGCTCTTAAAAATAAATCGTTTTTAATCATGTTATAGCTTTTGGCTATTGGCTTTTAGCTCTTGGCTTTGGCTTCTAGTTATTTTTTATTGTACTTATTAAACCATTAATCATTTTACCTTCTGTTGCAATCAGTTCAAAAATTGATTTTAAATCTTCTGATTTTATTAAATTTAATTGCTCGATAATAATTAACTGTGTTTCTAATTCGAAAAGCGACCCCATAGCAATTTCTAAAAATCGCTTAAACTCAACTTCACTATTTCTACTTGAACCTTCTGCTATATTTGATGGAACTGAAACAGCTGCTCTAGTAATTTGACTTTTTAATCCAAATTTTTCATCAGAAGGTAATTTTTGAGATATTTTATAAATTTCTTTTACAATAACAATTCCTTGTTCCCAAATCTTCAATTTTCTAAAATCTCTCATAGTTCTTTTTCTAAAAGCAAACGGCTAAAAGCTATCAGCAACTTTACGCATTGCTTTGTCTGTTGCATTTGCAATTACTTGAATGTCCTTGTCTGAAATTGCTGAGTTTAAAAACCAGGCTTCAAATTGGCTTGGAGGTAAAAACACACCATTTTTAATCATTTCCCAAAAGAATACTGCAAACTTTTTAGTGTCTGAAGTTTGAGCTTCTTCAAAATTAGTGACTTTGGTTTTTGTGAAAAACGGATTTAACATTGAGCCAAAACGATTTACTACTAAATCAACATTGTATTTTTTTGCTGTTTCTAGTAAGATAACTTCTATTATACTTCCTATTTCTTCAAATTTATCATACGGATTTTGCTTTTTCAATTCTGTTAAGGTTGAAATTCCTCCAGCCATCGCAATTGGATTTCCACTTAATGTTCCTGCTTGATACATTCCTCCTAAAGGCGCTACTTGCTCCATGATTTCGTTTCTTGCACCATAAGCTCCAACAGGAAAACCACCACCAATTACTTTTCCTAAACAGGTAATATCTGCAGCAACTCCTAATAATTCTTGTGCACCTCCAAATTTGGAACGGAAACCTGTCATTACTTCATCTGCAATTAATAACGCATTTTTAGATTTTAGGTATTTTTTCAATTCTATTAAAAATTCATTTTGAGGAATGGCAACTCCCATATTTCCGCAAATTGGCTCGATAATTACACCTGCAATATCATCATGATTTTCGAAGTGTTTTTTTACACTTTCTAAATTATTGTACTCTGCAATTAAGGTATTTTTTACAGCTCCTTTTGGAACTCCCTTAGAACCTGGTAAACTTAAAGTCGCTAAACCAGAACCAGCTGCAACCAATAATGAATCTTGATGCCCATGATAACAACCAGAAAATTTTATAATTTTGTCTTTTCCTGTAAATGCTCTCGCTAAACGAACTGCACTTAACACAGCTTCTGTACCAGAGTTTACAAAACGTACTTTGTCCATTTCAGGAAAAGCATCACAAACAATTTTTGCTAATTTTATTTCAGCTTCAGTTGATGCTCCAAAAGAATAACCTTTTTTCAGAGCTTTTTTGGCTGCTTTTTCTACTTTTTTATGACGATGGCCTAAAATCATTGGTCCATAAGAACCTACTAAATCTACATATTCATTTCCATCAACATCAACAATTTTACTGCCTTTTGCTTTTTTGATAAACAACGGATTTCCACCTACAGAAGAAAATGCTCTAACAGGTGAATTTACAGCACCAACTAAATGTGTTAATCCTTTTTTATATAATTTTTCTGATTTTTTGAATTTCATTTTATAGCTTTTTGCAATTAGCTTTTAGCCATTAGCAAATTGCTAACAGCGAAATGCTAAATGCTATTTATTTAAAATTTTAGCAGCTTCTTTAGCAAAATACGTAATAATAATATCTGCTCCTGCTCTTTTCATAGACAGTAAACTTTCCATCATAACTTTTTCGCCATCAATCCATCCTTTTTGGGCAGCTGCTTTTACCATTGCATATTCGCCACTTACGTTATAACATGCAATTGGTCTGTCAAAATTATTTTTTAAATCTCTAATAATATCTAAATATGATAAAGCTGGTTTTACCATCAAAATATCTGCTCCTTCTTGATCGTCGAAAGTTGCTTCACGCATTCCTTCATCTCTGTTTGACGGATCCATTTGATAGGTTCTTCTATCACCAAAAGTGGGTGCAGAATCTGCTGCATCTCTAAAAGGTCCATAAAAAGCAGAAGCATATTTTACAGAATATGCCATGATTGGCAAGTTTGGAAAACCTGAATTATCTAAAGATTGACGAATCATATCTATAGTGCCATCCATCATTCCTGAAGGCGCAACCATATCTACACCTGCTTTTGCGTGAGAAATAACTTGCTTTGCAATATTGACTAAAGTTGCATCATTATCTACATCATTATCATGAATAATTCCACAATGACCATGTGAAGTGTATTCGCAAAAACACACATCTGTAATCACATATAAACTTGGATAATTCTTTTTAATAAAACGAATGGCTTGTTGCATAATTCCATTATCATTCCAAGTTTCTGTGCCTTCATCGTCTTTATTTGATGGAATACCAAATAACAAAACTGCAGGAATATCTAACGCTACAACCTCATCTAATTCTTCAGAAATTCTATCCAAAGAAAAACGATGAATCCCAGGCATCGAAACAATTTCTGTTTTAATATTTTCTCCCTCTTCTATAAAAAGTGGATATACAAAATCATCTACAGATAATTTGGTTTCTCTAACCAATCTTCTAATGCCTTCTGACTTTCTTAATCTACGAGTTCTGAACATTTACTATAATTTAATATCTTTTCAAATGCCATAAAAAATCAAATCAACTAATTTAACTTTATTTAAAAAGATTTTGTAAAATATTTAATTTGCTGTAAAATGTGAGTTTACTAATTTTAGTAAACTTTCCACATCTGGCATGTTGGCAACCTGTACTTCTTCAAAATGTTTTCTTGCTTCTTTTGCTGTAGTTTCACCAATACAAAAGGCAATTTTATCAGTATTGTTTTCTTTGAGATAACTCTGAATTCCTGAAGGACTGTAAAACAAAACTCCTGAAATATCATCATCTATTTTTACAGAACTCAACATTGTTTTGTAAGCTTCTACTTCATTTACAGTAATATCATTCATTTTTAAATATGCTGGTAAAATATCTAATCTTACATCACTACAGAAATAGGTTACTTCTTTACTTTCTAATTCTTTTGATAGATATTCAGCTAATTTTTTTGCGTTTTTTGCTACATACTTAACTTTGCCTATTCTATTTTCAATTAATTTTTTGGTTCTTCTACCAACACAAAATATATTCTTAAAATTTATTTCATCTTTTGTAAAAGAATTTAAAATAGCCTCTACTCCATTTTGACTTGTAATTACAACATTCTCATGAGAATCTTTCATCACTTTTGCTGGAATTCTATTAAAACGAATTTTTATAAAATCGCTGTCTTCAACTCCAATTGAGTTTGATAAAATTTTCTTTTGAATTTCTGACAATTTCTTTGTAGAGTATATTTTATGTTTTATTGGAGATTCTCCTTCAATATCTTCAAGAATTAGCTCTTTTCCTCCTCTATTGATTATATAATCTGCACAATCTTTTGCTAAATATTTGTGGCTTCCTAATTTTGCAGTTTTGTTAACCGTTAATTTTTTTGAACCATCTTTTTTTAATAAAACACCTTTAAAATTTATTTCTTCGGTTTTTGCATCAACATAAGCCAAAGCTCCAATTGGTGCTGTACAACCACCTTCTAATAATCTTAAAAATTCACGCTCAATACCAACACAAACTTTTGTTTCGTGATGATTTAATTGTTCGCAAGCGTCTAAAACATAATCGTCTTTTTCTAAGGCAGCAATCATAACTGTACCTTGTCCTGGTGCAGAAATCATCCAAGATAAATCCACAGATGTTGTTGGTCTTATTTTTAAACGCTCTAAACCTGCTGCTGCAAAAATTGCTCCGTTCCAAGTTTCGCTGTCTTCTAATTTTTTTAAGCGTGTATTTACATTTCCTCTTAAATCTTCAACTTTGTGAGTTGGATAACGATTTAACCACATTGCTTTTCTTCGTAAACTTCCTGTAGCAATAATACCATTTGGTTGTCCGAAAAATTCTTCTGTATCTTTTAAAACTAAAATATCGTTGTAATTTCCTCTTTTTAAAACTGCTGCTTGTACAATTCCTTTTGGTAAAGAAGTTGGCACATCTTTTAAGGAGTGAACTGCAATATCAATATCGCCATTTAACATTGCAATATCTAAGTTTTTGGTAAAAACACCTGTAATACCCAATTCATACAAAGGTTTATCTAAAACAATATCACCCATAGATTTTATAGGAACAATTACAGATTCGTAGCCCAATTCTGTTAATTCTTTGCGTACTTTATTAGCTTGCCAAAGCGCTAATTGGCTGTCGCGAGTTCCTATTCTTATTATTTTTTGCATGTTTTTGGTTATGATTGAAACACTTTTTGAATAACATCTATACTTTCTGAAACTGAAGTGTTTTCATCTTTTAAATGTTTTACAAATTGTGTCGTAATTTTTTGAATTAATCGTGAAGTTAAAATTTCTGCTTGATCTTCATCAAAATTAGATATTTTCTTTTTCTGAAAATTAATTTCATCATTCTTTATATTTTCTAAAGAACTTTTAAGTGCAGCAATAGCTGGTGTAAATCTTCTGTGATTTAACCAATCGTTAAATTCTGCTTTATGAATTTCTATAATTTTTTCTGCAAGAGGTACTTCTGCTAAACGAACAGCTAACGTTTCGTGTGTGATTTTCGATAATTCATCAACATTTACTAAAGATACATTATTAAAGTCTTGTACATCATGTGCCACATTTTCTGGCATTGATAAATCTAAAATTAAAATCTCTTTATTTTCTGATAGATGGTTTTTAGTAATTGTTGGTTTTTCTGCGCCTGTGGAAACAATTAAAATATCTGCATTTGCTACCTCTTCAGATAAGTTTTCTATCACAGATTTTCTTATAGATTTATGTTCTTTAACAAACTCGGTTGCTTTTTCTTCAGTTCTATTAACTAAACAAACTTGCTTGTTTTTCGTATATTCTGCTAAATTTTTGCAAGTATGTTTTCCCATTTTACCTAAACCAAACACTAAAATATTTTTAGTATTGTAATTGGGTACGTTTTTAATAATATATTGAACAGCTGCATAAGAAACAGAAGTCGTTCCAGAGCTTAATTTTGTACTGTTTTTTACTTTTTTACTTGCCTGTAAAACACTATTTACCAAACGCTCTATATACGCATTTGTAGTTTTTAATTTTTTTGATAACTTGAAAGATTGCCTTAATTGACCTACAATTTCATAGTCACCTAAAATTTGACTATCTAAACCTGTACCAATTCTGTATAAATGACTGATAGCTTGTTGGTCTTGAAATACATTTGAAATTTCAGCAAACTCTTTTGAAGTACCTTCAGAAAATTCACATAATAGCTCAATTAATAAACAAGGCCTATTTGCAAAACCAAAAATTTCTGTTCTGTTACATGTTGAAATTATAAAAACGCCAGAAACTCCTTTTAATTTTGCAGATTTTAAAAGTGCTATTTGGTTTTCTTTAGATACAGAAAACTTACCACGCGTTTCTGCGTCTGCTTTTTTATAACTTACACCAATATTGTAAAAGTGCTCTTGCCCTAATTCTTTCATAAATTCTAAAGATGAAGCAAAAGTAAAAACTTAGCACATAAAAAAGTATCGCTAAAAGTACTTTAAATAACGATGTGTGTTTTTTAAATACTTTTTAATAGAAAGAAACCTAAAAATCGTTATTTTTGTAGTGTTATTAAGGTTTTAATTATTTTTTATATAGAATGATTCTAAATAAAAAGAAAATAAATTTATAAGAATTTATGTTTAAAAATGTCGGAGAAAGTTCTTTTGATGAAATAAACTTAGAAAAAGGTTTTTATGTACTTCATTTTCAGAATGAAAGCAAAAAAGTTGTTAGTTTTGAGAGGGAAATTGACAGTACTTTCATTCAAATGCATTTTTGTTTAAGAGGCGACTCTAAATTCTTGTTCAATAATGGTTCTTATACTTTTAATGTTTTTGACAATAGATCTATATTACTTTACAATCCGCAAAGAACATTGCCAATTAATTTAGAAATTCAACCAAAAACAACCTTGGTTTCCGTGTTAATTTCTATTGAAAAATTCCACTCTTTATTCTCTAAAGACTCTGGTTATATTCCTTTTTTAAGCAACGAAAATAGCAATCGGAAATTTTATGATGATACAGAAATAAAGCCAACTGTTGCAATTGTTTTACAACAAATTATCAACTCTAATATTAATAGTTCTATTCGTGAATTGTATGTAAAAGGTAAAATATATGAGTTGTTGAGTTTACATTTTCAAAAAGAAGAAAATACAGGCGCAGAATATTGTCCGTTTTTAGTTGACGAACAAAATGTTTTAAAAATTAGAAAAGCGAAAGATATTATTATTTCAAGAATGGCAGAACCTCCAAGTTTGCAAGAATTGGCTACAGAAATTGGCTTGAATTTAAAAAAACTAAAAGAAGGTTTTAAACAAATTTATGGTGATACTGTGTACAGTTTTTTATTTGATTACAAAATGGAACATGCTCGTAAACTACTAGAAAGCAATCAGTACAATGTAAATGAAGTAGGTGTACAAGTTGGTTATAGTACTGCAAGTCATTTTATAGCTGCTTTTAAAAAGAAGTTTGGAACAACACCAAAAAAATATGTAATGAGTTTGAATAGTTAAAAGAAAAGAAATTTTGAAACAACTAACACATTACGACATCGAAAATTCACAACAAAAATTTCCAATTACTATTGTTTGTGATGCTATTAGAACACCAGAAAATATTGGTATGTGCTTTCGTATTTCTGAAAGCTTTGGGATAAAAAAAATTTATTTTCATAAAAATTCCCCTTCTGTAGAAAACAGAAAAGTTATAAATACTGCTAGAAATACGATTCAACAAGTTGCACATAATTTTTATACTAATTTTGATGATTTAATACATCAATTAAAAAAAGAAGGCAATGCAATTGTAGGTATAGAAATTACTGATAAAAGCATCAATATTCAAGATTTTAAATTTAAAAATCACGAAAAAATCGTATTACTTTTAGGTAGTGAAAGAAATGGAATTGAAAATGTAAATTTAGTAGATTACACAGTTTCAATACCAATGTATGGCAGGAATTCGAGTATGAACGTTATACATAGTTTGGCAATTACTTTATATGAAGTTACGAATCAATTAAAGAGCAACAATAATTAAAAAAATTACTGAAATAAATTCAGCATAAAAATGAAAGGAATATTATTAAACAATTTAGGATCACCAGATTCAACTGAAATAAAAGACGTAAAAACATATTTAGACGAATTTTTAATGGACGAACGTGTTATTGACATTCCTTATTGGAAACGTTACGTTTTAATAAAGGGAATTATTTTAAATTTTCGTCCTAAAAAATCTGCTGCAGCTTATAAAAAAATCTGGTGGGATGAGGGTTCTCCTTTAGTTGTAATCTCAGAACGTTTTACTGAAAAGATAAAACAAAAAATAGATATTCCTGTAGAATTGGCAATGCGTTATGGCTCCATGTCTATGGAAAAAGGAATCAAAAATTTAATTGATAAAGGTGTTACAGAAATTATGTTAGTGCCTTTATATCCTCATTACGCAATGTCTTCTTACGAAACTGTGGTTGTAAAAGCAGAAGAAATTTTAGCAGAAAAATATCCTCATGTAAAATTAGATGTTTTACCTCCTTTTTACAATGAACCAGATTATATTAAAGTAATGAGCGATAACATTGCCAATCATTTAAAAGGTTTCGATTATGACCATATCTTATTTTCTTATCACGGAATTCCAGAACGTCATATTAAAAAATCTGATCCAACTAATAGCCACTGTAAATTAGATGGTAGTTGTTGTGAACGCAATTCAGTTGCTCATCACACTTGTTATAGGCATCAATGCTTTGAAACCACAAAAGGAATTGTAAAATACTTAAATTTAAAAGAAGGCACTTGGAGCAACTCCTTTCAGTCTCGTTTATTAAAAGATCCTTGGCTAAAACCTTACACAGATTTTGAGCTGGAGAAATTTCCAGAAATGGGTAAGAAAAAAGTAGCTGTAATTACACCTGCTTTTGTAGCAGATTGTTTAGAAACTTTAGAAGAAATTGCGATGGAAGGAAAAGAAGAATTTTTACTTGCTGGAGGAACCCATTACAAACATATTCCTTGTATGAACGACAATGACGATTGGGTAGATGTAATGGTTTCGTGGATAAATGAATGGAAAGATTAGTAGGTTGTATTCAGTTGGCAGTTGGAGTTTTCAGTAGCAGTAGCAGTTGCAGTTGCAGTTGCTGTAAAAAAATTAAAAACTTTACGTTTTTACCAATTTACGAGAAATATTAGCAACTTTCAGTTGAAGTCGCAGTTTTCAACTTTAGAATATTAAATTTGATTATCAAGATCTAAACACAATTAATATAACAAATGTCAGGCTGAGCTTGTCGAAGTCTCAGTCTGCAGTTGGCTGTCGCAGTTTGCACGCTGTTCAGTTCGAGTGATTTCGATTTTTCATCGAAATTGTATCGAGAACAACTTTGAAACTTTGAAACTAAAATTATAAATTATGGACTTTCTATACGTAAAAGCACTACACATCATCTTTGTAGTTACTTGGTTTGCTGGGTTATTTTACATTCCGCGTTTATTTATTTATCAAACAGAAGCAGAAAATAAATTAGAACCCGCAAAAAGCATTTTACAAACGCAATACAAATTAATGGCAAAACGCTTGTGGTACATTATTACATGGCCATCAGCAATTTTAGCAAGTATTTTTGCTTTTTGGATGTTGTATCAAAATCCTTATTACTTATCAGAATCTTGGATGTTGGTAAAACTAGCGTTTGTTTTAGCACTATACTTTTATCACGGATTTTGTCAAAACATATATAGCAAACTTCAAAGAGATATTTATAAATATTCCGCATTTAGATTGCGTATTTTTAATGAAGTTTCCACCATTATACTTTTTGCAGTCGTTTTTTTAGTAACCGTTAAAAGTGCTATCAATTGGATTTGGGGAGTTGTTGGAATTATTCTTTTTGGTATTTTAATGATGTTAGGAATTAAAGTTTACAAGAAAATTAGAGAAAAAAAATCTTGGGACAAAGCTGAAAAAGAGGTTTTAGAAAGTGATGAAACAAAAAATTCAGAAATTTAACCTCTAATACTCTGCTCAAAAGGAATTCTATTTACAATACTTCTTCCTAAAGTAACTTCATCTGCATATTCCAATTCATCACCTACAGAAATTCCGCGTGCAATGGTTGATGTTGTGATATCAAATTTTTCTATTTGTTTAAATATATAAAAATTTGTTGTATCTCCTTCCATTGTTGAACTTAGGGCAAAAATCAATTCTTTAATTTCTCCCTTTTCAACTTTGTGTATTAAAGAATCAATTTGTAAATTTTGTGGACCAATTCCTTCAATAGGAGAAATTTTTCCACCTAAAACATGATACAATCCTTTAAATTGAGACGTACTTTCAATTGCCATTACATCACGAATGTCTTCAACCACACAAACAATTTCAGCATTTCTTTTTGGGTTTTGACAAATATCGCACAAAACAGTATCTGAAATGTTATGACATTTTTCACACGTTTTTACATCATTTCTTAAATGCAATAAGGCTTCTGATAAATACTTAGTATTCTCTGTAGGTTGTTTTAACAAATGTAAAACCAAACGTAATGCAGTTCGTTTACCAATTCCTGGTAAACGTGATACTTCATTTACGGCGTTTTCTAATAATTTTGATGAAAAATCCATAGTTTGCAAATTTAACTCATAAAAAAGAAAAGAATCAATAAAAAAGAAAAAAGACTGCTAAAAAACATATATTCGTACATCAAAAATTAAAATTGATTCAATGCAACCACTTCATATTATCCTTTTAATAATAGCTTATTTTTCTGTACTTATTTTTATTTCTTATGTAACAGGAAAATCTGCCAATAACAAAACATTTTTTAAAGCAAACAATTCCTCTCCTTGGTATTTGGTAGCTTTTGGTATGATTGGAGCTTCACTTTCTGGAGTAACATTTATTTCAGTTCCAGGTTGGGTAGAAGCACAAAACATGAGCTATTTTCAAATGGTTTTGGGTTATGTAGTTGGTTATGCTGTAATTGGCTTGGTTTTATTACCTCTTTATTACAAGTTAAATTTAACTTCGATTTACACTTATTTAGAAGATAGGTTTGGTAGATATTCATACAAAACTGGAGCTAGTTTTTTCTTACTTTCCAGAACTATTGGTGCTGCTTTTAGGTTGTTTTTAGTTGCAAATGTTTTACAAGTAATTTTATTTGACGCTTATGGTGTACCTTTTTGGGTTACAGTTTCCATTACCATTTTATTAATTTGGCTTTATACATTTAAAGGAGGAATTAAAACCATTGTTTGGACAGATACCTTACAAACCCTATTCATGTTAATTGCAGTTGGTGTTTGTATTTACACGATTTCTAATGAAATGGAAATTAGCAATATTTTCTCTTATGTTGCAGATAGTGAACTTTCTAAAACTTTCTTTTTTGAAGATGTAAGTAAAGCTAATTATTTTTGGAAACAGTTTCTTTCTGGAGCTTTTATTGCTGTTGTTATGACAGGTTTAGATCAAGACATGATGCAAAAAAACTTAACTTGTAGAAACCTAAAAGATGCACAAAAAAACATGTTTTGGTTTACAATAGTTTTGGTGATTGTAAACTTTTTCTTTTTAGCGTTAGGAGTTTTATTAACAGATTACGCACAAAAAAACGGCATAGATGCTCATAAAGATGAGCTTTTTCCAATCATAGCCACAAAAGGAACACTAGGTTTGGCAACTGCACTATTTTTTCTATTAGGATTAATTGCTGCTGCATATTCAAGTGCAGATTCAGCTTTAACTTCTTTAACAACATCATTTAGTATTGATATTTTAGAAATTGATAAAAAACAAGATAAAAAAGCTCAAGAAAAAATTAGAAAAAAAACACACATTGTATTTTCTGTGCTTTTAGTACTCATTATTTTAATATTTAAGTATTTTATTGCAGATGAAAGTGTAATTGCCAATATTTTTAAAGCTGCAGGTTACACATATGGGCCATTATTGGGGTTGTATGCTTTTGGTTTGTTCACAAAGCTAAACGTAAAAGACAAAATGGTGCCTGCAATTTGCTTAGTTGCTCCAGTGCTAACTTTTATAATAAGTTATCACAGTTTAAAATTTTTACAATTTGATTTCGGGTTTTTTGTTTTGGTTCTCAATGGGTTTTTAACTTTTTTGGGTTTATATTTGTTTAAAAGAAAATAAAAATGCCAAAAGATTTAAGCAACTATCGTAAATCCTACGAAAAACAAGAGTTATTAGAAAGTAATTGTCCAGAAAACCCAATGGAACTGTTTCAAACTTGGTTTAGAAATGCAGATGAATCTGATGCTGTAGAAGAAACCAATGCTATGACAGTTGCTACTATTGGTAAAGATGGTTTTCCGAAAAGTAGAGTTGTTTTATTGAAAAAATTTACTTGGGAAGGCTTTATTTTTTATACAAATTATACTTCCGAAAAAGGAAAAGCGATTGCTGATAATAACAACATTTGCTTGTCTTTCTTTTGGCCAGTTTTAGAACAACAAATCATCATAAAAGGAAAAGCTGAAAAACTAGCAGAAAACTTATCTGATGGTTATTTTGAATCAAGACCAGATGGAAGTAAATTAGGTGCTTGGGCTTCAAACCAAAGTAATGTTGTAGCTTCTAGAGACGAATTAGATGCTACTTTAAAAAACTTTGAGAAAAAATTTGAAAACAATGAAATACCAAGACCAAAACATTGGGGTGGCTATTTAGTAAAACCAATATCTATAGAATTTTGGCAAGGGAGACCAAATAGAATGCATGATAGAATTAGATATTCTTTACAAAAAGATTTTTCTTGGAAATTAGAAAGATTGGCACCATAAATTTTTATATTTACGCTTCAACAATTAAACTATAAATGAAAACATTATATATTGTTAGACACGCAAAGTCCTCTTGGTCATACAAAGGAATTGCTGATATTGATAGACCTCTGAAAAAAAGAGGTATTAAAGATGCGCATTTAATGTCTAAAATTCTAACCAAAGAAATAGAAAAACCAGACACTTTTATTACAAGTAGTGCTAACAGAGCATTGCATACAGCTGTAATTTTTTGTGAAAACTTTGGTTTTCCACATGCAAATCTTCAAATAAAAAGACAATTATATAGTTTTAGTGATGGTTATTTGGTAAAAACCGTAAACGCTTTAGACGATGGTTTTAATTCAGCAATTATTTTTAGCCACGACCATGGTATCAATACCTTTGTAAATGAATTTGGCGACAAACCTTTAGCTCACGTAACAACTTGTGGTGTTATTGGAATTCAATTTCAAGAAAAACACTGGAAAAACATTAGACGAGGAAAAACTATTTTGGTAGAGTTTCCTAAAAACCATAAATAAATTACTTTGTTAGAAATAAAAAAATTCGGCGCAATAGATATCGGTTCAAACGCCATAAGATTATTAATTGCCAATGTAATTGTTTCCGAAGATAAAGAACCTCAGTTTAAAAAATCTTCTTTGGTGCGTGTACCAATTCGTTTAGGTGCTGATGCTTTTGTGAGTGGTGTAATTAGTGATGAAAATATTACTCGAATTATAAATGCAATGGATGCATTTAAACTGTTAATGAAAGTACACAAAGTAGAACGCTATAAAGCTTGTGCTACTTCTGCCATGAGAGAAGCTACTAATGGTAAAGAAGTTGTTGCACAAATACTTAAAGAAACTGAAGTAGAAATAGATATTATTGGTGGTAAAGAAGAAGCTGCCATAATTTCATCAACAGATTTAGACCAACTAATTCAAGGTGACAACTCTTATTTATATGTAGATGTTGGTGGTGGTAGTACAGAATTTACATTATTTTCTAAAGGAAAAATAATAACTTCAAAATCCTTTAAAATGGGAACTGTACGTTTACTAAACAACAAAAAATCTGTTAACAAAGAAATATTTGCCAACGTAGAAAAGTGGATTAAAAAGAACACGAAAGATTTAAAAAGAGTTTCTCTTATTGGTTCTGGAGGTAATATTAATAAACTTTTTAAAATGTCTGGTAGAACTGAGGGCAAACCAATTTCTTTTATTTATTTAAATGCTCAATATCAGTTTTTAAAAAACATGTCTTACGAAGATCGCATTTCTGAATTAAGTTTAAACCCTGATAGAGCAGATGTTATTATTCCTGCAACAAAAATTTATTTATCTGCCATGAAATGGAGTGGTGCTAGAAAAATTTACGTTCCTAAAATTGGACTTTCTGACGGAATTATAAAAAGTTTGTATTATAACAAACTATAATTTATCATTAAAAAAAATTAGCCTTTTTGCTTTATATGATTTAATATTAGGTTATTAAATCGTGTTTCTTTCTCTTCTAAAAAAGAAGTTTCAATAGCTAAAAAAGAAAGTATTTCTATTTTATTTACCAAACGCACATAATCCTTTTCGGTAGTTAATATTATTTTTTTTGGTGAGGTTATTTTTTCAAACCTTTCTTTAATATCACTAATTTCATGATTAGAAAATTCATGATGATCATTAAATTTTAAATGTTGAAAACGGATTCCTAAAAATTTTAAATAGGCTCTTAACGGTTTTGGGTTTGCAATACCAGTTATTAATAAAACTTCATAATCTTTTAATTCTTCCACAGTAATAGTTGCACTTCCTGAAAGTGTGTTGGCATATTTAATCGTAGTAAAAAAAACTTCCTTTTTATATTTACGAAGCTTCTTTTTAATTTTTTCTTTTTCTAAACCATTTAAATCAAGAGGACATTTTGTAACCACAATTACATCTGCTCTAGCTGCACCTCTACTACTTTCCCTTAAATTACCTGTTGGAAGCAAAAAATCATCTGAAAATAAATCGTCATATTTTGTAAGTAAAATATAAAAACTTCCTTTTACTTTTCGATGTTGAAAAGCATCGTCTAATAAAATAACCTCTGGTTTTTTGTCTTTAATCAAAGTACGAATTCCTGCTACTCTATTAGCATCAACTGCTACATCAATATTATTAAATTTTTGAAAATATTGTAAAGGCTCATCTCCAACATCTTCTACAGAATGTGTGTTATTCAACATTACAAAACCTTGTGTTTTTCTTTTGTAACCTCTACTTAAAACAGCCGTTTTAAAATTGTTTTTTAGTAACCGTATCAAATACTCAATTTGAGGTGTTTTTCCTGTTCCACCAACACTTAAATTACCAACTACAATAACTGGAATTTTAAAAGAAGTTTCTTTAAAAATTCCGACATCAAAAAAATAATTACGAATTCTCGTAACCAAGTCATAAACAACTGCAAAAGGAAACAATAAAAATCTAAGTAGTTTCATTGCTGTAAAAATACATAAAAATGGTAACTTTGATTTTAGAAAAAATGAATCAAATGAAGATAAAAGAAGTTACAAATTATTTAGAAAAATTAGCTCCTTTACAATATGCTGAAGATTTTGATAATGTTGGTTTGTTAGTAGGAAGCTACGATTCGGAGATCTCTGGAGTTTTAGTAACATTAGACACTTTAGAAGAAACTGTAGATGAAGCAATTGAAAAAAATTGTAACTTAATTGTTAGTTTTCATCCAATAATTTTTGGGGGTCTTAAAAAACTGAATGGTAATAATTATGTAGAACATGTTGTTTTAAAAGCTATTAAAAATGATATTGCTATTTACGCAACACATACAGCTTTAGACAATTCTAACTACGGAGTTTCTGCAAAAATGTGTGAAGTTTTAGGGCTTACAAACAATAAAATTTTAATTCCTAAAAAAGGAATTATAAAAAAGCTAACAACCTACGTTCCAACAGAAAATGCAATTACTTTAAGAGAAGCGCTTTTTAAAGTTGGTGCAGGAAATATTGGTAACTACGATAATTGTTCTTTCAATATAGAAGGCAATGGAACCTATAGAGGCAATGAAAATTCAAACCCAGTAATTGGTGAGAAAGGTGTATTACATACCGAAAAAGAAACACAAATTAGCATTATTTTTGAAAGTAAAAATGAAAATACTATTTTAAAAGCTTTGCACGAAAATCATCCTTATGAAGAAGTTGCGTATGAAATTGTTGAAACAGAAAACATACATCAAAATATTGGAATGGGAATGATTGGTGAGCTTCCAACAGAAATGGAAGAAAAAGATTTTTTACTGTTTTTAAAGCAAACAATGAAAACAGATTGTGTAAGACACTCTAACTTTATTGATAAAAAAATAAAAAAAGTAGCCGTTTTAGGTGGTTCTGGAAGTTTTGCTATTTCCAATGCAAAAAAAGCTGGTGCAGATGCTTATGTAAGTGCAGACTTTAAATATCACGAATTTTTTAAGGCAGAAAACAGCATATTATTGGCAGATATTGGTCATTATGAAAGCGAACAGTTTACAAAAAACCTTTTGGTTGATTATCTTACAAAAAAATTCACTAATTTTGCAATCATTTTATCAGAAAAAAGTACAAATCCTATTTATTACATATAAACATGGCAAAGAAGAAAGAAGTTTCGGTTGAAGAAAAATTAAGAGCATTGTATGATTTACAATTAATTGACTCTAGAATTGATGAAATTAGAAACGTAAGAGGTGAACTACCTTTAGAAGTTGAAGATTTAGAGGATGAAGTTGCCGGATTAAACAAGCGTATATCTAACTTAGCAGAAGATGCTTCGAATTTAGAAACAGAAATCAACAATAAAAAACAGGCGATTGAAGATTCTAAAGCGTTGATGAAAAAATACGACGAGCAACAAAAAAATGTTAGAAATAACAGAGAATTTGATTCTTTATCAAAAGAAATTGAATATCAAGATTTAGAAATTCAATTGGCTGAAAAAAGAATTAACGAGTACAAAGCTAAAATTGCTCAGAAAAACGAAATAATTGAAGCTACTAAAGAAAAATTAGCAAAACAAGAGCAACATTTAGCTCATAAAAAAGCTGAATTAGACGCTATTTTGAAAGAAACTGAAAAAGAAGAAAAACTTTTATCAGAAAAATCAGAAGAGTTTGCAAAATCTTTAGATGCACATTTATTTTCTGCATACAACAGAATAAGAACTAAAGTAAAAAACGGTTTAGCTGTTGTTGCCATTGAACGTGGTGCTTCTGGAGGTTCTTATTTTACAATTCCACCTCAAGTGCAATTAGAAATTGCGAACAGAAAAAAAATTACTATTGACGAGCATAGTGGTCGTATTTTAGTTGATGCTGCTTTAGCAGAAGAAGAAAGAGCAAAAATGGATAAATTATTTTCATAATTTAAAACCCATTCACATCATAAAAAAACTCGAAGCTTTCGCTTCGAGTTTTTTTATTTTATAAGAAACTATTTTTAATATTCTAATTTCTTTAAGTAATCTAGTTTCTCTTTCCAGATTTCTAAATCAGTTTTAAAATCTTCAATTTGATTTTTTACATTTACTACCAAAGGATTTTTATCATTTGCATTAGAAAAGAAACCTAAATTGTTTTCTAACTGTTGCATTTCGCGTACAATTTCATCCATTTTTTTTCTAACAAATAGTTGTTCAGAGTCTAATTTTTTAAAGTCTTTATTAGCGTAGTAACCATCTACAACATTGGTAAACTTAAGCATAGAAATTTCTTGCTTATCTAAAGATAAGGTTTCTAACATTTTATCAATTTGCTTGTTAAATTTACCTTCTAAATGTCTAGAGTTTCTTGGTAAACTTCCTAACTCTTTCCATTTTTCAATTGATGCTAAAATGCTTTCTTTGGTATGATTTTCTTTTGCTTTTAAATCTTCTAAAAATGCTTTTTTAGCTTTTACCACTTCTTGCTGCTCTTTACTTACGGTGTTTTTTTGTTTATGAAATCTATCAAAATAAAAATTACAAGCAGCTTTAAAACGTTTCCAAATATCGTCTGAAAATTTACGTGGTACATGACCAATTTTTTTCCAATCCGATTGAATTTTTTTCATCGTGTTTGTAGCTGTTTCCCAATCTTCACTTTCTTTAAGTGATTCAGCTATATCAATTAAAGCAAGTTTTTTTTCTAGATTTTTTTGTTGCTCGCTTTTCTCTTGCTTATAAAAAAGATTTTTTGCAGCATTAAATTTTTTAGTGGCAGCTTTAAATTTTTGCCATACATCTTCACTTTTATTGTAAGGAAGTTTGCCTGCATTAAAATACTCTTGTCTTAATGCTTCCACTTCTTTTATACTTTTTTGCCAATCGTTATGAGACTGGTTGTTAGAAGTATCGTACTCATTTAAAACTGCAATTACTTTTAATTTTTTCTCAATAATTTCGTCATATTTAGAGCGCATTTCTCTAAAATATTGATGACGTCTGTCGTGAATTTTCTTAGTTGCAGAACTAAATTTATGCCAAATTTCTTCTCGCATTTCTCTAGCAACTGGTCCAATATCTTCTTTCCACTTTTTATGTAATTCTTGTAATTCTTTAAAAGCGAAATTAATATCTGGTTCTTTTGCTAATGCTTGCGCTTGCTCAATAATTTTTAATTTTTCTTCTAAATTGTTTCTAAAATCTAAGTCTCTAAAATCATTGCTTAAGTGTAATAAATCATAAAAACGCTCTACATGATGGTGGTAGGTTTTCCAAGTATCGTTATAACGTGTTTTAGAAACTGGTCCAATTGCGCGCCAAGTATCTTGTAGGTCTTTAAATTGCTTATACATTGTTTCTGTATCAGCATTTTCAATTAAATCTTTTAAGTCTTCAATTACTTGAAGTCTTTTTTCAAGATTTGCTTTTAGTTGTTTTTCTAAATCTTGGTAATAAGCATCACGTTCTTTTTTGTAATTAGAAAGTAATGTATTGTATTCTGTTTTTATTGGACTAGAAAATTGAAAATCGATAGAATTTCCTCCAGCATCTATAAATGCTTTTTTCTTTTTTGCGAGTAAATCACCGAATTTTTTGTTGAAAGCGCTTTTTATTACCTCAACTTTATTTTTTATTTTTTGAACAGGATTGTTGGAAATTGTCTTTTTTAAATCTGAAACTAATTCCTCTAATGTTAGTTTAGAATAATCTACTTCAGTTTCATCTTCATCATTTGAATCACCATTTTCAGAGTTTTCTGCTACTGATTTTTCAATTTCATCTACAGCTTCAGTTGTATCTTCTTCATTTTCATTTACAACAACTTCTTTTTCTGATGTATTTTCGTCTTGTAACTTCGGTTTTTCAGTTTCTTTTTGTAAAATTTCTTCAGTATTTTCTTTTACTGTTTCTGGAGCAATATTTACAGCTTCCTCAGTATTTGTAACCGTTTTTTCAACGTTTTCATCATTCTTGTCTAACATATCTACAATGTTTAAGTTCAGTTAATAATAATATTATTATTAGTCTATAAAGATACTGACAACTTACAGAATTAACAAAAACAAAATATGAATTCGATTATTTGGACTGATTCCAAATTTTCCAGGATTCTTCTGCTTGAATTTCCAACATTTCATACCCGTTTTTTACTGTAGCTCCTTTTTCTTGTCCTTTAGATAAAAAAACGGTTAACTCTGGGTTGTATATCAAATCGAATAATAAGTGTTTTTCTGACAAAAATTGATATGGAATTGATGGGTATTTATCAACATTAGGTGAAGTTCCTAAAGGTGTACAATTGATGATTACTGTGTATTTATTAATAACTTCTTCAGATAAGTTTTCGTATGATATTTGTTTTTTTCCTGATGGATTTCTTGACACAAATTTATAGTCAATCTTATTTTGTTTTAAGGCATAAGCAATAGCTTTAGATGCTCCACCAGTGCCTAAAATTAAAGCAAATTTATGATGCTTTTTTAAAAATGGAGAAATTGATTTTTCGAAACCAATCACATCTGTATTATAACCTTTTAAATTGCCTCTTTTTGTGAGTTTTATCGTGTTTACAGCACCTATTTTTTTTGCAGTTTTATCTAATTTATCTAAATAAGGTATTACTTCTTGTTTATAAGGAATTGTTACATTAATACCACTTAAATGAGGAGTTTCTATAACTTCGGAAGGAAATTTTTTAATAGTTGGAATGTCGAAATTTACATATTTGCATTTCTCAAAACCCATTTTTTTAAATTTTTCTGTAAAATATCCACGAGAAAAAGAATACGAAATATCTTTTCCTAAAAGCCCGAAAACTCTATTTTTTCTTTCTTCCATAATAATCAATAATTAAGATTAATGCAATACCCAGAGTAATATAAAAAATCGCAAACCACGTTTCTGAATTTGAGAAATCAGGTATAAATCTACTATAGTTTTTAATAATTTTATTACCGCTTTTATCTAAAATAAAATTACCATTTGTTGAGGCGTAAACTGCTTTTTTCCATGGCCAAACAATACCTAACGAACCTGTAATAAAACCAATTATTACAGCTGTAACAATAGAGTTCCACCTTTTTAAAACATATCCTAAAACATGAGAAATTGAAACCAACCCAAAAGCTGAACCAGCTGTAAAAACACTAATTATTTTTAAATAACGTATTTTTTCTGGATCTGATAAAACATCAAAATTACCAGCAATTAAACTTGTAATTACAAACAGTAATTCATTTACAGAATCTACTAAAAGTAACACATAATTTCCTAATAAAATAAGAATAAAAGATCCTGAAAGACCTGGCAACGTCATGCCTGAAACACCAATAATACCACAAATAAAAACAAACCAAAGATTGTCGTTTTCGCCAGCAGGTTTTAAAAAACTAATTCCAACACCTACTAAAACTCCAATAATTAATGAAATAATATTTGTCTTGTTCCATTCACCAAAATCTTTACCTATATAATAAATGGAGCCTATAATCATTCCAAAAAACCAGCTCCAAACATAAAGCTCGTAGTTTTGTAAAAAATAATCTAAAACAAGTGAAATACTGAAGTAACTAAAAATACTTCCACCCATAATTAGCAGTAAAAATCCACCATTTACATATCTAAAAAAACTATTAAAACGTCCGTTTATTAAGAGTTTAAATGCAGTTACATTTACTTTTCTAAAGGAATAAATTAGTTCTTCATAAAAACCAAAAACAAAAGAAACTGTTCCTCCAGAAACTCCTGGAACTTTATTTGCAGCACCCATTGCCAAACCTTTTAAAAAAAGGTGAAATTTTTGCACAAAGGTTCTTTCTTTTTGCATTTATGCTTTTTTTACAGCTAGTTTTTCCATAATTAAAATTAACGCAAAACCAGCTACTGCTAAAAGTATTGCTAATAATAATTCTGGGTCTCCGTTATAAGAAAAAGGTGAAATACTTTGTTCTACTAATGGCTTTGTTACTCCATGACTATCTACATAAGTAGAAACGGTTTCTTTCCAAGGCCAAACCTTATTTAAAGAACCTAACATAATTCCTGTTAGTGCAATTAACATTTCGTTTTTATAATTTACGAAAAGCCACTTTAATAGTTTCGAAAATGATAACAAACCAATAATTACGCCTATACCAATGGCACCAATTATTTTAACATCTTTCGTAGTAATTGCGGTCATAACTATTGGATAAACACCAATTAAAAGTAAAATATAAGATCCTGAAATTCCGGGTAAAATCATTGCGCAAGAAGCAATTGCTCCAGCAAAAACTAAAAATAAATAATTAATACTACCTGCATTTGTAGATGGTATTACTGTGATGATATATCCAAAAGCAATTCCTAATATAAATAAGATAATTATTTTAAAGTTCCAGTTTTCTACTTGTTTTCCAATGTAAATAATACTTGCTAAAACCAATCCAAAGAAAAATGACCATAGCAAAACTGGTTCATTTTCTAGCAACCATTTTATGGTTTTTGCTAATGATATAATACTGATAAATATTCCTGTAAAAAGCGCTAATAAAAACGAACCATTTATTTGTTTCCAAGCGGCTTTAATACCTTCGTTTTTTAAAGTTTTAAACAACTTTAAATTTACATTGCTAATTGCACCCAATAATTCTTCGTAGATACCAGAAATAAATGCAATTGTACCTCCAGAAACACCAGGAACTACATCTGCAGCACCCATTGCCATTCCTTTTAAACCAATTACAATATAATCTTTCAAACTTCTTACCATTATATTTTCTTATTTTTGTAAAAAACGAAGATAATAGAATTTGTAGAAAAAATAGAACAGAACAATCTATTTGTAATTTTTATCGATAAAGTAATTTTGATGCCAAAAAAAGGAAAAGGTAAAGCAAAAAATACGCTGAATAAGGCAAAACATACCAAGTTAATGAATCGAAAAATTAATAAGGTAAAGTTGGAAAAGCAGTTACACAAGCAACGCTTAAAAGAAATTATTAAAAAAGCGAAAGAACAAAATTAATCTATGAGTTTAAAATACTTTTTTGGTTGTATTATCTCTTTTCCTCTACTTCCTTTGCTTTTTTATCAAGGAAAAAAAATAATAAAGCAAACTCCAAGATTGCCAGAAGCAAAAAAACCACAAGGTTTTATAAAAAATAATGTCAAAAAAACTTTAAAAATAATTTCGATTGGAGAAAGCACTATTGCTGGAGTTGGTGTAGATATTCATGAAAATGGTTTTACTGGAGCTTTAGCTAAAGAAATTGCCAGCAAAAAAAATATTTCTGTTTTATGGAAAGTATATGCTAAAAGTGGTTACACAGCTAAACAAATTAACAAACGTATACTACCAAAGATTGAAGAATCTAATGCTGATGTCATTGTTATTGGTTTAGGTGGTAATGACGCCTTCAAGCTAAACTCACCAACTCTTTTTATGCTGAATGTAAATAGTTTAATTAAAAATTTACAGAAAAAATTTCCTAGGACACCTATTTATTTCACAAACATGCCTCCTATTAAAGAGTTTCCTGCATTTACAAAAACCATAAAATTTGTTATTGGAAATTTAGTTGAAATTTTTGGTGACAAATTGCATAATAAGATAAAAAAGAAAAGAAGAGTTTTTTATAATAAAGAAATTGTTACGTTAGAAAAATGGTCTAAAAAACATCAATTAAAAAACGATGCTAGTATTTATTTTAGTGATGGTGTGCATCCTTCTAAATTATCTTATGAATTATGGGGTAAAGATATGGCTCAATTTATTATGAAGAAAAGAAGTTTTAAAAAGTGGTTAAAGGCTAAATGAACTAAAAAATCTCAAGCTTTCACTTGAGATTTATACTAATTTATTTTGATAACTTTAATTATCAATAGAGCCTAAAACACGCTTCATAAATGTATTTAATGCTTCTTTTTTAGGAGTACCATCTTTTACCATTTTATCTACTTCCAACGCTCCATACATATTAGAAATTAATTCACCTATAACATCTAATTCTTCATCTTTTAAAGATGGAACTTCTGTTAAAGCTTCTAATGTTTCAATCGTTTCTAAAATGTAATCTTGGTCGTTTTCTTCAATAAAACCTGTCAGATGCTTGATAACTGGTAATTTCATAGTTAAGCGATTTCGTTTACTAAGTCTTTTAAAACGTCAAATTTATTTGTTTGAGTTTGGTTTTTCTTTTCTCCATTTACAAAAGTTGCAAAAGTTGGTAAATTACTAACATCTGCTAACTTTCTACTTTCTGGAAATTTTTCAGCATCAACAATTACGAATTTAATATCACCTAATTCTGTAGCTAATTTTTTAAATTTTGGTTTCATAATTCTACAATTTCCACACCACGTTGCAGAATATTGCACAACAACTTTATCATTCCCTGAAACAATTGTTTGTAAATTATCTTCTACTAATTCCTGTACCATAATTCTTTTTTTTTTTTAGGATTCGTGTTTAAGCCCCCAAACTTAAACACGAATTTTTTCCTTTTTTTTTAAAATTTGTATTTAATGTTTTGCTAAATAAGCAGCTGTACCTTTTGCATTTGGTGACATTGCTTCTTTACCTTCTTCCCAATTTGCAGGACAAACTTCTCCATTTTTTTGAACATGAGCATATGCATCAATTAAACGTAAAAATTCGTTTACATTTCTTCCAACTGGCATATGGTTTACTCCTTCATGAAAAACAGTTCCTTCTTCATCAATTAAATAAGTAGCTCTATATGTTACATTATCACCTTCTACTTGAATTGTTTGTGTTGCTTCGTCAAACGTTTCGTTTGTAATATCTAAGATTCCTAAAATTGAAGATAAGTTTCTATTAGAATCTGCTAAAATAGGATAAGTAACACCTTCTATACCTCCATTATCTTTAGAAGTACTTAACCATGCAAAATGTACTTCAGGTGTATCGCAAGACGCACCAACTACAATTGTATTTCTTTTTTCAAACTCACCTAACGCAGCTTGAAAAGCATGCAATTCTGTTGGACAAACAAATGTAAAATCTTTCGGATACCAAAATAACAATACTTTCTTCTTATTATTTACTGCTTCTTCTAATACATTTAATTTAAAAGTATCGCCCATTTCATTCATTGCGTCTACATTTAAATCTGGAAATTTTTTACCAACTGCTGTTGCCATAATTTTTATTTTTTTTCAATTAATATTTAAGTTTATTATGCCACAAAGATAAATATGCAACTAGACTTTATGAAAAAAGTTAATGGGAAGTTTTTATATTATAATCATTATTATTTATAGTTCACGAACAACTTTATAAGATTTTATTATTCTGATAAAATACCTATTTTGTAAATAGTTTTTCCTGATTTCAAAATAAGAAATATAGATAAAAACTATTTATTAATTTATTGTAAATTTGAGTTTTACTAAAATTATAAATTATGGAAAATAACAGCAATAGTGGCAGCAATTTAGATAAATGCCCTTTTTTAAACGGAGCTCAAAAAGAATCCGCAGGAAAAGGAACAACAAATAGAGATTGGTGGCCTAACGAATTAAGATTAAATATTTTACGTCAAAACGCTTCAAAATCAAATCCTTTAGGAGAAAAATTTAATTATAAAGAAGCTTTTAACAGCATAAATTTCCAAGAATTAAAAAATGATGTTTTAAATCTAATGACAGATTCACAAGATTGGTGGCCAGCAGATTACGGACATTATGGTGGTTTTATGATTCGTATGGCGTGGCATAGTGCTGGTACTTACAGAATTGGAGACGGACGTGGAGGTGCTGCTTCTGGAAACCAACGTTTTGCTCCATTAAATAGTTGGCCAGATAATGGTAATTTAGATAAAGCACACTTATTATTATGGCCAATTAAGAAAAAATATGGTAATAAAATTTCTTGGGCAGATTTAATGATTTTAGCTGGAAATTGTGCTTTAGAATCAATGGGATTTAAAACTTTTGGTTTTGCTGGTGGTAGAGAAGATATATATGAACCCGAACAAGATATTTACTGGGGAAATGAAACAACTTGGGGTGAAAATGAAGCAAGATATGAAAGTGGTGAACTAGAAAAACCATTGGCTGCTGTTATGATGGGCTGGATTTATGTAAATCCTGAAGGACCTAATGGAGTTCCAGATCCTATAGGTTCTGCCAAAAATGTTAGAGAAACATTTAAAAGAATGGCTATGAATGATGAAGAAACTGTGGCTTTAGTTGCAGGAGGTCATACTTTTGGTAAAGCACATGGTGCTGCAAATCCAGATAAATATGTTGGCAATGCACCTCATGGAGCAAAAATCGAAGAAATGAGCTCAGGTTGGAAAAATTCCTTTAAATCGGGTGTTTTAGATGATACAATTACAAGTGGAATTGAAGGCGCTTGGACACCAAATCCTACAAAATGGGATGCAGATTATTTTGATGTTTTACTAAATTATGATTGGGAATTAACTAAAAGTCCTGCTGGAGCACATCAATGGACACCAACAGCAGCTTCAAATGCGAGAATGGCTCCAAAGGCTGGAAACCCAAATGAAAAGCAAGCTCTGATGATGACAACTGCGGATATCGCTTTAAAAACAGATCCAAAGTATTTAGAAATTTCAACTCGTTTTCATAAAGATCATAAGGCTTTTGAAGATGCTTTTGCCAGAGCTTGGTACAAGTTAACTCATAGAGATATGGGACCTAAAGAGCGTTATCTAGGACCTGAAGTTCCTTCTGAAGAATTACTTTGGCAAGATCCAATTCCTGCCTCAAAAAGCATTTTAAGTAACGCCGATATTGAAGCTCTAAAAAACACCATTTCTAATGTAGGTTTAACTATTTCTCAATTAGTTTCTACAGCTTGGGCTTCTGCATCAACTTATAGAGATTCAGACAAACGTGGTGGAGCAAATGGTGCTAGAATTCGATTAGAACCTCAAGTAAACTGGGAAGTTAACAATCCTAGTGAATTGAAAAAAGTTTTATCTGTTTACGAAAAAATTAAAGACGATTTTAAAGGTGAAGTTTCAATTGCAGATTTGATTGTTTTAGGTGGTACTGTTGGTGTTGAAAAAGCAGTTAAAAATGCTGGTTATAATGTATCTGTTCCATTTTCCGCAGGAAGAGCAGATGCTTCTCAAGAACAAACAGATATTGAAGCTTTTGAATATTTAGAGCCTTTAGCTGATGGTTTTAGAAATTATGAAAAACCAAATTTGGGTATAAACGCAGAAGAGTTATTAATTGACAAAGCAAACCTATTGACTTTATCTGTTCCTGAAATGACTGCTTTAGTTGGTGGTTTAAGAGTTTTAGGTGTAAATTATAATAATTCTAATCACGGTGTTTTTACCGATAAAAAAGAATCTTTAACAAATGACTTTTTTGTGAATGTTTTAGACTTTTCAATTACATGGAAAGCTGTAAATTCTGAAGAAAAAGAGTTTATTGGTAGAGATCGAAAAACAAATGCTATGAAATTTTCTGGAACTCGTGCAGATTTAATTTTTGGTTCTAATACAGAGTTGAGAGCAATTTGTGAGGTTTACGGAGCAAATGATGGAGAAGAAAGATTTGTTAAAGATTTTATTAAAGCTTGGACAAAAGTGATGAACTTAGATCGTTTTGATTTATAAAAAATAAATTGAATAAAAAAAAAGGAGATTCAAAATGAGTCTCCTTTTTTTATAATTTCTATAGTTAGACTATTTACTCGCAAATAATTTTACATCATTATCTGAAACAATTTTTTCTCCAAGAATTATTAGACGTTCTACAACGTTTCTTAATTCACGAATATTACCTGTCCAATTGTATTGCTTTAATAAATCTATAGCATCTTCTGAAAAAGTTTTTTCAGACATACCTTGTTCTGTAGCTATTTTTTTAGCAAAAAAATCTACCAACAATGGAATATCTTCTCGTCTATCATTTAACGCTGGAACTTTTATTAAAATAACAGCTAATCTGTGATATAAATCTTCTCTAAATCTACCTTGTGAAATTTCATCTTGTAGGTTTTTATTTGTTGCTGCAATTACTCGAACGTTTACTTTGATGTCTTTATCTGATCCTACTCTTGAAATTCTATTTTCTTGTAAAGCTCGCAAAACTTTTGCTTGTGCAGAAAGACTCATGTCTCCTATTTCATCTAAAAAAATAGTTCCTCCATTTGCTGCTTCAAATTTTCCTGCTCTGTCTTTATTAGCTCCTGTAAAAGAACCTTTAACGTGCCCAAACAATTCACTTTCAATTAATTCTGAAGGAATTGCTGCACAATTTACCTCAATCATAGGTGCTTTAGAACGATCTGATTTTTCGTGCAACCAATGTGCAACCAATTCTTTTCCAGTTCCATTAGGACCTGTAATTAAAACTCTGGCATCTGTAGACGCAACTTTTTCAATAATATCTTTTATATGAGAAATGGCATCACTATTTCCAACCATTTCGTAATTTTTGCTTACTTTTTTCTTTAGTCTTTTATTTTCAACAACTAGTGTTTTATTTTCTAAAGCGTTTCTTACAGTATTTAAAAGGCGGTTTAAATCCGGCGGTTTTGATATGTAGTCAAAAGCACCTAAACGCATTGTATTTACAGCTGTATCTAAATCTCCATGACCAGAAATCATTACAATTGGTATTTCTGGCTTTATTTTTTTAGCTTTTTCTAGAACTTCAACACCGTCCATTTTTGGCATTTTAATATCGCATAAAACCAAGTCGTAATCTTTATCTTTTATAAGTTCTATACCTATCAAACCATCTTCTGCTTCTTCTACAACGTAAGTTTCGTTTTCTTCAGAAATAATTTTTTTCAAAACTCTTCTAATAGCAGCTTCATCTTCTATAATTAATATTTTCGGCATTATATTTTAAATTTAATTCCTGTTCTTAAATAAAATGTATTCACATTGTCTAACGTAAAAACATTCTCTCTATTTTCGTTTCTTAATACATTATTCATTCTTAGTGTTGCTCCACTATATGCGTACCAAACTAAATGTTTTGCAAATTGGTATTCATACCCTAAACCTGCTACAATTACAGATAGAGAAATGTTATCTACTTGGTTTCCGTTTACTGAAGTTGGTCTTTGTAAATGTGCAAAGTAACCATCTAATCCTAAAAAAGATTGTAAGTTATTTTTTTCATTTATGTTGTATTTTAAATTCATCCTAGGAATACCAACTGTGTACGACCATTTTTTATTTAACTCTCTGTAATAACTGACTAATGGCAGTGGAAAAGGAATACCTGTTGTGGTATTGTAAGTTAATCCTAAAATTAAGCGATATGGTTTTTCTACGTCTGTTGCTTTTGTTCGATCTTTTATAAAAAAAACGCCTCCGTTTATAAAAAAATCTTTATTTGTTATTTTTTCATTTAAAGTAGATGCTAATCTTGGAGCAATACTATATGCTACTCTCCATTTTTCATTCATTTTATAGGTGTAAGCTAAATTTAAATCAATTACTGTAATGGTTTCTAAAAAAGACCTATTAAAAGGATAATTATCGTTTAAATTTAAGTAAATTCTATTGTAATCTGTACCAATTACAAAATAAGTATCTTCCTTTAGTTCTATGGGATAATTTATTAATGCTCTTACTCTTGTGTACTGATCATCGGAATTTCCTTTTGGAATAAATGAGTATTCTACTCTTGCAATATCAGTTAATTGCGCGTTTAAAACAAGGCTAAAAAATACACAAAATACAGTAACAATTTTTTTCATTTTCCTAATTAGTTCTCTTCTTTATCTTTTTCTTCTTTTATGATTTTATTTTTATTTTCTGATTTTGTTTCCACTAACTGTAACTCTGATTTAGTTTCTTGATAAAAATGTACATCTCTTTGTGGAAAAGGAATGGTTACATTGTTCTCTCTAAATGCTTTGTCTATTTCAAAACGTAAATCGCTTTGTACAAATCTTGTTTCAAAACCATCATTTAAAGAAAATACCAATTTAAAATTCAAAGAACTATCAGCAAAATCAGTAAATAAAACAGTTGGTTCAGGTATGCTTAAAATTTTATTGTGATTTTTAGCTTTTTCTAACAAAATGTTTTTTACCAACTCTACATCACTTCCATAAGAAACTCCAACTGTAACAGATTCTCTTGTTTCTGTTCCATTTTCTGTCCAGTTAAATAATATGTTTGTTAAGTACAGGTGATTTGGAATAACCAAAACTTTATTATCTACAGTTACTGCTCTTGTTGTTCTTAACCTAATATCTAAAACACGACCAACTTTTCCTTCTAACTCAATAATATCACCTACATGAACAGACTGATCTACCAAAATAAATATTCCAGAAATAATGTCTTGAAACAAGGTTTGCAACGCTAAACCAACACCAATTAAAAGTGCTGCAGATGCTGCAAAAACTGCGGTTACATTTACTCCTGAAGAGTGCATAGCTATCAAAAAAATCACCAAGAAAACGAACCATCTTATATATGTAAAAACTGTTACAAACTTGTGCTTATCGTTCTTTGGAAGCTTTCTTGTAATTAACCTTCGTACAAATTTAAGTATGATTGCAGTTAAAACTAACGCAATCGCAACAAATAGTAACCCTTTTACTGTAATACTAATTTCTTTTGAAAAAACAAACGTATAATCTAAAATAGAATTTGCTTCTTCTACAATTGTATCTTTTACTTGTTCTATTTTGTCTTGCATCTTTTTAATATTTTAACCATTTATACAAATCTTTGTATGTCGCTTTTTTACCATACATTAAAATACCTACTCTATAAATTTTTGCTGCTAACCATACCATAAAAACAAATGTAGCAACTAATAAACTCATAGAAATTGCTAGTTCTGTCCAAGAAACTCCAAAAGGAACTCTCATTAACATAACTATTGGTGATGTTAATGGAATATATGAAAATATAATAGAAACTGGCCCATGAGGATCATTCACCACAGTTGCAAAACCAACGTAAACACCTAAAATTAATGGTAACATTATTGGTAACATAAATTGCTGTGTATCTGTTTCGTTATCTACAGCTGCACCAACAGCTGCAAAAAGTGAACTGTACAACATAAATCCTCCTAAGAAATAAAAGATAAAAAGTATAAATAGTTTTAAAATTGGTAAGCCTAAAATTTCTTGAACTACCAACTGCATTTTATCTCCTTCAGCTGCGTTTTTAACAGCATCCATTTGTTCTGCTGAAACAGAGGTGTTTTGCATTTGCGACATATCTACACCAAATACAGAAGAAACAATTGTTAAAATAACGAACAATAAAATTCCCCATATAAAAAACTGAAGCAAACCTGCTGAGGCATTTCCAATGATTTTACCCAACATTAATTGGAAAGGTTTTACTGAGGAAACAATAATTTCTATAATTCTACTTGTTTTTTCTTCAATAACACTTCTCATTACAGAAGTTCCGTAAATCATTACAAACATCATTAGTAAATAACCCGCAATTGCGCCAAAAATAATCTTAATCCAATTTCTTAATTTTGATGATTCTTCTCCTGAAAAATCGTACATTTTTATATCTGTATTAATTTTTGAAGCTTCAATTTGAGCTAAATCAATACCAAAATTGGTTAGTTTTTTATTTCTAAGTTTTTTTTCAATTTTACTTTCTAAAGAATTAATGATAGACATGTTTGGTGAATCTTTAGAATAGAACTCTACTGAACTCGCTAAAACTTCTAAACTATCTTTTTTAGGAATATATAAAACACCATAATAACTTCCTTCTTCAACCTTTTTCTTAGTTTCTGAAATTCCAGTACTTGTAAAATCTAAATATTTAATGGATTCCGAATCTTTAAAATCTGTTTTATCAAACAAACCAGAATTATCTACATATACAATTTCTTTAGCTTTTTCATCATTTTTTTTCATTAGAAAAACAACCAAAGTTAGCATTCCAACCATAATTAGTGGACTCAAAAAAGTCATAATTATAAATGATTTGTTTCTAACCTTCGCAACAAATTCACGCTGTATAATCAACTTTAATTTACTCATAATTAGTTGTTTTTATTTATTGCTTGAATAAAAATATCATTTGCACTAGGTATTAGCTCTACAAAATGCTGCACTTCACCTCTACTTGTTAAAAATGATAATAAATCATTTGCAGTATTATTTTCATTTAACTGCACATTTAACGTTAAGCCATCACTTAATAATTTAAAATCTGCAGGAAATACCTTAAACTTTTCTTTCAATATTTTTTCTACCTCTTTTGGATTTTCCGTTTTTAACCCAACCTGAAAAGTATTGGTTCTAAAATTACGTTTAATATCATCTAAATTTCCTTCTAAAATTAAATTCGATTTATTTATTAAAGCTATTTTATCACACATTTCTTCCACAGACTCCATTCTATGTGTAGAAAAAATAATAGTTGCACCTTCATCTCTTAACTGTAAAATTTCATTTGCAATTAGTTGTGCATTTATAGGATCAAAACCAGAAAAAGGCTCATCAAAAATTAATAATTTAGGATTGTGCATTACAGTTACAATAAACTGTACTTTTTGAGCCATTCCTTTAGAAAGTTCTTCTATTTTTTTTCCCCACCAAGCAGTAATATCAAACTTTTCAAACCAATATTGTAGTCTTTTTTTTGCTTCTTTTTTACTTAAACCTTTTAGCTGTGCCAAATACAAAGCTTGCTCACCAACTTTCATTGATTTATACAAACCTCGTTCTTCTGGTAAATACCCTATTTGTTCAATATGTTTTGGCACTAGTTTTTCACCATCCAAAATTATTTCACCAGCATCTGGTAAGGTAATTTGGTTTATAATTCTAATTAATGATGTTTTTCCTGCCCCATTTGGACCTAAAAGTCCATAAACACTTCCTTTAGGTATGTGAATGGAAACATCGTTTAATGCTGTAAAATCGCCATACTTTTTTACAACATTGTTTATTTCTAGTAAGTTTTTCATTAATTATTTGGTTGAATACTTTAAGTGATTAGCTACAAAGCTAACTATTTTAATGATCATTTTTCGGTTTAAAATAATAATGATTAAATTTAATAAAATTGAGTTTAATGTAGTCAAAAATTACATTTCAAATTACTTTTTTAGAGGTTTAGTTTTTCTTTTTTTACTCAAGATTTTAAACTAATTTTAAATAACGTTCTTTTGAAAATGAAAGAAATAAATATACCTTGTAGCGAAAATCATTTAAAAAAATACTTTCTCTTAATTAAACGCAGACAATTAATATAATTACTATAGAAATTAAAGAAAAAACAAATTCAAATTTTTAAAAATAAAATTCTTTTCAAATTCTGAAAAATAAAAATTAATTATTTTATATATTTTAAAAGTAACTACTAATATTTATAATGCAATCAGTGTTTTAAAAAAACTTATTCTATTAAAAAATATTGAGATTTACCTAATTAATAAACAAAAAGGTTTTATATATAATTAGTAAAATAAAACTCAATACACTTCCAAATAATTATTTTTTTTTATTTGCCGTAGTAACACAAATTTATGTATAATTCTATTAGAAAAAATTCTTAAAAAGAAAACTTTAAAAATTAAAATATACTATAGCCAATTGTTAATAAAGTATTAAATGATTTAAAATTTATATCCAAACTACCTGATTGCTCACTAGACAAATTAACCCCTAACTCTGTATACACTCTCTCAAACAATCTTATACCTACGCCAAAATTCATCACAGGTTTAGATTCAAAGTCAGTTGCATCAGGATACTGAGAAAAAATAACTTCTCTATTAAAGGTTAAAGGGTATTGATATTTTATTGTCATAAATAATTGACTATCATCTAGTAAAAAGTAGTGCCTTATTCCAAGCCCTAATAATAAACTCGTTTCAGAAACCTCTATTCCCTCTGGGTTAAATGGTGCTGAATCTATCGAACTATTATATTCGGAATAGTTTATATCTAATAAAAAACTCCACTTTCGCTTGTTAAAAGGTAAACTGAATTCTAATTCGTTTGCTATTGTATAACCCAAACCAGATGAAGTTGCACTAAAACCTCTACCTATATTTTCTTTTTTTAACCTATTATAAGTTAAACCAAATTTTGGAATAATGGAAATAATTATCTTTTTTTGATTTAGATTAAAAAATTTATAATCACTATTTTTACATGTATTGAAATCTACTATTAAGTCAATTAATTGTTTTTTATCGTACTTCACTTTATTAATTCTATTTGAAAATTGATTTCTACAATTTAAAAAAGCACCTAATTCTCTATTAAAAGTACTATATAAAACTATTTGTTCGTTTGGTAAGACTACATTAAAATTAATAAGTTGTAAAAACTCACCATTATTTTTTTCAACTAAAAAAGTTTTAACTGTTTCACTTCCAACATACTCATAGAAACTTGTCTCACCTTCAACTAACTTATTAAAAAGAAGCTTTTTTGCTTCATATTTTGGTTTTCTACTATCTTCTTCTGTTAATTTAGTGTTGTAAACATTAATTTCAAACCATTTATATTTAAGTTGATTATATATTGAGAATTCAGTAAATTTTTCACTTTCAATTTTAATTTCTTTAGAATCAATACTATTTTTAAATAAAATAAATTCTGGAGGCAAAAACCATTCTTCATTCATAATTAAACCTTCAACTTTTTCACCATTTTTAGTTAAATAGTAACCTTTTTCGAATTTTACTTGCCCATAAAGGATATTAATAAAAAGCATTACAATAATCGTAGTAGTAATTCTTAACATTTTTTTAATTTATTTATTAAAACTAATATAATAAATAAATTGTTAAAATTTACTATGCGTGCATAACTTTTTTCAAATTTACTATGCGTGCATAATAAATTTTTATATATTTGAACCAATGGAGAAGTATAAATCAATAGATCATCAATTAAGAGCAACTTGGCAAGCAGTAGCAAAACTATATAACGAACAAGCGTTAACTCATAACAGTACAATGGCTACAGCTTTTGTTTTGTTAAATATTGATAAAGTAAATGGTACGCCTTCAACTGCATTAGGTCCTTTAATGGGAATGGAGCCTACAAGTCTTTCAAGAATTTTAAAAAACATGGAAGATAAAGGTGCAATTTACAGAGAAAAAAATCCTGATGATGGTAGAAGTGTAATCATTAAATTAACTGAATACGGAAAAGAAATGCGTGCAGTTTCTAAAGTACATGTAATTCAGTTTAACGAAACTGTGATACAAAATGTATCTCAAAGAGATTTGGAAGGTTTTTTTAATGTGACTTCAAAAATTAATAAATTAATAGCTGACAAAGAAATTTATAAAGAAACAAGCAACAAAGCAGTATAAAAAAAATAAACAAATGACTAGAAGAATTAAAAAAGTAGCAATTATTGGTTCCGGAATTATGGGAAGTGGAATTGCTTGTCATTTTGCCAACATTGGCGTAGAAGTTCTTTTATTGGACATCGTTCCAAGAGAATTAACTGACAAAGAAAAGGCAAAAGGTTTAACGTTAGAAGATAAAGTTGTTAGAAATCGTTTGGTAAACGATGCATTAACTACATCTTTAAAATCAAAACCCTCACCTATTTATAATCAAAAATTCGCAAAAAGAATTACTACAGGTAATTTAGATGACGATTTGCATAAAGTTGCAGATGTAGACTGGATTATGGAAGTTGTAGTAGAACGATTAGATATTAAAAAATCAGTTTTTGAGAAAATTGAAAAGTACAGAAAAGCTGGAACCATAATTTCTTCAAATACTTCAGGAATTCCGATTCAATTTATGAACGAAGGAAGAAGTGAAGATTTTCAAAAACATTTTGCGGTCACCCACTTTTTTAACCCTCCAAGATATTTAAAACTTTTTGAGGTAGTTCCAGGGCCAAATTGTAAGCAAGAAGTTACTGATTTTTTAATGATGTATGGTGAAAAATTTTTAGGAAAAACTTCTGTTTTAGCAAAAGACACACCTGCTTTTATTGGTAACAGAATTGGAATTTTCGGAATTCAATCTTTATTTCATCAAGTAAAAGAAATAGGTTTAACTGTAGAAGAAGTAGATAAATTAACAGGACCAGTTATTGGTCGTCCAAAATCTGCTACTTTTAGAACAGTTGATGTTGTTGGTTTAGATACTTTAGTACATGTAGCAAATGGAATTTACGAGAATTGTCCTAATGACGAGGCTCATGAATTATTCAAATTGCCAGATTTCATCAATACAATGATGGAAAACAAATGGTTAGGAAGCAAAACAGGACAAGGTTTTTATAAAAAAGTAAAAGGCGAGAATGGAAAAAGTGAAATTCATGCTTTAGATTTAAATACTTTAAAATACAGGCCTTCTAAAAAAGCAAAATTTGCAACTTTAGAATTAACAAAAACGATTGATAAGCCAATTGATAGATTCAAAATTTTAGTTGGAGGAAAAGACAAAGCTGGTGAATTCTACAGAAAGAATTTCGCAGCAATGTTTGCATATGTTCAAAATAGAATTCCAGAAATTTCTGATGAATTGTATAAAATAGACGATGCAATGAAAGCTGGTTTCGGTTGGGAAAATGGACCTTTCGAAATCTGGGATGCAGTTGGTGTAGAAAAAGGAATCGAATTAATGAAAGCCGAAGGAAAAGAACCTGCAACTTGGGTTACAGAAATGATAGCTTCTGGTTCTAAATCTTTTTATTCTGTTAAAGAAGGAGCTACTTATTATTATGATATTCCTTCTAAATCTCAAACAAAAAAACCAGGTCAAGATGGATTTATCATTTTAGATAATATTAGAAAATCGAACGAAGTTTTCAAAAATTCTGGTGTTGTAATCGAAGATATTGGAGATGGAATTTTAAATGTAGAATTCCAATCTAAAATGAATACGATTGGTGGCGATGTTTTAGCAGGAATTAATAAAGGTATAGATTTAGCGGAAAAAAATTTTCAAGGTTTGGTTGTTGGTAATCAAGCTGCAAATTTCTCTGTAGGTGCAAACATTGGTATGATTTTTATGATGGCTGTAGAGCAAGAATATGACGAATTAAATTATGCCATTAAATATTTCCAAGACACCATGATGCGTATGCGTTATTCTTCAATTCCAACTATTTCTGCTCCTCATGGAATGGCTTTAGGTGGTGGATGTGAAATATCATTACATGCTGATAAAGTTATTGCTGCTGCAGAAACGTATATGGGATTAGTAGAGTTTGGAGTTGGTGTAATTCCAGGTGGTGGTGGTTCTAAAGAAATGGCTTTAAGAGCATCAGACTCATTTAATAAAGGAGATGTTGAGTTAAACATTTTACAAGAAAATTTCTTAACGATTGGAATGGCGAAGGTTTCTACTTCTGCTTATGAAGCGTTCGATTTAGGGCTAATGCAAAAAGGAAAAGATGTTGTTGTTGTAAATAAAGACCGACAAATTGCTACTGCAAAAGCACATGCAAAATTAATGGCAGAAAGTGGTTACACACAACCTCCAAAACGAAAAGATGTTAAAGTGTTAGGAAAACAAGCTTTAGGAATGTTTTTAGTAGGAACAGATTCTATGGAGCATTCTAAATACATCTCTGAGCACGATCAAAAAATTGCAAATAAATTAGCTTATGTAATGGCTGGTGGAGATTTATCTGAACCAACTTTAGTTACAGAACAATATTTATTGGATTTAGAAAGAGAAGCTTTTTTATCTCTTTGTACTGAACGTAAAACCTTGGAAAGAATTCAAGCGATGCTGAAGACTGGGAAACCGTTGAGAAACTAAAAAAGGTATTAAGTACAAAGTATTAAGTATTAAGATTGAGCGACTTTAACGAAATGATTTCACAGAATAATACTTAATTCTTAATACTAAAATCTAAATACTATTACTATGCACAGATTTGAAGAATTGAAAATATGGCAAAAAGCGATGGACATTACTGAAAAATGTTACAGAGCCTCAGAAAATTTCCCTAAAGAGGAAAAATATGGATTGACATCACAACTTCGAAGAAGTGCTGTTTCTATTCCTTCAAATATATCTGAAGGGGCAGGACGAAATACAAACGGAGAATTCAAACAATTTTTAGGAATTGCAAATGGATCTTCCTATGAATTATTAACTCAATTATATTTATCTAAAAGATTAAATTTAATTAATGAAGAAAATGTAAGACCAATTATAAATGAGATTATTGAAGTAACCAAAATGAACTATTCACTTCAAAAATCATTAACTAAGTCTTAATTCTTTATACTAAAATCTTAATACAACTATGAGCAAACAAGCTTACATCGTAAAAGCATACAGAACTGCAGTTGCGAAAGCGCCAAAAGGGGTTTTTCGTTTTAAACGTGCAGACGAGTTGGGTGCAGAAACCATTCAACATATGATGAAAGAATTACCAAATTTAGACGTAAAACGTATAGATGATGTAATCGTAGGAAACGCAATGCCAGAAGGTTCACAAGGATTAAACATGGCGCGTTTTATTTCTTTAATCGGTTTAAACTCTGTGGATGTTCCTGGAGTTACAGTAAATCGTTTCTGTTCTTCAGGATTAGAAACCATTGCAATGGCTGCTGCAAAAATCAATGCAGGAATGGCAGACTGTATTATTGCAGGGGGTGCAGAAAGTATGAGCTCTGTACCAATGACTGGTTTTAAACCAGAATTAAACTACGATACTATTAAAGATGGTCATGCAGATTATTATTGGGGAATGGGAAATACTGCAGAAGCAGTAGCTAATCAGTTCAACGTTTCTAGAGAAGACCAAGATGAATTTGCTTACAATTCTCATATGAAAGCTTTAAAAGCACAAGCAGAAAATCGTTTTCAAGACCAAATTGTTCCTATTGAAGTAGAAGAAACCTATTTAGATGCAAATAATAAAAAAGCAACTAGAAAATATACGGTAAATAAAGATGAAGGTCCAAGAGCAGGAACTTCAATCGCTGTTTTAAACAAATTACGTCCGGTTTTTGCAGCTGGAGGAAGTGTTACTGCAGGAAATTCCTCTCAAATGAGTGATGGTGCTGCTTTTGTAATGGTTATGAGTGAAGAAATGGTGAAAGAATTAAACATCGAACCTATTGCAAGAGTTGTAAACTATGCAGCTGCTGGTGTAGAACCAAGAATTATGGGAATTGGACCGGTTGCAGCAATTCCTAAAGTTTTAAAGCAGGCAGGATTGAAACAAAATGATATCGAGTTAATTGAATTGAATGAAGCTTTTGCTTCTCAATCTTTAGCAGTAATGCGTGAGTTGAATTTGAATCAAGATATCGTAAATGTAAATGGTGGCGCTATTGCTTTAGGACATCCATTAGGTTGTACAGGAGCAAAACTATCTGTGCAATTATTCGATGAAATGCGCAAAAGAAACATGAAAAACAAATACGGAATGGTAACAATGTGTGTAGGAACTGGACAAGGTGCTGCAGGCGTTTTTGAATTCCTAAACTAATAATAAAATTAAACAAACAAAAAAATGGCAGAATTATTAAGAGGTGGTCAATTTCTTGTAAAAGAAACACATTGTGAAGACGTTTTTACTCCAGAAGATTTTACGGAGGAACAACAAATGATGAAAGAAGCAGTGATGGAATTTAATGACCGTGAAATTATTCCTCACAAAAACAGATTTGAAGCAAAAGATTATGCATTAACAGAAGAAGTAATGCGTAAAGCAGGAGAATTAGGTTTCTTAGGTGTTGCAGTGCCAGAAGAATATGGTGGATTAGGAATGGGGTTCGTTTCTACATTGTTAACTTGTGATTATATTTCAAGTGGAACAGGGTCTTTTAGTACTGCTTTTGGTGCGCATACAGGTATTGGAACCATGCCAATTACTTTATATGGAACTGAAGAACAAAAACAAAAATATGTACCAAAATTAGCTACTGGAGAGTGGTTTGGCGCGTATTGTTTAACGGAACCTGGAGCTGGTTCTGACGCAAATTCTGGAAAAACCACTGCAGAACTTTCTGCTGATGGAAAGTCATACAAAATTAATGGACAAAAAATGTGGATTTCTAACGCAGGTTTTTGTCGTTTAATGATTGTTTTCGCAAGAATAGAAAATGATAAAAACATTACTGGTTTTATCGTAGAATATGACAAGGACAATCCAAATGGAATTACTTTAGGTGAAGAGGAACACAAATTAGGAATTAGAGCATCATCAACCAGACAAGTATTTTTTAACGACACTGTTGTGCCTGCAGAAAATATGTTAGCTGGACGTGGAGAAGGCTTTAAAATTGCAATGAATGCACTAAATGTTGGAAGAATTAAATTAGCTGGTGCTTGTTTAGATTCTCAAAGAAGAGTTATTACACACGCAGTACAATATGCTACTGAACGTAAACAATTTAAAACTCCTATTGCAGATTTTGGTGCCATAAAAGTAAAATTAGCAGAAATGGCTACTGATGCTTATGTTGGAGAATCTGCTACTTACAGAGCTGCAAAAGATATCGAAGATAGAATTGCACTAAGAGTGGAAGCTGGTAATTCACACCAAGAAGCAGAATTAAAAGGTGTAGAGGAATATGCAATTGAATGCTCTATTCTTAAAGTTGCCGTTTCTGAAGATGTACAAAATTGTGCAGACGAAGGAATTCAAATTTTCGGTGGAATGGGATTCTCGGAAGAAACGCCTATGGAAGCTGCTTGGAGAGATGCAAGAATTGCTCGTATTTACGAAGGAACTAACGAAATTAACAGAATGCTTTCTGTAGGAATGTTAATTAAAAAAGCCATGAAAGGGCATGTAGATTTATTAGGTCCTGCAACAGAGGTTGCAAACAGTTTAATGGGAATTCCTTCTTTTGATACGCCAGATTATTCTGAATTATTTGCCGAAGAAAAAGAAATGATTTCAAAATTAAAAAAGACTTTCTTGATGGTTGCTGGTGCTGCATTGCAAAAATATGGACCAGAAATTGAAGAACATCAACAATTATTAATTGCAGCAGCAGATATTTTAATTGAAATATACATGGCTGAATCTGCAATATTAAGAACAGAGAAGAACGCAAAACGTTTTGGTGAAGACTCACAATCTGTACAAATTGCAATGTCTAAGTTATACTTGTATCATGCTGTAGATAAAATCGAAGAAAAAGGAAAAGAAAGTATTATTTCTTTTGCTGAAGGTGATGAGCAACGTATGATGTTAATAGGATTAAAGCGTTTTACAAAATATGCAAACTACCCTGATATTGTAGATTTACGTAACGAAATCGCTGAAAAAGTAAAAGCAGAAAATAAATACTGCTTCTAAAAAGCTCTTGATGTCAAAATGAGTGTTTAGAAAAATATTTTTCTTTTCACTCATACTTGACAACATTATAAATATTAAAAATATTCTTGAAAATCAAAATTTAAGAATTAGTTGTTTGTTTAAAAAAGATCATCTTAATTGATGGTCTTTTTTTATGTAATAAAACCAAATGTAAGACTCTTTATTTTTGTAAATTAGTAGTCATAAATTTTATACTATGAAACGTTCATTAAAATTATCTCTTCCAATTTTTGCTTGTACACTTTTATTTCTTTTTTGTAATCATATCGAACCCAAAAAAACAACTACAAAATCAGCTGAAGTTGCTCAAAAAAACCCAAAATTTAACGAATATTGGTACCAAGGTGAAGCAGAGATAACCTCCTATAAATTATATCAAAATAGATATGGAGAAATTCACGAAGGAACTGCTGTAAACATTTTTGTTACGGAAGATTTTCTACCAGAAAAACAGGTTAAAGCAGATTATCAAAATGATAAAAATATACCCATTTTAAAATTAAATAGCACTAAAAAATTTATTACAGGTATTTATCCATATTCTTTAATGACAAGCACCTTCTCTCCTATTAACATAAATGAGAAAACAATAAAAATTACTTTTTCTTCACAAGAGTGGTGTGGCAATACCTTTGTACAATTAAATAATAGAGAGCAATTTGAAATTGATTTTCACTCTTATTTTGAAAGTAATGCTGATAGAGAATTATCAATAGAAAAAGATATTTTAGAAAATGAACTTTGGAACGTAATTAGAATAAATCCAAATAGTATAAAAAAAGGAAGATATAAAGTAATTCCTTCCTTTGAATTTCTAGCATTAAACCATCAAAAAATAAAAGCCTACGATGCTGAAGTAAATTTAATTGAAAAAGGAACTTTTATCAATTTATCTGTTTTTTATCCACAATTAAAAAGAAAAATAACCATAACTTTCACTAAAGAATTTCCTTACACTATTGAAAATTGGGAAGAAACCATTACTAAAAATGGAAAAACTTTAACAACAAAAGCAGAGAAAATAAAAACAATAAAATCTGCATATTGGAGTAAAAATGGAGTTTCAGATACTGAAAATCGAAAAAAATTAGGGCTGTAAATTTAATTAATACATTATTTTTAGAGAAATATTTAACTTCACTTAAAAAAATTATGATGAACACCAAACTCTTATTCCTTGCTTCCATACTAACTATGCTTTTTAGCTGTAACACTCCTAAGAATATTCAAATTGATGAACAAATGCTGTTGGAAAGCATTAAAATTTTATCTCACGATTCCTTAGAAGGAAGAGGTTTTTCTAAAGTTGGAAATTACAAAGCCCAACAATTTATCGCTAAAAGATTCGAAGAAATTAGTTTAGAAAAAATGATTGGCGATTCTTATATTCAAGAGTTTCCTTATACATTTTCAGGTAAAAGAAGGTTAAGAATGTTTCCAATTTCTGAAGTCGAAAAAGAAGCAGAAAATATACCTGACACCACAGTTTTTGGAGGAAATGTCATCGGAAAAATTACTGGAAAAACAGAAAAAACAATTGTAATCACAGGTCATTTAGATCATTTAGGTATTAGAAACGGACAAATTTACAATGGAGCAGATGATGATGCTTCTGGAACTGCTGCCTTATTCGCAATTGCTTCTTATTTTAAAAAGAACAAACCAAATCATACGTTGATTTTTGCTGCTGTAGATGCTGAAGAAATTGGTTCTTTAGGTGCAGATTATTTTCTAAAAAAATATACTGATAAAAAAAATATTATTTTGAATATTAATATGGATATGATTGCACATAACGATTCTCTGGAGTTATATGCTTCTGGTTTGCATCATTATCCGCAATTAAAAGAACCGCTTCAAAATATAAAATCTCCAATAACTTTGTTGTTTGGTCATGACAACCCTAATGATAAAACTAAAGACGATTGGACATATTCTTCTGATCACAGAATTTTTCACAAAGAAAAAATTCCTTTTATTTATTTTGGTGTAGAAGATCATAAAGATTATCACAAACCTACAGACACTTTCGAAAATATTAATCAGCAATTTTATATTGATGCTGTAAAGTTGATTATTAAAGCTATTGAGAATTATGATTCTTTTTTAGAATAAAATAACTATTTAAAAAATTTCAACAATGAAAAACACCATTACAAAAGGTTTTATTTTATCAGGATTATCAAATATAGTGGCTGTTTTAATTTTATCAAGATTTTTTACAAACGAATTTATTCCGAAATACGACAATATAGTCATGTCTAACTTTGGGCTGTTAATGATTGTTGTTTGGGGTTTTGCTTATATTTCTGTTGCCAAAAATTATTCAAAAGTAAAATGGCTGGTAGCTGTTTTTGCTATTGAAAAACTAATTTATGCGATTATTTGGATTCTTTGGAGATTAAATAATGAAGTTTCTCCAATTTTCAATGAAGATATTATGGCTGGAATCTTCTATTCTATTTACGGAATTAACGATATTATTTTCTTTTTCTTTTTTTCGTACGTATTTGTGAAACTATCTCAAAAATAAATTCGTAATCTCTTTTTTATCAGTACTTTTGCACGCAATTTGAAAACATTACAATGAAGCGTATAAAACAATATAAAAAACTTTTTAAAGTTGAAGGGCCAATTAATTTGAAAGAATTAAAAACCACTTACAGAGGTTTGGTTAAAGAATGGCATCCAGATAAATTTCAGGATGAAGATAAAAAAGCAGCAGCAGAAATTAAAAGTACAGAAATTATTGATGGATATCACTTTTTAGTAAGTATTGCTCCTGAAACTAAGGAAGCAAATTTAGAAGCTTACAAAAAAACAATTACAGAGTTTCAAGTAGCAGATTGGCATCATAAAAGTATGTTACTAGAAGTTACTTTTACTGACGGAAATACTTACGAATACTTTGGTGTGAGTAAAATTTTATTCGGAAAATTTGTAAATGCGAAATCTATGAATAATTTCGGAAAAAGAAATATTTTCAATTCTTTTATTTACAGAAAATCAATGAAAGCTTCTGTTACAGCTTAATTATTTTTGTAGAAAATACAGGTTGCTTCATTTCTCACAATGACGCAAACATAAAAGAGATTGCTTTCGCAATCTCTTTTTTTGTTTATATATAATTATAAGCTTACTCTAAAGCGCCTAAATAACGTTCTGCATCTAATGCTGCCATACAACCTGTACCTGCTGCAGTAACTGCTTGCCTGTATTCTTTATCTTGAATATCTCCAGCTGCAAAAACTCCTGGTAAGTTGGTTTTTGTTGTTTTTCCTTTTGTGATTAAATAACCTGTTTCATCCATATCTAAAACTCCTTTAAATAAATCTGAATTTGGTGTGTGTCCAATCGCTATAAAAACTCCAGTTACAGGAATTTCAAATTTCTCTTTGGTTTGATTATTTACAGCTCTTACTCCTTCTACAACTTTGTCTCCTAAAACCTCATCTACTTCTGTATTATACAAAACAGTAATATTTTCAGTTTTATCAACTCTATGTTGCATTGCTTTAGAGGCTTTCATATAATCTTTACGAACTAACAGCGTAACTTTACTACAAATATTTGCTAAATAAGTAGCTTCTTCAGCTGCAGTATCTCCACCACCTACAACTACAACTTCTTGTCCTTTATAGAAAAAACCATCACAAGTTGCACATGCAGAAACTCCACCTCCAATCAAACGCATTTCACTTTCTAAACCTAAATATTTTGCAGTTGCTCCTGTACAGATAATTACAGTTGCTGCTTCAATTTCTTTATTTTCATCAACAATAACTTTGTGCTTACCACCTACTTTATCATTTAACTCAACATTTGTTACCATTCCAAAACGAACTTCTGTTCCAAAACGTTCTGCTTGTTTTTTTAAGTCTTCCATCATTGCAGTACCATCAGTACCGTTTGCATAACCAGGAAAATTATCAACTTCTGTTGTGGTGGTTAATTGACCTCCCATTTGCATTCCTGTATACATTATTGGTTTCATATCAGCTCTTGCAGCATAAATTGCAGCTGTATAACCTGCTGGTCCTGAACCTATAATTAAGCATTTTATTTTTTCTATATTTTCTGACATAATTCTGATTGAAAAATTTGAGGTACAAATCTATATTTTTAGATTTATTTATGCCACTTTTACTTATGAATAATTATAATTAGTTAATAACAAAAATTGATAGATTGTTTATATTGAAGTAATTTTTAGTCTTTAGAAATGTTTTCCACTTCTTTTTCTGTAATTATTGTATCACTTTTATTTCCCCAGGAATTGGTGATATAATTCATAACATCTGCAATCTCATCATTATCTAAACCTGGTTTAGACATTCTTCTTTTATAAGTTACACCGTTCACAATAATTTTTCCTTTTAAACCGTATTTGATAGCCTTTATACTTTCTTCTCTTTTTTCCATTAAGTAATCAGATTTTGCTAAAGGTGGATAAATTTTTCGTTTACCTTCCCCATTTGGCAAATGACAAGTAACACACATATCTAAATAAACCTCTTTACCTCTTTTTATACTCTGTAACAACTTAGAGTCTTGTTGTATATAGCTGTTTTTTTCTTCTTTAGATTTAAAGGAAAAAATCATAAAAAACAATAAAATAAAACCAATAACAATTCTCATATTAATTTGCTAAAATTTTTACAATTCCTATACCTTCCACTCCTGCGTATATAAAGCCATCATTTCCTTGTTCTATAGAACGTACTCGTCCTAAGCCTTCTAAAATTTTTTCCTCTTTTACCACTTTTCCATTTTGTAAGGTACAATTAGAAATATATTGAAATTTTAAAGAACCTACCAACAAATTTCCTTTCCAATTTGGATATACATCAGAATTTATAAAAGCCATTCCACTAGGTGCTATTGATGGTGTCCAATAATGTAATGGTTGCTCCATACCTTCTTTTTTAGTAATTTCTGTAAATTTTGATCCTGAATAATTAACTCCATAACTAATTACTGGCCAACCATAATTTTTTCCTTTCTGAATAATATTTATCTCATCTCCTCCTTTTGGACCATGTTCGTGCGACCAAATTTCATTCGTAAACGGGTTTATTTCCATTCCTTGTGGGTTTCTGTGTCCGTAACTAAAAATTGCTTTTTTGGCGTTTGTTTCGTTTACAAAAGGGTTATCAGCAGGAATAGTCCCATCATCATTTAATCGATATATTTTACCACAATCTTTCGTAATATCTTGTGGATTTTCATCTCTATTACCTCTATCTCCTATTGAAAAATAAATACGATTTTGTGCATCAAAAACAATTCGAGAGCCAAAATGCTGACCTCTTCTACTATTAGGATTTGCTTTGTATAAAACTTTTTTATTAATCAGTTTGTTGTTTTTTAAAACTGCACTCATTAAAGCAGTATTTGCTCCTTTTCCTTCACCTTCAGAAGATGCATATGCAAAATATATACGATTATTTTTTTTAAAATTAGGATGTAACTCAATATCCATTAAGCCACCTTGTCCGCGTAAAGTAACTTCTGGCATTCCTGCAATTATTGTTTTTTTTCCATTTTTAAAATGAATTAATTCTCCTTCTTTTTCAGTAATTAAGATAGAATTATCTGGTAGAAAAGTAAAACCCCATGGAATATCTAAATCTGGAACAATAATTTCGTATTTAGTTTCATTAGAATCTTGAGAATAACAAGAGAAAAATAACGTTAAAAAACTGATTAACAACAGGTAAGGATATTTCATTTTTAACAGGCAATTATATTTAAAAAAATTATTACAATATATAAATATTATTCTATATTTGCAGTCCTTAAATGAGCAATCATTTTCGGGGTGTAGCGTAGCCCGGTCATCGCGCCTCGTTTGGGACGAGGAGGTCGCAGGTTCGAATCCTGCCACCCCGACTAAAAACAAAAGAACCTTGATAATTTAGAGATTATCAAGGTTTTTTTATTTTAAAAAACTTATGTTATAAATAAAAGACAAAAAACATAATTAAAAGTATATTTTTATAAATTATATAGTAGAAAAAAAAATCAAATATAATTTAGTATTTTTAACAATTTAATTCATTTTAAACAAATATTTCTAATTTTGAAATTTAAATTATTTTCTTTCTGTTTTTTATTTGTTAGCTTATTTTCAAAAGCACAAAATAGTTATGAATTCTTACAACTTTCTGGAGAAAATGTATCTACACAAAGTATTACATACGCTATTAAACAAGACAAAATTGGAAATTTATGGATTGCCTCTGAAGAAGGTGTTTTAAAACATAACTCTAATTATTATAAAATTTACAATACATATAATGGTCTACCAGAATCTTTAAATAATAGGGCTACAGAAGTTTTTATTGATTCCGATAATAATGTTTGGGTTGGCTTTGAAAACGGACTCTGTTTTTACAATAAAGATTTAGATAAATTCGAGTTAATAGAAAACAGCAAAAATATAAGTCCGTCTTTAATTACTTCAATAAGAGAAAAAAATAAGAATATATGGGTTGGTGGCTTTAATGGACTTTGGAATTATAATTCCGAAACAAAAAAACTTTCTCGTTTTATTACAAATATTTCTGTAGAAACTTTTCTTTTTTTCGAAAATCATATTCTTATAGGGTCTACAAAAGGCTTGTACATTGTTAATTTAGACGAAAGTTTAAAAAAAGCTGTAAAACTAGACACGTTTAATGAAAAAGTAAGTTTTATTGGTGAAATTAATAATCAAATCCTTGTTGGAACTAAATCTGGAAATATTTATCAGTTCAATAAAACCTCTAAAACAGCCTCACTAATTCCTTTAAAAAAACAATTTTCAAGTCCTATTACAGACATTATTGAAAGTGAACATAAAATTACAATTGCTACAGATGGTGATGGTATTTATGAAACAGATAAAAATTATGCAATAATTAATCATTTTTCGGAAGATACAAATAACCAAAATTCTATTTCTAGTAATGGAGTTTATGATTTAGAAAAAAGCAACGAAAACATTTTATGGATTGCAACTTATGGTGGAGGTATTAATTACTTGAACAATAATAGACAGCCGTTTAAAAAAATTCAACATCGTTTAAATGATAAAAATAGTTTAGTTGCTAACTTTACAAGGGCAATTGCGATTGATAAAAATGAAAATCTTTGGTTTGGAACAAAAAAAGGGATAAGTATCTGGAATAGAAAAAACAATTCTTGGAAACATATTCAACAATTATCATCTAAAAACAACAGTACAGAAGATATTGTATTGGCATTAGAGCCAGATGATGACTTTATGTGGATTGGTACGTATAATAAAGGACTTTTTAAAGTAAACGTCAACACTTTAAAAATAATAAATTTTAATTCCTTTTTTTCAGAAAAAAAATTACTAGATAAAATTTACGTAATTCATAAAGATAAAAAAGGAAATATTTGGATTGGTGGTATTGAGAAAGATTTGGCGATGATTTCTCCTAATAATGAAATTAAAACATATCCAATTCAGCAAATAAAATCTATTATAGAATCTAATTCTGGAGAAATTTTAGCTTCAGGTAGAAATGGTGTTTACAAAATATTTCCTCAAAAGGAAAACTTTATTTTAATAGACGAATTATCACCAAATAAAAAACGATTGGCGTACTCTACCGTTAATGCAGTTTTGGAAAAAGGAAACAACCAACTTCTTATAGCAACCAATGGTGCTGGTTTAATTTTTTTCGACAAAAAAACAAAAGCAATTAAAAAGCTTAACGTTAATTCTGGTATGCCATCAGATATTGTTCAAGGTATTTTAATGGATAGAAATGATAAGATTTGGGCAAGTACCACAAAAGGTTTGGCTGAAATTAAAATTTCTAATAAAGACACAATTATTGAAATTTTAGATAAAAAAGATGGTTTATCTAGCACTGAATATAATTACGGAAGTTTTCAAAAATTAAATGATTCGCTTCTTGCCTTTGGAGGTGTAGATGGTGTAACCATTTTTAATCCAGAAAAAATTATAAACAAGAATTACAAACCAAAACTAGTTTTTGACGAATTCAAACTTTTCAATAAAACAATCAACCCTTCAGAAGCACCATTAAAAAAACACATTAACGAAACTGATGAAATTACCTTAAAAAGTTTTGAAAATTCTATTCAATTAAAATTTACTGCAATTTTACATAGTTCGCCATCAAAAATGAAGTATTCGTGGAAGTTAGAGGGTTTTAATGATAATTGGACAGAATTAACACCTAATAATACTGCTACGTACACCAATTTAGAAAGTGGAAACTATGTATTTAAAGTAAGAGCTTATAATAAATACGGAAGCTTAAGTGAAGAAAAGTCTATAAAAATTAATATTTTATCACCTTGGTGGTCAACACCTTTTGCTTTTTTTGTTTATGGGGTTTTAATAATTACTTTATTTTTTACGATAATTCACTTTACAAAAGTAATTGTAACCAAAAAAAATGCTGAAGAACAGATTGACTTTTTTAACAATATAACACACGAAATAAAAACACCATTAACCATCTTACTATCATCATTAGAAACCATTACAAATAATAATGATGAAGACGTAAAAGAATCTAATAATAGAATTAAAGGTACTGTCAAAAGAATCAACTCATTATTTGAGCAAATGCTTAATTTTCATAGAGTTACATCTAAAGATAGCTTTTTTCAAGAAGTTTCTAAAATTGATTTAAGTAAGTATTTCGAAAAAAGAATACACAATTTTATTCCCTTAACACAAGATAGAAATTTAAAAATTACACTCAAAAATAACTGGCCAAATGAAATTTTTTATTTTTATAAAGATGCTTTTGATAAAATTATTTTAAACCTACTTTCAAATGCCATTAAATACTCTTTTGATAATAAAGAAATTATTGTAAATGTTGAAAAAACTGCAAAAGGATTTTTAAAAATAGATATTATTGATGAAGGTTTAGGCATTCCTAAAGACCAGCAAAAATTTATTTTAAACAGATATTACAGAGCAAGAAACGCCATTAATAGCCAAAGACAAGGTACAGGATTGGGACTAATTATGACTAAAAAAATGGTAGAAAAAGCTGGAGGTAACATCAGTTTTAAAAGTGAAGAAAACAAAGGAACAACCTTTACAGTTTTACTGAGAAATTTAGCAGTACTATACAAAGAAACAGCCATAAATGACCAAGTTTTATATCAAAAATTAATTGAGGAAGACCAAACAGAAATAGATACCTATAGTGATGCAAAAATTTTAATTGCAGAAGATAATGACGAGTTACGTAATCTTTTAGTAAACTCTCTTGGAAATTACTTTCAAGTTTATGAAGCCAAAAATGGTAAAGAAGGTTTAGAAATAACTTCACAAATTTTTCCTGATATTGTATTAACAGATTTAATTATGCCTGAAATGGATGGTATGGAAATGTCTCGAAGAATTAAGGAAGACATTAATTTAAACCATATTCCGGTTTTTATGCTAACCGTTTTACAAAATTCAACTCAAAAACTAGAAAGTATAGAAAGTGGTGTTTCTGAGTACATTCAAAAACCAATAGATATGCAATTTTTATTGGCAAAAATCATCAATACTTTAAAATTTCAAAGAAGGTTAAGAGAAAAATATGTTCACGATACAGACTCAGAAAATGCAAATCTTTTTAGAAATAAGAATGACCAAGAATTTCTAGAAAATTTAGAAAACAAAATTATAGAAAATATCGAAAACAACTCCTTTTCTGTTCACGACTTATCTAGTAGTTTTGGAATGAGTAGAACCTCTCTTTATATGAAATTAAAAAACTTGTTAGATTTATCTCCGCAAGATTTTATCATACGTACCAAATTAAAACATGCAAAAAATCTTTTAATTGAAGGTGATTTAAGCATTAAAGAAGTAGCTTATTCTTCTGGTTTTTCAAATCCAAAATACTTTAGTACCTCTTTTAAAAAATACTATAACCAAACACCAAGTGGTTTTATAGATAGCTTGAAGAAATAAAATACTTCAAATTTTTTATTTTTTTAATACTTAATTAAAAGGTGTTTAAAAATATCATTTCATTGATTTTTAGACGTATTTTCTGCTATTCTGACAATAACGAAACCTTTTACGATGTATTTTAAAACATAAAAAAAATCAAATAACTTAATTTAGCATCAAATTAATTAACTAAATCATGAAGAAATTTATTCTAGCTATTTTATTCTTAATCCCTATTTCTTTTCTTGCACAGAAAAAAGTTAGTGGTGTAATTACAGATGAAACTAATTTTCCATTACCTGGAGCATCTGTTATTATAAAAGGGACCTCAAAAGGTCAAGTAACAGACTTAGATGGTAAGTTCACAATTACTATATCAGAAACGCCAGCAACACTATCAATTGTTTATTTAGGGTACAAAACCAAAGAAGTTGTTATTACCAATCAAACAACTATAAAAGTTGCTTTAGAACCAGACGCACAGCAATTAGATGAAATTGTAATTATTGGGTATGGTGAAGTAAAAAAAGGAGATTTAACAGGTTCTGTAACTACTGTAAAACCAGATAGAAATACTGTAGATAGAGCTCAAGATGTAGAAACCTTATTACAAGGTAGAGCTGCAGGTGTTCAAGTAACTACAAATGGAAACGAACCTGGAGCACCAACAAGTATAAAAATTAGAGGTATTAACAGTTTAACAGGAAATACAGAGCCATTATATGTTATTGATGGAATTATTGTAGATTCTGCAACGGAAGACACATTAGATCCTCTTTCTGGAGGAAACAGTTATTTAGCGCCGCAAGCAGGTATTTCTGGAGTAAATCCAAGAGATATAGAAAGTATAGAAGTGTTAAAAGATGCATCTGCAACAGCAATTTATGGTTCTAGAGGTGCAAATGGTGTAATTTTAATTACAACTAAAAAAGGAAAATCAGGAGAAACAAAGTTCACCTATAGTAATTTTTCTAAAGTCGGAGTTATTACTAATGATATTAATGTTCTAAAAACTTCTGAGTATGTAAAATACATAAATGAAGTTCGTGAAAATCAAAATTTTATCCCAGCATATTATACATATAATGATAATAGTATCGCATATTTTCAAAATAGCGAGCAATTTATGATCGATAATGCAGCTACAATAGATAGAATTCAAGGTGTAGATTGGAGCAAAGACACATACCAAGTTGCAGTTACTTCTAACCACAGGCTTACTGCTTCTGGAGGTGGAGATAATAGCAACTATTATTTTGCTATTGGTCATTTAGATAATCAAGGTTTAGTGCCAAGAGCATTTGCAAAAAAGACGGATTTTGCTATCAATTTAAATAACGATTTAAATAGTAAGTTAAAACTTGCAACTAAAGTTACTGCAACATATTCAGAAAACTCTGCATCTAAAGGAACAGATAATTTAGGTGGAACAAATAACAACTTGGTAAGACAAATTATATCTGGAGCACCAATATTAGGCTTTGATGATAATAACAACGCAGGTACAGACTTTGAAGAAGCTTTAGATGGACCAAGAGCTTGGATAGAAGATTATGATGATTTATCCAGTGAAACAAGAGTTTTAGGTTCTTTAAAATTAGACTATGAAATTTCTGATGTGTTTAAATACAGAGTTCAAGTTGGAGCTGATTACAGAAATAAAGACCGTAAAATTTGGTATGGTACAGGTCTTTTTAGAGGAGAACGAGTAAATGGAGAAGCTGGAATTAGTAATTTAAACAGATTCAGATATAATATCGATAACACTTTACTATTTAGAAAAAACTTTAACAGAAACCACAGAATTAACGGTACAGTAGGTTTTGTAATCGATAAAAGTAACATTACTCGTAAAACAAATCAAGCGTCAGACTTTCCAAATAAAGGGTTAAGAGCAGATGGTATTTCTTTCGGACAAAATTTTCAAGCTCCTTTTTTAGGAAAAGAAAGAGAAACAATTTTATCTTTCTTAGGAAGAGTAAATTATACATTATTAAAAAAATACTTAATTACAGCAACTTATAGAGCAGATGGTAGTAGTAAATTTGCAGAAGGTAAAAGATGGGGACACTTCCCTGCTGTAGCTTTAGCATGGAAAATGGAAGAAGAATCTTTCATGAAAAATATAGAAAGTATTTCTCAAGCAAAATTAAGATTAGGTTGGGGTTTAACTGGTAACCAAGGAATTCCAAATTACAGAACTTTAACACCTTTTGAACCAACACAATCACCTTACTCTAATTCAAATGGAGGAGCTGCAAGCGCAATTATTCCAACAAATTTAGCAAACCCAGATTTAACATGGGAAACTACAAGTCAATACAACGCAGGTATAGATCTTGGTTTTTTAAATAATAGATTTACTGCAACAGTAGACGTGTACTACAAAACAATATCAGATTTATTGTTAAATGTAGAAATTGGACCTTCAACTGGTTTTGAAAACTATTTTGCAAATCAAGGAGAGCTTATTAATAAAGGAATTGAACTAAGTTTATCAGCTGATATTATAGATAATGACGCTTTTAAATGGAATGTATACGGGAACGTATCTTTCAACAGAAATAAAGTTGGTAATCTAGGTATTCCACCAGCAACTTTCGGAAATCAAACGTATAGTGCATTCTTAGGTAGGCAGGTTTCTGGAGGTAATTTCTTTAAAGTACCTGCAAATATTTTTATAGAAGGTGAAGCACCTGCTTTATTTTATGGATTTGAAACAAATGGAATTGTTTCTGACCAAACACAACTAAATGCTGCCCCAGATTTTAGAGGTAATCCAGCTCAGTTAGGTGATGTTGCTTTAGTAGATCAAAATGGAGACGGAAATATTACAGATGCAGATTTAACGATTATTGGAGACCCAAACCCAGATTTTAACTACGGTTTTGGTTCAAGTTTTGAATATAAAGGGGTTTCATTAAGTTTCTTCTTTAACGGAGTTTATGGAAATGAAATTGCAAACGGAAACCTATTAAGGGAAAACTACGCAGATCAAGGTTCAAACAATGTAAGAGCTGAAGCTTATAGAGATGCTTGGAGACCAGACAATGTAAACGGAGCTTTCCCAAGAGTTGGTTACGATATTGCAGATGAAACTGGTTTTACAGACAGAATTATAGAAGATGGAAGTTTCTTAAGATTAAGCAATATTTCTTTAGGATATAATATTCCTGTAGAAAACATTTCTTTTATAGATAATGCTTATATCTCTTTGTCAGGACAAAACTTACTATTATTTACCAATTACAGTGGTTTCGATCCAGAAGTAAATAGCTTTTCTTTTGACCCAGGAAGAGTTGGTATAGATTGGAATTCTTTTCCAAATCAAAAATCTGTATCAATGTCATTAAACTTAACATTTTAAAAATTAATAATATGAAAAAATATATCTCAATTTGTTGTTTTTTTCTATCAGCAATTATTTTAAGCAGTTGTGAAAATGCATTAGAAGAAAAACCAATTACAGCATTTAGTGAAGAGCAATTGTTCTCTACAGAACAAGGTTTAGAAACAGTAGTAAATGGTATGTACCAAAGTTTTGCAGATCCTGCATATCATGGTTCATCATACCATGGTTTATTAGCTCCTTTTTCTGGAAAATTTTGGTCCAATCAAGGAGCAAGTCAGGATGCTACAAGTTTAAATTGTTCTCCAATTAACACTTGGTTAAATAGGTTGTGGCCACAAACGTTTGAAACTATAAATGTTGCAAACATCATCATTAATAATTTAGAAAATACAGATGTTGTTTTAGCCAATAAAGAAACTGCTCTAGGGCAAGCATACTTTATAAGAGCTGCTACATATTTTGATTTGGTACGTTTATTTGGTGGAGTACCAATTAAAACCTCACCTTCTACTTTCGAAACATTACACACGAAAAGAAGCACTAAGCAAGAGGTATATGACCTAATTATTCAAGATTTAGAAAAAGCTAAATTAATGTTGCCAGACTTCAACGAATATTTAGTTGATAGACCAGTAAAATTTGCTGCCAATGCTTATTTAGCAAAAGTGTATATGACGTTAGCTGGAGAAAATAACGACATGGCAATGTGGCAAGCAGCCTATGACGAAGCTATTCAAGTTTACGGTAAGTATAGTTTGGTACCAACATATGCAGAGTTATTTAAATTAGGAAATGAAAATACTTCAGAAGCAATTTTCGAACTTCAATATGGACAAAATGGAGCAGTTAGAAATTCTGATGTCATTCGTTTTTATACGTTGAAAAATTTTAGTGATGTAACTACTTTTGGTAGAATTAGACCAAATAAAGAAACTTTCGATCAACATGTAAATCAATATCCTGGTGACCCAAGAATTGATGAAACTTTTATTTATGATTCTTATACAAAGGTTAATGGAGCTACACAAACAATCTACCCAACTAGAGCCAATGGAAATGACGGTTATGCAGGAATTAGAAAATATTTAGATGCAGGTTTCAACGGAACTACAACAAGCAGAAACTTTATGAAAATGAGGTATGCAGATGTTTTGTTGATGCTAGCAGAAATAGAAAACGAAATTAATGGTCCAGCCAATGCATATCAATATGTAAATGAAGTATTAGCTAGAGCTAGAAATACAGAAAATGGAACTACAACAGAACCAGCAGATTTTAGTGGATTGACTCAAGACGAGTTTAGATCTCGAATTTTAAGAGAAAGACAATACGAAATGTTAGCTGAAGGTCATGAATTTTACGATACAAGAAGAAGAGGTTATAAATACTTTTTAGAAGAAGTAGTTACCATTCACAATAATTATCCAACGTTCGATCCTAGAAAAGATTTTGTATATCCAATAAGCATAAAAAATATGCTGTTGCCAATTCCATCAATAGAATTTTCTGGAAACAGAGCAATCTCAGTAGCAGATCAAAATCCAGGTTATTAAAAAATATAGAATGAAATTTATCCGTTTTTACAAAATATCAGTTTTAGCAATTATTGTTCTTTTTTCATCATGTGATAAAAATGACAAACCAAAAGAAGTTGGAGATAATCCTCTTTACATGAACGCTGATGCATCAATCGAAGATAGAGTTGATGATTTAATGTCAAAAATGACGTTAGAAGAAAAAGTCTATCAAATGTGTCAATATGTAGGTTTAGAACACATGAAAGAAGCTGAAGCAAAAATTTCTCCAGAAGAATTAGAGAAAAATGATGCCTTAGGCTTTTATCCAGGAATGCGTTCTGGCGATATTGGAAAATTAGCAGAACAAGGAAAAGTTGGTTCTTTCTTACACGTAGTTACCGCAAAAGAAGCGAACGAATTACAGCATTTAGCACAAAAATCAAAACTTAAAATTCCTTTATTAATTGGTATAGATGCTATTCATGGAAATGGTTTGGTAAGTGGTTCTACCATTTATCCATCACCAATATCACAAGCAGCAACGTTTTCTGATGAATTAATTAAAGAAGGAAGCAGACAAACAGCATTGGAAATGCGTGCTAATGGAATGCATTGGTCTTTTACACCAAATATTGATGTGTTAAGAGATCCAAGATGGGGAAGAACTGGTGAAACATATGGAGAAGACCCGTTTTTAGTTGGTAATATGGGAGTTGCAACAATTCTAGGTTTACAATCTGATGATTTTACAGGAACAGACCATGTAATTGCATGTGCAAAACATTTAATTGCAGGAAGTTCATCTATAAACGGTTTAAATGCATCACCAACAGATGTTTCTAAACGTACACTTTTTGAAATCTTTTTACCTCCATACAGAAGAGCTGTTAGAGAAGCAAACGTATTTTCTATCATGGCTGCTCACAATGAAGTTGCAGGTTTACCTGGTCATATGGATAAATTTATGATGAACGATTTAATGCGTGATCGTTGGAATTTCGAAGGATTTTATGTTTCAGATTGGAACGATATTTCAAGAATAGATATTTGGCATCATGTTGCAAAAGATTTTAAACAATCTATCGAATTTTCTATAAATGCAGGAATGGATATGAACATGCATGGTCCTATTTTCGACAATCATTTAATAGAATTAGTAAACGAAGGAAAAGTAGATATCGAAAGAGTAAATTACGCATGTCGTAAAATTTTAGAAACTAAATTTAGATTAGGCTTATTCGAAAATCCTTTTATAGATGAAGAAAAAGCTAAAACAGTTAACTTTCAAGAAGCACATCAAAAAAATGCTTTAGAGCAAGCAAGACGTGCAATTGTATTATTAAAAAATCAAAAAAATATTTTACCTCTAGCTGAAAAAGGAAATGGGAAAACCATTTTTATCACAGGTCCAAATGCAGATAATCAAACTACTTTAGGTGATTGGGTTTCTCCTCAACCAGAGGAAAACGTTGTTACAATGGTAGAAGGTATTACTTCAATTGGTGAAGCAAATGGTTACAAAATCAATTATTTCGATTCTGGAGATCGTTCTAAAGAAATTACCCAAGAAAACATCAACAAAGCAGCTGCTAAAGCAAAATCTGCAGATATGATTGTGTTAGTTTTAGGTGAAAATTCTTTTCGTCATGACTGGAAACGTAAAACAACAGGAGAAAATATAGATAGAGCAACCTTAAAGTTATCTGGAAATCAGATGAAATTGGCAGACAAAATGTTCACATTAGGGAAGCCAGTAATTGTAGTATATGTTTCTGGAAGCCCAATTGCAGAACCTTGGTTAGAGCAACGTGCAAGTGCTGTTTTAAACACTTGGGAAAGTGGTGCGTTTGCAGGACAAGCAACTGCAGAAATTTTATTTGGTCAAGTAAATCCTTCAGGAAAATTACCATTAACAATACCTAGAAGTGTTGGGCAATTACAAATGGTTTACAATCACAAACCAACAGCTTACATTCACAAATATAATACAGAAAAGAAAATTCCTTTACACCCGTTTGGATTTGGATTAAGCTATTCAAAATTTAGTTTTGGAGCACCAACTGCCTCAAAAACTACTTTTTCTGGAGTTGATGATAAAATTACTGTAAGTGTAGAAGTTTCTAACAACGGAAAAGTTGCTGGAGAAGAAGTAGTACAATTATATATTAGAGATAATGTAAGTTCTTATACAAGACCTGTAAAAGAATTAAAAGGATACAAACGTGTACTATTAAATGCTGGAGAAACCAAAACAGTTGCTATAGATATCAATGCAGAAAGTTTAGCAATGTATGATAAAGATTACAATTTTGTAATTGAACCAGGAGATTTTACAATTATGACAGGTAATTCTTCTGCAGATAAAGCATTACAATCAACTACCATTTCTGTTGAAAATAAAATTAATTTAGACTATTAAGAACATGATTTCAAACAAAAAAATAAAATTTCCTTCTTTATTTTCTTTGGCTTTTATTGCGTTGGTAACAATTTCATCTTGTAAAAACGAAAATAAAGTTGCTGAAGTTAACACTAAAGAAACTGCAAAAAGACCTAACATTATTTACATAATGGCAGATGATTTAACCACGCAAGCTATAAGTGCTTATGGTGGTATTTACAAAGATATTGCTCCTACTCCAAATATAGATCGTTTGGCAAAAGAAGGAATGTTGTTTGAAGATGTGTTATGTACCAATGCAATTTGTGGTCCAAGTAGAGCTGCTATTTTAACTGGAAATTATAGCAATAAAAACGGGTATTACAAAAACGAAAGTGGAGGAAAGTTTGATAAATCTCAATGGACTTTTCCACAAGAATTTCAAAAAAATGGTTATCAAACAAGTTTGTTTGGGAAATGGCATTTAGGGACAGAACCACAAGGTTTTGATGTTTTTAAATACCATAATTCTGCAGGTCAGCAAGGTCATTATTGGAATCCTACTTATAATGAAAATGGTACAGATGTTAAAGTTGAAGGATATTCTACAAATTTAAGTACAGATTTTGCCATGAACTGGTTAACATCAGAAAGAAAACAAGAAGATCCTTTCTTAATGGTTTTGCAATACAAAGCTCCTCATAGACCTTGGCAACCAGACACCAAGTATGAAAAATTATGGGAAGATATTGAAATGCCTTATCCGTCAACATTTAATGATGATTATAAAGGTCGTGAATTGACTGCCGGAGACACAGAAATGACTATGGAATATTTCTCAAGAAGAGATATGAAATTTGAAGAACCAGCAAATTTAAAAGGAAAGGAAAAGATAAAATGGGCTTTTTATGGTGCAAAACCTGGAGAAATTGTACAGCCAGAAGGTATGTCTAAAGAAGAAGGTAGAAAGTGGAGATATCAAACTTATATTAAAGATTATTTAGCTTGTGTAAAATCTGTTGATGATAATATTGGACGTGTTTTAAAGTATTTAGATGATAATAATTTAGCAGAAAATACCATAGTTGTTTTAACATCAGATCAAGGATTTTATTTAGGAGATCATGGATTTTTCGATAAGCGTTTTATCTACGAAGAATCATTAAGAATGCCATTTATAGTTAAATATCCTGCTGTTGTAAAACCAAATACGGTGAATACAGATATTATTACAAATATAGATTTTGCACCAACATTATTAGAGGCTGCAAATATCAAAACAGAACAGTCAATGCAAGGTCAAAGTTTTTTACCTATGTTAAAAGGAGAAACTCCAAAAGATTGGCAACAAGCCATGTATTATCATTATTACGAGTTTCCTTATTGGCATCATGTACAACCACATTATGGTATTAGAACTCAAAAATATACGTTGGCACATTTCTATTATAACATTGATGTTTGGGAATTATATGATTTAGAAAAAGACCCAAAACAAATGAATAACGTCATCAACGATCCACAATATGCAAATGTAGTTATGGATTTAAAAGCTGAACTTAAAGAGTTGATGAAAAAAAGTGGAAACGACAAATCTTTAGCAGATTTTAGAATGATAACAGACAAAGATTTTGGTTCTATTGTAGATAAAAAAGATGATGAAACTTCTGTTCAAGATGTTTTAGCAAAAAAATCTAAGTAAATGAAATTAACTTATAGAATCTGTGCGTTTTTACTTGTTTTTGTTTTTTTAGCTTGTAAAGCACAACAAAACAATAATAAAGTAAAAAAAGTAAATACTGTTTCTTCTGCTGTTAAAAAAAATATTCTTTTTATAGCAATTGACGATTTAAAACCATTGTTATCTAATTATGGTGAAACTCAAATGATAACTCCAAATTTTGATCGTTTAGCAAAAATGGGAATGACATTTACAAATGCACATGTCCAATATGCAGTTTGTGGACCTTCAAGAGCAAGTGTTATGACAGGTGCAAACCCAGACAAGACTAAAGTTTGGGACTTACATACCGATTTTAGAAAATCTGCTCCAAGCTTAATTTCCATGCCAGAACATTTAATCAATCAAGGTTACGAAACTACAGCTGTTGGTAAAATTTATCATAAAGGAAGTTCTGCAAAAGGGCATGATGGTAAAAGTTGGAGCTCTCCTCATAAGTTACCTAAAAATTACGATCCTAAGTATGGAGATGCAGCTTTTGAATATTATCAAAACCCAGAAACCAAAAAGGAAATGGAAAAACTGGTGGCAGAAGCTAAAGCAAAAGGAATAACCAAGGGAGGTAAACTTCGTTCTTATGTTTTTAAACGCTTAAAACCATCTACAGAAAGTGCAGATGTTAGCGATACAGCTTACCAAGATGGTTTATATACACAAACTGCTTTAAAAAAATTAAATGATTTAGAAAAAGGAAACAAACCTTGGTTTTTAGGAGTTGGATATCAAAAACCACATTTACCTTTTGTGGCTCCAAAAAAATATTGGGATTTGTATGATAGAGATAAAATTGAACTCGCAAAATTTCAAGAATTAGGTGTTGGCACACCAAAATTTGCCTATCATTCTTTCGGAGAGTTAAGGGCTTTTAGTGATATAGATAGCAAATTGAATATTGGAGATAAATTACCAGAAGCAAAACAGCGAGAATTAATTCACGGCTACATGGCTTGTATTTCTTATATAGATGCACAACTGGGTAAATTATTAGATGAATTAGAAAAAAGAAACATTGCAGATAAAACAGTAATTGTACTTTGGGGTGACCATGGTTTTCATTTAGGAGATCATACAGAATGGTGTAAACATTCAAACTTTGAACAAGCAACAAGAATTCCTTTTATGTTTGCAGGTCCAGGAGTGGCAAAGAATCAAAAATCACATCACCCAGTAAATTTAGTCGATTTATTTCCAACTGTTTTCGATTTAGCTGGCGTTTCTCAACATTCCCAGACAGATGGAAAATCATTAGTACCATTATTGGATAATGATAGTGCTACAAAAGTAGCTATGGATTATGCCTATCATCAATATGCAAGAGGAAAAAGAATGGGATATTCTGTAAGAACAGATCGTTACAGATATACAGAATGGCATGATAATAAATATCGAAGTTATCAATCTTACAAAGAAGATAATATTGTTGGCAGAGAGTTATATGATTATGAAAAAGATCCTTTAGAAACCAAAAATTTTGTAAAAGATAAAGACTATAAAAAGATAGTAAACGAATTAAAAGAGAAATTAAAATCTTACTTAACGAAATAAACTTCAAAAAAGCGATGATTAAAATTATCGCTTTTTTTGGCACAATTAATGAATTAAACTAAAATAAAAATAGCAAGTCTAATATAGACTTAATTAATTTTATAAATCATGAAAAAAATTATTCTTTTAATAGCAATCTGTTTTACCTTTTCCATAACTGGACAAACAAAACCAAATATTTTAATTATCCATACAGATGATTTAGGATATCACGATTTAAGTTTTACAGGTTCGCAGTTGTACAATACTGATAATATAGATCAATTGGCAAAAGAATCTGTAAGTTTTACAAATGCGTATAGTAGTTATCCACGTTGTACGCCATCAAGATATGGTATGATTACTGCCACTTATCCTGTAAACGAAAACAAAGGAAATTTAGGTGCAATTCCAGAAGAAAAAAACTTTGTAAAACAATTTGTAAATGCAGGTTATAATACCTCTTATGTAGGTAAATGGCATTTAGGAGAAGGAAAAAGCGAACCAAAACCTTTTGGTTTTACACATACCTATGCTGCAGGAAGAGCTGGAGGAATTGGTTCAAGGTTTTATCCTTTTAATTTTAATGCTAAAGGTAAACGTCACAAGGAGCAAGTTGTAGACTTAGAGAAAGATGGAAAAGAAGGTGATTATGCATCAGATTTGTTGACAGATGCCACTATTGATTTTATCAAAAACAATCCAAAGAACAAACCATTTTTAGCAGTTTTGGCTTATTATGCTGTACACACACCAATTGAAGCAAAACCAAAAGACGAAGCTAGAAATAAAGAGCAATTAAAAGGAATCGATTTTGGTGACACACCAGAATATATAAAAGAAGGTGAAGGAAGACGTAAAATGCGTCAAGATGATGCTGCTTATGCAGGTATGGTTGAGAATGTAGATGAAAATGTTGGGCGATTATTAAAAACGCTAAAAGATTTAGGTATTGATAAAAACACCATTATTGTTTTTTCATCAGATCATGGAGGTTTGTCTAATGATGGTCATAAAGGTGAACGTCATTTAGCAACTACCAATCTTCCTTTAAAAGCAGGAAAAGGTCATTTGTATGAAGGTGGAATTCGTGTTCCGTTATTTGTAAAATGGACTAAAGAGCTAAAACCAAATGTAGATAATAAGTCTATCATTTTAGGAATGGATGTTTTTCCAACTTTATTAGAATTAGCAATAAATAAAACAGTAGATGGTGTAGATGGTAAAAGCTATGCAAATGTTTTAAGAGGAAAAGAAAATTGGAAAGACAGAACCGTTTTTTGGATTTCAAGAAAAGCAAGACCACATAGTACTGGAGATTCTAAAGCTGCAGTTGTGCGTTCTGGAGACTATAAATTAATACAATTTATTGGAACAGATAAAGTAGAGTTGTACAACCTTAAAAAAGATATAGGTGAAGAAAATGATTTGTCTACAAAAGAACCTCAAAAAACAGCACAACTTTTAGCTACTTTAAAAAGCTGGAAAAAAGAAATGTTAGTTCCAGAACGTTTAGATGTAGGTAAAAAAGCTAAAGGAAAGAAAAATAAAAAGAAGAAGAAAAACAAAAAATAAAGACTCATAGACTTTAAAAGTTTCTGAAATCTTTTGAAGTCTTTCAGCTTTTTAAACAAATGAAAATTTTAAAAACCATATTTTTTTCGATTTTAATTACAACAATTTATAGTTGTAAAACTACTACTGTTACTAAATCTGATATCTCTCAAGATAAACCAAACATTCTCATTATTCATGTGGACGATTTGGGTTTTCATGATTTAAGTATCAATGGAAGTAAAATATATCAAACTCCAAATATTGATGCTCTTGCAAAAGAATCTGTAATTTTTAATAATGCCTATGCAAATTATCCACGTTGTGTACCATCTAGATATGCAATGATGACTGGAAATTATCCTGTAAAAAACGGTGATGTTCCAGATGATGGATTTGAAATGAGCGATATTGCAGATAACAAAAATTTTGTAAAAAACATTAAAAATTCAGGCTATCAAACCGCTTATTTTGGCAAATGGCATTTGGGTGATGAGAATAGTTTAAAAGATTTTGGATATGATTTTAGCTTTGCAGCAGGTCATGCAGGTTCGCCAATAAGTTTTTTGTATCCTTTTAATGAAAAAAAGGGAAATGGAAAATCAAATAAATCACCAATTCCAGATGTTGACAAAGTAAGTAAAGAAGGTGATTATTTAATGGACGTAATGACAGACAATGTTGCAAAATACATTACCAATGCTGATAAAAGCAAACCATTTATGGCAATGTTTTCTTTTTATGGAGTCCATCAACCCTTGGAAGCAAAAGAAAAAGATATTGCAAGAAATAAAGAAGAAATTAAAAACTTCGATTTTGGAAATCAACCAGAATATATAAAAGAAGGTACTGGAAGAACAAAAATGCGTCAAGATCATCCAAAATATGCAGCTATGGTTGAAACTATGGATGAAAATGTTGGCAAGTTATTACAGCTGCTAAAAGATTTAAAAATTGATGAGAATACGATTGTAATTTTTTCTTCAGACCATGGAGGTTTGTCTAACGATGGTACTAAAAAAAGACAATTAGCAACATCAAATTACCCATTAAGAGCAGGTAAAGGTTGGTTGTATGATGGTGGAATTAAAGTACCACTTTTTGTAAAATGGACCAATAAAATTCAACCTAGAACAGAAAATGAATCTTTAGTACTATTGATGGATGTTTTTCCAACTTTATTAGATATTACAGCAAATAAATCACTAAATACAAATGGAAAAAGTTTCTTACCTATTTTAGAAAACAAAGAAACTTGGAACAATAGAACCGTTTTTTGGCACTCTTCTAAAGCAAGACCCGTAAATACTGGAGACACAAAATCTTCTGCCATAAGAAAAGGCGATTACAAATTGATTCATTGGTATGAAGAAAACCGAGTAGAATTATACAATATTGCCAATGATGCTTCAGAAGAAAACAATTTGGCTACAAAAATGCCAGATTTAGCGACAGCAATGTTATTAGAATTAAATACATGGAAATCAAAATTTTAAAAGGATATGAGGTTTGTTATTTGTATAGTTACGTGTTTATTTTTTTTGGGGACAAATGCTCAAAATTACATTCCAGATATTGAGCCAGAAACCATAGTATATAAAAAAATAGATACTATAAATTTAAATCTTCATATTTATAAACCAAAGAATTTTGATCTTCAAAACACGTATAATTGTATTGTATTTTTTCATGGTGGTGGTTGGAATTCTGGGAACTACAAAGCTTTTAGTAGGCAATCAAAATACTTAGCCTCTCGAGGTTTAATTGCAATTTCTGCAGATTACAGAATTAAAAATAAGCATAACACAACTCCTTTTGATGCAGTTGAAGATGCAAAATCTGCTATAAGATACATTAGGAAACATGCCAAATACTTGAATATTAATCCAAATATGATAGCTGCTGGAGGTGGTTCTGCTGGCGGACATTTAGCTTCAGCTTGTGGAAATATTGAAAAATTAGATAATGTAGACGAAGATCTGTCAATTAGCTCCAAACCAAACGCACTTGTTTTATTTAATCCTGTCTATGACAATAGTAAAAATGGTTTTGGGTATAAAAGAATGGAAGGAAGATATCTCGAAATTTCTCCACTGCATAATATCACAGAAAATGCTCCTCCAACAATTATCTTTTTTGGGACAAAAGATAAAACAACACCTGTAGCTTCCTCTAAATTATATAAACAAAAAATGGATGAGGTGTCAAGCAGGTGTGATTTATTCCTTTATGAAGGTCAAGAGCATTCTTTTTTTAATAGGGGAGAATATTTTATTAAAGCATTAGTTGAAACGGATAAATTCTTAGCATCACTAGGGTATTTAAAAGGCAAACCAACTTTAAAATAAATTTCATGAAAAATACAATTTTAGTACTTTTTATATTTTTAACTTCATTGATTTACGCTCAAAAAACGCCAACAGGAGAAAACCTTGTTGATTACGATCAATTAAAATACATAAAATCAAAAGGAAAAGGTAGCGCAGTTTCAACCCAAGAAGACAGTACTTTTTTGATAGAAACAAAAGAGCAACCAAAATTCATTTATAATTTTGCATCGAGCATCCCACTTCAAAAAAAATCCTATAAAAAAGATCGAGTTTTCTTACTCTCTTACAAAGCAAAAACAGAAATTTCAAGTTTAGAAACGGGAGAAGCAAAAATACTTTGGTTATTTCGTCAATCTAATTCTTATAAAGACAATATTACTATCACACAAAGTTTGTCATCAGAATGGCAAACGTATTATATGCCTTTTCAAACCACAAAATACGTGAGTAAAGAAGAATTAGCTTTAGTTATGCAATTTGGTTTTAGACCACAATCTTTCTTAATAAAAGACATTAAGTTTGAAGTTTTTAAAGAAGGAACAGATATTAATAGATTACCAAAAACAAAAATTACCTATGATGGTATAGCACCTGATGCTAAATGGAGAAAAGACGCATTAGGTAGAATTGAGGCGATAAGAAAAGGGAACTTTTCTGTTGAAATTTACAGAGATGGTAAACCATTAAAAAATAAAACAATTAAAGTACAGTTGGTAAAACATCATTTTGGTTTTGGTGGTGCTTTAGATGCAAAAAATGTAGTTTCTAATTCATTAGATTATCAGAAATTTAAAACAGCTTTTGATTTGGTGGTTTTAGCGAACGATTTAAAAATTAAACGTTGGAATGACAAACAAAAAGAACAAACATTAAAAGCACTAGAAATTTTAAATAAAGATCATATAGAAGTTAAAGGTCATGTACTTATTTGGCCAGGTTTTAATTATTTGACACCAGAAATTAAAAAAAATAAAAACAATCCAGAGAAGGTAAAATCAATAATGGCAGGCCACTTAGATAACATTTTAAAAGAAACAAAAGGCATGGTTTCTCACTGGGATGTTGTAAATGAAGCGTATACCAATAAAGATTTACAAAAAATTACAGGATCTGAAGATATTTTATATAGCGGATTTATAAAATTGGCAAAAGAATATCCAAATATAGAAAGATTTACAAACGAATACGGAATTATAAGCAAAGGAGGAATTGATACAAAAAAACAACAATGGTATTACGATTTTATAAAACGTATAGACGAAAATACAAACAACGCAGTTCAAGGAATTGGAATACAAAGTCATATTGGTACAGATTTAACACCTCCAGAACGAGTATTAGAAATTCTTAGTTTTTATGCTGGTTTAGGTAAAAAAATTGGAATTTCAGAATTTACAATGGATGTGCAAGATCCAGAAATTAGAGAGCAGTACACTAAAGATTTTATGATTGCTGCGTTTAGTCACCCAAACGTTTCAGAGTTTCTTTTTTGGGGTTCTACAGATGATGAACGAAAAAAAGTGGATATTTTTACTCCAGAAGGCGAAATTGGAGTTATGGGAAAAGCTTATTTTTCTCTAGTCCATGATGCTTGGAAAACAAATTTAAACGGTATTACAAACCAAAATGGTATTTTTACAGAAAGAGGTTTTTATGGTACTTACAAATATTCTTTTGTAGATGAAGGAATTCTTCAAACAGGAACTTTTGAATTAAAACCTAGAGCTGCTTCAAAATTTAAAATTGAAATTTAATGAAAAATTATATAATATTAATCTTTTTGGTTTTTACTTTTTCTTGTAAACAAACAGGAAAAGAAACAACCTCAACCGCTCTTCCAAAAGTCAAAGAAGTTGAACAAAAAGAAACACTAAAACCAATTTACGAAAAAGAATACCAAACAAACAATTATACTTTTCATATAAAAGCAATTAATGGTGAAGTAACTAAACTACACATTTATACAAAAGGATTAGAGAATAATTTTGATGAAACTTTTGAAATTGAAGGTCAAGTTTTATCTAGTGCAGAATTAGATATCAACAACGATAATTTTAAAGAATATTACCTGAAAATTCTTCCAACAGACGACTCTGGAAATATAGATTTGATGGGTTTTGCTTCTCATAAAAATAAAAGTATTTATAAAATAGAAGTAAATGAAAGCAATCATTTAAGAGAGGTAAATACAGATAAAATCTCATTTTCTGACAATAAAATTGAACGCTCATTTACTTCAGATGGAAAAGAAAACGGCTACTCATATAATCTTATTTATATCGAAGAAATAAATAAATATATTTTAGAAAATATTTTTAAAGATGAAGATTCTAAATACATGGATTTTACAGAAAATGATGAATTGGCAAAAAAAATAGCAACTTTCTTCAAAGAAGATTATCTAAAATCTGATGTAAACATTCTAACAGAAAACGACAGGAAATTTCAGTTAGCAGAAGTAGATTTAAATAATGATGGTAAAAAAGAAATATTCATCAATTTTATAACTCCTTATTTTTGTGGTTCTGGTGGTTGTAATATGCTGTTATTAGACGCTAATTTTAAAATAATTACCAAATTTTCGGTAATGCAAACGCCACTTTTCTTGCAAAAAGAAACAACTAATAATTGGAAAAATATGCTAATAAGATCTGGAGAAAGTTTTAGACAATTGGTTTATAAAAATGGAAAATATCCTTCAAATCCATCTGTTGTTAAAAAATATCCTTATTCTCCAAGTGGACATGATTGGGTTTTATTTGATGAGCAATTTAGTCCTTCCAAAACATATACTTTCTAATTTATGAAAATAATATATATATCAATTTTAATACTTTTTATTTCTTGTAAAACTAAAGAAAAACCCAATCAATCAACAAAAAAACTGCAGCCCAATATTTTATGGATTGTTACAGAAGATATCAGTCCTACCCTATCGTTTTATGGAGATAGTATTGCAAAAACCCCAAATCTAGATGCTTTAGCGAAAGAAAGTTTAATTTACGATAATGCATTTGCTGTGGTAGGTGTTTGTGCGCCAACAAGATCTTCAATAATTACAGGAATGTACCCAACAACCATTGGTACAATGCACATGAGAACTGGACAAGATGTAATGAGTTGGGGAAAAAGAACTTATAAAAATAGTGAAGAAACACAAAGAAACGACATTGAAAATAATTCAATTCGTCAATATGCAGCTGTAATTCCAGACTTTGTAAAATGCTTTCCTGAGTATCTTCAAGCAGCAGGATATTTTACAACCAATAACCAAAAAACAGATTATCAGTTTGCAGCACCAGTAACAGCTTGGAATCAAAATAATCCAAAAGCACATTGGAAAAATAAACCAGAAAATACACCTTTCTTTTCTGTATTCAATATTGGAACCACACATGAAAGTCAATTGTGGAAAAAAAGCAATTTACCTTTAACTGTAAACCCAGATGATGTAAAAGTACCTGCTTATTTTCCAGATAATGAAGCAACAAGAAACACGATTGCAAGACATTATAGTAATATAGAATTGATGGATGCAGAAGTTGGTGCCATCATCCATCAACTAAAAAAAGACAGTTTGTACGACAATACCATTATTTTCTTTTACAGTGACCATGGAGGACCTTTACCAAGACAAAAAAGAGAAATTTACGACTCTGGTTTAAAAGTACCTTTTATGATTAAAGGTATAAATGATGATAAAAAAGGAAGAACAGACAGATTAATTTCATTTGTAGATTTAGCACCAACCATGTTAAGTATTGCAGGAGTTAAACCACCAAATTACATGGAAGGAAAATCGTTTGCTGGCGATTTCACATCAGAAGAGAGAGACTATGTTTTTGGGAGTTCAGACAGGTTTGATGAATTTACAGACAGAATTCGTGCTGTAAGAAATAAGCAATTTTTATACTTGAAAAATTATTTTCCCAATTTACCAAAATATAAAGATGTTGGTTATAGAAAAAATGTACCCATGATGCCAGTTTTCTTACAGTTAAAAGAAGAAAATAAACTGAATGAAACCCAAGAAATTTGGTTTGAAACCAAAACAGAAGAAGAATTATATGACTGTATAAAAGACCCTGAAAACATACATAATTTGGCTAGTAGCCCAGATTATAAGTCTGTTTTAGTAGAAATGAGAAATACATTAAAAAAGCATCAAGAAAATCGCATAGATTTAGGAGAAATTCCAGAAGTAGTACTTATTAATAAAATGTGGCCAAATTTTGAACAACCTACTACTGAAAATGTTATTATTGAGCTTTCTAACGATAAAATTTCATTATCATCTGCCACAAAAGGTGCTTCTATAGCTTATATAGTTTCTGACAATCCAAATGAAAAATTTGACTTTAATAGTGATTGGAAATTATATACAAAGCCATTTTCCACTACAAAAGGAAATTATATTTATACCATTGCACAACGAATTGGTTTTAAAGAAAGTGAAATATTAAAGGAAAAAATATAGTCATAAAAAAAATCAGTAGTGAGTAAAAACGCTACTGATTTTTTATTGTTAAAAGAAAATTGGGGCTTTCTTTATTTCTTAATTATTTTTTTTGCGATGTTTAAATTTCCATCACCTTTAATTTTTACAATGTAAATTCCTTTTGATGTATTAGATAAATCTATTTGAGTAGTTTTTACATCTTCAAAAGTATATTTAGAAACTACTTGTCCTATTAAATTTACCACTTGTATGGAAACATTGGTATAGCTTTTATCTAAATTAATAGTTAAAAGATTATCTGTTGGATTTGGATAAACACGAATTAGTGTTTCTAGAGTTTCTTCTTCTGTAGAAAGTGTTCCATCAAATGTTTTACCAACCACTTCTATTTCAGCAAACTTTAATTTTTGATTTGTTGGATGAGAAGAATGTATTCTCATATATCTTCCTATAACGTTCAAATTGTCTTGAGAAAATTTTCTTGTTGGTGTACCATCTTTTTGATACTCGAAATCTGCTTCTGCTCTTGAACCAGCAAAAGTTGTACTTGTAAATGGCGTATCTGATATAAAAACAGAAAAGTTTTTAAAATGGTTGGAAACAGTTTCAATTGATGCTCCATTTAACTCTACAGTATTCCAAATATCGAAAAAAGCAATTACTTTTTGCTCACCAAAATCTAAATCATAGTATGGTTCTGAGTCAAATTTAGTATGAGAAAAACTTCCCACAGGCACTAAACCTCTTTGATAATATTGTGCGTTTTCTCGTCCATTATTATTTCCATCAATAGCTTTTTCTGCAGACGTATCAATAGTTACTTCGCCTGTAAAACCATCATTATAGGTGAAATTTGTTTTTGTACTACTTTGAGAAACTTTAGCAAACCTACTTATTAATTGATTTTTTGGCTGAAGATCTATTTCGCTTTCCACTTTAGGGTTTGCAAAAACACCGGAATTTGGCGCATTTTTAATTTTTACTCTTACTGGAAAAGTAGTGTACTTAAAAGTACGTCTGTTTGGTAAACTTTCAGGAATGATAAAATACAGTTGATCATTATCGTTTTCATCTTTGTAAACTCCATTTTCTGCTAAGTATTCTTCAAACTTTGCTTTGGATGCAAATTGGTAAATTCTTGTTGGATAACCAAAACGTAAATCTCCTTGAGCTAACGCTTGTTGGATTCCCATATTGTAACTTCCAAAATCGTCCGTAATAATTCCATCAACTTCAAAACGCAATGCATTTTCTCCAGTTGCTGCATAATCTACTTCTAAGGTAGTATCATCTAAAATGGTAAATGTAGTTGGTCTAGATGTAATTTCATCACTATTTAAATGAATCACATTATCTGGATGTTCTGTATAACTAAAACTTGGATCTACACTTGGATTATCAACTACAATTTCATAAAAATCACCCACATTAGATGTTTCTAGGTTTACAAAAATCCAAGGTGTAAAACCATTATTTCTTGTTTTTGTTCCTTGCGAAGTACTTAAAACAGTTTTAGAAACTCTCACTCCATGTTCTAAATCAACCATTTTTATATTTTCAAATGTTTGGTTGTGAGAGTGTTTCCACATATCTATTCCCAAAGAATTATTTGGATTTTTACCAGAAATAAAAACATCTTTAAAAGAATAATCTGCTTGATAATTGATTAAAAAACCAGTGTTTGCTCCCCAAACTTTAAATTTATCAAAAATAGAACGAGATTCGTGATTTACACCCATGTCTCTTTCTATAGAGCGCAATCCAATATTAGAATCAATTACAGTAGTGTTTTCCATAATTAAAGAAGCTTCAGAAGGAATTACACCATCACCTTCTTTACTATAGCCATTTTTACTTAAAGGAAAATTATCCACTTTATATTTTTCTCCTCTTGTTTCCGCTAAAGCTTTTGCATCTAATCTGTCTAAATTATTAATTGAATTATTCATGTTAATAACGCCAACTCCACGAATTGCGTTGGCAATTACATTGTTTCTGCATAAGACAGCACGTCCTTTCATGGCTAAACCTTGACCAGAGAATAAATAATCATCATGATGTAGTGATGCTGTGTATGGATCTGTATTATGCCCTTGTTTAATGTTTACTACTAAGTTGTTATCCCAAGTTCCTGTTTCACTTCCTGTTTCAGAAACTATTCCTGCACCAGTTACGTCATACACAACATTTTCAGAAATATTTGCATGAGAATCGTGATGTGTAATTCCCCAACCTGGATTGTCCCAAACTACATTTCCTGTAACTTGTGCCATTTTTGAGCCGAAAACTGTACCTAATTTATGTAAGTGAATAGAATATCTTCCTCTTGGATTTGTAACTTCATTCACAGGAATTGCTCTCATTTCTGCAATTTCTTGCCCTAAAGGAGATATTTTTGAGATAAATACTTTTGGTTCTAACCAATTATTCCAAATAAAATCATCCAATAATTTAGATTTATCTGTTCTACCTAAACGTTTAAACTGTGCATTTTTAATTTGTACATTGGTATCATTATGCATTGCCATCACGTGACCTCTTTTTGTTACAGTATTTGTAACTGGAGAAGAAAACACAATATTTCTTGTTAAATTTCCAACATAACAATGCAAATCATCTGCAGGTCGTCCTTGATGATTTTTAGATAAATTTGATTTTAGACTAACAGTATTTCCAGAAATAGCATTAATTTTTACTTGGTCTTCACCATTTTTTGACGTGTTTGCATTTCCTCCACTTGTAATAATAATATCATCATTTGTTTTCCAACCAATAGGAGTTTCTGAAAGTTGAATTGAATTATCTCCAGAAGTTGCATTTGCAGATAATTTTATCATATTGGTTTTTGATTGTCCAATAATTTCAAGTTGTCCCATAGTTACCATGCCTAAACTTAATTGTTTAGGATCCCAACTGTAACGCCCTAAAACACCTTCTCCATCATTTACTGTAGTTCCTGTACTTTCATTGATTCTAAAATCACCGCTATTTGCTTGCTGAATTGTATTATATCTATCATCACCTTGACCTGTTCTGGTTTTAAAAGTTACAGTTTCACCATCTTTGAAATGATTTTTAATAGCAGATGACCAATTATTTGTTCCAGCTTTAAACCCTTCAATATCAAAAGGAGCAATTTCTATTTCTATTTTTCCATCTGAAGGATTATTGGCTAAAAACTTCACATAAGACGTGTGAGTTGCAAAAAAAGTATCGAACTTTAATGCAGTTGTTTGATTTGAATTTGTTTGTGTACAATTGAAAGTTCCATCAACACGAATTGCAAAAATATGTGCAGAAGAGCTTCCTTGATAATTTACTGTAGTGTTTTCTGGAATATAAACAATTGAACCTTCACCAGGAACTGTTCCTGTACTCCATGTACTAGCATCAAACCAAGAGCCTGTTTTTACGGCTGTATGTGTTGTTAAGTTCGTTGGAATCGCATTCATCATATCCATTTGAGCAAAATGGCTAAAAGATGAAAGAAAAATTGCTGTTGACAGTAAAATACGATAGAAGTAATTTTTTTTCATTGTGTAAAAAGTATATCCTCAAAATTATTATTTTTTATCCTTAAAAAGGTTTTGTTATAAGCAAATTAGGTTTGTTTTTTATCGAAATCATTATAAAAACTGACGATTTTTGCTCTCATTGAGCCAAATTTGAAACCTTATTGAATTTAGATATTTTTAAATTTGAAAAAAAATGAATCGAAACAATGATTTTTAAACATTTACATAAACTTATACTTATAGCTAATTTGATTTTATTGTTTTCTTGCGATAATTCAAATTTGAAGGAAAATAATCAAAAACCAAATGTACTCTTGTTACATATGGATGATTTACGCCCAGAATTAGGAAGCTTTGGAGTACAACAAATACAATCTCCAAATATTGATGCATTAGCAAAAAAAGGGGTAAACTTTACAAATGCGTATTGTAATGTGCCAGTTTGTGGAGCTTCTAGGGCAAGTATGTTAACGGGAATGTTACCTACAAAAAAAAGGTTTTTAAACTACGACACATTTGTGGAAAAGGAAACTCCTAGCGCAATTACACTACCTCAATTATTTAAAAATAATGGTTACACAACCATTTCTAACGGAAAAATATATCATCACTTAGATGACAGAGAAAACGATTGGAATGAAGTTTGGAGACCTTATGCATTTGATGCTAATGATAAAGGTTTAGCACCAACAGATTATTGGCAATCGCTTTGGAAAGATTATCAAAATGAAGCAAACATTAAAGAATACAAAGCAACAAATACTGGGCCTGCTTATGAAAAAGCAAATGTTAACGACTCCGTTTATATTGATGGTTTGTTAACCGAAAAAGTAATTCGAGATCTTAAAAAACTGAAAAAAGCCAATAAACCTTTCTTTTTAACAGCAGGATTTATCAGTCCGCATTTACCATTTAATGCGCCAAAAAAATATTGGGATGTATACGATAGAAATACCTTAAAACAACCAGCAAATTACAATTACATTCCTAAAAATGCTCCAAAAATGAGTATTAGTAACTGGCCAGAAATGCGTGCTTATTCAAATATTCCAAAAGAAGGTCAGGTTTCAGATAGTTTAGCTATTAATTTAATTCATGGATATTATGCTACGGTAAGCTACACAGATGCGCTTATAGGTAAGATTTTGATGGAATTAAAAAATCAAAGTTTGGACAAAAATACGATTGTAATTTTGGTTTCAGACCATGGTTATAACTTACAAGAACATACTCAATGGGCAAAATTTACTAATTATAATACATCAACCCAAGTTCCGCTTATTATATACAATCCGTTTTCTAACAATACTGGAGAAAGAAATGCTTTGGTAGAATTGGTTGATGTTTATCCAACTTTAGCAGAATTGTGCAATCTTCAATTACCAGAAAATCAGTTAGATGGTAAAAGTTTGGTTTCCGTTTTAAAAGATGATAAAATAAAAGGTAAAGACCATATTTTCATTAAAAAAGGAAATGGTTTTACTTTAAAAACACCACATTTTAGTTATACCGAATTTATTAAACCAGAAGACAATTCAACAATAACATCAATGCTTTACGATCATAAGATAGATAAAGCAGAAAATATAAATGTTGTAAATTTTCCAGAATACAAAGAGGTTGTGGCTGATTTAAAACAGATTCTGCATACTTCCTATAAGAAAAATATTGATGGCGAATAATAATACTTTAAACTTTGGCACGATTTTGAAGTCATAGTTACTAAACTCAATTAAAAATATGAAATATTATATACTTATACTCACAGTAGTTTTAGGATTTAAAAACAGTATTGCACAAAACAAAGACAAAAGTAAACCTAACGTTTTATTAATTTTTGTTGATGATTTAAGAACCAATTTAGGCGCTTATGGCGATAATCAAGCAATTACGCCAAACATAGATGCTTTAGCAAAACAAGGAGTTACTTTTAGAAATCATCAAGTGCAATATGCTGTTTGTGGACCTTCAAGAGCAGCAATTACAACAGGTTTAATGCCAGAAGAAACAGGTGTCATTGGTTTTAAGCCAATTCGCGGAAAACTTCCAAACGTTACTTTTCTGCCACAACATTTCAAAAATAATGGCTATACAACTGCTGCTGCTGGTAAAATTCACGATCCAAGAACTGTAGGCGATGGTAAAAGTAAAGATGGAGATGATCTTGCTTCTTGGACAATTCCTTATTTAGCACCAAAAGGAGGTCACCATCCAAAAAATATTGCTTTAGATTTTCAAGATTTACCAGATGAAGCTTATGTAGATGGAATTATTAGAACTGAAGGAATTAAATTACTCGAAAAAGTAGCAAAAAAGGATGCCCCATTTTTTATGGCAATTGGTTTTAAGAAACCACATGAACCTTTTATTGCTCCAAAAAAATATTGGAATTTATATGACAACACAAACTTTAAAGTAGCTGAAAATCAAAAAGCTCCTATTGGACGTGATGATTTAAAAACCTATGCCATTAAAGGAAAAGATGTAAAACAAAACATGAATCCAGAAACTGGATTAATTAACGAAGATTTTCAACTAAAGTTAAAACAAGGTTATTACGCATGTACCTCTTTCGTTGATGCACAAATAGGAATGATAATGAAAAAAGTGAAGGAATTAGGTGTTGCAGATAATACAATTATTGTACTTTGGGGAGATCATGGTTTGTTTTTAGGAGAACATGGTCGTTGGAATAAACACTCTAATTTAGAAGTTGCATCATCATCACCATTAATTATTATAGACCCAAGAAATCCAAAAGCCAAAGGAGAAACATTTTCTGCTGTATCAACAGTTGATATTTATCCAACCTTATGTGAATTAGCTGGTTTAAAAATTCCAGAACAGCCTAAAAATAAAAACAGTACAGATGGAAGATCAATTAAAGGGAGAAGTTTAGTACCAATTTTAAATGATACGGAAGCACAAGTAAAAATTGGAGCCATTACATTGTATAGAGGTCAACGTGGTTTGGGTTATGGTTACAGAATTAAAGGAAAATATAGATATATAGAATGGGTTAATAAAAAAGGTGGAGAAAATCTATATGAATTGTATGATTATGAAAAAGACCCAAATGAAACTCAAAATTTAGCAGTTACTCAAAAAGAAAAATACGCTCCGTTATTACATAAATTTTCAAGAAATATTAGAAGTTTTGGAGAGGCAGATGGTTGTTTAGCCTTATTAAAAACAAAACCTTTTGAATTAAAAGACAAAAGTAAAATTTTAGTAAGAGATGCTGATGGTGATGGAATTCCTGATGATAAAGAAGGAAAAGGAGATTTAGATGGAGATGGAATACCTAATTATTTGGATAAAGATTAAATTGTGAAAAACTTCTTACTTCTAGCTTTACTAACTATTTCATTAATAAGTTTCGCTCAAAAAAATAATAAAAACTACAAAGAGCAATGGCAATTTGAGGCCAAAGACTCTTCGATGTATGTTACTGCAGCTCAACAAAGAGAATTGTTCGCAACAGATAAAGAGATGCAATGGTTTAAAGATGCAAAATTGGGCATTTTTGTACATTGGGGACCAGCCTTGTTAAAAACCAACGTACTAAGTTGGGGACGATTTGGAGAAAGACCAGGAGCTGGAAAACCTGCAACAAATGGTGTAGTACCAGAAGTTTATGACAATTTATACAAGAAGTTTAATCCTAAAAATTTTGATGCAGACAAATGGATGCAACAAGTAAAAGATTGGGGAGCAGAATACATTGTATTTACTGCAAAACATCATGATGGTTTTACTTTTTTTGATGCAAAAAACACAGACTATTCTATAATGAATACGCCTTATGGAAAAGATATCTGCAAACAGTTAGCTGATGCTGCGCACAAAGCTGGTGTAAAATTATTTTGGTATTATTCGCAGCCAGATTGGACGCATCCAGACAATTTACGTGAAAAACATTACGAGAATTATTTACCATACATGAAAGAGCATGTTAAGCAATTATTCACAGAATATGGAAAAATTGATGGTGTGTTTTGGGATCATTTAGCAACCAAATATTGGCAATGGGATTCTTATCACGTATTAAAAGACCTAAAAAAATGGCAACCAGGAATTATAAGCAATGCTAGAACTGGTTTTGGTTGGCCATTAAATGATAGAGGAGATTATGATACGCCAGAACAAAGTTTAGGTCCCGTAAATCATCATCGCTATTGGGAAGCTTGTTTAACCATGACAGATAAATGGTTATACAGCCCAAAAGGTCCTATTAAACCTTATGAAACTGTTTTAGGAATGTTAATTCAAGTTGCTGGAAATGGTGGGAATCTATTATTAAATTTAGGACCTAATGGAAAAGGAGAATTTGTAGAAAAAGAAGCAATTGAAGCCAAAAAAGTTGGAGATTGGATTAAAAAATACGGCAAAACTATAAAAAACACACGAAGAGGAATATACATTGGTGGCGATTATGGAGCTTCTACTCAAGTTGGAAACAAACTGTACATTCACGTTTTGCAAAAAAGAGCAAATAATGCATTTGCAAGTATAGAATTACCAAAATTACCAACAGAAATTATAGCTGCAAAAGGCATTACAGATGGTTTTGAGAACTATGAAATTAAAAATGGAAAATTAATCCTTCATTTTGATAAATCTGAATTTGATAAAAATTTAGATAATATTGTTGAACTAACTTTAGCCAAAAACCCATCAAATTTTGAAAGAATTGAAACATGGAAAGCAATAACAATTGCTAAAAAAGAGTTTGATGTAAATTCATCATCATTTATAAAAATTAAGAACAAACCAGAGGTAATTTACAGTACCAAAGGAAATGTGTTTAGTGAAGGTATTCACTTAAAATCTTGGTGGGAACCTTCAAAAGATGATAAAAACCCAAGTTTAAGTTTAGATTTTAAATCGGCTAAAAAAGTAAAAACGGTTTTATTAAGTGAAAATATGCGTTCACACTGTGTACGAAATTTTACTATTGAAACAAAAGACAATATCGGAAATTGGAAAACTTGTTATCAAGGAAAAACAATTGGAGAAGGTTTACGAATTAAATTGAATGGAAATGCGATTTATGGAATTCGTTTAAACGTTTTAGAAAACACGAAAAATATTCAAATTACAGCTTTTAACGTTTATGAATAAATTAAATATTATGATTAGGCAATTAACTTTAATTGGCATTTTAACGATAACATTTCTTTCTTGTACCTCAGTAAGCAAGGTAAAAAACAACTCAACTACAATCACTGAAGTGATTGGCGTAAAGCCGGAATTGGTTCGTGAGCCGTATTTGCAAAAAGTTCGCGAAGAATCTGCTATTATTACATGGAAAACAAACGGAATAGTTACAAATTGCTACGTATCTTATTCAGAAAATGGAACTGAAGATAAAACAATCGTTAAAGGGTATTTAACGGCTCATGAAGGTTTTATGTTTAACGAGGTTTCAATTTTAGGGTTAAAACCAAACACAACTTACAACTATTCCATTTATTCTAATGGGCATGTTTTAGCTACAGGAAAAGATTATTACTTTAAAACTGCGCCATCAAATAAAAATCAAGCTTTTAGCTTTTATGCATTAGGTGATATTGGAGCAAAAGAAAAAAGTAGTTTTGCGAAAGAACCAGCAAACCGAATTACAGAATTAGCAATTAAACCTGACTTTGGTTTAGGTTTAGGAGATATTGTGTATCCAAAAGGTGAAAGTAAAAATTACGATAATCATTTATTTAAGCCATTTAAAGAAGTCTTTAAAAATATTCCTTTTTATCCTGTTGCAGGAAACCATGATTGGTTAAGTATAAATCATGATGAGAACTTTAAAAAAGAGTGGAATTTACCTAACAAAGAATATTATTATTCATTCACTTACGCGAATACGTTATTTATAGGATTAGATTCTAGAGATGGTAATTTTTACGACTACGAACATCAAACCATTTGGTTAGAAAAAACCTTAAAAGAAAATAAAGATACATACGATTGGATTGTTGTTTATTTACACCACAATGGAAAAAGTTGTACGTACAAAAATGATTATGAGCATGTAAAAGGTCTTTACGATGTGTTTGCAAAAAATAGTGTAGATTTAGTATTAAATGGTCATGCACATACTTACGAGCGACTAAAACCTTATGATGCTTTTGGAAATGTAGATGCATCAGAGACAAATCAAACAAACTATAAAAATTTAGAAAACAGATTTATTTCTGTAACTATTGGTGCTGGAGGAAAAATCAATAAAAAATGGAAACCAGACGCTAACAATTCTGAAAATTGTGATGATGGAACCATTGTAGCACATTCTGAACACGTACCAAGTTTTGGATTGATTACTATTGAAAAGAAAACATTAACTTTTAAAGGAATCAACTCTTACACAGGGGAAACTTTTGATGAATTTGTGATTAATAAATAAATGAAGAAAATTACACATATAATTTTTGGATTATCATTCTTTTTGTGTTCGGCACAGAAAGAAAACGTATCATCAAAAAAAGGATATAAAAAACCAAACATTGTTTACATTTTGGCCGATGATTTAGGAATTGGTGATATTTCTGGCTTAAATGCTAATGCAAAAGTAAACACTCCAAATATTGATGCATTAATCAAAAACGGAATGTCTTTTACAGACGCACATACAACTTCGTCTGTTTGTACACCATCAAGATATAGTATTATTACTGGTGAATATTCTTGGAGAACAAAATTAAAAGCAAGAGTTTTAGATGGCTATTCAAAAGCATTAATTGAAGATTCAAAAGATACTGCACCTAAATTATTGCAAAGAAATGGTTACCAAACTGCAATGATTGGCAAATGGCATTTGGGTTGGAATTGGCAGTTTAAAAATGAAGAAGTATTGGAAATGACTGCTAAAAATCCTTATCAATTTAAAGAAGATATCAGTAAAAAAGTAGATTACAGTAAATCTTTTTCTGGTGGACCAACAGATAATGGTTTCGATTATTTCTTCGGATTAAATGCCTCTTTAGACTTCCCTCCTTACGTTTATTCAGAAAACAACAAGCTAATTACCATTCCTACTAAAACTATGAAACCTGATGGAAAAAGTAATAATTTTCCTGGTGGAAGAAAAAATGATTTGGTTGGCGGACAAAAATTAAAACGAAAAGGAGATAAAGCTGCAGATTTTAAAGCAGAACAAGTTATGCTAGATATAACCAATAAATCTGTAGATTATATTACTAATTATTCATCTAAAAATCCGTTCTTTTTATACATTCCTTTAACTGCACCTCATACGCCAGTGTATCCAAGAGAAGAATTCTTAGGAAAAAGTGATGCTGGAATTTATGGTGATTTTATCCAAGAATTAGATTGGACAGTTGGACAAATTGTTAATGCTTTAAAAGAAAAAGGATTAGAAGAAAATACCATTATCATTTTTACTGCAGATAATGGTGCTTCAAAATCATCTTTTCCTATTGAGTTTGAGGAAAAGTACCATCACAAACCAAGTGCACATTTAAGAGGTAGAAAAGCAACACTGCATCAAGGTGGTCATACAGTTCCTTTTATTGTTCAGTGGAAAAACATAATCAAACCAAACACAAAAAACAACACAACCATTTCTTTGGGAGATTTATATGCGACTTGTGCAGAATTGGTAAATGCTAAAACAGATAAAAATCAAGGAGTAGATAGTTACAGTATTTTATCACTATTAAAAGGGAAAGATAATTACGAGAGAAAAGCTTCTGTGTATACCAACTTTGCAGGTAGATTTTCAATTAGAAAAGACGATTGGAAAATGGATTTAAACCCAAAAAAAGGAAAGAGTTATTTGTTTAATATTGCTGAAGACCCATCAGAAACCAATAATTTATTTTATGATGATTCCTTTTCTAAAAAGAAAAAAGAGTTGACTTTAGCTCTAAATCAAATCATTTTAAATGGAAGAAGTACAACAGGTGAAGTTTTAGAAAACGATGGTCCAAAAATTTGGAAAGAATTGTTCTGGATGAAAAAGAAAAAGCAAAAATAACATGAGAAAACTTTCTACATTATTACTAGTATTAATTGCTTTTCAAAGTTGTAAAGCACAAACATCTAGCCTTAAAAACAAACAAAAACAGCCTAATGTACTTTTTATTCTAGCAGACGATTTAGGTATAAATGCACTTAATTGTTATGGAAATAATTTGGTAGAATCTCCAAATATCGATAACCTTTTTGCTGAAGGAATGCATTTTACAAATGGATATTCAAACGATCCTACTTGTGCGCCTTCAAGAGCATCAATATTATCTGGACAATACGTTCCAAGGCATAAAGTGTATAGAGTTGCAGATCGTTATAAAAGCGATAAAAAAACATTAGAAGCTATGCAGTTTTTACCTCCAGAAATAAATAAAGTAAAAGGTTCTGGAGCTGGTTTATCTTTAGATAAAATTACCATTGCAGAAGCATTGAAAACCAATAACTATAAAACTGCTGCTTACGGAAAATGGCATTTAGGTAAAAATGAATTGCAAATACAAAATCAAGGTTTTGATGAGGGTTTTGAAATTACAAATCATTATAACTTTAAAACCTCACCACTTCAAGAGGATGTTGATAACACACAATATTCAGCAGATTTTATTACAAAAAAAACTATTGATTTTATCAAAAAATCAAAAGCATCAAATCAACCATTTTTTGCTTATGTCCCTTATTACTTAGTCCACAAACCTTTAGAACCAAAAGCTGAATATCTGAAACATTTTAAACAAAAATTAAAAGGAAATAAGGATGTTGGTAATGACGAAATTAAGGTTTTGGCAATGATTAAAAGTTTAGATGAAAGCGTTGGACAATTATTGCAAACTTTAAAAAATTTAGATTTAGAAGATGATACAATTATTGTTTTTACAAGCGATAATGGACATTACAAAACCGAAAGCAATATTTTTAATCAACCTTACAAAGGTGTAAAGGGACAAACTTTAGAAGGCGGAATTAGAGTTCCTTATATTTTTACATGGAAAAATAAAATTAAGGCAGGTTCTAAATCTACAGAACCTATTATTCACGTTGATATTTATCCAACTTTGTTGGGATTAACAAATACAACTAAACCAGAAAATTATATGTTAGATGGTGAAGATATTTCATCAATTTTATTAGGAAAAACAACAAAAACAAAAAGAGATGCTTTAGTTTGGCAATATACCAATTATGCAAGGTGGAATGAAAAGCGAAAAGCGTTTGCGAGTGAATGGGTAAACGTCATACAAATGGATGGTTTTAAAATGACAGAAGTTGTGGAAAGTGATACCTATTATTTATATGATTTGAACAAAGATCCTTATGAAACGAAAGAAGTTTCGAAGAAAAATCCACAGATAGTTTCTAAATTAAAAGCCACATTGAAACAATGGAAACAAGAAACAGGATATGAAAACCCAAAAATAAACCCGAATTATAAAAAATCTTAAATAATAAAAATGAAGCAATTAATACTTTTTTTCTTTATTCTTTCTAGCGTTGTTGGATGTAAAAATTCTGATAAAAAAAATAATTTAAATACATCTCTTTTTGCAAAATCCAATTTAATTCCTTGGTCTATTGTTGGTTTTGATGTTAAAGAACGTACACCAAAAGAGCGTTTAGAAATGTTAGAACGTTTGGGGTATAATCAATATGCGTATGGAAATCGCCCAAAGCACATTCCTACAATGAAAACAGAATGGCAGTTGGCAAAAGAAAAAGGGATTGACATAAAAGCAGTTTGGTTGTATATTAATTTGAATAAAGACAGTGTTGGGAAATTAAAACCAGAAAGCGAAATTATTTTTAAAAATTTAAAGGAAGTTGGTTTAAAAACTCAAATTTGGGTAGGATTTCAGCCTACTTATTTTGATAAGTTATCAGATTCAGCATCCTTTAATCAATCTAAAGATATGATTGAATATCTATCTAAAAAGGCTAGCAAAATAGGTTGTAAAATTGCGTTATACAATCATGGAGGTTGGTTTGGAAATCCAGAAAATCAACTTAAAATAATTAAATCTTTACCTAACGAAGATTTGGGAATCATTTTCAATTTTCATCATGCACATGAAGAATTAGAAAATTACAGTCAAAATATCAAGAACATCTTTCCGTATTTATGGTGTGTAAATTTAAATGGAATGGAAAAAAATGGCGAAAAAATAATTACAATTGGCAAGGGTAATTTAGAAAAAGACATGATTCAGCAATTATTAGGCTTAAATTATTCTGGTCCTTTTGGAATTTTAGGACATGTAAAAGGTGGTGATCCAGAAATTATTTTACAACAAAATTTTGATGGATTGCAACAACTTTTTACAGCAAAAAAATAGTTTTTATAGTTTTCTCCAAACCTCCTTTTTTTATTAATATTGTAATTTTTAGGTTTAATTTTCATCAATTTCTTATCTTTAGTTAATTAAAATTATTTAGTTAATATTCTTATTTTTTTCTTGATAAATGCTTTTTTCTTCATATTTTAGTGAGAGTTTTACGTATATCAAACGTTATCCGACTATAATTAAACCTTTTAAAAACATTATTTAGGGATTTTTGTTACGACACAAAAACTATCAACTTATGAAATTTAAATTTTTACTTCTGACTATTGTAACTTTTCTTTTTTTATCTTCTTGTGAAGACACAGAAAATGAAAATACAGGAACGGCTATTGCCAATTTTTCTGTTACCGAATTAATAGAAATTGAAAACGCAACAAGTGCACTTAACATCAATATTGGTTTAGATAATTTTAATCACGCTGGTGGAAAAGTAAATATTGAAATTTCTGGAGGAACTTACGGAACAGATTTTACAACAAGTACAGAAAGTGCTTCTTTTGAATTGGATATTGAAGCAGGAAGTTTAGTTTCTGTATTCACAATCTCTCCAGTTGACAATGAGCTAATTGAAGAAGACAAAACGTTAACCATTACCATGACTAGTGCTTCTGGAGCTATTGAAGTTGGTGACAAAACAACAATTTCTTTTACAATTCTAGAAAACGACAATCCTTTGATTGCTATTGCTGGTTTTGAAAACGCTGTTGCTTCAATTGATGAAAATGCATCAAATGCTACAACTATAAATATTCCTTTCAATCAAGAATCTACAAACGGAGGAACTATTTCTATTGCAGCTTCTGGTGATGCAGTATATGGAACAGACTATACAGTTGCTGGTCAGACTTCTGGAACATTTATAGTAACAGTTCCAGCAGGTGCAACAGCAGCAAGTTTTGATATCTCTGCGATTGATAATACTGTTTTTGAAGCAGATAAAATGGTGACTTTTACCATTGAAGAAGTTACAGGAGGTTTATCCATAGGCCCAAACAAAGAAAGTGTTATAACCATTGTAAATGATGATGCAGCACCAAACCCTGTTGTAGATTTTAATGCTTCTAATACAACAACAATTGCAGAAAATGCTGGCACATTAACTATTAATTTCGACTTATCTGAAGCAACAACTACAGATGCAACAATAGAGCTAACTGCTTCTGGAACAACAACTGTAGGTACAGACTTTACATTTGATGGTTCTTCAACAAATCCATATTCACTTACGATATCAGCAGGTGCTACAACAGCTAGTTTAAATATACCAATTACAGATGATACAGATTTTGAAGGAGATGAAACTATAATTTTAGATATAACGTCTGTTTCTGGAGGATTAGATGCAGGTGTAGACCAACAACAAATTACAATTACAATAACAGATGATGACCCAGATCCATCACAATTGAATTATGTAGAAACGTTTGAATCTTTTGATGGTTCTGATACTTATTTAAATGATGTATTAAAGTATCAAAATGTATTGGTAACGCAAACTGTAGATGCTACAAAATTAATTGGTCTTATTAATAACAGTGGTAATTTTAGTGATGAGAATGACGTAAGTCAAGCTTCAGACAATGGTTTAAATTTATTTTACAATACAGGAAGCGATTCTTCTCTAAATGGAATTTTAGACAACGTAGTGATTACCCCACTTTTAACAGGTTTTGGAGACATTGATGTTTCTATAGATGCAGCTTATGCTTTTAGAAATCAAAATTCTGCAACAGTTACTTTCTATTGGTCACAAACTTATGATGGCTCAGGCACATTTACTGAAAGCGATTGGACAGTTATGGGTACAGAAACAGCTTCAGACATGAATGGAGAAGGTTTTGGAAACAATTCTTACAAAAGAGAAAACTTCAGTATTTCTACTACAGCAAATTTTTACATAGCAATTAGAGTAAATCAAACAATAGACGATTCTAACTACAGAACTCGCTGGAGATTTGACAATATAAAAGCAGTTTCAAAATAACTAATAAAAAAATAATATCATGAAAAAAGTAATATTTACACTTATTCTTTTAGTAGGTTTTTCAACAGCAAATTTTTCTCAATCAAAAAAAATGAAAGAGAAAGTTGAAGAAAAAGCAACAGAATTAGTTCAAAAACTAGACAATCAAATAAAAGCTGGTGATAAAAAATTAGGTTTGTCTGATGACCAAAAAGCAAAAATTAAAGCTATTCAAATAGAGCGCTTAATGGAAATTAAAAAACTTGGAAAAAATGCGAGTAAAGAAGATAAAAAAGAAGTGAATAAAAAACACAACCAAAAAATTTATAAAGACATTTTAACCAAAGCACAAAAAAAAGCACGTAAAGAAGGTAAAGAAGACGAATAAACAGAAAAAAGCCCCTATTTTTATTTATACTAACAACAAAATAAGTACAATATGAAAAAAACTACTTTTCTATTTTTATTATTAATTCCTGTTTTAGGTTTTTCCCAATCTTGGGATTTTACTAATGATGCAGAAGGCTGGTCTGCTTCCTCATCAGATTTAACAGTAAATGCTACTTCAGTTACATTAACTACCAATGGAAACTCAAATCCAATTTTGGTTCAAGATGCAGCAGCTGTAAATGCTGAAACTAATAAAATTGTAGCAATAACCGTAAAAGTTAGTGCAAACGGACCTACATTTATGCGTGCTTCATATCCTAAAGATGGTGGAGGTAGAATATATAAATCAACCGTAATTACAAAAGATGATGTTGATTTTAAAACCTACTATATAGATGTTACAAATGCAAATTGGACAGGAACCGTTAACGACGTTAAAATTCATTTTAAAGAGGATAATGGATCTAACGGAGGATCTGACCATACCTCTACTGGAGAAACAGTTGAGATTGATAAAATTTCATTTATTAGCGAGATTCCAAGAGAAGAAAAAGAAAGTTATAATTTTGATACAGATGCAGAAGGTTGGGAACCAACAGGTGCTACAATAGCAGTTTCTTCTGGTGTTTTAACTATAACTCCAACTGTTGGAGAAGCTGCTAAAATTGTACAGTCTACAAATAATATAGATGCCACTACAAATAAATATGTACATGTAACTTACAAAAATAATTCTACAACAAATGATGGCTTAAGATTTCAGTTTAGACATTCTGGAGATAATTATACAGCCTATATAGGAACAAATGAATCAATAAATACAAGTTCAACAGATTTTGAAGTTTTAACCATAGACTTAACTGGTAAAACAGAGTGGACAGGATTAACGCAAGATTTTCAACTAGTTATTAGAGATTCTAATAATGGCAACAAGGCTTCTGCTGGAGATTTAGAAATAGATAGTATTATATTTAGCAACAACGCTACACTTTCTACAAATGAAGAAGTTTTATTTACTAAAAATTTATCTATTCACCCAAATCCTGCAACAGATATCATCAACATTAAAACTAAGAATACCATATCAAAAGTGCTAATTTTTGATGTTACAGGAAAAAATATTTTGAATGCAAGTAATATTAAAGATAATACTTTAAATATTTCAAGTTTAAATTCTGGAATTTATTTTATGAAAATTTTAGATTCAAACAACTATAAAACAACAAGGAAATTAATTAAAAACTAAATGTAAAAATTATGAGAAAAGCACTACTTATACTATGTTTTTTAGCCTCAATTGGTATAAAAGCGCAAATCACATCTGCGCAAAATGGAAATTGGAATCAAACTACAACTTGGGTTGGTGGTATCGTACCAACAGCTGCTGATAATGTAATAATAGAACATCAAGTAAAGGTGACTTCTACAAATGAAGCCGCTAATGACATTACGGTAAATGCTCCAAATGGACAATTATTGATAAATACAAGAAAGTCATTAACTATTAACGGAAATTTAGTTAATAACGACGTAATTAGATTTAACACAGCTAATAATCAAGAAATGGGTTCACTTATATTAAAAGGAACATACACAGGAGGAGATGTTACTGCGAATTATAGACCTCAACTACCAAACGCTGATAATTGGTATTTAATTTCATCACCTCTCACGGACGCATCAATTTCTGATTTTATTACAGGTAGTAGTGTCATAAGACAAAATGCTAGTTTAGAAAATTCTATAGGTTTTTATAATGATGTAAATGCATCTGGATCCAAATATACATATTATACAGACGCTGCTGCTACAACAGCTGGAAATTTTACAGACGGGCAAGGTTACGCAGCTTTAGTTGACGCTCCAGTATCAGGTAACCAGCAATTCAAATTTCAAGGTCAAATAAATACAGGAAATGTTTCAATTCCAATAACAGATAATTCTGGTGGTGGAAATGGTTTCAATTTGGTTGGAAACCCATATACTACCTCATTATTTGCAAATACAGATGGAGACGCAACTAACAATATTTTAACTGTAAATACTGCAGTTTTAGAAGAAAATACACTTTGGTTTTATGATAATGCCTCAGGTACTTTTGTTACTAGAAATTTAGGTGATACAGGTTTTAGTATTGCACCAGTTCAAGGTTTCTTTGTAAAAGCAAAAAATGGCGGTGCAGCAACTGAAAATTTTAGCATTACTGAAGATATGCAAACACATGTAGCTAGTGGTATTTTCTTTAAACCATCAGTGAATAGATTTCAAGTAGAATTAAATATTTCAAACGGAGTTAATGTCTCTAAAACCTCTGTAAGATATATTGATGGTACAAGTAAGAGTTTTGATAATGGCTACGATAGTTCAACTTTTAGCGGTTATTCTGTTAATAATTTAGAAATTTCTACCCAATTGGTTGAAAATAATACAGGTAAAAATTTAGCAATACAATCTTTACCAAACTCAAATTATGAAGATATGATTGTTCCAGTTGGAGTTGTTGCAGAAGCAGGAAAAGAAATAACGTTCACTGCTAATGCTCAAAACTTACCAAAAGGAATTAATGTGTATTTAGAAGATAGACTATTAAATACGTTTACACGTTTAGACGAAGCAAATGCAAACTACAAAGTTACTTTAGATGATGCATCAAATGGAACTGGACGTTTTTACATGCATACAGCTTCTAAAGCATTAAGTACAGATACTGAGATTTTAAACAGTGTAAGCATTTACAATACCAACAATAATAACTTAAGAATAGCTGGTTTACAAAATGGAGAAGCATCTGTAAATATCTTTAATATTTTAGGTAAGCAAGTATTAAGTACATCTTTTACTGCTAATGGAGCAAAAGATATTGCATTACCATCTTTAGCAAAAGGAGTTTACATTGTTCAGTTACAAAGCAATAGTGGAAAGTTGAGCAAAAAAATTATTTTAGAATAGATTAAAAATTTTTAAAACGATACAAATCATGAAAAAAAATATAAAAAACACTCAACAAGAACAAATTTCTCGTAAAGACGCTATTAAAAAAATTGGTAATTACGGTAAATACGCAGCCTTAACTGCACTAGGAACATATATGATTTTAAATCCTCAAAAAGCACAGGCACAAAGTCCTGAAGCTCCTGGAACAGGGTTTTAAATAATCTTATAAATTCATAAAAAAAACCAACTCAAAATGAGTTGGTTTTTTTATGTACAGATATTAAAAATAAAGAAATTTAATCTTTATTTTTTTTGATTCAATACCATTTCTTTTGTTGCTACGGTTCTAAAACCAATGTGATCAGAACTAGAACTTGGTTCCATTCCCATTCTTGCAGAAATTCGATAACTCGCACAATATGATTCGTGACATAAAAAAGAACCACCTTTCATTACACGTTCCAATTGATATGGATTTGAAGGTGTATATGATTTTTCAGCTCCTTTTGGATTTTTTAAAACTTCATTAGGGTTTATACTTTGATAGTAGTTTACATTAAACAAATCTGTTGTCATTTCCCATACATTTCCTGCCATATCATAAATTCCTAAATTGTTTGGTGGATATGATTTTATTGGTGAAATATATTCAAAACCGTCTTCAGAAATATTATTAGTTGGAAACTGACCTTGCCAAGTATTTGCATTTGAATTTAAAGCACTTTCGTCATTACCCCAAACAAATGTATTATTTTTATTGTTTCCTTGAGCTGCAGACTCCCATTCAGCCTCCGTAGGCAATCTTCTATTCGCCCATTTGCAATATGCTAAAGCATCGTCATAACTAACATGTACAACAGGAAAATTATCTTTACCTTCAATAGTACTTCCAGGACCTTCTGGTTGCTTCCAATTAGCACCAATTTTCCAAGTCCACCATTGCTGGTAATTATTCATAGAAACTACTTTACCAGCATTTTTATTAAAAATTAAACTTCCTGGTTGTAAAATTGAATCTGCAGGCTTAAGTGTATTTGGTGGTAAATCTTTTTTTATTTCATCCCAATCAATAGGTTTTTCTGCAGTAGTTATATAATTTGTAGCTTCTACAAACTTTCTAAATTGTGTATTGGTTACTTCATGTGCATCAATATAAAAACCATCAACATACACATTATGTGCAGGTTTTTCACGCATCATAGCAAATTTATCTCCTTCTTTTGCACCCATTAAAAAAGTTTTACTTTCTACCCAAACCATTCCTTCTGGATCAGTAATATTTGCATTTACTTCTGTATTATTTTTATTTTCAACATCGGTTTTAGTTTCTTTCTTTTTATCACATGAAATAAAAAAAACGAACACGAAAACAAACTTCAAACAGTTTTTATATGTATTAAACATTTACATTTTTTTAGTAGTTATTAATATTACAAATGTACAGATTGAATTGCTAGATAGAAATGAATTTTATGAAAAATTCACCCATTATTAAAGCCTATAGTCACTTACACTAAACAAAACTTATTTAACAAAACATTATTGTTTAACAAAACTTAAATTTTATTAAACATTCGTATCTTTACATAAAATTCATAAAAGTCATGGCCCGAAAAAAAAATATAAGTAAAGATCAGTTAATTAATTGGTACATGGAGTTTGTACTTGAAAACAACCATCAACCAAAATCCGTTTTTAGTTTTGCAAAAGACAATAATTTTGAAGAAAGTGATTTCTACAAATTTTATGGTTCTTTTGAAGCTATTGAAGAAGCTATTTTTTCAGAATTCTTTAATCATACCATAACGGTTTTACAAAAAAGCGAAGAGTTTGAAAATTATGATGCCAGAAATAAACTACTAATTTTCTATTTTACCTTTTTTGAAATATTAACAGCAAACAGAAGTTACGTGGTTTATGCACTAGAAAATAATAAAAAAGATATTAAAAAATTAAAGTCTTTAAAGAACTTACGTAAGCAATACATACAATTTGTTGAAGATTTAAATATTGAAAGAATTGAATTAAAACAAGAAACATTAGAGAAAATTCAAAATACTTCTATCAAAGAATCTTCGTGGATGCATTTATTAATAACCTTAAAATTTTGGTTAGATGATACATCTCCTTCTTTTGAAAAAACAGATATTTTTATCGAAAAGTCAATAAATGCACGTTTTGATTTGATGGACATAAAACCTCTGAAAAGTATTATTGATTTTGGAAAATTCATTTTAAAAGAAAAAGTGAATTTTAACTAAATAAAAAACCATGAAAACGATAGATTCCATACCAACATCAAAAATGCAACGCGCCAGTAAACTAGTAACTACTGGAGCAAAAATTGGTGTAAATTATTTAAAATATTATGGAGATAAAATTACCAAAACAGAAGTTGAAGCCAAAGCAAGATTGAATGAAAATAATGCAGAAGATATTTACGATGGTTTAAAAAAGCTAAAAGGAAGTGCTTTAAAAGTAGCACAAATGTTAAGCATGGAAAAAAGTATTTTACCCGCAGCATACGTGGAAAAGTTTTCACTTTCTCAATTTTCTGTTCCTCCTTTATCACCTGCATTAGTTACCAAAACTTTTAAAAAATATTTTGGAAAAAATCCAAACGAAATCTACGATAAATTTAATGACGTTTCTGTAAATGCAGCAAGCATTGGGCAAGTACATAAAGCAGAAAAAGATGGTAAAAAATTAGCTGTTAAAATTCAATACCCAGGAGTTGCAGAAAGTATCGCTTCAGATTTATCATTAGTAAAACCAATAGCTATTAAAATGTTTAATATTAGAGGAAAAGACTCTGATAAATATTTTAAAGAGGTTGAAAACAAATTGGTTGAAGAAACGAATTATGTTTTAGAAGTTGAGCAAAGTAAAGCAATTGTAGATGCTTGTAAACATATACCAAATTTAAATTTCCCTAATTATTATCCAGAATTATCTTCAGATAGAATAATTACTATGGATTGGATGAATGGAGTTCATTTGTCGGAATTTAAATTCAAAAACCAAGAAGTCGCCAATAAATTAGGTCAAGCTCTGTGGGATTTTTACATGTTTCAAATTCATAACTTAAAAAAAGTTCATGCAGATCCTCACCCAGGAAACTTCTTGATTTCTCCAGAAAATGAGTTGATTGTAATTGATTTTGGCTGTATGAAAACCATTCCTAATGATTTTTATGTTCCTTATTTTGAATTAGCTAAAAAAGAAAACTTAGCAAATGCAGCATATTTTGAACAAAAATTATTTGAATTAGAAATTTTAAGAAAAGATGATTCAGAAGAAGAACTCATCTTTTTTAGAGCTATGTTTCACGAAATGTTAAGCCTTTTCACACAACCTTTCCACCAAGAAACTTTTGATTTTTCTGACGAAGTATTTTTTGGGAAACTTTCTGAATTAGGGGCAAAATATTCAAAAAGTACAGAGCTAAAAAATATGAATGGCAATAGAGGCTCTAAACACTTTATATATATAAATAGAACCTTTTTTGGTTTGTACAACTTAATGCATGACTTAAAAGCGAAAGATGTAAAAATAAATAACTACAAATCTTTATAATGGCATTTTTTAATAGAAAAGATATTGATAGTTTAGAAAAAATTTATAAAATAAATTTGATAAACAGCTGTTCTGGTTTTAAGTCTGCTAATTTATTAGGCTCTATTTCTAAAAAAAACATTACTAATGTTGCTGTATTTAGTTCTGTTATTCATTTGGGCTCAAACCCACCAACTTTGGGCTTTATTTTAAGACCAACAACAGTTCCAAGAAATACCCATAAAAATATTAAAGAAACAGGTTTTTTTACCATCAATCATATTTTTGAAGATGTTATTGATGATGCACACCATACTTCAGCAAAATATCCAGAAGAAATATCTGAGTTTGATATGACAAATCTCGAAGCTGAATTTAAAGGTGATTTTAAAGCACCTTTTGTAAAAAACAGCCCTGTTCAAATGAGTATGAAATTTATTGAAGAAATTTATGTGCCTTCAAATGATGTGATGCTTATTGTTTCTCAAATTGAAGAGTTGTATATAAAAGATGAACTTTTACAAGATGATGGTTTGATAAATTTATCTTTAGGAAATATTGCAACCATAAATGGATTAGACACATATGCAATTCCAAAATTCAAGAAACAATTATCTTATCAAAGACCAAAAAAATAGAACTACAATCTTATGAGAATTCTCGTTACAGGAGCAACTGGATATATTGGTAAAAGACTAATTCCTTTATTATTAAATGACGGTCATACCATAATTTGCCCTGTTAGAGATAAAAAAAGAGCTCTAAATTATTACAAAAATCAAAAAAATATAGAATTAATTGAAGCCGATTTTTTGAATGGTCATACCTTAAATGCCATTTCAAAAGATATAGATGTTGCTTACTATTTAATTCATTCTATGTCTAATTCTGCTAAAGAATTTCACGTTTTAGAAGAAAAATGTGCTTTCAACTTTAAAAGATATGCAGAAAACTCGCAAGTAAAACAAGTCATTTATTTAAGCGGAATTACAAACGATACTAAATTATCTAAACATTTATTATCAAGAAAAAATGTCGAAAACACACTAAGTTCAAATAAGTATGCTTTAACCACTTTTAAAGCAGGAATTATTGTAGGTTCTGGAAGTTCTTCCTTTGAAATTATTAGAGATTTGGTTGAAAAACTACCAGCAATGATTGCTCCAAAATGGTTGAATACCAAAACACAACCTTTAGCCATTAGAGATGTTTTATCATTTTTACATAAGGCTCTTGATAAAAAAGAATTATACAACACTTCTTACGATATTTTTGGTCCAGAAATATTGACATATAAAGAAATGTTATTACAATTCGCAGGCGTAAGAAAACTAAAGAGAACCATCATTACAGTTCCTGTAATGACACCAAAATTATCTTCTTATTGGTTGTATTTTGTAACATCTACTTCTTATAAATTGGCAAGTTCTTTGGTAAACTCTATGGGTGTAGAAGTTATAGGAAAAAAGAGTGACATTAATAAAATTTTGGACGTAAATCCAATGTCATATAAAGAAGCTGTAAAATTAGCTTTTAAAAAAATCGAGCAAAATAGTATTATTTCTAGCTGGAAAGATTCTTATGTAAGCAGTGGTAAGTTAAAAAATTATGTTCATGAATTTATAAATGTTCCTGAGTACGGTTGTTTTAAAGATTTTAAAAAGAGAAAAGTAACTAATAAAGAACGAACTCTAAATAATATTTGGGCAATTGGTGGAGATACTGGTTGGTATTATGGAACCTTTTTATGGAAAATAAGAGGATTTATTGATCAAATTTTTGGTGGTGCAGGTTTACGAAGAGGAAGAAGACATCCAACACAATTAAATGCGGGAGATGCTTTAGATTTTTGGAGAGTGATTTATGCTGATAAAGAAAAAGGCAAACTCCTACTCTATGCAGAAATGGTTTTACCAGGAGAAGCATGGTTAGAATTTAAAATTGAAGACGGTATTTTATATCAAACAGCAACTTTTAGACCTCATGGATTGGCTGGAAGATTGTATTGGTATGCAGTAATGCCTTTCCATTGGTTTGTATTTAATGGAATGATAAATAACATTAACAAGTAGTTTTGAAAAAACAACATCTTCCTGAAAAAATATGCTTGGTTTGTGAAAAACCATTTACTTGGCGAAAAAAATGGGAAAAGAATTGGGTAGAAGTAAAATATTGTAGCGAAAAATGCAGGAGAAACAAGAAAAAACAGGTTTAGTTTGGTTTCGTAATAATTTACGAGTAAATGATAATAGCTCATTAAAAAAAGCAACAGAAAATCATAAAAACATAATTGCAATATATTTTTTTGATCCAAAATATTTTAAAATTGATGAATTTGGATTCCAAAAAACTGCAAAATTTAGAGCAAAGTTTTTAATTGAAACAATTACCGATTTACAAAAAAACCTTTCTGATATAAACATTACGCTACTTACCTATTTTGATGCTCCAGAAGATAAAATTCATACAATTTGTAGCCAGTTTTCCATTGACTCCATATACACTCAAAAAGAATGGACAAAGGAAGAAGTTGATACCAATAATTTGATAAAGAATACGATACCTGAAAATGTTTCTTTTATTGAAGATTATGACCAGTTTTTATATCATCCAAATACAGTTGTAACAGATTTTTCTAAAATTCCGAATGTATTTACACAGTTCAGAAAGAAGCTAGAAAAAAAAGTGGAAATTCAAGAACTTAATACTATTCAAAAGCTTTCAGATACTAATTTAATTGAAAATAACACAAAAATTCCAACTTTAACAGAGATAGGTTTTCAAAACTTTGAAGAAAACAAAAAAACTGCTTTCCCTTTTTCTGGTGGAGAAAATTCAGCATTAGAAAGACTAAACAATTACTTTTTTGAAACTAAAAAAGTTGCTTTTTATAAAAAACCCAGAAACGGTTTAGTTGGTACAGATTATAGTACAAAATTTTCTGCTTGGTTAGCAAACGGAAGTATTTCAGCAAAAACTATTTACTGGAAAATTAAAGAATTTGAAGCTGAATTTGGGGCAAATCAATCTACTTATTGGGTAATATTTGAATTGATTTGGAGAGACTATTTTAAATACATATCCTTAAAGTATCATTCAAAAATATTTAAAATTGGTGGAATTTTAGAAAAAGAATATCATTGGAATTCCGATTCAGAAACTATTCAAAAATGGATTGATGGAAAAACAGAAGACGATTTTGTAAACGCCAACATGATAGAACTAAAAGAAACTGGCTGGATGAGCAACAGAGGAAGACAAAATGTTGCCTCATATTTTGCCAAAGAATTATTACAAGATTGGCGAATTGGTGCTGCATATTTCGAATCGTTGTTAATAGATTATGATGTGCATAGCAATTATGGAAACTGGATGTATGTTGCTGGTGTTGGAAATGATCCAAGAGATCGAAAATTCAACACAAAATTACAAGCAGAACGTTATGATGCAAATTATAAGTTCAGAAAATTGTGGTTGCAAAAAACCTTGTTCTAGTAAAAAGCTGGCATTATTTTAAAATATAAAACTATGAAAACACTTCGCTTACTTCTTGGAGATCAATTAAACAGCGAGCACTCTTGGTATGATAAAACAGATAAAAATACAATCTATTGTTTTTTTGAAATGCGACAAGAAACAGATTATACAACACATCATATTCAAAAAATTGTTGGTTTTTTTGCAGCTATGAGAAACTTTGCAGAAGAGTTAAAAAAAGCAAATCATAACGTTATTTACTTTAAAATAAACCATAAAAAAAATACCCAAAGTTTAACAGATAACCTATCACTTTTAATTAAGGAAAATAATATTGAAAAATTTGAATATCAATTACCAGATGAATATCGTTTAGACAAACAATTAAAAGATTATTGCAAAACTTTATCAATAGAAAATCAAGTATTTTCAACAGAGCATTTTTATACTGAAAGAAACGATTTAAAAACTTTTTTTAAGGGGAAAAAACAATTTTTGATGGAAACTTTTTATCGTGAAATGCGAAAAAAACATCAAATTTTAATAGTAAACGATCAACCTGAAGGTGGAAAATGGAATTATGATGCAAGCAACAGAAAAAAATGGAAAGGAGATGCTTTAATTCCACCAGCAAAAACCTTTGACATAAATGTGGAAGATATTATTGCTGACATTGAAAAAGCTGATATAAAATCCACAGGAAAAATTAATGCTAAATATTTTGAATATCCCATTAGCAGAAAACAATCTTTAGCACAATTAAATTATTTCTGCGAACATTTATTGGTACATTTTGGTGATTATCAAGATGCAATGCATACAGATCATTATTATCTTTTCCATTCTAGAATTTCGTTTGCCATGAACACAAAAATGATTTCTCCGAAAGAAATTATTAATAAAGTTCTAGAAACCTACAGGGCTGAAAAAGAAACAATAGATATTTCTCAAGTAGAAGGTTTTATTAGGCAAATATTAGGTTGGCGTGAATATATGAGAGGTATGTATTGGATGCTAATGCCAGATTACAAAAAAGAAAATCAACTTAAAAACACCAATAAATTACCCGATTTTTTCTGGACTGGAAACACAAAAATGAATTGTCTTAAAAATGCCATTAACAATTCATTAGATAATGGTTACGCACACCATATTCAACGTTTAATGATTACCGGAAACTTTGCTTTATTAACTCAAATTCATCCAGATGAAGTAGATGCTTGGTATTTAGGCATTTACGTAGATGCTATTGAGTGGGTACAATTACCAAACACAAGAGGTATGAGCCAATTTGCAGATGGAGGTAAAATTGCTACAAAACCATACGTTTCTAGCGGAAGTTACATTCATAAAATGAGTAACTATTGTGATACATGTTTCTATAAAAAAAATAAAAAATTCGAAAAAAACGCATGTCCATTTAACACTTTGTACTGGAATTTTCTAGACGAAAAACAAGAACAACTTTCAGGAATTTTTAGAATGAAAATGATGTACAGTTTACTTCATAAAATGTCATCAGACGAAAGAGTAAAAATCAAAGAAAAAGCAAACCATATTTTAACAAATTTGAATGAATACTAACAGAGAAGAAATAAATGTTGTTTGGTTTAAACGCGATTTAAGAATTCAGGATAACGAAGCGATTTACAATGCGCTGACCTCAAAAAAAAGAGTTCTTTTTATATACGTTTTTGAAAAATCTTTACAAGATGACATTCACTATAGTGAGCGTCATTGGAATTTTATAAAACAATCTTTAGTAGATTTAAATGAAGATTTAAAAGCGTTTGATTCGGAAATATTATGCGTTTCCTCCGAAGTTACAACCACTTTTAATCAGCTTTTAAACACCTATAAAATAAATACTGTTTTTTCGCACCAAGAAACAGGTTTGTTACTAACATACAATAGAGATAAAGATTTTTCCCGATTTTGTAGAAACAACTCCATTAAATGGAAAGAAAATAAAAACAATGCAATTTTAAGAGGTTTATTAAATAGAGAAGATTGGTTTCATCATTGGGAAAAATACATGAATGCCAATCAAATAAAAATAAATTTAAAATCAGAAAAACTTGTATCTTCAACAGAAATTGCCAATTTAAAAAAAGGATTTACTGTTGTTGATTTACAAACAACTCCTTCAAAAAATTTTCAAAAAGGAGGCACAAAAACAGCTTGGAAATACGCAAAAACTTTCTTTGAAACAAGGCATAAACAATACATGTACAATATTTCGAAACCAGCTTTGGCAAGAGAAAGTTGTAGCAGATTATCGCCCTATATTTCATGGGGAAATGTTTCCATAAGACAAATATTTCAAAAAGCAAACGAAGCTAAAAACAATAACAATAAAAAACATTTAGATGCTTTTATATCTCGTTTAAGGTGGCAAGCTCATTTTATTCAAAAGTTTGAAATGGAGCATACCATGGAAAAAGTGAGTTTAAATAAAGGTTTTAGAAAATTAAAAAAAAGTATCTCAGAAAAATACCAAGAAGCTTGGAAAACCGGACAAACAGGTTTCCCTTTGGTAGATGCAAGTATGCGCTGTTTAAATGAAACTGGTTATTTAAATTTTAGAATGCGCGCACTAATAGTTTCTTTTTTTACACATATTTTATGGCAACCTTGGCAAGATGCTAGCAAACATTTATCGCAAATGTTTTTAGATTTTGAACCCGGTATTCATTTTCCTCAATTACAAATGAATTCTGGTGAAACTGGTTTAGACACGCTTCGTATTTACAACCCCATTAAAAACAGCAAAGAACATGATGAAGATGCTACTTTTATAAAAAAATGGGTTCCAGAATTGGCGAATTTACCCACTGCATTTATTCACGAGCCTTATTTAATGACTTCTTTAGACGAGCAATTTAACAACTTTCATTTAGGTAAAAACTACCCAAAAACAATTGTAGACATTAATTTGACCCGTAAAAAAGCAACTGAAATTCTTTGGAAAATGAAAGACAATCCTGATGTTATAGCAGAAAATAGAAGAATTTTAAAAAAACACACCATTACAAGTAGTAATAAAATGGTATAAAGAATAATTACTTTATAATCAATCTATTAAACCTAAATAGAAGGTGTTTTTGTTAATACTTTCATAATTTTTGTTTATCTTTATTTATAAATAGTTAAACAAAAATATATTTTATGTATCTTTGAGTGTGATTTTTAATACAACACATACAAATAAAGATGCAGAAACTACAATAAACGATTTGGTTGGAGCACCTTACTCTTTTATAGAAGCTATAAAAATGAAAGGTGTAGGTTCTAAAAGAATGGTAGTTACAGAAGTAAGTCAAGGCTTTAAAAACATCATGAATACAGTTTCTGATATCAATTATGCAAATATCGAAATCAGAAAAAAAGGAATTCTTATTCACATTAATAAAGGGTTAAAAAACTTCAGTTGGGCAATTCCTTTTTATCAATTATACATGTATAAAACAGATGGTTTTAGTGTTCATGCTCAAGGTAATTTTGTGAGGTTTACAAACAACAAACTACTAAAAGAAAATAAAAAATTTATTGCAAAACTAGTTGATTTAAAAATCGAAAACGATAAGAATTACGAATTTTATGACACTATAAATTAAACTGATTAAGTATGGTTTTAAATGGTATAGCAATTGATAGAATAATAGAAATGGCTTGGGAAGACAGAACAACTTTTGAAGCAATTCAGTTTCAGTTTGGTTTAAAAGAACAAGAAGTTATTGATCTAATGCGAAGAGAAATGAAGCCCAAAAGCTTTAAAATGTGGCGAAAAAGAGTACAAGGAAGAAAAACCAAACATGAAAAATTAAGAACCTTTGAAAAAGGCAGATTCAAATGTTCTAGACAAAAACAAATATCAAACAACTCTATAGCAAAAAGATAAAAATCGTGCTTTGCTTTTAAGGTTAGAGTACTTAAAGACAGCACATAAAAAAGACAAAAAATGATTACAGAAGTAATAACAAAAGAAAAAGAATTTTCAGAAAAATTAAACGGCTTTTCATTTGAAGAAGTAGGAGACGACCATTTATTTACAGGTTTAGAAACTCCAATGAAACCAAATGCATTTGAAATTTCTGATGAAGAAAAAAAAGAAAAAATTGCTCATTTATTTTCAGAAATAATGAATGTAATGGGGTTGGATTTAACAGACGATTCCTTACAAGGCACTCCAAAAAGAGTTGCCAAAATGTATATTGAAGAAATATTTAGTGGTTTAAATCCTGCAAACAAACCAAAAGTTGCTTTGTTTGATAATAAATATCAATACAATCAAATGTTGGTTGAAAAAAATATTACTTTTTACTCTAACTGCGAACACCATTTCGTACCAATTATTGGTAAAGCTCATGTTGCTTACATTTCTTCAGGAAAAGTAATTGGTCTTTCTAAATTGAACAGAATTGTACAATATTATGCAAAAAGACCTCAAGTTCAAGAAAGACTAACAAACCAAATTGCAGAAGAATTAAAAGCAATCTTAAATACAGAAGATGTTGCCGTAATTATTGATGCAAAACATTTATGTGTTTCTTCTAGAGGAATAAAAGACGATACCTCTTCAACAGTTACTTCTTATTTTGGAGGAAAATTCAACAATCAAGAAAAAATAGCAGAATTACAAAATACATTAAATTACTAATTATGAAAGAATTAATGGAAAAAGCCATGGAATTCGAAACAAGAAAAATGAGATTTCCAACAACCAGCGATCGCATTATGGCTGCAAGAGAAGCTAAAGATTTGGTTTTAAGTTTAAACGAATTTTACAAACAAAACAAAGACCAAAAGATTATGGATATCATGAAAAGATTAACAGTAATCAAGCAAAGAATCGAAAAGCGTTTAAAGGGAAAACCCTTAACTGCATAATAAATTCACTTTTTACTTGCTTTTCTAACAATTATAATTATATTCGAAAATTAGATAAAAATCGAATACATAAGATAATGACATTAAAAGAAAAGGCAGTAGAGTTTGAAACGAGAAAATTCTCATTTAAAACTACAAGTGATAGAATTTTAGCATCAAGAGAAGTAAAAGCTTTAGTATTAGAGCTTAACGAAGAATATAAAAAAGATAAAGATCCAGAATTAATGGATTTAATGAAGCGTTTAACAGTTGTAAAACAAAAAATTGAAAAACGCTTGAAAGGAAGACCTTAAAAGCACTATGAGAAAAATATTAGTTATTGGAGGAAGCAAAGGAATTGGAAACGCAATTGTAAATGCTTTAGTTGAGCAAAACGAAGTTATTAACATCAGTAGATCTGCTCCTTTGCAGCCTCACACTAATCTCACTCATCATAATTGCAATATTTTAGAAGACGCTTTACCAGATATTGATACCATAGATGCTTTAATTTATTGTCCTGGAAGCATTAACTTAAAACCAATTTCAAGATTAAAATTAGAAGATTTCAGAAACGATTTTGAAATTAATGTAATTGGTGCTGTAAAAGCTATACAACATTACTTACCTTCATTAAAAAAAGGGAACAACCCAAATATTTTACTATTTAGCACAGTTGCAGCCAAATTAGGGATGCCTTTTCACGCGAGTGTAGCTGCTGCGAAATCTGCTGTAGAAGGCTTAACAAAATCTTTAGGTGCTGAGTTTGCACCAACAATTCGTGTAAATGCAATTGCACCAACTGTTACCAATACAGAATTAGCATCCAAACTTTTAAGAAATGAACGTATGATAGAAAACATCACAGAACGTCATCCTCTTAAAAAATACTTACAACCTACAGAAGTTGCAGATTTGGCAACCTTCTTAATTTCTGATAAAGCAGCGTCTATTTCCGGACAAATTTTCGAACTAGATTGCGGAATTGTCAGTTTCAAAATCTAAATCATGACAAATATATACGACATCAAAATCAATAGCTTACAAAATAAAGCTATTGATTTAACTGAATACAAGAACAAATTCATTTTGTTTGTAAATGTCGCTTCAAAATGTGGCTTTACATCACAATATAAAGAGTTGGAACAACTAAATAATCAATACAAAGATAATTTAGTAGTAATTGGAGTTCCATGCAACCAATTTGGACAACAAGAACCTGGAAACGCTTCAGAAATTCAAGAATTTTGCGAAGTAAATTACGGAGTTTCTTTTCTAATAACAGAAAAAGTAGATGTAAAAGGTATAAATCAACATCCTTTATATACTTGGTTAACAAGTAGAGAATTCAATAACAAAAAGAGTTCAACTGTAAAATGGAATTTTCAAAAATACTTAGTTTCTCCTGAAGGAAAATTAATCGATTATTATTTTTCAATTACAAAACCATTGAGTTCTAAAATAACTAAACACCTAAAATAAAAATAACCTGTCTCCTCGAGCGCAGTCGAGAGGTTCATGAAATTATAATTCTCGACTGCGCTCGAACAAACAAATTCTAATTAAAACAAATGCTATGTTCGGACTTTTCAAAAAGAAATCAGCAGTAGAAAAATTACAAGAAAAATATAAAAAATTGATGGAAGAAGGTTTTAAACTACAATCTATTAACAGAAGTGATAGTGATCAAAAGTATTTGGAAGCAGACAATCTATTAAAAGAAATAGAAAAACTGAAAGCAAAGTCTTAAAATGAAACAATTAAAGGTTACCATTTTATTTTTAATTATCAATTTTGGTGGATTAGCCATTGGAAATTGGCTCATGGAAAATGGATCAATGACAGATTGGTACATTAATTTAAATAAGGCGCCTTGGACTCCTCCAAGTTGGGTTTTTGTTGTTGCTTGGACGTTGATTATGATTTGTTTTTCAATTTATTTAGGCAAATTATTTACTGAAGAAAATACACAGAAAATGAAACTCATTTTTCTACTTCAATTTATACTAAATGTAAGTTGGAATTTTATTTTCTTCAATCAGCACTTAGTTCTATTTGCTTTGATAAACATAACATTACTTACTTCCCTCCTATTTTATTACTTTTTTAAATTGAGTAATAAAGTAAAAAAATACAAATATTTATTACTCCCATACATGATTTGGTTGTGCATTGCAACTTCCTTAAATCTTTATGTTTTAATACACAATTAAAATGAAAATATACACATTTCACAGAAAACAAAACCTACCAATTTCTTTAGAAAAAGGTTGGGAATTCTTATCAAATCCAAAGAATTTAAAAACCATAACTCCAGACTATATGAGTTTTGATATTCTTTCAGGAGCAGACAGACCTATGTTTCCTGGACAAATAATTCAGTATATTGTAACTCCAATTTTAGGGATAAAAACAAAATGGGTCACAGAAATTACTCATGTAAAAGACAAAGAATATTTTGTAGACGAACAACGTTTTGGCCCTTATGCTTTATGGCATCATAAACATTTTATCAAAGAAATTGATGGTGGTGTAGAAATGGAAGATATTATAGATTACAAAGTTCCTATGGGAATTTTAGGACAAATGGTACATCCTTTTTTAGTAAAACCAAAATTGGAAGAAATATTTGAATACAGGCAAAAAAAATTGGTAGAACTTTTTGGAGAATACAAGTAATATGAAAGACACAATAAACATTTTTTGGTTTAGACGCGATTTAAGATTAGATGACAATGTAGGTTTTTACAATGCGTTAAAAAGTGAACACCCAGTACTTCCTATTTTTATTTTTGATGAAAACATTTTAGACAAACTACCAAAAGACGATGCAAGAGTCACTTTTATTTTTGATGAATTGCAAAAAATGAGAAAAACTTTGCAAGATGAAAACGAAAGTAGTCTGGCTATTTTTCACGGAGCTCCAAAAGAAATTTATCAAAACCTTATAAAAGATTATAAAATAGATACTATTTTTACAAACAGAGATTATGAACCGTATGCAAAAGAAAGAGACGAAGAAATTGAAAAACTATTAGAAGAAAATGACATCAATTTTAAGACTTTTAAAGACCAAGTAATTTTTGAAAAAGATGAAGTTGTAAAAAAAGATGGAGACCCTTACGTGGTATACACACCATATATGAAAGTTTGGAAAGAACAATTTAAAACTTATAATTTAGATATTTACTATACCAGTTCATTTTTAAAAAACTTAATAAAAAACACGCGTTTACCTAATCTTTCATTATCAGATTTGGGTTTTACAAAATCTAAACAAAAAATTGAAGAATATGATGTCACACCCACTTTAATTCAAGAATATGAAGACACACGTAATTTTCCTGCAAAAGATGCTACTTCCAAATTAGGGCCACATTTACGTTTTGGTACGGTTAGTATCAGAAAAATTATTAAAAAAGCCACTTCAGAAAAAAACGAAATCTTTTGGCAAGAATTAATTTGGCGAGAGTTTTTTATGCAAATTTTATGGCACTTCCCAGATACACATAAAGAAGCTTTTAAAGCTAAATACGATAGAATTGAATGGAGAAATAACGAAAAAGAATTTAAAAAATGGTGTAAAGGGCAAACTGGTTATCCTTTAGTAGATGCAGGAATGCGCCAATTAAATGAAACTGGGTTTATGCACAATAGAGTAAGAATGTTGGTTGGGAGTTTTTTATGCAAACATTTATTAATCGATTGGAGATGGGGAGAAGCTTATTTCGCAGAAAAATTACATGATTATGAAATGGCAAGTAATGTTGGTAATTGGCAATGGGTGGCAGGTTCTGGTGTAGATGCTTCACCATATTTTAGAATTTTTAATCCAACAACACAAATTAAAAAGTTTGATAAAGACTTAGAATACATAAAAAAATGGGTACCAGAATACAATACTGATGATTACTCAGAAGAAATGGTTGATCATAAAGAAGCTAGAGAACGTTGTTTAAAAACCTACAAAGAAGCTTTGAATTGATAACAAAAAAACATATTTTGAAATAGAAAATATAAAATTACAAGAATTAAAAAACTTCAATTAACATTGAAGTTTTTTCATGTAAAAAAAATCATTTTTTTTTAGGTCAATTTCAAATTTTATATTTTATTTGCCAACTCTTAATTTAAAAGCCGATGTAGCTCAGCTGGCTAGAGCAGCTGATTTGTAATCAGCAGGTCGTGGGTTCGAGTCCCTCCATCGGCTCTTCACAAAAAGTCTCAAATTAATTTTTGAGACTTTTTTATTTTCCTTAAAGAGTTTTCATTAAGATTTCAAAACATAGTTTTTAAAATATTAAAAAACTGTATCTTGCATTTAACACTCTTTTTTTAATAAAAAACAATTTAATATGAAGTTAAAAGTTGGTTTGTTAGGTGGTGGTTCTTGGGGAACTACTGTTGCGTCGTTAACATCTAAAAATAGTGAAACATTGCTTTGGGCTAGAAACCCAGAAACGGTAAAAGAAATTAACGAATTAAACTCAAATGAAAAGTATTTGCCTAATGCAAAACTACATAAAGGTTTAAAAGCAACTACTTCAATTAAAGAAACTATTGAACATGCAGATGTAATTGTTATGGGAATTCCTTCTCAACATTTTAGAGCTGTTTTATTGGAAGCAAAACCGTATATAAGACCATGGGTTCCTATTATAAGTTTAGCAAAAGGTTTGGAAATTTCTACAAAAATGAGAATGACTCAAATCATAGAAGAAATTATGCCTGGGCATCCTGCTGGAGTTTTAACAGGACCAAATTTAGCAAAGGAAATTCATTTTGGGAAAGCTGCAGCAGCAGTAATTTCTATGGTAGATAAAACAATTGCACAAAAACTACAAACTGTTTTTAGTTCTGGTTTATTTAGAGTTTATACCAATACAGATGTTATTGGAAGTGAATTAGGAGGTGCTTTAAAAAATGTTATGGCTATTGCTGCTGGTATGGGAGATGGTGCAAATGCAGGAGACAATACACGTTCTGCTTTAATTACAAGAGGCTTATCAGAATTAACAAGACTTGGAATAGCTATGGGAGGAAAACAAAGAACTTTTGCTGGTTTAACAGGTTTAGGCGATTTAATTGCAACTTGCTCAAGCTCAAAAAGTAGAAATCATCATGTTGGTTTTCAATTAGGTAAAGGAAAAAAACTAGAAGATATAATTAACGACATGAATGAAGTTGCTGAAGGCGTAAAAACTACAAAGGTTGTAATGGAATTGGCAAAAGATTACAATGTAGATATGCCAATTACCAAAGAAGTTTACAAGGTTTTATATGAAGGAAACACCGTTTTTGACGCTTTTAAAGGATTAATTACACACGAAGTTGGTTCTGAAAAAGAACCAGGATAAACTTAAATTTTATTTATTTATAATATCTTTACTTTTTTAAACGAAGCCATTATTAAAATTATAATTTTTTATGCTAATTATTGGAATTGCAGGCGGAACAGGAAGTGGAAAAACAACTGTTGTAAATCAAATTATTAAACAATTACCAACAGATGAAGTTTGTGTAATTTCACAAGACTCTTACTATAATGCAACCGACAATTTGCCTTACGAAGAAAGAGCAAAAATAAATTTTGACCATCCTAGAGCTATTGATTTTGAACTCATTATAAAACATTTAAAAGCTTTAAAACAAGGCAAAATTATAAATCAACCTGTCTATTCTTTCGTTACTCATAACAGAACAAAAAATGTTATAAAAACGCATCCAAGAAAAGTAGTTATAGTAGAGGGAATTCTTATATTAAATAATAAAGAATTAAGAGATTTGTTTGATATTAAAATATTTGTTCATGCAGATACAGATGAACGTTTAATTAGAAGATTAAAAAGAGATATTTCTGAAAGAGGTAGAGATTTAGATGAAGTGCTGAACCGTTATCAAACAACGTTAAAACCCATGCATCAACAATTTATAGAACCCACTAAAAATTTCGCAGATTTAATAATACCAAACGACAAATACAATACTGTAGCCATAGATATTGTTAGAACCGTAATTAACGAACGCCTATAATTCATGTCATTAAAAAATTTAAAACAAAAAAAAACCTTTAAAATTCTAACAAATGTTTTTGTTTTAATTTTAGTTCCATTTATTATTTGGATGCTTTTTTTTGATGACAACTCTTATTTGGTTCATCAAAAATTTAATAGAGAAATAAAAGATTTGGAAAATACGATTTCATTTTACAAATCTAAAATTGAAGAAGACAAAGCCACCATAAAAAAATTAGAAGATTCTTTACAACTCGAACGTTTTGCAAGAGAAAAATATTTAATGAAAAAAGAAAATGAAGACATTTATATAATTGAATTTGATACCATAAAAAACTAATGAGTACATTTTTATTTGACGATTTTGATCCTGTTTCAGCAGCTGCTTGGAAACAAAAAATTCAAGTAGATTTAAAAGGAGCTGATTATAATGAAACTTTACTTTGGCATACAGATGAAGGCATTACAGTAAAACCTTTTTACACAAAAGAAGACAAGGCTAATACACAAATAAATTTACCTAAAAAGGGTTTTAACATTTGTCAAACCATTTTTATAGATGATGAAAAAATAGCAAATAGTATAGCAGTAGATGCTCTAAAAAGGGGTGCTAATGCCATTCAATTTAAAGCAAATAAACCTTTTGATCCTAAAACTTTATTGAGAAGTTTTCCAGGTCAAACTCCTTTGTATTTTAAACTTAGTTTTCTAGATCTTGACTTTCAAACCAAGCTTGCAAATTTTTGTGATGCAGATAATACTTTTATTCAAACAGATATTATTGGAAACTTGGCTGAAACTGGTAATTGGTTTTTTAATTTAAAAAAAGACCATGAAATTTTTAAAAAAATAGTCTCATCAACAAATAATAATATTTCAGTTTCTGGAGATTTATATCAAAATGCTGGTGCTAATATTACGCAACAATTAGCCTATACATTGGCTCATGCTAACGAATATTTAAATCATTTTGGAGGTGAAGTTGCAAGTAACATCACATTTAATTTTGCTGTTGGAGGAAATTACTTCTTTGAAATTGCAAAACTAAGAGCATTTAGAGTTTTGTGGGAATCATTATTAAATCAATATAATATTAGTAATGTAAAGGCTCATATTTTTACAAAACCTAGTTTACGAAACAAAACCATTTACGATTACAACACAAATATGTTACGTACAACTTCCGAATGCATGAGTGCTGTTTTAGGAGGCTCTAACACTGTTTGTAATGTATCTTATGATAGTATTTATCATAAATCCAATGAATTTGGCGAACGTATTTCAAGAAATCAATTACTAATTTTAAAAGAAGAAAGTTATTTATCTGAAGCACAAAATTTTGCTAATGGTGCTTATTATATAGAATCTTTAACCCATCAATTAGCAGAAAAAGCATTAGAAATTTTTAAACAAATAGAAAAAGGTGGTGGTTTTTTAAAACAACTTAAAGAAGGTACTATTCAAAAGAAAATTACCGAAAGCGCAACCAAAGAAGAAGAAAAGTTTAACGCTCAAGAAATTGTTTTATTAGGTACAAATTTACAATCTAATGCTACAGATAAAATGAAACAAGATTTAGAACTGTATCCTTTTGTAAAACAAAGAAATATAAAAACATTAATCACTCCAATTATTAGAAAACGACTTTCTGAAAATATTGAAAAAAACCGTTTAGAAAATGAGTAGAAAAGATGTTTCCAATATAAAATTAGCTAAAAAAGAACCAAAAGCTAAAGGTTTTCCACACGAAGATTTTGTTGCAGGTATTGCTCCAAATTTAAGAGGTCCTTACTCTACAATGTATGTTCGTAGACCCTGGACAATAAGGCAATATGCAGGTTTTTCTACTGCAGAAGAAAGCAATGCTTTTTACAGACGAAATCTAGAAGCAGGTCAAAAAGGACTCTCAGTTGCATTTGATTTGGCAACTCACAGAGGATATGATTCTGATCATGAAAGAGTTCAAGGTGATGTTGGTAAAGCTGGTGTTGCTATAGATTCTGTTGAAGACATGAAAATTTTATTCAATCAAATTCCATTGGATAAAATGTCTGTTTCTATGACCATGAATGGTGCAGTTTTACCTATTTTGGCTTTCTACATTGTAGCTGCAGAAGAACAAGGTGTAGCTCCAGAATTGTTATCAGGCACAATTCAAAACGATATTTTAAAAGAGTTTATGGTACGTAATACGTATATATATCCTCCTGCTCCATCAATGAAAATTATTGCAGATATTTTTGAATATACAAGTAAAAACATGCCAAAATTCAATTCTATTTCTATTTCTGGATATCACATGCAAGAAGCAGGTGCTACAGCAGAAATTGAGTTGGCTTATACACTTGCAGATGGTTTAGAATATATAAAAAAAGGAATTGAAGCAGGAATGGATATTGATTCTTTTGCACCAAGATTGTCATTTTTTTGGGCTATTGGAATGGATCATTTCACAGAAATAGCAAAGTTAAGAGCAGCAAGAATGTTGTGGGCAAAAATTGTAAAAGAGTTCAACCCTAAAAACCCAAAATCTTTAGCCCTAAGAACACATTGCCAAACAAGTGGTTGGAGTTTAACAGAGCAAGATCCTTTTAATAATGTTGCAAGAACTACCATTGAAGCAATGGCAGCTGCTTTTGGTGGCACACAAAGTTTACATACAAATGCCTTAGATGAAGCCATAGCGTTACCAACAGATTTTTCTGCAAGAATTGCAAGAAACACACAAATTTACTTACAAGAAGAAACGAACATTACAAAAACGGTAGATCCTTGGGGAGGAAGTTATTATGTAGAAGAACTTACAGATAAAATTGCAAACAAAGCTTGGAAATTAATTCAAGAAGTTGCAGAATTAGGAGGAATGACCAAAGCTATTGAAAAAGGGATTCCAAAAATGCGCATTGAGGAAGCTGCTGCTAAAAAACAGGCAAAAATTGATAGCGGACAAGATGTAATTGTTGGTGTAAATAAATACCAACTGAAACAAGAAGACCCTTTACATATTTTAGAAGTTGATAATGAAGCTGTAAAAAACTCTCAAATAGAAAGATTACAAAAATTAAAAAAGGAGAGAAATACTGATGAAGTTGAAAAATCTTTAGTAAGTTTAACCAAAGCTGCAAAATCTGGAACAGACAATTTATTAGCTTTAGCTGTAAAAGCAGCTAGAAACAGAGCAACTTTAGGCGAAATTTCGGATGCTTTAGAAGATGTTTTTGGCAGGCATAAAGCAGTTCATAAAACCATATCTGGCGTGTATAGTAAAGAAATAAAAGAAGACAAACTTTTTCAAAAAGCAAAAGATTTAGCCGATAAGTTTGCTGAATTAGAAGGAAGACGTCCAAGAATTATGATTGCTAAATTAGGACAAGATGGCCATGATAGAGGTGCAAAAGTAGTAGCAACTGGTTATGCTGATTTAGGTTTTGATGTAGATATTGGCCCACTTTTTCAAACACCAAAAGAAGCAACAAAACAAGCTGTAGAAAACGATGTTCATATTTTAGGAATATCCTCTTTAGCTGCTGGTCATAAAACTTTAGTTCCGCAAGTAATTGCAGAATTAAAAAAATACGAACGTGAAGATATTATGGTAATTGTTGGTGGTGTAATTCCAGCACAAGATTATCAATTTTTATTTGATGCTGGTGCTGTTGGTGTTTTTGGTCCAGGAACTAAAATTGCAAAAGCTGCTATAGATATGCTTACCATTTTAATTGATAGCGTTGTTGAATAATTTGGTTTGTTTCTAAACTTAATTTCTAATAACTTCGCTAACGTAGATTATAAGTCATTAAAACGACGTCATAATCGTCTAAAGTTGTGTTTCATACTGACCCAGCCGCATATTTTATGCACTTTTGGTTTTTGCCAAGTCTAAATTCCACCGCTTAAAAAACCAAAAGAGCTAAAATTTCCCAATGCTCGAATTGAATATTCCAATTAAAATATTTAGATTTGTCAAAAAATGACAAGTCTTATGAAAACCACATTTGGAGAATACATCCGACTTTTACGAAACGAAAACGAATTGACTTTAACTCAACTTGCAGCTAAACTAAATTTAGACTCTGCAAATTTGAGTAAAATCGAAAATGGAAAGCGAGATTTTGACGAAAAACGCTTACCAAAACTTGCGAAAATCTTCAAACTGAATCTTACAGAATTGCGGAATGAATATGTGACTGACCAAATTGGAAAGCATATTTACGAGACAAATTGCACAAAACAGCTTTTACAGGTTGCAGAGGAAAAAGCAGAATATCGCAGAACACTTAATAAATCACTTCAAACACAATAAAATATGAAAATAGTATCTTTCTTCGCAGGAGCTGGCGGACTTGATTTAGGCTTTCAGCAAGCTGGTTTTAATGTTATTTGGGCAAACGAATATGACAAAGAAATTTGGGAAACTTATGAGAAAAATCATCCAAACACGATACTTGACAAAAGAAGTATTGTAAATATCCCAGCTGATGAAGTTCCAGAATGCGATGGAATAATTGGAGGTCCACCTTGCCAAAGTTGGAGTGAAGCTGGAGCAGCAAGAGGTATTAAAGATAAAAGAGGTCAATTATTTTATGACTTCATAAGAATATTAGAAGCTAAACAACCAAAATTCTTTTTAGCAGAAAATGTTAGTGGAATGCTGATTTCTAAACACACAGAAGCTTTAGAAGGAATTAAAGAACTTTTTAGAAACGCAGGAATTGGTTATGAACTTTCTTTTCAAATGCTTAACGCATCTGATTATAATGTTCCACAAGACCGAAAAAGAGTTTTCTTTATTGGAATTAGAAAAGACTTGAATTTTAAATATCAATTCCCAACTGAAACTTTTCCAAAAATACCGCTTGAAGATGTTATATCTGATTTGCAAGAAGGTGTTTTACCAGCTTTAGAATATAACAATACCAATGGAGACAATTGTGTAGTTCCAAATCACGAATATATGATTGGAAGTTTTTCTACAATTTTTATGTCAAGAAACAGAGTAAGAAGTTGGGATGAACAATCTTATACAATTCAAGCAGGTGGAAGACACGCACCTATTCATCCGCAAGCACCAAAAATGAAATTCATAGAAAAGAATAAGAGAATTTTTGTTCCAGGAAAAGAACATTTGTACAGAAGATTAAGTGTAAGAGAATGTGCAAGAATTCAAACTTTTCCGAATGACTTTATTTTCCATTATAAGAAAGTCGCAGCAGGTTACAAAATGATTGGAAATGCTGTTCCTGTTAATTTAGCAAAGTTTTTAGCAAATAGTATTATGGAACAACTTAAAGTTAACGAAAAAACGAATAAAGCAGTTAAAAAGACTCAAAAATTAAAAGAAGCAATTGCAATATGACAAATATTTTAGAGGCAATTTACAATATTGTCAATCATAAGAATTTTGCTATCAGAGAATTTTATTCAGGTAGAAATAGAGCAAATAGTATGGGAGAAGCTCTTGAAAACTACATTAAAGATGCTTTTGCTGACACCTTTGATTCTGATGACGAACAAAGCCGATTAAAAACTTATAATGAAGAGTTTTCTTGGTTAGGTTCTCAAAACAATCCACCAGATATTATGATAAAAGGTGGAGATGCTATTGAGGTTAAGAAAACTCAAAGTGCAAACAGTAGTTTGGCTTTAAATAGTAGTTATCCTAAAACTGATTTAAGGCATACAAGTCCGATGATAACAAGTGAATGTAGAGATTGTGAAGAATGGACAGTAAAAGATTTAATTTATTGCGTTGGACACACATCTGACACAAACATTAAGTCTTTATGGATGGTTTATGGAAGTTCTTATGCAGCAAAACACGAAACTTATCAAAGAATAAAAACAACCATTTCAGATGGAATAAAAACTATTCCTGACGTTGTTTTTGCAGATACAAAAGAATTAGGCAGAGTTAATCAAGTTGACCCATTAGGAATAACCAACTTGAGAATTAGAGGAATGTGGCAAATTGAAAACCCAAGAAAAGTATTCAATTATTTACACGAACCAACTGACAAAGACTTTGAATTAGTTTGCATAATTCCAGTAGAGAAATATAATAGCTTTCCGAATGAAAGTAAGAATAAACTTGAAGGAATAACTGAAAAAAGATTTAGTATTGAAGATAAGCAAATAAAAAATCCAAATAATCCTGCAAAATTAATTGACTGTAAACTGATAAAATTATGTGTATAAGCCAACGCTAAAAGCCATACACATTTGCAATTCGCTTCAGCCAACACACAAGCCAAAAATTGCAAAAGAGTATGTCCTTGCCAACGCTACAAACTGAACGAAAAAAAGTACGAAAACACAACAACGTGTATAATTAATTGCTTGTTTATTAAATATTTACGAAAGTTATCGCAGACTTCAAATATAGTTTTTATTTACTAAATTCCGTGCTTAAAACACGCAACTAATCATACACAAAACCGTTAGCGAAACAATTCAAAAAAAATATTACATAAATATATTTTTATCTTCAGAAATATTTTCCTTTGGAATTTCTTTAAAAAATGTTGCAATTTCTAAATTTGCTTTGGCTCCATAAGAAGCAACTAATGTTCCTTTTGTATCTTTAGTTTCAATAACATATAAAATAGACATGTCAGATGGGTTGCTCATTCCCTCAAACCTATGCTCTGCAACTATTTTTACATCTTTTGGTGTATATTTAGTCTTCTCCCTATTTGCTATCAAATTAGTATTTTCTACTCTATAGCTCTCAGTATATCCTTTTTCTTCGTATTTCTTAATTAATTCCAATTCATTTTTTGCACTTTTCATAATACTATATTCTTTCTATTTCTTCAAAATAACAAAAAATAAAAAAACTTTTTTATTGCAAACCATCTTAAAATTAACTCATAAGATTATGATATTATAAATATGTAAAAGAAGTAAATATTAAATCTAATGAGTTCATTTTTATCTTCGTAAAACAGCATCTTTGTATAAAATTTACAACCAATGGCTATTTTAGGAAATATTATTAAAGGAATTATCAATTTAACAGGTACACTTTCTACTGATGTAAATCATCAAGAAGCACAAGAAAAAGTACTAAAAAACTTATTAGAATCTGCAAAAGAAACGCAGTTTGGAAAAAAATATGAATTTGAAAAAATTTTAAATTCTAAAAATATAAAAAAGGAGTTTGCTACAAAAATACCTTACTATGATTACAACTCACTCAACAAAAAATGGTGGTATAAAATTCATGAAGGAGAAGAAAACGTTACTTGGAAAGGAAATCCATCTTATTTTGCATTAAGCTCTGGAACAACAGGAAAAACAAGCAAAAGAATACCTGTTACAGACGATATGATTAGCGCAATAAGAAGTTCAGGAATTAAACAAGTTACAGCGTTAAATAATTTTGATTTACCTGCAGATTTTTTTGAAAAAGATATTATGATGTTGGGTAGCTCAACAGATTTACAAGAAAAAGACGACCATTTAGAAGGAGAAATTAGCGGAATAAGTGCCAGCAATATTCCTTTTTGGTTTAAAGGATATTACAAACCAGGTGAAGAAATTGCAAAAATTGAAGATTGGGATGAACGCGTACAACACATTGCAGAAAATGCTACAAATTGGGATATTGGCGCCTTAAGTGGTATTCCTGCTTGGATAGAGCTTATGTTGCAAAAAGTAATTGAATATCATCAATTAGAAAACATTCACGAAATTTGGCCAAACTTAAAAGTATATACTTCTGGTGGTGTTGCTTTTGGTCCTTATGAAAAAAGTTTTAATGCGCTTTTAGGTAAACCAGTAATTGTAATTGACACTTATTTAGCCTCAGAAGGTTACATTGCTACTCAAACAAGACCTGAAACTGATGCAATGCAGCTAAATACCGAAAACGGAATTTATTTCGAGTTTGTTCCAATGAATCCAGATTATATCAATGAAGATGGTTCCATACACCAAGATGCACCTTCGTTAACTTTAGCAGAAGTAGAAAAAAATAAAGACTACATTTTAATTATTAGTACAGTAAGTGGCGCTTGGCGATATTTAATTGGAGATACCATTGAATTTACAGATATAGAAAGAGCTGAAATAAAAATTACTGGAAGAACAAAATTCTTTTTAAACACAGTAGGCTCACAACTCTCAGTAAATAAAATGGATGACGCTATAAAAAGTTTAGAAGAAAAATTTGATACTTTAATTCCAGAATATACCATTTGTGCAAAACGTTTTGAAGATGGTGAATTTTACCACTCTTGGTATTTAGGTACTGATCTTAAAAAAGATGAAAAAGAAATCGCAGATGCTTTAGACAGCTCATTAAAAGAAGCAAATAAAAATTATAAAGTTGCCAGAAGTAAGGCCTTAAAAGGGGTAAAAGTAAAAGTAATTGCTACTGATAAATTTTACGATTGGAATGATAAAAACAAGAAAAAAGGCGGACAAGTAAAAATGGAACGTGTAATGAATGAAGAAAAATTTGCAGAATGGGAAAGTTTTGTAAATGAGTAATTTCATGATAAATAAATTTATTTGGGCGTTTTAACGGGCTTTACACTATATCTTTTTTAAAAAAATAAAAAAGGATGCCGTTTCAATCCCTAACGCACACACTCAAAATTTAAAACCAATTATTTTAAACCTTAAAATAATTGGTTTTTTTATATGTTAAATATTATTTTTCATTCGATAATTAATTCAATTATTTCGTAAATTACATAACTTTTCCAATGGAAAATCCTCAAAAATAAAACTCAATATATCAGCAATTTATGTCATTTGACAGAACATTAGAAAAACTTAAAATTCTTGCAGATGCAGCCAAATACGATGTTTCTTGTTCTTCTAGCGGTAGTAAAAGAACCAACACAAACAAAGGTTTAGGAAACGCAACTGGCATGGGTATTTGTCATTCTTACACAGAAGATGGACGCTGTGTTTCTTTGCTAAAAATTTTACTAACAAATCACTGTATTTTCGATTGTGCGTATTGTGTTACCAGAAAAAGTAACGATGTTAAAAGAGCTGCTTTTAAAGTGCAAGAAGTGGTAGATTTAACTATTAATTTTTACCGAAGAAATTACATTGAAGGTTTGTTTTTAAGTTCTGGTATTTTTAAAAGTGCTGATTATACCATGGAACGTTTGGTGGCAGTTGCTAAAAAATTACGATTAGAAGAAAATTTTAATGGCTATATTCATTTAAAATCCATTCCTGGAGCATCAGATGAATTAATGCGAGAAGCAGGATTGTATGCAGATAGGTTAAGTGTAAATATTGAAATACCTACAAAATCGGGTTTAAAACTATTAGCACCTGATAAAAATTTTGAAGATTTTATCAAACCTATGGAAAAGGTTAAAAATGAAATTATTCAATATAAAACAGAAAAGAAAATAATTAAAAGCACACCAAAATATGCTCCAGCAGGTCAAAGTACACAAATGATTGTAGGCGCCAGTGGAGAAAACGATTTTCAAATTTTAAAAACTGCTGAACATTATTATAAAAACTTCAACTTAAAAAGAGTGTATTACTCTGGTTACATTCCAATAAGTTTAGATGACAGATTGCCAAAAATTGGTACAGAAGTACCTATGCTAAGAGAAAACAGGTTGTATCAATCAGATTGGTTAACACGCTTTTACGGATTTCAAACAAATGAAATTGTAAACTTAAATCATCAAAATTTAGATTTAGATATCGACCCAAAACTAAGTTGGGCTTTAAGAAATTTACACGAATTTCCTGTAGATGTAAACAAAGCAAGTAAAAGAATGTTGGCTAGAATTCCTGGAGTTGGTATGAAATCTGTTGCTAAAATTCTCATGGCTAGAAAATACAGAAAGTTAAATTGGGAGCATCTTAAAAAAATAGGAATCGCTTTTAACAGAGCACAATACTTTTTAGTTTGCGATAGTAATTTGTTTGAAAGAAGAGATTTATCTGCAAAAAAATTAAAAGCAATTATTTTAAAAAATTCCAATAGTAAATACGATAAATTATTAAGTCCTCAATTAAATTTGTTTTCTTAAAATGACTGGTAAAACACTAATTTACGATGGTTCTTTTGAAGGTTTTTTGAGTTGTGTTTTCTATGTTTTTGAATATAAATTAGCAAATATTTCTATTCAAAGTGAGTTTGCGATTCAAAATGCTTTATTTTCAGAAAATGTAACCATTATCACAAATACAAGCAAATCAGATAGAGTTTGGAAAGGTTTAAAACAGAAAGCCTCCAGCATTTCTTCAACAAAAATTTATTATGCTTTTTTAAGTGAGCAATTGGGTGTGGAAAATGTTTTATTAAATTATATTGAGTATATTTTTAATAGTAATGAAAAAGTAGATACCGATTTTACACAACCAAGCGTTTTAAAAACATCTCAAATAGCAAAAAATGTAAGCAGAGAAAAACATAGAATGGAGGCGTTTGTGCGATTTAAACTAACAAAAGACAATATTTATTTTGCCAATATAGAGCCCGATTTTAATGTATTACCACTAATTTCTAAACATTTTAAAAGTAGATATGCAGACCAAAAATGGGTTATATATGATATTAAAAGAAACTACGGTTTATTTTATGACTTAAAAACATTAGAAATAGTACAAATGGATTTTCCAAAAAATTTCGACTTTTCTAAAACCGACAAAAACTTTTTTTCGGAGGAAGAATTTGAGTTTCAAAAATTATGGCAAAACTATTTTAAAAGTACCAATATTACAGAACGTAAAAACATGAAATTACACGTTCAGCACGTTCCTAAACGTTATTGGAAATATTTAAGTGAAAAACAACCAAAATTTTAATCGTATTACATTGTTGAAACTAATTTATCTCTCTCTTCAATTAAAACCATAATTTCTTCTGGTGATAAATAATATCTTTTTATTCTTTTTTTATACGTCTCAGAAATATCAGCATTATTCAAAATAAAGTCTTTCGTTTTTAAAATATATTTTTCCATTTTATGCTTTACTGCAAAACTATCTGCAGCTCTTTCTGCTTCCACAATGTGCGTATCTGAAAACAAATATTTTAATCCAAACCAAATTAAGTTCCACTTTCCACGATGCTGATAATCCATAATATGCCCTAATTCATGACCAATCCAACCAATAAAAATATCTTTGGGTATATCTACCGTTGAAAATTCTCTACCTGAAATTTTAAATTTCTCACTAATTAAAATCAAATATTTTCTATCGTTTTTAGATTTAAAAAAACTATCAAAAGTTGGTCTTGCTTGCATTGTAGACTTTTTGATGTTTTTCTTAAATTTAAATTCAATTTTTGTGTCTTTTAACTGAGGATAATATTTTAAGGCAAATTCAACTTCTTCTTTTATATTTAATGGTATTATATGTTTTTTAGGCATTAATTCGTTTTTATTTTTTTATAATTTATATTCAATAAATATAGCGTTAACTCTCCTTTTTTTTGTGCTTTTATGCTTAAATTTGTAACTCTTTTAAAAAGCACTTCAAAAGGATGAAAAATTTACTAAATTTCCTATACTCTACCCGTTTAATGGCTGTTTTATTTATCTTATTTGCGACAGCAATGGGAGTTGCCACGTTTATTGAAAATGATTTTGGAACACAAACTTCTAAAGCATTAATTTACAACGCTTGGTGGTTTGAGTTAATTATGGTTTTCTTCGTGATTAATTTCTTTGGAAACATTTTTAGATATCGTTTGTATAAAAAAGAAAAGTGGGCTGTTTTAATGTTTCATGCATCGTTTTTATTAATTTTAATTGGAGCAGGAATTACGCGTTATGTGGGTTATGAAGGAATTATGTTAATTGAAGAAGGAGAAACTACTAACAAATTTTTATCGGAAACCACTTATTTAAATGCCATTGTAGATGATGGTAATTTGCAAAAACCAGAAATTAATGAACCTATAATGCTTTCTGCTTGGGGAAGTAATTCATGGTCTTATTCAGATTCTTTTAAAACAAAAGATAATGATATCGATTTTTCTTTTGAGTTAGTTGACTACATACCTTGGGCTGAAAAAAAATTGGTAGAAGATGATAATGGAGAAGAACACCTATTTTTTGTTGAATCTTCTGACGGTACACGTCATGAACATTACATTAAAAAAGGAACTTTACAAAATATTCATGGAATTTTAGTAGGTTTTGAAGCTGAAGGTAATAATGCCTCAATAAACTTTACTAAAAAAGATGGAGTTTTAAAAATGGTTTCGAAAGCTGATGGAGATTGGTTTAGAATGGCAGATCAAAAAAGAGGAAAAATTAAAAAAGATTCTGTTCAAAATTTTCAGTATTTAACATTACACAATATTGAAGATTTACAATTTGTAATTCCAAGACCAGCAGAAAAAGGAATTTTAAAAACAGTTAGTGGACCAAAGGACGACAAGAAATTAGATGTGATAACTGTTGATGTTACTGCAAATAACGAAACAAAAAGAGTAGAATTAAAAGGTGGTAAATTCAACTCTGAAGGCTCTAAAGAGCTTTCTGTAGGTGGTTTAAACTTTAGAATGTTATATGGAGCCAAAATTTTAGAAACTCCATTTTCCATTAAATTAAACGACTTTCAACTAGAAAAATACCCAGGTTCTGAGAGTGCTGCTGCGTATGCAAGTGAAGTAACTGTAATAGACCCTGAAGAAACTTTTGATTATAGAATTTTTATGAATCATATTTTAGATCATAAAGGATACAAGTTTTTTCAAGCTAGTTATGATTTATCTGGAGAAAAAGAAGAAACACATTTATCTGTAAACCACGACTTTTTAGGAACTTTTGTTACTTATTTAGGTTATTCTCTTTTGTATACTGGTTTAATATGTATTCTTTTTGCTAAAAATACTCGTTTTGACGATTTGAAAAAAGGACTGAAAAAAATCAGAAAGAAAAAACTAACCTTATCCATTTTTGCAGCAGTTTTATTAAGCACCTCTGGTTTTTCACAACATGATGATCATAAATCAAGTAAATTATCTACCCAACAAATAGATTCTATTTTAAAAGCCAACATGGTAGATGCTAAACATGCAGAAAGCTTTAATAAATTGGTAATACAAGATGTTGGTGGTAGAATGAAACCTGCGCACACGTTTGCATCGGAATTGGTTCGAAAAGTAAGTAAAACAGATAAATTTAAAGATATGGAACCTAGTCAGGTTTTATTATCTATAATTGAAAATCCTTATTTATGGTATGAAGTTCCTGTTATTTATTTGGAAAAAGGAAATAAAGAAATAAGAGAATTTATTGGTATTGATACAGATGCAGAATTTGCAAGTTTGTCTGATTTTATTGTTCCAAACACTGGTGAATATAAAATTAGAGAAAAAGTTGAGGAAGCTCAAAAGAAAAAGGTTCGTAACAAGTTCGAAAAAGACCTTATAAATATAGATAAAAGAATTGGTTTGTTATACAGTGCCATTGGAGGTGGAATTTTAAAAATATATCCAATACCAAATAACGAAAATAACAAATGGGTTTCTAGACCAGAAAGTTCTCGTGCAAATTTTAAAGGAACAGACTCTGTTTTTGTAAGACAATCTTTACCAGTTTATATTCAATTTTTACAAAACGCAAAAAAAACGAACGATTATACAGAAGCAAATAAAATTTTAGACGGAATTAAAAAGTTTCAGAAAAAATTTGGAGCAGCAGTATATCCTTCAGAAAGAAAAATAGAATTAGAAATTAGCTATAATAAAATTCAGCCTTTTCAAAAACTAGCTACCTATTATGGTTTTGTAAGTTTGTTTTTAATCATTTTTGTGATATGGCAAATATTCAATTCTAAAAAATGGATTAATACAATTGTAAAGGTTTTAATTGCAATTACATCTGGTTTATTCATTTTTCACACATTAGGTTTAATTTCACGTTGGTATATTAGTGGAAATGCACCTTGGAGTAATGCTTATGAGTCAATTATTTTTGTTGCTTGGGCAACCATGTTGTTTGGTCTTTTTATAGGAAGAAAATCTGCCTTAACAATTACAGCAACAGCATTTTTAGTTGCAATTACATTAGGTTTTGCACATCAAAACTGGTTAGATCCAGAAATCGCAAACCTACAACCTGTTTTAAATTCTTGGTGGCTTTTGGTTCATACTTCTATAATTGTAGCAAGTTATGGTCCACTTTCTTTAGGTATGATTTTAGGAATTTGCGCACTTCTTTTAATGGTTTTTACCAACGAAAAGAACAAAAAGAAAATGGATTTAAACATCAAAGAAATTACCATTATTAACGAAATGGCAATTACTGTTGGTTTAATAATGCTTACCATTGGAAACTTTTTAGGTGGAATGTGGGCGAACGAAAGTTGGGGTCGTTATTGGGGCTGGGATCCTAAAGAAACTTGGGCATTGGTTTCTATTATGATATATGCTTTTGTTTTACACATGCGTTTAATTCCTGGTTTACGTGGAAAATATACTTTTAATTTATGGAGTATCATTGCATATGCTTCTATAATGATGACATATTTTGGCGTTAACTTTTATTTATCTGGGTTGCATTCTTATGCAAGTGGAGATAGAGTAATTACACCAACATCAGTTTATTATTCTGTTGGTTTTGTGGCAATTTTAGGAAGCTTTGCATTTATTAAATACAAAAAATATTATAAAAAATAATTTTACAGAGAAGTAACTTTCTATTTTCATTAGAAAATGTATTTTTGCTCCTCAAAAAATAATCATAAAAAAACATCATGTTTCATAAAAATATAAAATTAATTATAGCAGGTTTAATTACAGTTTGGGCGGTATATCAATTTAGTCAAGGAAATATTATGAATGGAATTTCCATTTTACTTTTGGCTGGAATTTTTGTTTTACTTTACTTTAAAAACGAATTTATTTTATTAGCTTTTTTACAATTAAGAAAACAAAACTTTGAAGGAACTAAAAAGTGGTTGGGTTATATTAAAAATCCTGAAGCTGCTTTAACAGTTAAACAACAAGGTTATTATAACTATTTGCATGGTATTATGTTAAGTCAAACAAATATAACGCAAGCTGAAAAGTTTTTAAGAAAAGCTGTAAAATTAGGTTTGGCAATGGACCATGATTTGGCTATGGCTAAATTACAATTAGCTGGTATTGCTATGACTAAAAGACGTAAACGTGAAGCTACTAATTTAATGGCAGAAGCTAAAAAATTAGATAAACATGGCATGTTAAAAGAGCAAATGCAAATGATGAAACAACAAATGAAGAAAATTTAAACATTTCCTTTTAATCATAAAAAAACCGTTAGAATTAATTCTAACGGTTTTTTTATGATATTTAGTGGTATAAGAAGAATTAATCTACTCTTGTTAATGTTAAATCTGGATTGAATTTCACAATAAATAAACCTTTATTTTCTGTTATTTTAAATAATTTATTTGTGTAATCGAACTTACTTTCAACTCTATAGGAATACCCTTCATCAAAAGTAGATTTTAGGCTTTTTCCTGAAGCTAATCTCATTAAAACATCATAAGTTACATCAAAACCTCTAGTTGCATAAAATGATGGTAATACTCCATTTTTTTGTAAATATTTGTTGTTAAAATCTTTTGCTTTGTAAGAATCTTCTTGAACAAACTCATCACTTACGTAAGTAAACTCAATTTTAGCCAATTTAAAATTATCAATTCTGTTAAATGCACTTCCTTTATCAAAAGTAAAAACTCTAACAGTAACATCTTCTGGTAAACTTATTAAACTATTAATAGCACTTGCTACAATAACATTGTCATCTGTTGTCATAACAACAATGTTTTTCATGTTTGCTTTTAAAACGTCTGTAAATTTCTCCTTTTTAATATACCCGTCTTTTGGAGTAATTAAAGTTATCGAATTAATAGAATCATGAGATTGTAATTCTCTTTCTATTTCACTAGAGTTAAAGTTTGATGCTGATTGTCCATCACCAACAACTATAATGTTTCCATCATGAAAGTTTTCTTTAATATAACTTAACAACTTTTCTCTAAATAAGTTTTTATCTGGTGAGGTTTTTACAATTCTCTTTGAATTAAAACTTGCTTGGTTTTTAGAGTAGATTGGAAAAACTATTGGTGTTTTTATTTTTTCTGATAAATATTGTACTTCTTCAGAATATAGTGGGCCAATAATTACATCATTATCATCCAAATCATTTTCAGCTAAAATATTTTTAATATTTGTACTGTTAGATTCTGTATCAAAAACATTTAATCGAATTTTTACCCCTTGTTTTCTTAGAGAATCTATAGCAATTTCTGCTCCCATGTAAAAATCGGTTACAATATTTGCTAATTTACTATTTCCAAAAATTTCTTTGGCTTTTAAAGTGTCTAATTCCTTTGCTCTAAAAGGAAGCATTAAGGTTGCTTTTAGAGAAATACCTTCTTCTATTTCATCTACATACAAAAATTCATCTTCATCTAAAACTTCTTCTAAAGGTTTTATTTTTATAATTTGCTCTAATTTTAAACCTTCAGATAATATAGGATTTAAAGCAATTAATTCTTCTTTTGAAACATTGTAAAAACGAGTTAAACTAAAAAAAGTATCTCCTTTTTTTACTTCATGAATTTTGTATTCTTTTTCTAATGCAGCAATTAGTTCGTTTCTTAAACGCTCTTTATCATCAACACCAATATTGTCTTCCTTTTTATCGTTTTCATCACCTTTAGTATCTTCTTTTTTATCATCATTTTTGGTAACAATATCATTACTAAGATTCTTCATTTTTTTATTCGGAATGATGATAACCGTATTTTCTTTTGGTTTTTTAGCCACGTCTGGATTAAGACGCATTAAATCTCTTGCAGACATATCTAGTTTACTAGCAATTTCTGTAATCGTTTCGCCTTTTTTAACCTTGTATTGAATATATTTTTTCTGTTGACCGCAAGAAACAGTAAACGTTAAAATACATAAAAAAATAAAAAATTTTAAATGTTTCATATGTTCTATTCCCATTCTATAGTTGCAGGTGGTTTTGAGCTGATGTCATATACTACTCTATTAACGCCTTTTACTTGATTTATTATTTTATTTGATGTTTTTTGTAGAAATTCGTATGGTAAATTTACCCAATCTGCAGTCATACCATCTGTACTTTCTACAGCTCTTAAAGCAACTACTTTTTCGTAAGTTCGCTCATCTCCCATAACACCTACAGAATTTACTGGTAACAACATAGCACCTGCTTGCCATACACTGTTATATAAACCATCTTCTTTTAATCCGTTTATAAAAATAGCGTCTACTTCTTGTAAAATACGAACTTTTTCTGCTGTAATATCGCTTAAAATTCGGATTGCTAAACCTGGTCCTGGAAATGGATGACGACCTAACAACTCTGGATCTAATCCCATAGAAGCTCCTACTCTTCTTACTTCATCTTTAAAAATCATTTTTAAAGGTTCTACGATTTTTAGTTTCATAAAATCTGGCAAACCTCCAACGTTATGGTGACTTTTAATAGTTGCTGAAGGACCTCCATTTACAGAAACAGATTCAATAACATCAGGATAAATTGTACCTTGTGCCAACCATTTTACGTCTTTTATTTGATGTGCTTCATCATCAAAAACTTCAATAAACGCATTCCCAATAGCTTTTCGTTTTTTTTCTGGATCTACTAAGCCTGCTAAAGCAGTTAAAAAACGTTCTGACGCATCTACACCTTTCACGTTTAACCCCATACCTTCATATTGTGCTAAAACGCTATCAAATTCATTTTTACGCAATAAACCGTTGTTTACGAAAATACAATATAAATTTTTACCAATTGCTTTGTGTAATAAAACAGCAGCTACTGTTGAGTCTACACCTCCAGAAAGTCCTAAAACAACTTTATCATTTCCTACCTGTTTTTGAATTGCTTCCACAGTACTTTCCACAAAAGAATCTGCTGTCCACGTTTGTGCAACTCCTGCAATTTTTACCAAGAAGTTTTCTAATAATTGTTTTCCATCTGTAGAGTGATAAACTTCTGGATGAAATTGAATTCCGTAAGTTTCTTCACCTTCAATTTTATACGCAGCATTTTCAACATCATTTGTACTTGCTAATAAAACACCATTTTCTGGTAATTCTTTAATCGTGTCTGAATGACTCATCCAAACTTGACTTCCTTTTGAAATGTTTTCAAAAAAAGTTTCATTGTTTTTTATGAATGATAAATTTGCTCTACCATATTCTCTCGTGTTTGAAGGCGCTACTTTTCCTCCAGAAAAATGAGCTAAATATTGGGCTCCATAACAAACCGCTAAAAGTGGTTTTTTACCTCTAAATTCTGATAAATCTGGATGTAAAACATTTTCACCTCTTACTGAGTTTGGACTTCCAGATAAGATAATGGCTTTAAATTCTGAAGCATTTTTTGGTGGATTGTTATAAGGATGGATTTCACAATAAATGTTTAATTCTCTAACTCTTCTCGCAATTAATTGAGTGTATTGCGAACCGAAATCTAATATAAGTACGTTGTGTTGTTGCATGCGCAAAAATAATATTTTGAATTGAAACTAAACACAAAGTTGGTAAAGAAAATTTAAAAATTAAGCACAGATGCTTAAACTCTTAATTACAGATTTATAAAGACTTTAAAACTGTATTGCTTTTTTTTAAAAACGATATACAATGGCATTGATATTCATTCCTGCCCCAACTGAAGCCAGAATTACAACATCACCTTTATTTACTTCTTGGTTTTTTATATTTCCTTTTAAAACTAAATCTAATAATGTTGGTACTGTAGCTACAGAACTGTTTCCTAATTTATGAATGCTCATTGGCATTACACCTTCTGGAGCTGGCATTTTATATAGCCTGTAAAATCTTTTTATGATGGCTTCATCCATTTTTTCATTTGCCTGATGTATAAATATTTTTTTTACTTCGTTTATGGATATTTCACTTTTGTCTAAAGCTACTTTCATAGCTGCAGGGACATTTGTTATGGCAAATTCATAAATTTTACGTCCATACATTTTTATGTAACGCACGTTTTTATCTTCATTAAGATTAAAAGATTTACCGAAATGTAAAAAATAAGCTTCCTCTTTTGCAAAAGTTTGTGATGCGTGACTGATAATACCTGCATCTTTTTGTTCTGTTTTTTCAACAATACAAGCTCCTGCTCCATCACTGTAAATCATAGAGTCTCTATCATGTTTATCTACAACTCTAGACAAAGTTTCTGCTCCAATAACCAAACATTTTTTTGCCATACCAGCTTTTATAAATGCTTGTGCTTGTATAACACCTTCTACCCAACCTGGGCAACCAAAAAGAATATCGTAAGCTACACAATTGGGGTTTGCAATACCTAACCTATATTTTACTCTCGTTGCTAAACTTGGTAGCATATCACCTTGAATTGCATCTTGTTTAACATCACCAAAATTATGTGCAAAAATAATATAGTCTAATTCTTCCGGGTTTACGTTTGCATCATTAATTGCTTTTTCTGCAGCAAAAAATGCAATGTCAGAAGTTTTGAATTCTGCTTTCGCGTATCTTCTTTCATCAATACCCGTAATTGTTTTAAACTTATCTATAATTATCTCGTTTTCGGATGGAAATTTAGAACCATCTTCATTTAAAAAGTTTGCATTAATAAATGCTTTGTTTTCTTTTTTTATTGATGGAATAAAACTTCCTGTACCTGTAATTTTTGATGAAATCATAAACTTATATTGATTATTAAACTAAAGTTTGCAGAAAGTTACTAATTTACATTTTTTAAAAACTTCTATTTATTTTAAAATAACGATATTCAAACATACATTTTGTGGAAATTATTTTTTTTTAAGAATACAAATTCATTTTAAGTTGCATTACAGTTGCTATTGAGGTTGCTCTGTTTTTCATTCTTTCTGAAATTTCACCTTGAAAAAAAGTGTCAATTGTGTCAAATAAATACGATGTCCAAATTGTAAAATGTTCTTTTTTGAATTTTATAAATGCATGTTTATCTAGGTGTTTTTGCATTGTATTATTCTTATATGTAGTGGTATCGAAAAGTATATCATTCCAAAAATCTGAAATGACGTTTATATGATTTTCTAAATGATTTTGAGCAACAATATCTTCAAAAAAGGGAATCATTGTTTTATCTACCAATAGTTTGTCGTAAAATTTTGTAATGATTAATTTGATGTCTTTTCTTGTTGAAATATCTTGTTTCATATAAACGGAATAAACTATTAAAATAAAAACTAATAACTTGTATTTAAGTAAAGATTATTTTTTTTACAAATAAGCACTATCAAAAGAAAAAGGCAATAATGATAAAAGTGATTCTGTTTTTATGACTTCACCAACTTCTCCCATAAACAAAACCTCAAAAGGTTGTTTTTGATTGATTTCAAATTCAGATAAAGTTTGTCTGCATGCACCACAAGGTCCTACAGGTTTATCTACTTTTGAAATTGTAGAGCTTGCTGTAATTGCTAGTTTTTTAATTTTTACTCCTGGATAATGTGAACCTGCATTCCAAATAGCCACTCTTTCTGCACACATACCTGAAGGATATGCTGCATTTTCTTGATTGTTTCCTAATATAATTTTATTGTTTTCTAGCAATAAAGCTGCACCTACATTAAATTTAGAGTATGGAGCATAAGCGTTTTTTCTTGCTTCAATTGCTTTTTCCATTAACATTTTGTCATCACTTGGAAGTTCTAAAATATCATTGTAAACAATTGCAGTATTTTTAATTTCTATTTTTTTCATACATAAAAAGGGTCAAAAAAAGCAGCCCTGAAAGACTGCTTTTTATATTTTATAAAACTACTAATTTTTTGCGACTTCTAAAAGTCTTCAAAAATTTCTCCTAAATCAAATGATAAAGAAAAACGTAATGAGTTTTCTAATGGGTTGTTTACATCAGATGCATTTATTAAATAAGATAAATCGATATTTAAAGCATTTGTTTTAAAACCACCACCCATTGTAAAATATTGTCTGTTTCCTTTGTCTTCACTTTCGTGAAAATAACCTGCTCTTAAAGCAAAAGCATTGTTGTATAAATATTCTGCTGCCAATGCGTAAGTAATTTCTTTTAACTCTTCACTAAAACCTCCTGGAGCGTCACCGAAAGAACTAAAAATACCTTCAACCCAACCTTTTTCATTATTTGGATCTTGAACTGTTGGCACTAATAATTTTGTAAATTCTACTGTTGTAGAAATTGTGTTATAATCGTCTAAAATAAAATCGAAACCACCTCCTAATTTTAAATTTGTTGGAATAAAATCTTCTTCACCAGGCGTGTAAGAAACCTTTGGACCAATGTTGGCTATGTTAAAACCAATTCTATAACGTCCATTAAAATTACCGTAATTTTCTTCTAAAGATTGGTAATATCCAGAAACATCTACTGCAAATGAGTTTATAGGTTGTAAGTTATTTCCAGCAGTTCCGTTAAAAGCTAAATTAGAACGAATGTATTTTAAAGAAACACCCATTGCAAAAGTTTCACTAAGTTTTAACGAATAAGAACCAGTTGCTACTAATTCATTTGGATTAATGGAGCCATTTGCGTTTCCTTGATTGTCTGTTAAATCTATTTGTCCAAGTGAAAAATATTTAAAATCTGCACCCCAAGCTGCGTTTTCACTAAACCTATTAATATATGAACCACTTCCTACAAAAATATCATCCGTTAAGTTACGTAGCCATGGTGAGTACGTAATTCCTGTTTTTATTTGTCGGTTACTAAATGCTATTTTAGCTGGATTATGAAATAACGAGAAAGCATCTGCTGATGTTGCCACACCAACATCTCCCATACCACCTGATCTTGCATCTGGTACAATTAATAAAAATGGGGTTGCTGTTGTTATTCCTCCATTTTGTGCAGCAATTTTAAATGTTGCTAAAGCACAAATTATAAAACATGTTACTATTTTTTTCATTTATTCAATTATCATATTAATTATTACAAATATACTATATTATTGAAGTATTACTAATTTCTCATATTTTTCTGATACCAGATTACTTACTGTAGACTTAACTTTTAATTTATAGATGTAAACTCCTTTACCTATTTTATTGCCAAAATCATCTAAACCATTCCAAGTAATGTTTCTTGACAAATTACCTGCTGTTTGTACATTTTGGTTAATTGTTTTTATTAATTTACCAGAAACAGTAAAAATTTGAACTTGTACTTCTAGTGATTCATTTGGTTTGTTATGATTAAACCAAAACTCTGTGTAATTTACAAAAGGATTAGGATAATTTAAAACGTTTTCTAAATTTAAAATGGCATCACTTACAACCACGAAATTTAACGTTTTTTCTGATGAGTTATTGTAAGTGTCCCACGCTTTTATTTTTAAAGTATGAGGTCCAACAGCTAAATCTCTTAGTCTATAGTTTACTTTCCCTTTTGTAAAGTCGTTTAATTCTGTTTGATAAAAGTCGTTTAAAATAATTGGGTTTGAGGTATCTCCATCTAAAATACCTACTATATCATGATCTACTGCAGTAATAGAAGTATTGATACCACTTGCATCTGATAAAACTGCTATCAAGTTAGGTGATGTGTTTGTATTTCCTCCAGCTATAAATGATTCGTCATTCATAAACAGTTGAATTTCTGGACCAACATTATCTTCTGGGGCATTTTCATCTATTCCGCCAACAACTACATCAAAATTAAAACCAGCTTTGTCAGTTTCACCATTTTCTGCATAAAAACTTAATTTTCCTTTTCCGTATGCAACTTTGATATCTTTTGGAACAATAAAATCAAAAGAAAAAGTTCCATTGGTTATGGTTGATTTTCCTCTAAACAATTTACTATCTTGAGTATCAAAAATCATATTTATACCAAAATTATCATTATCTAAAGTAGTTTTATCAATAGGTTTATCAAAAACAGTTGTTGATAATGAACCGTTAAAGTTATTTAATACAACGTTTGAATTATTTACAACAACACCTTCAAAACTAACCTTTGACAATGCTTTTAAGGTATCTAAGGGTTGCGAAATATCTTTACCATTCATTTTTGTAATTCTAACATTTGGTTCTGGAACAGCTAATTTCATTGCTGGATCTCCAAAAGAATAAATGAAAAATTTTTGAGAATTAAAAAACTGATTTTTTGCTTTTAGTAGTGATTCTGATATCGATAAATCTTCATTATTAAATTCTAATAAAATTCGAATTAAATTTTCATTAAAGCTTTGTCCAACAGAAATAAAAACTTCTCTTGTTGTAGTTACCATGCTTGCAGCACCACCATTTTTATTCCATAAAGTTAGTTCACCTGCAGTAATTCTATTCGGATTGTCAAATCTAGAAAAATCGCATGTAACTGTAATTAATAGTGGTAAAACATTAGGATTGTTAAACTCTTGAATTTGAGGTTTTTCTAAAATTCTTTCAGAAGCAAAACCATCTTCACCTCCATGACCAAAATAATCAAAAATTAAAGTTCCTTTTTCTATTGCATTGGTTATTGCTTTTTTTACTTCTGGATAGCGTTCACCTCCTGAAGAATTTTCTTGCACGTAAGAATCTGCATAGATTTTGTTGATATTAAAAATAGGTTTATTATTTTTTATTTCATCTGCAATAGACTCTACTCCACCTTGAATTACTTCTTCTCCAGGTTCATCAATATCATCTGCTAAAAGTGTAATTGTGTTTCGCCAATCTCCTATTGAAGTTTTGCTGTAATATGATAAAATCTTATCTACTACTTCTTTTGCTTGTGTAATTGTAGAAACAGGTATTCTACTAGAAGCAACATCTAATGTATGTGACGTTAGCATTGTACCTTCATTGGCATCTAACATCACAAAATAATCATCTGTAACATAAGAACTTGCTAAATTAAAACTTTGTTCAGATAATTTTACCGGTACAATATTATTGTTTGATGGAATTCTATCTTTATAATCGTATGAAGAATCACCAAAAAAACAGATGTATTTTAGTTTGTTATCTGGAGAAGTATTGGTTTCATAAAGGTGTTTGATAAAATCTCGAATTCCAGTAATATCTTTAGAACCTGAAGAAAACTCATTATAAATTTCATCTAAATTCACCACTTTTGTAGTGAGGTTAGAGTTTGTTTGATGATAATTTGCCAATCTTTGAGCTTGAGAAGTCAAATCATTATTTGTAATTATAAGATAATTAATATCTTGTAGGGCGTGTAAATTTTGATTTTCTACCTTTGCATTTTCAATGGTTTCTGGAGTGTAAAAATCAGTTTGACTTAAAACAATATACTCTTTTAAAGCACCTCCATCATCTCTAAAACTAAAGTTATTTCCAGTACTTTCGTTAATAATACTTTTAGGAGAAATGAAGTCGGAAACATCCCAAATTTGAAAAATATTATCTGTATTCTGAATTTCGAATGTTACTGCTCCTGTTGCTTCAAACTGTTCAAAACTTCTAAATGAAAATTGATTTCCTTTTGCATTTAATTGTTTTTTTCCAATAATTTCAACAAAATCTAAATAAGCACTTGCTGAAGGATCACCTCCACTATTAAACGTAATATCTACTTTAATAGATTCTAATGAGTTATTTACAGCAGCAGTTCTTTCAGAAGTAAATGCCTTTGTTAATGCTCCTGGATTTACTGGAGGATATGTAATTGTGTAAACATCTTGTCCGTTTACATTTACTTGCATTGAGGCATTTGAAACCGAGTTACTAACACCTCTGGTTCTCACAGAAATAGGTGAATTTGATAATGCATTTTCAAAAGGAATATTAAAACTCTGTGTATTTTCTATATTAAAATTATCATTAAAAAACCATTGTGTTCCAGCTGCTAAAATGTTTAACTCTTCTTTTTCTAAAAAAGTAAAATCGTCAAAATTAGTAATTGTTAAAGTTGAAGTATTGGTGTTAGAGGCTTTTGTTTGAATTCTTTTACCATCAATATTATTTACTGTTATAAAATAATAAGCTTTATCTGAAAATATATTTTGACGATGTCTTGCCGTTTTTGTTGAAGTATTCACATTCCAATCATGTGGACCTTTCGCATAAAAAAGAATAAAATCATTATTATCAAAACTTCCATCACTTTCACCTTCAATATAAATAGCATTTTCTTGCAAATCATCATACCTGAAGTCATTATTTAATGCAGGCAATAAGGTTCCACCATTTCCGTAGATATGAATTTTTTGTGGATTCAAACCATTTGTTGAAACTCCAATACGTTGCAACAAATTTTTATCAATTTTAAAAACACCAGTAGTATCTACAGAAAACTTAAACCAAGTTCCAGATGACAAGACAGAATTACCATTTTGTGCATTAGAAAAAGGAATAATAATTATAAAAAATAGTAAGGGTAAAAATCTTTTCATAAAATATATTCAAATAACGCAAATAATTTAGAGATATTTTAATAGATACAAAGATAAATTATACTAAATTTAAAATGTACCCGTTTAATAAAAAGTGAACAAAAATTAGATGCGTTAAAATTTACAAATTACTTGCCTAAAAGCATATTTATTGTAAATTGCATCGCTAATACAAAAACAATAAATAATTTTCAATTTGGAAATGAAAAATATCTTAAAAATATCTCTAGTTGCTTTCACAACAGTTCTTTTAGTGAATTGTAACAGATCAACTGCTGGTAAATCTCGTTTAACAGGTTTATCTTTTAACGATCCTAAAAACGGTAATTACATCAGGGCTAATTCTTTTGAAGGTCAAAAACCGCCATTAGGTATGGTTGAAATTGAAGGTGGTAGTTTTACGATGGGGCAAGTTCAAGACGACGTAATGTTTGATTGGAATACCACACCTAAGAAAATTCACGTACGTTCGTTTTTTATGGATGAAGCAGAGGTTACCAACTCAGAGTACTTTTTATATGTACAGTATATAAAAGATGTTTTTCCTCCTTCTGAAGAACAATACAAACATATTTACAACTCTGTTTTACCAGACACATTAGTTTGGAGAAAAAGTTTAGGAAACACAGATATTTTAGCAGAAAACTATTTTCGTCACCCAGCTTATGCAGATTATCCTGTAGTTGGTGTGAGTTGGATACAAGCGAATGAATACTGCAAATGGAGAACAAACGCTGTAAACTTGAGAACTTTAATAGAAAAAGGCCATATTGAAAATATTTTTGAAAAAGATTCTGTTAGAAACTTTTTTGATACTGACGTTTTTTTAGTTGACGACTCAAAACTTTTTGATGGAGATACAACCATTTATAAAAGAGGTGTTAGAACTAGAAATATTAGAAAAAAAGGAGAACCTAGACCAGGTAAAGATGATTTTCAAGGAAGAAAAATCACAAAAGCAGACGGAATTTTACAACAAAAATTTAGATTACCTACTGAAGCTGAATGGGAATTTGCTGCGAAGGCAAATATTGAAAATAGAGAGTATAATAACATTAGAGGTAGAAAAAAATATGCTTGGGATGGAAAATATACCAGAGCAAAATCAAAACGTTTTAAAGGCGATCAATTAGCAAACTTTAAACAAGGTAGAGGAGAATATAGTGGATTATCTGGATGGAGTTCTGATGGTTCTGATATTCCAATTCGTATAAAATCATACCCTCCAAACGCTTTTGGATTATATGATATGTCAGGAAACGTTGCTGAATGGGTTGCTGATGTGTATAGACCAATTATAGACAATGAAGCAAATGATTTTAATTATTTTAGAGGTAATTTGTTTACCAAAAAAATGATCAATCAAAATGGTGAAGTTGTAATTGTTGGCGGTCAAGCAGGAAACATTGTTTATGATACTTTACCAAATGGTAATATTATACCAGAACAACTTCCTGGATCAATTAAATACATCCCAATTACAAAAGACGATGCTACTTTTAGAACCAATTTTTCGAAAGCAGAAAATGCTAATATTGGTGATGGTGATTTAAACTCTTCTCGTTTTTACGAAGATAATCAAGATGAATTTGCATCTAGACCAAGCATGTATAATTCACCAAAAAAACCTACAAGAGTTAGAGACTCTTTAACTGGTAGAGATATCATTTCTACAGATGATAAAAGCAGAACAACCCTTATTAGTGATAAAACAAGAGTGTATAAAGGTGGTGCATGGTCTGACAGAGAATATTGGTTAGATCCAGCTCAAAGAAGATATTTACCAGAATATATGGCTACAAATTACATTGGTTTTAGATGTGTTACAGACAAATTAGGCCCAATGACTTACAAAAAAAGAAAATCTAGAACACCAAGTAGATAATTGATAGATTTTTAGAATATTTACAACCTCATTGTTATCTTTACAATGAGGTTTTTTATTTGATAAAAATGACTATAGCAGATATTTATAAGATTTATACAGAACACTTTTTAGTAGATACAGATACTAGAAAAATTAGACCCAATACACTTTTTTTTGCTCTAAAAGGTGATAATTTTAACGGAAACAAATTTGCTAAAGAAGCTATAAAACTTGGCGCTAAATATGCAATAATAGATGAAGCTGAATATAAAATTTCAGGTAAAACAATTTTAGTTGCCAATGTTTTAGAAACACTTCAAAATTTAGCAAAATATCATAGAAGCAAATTAACAATTCCTGTTATTGGCTTAACAGGCAGTAATGGAAAAACTACTACAAAAGAACTTATAAACGCTGTACTTTCAAAAAAATATAAAACCACAGCCACAATTGGAAATTTAAATAATCATATTGGAGTTCCTTTAACAATTTTATCAATTACCCCAAAAGCTGAAATTGGTATTATTGAAATGGGTGCCAACCATCAAAAAGAAATTGAGTTTTTGTGCTCAATTTCAACACCCGATTTTGGATACATTACAAATTTTGGAAAGGCACATTTAGAAGGATTTGGAGGTATAAATGGTGTTATTAAAGGTAAAAGTGAATTGTACACTTATCTTATTAATAATGATAAAACTGCCATTGTAAATCCATATGATGCTATTCAGGTAGAAAAGACTGAAAACTGCAAAAAAATTCTTTTTTCAAGTGATACTCAGTTTTTAGAAGCAGATCCATTTGTGAAAATTTCCCATCAAAATATCATTATTAAAAGCAATTTGATAGGAAAATATAATTACACAAACATTGCTGCTGCAATAACCATAGGAACATATTTTAATATATCTATTGAAAACATTAAGGACGCTATTGAAAATTATATTCCAACAAATAACCGTTCTCAAGTTATTAAAAAAGATGATAATATCATATTTTTAGATGCATATAATGCGAATCCAACTAGTATGGAAGCAGCTTTGGAAAATTTTTCACTAATAAAGGAAAAATCAAAAACTGTGATTTTAGGTGATATGTTTGAATTAGGAATAGAAACTGATGAAGAGCATCAAAAAATAGTTAATTTAAGCGATAAATACTCTTTTGATAACACATTTTATGTGGGAGAACATTTTTTTAAAGCTTCAACAACAAATAAAAAATTTAAGAATTTTGAGGAGCTTAAAAATTATGTCATAAAAAATCCTCTAAAAAACCAATCAATTTTAATAAAAGGCTCAAGAGGAATGCAATTAGAGAGAGTTTTGGAATTTATTACTTAATATTATTCCTATGATATTCTAATAAATTATCAATTGGTCTTTGAATAACATCTGTAATTTGTAAATCGTTTTTCTTTGCAATTTTCTCTAAAATATCTCTAAAATAATGTGCAATAGAACCTATAAAGTAAATTGGTGTTTTTTCACTTATTTTATATGGTAAAATTCTATATTTAAAAAACTCTTGAAATCCTTTCTTGATTAATCTCTTTATATATTTTTCATCTTTAAAATCAAACATAAATTTGGCAAAAGAAGCTAAATACATATTAGGATTTGCATCTTTATAAATACTTTTTTTAATAAAATCTGCTTCTAAGTTAAATTCCTTTTCAAATTCTGCAGCAATATTTTTTGGCATTTTGCTGTAGTAATAATCAATGATTAATTTTTTTCCAAAATAATTACCACTTGCTTCATCCATTAAAATATAACCTAAAGATGGCACCAACATTTTCATATTTTCTCCATCAAAATAACAACTATTTGAGCCTGTTCCTAAAATACAAACCATTGCTGGTTCTTTTCCAGTAGCTGCATACACAGCTGCTAACATGTCTTCAGAAATAAAAACTTTTGCATTTACAAAAATATTTTCTAATATTTTTTTTAAAATAGCAGTTGGTTTTGGTGTTCCACAACCTGCACCGTAAAAATGAATTTCTGTAACATCATCTTTAATATTGATTAGTTGAAACATATTTATGATTCTGTTGTGCAATTCTTCTTCTGGAACTACTGCAGGATTTAAACCTAAAGTTCTTGCTCTAAACTCTTCACTTTTATCTTTATTTAAGGCTATCCAATCTGCTTTGGTAGATCCTCCATCTGCAATTAAAATCATAATTAGTATATATTTATTCCAAATATATAACATCAGAAACACTCTAGCAACTACAAAAAAAACTTCAATCGTTTTCGTTCCTATAAATAATTTGAAATATTGTAAATTTGCACTAAATTGATAACTATGTTTTTTTTTAAGAAAAAAGGGATTCCCTTAACCGATTTTTTTTCTGATAATTTTATTGACATCCATTCACATTTACTACCTGGAATAGATGATGGTGCTAAAAATTTGAAAAACTCGTTAGAATTAATTCTAAAAATGCACTCGTATGGAATTAAAAATTTTATTACAACCCCTCATGTTTTAGGCGATGTATATCCAAACTCGTCAGAAACTATAAGAAATAAATTAAAAGAAGTACAAACTGCATTAAAAGAAAAAGGGTATTTAGATATTAATATAAATGCTGCTGCAGAGTATATGATGGACGAACAATTTAGCCTTCGTTTAGAGAATGATGATATTCTGCCTTTAAAAGACAAATATGTTTTAGTTGAAATGTCATATTTTAATGCGCCAATTAATTTGTATGAAATTCTTTTTGAAATTCAACTAAAAGGCTACAAACCCGTTTTGGCGCATCCTGAAAGGTATAATTTTTATCATAATGATTTTGATAATTATTTTAAACTTAAAAAAGCAGGCTGTTTGTTTCAGTTAAATTTACTGTCATTAACTGAACAATATGGGAAAAACGTTCAAAAAATTAGTAATGAAATTTTAAAAGCTAATTTGTATGATTTTGTAGGTTCTGATACTCATCATCATCATCATTTAGAACTGTTAAAAAAAATAAGTACAGAAAAAAATTTGAAAAAAATTAAACACCTTTTAAAAAATAATACTAATATATTTAACTAAAAAAAGAGCAATTTTAAATTGCTCTTTTTTTATACTAAGTTTGCTAAATAATCTATTTAGAAAAAATTCTTTTGTACCATGGCTTAGCTTGTTCTGTAAGATATCCATAACCATAACCTCCATATCCATAACCGTAACTTCTTTTTGGATCTGTATCATTTAATACGATAGACATATTAGGCAGTCTTTTGTTTCTATACAGCTCTTCTGGAACTGCTAATAATCTCTTATCTAAGTAATTTGCTCTAACAACATATAAAAACATATCAGCATATTTAGCGATTAAGAGTGTGTCCGTTACTAAATTTACTGGAGCAGTATCTACAATTACATAATCGTAATAGTAGTAATTTTTAACTTCATCAAATAAATTTTCTACACTTTTACTAACTAATAGTTCTGCAGGGTTTGGTGGAATAGCACCAGAAGAAATGATATCTAACCCTTCTGCTTCAGGAATATTGAATTTAATATCGTCTAAAGTTAAATTTTTGTTTGTAATATAATTTGTAACACCCTTTCTGCTTTCTATTCCTAAATATTCAGTAACCTTTGGTGCTCGTAAATCCATACCCATTAATAAAACTCTCTTTCCTGAAAGTGCTAATGTTGCTGCCAAGTTAATTGAGATAAAAGATTTACCTTCACCACTAGTTGTGGATGTAATAAAAATAAATTTACTTGTTTTGGTATTGTTAGCTAGCATAAAATCTAGATTGGTTCTAATTAATCTAAATGCCTCTGAACCGCTTGATCTAACATCGTGACCAACAATAATTTTTTCTTTTGTTTCTGACCTAGGAATATCCCCTAAGAAAGGAACCGTTAAAATATTTTCAATATCTTTTTTATTATGAACTTTTGTGTCTAATAAATTTATTAAATAAATGATTATAAATGGTATTAATAACCCTAGGAATAATGCTGCTAAATAGATAATTTTCCTTTTTGGGGAAACCGGATTTTCTGAACTATAGGCTACGTCAATAATTTTTGCATTTGGTACTGTAACTGCCAAAGAGATATCTGTTTCTTCTTTTTTCTTTAATAAGTATGAAAATAAACCAGATATAATTTCCTGCTGTCTTGCAATATCAATAAATCCCCTTTCCACAGTAGGTATAGAAGAAACTTTTGTATTTGCAATAGTTGCGGACTTATTTATTTGACTTAATTGTGACTCTAATGAGGAAATTAAATTTTTAATACTTTTTATGAGATTCTTTCGTTGTGAAATAATTTCTCTTTTATATTGAATTAATTTTGGGTTTTTATCACCTGCACTTCTAAGAGCATTTTTTTTACTAACTAATTCATTATAACTTAATATAGACTTAGAGATTGAGATATCATTAAAACCTAAATTAGAAGGTAAAGTTTCATCATCTTCGTAATTTTTTTCACTCAAGTTTTCATAAATACCTTTAGCTAAATTTAATTCTATACTTAAATCTATTATTTTCTCATTGTTTTTAGATGCATTTTCTAGAACTAATTGACCTTCCATAGAAAGACCCGTAATGTTATTATCGTCTTTAAAGTTTTTTACACTATCTTGAATCTTACTTAAATCCTGACCTATTTTTTTTATTCTTTCAACGATGAAATCTCTAGTTTTTTTTGAAACTTCACTTTTATCGTTAATCGCATCAATATTATATTGCCTAACTAACTCGTCTAAAAAATCTTCTGCTTTAGCACGAACACCATTGTCAATTGAAAGCATTAAAACACTAGAGTTTTTATTAACTGGACTAATATTCAGCCTATTTCTATACCCGTCAATAACCTTTGACTTGTTATTTAATTGAATAAAAACATCTTGGTTAAAATCATTTAGCTTTTCAATTTTAAACACACCAATTTTAGATTTTATATCTTCTCCAAAATAGTGAGAAGAGATAATTTCTTGATTTGAATTTTTAAAAAAAAATTCATTTGAATTTTTTTGAGATACGGTAAAAACTGTATCTTTTTCAAAAAAAGTGGAATCTTTTGAAATAAATTGTAATGTAATAGGATTCGTATTATAAATTTCTGACTTGATGACTCTTCCTTCAACATAATAAATAATATCTAAGCTTAGAGAATCTACAACTTGACCAATAATTTTTCTAGACCTTATTATTTCAATTTCATTATCTGTATTATTACTAGAACCTCCTCCAACAATCCCCATATCTTTAAAAGCTTCTAGTTCTTTAGATATTCCTGATTTTTGATTATCTTTTATCATTATAGTAGCTGTTGCACTATACTTTGGAGATGTATACCTTAAATACAAGAAAGCTACGAAAAATGCTATTAAAACTCCAAGAATAAACCATTTCCAATGAAGAAGATATTTTTCAATCTCTTCTCGCATATTTAAAGTTGTATTCTCATCCTGATGAGAATCTAAAAAATTATTAGTTTTTTGCATTTCTATCTTGTTAAAAGTGAAACGATTGTAATTAACAAACCTGTTATTGAAATAAATAAACTAGTATTTGTATTGCTTGAAGCGGATTGGATTCTAGCATAATTATGTTCCACATAAATATTATCGTTTTGTTGTAAGTAAAAAACTGGTGATGAAAATAATTTATTAGATCTTAAATCAACAACGTATTGTACCTTTTTATCTCCTTCTTCTCTTGTAACCAAAACATTATCTCTTCTACCAGAAATATTTAAGTCTCCAGCCAAACTTATTGCATCCAAAATAGTAACTCTTTCATTTGGAATTGTATATGTTCCTGGCCTCTGAACATCTCCAGTTACGTTAATTTTAAAATTAGCTATTCTGATATTGATGTTAGGATCTATAACATAATCTGGGTCTAATTTATCTTTCAATAGCTTAATAGTTTGCTCTCTTGTCAATCCTCCAATTTTTAATTTTCCTAATAGAGGAAAATCAATTTCTCCTTTACTATCAATTAAATAAGATAATTGTTGTGGTTGTCCTACAACAGAATTTGTTGAAACTGAAAAAGCTACGGCAGGTAAATTAAATGGTCTTACAGCTTCTAAGTCTTCAGCTGAAATTGTTATTTGTAATAAGTCATCAGGTTTAAAAACCGTAGTATATACATTACTAATATCTTCTTGATCAATTTCATCGTATTGGAAATATGCAATTTTTTTGTTTGAAACACAAGCCGATAGACAAACTAAAACAAATAAAATAAAAATAATTTTTCCTTTATCAAAGAACACTTTCATATCAATATATTTTTTTTGCAAAAATAATATTTTAAATCGATTTGTTAGTCATTAACGTCTAATTTTTCATATACTGAATTATTAGAGATATATTCTGGTACTATTTCTTTTATTAACTCAACAATTTTATAATTTGGTAATGTTAAATTTTTACCCATTAAATCTATAATTTTATTTTTTACTATTTGATAATCTAAATCTGGTGACTTAGCAATCATGATTTTTTCATGATATGTTTTTATTGTGTTTTCACCATTTGCTAATAATTCTTCAAATAGTTTTTCCCCAGGTCTTAAACCTGTTATTTTTATATCAATATCGTCTGGGTATTTTAGTCCTGAAAGCGAAATCATTCTTTTTGCCATATCAAAAATCTTTACAGATTTACCCATATCAAAAATATAAATTTCACCTCCATCACCCATAGTTCCAGCCTCAAGTACTAATCTGCAGGCCTCTGGAATAGTCATAAAATATCTTGTTATATCTTTATGAGTTACTGTTAACGGACCTCCTTTTTCTATTTGCTTTTTAAATAAAGGAATTACTGATCCATTAGAGCCTAAAACGTTTCCAAAACGTGTTATGGTAAATTTAGTATTACTTTTTTCATTACTTAAACAACTAATATACATTTCAGCTAATCTTTTAGTTGCTCCCATTACATTAGTTGGGTTTACTGCCTTATCTGTAGAAACCATAACAAATCTTTCTACGCTATGTTTTAATGATAAATCTGCAATATTTTTTGTTCCACAAACATTAATCCTAACAGCTTCATATGGATTTTTTTCCATTAGTGGAACGTGTTTATATGCGGCTGCATGAAAAACTTTTTGTGGTTTGTATTTATCAAAAACCTCTTCCATTCTTTTTAAATCTCTAACATCTGCTACTAAAGCTTTAAAATTGTTTTCACCTTTTTGCAATAATTCTTGTTGTAAATTGTATAGAGGTGACTCAGATTGATCTAACAATATTAAGAGTTTCAAATCATAACCTGATAGTTGTCTAGATATTTCACTACCTATAGACCCTGCTGCTCCAGTTACCAAGACAACTTTATTTGCAACTTCTCTTTTTACAATTGGGTTTTTAATTGATATTATTTCTCTTCCTAGCAAGTCATCGATATTGACTTGTTTTATTTGATTCGCCTGAAGGTCTCCCCCAATCCACTGTGATAATGGTGGAACTATTTTTACTTCAACATCTAAATTTAAGAGCTTATCTGTAATTTCTAAAAGTCTGTTAGGTTTTATATTTTGTATAGAAATGATAACCTCATCAATATTATGAGCGTCAATGAATTCTTTATTTATTTTATCAGAATTATAAATTTTTATACGATCAATTTTTTTTCCAATTTTATTAGAATCATCATCAATAAAACCTAAAATATCATAATTATTACCTCTTTCTCGATTTAAAGCACCATATGTAATCATACCTGAATCTCCAGCGCCATATATTAAAACATTTGTTATCGTATTTAATTCTGTAGAAATAACTTCGTAAAAAGCTTTAAAAATAAACCTACTAATAATTAACAAAAAAACAGATACTAAATAATGTATTAAGATGATTGATTTAGGTATTGTAAACCCATTATAAATTGTTAAAAATTGATTTGTGATTACTAAAAAACCAATGATAGAACTAAAAATTGTAACGCCAAAAAAAACGTTAAAAGCATCTTTAGTGCCTGTATGTCTTATGATACCTTTATAAGATCCTACTAAAAGAAAACTAATTAATGATGTGATTACAACAATAGGCAATTGCTGTTTAAGGCTTGAAAAGTCAAAATTTAAACTTACGTTAAAACGTATTCCGTAAGCAATTATAAATGCTATGCAAATAAGAACAACATCAATAAATAAAACAAACCATTTTGATGCGTATTTATTTAAAGCTTTTAAAAGGAAATTTCTTATCATTATTATAGTAATAGTAAAGAACTTCGCGAAGTTACAATAATTTCTTGATTGTTGAAGTAATTCTTTCCAAATCTGTTTCTGTCAAATCTGAGCCTGAAGGTAAACAAATACCTGTTTTAAATAAAGTTTCAGATACGTTTGAACCGTAAAAATCGGAATTTTTAAATATTGGCTGTAAGTGCATTGGTTTCCAAAGCGGTCTAGACTCAATATTATTATCGCTTAATAATAATCTTAATTTTTCTCTATTGAAACCAGTTATTTTTTCATCAATTAAAATACAAGTAAGCCAGTGATTTGAATTGTTTACCTTTGAATATTCACTCAGAATTTCTATACCTTCAATTTCTTTTAAAAACAATTCATAAACTGTATTGTTTTTTCTTCTAATTTTAATATTTTTTTCTAGAAAGTTCATTTGCTCTACTCCAATTCCTGCTAAAACATTACTCATTCTGTAATTATATCCTATTTCTGAATGTTGATAGTGTGGAGCGATGTCTCTTGCTTGTTTCGATAAAAAAACAGCCTTTTTTTTATCTTTTTTATGGTTACAAATCAAAGCTCCACCTCCAAACGTGGTTATAATTTTATTATTATTAAAAGATATTACGCTAAAGTCTGCAAAAGTACCACATTTTCTATTTTTATATTCAGCCCCTAAAGCTTCTGCAGCATCTTCAATTAATTTGATATCATATTTTTTTGAAATTGCTGTTATTTCTTGAATTTTAGCTGGCATTCCATATAAATTCACAAAAATTATTGCTTTGGGTTTTTTACCTTTGTTAATTCTATCTAAAATTGCTTTTTCTAGCAAGATAGGACACATATTCCATGTATCTTTTTCACTATCAATAAATATTGGTTTTGCTTTTTGGTATATAATTGGATTTGCTGTCGCAACGAAGGTAAAACTTTGACAAATAACTTCATCACCAGATTCAACTCCTAATAAAATCAAAGCTAAATGTAAAGCTGAAGTAGCTGAATTTAGAGCAACAACATATTTTTTTTCACCTAAGTAGTTTTCTAATGAATTTTCAAATTTAGTTATGTTTTCTTCATCAGAATTAATATTTCTTAAAGAAGGATTTAATTTTGGTTTTGATAAAAAAATTTTCTGATTCATTAAATATGAAAATTTTGTACTTAAGCTTTAATTTTCTTGAAAAGATATATATATAACAGTGTGAAAATGGTAACCAAAATAGATAATGTAAAATATTGGGTTTGCATATCTAAATTGTAGGTTTTATAAACGACTATATTTACCAATAATTGAATAGAAGCATAAATTATTGAAACCTGTAAATGAGACATTTTTTTTACATCTACCAGCTTTTGATAAATATGATGTCTATGTGGGTCTAAAACACTTTCTTTAGTAAATAATTTTCTATATAATAAGGTATTTGTTGCATCTGCTCCATAAACAATTATAAGTCCAATAATTAAAGGGGATGATAAATAATAGGTAAAATACATACCTAAATAAAATATTAATAAACCTATTGAAATACTTCCAATATCTCCAGCAAAAAAGAGTGCTTTTTTCCTAAAATTAAAAAACCCGAATATTAAAAGAGAAATTAATGCATAAATTATTAGGCTGTTATTAACAATAGATTCATTGGTATTAATAAAGTAAAAGCCTAAAAGAGAGGCAATACAATACATACCTGTTATACCATTAATTCCGTCCATAAAATTAAACATATTAATTATTCCAACTCCAAAAAAAAGCGAAATTAAATACAAGGCATTCAAAGGGATGCCTATTTGGTATAAAATTAAAATTACAGCAATTAACTGGAAAGGAAATCTAATTTTTGAACTTAATGTATAAATATCATCTAGAAAACTTACTATAGAAATTAACAATACACCTAGAATAAAAAAAGGGTATTGAAAGTTATTGAACAAAGAAAACAATATAATAGCAATAGGAAAAACAATGCCTCCTCCTCGAACAGTAATTTTTGAATGAGAACTCCTTTCATTAGGTTTGTCAATAATTTTAAACTTTATAGCAAGTTTTAAATAAACAAAAGATAAAAAAACTAAGAGTATAGATACAATAAAATAATTTTCCATAGTTTAAAATGAAGAAATCGTTTTTTGAATTCCTTTTTCAGTTGACAAAGGTAAACTTTTTTGAATAGCATTCTTTATTTTAATGTTTGAAACCACATAATTCTCAGTCAACTTTTGTAATCGCTCCGAATTAAGGGGAAAAGGAAGTACATCTCCAATTTTTGATAAAATAGTTATTAGAAACTTTGGCGTATGTATAATTCTTACTGGTTTTGAAATGGTTTCTCCTATAATTCTCACCAATTGATTCGACGAAATTGACTCATCATCAGCGATATTATAAATACCAGACTCGATTTTAGAATTATCTATAAGTTCGTTAATTATAAAACATAGATTTTCTACTGAAACAAATGATCTTTGATTATCATATCTCCCAAAAGGGTATGGAATTCCTTTAGAAACAAAATTATATAATAAGTTTAAATTTCCTTTATTATTTGGTCCATGAATCATACAAGGTCTTAAAATATAAACTCTTTTGTTACTTGGAATATTTTTTGATAAAATATACTCTTCAGCTGCTAACTTAGATTTACCATATGCTGTTATTGGGTTTGGTGCTACTTGTTCTGTTAATTCACCTTCTACAACATCTGCTGCCGCTTTTACGGAACTCATATATATAAAAATTTCACAATCGCTTTTTAAGAATTTATCGAATAGTGTTTTTGTAAGTTTTGTATTTACCTTAAAATACTCTTTATCTTCAGAAGTCTTTTTTAAATCGTGTGCTTTACCTGCTAAGTGGACAATTGCTTTTGCATTATTTAAAATCTTTAAATCTAAAGTCTTGTAATCTATCTCACTTTTCAAAGGAGATCTAGAAACCCCTGTGACTTGCTTGTTTTTTTTAAGTAAAAATGCTGTTAAATTTCCACCAACAAACCCCTTATTTCCTGTAATTAGTATTTTCATGAGTTTTAAGTATAGATTGTGACATTAAAATATTAATTTTTTCTCTTGAGAAATTATCCACAAAAGTATTTCTTCGCACTTTTATATATTTATATTTTTTTAAAGAATCTATAAACTCTTTAACATTTCCTGGTTCAAATAAAATAACATTAGATAAATTTTCTTTAAGAAACTCAGAAGCATAACCGCCCACTCCAGCTATTATAGGTTTATCAAAAGCACCATATTCAAATAATTTAGATGGTAATACTCTTTCAAAAGCTTTGTATTTATTTAAGTGAAGAAACAGAAAATCTGCCTTTTGATATTCTTTTATTAATAACTTTCTATCAATAGGTTTTTTTATTTCTATATTCTCTACTCCTTCTTCTTTTATTGCCGATATTAATTTTTGCTTAGCTCCTCCATCTCCATAAATAATAAATTTATATTTATTTTGAAAGGCTTTAGCTACCTTTGGCAAAATAATATGCAAACCTTGTCCTTCTCCAATATTACCTGCATAAACAATTGTTTTAAGTTTTTTATCTTCATTAGGTACTTCTATATTCTTATTTAAGAATACAATATCGATTCCATTTGTGTAAAAAGAATAGGAACACTGTTTATACTTTACGAAATAACTTTCAAAACCTTTTGAAACTAAATTTATGTGATTTGCGTTTTTAAAAGTATAATTTTCTATAGGTCTAAGAAAAAAATCTAAACCGATTTTAATAATAGGATTTTTAAAAATCTCTACAATACTTTCTCTAAAAATGTCTCTAATATCTAAATATAATTTCCCTTTATTTTTTCGGGCTAATTTTGCTCCTAAAAATGCTGTAAACAATCTAGAGGAAGAAGCATAAACTAGGTCGTAATTTTTATCTTTTGCTATTCTTTTAGCTTCATAATAAAAAATTCTAAACGATTTTATTTGCCCAAACAACCCACTTTTATGATCAGGTATACGAATTCTATTTATTGTAATATTATCACCTCTTTTTTCTATCTTATCTGCAGAAACCTTATAAGAATCGTACCTATTTGGATAAGTTGTAATCACATCTATACTATCTATATTTTTAACCCTTTGGGCTAGCGATTTAAATAAAGATGTATTTCTAAAAGAGCCCGCACATAAATCTGGTTCGAAATAATACGTTAAAAATAATATTTTCATAATTGAATTTTTGTTGACAAACTAGATTCAAATAAAACTTTTAATTTTATTGCAGTAGACGCTTTATTAAAACCTTTTGCAAATCTATAATTTCCTTTTTCAATGGAGATGTTTTTTCCTTCAAAAAACACTTCTATATTATAGTCTCCAAGTAAAACTTTAGATTTTCTTATTGTGACATTAGAAATAGCTGGATGAAGATGAAAATGAGCAACTTTCTTAAAAGGTTTTTCTGAAGTGATAACATCTTCTATATTAATATTATTTTCACTAACAGTAAACTTTCTTGAATGGGTAAGGTTTAAGGCTTTGTAACCATTATGAGTAGCTTTTATACTATTTTTATTTTCTTTTAAACTTGTAACTTCGGCTCTTTTAGCAACTCTAAACCCTCCCCAAACTTGGGTTTGCTCTATATCTTCTATTTGCACAGTATTATGTGCTGCTGTACTTCTTTCTAATTGTCTTAATTCGTTCTTTTCATAGGTAGATAATCCTGTATCTATAAAAATAGGATTTTGATTTACATACAATACAAAATTAAAAGTGTCTGAATGTACATGCGCAGGTTGATAAGAAGCTCCTACATTACCAACATCTACAAATAACTCAAAATTATTTTTTTTAAACATTCTGTAACCAGAGTCTAACAGTTTTACATTCTCTATAATTAAATTTAACTCCTCTCCATACAATACCAATTCTTTAGTGGATGGGGCAATATCAAAAGCACTATCATTTACCATTGGAATGTCTCCATTTTTAAAAGTTACTTCTTTTATCCAAGACAACATTCTACATGCAATACTTTCTAAAAACTGTAATAAATTATCTTGTTTCCAATTATTTAGTCGTATTAATTTTATACAATCTAATACTCTAAACAGCATAGTTTGGTGATACATTGGAGATAATTCGAAGTGACCACCGTCTTTTAAAGTTTGTTCTTTCAGTTCTGATTTTAAAATTTTAAAAGCTGGCTTATAAAGAGTATCGTCTTTAAAATAATATGCTCCAAATAATAAGGAAAAACCATTTTCTAATAAATGATTTCCAAGCAAATGATATTCTATATTATTTAAAAGTATTTGATAATGGTTATATAATCCTTGATTTATTTCATGATTTAAAATTTTTCTATTCGACAAAAATTTAATCCAATTAATTCCTCGAAGTGAAATTGGGTAAGCTGCTTTACCATCTTTTAAATACTGGTCGTTTTTTAAATAGTCTTTTATTAACCTTAGTCCTTCCTCAGTTTTAATTTCTTTTTGATTTAAAAAATCGAAATAATTAAGATTAAAAGTCCATAGTTTTCCAAACTCCGAATAATTCCAATCTATACTCTCTCCAAATTTTTTTGTGATGTTTAAGAAAAAGAACTCATTTTCTCCCAAGTATGAGTTAGGGGTTAACAAAAAGTCTTCCCATACTAAAGAAAGTTCATTATTCTCTAACTTTTTATTGTATTTTTTTTTAAAGAAACGATTTCTTATAAAATAGTAAAGCCTATAATAAATTTGAATAGGCTTTAGATATTTTATTGTATTATACAGTGTACTTATTTTACTTCCACCCATTTTCCTTGTTTCAAAGATTCTATCGCTGCAAATGAGGCTTTTGTTGTATTAACAATTTCCTCGAAAGGTATAATAGGTTCTCCTCCTTTTTGCTGCTGTTCAATTAATTGATTAAATTGGTTATAATGACCTTTGTCTTGTTTTGAAGAGCTTTTAGAGAAACCCTTAAAACCATATGCTTTTAACTTTCTCCAATTATCCATAATTAAAGTTCTTTCTTGAGAGAAAATTTCAACTCTTTCTTTTGAATAGGCTTTAGATCCATTTGCAAAATAGTTAATAACTGCATTGGTTCCGTTTTCATATTTTAACAATATACTTGCATTATCGGTGTTTTCTTGTGGATTGGCTCCCATAGCATTCATGCAAACAGAAATTACTTTACTACCTGCAAAATAAGTACACAAATCTATATAATGGCAAGCTTCTCCGATAATTCTTCCTCCTCCAACTTCCATATCATGTACCCATACATCTGCAGGTATAAAACCAGCATTCATTGTAGCAATAATATTCATAGGTGCTTTATCGTTTCCTAAAACTTTTTTCATTTTTTTTGCCAAAGGAGCAAAACGTCTATTGAAACCTACAGAAATATTTACATTACGCTTATTATATTCTTCTACAATCTTTTTTAATTCTTCTGCTGTTAATGCCAAAGGCTTTTCTACAAAAACACTTTTATTAGCTTGCATAGTTTCCAAGACCATAGAAGCATGCATATTATGTTTTGTTGTTATTAAAACTAAATCTGTTTCTGTATCATTTAGTATTTCTTTATAATCTGTAGTAGAATTTGCAATCTGATATTGCTTTGCCATAGTGGTCGAAGATAACCCTCCAGAACTTGCTATGTATTTTATATTAGCATTTAATTTTTTTAAACTTGGTAAAATAGTAGCACTTGTAAAATTACCTGCTCCTACAATACCAATAACACCTTTATTTCCTTTAAATGATTTGTTACTAATTTTAACTGTAGAAACTGGTTTTTCTGTTGTATTATATTCTAATATAGAGGCAATCGACTTGGAAACTCCCATGTCTCCATATATTTTTTGATAATCTTCTAAAGGAATTCGTTCTGTAATTAAAGGTTTAACATTTAAAGAGCCGTTAGAAATTGCATTTAAAACTGCGTTAAAATTTCTTTTTTCTGTCCAACGTACATAACCTATTGGATAATCATTTCCTTTGTTTTCATACTCATCGTCATAACGCCCTGGACCATATGAGCAAGAAACTTGAAAAGAAATTTCTTTATTATAAAAATCTGCTCTACTAATGTCTAAACCAATTACGCCAACTAAAATAATTCTTCCTAATTTTCTACACATTTGGGCAGACTGCGATATAATATCGTTACTTTTACTAGATGCCGTAATTATAACTCCATCTGCACCAACTCCATTTGTAAATGTTTCAACAAATTTTACTTGGTCTGTACCTTCTGCTGGATTTATAGCAATAATTCCTTTTTCTTTCGCTATTTTAATTTTCTCTGAATCGAAATCGAAACCAATAACATTACATCCGTTAGCCTTTAACAACTCTGCTGTTACCAAACCTATAAGACCTAAGCCTACTACAACTATTGTTTCTCCAAAAGTAGGTTTTAACAATCTAATTCCTTGTAGCCCAATAGAGCCTATAATTGTAAATGCAGCTTCTTCGTCGGTTACATTTTCAGGAATTTTAGCTACAAGATTTTTAGGTACCAACACATACTCTGCATGATTACCATTAGATGCTACTCTATCTCCAATATTAAATTCTTTTACACCTTTACCTACAGCTACCACTTCTCCCACGTTACAATAACCTAATGGTAATGGTTGCCCTAATTTATTAAAAACTGCATCTAATGTTGGCTTTAATCCGTCTGTCTTTACCTTATCTAAAACCATTTTAACCTTATCTGGTTGCTGTTTCGCTTTTTGAATAAAGTTTGCTTTACCAAATTCTACTAACATTTTTTCAGTTCCTAAAGACACTAATGTTTTAGTCGTTTTTATTAAAACAGCTCCCGACTTTATGGCTGGCACTGGTACTTCTTCTAAAATAGTGTCTCCCTTCTTAAGGTCTTGTATTATTTGTTTCATATAAATTTTATTTTCTTTCTTTAATAATTTTTGCAGGAACTCCTCCAACTATTGTAAATGGTTTTACATCTTTAGTTACAACACTTCCAGCAGCAATTACTGCTCCTTCACCTATAATAACACCTGATGTAATTATACAATTTGCACCAATCCATACATCTTTTCCTATAATAACTTTTTTAGACACATGACCAGAATCGAAGATTCTTCCTTGGTTGCTAGGTATTATATGGTTTGCAGATATTATTTGAGTTCTATATCCAATTAAAGTTCTTTCTCCTATTTCAACACCGCCTTTGGTAGTTATTATTACACCCCAGGCTAAGTCAACATTATTTCCAATAATTATATTTATTGCTGGGTTGATTTTTATACCAGGATAGAATGTAACTCTTTTACCAACGATACCTCCTTGAATTCTTATATAGTTACTTTTAACTAAATTAAACAATTTGTGTCTAGGTAAAGAAAAAACTATTGAAGATAAAGATTCATAAGTACAAACAGCAAAATTTTTAATCTCTTTTTTCATTTTATTGACCTTAATAAATCTAATTGCATATTTACTTTTTTACTAGGACTTGGATATTTTTCGATAATTAAATCTGCATTAGTTTTGATTTGGTTTTGTAAATTTATGTTACTTCTGTAATTTATTATTTTATCACAAATATTAGATGCATCATTTCGTTCCACATAAACAGCTGCGTTTTCACATATAGAACGTGACCATTCCTCATCTGATATAAATAGAGGTTTTTTAAAATACCAAGATTCAATAATATTATTACTAAAACTTTCTAACAAGCTAAAAAGAGCAACACCGTCTATCTTTTCGAATAAAAAAGGTACTTCTGAAGGTAAAACTTGGTCAAAAAAAACTATGTTTTTTTCAACAGAATATTTTTTAGCTTTCTCTAATAAAAGTATTGAATTTGGATCTTTTGGAGGAACAGTTATTACAAAGCTTACATCCATAACATTCTGTTTTTTTAAACTTAGAAGTATTTCCGGAACAATTTCTATATTTTTATTTTTGTGCCATCCAGAAAGCATTAAAAGATTAAATTTATTGGTTTCTATCTCATTTAATCTCGTTCTAAATTTTTTGGAAACTTTAGAAGTAGGATAAGAGGATATTGAAGGTAAAATAAGTTCTGTTTGTTCCGCTGGATAGTTAAATAAATCCACTGCTCTATTTCGCATCGATTCATTTTCAAAAATTATAAAATCAGATTTTAATGTACTTTTTAGTCTATACCTATCTATTAATTTTAATTTAATATTTTGTAAAAAAGAGTATCCTTGCCAAAACTTTATTTCAGGGTAGAACAGATTTGAATATGCGCATCCAGTAACTGACTTTATATTTCTATAGTGTAAACCAGGTCCAAACATTGTGTAAATTATTTCGATGTTATTATTTAAAACAACTTTACTAAACCTAAATAACTGGAAAATTAATCTATTATACAATCCTTCTTTTACTGTATATATATTTTTGCATTTTTTTTCTATTAATATTTTATGAACATGTGTGTTTTCTGTAACCAAAAAGAAAAGTGTAAAGTCACTATTGTTTAAGGATTGTATTATAAAGTTTGAAGCTACTTGTTGTCCTCCTCCACTTTTAATTGGCATTAAGTTTAATAAAACTTTCATAAATCAAAAAAATTATCTCATTAATAAAATTATTCGAATAATTATTTTCGATAGAACATTTGTCTTGCCTTCCATATTAATTACTTCTCTTCTCATAGCTTTAATATTTATATCTCCTAGGGATTCTCCATACTTTAAAAATTCTGTAGATACTATATTCAAATATTTAAATCTAATTCCTTTTTCTATAGAAAAACGTCTAAACATATCTAAATCTCCAGCTAGTTTAAACTTTAAGTAGTTTAAACCTCCTATTTTCTCGTATAAGTTTTTTGTATACATTGTACTTGGTTGAACAAAGGGCATAATCTTATTTTTTAATATAAACTTTGGAAATCGAGATCCACTAATCCTCGTTTTTTTTCCTTTTTTTATAAAATTAAAGATTGAATCGGAATATACGAAGTCGCATTTATTAGATTTTAGTACTTCATACATTTTTTCAAAACCTTCTTTAACAACAACATCATCGGAATTTACCCAAGTAATAAATTCTCCCTTTGCTTTCTCAAAACCTAAAGATATGGCATGATACATGCCCAACTTTTCTGTTTGATTGATTAACTTAACATGAGGGTGTTTTTTTATAATTTCTAATGTCCCATCTGAAGAACCTCCATCTACGATAATGTGTTCAAATGGAATTGTTAATTTTTTTATGGAATTAATATTGTTTTCTAAAAAATTAACTGAATTTAAAGTTGGCGTAACTATTGTTAACATAAATTTGAATTTTTAGCAGTAATTATATATGACCCAAAAACCATAAAAGGAAAGTATAACATATTCGTATACCAAGACCACATAGGTGAGCTAACCATATAAACAAGAAAAAACATAGACATTATAATTTCAAATTTATTAGTTAACATTTTTCTTTTAAAAAAAGAATCAATAATTTTTTTTGTGATAAAGAGAAAGAGAACTACCATGCATAAAAACCCAAATTTAAATATAAAATTAATAAGCCCAATATGTAATACACTTCCCCCAACTGTATTTTCTACAAAACCTCCAAAACCTCTACCTAAAACATAATCATGAAGTTCATAAGAGGCGAAAAAAGTATCTGCTTCCACCAAACGATCATTCCTTTCAGTAGAAACAGCTGTATCTATACGGTTTTCAAAACGGTTGACAAATATAGATTCTGAAAAAATATACATAAAAACAAATACACTAATAAAAAGAGAGATTAATAAACGAAATCTTGCTTTTCCTTTTAAATAAAAGAAAATTAAAACTATAACCAAAAATATTAGCTCAAATAATACATTTTTTTTTGCATAATAAAACCCATTAAATAAATATAAAAATAACATAGCAACAGTTAAAACGACATGCTTTTTTTTTCCAAATTGAATAGATATAATTAAAATTAATGGAACTAAAGCTAAAGTTGTCATTTGAGCTACATAGTTAATTTTATAGGTTGAGTTTTCTGCCATTTCGATTAACATACTATTTCTACTACTTGCTGTTAAAAAATAATTAAAATCTAGAGAAGGAATACCTATTAAGATAAACAATATTGTCCAAAAAAAGTAAGTATTTAAAAATTTAACCCATAATTTTCTTGAAACGTTAACAAAAGTAATACCCGATAAAATAAGAGAAAAAGCAAATAAATCGAAAACAAGTCTACCAAAATATTTAGAATCTGTATAATTATTTAAAAGTCCTAATATAAAAACAAAAGAACCAATAATTAATAAACCAGAATACAATCGATAGGTTTTATTTTTAAATGATGTATTCTTATTTCGATAGCTCATAAATTTCATGAAAGAATTAAAGCTAAAAAACACTAAACAACTAATAATTAATATAAATCTAAATTGATTTAAACCAAGAATCCATAGAATGTTAGTAAAAAACATAACATTCCATATTTTTAAAAAATTCTCAAAATACTTATCCTCTTTCATCAAATAATGTATCTTGAATAAATTTACTAAATTTTTCTGGCGGATTCTCTATAATGTCAATAAATAATTGGGCTTTATTGTTTCTTTTAGGAATCATATTATACGGTAATGTTGCCCCAATAAAATCTTCCCATTCTGAATCATTATAAAAATCTGAAATGTTTAATTCTTTACTAAATATTTCCTTTAACTCTTTCATAGAGTAATTAATTCCATAGCCAGTATATTTTAATAATTTATGATGTGGTGGTGTTCCAAATAAAATAGCTGGTTTATCTAATAAATATGCCTCTAAAGAAGATGTTCCAGATAGTGCGACAACTATTTCAGATTTTTTAATTAATTCTGTAGACTCAACAGGCATATTAACAAACTTTACATTTGGTATAGATTTAAGGGCTTTATAAAATTCTTTATTACGCACTTTAAGCATTTTTGGGTTCTCTTTTACCACTATTTCCCAACCATAAGGTAAAACTTTTGAAATCAATCTAGTCATTTCAATTTGACTTTGAAAATAAGTACTATAAAGAATAACAGTTGCTTCTGGCTCCATATGAAGCGGAATATATACAAATTTATTTTTTATATCTCCTAAAGATTTAATATCTGGTAAGTAATAATTTTTACTCTTTATTGAAGTAATTTTTCGTTTAATTTTTCTTAATAGAGAATACCCTTTGTCATTCAAGTGGTTTTTTATTTCTTCGTCTTTCTTTAAATACTTGATAGCATTCTTTGAATTGGTCTTAAACACATTAGGGCTAGTCTGTTTTTTCATATAGACAAGCCTTTCTGTCATAGGAACATTTAATCTATCTGTTAAACTTTTCTTTTCTATTTTTCTTTGATTAATTCTATTAACTCTTATATTCCAAGAGTCTTTTAAAGCAACTACACTATTATATGGTACCCCTACTGGAATAAAAGAATAATTATAACCATTTTTTGCATTTGTAAGAAGAGCACTAAAACAATAAATAAAATGATCTAAAGATAAAGAAACATTTAATGTGTTTTTATCAATTATATTATCTAATAATATCGCATAACGATAAAAATAATTTTCATTATAGATATCTGTATCAAAAAATCTTTCAGTTTCTAAAATGTCATTTAAACCAAAATTATTATTTTTTAGAAGTTTATCAATTTGGATTAAACGATTTTGATTTATCACTATGTCGTTTACCAAATCTGGAAGTAATAATATCTTTTTTTTTCTTTTAATAAAAAAGTCATAACTCTCAGAAAACATTGTTACGAAAATTATTTCATTGTAATCACCTACATTATTTAATTTTTCTGAAAATTCAAACATAAATTGGTTATTCCATGGTCTTACATGTAAAACTATTTTACTCATAAATTATTTTTTTTATTTTCTTAGCAGGGTTACCAGCTACAATTTCATTGCTACCAACATTTCTAGAAACTACAGATCCCGCACCAATAACAGCTCCATCATCTATAGTTACGCCTTTCAAAATAATAGAATTAGCACCAATAAATACATTGTCACCGATTTTTATCGGTAAAGACTTGCCATCATTTGGACGTTTTTCTCTTTCTTTCCAATTAATAGGATGAAAGTCTGTATCCCAAATACCAACTCCGCTACCAATATAAACATTAGAGCCTATGTCAACTTGTGTAGAACAACAAATAGATGCTCCTGTAATTCCAGTATTATTTCCAATATTTATTTGTGCACCACTATTAAGAACTGCTAAAATACACTTGTGTTTTACTCCTATTGGGTTTGTAGATGAGCATGAAGTAATTACAACATTTTCTCCTAAAGTTATCTTTGCATTTTGATACAATATTATATGGGGAATTCTATCCATTTTGACTTTAAAAAAAGAGAAATCCATTCCAATTAATTTAAAATAAATATTCCCGACAACAAAAAAAAAGAAATTAATTAATTTTTTGAATGCTCTATATAAATAATATATTGGATTTGATAAAATTTTATTCATGTTTACTGAAAGTTAAATAATAACTATAAAAAATTGTTCCTATTGACAAAATTAATGAAATAATACATCTATAGTATGCAACTTGCTCAATAGAAGTAATTTTTGTGAAAAAACTTACACCCCACATTGCAAGCAAACTTAATCCTACTAAAAAAATATAAAATCTATTTTTCCTAATAACCCCCATTATTACTCCTGGACCGATACTTAAAAAAGAAAATCCAGTAATAACATTTATTTTAGCAGCCTCAACTCCTGGCAAATATTTAGGAATATAATTGAATACTATGAAATCAATACTAAAATATATAATTAGACCGATAAAAGATAAAACTATGAAATTAATAAGCAAAGAATTCCAAAAAAACTTTCGTAAACTTGAAGGCTTACCATAAGTTCCAAATAATGCACTTGCTTTAGGATATAAAATCGAAGTTAGTGATGAAGGGATTAATAACATAATTGTAAGAACTAATTTCGATAAAAAATAATAACCTAATTGTTCACTTCCCAAATTTAAACCAATAATAGATTGATCTGCTATTGTAAACAAAATAAATAAATAACCACCAAATAACAAAGGAAAACCAACACTTAAAAGCTCCTTATAACTTTTAAAGTCAAACTTAGCTTCCAATTTATAAGGTGAGTTTTTAAGCCTCAAAATAGCATTTATTATTACTTTACCTGTATTCATTAATACTTTTCCATAACCTTTAAAAAAAACTAATAATGGCGTTAATAAAAGTTGTAAACCAGCCTCATACAGCTTTAAAGCCCCAAGCTTTTTAAAATCTTGACCACTACGAAAAGTAGTATCAATATGAAGTGCTATTGGTGATAAAACCGAAATTATTAAAACTCCAGTGATAGCAAAATAGTCAAGTAATTTATATGAATTGTTATTTATTATTACAAAGATTAATACAAAAATTATTGATATAATAGCAACTGCTCTACTAACATATAATGACGTATTTACTTGCAAATTTACTTTGGATAGTTCATTTTTGGCTTTGTAAAAAGCAATATTACGATTTAAACCATTAAAAACACCTAATTGAAGAAAACCTAAATAGGGCAAAATTAAAAAATAAGACTCAATCAACCCATTATCTTTTGGATCTACGAATTTAGCAACCAAGATACTAGTAATAAAACCAATCCCTGGAAGAACTATAGAAGATAAAAGATACAAGAGTTCACCAGCATAACTTTTTATTTTTTTTAAATTCATTTATTATTTTTCAAAAGACAAAAAAAGTAGATTAACTTTTAATTACTTATTAGTTACAAATATTTCAAAATTAAATCTTAACATTTCCATTTTCTCAGTTAATATTAAAAAGAATAGTAATTCAAAATTTATTTTTTCTTTTTTACAATTATTTTTATCTCTAATAAAAAACTACAGACCTGTTTTTATTAAAAAAACCTTATTCAAACATATTTAAAGATAAAGGCTCTCCTTTTGGGCAATCTTTAATAAAACTTTTTCCTAAAATCTCTTTATAATATTTAGGATGAAGACCATAACCAGGCCTAATTGATCTTATATTTTTATCTGTAAGTAAGTCACCTTTTTTTACATCCTCTACAATAAATAAAGATCTAGCGAATTTTCTATTCTTTTTTACTTTCTCTGTCACATCATAAGACACTGTACCTAATAATTTTTCTGTATCTCTAATAGCATCAACCATTTCTTTAAATTCTATTTCATCCAAAGAAAAATCTGCATCTGGTCCACCTATAGATTTATTTAAAATAAAGTGTTTTTCTATAACTTTAGCTCCTAGAGTTGTAGCAACTGCTGGTGCTAAAACACCATAGGTATGATCACTAAAACCAACTTCTACATTAAACCTTTTTTGCAAATCTTTTATAGTATTTAAGTTTGCCAGCTCTAATGGGGCTGGATAAGAGGACGTACACTTTAAAAGTATTATTTCATTATTTCCAACTTTTCTGCATGTATCTACAGCCAATTGAATATCTGTTAATTCTGCGATACCTGTAGACATAATAATTGGTTTCATTTTAGAAGCAGCATACTCTATTAATGGAATATCTTGAATTTCAAAAGATGCTATCTTGTAAGCAGGAACATCTAAATTTTCTAAAAAGTCAACAGCTGAGATATCAAAAGGAGAAGAAAAACATATTAAACCCTCTTCTTTAGCTACTTTAAAAAGAGTTTCATGCCATTCCCAAGGTGTATATGCCTCTCCATATAATTCAAATAGCGTCTTTCCGTCCCACAAAGTTCCCTCATTAATTTGGAAATGATGATTACTATGGTTAATAGTCATAGTTTCTGGTGTGTAAGTCTGTAATTTAATAGCATCTGCACCTGTTCTCTTAGCTGCTCTTATGGTTTCTATTGCAATATCTAAACTACCATTATGATTTGCAGATAACTCTGCAATAATAAAACATGGTTGATTTTTGCCAATTGTATAATTTCCAATCTTCATTTTTTTATTTTTTTAATTTATTGCTCTAACAATGGTAAATGCTTCTGCATATTCTTTTCCAACAATGACACCTCTTTGCTGAGCTAAAATTTTCAGTGCCTCTGGTGATCTTGGGTGTGGATATTTTCTTTTTTCAAATTCATAAGCTTCCATTCCTTGTATTTTTGCTTGCAAGTTTAATTCTGATACTTCAACAAACATATTTGGAATAAAATGTTTAGGATCTGTGCTAGCTCTCCATTCTGTTCCAGATGGAGTTTCAAAAGTGATAATAGCTTTAACTTTTTCATGGCTCATTGGTCTAACTGCTGTGATAACAGCTTCAAATGTTCTTTGATGGTCTACATTTACATCTCCTCCATGATGGGTAAATATAATTTCTGGGTTAAATTCAGTTTTTTCTTCTTCTACAACTTTAATTATATCTAATAAATCTACACTGTCGAATCTATTATCAGGAAAATCATAAACTCCAACTGAAGAATATCCAATAGATTTTCTTGCACTTTCAATATTTTCTTTATGCCTTTGTAATTGTTTGTTCCAGAATTCAACATCTCTGGATTCACCTCTAGAAGTAATACCTTCACCCAAAATTACTGCTCTGATTGTACATCCATAATCTGTAATTAACTTATTCATTGTAGCACCTAGGCCTAAAAGCTCATCATCTGGATGAGCTACTACAACTAATATTTTTTTATTTCTTAACGATTCTAACATCTGATATTATTGTTTCATTTGACTTTAACGAAGCTCTTGTAAATTCAAATTTAAAAAAATCTGTTTCAATATAAGCTTTTGGATATCCATCTGCATCTAACATTCTAATATGATCATAAAGTGTATTAACATCTTTAATTTCTTTGTTTATTTTACTCATTTCTGGAGTTCTTCTTTTAAATATTACAGGTTCTCCTGTTTGAGCTACTGGTGTCATATTTTGATTGATTATCTTAACAATCATATTACAAATCACATCATTTGCTCTTAAAAAAATCTCTTCTGCAGTACCAAACAAATTTAATTTTTCTTTCAAATAAATTGGACCGCCATCTATTTTTTTTACCACTTTTATTGCACTAATTTTTGTTTCTTTTATTTTTTTAGCAATTAAATTTTGTAAAGGACTTCCTCCTCTACCAAATGGTAAATCTGTCATATGAAAAACTATGCAATTATAATTTTCATAAATTTCTTCTTTTATAATATACGACCAATGAGGAATGAAAATATAATCTGGATTAATCTGCTGGAGTTTTTCAGAGTTAAAATCATTTTTATTATCTATAAAAAACCAATTATCATTAGAAAAGTGAGCCTTCATCTTATCAGCTAATGAGATATTCCAAGGCTTATGAGATAAAATTAAATAATTATTCATTTTTTTTATAAATTTTTAATAAATATTGTTGTCCATTAATATTAAAAAAAGCTGGATATCTTTCATTATCGCAAACTCTCAAGAGATTAAATTGATCTTTTATGGATTTATTAATATCTAATTCACTATCTTTTGAAGTTCTTTTTGGATAAAAAGTTTCTTCACCAATTTGTTTTTCTCCTTTAATGTTTTTAATATCTTTTAAAAAATTAACAATTAAACTAATTGTTTTTTCGCCTTGTTTATGTTTAATTTCAGAAAGTAGTTCATGTCCTTTTAACTCAATAAAATCTTGATTGTATATTATTCCTGCATCAACTTTCTCTACCGCTTCGAAAAGAGTAATTGGTATAGAATTTTTACCTTCTAAAACTTGCCATGTCAATGGTGACCATCCTTTTCCTTTTGGAAGATCACTCTCATGAACAACCAAGTTATATTTATTTAAATTTAATTTTTTAAAAATTTTTTCGCAACTTAATAGACACAATACATCTCCTTTAATAACTTCTTCATGTTTTAAAAGTAAACGGACTTCATAATTAAATTTTTCTTTTATAATATTTACTAAATTTTTTGCATATGGTAAAATCCAAGAATTAGGATTATCTACTAAAACCTGTATTAACATAATAATTCTTTTGTAAGTTCTAAAAAACGAGATTTCTGCATACCGTCAAAGAAATGTTTTTGATTTTCTAACATTATTTTATAATTTTCTTGAGAATCATTTATAACCTCTAAAATTTTATTTTTAAAATCTACCTCATCCATTTCGTTAAAATTACCTGCAGAATAAATTAAACTATTGTTTATTAAGCCTTTATATATACTAAGTTGATTATCTATATAATAACCACTTAAGATAATCATATTGACTGCACAAACCTCATAACTTATTGTACTTGAAGGAACAATGGCAAAGTCACACTTCTTCATAAGTCCAATCATTTCTTTTTCATCCAACTTTTTATGCAAAAAAACTTTACTACAGTTTTGTTCTATTGTTCTATATATTTCTTTTTGTTTATATGCACTTCCTAAAACAATGTGTATTTCTTTGAAATCAGAAAATTCAACAATTGCATTTAAGCATTTGTGAGTTAAGTTATTAAAATCTGCCCCTCCAAAACAAATAAAAACTTTAGTAATGGTTTTTATTTCTCTATTTCTTTTTGATTCTTCCAAAAATAATGGACGTAAGATGGCATATTTGCTCCCAAGACCAAAAATGACATTTTTATGAGTTCCAAAATGTGCTTCAGTTACGAATAAAGAATGATTAACTACGATGTCTGCAGCTATTTCCTTTTCAATATTATCATCAATAAACACTAATTTAAAGCCGACTTTTTTTATTTTTTTTTGATAACTAAAATTAAACTGATAGCCATCAAGAATGATACAATGTTCGTTTGGAGAAAAATTTTCAGCTAACCAATTTGACTCTTCATAAATATTTATATTTTTAGGTAAAATTACCAAATTATGTTTTTTAGAAAATACTGATAATGTTGAATTTTCTTTTGTAACAAATATGCATTCATAATGTTCTTTATACATTTCTATTAATGCAAATAATCGAAATAAATGCCCTAAACCAATATTTGAATTTCCGTCTGCTCTAAAAATTATTTTCTTGGTCATTGAGCATAATTTTATATTTAATTTCGGCTAATTTCCAGTCAGTTTCTGTATCTATATCTTGGGCATGCAATTCTGATATTATAATTGCTCCAGAATTACTAGTATATAATTTTTTATGTTTTTTAAAGCAAGATGATTTTAACCAATAAAACTGACCAGAATCATGATATCTTGGTTCTAAATCTTGTGAACGAGTATTCATAAACTCATTCCAAACCATATTAACTTTTTTATTTTCAATTTTTAATGAGCGTTGTATTGGGAACGAAAACTCTAATACAGGAAATACACTATCGAATTTATCCTCTAAAAGGGTATTGTATGCGTTTCTAATTGTAATTGAATTAACGAAAGGAGCTGTTGGAAGCAAACAACAAATATTATCAAATTTTTTTTCTATATCATCATACTCTTTGATGACCTCCTCAATAACATCTGCTAACACAGCAAAATCGTTAGCATTATTAGTACTCCTTAAAAAAGGAACTTTTGCTCCAAATTTTTTTGCAACTTTAGCTATTTCAATATCCTCTGTTGAAACCATTACCTCATTAAAAAGCTCACACTTTACAGCCGCCTCTATTGAATAGGCTATAATAGGCTTACCAAGAAATTCTTTAATATTTTTCTTTGGTATTCTTTTACTCCCACCCCTTGCTGGTATAATACAAAGATTAGTCATAGAATTCGAGTACTTTATTTATTACAAAGTTTTGCTCTTCGTCAGATAAAGATGGATACATTGGTAAACTAATACATTTTGAATAAAAATTTTCTGAATTACTTAAATTTGCATCTTCGTAACCAATTTCCTTATAATAAGGCAAAGTATGAACAGGAATATAATGTATTTGAGCAAAAATATTATGATTTCTTAAAAAATCATAAAGTCTTTTTCTTTCATTAATTTCAATTACAAAAAGATGGTGTGCATTAAGATACCCTTCTGGTAAATTTTGATATTTAACCTTTCCTTTAAAAGCCATTTTATAATTACTAGCTAATTCATTTCTTCTTTTAACTCCTTCTTTATTTTTTAAAAGTTGACTTATCCCTAAAGCAGATTGGATATCTGTTAACCTATAATTATAACCTAATTCTTGCATTTCGTAAAACCATCCCCCATGATTTTCTATCATATTTTCTTTAGTGATACCATGAGTTCTTAACAATGAAAGCTTCTGAAATAATAGTTCTGAATTAGTAGTAATCATACCTCCTTCACCACATGCTATATGTTTTACTGGATGAAATGAAAAGACAGCAATATCTGCGTACTTTCCATTTCCACACATTTGTTTATTACCTTCTGAATCTATAAAATATCCTCCAGGTGAATGAGCTGCGTCTTCTATAATCCATAAATCATGCTCATTTGCAAGCTCTCTAAAACCCTCTAAATTAACAGGTAAACCTGCAAAATCTACAGGAATAATTCCTTTGAAAAACCCTCTTGGTTTACTCTCTATAAGTTCCCTTGTTTTTTTTAATGATAATAAATAAGATTTAGAGTCTATATCTGCAAACCAGACCTCACCTTCTGCATATTTAATACAATTAGCAGATGCAGCAAATGTTATTGGTGTTGTAATAACCCGTTCCCCTTTTTTTAAATCTAATGCTAAAACTGCTAAATGAAGTCCTGATGTAGCGTTATTTACGGCGACAGCGTATTTGGCACCAACATATGCAGCAAACTTATCTTCGAATTCTTTAACTTTTGGTCCTTGGGTTAAAAAATCTGATGTTAATGTTTCCACAACAGCATCAATATCGTTCTGATCAATATTTTGTCTTCCGTAAGGTATAGGTTTCATTATATTTTAAAATTAGAATCGACGTGTAATTTCACTAACTCTCTTAAACTTTCAACAGTTTCCCACTCAGTATTATTCCCAGAATCATAAGAAAAACCTTCTGGAACGTCAGTACCATTAAATGCTTCTTTATAATCTTCTTTCGAATATTTTGAATAAGGTGATTTTTGAGGTAAAATAGCGTAGTATTTACCTAAATCAACTGTATTATAAGAATCTGATGATGTAATCATTTCTTCATGTAACTTTTCTCCTGGTCTAATTCCAACTATTTTTTGTTTTAATTCAGGTGCAATTGCTTCAGCTACATCTGGTATTCTATATGAAGGAATCTTTGGAACAAAGACCTCACCACCCCAAGCGTTTCCTATTGCATAAAAAACCATTTCACATCCGTCTTCTAAAGAAATATTAAACCTTGTCATTTTATCATCTGTTATAGGTAAAAAAGAGTCTCCTTTTTTCTTTTTATTTAAGAAAAAAGGCATAACAGAACCGTTGGATCCCATAACATTTCCATACCTTACCACAGAAAATTTAATATCTCTTTTACCTTTAATGTTATTTGCAGCAATAAAAAGTTTATCCGAAGCTAATTTGGTCGCTCCATATAAATTAATTGGAGCAGCTGCTTTATCAGTAGATAAAGCTACAACATTTTTAACACCACTTTTAAGAGCTGCATTAATAACATTTTCTGCACCATTAATATTTGTTTTTACACATTCCATCGGATTGTATTCTGCTAAATGAACGTGTTTCATAGCTGCTGCATGAATTACTATATCGATATCTTCAAATGCAGTTTCTAATCTTTTAGAATCTCTTACGTCTCCAATAAAATATCTTATTTGTGGATATTCATTTTCAGAAAATTCTTGTGACATTTGAAAATGTTTCTGTTCATCTCTGGAGAAAATTACTAATCTTTTGATATTAGGGTTTCTTTCCAAAATTAATTTTGTGAACATTTTTCCAAAAGAACCAGTTCCACCAGTTATCAAAATTGACTTATTACTTAAATCTAAATTCATATTCTATTCTTATTTATTCCACAAAAATCTAGTATTATTTTGTTTTGCTCTATGTTTAATTCTTTAAATTCTTTGTGAGCAACCAAAAAAACAACTATATCTGCAGCTTCAACTGCCTTTTTATAATCTGTTAATTTAAAAACATTATGCTCTTCAATATTTGGTTCTACAATAAAGTAGTTTCCATTATTGTCATTTTGTAATACTTTATTTACAATGTATTTTGCTGGAGATTCACGTAAGTCGTCGATATTAGGTTTAAATGCTAGCCCCATTAAAGCAATTTTTGGTTTTCTTTTATGCTCTAATTCAAATTTTAGTTTTTCATTTTGAATTTTTTCTGCACACCAAAAAGATTTATAGTTATTTACTTCACGAGCTGTACCTATAATTTTAGATTCCATTGGATAATCTGAGACTATAAAATAAGGATCTACAGCAATACAGTGTCCTCCAACTCCACATCCAGGTTGTAATATATTTACTCTTGGGTGTTTATTTGCTAAATTAATTAATTCCCAAACATTTATTTCTGCTTTATCACAAATTAAAGACAGTTCGTTTGCAAATGCAATCTGAACATCCCTTGATGAGTTCTCTGTTAACTTACACATTTCTGCAGTTCTTGCGTTAGTTGAGTGTAATTCTCCTTTTACAAATTGTTTATAAAAATTTAATGCTTTATTAGTGGATTTTTCATCGATTCCACCAATAACTCTATCATTGTATACTAATTCGTACATTACATTTCCTGGCAACACTCTTTCTGGACAATATGCTATATTTAATTTTCCTTCCAATTCAGGTCGTAAATTATATATAAGACGCATCATTTTCTCTGTAGTTCCAATTGGAGAGGTTGATTCAATAATATAAAGATCATCTTCTTTCAAAAGATGAATTATATTTTTTGTAGCAGCTTCAACATATGATATGTCAGGCTCGTGATTTCCTTTGAAAGGTGTTGGAACCACAACAAGGTAAGTATTTGCTTCCACTGGTTGTATTCCTGCTTTTAAAAACCCTTTTTTAACAGACTCCTCTACAGCTATATCTAAACTTGGCTCAACAATATGAATTTCGCCTTTATTAATGGTATCTACAATTTCTTGATTTACATCAACTCCATAAACCTGAATTCCATTCTGAGCAATTAATGCTGAGGTTGGTAAACCAATGTATCCTAATCCTACTGTTACAACTTCTACTTTCTTCATATTAAATATTTGAAATAAATTCAATTATTCTTTCACAAGCTCTACCATCCCCGTAAGGATTATGTAAAGAACTCATTAAAGAATAGTGTTTAGAATTATCTAATAATTTTTGTGTTTCTTTTATTATTAGCTTAGTATCTGTACCAACTAAAATTACTGTTCCAGCATCAACTGCCTCTGGTCTTTCCGTTGTGTCTCTCATTACCAAAACGGGTTTCCCCAAACTTGGCGCTTCTTCTTGTACACCTCCACTATCCGTAATTATCAAGTAAGATTTATTCATTAACCATACAAAAGTAGGGTATGATAAGGGTTTTATTAAATGAATATTTTTTACATTTGTAAGAAGCTCATTAACTGGCTTTAAAACATTTGGATTTAAATGTACTGGGTATACAATTTCTACATCAGGATTTTGAACTGCAATCTCTTTTAGAGCAGCACAAATATTGATGAACCCTTGACCATGATTTTCTCTTCTATGACCAGTTACTAATAGTACTCTCTTAGCAAAATCAACAATATCATTTAACTTTATAACATCTTCATTGTTCAAATTCTCTACTCTACTCGAACTTTCTAATAAAGCATCAATAACCGTATTTCCAGTGACCAAAATATTTTCTTTCACAATATTTTCTGACAATAAATTTTCTTGAGACTTTATTGTTGGTGCAAAATGATAAGTAGTTACTCTTCCTGTTACTTGCCTATTCATCTCTTCTGGAAAAGGAGATAGCATATTGTTTGTTCTTAAACCAGCTTCTACATGACAAACTTTTGCACCTGCATAAAAACCGGCAATACTTGCTGCCATTGTTGTTGTAGTGTCTCCATGAACATATACAAAATCTGGTTTATATTTTTCCAAAACAGGTTTTAAACCAGAAATAACCTCTCCAGTCAAATTGTATAAATTCTGATTTGGTTTCATTAAACTCAAGTCATAATCTGGAATTATATCAAAAAAAGATAAAACTTGATCCAACATTTCTCTATGTTGTCCAGTTACACAAACTTTTGTTTCAAATCTACTGTCTTCCAGAAATTTATTGACTAAAGGTGCCATTTTAATAGCTTCTGGCCTAGTTCCAAAAATGATTAAGTTTTTCTTTTTCATAAAAATTATTCAAAATAATTTAAAGTAGTATACCCTCCATTTTTTAGGTACTGATCTTTTTTCATTAATTTAATGTCGCTTCTCATCATATCTTCTACTAAATCTTTTAAATCATAGTCCGGAACCCAACCTAATTTTTCTTTTGCTTTTGTTGGATCTCCTATTAATAAATCTACTTCTGTCGGCCTAAAATATGAAGGGTCAACAGATAAAACCTCTTTCCCTATTTCTATTTGATATTCTGGATTATTACATTTTTTCACCAATGCTTTTTCATCAACTCCTTTTCCTTTAAATTCCAATTCGACGCCCACTTCAGCAAAACTCATTCTTACAAACTCGCGTACAGTTGTTGTTTTTCCTGTTGCAATAACCCAATCTTCTGCTTTGTCCGCCTGTAAAATCATCCACATCATTCTAACATAATCTTTGGCATGCCCCCAGTCACGTTTTGCATCCAAATTACCCAAATAGACTTTGTCTTGTAGACCTAAAGCTATTCTAGCTGTAGCTCTAGTAATTTTTCGAGTTACAAAAGTTTCTCCTCTTCTTGGAGACTCATGGTTAAACAAAATTCCATTACAGGCAAACATGTTATAAGCTTCCCTGTAATTTTTAGTAATCCAAAAACCGTATATTTTTGCAACTCCATATGGAGAACGAGGATAAAAAGGAGAATTTTCGTCGTAAAAACCACGTTCATTTTTATTTTCGGCCAATCCTCCATATAATTCTGAAGTTGAAGCTTGATATATTCTAGTTTTCTTCTCTAAACCTAAAAGCCTAACAGCTTCTAATATTCTTAAAGTTCCTAATCCATCTACATTTCCTACATATTCAGGAGTATCAAAAGAAACCTTTACGTGGGACATTGCTCCTAAGTTGTAAATTTCATCTGGCTGACATTCCTCTATAATTCTTGTTAAATTCATAGAATCCGTCAAATCTCCATAATGTAATTTTAAGCGTTGTTTTGGATGATGTGGATCTTGGTATAAATGATCAATACGATCGGTATTAAATAAAGAAGATCTTCTTTTTATACCATGGACCATATACCCTTTTTCTAATAACAACTCTGCCAAATATGACCCATCTTGCCCAGTAATTCCTGTAATTAATGCTACTTTCATACTTTAATTCGCTTCTAATTTCACTTCTTTAATACTATCTATATTTTTTAAAAACCATTTGTAGGTTTTTTCTATTCCATCTTCTAATTCTGTTGAATATTGCCAACCTAATTCTTTCATTTTTGAAACGTCCATTAATTTCCTAGGTGTTCCATCAGGTTTTGTTAAGTCCCAATTAATTTGTCCTTTATGCCCAACAACTTTCTGTATGGTTTCTGCTAATTCTTTAATAGTAATATCTTTACCTGTACCAATGTTATATAAATATTCTGGTAATTTATTTTCCAATGCATAAATTACAGCTTCTGCCATATCATCTACAAATAAAAATTCTCTCATTGGAGTTCCACTTCCCCATAAATTTACTGAAGCATTATTATTTGTTTTTGCTTCATGAAATTTACGAAGCATCGCAGGTAATACATGTGACGATTTTAAATCAAAATTATCAAAATAACCATATAAGTTTGTTGGCATTAAACTTACGTAATCTTTTTTAAATTGCTTTCTAATTGCCTGACATGCTTTTACCCCTGTAATTTTAGCAATGGCATACCATTCATTGGTTGGTTCTAATGAATCAGTTAAAAGATATTCTTCTTTTAATGGTTGTGGTGCAAACTTTGGGTAAATACAAGAACTTCCTAAAAAAATGAATTTTTCAACTCCTGTTTTTAATGCTCCTTCAATTAAATTATTTTGAATTTGCATATTTTCCATCAAAAATTGATAAGGAAAATCATTATTTGCTAAAATACCACCAACTCTTGCAGCTGCATCAATAATTATATCTGGTTTTTCATTTTTTAAAAAATCGAATACTTCTTGTTGATTTCTTAAATCTAAATCTTTACTTGTTTTGCCTATTAAATTCGAATAACCTTTTTTTTCTAAAGCTCGCCAAACTGCAGAACCAACCATACCTTTATGACCTGCTATATATACTTTAACTTTCTTATTAATCATTTTTAAATTAAATTATTTACCTATTTGATAGTATTCAAACCCTATTTCTTCTAGGTTGAATGCATTATATTGATTTCTTCCATCAAATATTATAGGTTGATTTAATTGTTTTTTTATCTCATCAAAATCTGGTGATCTAAACTCTTTCCACTCGGTTAGCAATATTAAAGCTTCTGAATTTTGTAAAACTTCATATTTAGATTTGTAATAGTTGATATTTTTTACATTATTTAAGTAATGCTCTTTTGCTTGTTTCATTGCTTTAGGATCGTAAGCATTTATTTTAGCGCCTCTTTTCACCAATTCTTTTATAACATACAAAGCTGGTGCTTCTCTAACATCATCTGTTCCTGGTTTAAAGGCTAAGCCCCAAACAGCGAATGTTTTGCCAGATAAATTTTCACCAAATCTTTTAATAACTTTTTCTGCAATAATAATTTTTTGAGCATTATTAACCTCCTCAACAGAAGCTATTAAGCTTGCTTTATACCCATGTTTTTCAGCAATTTTCCTCAAGGCATTTACGTCTTTAGGAAAGCAAGAGCCACCATATCCTGCACCAGGATATATAAAACTATATCCTATTCTTTTATCTGATCCAATACCAATTCTAACCTGATTTGCATCTGCACCAACTCTTTCACAAATATTCGCTATTTCATTCATAAAAGAAATCTTAGTAGCTAACATTGCATTTGCAGCGTACTTAGTCATTTCAGCAGAGCGAATATCCATGGTTATAAAACGATCGTGTGTTCTAAAAAAGGGAGAATACAATTGTTTCATCTTGTTGAAAGCGTAGTCAGAGTTTGCTCCTATTACTACTCTATCTGGTTTCATAAAATCATTGATAGCAGTTCCTTCTTTTAAGAATTCAGGATTAGAAACCATTTGAAAATTAATTTCTACTTCTCTTTTTTTTAACTCTGACTTAATTGTAGCCTTTACAATATCTGCTGTTCCAACTGGCACAGTAGATTTATTGACAACAATTATTTCTTTTTGCATTGTTTCGCCAATTGTTTTAGCTGCTGCAAGTACATATTGTAAATCTGCAGAGCCATCAGTACCCATAGGTGTGCCTACTGAAATAAATACAATTTCGACATCGTTTATTATAGTTGATAAGTCCGTTGTAAAAAAAAGATTCTTATTTTTAAGAACTATTTCTTCTAATCCTGGTTCGAAAATAGGGATTTTACCATTATTGAGTTTTTCTATTTTTATAGAATCAATATCTACGCAGGTAACTCTATTTCCCATTTCAGCAAAACAAGCAGCAGAAACCAAACCTACGTAGCCAGAGCCGATAACAGCTATCTTCATCACTTATCTTTTTCTTTCAAATTTTCTTTTTCTTGTACTTCTTTTCGAAGTTCACTGCTGGAAAAACGATGCTCTCTGTTATTAAAATAAAGCTCAATACCTTTTTCTTCACAATATTGTCTTCCTGTAAATTGTTTGCTCACGTATTCGTCTCCAATTACGCGAACATCTATTTTAAATGACCTAAGAATATCTTCTAAATCTTGCTCTGTTGCGTAAGGCACAATTTCATCTACATATTTACATCCTTTTAATTGAATATATCTTTCTACAACAGATTGTACTGGCCTATTTTTTTCTGGACGGTCTAATGTTGGATCTGTTTGAAGCCCACAAATTAAGTAATCACATTGACGTTTTGCGTCTTCCAACATTTTTATGTGACCTGCATGAAGCAAATCGAAAGAACTAAAAGTTATTCCTATTTTCATGTTGCAAATATAGTTTTTTTATTTAGCTTAAAAAGGGGTGTTTTTCTCCATTTTTTAAAATCTCATTGTTTCTGATACTATGAACAATTTCTATTGATTTTTTAACTTCGTTTAGTCCAAACCCTTCGTTTAAAAGAATTTTTTTATAACTCTCTGTATGAAGCTCTGTAAAACCTTTACTAAACTCTAGCTCTTCTCCGTCAATAGATATTGATCTAAATGTTCTTTGTTGTTTTTGTTTAACCTCATAAGGAAGATCATTTTCGTCAATTGACAGAAACCATCTTACTCTAGCATTTTCAAATTCTAGATAACCTGCTGCTTTATTTTTTTCTCTAAGATGAACAATATTCTCTTGCACATTTCCAAAAATCCAACTTAACATATCATAAAAATGCACTCCAATATTTGTTGCAATTCCACCAGATTTTGATTCATCTCCTTTCCAGGAAATATCATACCATTTACCTCTTGATGTGATGTAAGTTAAATCTATGTCATATTTACCATTCTTATCAGCTAAATCTACTTTGTTTTTAAGCTGAATAATAGATTCATGTAGCCTTAACTGGAGTATGGTATTAATTTTTCCTTTTGATTCTTTTTCAATAGCTGACAACGCATCTATATTCCATGGATTTAATACAATTGGCTTTTCACAAATTGCATCTGCATCTCTTCTTAAAGCCATTCTAATATGAGAATCATGTAAATAATTTGGTGTACAAATACTTACGTAATCTAAATTAATATTTTGATTTCTTTTTAATTTTTCTATATGCCTATCAAAACGTTCAAATTCAACAAAAAAATCAGAATTCGGAAAATAACTATCCATAATTCCTACAGAATCAAACTTATCCAAAGCAGCAATTAAATTGTTATTAGTGTCTTTTATAGCTTTTAAATGTCTTGGAGCAATGTAACCTGCAGCACCTATTAATGCAAAATTTTTCATTTTTTACAGTGACTTATTTATTACTTCTGATGGAAAAAAATTTTTAACATCATAAATAACAGATTTATTCTTTCTTATTTTTTTTAAATTTAATTTTTTAAATTCTTTGTGAGCAACCGTTAAAACAATAGCATCAAATTTTTTATTTGGAAGTATATTTTGAGACTTTAAATTATATTCTTTTTCTACCTCTTCCGAATTTGCTGCTGGATCGTAAATCGTCACATTTGTGCCAAAATCAATTAATTCATTAACAACATCTACAGCTTTTGTATTTCTAACATCGGGACAATCTTCTTTAAATGTTATCCCCAAAACCAATACATCTGCATTCTTTACTTCAACACCTTCTTTAATCATTAATTTAATCACCTCAGAAGCAACATATTCACCCATAGAGTCATTAACTCTTCTTCCTGCCAAAATAATTTCTGGGTGATAACCAAACTCTTGTGCTTTTTGAGCTAAATAGTAAGGATCAACACCAATACAATGCCCACCAACTAAACCTGGTTTGAATGGAAGAAAATTCCATTTAGTACCTGCTGCAGTCAAAACATCTTGCGTATTGATATCCATTAAATTGAAAATTTTTGCTAATTCATTTACAAAAGCAATATTTATATCTCTCTGAGAATTTTCAATCACTTTAGCTGCCTCTGCTACTTTTATAGTAGGTGCTAAATGAGTACCAGCTGTGATAACTGATTTATACAAATTATCAACTTTTTGCCCAATTTCTATTGTTGAACCTGAAGTTACTTTCAATATCTTTTCAACGGTGTGTTTCTTATCCCCTGGATTTATCCTTTCAGGAGAGTAACCTACATAAAAATCTTTATTAAATTTTAAATTTGAAAATTTTTCTAAAACAGGAACGCAATCTTCTTCTGTAGCCCCAGGGTAAACTGTAGATTCATAAATTACGATATCTCCTTTTTTTAAAACTTTACCAACTGTTTCACTAGCTTTAATTAAAGGAGTTAACAGAGGTTTATTGTTTTTATCTATGGGAGTTGGAACTGTAATAATAAAGTGATTACAGTTTAAAATATCATCGATTTGAGAAGTACAAAAAAGTCCATTTTTTAATGTATTTTTAGTTTTCAACACAGATGTCAAGACTGTCTTTTCAATCTCTAAAGTAGAATCTTCTCCATCATTCAGTTCACTTATTCTACGCTCATTAACATCAAAACCAACTACAGGATACTTTGTAGCAAAAAGTCTTGCTAAAGGCAAACCAACATATCCTAAACCAACTATACAAATATTAATTTTACTCATTTTTTAAATTTTTCCAGTACCATTTAATAGATTTCTCAAGACCTTGTTTTAAAGAGAATTTAGGGTTATAATTTAATTTTTTATTTGCTTTTAAAATACTTGCATGTGAATGAGGAATATCTCCTATCCTATTATCACCATATAAAATTTCTACGTTTTTTATTTCAGGATTATATTCAGATAAGTAATATTTTAAAAAACTCATTAAGTCATTTAGAGTATTTCTTTCTCCATAAGCTGCGTTATAAACTGTATTCACAGATTTTTTATTAGCTACTAAACTCAATAAATTAATTTGAACAATATTATCTATATATGTAAAATCTCTTGAATTTAAACCATCGCCGTTAATTGTAGGTGATTCTAAATTTATCAATTGATTTACAAATTTAGGAATTACAGCCGCATAAGCTCCATTAGGGTTTTGTTTTTTTCCAAAAACATTAAAGTAACGCAAACCAATAGTTTCTAGACCGTAGGTTTTTGAAAAAACATCTGCATATAATTCGTTTACATATTTAGTAACCGCATATGGAGAAAGTGGTTTTCCTATTTTATCCTCTACCTTTGGAAGCGATTCAGAGTCTCCATAGGTTGAAGAGCTCGCTGCATAAACAAAACGTTTTATCTTATTATCTCTGGAAGCAATTAACATATTTAAAAAACCTCCAACATTTACGTCATTTGTAGTAATTGGATCGTTTATGGATCTTGGAACAGAACCCAAAGCTGCTTGATGTAAAACATAATCAGCATTTTTGGTAACCCCTAAACAAGTGTTTAAGTTTCGAATATCACCTTCAATTAAAGTAAAGTTTGAATTTGATAAAAAAGGTTTTATATTTTCTACTTTTCCTGTTGAAAAGTTATCGAGACAAATAACCTCATTTTTTTTATCAAGTAAAGCTTCACAGAGGTTAGAACCAATAAAACCAGCACCTCCAGTTACAACTATTTTTTTTCCTGATAAATTAATATTCATTAATAGTAGTTTATTTTTTACTAAAAAGCGAATGTACAAAAATGGTAATTAAAAATACCGTAAATATGAAACATAAAAAAATCCTCCACAAATTGTGGAGGATTTTAATTTGGTGGGCAATGAGGGATTCGAACCCCCGACCCCCTCGGTGTAAACGAGGTGCTCTGAACCAACTGAGCTAATTGCCCTAAGCGGATGCAAATATAATACGCTTTTTTAATCTACCAAATAAAAAAATGATTTTTATTTAAATTATTTCTGCGACAACAAATGTACTTCCTCCGACATAAATTATATCTTCCTGATTTGCATCACTTAGTGCGTGAAAAAATGCTTTTTCTACTGATAAATATTTTTTTCCGAACAAGTGAAATTCTTTTGCTTTTTCATATAGAACGTCTTCAGAAAGACCTCTTGGAATATTTGGTTTACAAAAATAGTAAGTTGCAGATTTTGGAAATAATGGAAAAACATCTTCTAGTTTTTTGTCGGACACAACTCCCAAAACAATATGTAATTTGTTATATTTTTCTTTTTTTAATTGATTTAAAACAATTGCTAAACCTTCTTTATTATGAGCTGTATCGCAAATTACTTTTGGAGTTTCTTGTAAAACCTGCCATCTGCCTTTTAAGTTGGTATTCTTTACAACGTTTAATAATCCATCGTTGATATTTTTCTTAGAAATGGTAAAATTTTGTAATTGCTGAATTGCTGTTACTGCTGTTTTTGAATTTTTTTGCTGATACTCACCCAACAAGTCTGTTTTAAAAATTCCTTTATTTTTTGAAGCGAAAACTATCTTAGACTTTGTTTCTTCTGCTTTTTTAACAAATACTTGCCTTACCTCTTCTTGCTCTTCTCCAATAACAACTGGAATATTATTTTTGATAATTCCTGCTTTTTCAAATGCAATCTCAGGTAGCGTTTCTCCTAAAAACTGTGTATGATCTAGTCCGATATTAGTAATTACTGAAACTTCTGGAGTTATAATATTTGTAGAATCTAATCTACCTCCTAAACCAACTTCTACAACAGCAATATCTACTTTTTCTTCAGCAAAAAAATCAAAAGCTAAACCCACTGTCATTTCAAAAAAAGATAGTTTTTGTTTTTCCAAAAAGAACTTGTGTTTTTTTATAAATGAAGAAACTTTTCGTCTTGGAATTTCCTTTCCATTAATTCGGATTCGCTCTGTAAAGTTTTTTAGATGGGGAGAAGTATACAAGCCTACTTTATAACCAGCTTCTTGTAAAATTGAAGCCAACATATGACTTGTGGATCCTTTTCCATTTGTACCTCCAACATGAATCGTTTTAAACTTTTTTTCTGGAAAGTTTAACTCTTTTGAAAACGCTAAAATATTGGTTAAATCTTTTTTAAATGCAGTTTTACCCTCTCTTTGATACATTGGTAATTGTGCAAACATCCAATGTAAAGTTTCTTTGTATGTCATATAATATAAAAATAAGATTCTTGCTATCAAAGATATGACAAGACTACAAAAATACAGGATTATTTAGACAGAGAAAATTTATAAATAATAGTTCCTACTTGTTTTGAAGGAGCTTTAGAGTCAGAATTCCATTTTGTTTTTAATGCTGCTTCTTTTGCTGGTTTTAATAAACAAGCTGCTGTGTTTGTAGAACCTTTTACTCCAGGAATTGCACTAATTACTTTTCCGTTTTTATCAACTGTGATTCTTACCACAACTATACCTTCTTCTTGACAATCTGGTTGCTCTTTAGGCTTTGACAATGCTTTTCTTCCTGCTAAATTGTAATTTCCACCTGAACCACTTCCTGTATTTCCATAATATTTAGAGGAAGTTGGATCTCCTCCTTCTTTACCTTTTACACCTTCAATCTTATCATCTCCTTCCCCTTTTGGTTTTCCGTCTGAAGAATTTCCGTTTAACAATTTATTTAAGGCATCTTGGTTTTCTTTTGATGGTTTTGGCTTTGGTTTTTCTTGAGGTTTTACTTCTTTTTTAACAACTTCTTTTACAGGTTCTTTCTTTTTTTCTTCAACTTTTTCAACTACTGGAACATCCTCTGTAGTATCTTCTGTAATAATTTCTTCTTTGATTATTTCTTTGGGAGTTTCTTTTACCTCTTCAACTACTTCTTCTTTTTTCTCGACAACTTTTGGCGCTGTTTTTTTTGAGTTTACGACAGGTTGTCCCATACCAACATTAGAATCTCCAAAATTTATAGCCAATCCATATTCTTCTGGTGGATCTAAATATTGCATTCCATAATTGAAAATAGCAAATACTAATAACATTAAAATTATTAATGTTATTAATGCCGATTTTCGTTTATGTTTTGTTTCTAATATTTTCATTTTCTTCTGTAAAGAATTATTGTCATATTTAAATTATTCCTTATTCTGTTAAATAAGCTCTTGCGTTAGGGATTGAAACGACATCCTTTTTGCTTTTTTGAGCAAAAAGATATAGTGGAAAGCCCGTTAAAACGCCCAAAATATTATTTGCCTTTTACCGCTAAAATCATTTTTAATTTGTTCTTATTTGCGATGTCAATTACTTTCATCACGTTTTTATAAGGAACATCTTTATCGCCTCTAATTACAATTGTTTTCTTTTTATCTGTACCTACTTTATTTAAAATCGCACTTTCTAATTCTGAGGAACTTACTTTAGTCTTGTCAATATAAAACAATGATTTACTGGTAATTGTTACTGCTACAGATGTATTGTTTTCTGTTTTACCACCAGCTTTTGGCAACAAAACATCTATGGCACTTACTGTTACCAATGTGGATGTTAGCATAAAAAATATTAGTAATAAAAAAACAATATCTGTCATTGATGACATATTGAATGTTGGATCGACTTTATTTCTTCCGCGTAAATTCATACTTTGTATTCAAAATTTAAGATTCAGGATTTAATATTTAAAGTTTAAGACTCGACTCTGAGAACTTTGAATTCGAAACTTTAAACCTTGAACTTATTTATACTGGTTCGTTTAACAAGTCTAAAAACTCTACAGATTTTGCTTCCATTTGATATACAACTTTATCTGTTCTAACCACTAAATGATTATAGGTTATGTAAGCAATAATTCCCACAATTAAACCTGCAACTGTGGTTGTCATAGCTGTATATAATCCATCTGATAACATTTTAATATCTATTTGTCCGCCAGCATTTGCTATTTCATGAATTGCAACAATCATTCCAATTACAGTTCCTAAAAACCCAATCATTGGTGCTGCACCAGCAATTGTAGCCAAAACACTTACATTTTTTTCGAGTTGATAAACCTCTAATTTTCCAGCAGTTTCAATAGCTGTGTTTATATCTTCTAATGGCTTCCCTATTCTGGAAATTCCTTTACCTATTAATCTTGCTGTTGGTGTGTTTTTACTTTTACAGAGTGCATCTGCAGACTCTAACTTTCCATTAGACACATAATCTCTAATTTGATTCATAAAGTTTTTATCGACTTTAGAAGCGGCTTTGATTGCAAAAAATCGTTCGAAATAAATATATATAGCTACCGCTAATAGTATAAAAAGAATGGATATAATTATTTGCCCACCTAAACCGCCATCCATAATTAACTTGTAGATGGATAATGTTTTTTCTTCCGGAATTGTTTCTTCTAACAATGCTGTATTTTCTTGAAAAAATGATAACATGAATATTTTTTTATGTTCTTTACATTAACGACTATTTTTTTTTAAAATTGTTTCATTTTATGAATCAATTTATAACGCATAAAAAATGCCATTTCAAAGCAAGTATGAAATGACATTTTATATTTATGTTTCTTATATTAAATAAACATTCTTAATACTACAAATGCTACAGAACCAATTAAAAAACCAACTAACGCTAGCCAAGATATTTTTTTCAAATACCAGAAAAAATCAATTTTTTCCATACCCATAGCTACTACACCTGCAGCAGAACCAATTATTAACATTGAGCCTCCTGTACCTGCAGAAAAAGCGATGAAGTGCCATAAAGGATTATCTAAAGGTTCAGAAAACATACCTAAACTAGCTGCTACTAATGGAACATTGTCTATCACTGCAGAACCAATTCCTAATAAAATTACAACTAAATCTGATACAGCTGTACCCTCTAACTCAGAACCAATTAATGGAATTCCTTCTTTTAAACTATCTGCAAAATTAAACAGAATTCCTAAAGATTCTAAAGCAGCTACTGCCATTAAAATACCTAAGAAAAATAAAATACTTGGCATTTCAATTTTAGATAAAGATGAATGAACAGGGCTGTGATGCGCCCCCATTTCATGTTCGTCTGCTTCTTCTCCTTCTATACTTGAGATAGAAAACTTAGAGTTACTATAAATTTCAGCAAAAGTAGCAACAATAGCTAAGGAAAGCATCATACCTACATATGGTGGTAAATGAGTTACTGTTTTAAAAACTGGAACAAATAAAATAGCTCCTAAACCTAAATATAGCATTCTTCCACTGTGTGGACTTTTAGGCTTTTCCACCTCATTTTCATCAAAATCAATTTCTCCTTTAAATGCAGGTAAAAAAGTAGCAATAAACGTTGGAACAACCATACACAATAAAGAAGGTAAAAATAAATACGTAAACAACATTCCTGTACTTACTCTGTCACCTATCCAAAGCATTGTTGTAGTTACATCTCCAATTGGAGAAAATGCACCACCTGCGTTTGCTGCGATAATAATTAAACCTGCAAACCAAATTCTATCATCTCTAGTTTTTACAATTTTTTGTAAAATAGAAATCAATACAATTGTTGCGGTTAAATTATCAATTATTGCAGATAATATAAATGCTAAAATTGCAAACATCCACAAAAGCTTCTTTTTACTTTTAAAGTTTACATAACCTTTAATGGTAGAAAACCCATCAAAATAATCAATAATTTCTACTATTGTCATTGCTCCTAGAAGAAATACTAATATTTCTGCTGTTTTTCCTAAGTGATGCAATAGTGTTTCTTCAACTAAATGTAGCTTATCATCATGTAACATAGATGCAAAACCATCTACCAAACCATGATTTGCGGAATCAAACCAATTAGAAAAATTATCGATTCCTAAAGCAACTAATGCCCAACAAACCGCCATCATTATTAAGGCTGGTATTAATTTATCTAATTTTAAGTTGTGCTCTAACGTAATGGCTAAATACCCCATTACGAATACTATAATAATTATTGATTCCATATTTTTATTTTAAATTAAATCAGTTGTTTTAGCGCTATCTCAAACGCTGTTGAACATATTTTTGTTTTTGATGCGCTTTTTTTAAATGTTTTCTGAAGCGCTCGTTTTATCACGTTTGATGTATCATCAAAAATAGCTTTGTCTTGCATAGGCAAATCTACTCTAGCCTCCATTAAATAAGCAAAAACTCTTGCAATACCACAGTTTGATATAAAATCTGGTATTAAACTCAAGTGATTGTCTGTATACTCCATAATTGGTCCAAAGAAAATTTCTTTATCTGCAAAAGGAACATTTGCTCCAGGAGAAATTACCTCTAGACCTGTATCTATCATCTGCTGTACTTGTTCTTTAGAAACCAATCTTGAGGCTGCAGCTGGAACAAAAATTTCTGCAGGCAAACTCCATATTTTTTGATTAATTTCATCAAAAGGAATCATATTTTTAGAAACTAATTTATTTCCGTCTTTTGATAAAAATAAATCTGTAATTTCTTCCATAGAAAACCCTTCATTATTTATAAGACCTCCATCTCTATCTATAATTCCTACAACTTTAGCACCTAATTGTGTTAAATAATATGCAGCTGCTGAACCTACGTTTCCAAAGCCTTGTACAATAGCTCTTTTTCCTTCGATTTTACCTCCGTAAATATTGTAATAATGTTTTACTGCCTCAGAAACTCCATAACCTGTTAACATGTCTGCTACAGTATATTTTCTGGATAAATCTGGTGAAAAAAACTTATTTTCTATCACTTTAATTACGCCCAAACGTAATTGCCCAATTCTATTTATTTTATCGGCTTCTGTAGGTTTAAAATGCCCGTTAAAAATACCTTCTTGTGGATGCCAAACTCCACAATTTTCAGTAATTGGAATAACATCTTTGTCTGCATCTACATTTAAATCTCCTCCAGTTCCGTAATAGTGTTTTAAAAGCGGTGTTACTGCTTTGTACCAACGTTCTAAAACACCTCTTTTTCTTGGGTCGTTTGGATCAAAATTAATTCCAGATTTTGCACCTCCTATTGCTGGTCCAGAAACGGTAAACTTCACTTCCATTGTTTTAGCCAAAGATAAAACTTCGTTCATATCTAAGCCTTTTCTCATTCTGGTTCCTCCACCAGCTGCACCTCCTCTTAAAGAGTTTATAACTGTCCAACCTTCAGCATCTGTTTCTTGATCTTTCCAATGAAACACAATTTCTGGTTGTTTATTTTCGTATTTTTTTAATAATTCTTTCATTCTATTTTGTTCAAATTTTCAACTTATTTACTATGATTCTTTTGTGCAATTTTTACTATTTTAATTTAGTATTCAAAAGTTAAAGCTGATTCATTTCGTAGAATATTTTAAAATTATTAATTATAACTTAACAAATTTAAATTAAAAAAATGACTACTCAAATTTTTAAATTAAAAACTAGGGATAAAAAATTTCACCAGATGAATGATTTTTACTTGCACCTGTTACACTTTTTAAGCAATTTATTTGATTATCAATCCTTAACAAACCTAATAGAGCAAAAATTAAGGCTTCTTTGTAATTAATTAAATCTTTTGAAACGTGCTGAATATGAATTTTTGAAATATTATTAATTCTTTCCATAAGAAAATCATTAAAAAAGCCGCCTCCAGTTACTAAAATGGAATTATTACCAGCAATAACTTTACTTATTTGAATGGCAGTATGCTCCACAAGAGTTCTTAAAATTATTGGCACGTCATTTTCAAAGCTATTAATTAACGGAAGTATTTCTTGTTGCACCCATTCTAAACCTAATGATTTTGGTGGTTTTTGCTTATAAAACTCCAACGAATTTAATTTTTCTAACAACTGCTGATTTATATTTCCTCCAGATGCAATTTTTCCTGACTTATCATACTCTAAACCTAACTTATTTGCATAAAAATTCAAAACAATATTTACTGGACAAACATCAAAGGCAATTCTTTTTTCATTTTCATCGTATGAAATATTGGAAAACCCACCTAAATTTAAACAAAAGTCATATTCAGAAAACAATAATTTATCTCCAATTGGCACTAAAGGCGCTCCTTGTCCACCCAATTTCACATCTTGTGTTCTAAAATCGCAAACTACTTTCTGTTTTGTGACTTTTGCAATTTCTTTACCTGAGCCTATTTGCAGGGTAATTCCTTTTTCTGGCTGATGCAAAATTGTATGCCCATGAGAAGCTACAAAATCAATATTATTAATTTTGAAGTTATATATAAAGTTATTGATGACTTCGCCTAAGTACTTTCCGTAAACAACATCTAATTTTTCTAATTCTTTGTTTGAACTTTGAATTGCACTTTGCAACATCTGCCTCCATTCTGATGAATATGGAATTGTTGTTGCATGTAAAATTTCAAAATTAGAATAATTATTTTTTTCAAATTTTACATAAACCAAATCTACCCCATCTAAAGACGTTCCAGACATTACCCCTATTGAAAATACCTCTTTTTTATTCATATCTGTAAAAATAACAAAAGTCTATTGAAAATATGTTACGAAATCGATATCTTTACACTCTTAAATTACGAATATAATAATACTTACTATGGATTTTAGTTTAACAGAAGAACATATAATGATTCGCGATGCTGCAAGAGACTTTGCACAAACCGAATTACTACCAGGAGTTATTGAAAGAGACAACAAACAAGAGTTTCCACAAGAATTGGTTCGAAAAATGGGCGATTTAGGTTTTATGGGAATTATGGTTGATCCAAAATATGGAGGAAGTGGAATGGATGCCATTTCTTACGTATTAATTATGGAAGAATTATCTAAAATAGATGCTTCTGCCTCTGTAATTGTTTCCGTAAACAACTCTTTAGTTTGTTATGGCTTAGAAGCTTATGGAAATGAAGATCAAAAACAAAAATACTTGACAAAATTAGCTACAGGTGAATTTGTGGGTGCATTTTGTTTAAGCGAACCAGAAGCTGGCTCAGACGCAACTTCACAAGCCACAACTGCAGAAGACAAAGGCGACCATTATGTGATTAACGGAACAAAAAACTGGATTACAAGTGGTGGACGAGCAGATGTATATTTAGTAATTGCACAAACAGATAGAGCAAAAGGACATAGAGGAATCAACGCTTTTATTGTTGAAAAAGGGACTGAAGGTTTTCATATTGGTCCAAAAGAAGACAAATTAGGAATTCGTGGTTCAGATACTCACACTTTACAATTCAACGATGTAAAAATACCGAAAGAAAACAGAATTGGTGAAGATGGTTTTGGTTTTAAGTTCGCAATGAAAACACTTTCTGGTGGAAGAATTGGAATTGCAGCACAAGCTTTAGGAATTGCTTCAGGTGCATACGAATTGGCTTTAAAATACTCTAAAGAACGTAAAGCTTTTGGTACAGAAATCTGTAATCATCAAGCAATTGCCTTTAAATTAGCAGATATGTACACAGAAATTGAAGCTGCTAGAATGTTGGTAATGAAAGCTGCTTGGGATAAAGACCAAGGTAATAATTACGACATGTCTTCTGCAATGGCAAAATTATACGCAAGTAAAGTTGCCATGGAACAAACTGTGGAAGCTGTACAAATTCACGGTGGAAATGGTTTTGTAAAAGAATATCATGTAGAACGTTTAATGCGTGATGCAAAAATTACACAGATTTACGAAGGAACATCAGAAATTCAGAAAATTGTAATTTCGAGAGGGGTTATCAAAGGCTAAACTCACTCATTATATATAAAGTATAAAAATCCATCTTTTTCTAGGTGGATTTTTTTATCACTACTTTTCAAATCACAACTACAGTTTAACTTAATTGAAACTCAAAGACACTCGTTTTTTTTAAAAAAGAGCACAAACAAACTTGGCAAATCTTTTCGCAAAGTTGTTTATCTACAAATTTTCTAACTCGATATCAAACAATTGCAAACCAGATGCAGGCGCAATATTTCGCATAAACTTTCTATCATTATCTTCACATAAAGAAGCTTTAATAAAATTTAAATCGAGGTTTCCTTTTCCTACTTCAAACAAAGTTGCCATCATTAAACGAATTTGATATCTTAAAAAACCTTTTCCGCGTACTTTTAAAACATAACTTTTCTCAGGAAAAAAATTAGCTGTCAAAATATCATTTTCAACAATTTCACAAGAATCAATTACTCTTTTTAGAATCGTGTTTACTGACGGTTTTGTACAGTATTTATGAAAATAATGTTCTCCTTGAAAGATTTTTGCAGCTTTCATCATATTTTCAATATCCAAATCACCTTCAACTGAAACCATAAAAGGCGCAGAAAATGGATGGCTTTTTTCACCATGTGCAAAATAATAATGATACTCTTTTATTTTAGGTACATTAATAATATTATAATTTCTTTCAACCTTATTTATAGAAAGCGCTTTAAAATCCGCAGAGAAATTTGAGTTTAAAGTATTCAAAAAACTTACTTCTTCAACTTCATCAACTGTAAAAAGCTGTAAATAATAAGAGTTTGCAGATACTTTTGCATCAGTTCTACCCACTCCAATAGTCTTGTAAGTTCCTTTTTCTACCACAAAAGAAATGGTTTTATCTACCATATCATGTAAAGTCTTGGCATTTGTTTGTTTTTGCCAACCAGAAAATCGAAATCCTAAAAACTGAAGCTTAATAATGTAAGAAAATGGATATTTCATAGCTCAAAAATACAACAAAATGAACTTTTTTTTCAAAAAGTGCATTTTTATGAATTTCTCAAAATTATAACCTTGTTTTTTAACAACCCTATATATTAAAGTGTTAAAAAACTCTAAAATAAATTAATCTCAATTTAACCCCCTTTTTTTTGAGGGGTTAAAATTAAAAAACATAGTTTTTAAAAAAACAACCCCTAAAATTAAAATATAAAAACATACATTTGACCCGTTCAATAAAAATAAAAACACAACTAAAAGAACATTTTATTATGAAAAAAATCATTTTAACTTTACTAGTAGCTACAAGTTTAGTAGCAAATGCACAAGAAGAAAAAGGAACATTTACGGTTAGTGGAACTGTAGATACTTATTACACAAGCAACCTTAAAGACAACTCACTTGGTAGCGTTGGTATTTTATATGGTGGTAGTGGTGCTGCAAACGGTTTTGGATTAGGAATGGCAAACACTATTTTTTCTTATGAAAAAGGAAAAGCAGGAGTTGTAGCAGATTTAACTTATGGTCCAAGAGCAAATGCAGCAAATGCATATGAAGGAGCAATAAATCAATTATATGCTTATTACAAAGCCTCAGATAAAATTACTTTTAGCTTAGGACAATTTAATACATGGTATGGTTATGAGGTTATTTCTCCTGCAGGAAACTTTAACTACTCTGTTTCGTATTTATTCAATGCAGGTCCATTCTCTCATACTGGTTTAAAAATGGATTATGCAGCATCTGAAGACTTATCATTTATGTTAGCTGTAACGAACCCTCATGGTATTACTGCAGGTGCTAATCCAAGTACAAATTATCAATTAGGTTTCCAAACTGGTTATAAAGGACAATACTTTAACCTTGCTTATGGAGCTGACGGATTTGGATTTAATGATGTATTGTATTTAGATTATACAGGTGGTTTTGATGTTTCAGATTCATTTTTCGTAGGAATTAATGCAGCGTACTCTAATTCTAGTGATGCTGATGCTGGTTACCAAGGTGTAGCTTTATATTTACAAAACAGTTTTACTGATAAATTCTCTTTAGGTCTTAGACCTGAGTATTTTATGTATACTTCTGGAGCTGGAGATACAAGTGTAACTGCATTTACTTTATCTGGAAATATTTCTTTAACAGAAAGCTTAAATATTATTCCAGAAATAAGATATGATACTTCTGATGACATGATTATTCCTGGTTTTCCAACACAAGATAGTATGACAGGAGCAACATTAGCTGCAGTTTATTCTTTCTAATATTAACTAACTAACATTTATTACTCATGAAAAAAATAGAAGCAATTATAAGAAAATCAAAGTTTGGTGCTGTAAAAGATGCATTACACGAAGTTGGTGTAAACTTCTTCTCTTATTGGGATGTTACTGGTTTAGGTAACGAAAAAGAAGGTCATGTATACAGAGGTGTAAGCTATAGTACAAGCGATATCCAAAGAAGATATTTATCTATCGTTGTTAACGATAGTTTCGAAGAAGTTACAATAAAAGCAATTTTAGATGCTGGTTCTACTGGAGAAGTAGGTGATGGAAAAATATTTATTAGCAATATTGAAGAAACTTACCGAATTAGAACAGGAGTTAAAGGAGGAGAAACATTAAACTAAAAGATTAGAAAACATTATTATGGAATTACTTACTACAAATAACGTATGGATGATGATCTGTACAGCACTGGTATTCTTTATGCACTTAGGTTTTGCATTTTTAGAAATCGGTTTAACAAGACAAAAAAACACAATTAACATTCTATTTAAAAACATATTTATTATAACTGTTGGTTTATTACTGTATGCTTTAGTTGGTTTTAATTTAATGTATCCAACATGGGGAGCAAACGCTTCTGGGTATTTAGGAGATTTCGTATTCGGACTTTCGTCTCCTTTAACTGCTGAAGGAACTTTAGATTTAGCATACAATGAAGGTTATACTTACTGGACAGATTTCTTATTCCAAGGAATGTTTGCTGCAACTGCTGCTACAATTGTATCAGGTGCTGTTGCAGAAAGAATGAAAATAGTACCTTTTATGATATTTACAATAATTTATGTAGGTATTATTTACCCTATTGCTGGTTCTTGGAAATGGGGTGGAGGATTTTTAGATCAATTATCAACTCCTTTTTACGATTTTGCAGGTTCTACTTTAGTACATTCTGTAGGTGGTTGGGCAGCTCTTGTTGCTGTTTGTTTATTAGGTTCTAGAATTGGAAAATTCAAAAACGGAAAAATACAAGCAATTCCAGGACACAATATTCCATTAGCAACTGCTGGAGTTTTAATACTTTGGTTAGGTTGGTTTGGATTTAACGGTGGTTCAGTTTTATCTGCAGACCCAACATTAACATCTTTAACTTTAGTGACTACTTGTTTAGCTGCTGCAGCTGGTGGAGTTGTTGCTGCATTAGTATCTACAATTATGTATAAAAACTTAGACTTAACAATGTTCTTAAACGGAATTTTAGGAGGTTTAGTAGGTATTACTGCTGGAGCTGATCAAATGTCGCCAACTGACGCTATTTTAATAGGCGGAATTGCTGGTGCACTAATCGTATTTGCGGTAAGCCTTATTGATAAGTTAAAATTAGACGATCCTGTAGGAGCAATTGCTGTTCACTTAATTTGTGGAATTTGGGGAACATTAGCAGTTGGTATCTTTGGAAACTTAGCTAGTGGAGAACAATTTTTAAGCCAATTAATTGGTGTAGCTTCTTATGCTGCTTTTTGCTTAGCAACGTCATTTATTATCATATTTACCTTAAAGAAAACTATGGGAATACGTGTTAGCGAAAAAGAAGAATTAGAAGGTTTAGATGCTCACGAACATGGAATGGATGCTTATCCAGACTTTCGTTTAAACGAACACTAAACACAAAAAAATACAATTATTTTACCTGCAAATTTAAAAAGTTTGCAGGTTTTCTTGATTATTGTCATTTTCTCAAAATAAAAAGGTTTAATTATTATAACTGAATTATTTACTGCATAATTTTGTTTTCATCATAAAAATTATAATAAAAGCTCCAAAACATTAAATTTTTCTCAATAAAAAATATAAATTAGCCAACATAATTGAAGAAAAATATGGAGAAACAAGGCTTATATTTACCAGAATTTGAACACGAAAATTGTGGTGCAGGATTTATCTGTAATTTAAATGGAGACAAAACAAATCAGATTATACACGATGCTTTAGAAATTTTAGTAAAACTAGAACATAGAGGTGGTGTTAGTTCAGATGGAAAAACAGGAGATGGTGCTGGATTACTTATTGATATTCCTCATGAATATTTTAAAAGAGTTTGTGATTTCGAACTTCCAAACCAAAGAGAATACGCAGTTGCAATGGTATTTTTACCTAAAGTAACTAACCAGTACAACTTTTGTAAAACTACTTTCGAAAATGAAATAAAAGAACAAGGGCTTTCTATCTTAGGATGGAGACAAGTACCTGTAGATTCTTCACATTTAGGACCAATTGCTCTAGCATCAGAACCTAATACAGAACAATTATTTATTGGTAAAAATGGAAATTTAGATGAAGCCACTTTCAAGGCAAAATTATATGCTGCACGAAAAATAGCTGAGCATAAAATTAACAATTCTAAAATTTCTGAAAGTAAATATTTTTACGTTTCAAGTTTATCAATAACAACCATTATATATAAAGGTATTATAATGCCTGAAGATATTGGCCCATATTATAAAGATCTTCAAGAAATAGATTTAGTTACACGTTTAGCATTGGTACACCAACGTTTTTCAACAAATACAATGCCTACTTGGGAACTAGCACAACCTTTTAGATACATGTGTCAAAATGGTGAAATAAACACATTAAGAGGAAATGTTAGTAGAATGCGTGTTCGCGAAGAAATCATGAAAAGCGATGTCTTTGGCCCACAAATAGACAAATTATTTCCAATAATTTTACCTGGAAAATCAGATTCTGCTTCAATGGATATGGTTGTAGAATTATTAACACACACAGGACGTTCATTACCAGAAATTATGATGATGATGATTCCTGAAGCGTGGGAAAAACACAAAACAATGTCTAAAGAGCGTAAAGCTTTTTATGAATATAACGCTTGTATTATGGAGCCTTGGGATGGACCTGCTTCTGTTCCATTTACAGATGGAGATTATATTGGTGCTTTATTAGATAGAAACGGATTAAGACCTTCAAGATATACTGTTACAAAAAGCGGAAAACTAATTATGTCTTCTGAAATAGGTGTTGTAGATATCGATCCAGAAGATATAAAAAAACATGGTAGATTAGAACCAGGAAAAATGTTCTTGGTAGATATGAATGAAGGTAGAATTATTGAAGATGAAGAAATAAAAGCAAAAATTGTTTTAGAAAGACCCTATCAAGAATGGTTAGATAAAACGCGTTTGCATTTAAAAGATGTTCCTTATACAGGAGATACTTGTCCAATAGAAACTATTGATATTAAAACTCGCCAACGTTTATTTAATTATACTTTCGAAGATATACAAGAAGTAATTACGCCAATGGCACAAGTTGGTAAAGAGGCTCTAGGTTCTATGGGAATTGATACTCCTTTAGCAGTTTTATCTGACAGACCTCAATTAATATCTAACTATTTTAAACAGTTATTTGCACAGGTCACAAACCCTCCTTTAGATGGAATTCGTGAAGAAATAGTAACAGATATTAGTTTAAACTTAGGAAAAGATAGAAATATTTTTAGTATTACAGAAAGACAGTGTAGAAAATTAAGAATTCAAAACCCTGTTATTTCTAATGATGATTTAGAAAAAATAAGAAGTATTAATATTGAGAGCTTTAAAGCAAAAACAATTAACATCTTATATCCAAAAGCACAAGGTTTAAACGGATTAGAAGATGCTTTAGATAATATTATACAGCAAGTAGAAAAAGCGATTGATAATAAAAATAATATTATTATTCTTTCAGATAGAGGTGTAAATCAAGAATTTGCTCCTATTCCAGCTCTTTTAGCTTGTTCTTTTGTAAATCACCAGTTAAATCGTTTAAGAAAACGTTCTTTTTTTGATATCATTATTGAGTCTGCAGAACCTCGTGAACCACATCATTTTGCAACGCTATTTGGTTACGGAGCAAGTGCCATCAATCCTTACATGGTTAATGAAATTATTAGAGCTCAAGTAAAAGAAGGTTTTATTACAGATATTGATGAACAACAAGCTGTAGATAATTTTAACAAAGCAATTGGAAAAGGAATTTTAAAGGTGATGAACAAAATAGGAATCTCAACTTTACATTCTTACAGAGGTTCTCAAATATTCGAAATTGTTGGTTTTAACTCTCAATTTGTAGAAAAATACTTTCCATACACAGCTTCAAGAATTGAAGGAATTGGTTTATATGAAATTGAAAAAGAAATTTCTAACAGATACAAACAAGCATATCCAGACAACCAAATTGACAAAAATTTAGGTTTAAATATTGGAGGAGATTACAGATGGAGAAGAAATGGTGAGCGACACTTATTCAATCCAACTACAGTTGCAAAATTACAACAAGCAGTTCGTTTAAGTGACCAAAAAAGTTACGACGTATATGCGAATGCCATAAATGAACAATCAGAAAACTTAATGACCATTCGTGGTTTATTTCAATTTGATAATTTAGATCCAATTCCATTAGAAGAAGTAGAACCTTGGACGGAAATTGTAAAACGCTTCAAAACTGGTGCCATGTCATATGGCTCAATTTCTAGAGAAGCACACGAAAATTTAGCCATAGCAATGAACAGAATTGGCGGAAAATCTAATTCTGGTGAAGGTGGTGAAGATAGAAAACGTTTTCAGAAAGATATCAATGGTGATAGTAGAAATTCCGCGATTAAGCAAGTTGCTTCGGGTAGATTTGGAGTTACATCACATTACTTAACAAATGCCAAAGAAATTCAAATTAAAATGGCACAAGGTGCAAAACCTGGCGAAGGTGGTCAATTACCTGGCTACAAAGTTTTACCATGGATTGCAAACGCAAGAAATTCAACACCTTTTGTTGGTTTAATTTCTCCTCCTCCACATCATGATATTTACTCAATTGAAGATTTAGCACAATTAATCTACGATTTAAAAAATGCAAATCGTGAAGCAAGAATTAATGTAAAATTAGTTTCAGAAGTAGGTGTAGGAACAATTGCAGCTGGTGTTGCAAAAGCAAAAGCAGACGTTGTTTTAATTTCTGGTTATGATGGTGGTACAGGAGCTTCTCCTTTAACATCTTTAAAACACGCAGGTTTACCTTGGGAACTTGGTTTAGCTGAAGCACAACAAACTTTAGTAATGAATAACTTAAGAAGTAGAATTGTTGTAGAGTGTGATGGCCAATTAAAAACAGGTAGAGATGTTGCGATTGCTGCATTATTAGGAGCAGAAGAATTTGGTTTTGCAACAGCTCCTTTAGTGGCTTCTGGTTGTATTATGATGCGTAAATGTCATTTAAACACATGTCCTGTTGGTATTGCAACGCAAGACAAAGAATTACGTAAAAACTTTAAAGGTACACCAGAACATGTAATTAATTTCTTCTATTATATCGCAGAAGAATTAAGAAAAATAATGGCAGAACTTGGTTTCAGAACTTTAGCTGAAATGGTAGGTCAAACACATAAAATAAACGCTAACAAAGCCATTAAACATTATAAAGCAAAAGGATTAGATTTATCTAGCATATTGCACAGACCAATTGGTTACAATAACCTTCCTGTAAGCAATACAGAACAACAAGAACATAATTTAGAAGACGTTTTAGACTTTACCATATTAAAAGATTCTCACAGAGCTTTATATAGAAAAGAAAAGATGAACCTTTCTTATGCTATTAAAAACACAAACAGAACTGTTGGTGCAATTGTTAGTAACGAAATTTCTAAAATATATGGTCATTTAGGTTTACCTGAAGATACATTAAATATTAATTTCACAGGGTCTGCAGGTCAAAGTTTTGGAGCATTTGGTGCACATGGATTGACTTTTATTTTAGATGGAAACACAAATGATTATTTAGGAAAAGGATTATCTGGAGCTAAATTAATTGTTAAAAAACCAACTAAGGCCGATTTTATTGCAGAAAACAATATCATTGTTGGTAACGTTTGTATGTTTGGTGCAGTAGATGGTCAAGCATTTATTAACGGAATTGCAGGTGAAAGGTTCGCAGTTCGTAACTCAGGAGCAACCGCAGTTGTAGAAGGTGTAGGAGATCATTGTTGTGAATATATGACAGGTGGTAAAGTTATCGTTTTAGGAAAAACAGGAAGAAACTTTGCAGCTGGTATGAGTGGAGGAATTGCATACATATACGATCCTGAAAATAAATTTATAAACGGCCTTTGTAATACTGAAACTATTGAATTTGAAGAAATTTCAGATATGGATGCTTTAGATTTAAAAACAACAATAGAAAAACACGTTTTATATACAGATAGTAAAAAAGGTACTTCTTTATTAGCGGATTGGGATACAAGTTTAAAAAACTTTGTAAAAGTAATGCCAACAGAATATAAAAGAGCACTAGAACGTTTAGAAACAGAAGAACCAATGTTCGAAGAATTAACAAAAGCATAATGTCATGGGAAAAATAACAGGATTTAAAGAATTTGAAAGACAAGATGAAAAATACACTTCTGTTAAAGATCGTGTAAAAAATTATAAAGAATTCACAGTACCACTTTCAGAAAAAGAAATAACAAAACAAGGTTCACGTTGTATGGATTGTGGTATTCCATTTTGCCACAGTGGTTGCCCATTAGGAAATCTAATTCCAGATTTTAACCATATGGTTCACCAAGGTGAGTGGAAAAAAGCATCTTGGATATTGCATTCAACTAATAATTTTCCAGAATTTACTGGGCGTTTATGTCCTGCTCCTTGCGAAAAATCATGTGTGTTAGGCATTATTGAAGACCCTGTTTCTATTGAAAATATTGAAAAAAATATTGTAGAACGTGCTTTTAAAGAAGGATGGATTAAGCCACAACCTCCAAAAACAAGAACAGGAAAAACAATTGCTGTTGTTGGTTCTGGTCCTGCTGGTTTAGCTGCCGCACAACAATTAAATAGAGCTGGTCATACAGTTACTGTTTTCGAAAGAGATGATGAAGTTGGTGGTTTGTTACGATACGGAATTCCAAATTTCAAAATGGAAAAAGAAATTATCGACAGAAGAATAGCAATTTTAAAAGCAGAAGGTATTGTTTTTAAAACAAACGTAAATGTTGGGGTTAATTACAAAGTTGAAGATTTAAAAAAATTCGATGCCGTAGTTTTATGTGGTGGAGCAACAGAAAGACGTAGTTTACCAACTCCAGGAATTGATGCAGATGGTGTTGTACAAGCAATGGATTTCTTAACACAACAAACAAAAGTATTATTTGGTAAGGAAGTAAAAAATCAAATAATGGCTACTGATAAGAATGTTATTGTAATAGGTGGTGGAGATACTGGTTCTGATTGTATAGGAACTTCAAACAGACATGGAGCTAAATCTGTAGTTAATTTTGAAATTATGCCAAAACCTCCAGGACATCGTTCTCGAACTACTCCTTGGCCTTTTTGGCCATTACAGCTTAAAACTTCTTCTTCTCATGAAGAAGGTGCCGAACGTAATTGGTTAATCAATACAAAAGAATTTGTAAAAGATAAAAACGGAAAATTAACTGCATTAAAAACCGTAAATGTTGAGTGGAAAATGGTTCCGGGACAAAGACCACAATTGATAGAAATTGAAGGTACAGAAAAAACTTGGCCATGTGATTTAGCGTTATTAGCACTTGGTTTCACTGGTCCTGAAAGTACTTTAGCAGATAAATTAGGTATTCATAGAGATGCTCGTTCAAATTATAAAGCTGATTATGGGAAATACCAAACAAACATTTCTAATATTTTTACTGCGGGTGATATGAGAAGAGGTCAATCTTTAATTGTTTGGGCAATTTCAGAAGGAAGAGAAGCTGCAAGACAAGTAGATATCTATTTAATGGGTAAATCAGAATTACCTTCTAAAGACGTTACTGGAGATTTAGTTGCGATGTAACAATAATAGTATCGAAAAAATAAGTAAAGCTGTTCATAATTAATTTATGAACAGCTTTTTCATTTGAGTTAATAATACTTTCATATCGATTTTATTTTTTTTCTAATTTAGTTGCATAAATATGCAAAAATGTATTACAGAAAAAAATATGGAAAAGGCTTTACTTATGTAAATAACCAAAACAAAACTATAAAAGATAAAAAACTAAAAGATTGGTTTAAATCATTAGTTATTCCTCCTGCATGGACAGATGTGGAAATTAGTTCAAAAAAGAATGCCAAAGTTTTAGTTACTGGAAGAGATGACAAAAGTAGAAAACAATATATCTATAATCCTAAGTATAGAGAAAAACGTGAAAAACAAAAATTTGACAGAATTCTAAATTTTGCAGATCAATTAGAACACATGAGACGTGTAACTGGTCAACATCTTAGAAAACAAAAACCGAGTAGAGAAAAAGTATTGGCTTGTATGGTTCGTTTATTAGAAGCAGCTTATTTTAGACCTGGGAGTGATTATTATGCAAAAGAAAATGAAACGTATGGACTTACCACAATGAGAAGCAAACATTTAACTATTGATGGAAAAGAGTTAATATTTAATTACACTGGTAAATCTGGCAAAGAGCAAGAAAGTCATATCATTGATGAAAAATTAGCAAAAACAGTAAAAGAAATTGATGATTTACCTGGTTATGAAATATTTAAATATATTGATAAAGATGGCTTGAAACAGGATGTGAAAAGTGAACATCTAAATGAGTATATAAGAGAAATTATGGGCGAAGAGTTTTCTGCTAAAGATTTTAGAACTTGGTCAGGAACAGTAATTGCAGCAATGGCTTTAGATGAAATTGGTGCAATTGATAAAAAAGATCAAAAGCTATTAGACAAAAATATTAAAAATGCAGTAATTAAAGTAAGTGAGCACTTAGGAAATACACCTTCAGTAGCAAAAAGTTCTTACATCGACCCAAGAGTCATTGATGAATATATACACGGCAAAACTATCAAGTTCTTTCAAAATGAAATAAATCGATTATTGAAGAAAAATGAAAATTTATCACGCGAAGAATTAGGAGTTTTATGTATGCTAAAGAAAAAGTTAAACTAGAATTTTTACAGAAATTTAAGTTTAAATAATACTAACTTTTAACCAATAAAAAAGCCTCATATCTTTTGATATGAGGCTTATAGATACTGAAATAGATTCAGTATTTAAGAAAGGCAGCGACCTACTCTCCCACATAAATGCAGTACCATCGGCGCTATTAGGCTTAACTTCTCTGTTCGAGATGGGAAGAGGTGAGCCCTAATGCTATAACCACCCTAAAATTTTCAGTTAAAATATAACTGTAAAAGTTGACATATGGTAAAATAATATGATAAAAATCAAAACAAAAAAAAGAGTTTCTCTCCCGTTATTACTAACGGGAGAAGCGTACATAAGTCTATGG
>NZ_VANR01000007.1 GCF_005885675.1 Polaribacter aestuariivivens
CCATAGACTTATGTACGCTTCTCCCGTTAGTAATAACGGGAGAGAAACTCTTTTTTTTGTTTTGATTTTTATCATATTATTTTACCATATGTCAACTTTTACAGTTATATTTTAACTGAAAATTTTAGGGTGGTTATAGCATTAGGGCTCACCTCTTCCCATCTCGAACAGAGAAGTTAAGCCTAATAGCGCCGATGGTACTGCATTTATGTGGGAGAGTAGGTCGCTGCCTTTCTTAAATACTGAATCTATTTCAGTATCTATAAGCCTCATATCAAAAGATATGAGGCTTTTTTATTTAATCTATAATTATTTTATTTATAAATTTTAATAAAGTAAAAATTATTTTGTAAAATATTTATCTTAATTTTCGTTATTAGCTTTATACTTCGTTTATTTACAAATATGAAATTATTTATTAGTTTTTTTTTCTTTGTTTTTTTTTCATTTAATTTGAAAGCACAAATTGGAGGAGAGAATGTTTATGAATTTTTGAATTTAGCTACCTCTTCGAGACAAGTTGCTTTGGGAGGAGAAGTTTTAACTTTGTTAGATGACGTAAATCAACCAATTTGGAACCCGAGTACTATTAATTCTAATTTAGATAATCAGCTTTCTGTAAATTATTCTAGTTATTTAGCTGGTATAAATATTGGATCAGTATCTTATGCAAGAGAAATTTCGAAACGCTTTGGAACTATACAAAGTAATATTTCATACTTGAATTATGGAACATTTATTGAAGCCGATGAACAAGGAAATGAAACAGGTACTTTTAATGCAAGTGATATTGCAGTTTCAATTGGATATTCTTATAATATCCCCTATACTAATTTTTTTTTAGGAGCAAATATTAAATTTATTAATTCAAATATTAGTAATTTTTCATCTTTTGGAATTGCTTCAGATTTTGGTATACTTTATTACAGTGCATATAAACCCTTTTCTGTCACCTTAGTTGTAAGAAATTTAGGAACACAAATTAAATCTTTTAATGGACAAAATGAACGCCTTCCATTTTCTGTAGCTCTTGGAGGTTCGTATCAATTAGAATATGTACCTTTAAAGTGGTATGGAACAATAACTAATTTACAGCAATGGAATATTTCTGTTGAAAACCCTTCAAATCAAACCACAGATTTAGAAGGAAATGTAACTAATGAAAATATTGGTTTCTTGGATAATGCCCTCAGACACTTTGTTATTGGTGCGGAATTATTTCCAGAAAGTCTTATTAATTTACGAGTAGGGTATAATTTTAGAAGAGCTGCAGAGTTAAAATTACAAAATGTTAGAACTTTTAGCGGAATATCAATAGGGTTTGGAATAAAAATGAATAGATTTAAATTTAATTATGCATATTCTAAATATCATTCTGCTGCAAATGCAAGTACGTTTAGTTTAGAGATAGATTTGAATAGTGATAGAAGATAATTATTATGAATAATAATATAACAATTGCTGTTGATGGTTTTTCATCAACAGGAAAAAGTACCGTAGCAAAATTAATTGCTAAAAAATATAATTTTATTTATGTTGATACAGGAGCAATGTATAGAGCTGTAACTCTATTTGCAAAACAAAATAATTTTGTTGGTAAGGGGTTTTTAGAGGAAACTAAAATCATTTCTTCTTTAAAAGACATTTCTCTCTCATTTAAATTTAATGAAAAATTAGGATTTGCTGAAATGTATTTAAACAATGTTAATGTAGAAAAAGAAATAAGAACATTAGAGATTTCACAATTAGTAAGTAAAGTTGCTGCAATTTCTGAAGTAAGAAAAAAATTGGTTTCTGAACAGCAAGAAATGGGAAAAAAAGGAGGCGTTATTATGGATGGACGAGATATTGGTACTGTTGTTTTTCCAAATGCAGATTTAAAATTATTTATGACTGCTTCAGCAGAAAAAAGAGCGAAAAGACGTTATAAGGAATTGATAGATAGAGGTGATAAAATTTCTTATGAAGATATTCTTTTAAATGTAAAAGAAAGAGATAGAATAGATTCTACAAGAGATGATTCTCCTTTAATAAAAGCTGATGATGCAATTGAATTTGATAATTCGAATATGGGTATTGAAGAACAGTTTAAAGAAATTTGTACTTTAATTGATAACAAACTTAAAGAAATAAAATAGTTTACAAACAGGTATAGCCCTGATTGAAACGACATCCTTTTTGCTTTTTTAGCAAAAAGATACAGTGAAAAGCAGGAAAAAGCTTCAAACAAAAATTTAAGGAATGTTTAAATACTTATGTGTTTGTAATGAAATTTTCCACTTTGGGTTTTTCATAACATAATTTACAATTTCCTCAGTCATTTTTTCTTTTTTACTCCATTCTGGCTGTAAAAAAAGTTGACATTTTTTACCCACTTTAGCAGCTTCCTGTTCCGCAAAATCAAAGTCTGATTTATTGTGGATAATCATTTTTAATTCATCTGCCTCTCTGTAATTTTCACTTAAAGGCAGTTTTGTTTTTTTTGGCGAAAGACAAAACCAATCCCATTTTCCAGAGAAAGAATACGCACCAGATGTTTCAATATGTGTTTTTATATGGTTTTCTTGAAGCAATTTTGTAATATAATCCATAGACCACATTAACGGCTCACCTCCAGTAATTACAACCGTATTTGCGTGCTTTTTTACATTTTGTACAATTGTATCTGCTAGTGTTGGTGGGTGTAAATCTGCATTCCAACTTTCTTTTACATCGCACCAATGGCAACCCACATCACAACCACCAACTCTTATAAAATAAGCAGCTGTTCCTGTATGTGATCCTTCACCTTGTATTGTATAAAATTCTTCCATTAATGGAAGCATAATTCCTTTGTCTACTAAATCTTGCGTCTTTTTATCCATCTTACTTCTTTGCGGCAATAACTTCAATTTCAATATTTGCGCCACCAACTAAATCGGCTGCAAAGGTAGTTCTTGCAGGTAAATTATCAGTAAAAAAAGTTCGATAAATTGTATTCATTTTATTAAAATCATCAATATTTGCTAAAATTACAGTACATTTTACAACATCATTTAATGTTAAGTTGTGATGTTTAAGAACAGCCTGAATATTTTTGATGGTTTGCTTAGTTTCGGCTTCTATACCACCTTCCGCTATTTTGCCTGTTTTATGATTTTTGCCAATTTGCCCTGTTAAAAAAAATAAATTACCAACTTGAACAGCATCAGAAAAAGGTGTGTTTTGTCTGCTTTTTTCATGAGATTTGTGGTGTTTTACTATTGTTTTTGAATTGTTTTTGCACGAAATATTTATTACTAATAAAAGAAGAAATAAAATTTTTATAATATTTTTCATAAAGTTTTGATTTTCAATCACAAATATAAAAACAATTAATGTAAATTATTTTGGTTGTAAGTACTTAAAAATCAAATGAATTTTGTAAATTTGCACTCCTTTTTACGAGAACAGATTTATAAAAGGAATATAAAATAAAAATTTATAAAAACATCTCTTGTCGTTTTTATCGTTAAAAATCTGAATAACAGCAAGATACAAATTTTATTTTCAGAAATGTCTGAAGAAACAAAAAACACTGAAGAGCAAGTAGAAGCTACTGAAGTACAGAAAACAGAAGCAACTGCTCCAGTTGTTGAAGAAAAACAAGATCCAAAACAATTTTTAGCTGATTTTAACTGGCACAAATACGAACAAGGTATTGAGGCTGTAGATGAACAAAAATTACAAGATTTTGAAAAAGCGTTGGAAGGAACTGTAGGTTTCGTAAATGAACGTGATGTTATTGAAGGAACTGTAATCAGAATTACAGATAGAGATGCAATTATCGATATCAATTCTAAATCTGAAGGAGTTATTTCTTTAAACGAATTTCGTTACAACCAAAGTTTAAAAGAAGGAGATACTGTTGAAGTATTAGTTGATAAAAGAGAAGATTCTTCTGGTCAGTTAGTATTATCTCACAAAAAAGCAAGAGTAATTAAAGCTTGGGAAAGAGTAAACAATGCTCACGAAACTGGTGAAGTAGTAAACGGTTTTGTGAAGTGTAGAACTCGTGGTGGTATGATTGTAGATGTTTTCGGAATTGAAGCATTTTTACCAGGTTCTCAAATTGATGTAAAGCCAATTAGAGATTACGACCAGTATGTAGAAAAAACAATGGAGTTTAAAGTTGTAAAAATCAACCACGAATTTAAAAACGTTGTAGTTTCTCATAAAGCATTAATCGAGGCTGATATTGAATTACAGAAAAAAGAAATCATTGGTCAACTAGAAAAAGGACAAGTATTAGAAGGTGTTGTTAAAAACATTACTTCTTATGGTGTGTTCGTAGATTTAGGTGGTGTAGATGGTTTAGTACATATTACAGATTTATCTTGGTCTAGAATCAATCACCCTAATGAGGTTGTTGAGTTAGATCAAAAATTAAACGTTGTAATTTTAGACTTTGATGATAACAAATCTAGAATTCAATTAGGTTTAAAACAATTATCAGCTCATCCTTGGGAAGCTTTAGATAACGACTTAAAAGTTGGAGATAAAGTAACTGGTGAAGTTGTAGTAATTGCTGACTATGGTGCATTTGTTGAAGTAGAGCAAGGTGTAGAAGGGTTAATTCACGTATCTGAAATGTCTTGGTCAACTCACTTACGTTCTGCACAAGATTTCGTAAAAGTTGGTGATAAAGTAGAGGCTCAAGTGTTAACTTTAGATAGAGAAGACCGTAAAATGTCTCTTGGTATGAAGCAATTACATCCAGATCCTTGGACAGATATTACAACTAAATACCCTGTAGGATCTACTCACACTGGTACTGTAAGAAATTACACAAACTTTGGTGTTTTTGTAGAGTTAGAAGAAGGTATTGATGGTTTAGTATACATTTCTGACTTATCTTGGACTAAGAAAATTAAGCACCCATCAGATTTTGTAACTGTTGGTGACAAATTAGAAGTACAAGTATTAGAATTAGATGTAGAGAACAGAAAATTAAACTTAGGTCATAAGCAAACTCAAGATAATCCTTGGGATGCACATGAAGCTACTTATACAATAGGTTCTACTCACGAAGGTACTATTAAAGAAAAGAATGATAAAGGAGCTGTAGTTACTTTTGCTGATGGCGTTGAAGGTTTTGCACCAACACGTTTCTTAGAAAAAGAAGACGGTTCTAAATTAGAAAAAGGAGATACAGTAGATTTTATTGTAATGGAATTTTCTAAAGAATACAGAAGAGTAGTTGTTTCTCATACTTCAATTTTTAAAGAAGAAGAAAAGAGAAATATTAAAGCTGCTGCTAAAAAATCTGCAGATGTAGAAAAAACTACATTAGGAGATATTGGTGGTTTAGCTGCTCTTAAAGAAAAAATGGAAGCTGGTGCAAAAAAGAAGAAAAAGTAATTTTTCTCTTTTAGTAAAAAGCTAAAATTTAAAATATCTAAAAGCCGATACAAATTGTATCGGCTTTTTTTATGCATTAAAAATTAATCATAATGATTTACGTCTTCGTAAGTTAGCCCTAAATATTTATCAATTATTGCAGTTAAACCAATACCACCTTCTAAAGTTTCTTTAGCAATGTCTAAATGAATTTTTTGGATAGTTGTTTGTGTTTTTAAAGCGTTTAACAACGCTAAAATATTTGCTGGTTTTTGTAATTCTTCTTTCAAATAGTCATTAATAATTATATCATTATCAATTGTAATTTCTTGCTTGCTAAATTCATCAAAAGAACGATTGTTTTGAGATAAAGTATTTAATATTGGATACACTTCTTTAAAATATAGGTTATCATTATTATTTTTGACTTCAATAAAATTATCTTCACAGAAAAGATAAAAATCAATCAACTCAAGGCTTAACTCTTTATTTTTAATTAAAGATTGTTGTCCAGAAGAAACCAATTCTTGATATGTATTGTTTGTATTTGGAAAATTATGTGTAAAAGTTAAAATGTTCAATTTTTCGTTTAAGCTATCAATTTTAATAAAACTCTTTAATCGATTATAATCATTTAAAAGCTTGTTGGCTACATTTATACTGTATTCATAATCTTTAATTTGATCTTTTAAAGCTCCTTTTTGATACTCAATATCTTCAACAACATTTATTAAATACCATTCTTCTTTCTTTGTGTTTTCTTTTTCTTGATTCCAGTTGTTAAACTGTAATGCCAGTAAAATACCAATCATTACCAAGGCAATTTCACCTAAAGCATACAGAGCATATTTCTTAAATTTATTATTATGTATTAAGTGATGTCTAACTTTTCTAAAAATATGAATCATAATTTTTAAATTTAATAATTGAGAGTTTGTTAGGTGTTTTTCAGTTTATATGTATCTGTAAATTTTACAAATTATTGATTTTTATAAACTTACAATTAATAATTATCATCTTCAAAAATATTTCAGCATCCCATCAAATAAAATTATCTTTGTAATTCTTAAAAAACACATATTAATGACATTAATTAAATCTATATCAGGAATTAGAGGAACCATTGGAGGAGAAACAGCCAATAATTTAACACCAATAGACGCTGTAAAATTTGCATCAGCTTATGGCGCTTTTATAAAAAACAGAAACAGTAATAAAAAAAATATTAAAGTTGTTATTGGTAGAGATGCTCGTATTTCCGGAAAAATGATTTCGAGTTTGGTTGCCAATACATTAGTTGGTTTAGGAATTGATGTTGTTGATTTAGGACTATCAACCACACCAACAGTAGAAGTTGCAGTGCCTTTAGAGAATGCAGATGGAGGTATTATCTTAACAGCATCTCATAATCCTAAACAATGGAATGCGTTAAAATTATTAAGCGAAAAAGGTGAGTTTTTAAATGGAGCTGAAGGAGAAAAAATTCTTGAATTAGCTGAAAGTGAAGATTTTGAATTTGCAGAAGTTGATGACTTAGGTACTTACACAAAAAACAATTCTTATTTAGAAAAACATATAAAAGAAGTTTTAAACTTAGAGTTAGTAGATGTAGAGGCGATTAAAAAAGCAAACTTTAAAGTAGTTGTAGATGGTGTAAATTCTACAGGTGGTGTTTTTATACCTGCACTATTAAAAGAATTAAATGTTGAATGTGTTGAATTATATTGTACACCAAATGGACAATTTCCTCACAATCCAGAACCGTTAAAAGAGCATTTAACAGATATTTCTGAATTAGTTGTAAAAGAAAAAGCTGATTTTGGAATTGTGGTAGACCCAGATGTAGATCGTTTGGCATTAATTTGCGAAGATGGTTCTATGTTTGGAGAAGAATATACTTTAGTTGCTTGTGCAGATTATGTTTTAGGAAAATTAGGAGGAGGAAATACAGTTTCCAACCTGTCGTCTTCAAGAGCCTTAAGAGATATTACAGAAAAGCATGGAGGAACATATACAGCCTCTGCAGTTGGAGAAGTAAACGTGGTAATTAAAATGAAAGAAACCAATACTGTAATTGGAGGAGAAGGAAATGGAGGAATCATTTACCCAGCTTCACATTATGGTCGTGATTCTTTAGTGGGTGTTGCTTTGTTTTTATCACATTTAGCAAATCATAACATGTCTTGCAAAGAATTAAGAGATTCTTATCCAAGCTATTTTATGAGTAAAAATAAAATTCAATTAACACCAGAAATTAATGTTGACAAGATTTTAGAAACCATGGCATCTAAATACGCAAATGAAGATGTAAATACAATAGATGGTGTAAAAATTGATTTTCCAGAAGAATGGATTCATTTAAGAAAATCGAATACAGAACCAATTATAAGAATTTATACAGAAGCAAAATCACAACAAGCAGCTGACGATTTAGCAGTTCGTTTCATAAATGAAATTAAAGAAATTATAGCTTAGAAATGTTGAAAACAAATTTAATTTTTATCGTTTTTTTACTAACTTCTCTAACCTTTTTATCACAAGAAAAAGAAGTGAAAAAAACATCAAATAAAGGAAAATTATTTTTTTATTGGGGATGGAACAGAGCAAGTTTTTCAAATTCTGACATTCGATTTCAAGGAAATAATTACGATTTTACATTACAAGATGTAAGAGCAAAAGATAGGCCTACAGATTTTACTTTTGATTATTTTCATCCAACCAAAATAACACTACCTCAAACAAATGTAAGAGTGGGTTATTTTCTTAGTGATAATTATACCATTTCAGTTGGAGTTGATCATATGAAATATGTAGTTGAATCATATCAAAACGTAAAAATTAATGGTGAAATAAATGCAGGAACTCCTTTTGACGGAGTTTATAATAATGATGACATTCAACTTACACACGATTTTTTACGATTTGAACATACAGATGGTTTAAATTATGTAAATGTAGAATTAAAAAGGTTTGATGAAATTGGGCATTTCATTGGAATAAATCATAAAGATTTCCAATTAAACATTACAGAAGGTTTTGGAGCAGGTGTATTATTTCCAAGAACAAACTCAAAGCTTTTTAATCAAAAACGATGGGATGAATTTCATGTTTCTGGTTGGGGAATTTCGGCAGGAGCAGGTTTAAATTTAACATTTTTTAAATACTTTTTTGTACAATCAGATTTAAAGTATGGCTATATAAAAATGCCGAATATAAGAACCACAGAGAACACAGAAGACAAAGCTTCACAAAGTTTTACATTTTTTCAAAAAACAATTGTATTCGGAGCAAAATTCAATATTTAAAATCAAAGTAATGGATTTAGAAAAGTATTTTAGTCAGTTTAGAAAAAACATTGTAGGTATCAATCAAAAATTTAAATCGCCTTATGGAGAACAAGATTTAATTTACACAGATTGGACTGCAAGTGGAAGACTATACCTTCCAATTGAAGAAAAAATGCTCTATAAATTTGGGCCTTTTGTTGCAAATACACACACTGAAACCTCTACATCAGGAGCTGCAATGACATTGGCTTATCACGAAGCAAGAAAAATCATCAAACGTCATGTAAACGCTAATGATAATGATGTATTAATTACGTCAGGATCTGGAATGACAGGAGTTGTAAATAAGTTTCAACGTATTTTAGGTTTAAAAGTTTCAGAAAATTTAAAAGACCATACCACTATTCCAGAAGAAATAAGACCTATCGTTTTTGTTTCTCATATGGAACATCATTCGAACCAAACATCTTGGTTAGAAACCATTGCAGATGTAGAAGTAGTACCTTGTAATGATGAAGGTTTGGTGTGTTTAGAAAGTTTTGAAAAATGCATTAAAAAACACGAACATCGTACTATAAAAATTGCATCTATAACGTCTTGTTCAAATGTTACAGGAATAAAAACAGCCTATCATAAAGTTGCAAAATTAATTCACAGTTATAATGGTTTATGTTTTGTAGATTTTGCTTGTTGTGCACCTTATGTTGATATTAATATGCATCCATCAGAAGAAGATGAATACTTAGATGCAATTTTCTTTTCTCCACATAAATTTTTAGGTGGTCCAGGTTCATCAGGAGTTTTAATTTTTAATAAGAAACTATACAAAAACACCATTCCAGACAATCCTGGAGGTGGAACTGTAAGTTATACAAATCCTTGGGGAGAACATGATTATTTTGATGATGTAGAAATTAGAGAAGATGGTGGTACACCTGCTTTTTTGCAAACGATAAGAGTTGCTTTAGCAATTCAGTTGAAAGAACAAATGGGTGTTGAAAATATTAAGAAAAGAGAAGATGAAATTAATAAAGTTATTTTTAAAACTTTAGAGAGTCTTGATGGAGTAAAAATATTAGCACCAAATCATAAAGAAAGATTGAGTATTTTTTCTTTTTATTTTGAAAAGTATCATTTTAATTTAGTGGTAAAATTATTAAACGATCGTTTTGGAATTCAAACAAGAGGAGGCTGTTCTTGTGCAGGAACTTACGGACATTTTTTATTAAATGTAGATCAAGAAACTTCCAACAGAATTAAAGATCAAATTTTACATGGCTGTAATACCGAAAAACCAGGTTGGGTTCGTTTATCAGTTCATCCTACAATTACAAATAAAGAACTAGAATTTGTTTGTAATGCATTAAAAGAACTCTCTGAAAATATTGAAAACTGGTCAAAAGATTACGAATATCATCCAATTAAAAACGATTATGCCCACAAATCTGTTGCTCCAATTGAGCATCAGTTGGTAAATGATTGGTTTAATTTGTAATATTATTTATTTTATTTAAACTCAGCAGGTACTTTATCTCTATGCTTAAATCTTTTGTGAGACCATAAATAATATTCGGGTTGAGCTAAAATATTTTTTTCTGTCAATTCAGTATATAAATCGGTAATTTTATAATCTTCAAAATCTTTTGGAGTTTCAGTTATTAGTTGAAACTCTATTTCATAATAACCTCTTTTTACTTTTTTTGCAACGTAGTTTATTACTACCAAATCAAATCTTTTAGAAAGCATTTCTGCACCTGTATGCACAGGTACTTTTATATTGAAAAATTCACGCCAATAATAAGTTTTATGAGGTTGTGGAGATTGATCACTCAATAAAATATAAGCACCTCTTTTGTCTTCTGAAAATCTTTTTTGCATTCCCTTAACCATTTCAGAAGTTTTATAACCTCTTACACCAAATTTTTCTCTAGAAGATCTTACGTATTTCTCAAAATATTTATTATTCAATTTGGTATATGCACCATACACATCTATATCTATTACTTTTGCTAGACTTGTAGACCATTCCCAGTTTGCTTGATGTGCACCAACCAAAGCAATATCTCTACCTTGTTTTGTAAATTTATTTACTAACTCTGGATTTTTGTATCTATAACGTTTTAAAATTTCTTTTTCAGAAATTGAAAAAGCTTTTACGCTTTCCATCATCAAATCCATTAAATGTTTAAAGAATTTTTTTCTAATTTTTAATAATTCTTGTTCAGGTTTTTCTGGAAAAGCAAGCTGTAAATTTTCCAACACAACACTTTTTCTGTAGCCAATAACGTAATAAATTAGAAAGAAAAAAAAGTCAGATTTTATATATAAAATTCTCATAGGAAGTTTAGATAAAACCCAAATTATTGGATATGTAATCGCAAATACAATAAACTGCATAATATAGTTTTAGAACTGCAAATATCGTATATAAATTTAAATTGAAAACAGATATTAGTAATCGGTTTTTAGTATGTTTGTAATATGATAGGAAATATGAATCAAGCAGTTTTGTTAATAATCGTAGCAAATGTTTTAGTTTCTATGAAAGGCTTTAATGATTATGCCTTTTTAAATAAATATAAATTTCAAGTAGGTAGTATTTTATCTGGTGAAAAAGTTAGAATGTTAACTTCTGGTTTTTTACATGTAGATTGGATTCATCTTGGTTTTAATATGTATGCTCTGTATTTATTTGGAGGTATAGTTGCAGGCATGTTAAGTACTCCATATTTTTTAATAATTTACTTTGGTAGTTTGTTAACAGGAAGTTTATATTCGTTAATGTTTCATAAAAAAGAACCCTATTACAGTGCTGTTGGAGCTTCTGGAGCAGTATCAGGAATCATATATTCTTCGATATTGTTATATCCAGATATGAGTTTGTATTTACTATTTATTCCAATTCCAATACCAGGTTATATTTTCGGAATTGGTTATTTATTATATTCCATTTACGGAATGAAAAAACAAGTTGGTAATATTGGACATGCTGCTCATTTAGGCGGTTTGATGGGAGGTTTTGGTTTAACATTACTATTGTTTCCATCTTTGTTTTTTGTCAATAAACTAATGGTAGTTTTATTGGCAATTCCAATTTTACTTTTATTAATTTTTGGAGATAAACTTAAAAAGATATAACATAAAAGCTTTTTTATTTTTTTTGAGTTAATCTAATTTTATCTGTTTAGACAAATATTTTTCAATAAATTTTTAGCATAAAAAAAACTCTGTTATTTCTAACAGAGTTTTTTTGAGCGAAAGACCAGGTTCGAACTGGCGACATTCAGCTTGGAAGGCTGACGCTCTACCAACTGAGCTACTTTCGCATGGTAAAGGACTGCAAATATAAAATCATTTTTTATTTCTACAATGTTTTTTTCAAGAAAAAACATAATATTTTTAATAACGTTAAAAATGAAATAGTTAGCAAAAATAGTGGTCTAATAATTATTATTTTAAAGACTTATACATTTATGTGATTAATAAAACTTTGTATCTTAGAAATTTAAAACTACTAAACATTATGAAAAATTTACACCTTTCTTTTTTATTGCTATTTGTTTTCTTTTCAGCATTTTCTCAAAAAAATGACGTTAAAATTACTACAGAAAAATTGACTGAAAGTATTTATATTTTAAAAGGTCAAGGAGGTAACATTGGGCTTTTTGTTGGAGAGGAAAGTGTATTTATGATTGATGATCAGTTTGCACCTTTAACACCTAAAATATTAAGCGCAATTAAAAAAATCACAACAAAACCAGTAAAATATTTGGTGAATTCTCATTGGCATGGAGATCATACAGGAGGAAATGAAAACATGCAAAAAGCAGGTGCGTTAATTATTGCTCAAGAAAATGTTAGAAAAAGAATGAATACAGAATCTCAAGTAAGAGGTAAAGTTAAAAAAGCTTCACCAAAAGAGGCTTTACCAGTAATTACTTTTTCAGATAATATGATGTTACATATAAATAACGATGATATTTTAATTTCACATGTTCATAATGCACATACAGATGGAGATGCAATTATTTATTTTACAGCAAACAATGTAGTGCACATGGGTGATACTTATTTTCAAGGAAAATTTCCATATATAGATTTAAATTCTGGTGGAAATGTAAATGGTGTAATTGCAGCAGCAGAAAAAGTTATTTTATTATCAGATGAAAATACAAAAATAATACCTGGACATGGAAATGTTTCGAATAGAAAAGAATTAATTGAGTACAAAAACATGTTAGTTGATTTGAAAAATAAAATTCAATTAGAAATTAATAAAGAAAAATCTTTAGAGGAGGTATTAAAAAATAAAGAAATAACGAAAGGTTATGATATGTTTAGTGGTTGGATTAACGAAGAAAGAATTAAAACAGCTATTTATAAAAGTTTAGAAGAATAGTAATGTAGTAACTATGAATTTTTATTTTTTTTAAAGGAAGAAGGATTCATTTTTTTTATGTTTTTAAACTGTCTGTTAAAATTAGAAATATTATTAAAGCCAGATTTGTAAGCAATTTCCGCTAGTGTCAAATCGGTATTTGAAATCATTAATTTACTAGCGTTTTCTACTCTTAGCTCATTTAAAAACCTGAAATAACTTTTATTGGTTCGTTTTTTAAAATACTTACAAAAAGCATTTTTTGTCATATTTGCAATTCGGCTAACTTCATCAAGGGTGATTTCGTGGGAAAAGTTATTCATTGTAAACTCAAAAACATTTCGCATTCTATTTCCTTCATTTTTCGTATATTTTTTTTCATAAATAAAAGAAGATAAACTTTCATAATTTGAAGAAGCAGTTTTTTTTAAGATTTGTAATAAAGAGATGAATCTTTCTAATTTAGTAGCTGTTTTTAACTTTAAAAATAGTTTTGCGATACTTTCATCAGAAACTATTTTAAAGCCATGTTTAGCTTGTTTAAAAAAAAGGTTTATTTCATTAAGTTCTTGAAGTTCAAAGAAATGTTCACCAAAAGAATCTTCTGTAAAAAAAAGAGTAATCATGTGAGATTTTTCTGCAAAGTTTTCTAAACTTTCAAAAACGTGTGGTAAATTGCTACCCAAAATAATAATATTTCCTGCTTTGTAATTATTAATAGTATCACCAACAATTAAAGTTCCTTCACCTTTTACAATTAAACTTATTTGAATCTCCTTATGCTGATGGAGTTTGTTGTAAAAAGCAAATTCAATATTCTCTTGAAAAACAAGTGCATCGTTTTTAGGTTTTGGAATTTGAAATGGCAATATCTTCACTTTACAAATATATGCAAATAATAGCCATAAAATATTTTTTATATAATTTTATGGATAATATTGTATCTTATTTGGATAAAAGAAGATTAACTTCTCTTTTTATTTCTAATGTAAATTTGTAAAAATAATTTACAAATACACAAACTATAATAATTATGAGTACACAATGGGATGGCGTAATGCCTGCAGTGTTTACATGGCTAAAAGAATCAAAATCTGGCACTCTTGAAATAGACTTTGATACAACACAAAAACAGGCCGCAGGTATTTTAAAAACTCAAGGAAAAGGTGGAACTAGAATGAGCGGACTTGTAGGTTCTGGTACTTTAGGTGAGAATAGCTACTTGAGCAATAATCAGCGTCTTTCTTTACTTGATTCCCTTTCCGAGGTTGCTAAAGAATATAACGTTCCATTAATTAGTGGAGCTGCAGCAGAAACCAAAGAAGAACTTGCTAAAATCGTTGAAGGACTTGCAACAGTTGGAGTTGATACAGTTATGGTGATGCCACCAAAAACAAAGGCAGTTCCATCTGAAAAAGAAATGTACGAATATTATGCACTTGCAGAAGCAACTGCAAAAGATGTTGGTGTAACAATGATGCCTTATAACAATCCTGATGCAGCTGGTTATCATCCACTCTCAACTGACCTTCTTCTTAAACTTTCTGTACTTCCTAAAGTAACAGCTCTAAAAATATCAACTATAGATGTTTCTATTATTGAAACCTTGATGTTAGAGAACAAAGATTTAAAAGTATTGGCAGGAGTAGATACAGTAACTGTTTTTGCAGGACTTGCTGGAGCAAGTGGTGGAATTACAGGTGTAGGTACTATCTTCCCAAAAGCAAGTGTTACTATGCAAGAATATGTTGTAAATGGAAATTGGGCTGAGGCAAATAAAATTTCTCAGGCTTTAAATTCTTTATCATATCTAGATGCTCAGCCATTACTTATGGAATATCTTAAACTAGCTATGGGAATACATCATAATGATGTTGCAGGAGGACTACGTACTTTTGGTAAAAAATTAACGCAACAGCAAATTGATGATGTGAATGCAAGATATATTTTAGCAAAAGAAAGACTTGAAGCTTTAGACTTAATAAGTTAATCCTTTCAAATACTCAAAAATGGAAAAAGCTTTTTCTATTTAAAGTATTATTGCTAAAGATCTATCATCAAAAAAATAGTTTACAAATGATTAAATTTGAAATAAAACATAAAGAAAATAAGTAATTATGATTACAGGAAAAAACTATATAGGAAATACAACAACAGCAAACGGAAACAAAACATTTAAAACTTTTAATCCGCAAAAAAATACAGAAAATGAGTGGATTTTTACAGAGGCAACTTCTGCAGATGTAAATAAGGCTTGTGAATTGGCAGCAAATGCTTTTAAAGCCTATTCTAAAGTTTCTGGTGCAAAAAAAGCTGAATTTTTAAGAGCAATAGCCACAGAAATAGAAAATTTAGGTGAAGAGCTGCTAAACGTTTATTGTTTAGAAAGTGGTTTGCCAGCAGGAAGAGCAGCAGGAGAAAGAGGTAGAACTTTGGGTCAATTACGAGCATTTGCAAATCATGTAGAAGAGGGGAATTGGGTAGAAGCTACTATAGATACTGCACAGCCAGATCGTGAGCCATTGCCAAAAGTAGATTTAAGAAAAATGAACGTTTCTTTAGGACCAGTCGTGGTTTTTGGAGCTTCTAATTTTCCATTGGCATTTTCTACAGCTGGCGGAGATACTGCAGCAGCTTTAGCAGCAGGTTGTCCTGTAATTGTAAAATCACATCCAATGCATGCAGGAACTGGAGAATTAGTTTCTTCAGCAATTATAAAAGCAGCAGAAAAAACAGGAATGCCCAATGGCGTTTTTTCAAATTTAAATAGTAGTGGAATTGAAGTAGGACAAGAATTAGCTCAAAATCCAAACGTAAAAGCAGTTGCATTTACAGGAAGTTTAAATGGAGGAAGAGCATTGTATGATTTGGCAGCAAAAAGAGACGAACCAATTCCGGTTTTCGCAGAAATGGGAAGTATAAATCCTGTGGTTATTTTACCAAAAGCGTTAGAAAATAGAGCATCAGACATTGCAAAAACCTATGCAGGATCTATCACTTTAGGAACTGGACAATTCTGTACAAATCCTGGTTTAATTTTAGCCATAAAATCAGCAGGACTAACCAATTTTGTAAATACATTAGCAGAAGAAATTGTGAACATAGAACCTTCTTGTATGCTACATCCAAATATTGCAGGAGCTTACGAAAAAAATAAAGAAAAAGCTCTATCTCAAAACGGAATTGACGTTTTAGCTGAACGTTCAGAAAATGTGCAACCTAACTTCGCGAAACAAGTAGTTACTACTGTAGAAGGGAAAACTTTTTTAGAAAACGAAACGTTACATCATGAAGTTTTTGGCCCATATTCTTTAGTGGTTCAATGTGAAAACGAAGCAGAATTAAAGGAAATAACTTCTAAATTAGAAGGTCAATTAACAGGAACTGTAATTTCTGATGATAACGAAATTAGTAATTATGTTGATGTAATTCACGAATTAGAAAATAGAGTAGGTCGTATTATTTTTAATGGAGTTCCAACAGGTGTAGAGGTTTGTCCTTCTATGTTGCATGGTGGTCCTTACCCAGCCTCTACAGATAGTAGATTTACTGCAGTAGGAGTAGATTCAATCAAACGATTTGTAAGACCTTTTAGTTTTCAAGACTGGCCAAACGAATTGTTACCAGCAGCACTTAAAAACGAAAATCCATTGGGAATTTTAAGAATTGTAGATGGAAAATCAACAACAAATAAAATTTAACATATGGATAGTTATAAATTTCTTGCAATCTTTTTATTTTTTGGATTTTTATCCTGTAAAGATGAATCGTCAAGCGAAGTTTTAACGAAGATTATTTCTAAGTACGAAACAAAAATTGACTACGATTTTGATCCCTATACATCTTTAGAAAACACCAATAAATTTCATCAATTAGAAGCAGAAAATGCTCAAAAGTTAATTGATGAATTACAGCAAGTTGAAACTATAGGTTTATCTGAAAACGAAAAGATTTCAAGAGATTTACTACTATTTGTTTTACAAGATAAAATAGATAGAAACACATACAAAATGCACCTAAATCCTATGACAAATGAAATTGCTTTTCATTTGAATTTAGGAAATATGGGTGATAAAACATTAAAAAACAAAGAAGAAGTAAAAGACTATTTACAACAGTTAGAAAACTTACCAGAAAAAATTGATTACAATTTAAGTATTTTAAAAGCTGGAGTAGAAGCAGGTATCTCACAACCAAAACAAGCATATCCAAACTATGCTTTTACGTATGATAAGCATATTGTTTCAGACATTACAAAAAGTGATTTTTACAAACCATTTATAAATTTACCCGAAAATTTATCAGAAGCATTTAAAGATTCTGTTTTGGCGGTTGCAAATGTTAGTGTTCAAAAGAATGCAATCAATCAATATAAAAAAATAAAAACTTTTTTTGAAGAAGAATACTTTCCAAACACCAGAAAAGGGTTAGGAGTAGGAACTATTAAAAATGGGAAAGCATTTTATCAAAATAGAATAAATTTTTACACTACAAGTACACAATATACAGCAGACGATATTCATAATATTGGCTTAAAAGAAGTTGCTCGTATTAAAGCAGAAATGCAAAAAATTATTGACGAATTAGGTTTTGAAGGTTCTTTCGAAGATTTTGTTCAGTTTTTAAGAACAGATGAACAATTTTATCCAAAAACAGCAAAAGAACTATTAATGTTTGCAAGAGATATTTCTAAAAGAATTGATGCAGAATTGCCAAAATACTTTAAAACATTACCACGAAAACCCTATGGTGTTGTTCCTGTTCCAGCAGCAATTGCACCTAATTATACAGGAGGAAGATATTCTGGCTCCAGAAGTGAAACCACTGCAGGTTTTTATTGGGTAAACACCTACAATTTACCAAGCAGAACGTTGTATACAATTCCTGCTTTAACAGCTCATGAAGCAGTTCCAGGACATCATTTGCAAATCTCGTTAAATAACGAATTACCAAAAGACAAAATTCCACAATTTAGAAGAAATTTATATTTATCGGCTTATGGAGAAGGTTGGGGTTTATATGCAGAATCTTTAGCAGATGAAATGGGTATTTATACAACACCTTATGAAAAATTTGGTAAATATACATACGAAATGTGGCGTGCTTGTAGATTGGTGGTAGATACAGGAATACATGCAAAAGGTTGGTCTAGACAACAAGTAATAGATTATATGGCGTCAAATACAGCACTGTCAATTCATGAAGTTACTACAGAAACAGATAGGTATATCACTTGGCCTGGGCAAGCAATTTCTTACAAAATAGGAGAGATTAAAATTCGTGAATTACGTAAACAAGCAGAAAATGAATTAAAAGAAAAATTTGACATAAGAGAATTTCATGAAGTTATTTTAGGAGCAGGAACAGTAACTTTAGCTATTCTAGAAAATCGTGTAAACAATTACATAAAGCAAACATTAAATGAGTAAAAAAACTTTTTTTTGTGTGGATGCACATACGTGTGGAAACCCTGTAAGAGTTGTTGCTGGTGGAGCCCCTAATTTAGTGGGCAAAAATATGAGCGAAAAGCGCCAGCATTTTTTAAAAGAGTATGATTGGATTCGAAAAGGATTAATGTTTGAACCACGAGGTCATGACATGATGAGTGGTTCTATTTTATTTCCACCTCACAATCCAGAAAACGATTTTTCCATTTTATTTATTGAAACTTCTGGCTGTTTGCCAATGTGTGGTCATGGTACAATTGGAACTATTACTATTGCTATAGAAGAAGGTTTGGTAACCCCAAAAATTCCTGGAAAAATAAAGATGGAAGCACCTGCAGGTTTGGTAGAAATCGAATACCAACAAACAGGTAAAAAAGTAGATTGGGTAAAGCTGGTTAATGTAAAAAGCTATTTAGCTGCAGAAAATTTAACGGTAAATTGTCCAGAATTAGGAGAATTAACTTTTGATGTTGCTTACGGAGGAAACTTTTATGCAATTGTAGATCCACAAAAAAATTTTGGAGGAGTTCATAATTTTACCGCTGCAAAAATTGTTCAATATTCACAGATTGTAAGAGAGAATATTAATTTAAAATATCCTAATTTATTTATTCATCCAGAAAATGATACGATTAGAGATGTTTCTCACATGTTGTGGACAGGAGATCCTCTAGACCCAACTTCTTCTGGAAGAAATGCGGTTTTTTATGGAGATAAAGCAATTGATAGAAGTCCATGTGGCACAGGAACTTCTGCAAGATTAGCACAATTATATGCAAAAGGTAAATTAAATGTTGGAGAAGAATTTATTCATGAAAGCTTTATTGGTTCTAAATTTACAGGTAAAGTAGAAGAAGCAACTACGTTGAATGGTAAACCTGCAATTATACCAAGTGTAAAAGGTTGGGCTAAAATTTATGGATATAATACGATTATTATTGATGATGAAGATGATCCTTACGCACATGGTTTTCAAGTAATTTAATATGAGTAAAAATATAGTTGTTATTGGTGGTGGAATTATTGGTGTTTCCACAGCGTATTATCTTCAAAAAGAAGGGTATAATGTAACAGTAATAGATAAATCTAACATGGATTCTGGAGCGTCTTATGTAAACGCTGGGTATATCACTCCAAGCCATTTTATTCCTTTAGCTGCACCAGGAATGATTACAAAAGGCATCAAATGGATGTTTAATGCTTCAAGTCCTTTTTACGTAAAACCAAGATTAGATATCGATTTTTTAAAATGGAGTTTGGCATTTAAAAAATCTGCAACAAAAGCAAAAGTGGAAAAAGCCATTCAGCCTATTTTAGACATTAATTTATTAGGACGAGATTTATATGAAGATTTAAAAAAATCAAACGATTTCAATTTTCATTATGATCATAAAGGGTTATTAATGTTATATAAATCTGATAAAGTGGGCGAAGAAGAATGGGAAGTTGGTAAAAAAGGAATTCAGCAAGGACTAAAAGTCGAACATTTATCTGCAAATGAAGTAGAGCAATTGCAACCTAACACCAACTTAAATATTAAAGGAGGTGTATATTATCATTCAGATGCACACATGACTCCAGGTGTATTTATGAAAGAAATGATTTCATATTTAGAAAAAAACGGAGTTGTATTTTATAAAAATGAAACAGTAACAGATTTAGATGTTTCATCAGAAAAAATTACTAAAATAGTAACAGATAAAAGAGAAATAGAAGTAGATGAGGTGGTTTTAGCAGCAGGAAGTTGGAGCCCACAAATCACAAAAAAATTAGGGTTAAAAACACCAATTCAAGCAGGAAAAGGCTATAGTATTAATGTGAAAAACAATACAAATATTACCATTCCAGCCATTTTATGTGAGGCAAAAGTAGCGGTAACTCCTATGGAAGGTTTCACACGCTTTGCAGGAACTATGGAAATTTCAGGAATTAATAATACCATAAACTCGAAACGAGTTGATGCTATTGCAAACGCCGCACAAAACTATTACCAAAATGTTACAATTTCTAATCAAGAAAAAGAAAACGCAACATGTGGGTTAAGACCTTGTTCTCCTGATGGATTACCTTATATTGGAAAGTCAAATTCTTGTAAAAATTTAACAGTTGCAACAGGTCATGCAATGATGGGTTGGAGTTTAGGTCCTGCAACAGGTAAATTGGTTTCAGAAATTATTGCTGATAAAAAATTATCTTTAGACATTGCATCATTTCACCCAGATAGAAAGTTTTAAAACATGAACAAATTCGGAATTGGAGGTTCTACTCCAGAAATAGAACTAGCTAAAATTAAGCCATTAGCTAATACAGTACAACCTATTCAAAAAGAAGAATACAAGCAAAGAATACAAAAAGTTTGTAAGCTAATGAAGCTAAACAATGTAAAAGCAATGTACTTAAATGCAGGTGCAAATTTATTATATTTTACAGGCACACATTGGAATGCAAGTGAAAGAATGGTTGGTGCTATTGTATTACCAAATGAAGAAGTGCATTACATCGCTCCAGTATTTGAAATAGGAACCATTCAAGATTTTCTTGAAATAGAAGGCAAAATTCATGGTTGGGAAGAGCACGAAAATCCGCAAGAATTATTTTTCAAAATTTTAAAAGAAAATAACGTTACAGAAGGTGAAATTCAGTTAGATGAAATGACTCCGTTTTCAATTTTAGAAGAATTACTAAAGCAAAAGCAATCCATAAAAATTACTACTGCTACCAATTTAATTTCTGAATGTAGAATGATAAAATCATCCGCAGAAATTGCAATTATACAACATGTAATGGACATTACATTAGAAGTTCAAAAAGCAGCAGCAAGAATTTTAAGGGTAGGAATTACAACCAAAGAGGTAGAAAACTTTATTCACGAAGCGCATAAAAAATACGGAGTTTCTTCTGGATCTTACTTTTGTATTGTGCTTTTTGGTGTAGATTCTTCATTTCCTCATGGTGTAAAAAATCCGAAGAATTTAGGAAAAAATGATATTGTTTTAGTTGATACAGGGTGTCAGTTGTACGACTACATTTCTGATATTACAAGAACCTATATTTTTGGTGAAGCTAATGAGTTACAACGTACTATTTGGAACATAGAAAAAGAAACACAACAAGCCGCTTTTGATGCTTCAATTTTAGGAAACATTTGTGGGTCTATAGACGATGCTTCAAGAAAAATTTTAGAAAAACACAATTTAGGTCCAGATTATAAATTACCAGGTTTGCCACATAGAACAGGTCATGGAATTGGACTTCAAATACACGAATATCCTTACATTTTAAGAGGAAATACTACAGCATTAGAAGTTGGAATGACCTTTAGCAACGAACCTATGATATGTGTTCCAAATAAATTTGGTGTTCGTTTAGAAGATCATATTTATATGACAGAAAATGGTGCAAAATGGTTTACAAAACCTGCACATTCTATCGAAAATCCTTTTGGAGTTTAGGTTGGCTATTTCCTGTCAAGATAAAAGATTAATTGTATTTTTATGCAATGGATTTATTCTCTTCAGAAAAAATAAAAAACATACTTCCATTTGATGGCGTTACCAATTATCATGGAATTATTTTAGATAAAAATCAGTGTGATTTTTTCTACCAAAAGTTGCTAGAAACCATTGATTGGAAAAATGACGAAGCCATCATTTTTGGTAAAAAAATAATCACCAAACGTAAAGTAGCTTGGTATGGAGCGTCAGAATTCTCTTATAAATATTCTGGTATTACCAAAACAGCAAATATCTTTACCAAAGAACTTTTAGTACTTAAAAACATTGTAGAAAAAGAAAGTGGTGAGACCTACAATTCATGCTTACTAAACTTATATCATTCAGGAGAAGAAGGTATGGCATATCATTCAGATGGAGAAAAAATGTTAAAGAAAAACGGAGCTATTGCTTCACTTTCTTTGGGTGCTGAACGTAAATTTTCTTTTAAACATAAAGAGACAAAACAACGTGTAGATATTGTTTTAGAAAGAGGAAGTTTGTTAGTTATGAAAGAATTTACACAAACCAATTGGCTACACAGATTACCACCCACAAAAAAGGTTTTTACACCAAGAATAAATTTAACTTTTAGAACCATAGAATTGTAATGTAATCTTTACTTTTGTAGTCAAATAATTTATCCTTGGAAAACAACAATCAACAAACCATAAACCTTAATAAATACATCAGCTCTTCAGGAATTTGTTCTAGAAGAGAAGCTGAAAAATTTATTAATGAAGGTAGAGTCACCATCAACGGAAAACCTACGCAATTGGGCAATAGAGTTGGTAAAAAAGACGTGGTAAAATTAGATGGTAGATTGGTTACACCCAAAAATAAAACGCTATATATTGCCTTAAACAAACCTGTAGGAATTGTTTCTACAACAGATGATAGAGAACCCAATAACATTGTAAAACACATTAATTATCCTGAAAGATTGTTTCCAATAGGTCGTTTGGATAAACCTTCAGAAGGTTTAATTTTCTTGACAAATGATGGTGATATTGTAAACAAAATTTTGAGAGCAGGAAACAATCATGAAAAAGAATATTTTGTTACTGTAAACAAATCTATTACTCCAGACTTCATAGATAAAATGGGGAATGGAATCCCAATTTTAGGAACTGTAACACAAAAATGTTTTGTAGAAAAAGTAGCAGATAAAATCTTTAAAATTGTATTAACGCAAGGTTTAAATCGTCAAATTCGCAGAATGTGTGAGTATTTAGGTTACGAAGTGACCAAGCTAAAACGAACTCGAATTATGAATGTTGAGTTGGGTTATTTGCAAACTGGAGATTGGCGAGAATTAACAGACGAAGAAATGAAAGAAATCAATACAATGATTTCAACATCTTCTAAAACAGAAGAAGCGTCTAAGGTTAAAACCGTTCCAAAAGCATCTAAACCAAAAAGAAAATTGGCACCTTCTAAAAATGATTTTAACAGAAAAAGTGCTTCTTTTAGAAAATCTTCCCCAAAAAATAAGAAAAAAAATAGTTCTTTTTCATCAAAAAAGAAAAGAAGATTTTAGGATTCATCTTTAAGAATCTTTTAGTCTTTCACTTCTTACAATAATAGTATATTTGCCAATAATGACATTCGATTTAAAAATTACCGACCCAAAAAGCAAGGCTAGAGCAGGAGTTATTACTACTGATCATGGAGTAATAGAAACTCCAATATTTATGCCTGTAGGAACTGTAGGAACCGTAAAAGGAGTTCATCAAACAGAACTAAAAGAACAAGTAAATCCAGATATTATTTTAGGAAATACCTATCACCTTTATTTAAGACCAGGTTTAGATATTTTAGAAAAAGCAGGAGGTTTGCATAAGTTTATGAATTGGGATAGAAATATTTTAACTGATTCTGGAGGTTACCAAGTATATTCACTTTCTGGTAGAAGAAAAATTAATGAAGAAGGTGTAAAATTTAAAAGTCATATAGATGGTTCTATGCATTTTTTTACACCGGAAAATGTCATGGAAACACAACGCACAATTGGTGCAGATATTATTATGGCATTTGATGAGTGTACACCATATCCTTGTGAATACAATTATGCAAAACGTTCTATGCATATGACACATAGATGGTTGGATAGATGTATAAACCATTTAGAAAAATTACCTTTTAAATATGGTTTTGAACAAACATTTATGCCAATTGTACAAGGGAGTACTTATAAAGACTTGAGAAGGCAATCTGCAGAATATATTGCAAATTCTGGTCAACAAGCAAATGCAATTGGAGGACTTTCTGTAGGTGAACCTGCAGAAGAAATGTATGCAATGACAGAAGTTGTAACAGAAATTTTACCAGAAGAAAAACCAAGATATTTAATGGGTGTTGGTACACCTATTAATATTTTAGAAAATATTGCTTTGGGTATAGATATGTTTGACTGTGTAATGCCAACTAGAAATGCTAGAAATGGTATGTTATTTACGGCACATGGTTCAATAAATATTAAAAATAAAAAATGGGAGGACGATTTCTCTCCAATTGATGAAATGGGAATAACTCATGTAGATTTATTATACTCTAAAGCCTATTTACGTCATTTATTTGTAGCAAAAGAAATGTTAGGTAAACAAATTGCCTCAATACATAATTTAGGTTTTTATGTTTGGTTAACACGTGAAGCTAGAAAACATATTTTAGCTGGAGATTTTAGAGAGTGGAAAGACAAAATGGTAAAACAAATGGACAATAGACTTTAAATTTAAAAGAATTGAGTAAGTTTATAAAAAATCAAATTACTAAGTGAAAATCATAGATTGGTACATATTAAAAAGATATTTGGTAACATTTGTATTTACCTTGCTAATCTTAATTCCTATTGCAATTGCAATTGATATTTCTGAAAAAATAGATAATTTTTTAGAACATCCAAATTTAGGATTTTACGAAATTTTAGATTCTTATTATAAGAACTTTATAATATACTACACCAATACTTTTATGCCTTTGGCGTTGTTTATTGCAGTTATTTTATTTACCTCTAAACTATCTAACAATACCGAAATCATTGCAATTACAAATGCAAAAGTATCGTTTACTCGTTTTTTATATCCTTATTTTATTGGTGCAACATTAATTACGGTCATTTCTTTAGGAATGAATCATTTTGTAGTTCCAAATAGTAGTAAGGTAAGAAGAGCTTTTGAGAAAGAATATATTAGTAATGCACGTCAAAAAAACGATTTAAAATTCATTTCCGATTTTAGTTTACAACTTACAGATAGTACTTATATTTATTTAAGAAGTTTCAATACAGAAACAAGTGTAGGTTCCTATTTTACCTCAGAAACTTATGATGGTTTAAAATTAAAATCAAAACTGTCTGCAGATAATTTAAGATACAATTCTAAAGACTCAACCTTTAAATTAACAAACTGGAGAAAACGACTGATATTTAATGACAGAGATAGTATTTTTGAAGGAAAAAAAATAGATACAGTTTTTAGTTTTACACCTAGAGATTTAATTTATAAATCAGCTTTATCACAAGAAATGCCTTCAGATGAACTTGTAAGATTTATAAATCTATCTAAAAAAAGAGGTGTAAAAAACTTAAATGCTTATTTGGTTGAGTTGCATAAAAGAACAAGTTTACCAATAGCATCTTACATTCTTACTATAATCGCTGTCGCACTTGCATTTAGAAAAAAAAGAGGAGGTACAGGAGTAAACTTAGCAATTGGAATTGGAATAATGTTTTTGTACGTATTTTTCATGAAAATTGGTGAGGTTCTAGGTTCTGTAGCAGGAGTAAATTCTTTTTTATATGTGTGGATTCCCAATATAATTTTTGGAATTATAGCCATTTATCTCTACATAAATGCAAGAAAGTAGGCTAAAAAACTATTTGCTTTTACACCTTATTGTTTTTATTTGGGGTTTTACTGCCATTTTAGGTGCTTTAATTAGTATTGATGCAATTCCTTTGGTTTGGTATCGTATGTTATTAGCTGTACTATTTATTTTTATCTACTTTTTGTTCAAAAAAAAATCAATAAAAATTGATAAAAGAACCGTTCTAAAATTTTTTTTCACAGGAGTGGTTATTGCATCTCATTGGATTTTCTTTTTCAAAGCTATAAAAGTATCTAACGTTTCAGTTGCTTTAGTAACAATGAGCACAGGAGCTTTTTTTACTTCATTAATAGAACCTATTTTTTTTAAACGAAAATTAAAAGCTATTGAAACCATTTTAGGGCTTTTAGTTATTGCAGGTTTGTATATTATTTTCAATTTTGAGAGCCAATATAAATTAGGAATAATTTATGCATTAATCGCCTCTTTTTTAGGTTCACTATTTGCAGTTTTAAATGGTTTGTTTATTAAAAAGCACGAAGCAGATACCATTTCATTTTATCAACTATTTTTTGGAACAGTTTTCATTACCATATACTTGTTTTTTACAAATGGATTTTCCGTAAGTTTTTTTCAAATTCCAAATTTAGACTGGTTGTACTTAATATTGTTAAGTAGTATTTGTACAGCTTATGCATTTATAGCCTCCGTAAAAGTGATGAAATACTTGTCACCTTACACAGTTATGCTTACAATTAATTTAGAGCCTATTTATGCTATAATTTTAGCATTAATTATTTTCGGAGACAAAGAGCAAATGAGTACAACTTTTTATTTAGGTGCATTTATTGTTTTATTTGTAGTATTATTAAACGGAATTATAAAAAACAGAACCGTATTAAAAGGGAAGTTTAAACAGAAATTGAATAGAAAAAAGTAGTAGGTTTTTGCCTTAAAAAGCAAATTTTATAGTATGTTTGCTATTACAAATAACTAAAATCAAATAACTACAAAATGGAATATTTAGATTTTGAAATGCCAATAAAAGAGCTTGAAGATCAGCTTCAGAAGTGCCAAATTATTGGAGAAGAAAGCGAAGTTGACGTTACAGCAACTTGCAAGAAGATTGAAAAAAAATTAGAAAATGCCAGAAAAGATATATATAAAAATCTAACGCCTTGGCAAAGAGTTCAACTATCTAGGCATCCAAACAGACCTTATACTTTAGATTATATAAGAGCCATTTGCGGAAATACTTTTATGGAATTACATGGTGACAGATCTGTAAAAGATGATAAAGCAATGATTGGTGGTTTAGGTAAAATTGGTGATCAATCATACATGTTTATTGGTCAGCAAAAAGGGTACAATACCAAAACACGCCAATACAGAAATTTCGGAATGGCAAACCCTGAAGGATATAGAAAAGCCTTACGTTTAATGAAAATGGCAGAAAAATTTGGAATTCCTGTAGTTACTTTGTTAGACACTCCAGGTGCATATCCAGGTTTAGAAGCAGAAGAACGTGGTCAAGGTGAAGCAATTGCTAGAAATATTTTTGAAATGACTCGTTTAAAAACACCAATTATTACTATTGTTATTGGTGAAGGAGCTTCAGGAGGTGCTTTAGGTATTGGAGTAGGAGATAGAGTTTACATGATGGAAAATACATGGTATACTGTAATATCACCTGAGTCTTGTTCTTCTATATTATGGAGAAGTTGGGAATTTAAAGAACAAGCTGCAGAAGCACTAAAGTTAACTGGAACAGATATGAAAAAGTTAAAGTTAATTGATGGTATTATTAAAGAACCTGTAGGAGGTGCTCATTCAGATAGAGAAGGAGCTTTTAAAGCAGTTCAAGAGCAAATTATAAGTGCTTTTGATGAATTAAAAGATTTATCTGATGCTGATTTGGTTTCTAAAAGAATGGATAAATATGCAAATATGGGTGTTTATAAAGAGTAAATTTCACTCAGAATAAATAAGTTAAATAAAAAAGCGAAATTCTAAATGAATTTCGCTTTTTTATTTTATTAAAATTTAAAAGAAATATTTAAATACCTAAAGAGGTAAACATTTCTTTTAACCTTGGATCAGAAGGTCTAGGTGCGTTTGGATTTACAATATTTCCATCAGGATCTACCAAAATAAATCTTGGAATTCCTGTGATTTGATATGCTTGTTGAAAAGAATAATCTTCACCAGACCATAACTGTACACCACTCAAATCTTTTTCTTTTACAAAGTTTCTCCATTTTTTTTCAGCAGCTTCCCAAGAACCCCCATTTCTTCTTGCTTCGTCAGTAGAAATACTAACAAATTCAATGTTTTTATTACGATACTCTTTTTCTAGTGATTTTAAATAAGGAATTTGTTGAATACAAGGTCCACACCAAGTTGCCCAAACATCTATGTAAACATATTTTCCTTTGAAAGAGTCAAGTGATTTTTTTCCACCTTTAAAATCTACATAATCTGTAAATTTAGGTGAAGGAGTTCCTTTTGCTGTAGCTTTATTTCTTGCATAAGTTGTATTAAAAAAGTTAACCATTTGCTCAGTTTGTTGGTTTGCCATAATAGTTAAAGAGCTATCAACATCTGAATAAGAATTTAAAATACTATCAAATTTACTTTTGATGTTGGCTACTTTAGTTTTAAAAGCTTCTTCTTCTAACTCTAAAATCAAAGCAGGGTTTCCTAATTTTTGACTTTCTTCAACTTGAGCAATTATAAAGTTACTATTATCAGCACCTTTTCCAGAAAATTGAAAGCTAGTCATAAATTTTTCTGAATCACCATTTAACTTTATATCAAAACCATTTTTTAAGTAAATTGGCGCTCTTTTTGTAGGGTCTGTACTAATAACATATATAGCAGGTTCTGTTACTTTTAAAGTATCGCTAAAAGTGCCATCTTCATTAATAGAAATTGTTTTTACAAGTCCTTTTTGGCTAGAAATTGTAAGGATAGAGTCTTTGTTGTTTTCTAGTTTTCCTGAGAATGATAAGTAGTTTTTTGGGTGTTCTGAAGTGCAAGAAACTATGGCTAATATAGCACAAAATAGAATGCTTATTTTTTTCATTTTAATGTTTTATAATTTGACGCAAATATAGAAATTTAATTAAAGCATATTTTGTAAGTTTTTTTGATTTTAGAAAGATTTAACTTTAAAAATATTATGCTAAAGTTATAGTAAAAAAAAATCCCAAATTTTGTAATTTGGGATTTTCTTTTTTTATGACTCTGTTTCTGTTCTAGTTTCAGGTTTTTTTTCGCCTTTTTCAATATTAATGGTGAGTATGTTTTTGTCCTCATCTAAATCCATAGCTATTGTATCACCTTCAGAAAGTTTGGAGTTTACAATTTCTTCTGCCAAAGCATCTTCTATATATTTCTGTATGGCTCTTTTTAATGGTCTTGCTCCATATTTTTTATCGAAACCTTTGTCAGCAATATAATCTTTTGCTTTTTCGCTTAAGTTTAAAGTATACCCTAAATCAGAAATTCTATGTAATAGTTTGTCTAACTCTATGTCAATAATTGAATGAATATCTTCTCTTTCTAATGCATTAAATACAATAACATCGTCAATTCTATTTAAAAATTCCGGTGCGAAAGATTTTTTTAAGGCATCTTCAATTACAGATTTTGCGTGTGCATCTGCTTGTGCAGTTTTTGTAGCTGTTCCAAAACCAACACCACCTCCAAAATCTTTTAATTGACGTGCACCAATGTTAGAAGTCATAATGATGATAGTATTTCTAAAATCTATTTTACGTCCTAAACTGTCTGTGATATGTCCATCATCTAAAATTTGAAGTAACATATTAAATACATCTGGATGCGCTTTTTCAATTTCATCTAATAAAACTACAGAATATGGTTTTCTACGAACTTTTTCAGTTAATTGCCCTCCTTCTTCATAACCAACATATCCTGGAGGAGCACCAATTAAACGAGAAATGGCGAATTTTTCCATATATTCACTCATGTCAATTCTAATTAAGGAATCATCAGAATCAAATAATTCACGAGCTAGTATTTTTGCCAATTGTGTTTTACCAACACCAGTTTGTCCTAAGAAAATAAATGATCCAATTGGTTTGTTTGGGTCTTTAAGTCCAACTCTATTTCTTTGAATGGCTTTTACAACTTTACTTACAGCTTCATTTTGACCAATAACTTTACCTTTAATTAAATCTGGTAGTTCATGTAATCTATGGCTTTCTGCTTCTGCAACCCTGTTTACTGGAATTCCAGTCATCATAGAAACTACTTCTGCAACATTGTCTTCTGTAACAATTTCACGGTTTAATTTAGAATCATCTTCCCATTGTTTTTGGGCAGAATCTAAAGCAGCTTCCATATTTTTTTCGTCATCACGAAGTTTGGCAGCCTCTTCATATTTTTGACCATTTACAGCTTTTGTTTTTTTATCACGAATAATTTCTAACTGTGACTCTAGCTCTAAAACTTGTTTTGGAACAACTATATTGGTGATATGAATTCTTGATCCGGCTTCATCTAAAGCATCAATAGCTTTGTCTGGAAGATATCTGTCAGTCATATATCTGTTTGTTAATTTTACACAAGCTTCTAGAGCATCATCTGTGTAATTTACATGATGGTGCTCTTCGTATTTACTTTTTATATTGTGTAAAATTTGTATGGTTTCTTCAACAGTAGTTGGATCTACAATTACTTTTTGAAAACGACGCTCTAATGCACCATCTTTTTCAATATTAGTTCTGTATTCATCTAAAGTTGTAGCTCCAATACATTGTATTTCACCTCTTGCTAAAGCTGGTTTTAACATGTTAGAGGCATCTAGTGAACCTGTTGCACCTCCAGCACCAACAATGGTATGAATTTCATCAATAAAAAGAATAATATCGTCATTTTTTTCTAATTCGTTCATTAAAGCTTTCATGCGTTCTTCAAACTGACCACGATATTTTGTACCTGCAACCAAGCTTGCTAAATCTAAAGAAACTAAACGTTTGTCAAATAAAATTCTAGAAACTTTACGCTCTACAATTCTTAAAGCCAAACCTTCAGCAATGGCAGATTTACCAACACCAGGTTCACCAATTAACATTGGATTATTCTTTTTTCTTCTACTTAAAATTTGAGAAACTCTTTCTATTTCTTTTTGTCTACCAACGACAGGATCTAATTTGCCACTTTCTGCTAATAAAGTCAAATCCCTTCCAAAATTATCTAAAACAGGTGTTTTTGATTTTTTTACTGATTTTCCTTTTTGAGGTTGTTCAAACGGATTTGGCTTTTCAGAAGCAAATTCATCATCAGAAGGCGTTTCAGCAATCGGATTGTTAGGTAAATCTGCATCATTTACATGTAGCTGTTTGTACAATGCTTTGGCTTCATCATAATTTACATGATATTTATGTATTAATTTTGTTGTAGGATCATTCTCGTTCCTAAGAATACAAAGCAATAAGTGTGCAGTATCAATTGACTCACTTTGGTATAGTTTAGCTTCTAAAAAAGTAGTTTTAAGTGCTTTTTCTGCTTGTCTTGTTAAATGAAGGTTTTTCTTTTCTGAAGTTTCTGCAAAAGCAGGATTTGCAGGATTAAGCTGTTCCAGCTTTTTACGCAGTAAAATAGTATCTACATCAAATGCAGTTAAAATTTCCATTGCTTTTCCTTCTCCTTTTCTTATCAAACCTAGTAATAAATGTTCTGTTCCAATAAATTCATGCCCTAATCTTAGCGCTTCTTCTTTACTGAAAGCGATTACGTCTCTTACTTTTGGTGAAAAATTATCGTCCATATATATTGTATCTATTGATGTAAATTTAGTCCTTTTTTTTTTGAATAATTACAAAAAAGATGCCAAGGCTGTAAAACTGACAGTTTGACTTTGTTACCAAGTTAAAGAACTATTGAAAATCAACCAAATAAATTAGTGTTAAAAATTATCAAAAAATGTTGATAACTCTATAGAATTGATAAAGGGAATATCTTTGTAAATATTGATAGAAATAGTATCTTGCCTTGTTTTAAAAAAATGAATAAATATTAATAGAAAATATATGACAGAGGGAGAAAAGTTAATTCCAATTAACATTGAAGAGCAGATGAAAGCTGCCTATATTGATTATTCAATGTCAGTTATTGTTTCCAGAGCATTACCAGATGTTAGAGATGGTTTAAAACCAGTTCATAGAAGAGTTTTGTATGGTATGCATGAGTTAGGAATTAAAGCAACTGGAGCGTATAAAAAATCTGCAAGAATTGTTGGAGAAGTTTTAGGAAAGTATCACCCACATGGAGATACATCTGTATATGATTCTATGGTTCGTATGGCGCAAGATTGGAGTGTACGTTACATGATGGTAGATGGCCAAGGAAACTTTGGTTCTGTTGATGGTGATTCGCCAGCAGCAATGCGTTATACAGAGGTTAGGATGCAAAAAATATCAGAAGAAATGTTAGCTGATATTGAAAAAGAAACTGTAGACCATCGATTAAACTTTGATGATACTTTGCAAGAACCTACTGTATTACCAACAAGAATACCAAACTTATTGGTAAATGGAGCTTCTGGTATTGCTGTAGGTATGGCTACTAATATGGCACCACATAACTTAACAGAAGTTATAAATGGTACAGTAGCATATATAGACAATAGAGATATTGAGATAGATGAGTTAATGCAGCACATAACAGCTCCTGATTTTCCAACAGGAGGAATCATTTATGGTTACGATGGTGTAAGAGATGCATTTCATACAGGACGTGGACGAATTGTAATGCGTGCTAAAGCAATTATTGAAGAAGTTAAGGGGCGTGAATGTATAATTGTTACCGAAATTCCTTATCAAGTCAATAAAGCAGACATGATTAAAAAAACTGCTGATTTGGTAAATGAGAAAAAATTAGAAGGCATTGCCAACATTAGAGATGAATCTGATAGAAACGGAATGCGTATTGTTTATATTTTAAAAAGAGATGCAATACCAAACATTGTTTTAAATAAACTTTTCAAATATACTCAGTTACAAACCTCATTTAGTGTAAACAATATTGCTTTAGTAAATGGAAGACCAGAACAATTAAACTTAAAGCAGTTAATACATTATTTTGTAGAACATAGACATGAAGTTATTGTTCGTAGAACAGAATTTGAATTAAAAAAAGCAGAAGCAAGAGCACATATTTTAGAAGGTTTAATTATTGCTTCAGATAATATTGATGAAGTAATAAAAATAATTAGAGCATCTTCTAATGCTGACGAAGCTAGAGAAAGCCTAATTAAGCGTTTTGAGTTAACTGAAATTCAAGCGAAAGCAATTGTAGAAATGCGTTTGCGTCAATTAACAGGTTTAGAGCAAGATAAATTACGTGCAGAATATGATGAAATAATGATTACGATTGCTGATTTAAAAGATATTTTAGCAAACGAACCAAGACGTTATCAAATTATAAAAGACGAGTTACTACATATCAAAGATAAATATGGTGATGAACGTAGATCTACCATAGAATATGCTGGTGGAGATATGCGTATTGAGGATATGATTCCAGATACGAAAGTTGTTGTAACAATCTCTAATGCAGGTTACCTAAAAAGAACTAATTTAGATGAATATAAAGTTCAAAATAGAGGAGGAAGAGGTCAAAAAGGTGCAACAACCAGAAACGAAGATTTCTTAGAACACTTATTTGTTGGTACCAATCACCAATACATGATGTTTTTTACTCAAAAAGGAAAAGTATTTTGGATGCGAGTTTATGAAATTCCAGAAGGTGGAAAAAACACCAAAGGAAGAGCTATGCAAAACCTTATTAATATTGAACCAGACGATTCTGTAAAAGCATTCTTAGTTACTCAAGATTTAAAAGACGAAGAGTACATAAACAGCCATTATGTGATTATGGCTACAAAGAAAGGGCAAGTTAAAAAAACTTCTTTAGAGCAATATTCACGTCCAAGAACAAACGGAATAAATGCAATTACAATTAAAGAAGGTGATGAATTACTAGAAGCAAAATTAACAACTGGTGATAGTCAAGTAATGTTAGCATTGGCATCAGGTAAATCTATTCGTTTTGAAGAAGCAAAAACAAGACCAATGGGAAGAACAGCTTCTGGTGTGCGCGGAATTACTTTACAACATGAAAATGACGAAGTTATTGGAATGGTAGCTGTAAATGATATGGAAAGCAATATTTTAGTAGTTTCTGAAAAAGGTTACGGAAAACGCTCTAGTTTAGAAGATTATAGAATTACAAACAGAGGAGGTAAAGGAGTGAAAACACTAAATATTTCTGAAAAAACAGGTAATTTAGTAGCCATTAAAAATGTAGATGATTCTAATGATTTAATGATTATAAACAAATCTGGTTTAACCATTAGAATGGCAGTGGAAGATTTACGTGTTATGGGACGTGCAACTCAAGGAGTTCGTTTAATTAATATTAAAGAAGATGACAGTATTGCAGCTGTAGCAAAAGTAGTGCATGAAGGTGATGATGAAGAATCTGATCAAGAAACAGAGAATGGCACGGAAATTGAAAATAATACAAACGAAGAGTAAAAATAAATTAAAATAATAAAAAATGAAAAAACAAATATTAGCACTTTCTTTAGGTTTAATGTCTGTAGTTGCTTTTAGTCAAAAAAAAGAATTGAGAGTAGCAGAAAAAGCTATAAAGAAACAAGATTATACTGCTGCCTTAGCAGCTGCAAATTCAGTTGAAGGTATGCTAGAAACTATGGATTCTAAATACAAAGCACAGTATTATTTTGTAAAAGGTCAAGCTTTAGCAGGAAAAAATAAATATGCAGAAGCTGCAGAAGCGTTTAATAAGCTTTTTGCTTATGAAAAAGAAATTGGTAGAGAAAGATACTCAAAGGATGCACAACCAATGCTAAATAAATTAATAGAAAAAGTATCTAATTTAGGAGCTGACTTATATAATAAAGACAAAAACTATAAAGAAGCTGCCAAGAATTTTTATTTAACCTATAAACTAAGTCCAAAGGATACCTCTTTTTTATACAACGCTGCAGTTAGTGCTTCTTTAGCTAAAGATTATGATACCTCTTTGGAATATTATAATGAGTTAAAAGATCTTGGTTATACTGGAATTTCAACACTTTACGTAGCAACAAATAAAGAAACTGGTGCAGTAGAAAATTTGGGCTCCAAAGCAAATAGAGATGCTATGGTAAAAATAGGTCAATATATAAACCCAACTGTTCAAGTAACTGAATCTAAAAAAGCAGAAATTGTAAAAAATATTGGTTATATATATGTAAACCAAGGTAAAACAGAAGAAGCAATTACTGCTTTACAAGAAGCTAGAAAATCAGACCCAAAAGATATTAATTTGTTAATGAATGAAGCGCAAATGTATATCAAGTTAGAAAAAATGGATAAATTTGGTGAGTTAATGAGAGAAGCAGTTGCTTTAGATCCAACAAACCCTATATTATTTTATAACTTAGGTGTTGTAAACGCAAACGAAGATAAAATTGAAGAAGCGATTGGTTATTATAAAAAAGCAATAGAGTTAGATCCAAAATATGGTGATGCATATTTAAATTTGGGTGTTACAATTTTAAATCAACGTGTTGATGTTATTGAAGAGATGAATGAAAACTTATCAAATGATAAAAAATATACAGAGTTAGAAGGTAAGTTAAGGAAAATTTGCAAAGAAGCATTACCTTACTTAATTGAAGCAGATAAAATCAATAGAACAGAAAATACTGTTACTTCTCTTATGAATATTTATGATACTTTAGAGATGACAGATAAAGCAGATGCTTTAAGAAAAGTTTACAAAGAAATGAGAGGAAATTAGTTTCTCTCTTAATTTGGAAAATAAAAAAACCGAAATTTTAAATTTCGGTTTTTTTTATATCATTTTTTTAATGACTCTCAGTTTATGGGTATGTTTTTGTAAATCGGCATTAAAAATTCCGCTGTGATCTAAAGTATCTATTCTAACTTTACCATGTGCGTGTATAATATTATAATCGTTTAAAATAATACCAACATGTATTATTTCACCTTCTTCATTATCAAAAAAAGCCAAGTCTCCAGGTTCACTTTCTTCAATAAAACTTAAAACTTCGCCTTGTGTGGCTTGATCTTTCGCATTTCTTAAAAGATTGTATCCAGAAAGTTTATAAACCATTTGCGTAAAGCCTGAGCAATCTATTCCAAAAGGAGTTTTTCCACCCCATAAAAATGGTGCATTTAAATATGTAAAAGCAATTTTTAAAATTTCACTTTTAGTATTTTTTCCAGAAAAAAAAGCATTTTCGTAAGAATAAGATTGAGTTCCTAAAAGTAAATGACCATCATTAAAAGATGGTAATTGTGATCCAATCGCAATTGTTGTTAATTGGTTTTGTTGATTGGTTACGAAATCTAAAATTTCTCCAGAATAAGTAGGTGTTTCCTTAGAAATCGTATTATAAAAATCTTCTGTAATTTCTAAATATTGTTTATTGTCTATAAATCCTTCAAAATTATCAAAAGCCAAACGAATTTTACTCCAGTTTTTTTGTTTTTCAATAATTTTAAAATGTTCACCAAACAAAACCTGACTTATCATTTCAGACTTGTCAGATTCCTCTGCTCGTATAGGAACAATACTTAAATTACAAATGCCAAATAGCATAAATAGATATAGTTTTTATTAAAGGTTTAAATTCTTTCTATAACCATTGCGCTTGCTCCACCACCTCCATTACAAATTCCGGCAGCACCAATTTTAGCATTATTTTGTTTTAAGATAGAAGTCAAAGCAATAATAATTCTAGCACCAGAAACACCTAATGGATGCCCTAAAGAAACAGCTCCACCATTTACGTTTACTTTTTCATCTGATATTCCTAAAATTTTCATGTTTGCTAAACCTACTATAGAAAATGCTTCATTCAATTCAAAGTAATCCACATCATCAATAGAAATATTAGCTTTAGCTAAAGCTTTTGGTAATGCTTTTGCTGGTGCAGTTGTAAACCATTTTGGTTCATGTGCAGCATCTGCATAACTTTTAATTTTTGCAAGAGGAGTTAGGTTTAATTCTTTTGCTTTTTCAGCAGACATTAATACTAAAGCAGCTCCACCATCATTAATAGTAGAAGCGTTTGCAGCAGTAACAGTTCCATCTTTTGTAAAAGCAGGTCGTAAAGCTGGAATTTTTTCCATTTTTACGTTTTTATATTCTTCATCTTCTGAAAAGATAATAGGCTCTCCACGTCTTTGAGGAATTTCTACAGGTACAATTTCATCTGCAAATTTACCTTCTTTCCAAGCTTCTGCAGAACGATTGTAAGACTGTATCGCAAAAGCGTCTTGCTCTTCTCTAGAAAATTTATACTCTGTGGCACATTCGTCAGCGCAAACTCCCATAGCAACATTTTCGTAAGCATCAACCAAACCGTCTTTTTGCATACCATCTTCCATAGTTATTGGTCCAAACTTAGCTCCATTTCTGGCATGTTGGTAATGAGGAATTGAACTCATGTTTTCCATTCCACCAGCAACTACAATATCTACATCGCCTAAAGCAATAGTTTGTGCAGCTAGCATAATAGATTTCATTCCAGAAGCACATACTTTATTTACGGTTGTACAAGGTACAGAGTCTGGAATTTCTGCATAAATAGCAGCTTGTCTTGCTGGAGCTTGACCCAAACCAGCAGAAACTACATTACCCATAAAAACTTCCTCCACTAAACTTGGAGATAAATTAATTTTATCTAAAGCACCTTTTATAGCTATAGCTCCTAATTTTGTAGCAGGAATGCTTGATAAACTTCCCATAAAACTTCCAATTGGTGTTCTTGCAACCGATACAATTACGACTTCTTTCATAAATTATTTTAAGTTTTCCTTATTGAATTTGTATAGTGCTAAATTAACCAATTTTAATCAATTTTTTGATGAATCTATAACTTGAATTTTCAACCTAATTTTTTTTGCAGTAAGTTTGTTGTTAGAAGATAATTAATATGAGCAGCTTAGTTAATAAATTATATAAAAATAACACGATTATTTATAAAGTAATTTTGTTTTTGTTAACCACTATTGCAATTGTGTATTTGTTTCCAAAAGGTGGGCAATTTAAATATGATTTTAGTAATGGTCAGCTTTGGAAATACGATAATTTATATGCTCCATTTGATTTTGCAATTCAAAAATCAGAAGAAGAAATTTCAACCGAAAAAAAAGAAATTGAAACCAATGCAAAACTATATTTTATTTTTAATTCTGATGTTGTAAATGAAGTTAAAGGAGCTTTTAATAAAAGAATAAATACATTTCAAAAAAGTGACTCTCTATCGCCAGAAATAGTAAATAAACTTAAAAGAATTGGCTTAAAAACTATTGACGAAATATACAAAAATGGTTTTTTAGAAGTAATAAGTCAAGATAGGGTTTCAAATAAAAACGAACTAATTTCTATAAGAAAAGACAATATTGTAGAAGATATCGTTTTTAAAAACCTTTACAACTCTTCAGAAGTTTTAAATATTATTAAAAAAAACTTGGGTATGGAGCCTTATATTGATGAACAAATTCAAGTTTTAGATATTTTATCAGAAATTATTAAACCTAATGTTTTTTATGATGCAGATTTTACCAATAAAATTATTGAAACAGAAATTAAAAATATATCTTATACAAAAGGAAAAGTTTCTTCTGGAGAATTAATAATTTTAAAAGGTGATATTGTTCAAGGTAAAAAATTGGCAATTTTAAATTCATTAAAAAGTGAATCAGAATCAAAGGTTTGGACAGACTCTAATTACAATTGGATTATACTAGGCTATACAATTCTAGTAGCTTTAGCATTGTTAATGCTTTTACTTTTTTTGAAAAAGTATCGTATTGAAATTTATAACAATAACAATACTGTAACTTTTATTTTCTTCAACGTTTTTTCAATGATATTCATTCAAACGTTGGTTATTAAATACAATTCTGATTATTTATACATTGTTCCTTTAAGCATATTGCCAATTATCTTAAAAGCTTTTTTTGATGCACGTTTAGGTTTGTTTACTCACGTTTTAACAATTCTTTTACTTGGTTATATTGTACCAGATAGTTTTGAATTTATTTACTTACATATCATTGCAGGTATTGTTACTATTTTAACTGTTTCTGAATTATATAAAAGAGCAAATTTATTCATATCTGTAGCTCAAATTACTTTGATTTATATGGTTACATATTTCGCTTTTTCTGTAATTAAAGAAGGGAATGCTTCACAAATCAATTTAGACTATTTTATACTTTTTGCAGCAAATGGACTATTATCATTCTTAGCAATAATTTTAATTTATATGTATGAAAAAGTATTTGGTTTGGTTTCAGATGTAACCTTGTTAGAACTTTCAAACACAAATTCTAAGTTACTAAGAGAGTTAAATGAAAAAGCACCAGGTACTTTTCAGCACTCTATGCAAGTTGCCAATTTGGCTGAAGCAGCAGCAAATGAAATAGGAGCAAATTCAATGTTGGTAAGAACAGGAGCTTTGTACCATGATGTTGGTAAAATTGTGAATCCAATGTATTTTATCGAAAACCAAACTACTGGCGTAAATCCTCATAACGATTTATCTCCTAGAGATAGCGCCAAAATAATTACAGACCATGTTATAAAAGGTGTAGAAATAGCAAAAAAATATAATATACCAGATAGAATTATTGATTTCATTAGAACTCACCATGGAACGAGTACTACTTATTTCTTTTATGTGAAAGAAAAAGAACAAAATCCAGATATGGATGTTGATGTCAAAAAATTTAAGTATCAAGGACCTTTACCTTTCTCAAAAGAAACAGCTATTTTAATGATGTGTGACGCAGCTGAAGCAGCCTCAAAAAGCATAAAAAAACCTACAGCTCAGTTAATCAGTAATTTAATTGATAAAATTACAGATAAGCAAATGAGTGACAATCAATTTTTGAACTCCGATATTACTTTAAAAGAAATTGAAACCATTAAAAAAGTAATCAAGAAAAAGTTGATGAATATTTATCATTTAAGAGTAGAATATCCTGAGTAATTTTTTTTATTTAAAATTATAAAAAAAATGTTGGTAAATTGTAATTGTAATATTACATTTGCACTCGCATTTTTAAATAAATGCAATAAGTTCAAAAAAAATTGGAGAGGTGCCAGAGTGGTAATGGAGCAGATTGCTAATCTGTCGACGGGTAACTGTCGCCAGGGTTCGAGTCCCTGTCTCTCCGCAATTTTTGCTTTTATATTTTTTTAGTAAAATATAAAGTTTTTTTCGGGGTGTAGCGTAGCCCGGTCATCGCGCCTCGTTTGGGACGAGGAGGTCGCAGGTTCGAATCCTGCCACCCCGACTAAAAACCAGTAACTTTTGTTACTGGTTTTTTGTTTTAAAATTTATTTTATTTATAACTTTATTCAATGAGAATAAGTGTGAATTTAAGATGATAATTGAAAATATCTCTATAAATCAACTTTGTTTAAATAAATCATATGATTTATATGTTGTTTTAAAAAAATAAAGGCAAAAAAAAAACGAATTGTGAAACACAATTCGTTTTTTGATAATTTTAAATTTGTAGCGAAGACGGGATTTGAACCCGTGACCTCAGGGTTATGAATCCTGCGCTCTAACCAACTGAGCTACCTCGCCATGGTTTTTGCGAGTGCAAATATAAATACTTTTTATAGATTGGCAATACGTGTTTTTAATTTTTTTTAAATGGAATTAATACTTATCTTGTCAACCTAACTAAACAATAATGGAAAAAGTAAAATTTGAATTAGAAGTTCCAATTCATGCCTCGCCAAACATGTTATATCAATATGTTTCTTCGCCATCTAACTTGCAAGAGTGGTTTGCAGACAAAGTAAACTCTAGAGGTAAGATTTTTAGTTTTGTTTGGGAAGATTCTGAAGAATTAGCTGAATTAGTTACAAAAAAATCAGGAGAAAGAATACGTTGGAAATGGGTTGAAAGTGAAGATGATGAAAGTTATTTTGAAATTAAAATTCAAGTAGATCCATTAACAAAAGATGTTTCTTTAATCGTTACAGATTTTGCAGATGATGAAGATGAGGTTGAGGAAGCAAAACAACTATGGGAAAATCAAATAGAAGAATTAAAACATACCATTGGAGCTTAAATCAAAGAATTTTAAAAATATATAAACCAGCATAATTGCTGGTTTTTTTATTTAAAAATCTATGAATTTGTAGTAATTTTGCAATTCTGTAAAAAACAAAAAATGATTAATTTTAACGGTGAATTACTTTTTAAAGAAAATGTACAATTATCCATTAACAATAGAGGTTTTAAATATGGTGATGGTGTTTTTGAAACCATTAAGGTACTAAATAATAAAGTTGTTTTTTGGGAAGATCATTACTTTAGGTTAATGGCTTCTATGAGAATGTTACGAATGAAAATTCCTATGGAATTTACTTTAGAATTTTTAGAAAACGAAATTTTAAAAACTATTGATACGCAAAATAAATCATCAATTTTCAGAGTTCGTTTGAATGTTTATAGAAAAGACGGAGGTTTATACACGCCTAAAACTAACAAAATAGATTATTTAATTGAAGTTTCTGAAAGTAATTATGAAATGAAAAACACTTATCAAATAGATGTTTTTAAAGATTTTTATAATTATTCAGGATTGTTATCTACCGTTAAAACAAATAACAGAATGGTAAATACACTAGCCAGTATTTTTGCAAATGAAAACGAGCTAGATAATTGTATATTATTAAATGAACGAAAAGGAGTAGTTGAGGTTACTAATGGAAATATTTTTATTGTAAAAGGTAATGTAATAAAAACACCAGCCTTAACTGAAGGCTGTATTAAGGGAATTGTAAGAAAAAAGGTAATTGAAATAATTCTAAAAAATAAAGAATTTACGATAGAAGAAACTGCAATTTCTCCGTTTGAAGTTCAAAAAGCAGATGAGGTTTTTATTACCAATGCTATTATGGGAATTCAACCAATAACAAATTATAAAAAGAAAACGTTTACTACAGAGCTTGGAAAAAAACTAAACAATAGTTTAAAAATTTTACAAATTGCAGGTAATTAATTCAAATTAAAGTTTTTTGGTGCATTGGCCCATAACTTGTAATTACCACCTTTTTGAAGTAATTTATCTTTCCAGAGATTTTCTTCATTCAATGTAAAAATATTGTCAAAATCATTTTCGGAAACAAACCAAGAGTTTTCTTTAATTTCGTCTTCTAATTGATTTTTGCTCCATCCAGTATATCCTAAAAAAAAGCGAATATCACTCTCAATTAACAAGCCTTCATTTAATAATTTTTTGAGTTGTTTAAAGTTTCCTCCCCAAAAAATACCATTGGCTACTTCTAAACTACCATCTAATAATTCAGGAATTCTATGAACAAAATATAAATTATCTTGCTCTACAGGGCCACCTTCGTACACATGAAAATTACAATCGACATCAGGAACCAAATCATTTACAGTATACTCTAAAGGTTTATTTAAGATAAAGCCAACAGTACTATTACTTGTGTACTCTGCCAGCAATATAATAGCTCTGTTAAAAGAGTTATCATTTAAAATTGAAGGTTCAGCTACTAATAACTTACCTTTTTCAGGTAGTAAATTTTTCATTTAATTTATTTGATAGGTAAGATAAGAAAAAAATGAAATAAAAAAAACTCTCTTAAAAGAGAGTTTTATATAATTTATGCTTTTTACAAGCTTAGTTTACAGCATCGCTTAAACCAGCTCCAGCTTTAAATTTAGCTACATTTTTAGCAGCAATTTGAATAGTTTTTCCTGTTTGAGGATTTCTACCACTTCTTGCAGCTCTGTTAGATACTGAAAAAGTTCCGAAACCAACTAAAGCAACTTTTTCACCTTTCTTTAAAGAAGAAGTAACGTTACTTGTAAAAGACTCTAAAGCTGCTTTAGCTGCTACTTTAGAAATTCCTGCGTCAGCAGCCATTGCATCGATTAAATCTGATTTGTTCATAATAAATTGATTTTAAAATTATTTAATAATTATTTTTTTGTGCTTAAAAGCTTAACAAATATAGACGGATTGTGGGCTTACGCAAATTTGAGTGCCAAAAAAGTGCCTTTTTGTTAATAAAAGTATATCAATTGTTAATAAACTGAGTGTTGGATTTCCAAAAACTCTAAAAACCTTACGAATAAAGGCTTTACAACATTTTAGCATTTGAAGAAAAAGAATACCCATTTAACAAGCTTTTGGCGTCCATTTTTTTCTTTCCAGAAAGTTTAATTTCATTAATAATAATATAACCCTTAGCAACAGCAACCTTTAACTCTTTTTTGCTAGTAATTATTTTTCCAGCTTTAAAAGTATGGTTTTCTATTTCTTTTTGAATGTCATAAATTTTTGCAGAAACTTCTTCGTCATTATTATATATGTTTGTCCAAGCCGCAGGAAAAGGATTTAGTCCTCTAATTTTATTATAAATATTTTCTAAAGAGTCAGACCAGTCTATTTTTGTGTTTTCAGGATTTAATTTTGGTGCAGATTTTTCTTCTAAACTTGGTTGTTTTGTAGTTTTTACATCTCCTTCTTTAATAAGGTCTACAGTTTTAGTTACCAAATCTGCTCCTAAATGCATTAATTTATCATGCAAACTACCTACAGTTTCTGTATCTTCTATATTTATTTCTTCTTGTAGAATAATTTCTCCAGTATCAATTTTATCATCAATAAAAAACGTAGAAACGCCAGTTTTAGTTTCTCCATTTATAACAGCCCAATGTATTGGAGCTGCACCTCTATATTCTGGTAATAATGATGCATGCAAATTAAACGTACCATATGCTGGCATTTGCCAAACTATTTTTGGTAACATTCTAAAAGCAACAACAATTTGCAAGTTGGCATTTAAGTTTTTCAACTCTTTTAAAAAATCTTCACTTTTTAAATTGGTAGGTTGTAAAATTTTTAAATTTTGAGATAAAGCATATTTTTTTACAGCAGATTCGTTTAACTTTCGTCCTCTTCCTGCAGGTTTGTCTGGAGCAGTAATTACACCAACAATTTTATATTTTTTTTCAATTAAATTTTTAAGAATAGTCACTGCAAAATCTGGAGTACCCATAAAAACAATACGTATGTCTCTCATTTTTTATTTAATTTGAAATTTATTTTGATTTGTTAAAATTATTTTTTCTGAAGCTATAAGCATTCGCAAATGTATTAAAATGTCTTTTTCTGCAATGTTTAATAAAGTACTAATTTCTTTTGAAGATAATTTCTTTTCAACTTTTAAAATTGCAATAATTTTTTCTGGAGTTGTATTTTTTTTGTCTTTTTTTTCTGATAAGCAAACGTCACAAATGTTACATTTTTTAGTGTTTTTTTCGTCGAAATAGGTGAGTAGCTGAATGCTTCTACAAACATCATGATTTGCAACATAATTAAGTAAATCTGTTGCTTTTTTTTCTTTTTGAAGCAAAAACTGTTTCATGTTTTTTGAAAAACGATTAATAGTTTTATCATCTTCTCTCGGAACTAAAAATAAAATAGATGTTTCTGCTTGAACAGGTATATAGTTTACAAACTCTAATTCTTGTAGTTTTTTTAGATTTTCTATCACTTTTTGAGATGTAATACCTGCTTTTTTAGCAATAAAAAATTCATCAATTTTTATTTCACTTTCAAAAAGTCCGCCATAAGTTCTTAGTAAAATACCTATAAATATTTTTAATGCGTCATTTTTATGGCTAAATTTTAAAATATTAGAATGATGCGTAATAAATTGTAAGGTAGATTTTTTGTTGTAATTGTTACTTAGTTCAATGATACCATAATTGGAAATTATTTTAAGTACTGCATCTGTTTTTAAAACAGAAAAATTATATTTTTTTGAGAATTCTAAAATATTAAAATCAAAAGGAGTTGTGGCAATTTCTCCATTTGAAATTCTGAAATATTGGTATAGTTTTTTATGAATTTCCTTTATTTCGGTTATGGTTGGTAATGAGTTAAATAATTGCTCTTTATATAAAGCAATGTCATGATTATTGTATAGTAAAACTGCAAAAGATTTTTTATTATTTCTTCCAGCTCTACCTGTTTCTTGCACGTAATTTTCTATACTAAAAGGTAAATTATAATGTATAACCAAGCCAACATTAGGTTTATCTATACCCATTCCAAATGCATTTGTAGCTACCATAATTGGTGTTTTTTCCTGCATCCAATTATCAAAAGAAATTTGTTTGTGAATTGCAGATAAACCACCGTGATAAAAACTACTTTTAAAGTTGTTTGCATTTAAAAAATTAGCAATTTCTTCTGTTTTTTTTCTGGTATTGGCGTATATAATTGCTGGTGATTTTGTTTTTTTAAAAATTTGAACAAGTCGCTCTAGTTTGTCTTCTAATTTAAAAACTTGGTATGCTAGATTATTTTTGTAAAATGATTTTCTAAAAACTTCAGGAGATTTAAGTTCTAAGTTTTTAGCAATATCTTCAATTACTTTTTTGTTAGCAGTTGCTGTAAGAGCAATAAAAGGAACTTTTGAATTTAGCTCTCTAAGGATTTTAATTTTTCTGTAAGAAGGTCTAAAATCATGTCCCCATTCAGAAATACAGTGAGCTTCATCAATGGCAATTAAGTTTAAATTAATTTCTTTTATTTTTTGCTGTATGAAGGTAGATTGTAATCGTTCAGGAGAAATGTATAAAAATTTAACATTGCCAAACTTGATATTATCAAACAAAGTAATTATTTCATTTGTATCGTTTCCAGAAGGAATTGTAACCGCTTTTATGCCAATTTTTTTTAAGTTTTCTACTTGATCTTGCATTAATGCAATTAATGGTGAAATTACCAAGCAAACTCCTGGTTTTAAAAGTGCAGGTATTTGAAAACAAAACGATTTTCCTGCGCCAGTTGGTAATAAAGTAATAACGTCTTTCTGGTTTACTACAGCAGTAATTACTTCTTTTTGAGGAGCTCTAAATTCAGTAAATCCCCAATATTTAGCGAGTATTTGTTCTGGAGAAATCATAATTCGCAAGAAAGCGAATTTAAAATAAAGTCTGTACGCTCTTTTACGTTTCCAAAAGGTACATTTATAATTTTATACCCTAAATCTTTATATGCTTTTACTAAGTATTCGTCTATAATTACAGACTGTTCAAAGGTTTCATATCGTTCATTATCTGTGGTGTGAATTTCTTTCCACGGCGAAAAATGAAAAATACAATCATACTTATATTTCTTACTTTTTTCAATAAAAGTATTAGGATATGAAGTTTTAAAATAATTCATGTAGGCATGCACATCTGGAATTCCTCTGTCAAAAAAAACAATTTCTTTTTTTGATTGTTCTGCAATCAAATATTGTTTTTCTCTACCTTCAAGTAAAAGTTTACTAAAAAGTAATGGTTCTGTTAAAAAAAGTTGGTCTATCCCTTTTTCTTTTGCCTGTAAGGTTACTTCTCTAGACACTTCTTCCATGCAAAAATAATTTTTAGAAATAAGACTGTTAAGAACTGTAGTTTTACCAGTTCCAGGTCCTCCAATAAGCACTATTTTTTTTTGCATTTTACAAAAATAAATCATTCCCTTTATAAAACTAATTTTTAATGTAATTTTGTGATTTGTTATTTGAAAATAGTTTAATAAATTTTTAAGAATATTATGAGTAAGAAAGACGAATTTTATCGCAAACTAAAAGCTCAACTTGATGACACAACAAGTTTTCCAGCAGACTATTTGTATAAATTTATTGTACCTACAACAAAAAATCAAGAAACAGAAGTGGAAGCACTTTTTAATAACAAAGGTGCAGTTATTACTACAAAAAAGTCTAAAACAGGTAAATATGTAAGCGTTTCAATTATTTTAAAATTAAATACTTCAGACGAAGTAATATCGTTATACAAAAAAGCAGAAAAAATCGAAGGAATTATATCTTTATAATATTGTAATTATGAAAAACAACGTTTTATCAATACTTTTTTTACTATTAACCATTACTTTTTATGGTCAAAAAAAAGAAAAAACATTATTAACTATTGATGGCGAAAAAATAACAGTTAATGAGTTTAAACGAGTTTATGAAAAAAATTTAGACGCAATTGATAACGAAGAATCTAAGGATGTTGAAAACAATTTAGAACTTTTTATTAACTACAAGTTAAAAGTTAACGAAGCTTATAAATTGAAATATGATACTTTACCATCATATAAAAGAGAAATAGAAACCTATAAAAATCAACTTTCAGCACCATATTTGCAAGACACTACTTTTATAGAAACTTTGGTAAAAGACGTTTACTTTAGAACTAAAAATGAAATTAAAGCAAAACATATTTTAGTAAGAATTTCTAGAGACGCAACACCAAATGATACTTTAGCAGCGTTTAATAAAATTACAGAAATTAGAAATAGAATTGTAAATGGAGAAGATTTTGAGAAAATAGCATATGAAACTTCGGAAGATGCTTCAGCTCAAGACGATCCAAAAACAGGTAGAATTGGTAACAAAGGAAACTTAGGTTATTTTTCGGCATTTGATATGGTTTCCGAATTTGAAGATAATGCATACAAAACAAAAGTTGGTCAAGTTTCAACACCTTTTAGAACGCAATTCGGATATCATATTGTAAAAGTTGACGATGTAAGACCCTCACTTGGTGAAATTGAAATTGCACATATCTTGGTTGCAGATACTACCTCTTTAGGAAAAAATAAAATAAACGAAGTGTTTACTAAATTACAGCAGAATCAAAAATTTGAAGATTTGGTAACACAATATTCAGATGATAGAAACACCAAGAAAAATGGAGGTAAATTAAGAAAGTTTAAAAAAGGAAGAATGCTAGCACCTATTGAAAATGCAGCATTTTCCTTAGAAAAAGAAGGTGATTATTCTGCGCCAATTAAAACACGTTATGGTTGGCACATCATAAAACTAATTAAAAAGTATCCAGTAAAATCTTTTGATGAACTTGAAAAAGAGTTGAGAAATCAAATTAAAAAAAGCTCAAGAATGCAGCTTTCGGAAACAGCTGTAATTAATAAGCTAAAAACAACTTATAAAATTACAGAAAATGAAGAAGCAAAAAAAATATTGAATCGAAAGAACCTAAGAGCAATACCAAAAGATTCTTTGCAAAAGGTTATTTTAACAATTAATAACAAACAAATTAAGCAAGAGGCATTCATCAATTACATTCGAAACAGAAGACACAAACCTGTATATTTGTTATTTGACATGTTTAAAAATCAAGAAATACTAACTTATTATAAAGATAATTTGGTATATATAGAACCAGAATATGCACACGTTTTAAAAGAATATGAAGATGGTTTGTTACTTTTTGAACTGATGCAGCAAAAAATTTGGGAAGCTTCTTCTAAAGACACTTTAGGATTGAAAAACTATTTCGAAACCAATAAAAATAAATATCAGTCCAAAGAACTAAAAAATGTCAAAGGAGAAGTAATGAATGATTATCAAAACTTCCTAGAAAAAAATTGGATTGCAGACTTGAGAAAAAAGAGTAAGATTAAAGTAAATAAAAGAGAATTAAAAAAACTAATTAAATTTTACAAAAAAGACTAATGAGATTTTTATTGATAGCTTTTTGCATATTCACACTCACTTCTTGTGATTATTTTACAGTTAAAGAAAAAGAAACTACTTCTTCTGAAATTGTTGCTATTGTTAATACAGATAAACTTTTTAGAGAAGATTTAAAAAATGTTTTGCCCAATAATATTTCAAAAGAAGATAGTATAGTTTTAGTAAAAAGCTACATTCAAGATTGGGCAATCAAAAAGCTTTTTTTAAAGAAAGCCGAAAATAATAGTTCTTTAGAAAGTTTACAAGAAATAGACCTTTTGGTAAACGATTACCGAGAAAGTTTACTAATCAACAAGTACAAAACAGAAATTATTAATCAAAAATTAGATACTATAATTTCTGAAGAAGAAATAGAAACTTATTATAATTTAAATAAAGATAATTTTAAGTTGAATGAAGAATTAGTGAAAGCTAAATATATTTCTTTTGATAAAGATTTAAAAAATGAAAAAGAAATTATAAAACTCTTTCAATCAGATAAAATTGAAGATCAAGAAGAACTAGAAAGAAAGCAATTAAGCTTCAAAATTTACGACTTAAATGACTCTGTTTGGACAGAACTAGATAAGATTTTGTTAAAAGTACCGTTTTCTAAAGAAAATCTGTTAAAAAAAACAAAATTCATTCAAAAACAAGACTCATTAAGTTTATATTTGGTGGCTGTAAAAGACATTCTACCAAGAAACGAAATAGCACCATTAAGTTATATAGAGTCTAAAATAAAACAAATGATTTTACACAAACGTAAAATTGAACTAATTAGAGATATTGAAAAAATAATAGTAAAAGATGCCACAAAAAATAACAATTTTAAAATATATTAAAATACTTCCAGTAATTACTTTTTTATTCATTGGACTGCAAACAACAAATGCTCAAAAGGTAAAAATTGATGGAGTTGCAGTAGTTGTGGGTAAAAACATTGTTTTAGATTCTGATATTGCAAAGTTTAAACAAGAAGTTGAGTTAAGAAGTGAAGGTAAAGTAACATTTACAAAATGCGAAATGTTAGAAGAACTTATGCAACAAAAACTACTTTCACATCACGCAGTAATTGATAGTGTTACTGTAACAGATGATGAAGTAAACATGAGTGTTGAACGAAGTGTAGAGTATTTTGCGAGTCAATTTGGTTCAGTAGACAAAGCAATTAAAGCATATGGTTTTAATGATTTAGATGATTTAAAAGCAGAGTTGTATAATGTTCAAAAAGAAAACAAATTAGTAGAAAAAGAACAAAATAAAATTACTGAAAAGGTAGATGTTACACCAGAAGAAGTACGTTTGTATTACAACGGACTAAAAAAAGATGGTGAATTACCAGAGTTTACTGCAGAAGTAGAATTGGCACAAATTGTTTTAAACGCAGAACCTACAAAAGAAGAAAACGACAAAGTAATTGCAGAGCTAAACCAGTTAAAACAAGAAATTTTAGATGGAGCAAGCTTTAGAATGAAAGCAGTTATTAACTCTAAAGACCCTGGAGTTACCCAAAATGGTGGTAGAATGGAGGTTACCAAAGAATCTAATTATATTAAAGAATTTAAAGAAGTGTCATTTCAGCTAGATTTAAATCAAATTTCAGAACCATTTAAAACAGCTTTTGGATACCACATTATTCAATTGCATGAAATCAAAGGAAACACTAGAGTTGTTTCTCATATTTTACTTCAACCAGAAATTCCTGAAAGTAGATTAAAAGAAACGCAAGATAAATTAGAGTCGATCAAACAAGATATTAAAGATGGTAAAATCACTTTTGATGAAGCCGTAAAAAAATATTCTATGGATGATGATTCTAAAAATAACGCAGGCTTAATTTTAAATCCCTATACAGGAGAATCTAAATTCGATCTAACAAGAATGGACCCAGCTTTTTACGCAAGAGTAAATGATTTAAAAACTGGAGAAATGACGGATGTTTTTTATGATGAAAATAGAGAAGGCTTAAAAATGTATAAATTTATTTTAATGAAAGAAAGAACAGATACACACACTGCAGATATTGTTCAAGATTACGTTAAAATTCAAGATTTAGCCTTAAAGAAAAAGAAAGAAGAAACCATTGAAAAATGGTCTAAAGATAAAATTAAAGATACTTACATTAAAATTTCGGAAGATCACGCAAGTTGTAAGTTTGAAAAAAATTGGAAAAAAGACGCGAATAAATAATGTCAGACGTACAAGCAGTTAAGAATTTAGTTGGCAAATACGAACAACTTCAATCAGAAATAGGAAAAATTATTATAGGACAACAAGAAGCAGTAAATTTTACGTTGCTTTCTATATTTTGTGGAGGTCATTCACTTTTAATTGGAGTACCTGGTTTGGCAAAAACATTGTTGGTAAATACGGTTTCAGAAGCATTAGGGCTTAATTTTAAGAGAATTCAGTTTACACCAGATTTAATGCCTTCAGATATATTAGGAAGTGAAATTTTAGATGAAAACAGACAGTTTAAATTTATAAAAGGACCTATCTTTTCCAATATTATTTTAGCAGACGAAATTAACAGAACACCACCAAAAACGCAAGCAGCTTTGTTGGAAGCAATGCAAGAGCGCAGTGTAACTATTTCTGGACATCATTACAAATTAGAGTTACCATTTTTTGTTTTGGCAACTCAAAACCCAATAGAACAAGAAGGTACTTATCCTTTACCAGAAGCGCAGTTAGATAGGTTTATGTTTTCTATAAATTTAGAATATCCAACATTTCAGCAAGAAGTTCAGGTTGTTAAAAACACGACTTCTAGTTTACAAAATAAAGTAAATTCTATTTTTTCTGGAGCAGAAATTATAGAAATTCAAAACTTAATTCGCAAAATTCCTGTAGCTGATAATGTAATTGAATATGCAGTTGGTTTGGTTGGTAAAACAAGACCAAAATCTGAACAAGCAACAGATTTGGTAAAAAGTTATTTAGATTGGGGTGCAGGACCAAGAGCATCACAAAATTTAATTTTAGCAGCAAAATCGCATGCAGCAGTTCATGGTAAATTTTCTCCGGATATTGAGGATGTAAAAGCAGTTGCAATTCCTATTTTATCTCATAGAATTGTAAAAAACTACAAAGCAGAAGCTGAAGGTATTACAATAGCAAATATTATTACTTCCTTATTATAAGTTGGTTAGGTTTTTTAGAAAACTTCAGGACATTCAACTTTTAATAGTTGACTTTCTGTAGGCAAATTTTGTTCATCTCTAAATTTAAAAATAGCAGGATTTTTCTCGAAGAAAATAATGTCTAAAGAAAACCTGTTTTTCCCATAAATTCCTCTATGAATCATATTGGCAGAAAAAAGTAAAACATCTTTTCTATTTAAAGATAGTAATTTACTGTTTTTAATAGAGTCACTTGGCTTTTTATTGTTTAAAGAGTTTCTTACTTCGTATGCTTCTTTACTATCCCATTTTTTATGAGTTTTTGGTATCAATTCTATACCTAATTCATGCGTAAAAGGTATTCTTACATGAACTATGTTTTGAGATTGAATAGCCTTTTTTTGTTCAATTTCACTCAAACCAGTATACTGTACATCTCTGTGCCAATAATTTTCTTGCTTCTTGTTTTTCGGATCAAAAAAAAGTTGTGTATTTAAAAATGTAGGATTTTCAAACTCTAAAAGCTTCACGAGTTTTTTTTGTGCAATAAATTTAAATAATGTGTCTTTTTCGCTATTATTTAAATACTTAGAAGAAGTGATGCTGTGACTGTTAATTGAACCTTCATTATAGTAACTAGCGTATTCTTTTAACCAATGATTATGAAATTTCACAATAATAGGTTCTATTTTTAAAAGCTCTTTTTCTTCAAAAAAGTTTGGATAAAAGCAGTAACCATCTTTTGTGTAATTTCCTTTTTTCATTTGTATAAATGTAATAAAAGAATTTAAACTAAGTTCGTTTGCTTATTCTTAGAGAATATTTATTCTTCTTCAGAAAAGTTTTCAAAAAAACTAAACACATTTCCTCCATACCTTTTATCATATGAGTGATTTTCGTGTTCAGATAAATCTGTATGTTTAGAGTGCTCAATAATTAAAACTCCACCTTCGTTTAAAATATTTCTTTCAAAAACAATTGCTGCAATTTTTAAAAATTGTTCTTTTTCAAAATCATAAGGTGGATCTGCAAAAATAACATCCGCTTTTAAGGGTGTTTTTTCCAAAAACTTATACACATCACTTTTATAAGTGTTTATATTAAATTCAAACTCTTTAGAAGTAGTATTAATGTATTTTACACAATTATAATGTGCATCAATTGCAGTAATGTTTTTAGTTCCTCTAGAAGCAAATTCATAGCTTATATTTCCTGTTCCAGAAAATAAATCTATTACACTAATACCATCAAAATAAAAGTGGTTATTTAAGATGTTAAATAACGATTCTTTTGCCATGTCCGTTGTTGGACGAACTGGTAAGTTTTTTGGAGCAGATAAACGTCTTCCTTTAAATTTTCCTGAAATTATTCTCATTAACCTAAAAGTATAAAATTAGCGTGTTTTTGCAAATCTAACTTATTAAAAATGGTATTGTTGCTTTCTAAAAAAGAAACGTTTTTAATATACTTATAAATCAGTTTATAAATATCAGATTCTACTGAAATTTCTCCTGTTAAATGCAGTGGAAATTCGTTTGTATTTAATTGTAATTGTTCTGCAACAAACAAAACATAGTATAAGAAATCTTCTTTTGAATGGTATGTGAAAGAATTAGAAAGTATTAGTTGTTTTTTTTCTAAAACAACAATATCTAGTGTTGTTTTAGAAACGTTTACAAACATTGCTTTTTGCTCTTTATTGTTTTTTTGGGTAAACTTATCTATCAATAAAGTATTATGATGTTTGTATTCGAATTCGCCAAAATTATTGAACAAATAGTTGTTAATATTTATGTACGGAACAAAAATATTTTTAGCGTCATTACTTTCCAAATCGTCAAAGGCAATAAAATCGGTGGCAAGAACTTTAATGTTAAAGTTTAAATAAGAGGTTAAGTTTTTCTCATTAAAATACTCATTAGGTACAATTGTAAAAAGATTGTTTTGATGTATTACTTCAACATTATCAAAATCTTGTTGTAGGTGAGTATCATTTTTAAAAATAGCTTCAATTTCAGATAATAAATTTTCTGGATTTTGCTGAGTTTTTTCAAACTGATACGCACAGAAATGTATATCTTTTTTTGATATACTATCTTTGATAGAAAAAGAAAATCCATCCAAATTAAATTGGATGGATAAAATTTTATTTTTGGTGTTTTTCAAAATAGGTATGCTATTCTTCTTTTTTCTTACGGTCTTTTTTGTCGTAAAATGGTGGCCAATTTCCTCCAGTTGTAACTTCATCTAAAGAACCTACAGAAATATACTCTCCTTTAATTTGATCAGTAGCAACTGCTTCTAATTCTTGTTTAATTAAAGATTCATCCATTCCTTTTAATAATTCTTCTTTAGGAGTTTTAACTAAAAATGTTGGTACCACTAAACCTTGTACTTTTTCAACAGTTCCAATTTCAACTTCAAACTCTTTTCCATCTGTACCAGGAACCTGAAACATGTTTTTATAATCTCTGTCTTTAAAGTATTTTAAAACAGGCTCATACCCAATAGTATCAGTTACTCTTTTTTCAACATCTACAGTAATACCACCACCTTTGTTTATAGTTTCTACAACTGTTTTTGTATTTGTTAAGGCTAATTTAGCAGTATCAATAAAACGGATTAAACCAGCTTTGTCTTTAGTATAAGTACCTGTAGATTCATAATGCTTTACTTGAGCATCTCTAATTATTTTTAATTTATCTACAACTTTAGCATAAATTTTAACTTTATTTTTGTTGAAATTAATTGGTTCCATGATTCCGCTATAAATCTTGAATCCAAGAAAAATGGCTAAAAACAATAATAATAAAGAAGCTAACCAACGTAACTTTAAAGGTAAAAACTTAACTATAACAATAGCTAAGAGAACAGCTACTAATACTGCAGCTAAAATCATTCCTAATAATTCCATTCTTGATGTTTTTTTTAATAGTATATACGCAAATCTACAATTTTTTTTTAATGATAAAAATTTTTATTTACAAATCGACGTATCTTTGATGTTTAAATTTATTTATGATTGAAAAACCAATAGATTTTAATAGAGAATTAGTTAAAAAATTCCCACATCAACCAACTTTAAAACAAGAAAAATTACTACATCTTTTAAGTGATTTTATATTCGATAAAGATAAAGATGCGCTTTTTTTGTTAAAGGGTTATGCAGGTACAGGAAAAACAACAACTATTGGAGTTTTTGTAAACAGTTTACGTTTTGCTGGCAAAAGAGCAGTGCTTTTAGCACCAACAGGAAGGGCTGCAAAAGTTATTGCTTTATATTCAAAAAGAGCTGCATTTACGATTCATAAAAAAATTTATTTTCCCAAAAAACAATCCAATGGTTCTATAGATTTTGTATTGCAAACAAATAAGCACACAAATACTATTTTTATTGTAGATGAAGCTTCTATGATTCCTGATGGAAAACAAAATAAAAATTTTTTCGAATCTACCTCACTTTTAAATGATTTAATCAATTATGTATATTCTGGTAAAAATTGTAAACTTATTTTTATTGGTGATACAGCGCAATTACCTCCTGTGAAGTTAAAAGTAAGTCCTGCTTTAGAAAAAGATGCTTTAACATATGAATATCAAAAAAATATTACTGAAATTGAACTGAATGAAGTAATGCGTCAACATGAAAATTCAGGTATTTTAGCAAACGCTACTAGTTTACGATTGTTATTACAAAACGAAGGTGATACTTTTAAATTTGATGTTGATTTTCCAGATATAAAAAGATTGCAAGATGGTTATGATATTGAAGACGCTATTGTAACTGCATATGAAAATGATGGAGTAGAGGATACAGCATTTATTGTTAGGTCTAACAAAAGAGCAAATCAATACAACCAACAAATAAGATATAATATTAGAGGGCAAGAAAATGAAATTTCAGCAGGAGATTATATTATGATTGTTAAAAACAATTATTATTGGTTAAATGAATCTTCGGAAGCAGGTTTTATTGCAAACGGAGATATTTGTAAGGTTTTAAAAATTTTTTCTATTAAAAAATTGTATGGTTTTAAATTTGCAGAGGTTGAAATAAAAATGATTGATTATCCAAACATGCAACCTTTTGAAACGGTTTTACTTTTAGACACTTTAACAAGTGAAAGTCCGTCTTTAACATACGAAGAGTCTCATAAATTATACGAGGCAGTAAAAGAAGATTATGCACATGAAAAATCAAAATACAAACAATTTTTAGCGATTAAAAATAACAAGTATTTTAATGCGCTTCAAGTAAAGTTTTCATATGCAATGACTTGTCATAAATCACAAGGTGGTCAATGGAAAACGGTTTTTGTAGAGCAACCTTATTTACCAGAAGGTGTTTCAAAGGAATATTACAGATGGTTATATACAGCAATAACAAGAGCTCAAGAGAAATTGTATTTAATAGGTTTTAAAGACGATTTTTTTACAGAATAATAGAATTATCTCAATAAATAACTAACATTAATAGAACCGTATTTTTGTCCGTTATCAAATCGCAAACCTTTAGACTTATTCGTATTGTAGTTAAACGTATATCCCCAACTAAAACGATTGGATGTAAATTTAAAGCCAATTTCTAAATCAAAAACTATAGGAACAAGTTCGTTTGTAACTTCGCTATTTTTATTTAAGAAACTACCTTGTAAAGTAGCATCGTAAACAGCATATCTAACAGATGGCTTTATAAATATAAAAGATTCAATTTCTCTAAAAAATCGAGTGTTTTCATCATTAATATTTGTTTTAAAAGCAATAGAGTTTGCTATATTTTGTAAAGGTTCAAAGCCAATTCTAGCCATAAAACCTGTGGTTATATTTGTATAAACAGTACCTGCATTAGCATTATTTATCCAAGAAACATCAAAAGCTTTAGAGCTTGTTTTTAATAGCTGTTTATTATAAGTTACACCAAAGTTTAAAGCCAAAGCATTTTTAATTTGATATTGCCACCCAATAGCTTTTCTAAAACCATAAATATCATGAATAAAATCTTGTAATTCTTTGGCATAAGCATTAGAACCAATGACACCTAATTGACCAGTAATTTTTAAATTTTTATTGTTTTTATAAACATTTTCAAAACCAAAACTTCCGTACAAATAACCTGAAAAAGGTCTGTCATGATCATTCACAGAAAGCACAATTGCTTTATATGGAGTGTACATTTCATGTCCAATGCTCCATTCTAAAATTCGTTTTTCTAAATTTTCTTTTTTCTTTTTAGAAAGATACCTAAAAGACAAAAACATTCCATTAGTATAATATCTGTCGTTTTTTAAAGAAGTATATAAATCATTTTCTGTAATAAAACTTATTTCTTTAGAAAACTTCTCTTGAGACAATAAATTTAGAGCTGTAAAAAGAAATATAAACAAGATATTTTTTTTCATAGAGAGCAAATATAAAAGAATATGGAATAACTTTTATAAATTGATGCTTTTTTAACTTCCTAAATAAAAAAAAGTAGTTATTTTTAGACCAAGAAATAAAGATAGATGAATACAAAGAAAGGGCTAAATGTAGAAGATTTTCAAAAAGTAGATTCTAATAAAGAATTGTTAGAAGTAATTAAAGATAAAAGTCAGCTTTACAATAAAGTAATTAAAACGCTTTCATATACTGAAGAGTTAAGGTTGCTACAAATTGAGTTGGTAAAACTACAAAGATGGATATCTAAAGAAAATAAAAGAGTTGCTGTTGTTTTTGAAGGTAGAGATGCAGCAGGTAAAGGCGGAAATATTAGAAGATTTATGGAGCATTTAAACCCAAGATCTAGTAGATTAGTTGCCCTAAATAAACCTACAGAAGTAGAAAAAGGACAATGGTATTTTCAGCGTTACATAAAAGAACTTCCAAACCCAGGAGAAATTGTTTTTTTTGACAGAAGTTGGTACAACAGAGCAGTTGTAGAGCCAGTGATGGGTTTTTGTACGGAAAATCAATATAAAGAGTTTTTAGTACAAGTTCCAGAGTTTGAACATATGATGTATGAAGATGGTTTAATTATCATTAAATTTTGGCTTTCCATCACCAAAGACGAACAATTAAGGCGTTTTGAAGAACGAAAAGAAAACCCTTTAAAACGTTGGAAATTTAGTCCTGTAGATAAACAAGGACAAATTCTTTGGGACAAATACACACACTACAAAGCAGAAATGTTTTCTAAAACCCACACATCTTATAGTCCTTGGATGATGGTAAAAACAAACGATAAAAAAGTAGCAAGATTAGAAGCAATGAGACACGTTATTTCTCAATTTGATTATGATGGAAAAGAAGAAGCAAAAACAACGCTAACACCAGATCCAAACGTTGTAATGAGATTTTATCGTTCTAATAGTAATGTAGATTAACAAAATGGGGAAAAAACTTACAACAAAGCAAGTAAATAAGCTAAATACAAAAAAAGGTCTTTTGGCACTATTATCCAAAGAACCTTTAAATATAGAAAGAGGTTTACGATATGTAGATTATCAAAAAAAATTAAAAAAATTACAAGTAGAGTTAATTCGATTACAAACTTGGGCAATTAATAATAACGAGCGAATAATTATTGTTTTTCAAGGACGTGATGCAGCAGGAAAAGGTGGAGCAATTAGAAGGTTAACAGAACGTATAAATCCAAGACATATGCGTATTGTAGCACTATCAAAACCTACAGAAGATGAAAAAACCCAATGGTATTTTCAACGTTATGTAGAGCAATTTCCAAAAGCTGGTGAAATTGTGTTTTTTGATAGAAGTTGGTACAATAGAGCAATTTTAGAGCCTGTAAATGGATTTTGTACGCAAGAAGAATATGAAATTTTTATGAACCAAGTAAATGAATTTGAAAAAATGATTTTAGAATCTGGTATTCATTTGGTTAAAATTTACATGTCAATTTCTAAAAAAGAACAAGCAAAACGTTTTGCCGATATAAAAAGCAATCCATTAAAACAATGGAAAATGACAAAACTAGATGAAAGAGCTCAAGTTTTGTGGGACCAATATACAGAGTATAAAAACGTAATGTTTCAAAGAACAAATACAGAAAAATCTCCTTGGAAAATTATACGAGCAAACAGAAAAACGGAAGCACGTGTAAACGTGATTAATTACGTTTTAAATAGAATACCTTACGATAAAAACTTAGAAATTTAACGAGTTAGTCTTTTTACTTCATTAAATATAAAATACATTTCAGCAGCAATTTGACGATTTGTTTTCAAATACGTTTTTTCTTGTTCAGGTGTTCCATCAGAAGCCTTAGGGTCTTCAAAAGGTAAATGATACCTTACAAGTGCACTTGGTATGAAAGGACAATTTTTATCAGCATTATTACAAGTAGTTATTGCTATAAAAGGTTCTTTGTTTTCAGGATGATCAAATCTTTTAGAAAAACCTAAAATAGATTTTTTACTTCCTTTAAATCGAATTTCATACTTCGGATTTTGATGTGAAAAATCTGAAACTTGAAAATCAAAACCTGCCTTTTGTAATGTTTTTACTGTATTTCTGTAAAAAGCAGTTACCTCTGTACCTCCAGAAAAAGAATTAATATTTAAATTAAAATAATTTGCAACATAAAAACCCCAGACTTGTCCAAGTTGACTTCTTCTAGAATTATGAGTACAAATAAAGTTTAAATTAACCACTTCATTTTTTAAATATTCTTTTGCAATACCTTCCGAAATTTTATGAAGTAAAACTTTTCTATCTTCCTTTAAAACAATACTTTTTACAGCATTTTTAAAGAAGTTTTCGGTAGAAGTTATTGAAGTAGTTAACATATCATTATTTTTGCCTCAAAAATAAAACTTATTAAACTTATATAAATTAATAAAAAGTTAAGAATGCGTTTAGAAATTGGAAATAAAGTGGCTGTTTTAGACGATGTTTTAAAAGGAAAAGTAACTGCTATTGATAATCATACAGTTTCAGTTCAAACTGAAGACGGTATGATTTTTAATTTTAATGAAAAAGAATTGGTTAAAATTGATGCAGAACAGCATGAGCTAACAAAGTTTTCTGATATAAATAACGATTTTTTTAAAGAAAAAATTCAACAAGCAAAACCTCAAAAGAGTCTTTTTAAAAAACAACAAAAAGAAGTAATTATGGAAGTTGATTTGCATATAAATCAGCTGGTAAAATCTACAAGAGGTTTAGATAATTACGATATGATAAACTTACAGTTAGACACTGCAAAACGAAAAATTGAATACGGAATTCAAAAAAGAATTTCAAAAATTGTGTTTATTCATGGAGTTGGAGAAGGTGTTTTAAAATCAGAATTGCATTCACTTTTAAATAAATATCCTGTTAAATATTATGATGCTTCTTATAAAAAGTATGGTTTAGGAGCTACAGAAGTTTATATTTATCAAAATATAAATGAGTAAAATAGAAACCTTATTTTTGTGATATGAAAACCGTGTATTTAGATAATGCTGCAACAACACCCATAGCTAAAGAAGTGGTAGAAGTAATGCAAACTTCTATGATAGATAATTTTGGCAACCCTTCTTCTACACATCAATTTGGTAGAAAAGCAAAATCGGCTGTAGAAACTGCAAGAAAAAATATCGCAAAACACTTTCATGTTTCTGCAAGTGAAATTATTTTCACGTCAAGTGGTACAGAAGCAGATAATTTAATTTTACAAAACGCAGTTTTAAATTTAGAAGTTACTAGAATTATTACTTCAAAAATAGAACATCACGCAGTTTTACATACTTGCGAATATTTAGAAAAAGAAAAAAATGTTACTTTAAATTATGTAAATGTTGATGCATTTGGAGCAATAGATATTTCACACTTATCGAATTTATTAAAAGCTTCAAAAGAAAAAACATTAGTAAGTTTATTAATGATAAATAATGAAATTGGAAACATTTTGCCACTTAAAATAGTGGCGAATCTCTGTAAAGAACACAATGCATTATTTCATTCAGATACGGTTCAAGCAATTGGGCATTTCAATTTAAATTTACAAGAAATTCATTTAGATTTTTTAGTGGCAAGTGCACATAAATTTCATGGACCAAAAGGTGTTGGTTTTGCTTTTTTTAGAAAAGGTTTTGGAATTTTACCAATGATACATGGAGGAAACCAAGAAAGAGGAGCAAGGTCAAGTACGGAAAATGTACACGCCATTTTGGGCATGGAAAAAGCTTTAGAAATTGCTGTTCAAAATATTCAAAAAGATAAAAACTATATTGAAAGTTTAAAGGTGTATTTTATTTCTGAGTTTAAAAAAATATCTCCAAACATTCAATTTAATGGACTTTCTGCAGATTTAGACAATAGCAGTTATACTATTTTAAATGTACGTTTTCCAGTTAAAAACGACATGTTGTTATTTAGTTTAGATTTGGCAGGAATTGCAATTTCAGGAGGTAGTGCTTGTCAATCTGGTAGTAATAAAGGTTCTCACGTTTTATCGGAAATCTTATTTGATGGAGAAGAAGATAAAACTTCTATCCGTTTTTCATTTTCAAAATATACAACCAAAGAAGATTTAGATTATACGATTTTAAAATTAAAGGAGCTGCTTTAAAGATAAAGCAACTCCCTAATCAACCAAATTAAAATCAATCAAACTATATTTTTATAAGTATTTTTTTATTAAAATTACCTTTATTCGTTTTTATATTAATAATGTAAAAACCACTTTTTATTTTTCTTTTTATAGGTAATTCTATTTTTTCAAGTTCACTTTTAACTTTCCATTTTTCAACCATTTTACTGTTTAATGCATAAAGTTTAGCTTGTTTTATTTTTGAATTTTTTTGTTGGATTATGATACTATTTGAGCTTGTGTTGTAATACACATCAATCTCATTGCTTTGTATTTCATTATCTTTTATTTTTGGTTTTTTATACTCATTAAAATTGATAAAAAATCTATCTGTATAAGTTCCAGTTTCTAAATTAATATTTATATTATTTTCTAATAAATATGATTTTTCTGTAACTTTATCTATTAAATAAACGGGTGCATCTATATTAGAAATTTCATCTATTTTGATAGAAATTTCACCAGAATAATTCATAATAATTTCTAAAGGAATTTCTAAATCTTCTCTAATACTTTCTACACCTGCTATGGAATATTTATTTTCATCTTCAGGAAATTTCCAATAAATATCTGTAGGGTTTAAATCGAAAAGTTCACTGTCGTAACCAAGATCTTTACTAAAAGAATTGTTTTCATTAAAAGAAATACCTATTTGACGGTGTAAAAGCTTATTATTTTCATTTAAAAAATCCATTCCTAATTTTATAATAGGTAATTTGTTTGTTACTTTTTTTACAGCTTTTTTCTTTGTACTCGTTTTAAAGAATAAAGATTCGTCTCCAAGAGTTTTATACTCTCTTTGACTGTTATTAAATACAACATTTCCGCCAGAACTACTGCCACCTATAAAAAAACCTTGACCAACAGCAATGTATTTTTCTGGAGCTTTGTAAACTCCATTTCCTATAGAAGGTGTGTTTGTTCCACTATCTTTATTATTAGAAGAAACTTGATTGGCAGCTAAACCCATAGAAATATTTCTTGTTGCATAACCACCTACATAACCAGAAAAGTTATGACCAGAAGTATTTGAAGATTCAATATCTTCTTCTCCTGCATGTTGCCAAAAGTAAAGTGTACCAGTAATAGCACCTAAATTGTCTTCTATAAATTTTTTAGAATTAATTGCTGATGCATACGGATTACCAACTAAATAAGATTCGTTAGCGCCAATAGCTGTTGTTAAAGTTCCATCTTTTGGAGATCCTACAAAAGTGTAATTTTGATTAGTACCTGTACCTTTCATTAAAAAACCGTCTGTTTCTGGTATAGCACCAGTACTACCTTTTCTCACGTAGTTAGACCTTGTTCCATCTCCACTTGCATAGGTGTAAATCCAGTAATTAGATATTTTTATAGGAGAAGTTGTGTCACCATCAAATCCGTTTACAAAATTAATATCTACAATATCAGAATTTTCACTTAAAACATTAGTACCATCTTTTAATACGTTTGCAACACTAAAATCATTGGCTCCAATTGAATTTACAGGACTACTCATGTATGTATATCTGTAAATACTTTGCACAGAAGTTTGTACATCTTTTAAAACTTTTCCTGATCCAATAATTTCGCTATTATTTTGATGTGTTTGTATTAATTGAGAGTTTCCTGCAAGTCTTATTTCATTGGTAGTATTTGTGAAACTTATAGATTTATTTACCACTAAAAGCGCATTGTTTAAAGTAAGCTTTCCTTCACTCTCAAAAGATAAAGTGTTTGCAGGCAATTGATTTGAACTATTAAAATTTTCATTGATAATAACAGTTCTAGATCTATCTGGTAAGCCATTAGACCAACTGTTACCAGTTCTAATGGTTGGTGCAATACTGTGTTCACCTAACTGTGAGTTTTGATTTGTATTTGCTGAAATTATTTCTGAAAGTAGCGGTGCATGAGGATGTCTTTCAGGACCCCCATCTGCTGAATCTTTGTAAGGGTCTAAATTGTCATCAACAAAAAGAATCCATTCAGATTCAGTAAAGTTTCTGTTGCCTTTATCAATTAAGTCTGACCTTATATAACTTGAATTATTTGGAATATCTGTTACAACATCTGTTCTTAAATCCCAATTTTGATTTATAGAGTTTTTTGAAAGTGTAATAAAATCATTTTCACCATCAAAAGCTGTTAAAACATCGTTGTTTACTAAACCAATACCATTTTTAACATTGGTAATGGTTGCATCTGTATTTTTAAATAGAAATGCTTCTCCAGGATTAAAAACACTTGTATATGTTAATCTTGTATCTGGTAAAACGTCAGATAAATTGTTTGTATTTTTATCTAAATAAATACTTATTCTTACGGTATTTTCTGGAACTATTGCTGTTGGATGAATATTTTTTATTTCTATCCATCTATCTGTACCAGATTGATAAACTTGGGTAATTATTACTTCTCCACATCCATTAATACTGTTGTCTAAAGCATAAGAGTTGTAAGTGTTTGTAAAATTACTAGTTGCGCTTGAAGCATCTAAATCTTCTAATGTGTTTAAGTAACCATTATTACCAAAATCACCTTCAATAATTGAGTTTACAATACCATTAAAATCTAGTAAATTTGCAGGAACACCAGATTCTATTGCATCTGAACAGCCATCATTGTCTGAATCTGAATCTAAGCGATTTGGAATACCATCATTATCTGTATCAATATCATTACAAGATTGGTATGCTTGGTATTCTAAGTAATCTACTTCAATTCTACCACCTTCTCTAACTGACATAGATATTTTTATGTATTGTGTATCTTCAGTTAAAGTATAATCAGTATTTTTTGATGAGTTATTGTTGTTGTTGTGAGAAATAGAAAGTGGGTTTGATGTAGTTGAACCATCAATATTAGACTGTTCTATAACTATTGTTTTATTAGAATTATTGGTAGCAAATGTTTGAAATTTTATAATTGTGTTTGCTGGAATAATTTTTCCTATATCAATAACAAGCTCGTCGTTTATACTATTAAATCTTGCTCCATTACCATTAATTCCATCTAATAACTCATTTTCATTTCTAACACCATTGTTAACTGTAAAAATATTATTTCCAGAAGCTGTTCCACTATTAGAATTTGTACAGTTTTGTTCATCTGCGTCTAAAATACCATCATTATCATCATCTATATCTAATACATCAGTAATGGTATCATTATCAGTATCTAAATTGATGTTGGGTACTGTTTTACAGAAAGAAAATCCGCTAAGTCCAGCTCCATGAAGGAATCCTGTAGTACAAACATCACAATCTTGCCATTGAATAGTAATTGAAGAAATTTTATCATTATCAGTAAAATTTACTCCTAACCAAGAATTACTATCAGTATTTCCACTAGTAGCTGTAACGCTTCCTGTATTTTCATTAGAGGAGTAAGAAGGAGATGCTGAGTTTGTAAAAGAAGGTAAAATAGTGTTGTTTAAAGTGTTTTTTGCGGAGACTGTAAATTTATCTCCACTTTGCCCACCTAAATTTATGTGTAAGATATCAAAACCAACCGCATACACAGGTTCACTAAAATTTATAGTAATTGTTACGCCATTTGAATTGTTGAAACCACTTGTGTAGAATTGTAAATTTTCTAAAGCACTTGCATCTTGACCAACAGCAGGGGAGTTTGTTGTGGTACTAGAACCTTGCCACCTTTCTAAACTTGCAGTATCGCCACTAAATGTAAAGGTCATATTTACTCCACTATTATCTATATTATTAAGAGTATTGCTCAAGTTTCCATCATTCCAATCAAATTGTGTGTTGTCATTGGGCGTAGTATCCCAATTAAAACTAAAATTATCGGCTGAACAAGTTTGATGTAATTGTTGAGAAATTCCATTAAAAACAAACATTATTAATATGAAAAAAATAGTTTTTTTAAATATTATATTGAATGTATTTTTTGAGAGCATAAATTGTAGTTATATTGGTTACAATCATACTTACGTAAATTTTGCCTGTATGGTTTTTTTAAAATAAAAAAAAGAGAATCTTAAAAGATTCTCTTTTCACCCAAGGTTAAAAATACTAATTGATTAGTATTTTTTTGGAAACATCACCTCTATCCGTTTTTATCTTTAAAACATATACTGCTTTAGAAAGATGGTTTATTTTTAATTTCTTACTTGTGTTTTCTTCAGAAACAAATTTCCAGTTTTTTACTTCTTGCCCTAAAATAGAATATAATTTAGCATTTTTAATAGCCACATTATTTATTGGGTTGATGTTTATTTCACTGTTTAGTTTGTCGTAGAATATAGAAACGTTTTGTGCAACAACATCATCTGTACTTAATGTTTTTGTACTTTTAAATGTAATGTAAAAACGCTCTGAATATGTTCCTTTTTCTAGTTCAAGTTCAGCTTTTCCATTGTGTAATTCGTAACTTTTGTTTGTTAGTTTGTCTAAAAGAAATAACTCAGTGTTTTCCAAATTCCATTCATCTATTTCGATACTAATTGCGTCTTTTTTTGAAATAACGATTTCTAAAGGTATTTCTAATTCTTTAGATATGCTTTCTACACCTGCAATTGCATAAGGTTGTTGTTGGTCTGGAAATTTCCAATAAAAATCAGTTGATGATAAATCAAATAAATAGCTGTCATAACCTTTATCATATTTAAAAGTATTTTTAGGTTTGAAAGAAATACCAATTTGACGGTGCATTTTAACGTTTGAATTATCATTATAATTCATACCTAATTTAATGATTGGTAATTTATTTTTTCTATTAGAAGCTTTTTTATGAGTTACATTTGGTTTAAAAAATGTTGATCTTGCACCTTCAGTAATACTTTCTCTTTGGCTATTATTAAAAACTATTGCACCACCATCATTATCACCACTAATAAAAAAACCTTGACCTACAGCAATATATTCTAATGGAGATGTGTATGTAAACCCACTTACAGCTCCTGCATTTGGAGCACAAGGTATTTTTCCATCTTCGTCTTTAACTATTATGTTATTCAAGTATAATGTGTTTGTATCTGTAGATTCAATTCTAACAATACTGTTTCTTTCGATACAAAAAGGAATATTAAAAGTTGTAAAGCTTTCAGAAACAGGAATTTCATAATTATCAATTAATTTGCCATTTACTTTTAAGGCAATCATTTTTATAGTTGAAGATTTGTAGTTTAATTGTAATTTTTCTATTCCTCTTGGTATTGCTCCAAAATCAACCCATTCATCATCGGCATCTAAAACAATAAATGTGTTTGCATCAGTATCTGTTTCTAATGTACCATTATAGGTTGCATTTTCTGCTTCCATGGTAATATCAAACTCACCAGAAATTGCTGTTGAATTTGCTGCAATTCCCATAGAAATATTTCTGGTTGCATAACCACCAATGTAACCATTGTAATAATGTCCTGCAATATCAGATGCTATAGTATCTTCTTCTCCAGCATGTTGCCAAAAATATAAAGTACCATCTATAGCGTTTCGATTATCTTCTATAAAACGTTGTACGCTAATAGCAGAAGGGTAAGGGTTACCAACTAAATAGGATTCATTTCCACCCACACTTGTAGTTAATTCACCATCATTAGGTGTTCCAACAAAAGTATAGTTTTGTGCTACTCCAGTTCCTTTTATTGTAAATCCATCAGTAACAGGAATGCTACCAGTACTCTTCTTTTGATTCCAATTTGATCTACTTCCATTTGCACTAGCATAAGTATAAATCCAATAATCTGCAATTTTAATTGGTGAATCTGCTTCACCATCAAAACCATTTACAAAGTCAATATCTATTGCTGTAGAGGTTGAAGAAGTTGGAGTTGTACCATCTTTTAAAACTTCAGATAATGTATAAGAAGTACCACCAACTGGAGAACTCATATAATTATATCTGTATTTACTTGCGATAGGCGAATCTTGATCTATATAAAGATTTCCTCCACCAGCAACTTTGCTATTTGTTTCATGAATTTGAATTAATTGAGAGGTTCCTGCAAGTCTAATTTCACTTGAAGATGATCCGAATTCTATATCTTCTGTAACGATTAACAAGTTATTGCTTACAGTTAATTTTCTACCCGAATTTACCGTAAGTTTTCTAGCAAATAATGATGATGATGTTGCATAATCTTGATCAATAACTACTCTTCTTGTTTTGTCTGGAATACCATTAGACCAAACATCTCCTGAACGTACTGTAGGATTTACAAAATGGGTTCCTAAACTCATATTAGAGTTTGAAGAAGCACTAGTTATTTCTGATATTATAGGTGCATGTGGATGTCTTTCTGGACCTCCAGCATCAATATCTCTGTAAGGGTTTAAATCATCAGCTACGAAAGGAATCCATTCACCTTCTGAGAAATTCTTATTTGTAGTTAATATTTCATCACTTCTTACATATATTGTGTTATCTGAAAAATTATACATGGTTTCATATCTATTTTTCCAGTCATTTAAACCAGATGATATTCCATTTGGATGCGAAAGATTTAAGATGTCATTTGCGCCATCTAAATCTGTGATGGCGTTATTTACTGTACCCGTAAAAACAGAAGAAGCATTGGTTATTAAGATTGATTGACCAGCAGCTAGTTCTGTTGGAACTGTGTAACTTACATCTGGAACTGTATTTGTTTGATCACCAGATTTATTTTTGAACAAGTTTAATTTTATAGTATTTGCTAATACCGAATTTGTATTATGAATATTTGTAATTTCTATTACTTTACTAGTTCCATCGTTAAATATTTGAGTTATCATTGGAGTACCAGAAACATGAGCGTCTCTATAATCTACATCTCCAATTGTTAAAACATCGTTATCTGTGTCTGGTAATGAAGTTGGGTCGTCAATGCTTGCGTTTACGTCATTAAAGTCATCTGCACTGTATAGTGTATTGTCTAACCCATTTTGACCTACAGTTCCGTTTGTTTGACCGTTGTTGTTTGAGTCAATTGTGTAACCAGCTTCTATTGTGTCAAAAATTGTATCATCATCTGAATCTAAATCTACATAATCTGCATTTCCAGTACCATCTGTATTTTGTGCTGATAAGCCAACTCCGTAAGCTGTATCTAATCCATTTGCAGTGTAAATATAATTTGGTGCAATATAATCTATAGTGCTTTGTGCTTCAATATTATCAGGAATTCCATCATTATCAGAATCTAAATCTTTATCATTTTGAATTCCGTCACCATCGAAATCTAGATCGTCTGCAAAACAAGATTGCGCAGAAGTTCCGTATGCAAAACTATCTAAACCGTGTGCATCTCTAGCACAAACATCTGTAGATCCAGCAACGATAGTAGTTCTAATTTCTACATTAGAAATAGCTGTAGCATTTATAAAACCAATGGTTGCTTCTGTTTGGTTTCCAATATTAATACTTCCATTTTCTAATGTTGTTTTATCACCTCTATATAATTCCATTGACCCAGCAATATCATTTCCAAAATTATCTGCTGTCATATATGCTAACAATTTTCCGTCAGCAAAAACCTCTAAAGTATATTCTAAATCTGAAGAACCGTTCGTATCAAAAACATCGTTTATATCAAAACTAAAAGCATAAATAGGAGTATTAAAAGCAATATTTATAGAATAAGAATCTCCTACAGTAGAACCTCTTTCTGGAACTACATAAATAGCTCTAGATGAATCTCCAGAAGAAAATTCACTACTTGTTGTTGTTCTTAATTCAGAGTTATTTCCATTTGGTGTTGCAGCACAACCAACATCTGGTGTGCCATCAGGATTATCTACATAATCTGGTGAAAAGTAAGTTGATGTAAAACTAACAACACCGTCGTTTGAGCTTGTTGTTGGATTTATACCAAAGTAAACTCTGTCATTTAAAGATAGTGGTGAAGAACTTGATGTTGGATTTTCTGTTACATAATTAGTTGAAGAATCGTCTAAAACTGTTAAATTAATACCTCTTTGAAATGCAGCTTGCTGAAAGCCAGATTCTTGATACCCTAATCCATTTGTGTTTGATCCAATTCCAAAAACACTATAATCACCATCAATCCAAGTTTCAGAATCGCCAGCAGGTATTGAAGCTCCTGGAATTACACAGTTTTCATCAGTGTCAATTATTCCATCATTATCATCATCGATGTCTACATCGTCTGGATATCCATCACCATCAGTGTCTTTTGCAGTAATTGTAAATAATGCACTAACAAATGAGATGTTGTACTTTGGGTTATTAGCATTTGTTATCGTTCCTTGATTTATATTGTAATTATTTACGGCTTCACCTGTATCTCTAGTTAAGCTACCAACTAATGTGTCACCGCTATCTAAACTTCCAGATGTAACTGTATAGGTTAAAGTTGGGTCTGCATCTCCAAATTCTTTGGTTTTTGCATCTGCAGTGATAGTAATTGGTATTCTTGAAGTTGTGGATTCTGTAATTGATAAATCGTCAATTCCAGCTTCTATTATGTCACCATTTGCAGTTCCGTCTGCAGCACTAACTCTTACTATAAAATTAGATCCTGCAGGAATGGTTGTAGTTGCTTCTGTCCAAACAGGTGTGTTTTGAACATCTCCTATAAATACTAAATCTGTCCAATTAGCTCCATTATTATAAGAAACTTCTAATCTAAAAAAATCACCAGCATCATCATTTGCATCTCTTTGTCCGAAAAAGTACCATATAGAAAAATTGGATTCTCCACTAACAAAATAAGTTGGTGAAGTTGCAAATACTGTTCCTCTATCTACATCGTCAGCCCCATTAGCATTTGAGGGGTTTGAACCTGTTACCAAAGCATTTGTACCAGGGTCTGAGTGATCGTTTTCTAATTGATAGCTTGTTCCTTCTGGATTTATATTTACAAATGTACCTTTAGATGCTGTTGTTCCTGTAGTTGACCAAGTGTTACCTGTTTCGAAGTTTTCAGAATAATTATAATTACAAATATTTAAAGTCACTGAGTTTATTGTACCCCCATCTTGATTCGTGTCGTCAGTTACTTCTAAGACCCAATTTCCATTTGCGTCTTCATTGTTAAAATCTGATAAGCTTCCTTCTGGTCTAAAAGTTCCAGTAATTGTAGTATTATCAGTAGGTAAAATGTTAGCTGAAGCATCATCGAAAGTAGCATTGTAATTATCGCCATTTCCACCATTATCTGTAGAAAGTTCTACTCTTGTACCTGAAGGCGATATTAAAAAAATATCTAAATCGTTATTCCAAGTATGGTCAATATCTATAGTCACATTAACATCAGAAATTGTAAAACTATCTGTGACATTAATATTAGTATTATATGTTACAGCACCTCCAGGTGTTGCAGCAATTGTAGTTGAAGGATTTTCTGTATAATTATTACATGTTTGCGCAGCACTATTTAAACTAATAAATAGCATTATAAATGGCAAAAACAGCCACTTACTTTTAGATTTAGGGGTCATAAAGTAATGTTTTAGGGGTTAATAAAAAATTTTTACGTTTCTTATTATAGAGCTAATATATTATTTTTTTTTCATATGATAACTCGTTTAAACAAAAAAAGTCCAAACTTTTTAGGTTTGGACTTTCAATTTAGTATTAATTTTATTTTCTTCTTTGTTGTTTTGCTTGCTGTTCTTGCGCTTGTTTCATAGCGTCATCAATTCTTTGTCTGAATTTAGATTTTTTCTTTTCTGGACGCTTTTTGTTTTCCTCTATTTGAGCATGAATTTTATCTTCATCTATTACAAAATTCTTAATAACTAACATTATGGCAATGGTTAATAAGTTAGAAACAAAGTAATACAAACTTAAAGAACTTGCGTAATTGTTAAAGAAAAATAGCATCATAATAGGAGAGAAGTAAATCATGTATTTCATCATTTTACTCATATCTGGCATACCTTCTTGCGTTGGTGCTTGCATATTTGCTTGCTGACTTTGGTTCATTTTCATATAAAAGAAAATTGCCACAGATGCTAAAATTGGAAATAAACTTACGTGATCACCGTAAAATGGAATTTTAAATGGTAATTGAAATATCGTGTCATATGATGATAAATCGTTTGCCCATAAAAAGCTTTCTTGTCTTAAAGATATATTTGTTGGAAAAAACTTAAATAATGCAAAGAAAACTGGCATTTGTAATAACGCAGGTATACAACCAGACATCATACTAACACCTGCTTTTCGTTGAATTGCCATTGTTTCTTGTTGGCGCTTCATCGCATTTTCTTTTCCAGGATATTTTTCATTTAATGCAGTTAATTCTGGACGAATTACCTTCATTTTTGCACTTGATAAATAAGATTTATAAACTAATGGCGACATTAAAATACGAACAACAATTGTCATTAAAATAATAATTAAACCGTAGTTAGATAAAAATCCTTTTAAGAAATTAAATACTGGATAAAAAACAGTTCTGTTTAAAAATCCAAAGATACCCCAACCCAAATCTGCAGATTCTGCTAAGTCTGTACCTTCATACGTTTTTAATAAATTATAATCATTTGGTCCATAAAACCATTTCATATCATAATTTAATTCACCGTTAGAAAGTTCTAAAGGAGTTTTTAATTCATATCTTTTTGTAAAAACAGTATCAATTTCTTCATTTTGTACTAAATCTGTAGATGTAATTGTAGCATTATTAAAGGGTTTGTCCGTTAATAAGTTTGAAGCGAAAAAATGTTGCTTGTACGCTACCCAATCTACATCGTTAATTATTTCTGTATTTCCAGCATTAATATAATCAACTTCTTCTTCAGCCTTGTAGTAATAGTAAGAATACATTGTATTCTCAGTTTTCATGCTTTTTTCATGTCTGTAACCGTTTAAAGTCCAGTCTAAATTAATAGGATTCGAAGCATTAATAATATTACTTAAGCCTTGAGAACGAATTGAGAAATCAACCATATAATCTTTAGGCTTCATTTCATATCTATATTCTAAAAACTGAGTATCAGAAACTTTTAATTTTAATGAAACCACTTGATTTGCTCCATTTTTTGTTACTGTTGGCTGAAAAAATAAATCTGTAGTGTTTAAAATCCTATTATCAGTTGTTCCAAAATTGATGTTAAAAGATGCATTGTTATCTTTTATCATATATAAAGGTAAAGAATCGTATGTTTTGTAATTTTTAATTAACGCTTCTTTTATCTGTCCACCTTTATTGTCGATTGTTAATTTTACAACTTCGTTTTCTAAAACCGTAACACCTTCTGTAGCTGAAATTGCACTTTGTGCAAATGCGCCTAATTTATTTTGAAGTGCTAAGTTTTTTATTGAATCGTTTTCGAAAGTAGTTTCATCAACAGTTGAACTTACAGGTGTATTAAGTGTTTTTTTTGTAGAATCTACAACTTGTGTTGTGTTTGTGTCTGTTGTAATTTCAGTTTCTGGTTGATTTGTATTCATCCACCAAAGAATGATACCACCCAATAAAATCATTCCAATAAAAGAATTGAAGTCGAATTTTTTTTGTTCCATGTGTTTTTTTAAAATGTCAATTTGTCATTTTTAAGCTTCTTGTAGCAGTTAAAACCGACAAATGTAGCAAAACAGTATTGTTTTTAATTGATTTTGCTGTGATTATTGTTGATGTATTAGATAGTTCAAATAGTATTCCTAAAATTTTTTGTGTCACTATAAGTTATTTTTTATTTTTTTAACTTAGGCTTACAATAGTTTTATAATTTAGACTGTTTTAAAGCTGCTTTAATAAAATCTACAAATAAAGGATGAGGTTTTAAAACGGTACTTTTATATTCTGGATGGTATTGTACACCAACAAACCATGGATGTGTAGGGATTTCTACAACTTCTACCAAGCCAGTTTTTGGGTTTGTACCTGCAGCATTCATTCCTGCAGCTTCAACTTGACTTAAATATTCATTGTTAAATTCATATCTATGTCTATGGCGTTCGCTAATTTTTTTAGCATTGTAAGCTTTGTAAACTTTTGAACCTGTTTTTAATTCACAATCCCAAGCACCCAAACGCATAGTTCCACCTTTTTCAGTAACACTTTCTTGGCTTTCCATTAAGTTAATAACTGGGTATTTAGTGCTTTTATTCATTTCTGTAGATGAAGCTCCTTCTAAGTTCAATACATTTCTTGCAAATTCTATCACAGCCATTTGCATACCTAAACAAATACCAAAGAAAGGGATGTTATTTTCTCTAGCGTACTTTACCGCTCTAATTTTGCCTTCAATACCTCTGTCTCCAAAACCTGGAGCTACTAAAATTCCGTTTACACCTTGTAACTTTTTTTCAAAGTTTTTTGGTGTTAAGCTTTCAGAATGTACCCATCTTACTTTAACTTTAGTTTCATGTGAAGAACCAGCATGAATAAAAGCTTCTGTGATGGATTTATAAGAATCTTGAAGTTCAATATACTTTCCAATTAAAGCAATTTCAACTTCTGAAGTAGGGTTTTTATGTTTTCTTAAAAAGTTATTCCAAACTTTTAGTTCAGGTTCACCTTTAGAAGATAATTTTAATTTATTTAAAACTACAGTATCTAAATTTTGCTCTAGCATTAAGTTAGGAACATCGTAAATAGTTTCTGCATCTATAGATTGTATAACGTCTTCTTTCTTAACGTTACAAAACAACGCTAATTTACGTTTGATGTCGTCAGAAATCTCATGCTCTGTTCTACATACTAAAATATCTGGGCTAACACCACTCTGCATCAACATCTTTACAGAATGTTGTGTAGGTTTTGTTTTTAATTCACCTGCAGCAGCTAAAAAAGGAACTAATGTTAAATGAATAACAATTGCATTTTCTTCACCTTTTTCCCATAAAAGCTGTCTAACAGATTCAATATAAGGTAACGACTCAATATCACCAACAGTTCCTCCAATTTCAGTAATTACAATATCATATTCGCCAGTTTCACCCAAAAGTTGAATTCTACGTTTTATTTCGTCTGTAATATGCGGAATTACTTGTACCGTTTTTCCTAAAAATTCTCCTTTACGCTCTTTATTTATTACAGATTGATAAATTCTACCTGTAGTAACATTATTTGCTTGAGATGTTGGAATGTTTAGATAACGCTCGTAATGGCCCAAATCTAAATCGGTTTCTGCACCATCATCCGTTACATAACATTCACCATGTTCATAAGGGTTTAACGTTCCTGGATCTATATTGATGTAAGGATCTAATTTTTGAATGGTTACAGAAAATCCTCTTTCTTGCAATAGTTTTGCTAAAGAAGCTGCAATAATTCCTTTTCCAAGGGATGAAGTTACGCCTCCTGTTACAAAAACGTATTTAGTATTACTCATGGTGTTCTTAGGTTTGCGCAAAAGTACTAACTCTAAAAATTCTGTCAAATAAAAAAGAGGAAAAGATTTTAATTAATTACTAATTAAAATTGAAAGAAATAGTATTTTTGAAATTACATCTAATAAAGTTAAAGGAACAGAAAATAGCATTTCTTTTTTGTATAAATGTATTGCTTGACTTAATCTGGGATAATTATTTAATTTTAAGATTGGTTTGGATTTTTAATGATTTTTAAATTAAAACATTTTAAATCAATTAATTACAGGTGTTTTATTTGTGGAATTGCATTTAAGAGTTAGATTAAATTTTTCGAAATGATTAAAAGATACTTTTACTTTATTTTACTTTATTTTACTTTATTTTACTTTATTTTACTAATATTTTGCTTGAGTTGTGCAAATAGAAATGGGCATTTATTATCTTTTAATTTGCCAGATTATAACTATGATTATCACACTTTAAATAAAAGTATTAATACAGAGAATATTTATATTTTAAATAAAACAAATATTCAAACAGAAAGTGGTTTTAAAACTGAAAATTTAGAAAATGTTCAAGATTTTTTTAAAAGAAAATTAGATAATAATGTAACTTTTGATTATTTATTAAAAGACTCAAATAATAATTTACTATTAAAAACTGTTTTTCCTTATGAAATTTCTGATTCAGATTTAAAAATATTAGAATCATCAACAAATTTTGATTTTATAATTTTATCTAAAATTGAATATTTAGAGTACTTAGATAAAAAGAATTTAAGTAAAAATAATAATGCGCGTTTAATATCTGCTTTGGCTGGTGCTGTAGCAACTGTGAAAATTATAGATTTAAAAAATAAGGAAGTATTTTTAGAAATGAGTTGTACTGCAAGTGTTAATGATGCTAATTATCATTTTGAAGAGGCTTTAGATAATCAAAACCCTGTTATAAGTACAATACCTGTTTATAAAAAATCTATTAGTTTAGGCGAAAAAGCAATGAAAAAACTACTTAGAAAAATAAAATAAAAATATTTTAATTTTTTTTCAAATAGTGTTTGTCTAAAATAAAAACAGTTGTATATTTGCACACGCTTTTAAAGAGCAAGATGTGAAAGCATTTAAAATAAATAAAGAAGTCATTTAAAAATACATATAATGCCGAAAAGAACTTACCAGCCATCGAAAAGAAAGAGAAGAAACAAACATGGTTTCAGAGAAAGAATGGCTTCTGCTAATGGAAGAAAAGTTTTAGCTAGAAGAAGAGCTAAAGGAAGAAAGAAAATTTCTGTGTCTTCAGAATCAAGACATAAAAGATAATATAATGATTAACAATTGTTAATAATTAAGGTGTTACTATTTTTAGTAACACCTTTTTTTATATCTATTTGCTAACTATTTTTACAAACTCATAAAATACAACAACTTAACATGCCAAAAAGAAAAGACCTCAAATCAATTTTAATTATCGGATCTGGACCAATTGTCATCGGACAAGCTTGTGAATTTGATTATTCTGGTTCACAATCTTTACGCTCACTTAGAGAAGATGGAATCGAAACAATTTTAATAAATTCGAATCCTGCAACCATTATGACAGATCCTTCTATGGCTGATCATGTGTATTTGTTGCCTTTAACAACAAAATCAATCATCAAAATATTAAAAGAACATCCACAAATCGATGCAGTTTTACCAACAATGGGTGGTCAAACAGCATTAAACCTTTGTATAGAAGCAGATGATAAAGGAATTTGGAAAGATTTTGACGTAAAACTAATTGGAGTTGATATTGATGCAATTAATGTTACGGAAGATAGAGAGCAATTTAGAGAATTGATGTTGAAAATTGGTGTGGCAATGGCGCCTCAAGCAACTGCAACTTCATTTTTAAAAGGTAAAGAAATTGCACAAGAATTTGGTTTTCCATTAGTAATTAGATCTTCTTACACTTTAGGTGGTGCAGGAGCATCAATTGTTTACGATCCAAAAGATTTTGATGAATTGTTAAGCAGAGGTTTAGAAGCATCACCAATTCATGAGGTGATGATTGATAAAGCAATGATGGGATGGAAAGAATATGAATTAGAATTATTACGTGATAAAAACGATAATGTTGTAATTATTTGTTCTATCGAAAATATGGATCCTATGGGAATTCATACAGGAGATTCTATTACTGTAGCACCAGCTATGACACTTTCTGACAAAACTTACCAAAAAATGCGTGATATGGCAATTCATATGATGCGTTCTATTGGTGATTTTGAAGGTGGTTGTAATGTGCAATTTGCAGTTTCTCCAGATGAAAAAGAAGAAATAATTGCCATTGAAATAAACCCAAGAGTTTCTCGTTCTTCAGCATTAGCAAGTAAAGCAACTGGTTACCCTATTGCAAAAGTTGCAACAAAATTAGCTATTGGATATTCTTTAGACGAATTAGAAAACGGAATTACAAAATCTACTTCAGCCTTATTTGAACCAACTTTAGACTATGTAATTGTTAAAATACCACGTTGGAATTTTGATAAATTTGAAGGATCTGATAGAACTTTAGGATTACAAATGAAAGCTGTTGGAGAGGTAATGGGTATTGGACGTTGTTTTCAAGAAGCATTGCACAAAGCAACACAATCATTAGAAATTAAAAGAAATGGTTTAGGTGCAGATGGTAAAGGATACAAAGATTACAACCAAATTATAGAAAAGTTAACCAATGCAAGTTGGGATCGTGTTTTTGCAATTTACGATGCCATTGCTATGGGAATTCCACTTAGTAAAATATACGATATCACAAAAATAGATATGTGGTATTTGAAACAATATGAAGAGTTGTTTCAACTTCAAAAAGAAATTTCTACCTATACAATAGATACCATAGAAAGAGATTTGTTATTAGAAGCAAAACAAAAAGGTTATGGTGATAGGCAAATAGCACACATGCTAGATTGTTTAGAAAGTGAAGTATATACAAAAAGAGAAGAACTAAAAGTACAGCGAGTTTTTAAATTGGTAGATACTTGTGCTGCTGAATTTGAAGCAAAAACACCATATTACTATTCAACTTTTGAGAATGAAATAGAAACAGCAAGTGGAGAAATAACCATTGCAAACGAAAGTGTTGTTACCGATAAAAAGAAAATAGTAGTTTTAGGTTCTGGACCAAACAGAATTGGACAAGGAATTGAATTTGATTATTGTTGTGTACACGGAGTTTTAGCAGCAGCAGAATGTGGTTATGAAACCATCATGATTAATTGTAATCCTGAAACGGTTTCTACAGATTTTGATACTGCAGATAAATTATATTTCGAGCCTGTTTTCTGGGAACATATTTATGATATTATTCTTCATGAAAAACCAGAAGGTGTTATTGTACAATTGGGTGGGCAAACTGCTTTAAAGTTAGCAGAGAAGTTAACTAAATACGGAATTAAAATTATAGGAACTTCTTTTGAAGCTTTAGACATTGCAGAAGATAGAGGAAGATTTTCAACATTATTAAAAGAAAATAATATTCCTTATCCAGAATTTGGTGTTGCAGAAACTGCAGATGAAGCTTTAGCATTGGCAGATGAATTAGACTTTCCAATTTTAGTGAGACCTTCTTACGTTTTAGGTGGTCAAGGAATGAAAATTGTAATCAACAAAGAAGAATTGGTTGAACATGTTGTTGATTTGTTACGTAAAATACCAAACAATAAACTTTTATTAGATCATTATTTAGATGGTGCTATAGAAGCAGAAGCTGACGCAATTTGTGATGCAGATGGTAATGTGTACATCATAGGAATTATGGAGCATATAGAGCCTTGTGGAATTCATTCAGGTGATTCTAATGCTACTTTACCAGCATTTAATTTAGGAGATTTAGTAATGCAACAAATTATAGATCATACACATACCATTGCTAGAGAATTAAAAACAGTTGGTTTAATTAACATTCAATTTGCTATAAAAGATGATATAGTTTACATTATTGAAGCAAATCCAAGAGCTTCTAGAACTGTTCCGTTTATAGCAAAAGCTTATAAAGAACCTTATGTAAACTATGCAACCAAAGTAATGTTAGGACACAATAAAGTTACAGACTTTAAATTTAATCCGCAGTTAGATGGTTACGCAATCAAACAACCTGTTTTTTCATTTAATAAGTTTCCGAACGTAAATAAGAAACTAGGACCAGAAATGAAATCTACAGGAGAAAGTATATTGTTTATTGATAGTTTAAAAGACGACGAGTTTTATGACCTATATTCAAGACGTAAAATGTATTTGAACAAATAAACACTTTCAAAATGAATTAAAACACCCAATTTAAGTCTTTAAATTGGGTGTTTTTTTACTCAAAAATTATTATTGTTTAATAATTTTAACTAAACTTTAAACAAAAATAATGTTTTAGTAGCTTATTTATCTTTAGTTTTGAAGTGAACTAATTAAAAATTCACAAGATGAACACTAAGAATATAACGATGATTCTAGCTTTAGTAGGTATGTTTACAACTACTTCATGCAAAGACTCAAAGAAAGAAGAAGTAAAAAAAGAAACAACAGAAGTTGTTGCAGAAACTAAAAAAACAGAAATGGAGCCTAATATTGTTGAGGTAGCTGTTGGAAATGAAAATTTTTCAACATTAGTGGCAGCAGTAAAAGCAGCAGATTTAGTTGAAACTTTAAGTGGAGAAGGACCATTTACAGTTTTTGCACCTACAAATGATGCTTTTGAAAAATTACCAGAAGGTACTGTAGCAACTTTATTAAAACCAGAAAACAAAAGTACTTTGTCTGGTATTTTAACATATCATGTTGTGGCAGGAAAATTCAATGCAGCAGCTGTAGTAGATGCAATACAATCTAACAACGGGGCTTTTGAAATTAAAACTGTACAAGGTGGTTTATTAGTAGCTTCTTTAGATGGAGAAAACGTAATGTTGAAAGATGAAAAAGGAAACATGTCAAAAATTATAATGACAGACGTTATGGCTTCAAATGGTGTAATTCACGCAATTGAAACTGTTGTAATGCCTAAATAATTTTATAACATAATATTATAAAAAAACCTTTACTTAATTTTGAGTAAAGGTTTTTTTTATGAATTAATTCAGTTCTATTTTAGAGTTGCTTTTCTCTAAAAGATGAATATAATCTTCTGTTTTAAATGCTTTACTACTAAAGCGCGAAGTTCTGTTTTTACCTTCACTTTGTCTTGTAATAGATCTTGCAAAACGTCTTATTTCATGTTTTGATTTTAATATAATACCAGGAATTGGAGTGCTTTTTCCGTTTTCATCTTTGGCTACCATAGTAAAATAAGAAGAGTTACAATGTTTCTTTTTACCAGTTCTAATATTTTCAGACTCTACACGTAAACCTACAACCATAGAAGTTCTTCCAGTATAATTTATAGAAGCTTTTAAAGTAACCAACTCACCAACTTCAATCGGATTTAAAAAATCTACCTTATTCACAGATGCTGTTACACAATAATTTTCTGAATGTTTAGAGGCACATGCAAAAGCAATTTGATCCATCAAATTTAAAATATGACCACCATGAATTTTTCCGCTAAAATTAGAATGAGAAGGCAACATCAATTCAGTAATTGTTAATTGAGACTCACTAATACTTTTAAATTTTTTTTGCATGATTTTTAATTTACTCTAAAGTGTGGAGATTGTTCTTTTTCAACCTTTGTAATAAAATACTTGGTATCTCCTAACCAGAAAAATGTTGCATATCTTTCAATATAAGTTAGTTTAACATAGTTACCTTGATATTCTTTTAAGTTTTTTATCACTTGTTCATTTTTGTCTTCAACCGAAAAAGCAAATATTTGAGCACCTGAAATACCCTGACTAATTTCTCCTTCCCATGTTTTTACTAAAACTCCTTTCTTACTTATTTTTATTAATTCACCAGAACGTACACCCTCACTAAAAGTTATATTGTATATAAAGAGGTAGTAAAGTGATGTCATAATTAAAACAACAGTAACTAATATTCCTACGATTTTTTTCATATTCAAAAATACAATTTATAAGTATAGGTAAAAATTCCAAATGAATTTTTTCCTTTTTCAGGTTCATTTTTTCCTTTTTAACTTTTTAATATTTTATAAACAATTGCTTTTTTATTAATTTACAGTGATTTACATAAAATTATTTGTTAACTTTAATTTTTTGTAATAATTAAAAAAAAAGAACATAACTAACATTAAATTAAATACTACTCTTATGAAAAAAAACTACTTCTTCAAATTCTTTTTATTACTAATTCCTGCTTCGGCTTTTTTACTACTTTCATTTTCTGGAGGAAATGGAAGTGCTCTTTCAGGTTCGCCAGGAGATGGAGGTAATAATTGTACACAATGCCATTCAGGTTCAGCAAATAACAGTAATATTTCTATTACAACAAATATTCCAGGTACAGGTTATGAATTTAATAAAGAATATGATATAACTATTACAAATTCTGGAGGAGGTTCAAGAAACGGTTTTCAAGTAACTGCAGAAAGAGACTTTAACAATGCTAAAATTGGTACTTTTAGATCCACAAGTTCTGATACCCAAACAGCCGCAAGTAATACAAGAATTATACATACTAGCGCTGGAAATTCACAAAACACATGGTCTTTTAAATGGACTTCACCAGCTTCAGAACAAGGAAAAATTACTTTTTATGGAGCTTCCGTTTCTGGAAATGGTAATGGAGGTTCTTCTGGTGATCAGGTATTTTTAGGTAGCTCTATTTCTTTACCATCATTAAGTGTAAATGAAGCAAATCGTTTAAATTTTGAAATGTTTCCAAATCCTGCTCAAGATAATCTAACAATTCAATTACCATCAAACTCAGAAAAAGCAACTGTTCAGTTTTACGATTATGTAGGTAGATTGGCATTAACAAAAACAATAGAAAATAATAAAAACAGCGTAAATGTTTCTGCATTATCTTCTGGAGTTTATATTTTAAAAGTAGTAACAGGTGATAAAATAGGAAGTAAAAAATTTATAAAAAACTAAGAACGTTTTATTTATCAAATTTAAAAACCAATTGTAATATTTACAATTGGTTTTTTTTTTGCTAATTTTAAAGTAGATTTGCGTACTTCAAAAAAAAGAAAATGAATTATATTTTATTTGATGGTGATGTAAGAAAATCTTTATTGCCTTTTACATATACAAGACCAGTTGCAGATATTCGAGTTGGTATTTTAACCATTAGAGAAAAATGGGAAAAATACTTAGGCTTAACAACTACAACAATTACAGAAGAGTTTTTAGAAGAAAAATTTCCAATGGTAGAAATGGAAGAAAATATTTTACTAAATGCTTCTTTTTGTCCTACAGAAAATTTGGTTGAAAGCGTTAAAAACTTATCTAAAAACGAAGCAATTTTTAAAGGTGAAGATGTTATTGCTTTTTACACTTCCAACAATCAAGAGGAAGTAAATTTTGATGAATACACTCAAATTGAGTTTGAAGATGATTTAATTCAAATAAAAAATACTTGGGACATTTTTACATTTAACGGTAAAGCCATAAAACAAGATTTTAAATTGTTAACAGAAGGAAAAACATCACAACCAATTCCAAGTGGAGTTCAAGTTTTAAACGAAGAAAATATTTTTATAGAAGAAGGTGCAGAAATACTTTTTTCCACATTAAATGCTTCTGAAGGACCAATTTATATTGGTAAAGATGCTTTAATTATGGAAAGTTCTTCAATAAGAGGTCCATTTGCAATGTGTGAACATGCAGTAGTTAAAATGGGAGCAAAAATTTATAGTGATACAACTTTAGGTCCTTACTGTAAAGTTGGTGGAGAAGTAAGTAATTCTGTTTTATTTGGTTATTCAAGTAAAGGTCATGATGGTTACTTAGGAAACTCAGTTTTAGGTGAATGGTGTAATTTAGGAGCCGATTCGAACAACTCAAATTTAAAGAACAATTATGCTGAAGTAAAATTATGGAGTTATGAAACTGAACGATTTGCAAAAACAGGTTTGCAATTTTGCGGTTTAATGATGGGCGATCATTCTAAATGTGGTATCAATACCATGTTTAATACAGGAACTGTAGTTGGTGTAAGTGCAAATCTTTTTGGAAGTGGATTTCCAAGAAACTTTATACCTTCATTCAGTTGGGGTGGAGCAGCTGGTTTTACAAACTTTCAAATAAATAAAGTTTTTGAGGTAGCTACAGCTGTCATGAAACGTAGAAACTTAGTTTTTGATGAAAAAGAGCAAAGAATTTTAGAGCATGTTTTTGAGGAAACTAAGAAATATAGAAATTATTAAAACTATTTAGTTTTAAAATTTAAAATATAGCTATAAAAAAGCCTTAAAATTAATTTTAAGGCTTTTTTTATTAAAGTTTAATAAGTTGTTTATTTAATTTCTATCCACAATACTTCCAGAACCTACAGATTTGCTGTTTACATGAGTTGGATTTCCTTTATAATAAATACTTCCTGATCCAACTAATTTTGCATCTATTTTGTTTTTAACAGTTGTTTTTACGCTTCCAGAACCTGCAATAGTAGCATTAACATCGTTTGTGTTTAATTCAAAAGCTCTAATACTTCCAGAACCAGCTATTGAGCACTTAAAAGTTTCAGTTTTTCCCTCTAAGTCTATGTTTCCAGAACCACCAATATTAGCGTTCACGTTTTTTGCATTTAGTTGTAAATCTATATTTCCAGAACCGCCTAAACTAACACTAAAATCTTTCGCGTTTATAATTTCTTTACTAGTAATATTTCCAGAACCTCCCAAACCAATACTTTCAATATCTTTAAAAGTTACAGTAACTGTTAACCTTTTGGTAGTCGAAATATTTGTGTTTTTTTTGAAGTTTATTTTTAATGAACCGCTTTTAACTTCAGTTTCTATATAAGGTATTATATTTTCTTCACCTTCAATGGTAATTTTTCCTTCTGTTCCTTTTATAAGAATTACATCAAATGAGCCACCAGCGTTTATTGCGTCGTAATCATCTGTAGTTCTGTTTACAGTAATTACATTTCCATTACCTTTTATTTTTTCACTTTTTCCCCACCAATTTTGTGCATTTATAGAAAATGTTAGTGATAAAATTAAAGTTGTAAAAAGTATTTTTTTATTCATAATAGTTGTTTTAGTTGATTTTTTATTTCTAATTTTCTTCAAATCTAACACTTCCATATTGTGAGTTTATATGAACTCTAGCGTTAGTTTTTCCTTTACCGTATTTACCTTCGTAATATTTTTTGGTAGATTTTGTGATGCTTTTAAAAAGCTCAATATTAGCATCATTTCTTTTAAAACTACTGTATTGTAAATCAATTTCAAAATCAAAGGTTGCTCCACTTTCTACACCAATTTTAATACCAGTATATTGTCCAGAAATATCTACTTTTTCGAAACCATTTTGTAAGTTTTTAATATAAAGTGAACCATAATCTGTATCAATAATTATTTTTTTACGGATATTTCCAAATCGCATTGTTACGTAATCGGAATTTCCATTAATACTTTCTGCATCGTTTACGATAATAGAACCATAATCTAAATTAAAATCGATAGTTTCTGCTTTGTCAAATTTTAATGTTGAATAATCTGCATTTAAATTAATGTTTTCAGAGTTTTCTACTGTTAATTTTGAATAATCAATATTCACGTTACCACTTTTCATATATGAAATAGAGGAAGAAGAACAATAATCTAAATTTATGCTGTTGTTTGATGCTGTTAAATCTCCTATAGAAATTTTACCGTAATCGCAATTTATAGTTGCTTTCCCAGAAAGATTCCCCATATAAATACTTCCGTAATTATTGTCTAAGTCTACTGAGTTTGTCTTAGGCATTTTTACAATATAATTTATTTTGTAACTAGTGTTTTTATTTTTTCCCCACCAAGACCAACTACTCTTACTTTTTTCTATAATTGTTTTGGCTTCTACTAAAGATTTGCTAGCGTTAAATCGAATTTCTATAGAATTTAACTTTGTTTCTACTTCGTCTAAATCATCACCTTTAACAGTAATTTGCACTTCAATTTCAACACTGTTTTTATCCCAAGTAGTAATATTTAAATCGCCATATTTATTGCTTAAAGAAACTGTTGCATTTGAATTTACACTGTATTCTTTTTTTACGGTTTTACTTTTTTCGTGTTTTTTATCATTGTTATTGGCAGTAAGTACTGCAGGAAACAACAACAAAAAGAATGTGATTTTATATAAAAATTTCATTTTTAATAAGATTAGGGTTTTTAATTTGATCTATTTGTTTTAAAGTATTTTCTAAAATATCTAAACGTCTTTGGTAATTTTTAATCATGGCACTAATAATTCTTCTTTGTTTGCCATTTTTATTTAATTCAAGTACAAATATTTTATAATTATCTTCTAATTCTTCCAATTCATTTAAAGCGTTTTCTATGATTGTTTCGGTATCTAAGCTTCTGTTTTTTTCTAAAACTTTTATTTCATTGTTAATCGTTGAAACAAAATAGTTTTGTACTTCTTGCATTTTTGGTGAAACATCAGCCAAATCCATTTGTCTTTTTTGGTGATTGCTTCCTAACCAAAAACCTAAAACTAAAATCACAGAAGCAGCAACACTTAACCATTTCCAAGAAGTTTTGGGTTTTTTAATAGTCGAGTTTAGTTTGCGCTCAAAACGTTCTAAGTGACCAGAATGAGGTTCTTTAAAATCGAAATTATTTTCAGAAAAAAATTGATGTAATTTATCTTCCATATGCTTGTGTTTTTATATTCTCCGCAAGTAAAACTTGCTTTAATTTTTTCTTTGCTCTTGAAACTGTGGTTCTAACATTTTCATTTGTATAGTTTAATATTTGTGCAATTTCTTCATAATCATAGCCTTCAATTAAGTTTAAATTTAGTACCAATCTGTAATTTTCTTTTAAACCTTGTAAACAATTTAAAACAATTTCTGGTTTCAAACCAGTATATTCAATTGCTTCGTCTTGTGTATTATCATCATTTGGAATCACTTCCATTTTTACTTCTTGATATCTAGAGTTTTTCTTTAATTGCGTCAAACTTTTATTAATAACAATTCTTTTCAACCAAGCTCCAAAAGTAACTTCACCTTTGTAAGTATGCATTTTTGTAAAAACCGTTAAAAAGGCTTCTTGCATAATATCTTCCGCTTCAAAATCATCTTTTAAAATGCGATAAGAAGTATTGTACATTGCTTTGTAATAAGCTTTGTAAATTTCTAATTGCGCGTTTTTATCCGACTTTTTGCAGCGTTCTATAAGGTTGGTTATATGTGGTTGATTAGCTTCCAATAAAACGTTTCTATGTTAAAGACAAAAACATCTTTAACTTGTGACACTTTTCTGGAAATAAAAGTAAACTTTTTATTTTAGGTAAGTTTTTTAGAAAATTATGAAAGAATAAAATAGTTTTATTAATGGCTGTTTTCTAGAATATTACTTTCTAAATTTTCAAAATTATATAAGGTTTTATCTAATAAATGCGAAGGGTAAACGTTTTGTAAGGCATTCATCATTACAGAGCTTCTATCAGGAAAATCTTGTTCCCAATTAGTAATCATTTCTTTAATTTTTTTGCGCTGTAAATTTTCTTGAGAACCACACAAATTACAAGGTATTATTGGAAAGTTTAGTAAGTTTGCGTAAGTTTCAATATCACTTTCTTTACAAAGAGATAAAGGTCTTAAAATGATTAAATCTCCAGTATCATTTACAAATTTTGGAGGCATGGTTTCTAACTTACCAGCAAAGAAAAAATTGAGTAAAAAAGTTTCAATGATGTCATTTCTATGATGGCCTAAAGCCAATTTGTTGCATCCTAAATCTCTAGCAGCTTCATATAAAGTTCCTCTTCTTAAACGAGAACATAAACTACACGTTGTTTTACCTTCTGGGGTTTTTTCCATAACCACTTTATAGGTGTTTTTTTCAATAATTTTATAAGCTACATTTAAGTCAATTAAATATTTAGGCAATATTTCTTCTGGAAAACCTGGTTGTTTTTGATCTAAATTCACAGCAATAATATCGAAAGAAATTGGAGCCACTTTTTTAAAATGAAGCATCATATTTAATAAGGTGTAGCTATCTTTTCCTCCAGAAAGACAAACCATTATTTTATCACCATTTTCAATCATTGAAAATTGTTCAATAGCTTCTGCAACAGATCGTTGTAGTTTTTTTGTGATTTGTTTCAAATTTTCCATAAGTGCAAAAATAATATTAAGAAAGCGATAATAAAATTCCTTTGGCACAACAATTGTCTTTATTTAATAGATAATCTTTAATAAAGTTTTTATTTATTTGATTATCAATATTTTAAAAATAATAAACTAATATTGATTTTTTGTTTTTTGAAAATCAATGTCAGTATGACAGATATAAAGAAGATGAGTAAGCCAAAAGTAATGAGATTAGACAATATGTCGCTCCAAAATATGTTGAATGAAGATTCTGAGTTAATTCCATTAATGACGCCAGAAGATGAAGAAATTATTAATAAAGAGAGCGTACCAGAAATTTTACCAATTTTACCATTAAGAAATACTGTTTTATTTCCAGGTGTTGTAATTCCAATTACTGCAGGTAGAGATAAATCTATTCAATTAATAAAAGACGCCAATAAAGGCAGCAAAGTTATTGGTGTTGTAGCTCAAAAAAATGAAGAAGTTGAAGAGCCAACCTTAAAAGATATTCATAAAACAGGTGTTGTAGCACAAATTTTACGTGTTTTAAAAATGCCAGATGGAAATACAACTGTAATTATTCAAGGTAAAAAACGTTTTGAAATAGATACAATTATTCAAGACAAACCTTACTTAAAAGCAACTGTAAAAGAGGCAATTGAAGATACAGCTGTAGATGATAAAAAAGAATTTGATGCAATTATAGATGCTATAAAAGAACAAGCGTTGGAGGTTATTAAAGAAAACCCAATGTTGCCAACTGAAGCTTCTTTTGCAATTAAAAATATACAATCTAATTCTTTTTTGGTGAATTTCATATCATCAAATATGGATTTATCTGTGGCTCAAAAACAAGTTATTTTAGAAAAAGATAATTTAAAAGAACGCGCATTATTAGCCTTAAAAAATTTAAATAGAGAGCTTCAAAAGTTAAAGCTTCGTAACGATATTCAGTCTAAAACTCGTGAAGATTTAGATCAGCAACAACGTGAATATTATTTACACCAGCAACTTAAAACAATTCAAGAAGAATTGGGTGGTGTTTCTAATGATCAAGAATTAGAAGAAATGCGCCAAAAGGCGAAAACTAAAAAATGGACCAAAGAAGTTGGTGAAACTTTTGCTAAAGAGTTGGCTCGTTTAAAGCGAATGAATCCGCAAATGGCAGAATATGGTGTACAAAGAAGTTACCTAGAATTGTTGCTAGAATTGCCTTGGGGAGAATTTACAGAAGATAAATTTGATTTAAAAAGAGCCACAAAAATTTTAGATAGAGATCATTTTGGTTTAGAAAAAGTAAAAGAACGAATTATTGAACACTTGGCTGTTTTAAAGTTGCGAAACGATATGAAATCGCCAATAATCTGTTTATATGGTCCTCCAGGAGTTGGAAAAACTTCTTTAGGAAAATCTATAGCAGAGGCATTAGGTCGTAAATATGTGAGAATGTCTTTAGGTGGTTTAAGAGATGAAGCAGAAATTCGCGGACATAGAAAAACCTATATAGGAGCAATGCCTGGGCGTTTAATTCAAAATTTAAAAAAGGCAGAAAGTTCAAATCCTGTTTTTGTATTAGACGAAATAGATAAATTAGGCCAAAGTCATCAAGGAGATCCATCATCTGCAATGTTAGAGGTATTAGACCCAGAACAAAATGAAGCTTTTTATGATAATTATTTAGAAGTAGGGTATGATTTGTCTAAAGTACTTTTTATTGCTACGGCTAATAATTTAGGACAAATTCCTTGGGCTTTACGCGATAGAATGGAAATTATAAATGTTACTGGATATACTATTGAAGAAAAAGTAGAAATTGCTAAAAAACACTTGTTACCAAAACAATTAAAAGAGCATGGTTTATCTGCAAAACACTTAAAACTTGGTAAAAAGCAAATTGAAACAATAGTAGAAGGTTATACAAGAGAATCTGGAGTAAGAGGTTTAGAAAAGCAAGTTGCTAAAGTGGTTCGTTTTGTAGCAAAATCTATTGCTATGGAAGAGCCTTATGAAATTGCTTTAACTTCAGAAAAAGTAGAAGAAATTTTAGGAACACCAAGAAATAGAGATAAGTATGAAAATAATGGTGTTGCAGGAGTAGTAACAGGATTGGCTTGGACACAAGTTGGAGGTGATATTTTGTTTATAGAATCAATTTTATCTAAAGGAAAAGGAAACCTTTCCATTACAGGTAACTTAGGTAATGTAATGAAAGAATCTGCAACAATTGCGTTACAGTATATAAAGTCGAATGCAGAAGAGTTTGGTATTGAACCAGAAATAATGGAAAAGTATAACGTTCATATACATGTACCAGAAGGAGCAACTCCAAAAGATGGCCCAAGTGCAGGTATTACTATGTTAACTTCTTTGGTATCTTCTTACACGCAACGTAAAGTAAAAAATAAATTAGCAATGACTGGCGAAATCACATTGCGAGGAAAAGTGTTACCTGTTGGCGGAATTAAAGAAAAAATACTTGCTGCAAAAAGAGCAAATATTAAAGAAATAATTTTGTGTGAAGACAATAGAAAAGATATTTTAGAAATTAAAGAAAGTTATTTAAAAGGACTTACTTTTCATTATGTTTCAGATATGAAACAAGTCATAGAAATTGCACTTACCAAACAAAAAGTTGAAAACGCTAAGAAATTAGTATAATAAAAAAAGCCTCTCAATTTTGAGAGGCTTTTTTTTGAGTTCATTTTTTTATTATATGAGTTAAATACAGCCTTTAATTTACATTAGTTTTGAAGCAAAATAATAAAAACCAAAATTATGAGAATTAAAAATTTAGTACTTGCAATATTATCAATTGCAGTTTTAAGTAGTTGTAGTTCAAGTTCAGAAGCAGAAGTAAATGGTACATCACAAGTACAATTTAAGTTAGTTGATGCTCCTGGAGATTATAAAGAGGTAAATGTGGAAATTGTTGACATTCAGTACAATAATTCAGAATCCGAAGATGATTCAGCTTGGAAAAGTTTTACCAGCTTTTCTGGACCAATCAATGTCGATTTAACAACATTAATTGCTGGTAATTCAGTAATCTTATCAGATGAAGTTATAGAGGCAGGTATGTTAAAACAAATAAGATTAGTTTTAGGTTCTAACAACACATTGTTGCTAGAAGGAGAAATAAATACCAGACCTCTAAGTACACCAAGTGCTCAACAATCAGGTTTAAAATTAATGCTTAATGAAGAGTTAGAAGCAGGCTTTTCTTATACCTTTATTTTAGACTGGGATGTTCAAAAATCTATTGTAGAAGCAGGTGGTTCTGGAAATTATAATTTAAAACCAGTAATTAGAGTAAATGCAGAAAAAAACTCAGGAACTATTTCGGGATCAGTTTTTCAAGATAATGGAACTACAGAAACTTCAGACGATACACCTTTAGAAGATGCATTAGTGTCTATATACACTACTACAAATGTTTTAGTAGCAGAAACGTACACAAATGCAGAAGGTAATTTTACTGTTCAAGGGTTACCAGCTGGAAATTATATTGTAAAAATTACAAAAGGTAGTTTTATAGAATTCACATCATCTACCAATGTAACAGTTAATGTTGGTGAAACAGTAAGTTTTGGTAATGTAGTTTTAATTAGTATTTAATAATTAATTAAAATATATAAGCCTCTCAATTTTGAGAGGCTTTTTTTTATTATTTCGTTAACGTGTTTGTATATGGTTTGTTGCGTGGTTAAGCACGTAATTTAGCAAATAAAAACCGAATAGAAAATCCGCGAGGATTTTCGTAAGTAGGCTAGAACTAGCAATAAATTATATACGTTGTTACCTTGCGTTTTTATCCTTTCAACCAGTTAATCCAACGGTTTTTGTCTTTTTCATTATTTGATTGGTCAATAGCAATTTTTGCTATATCTGTTAATCTCTCCTTAATTTCTTCTAACCATTCCTCATATCCATCAAGACTATGTGATTCGTCTTTTTTGTATTCGGTAATTTCATTGATTTCATTCTTAAGAAGAGAAAGTTGTTCTTTAAGATTATTTTGAATGTATAATTTATATTCTTTCGCTTCCTTATTATTTTTGTCTTGAATTAGTTTGTTCAATATTTCTTCAGCTAATCTGTACCATTCATTCAAATAATCGTGATTAATTAAAACATAACTGGCGTAAGCGATACATACTCTTTTAAAATTTGGTTTTTCGATATGTGTGAGAACAAAATTTGATTGATTTTTTAGTTTAAATTTTTCAAAATATGTTTTTTCAGCTTCCTCATAAGATTCAAAAGATGAGATGTTCGATGTTTTGTTTTTGTCAACTTCAATTATAAAGTAATTGTTTTCTTTACCAATATGACAAAACCAATCTTTTCTGATTTTTGCATTGTTTTTGATAAATACCTCATTAAATTTCGAATGAACTTTGTGTTTATTATCTATTGAAATTACTTCTTTCTTTTCCTCAAATGTAAGTTCGTCAATTTTTGATAATTGAAATAGGAATCTTTCAAAATCAGGATGTTTTTGTCCTTCTTTGATTTTTAAATTATATAAAATATCAATTATTTCAACCATAGAAGCCCATTTATGGCTTTTAACAGTTCTTATTTGTATTTCAATAAGCTTACTCGGATTTATAGGACTCTCAATATATATGTGGTAACCTCGATAACCATCATTTTTAGTTTCTTTTAAGTAATCATTAAAATATTTTACATTGAACTGTTGGTTTAGTTTTTGAACTAATTTTGGAATTGAATTGTCATTGTAAACTAAAATCCGACAGCCAGCAATATCTCCCATATTGCCAAGTGCCATTGTCGGTTGTCTTTTTATTTTTGATAGAATTGATTCTATTCTTTTGATTCGAAAGGCAGTAATGCTGTCACTTCGAATGTCTTTAGCCATATCAGAAATCACTTCGAAGACAGAAGAAAGGTCAGACTTGAAAGAAGTCCTATATTCTTGTAGTTTTTCAAGTAAATCAGAAGAAGGATGTTCATTCTCCTTTATTAACTTTCGAATATCTTTTCCTAATTTATTTACTTGAGATTTTGTCATTTTCAAATGCAAGGTAACTTAGACGAATATGCGTCGTATTTGATATGACTTATATTCGGCGTTAGCGAAGTTATATTTTTTTAAGTTTAGAAACAAACCAAATTAGTCTGCTTTGGGTTGACTTTGCCAAATTACATTCACAATTTTCCATTGATTATCTACTTTAGCCAAATGAAATAAATCTATACCCCAAACAGCTGTTAATTTAGCCGAGGCAGTTTTAGAATTTACATCAAAAATTTCAATTTTTTTAGGCGAGTTCTCATCAGCTTGATCAGAATCTGAATTCCATCTTGCAGCCAAACGTACCAATTGTTCATGAGTCATTTCTAAATTATCTCTATAAGCCTTTTCTTTTGGATGATACCAAAAACCTATTTTACGCAATTTAGGATCTACGCTTTTTATAATTTTTGTAGAATCTACTAAATACAAAGCTTCTACATAATTTAAAATAGCATTTTCTACGCCTTTAAAATCTTCTTGATTGTACTCCTTTTTAATAATTTCTTTTTCTTCTTTTTGAGTTGTACACGAAGAAAAAAGAAGAATGGAAAATAGAGTTGTTAGAAAAAAATAGTTCTGATTTTTCATAATTGGTTGATTTTTAATTCCTTCTAAAGTTATAAAAGATAATTTAAAATCAATATTACAAAAAAACCTTTAACTTAAAATTAAGGTATCTGCTTACCTTTAAAATTAATTATTTGTATAATTTTTTTGAAGCTTCCCAAAAAACATCCATTTCTGCTAAAGTCATATCAGAAAGTTTTTTGTTTAAATTTTTAGCTTCTTTTTCTAAATATTGAAAACGATTGATGAATTTTTTATTCGTTTTTTCTAAAGCATTTTCTGGATTCACATTGATAAAACGTGCATAATTAATCATTGAAAATAAAACGTCACCAAATTCTTTTTCAGTGTTTTTTGTGTTTCCTGCTTTTATTTCTTCGTTTAATTCAGTAAGTTCTTCTTGTACTTTTTCCCAAACTTGTTCTGGTTTTTCCCAGTCGAAACCTACACCAGCAACTTTTTCTTGAATTCTACTTGCTTTAACAACTGCAGGTAAACTTTTAGGCACACCTTCTAAAACAGAAGTTTTTCCTTCTTTAAGTTTTAAGTTTTCCCAGTTACGTTTTACATCTGCCTCATTTTCAACCTTAACATCTCCATAAATATGTGGGTGTCTGTCAATTAATTTATCAGAAATTGAATTGGCAACATCAGCAATGTCAAATGCTTTTTTTTCGCTTCCAATTTTTGCGTAAAAAACAATGTGCAATAAAACGTCACCTAACTCTTTTTTTATTTCTTGTAAATCATTATCAAGAATGGCATCAGTAAGTTCGTAGGTTTCTTCTATTGTTAAATGACGTAAACTTTCGAGGGTTTGTTTTTTATCCCATGGACATTTTTCACGGAGTTCATCCATGATATCTAACAAACGATTAAAAGCGGCTAATTGCTCTTTTCTTGTATTCATTTTTATTTATAGAAGTAACAAAATAGCAAGTTTTCAAAAACTGAAAATTGAAATTGTTTGCTAAAAATTACTCAGCTTTTGTTTCTTCAGTAGTTTCTTCTGTTTTAGAAAAATCCATACCAGATTTAACCAATAAATTATACCACTGAACTACTTTTTTAATGTTTGAAGTATACACTCTTTCATCGTCATAATTTGGTAATACTTCAGCAAAAAAAGTTTCTAATTTTTTACTGCTTTCTTTGTGTGAAATAGCTTCTTTACCTTCTGTTTTTGCGTACATTGCCTTAAAAACATCTAATAAAGGTAAATCTTCTTCGTATGTGTAAATGGCAATGTTTTCTAACAAACTTACGTTTTGTGTAGCGTTTACTGCCAATCTTTTTTTATCTGTTAAAGACTCAACAATAATTGCATTTTTTGATTGTGAAACTACTTGGTATAAACCAGGTTTTCCTGTAACTGATATAATTTTACTAAATTCCATTTTAATATTTTTTATTGTCTTTTTAAGACTATTTGCCTTTTTTTAAATTAGGAAAACGCATTCTATAATCTGCATTAATTTTTCCTTTAGAAATGTTTTCTAATTTCTTTTTAATCAATCTTTTTTTAAGTGATGATAATTTATCTGTAAATAAAATACCTTCGATATGATCATATTCATGCTGAAAAACTCTTGCAGCCAAACCATCTAAGTTTTCTGTATGTTTTTTAAAGTTTTCATCTTGATATTCAATGGTAATTTTTGGTTTACGAACAACATCTTCACGAACATCAGGTATGCTTAAACATCCTTCATTAAAAGTCCATTCATCTCCTTCTTCTTCGATAATTTTAGCGTTTATAAAAACCTTATTGAATGTTTTTAGAACAGCTCTGTCTTTTTCAGACAAATCTTCATCTTCTGCAAAAGGAGATGCATCAATTAAAAACAAACGTATTGCTTTACCAATTTGAGGAGCTGCTAAACCAACACCAGAAGCATTGTACATAGTTTCTCTCATGTTAGAAATTAATTTTTCTAAATCTGGGTAGTTTTCATCTATTTCTACTGCAACTTTTCTTAAAACAGGATCTCCGTAAGCAACAATTGGTAAAATCATTTTTTTAATTTTATTTAAAAACGAGTGCAAAAATACAATTTACAATTACGAATTACGAATTTTTGCTTTTGAATTTTATGAAATACTTTGCAAACTACTTATACATCTATTAATTATTTATCCTTTAAAAATGGTAATAGAACTTAATAGTTTGTGTTTATATATGCTGGTTGTATAAATAAGATTGTAAAATAATTGTGGCACTAATTTCATCAACTAACGCTTTGTTTCTGCGTTGTTTTTTTTTCATTCCACCATCTATCATTGTTTGAAAAGCCATTTTTGAGGTAAAACGTTCGTCAACTCTTTGTACAGGAATTTCTGGAATTGTTTTAGCTAATTTTTTTAAGAAAGCAACAATTAAAACTTCACTTTCACTATCAGAATTATTCATTTGTTTTGGTTGTCCAACTAAAAATAAATCTACTTTTTCTTTAGAAACATAATCTTTTAAAAAGCTTAATAATTCATTAGTATTAACAGTAGTTAAGCCAGATGCAATTATTTGCAGTTCATCAGTTACTGCAATTCCTGTTCTTTTTTTTCCAAAATCGATTGCTAAAATTCTTGCCATTTACAATTGTTTTTGCAAAAATACGTTTTTTAAACAAAGCAGCTATATCTGTTTAAAAAATGTATCTTCGCTTTCTATTTTTACAGATACATTTATATTTGCAGAAATTAATATATTACAATGGAACAAATTAGAGAAATTATAGAATCAGCTTGGGAAAATCGTGAGTTATTAAAAGAACAAAACACGATAGATACAATACGAAAAGTAGTTGATTTGTTAGATAAAGGAGAGTTAAGAGTTGCAGAACCAACAACAGATGGTTGGCAAGTAAATGAATGGGTTAAAAAAGCAGTTGTTTTATATTTTCCAATTCAAAAAATGGAAACTCTAGAAGCTGGTATTTTTGAATATCATGATAAAATTCCATTAAAAAGAAACTTTAAAGAAAGAGGAATTAGAGTGGTACCAAATGCAGTAGCAAGACATGGAGCCTACATTTCTGCAGGAACTATTTTAATGCCAAGTTACGTAAATATTGGTGCTTATGTAGATGAAGGAACCATGGTAGATACTTGGGCAACAGTAGGTTCTTGTGCACAAATTGGTAAAAATGTACATTTATCTGGTGGAGTTGGTATTGGTGGAGTTTTAGAGCCATTACAAGCAGCTCCTGTTATTATAGAAGATGGCGCTTTTATTGGATCTAGATGTATTGTTGTGGAAGGCGTAAGAGTAGAAAAAGAGGCTGTTTTAGGCGCAAATGTTGTGTTAACAATGAGTACTAAAATTATAGATGTAACTGGAGATGAACCTGTAGAAATGAAAGGAGTAGTACCTGCAAGATCTGTGGTAATTCCCGGAAGTTATACAAAGAAATTTGCTGCTGGAGAATACAATGTACCTTGTGCATTAATTATTGGAAAAAGAAAAGAAAGTACCAACAAAAAAACATCTTTAAACGATGCTTTACGTGAGTATGACGTAGCTGTTTAAAGACTAACTTTTATGACAAAAATATCGGCAATAATACCTACTTTAAATGAAGAAATTCATATAGCTGATGCTATAAAATCTGTAAGTTTTGCTGATGAAGTTATTGTAATTGACTCTTTTAGTACAGATAAAACTGTTGAAATTGCAGAAAAAATGAATGTAAAAATCATCAAACGAAAGTTTGATGATTTTTCTTCTCAAAAAAACTTTGCAATATCTCAAGCAAAACATCCTTGGATTTATATTTTAGATGCTGATGAAAGAGTTACAAAACCAGTGAAAGCAGAAATATTAGAAAGCGTAAAAAATCCTAATGGTTTTGTTGGTTTTTATGTAAGAAGAACTTTTTACTTTGCGGGAAAAAAAATAAACTATTGTGGTTGGCAAAGAGATAAGGTAGTACGTTTGTTTTTAAAAGAACAATGTAAATATGTTGGTGTAGTTCACGAAACAATTACTACAAATGGTCAGTTAGGTTTTTTAAAAAATAAAATAGACCACTTTGGTTACAGAAACTACAACCATTTTATATCTAAAATTAATTATTACTCAAGTTTAAAAGCTAAAGAACTTCATGCAAAAGGTAAAAAAGTAAATGCTTTTCATTTATTAGTTAAACCAGCTGCAAGGTTTTTTATTCACTATATAATACGCTTAGGATTTTTAGATGGTTTGGCAGGTTTAATTCTTGCTAAAATTTTAGCTTACTCTGTTTTTACTAGGTATATAAAGTTATGGCTTTTAAACAAAGGAATTAAAGAGCATTAATTACTTTTATAGAAAGCATAATTTTTTAAAAATCGATATGTTTTATAAGTAAGCAACGTAATTAGTTGCCAAAAAGGACGAACAATTTCTCGTACTATTTTTTTAAATTTAGGCATTTTCTTTTGCTGAATTGTAGTGCCACCAACATTTTTATCGTTACTAGTCACATAACATTTATTAGTTGTTAAAACTGGTGTTTTGTGTTTAAAAACGTCTTGTTTTAAAACATCAATAGGAGCGTAGTAAGTGTTTAAATTTTTAAAAAGTATTTCAGCCGCTTTTTTACCAATAATTTGTCCTGTTGTTTGAAGCGAAGGAACTAAAAATGTGCTTGTAAATTCGGTTGAATTTATTTCGTAAAATCCTTTTCTACCAGAAATGTCTAAAAAAGTATTTTTAGTAATCGATTTTAAAAGCAACTCTAAATCTTCAAAAAAACTATCTGTTAAAAGTGCATCATCCTCTAAAATTATGGCAAAATCTTCTTTTTGGGTTCCTATAATTTTCCATAAATCGAAATATGTTTTTGTCAAACCTATTTCACCATCATTTAAATTAGGATAATGGGTAAAAATATTGAATTGACTTTTTGCTTTTTTTAAAAAATCTTGAGGTAATTCTTTTCCATAAACAGCAGGCATTCTGGTTAATGGAATATTCAATTTTTTAAACTGATTTTCCATAAAATTTCTACGCTCTAAACTTTTGTCTAAATTGATGTAATAAACTTTAAAAGAACTCATAATTTTATCCAATTTTTAGGTACAATTTCATTTTCTTTTGAAATATACCATTGTTTTGGTGCAATAATAGTTTTTTGTTCATTTTTATTCAACCAAGCTCCCCACCAAGAAAAACTACTGTTTGCCGTGATGTTATGAGTACACAAACTCATCAAATGTAAATCTTCATGAGGTGAACATTTATGATCTACAAAAAAAGCATTTTTAATAGGTAAATTGTTTTTTGTCCAAGAAATATCATCAGAAAATACAAAAAAAGAAACATTTTTATATTTTTCTTTAATGATAGAAATAGCATTTTTGTAGTACTCTAAACTGCAAGTTCCGTGAACACTATTCGATTTTTTATCAGAAACATAATCTCCTCTTCTAATATGTAAACTACAGCTTACTGCTTTTTCTGAAATTTGTGTTATGTATTCTTTGGTTGTTTCTTCTATGTTAAAGTCAATTGTGAATTGCTCTAAAAGTATATTTCTTATTTCCTTAAAATATTTTTCTGTTTGAAAATACCCTTTCACATATTCGTTTCCTTTTAAAGAAATAAGGCTTTCATCATATCGTAAGTTTTTTTCTTTTAAACTTCTAAAAAAATTGATTTTTGATAGCAGTACTTTGGCTTTATTGGCCTGTTTTAAATCTATTTTATATTTATTTAATTGATAACCACCATGTAATTTATAGTTCTTAAAACCAGAAATATCTAACTGTACATTAAAACCCTTTTGTACCAACATTTTTGCATATGCGTATTGAAACATTTGATTTCCTAAGCCACCAAGAATTCTAACAATTACCATTTACGTAGGTTGTTCATTTTTTAATGAAATACAAAAGTACAAATGTTATCACAATTTTCTTTTATCTATTTTAGGTTTAAAAGAATAGAAAACAATAAATTTGCATCACTTTTTAAAAATTATGAATTATACAGAAGCAATTTCATCAGAAATATTTAAAATAATTGCAAAAGCATCTAAAGAAATACAAACAGAAAGTTATGTGATTGGTGGTTTTGTGCGTGATTTTTTTTTAAAAAGAGGAACTGCAAAAGATATTGATGTTGTTACTATTGATAGTGGAATAGACTTGGCTTTAAAAGTATCTGAATTGCTGCCAAACAAACCAAAAGTGCAGGTTTTTAAAACTTACGGAACTGCCATGTTACGTTTTAAAGATGTTGAAATTGAATTTGTTGGTGCTAGAAAAGAATCGTATTTAGAAGAGAGTAGAAATCCTGAAGTAACTGAGGGTACTTTACAAGACGACCAGAATAGAAGAGATTTTACCATCAATGCTTTAGCTTTAAGCTTAAATGAAGCAAATTTTGGTGAATTATTAGATCCGTTTAACGGAATTGAAGATTTAGAAAATAAAGTTATTAGAACACCTTTAAATCCTGATATCACGTATTCTGATGATCCATTAAGAATGATGCGTGCCATACGTTTTGCAACACAATTAAATTTTAAAATTGAAGAAAATTCTTTAAAAGCCATTAAAAAAAATGCTCACAGACTTAAAATAATTACCAGAGAAAGAGTTATTGACGAGTTAAATAAAATTTTGAGTGCACCAAAACCTTCTGTAGGTTTTTTATTGTTAGAAAAAACTAATTTATTAGAACAAATTTTACCAGAGTTAATTGCTTTAAAAGGAGTAGAAGAGGTTGAAGGGCAAAAACATAAAGACAATTTTTATCATACGTTAGAGGTTGTAGATAACATTGCAAAAAACACAAATGATGTTTGGTTAAGATGGGCAGCATTATTACATGATATTGGAAAAGCTCCTACCAAAAAATTTAGTAAAAAAGTAGGTTGGACGTTTCATGCGCATGAGTTTGTGGGATCTAAAATGGTATACAAACTATTTAAAAGATTAAAAATGCCATTGAATAACAAAATGAAATTTGTTCAAAAAATGGTTATGTTAAGTTCAAGACCTATTGTGTTAGCAAGTGATGTTACAGATTCTGCTGTAAGGCGTTTGGTTTTTGATGCTGGCGAAGATATTGACGATTTAATGACGCTTTGTGAAGCAGATATTACTACCAAAAACCCAAGAAAATTTAAAAAATATCACCAAAATTTTAAATTGGTTCGTGATAAAATTAAAGAAGTAGAAGAAAGAGATAAGGTTCGTAATTTTCAACCACCCATTTCTGGTGAAGAAATTATGACAGCTTTCAACTTAAAACCTTGTAGAGAAATTGGTCAAATAAAAGAAGCAATAAAAGAAGCGATTTTAGATGGAAAAATTCCTAATGAGTACAAAGCTTGTTACGATTTTATGATTGAAAAAGGGAAGGAATTGGGGTTAAAAACTAGTTAATAAAATTATATATTATTAACTGAAAGGCCAAACTCTTTTTGGTTTTTTATTTACAAAACGATTAGAACAATATTCCAACAGGTAAAACCACTTGTCTTTTGTTATTTTTGTTTTCTTAGCTTTAACTAAATCCACTAATTCCTTGTTATTAACTATAACAGATGCTAGTAAACTTTGGTCGCAATTTACAGTTGCATTTTCATGATAGAAAGTAAACATTTTATCATATAGTGGAATCCATTTTTGCCAAGTTTCTTTTGTAGCAATTTGAACGCCACCACCAATTTTAATTTGTTTATCTGCAAGAAAAAGATAATTTTGTCTCAACTCTTTCTTCTTGAACTTCTTAATTTGTAAAAGTGTCATTTTTTTAGAATCTAAATAACTAACTTCAGGGAAATTAATGTCTATTTCTTTCCTAAAACAACCTATATCACACCAAACAAACCATTCTGTATTTTTATATAAATCGATTGCTTTTTCTACGAATTTGCATTTTTCATTATATAAAAGACTTAGTTGCCAAACTCTTGTTGGGTTTATATCTTTTTTTTGTTGTTCTTCCCAAAAGTCCTTTCCGTATTTCTTGAAAAAATATAAATCATTAAAAGGAAGTATTTGATATTCTATTTTAGAATCTTCAATTGATAGAAAATCCTTAGATTTTTCATCAGTAAAAACAATGATTTTTGTATTTAAGTTAGATAGAAGATTTAAAAACCAAGTTTTATATAAATCGTGAGACCTGTTAGGTTTTGGTTTCACTAAATAAAAACAAGTAGCAACTAGTGTTTTCATCTTTTATACCAATTGTTTTAGGCTAAACTCTGCATAGTAACCAACTTAAAATATTCGCCTTTAACAGCCAATAAATCTTCATGTTTACCTTGTTCTACGATTTTCCCTTTTTTCATTACTACAATTTTATCTGCTTTTTGAATGGTTGATAATCTGTGAGCAATCACTAAAGAAGTTCTATTTTGCATCATTTTTTCTAAAGCAACTTGAACCAATTGTTCAGATTCTGTGTCTAATGCTGAAGTGGCTTCGTCTAAAATCATAATTGGTGGATTTTTTAAAACCGCTCTTGCAATAGATAAACGTTGTTTTTGTCCTCCAGAAATAGTATTTCCACTATCTCCAATATTATTGTTGAATTGCCCAGGTAAATCTTTTATAAACTCATATGCATTTGCAATTTTAGAAGCTTCTAAAATTTGTGATTCTGTTGCATCTTGTACACCTAACTTAATATTGTTTTCAATAGTATCATTAAACAAAATTGAATCTTGAGAAACAATGCCCATTAAGCCTCGTAAAGATTTTTTAGTAATATTTTTAATGTTTTCTTCATCAATAAAAATTTCGCCTTTATTTACATCGTAAAAACGAGTAATTAAATTAGCCAGGGTAGATTTTCCACTTCCAGATTGTCCTACCAAAGCTACAGTTTCTCCTTTGTTTATGGTTAAAGAAAAATCTCTCAAAACATAATCTTTCTTGTATTTAAAAGAAATATTTTTAAACTCGATTTTATTAGTGAAATTTTGTTTTACAATAGCGTTAGGAAGATCTTTAATATCATTTTCAGTGTTTAAAACACTCATAATTCTTTCTGCAGAAGCTTCTCCTTTTTGAATATTATAATACGTAGTTGTAATTAATTTTATAGGGTTTAAAACTGTATAAAATAATACAATATATCCCATAAATTCATCTGGTTGAAGCGCGCTTGTGTTAGATAATACTTCAGTTCCTCCATACCATAGAATTGCAATAATAGTTGCAGATCCTAAAAACTCACTCATTGGTGAGGCTAAAGTTTGTCTGTGAATTACACTCGTCATCAATTGCTTAAAACTTAAAGTGGAATTGTTAAATTTTTTCTCAATTACATTTTCGGCATTAAAACCTTTAATTATTCTTAAGCCAGTTAAAGTTTCTTCAATAAATGATAAAAAGTTTCCAGTTTCTTTTTGTGCTTTTACAGAGTTTGCTTTTAATTTTTTACTGATGGATGAAATAATAAAACCAGAAACTGGTAATAACACAAAAACAAAAAGAGTTAATTTTACGCTCATAAAAAGCATAATTGCAATGGCAATAATTACTGTTAAAGGCTCTCTAACAATAGTTTCTATAGATGTTAATATGGAGTTTTCTACTTCCTGAACATCAGAAGTCATACGTGCAATAATATCTCCTTTTCTTTTTTCTGAAAAATAAGAAACAGGTAATTCTACAATTTTTTTATACAATTTATCTCGTAAATCTTTTACAATTCCCGTTCTTAAAAAAGTAATTACATAGGAAGCTAAATATCTAAATAAATTTTTTAGAAAAAATAAAGAAATAGCTAAAAGACAAATAAAAATAAGTGTTTTAATATTTCCTTCATTTTCTATTTTTTCTGAAATAAAATAATAGAAACTTTCTTTTAAATAAGTACCAATATGAGTGATATCTTCATAAATTGGTTTTTTAACTATTTTTTTATCGGTTTCAAATAGTATTCCTAAAACAGGAATGAAGGCTAAAACAGAAAGCACATTAAAAATTGCGTAAAGAATATTAAAAACAATGTTTAGTATTGTAAATTTTCTGTACTTCTTTTCGTATTTTAAAATGTCTTTGAAATAACTCATTAATTTAAGTTCATTTCTTTAATAATTCGTTGAATTTTAGCATCCAGTTCAGCTTCAACTTTATCTGCATTTTCTGCACTATCTAAAGAAGTGTTTACACTAAAATAAAATTTAATTTTAGGTTCGGTTCCACTTGGTCTTGCTGCAATTCTAGTTCCGTTTTTGGTTTGATAAATTAAAACATTCGATTTTGGTAAATCAATCTTTGTGGTTTCACCAGTAATTAAGTTTTTTCTAGTAGATGCTTGGTAATCTGAAAGTGATTCTACTTTTTCACCATCTATTCCTTTAATAGGGTTGTTACGCATATCGCTTAACATTTTCTGAATTTCAGCAGCACCATCCATTCCTTTTTTGGTGATAGAAATTAAATGTTCTTTGTAAAAACGGTTATTTACATAAATGTCTAATAATTCTTCATAAAAAGAGCTGCCATTTTGTTTAGCTAAAGCTGCTACTTCACAAGCTAAAAGTGTTGCAGTAACTGCATCTTTATCTCTTACAAAATCACCAACCATATATCCAAAACTTTCTTCTCCACCACCTATAAAATCAAGTTCAGGAAAATCACGCACCATTTTAGCAATCCACTTAAAACCTGTTAAACCAACTTTGGTTTCTACGTTATAATTTGCTGCTAAATCATTTACTAACTCTGTAGAAACAATAGTAGATCCAACAAATTGTTTTCCATTTAGTTTTCCTTCATTTTTCCATTTTTTCAACAAAAACTGAGTCATAACCACCATAGTTTGGTTTCCATTCATCAGCTTCATATTGCCTTCTAAATCTCTTACAGCAACTCCTAATCTATCACAGTCTGGATCTGTACCAATTACAATATCAGCTCCGATTTTGTTAGCTAAGTCTGTTGCCATTTCTAAAGCTTCTGGCTCTTCTGGATTTGGCGATTTTACCGTTGGAAAATCTCCATCTGGTTTTCTTTGTTCTTCTACAATATGCACATCAGTATAACCAGCTTTTTTTAAAGCGTCAGGAACAGAAACAATTGAAGTACCATGTAATGACGTAAATACTATTTTTAAATTGTTTCTATCGATGTTTTTTGATAACGATCCATTTTTTACAGAAGCCTCTATAAAAGCTTCATCAACTTCTTTTCCAATAACTTCGATTAAACTTTCATTTGCATCAAACTTTATTTCAGAGAAATCCAAGGTGTTTACATTAGCTATAATTCCGTTATCATGAGGAGGTACAATTTGACCACCATCTGCCCAATAAACCTTATAACCATTATATTCTGGTGGATTGTGAGAAGCTGTTAAAACAATACCTGCATCACAACCTAAATGACGAACAGCAAAAGATAGCTCTGGAGTTGCACGTAAATCTTCAAACAAGAAAACTTTGATGTTGTTTGCAGAAAAAACATCTGCAACTACTTTAGCAAATTTTTTACTGTTATGTCTACAATCAAAAGCTATTACTACTTTTAATTGTTCTTTTTTTATGTTTTTTATTAAATAATTAGATAACCCTTGAGTGGCTCTACCTAAAGTGTATTTATTAATTCTGTTGGTTCCTGCACCCATAATACCACGCATTCCACCAGTTCCAAATTCCATGTCTTTGTAAAATCGATCATCTAAATCAGAAGAGTTCGTAGCTATTAATTGTTGAATTTCGGCTTGTGTTTCAGCATCAAAAGTAGCAGTTAACCACTGTTTTGCTTTGTCTAAAATTTTGCTCATTTTAATTAAATATTAGTTGTCTAAAATACAAATATACATTTTAGAAATTGAGTTTTTCTTTTATTAAGTAGTGTTTTTCATTGCTTTTAGTTCTAATGATCAACTCGCCAATAAAACCTGCTAAAAATAATAAAGTTCCTAAAATCATTGAAGTTAGGGCAATATAAAACCAGGGATTATCTGTTACCAAAATGGTTTTAATGCCATTATAAAGTTTGTATAATTTTAAAACTCCGATATAAAAAGCACTTGTTGTTCCGAATAAAAACATAAAAGTACCCCATAAACCAAAGAAGTGCATAGGTCTTTTACCAAATTTAGATAGAAAAGAAATGGTAATTAAATCTAAAAAACCATTTACAAAACGGTCCATTCCAAATTTTGTAACACCATATTTTCTTGCTTGGTGTTGCACCACTTTTTCACCAATTTTAGTAAAACCTTCATTTTTAGCCAATACAGGAATGTATCTATGCATTTCGCCACTTACTTTTACAGTTTTAATTACCTCATTTTTGTAGGCTTTTAAACCGCAATTGAAATCGTGTAATTTTAAACCTGAAGTTTTTCTAGCAGCAGCATTAAATAACTTTGAAGGAATGTTTTTGGTAATTACGTTGTCATAACGCTTCTTTTTCCAACCAGAAATCAGGTCGAAATCTTCTTTAACAATTAGATCATATAATTCTGGGATTTCTTCTGGATTGTCTTGTAAATCTGCATCCATAGTAATTACTACATTACCTTTTGCCATTTCAAAACCAGCGTCTAAGGCTTGAGATTTTCCATAATTTTTTTGAAAACGAATTCCTTTTACAGAGTTGTATTTTTCTGATAGTTTTTCAATAACATTCCAAGAAGTATCTGTACTACCATCATCAATAAAAATAATTTCATATAAATAACGATTGGATTGCATAACTTTTGCAATCCAATCGTGTAATTCTTGTAAAGATTCTTCTTCATTAAGAAGTGGTATTACTACCGAAATGTCCATATGTAAGTTTCAAAGTTCTTAAAAGCAATATTCAAAGTTACGGTTTTCGTACTTATTGAACAATTGACTTTTAAAATTTAATATGTTTCTTCTTCTGAGTGTTTCATGATGGCAGATGTAATTGCAGAAAAGATAAATCCTAAAACTAAGCCACCAATTACCATACCTCCAAATAAAGAAACATAAAAATAATCTTCAGTCATTTGTTTAGAAAGGTCTATCTGGTCTTGAGACATACCAGCATCTTGCCATTGTACTATAGATTTTTCAATAATTTGATTTTTGAATTCAGGCTCTATAAAAGAGGTAAATAAATACGTATATATTGCTGAAATAATTACTCCAATTAAAACTACACCCATACCAATTTTAACACCTTGTCCCCAAGACATAAAACCTCCATTATCAAATTTAAACTTTTTTGTAGCTAAAACAATAAAAGTAATCATAATAGCAAAACCTATAAGTGAGGTTGCTATACCTTGCTCTAAATGCTTGCCTAAAGCATACATTATTAAACTAAAAATTACTGATACAACACCGTAATACAATCCATAATTTAAAATAGTATTTTTACTACTTGCTTGATTTTCCATTTTTTTAAAGTTTAGTTAGTTTTACAAATATATTCATTTCGTTGAAATTGTATTAAAATTTATTTTTATTTAAAAAACCATGACAACAATTAATTAGTATTCAAACATTTAAAAATGTTACAAAAAATTTAAGATTTTTTAATTGCTAAACTGAAAATCTATTGTAAATTTGCATCGGCAAGTTCTACACAACTAGCTCCCTTTGAATCCCCCAGGGTGGGAACACAGCAAGGGTATTAGGTTGTAGCAGTGTGATGTAGGTAGCTTGCCATTTTTTATGCGCTAAATTTAGATATCTTCATTTACTTTTAAGATATTTGCAAAACTTAAAGCATTGAATATTAAATCGTAAACTTTTTTATGTCTAAAGTTGTTTTAGTTACTGGCGCTTCTTCTGGAATTGGAAAGGCAATTGCTTCTTTTTTATCAGAAAAAGGTTTTAAAGTATATGGTACCAGTAGAAATCCTAAAAACATTAATGAGTATAACTTCAAATTAATTGCTTTAGATGTTTTAAATGTTGAAACTATTAAACATGCAATAGATACAATTATTAAAGCTGAAGGTAATATTGATATTTTAGTAAACAATGCAGGAATTGGTGTTACAGGACCAATTGAAGAAACTCCAACAGACGAAATGCGCAATGCATTTAATACCAATTTTTTTGGAGCAATTGATGTAATTAAAACTGTTTTACCCTTCATGCGAAAGCAACAATATGGTTTAATTATAAATACAACTTCTATTGCTGGATATATGGGTTTGCCTTTTAGAGGAATTTATTCTTCGTCGAAAGGAGCTTTAGAATTGGTTACAGAAGCCATTAGAATGGAGGTAAAAAGATATGGAATTGATTTGGTAAATGTGGCTCCTGGAGATTTTGCAACAGATATAATTTCACGAAGATATCATACACCACTTTTTGAAAATTCTGTTTACAAAGAAAACTATAAAGCAAATTTAGATTTGATGGATGCTCATGTAGATACTGGTAAAAACCCCATTGAAATGGCTGAAAAAGTGTATAAAATAATACATACGAAAAACCCTAAAATACATTATAAAGTAGGAGGTTTTTTAGAGAAATTCTCTATCGTTTTAAAAAGAATTTTACCAGATACTTGGTTTGAAAAATTATTAATGAATCACTACAAGCTATAACAAATACATTCGTTTTTGTTTATAAGTAGTAATAAATTGATGCTATTTCAATTCTTAAAATTATAAGTAAGTAACTATCTTTGCGTTAGGGATTGAAGCGTTTGTTTGAGCTCTTTTGTGAAGATTGAACAAAAAGCGAGTGCGTAAAGCCCGCCCTTTTTTGGGAACGCCCAAATAATAGAAAAAACACAACAAAACATAAACAAATGAAATTTTTTATTGACACTGCAAATTTAGATCAAATTAAAGAGGCGCAAGCTTTAGGTATTTTAGACGGAGTTACTACAAACCCATCTTTAATGGCAAAAGAAGGAATTACAGGTGAAGAAAATATTATTAACCATTACAAAGCAATTTGTGAGTTGGTTGATGGTGATGTTTCTGCGGAAGTAATTTCTACAGATTTTGATGGAATGGTAAGAGAAGGAGAAGCTTTAGCTGCTTTAAACCCGCAAATTGTGGTAAAGTTACCTATGATAAAAGACGGTATAAAAGCGTGTAAATATTTTTCATCTAAAGGAATTAAAACTAACGTAACTTTAGTTTTTTCTGCAGGACAAGCTTTACTAGCTGCAAAAGCAGGTGCAACTTTTGTTTCGCCATTTATTGGACGTTTAGACGATATTTCTACAGATGGTTTGAACTTAATTGCAGAAATTCGTCATATTTATGATAATTATGGTTTCGAAACTGAAATTTTAGCAGCATCAGTGCGTCATACAATGCATGTTATAGACTGTGCAAAAATTGGTGCAGATGTTATGACAGGACCTTTAAGCGCAATTGAAGGTTTGTTAAAACACCCTTTAACAGATATTGGTTTGGCAAAATTTTTGGCAGATTATAAAAAAGGAAACTAAAAAGTTTTCAGTTTTCAGTTTTCAGTTTTCAGTGATTCACTAATAACTAACAACTAACAACTAACAACTTTTTAAATCTTTTAAGATTTAAAAAATGTATCCAAAAAAAGAACTCGCACAAATCGTAATTTCAGCATGTATACAATTTGATGTTGATACTGTTGTAATATCTCCAGGTTCACGAAATGCACCCTTAACAATTGGTTTTTCTAATCATCCAGAAATACAAACTTTAAGTGTGGTAGATGAACGTTGTGCAGCCTTTTTTGCTTTAGGTATTGCACAACAAACAAAAAAACCAGTTGCAGTTTTATGTACTTCAGGCTCTGCATTGTTAAATTATTATCCAGCAATTGCAGAAGCATTTTATAGCAACATTCCTTTAGTGGTAATATCTGCAGATAGACCAAAACATTTAATTGATATTGGTGATGGACAAACTATTAGGCAAGAAAATGTATTTGAAAACCACATTTTATTTTCTGCAAATCTTGTAGAAAATGAAAAGTTTAAAACCAGAAACGCCCAGTTAATAGGTGAAGCTTTACAAATTTCTATTTCTCAGCAAGGTCCTGTTCATATAAATGTTCCTTTTGATGAGCCCTTATATGAAACTGTAAAAAAGTTAAACAACTTTAGTTTTCCACACATTTCTTTAAGTTCATTAGATAATTCTCACATTAATTATAACGAATTATCTAAAATATGGAATGCAGCAGAAAAGAAAATGATTGTTGTAGGTGTAAATTATCCTGATAATGAATTGCACAATTTAATGGATTTATATGCGGAAGATGATTCTGTACTAATTTTAACAGAAACTACCTCAAATTTGCATCATAAAAAGGCAGTAAACTCTATAGATCAGTTGATTTTTTCTATGGAAGATACTGATTTTAAAGAGTTGCAACCAGATATTTTAATCACTTTTGGAGGTATGATTGTTTCTAAAAGAATCAAACGATTTTTAAGAGATTATCAACCAAAACATCATTGGAATATTGATGCTAAAAAAGCAACCAATACCTTTTTTTGTTTGTCTGAATTCATACAAACAACACCTGTAGATTTTTTTACTCATTTTAATAATTTTATCAAACCAATACAAAGCAACTACCAACCAAAATGGTTAAAAATAAGAGATTACAGAAGGCAAAAACATGCTGAATATTTTAAAGATTTAAAACATTCTGACTTCAAAGTTTTTGAAGAGGTTTTAAAAAAAATACCAGAAAATACTAGTTTGCAAATTAGTAATAGTGCCATTATTAGATATGCGCAACTTTTTACCATTCATAAAACACTAACAGTTTTTTGTAATAGAGGTACAAGTGGAATTGATGGAAGTACTAGTACCGCAATTGGAGCTGCTTTTGCAAATAAAAACCAAACTGTTTTTATAACTGGAGATCTAAGCTTTTTTTATGATTCTAATGCACTGTGGAATAAAAACATTCCAAATAATTTCAGAATTATATTAATAAACAATTCTGGTGGCGGAATTTTTAAAATCATACCAGGACCAAGAACTACAAATGCAGCAAATTATTTTGAAACACCACATTGTTTAACAGCAGAACATTTGGCTAAAATGTATAATTTCGAATATGTAAAAGCATACTCAAACGAAACTGTAACAAAAGGTTTACAAGGCTTTTTTAAAGCATCAGAAAAACCAAAAATATTAGAAATCTTTACTCCAAATCAAGAAAATGATTTAGTTTTAAAAGAATATTTTAAATATATAAAATAATGGACGAACACGAAGAAGAAAATAATTTTCAAGAAATTGAATATGATTTTAAAGAAGGAGATAAGGTAAGTTTAATAATTGAAACTGAAACCGCTTTAGGTTATACTGTATTAATTAATGATGAGTTTGATGGCTTGCTTTTTAGAAGTGAAGTTTTTCAAGAATTAGAAGAAAATATGGAGGTTGTAGGTTATATTAAAAAAATTCGTGAAGATGGTAAAGTAGATGTTTCTTTACGTCCACAAGGTTTTAGAAATGTAATTGATTCTGACACAGACAAAGTATTGCAAAAACTTAAAGATAGTAGAGAAGGGTTTTTGTTGTTAACAGATAAAAGTAGTCCTGATGCTATTCGTTTTCATATGAAAATGAGTAAAAAGGCTTTTAAAAAAGCGGTAGGAAATTTATACAAGCAAAAATTAGTTCTATTAAAAGAAGATAGAATTGAATTGGTAAAATAAAAACGAGGTGAAAAAGTTATTTTTCTGTATTTTAATTTTAACTGCTTCAGTTGCGAAAGCTCAATTTACTGAAGTTTTGACTTCTGATAGACCAGGACAAGCTTTGTCTGCAAACACAGTTGGTAAAAACGTTTTTCAAGTGCAAACGGGTATCGATTTTTTTGACAATAATTCTCAATTTTATCCAAATTCTTACTTTAGATATGGGCTTTCAGAAAAGTTCGAATTAAATTCTGGTATTATTTTATCTGGAAGTAAATTTGCGAATGAAATCGCTTCTTTTTCAGTTGGAGCAAGATATAATTTATCTGATATAGATAGCAAATTTACTTCAACTTTACAGTTTTCTCATGATTTTGGAGCAACAAATAACAACTCTCAATTAACATACATTTTAGCAAGTTCTTTTTCTGAAAAACTTTCTTATACTGTTAACTTAGGAATTAATTTTGATAATGATTTCGGAGTAAATAATGGAATTTATGTATTTAATTTATCTTACGGAATTAACTCAAAAATGGGTGTTTTTCTAGAGACTTTTGGAAACTTTTTAAATAGCGGTTTTCAATTGAATATAGATACAGGAATGTATTATCTTTTAAATAATAATTTCCAAATAGATGCGCTTGTTGGAGATAATGACGGTTTATTTTTAGGAGCTGGATTTACTTGGAGAATTCCTGCAAAAAAAATATAATTACCTTCCACCAAGCCTTAAAATATTTTCATAAAAAGCATCTGCATTTGGGTTAGATGGATCCATTTTTCCGTATCCAATTTTGTAATATTTCAAAGCTTTTTTAATGTTTTTCCCTTGTTCATAATAGCGTCCAATATAATAATCACCCAAAGGAGAACTTGGATAAAGCTTTAAAATCATTTTACCGAAATTTAATAATTGATCTCCGTTTTCTTTTTCAATTACAATTTTTTCAATTGCATAAATATCTGTTTCACGAATTCCTAAATTGGTACCAAACAAAAACTCTATATCTAAATATTTGTTTTCTAAATAAGAAATGGCATCAATAGGAGACAAATCTTTAATGTTTTTATCAAATTCTTCTTTAGAAATTCCAGAATAAATTTCAAAAACTTTAGTCAAAGCTCTGGGTATTGCTTCACTCATTGCAGAAATACTGCTTTTTGTGACTATAGTGTCATTTATAACATTAAAATTTTCAAGTTTTAAACCTGCAAGTCCTTTTTGTAATTCACCAATTCGAATTTGTTTATTTTCCGAAAACGAGGTAGAATTATTCGTGTAATAATAAAAAGTATTGTCTTCTTTTTGGAACCTTGGAAAATCGTAAGATTGCATTTGGTTTCCTATAAAATCAGAGTAAATAGGGTTTATACAAATATATGCGTTGATAAATGGAGTAGATTCTCTTAAAAAATTTGTAATTAAATTAGCGGAAGTTCCTTCACCAATCAACGAAATAAAAGGCGATGTTTTATAAGTACTTTCAATTTCGAAAATAACTTCATTTTTTAAGAACTGATAAAATTTTTCATTATCGGTAGTTAAATTTCCATTATTTATATTAAAATAAGTATCCTTTTTTCTAGTTTTACTCATTTGTATTCCGACAATAATTTGTTTTGGAGCTTTATCTTTTGCAGCAAATAAAACCGAATTTCCTACATAAGCATCAAACATATAGGAAGCGTCTAATACAATTGCAAGCGGATAATTTTTTTCTTTAGTATCATCATAACCTTCTGGAAGGTAAATTTTTATTTTTCTTTCATCATCAACATAATTGGAGTTAATGGTTTTATTTAAAATTTTTTGCGAAAATCCAATCACAGAAAAAAAAAGGAATATTAATGGAAACGTTTTCTTTATCATCATTTAGAATGTTTATTTTTGTAAATCTAAATTTTTAGTTCTTTTCTTAGAACGTCTAAAATACAAAAATATGATACAACCTGAATGGAAAACTGCCAAAGAGTATGAAGATATTACTTACAAGAAATGTAATGGTGTTGCAAGAATAGCATTTAACAGGCCCAATGTTAGAAATGCATTTCGTCCTAAAACAACATCAGAATTGTATGATGCATTTTACGATGCTGGTGAAGATGTAAATATTGGAGTAGTATTACTTTCTGCAGAAGGTCCAAGTACAAAAGACGGTGTGTATTCATTTTGTTCTGGAGGTGATCAAAAAGCAAGAGGTCATCAAGGTTATGTTGGTGAAGATGGTTACCACAGATTAAACATTTTAGAAGTACAGCGTTTAATAAGGTTTATGCCAAAAGCTGTAATTTGTGTAGTTCCAGGTTGGGCAGTTGGTGGAGGTCATTCATTACATGTGGTTTGCGATTTAACGTTGGCAAGCAAAGAACATGCTATTTTTAAACAAACTGATGCAGATGTAACCTCTTTTGATGGTGGTTATGGTTCAGCATATTTAGCAAAAATGGTAGGTCAGAAAAAAGCAAGAGAGATTTTTTTCTTAGGAAGAAATTATTCCGCTCAAGAAGCTTATGAAATGGGAATGGTAAATGCTGTAATACCTCATGATGAACTAGAATCTACTGCTTATGAATGGGCACAAGAAATTTTGGCAAAAAGTCCGACTTCAATTAAAATGCTAAAATTTGCTATGAATTTAACTGATGATGGAATGGTTGGTCAGCAAGTTTTTGCAGGAGAAGCAACAAGATTAGCTTACATGACAGATGAAGCAAAAGAAGGAAGAGATGCTTTTCTTGAAAAAAGAAAACCTAATTTTCCTAAAAAATGGATACCATAAACAGTTTATTAATTTATAAGTCATAATTATTTATGAAAATAATTTGTATTGGGCGCAATTACGCTAAACATATTGAAGAGTTGGCAAATGAAAAACCAGACAATCCTGTTGTTTTTTTAAAACCAGACTCAGCAATTTTACCTAAAAAAAATCCATTTTTTATTCCTCCTTTTTCAAATGATGTTCATTACGAAGTGGAGGTTTTAGTAAAAATTAATAAAGTTGGAAAGCATATTGATGAAAAATTTGCCCATAAATATTACGATGAAATAGGATTAGGAATCGATTTCACAGCACGTGATGTACAGCAACAATGCAAAGAAAAAGGATTGCCTTGGGAAAAAGCAAAAGCATTTGATGGAAGTGCAGTTATTGGCGATTTTTATGCAAAAGAAATATTTGATTTAGAAAATTTAAATTTTCAACTATATAAGAATAATGAGTTAGTTCAAGATGGTAATACAAATACCATGTTGTGGAAAATAGATGAACTAATAGCTTACGTATCGCAATATTTTACACTAAAAAAAGGAGATGTTATTTTTACAGGAACACCTGCAGGAGTTGGTAAGGTTTCTGAAAATGATACTTTAGAAGGTAAAATTGAAAGTAACACTGCTTTTTCAATACGTGTTAAATAGTTTTTAAGTAACAGACAATAATTATACTTTTTTGGGCGATAAAAAAACTATTTTAATTTTTTACTGAGTTACTTTTGTTTCTTTAACATATGTTAATACCTTTACAATATTTTATAAAATTTTAAAAATGAATAAAATTACTTTTTTTAAAACAATACTTTTTTTATTGCTTTCAACGTTTTCTTACGCTCAAAATGCAGCGTATTACGTAAGTCAAGAAAATGGTTTAGATAGTAACGATGGTTTATCATCAGCAACACCATTTAAAACCATAGGGAATATTCCAAAAACTGTAACTGCAAATGGAGATACTGCTTTTGAGATTGTTTTAATGGGAACTTTTGTAAACGATAGTTATTATTCAAGTGGAACAACAAAACATACTTACACTGGAGATATTTCTGCACCCTTTATTTGGAATTCAGAAAACACATTGAATTTTAGCGGTTTTCAAGGACAAGCTGGTAAATACATTACTATAAGATCTTTTGATTCAAACACAAAACTAAAAGGTAATGGTAGTAACATTTTAAGAGTACAAAACTCAGAGTATTTAATTATAAAAGATTTAGTCATAGAGGGTGAAGTGCAGAGTATTGCATTATCTACAGCAAACGATTTACAATTTTCCTATTTAAATTTAACTACAGACCCTTCTATAGACCGTTACAATCCTACTTTAGAGCAAATAAGAGAAAGAGATGAAGATGATTGTATAGTACCTGGATGTGATACGTCTCAAGACGGTTCTTTGCCTAAAATTAATGGAGATGATACTGTGAGACCTTCTTATGTAGACACAAGAGGATTTTTTTTAAGCAATATTAATAATGTTCAAATTTTAAATAATACTGTTACTCAAATGCCAGGTGGTGGTTTAAGAGTTTCTGATGCAGAAGATGTAGATATTATTGGTAATGAAGTATCTTATTGCTCTTTAAGATCTTTTTCTGGTACACATGGTTTGGTAGTTACAAAAGCAACAAGTACGAGAACCACAGATGATTATAGAATTAGAATTCTAAGAAATAAAGTTCATCATAATTATAACGAACAATATTCTTGGGCACCAGATAAAGATAAAATTACACCTCACATTGATGAAGGTAAAGGAATTTCTTTACAAAGAAACCAAACCACTTACGAAGATGATGGAACAACTATTAAAGTAAATTGGGAACATGGTAGAATTTTAGTAGCCAACAATCTTACTTATTTTAATGGCTTTAGTGGTGTGCATTCTAATGATGGAAATCGTGTAGATTTTATTAATAACACTTCTTATTTTAATTCATACACAAAGTCTATTACAGAAGATGATGATGGTGACCCCTCAACATTTCCTACTTCCAATAATGGAGGAAATATAGGAATTAGTATGAGTGATGGTTTCGATTGTAAAATTATTAATAATATATCTATAATAGATTCTAGACTAAGTAAATCTGCGATATCTGTTAAAAATAGTACAATTGCAACAAGTTCAGCTACAGAAGCAACAAGAGATGCAGGTACACCAGATGCTGAAATTAAGAATAATCTTATTTATGGGACAACCTTAGCTGGTGTAACTGGTACAATTAATGAAAATGCGACAACAAATGGTATTCAATTAAATTCAATTAAAGCAGATCCTCAATTTGTAGATCCTACAAATTTTGATTTTAGGTTAAAAATTACCTCTCCAGCAATAAACGCAGCAGATAATACAGAGGCAATTACAACAGATTTTAATGAAGACCCAAGATTTGGAATTGCAGATATGGGGGCTTTAGAATTTGATGCTAATGTAACTTTATGGGAAGGTACAAACAGTAGTTCTTGGTCAGACGCAGGAAACTGGAGTAATGGAGTTCCTTTAAATGACAATACATATGCTATAAATATTCCAGCAGGTTTAACAAATTATCCAGAAATAACAACTGCAGGAGTTTCTTTAAAAGATATGTATATAAATACTGGAGGAACTTTAAATATAGCTCCAACAGGTTCTTTAACAGTGGAAAGAGATTTGACCCAAGATGGAACTTTTACCATAAAATCAGACGCAACAAATAATGGCTCTTTTATACTAAAAGGAGACCAAAAAGGATTAGGAAATGTAGCTTATGATAGATATGTAACTACAAATTGGCATTTGGTTTCGTCTCCAGTTGATGGTCAAAACATTAATGATTTTGCTGCAGATTTAGAAAGAAATTCAGAAAATTATGCAGTTGCAGCTTATGACAATAGCCTAGATTTAGGTTCAAGATATACTTATTTTACAGACAATACAGGAACTAATGATATTGCTTTTGCTGGTTTTTTCAATGCAGGAAAAGGATATTCAGTTAAAAAAACAGCAGCAGGAACTTTAACTTTTTCAGGGTTGATACATACAGATGCAACACCAGTTGCAATTGTTGATGGAGTTTCGGGTGCTATTGGTAATAAATGGAATTTGGTTGGTAACCCATCTACAGCATTTATAAACTTGAATGATGATGCAGATGCCACAAACAACTTCTTAACAGTAAATGCGACTAAATTAGATCCTTTAAGAGTTGCTGTTTATATGTGGAATGGATCAGGTTATGATATTTTAAATCATTCTGGTTCAGCAGCGTATTATGCAGCTCCAGGTCAAGGGTTTTTTGTGCAGGCTAAAGATGGTGGAGAAACAATTAACTTTACAGAAGAAATGCAAAGCCACCAAACAGGAAAATCTTTTTTTAAATCATCAAATTTAACTCCAGAAATAGAAATACTTGTTTCTTCTAAAAATATTACTAAAAAAACACAGATAAAATATTTACAAAACACAACTACAGGTTTAGATCCTGGTTACGATGCAGGAACTTTTTCAGCTGAACCAAGTAGTTTTGATATTTATACACATTTAGTATCTAATAGTGAAGGTCATAATTTTGCTTTGCAATGCTTACCAAATTCAAATTACGAAACTATGATAGTTCCTTTAGGGGTTACTGCTGAAAAAGATGCAAACATTACTTTTACAAGTAAGCAATTAAATTTACCAACAGGAATTAATGTTTATATTGAAGATAAAGTGACAAACACTTTTACGCAAATAGATGCAGAAAAATCTTCTTACACAATTACCTTGAATGAAGCAGTAAACGGAATAGGACGTTTTTACATTCACACGACCTCTAATGCTCTAAATGTAAATACGTTTGAATCGCAAAACGTACAGATTTATAGTTCAAGTAAAAACACTATAGAAATTGCTGGCTTGCACAACAAAAAATCAAATGTGACAATTTTTGATTTAGTGGGTAAAAAAGTATTTTCTCATACTTTTGAAGCGAAAGGACATAATCAAATAAATCTTCCAAACTTAAAAGTTGGAGTGTATGTAGTAAACTTGCAATCAGAAAAAGGAAACATCTCTAAAAAGATAGTTTTAAAATAATCACCTCTTTTTTAAATTATTTTGCCATTATCAAACTAAAAAATTGATAATGGCATTTTATTTTTATAAGTTTTCTGTTTGTATCTTTGTTGTCTTCAAAATTCATAAAAAATAAGATAAACATTGATTAATTTTTTCATACAAATTTTAGTATCTGTATTTATCGGAGTTTGTTTTATTTACTTAGCTAACAGATTTAAAAAAAATAGAATAATATACTTTTGTGTTGGTTTTTTCTCATCTTTAACAATTCGAATTAGCTATTTGATTATTTACGGTTTTGCAACAGATTTTAAAATCCAACAAAATTTTCAAAATAACAGAAATTTATCAATCTTATTAAGTGTTATTGTACCATATTTTCTCTTTGTTTTTTTAAAAAGAAGGTTAAAAAAGAAAAACAACTATTACAAAAAGATAAATGAAATAGGAAAATAAGATGGAATATTTAAGTTATATTTTTATTTTTTATGTAGGTTTTTATTTTTTCAGACTAGCAGAAAATCATCAAAAAAATAAATGGCTATATGGTTTTTTAGGAATAATAACTTACTATTCAAGTAGTATTATCTTTATGTTATTCTTAAAAATTTTTCATGAAGAAGAAATTGGCGATTTCGATTTTGTTTCAATTACCATGAAATCTTTTTTAATAGGCTTATTAAGTATTTTTTTTCTATTTCAATCGCTTAGTTTTATTTGGGGCAGAAAGAAAAAAAATAAAGAAAAAGAAATAAATAAAATAGGAAAAGAATGAAAGCAGAAATCATAACCATTGGAGATGAGATTTTAATCGGACAAATTATTGATACAAACTCGCAGTGGATTGGAAAGGAATTAAATAAAATTGGCGTTTCTGTATATCAAATCACCTCTATTCAAGATGATAAACAACACATTTTAAATGCCTTTAAAGAAGCACAAGAAAGAGTAGATATTGTAATTATTACTGGAGGTTTAGGACCTACAAAAGATGATATTACTAAAAAAACCATTGCAGAGTTTTTTAATGATGCTAAAATGGTAGAATATGCAGAAGTTGTAGCGCACATAAAAAAACTTTTCAAAAAAATTAATCATCCATTTAAAGAAATTCAACGAACACAAGCACAACTTCCATCAAAAGCTACGTTATTAATGAATCATTTTGGTACAGCTCCTGGTATGTGGTTTTATGAAAATAACACTGTTTTTGTGTCACTTCCAGGTGTTCCTTACGAAATGAAAGGATTAATTACGAATGAAGTTTTACCAAGAATTCAACAGCAATTCAAATTGCCATTCATACTTCATAAAACTATTATGACGTATGGACAAGGAGAAAGTACAATAGCAGAAACTATAGAAGAGTTTGAAGATAATTTACCCAATCATATTAAATTGGCCTATTTACCTTCTTTTGGTAGAGTGCGTTTGCGTTTATCTGCCAAAGGCGAAAATAAAGTACTTTTAGAAAAAGAGTTAGATGAAAAAGTAGCAGAAGTTTACAAATTAATTCCAGATATTATAACAGGTTTAGATGATGATGCTTCTTTAGAAAAAAGAATAGGAGTACTGTTAAAGGAAAAAAATCAAACAATATGTACTGCAGAAAGTTTAACTGGCGGAAAAATTTCAGCTACTTTAGTATCCGTTGAAGGTTCATCAGCTTATTATAAAGGTAGTTTTGTAAGCTACTCAGAGGAAACAAAAATTAATTTATTAAATGTTTCATCAGAAACAATAAAAAAACATACTGTAGTTAGTAAAGAAGTAGCTATAGAAATGGCAAGAGGAGCAAAAGAAAAACTAAAAACAAACTTTGCAATTGCAGTTACAGGAAATGCAGGACCCACAACAGATAATAATGATAAAAGTTTAGGAACTGTTTTTATAGCAGTCATAAGCGATTCAAAAGAAGTAGTAAATGAATTTAACTTTGGTCAACCCAGAGAAAAAGTCATTAATAGAACCGTAAGTAAAGCCTTAGAAATGTTACAAAAAGAAATTCTTTAAAAATTTGTAAAATTGTTTTGTTCAATATTGTATTTATTTGTAGATTTGCACCTCGTTTAGAGATAACACTAAAAAACTGTCGAAAAGATGTCTAGAGTTTGTGAATTAACAGGTAAAAAAGCAATGGTTGGGAACAACGTTTCTCACGCTTTAAATAGAACAAAGAGAAAGTTTGACGCTAATTTAATGACAAAGCGTTTTTACATTCCAGAAGAAGATAAATGGATTACTTTAAAAGTATCTGCATCTGCTTTAAAAAATATTAACAAGAAAGGAATTTCTGCAGTTATAAAAGAAGCGAGAGCTAACGGATTTTTAACTAAATAAGCTCAAGCGATTTAAAATTTTATACAATGGCAAAAAAAGGAAACAGAGTTCAAGTAATTTTAGAGTGTACAGAGCACAAAGCAACTGGAAAACCAGGTACTTCTAGATACATTACAACTAAGAACAAAAAGAACAGTCCTGATAGAATGGAAATTAAAAAATTCAATCCTATCTTAAATAAAATGACAGTTCACAAAGAAATTAAGTAATTTAAATATCTAGAACTCAGAACAGAGCACATAGATTAAAAACATTTAGACAATGGCAAAAAAATCAGTAGCATCGTTACAAACAGGATCAAAAAGATTAAGTAAAGCTATCAAAATGGTAAGATCTCCAAAAACAGGAGCTTACATGTTTGTAGAAGCAATTATGGACCCTGCAGAAGTAAATAACTTTTTAGCAAAAAAGTAATTTTTACTATATAAAAAATTAAAAACTACTTTCTAATTTTAGAAAGTAGTTTTTTTTGTGCCTTATTATTGCGTATTTTTGGGTGTTCCCTTTCAGGTCGCGCTTTCGGCAGTCGCTCTTTTCAAGGAGCTCCAACAAAGCCTCAATCGCTAACACGTAAGGAAATTTTAATGACATTTTGACCAAACAAACTAACTGGCACGTTTTTTAATGTACCGTTATTAGTGTATAAAAAATAAATATGAGTTTTTTTAAAAAAATATTTTCGAAAGAAAAAAAAGAAACGTTAGATAAAGGACTTGAGAAAACAAGTACCAATTTCTTTGACAAACTTTCCAAAGCAGTTGCTGGAAAATCTAAAGTAGATGATGATGTTTTAGATAATTTAGAAGAGGTACTAGTAGCATCTGATGTAGGTGTAAATACCACTTTAAAAGTTATAGATAGAATTGAAGAACGTGTTGCTAGAGATAAATATATTGGTACTGACGAGTTAAATAAAATTCTAAGAGAAGAAATAGCAGGTTTATTATCGGAAACCAATGTTGGCAACGAAACAGAATTTACAATTCCAGAAATTCCAAATAATAGTGAAGGCAAAAAAATGCCTTATGTTTTAATGGTTGTTGGTGTAAACGGAGTTGGTAAAACAACAACCATTGGTAAACTAGCAGCACAATTTAAAAAACAAGGTTTAAAAGTTGTTTTAGGTGCTGCAGATACATTTAGAGCAGCTGCAATTGATCAATTACAAGTGTGGGCAGATAGAACAGGAGTGCCAATTGTACGTCAAGAAATGGGGTCAGATCCAGCCTCTGTAGCATTTGACACTTTAACTTCAGCAGTAAAACAAAATGCAGATGTTGTAATTATAGATACTGCTGGTCGTTTGCATAACAAAGTTAATTTAATGAATGAGTTAACAAAAATTAAACGTGTTATGCAAAAAGTGGTAGACAATTCTCCACACGATGTTTTATTAGTTTTAGATGGTTCTACAGGGCAAAATGCATTTGAACAAGCCAAACAATTTACTTTAGCAACAGAAGTTACCTCTTTAGCAGTTACAAAATTAGATGGAACAGCAAAAGGTGGTGTTGTTATTGGAATTTCCGATCAATTTAAAATACCTGTAAAGTATATTGGAGTAGGAGAAGGTATAGACGATTTACAAGTATTTAATAAAATTGAATTTGTAGATTCCTTTTTTAAATAGAAATATTATTTTAATAAATAAATGAGAACTCCTTTTACATTTTGTAAAAGGAGTTTTTTGTTTCTTATCTTTGACTACTAAAAATATTTAGAAATGAAAAAATTACTACTCTTTACCTTATTAATAACTTTTATTGTTAGTTGCCAGCAAAAAGAAATTATTATTAAAGATGCTTTTAAAAAATATGACGAGACAGAAGCACTAGCTCAATCTCAAGAAAATGAAAGTAATCGTATGAAATTTAAACTAATTCAATCTAAATATTTAGATATGAATGTCGTTTTTAAACCGTTTCAAAAAGAATTGGCTGGTTTTTCTGAAGAAAATTATGAAGAATTAAAACCATTAATTTTAGAACAAAATATTCCAAATCTTCAAAAAAGTGTAAAAGAAGGGAAATTATCTTATGAAAAACTGACGCTTTTTTATCTGTATAGAATCCGAAAATTCGAAAGTGACTCAACATTATCTTTAAATAGTATAATTGCTTTAAACCCAAACGTTTTAGAGGAAGCAAGAGAAAAAGACAAAAATAAATCAGATATTTCTGAATATTCTATCTACGGAATGCCAATTTTATTAAAAGATAACATCAACACAAAAGATATGAATACAACTGCTGGAGCAATTGCTTTGGCAGATAATAAAACTACTAAAGATGCATTTATCGTTGAAAAACTAAGAGAAAATGGTGCAATAATTTTAGGAAAAGTAAACTTAAGTGAATGGGCTTATTTTTTCTGTTCTGGTTGTCCTTTAGGCTATTCAGCAGTTGGTGGGCAAACTTTAAATCCTTATGGAAGAGGAAAGTTTGAAACAGGAGGAAGTTCAGCAGGAAGTGGAGTTACTGTTGCTGCTAATTATGCAGTTGCTGCAGTTGGAACAGAAACAGCAGGCTCAATAACATCACCATCAAGTCAAAATTCTGTAGTTGGTTTAAAACCAACCATTGGTGTTTTAAGTAGAACTGGAATTGTACCAATTTCATCAACATTAGATACTCCTGGTCCAATGACAAAAAATGTAATAGACAATGCTATTTTTATGAATGCAATGTTTGGTTTTGATAAAAACGACAATGCTTCAAAAAAAATAGAAGAAGATTACTTTCAAAACGGATTCAGAAATAAGTTTGAAGGAAGAAGATTAGGCGTTTTAAAACCACTTTTATCAGACTCTATTTATAATTTCACAGTAGAAAAATTAAAAAAAGTAGGAGTAGAAATTGTAGAAATTACTCCTCCAGAAATTTCTTTTAATGGTTTTGTAACATTGTTAAATATTGATATGAAACATGATTTACCAAAGTATTTAAAAAACAATGCGAGTAAAAATATTGAAGTAAAATCGGTTAAAGATGTAACTTTATTTAATTTACAAGACTCTATTTTAAGAGCACCTTATGGTCAGCAATTATTTGATGGTATTGTAAATGATAAAACAACTTTAAAAGAATTAGAGGTTATAAAAAATAATTTAAACACTGAAGGAAAAAAATACTTACAAGCTTTAATTGACGAAAATTTAGATGCAATTTTATCTATCAATAATTATCACTCAGGTATTGCAGCCGTTGCCAAATATCCTACGTTAACAGTTCCTATGGGATATAAAGAATCTGGTGAACCTGTAAGCTTAACCTTTGTAGGACTTCCTTATACAGAAAGAAAATTATTAGAAATCGGTTACGCTTTTGAGCAACTAACGAAAGTTAGAAAAATGCCTAAAAACTATCAATAGAAAAGTTTTAATCATTTAAAAAGCATTATTTTTGCACTCGTTTTAAAATAAAATTTTATTACCTAATATTAGTTGCTAAAAGCCAATGGCTAAAAGCTAAAAGCCATAAATATGCGTACAAAAACCATTAAAAAAAATAAAATTAATGTTGTTACTTTAGGTTGTTCTAAAAACATTTACGATTCGGAAGTGTTAATGGGGCAATTGAAAGCCAATGGTAAAAATGTAGTTCATGAAGATGAAAATGATGATGGAAATATCGTTGTTATAAACACTTGTGGTTTTATTGGAAAAGCTAAAGAAGAGTCTATTGATACTATTTTACACTATGCACAAAGAAAAGAAGCTGGTGAAGTAGATAAAGTATTTGTTTCTGGTTGTTTAAGTGAACGTTATAAACCAGATTTAGAAAAGGAAATTCCGAATGTAGATCAATATTTTGGAACTCACGATTTACCAAATTTATTAAAAGTTTTAGAAGCCGATTATAAACACGAATTAATTGGTGAGCGACTAACAACTACCCCAAAACATTACGCATATTTAAAAATTGCTGAAGGTTGTGACAGACCTTGTTCGTTTTGTGCAATACCGTTAATGCGTGGTAAACATAAATCAACTCCTATTGAAGATATTGTTACAGAAGCCACAAAATTAGCAGAAAAAGGTATCAAAGAAATAATGCTAATCGCACAAGATTTAACTTATTATGGATTAGATATTTACAAAAAACGTGCTTTGGCAGATTTGTTAGAAGCCCTTGTAAAGGTAGATGGAATTGAATGGATTCGAATGCATTATGCATTTCCAACAGGTTTTCCAATGGATGTTTTAGAGGTAATGAAACGCGAATCTAAAGTTTGTAATTATTTAGATATTCCTTTACAACACATCAATACAGAGCTACTAAAATCAATGAAACGTGGTACAACTCATGAAAAAACAACAGCTTTAATTCATAAATTTAGAGAAGTTGTTCCAGAAATGGCAATTAGAACTACGTTAATAGTTGGTTATCCTGGTGAAACTGAAGAAATGTTTCAAGAACTGAAAGATTGGGTAGAAGAAATGCGATTTGAACGTTTAGGAGCTTTTGAATATTCTCATGAAGAAAATACAGGAGCATATGTTTTAGAAGATGATATACCTGCTGAAGTTAAGTTTAAACGCGTGAATGAAATTATGGAAGTTCAATCTCAAATTTCTTGGGAATTGAATCAACAAAAAATAGGTAAAACGTTTAAATGTTTGTTTGATAGAAAAGATGGAGAATACTTTTACGGAAGAACTGAATACGATTCACCAGATGTAGATAACGATGTTTTAGTAGACGCAAGAGAACATTATATTAAAATTGGCGAGTTTATTGACGTGAAAATTCATGAAGCTGGTGATTATGATTTGTATGGTGTACCAGTTAAAAAACAAGAAAAACCATTACCATTACATCAAAAAAGAAAATAATTATAATCTTAAACAAAAAAACCACTCATTAGAGTGGTTTTTTTATATATAAAATTTTAAATTACTTTAACTTATCAGAATTTAACAAGAAAACAGCATTCGCCACAAATAATTTTCCGTTTTCCCAAAAAGCTCTAAACAAAGGATTATCAACCATATAAACAACACTTCCATTTCCTATGGGTTGTTCACCAATAAATAACGATTCTGGTACATTTTTCACAGCTTTACTACCTGCATAACCAGATACATTTTTGGTGTTTTCATTAAAATAACCAACGTTATAACCGTTTTTTAAATACTCGTAAGAAGTTCCACCTAATTTTAAAGAAAAATATTCTTTACCATAACCAAAAGCCAAAGGATGTGTATTGTCTAAAGTACTTTTAAAAATACTTCCCGTAATTAAATTGGCAACACTTTTCCTTTCTCTATCTGCAAAAGGCGTTAAATTATCATTTTTATTATCTGCTTTATGTTCAGAGGTTTTCTTTTTTAGTGAGAAACCATCTTTGTTTGCAAAACTGTTAACAGCATTTCCAATAGCAATTAAAGTTCCTCCAGAGCGTATCCATTTTTTTACTTTTTCTAAGGTAGATTTATTTAAAACGGAATTATAATAACCACTTGGCATGATAATTACATCGTATTTAGAAAGGTCTGTATAAGAAAAATTATCCGAATTAATATTGGTAATTGGGTATTTTAATTGTGTTTCAAAAAAGTGCCAAACTTCCCCAAAACTTAATGATGATGTTGCTTTACCAGAAATAACTGCAATTTTTTGTTTATTAATTGGTTTTACAGAAGCAGAGCCAAAATCAACACCAGATTGAGAAAAACCTGTTGAAACAGCTGTTAATTGGCGCATGTTTCTATCTGCAACTTTTATTAGTTTAGCATCAAAATCATCATTTCTATTATCGTTTCTTAAAATGATTAAAGTTCCTTCTTTGTAAGATTTTCCATCTGCAGAAAATGCTTTTTGAGAAAATCTTGGTATTATATCGTTTTTTAATAAATCAGCTAAAAATGTAGCATCATCTATACTATTCCATTTTGAAATGTATGCATAAGCTGTTTTATCTTCAACATTATCAAAAGTGTATTTTTTACTTTTTACAGAAGAATTTACTTGAGAAGTAGAAGCTATAGCGTTAATTCCATGAGCATATGGTAATGACCATGCTGTAATATCGTAGGTTAAAGAATCTGCTAATTTGGCATTTGGCTCAAATAAAACTTTTACCATTTTACCTTTTGGTTGATTTGTATGAATGACCAAATCATTAGCGGAAACATCAAATTTTTCATTTTTTTGATTTCTGTAATTATACCCTTTTACAGATCCATTTGTAGCATATTCATACTTGATTTCATGTTTGTCTAATAATGTTTTTAAACGATTCATTTTATCTTCATTATCGTTTTTTAAAACATAACTTTTATAGTTTAAACCTGTATTATTAAAGAATTTTTTAAATTCAATATTTAATTTTTCTGCATTTTGTGAAGAAATTTCAACAGTAGATAAACCAGTTGTCATATGATGAATTGCTCTGTCTTTTAAGGTTAAAACTTCTCCTTCATCTGTATTTATTCCTAAACCTGCCATTCCATGACCTGCTTGTTCGTAGGTCATTCCAATGGCACCCATATATGTTGGGTAGGTATCACCATAACTTGGGTACAACAAATCGAAACTTTCTTTTGTAAAATACAACCAACCTTCTTTGTCGAAATATTTTGCATGATTTTTACCTATTTGAGTTTGAAAATCACGTTGCCAATCCGTAATTATTTCGTGAAACGGTTCTGCAGCAGGCGCAAAATAATATGGGTTATTAATGTATTGTTCGTGAAAATCAACATGAATGTGTGGCATCCATTTGTTGTACATTTTAATTCTTTGTGCAGATTCCACTTGCGTAACCCAAGCCCAGTCTCTATTTAAATCGAATAAATAATGATTTGGTCTTCCACCAGGCCAAGGTTCAGAATGTTCTTTAGCATTTTGATCTACATTAAAAGGAGTGCTTTTTACTTGGTTGTACCAATTTACATATCTGTCTCTTCCATCAGGATTTATACAAGGATCTATAATTACAATAGTATTTTCTAACCAATCTTTTTTATTGGTAACCAATTCGTAAAGTGTCAGCATAGAAGCTTCTGTACTCGAAGCTTCATTACCATGAACGTTATAACTTAACCAAACAATTGCTTTTTTATTAGTGGCATTTCCTGAAACAATTCCGCTTTGAGAAAGGTTGTTTTTTCTAATTTGGTCTAAATTATTGATGTTTTCTTGTGAAGAAATATAGCTCAAATACAAAGGTCTGTGTTCGTTTGTTTCTCCATATTTTTCCATTTTAACGTTCGATAAGGTTTTACTAACGTATTGGAAATAATCTACAACTCTATGATGTCTCGTAAAACGAGAGCCAATTTCATACCCCAAAAATTCGGATGGAGATTGAACTGTTTGAGAAAATAACGTTCCAGTAAAAAGAACAAGAACGACTAAAAATGCTTTAATTTTCATGTAAATAATTGATTAGAAAACCAAAAGTAATGATTATTTTTTTTAATATTTTGAAACTCTTTTTTTAAGTTGTTAAAACTTTGTTAGATTGAAAATGAAGTTCCGACAAAGCTTAAAATATTTGTATTTTTATAAAAAATTAAACGCGCCAAATGAATCTAACGTCAGAAATTGATTGTTGCCTTAAAAGTGTTATTATATAATGAAAGTAACACAAATTCCTTTTAAAAACACTGGTTTTTTCTCTAAAACCATGCTCGATTATTTAGAGCAAAAAGAAACAATTCAACCGTTTTATAATAATTTTCCTGATATTACAGGTTTTCATAATCAGATTGAAGAAAAAGAAAAATCTTACAGATTACAATCTAGGTTGACTTTGGTAAATGCGTTGGAAAATCAATACAAAGGTTTCAATGTTTCAGAAAAAACGAAAGAAAATATTGCTTTATTAAAACAGCAAAATACATTTACAGTAACAACAGGACATCAATTAAACTTATTTACAGGTCCTTTATATTTCTTATATAAAATAATTTCTGCAATTAATTTAGCGGAAGAATTATCAGAAAAATTTACCGAAAAAAATTTCGTTCCAATTTATTGGATGGCAACTGAAGATCATGATTTTGATGAAATTAATTATTTCAATTTTGAAGGTAAAAAAGTATTGTGGAATAGAACAGATGGTGGCGCAGTTGGGCGATTTTCTACAGAAGGTTTAGAAACTGTTTTTGAAGTTTTTTCAAATCAATTAGGAAATTCTAAAAATGCAGAAAAATTAAAAAAACTCTTTAAAAAAGGATACTTAGAGCACACTAATTTAGCAGATGCTACTCGTTTTATAGCCAATGAGTTATTCAATGAATTCGGTTTGGTAATTATTGATGGCGATGATAATTCTTTAAAAGAACTGTTTATTCCGTTTGTTAAAGACGAATTAGCGCATGAAACCTCTTTTAAAGAAGTGTCTAAAACCATTACTGAATTAGAAAAGGAATATAAAATACAAGTAAATCCAAGAGAAATTAATTTGTTTTATTTGAGTGAAAACTCTCGTGAACGAATTGTTTTTGAAGAGGGAGTTTACAAAGTAAACAATACAGAAATAATTTTTTCTAAAGACGAAGTTTTAAAAGAAGTAGATGAAAATCCGTTAGCATTTTCGCCAAACGTAATTATGCGACCTTTGTATCAAGAGGTTATTTTACCTAATTTATGTTACATTGGTGGAGGAGGAGAGATGGCGTATTGGTTTGAGTTAAAGAATTATTTTGAAAAAGTAAATGTTCCTTTTCCTATTTTATTATTGCGAAATTCTGTGCAAGTTCTTTCGGAAAAACAGCAGAAAAAATTGCATAATTTAAATATTTCTCATCAGGAATTATTTTTGAATCAGCATGAATTGTTGTCTAAAAAAGTAGTAGAAAATTCTAACATTAAAATTAGCTTTGGAGATAAAATCAGTTATTTAGAAAAACAATTTTCCGAATTAAAACAAGTCGCAGAAAAAACCGATGTTTCTTTTATTGGCGCTGTAAAAGCCCAAGAAGTAAAACAAATAAAAGGATTAAAGAATTTAGAAAAACGTTTGTTAAAAGCTGAAAAAAGAAGACAAAACGATTTAGTGGAAAGAATTACAGCATTGCAAAATCAAATTTTGCCAAACCAAAGTTTAGAAGAACGTCAACGTAATTTTTCTGAGTATTATTTAGAATATGGCGAAGATTTTATCGATGCTTTAAAGAAATCTTTAAAGCCTTTGAAATTAGAGTTTACGATTTTAGAGTTGTAGGTTAATCAATTTAAAATGATGTCTCCTCGAGCATTACTGAAATCAAAATTATTTTTGATTGAAAGTAACGAACGCAGTTCTCGAGAGGTTATAAATAAGTTCTGACTGCGCTCGAACAGACATTTAATACATGAAAGATAAAGGATTGCACCCAAAAAACAAATTTAATAAAGGTTATGATTTTAATGATTTAATCAAAGTAAATCCATCTTTAAAAGAATTTGTTTCGGAAAATAAATATGGAACAACAACTATTGATTTTTCCAACCCAAAAGCTGTAAAAGAACTCAATAAAGGGTTACTTTTTTCTTATGATAAAATTGCTGTTTGGGACTTTCCTGACGAGAATTTATGTCCGCCAATTCCTGGACGATTAGATTATATTCATCATTTGGCAGATGTACTTGCTGAAGAAAAAAATATAAAAATATTAGATATTGGTACAGGAGCAACCTGTATTTATCCGCTTTTAGGAGTTGCAGCATACAATTGGAATTTTGTGGCTACAGATATCGATTTAGATTCTTTGGACACTGCACAAGATATTATAGGCGATAATAAATTGGAGCAAAATATTACTTTAAGGCAGCAATTTGATGAAAACCATATTTTAAAAGGAATTATCGAAGAAGGAGATTCATTTACAGCCACCATGTGCAATCCGCCTTTTTACAAATCTGCAGAAGAAGCACAAGGTGCCAACAGACGTAAAAATAGAAATTTAGGAAATAGTGCTGTTCGAAATTTTTCTGGAAACAACAACGAATTATGGTATGTTGGAGGAGAAAAAGCGTTTTTACACAATTATTTATACGAAAGTTCTTTGTATAAAACGTCAAGTAAATGGTTTACAAGTTTGGTTTCTAAAAAGGAAAATGTGGAGAGTTTAGAAAAATCATCTAAAAAACTGGGTGCAACAGAATTTAAAGTAATTCCATTAAGTCAAGGAAATAAAGTAACTAGAATTGTTTGTTGGAGGTTTCAGTAGGTGTTTTTTAGTTAGCAGTCTTCAGTTATCAGTTCTCAGTCAGAAGTTGGCAGTCATTTGAATGAATAACAAGTAATAATCTGTTTAATCCGTAAAATTTGTGTCTTTTTTCTATATGCACCTCTGTGTATTCTTTGTGAATCTCTGTGAAATTACTAGTTAAAAACAACATCATTTATTTTATATTTTTTGCAAACAAAATGTAAAATAGTGTATACCAACATATGCACAAAAACCAAGCAAATAAAAGCATATAATGGAACACCAAAAATCTGGTAAGGCCAATAATACGTCCAAACGCCTAAATAAATAGTTATTACTTCACCAAAAGCAGGAAGAATTAAAGCCAAAATAATTGCCAAAATAATTTTATTTTTCTGACTTTGATTTTTCAACAAAGGAATTAAGTTTCGCTCTAATTTATATAAATAATGGAAAGCCAGCATCCAAGCAAAAGGCAACCATAAAGGCAATTCTCTGGTAACTTCGTGATATTCCCAATAACCATTTGCAACGCCCCAAGTTTCACCCACAATTCCGCCAAAACCAGTTAATAACATTCCTAGCAATAACAACCATTTTTTATTGATTTTTGGTTTTATAATCTCTTTGTAAATATTATGAATAATTTTTAGAATTAAAATCCCTGCAATAATTGCATCGTATTGTTTTAACAAACCAATTAAAACACCAGCAAGAATCAATTTAATAATAGCCTTAATAAATTCAAAAATGAAACGTTTTTTTTGAAGAATCATCTAATATTTATATAGTTTTAAAAAGTTTGGCGCGTAAAATAATAAAAAGCCGAAGTAAAAACTTCGGCTTTAATTTTAATAGATAATTTTTACAAATTAGGAATTACTAATTCTTGTCCAGGATGAATAACATCTGGATTTTTTAAGATGTTTCCATTCGCTTTAAATATTTCTGTGTATTTAGAAGCTTTACCATAATACTGTTTTGCAATTTTACCTAAAGTTTCTCCTTTTTCTACAGTATGTCTTGCGTAAACAGAATCATCTTCTACTTTTATATCTGCCATAATATCAGTTGGATTTTCACCACCAACTCTTTTAATTTCATCCCAAATTAAGTTTTTTTCATAAGGTGTTTTAGCAGTTCCCCAAACTTTTAATTGTCCGTTTTCTTCCTTAACGTCACCATCTTTAATATTTAACTGTTCTCCTAAATCTAAAACACTTTGATATTTTGCTTTCATTTTAATTCTTTTTTTAATTGTTATTTTAATGACTTAAAGATACAAAAAAACCGAAGTAAATTACTTCGGTTTTCGATAAATGTATCTATTTTCTCGATGAAATTCTTTTCAAGTGTAAGAAAATCGAGAATTTTTTATTTTATAAATGAATTACTTCATCATAAGCATCTGCAACAGCTTCCATTACAGCTTCACTCATGGTTGGGTGAGGGTGAATTGCTTTTAAAACTTCATGTCCAGTAGTTTCTAACTTACGTCCTAAAACTGCTTCTGCAATCATATCTGTTACACCAGCACCAATCATGTGGCAACCTAACCATTCACCATATTTTGCATCAAAAATAACCTTTACAAAACCATCTGGAGTTCCAGCTGCTTTTGCTTTTCCAGATGCAGAAAATGGAAATTTACCAACTTTCAATTCGTAACCAGCTTCTTTTGCTTTTGCTTCAGTCATACCAACAGATGCAATTTCTGGAGTTGCATAGGTACAACCAGGAACGTTTCCATAATCAATAGGTTCTGTATGCAAACCAGCCAATTTTTCAACACATGTAATACCTTCAGCAGAAGCAACGTGTGCCAAAGCTTGTCCTGGAACTACGTCTCCAATTGCATAATAACCAGGAATATTTGTTTGGTAGTAATCGTTTACCAAAATTTTATCTCTATCTACAATAATACCAACATCTTCCAAACCAATATTTTCAATATTCGATTTAATTCCAACTGCCGATAATAAAATGTCTGCTTTTAGAGTTTCTTCTCCTTTTTTTGTTTTTACAGTTGCAACAACACCTTCACCAGAAGTATCTACAGATTCTACTGAAGAATTTGTCATTACTTTAATACCTGCTTTTTTAATAGAACGCTCAAATTGCTTTGAAATATCTACATCTTCTACAGGAACAATATTTGGCATATATTCTACAATAGTAACCTCAGTTCCCATTGCATTATAAAAATGTGCAAACTCAACACCAATCGCACCAGAACCTACAACAATCATAGATTTTGGCTGACTTGGCAACGTCATTGCTTGTCTGTAACCAATTACTTTTTTACCATCTTGTGGTAAATTTGGCAATTCACGAGAACGTGCTCCAGTTGCAATAATAATATTATCTGCACTGTATTCTGTTACAGTTCCGTCTTCAGCAGTAACATCTACTTTTTTACCAGTTTTTATTTTTCCAAAACCGTCAATAATATCAATTTTGTTCTTTTTCATTAAAAAAGCAACACCTTTGCTCATTCCATCTGCAACACCACGACTTCTTTTTATTACAGCTTCAAAATCTTTATCAATCGCTTCTGCTTTTAAACCATATTCATCAACATGTTTTAAATAATCGTACACTTGAGCCGATTTTAGCAACGCTTTTGTTGGGATACAACCCCAGTTTAAGCAAATTCCACCTAAAGATTCTTTTTCTACAATCGCAACTTTAAAACCTAATTGAGAGGCTCTAATTCCAGTCACATAACCTCCAGGTCCACTTCCAATAATAATGATGTCGTATTTCATTCTTTTATATTTTAATGATTTGGGCGTTTTAACAGGCTTTCCATTATATCTTTTTTTCGTTCCTCAAAAAAGGATGCCATTTCAATCCTTAACGCGTGCTAATTTACTAACTTTTGTCCTTACTGCCAACTGCGTACTGCAACTGTTGACTTATTTTTACATTCTCTCAGGAACCTGAATTCCTAATAAAGAAAATGCTTGTTTTATAGTATCAGCTACTTTTTTAGACAACTGAACTCTAAATACTTTTTTATCTTGATTATCTTCTCCTAAAATATGCACATTTTGATAAAATGAATTAAATTCTTTTACCAAATCATAGGTATAATTTGCAATAATTGCTGGCGAATAATTGGTAGCCGCTTGCTGAACTGTTTCAGGAAACAACTCCAATTGTTTCAATAATTCTTTTTCTTTTTCGTGTAATTCAATCGAAACTTGTTTCGAATAATCAAAATCTGCTTTTCTAATGATAGACTGAATTCTTGCATAGGTATATTGTATAAAAGGTCCTGTGTTTCCTTGAAAATCTACCGAACTTTTTGGGTCAAATAAAATTCTTTTTTTCGGGTCAACTTTCAAAACAAAATATTTTAAAGCACCCAAACCTATGGTTTTGTACAATTCAGCTTTTTCTTCGTCAGAATAACCATCTAATTTTCCTAATTCTTCTGATATTTCTTTGGCTGTAGTAGTCATTTCTACCATTAAATCATCAGCATCTACCACAGTACCTTCTCTCGATTTCATTTTTCCTGAAGGTAAATCTACCATTCCGTAACTTAAATGATGCAATTGTTTTGCCCAATCAAATCCTAATTTCTTCAATATCAAAAACAATACCTGAAAATGATAATCTTGCTCATTTCCAACAGTATATACCATACCACCTACGTCTGGAAAATCTTTTACACGTTGTATGGCTGTACCTATATCTTGCGTCATATAAACAGCTGTTCCGTCTGAACGCAATACAATTTTTTCATCTAATCCATCACCTGTTAAATCGCACCAAACTGAACCATCTTCTTTTTTATAAAAAACGCCTTTTTCTAAACCTTGTGCAACAACATCTTTTCCTAATAAGTAAGTGTCACTTTCATAATACAACGTATCAAAATTTACACCCATGTTTTTGTAAGTAACATCAAAACCGTTGTAAACCCAATTGTTCATGGTTTTCCAAAGTGAAACTACTTTTTCATCTCCAGCTTCCCATTTTTGCAACATTTCTTGAGCTTCAATTAAAAGTGGTGCTTCTTTTTTTGCTTCTTCCTCGGTTTTTCCTGCTGCAATTAACTGAGAAATTTCCTTTTTATATTCTTGGTCAAATTTTACATAATAATTCCCAACCAATTTATCGCCTTTTAAACCGGTAGATGCTGGAGTTTCTCCGTTTCCAAATTTTTCCCAAGCCAACATCGACTTGCAAATATGAATTCCTCTATCGTTTATAATTTGCGTTTTATATACTTTTTTACCTGCTGCTTTTATTATTTCAGCAACAGAATAGCCTAATAAATTATTACGAACGTGACCTAAATGTAAAGGTTTGTTAGTGTTTGGTGAAGAATATTCAACCATTACAGCTTTTTCATCTGCCTTTGGTGAAACAATACCAAAACTTTCATCAGCATACATTGCATTGAAGAAGTTCGTGTAAAAAGCGTCATCAATTACCAAGTTTAAAAAGCCTTTTACAACATTATAATTGGTGATTTCTGGAATAGTTGAAACAACATATTTTCCTAAATCTTCTCCTATTTGAATAGGATTTCCTTTTTTGTAACGCAACATAGGAAAAACAACAACGGTAATATCTCCTTCAAATTCTTTTCTGGTTGCTTGAAATTCCACAGTAGGAATTTCTACATTATATAATGCTAAAAAACCTTCTTTTACTTTGGTTTCTATAGTGTTTTGAATATTCATTTACTTTCGAAAATTGAATTGCAAAATTAAGAATTTTATTTGTTTTTCAGATTGATTTTTGTGGAAGAATAATTGTAATTTTGTAAGATGGAAAAACGCTTACAAGAACTCCCAAAATTAGCACAGGAAGCAAAGAAAGAAAACGAAAAATATTTTGCGAGATTAAAGAAACGTACACCTAAAAGATTGGATTATTTAATGCAAGAATTGCATGATAAAGAGTTTGAAAAAACAGACTGTTTAACGTGTGGAAATTGCTGTAAAACTACCAGCCCTATTTTTACAGATACGGATGTAGAAAGAATTGCAAAACATTTAAAAATGAAAGTTGCTACTTTTGAAGATCAGTATTTACGTAGAGATGAAGATGATTTTAAGGTTTTAAAATCATCACCTTGTTCTTTTTTAGATTTGTCTGATAATACTTGTTTTATCTACAAAGTAAGACCCAAAGCGTGTGCTGAATATCCGCATACAAATCGAAAAAAATTTATTGGAATTACCGATTTAACTATTGCAAATACAGCCATTTGTCCTGCAGCTTATAATATTGTAGAGAATTTAAAAGAAGTTTTACCTTTAGAAGGAAATAAGAAGGTTAGGAGAAAGTAGATTTTAATATGTTTTCACTATTTTAGTACCAAATATAATTATTTTGGAAACTATTTTTAATTATTTCGAAACCATACCTTCTTCTCATAGAAGCATTATTTTAGTAGGCGGAATTACTTTTTTCTGGTTATTAGAAGGTGCAATTCCGTTGTTTAAATTCGATTACAAAAAATGGAAACATGCTATACCTAATTTGTTTTTTACGTTAACAACTGTTATCATAAATTTTGCATTGGCCTTTTTATTGTTAAAAACAGCTGATTGGGTTTCTGCAAATAATTTCGGAATTATCAATTGGCTTCCAGAAATGCCATTGTGGTTGTATGTAGTTTTGGGTGTTTTATTTTTAGATTTTTTTGGAGCCTATTTAGCACATTATACAGAGCACAAAATAAAACCTTTGTGGATGGTGCATTTAGTACATCACTCAGATCATAAAGTAGATACAACAACTGCAAACAGACATCATCCTATAGAAAGTGTGATTCGTTTTGCATTTACGTTATTAGGTGTTTTTGTAGTTGGAACTCCAATTGCAATTGTGTTTATTTATCAATCTATGTCGTTGATTTTTACACAATTTACCCATGCAAATATTAAAATGTCACCAAAAGTAGATAAATTTTTGAGCTATTTTATTGTCTCTCCAGATATGCACAAGGTGCATCATCATAATATGTTGCCATATACAGATTCTAATTATGGAAATATCTTTTCTATTTGGGATAGAATTTTTGGAACGTATTTAGAATTAGATAGAGAGAAAATCGTTTATGGTGTAGATACTTTTCCAGATGAAGTAAAAAATTCGTCTTTAAAAGAACTATTAAAACAGCCTTTTCAAGGTTATCAAAAGCCTACTGGTGTTGAGGAAGTTTAGTAATTTGTCATGAATAGAAAAACAAAACTATTCATATATCAAATATTTCTCACGAACAACTTTAAACTTCTCCAAACCATCAATCCAAGTCGCTCTAATTTCTTCTTCAGATAGACCTTGTTCTATTTGTTGTTGCAATTTTGTATTTCCAGCATGAATGGTAAAAGTACTGCCAAAGAACTTTTCTATTTTAGGAGTTTGTTTGTAAGCATTTATTAAAAAAGATAAGTCAATTTTTGATAAATGTGGAGTTTTACTTAAATCTACACCATAACAAATTTTCCCTTTGTGTTTAGGATATTTTGCGCCTTCATTTGCTTTTGGAGTGTAAGAGAAATCTGTTTTCTTAAAAAATGGTGCTCCATATCTTTGAAATTGATACTTAGTTCCACGTCCAGCATTAATGGTAGTTCCCTCAAAAAAACCTAAACTTGGGTATAAGTTGATGCTTTTATCATTTGGTAAATTTGGTGAAGGTTTTATGGGTAAAGAATACTTAGATTGATGTGTGTAATTTTGCAAAGGAATCACTTTTAAATCGCATTGTATTTCGTTTTTCAGCCATTTTTCGCCATTAATCATTTGTCCATATTCGCCAATGGTCATTCCGTAAACTACTGGAACTGGATGTTTACCAACAAAACTAGTGTGTTTCATTTCTAAAATAGGACCATCTATATAATGTGCATTTGGGTTGGGTCTGTCTAAAATAATCACAGGTATTCCATTTTCAGCACAAGCTTCCATTACATAGTGCAATGTTGAAATATAGGTATAAAATCTTACGCCAACATCTTGAATGTCAAAAATCATTACATCAATTCCTTTTAATTGTTGTGCAGAGGGTTTTTTGCTTTTTCCATACAAAGACACTATTGGCAAACCTGTTTTGGTATCAAGACCGTCTTTTACCAATTCAGCAGCATCAGCTTTTCCACGAAAACCATGTTCTGGAGAAAATACTTTTTTTACGGTAATTCCGCTATAATTATGCAAATAATCTACCAAATGATGTGTTACCTTTTTAGATCCCATTACATTAGGTTTAACTTCAGCTCTTTGTAAAACGGATATTACAGAAGTTTGATTTGCTGCTATACCAACATTTTTGTTTTTTAATAAATTTAAATACAAATCAGTTCTTTCTGCACCTGTTTTAATTTCTAAAACTTCATTTTGTGAACTTTTAACATTCAAGTTTAAATCCTTAACCTTTTTCTGGGCACAAGAAATCAGCTGAAAATTCAACAATAGAAATAAGAATAAATATGTACTTTTGAAAGGTTTAAAAATCATTATCAATTTGAATTACGAGTTATTTATTGCAAAACGTATTATTACTGGCAAAAAGTATAAAAATAGCATTTCATCACCAATAATAAAAATTGCAGTAACTGCAATTGCATTAGGAATTATTATTATGCTAATTGCTGTAGCCACTGCAACAGGATTGCAAACTAAAATACGCGATAAAATGGCTGGTTTTAAAGGTCATGTTCAAATTGTAAATTATGATAATAATAATTCAGATGTTTCTACGACACCCATAAATATTGAACAAGATTTTTATCCAGAATTTAACTCAATTGAAGGTATTAAAAATGTACAAATTTTTGCAAATAAAGTAGGAATTTTAAGAACTGAAACCGATTTTGAAGGTATTGTTTTTAAAGGTGTTTCATCAGATTACGACTGGACTTTTTTTAAGGAATATTTGGTAGCAGGAATTTTGCCAAATTTTGATAAACCAAGAACAAGAGATGTGCTACTATCGCAAACTATTGTAAATCGTTTACAATTAAAATTGAATGATACTATTTCTGCAACGTTTTTAAAAACAAGAACTAGTAAAATACCTTCAATAAAAAAATATGTAATTACAGGAATATACAACTCTGGTTTTGCTCAGTTTGATAAAAATATGATGATTGGTGATATTAGAGAAGTTCAAAACCTAAATAAATGGACAGAAAACCAAGTAGGTGGTTTTGAGGTGGTTTTAAATAGTTTTGATGATATTGTAGAAAAAGGTGAAGAAATTTACAGCGAAATAGGAGCAACTTTAAATAGTAAAACTATTTTAGATATGTATCCAACCGTTTTTGAGTGGATAAAATTATTTGATAACAATGTTTGGGTAATAATTGCAATTATGATTTTGGTTGCAGGTATTAATATGATTACTGCTTTACTTGTTTTAATTTTAGAACGTGTACAAATGATAGGTGTTTTAAAAGCTTTAGGAAGCACTAATACCAGTATCAGAAAAGTATTTTTATACAATGCGTCTTATCTTATTTTAAAAGGACTTTTTTGGGGAAATGCAATTGGTTTGTCCATTATAGGTATTCAACATTTTTTTGGTGTAATTACATTAAATCCAGAAACTTATTACGTAAGTATTATGCCGGTTTATATTTCTTTAAAAGCAATTATTTTGTTAAACCTTGGTACACTTTTAATGTGTTTTTTAATGTTGATAATTCCAAGCTACATCATCACAAAAATAAATCCATCAAAATCTATAAAATTTGCCTAATAAATTTCATGGTTTAAAAACCAAGAAAAATTATTTTTTATAGTTTCCTTTTTGTTATTTTCAATATGACTTTTAAATGCTTTCGCAACTGTAGACAGGTTTTTAGTTTTTAACCAAATTAAATTCCAGTTAGTTTCTAAAGGTAAGTTATGAATATTTAAAATTTGTAAATCGCCATTTTGTAATTCATTTTTTATACCAATAATTGGCATTATTGAAATTCCTAAACCAGCAATAACTGCTTGTTTTACAGCTTCATTTGAGGTTAGCTCCATTTTTTTATGAATTTCTACTTTGTTTTTTACTAAATAGCGCTCCATAGCTAAACGTGTTGCAGATCCAGGTTCTCTAAAAATAAATAAAGGTTTGTTTAAATCTTTTAGAGTCCCTTGCTTTTCTGGAAATTTAAAATTTTTATTCGCAACAAAATAGAGTTTGTTTTTCATTAACTCTATGCGCTCTATATTTAGCTTTTTAGGTATGGTAGAAACCATAGCAAAATCACAGTCATTATTTTCTAAACTTCTAATCACAGCCATTTTATTAGTAACATCCATAGTTAAATCTACCATTTCATTCTGTTTTATAAAGTTTGATAAAAAATATGGCATTGCATATTTTGCTGTAGAAACAATAGAAATTTTTAATTTTCCAGCAATTTTTCCTTCAAAAATGGCAGATTTGTAATTAATAGCAGCAACTTCTTCTAAAATTTTACTAGCAGCTAAAGCTATTTCTTTACCAAATTCTGTAATGTATAACTTTCTAGAAACCACTTCAAATAAAGGAAGTTTAAACTGGTCTTGAAAATTTTTTAACTGAATAGAAACAGCAGGTTGTGTTAAAAATAATTGCTCAGAAGCCTTTGTAACACTTTCTGTTTCTGCTATTTTTTTAAATATTTCTAATTGATGTAAAGTATAGTTCATAAAATGTATTTATGTATTTCATAATAAATATAAATAAAAATATATAAAAAAAACATCATTTCTTTGTAAAAAATTAAAACAATGGGACAAACACTATTCAATCCAACAGAACAAACTAAAAGTTTAAGTAACGAAATTGTAATTCAAATCACAAAAAAGCAAATCATTGTTTTTTGTAGGTTTTTAGTAATCATGTCTATGTTAGCTTTAAACGCATTGGCAATTTCAATTTCAAGCCCTTTTTTAAAAGAGCTATTAATTTCTCAAGCTATTTTACTGCTTGTATACTTTATAAAAACATCAAAATCTAACACTATCTTAAAATAATAAAATCATGAATAACGAAACATTACAAGCACCAGAAACTAAAAGTGAAAAAGTGAATCAACAATTAAAATTAATTGAAGGTAAGTTTACAAAAAGAGAGGCATTAAGTATTATAAATAATGTTGTAGATGTGAAAATTAATTTTCACAAACTACAAAGATTATCTAAAACAGAAGGCAATATAAACGATGCTTGTAAATATGATAATTCTAGAATTACAGAATTAATTGATGATAAAGCAGATATAAAAGCCTTTTTAATGGCTTTACAAACAAATGAATGTAACATAAAAATATCTAGTACAATAAATATCACAGTAGAGTAGTAATAAATATTTAAGTTGAATTTTTGAGTAGGAAAGACTGTCTGTAAAAGGCTTTCCTACTTTTTTTACGCTAAATTTTAAACAAAATGGACTTACATTATCTTGTAGATAACTTAACAAACCCAGCACTTTTATTTTTCTTTTTAGGCTTAATTGCTGTAAACTTAAAAAGCGATTTAAAAATACCAGAAAACTCTTCAAAATTTATATCTCTATACCTGTTGTTGGCTATAGGTTTTAAAGGAGGTCAAGAATTAGCACACAGTATTATTACTTTAGAAATTATTGGATCTTTATTATTTGGAGTTTTGTTAGCACTCTTAGTACCAATTTATTGCTATTATATTTTACGCTTAAAACTAAGTGTAGAAAATGCTGGAGCAATAGCATCAGCTTACGGTTCTGTAAGTGCTGTAACTTTTGTAACTACCATTTCATTTTTAGAAATGTCTAACATTCCTTTTGGAGGTCACATGGTAGCAGTTATGGCTTTAATGGAGGCACCATCTATAATTGTAGGAGTTTTATTAATTGCAATTTATAGTAAAGACAAAAAGAATAAAACTTCCTTTAAAAGTGTAATTCACCATTCTTTAACAAACGGAAGTGTTGTTTTAATTATAGGAAGTTTGTTAGTTGGTTACTTTACAAATGACGCACAAGCTGCAGGAATAAAACCATTTACCACAGATATATTTAAAGGTTTTTTAGCCGTTTTTTTATTAGATATGGGAATTACAAGTGGAGGCAAAATAAAAGCATTAATTAAAAAAGGCTGGTTTACAGTTTCTTTTGCTATTATAATTCCGTTAATTAATGGTTGTTTAGTGGCTGTAATTAGTGGTTTTTTTATGGAAGAAATAGGCAATAGACTTTTAATGGCAATTTTAGCGGCAAGTGCATCTTACATAGCAGTTCCAGCAGCAATGAAGTTAGCAGCCCCAAAAGCAAATCCTGGTTTATACATTCCTATGGCTCTGGCAATTACCTTTCCATTTAATATAACTTTAGGCATGCCACTGTATTTGTGCATTATTGGAGTTTGTTAAAATTATTGGGAGTTCTCAAGAGGTCACGTTTTGAATTTATCTTGAGCGCAGTAGAAAGGTTATATTTTCATGCTTCAAAAAAGGATGCCAATGCAATCGCTAACGCAAAAAATTTATAGTCTTTTATTGTAAATGATTAGCTTTTAGAAACTCTGCGTTAGCGATTGAATGGTTTGTTTGAGCTCTTTAACACTTCTTAAAAAGTGTTAAAAGCGAGTAATGAAAGCGCGACCTTTAGGGAACGCCCTAAAAATAATTTATCTTTGCAATCGAAAACAAAGATATGAACTACGCAAAAAATATATTAGAAACTATTGGAAACACTCCACTAGTAAAATTGAATGTTTTAACCAAAGATTTACCTTGTTTAGTACTTTCTAAATACGAAACATTTAATCCAGGAAATTCTGTAAAAGATAGAATGGCATTGCAAATGATAGAAGACGCAGAAGCAGATGGACGTTTAAAACCTGGAGGAACCATTATAGAAGGTACATCTGGAAACACAGGAATGGGTTTGGCTTTAGCTGCAATTGTAAAAGGTTATAAATGTGTTTTTGTAATGGCAGACAAACAATCAAAAGAAAAAATAGATATTTTAAGAGCAGTTGGAGCAGAGGTTGTTGTTTGTCCAACAAATGTAGAGCCTACAGATCCAAGATCATATTATTCAGTTTCTAAACGTTTGGGTGAAGAAATTCCGAATTCTTGGTATGTGAATCAATATGATAATCCAAGTAATTGCAAAGCACATTATTTAAGTACAGGACCAGAAATTTGGGAACAAACTGAAGGAAAAGTAACTCATTTTGTAGTTGGAGTAGGAACTGGTGGAACAATTTCAGGAGTAGGTTCTTATTTAAAATCTAAAAATCCGAATATTAAAATTTGGGGAATTGATACATATGGATCTGTTTTTAAAAAATATCATGAAACAGGTATTTTTGACGAAAATGAAATTTACCCATACATCACAGAAGGAATTGGAGAAGACATTTTACCAAAAAATGTAAACTTTGATGTTATTGATGGTTTTACAAAAGTAACCGATAAAGATGCTGCAATTTTTACCCAACGTTTGGCAAAAGAAGAAGGTATGTTTTTAGGGAATTCTGCTGGAGCAGCTGTAAAAGGTTTGTTGCAGTTAAAAGAACATTTTACAAAAGACGATGTTGTTGTGGTGTTGTTTCACGATCATGGAAGTAGGTATGTGGGTAAAATGTTTAATAACGACTGGATGCGTGATAGAGGTTTTGTAGAGGAAGATATTAAAACAGCTGCAGATTTAGTTGAAAGTCATAACGATAAACCTTTACTTTCTGTACAAACAGAAGAATTGGTTTCACATGCTATTGAGCGTATGAAAAGTTTAAAAATATCTCAGCTTCCTGTAAAAGATGTAAATGGTTTTGTGGGTTCTTTAGATGAATCTGTATTAATACATCATTTTATGAGTGATAAAAATATTGCAGATAAACCTGTAAAAGAAATTATGGGAAAACCTTATCCTGTAGTAAAAAAATCTGCTAAATTAGAGGAGATTTCTAAATTGATAAGTAAAGAAAATCAAGCTGTTTTGGTAGATTTAGAAAATGGAAACCATCAGATTATAACAAAATATGATATTATTAGTGCTATCTAAGTAGTAGTTAAATACTAAATACTATCAGTCTATTTTAAGTAACGATTTTTAATAAATCAAAAAACCATCTCTTTCGAGATGGTTTTTTTAACTAACTAATTCAAATAATTTACACAATGAAAGAGGTTTACTACGTCTCTTCGAAATGTATTTTACAAGCATCGTGCCAAAAATGATTTTTATAAATAAAATTGCTATTTTTTTTATAATTTTTATATTTCTTTAACAAAAAAACGATTCCTGAAAAGGAATCGTTAGTATTTGGTGTATTTTGTTATTGATTATAATTGTTTTTCTTGAAAAATTTATCAACCTAAAAAGATTTACTTAGCGTGTTTATGTGCTTTGTAAGAAGAACGAACTAAAGCGCCACTTTCAACATACATAAAGCCCATTTCTAATCCTATGGTTTCGTATTTTTTAAATTGTTCTGGAGTTATAAATTCTTTAACAGGTAAATGCATTTTTGTTGGTTGCAAATATTGACCAATAGTTATGATGTCGCAATTTACTCCACGCAAATCTTTCATGGTTTGTATAACTTCCTCTTCAGTTTCACCCAAACCTAACATTAAACCAGTTTTGGTACGCATTCCGTTTTCTTTTAAGTATTTTAAAACACCTAAACTTCTATCATACTTTGCTTGAATTCTAACTTCACGTGTTAATCTTCTTACAGTTTCCATGTTGTGAGAAACTACTTCAGGAGCAACTTCAATAATTCTATCTATTTGCTTAGTGTTTCCTTGAAAATCTGGAATTAAAGTTTCTAATGTGGTATTTGGGTTTGCTCTACGAATCGCATCTACAGTTTCAGCCCAAATAATAGAACCTCCATCTTTTAAATCATCTCTATCTACAGAAGTAATTACAGCATGTTTAATGCTCATAATTTTTATAGAACGTGCTACTTTTTCTGGTTCATCCCATTCTACAGTTTCCGGTCTTCCAGTTTTAACACCGCAAAAACCACAAGAGCGTGTACAAATATTTCCAAGAATCATAAAGGTTGCAGTTCCTTCTCCCCAACATTCGCCCATGTTTGGACAACTTCCACTTGTACAAATGGTATTTAGTTTGTATTTGTCTACTAAACCTCTTAATTCCGTATATTTTTTACCAACAGGTAATTTAACACGCAACCATTTTGGTTTTTTTGGTCTTTCAGGAAGGATTACAGAGTCTACAGCCATTTTCTTTCTTTATTAGATTGCAAATTTACAAAGAAAAGATTTAAATATTCGTTAAAAACCAAATACTAAACCCTATTAAAAATAGAATGCCAACAATGCTTAATGTTTTTAAATAAATTCCTGGTTGATGTTCTTTAGGGGTATGTTTTCCTGTGATTAAAATATAGTTTAAAATGGCATAAAAGGGTGCTGTTAAAAAAGATAATATAGTAGCTATTTTTACTAAAAGCCCCATATCATCCATAAAATATTTTAAAATTAAAAAAGTACCCGCAAATAAAAATACAATCCAAAACCAGTAACCATATTTTAATTTTTTATTGAATAATAATTTTGAGGTTTTATTCATGGCTCTTGGTGAAGCATCTAAGGTTGTAATTGTAGTACTAAACATGGTGGTAAAAGCTGCAATTGCAATAAAAATATATGAAAATTCACCTAAGTTTTTAGTGTATAGGTTTATCAATTGAGAGGCAAAAACAGTACCTTTATTAGAAAAGGTTTCACCAGATTTATACATTACCAAAGCTCCTAAAAGTACAAAGCAAATTCCTAGAAAAAGTGTTCCTAAATAACCAATGTTAAAGTCGAAAATGGCATCTTTTGGTTTTGTTTTTATTACAGTTAGTTTGTCTTTTTCAACAGACCAAATAGAGTGCCATATAGAAATATCTAATGGCGCAGGCATCCAACCTAAAAAAGCAATTAAAAAAGTGATTTCTACAGTACCAGAAGGTAAAATTTGTGTAACATCAAAAGCTTCTTTGGTACTAAAAAGTGCTACTAAAACTGCAATTATGGTGCTAATTGTTAAAATAACAATGATGTATTTCATTAAATTATCTAACAGTTTATATTTACCAACCACTAAAAAAAATAAACTTACAATTAGTAAAATGGTAGACCATAATACCAAATCGTTTGTGAAGCCAAAAAGCTGTGAAGCCAAACCAGCAGTAACAATAGTTACAGCAGCTTGAATGGTAAACATTGTTGCAAAGTTTATAATATAATACGCAATTAAAACGCCTTTGCCTAATTTGCGATAACCATCTAACAATGTTTCACCTGTAGCTGTTGCATAACGTGGACCAAATTGAAAAAACGGATATTTAATAATATGCACCAACAACAAAGCCCATAACAAACCAAAACCAAATTCTGCACCTGCTTTTGTAGATTGCACCAAATGCGAAACTCCAATTGCTGCACCTGCAAATAATAAACCTGGTCCTATAGATTGTAAAAAGGATTTTTTCATAGTTATTCCATTTTCCAATTTTTATTAGCAATTGAAATACACTTTAAAAGTAATTTATTATCAGATTTTACAACAGAAATTAAACGACTCACTTTCTCTAAACATTTTCTGTTTTTGGACCAAATAGCTATTCCTTCTGCTTCATCGTCAAATCTAATTTGAGTTAAGATTTTATCATCAGATAATTTAATTGCACCGTAAATAATTCCTGACCAACTTGCGCCACCAGACTGATAGCCTTTATTTTTTAAAAATTCCATATGAGAATCCTTTTCATAAACATCATAGTAATCCAATCTGTATTCATTTTCAATTTTATGAATTTGACCTCGGGGAATAATGTTATTATCTATTAAAGCTTTTACAAGTTCTGGTGATTTTTCTTCTTGGCTAGTACAACTAAAAACAAATAATGAAAAAAGAATTAAAATTATACCTTTCTTCATAACTAACTTCTTTTAATAATCTCCGATAACAACTTTTTAGCACGTAAAAGTTTTACTTTTACGTTGTTCATAGGTTCATTAATTTGTTCAGAAATTTCTTTATAACTTAATTCTTGAAAGTATCGTAATTGAATGACTTCTTGGTATTTAGGTTTTAATTGCTTGATGTCTCTTAACAATTTTGCCAAATTTTGTTCTCTAATAATTTTGTCTTCAGGTGTTGGGTTTTCATCAACCACTAAAAAAACTTTATCTTCTTGCTCTTTAGTAGTTTCTACAGAAATAGAACTGTTTTTCTTACGAAGTAAATCGATATGAACATTTTTAGAAATAGTAATTAACCAAGTTTTAAAAACATATTTATCATCAAAAGTGTGTATTTTATCAAATGCTTTCGAAAAAGTTTGAATGACAATATCTTCTGCGTCGTTTTCACTTTTCGTTCGCTTTAATTGATAGTTGTAAACATCTGCCCAAAAGGAATTCAATAAAAACCGAAATGCAGCTTGACTTCCGTTTTTTGCTTTCGTAATATTTTGTTCGATGTTGTTTTTATCTATTTCCAATGATTTGGTTTTGATATCAAATTTGTCATAAATATACTAAATTGAAATAATAATAGTCCAATTTCCAGAAAAGGTAATAAAACAACAATATTGGTTTCCTTCATTTTTTTTGCTGAAAAACCAACAACTAAAAACTGAACAAAATAATATAAAATTAAAATTGATAAGATAATTTTCCAAGGATAAAAGAAAAACAAAATACTTGCTAATAGTAAACAAAACACTTTGGAAATGAAAAATAAACCCAATAAAAATTGATATTGAATTTTATAGTAATTAGCGGTTGAAATATGACGTCTTTTTTGCTGAAACCATTTAGTAAACGAAGTAGGAGCAATGGATTCAGTAAAGCTATTATTTGAAGTACAAATTGTAGTATTATTTTTATTTGCAGCATCTTGTATGAATAAATCATCGTCACCAGATTTCACTTGTATGTGATTTATAAAACCTTTTACATTAAAAAACTCTGTTTTTTTGTAAGCTAAATTTCTACCAACAGCCATATATGGAGCACCTAATTTGGCATAGCTAAAATACTGTATGGCAGTTAATAATGTTTCAAAACGTACAAATAAATTTACCAAAGATTTTTCTTTTTTATATTTTCCATAACCTAAAACAATCGATTTTTCTGAAGAAAATTTTTTGCTCATCTCCGTAATCCAATTTTTAGAAACTGGTTTACAATCGGCATCTGTAAATAATAAATGTTCGTTTTTTGAAGCTTTTATACCTAATGTTAATGCGTATTTTTTATTGCCCCAAAAAGCTTCTGTATTTTCTACATTAATTAATTTTATGTTTGTGTGTTTTGCTTTGAATGCTTCCATAACATCTTGAGTTTCATCAGAAGAAGCATCATTTATCAGTACAATTTCAAAATCGGAATAATTTTGAGCAATAATGTAAGGAAGAAATTTTTGAAGATTTTTAGCCTCGTTTTTAGCACAAATAATTACAGAAATAGGAGTTTCATTAACTGGTTTTTCTGATTGTTTTTTATCAGAAAATAAAAAAGACGTAAAAAAAAGATAATATGTGATTTGTATGCCTGCAAAAACTACAAAGGCGTAGAAAAGTACAGGTAATATCATAAATAAAATATGGAATTAGTTATGTTGAGGTTCAGAACAATTTTCGAACTGATCTGGGGTTTTTCCACAAAAACCACAAGCTTCACCTTCTTGATTTAACATAGGGTTTTGGCTAGCGCAAGTTCCTGCAAATTTACCATCTTTTTTTGCCCAAATTTTTATGGCAATTCCAACAACAGCAAATGCTAATAAACCTAAAGTGATAAAAAATAATTTCATAAAATATAATTGTTTTACAAAGATACAAAAACTAACTATTTTCTTTTGAGAATTTTCTCTTTAAATCAATTATTAAAGAGATTTCAAATAAGTATAATTGCTAAATAACATTCACTTCAATTTCTAAAGCAATTCCGAAGTTTTTTAGAACTGTTTTTTGAATTTTTTGCGCAAGCTGATAAATTTCTTTACCAGAAGCGTTTCCATAATTTACCAAAACCAATGCTTGTTTTTTATGTACACCTGCATCATCAAAACGTTTTCCTTTAAAACCACTTTGTTCAACTAACCAACCAGCAGGAACTTTTATTTCATTTTCAGAAACATTGTAACTTGGTATATTTGAGTGTTTTTTTTGAAGTTCTAAAAACTGTTCTTTGGAAATTACAGGATTTTTAAAAAAACTACCACTGTTTCCAATTTCTTTTGGATCAGGAAGTTTTGATTTTCTGATGGCAATAACAGCGTCAGAAATATTTTTTAAAGTTGGTTTTGTAATATTTTTAGAAGCTAATTCAGTTTCTATGGCTCCGTAAGAAGTATTTAATTGATGATTTTTTTTTGTCAATTTAAAACTCACAGCAGTTAAAATTACTTTTCCTTTTAATTCATTTTTAAAAATGGAATTTCGATATCCAAATTGGCACTGTTCATTAGAAAAAGTAATTCTCTTTCCAGTTTCAATTTCAATAGCTTCTACTTTTGTAATGGTATCTTTGACTTCCACTCCGTAAGCTCCAATATTTTGAATTGGACATGTACCAACATTTCCAGGAATTAAAGATAAATTTTCAATTCCACCATAATTTTCAGCAATACAAAAAAGTACAAAATCATGCCAATTTTCGCCGGCATTTACTGTGATGTATACAAAATTATCATCTTCATTATCAATAGAAATGCCTTTTATATCAATATGAACAACTAATTTTTCAATATCTTTTGTAAGTAGCATATTACTTCCTCCAGAAATTAAAAAAAGATTTTTTTCAATCTTTAAAAGTTGCTGTAAATCGTAATAAGAGGTAATAGAAACAAAACGTTTGGCATTTACAGAAATACCAAACGTGTTGTAATTTTTAAGCGATATATTTTGTTGAATATTCAATTAATCTTTATAAACTTTTAAAGCTTCTTTTAAAATTGAAATTGCGTCAATTAAACTTTCTTCTTTTAAAACGTACGCAATTCTTATTTGATTTAAGCCTACATTTGGAGTAGAGTAAAATCCTGCTGCAGGTGCAACCATAATTGTTTTTCCATCTACTTCAAACGATTCTAAAAGCCATTTTGCAAAATGGTCAGAATTTTTAACTGGTAGTTCTACAATACAATAAAAAGCGCCTTTTGGTTTTGCTACTTTTACACCATCAATTTTTTGTAACTCTTCAATCAAAGTATTTCTTCTTTTTACATACTCTTCTTTTACTTCATCAAAATAACTTTGTGGAGTGTCTAAAGCAGCTTCAGAAGCTATTTGCGCTAATGTTGGTGGGCTTAATCTTGCTTGTGCAAATTTAAGAGCAGTACTAATTACTTCTTTATTTTTTGATACTAAACAACCAATTCTTGCTCCACACATACTGTATCTTTTAGAAACAGAATCTATTACAATTGCATGTTTTTCTAAACCAAAATCGGCTAAAATAGAGTGGTGCTTTATACCATCATAAGCAAATTCACGATATACTTCGTCTGCAACTAAAAACAAGTCATGTTTTTTTACGATTGTAGCTAGTTTTTTAATTTCTTCTTTGCTGTACAAATAACCAGTTGGGTTTCCAGGGTTACAAATTAAAATAGCTTTTGTTTTTGGTGTAATTAATTTTTCAAACTCTTCAATAGCAGGTAAAGCAAAATTATTTTCAATTTTAGAAATAACAGGTACAATAGTTACGCCAGAAGCTGTAGAAAAACCATTATAATTCGCATAAAAAGGTTCTGGAATAATTACTTCATCATCTGTATCCATAATACTTCCAAAAGCAAAAAGTAATGCCTCAGAACCACCTGTGGTAACAATAATATCATCGTGTTTTACATGAATATCGTGTTTGCTGTAGTACTTAGCAATTTTAGTTCTATATTCTTCAGATCCTTCAGATCTAGAATATTCTATAGTTGTTAAATTACTGTTTGCAACTGCTTTTAGAGCTACTTCTGGTGTTTTTATATCTGGTTGTCCAATATTTAAATGATAAATTGATTTTCCTTTTTTAGAAGCTATTTCAGCAAAGGGTACCAATTTTCTTATTGGAGATTCTGGCATTTTTAATCCTTTTTGAGATATTGAAGGCATATTTTTGTGTTGAGTTATTATCTCTGCAAATTTGCAAAATTTATTTGAAACAACACAGCCTAACAAAGGAAACTTAATGGTTAAAAGTTTCCTAAAAATAATTATAATCGAAACTTAAATTGTATTTTTATAAGGTATCTTAAAATTTATTTTTTTGAAAAAAATATTCATCTTTTTAACCCTTCTTTTTTTTAGTTCGCTTTTTAAAGTGCACTCACAAAATGGGTTTCGTTTTTTAAATTCTAACGATAAAAAACAACGCGTTAAATTTCAATTAATTAATAACTTAATCATTGTTCCTGTAGAAATTAATGGAAAAAAACTTTCTTTTATTTTAGATTCTGGTGTTAATAAAACCATCATATTTAACTTGTCTGAAAATGATAGTATTGGATTGTTAAACACAGAAAAAGTAAACTTAACTGGTTTGGGCGGTGGTAAACCAGTAGAAGCTTTGTTATCTAAAAACAATAAATTATCAATAAAAGGAATAGCTAGTTTTAACGAATCTGTTTATGTAATTTTAAAAGATTATTTTGATTTATCAGGTAAAATGGGGACTACAATTCACGGAATTATTGGCTACAATTTACTGCGTAATTTTATCATCAAAATTAATTATAGAACCAAAAAAATAGATTTTTATAACCCTGAAAAATATAGTTACAAGAAATGCAGAAAGTGTGAAGTTTTACCAATTCAATTTTACAGGAAAAAACCATTTGTAAATGTAAAAGTTCAATTAGATACAATTGGAAATGAGTTAACAAATGTAAAGTTGTTAATTGATTCTGGAGGGAGTGATGCGCTTTGGCTTTTTGAACACACAAAAAAAAATATAGTAACTCCTAAACGTTATTTTAATGATATTTTAGGAGAGGGTTTAAGCGGATCTATTTATGGAAACAGAAGTAGAATACCAAAACTAATTATAGGTCAGTTTGAAATTGAAGAACCCACTGTTTCTTTTTTAGATACAGTTTCTACAAAAAATGCAAGAAAATTTAAAAGAAGAAATGGTAGTATTGGAGGGAATATTTTAAAACGATTCAAAGTTTGGATGGACTATCCAAACAAACAAATAATGCTTAAAAAAAACAGTTCGTTCAAAAGTGATTTTAACTATAATATGAGTGGCTTAGATGTTGTTTACGCTGGCAAACAATTGGTAAGGGAAAAAGAGGAAATTAGAGTTTCTGATGCGTATAATAATGATGTAAACAAAAACAGCACTATTTCTTTTGTAACAAATTTTTCATACAAATTTAAACCAATCTTTAAAATTAGAACTGTTGTTAAAAATTCTCCAGCAGATAAAGTAGGTTTGCAGGCTAATGATTTAATAGTACAAATAAATGAAAAAGCAGCCCACAATTATACTTTAAACGAAATTATAAGTAAGTTTCAAGAGAAAGATAAGAAGAGAATTCGAATGACTGTAAATAGAAATGGAGATATTATAAAATTTGAGTTTAGACTAGAAAAAAAGGTTTAATTATCATCAGAAAGTAAACTTTTTTCTTTTTCTAAAGAAATTCCATCCGTTACAAAACCTTTAATTTTCAAAACTTTTCTATCTTTTTTTGCGTTTGAAGTAATTATAATTTGTTTCGAAAAACCTCCAGTAATTTTAGTGTTATATACAACTTTAATTTCTCCTTTCTCACCAGGCATAATTGGCTTTTCTGGTTTTTTTGGTACTGTACATCCACAAGAAGACTGTATGTTTTTAATAATCAAAGGAGCGTCACCAATATTTGTAAATACAAAAATACGCTCTCCATTCGCTTCTTTTGCTATTTTTCCATAATCAATTGTTTCTTTTTCAAACTTAAATTCTTGTGAATTAATTGAAAAAGTAATAAAAAGTAACATAAAAAAAATACCAAAAGTTCTCATAACTAATATTTTATATCGTAAAATTAAGATTTATATTTTGTATTAAAAAATCAACTACTAATTTTCTCTTGAAAATAGATAATTGTACTTTTGTCAACTATATATCAAAAACGATTCCAAAGTATGAATATTCCATCTAAATATGATGCAAGAAAAGTAGAAGATAAATGGTACGATTACTGGATGAAAAATAATTATTTTCATTCAATACCAGATGAAAGAGAGCCATATACTATTGTAATTCCGCCACCAAACGTAACTGGTGTTTTGCATATGGGGCATATGTTAAATAATACCATTCAAGATGTATTAATTCGTCGTGCACGTTTGTTAGGTAAAAATGCTTGTTGGGTTCCAGGAACAGATCATGCATCTATTGCTACAGAAGCAAAAGTTGTGGCAAAGTTAAAAGAGCAAGGAATTAGTAAAAACGATTTAACTAGAGAAGAATTTTTACAACATGCTTTTAATTGGAAAGATGAATATGGAGGAAAAATTTTAGAACAACTAAAAAAGTTAGGTGCATCCTGTGATTGGGAAAGAACTGCTTTTACGATGGATCCAGAAATGTCGGAATCTGTAATTAAGGTTTTTGTAGATTTATATAATAAAGGCTTAATTTATAGAGGATACAGAATGGTAAACTGGGATCCTGAAGCAAAAACAACACTTTCAGACGAAGAAGTAATACATGAAGAAAGACAAGGAAACTTGTACTATTTAGAATATAAAATCGAAGGTTCAGAAGATAAATTAACAATTGCAACAACGCGTCCAGAAACTATCTTTGGAGATACAGCAATTTGTATCAACCCAAATGACGAACGTTTTACCCATTTAAAAGGAAAAAAAGCAATTGTGCCTTTATGTGGAAGAATTATTCCTATTATTGAAGATGAATATGTAGATGTAGAGTTTGGAACAGGTTGTTTAAAAGTTACTCCTGCACATGATGAAAATGACAAGAATTTAGGAGACAAACACAATTTAGAAGTAATTGATATTTTTAATGACGATGCTTCTTTAAATTCATTCGGATTGCATTATCAAGGAAAAGATAGGTTTGTAGTTCGTAAAGAAATTTCTAAAGAATTAGAAGAAAAAGGATTTTTAGTAAAAACAGAAGTTCATACCAATAAAGTAGGTACTTCTGAAAGAACAAAAGCAGTTATAGAGCCAAGGTTGTCTGATCAATGGTTTTTAAAGATGAAAGATCTTGCACAACCAGCTATTGATGCTGTTTTGGGCGAAGATACAGATATCAACTTATATCCAAAGAAATTTGAAAACACTTATCGTCATTGGATGGAAAATGTTCGTGATTGGAACATTTCTCGTCAACTTTGGTGGGGACAACAAATTCCTGCATTTTATTACGGTGATGGAAAAGAAGACTTTGTAGTTGCAGAGAATATTGAAGAAGCACTTTTACTTGCAAAAGAAAAAACTTTAAACTCTCAGCTTCAAACTTCCGACTTAACACAAGATGAAGACGCTCTTGATACTTGGTTTTCTTCTTGGTTATGGCCAATATCGGTATTTGACGGTATTAGAAATCCAGAAAATGAAGAAATTAACTATTACTATCCAACAAACGATTTGGTTACAGGACCAGATATTCTTTTCTTTTGGGTAGCAAGAATGATAGTTGCTGGATATGAATATAAAGATGAAAAACCTTTTCAAAATGTTTATTTAACAGGTTTGGTTCGCGACAAACAACGTCGTAAAATGTCTAAATCTTTAGGGAATTCTCCAGATGCATTAAAATTAATTGAAGAATTTGGTGCAGATGGTGTACGTGTTGGTTTGCTATTAAGTGCTCCAGCAGGAAACGATATATTATTTGATGAAGACTTATGTCAACAAGGAAAAGGTTTTGCCAACAAAATTTGGAATGCTTTTCGTTTGATAAAAGGTTGGGAAATTGATGCAGATTTAACACAACCAGAAACTGCAAAAACTGGTTTAAAATGGTACGAAGCAAAGTTTCAAAAAGCACTAGCAGAAATAGAAGATCATTTTTCTAAATATCGATTATCAGATGCATTAATGGTAATTTACAAGCTAATAATGGACGATTTTTCTTCTTGGTTATTAGAAATTGTAAAACCAGCATACCAACAACCAATTGATAAAAAAACGTATGATGCAATTATTAAAGTTTTAGAAGATAATTTGAAAGTATTGCATCCATTTATGCCATTTTTAACTGAAGAAATTTGGCAATATATTTCAGAAAGAACTCCTGAAGAAGCTTTGATTATTGCAAAATATCCAGTGATTAAATATTTTAATGAAGATATTATTGCAAACTTTGATTTTGCAACAGATGTTATTTCTGGTATTAGAACTATTAGAAAAGATAAAAATATTTCTTTTAAAGATGCAGTTGAGTTGTTTGTAATAAATAATGATAAAACCTCACAAGAGTTTGATAATATCATTCAAAAGTTAACAAATACAGCATCCATAAAATACGTTTCAGAAAAAGTAGATGGAGCTTCATTCAGAGTAAAATCTAATGAGTATTTTGTTCCAATTTCAATTGAAAGTATTGATATTGTAGCTGAAACAAAAAAGTTAGAAGCAGAACTAAAAAGAGCTGAAGGTTTCTTATTTGGTGTTCAAAAAAAATTATCAAATGAGCGTTTTGTATCTAACGCACCAGAGCAGGTAATTACTTTAGAACGTAAAAAAGAAGCAGATGCTTTAGCAAAAATTGAAACGATAAAAAGTAGTTTAGCAAGCATGCAATAGAAATACTATTTCATACTCACTTAAAAACCCTTCAAAATTTACTTGAAGGGTTTTTTATTTTCAAAATATATTTTTACTTACATAATTTATTTGTCAACAATTTATAAAAGCGGAAAACTTAAGTAACCTTTAACATTTTTAGTTAACATTTATTAAAATATGCAAAAGAATATTTATTTTAAAGAATATCTTCTTTTTTAAAGCGTTTTAATAGCAACTATAAAAACTATAAAAACTATAAAAATTAAAAAAGATGAAAAAATTTTTTATTCCAGTTGCATTAGTTGCAATTTTAACAACTTCATGTGTTTCAAAAAAGAAATACACAGCATTAGAAACTAAATATGTAAATACAAAAGGAAACCTTCAAAAAACGACTTTAGAAAAAGAAGCTTTAGAAGCAAAATTTGCAAAAATTGAAGATCGTGTAGAAAACTATAATAATAAAATTAATTCTTTAAAAAGTGATAATGTAACTTTAAAAAACGAAAATGATATTAAGTTAGATATGGTTGGTAATACAGCTGTAATATCAAACAATACAAGAAAAAGAATGAATGAAACTTTAGCAAAAGTAGATCCTGAAAAATTAGCAAAAGCTAAAACTTTAAAAGATTCTTTAAACCTTGCTGTTTCATATAATCTAATAAATAATGTAGGGCTTTCTGATATCAAAAACTCAGAAGATATTGATATTAATATAGATCAAACAGTTGTAATGATATCAGTTTCAGATAAATTATTATTTAATACAGCAAGTTATAGAGTTAAAAAAAGTGCGTACAAGCTAATAACTCAATTGGCAGATATTATTAAATCTGAGCCAAGTATGGATGTAATGATTGAAGGACATACAGATTCAAGAACCATAAATAACGCAGTAATTGAAGATAATTGGGATTTAAGCGTAAAAAGAGCCACTTCAATTGTAAGATTGTTACAGAACAAGTTCGATATTGAAGGAAGTAGATTAATTGCTTCTGGTAGAGGAGATACAATGCCATTGTTTCCAAATACAAATAGTGAAAATAGAGCAAAAAACAGAAGAACAAGAATTGTTATTCTACCAAATTTAGATAAGTTTTTTGCATTGTTAGCAAATGAAGGGGTAATAGAAAAACAATAGTAGTTAAATAAGTTTAATCAAAAAAAAACTCCCAAATGGGAGTTTTTTTTATTCGTTTAAGTTTTCTTTATCATGATTTTTGTAAAACTGCATAATTATAAATGCACCAATAACAGAAGAAGCCATACCTTCAATTAATAAAGTAATTACTATTTCTGATAAAGATAAATCTCCTCCAATTAAAAAGGAACTATTCATCACAGCTAAAAACTCAGGATTAATAAAGTGTACATACAAAGCAACACCAATAATAGAAACTACCACTGCAATTGCTGATGTTTGTATTCCAATACCCAAATTAGTTGCATAATTGGTTTCTTTGTTTTTAAAAATACTAGTTTTAATTGCTTGTCTAATACCAATAATTACAAATAGAAGATTTAAAAATCTTAAATACGGATTTTCTTCTAAGCCAAGTAATTTACATAAAAAGAAAAAACCACCTATTAATAAGATAATTAGTAAAGCATATTTTATAATAATTTTAGTTGAAGTCATTTTTGTTTATTTTTTTTAGTTAGTTATTAAACAAATTTAAAAAAAGATACGAGTCTTTCTCATAAAAAAATGATAAAAACAAATTTTATCGTTTAATTATGTTTTTAAATTAAAATTTGAAAATGAAAAACCGAATTCTAAAAACTCGGTTTTTCTATTTTTTTTTGGTTAATATTATAATGGTTTTCTACCTGAAATAATGTTATATAGAATTACTATAACAGCAATTACTAATAATATGTGTATTAAGCTTCCAGTGGCAATTCCTTGAACCAGACCTAAAACGCCTAAAGCCCAAATAATAATACAAACAACGGCTACAAGCCATAAAATACTTCTCATAATAATAATTTTTTTTGTTCATTCAAAATTAAAAAAAACGTTAGGTGAATATTAACTCTATTCATTTAAATATTATCTTTGATGCATTTAAAATAAGTCTATGAAAATCATTGCCATGATTCCTGCACGTTATAGTGCTTCTCGTTTTCCAGGAAAATTAATGAAAGATTTAGGAGGCGAATCTGTAATTTTAAAAACCTATAAAGCTGCTTTAAATACCAATTTGTTTAGTGAAGTTTACGTAGTTACAGATTCTGAAATTATTCAAAAAAATATTTCAGACGCTGGAGGAAAGGTATTAATGAGCAAAAAAGAACACGAATGTGGTTCTGATAGAATTGCAGAAGCAGTAGAAAATATAGAAACAGATATCGTAGTAAATGTTCAAGGAGATGAACCTTTTATAGACGAAGTTTCCTTATCTAAATTAATAGATGTTTTTAAAAAAGATACACATCAAGAAGTAGATTTAGCCTCTTTAAAAGTACAAATTACAAATAAAGAAGATATTGAAAACCCCAACAATGTAAAAGTAATTACAGATGTAAATAATATGGCAATTTACTTTTCTAGAAGTGTTATTCCATACCATAGAGATGCTGCAGTAAACGTAAAATATTACAAACATAAAGGGGTATATGCTTTTAGAAAACAAGCATTATTAGATTTTTATAAAACACCAATGACACCTTTAGAAGCAGCAGAAAAAATTGAAGCAATTCGTTATCAAGAAATTGGTAAAAAAATAAAAATGGTTGAAACAACAGTAGAAGCTGTTGGAATTGATACTCCTGAAGATTTAGAGAAAGCCAAAAAATACTTAAACTTATAATGTTTAATAAAATTAAAGTTATTGCATTTGATGCAGACGATACTTTGTGGATAAATGAAACTTATTTTAGAGAAGCAGAGGAGGAGTTTGCAAAATTAATATCCAAGTACGAAACAAAAAACAAAATAGATCAAGAGCTTTTTAAAACCGAAATTAAAAATTTAGTGCATTATGGTTATGGGGTTAAGGGTTTTGTTTTATCTATGGTAGAGTGTGCTTTGGAGCTGTCTAACTACAAAATTCCTCAAAAAACAATCGAAAAAATAATAAATATTGGTAAAGATATGCTTCAAAAACCTGTTGAAGTTTTAGAAGGAGTTGAAGAAGTATTAGAACATTTACAAGAAAAATATAAATTAATTGTTGCAACGAAAGGCGATTTGTTAGATCAGGAAAGAAAACTAGAAAAATCTAACCTGTTAAAATACTTTCACCATATTGAAGTTATGAGTGATAAGAAAGAAAAAGATTATACAAAACTCATCAATCATTTAGATATTCAACCTTCCGAATTTTTAATGATTGGAAATTCACTAAAATCAGATGTTCTTCCCTTGTTAGAAATTGGTGCTTCTGCAATTCATATTCCTTTTCATACAACTTGGATTCATGAAGAGGTTTCAAAAGAAGAGCAACAAAATGCAGATTATGCCACTTTAACAAATATCAAAGAAGTTTTATCGCTCATTTAAATAAATAGCCTAAATTTGCATAATTATAAATAAAAAAGGACTTATGGCAAGTATTAAAAACTTAAAAAAAGACATCAACTATACTTTAGGAGATATTATAGGATACGTTTCAGAAAAAATGCATGCAAATGCTGATAAAAAGAAAGCAGAAGCAATAATAGATGAAACAATTGAAACTTTTGACACGTTAATTGCGAAAATAAATGCAAAAGTAGATAATAAGAAAGCACATTTAAAAGAAGTTAGTGCAGAATTGGAAACAAAAGCAAATGCATTAATTGAAAAAGCAAACAAACTGTAACATTAACATTTTGTAAACATAATTTAACAACCATCAACTTACAATTGATGGTTTTTTTAGTTAAATTTGACAAGAATTATACTAAAAATATAATTGTTTTCGTTTTAATTTAAATACCTATTAAAATGGCTAGAGCAATGTTTGAGTACACCAAAACTGTTTTAAAAAAAGTAAGTTTTAATTCAGATTTGTTTTGTAAAGAATTAGAAAAAGCATTAAAAAGATTGTTACCTTACGAAATAAACGAGTTAACAATTTGGTTAAAACAGTTTACAGCAAATAAACCAGAATTGTTTGTTTGCATGACGTTAATAAATAAATAAAAAAAAGAGGTTATAAATATTTATAACCTCTTTTTTTTATGAAACGTTTTTTATTTTTTATTTCTTTTACCATATCTACGCATTAACTTTCGTGCAAATTCTTTTTCAGAAATATGGAGTTTTAATATTTTTTTATAAGGTAAAAATTTAGAAACTTTTTTAAGAAAATCTTCTTTCTCTAAAATCATTTTTTTACCAAGATCTTCATTCATTAAAACCAATTTTTTAGCTTCAGCTTCACTTAAGCCTTCTAAATTGCCAGCATCTTTAATTTTATTTTTAATATCAACTCTCCACTTGTTTCTTAAATTGTCCATTTTTTCTTCATGCACATTATAAATAGGCCAAAATTTTTGCGCCTCAGAGCTAGAAAGTTGTAATTCTGCAGTTAAATAAGATACTTTTAAAGCCTTAATTTTTTCTCTACTTTCTTTTTTTTCTTGTGCGTTTATTTGTAAAATTCCTAGCAACAAGAAACTAATAGTTAAAATATATTTTTTCATTTTATTACTTTTCGTTTAAAATAGAAATGTTATCTGTTGTTATGATATAGTCTTCTATAGCATCATCTTTTAGTTCTGCAAAAGCAAAATCGTTTTCATTTACAATGTCACTATTTAAAACATTTGCAAAATCATCTTTAGTTAAATCGTTGGAGTTTTCTATAATCCAATTTTCAATATCTAGCTGAGCAATAGAATCAAAGGTTATTTCTGCTTTATTATTAATTGTATTGAAATAAGTTATTCCTAAAAATAAAGCAATACAAGCAGCAGAAGCAACAGGTATAATTTTTAAAAACCTAGATTTCAAAGAAATTACTTTTGTTTCTTTTGTAGGAAAAGCTTTGTTAATAATTTCATTCTCTAAATTTTCAAAATAAGAATCTGGTGTTTTAAAAGAGTTTTCTTTTGGTAAAGATTCTTCAAAAATAAATGAAGAAAAACGATCTTCTGCAGTATCAAAATAATTTGATGGTGCTGAAAAACCAGTATTTTTACCAGTAATCGATTTTAAAAAATCTTCGTTATTTTTAATATTATTTTCCATACGTACTTTAGACCTTTTTTTTTTGAAAAGGTTTAATCTGTTTTTGATTTTATATAATTTTCTATTTTCTTAACTGCATGAAAATAAGATGCTTTTAGTGCTCCAACAGAGGTTTCTAATATTTCAGAAATTTCTTCATATTTTAATTCGTCAAAATACTTCATGTTAAAAACTAATTGTTGTTTTTGAGGAAGTGTGGCAATAGCTTTTTGCAAAATTAATTGAATTTCGTCTCCTGAAAAATATACATCACTTTCTAAAGTTGATGCTAAATGTTGTTGAACATCTGTAATATCTACATTACGTTCTTTGGCTCTTTTATTAATAAAGGTGATAGATTCGTTAGTGGCAATTCTGTACATCCAAGAAAAAAGTTTGCTTTCTTGGTTAAACTTATCAATATTTCTATACACTTTTATAAACGTGTTTTGCAAAACATCATCAGCATCATCATGAGAAATTACAATTTTTCTTATATGCCAATACAAACGCTGTTTGTAGAGCAAAATAAGTTCTCTAAACGCTTTTTCTCTTGTCGAAGTATTTTTAAGTTGATTTATTAAAACAATTTCGTCTGTCAAAATTGGGTTTTTTAGTTAGACAAAATTTTTCAAAAAAGGTTTAATTTAAGGGTGTTTATTTTTTTAAGCGAGTTTTAGAGTAACCAAACAAACGCTTTTGTTTTATAAGTTCAGCAATTCCTTCTGGTAACATTTTTTCCCAACCTTTTTCACCATTTGTAATCATTTTTAGAACGGTTCTTGAGAAAATTTCAAGAATTTCTGGATCAAAATCTTTAATATCTATAAGTTTTCCATTGTTCTTAAAGAATTTATACAATTCTTTCATTCTTGGATGCACTTTTAAATTTTCACTATTTATATAATCACCAGACGCTTTGTCTTTATAAGGATACATGTAAACTTTTAAATCTCTATAAAATAGTTTACCGAAAGCTTCTAAAATTCCACCACTTAAATTACGGTAATATTTCTCGTCAAAAATTTGAATTAAGTTGTAAACTCCCATAGCAAGCGCCATTCTTTCTTTGGTGAATTCGCTAAAATATTCTACGAGCTTAAAATATTGTTGAAAACTGGTAATCATAACATTTTGTCCTAGAGAACAAAGTAATTCAGCTCTGTCTAAAAAATCTCTTTCGTTAATTTTACCTTCTGCAGTTAAATTGCTTAAGGTAATTTCAAAAATTATTTGTGTACGATCTTCTTCAACTTTATTTTCTGCTAAAAAAAGTTTTTTTGCATTTTCAAACATATCCATATTTACTTTTGTAACAGGTCTAAAACTACCTCTTAAAGCCAATATGTTTTTTTTGTACAATACTTGTGCTGGTAATAAGTTGTTTCCATCTGGACCAAACATTACAGCATTTGTCATACCGTTTTTAAGTAATTGCAAACTCATTAAACGATTGTCTACATACATAAAACGAGGTCCAGAGAAATTAATCATGTCAATTTCTAGTTGGTCATTACTTAAATTATGGTAAAAAGATTTTACCAATTCTTTAGGATTGTCATTTAAATAAAATGCTCCGTAAATTAAATTTACACCTAAAATACCTAATGTTTCTTGTTGTAAACGCGCATCAGTTTCTTTAAAACGTAAATGTAAAATAATTTCATTATAGCCCTCAAGAGGATCTAGTTGAAAACGAATACCAACCCAACCATGACCTTTAAACTTTTTAGCAAAATCTATGGTTGTAACTGTATTTGCGTAACTAAAAAATAATTTATCAGGATGTTTTTCTCTACTTAATCTGTCTTCAATTAAATCTATTTCATGACCTAACATTTTTTTAAGACGTGGTTGTGTTACATAACGTTTATCTTGTTCTATACCATAAATAGCGTCCGAAAAATCTTTGTCATATGCACTCATTGCTTTTGCAATAGTACCACTTGCAGCACCAGATCTAAAAAAATTACGAGCTGTTTCTTGTCCAGCTCCAATTTCAGCAAAAGTTCCGTAAATGTCTGTGTTTAGGTTAATTCTTAAAGCTTTATTTTTAGTTGTAGGTACACTACTTATTTCTTGATCTCCTCTTAAAGAAATTGCCATAAATTTATTTTTAATTACGTTCTAACAAATGTAGTGAATAAGTGTACTATCAGTCAATTTTTATCTTATTTTTGTTGAGATGATAACTATTAAAAAACTGTTAAAGGTTACTTTTTTAGGAACAGGAACTTCGCAAGGTATTCCAATGATTGCAAGTAAAGACCCAGTTTGTTTATCTAACAACTTAAAAGATAAACGTTTAAGGTCTTCTGTTTTAATTTCTTGGGATGATGTTTCATATGTGATTGATTGTGGTCCAGATTTCCGCCAACAAATGCTACGTGAAAATGTACAATGCATAAAAGGCGTTTTATTTACGCATGAACATGCAGATCATACTGCAGGATTAGATGATTTACGACCATTTTGTTATCAAATAGGAGAGATGCCTATTTATTTAAATAGCAGAACATTAAAAAGTTTAGAGCAACGATTTGAGTATATTTTTTCCAAAGAGAATAGATATCCTGGAGCTCCAAGCGTTACTCCTGTAGTTGTAGAAAATTCTACATTTTTTATTGAAGACTTACAAGTAACTCCTATACAGGTTTTACACGGAAAATTGTCAATTTTAGGTTATAGATTTCAAAATTTAGCTTATTTAACTGATGTGAAATATATTGCTGAATCTGAAAAATTAAAACTTAAAAATTTAGACGTTTTAATTGTAAATGCATTAAGAATAGATTCGCACCCAACACATTTAAATTTAGACGAAGCTTTGGAGTTGGTAAAAGAATTGCAACCTAAAAAAACTTACTTTACACACATAAGTCACAAATTAGGTTTTCATGAAGAAATCTCAAAAAAACTACCCAAAAATGTGTTCTTAGCTTTTGATGGATTAAAAATTGAAGTCTAAATTTTTAGTAATTATTTTTTAATGTATATTTGTTTGAACAGCTTTTTATAATTTACATTGTAATCTGTAAAGTTTATCAAACATTCCCATAAATTAACTCAACTAAAATATACATGGAAAAAAAGTCAGAAAAAAGCAAAGCTCCAGAAACAGCGCAAGAAGTAGATAGCAGAATTGCTGCAGTAAGAGACCTTATTTTTGGTGAAAATATTCAGCAATACAATACTGAATTTGCAGATGTTTACGATAAAATAAAAGCGCTACAAAACGAAACCAGAACTAATTTATCAGAAGCAGTTTCTAATCTTGAAAACAAACTTGCAGATTTAGAAAGTTTAATGGATCATAAATTTCAAGATTTAAACGACGATTTAGATAAGAGATTGGCAGATTTAGATGATGATAAAGCAGACAGAAGAAAGTTAGGAAAAGCGCTAGAAAAAATTGCACTAATGTTGCAAGAATAGATGAAAAAGCCCACTGAAGATAACAAAAAAGACAATCGTTTTGAGTTGCTCAGAGAACTTTTATTAGAAGATGATAGAGAAAAATTTACTGCTTTAAGTGAAGAAATTATTGAAAAAGAGAAGCTCTCAAAAAGAGTACAACCTCTTGTAGATGAAAAAATTGAAGATCTTCGTCAAAAATTTCCAGAATATTTTGGAGATACCATTACAGAAACCATAAAAGTTCAAATTAGAGACTCTCAAGATGAAGTTGTTGAAGCTCTGTACCCAATTATGGGTAAATTAGTTAAAAAAGCTATTGTGAGTGAAATAACAAAGTTATCTGACAATATAAACAGAACAATTCAAGAGAAATTTTCACTAAAACAAATACTTACACGTTTTTTTAAAGGAAAAAATAATGATGCAGGAGTTGTGCTTCAAGAAGTTTTTGAACCTATAATAGAAGAAGTTTTTGTGATTGAAAAAGATTCTGGTTTACTTGCTGGTAATTTTACAAGAGGAAACATTGCCGATAAAGATATGGTATCTGGAATGTTAACTGCCATCAAATCTTTTGCAGAAGATGCTTTTTCTAAAGAAAATCAAAACTTAGAAGATATTAAATTTGATAGTTTTCAACTTACCATAAAAAACTTTAAAACTATTTATATTGCTATTGCAACTTCAGGAGTTTTAAATTCAGAATTTAGAGATCAATTAGCAGATAATGTAAATAATTTGGCAGAAGTTATTTTAAGAGATCGAACGTATTTAAAAGACGAATTAAAGCTAAATGCTTTAATTGAAACCTATTTAATTACTCAAAATTAATGATTGCTAAAAAAGTTTTATTAGTAGGTAATTTTGGTGTTGGTAAAACCTCACTTATTAGAAGGTTTGTGTTAAATCAATTTTCAGAAGATTACATAAGTACCATTGGCGTTCGTGTAAGCTCTAAAGTTGTAGCTTATGAAAACCAAGAAATAAAATTATTAATTTGGGATGTTGCAGGAACTAGTGGAGATGAAAAAATACCCAAAGCCTATTTTTTAGGTGCAAGTGCAGCCATGTTTGTGTTTGATGTGAGTAGAGAAGAAACGTATTTAACAATAGACCAACATTTGGCGAGTATTAAAGCCCTTTCTGGTTTGCAAAACATTACCATTGTTGGCAATAAAAAAGACTTGCTTTCTAAAGACGAATTAGAGGCAGTTCTAGCAAAAATTACCGTAAAAATAGACTTGATTACAAGTGCAAAAGAAGACGAAAATGTAGAAGACGCATTTTTAAAATTAACCGCTCAAGCTTTAAAATAAACCTCTTGATACCTGCAAAAATAGAAGATGTTTTTATACAAGTTACTACAGATTTTTCTGGAGTAATAACAAACATTGTAGCAGGTAAATTTGCAGAAAAAGCATTCCAAATTCACAGTTCTATTTTCAAAACATGCCCTTTTTTAGAAGGTACACTCGAAGCTTTGGAACACCAACAACAGTTTACATTAGAGACTATGGTTATTGACTTTAATTCTGTTGAATATAATGTAGATATTGAACTTTTTAAAGAGGAACAAAATATTAGTGTTTTAATTCATAACAGAACCAATGTTTACAAAATTGTAGAGCAGCTAAACCAAAACAGAAACGATATTTTTTTTATAAAGAGAGAGCTTGCAGAAAAAAACGAAGAACTTAAAAAACTACGTAAAATTGCAGACAAAGCGAATGAAGAAAAATCACGTTTTTTAGCAATGATGAGTCATGAAATTAGAAATCCGTTAAATGTTATTTTAGGATATTCTGAAATGATTTCTCAAGAAAAAATTAATGATAACGTAGCACAATACGCAAAATTATTAGCAATTTCAGGAAATAATTTAAAAGTAATTGTAAACGATATTTTAGATTTATCTAGAATTGAAGCTGGTAAATTAGAGTTGATACATACAGTAATAAATATCAACGAAATTGTTACAAACTGTGTTGAAAACTATAGATTACAAAATAAAAATTCAGCAGTAGAATTACTCTTAAATATTGAAAATAAAATCCCTGAAAATATTTTAGGTGATCAAGTACGAATCAATCAAATTTTATCAAATTTACTTTCAAACGCAGTAAAATTTACTCAAAAAGGCAAAATTTCAGTAGATGTTAAAATGGAATATGATAATAGTGATTCTACAAAAATAGTATTTCTAGTATCTGATTCTGGTAGAGGAATGACTAGTTTACAGGCTTCTAAAATTTTTGACGAATATCAACAAAATAAAAAAAGTGATAATAGAGTTTTTGGAGGTGCAGGTTTGGGTTTGTCAATCGTAAAAAGACTATTGAAAGAAATGAAAGGAAGCATTTCTGTAAAAAGTACCTTAAATGAAGGAAGTGTTTTTAAAGTTGAAATTCCTTTTTTAAAAGGAAACAGCTCAAAAATAATTGAATCTGAAATAGAGGAAAATTCAAGTATTAAAAGTATTGTAAATAAAAGAATTTTAGTAGCTGATGATGATGCTTTAAATCAAACCATTGTAGCTCACATACTCGCAAAAGAAAATGTAATTTTAACCCAAGTTAAAGATGGGTTAGAAGCTTTAAATATTTTAAAAACAACTACTTTCGATTTGGTGTTATTAGATATTCACATGCCAAACATTACTGGCGAACAACTAATGCAACAAAAAAATGAATTTCATCAATCTAACAGAGTAACTCCTTTTTTAGCGTTAACAGCAAACACAACTAAAGAAGATTTAGAAAGATATTACCATATTGGTTTTGTAGATGTTATTTCTAAGCCTTACACTGCTGTTGAGTTTGTCGAAAAAATGAAGAAGAATATATAGTGATTTTTATTTTTCGAAAACTTGTTTGTATATGTATAGTAGCGGATTTTAATGTTATTAATTTTCAGATTTTAATATACTTTAATAAAATGAAATAGCGGTTCAAGTTGATACTCAAACCGCTATTGCTTATATAGGTTGTTAGGCACTGGCTTTATTTCACCAATTTAATTATGTTTTCTACCATTTCTACTCGAGCACTCGTTATAAATCCATCAAATTGCTCTTTGGTCATATTCGGATTCTCGACAAATTCATAGTTTGATGTCCAAACAATCATCGATTTGTTAAACCCTAAATCAACTACTTTAATCATATTGTTCATGTTTTTAGCTGGCACGCCTTCTATTACTTGATACGAATACGTTCGGGTTTTATCATCAAATCCTGTTATCTTTTCCTTGAAATAACCATTTCCGTCTGCAGAAGTACAAACTCTTTCGCCACCAATACCTTTTGGACCTTTCCATTGTACTTTTGATACAAAAGATGATAGCTCATCAATATTGTCCATTTTTCGAATTTGCTCCCAAACTTTATCTGCTGAACTTTCAATTTCTGTTACTAATGGCGTTTGAGCTTGCAACATCGTAGTTGCAGAAATTAATAAGATAAATAAAATTGTTACTTTTTTCATGTTTTTGATTTTTAGATGTTAATTAAAATTTTTATTTATGTTTTTATTACTGTTGCTTTCGGATATTTCTTTAGTAAAAGAATTGTTCAAGAATAATTTTTCCATTTTCTACTTGATAGAGAATAATTTCATCTAATTCTGCCTTATTTCCATCTTTTAAAGTAAATGACGCTTTGTAGGGTAAAGCAATAAAATCTTTACTGGTAATGGCTTCTCCAACTTCCATAGAATGAAATTCAGCAATGTTGCCTCTCATAATTTCATCTTTTTCTTTTATGGCTTTTACACCTTTAATATCAGAAAAGTAAGGCGATTGTGGTTCAATGTGTTTTACCTTCTCTTGGTCAAACAAAGTATCATAAACTTCATCAAACTTTCCTTCTTTTAAAAGAGAGGTCAACTTTTCAGCGATTTGTTTTGTTGTCATGTTTTATATTTTATGTTGTTTATTATTTGGATACCAAACTTGTTGATGTGTTACAAAACTCATGCAACTTTGTTAGAGAATTTTTCAATTTCTTTCAATTTATTTGTACTTGGTTTTCCAGTTTCTACATAGTTTTTCAAGTCATTTGGAATATGCTCAATTTGTTTTTTTAGTTGCATTTTCATCATAGGATTCATAATACTACCTACCAAACCTTTAGTCTTTACTATAAGATGCATATCTACTTTAGTTCTCTCAGAGCTTATTGAGGTTAGTTGCCAATTATTGATTGCAGAATCAACAAAAAAGGGAAAGCCTTCAATGACTTCGTATTCGAGGATATGATTATTTGCATCAAATTTTCTGATAACTTCTTTAATTTTTCCAGATGGTAGTTCGCAAGATCTATTATTTGAAGGTGCTCCTTTAATCACTGGTGGACTATATGCTTTAGAATGATTTAAACCTGATGCCCATTTGTATACATCACCAAATTGATTTCCCAATATGTCCCAAACAGCTTTTATTGGCTTGTTAATAGTAATTTCTTTTTTAAATTCCATGTTAATAAATTTTATGTTATTTATTATTTTGATACATGAATTTATAATGTGTTACAAAACCAAAAAAAGGTTACCTCCGTTAGAAGTAACCTTTTCATTTTCAAACTGAAATCTCAACTTAATTTATATTTTGAAATAGTTTGAAAGTTTATCATTGTTTATAAGCTCTTTAATGATAGTATCTTTTTCAAAATCATCTTTTACTGGATGCTCTTGAAATAATTTAGTGTAAGTTGTCGTAAAATCGTCTAAAGCTTCTTCGTGGTTATTTTCTACAAAATCTTTTACTTTCATTTTGGTTTTGATGTTGAATAGCATTTTTTCTTCATCTAAAACACCCATTTCTTTCAAGGCTTTTGCTTTTTTAGGGCATCTACAAGGATTTTCTTTGTTTACCAAACCACACTTATTATTCATATAATTAAACAAATCTTTGCGCGCTCTGTGAAGCTTTATTCTAAAATTTTGAGTACTTACACCAAAAATATCAGCTCCAAGTGTGTGGTCAATACCAAAACTTGTGCCTAAAATAAATATTAGACGTTGTTCTCTGTTTAAGCACATAATCATTCCGCTCATACACTGAATTTGCATTTCCTTAGATAACTCTTGGTAACTAATTTCTTCTTCAATACTTAATTCTGGGTTTGGAACTTGGTCTAAACGTTCTTCATAGTCATCAAAATCTGAAAATTGTTTTTCGCTTTTTCTTCTTTTGGATTGTAAAAATTCGTTAACCACGATACGATACAACCATGTTCTAAATTTACTTTTGAAGTTGAACTGCCCTAATTTGGTAATAACTTTGATGAGTACTTCTTGAGTTAAGTCTTGAGCATCTATAGGGTTGTGACACATTTTCCAAGCTACATTATAGATAAATGGCTGATGATAACTTATAATTTCATTTAAAGATTCTTTGTTGCCATCTATAGCTTGTTTAACAAGGTTTTGTTGTTCTGTATCTGAATATGATTTACTAAAAGGAAACTGCATAATTAAAAGGTTTTATGTTTAGATACAGAATAGTCGAAGGTGTTACAAAAGTTGCTTTTTTTTTCAGCTTGTGCCTAACTTAAGAAGATTATGACATCTGTTTTAATGACTTATAATCGTCTTTAGTGAAGTTGTGTTTTTTAAAGTTTATGAACAAACAAAATTAAATTTCATAAAAGCTTAGTACCAACGTTTTTTCTTCTTTTTTGAAGCTTCCGATTTTCTGCCTTTTTTATTTTTGCTAATGGTATTAGGTTGTTTTTTGGTGTGTTTTGGTTTGTTAATTACATAAGGATGCTCAGTAACTACTTTTATTGGTTTTTCAATTAAGGCTTCAATTAGCTTAATATATCCGTTTTCATCTGGCGAACAAAAAGAAAATGCAATTCCAGATTTTCCTGCTCTACCTGTTCTACCAATTCTATGAACATAGGTTTCAGCAACATTTGGAATGTCGAAATTAATAATGGCATCTACGTTTGTAATATCAATGCCACGTGCAGCAACATCTGTAGCAATTAAAATATGAGCTTTTTTATCTTTAAAATCTTCAATAGCTTTATTTCTTACAGCTTGTGTTTTATCTCCATGAATACTGGCAACTTTGTACCCATTTTTAAGTAAGGTTTGCTCTAGTTTATCAACTCCAAATTTTGTACGTCTAAATATGATAATTCTTCCATTTATCGTGGTTCTTAATAAATGCAAACACAAATCTGTTTTGTTTTTTTTAGGTAGATAATACAAAAGTTGACCAACATTTTTTGCAGTAGTTTCTTCGGGATTAATTTCAACTTTTACAGGGTTTTTAAGAACTTTATTGGCTAATTCTGTAATGGAATCTGGTATTGTAGCAGAGAAAAGTAGTGTTTGCTTATTTTTTGGGCATAAAACTTCTATTTTTTTAATGTCTTTGATAAAACCCATATCTAACATTAAATCGGCTTCATCTAAAACAAAAATTTCAACCGAGTTTAAATCAATATTTCCTTGCATTTGCAAGTCAATTAACCTTCCAGGAGTTGCAATTAAAATATCTATACCTTCCGCTAAAATTTCTTTTTGAGGCTCTAAAGAAACACCACCATAAACTGCTGTAGTTTTAAGGGTTGTGTATTTGTTGAAACTATTAAAATTCTCGAAAATTTGAATGGCCAATTCACGAGTTGGAGTAATTATTAACGATTTTATTTTCTTTTTTTCCACATCTTTAACCTCATTATTCATTAATAAATGAATAATAGGTAATGCAAAAGCAGCTGTTTTTCCTGTTCCTGTATTTGCAGAAACAATTACATTTTTCTTTTCTAAAACTAAAGGAATGGTTTTTTGTTGTACTAAAGTTGGCGTATGAAAACGTGCTTCAGCAACTGCTTTTAAGATAGATTTATCAAGTGGAATTTCAGAAAACTGCATGTATTAATTTTTATACAAAGATAGTTTAAAAGAAAGTAGGAGTGGAGTTGAGAATTAAATTAAAGAAATTGATTTTTTAATTTTGCGAAAGGATTTGTGTAAGCGTCAGTAAAAGTGGAAATGTGCGATTATTTCCCTTGACATACTAAAGATAACAAAACGTGTTGAACTTATGATTAGTAAGTTCAACCGTTATTTGCTTAAACACTGGTGTAGTATTTATTCTTTTCTCCATTTAAAACTTGACCTAACAATACATACTAGAGCTAATATTTCTATCGAAAGATGAAAAATATCGTCCATATCTGTTGGTGGCGAAGTAAGTAAGATTAACGGCATAATACTACCTGCTAACATATTTAATTTTCTACTAATAGCTTGCTTGGTAAAAAGAGACACTAAAAGCATACTGATTGGGATGTTAACAACAAAAGCGCCAAAAAGCATAATTATTTCTGTAACTTCCATTCCATTATAATAGCCTGTTAGTAACATTTCAAGATGAGATTTTAGCGTCATCTGATGAATATCTCTAAAAATAATGTTAAACAGGATGAATAACCATAAAGCGAAAATTTTTAGTCGTTCATTTTTCCAGCTAATTGTGATTTGTTCCATAAATTTTAATTTTAAATTATTTATGCAACAAAATTCTTAAAATCTTAAGTTAGATTCTTGATTTCAAAAGTCAATTACTTGACTAAAAAGTTCAATCTGTATTTGGAAGGGGAAATTCCATATTGTTTTTTAAAAGCACGACTTAAATGTTCTGGAGATTCAAAACCACATTCGTAACCAATACTGTTTATTGGACTGTCTGTTGTTTTAAGTAAACTAGCTACCTTTGTTAGTTTTATTTCAAGTCTATATTTAGCAGGAGTTGTGTTGTATAATTCTTTAAATTTTCTTTTAAAAGTGGAAACAGAACTATTCGTGACTAATGCAAGGTTTTCAATTGAGGCTGTATGTTCAATATTTGCTTCTACTAATTCTTTAAATGAGAATTCTCGTTCGGAGAATAAACTTTTAATAATATTTCTAACATAATCTGAATTATCAGTTTGAAGTAGAAAAAGTATTATTTCTTTTAGCTTAATTTTAAGTATAGATTCTGTAATGGCTTCCTTATTTTCAAAAAACTTAATAATTGTATCAAAATAATATTTTACCATTTCAGAAGCAGCAGACTGAATGACAAATTGAGTTACTGGTTTTTCCAATTCCTCCCATAGTTCTGGTTTTTCTCCTTCAAAAACTTTATTCAAAACAGTTCTATTAAAATGAACGACTATTGAATAGATATTACCATTGGGTTGATTTGAAAGCATACCTCCTAAAGTTAGTCCGCACAAAGAAAGGATGGCGTGATTAGTTTTAGCAATAATGTTTTCAGATTCAGAAAATATTTGTTCATCTCCTTCAATGATATAAGCTATGCAAGCATCTGAAGGTAAATTTAAATTCTCCTCTGATGGAGTTTCCAAATTCACAATAGTGAACAATGGATAATCAAATAGTAATATATTGTCTTTTCTCTTAATCATTTTTTATTACCTACAGCTTGTTCACTGATATGACGTCTGTTTTAATGACTTATATCAGTAGTTAGCGAAGTTAGTTTTTTACACGGAAAAATGAAAGGATGAAAATACCCTTTTTTTTGGGCAGTTTTACAAGCGTGTTTCAATCCAACTCTTAAAACTATAAAAGTTTTGAGGTGCAACTCCATGACCCACATTATACTCCGAATACACATTTTCTACTCTCAATTTATCTAAAAATGGTTTGGTGTTTCTTGCCCAATCTACAGGTAAAACTTGGTCCACAGTTCCATGAGAACTATAATATTCCGTTTTTAAATGGGTTGGCATATTTTGAGGTAATAACTCTGTGTTTATATAGCCACTTAAAGCAATTACATAATTTACCTTTTTTGGGTAGAAAAAACTTAAAGAGTAGCTTAAAATAGCACCTTGACTAAAGCCTAATAGAAATGTTTTGTCAGAATTTGTATTGTATTTTTTCTTTATTTCGTCAATAAAAGTGGCAATTTTATCAATAGATTCTTTGGCTTCTTTTAAATCTGAGAATTTTCCATTTACATCGTCAAAATTAATAGTATACCAAGCATAGCCTCCAAATCCCATAGAAAGTGGTGCTTGTGCGCTAATAATTAATAATTCGTCTGGCAATTCTTCTGCAAAAGAAAATAAATCTTGTTCGTTACTTCCATAACCATGCAGTAAAATTAACAAAGGCGGATTTTCGGATGCTTTTTTAGGTTGTCTTACTAAATAATGTAAATCGCTCATGCTAGATAAAATCTATTTAAATATTTTTAAACCATTCTTGAAATTTCTCTCCAACAACAGGTACTAATTTTTCTTCTTCTTGTAAAGCACTTATGGCTCCAATAACAAAAAGTATTAAAATTAAAATTCTTAAACCCCAACCAATATTTGAGTTAAAGTATTCGAAAATAATCCATTTATTGGCAAAGTATAAAACATGCAAACCAATACTTTGTCGAATATGAAAACTTGCAAAGTAATTTTTTTTATCTCTATTTAAAATTAAAGAAATAATAAGACCAACTATAGTAAAATAACTTACTAAAGCAATTGTTTTTCCTTCTTTGGTAGTGTAATTTTCCAATTTTTAAGAATTTAAAATCAATTGGTTGTTTGCAAAAATACCATACACTTTTCCAGTCAGTTTTTTATTGATAAAAGGACTGTTTTTAGAGGTTGATAAAATATTTTCTTTCGCAAACGTATATTTTTCATCAGGGTTAAAAAGAGAAATGTCTGCAGTTTTTCCTTCAGAGATGGAAGTAGTTTCTATACCAAAAATTTGTCTTGGATTTGTGGTAATTTTTTCTATAAAATTTTCTAATTCTAAAACCGAATTTACAGCGCCAAAAGCAGTTTCTAAACCAATTACACCATCTTTAGCTTCACTAAATTCCACTTTTTTATGTTCAATATCCATAGGATTGTGATCGGAAGTAATGACGTCAATTACACCAGAATTTACCCCTTTTTGTAAGGCTTTGGTATCTGTATCTGTTCTTAAAGGCGGATTTGTTTTAAAATTACTATCAAACTCATGCAATTCATTATCGGTTAAAACCAAATTATGCGAAGCCACACTACAAGTAACTTGCAAACCTTTCTTTTTAGCATCTTTAATTAATGTTACAGATGCTGCTGACGATATTGTTGGTATGTGTAATTTTCCTCCAGTATATTCTAGCAAAAATAAATCTCTAGCAATTTGAATGTGTTCTGCCAAAGCAGGAGCTCCTTTTAAACCTAACTTAGTACTGTTTATGCCTTCGTGCGCGATCCCAGCACCTGCAATGGCATTGTTTTTTGGAAAACTAAGTACCAAACCATCAAAATTTTGAGCATATAAAAGTGATACTTTCATCAAATTATCATTCTCAATTGGTTTTTTGTAATCTCCAAAAGCAATGGCTCCAGATTGTTGCATGTCGTACAATTCAGCCATTTCAATTCCATTGCTACCTTGTGTTAAGGCTGCAATTGGATAAAGTTTTGTGGCAAATCCGTTTGCTTTGTTTATTAAAAATTCTACGGCAGATTTATTATCTATTACAGGATTTGAATTGGCGTTTACAGCAACAGCAGTAAAACCACTTTTCGCAGCAACTTGCAATCCGTTTTTTATAGTTTCACGTTCTTCAAAACCTGGTTCACCAAAAGAAACACTTGTGTCAAACCAACCACAAGAAATATGCAGGTTTTCTTTTTCTACAAGTTGATATTCTTTTTTATTGGGAATGGAATCAGCTATTTTTTTTATAATTCCATCACTAATTAAAATGTCTTTTGTTTGTTGATGAAATGGGCTAGAAGCATCTATAATTTTAGCCGATTTTAGAAGCGTAATCATGGTTTATAGAATTTTAAAATCAAAATTTCTAATAACAAAGATACAATTGCCAACGCTAAAAACCATTTCCAAAGCCATTGAACTTCATTTTTTTTATTTAAAGCATCAAAAGTAGCTGGAATAGAGGAGGATATTTCTATGTTTTTATTGTTTTTAGCAAGTGTATTTAAGTCTATATATTGTAAAGAGCTTTCTTCTTTTGGAAAATTGAAAGCAATATTTTGTAACGTGTCTTTTTGTTTTAAGATGTAATAAATTCCTGCTTGTAAAGGTTGCTCATCAGTTGTAATTATTACGTTATTTTGAAAAGTTTGTTGCAATGGAATAAATGAATTCTCATTGTTTGTAATCGTTAAAATTTCATCTTTACCTAACTGAGTTTCAACCCTAATTTTATTTTCAGTAGCAACTCTGTATGATAATTGAGGAAACTGAAAACTTAATTGGCCAAAATTGTAAAAAACAGGTACAATTAAAGGTGAATTTAAAAAATTACTATTCGTTTTTGCTAAAGAACTAGATATATAGTAGATGTTGTTTTTTAATTCGCTAATAAAAGGGGTGTTGTTTTCAAACGAAATAATGATATTGCTATTTTTTGAAGAAATAGGGTAGAGGCTATAAACTGAAGGATATTGAAAATTATTTACCTTTTTAGAAAAAACATTTTTAAATAATGGATGGTTGTAATTTATAGATGTAATTTTTAAAGTGTCGTTTATTTTATTTTCAAACTTGCCAATTTGCAATTTGTTAAAAAATGAATTGTAAGAATTTACCTCCGATTTTTCATTCGGAATAATTACCAAACTTCCTCCATTTTTAGAAAATTCTGTAATACTTTGTGCTAAAATTTCTGGAAGATTTTCTAAACTATTTAAGATGATTAATTGCTGTTTTGGTATCGAATTATAGTTTACATTTTGCACAGTAGAATTTGTGAAATTAAATTCGTTTTCTGTATAAATTTTAGCTAAGAAATCAGCTTCGTTTCCAATCGCTAAAACACTTGCTTTTTTACGTTTACTTAAATTAAAAAAATAGGTGTTGTCAAATTGAAAAGTATCGCTAAAAGTTAATTGAATTTTGCCTGAAAAATTATCTTGATTTTGAATGGTGAACTGAATTATTTTTGTGGCATCTTCATCAATATTAAAAGATTGTTTGCTTATTAAATTTTCGTTGTTAAAAATAGAAATAGGGGTGTTGTTTTTTTCTTGACCTTGGTTTTTTATAATTACGTTTACAGTAAAATTAGTAGTGTTTGCATTGCTTATAAAAACACTATCTATAGAAAGGTTGCTTTTTTGCGAAGATTCTAGCTTTATAGCCGAAAAAGCAGGTGTTACATTTGTAAACTTTTTATTGTAAGTGTTCTGAAAATCAGATATTAATATGTTTTTATGTAAAGTATTTGTTTTACTGATATTTTGTTGGTTTATTTTCAGAAAAACTGTTGAAAAATCTAATTTTTTTGATGTGTTTTCTATTTTTAGGAGTATGTTTTTTAATTCATTTTTAGAAATATCTTTGTAAAAATTACTATTTGTTTGCAACGAATATACATCTTTTTCGTTAGAACTTTCTATAATTTCTTGAGCAGCAATTTTTAATAAATTTCCTTTTTCTCCTTTTGTATTTGTACTTAAAGAATTATCTAAATATATAAAAGTGTGTTGCTTTTTATCAATATTTTTATCACTAAAATAAGGTTGAGCAAAAGCCAAAAGTATCGCAGAAAATAAGAGTAGTCTTGTGGCTAAAATTAGCCATTTTTTTATGCGAGAACTTTTACGAGTTTGTTGCTGTAATTTTTGTAAAAAAGCAACATTTGTAAAAGGTGTTTTTACAAACTTTTGCAGCTGAAAAAGATGTACTAAAATTGGAATAATTAGTAGTGCAAAAAAGTATAAAATTTCAGGATTTTTAAACTGCATTTATTTAATATTTTGCTGATTTTCCTTCAGACAAACTGTTGCTAATAAATTCTCTTAAATCGTCATTTGCTTTTTGTAAATCTTCGCTTCTTAAATACATCATGTGTCCACTTCTGTATCCTTTAAAAAAGAACCTGTCTTTCATTTTTCCACTAGGATCTGTTTTCCACATGGTATATTTTGCGCTAAAATAAGTAGTTGCTCCATCATAATAACCAGATTGAATTAAAACTTTTAAATATGGATTTTGAGCCATGGCTTGTCTTAAATCTTCTCGCACATTATTGTTTCTATTATCCCAAGGAGAAACTGAACCAAAAACATTGTATTTAACGTCTGTTTTAAAATTTAATTCTTCTCTTATGTAATAATTGATTGCAGGTGTAAAAGAATGCAACCAAGAGGTTAATTCTGAGTTGTAATCTGGCTGAACTCCACTTTCACGTTTATCTAATCCTGTATATCTAGAATCTAAACGTCCAATAGTTTGCCCTGTTTTATCTCGAAGAAGTTCTTTCCAGAAAAAACTTGGAGAAACTTCTAAATTGTTTTGTAAAATTACTTTTTCACTCAAACCTGTATATTTGGCAACATCTTTTACAATATTAATTTTTTCAGTTTTAGAAATAAAACCTCCTTTTGCAATAGCAGGTAATAAAGAATTTATAGCAAAATCTTCTGCAGCTGGTAAAATTTCTAACAAATCTTTTTGTTGCAATTCTTGTGGCAGCATTTTATGATACCAAGCTGCAGCTGTAAAATAGGGTAAATTTATAGCATAATCTACAGAGCTTTCTGTTCGTAAAACTTTATAATCTGCTGGAGAAACCATAATTACACCGTTTAAATACATCCATTGTCTATTTTGTAATTCTGCAGCTAAACCCATTACACGCGTTCCTCCATAACTTTCGCCAATGATATATTTTGGAGATTGCCAGCGATTGTTTCTTGTAATAAATGTATTTAACCAACTTGCTAAATATTTTATATCTGCATTTATTCCGAAGAAAAGAGATTTGTCTAACTTTTCACCTTTTGCAACCACAGGTCTTGAATAACCTGTATTTACAGGATTTACATAAACAATATCTGCAACATCTAAAATGGAATTAGGATTGTTCTTAACACCATAAGGTTGCACTGGAAAGCCTTCGTCATCAATTTTTAAAACTTTTGGACCAGTATAAGCAATATGCATCCAAACAGACGCAGAACCTGGACCACCGTTAAACGACATTATAATTGGGCGTTCTTCAGTATTTTTTATATTTGTTCTTTTGTAATACGTATAATAAAGTGATGCAATAATTTTTCCATTATCATTCCAAATTGGTTGCATTCCTGTAGTTGCTTGATAATTTATGATTTGTCCTTTTATTTTTACTGTATTGTTTGTTACAACAGTAGTATCTAAAGGTATTCTTGCATCTTGACTCCAAATTGAGATAGAGATAAGTAGAAATAAAATTATGCTTATTTTTTTCATTTTTTTGGTATTTAAAAAATCTAAATTATTACAAAAAAAGGAATTTAAAAACAGTTGTTAACTTCTAATTAAAACTTTTCGAAAACGCCTAAGCCAAATAGTGCAAAATCGTATTTTACTGGATCGTTAGTATCTAATTTTCGTAGATTTTTATCTAATTCAGCAACTGCTTTCCAATCGTTTTGTTTTCTTAAAAGAAGTTTCAACTTTCTGGCTACATTACCAGAATGTACATCTAAAGGACAAGATAAATTTGCAGGATTGTGGCTTTTCCAAATGCCAAAATCTACTCTAGCTTTATCGTTTCTAACCATCCATCTTAAAAACATGTTTATGCGTTTTGCGGCAGAATTTTTTAAAGGATCTGAAATGTGTTTTTGTGTTCGTTGTTGGTGTTCAACTTCGAAAAAAACATTCTTAAAATTGTGGATGGCAGTTTGGTATGTTTTTGTAGCGTCTTTTATAGCAAGTACTTCTTCTAAACCATTATGATTTAGATAAATGTGTTGTAGTGATGTTATAAATTGTTGAAAATCAATATAGTTAAAAGTTCTATGAACAAAGTTTTCAAATGATTTTAAATCAGATTTTTTGTGGTTTAAAATGAAATCATGAGGAGAATTGTCTAGTAAATCCATCATTTTAGAAGCATTTCTAATAATCATAGTTCTGTTTCCCCAAGAAATGATAGCGGTTAAAAAACCAGCAATTTCTATGTCTTCTTTTTTTGAAAACAAATGCGGAATTTGAATTGGATCAGATTCAATAAACGTTGGGTTATTGTATAAAGTAACTTTTTCGTCTAAAAACTCTTTTAAATCTGATTTTTTCATTTTTATTCTTCAGGAATAAAACTAAGTAAAATAAAAAAACAGTTATAACAACCATGTAATAACATAGACCATTGTAGCCCTAAACGTACCCTAATATACCCCAAATAAAAACCAATAAGAATTTGTGGTAAAACTAAAATTGGTGATAATAATAAAACAGTTGTGGATATTTCAAAATTACTAATGTGCACAAAACCAAATAATAAAGCAAAAAAGTAAAAGCCAATTTTAAAATATTTTGGTTTTTTAAAAGCAGTAATTGGTGCTCTAAAAATAAGCTCTTCTATTACAGGAATTATTATAGCGCCAGTTAAAATAACTTTCCATTTAGCCATACCTTTAAACATTTTTTCTACCTCATGAGAATCCATATTTACCCATTCAAGAGCTTCTAATAAAGCAAAAACAGGAGTGATAATAATGCCTGTTATAACACAAATTGCAAAAATTTTTAAAAATAACGTAAACCTGTAATTTAGGTTTGTATTTTCATCTTCTTTTAAAATAGGATTTTTAAAATAAGCAATTAGGGCAAACAAAGTCTCTTTCATGATTGTTTTTTAAAAGTTAATACCAAATTTACAACCTAATGTGAAGTTTAAAAGTGTTTTTTTGTCGTAATTTTTAAACTCTCTAATATTAAAGGAGGGAAAATCGTTATCATAAATTTCATGTATATCACTATCAAACTCTAAGTTTAAATGATTAAATCTCTTGATTCTTAGTCCTAAGCCAGTGTATAAATCTAAATAAAATCTATTTGCTATGGGAACTAAAAAACCATACTTAAAGTTAATTACAGTAACTCTCTTTTTTGTTGCAAAATCATCTCTGATAATGTCACTATAATTGGAATTGTTGTTTTGTTCATAATAATCTAAATAGGCATTGTATTGGCTATTAATGTTGCGAAATTCAAACCCTAAATATTCATTTAAATGAGCATTCTTGGTAAAGTTAATACCATTATACCATTTTATTTCAAACCTATGAGAGTTTGCTTTTTCTTCTAAATACGTAATTTTATGATCATTTAATTTAGTGTCAGGAAAAAGTGTACCATATTCTGCGTTTAAACTTAAGTTTTTAGTAATAAAAAACTCTGCACCTATGGTAACCATAGGAATTGAAAAGATATCAAAAGGTGCCAATACAGAAGTATAAACAAACAATTTATTTTTAGGAATTGCGACAATTTTTTTATCGCTTAATACAATTTTATTAGAGATGGTATCTACTGCAAAATGCAAATTATTAGGATATCTAAAAGCTTTTTTAGTATAAATATCAGGAATTAAACCAATTCCGTAATTGTAAACGTTTAGCAAAGTATTTACAGATATTTTTTTATTAAAAGAAAAGTCTTGTTGTAAACTATCTTTTAATACTGTAATTTCTAATGGTTTTGAAGAACGATTTGGTGTAATAGTCGTTTTTTTGCTATTTATAGCAATCGTATCATTATTAAAAATGATTTTACTGGGCTTGTTTGAAGATATTTTTACAGAAGTTGTTTTGCCGTTTAAAATGGTTGCACAAGAACTTACTATTAGTACTGTTACAAAAAGCAACCCAAGTTTTTTCATTTTTTTAAATGATTTTACCATCTTTCATAGTAAGCGTTCTGTCTGCCATTTCTGCTAGTTCTTTATTGTGCGTAACTAAAACAAAAGTTTGCCCAAATTCATCACGAAGTTTAAAAAATAGTTCATGTAAATTTTTTGCTGATTCGCTATCTAAATTTCCACTTGGTTCGTCTGCTAAAATTACTGATGGATTGTTAATTAAAGCTCTTGCAACTGCAACACGTTGTTGCTCACCACCAGAAAGTTCATTTGGTTTGTGGTGAACTCTATGAGATAAACCTAAAAAACTTAAAATTTCTTCTGCGCGTTTTTCTGTTTCTTTTTTATTTTTTTTTCCAATAAAAGCAGGAATACAAACATTTTCTAACGCTGTAAATTCTGGCAATAATTGATGAAATTGAAAAATAAAACCAATATGATTGTTTCTAAAGGAAGATAATTGTTTGTCGGATAAATTTTTAAGAGAGATATTGTTTACAGAAAGTTCAAAATCTTGCTCTTTTAAAGGCTTGTCTAAAGTACCAAGAATTTGTAAAAGAGTTGTTTTTCCTGCTCCAGAAGGACCTACAATAGCAACAATTTCACTTTTTTTTATGTGTAAATCTACTCCTTTTAGTACTTCTACATTACCATAATATTTATGAATATTCTTGCTAACAATCATCTTTTTTGAATTTGAAACGAAAGTATAAAAAAGAAATCAGAAACACCTAACGCATTTCTGATTTCATAATAAATCTTAAATCAATCAATGTATAAAAAACTTAAAAAATATTTTTTATAGCATTATAGTCTATAAAATATACAAACCTTACAGAAAACGTGTGTTGATTTGGTTGATTGAATAAGTTTTCTAGATTTTCTCCAAAATTTAAACCAGAATTATCGTTAAAATCGAATATAGAGTTTCTATAAAAAACAATTAATTGGCTTCCTGGAGCAAATTGCCAAAAATAGTTTAAGTCTAAATTCCAACTATTAAAGTTTACGTCGTCTGTTGGGTATGTTGGATTTTGGGTTAGAGAACCGTCTGAATTTAAATTTAAAAAGTCGTTATATGTTGCTGTACTCCAATAATATCTAAAACTTAAAGACAAAGATGAGTTTGTGCTAAAACTGTATTTACCGTTTACAGAATTGGTAATATCTTTTCTGTCTCTTTGACCAAATATTATATTATTGTTAAGTTGATCTACATAACCTTGATCATTATTGTTTATTCTATAATTTAAACTATATCCTAAAGAAAACTGATTGGTAAACCTGTAACGTGGGCTTATACCAAAACCATAACCTTCTTGAGGGTGATTTGTAAAATAATTGTAATAAGCATTAGCATTTATTTCTAATTTTTTTTGAGAATTTGTAGAAATCCAAGCATTTACATTGGTTCTTTCTGGTCTTAAAAAATAAACACCACTAGTGGTACCTTGTCTTGGTTCAAAATAATCTCTATTTTCAGAACTATAATTTAAATTGCCTCCAAAAGTAAGACGCTCTCTTGTTTGTGCGCTTGCACCCAAACCAGCATTATAACCAGTAAAAGCTCCAGAAAAGTGCTGAAAGTTAACTTGATTATAAAAGTTAAAACGATATCTGTTAAAATTTTTAGTGGGTTGTAATGTTTGCCAACCAGCACTTCCATAAATAGTCTGTTGGTCATTTGTAAATAGGATTCCTAAATCATTAGGGTTAAAGTCTTTGTTTTCAAAATTATAACCAATTTCCCAACTATAATGTCCAAAATTGTAACCGAAACTATTATCAAAAGTATAACCTGTATTTGGGTTTTTTACATCATCAAAAATATTACTCATTTTAAACGAACCATCTACATTGTATTTACTGTCTTTTGTTTCTATATGCCAGTCTAAAGCCGTTACATTAGCGTCTCTAAATCGCCCATCTCTAGTAACGTTTGTATTAATTAAAGAAACTGTAGAGTTTTGATTAAACTGTTGATCTAAAACTAAAATATTAAAATTTGTAAATGGATCTATAACTTCTTTTCTAATAGTGGTTTCTTCAGTAATTGTTCCATTATTATTAGTAGCTGTTGTTGTTTTAATTGTAGCTTCTGTATTTTGAGTTATGGCGTTAAAAAAACCAATTCCTAAACCGTTTTTTGTTCTACCAGAAATTTTTACAGCATTTAACATCGTGGTTTTGTTGGGGTAATCAGTAATTTCTTCGTTTACTTTTTTATTATTTGCATCAAAATTTTCATCATTTCTTAAGGTAGAAGCTACATTAAATTGATCTATTGCTGGTCCACCAATTCTTCTAGAATAAAATAAATTGGCAATATTAAATAGTTCTGTTCCTTCTGTAAAAAATTGTCTTTGTTCTGTAAATTGTTGTTCAAAAGGGCTTAAGTTTAGCTCCACATCATCAAAACCAACTTGACTAAAATCAGGAATTAAAGTTGCATCTAAAGTAAAGTTTTCAGATAAACCATATTTGATATCCATTCCTAAACTATAATCATATGTTGTGCTGCCATCATAAGAAATAGAAGTTGCAGCTGCATAAGGATATAAATTTAATCTTGTAGTTGGTTTTATATCTCTAAAACCTTCAATTAAACCATCGTATTGCGTCCATCTCCCTACGGCATTGTCTATGTGTGTCCAAGTATGTTGTTCATTTAACAACTCTAATCTTCTATGAAAATTAAAACCCCAAGACTGTACAGGTCTATTTGCAAAACGAATAGTTCTGTAAGGTAATTTTATTTCAACTTGCCAACCTTTATCAGTTATTTTTGTAGCACTGTCCCACACTGCACTCCAATTAAAATCTTCATTTCCGTTAGAAACTTTAGAGTCTGCTTGATTTCCTGTAGATTGTACTACAAATTCAAATGGGTTTTGTCCATCATCATTTGGATTTATTGTTACTAAAAAGAAATCTGCTTGACTAAAATTATCTCTTACCGCAAATTCTTGAGGAATATTTTCGGGATCTGGATCTAGCATAATTGCAGAAATATATACAGCTTCATTGTCGTAAACTACTTTTACAGTAGTTTGATATTCATCTTTTACAGCAACACCATTTTCAGGTCTAAAAATTACAAAATTTGTGAGTTCTTCTGCATTTTTCCAAGCATCATCATTTAATAATCCATCAATTTTTGGAGCTTTTTCAATTCGAGTTGTGGTTGCAGTTTTTCGGTTTTTTACATTCTGAGCGCTCGTAAGAAACGAGATTAATACCATGAAAAATGGTAGTATAAAGATTTTTTTAAACATGTTTTTTGGTTGATTGGTTTAAAACACCTTGCAAAAATATTTAGATGACTAAAAAAAAATCACAATATTGTGTTAATAGATTAAAGACCCATTAAATTTTTATGCGTTACAGTTTGTAACTGTTAAAGATTTCTTAAAGAATTGTAATGGTTCATAATTTTCAAGTTTTTTAGAGAAACATAGTCCAGTTTTACATCTGAATTTGTATTTTTGTCAACGTTTTTAAACATTTACAACAATGAACTTACACGAATATCAAGGAAAAGAAATTTTAAGCAGTTTTGGTGTTAGAATACAACGCGGAATTGTAGCAAGTAGCCATAAAGAAGCTGTTGATGCAGCAAAACAATTAACAGCAGAAACTGGTACAGGTTGGCATGTTATTAAAGCACAAGTTCATGCAGGTGGTCGTGGAAAAGGTGGAGGTGTAAAATTAGCAAAAAACCTACAAGAAGTAGAAAAAATTGCTGATGATATTATTGGTATGATGTTAATCACACCACAAACTTCAGCAGAAGGTAAAAAAGTACACCAAGTTTTAGTAGCCGAAGATGTATATTATCCTGGAGCTTCTGAACCAGAAGAATATTACATGTCTGTTTTATTAAACAGAGCAACAGGTAAAAATATGATTATGTATTCTACAGAAGGTGGAATGGATATTGAAACAGTTGCTGAGGAAACTCCACATTTAATTTATACTGAAGAAATTGATCCATTATTAGGTTTAATGCCTTTTCAAGCTCGTAAAATAGCTTTTAATTTAGGTCTATCAGGTACAGCTTTTAAAGAAATGACAAAATTTGTTACTGCTTTATATACTGCTTACATAAAGTCTGATTCTTCAATGTTTGAAATTAATCCTGTTTTAAAAACATCTGATGATAAAATAATGGCTGTAGATGCTAAAGTTTCTTTAGATGAAAATGCATTATTTAGACATAGAGATTATGCTGCAATGCGTGATTTACGTGAAGAGAACCCAATTGAAGTAGAAGCAAAAGCTGCTGGCTTAAATTATGTAGATTTAGACGGAAACGTTGGTTGTATGGTTAATGGAGCTGGTTTAGCAATGGGAACTATGGACTTAATTAAAGAATCTGGAGGTGAACCTGCTAACTTTTTAGATGTTGGTGGAACTGCAGATGCACAAAGAGTTGAAACTGCTTTTGGTATTATTTTAAAAGATCCAAATGTAAAAGCAATTTTAGTAAATATTTTTGGAGGTATTGTACGTTGTGACAGAGTTGCACAAGGTGTTGTAGATGCCTACAAAAATATGGGAGATAAAATTACAGTACCAATTATTTGTAGATTACAAGGAACAAATGCGAAAGAAGCAAAAGAGTTAATTGACAACTCTGGTATGAAAATTATTTCTGCTACAGAATTTCAAGAAGCTGCAGATAAAGTACAAGAAGTTTTACAAGCTTAAAATACAAGCTTTTAAATTTTTATAAAGCCTTTGCTAATTTAGCAAAGGCTTTTTTATTTCAATTTTTTTATATTTACGTTGTATGAAACTGTTTTTAATTTTATTCTCTATTATTTCTTCAACTTTTTTTATTACAAATGTTGATATTTTTTCTTTAAAAAAGAAAACTACAACCACAGTTTTAATGCAAGACAATACTGTTTTGGTTAAAAAAATTAAAGCAAGAATTAGTGCCTTAAAGAAACAGCGAAAAAAACTTAAGAATTTAAAAAAATGGTCATCTGTTAAAGAGAAATCTTACGTAGAAGAAATAAAAAAATTAGAAGCTGGTTTAAAAAAGTTAGGTTATAAAGAGTCTAATAATTTAAGTGTTGAAGAAAAGATAAAAAAATTGCAGAAAGAATTAAAGTACATAAATAACAATCGTGTAAATAAAAACGCAAAAAATTCTTGGACTAAAGAAGATGATGCTATTTATGAAAAAAAAGCTAGTAAGTTGATAGATAGTATTATAAAGTTAAGAAAAATGCTTAATTAAAAGCTTTTAACTATCTTAATAGGATTTTATAGTTGCTTTATATTCATGAATACTATCAAACTTTTTAATATCTAAATAACTTCCTTTTTTAAATAGCTTTGTGCGAAAGAATTTAAAGTTATAAATAATAATACAACAATACCTTTTTCAATTCTTCAATATTTTACACGGGCAATAGAAATAAATTTTATGAAGTATTTTAATTGTTAAGATATATTTTAAAAAATAAGGTATCCTATTTTTAAAGAGATGTTGCTAACATTTATATCGTCAATGTTTTTTCCTTCTATTTTAACTCTTCTAGGAGTAAAATAATTTAAATCTACCGTAATTTTTTCACTTACTTTATAGCCTAAACCAAAATTGAAACCAAATGTGGAGTTCATGTCATAGGTTGTTGAGTCTCCTGTATCAGAATCAGTTTGAGTAATTTCACTTTCAATTGGAACATCAAAATTAACTCCTAAGTTTATAAATAAAGCATTATTGTTATTAAAATACATATAATGTCTTACTCCTAAAGGAATTTCTATATTGCTAAACTTTGTTTCATTTATATCAAAAATAGGAACGATTATATCGCCAACTCCACTTCCTCCAAAGCCTAAATTTTTATAACCTTTAATAGTTTTACTTTGAGTAGAGAAATTTGTTTGGTAACTAGGGTCTATAAAAACTGCCCATTTATTATTATTTAAAGCAAAAATATATTCAATTTCAACTCCAAATTTAAATACTAATTCAGAATTATAAGATTCAGCTTCGTTGGTTTGTTCAACAATATTTTCTGCTGAGAATAAACCAGTTCCTAATCTTCCTTTGATATTAAATATTGGTTTTTTTGAATTTTTTTTCCTATCCGTTAAATTGATAAAATTTTTATTTTTACAAACATTATAATCAACAAAAAAACTAATAAAACTTTTTCTTTTATAATCTATGTTATAATCTAAGTTTGCACAAAAAAAGTTTTGTTTTAACTGAAGTTGATAGTTTCTGTTCTCAGAAATTCCATTACTTTCATTCTTATACTTTTTATAATCGAAAGGAATAACTTTGTTGTTTTTTTTGAAAAAAAACCTAGTAACTTCATTATCAGAAAATTGTAAAAGACTGCTTTCACTTTCTACTAAAACTTCTAATAGTAAGCTTACTTCTTCTTTGTTTAAAATTCTGATTGTAGTAAGTTCGCTTATATTATCACTAGATAAATCAGTTTTAACAGTGTGTCTCTCATATTTTACATCTGGAGCAATATGTAAAGCGTTAATTTGAGAAGAATTTATAGATAATTCTTGTGATGAATCATTAATTTTATAATCAAACTTTTCTGGAATTTTATAAGGGTTTTCATCCTTTATAAAACATTCTACCTTTGTTCCGTCTAAAGTTATAAAGTACCCTTTCTTAAACGAACTTTGCGCAAAAGAATTTAAAGTTATAAGTAATAATACAAAAACAGTTTTTTTCATTTCTTCAATTTTTTATGGGCAAAAATCGTAAATTTTTGAGAAGTTTTTAACTTTTAGTAAAATAATTTCTTTTAAAATGATTTTTTAAAAAAATATAATTAAGTTGTTTTTATGAAGGTTCTAAAAAAGTTAATAACGATATGGTTTTAAAGATTAAAATTTTGAAATGAAATTAATATTTCTTTTACTAAAAAATTTCATAACCAATGTTAAAGCTAAGTACACTTCTTTTAAATTTCCAATCAGATATTCCTTCATTATCAGTTTTTGATTTAAAATCTCCAGAAATTGGCATAAAATTTAGCTCAACAGTATATTTTTTTATATTTAAACCAACACTTAAAAATAATGAATACGTATTATTGTATGTTAAATTAGCTTCTTCATTCCCATTTGTGTAAGTATATTTAGTACTTCCGCTATGAAGATTATATGCAACTCCAGCATTTGAATAAATGTACTTTTCATCCGAAATTTTAAAGTAGTGCCTATAAGAAAGTATTAAATTTGTTAGACCAATATTATTAGCAATTTCTACATTCACAGGACTTGAAGCTCCAAAGTTTATACTATCTTTTGTTTCTGATTTGAAATGATGTTGTAAAGAAAAAATAAATGAATTTTTCTTATAAATTGTATTAAAAAACAACTCTATATCAAGGCCTACATTTAGGTTATTCGAGTTGAAAGAACTATTAAAAGAATTACTTTGTACTGCTTTAGTATCTTGATTATAAAATGAATAACCAATTTTTGGGGTGATACTTATTAAGTCTTTTAAATCTCGAGAATCAGTAATTTTACTAAAGTTTTTAGAATTTATATTTTCATCATTTGCATATTTTAAAAAATACTCAATTAATGACTTTTTTTTATATTTTATTGAGCCAATATATCCTCTCTTGTTTACTGACTTTAATTTGTACTCATCTAATAACTGTTTCCTGTAATTTCTTACTTCAAAAGTTTTATTATTATTCTTTATCTTTTTAAATTCTAGCCAATTAATAGTATTATTTTTTTCTACAAAATAATATTCATTCCCATCTTTTTCATAAGAGTAGAAAGTGAAGTTTTTAGCATCTAATTCAATTTTTAAAAAAAGGTTGGCTGTACTTAAGTTGAATTTATTACTATTATTTTGATTTTTAGCGTACATGTTTTTTTCTAAAAATTCAATACTTACCTGTTTTCTAATATATTTTGTTTTTTCTGTAGAAAGTTCATTTAATTCCTCTACAGATATTTCATGTATTTTTGAACTATTTTTATTCGTTTTATAGTAAACTTTTTCTTGAATATTATACCCAAATACCATTATATAAGCATCAATTTTAGTGTCTGCTTTTGTTTTCATAAATCCTTTTCTAAAAGTACTTTGGGCAAATGAGTTTAAGCTCACTAATAATAAAGTCAATACTATCTTTTTCATTTTTTTTAAATTTAATTTGTAATTTTTTTGATTAATATATTTTAAATAAAATTTTTATTTCTAAACACTTTCTTTTAAAACTGCAATTTCATCACGTAATTTTGCAGCAGCAATAAAATCTAAAGCTTTTGCAGCAGCTTCCATTTGTTTACGTTTAGAACGTATACGTTTTTCGATTTCTTCTTTAGGTAAGTATTGTAAATCTTGTTCTGCAGCAACTTGTTTTGCATTGTCATAATGGTAACTGGAAACTGCAGATTTAGTTAAAGTATTGTCTATTCTTTTATTGATTTGCGTAGGAGTAATGTTATGTTTACTGTTGTACGCAATTTGTTTTTCTCTTCTTCTTTCAGTTTCGTCAATTGTTTTTTGCATGCTATCTGTAATTTTATCTGCATACATAATTGCCAAACCGTTTACATTTCTTGCAGCTCTTCCAACAGTTTGGGTTAAAGATTTTGTGTTTCTTAAAAAACCTTCTTTATCAGCATCTAAAATAGCAACTAAAGATACTTCTGGTAAATCTAAACCTTCACGTAATAAGTTTACACCAATTAAAACATCAAACAAGCCTTTTCGTAAATCTTGCATAATTTCCACACGCTCTAAAGTATCTACATCAGAATGTATGTATCTACAACGAATATCAACTCTTGTTAGGTACTTTGTTAATTCTTCTGCCATTCTTTTTGTTAAAGTAGTAACTAAAGTACGTTCGTCTTTTTCTACTCTTAATTGAATTTCTTCAATTAAATCATCAATTTGATTTAAACTTGGTCTTACTTCTATTGGAGGATCTAATAAACCAGTTGGACGTATTATTTGCTCAACAAAAACACCTTCGGTTTTTTGTAATTCGTAATCTGCTGGTGTTGCAGAAACAAAAATGGTTTGATTTTGAATGGCTTCAAATTCGTCAAACTTTAAAGGCCTATTGTCCATTGCAGCTGGTAAACGAAAACCATATTCTACTAAATTTTCTTTTCTACTTCTATCTCCACCATACATGGCATGAGTTTGTGGTACAGTTACGTGACTTTCATCAATAACCATTAAATAATCATCAGGAAAATAATCTAACAAACAAAAGGGTCTTGTTCCTGGTAACCTGCCATCTAAATATCTAGAGTAATTTTCTATTCCTGAACAATATCCAAGTTCGCGAATCATTTCTAAATCGAATTCTGTTCTTTCTTTGATTCGTTTTGCTTCTAAATGTTTACCAATTTCATTGAAAAAATCTACTTGTTTCATCATATCTTCTTGAATTTGATGAATGGCATTTTGTAAAACATCTGGAGAAGTAACGAATAAATTTGCTGGATAAATACTTAATTCTTCAAAAGTATTTATAATGGCATTACTTTCTAAATCAAACAATTCTATTTCCTCAATTTCATCACCAAAAAAATGAACTCTATAACCATTATCACCATAAGAAGGGTAAATTGTTACGACATCGCCTTTTACTTTAAAGGTTCCACTTTTTATTTCAACTTCAGTTCTAGAGTATAAACTGGTAACTAACTGATGTAAAAACTTTGTTCTGGAAATTTGTTGCCCAACTTGAATAGGTATTACGTTTTTCTTAAATTCAGTAGGGTTTCCAATACCATACAAACACGAAACTGAGGCTACAACTAATACGTCTCTTCGTCCAGAAAGTAGGGAAGAAGTGGTGCTTAAACGCAACCTTTCAATATCTTCATTAATAGATAAATCTTTCTCAATATATGTTCCTGTTACAGGAATATAGGCTTCAGGTTGATAATAATCATAATAAGAAACGAAGTATTCAACTGCGTTTTCAGGAAAAAACTGTTTAAATTCTGAGTATAATTGTGCTGCTAACGTTTTATTGTGTGCTAAAACTAATGTTGGTTTTTTTACATTTTTTACAACATTAGCAACTGTAAAGGTTTTACCTGAGCCTGTAACACCCAAAAGGGTTTGGTATTTTTCACCACTGTTGATGTTGGTTGAAAGCTCTTTTATGGCTTGTGGCTGATCTCCAGTTGGAGAAAACTCCGAAACTAATTTAAATTCCATATTGTAAAAATACGGATTGTAATTGTATTTTTATTTTCTAATTAAACTAAAGTTTCCTGTTTTTTTAATTAAGTTATCGTCAATATCTACAATTTCTACAGTAAACCAGTAATTATTAGAAATTAGTGTTTTTCCATTAAAAGTTCCGTCCCAACCAGGAGAGTTAAAATCTGTTATAGAGCCAACGATTCTTCCTAATCTATCAAAAATTTTAATGTTTATTGATTTGTAGAAAACAGCATCTAAACCACGTATGTTCCAAAAATCATTTACACCATCGCCATTTGGTGTAAAATATTCTTGCACCCCTAAAACAGATACGTTTTGTTGAATTGGAGTTTCGCAATTATTTGTGTCTCTCACATAAATTGTTTTTAAACCTGGAATAACTTGGGTGAACGTATATGAAGTTGTATTTCCAAAGAAAGTAGTATTGTCTAAAGAAAATTCGTAAGTACTATTTCCATCTATAAAAACTTCAACAATATTGTTGTTTTCATCTTCAGTATTTACAATAATGTTTGAAAAAACAGGGTTTTCTGGATTTGTAACTTCAAATTCTTTGGTAAAAGAACATTCAATATTATTTTCAGTTTTGTAAGATGTTAAAGAAAAAGTTCCTGTATTTGTGAGTGTAAAATTAATGTTTGTACTGATTACTGTTCCTAAGCTATTTTTCCATTCATGTCTTTCATTACTAGTGTCTGCGGATAATGTTATTGGTGGTTTTAAGCTTGGATCAAAACAAATTGTATAACTGTTTTGTAAGTTTATAATTGGTTGTGAATTTACAATTGCTTCAAAAGATTGAATTCCGCCACAACTAGCATTTTCATCTACTCTTACCCAAATGGTGGTGGTTTTAGAAATAAAATTTTCTGGAAGCTCATTGGTTGTTGTGAGTGCGTCTGAATAGGTGTTATAAAATCTTAATGTAGTAGTGGTTCTATCTAAATTCAAATCATTATAAATAGCTACTTTTTTTGCTTGTAAATCAAATGCTCCTTTTTGATTTCCAGATGTTGAATCTGAATCTTCACAAACGTACATTTCTGAAATAGGATCTACTTGTACAAAAGTCGCATTCACTCTAAATGATGAAAAAGAAATACATCCATTTTCGTTTACTACTTTTATAAATATTTCTTGATTGGGGATTGTATTTCTATAGTTATCAGGAGTTGTAATTCTGTTAATATCAGCTTGAGCATCAATATTTGTTTCATAAAAAAACAACTCTTCATCTAATGCTGGATTTGTAATTTTTTCTCTAATATTGAATAGATTAAAATTAGAAATACCATCAAAATCATCATCACATTGTACCAATTCTTGGTTAGGTTTTAGTATTGGTAACGCAAAAACTTGTATTTTTTTATAAACATTTACAATGGTGTTGTTGTTTAGGGTAATTTCTGCTTGAACTATCTTTGAACCACTAGAAGTATATTGATGAGTTGGGGTTAAGCCTGTAGCAGAGTTTCCATCACCAAAATCCCAATTAATTGATTGTATTGGAATATATGATGTGGCAGAAAAATTTACATTTTCACCCAAACACTTATCTTCGGAAAAAATTCTACTTTCAAAAAAAGATTGCACAAAGTTAGGAAGTCCGCTAAAAGAAAGCCCAGGAGTTACATTTTCTTGATTATCAACAAAATCACTGTCCAAACCTGAAATATTAGGCTCATTTATTACTGATAAAAATTCTGAACCTTCGTCATTATCATTATGAATTTTTTTAGCTACATATATTTTTCCATCAGAACCTAATTGTAATGACCTATATTTATAAGCATTGGAAGAAGTTAGCACAATAGGCGAATTTAAAGGATCTGAACTACCTTCTACATTAAATTGTCTTACCAAACTTGGACCAACATTTAAATCTCCTGAAAAATAAATAATTTTAGAATCTTGAGAAAAAGCAATACCATAAGGAACGATAAAAACATTTGGTCCCATGTTTGTACTTATCTTATTTCTATACGTAACTTCTCCAGTTGAAGTATCAAAGTCTAGAATATATAATGCTTCTTTTCCTGTAAAGTCAAAATTTGCCAATCCAATAGTTTTTCCATCAGGAGCTATTTTTAACTGACCAATAGAAGATGTAGTTGTTGCTTCTGGTACTCTGTACATGGTTCTTCTATTGTCAACACCTGTTGCATCTACTTTAAAAATAGAAAAAGTTTCAAAAGCGGAAGTATTTTCACTATTTGACGATCCAAAAGTAATTACCCAAATAGCGTTTCCATCATCACTATGTACTGCTGTTATTCTTTCTGTTTTATAAATTGCTAAAAAAACATTTTTAGAAATTACTTTTCCTAACGGAAAAGCATTAGATATTTCTACTTCAGAATATTTTAAACCCGCACTAAAATTAGCATCAGATTCCATTCTGGTTGTAAATACATAATAAATTTCTTGACTACCAGGTTTTGGAACTATAACTGCAGTTTGTGTGTTTCCAATTTCACCAGCTAAACCAGTTCCATTTTCCATTATTTGATGATTTTTATTCCAAATAGTTTCACCATTGGTATAAAATAATAAGTTTCCATTTCTATCGGAAATAGAAGCGCTACCTGCAGGTGCAGTTATTTGACTATTTGAAAGAATATTTGTTCTACCTAAGTCGAAATCTATACCAGCTTTTTCACCAAAAAACCAAAAGTTTGCTTCACCTTGCGAGAAGCTAAGGTTAGCTATTAAAATAAATAATATGCCAACTACTTTTTGTTTCATGATATTTTACCTTCTTAAAAGAGAGAAATTACCTTTTTTGTTAATTGTTGGTTTGGAAGAATCTGCAGGAATTAGCTGAATATTAAACCAATAATCATCAGAAGGGAGTAGTTTTCCGTTGAAAGTTCCATTCCATCCTTGTGAATCAATAGGAATTTGCGCGACTAATTTTCCAAATCTGTTAAAAATATTGATACTTGCATTTGGATAAAAGGTTTTATTAGCGCCTTTAATTACCCAAGTATCATTTCTTCCATCGCCATTTGGGGTAAAGAATTTAGGAAATTGAATTACAGAAACTTGCAGAGTAGCATCTGGAGCACATCCATTTTTATCATTAACAATGATGGTGTAAATTCCGCCTTCTAAATTCTCGAAACTAGGTTCGTCTTGAAATGGAGTAGT
>NZ_VANR01000008.1 GCF_005885675.1 Polaribacter aestuariivivens
GGTAACAGCACCTTAACTGGGGTAAACTTAAATGGTCCAAGTAGAAATGCTGCAGATAGAGACAAAGTAATGGTCATAGACGCACAAACATCTCTAACAAATGCAGTTCTTCCAGAAGATGCAAGAGTAGAATGTGTTTGGATAAAAGAAAACTCTAAACTGATAATTCCAGATAATATGTACTTAGAGTTTGATGAAGATTTTATTTTAGATGGAGAAATGAGATTGGTAGGTGATGGACAATTAGTACAAACTCATGTTGGTCTTTCCAATGTTGAAGGAACAGGAAAACTTTATAGAGATCAAGAAGCTGTTGTACCAAATGTATACAGGTATCATTACTGGTCTTCTCCTGTAAGAGAGTTAAATCAAAATACATTTAGAGTGGGTCAAGTGATGAAAGATGGTAACATACCAACATCAGAAAACTCTACCATTACAGATATTAACTTTGTTTCATTAGATCAACCTGGTGTTGATAATAGAGGTTTAAATGGAGCTCCAGGAGTTGCAGGAGTAACACCTATAACTATTGCTAATTATTGGATTTATACAAACCAAAACGATCCTGCAGCTGCAGATGATCGTTCTTCAAATTACGTAAGAGTATTAGAAACAGAGCCTATTGGTAGAGCAAGAGGTTACACCATGAAATCTACAGGTGTTGTTGGACAAAACTATACTTTTGTTGGTACTCCTAATGATGGTACTATAAGCTTYCCTTTAACGGGTGAAACAGCTTCATTAGTTGGTAACCCATACCCTAGCGTTATAGATGCTACAGACTTCATAAACACAAATATCAACACCATAGAAGGTACATTGTATTTCTGGGAACATACAGGAGAAGATGTAGAACCTACTGGTATTTCAGGACATACATTTGCAGGTTATTATGGTGGTTATGGACAAAGAAACCTTACCATGGGTATTGCTGCAAATGGAACTGGTAGTATAGGTGTAGAAACTTTCGATTTTACTTCTGCTACAGAAACAGGTAATGTGGTTTCTCAAGTAGTAGATGGAGTAACGATTAGCATTGAAAATTCAAATGATTCTGCTGGTATACTTTCAGGAATATTTAATATTATAGGACAAGGTGTTGGTAACCTTCTTGGTAGTGTCAGCGAATATGAAGTAGAAGTTTCTTTTGACAAACCAATAGATTTAAAATCAATATTTTTGTTAAATAGTAAATCTCCATTATCACCAATAAATCCAACAGTAACATTAACACCAAATAAAGGTACTCCTGTTACTCAAACACTAACTGGTATATTAGGGCAAGATGTTAATTTAAACTGGGAAGATGTAACTTCATTTACCATTACAACAGACAGTCCTTATAATTTAGTGATGGATAATTTAGAGTTTACACAAGGTCTTTTCCCTAGTTTAGGAGATGCTATATATACAGCTCCAAGCAGATATATTGCTGTTGCACAAGGTTTCTTTGTTAGAGCTGATAGTGATGGAGGTACATTAAGATTTGAGAATTCTCAAAGAAACTACAAACCTTCTGGTACTTCAGAAAATACATCCTATTTCTTCAAATCAAATGCCGCAAAAAATAAAAAGCAAAATGAAGATGAAGATGAAGATGAAATAGATTTATTACCTGTAATTAAGTTAGGTTATAACAGAACTTCTTCTAATGCTGTAGCATTGCACAGGCAAATAGGAATCTCTTTTAGAAGAGGAAATACCTTCAAATATGAAAATGGTTACGATAGTGAAATTTTTGATGTTGGAGATAATGATATCTACTGGCAATTTCCTGAATTAGCTGATAGAAAACTGGTAATCGCAGGGGTTTCTGAAATTACAAATCAATTAGAAGTACCGCTAACAATTGCTGTGGCTAATGATGATAAGAAAACCATTCAAATAGATGAAATTAGAAACATCAATAGAGACGTTTATTTGTTAGACAAAGTAACAAACACCTATTACACACTAACAAAAACACCACAAGAATTAAATATTCCTGCTGGTACATATACAGACCGTTTTTATATTGTTTTTTCTAAACAAAGTGCTTTAAATACAGAAAACTTTAATCCTTTAAGTAAAGATCTAAATATTTTTATGGATAATAATTCTAAAGAAATAGTAGTAAAAAATAAAAATCTACTAAAAATAGATAAAATTGAGTTATTCAATATTTTAGGTCAAAAACTTAATAATTGGAAAAATATAGAAACTTCATCTGAAAGTAGGTTAAAAGTAAATAAATTGCCTGCAACGGTTTATATAATTAAATTAAAAACAGAGAATGGTGAACTTACCAAAAAAATTATTATAGAATAAATAATCTTCAGAAATTATTAAAAAAACCGAAAACAAGCTTGTTTTCGGTTTTTTTTTATGAAAAAATTAAGAATATGAAATAAAAATAAGAATTCAATAATTAGGAATAAAAATATTATTTTTGTAAATTAGAATGTTATGAATATTTGAATCAAAAATTTTAAAAAATGAAGTACTTAAGTTCTATAAAACTTTATAAGAGTATTGCTTTTTTTCTACTTATATATATAGCTACAAGCAATATCTCTTATGCACAAACAATATCTAGTACAGGATCATCCGCTACTACTTGTGGTAATTGTACTCCTGCAGGATATATAGATGATGGTGGAACACCAGATATTTCCAATAGAACAAATGCTGGAGGTCAAGGTAGTTTAGGAGAAAATGATACTTGGGTAGCATCTCCATTGCCCCTACCTCCTACTGGAGATTTAACATGGATTTCCATGAGAGATGTTGGAGATTTCAATACCTCACCTGTAGAGTCTGTAAAAACATCTATGGGAGACTTAATTGAAGGAAACGTATATAAATTGACAATTTACGTCATGACAGCAAAAAGTAGTGGTGTTGGTGGTGACTACTACTCAGGACAATATATTGATCAATTTTCTTATGAAATTAATGAACCTGGTGTGACGCCAGTGACACAAATCGTAACAGTAACTTCAGATGCTTACGATAAATGGGCCAAAACTGAAGTAGTTTTCATTGGAAAACCAGACATTGATGGTAAAATGGACTTGGCCTTTTCTCCATTAGACAACGCAGTAACTGCTGGTGATGACATCAATTTTGAAAGTGTTCATATTGCAATTCAATTAAATGACTTATCATTATTAGATACAGACGGAGATGGTATTGTAGATGCTGATGATGTAGACGATGATAATGATGGAATTTTAGACACTGTAGAATTGACCTTAAGTGGTACAGAGTACGATCCTTTAGGAGACGAAGATGGAGACAAATTACCAAATTACTTAGATACTATTGATGATAACATATCATCTGATGGAAGTACTACAAGTTATGTTACCACAGGTTCTGGAGGTATTCCAGATGTTTACGATTTTGATGATGATGGCATTCCAAACCATTTAGATTTAGATGCAGATAATGATGGTATCCCAGATAACATAGAAGCACAAACAACTGCTGGATATATAGCTTCAAGTGGAGCTGTTGGAGATGGTTTCACAGATGCAAATAATAATGGTTTAGACGACAATTATGAAACTGCACAAGGAGGAACAGATATTACACCAGTAAACTCAGATAGTTCTGGAGAAGCAGATTATAGAGATCTAGATTCAGATGACGATACAGTTTCTGACACCATAGAAGCAAATTTAATTTTAAACGGAAATGTTGGTAACAATGGTTTAGACAAAAGCTATGAATCTATTGATAGCTATAAAGATGTAAATGGAATATTTGACGATACACAAACAGATAATTTCCCTGATGATGGAAACAACGCCAATTTAGGATTGCCAAATGATGTCAATTGGAGAGACGTTTCCGTAACAGGTTTTTTAGATACAGACGAAGATGGTGTAGCAAATAACATCGATAAAGATGATGATAATGATGGAATAAGAGATTTTGTAGAAAGATGTATTGATTTTAATGCTGTTTTAACATCACAATCTGGAATTGTAAATAGTGGAAACTTAACAGGAGAACCAGATGACAATTCAGGAGAAGTAAATACAAACGGAAATGTATTTGTTTTAGATTTTGGTAGCGTATTTCCTGCTGGAACCCAATATGAAATAACTTGGAAAAGACGAGTTGGTGCTACTGGTACAGCAATACCTATAATTAACGAATCAACAGACAATACAACATACACAAGAAATTTAGATGCACCCACAAGTACACAGTCAGATAATTTCCAAACAGACATCGTAACCTCAAATGTTGCTTTTAGATACATTCAAATTACAAAACAAACAGATCCTAGTATTACCGATTTTGAAGTAGATGCTATTGGTATTTTAAACACTACTTCTTGTAATAACGATTCAGATGGAGATGGAATCGCAAACTATTTAGATTTAGATTCGGATAATGATGGTATTCCAGATAATATAGAAGCTCAACCAACAGCAAGTTATGTTGCTCCAACTACTTTTACAGATGCAGATAATGATGGTTTAGATGATAATTATGATGCAAACGTTCCTGGTGGAGTTGATGGAGCCTACTTCGTTTTGGTAAATACAGATAGTGGAACAGATACCATACCTGATTATTTAGACACAGATTCTGATAATGATGGAACACCAGATTTGGTGGAAGCAAACCTATCATTATTTGGTTTTTACGGAATTAATGGATTAGATTCCAATTATGAAAGTGCAGATAATTTTGCTGACGTAAATGGAACTTTTGATAACACACCATATAACGATTTTCCAGACAATCCTTCTGGAGGTGAAGTAGATTGGAGAGATGCAACTTCAACTTTTAGAGATACAGACAATGATGGTGTACCAGACACAACAGATTTAGACGATGATAATGATGGAATTTTAGATACAGTAGAAGGTTGTAGCGCAGGAACAATGTCAACAAGCAACCTATCCTTCACTACTGTTGGTGGTTCAGGACTTAGTTACACTAGTAATAACATCACCTTCACAAATGGTACAGCAGGCTTTGTAAACAGTGCTCATTCTCCTAATTTCTCAACCTTTGATACGCCTACAGATTATGAAGTTAGTTATACTTTAGATGGTACTTTTCTCGATAATACAGAAAGAGCTGTTTTAATAGGTATCAATGAAGCTGGAACAAATTCTACCAATAGTTGGGAAGATATCGATTATACTTTTTACATTAGTGGAAGTGGAGAATCTCTTCAAATTTATGAAAATGGTACTTTTAGAGTAAATGTTAGTAATGGAGCCAGTGGCAATAAACTTACTATTAAAAAAGCAGGAAAATCTATCACATATTGGGTAAATGATACATTAGTGTACTCAAGTTTAGTAAATGCTAATGGTACAGATTATTTTGTTGACAGTTCCTTCTTTGGTCAAACATCAACATACAGCATAAATAATTTTCAAATTACTCATATAACAAATGCTGACGATACTGATAATGACGGTATTTTAAACTGTTTAGATTTAGATTCAGATAATGATGGTATTCCAGATAATATTGAAGCACAAACCACAATTGGCTATGAAGCACCAGATGGTGTTTACGATGCAAATGGTGTAGATACTGCTTATACTGGTGGATTAACTCCAGTAGATACAGATTCAGACACAACGAAAGATTTTTTAGATATTGATTCTGATGACGATGGAATTTTAGATAATGTTGAAGCAGGACTTGTATTAACAGGTACTTATGGAAACAATGGTTTAGATAATGCCTATGATAATGGTGATAATTATTCAGACGTAAATGGTTCTTTTGACAATTCTCAAACAAACAATTTTCCAGATGAAGATTCTGACGTACTAAATGGTGGTGACGTAGATTATAGAGATGATACGTTTACAATAGATACAGATGGAGACAATGTAAGTGACGAAGTAGATTTAGATGATGATAATGATGGAATTTTAGATTCCGTAGAAATCGTAAACGACTGTACAGTTAATAACGGAGTTTTAAACTGGAATAATGAATATACTGAAGGAGACACTGTTGCAACAAATGGAGATGATCCAATTGAAGTCGATGATGAAATTGTAAACGCAAACGTAACCATAAAACTATCAAGAACTTCAAACGTTATTAGTGAAAGTAATTATAGAGTAAACGATAATACAACTACAGATAGTGCTTACAACTTATCGCAATTAGCAACTGCCAATGCAGAATCAAGACATGTTTTTAATTTTAGTGCACCAGTTTTAAATCTAGGTTTTACAATTTATGATGTGAATCGAGACGATGCAACATCAGCAACAGACGTTGTAAAAGTAATTATTACAAAACAAGATGGTTCTAACTACACTTTAGATGCTGCAGATTATACTACAGATGGAGCTGCAAACACCTATAGTGGTTCTAATACATTTACAGGAACCACAACTACTGCAGGAAACGTTATAATCAATCCAATTCCAGAATACGTAACAAAACTGCAATTTGTTTACAGCAACTTAGCAACAGGTAGTTTTTTAATAACACAAAACATTGCAATTGGTAACCTATCATTTTGTACCCCAATAGATTCTGATGGTGATGGTATTTTCGATTTCAGAGATCTTGATTCAGATAATGATGGAATACCAGATAATATAGAAGCACAAACAACGCAAGGTTATATTCCTCCAACAAATAGTTTTAGTTTAACAGGAATAGATTTAGCCTACGGAACTGGCTTAACAGTTATAAATACAGATGGTGATACACAACCAGATTATTTAGACTTAGATTCAGATAACGATTCAACCAATGATATAGATGAAGGTATTATTAACGAGGCACTTCCCCCAAACTCTGGAGGAATGTTTACAGGAACTGTTGGTATAAATGGTTTGGTAGATGCTTTAGAAGCATCAGACACAGACCAAGCATATACTGATATTAATGGTATTCACACAGATCCAAAAACTGATGGCTTTTTAGACGATAGTTCAGATAATGATGTAAATATTGGAGGCGATTTAGATTATAGAGATGACATTCTTGGTGTAGATACAGACAAAGATGGAATTGCAAATAACATAGATATTGATGATGATAATGATGGTATACCAGACGTTTTAGAAAACACTCCTGGATTACCAACACCAGACGCTGTTTATAGTTTTGAAAACACCACAAACGATTCTTCTGGAAATGATTTCGAGCAACAAAACGCAGCAGTTCCAGCCTATAGTTCAGATAATATAGTTGGCTCAAACGCGATTGAATTTAACGGAACATTTTTAATTCAATATAGTGATGGTACCTTCTTAAACCAAGCTGTAACAACACTAACCCACTCTGTTTGGGTAAAACCAGACGATTTAACAGGCGTTCAAGAAATTATAGATGAAGGAGGAAACACAAACGGATTAACCGTAAGATTAAATGGCAACACTTTAGAAGCTGCTGTAAGAGAAGGAAATGTTTCAGCTCCAACCACTTCACTTACCTTTCCTAGTGATAATAATTGGCATCATGTAGCTGTTACTTATAATAATGGCGATTTAACTTTGTATTTAGATGGTGTAGCATCAACAACCATTAGTTCTGGTTTTGGTGAACTGGCAGCACACTCAGATGGTTCTGGTCTTGGAGGACGAAATAATGACGATGCTTTTGCAAACTCAACTGATGGCGATTATTTTGATGGTTTAATGGACGAATATTATCATTATCCAGTCGCTTTAACCCCAGCTGAAATTGCAGTCTTAGCAAATTTAGATAATCCTATAGATACGGATGGTGATGGCGTTATAAATAGCTTAGATATAGATTCTGATAATGATGGAATTCCTGATAATGTCGAAGCACAAACAACATTAGGGTATATCTCTCCAAGTGGAATTGGAAACGGAATCACAGATGCAAACAATAATGGTTTAGATGACAATTATGAAACTGCACAAGGTGGTACAGACATTACTCCAAATAACAACGATGGAACTGATAATCCAGATTATATTGATACAGATTCTGATAATGATGGTATTTTCGATATCTCCGAAAATAATGTTACAAATTCAGAAGATGCAGTATTAGATGAAAATACTGGTGCTTCTGCTGACGGAACTCCAGATGGAATTGTAGACCCATCAAACTTTACAGATACTGATGGTGATGGTTTAGCAGATGTTTTTGAAGGTACAAATACAAACGATAATTATGATGTAAATGATGAAATTGATAATCCGCAATCAGATTTACCAGACACAGACTCAGACGTTGCTACAGAAGATGTAGATTTTAGAGACGATTCTGAAGACCCAATTAGTCCTGGAGTTGCAGGAAATATACTTTGGTTAAGAGCCGATAAAGATGTAACAGGAACTACTTCAGTAACTTCTTGGGTAGATCAAACTGCAAGTTTACACGACGCAACTTCAGATATTGGAACTGCTCCTTCAAAAATAGATGTAGGTTTAAACTTTAACCCAGTAATAGATTTTGATCCTACATCAAATCAAGATTTAATCATTACTAATGGTATTTTAGGAACAGATACGTATTCTAATCTTTGGTCTTATGTTGTTGTAAATCCTAATGTAGTAAACGCAAATGGTTTTATTTTTTTAGAAAATGTTAGTGGTTCTGGAAACTTTCATAATAGAGCTGTAAGCTCAACTAATTTAAGATATCGATTTGGTGATCCTACAGATCAGATTTTAAATATTTCTGCTAACGAAAACACATACAATTTATTTACAACTGGTGCTACAACAACTCCTGGATCAGCTCCTACAGGTGTTAGTCAAGCAATTCACGTTCAAGGAAATCCTTTATTTACTAATAATACAACATTGGTTAACATAACTGGTGTAAATGACGATTTTGATATTGGTAGTAATGGAAGTGCTAATTTTTGGAACGGTCAAATTGCAGAAATAATGATTTTTAACGAAACACCAACTGCAAAAAAACAACAACAAGTAGAAAGCTATTTGGCTATAAAATATGGTTTTACGTTAAGTACTGTAGATTATAATGCTGGAATTATAGAGGGTGATTACCTATTACAAGATCAAGTTACCAAAGTTTGGAATTACAGTGCAAACACAGCATACCATAATAATGTTGCAGGTATTGGTAGAGATGATGCCATGGCATTAAATCAAAAACAATCCAAATCAAATAACCCTGCATATGATGCAATAACAAATCCTAACGGACAAATTATTACAATTGGTTTAAATGCAATTGCGGCAGATAATGTTTCCAACGCAAATACATTTGCTTCAAACAAAGATTTTTTAATGTGGGGTAACAATACAGGTGTTGTAAATACTGTTACAGAAACTGAGTTAATTTGTGCACCAGAAAAAACAATTGGTAGAACCTGGAAAATTGTTGAAAACGGAAGCGTTAGTAGCGTACAAGTAGCTGCAAACAAAGCTGCAATTGATGGTGCTTTAACAACACCAAACACCGTAAAGGTTTTAAAAATAGCAGATGACGCAAGTTTTACTACCAACGTAAAGTATGTACCATTAACAGATACAACTATTAATTCTGAAAATGTGTATGCCGCAAATTACGACTTTAATGGTGTTAAATATTTTACATATTCAGAAATTAATGGAATCTTCTGGAATGGAGATATAGGCGTTTCAGGTTCATGGTTTGGTGGTAATAGTTTAATAACTACAAACGGACCAAGTACCCAAACTGAAGATAGAGATAAGGTAATGGTTATAGACTCACAAACCTCACTTACGCATGCTATTTTAACAGAAAGTGTGGAAGTAGAATGTGTTTGGGTTAAAGCAAATTCTAAATTAATGGTTGCAGATGATCAATATTTAGAGTTTGATGAAGATTTTATTTTAGATGGTCAAGTAAGATTAATTGGAGACGGACAATTAGTACAAACACACGTAGGTTTATCAAACGTACAAGGTTCAGGAAAATTATTTAGAGACCAACAAGCTGTAGTACCAAATGTATACAGATACCATTATTGGACTTCTCCTGTAAGAGAATTAGGTTTAGATACTTACAGAGTTGGACAAGTAATGAAAGATGGTACCATACCAACATCTGCCTCATCATCTATTGTAGATATTAATTGGGTTTCTTTAGATCAATCAGGTGTTCCAAATCGTGGTTTAAACGGAGCAACAGGTACTCCAATTACCATATCAAACTACTGGATTTACACCAATGAAAACGATCCAGCAGAAGATGATGAACGTTCAGAAAATTACGTAAGAAAACTAGAAACGGGTGTTATTAAAAGAGGTTTAGGATACACTATGAAAAGTACTGGAGCAAATCCTCAAAACTTTACATTTGTTGGAACTCCAAATGACGGTTCTATAAGCATTCCTGTAACAGCCAATACTGCAACTTTAGTAGGTAACCCATATCCAAGTGCTTTAGATGCTACAGACTTTATAAATACGAATATAGATGCTATTGAAGGTACTTTATACTTCTGGGAACATACAGGAGAAGATACAGAACCAAGTGGTATTTCAGGTCATACTTTTGCAGGTTATTATGGTGGTTATTCTCAAAGAAACTTAACCATGGGAATTGCAGCAAATGGTGTACCATCAACAGACCCACTAACGTATGATTGGGAAACTGCTGTTGACAATGGAAGTAATGTAACACAAACAGTAGAAGGTATAGAAGTTATTGTAGAGTATAGTAACAACACTATAATTATTGACCCTAATGTTGCAAATATTGGAGGTACAACAGCTAAGGTTGTAACAAAGTCTGAAGGTGGTACAGATACGTATGATATTACTTTTACTTTTGATGATGCTATAGACATAAAATCTATATTTTTATTTAACAATGCACCATCATCACCAGTATCAGATCCAACTGTAACATTAACACCAGATAATTCACAACCAGTAAAAACCCAATTATTAACAGGTAGTTCTGGTCAAGAAATATTTTTAAATTGGGAAGATGTTACAACCTTTACAATAACTGCAAACAGGCCTTACAACTTGGTTATTGATGATATTGAGTTTAGCAATGGTAATTTCCCTAGTTTAGGTGAAGGTACCTATCATGCTCCTAACAGATATATTGCTGTTGCCCAAGGATTTTTTATAAGAGCAAATGAAGATGGTGGAACCATTAGATTTGAAAACTCTCAAAGAAATTATAAAGATGATGATTTTGATACAGGAGGTACTTTTTTCTTTAAATCTAAAAACTCTAAAAAAGGAAATAAAAATAATATTGATGACGATGAGTTTGATTTATTACCAATATTAAAACTAGGGTTTAACAGAACAACTTCAGATTTAGTACAACTGCATAGGCAAATAGGAATTTCTTTCAGACAAGGCAATACTTTTAAGTATGAAAATGGTTTTGATAGTGAAATATTTGACGTTGGCGAAAACGACATGTACTGGAACTTCCCAGAAATGAATAATAGAAAATTAGTAATTGCAGGTGTTTCTGAAATAACAAACGAATTAGAAATTCCGTTAACAATTGCAACAACTAATAGCGATGCTAAAAGTATTCAGATAGATGAAGTAAAAAACATAAACAGACCTATTTACTTGTTAGACAAACTAACAAACACGTATTACACTTTAAGTAGAACACCTATAGAGTTAACCATAGAAAATGGTGTATATACAGACCGTTTTTACATTACTTTTGAAAATAAAACGGCATTATCTACAGATGAAGTAAACCCATTAAACAATGAGTTAACAACTTTTGTAGATCAAAGTACTAATGAAATTGTAATTCAAAACAACAAACTACTTAAAATTAAAAAAGTAGCATTGTATAATATTTTAGGACAAAAAGTTCGTGAATGGAAAAATATAGACAACATTACTGAAAACAGATTAAAAACAAACAAACTTTCAGCAACTGTATATATTTTAAATGTAGAAACAGAAAACGGAAAAATTTCTAAGAAAATTATGATTGAATAGTAATTTTAAGCTTTTAACTATAAAAAGTCGAAACAAATACGTTTCGGCTTTTTTTGTTTATAAAACAGGTATTTACACTCTTTATTTTTTCAGCAAAAAAACTAACTTCGCTAACTACTGATATCAGTCATTAAAACGACGTCATATCAGTATTAAAGTTAGGCACAATAAAGACGAAAAATAAAACTATTAATTAAAATAAAATTTATGAAAAAAATACTCTTACTAATTGGAATAGTCTTCTCTATACATAGCTGTTCTGAAAAAAATGAAACTGAATTAACACCATTAGAGCAATTACCCAAAGCCACAAAAGTTGGGGCAAATACAGCAGGTTGTCTAGTTAATGGAGAAGCTTTTTTACCAAAAGGTTTCTTTCCATCTGGAAATTTGATTTGCTATTTTATTAATCAAGAGAATTTTTCATTGGATATAGCTAATAAAGATAATAGTAATATTAATTCTGTTTTCATTGCAGTAGAAAATCTAAATTTAACAATAAATAAAGTTATTAATCTAAATACTGTTAGATCTTTTAACGATTCAAAATTTGCTGAATATACAATTTTTAGAGATAACGGAAATGATGAGAAATACACAACAACACCTCAAATTACAGGAGAATTAATTATAACACATCACGATTATAATAATGCAATAATTAGCGGAACTTTTTGGTTTGATGCTATTAATAATATCGGTGAAAAAGTAGAAGTTCGTGAAGGGCGTTTTGATATGAAATACTAAAAAAAGCTTATGAAAAGATAACTTCAAAATAAGAAAGACCACCTACAAGGTAGGCAATCTTTCAAATAACAGATTAAACAACATCTCACAATTATTTAACCTTAATACAAAAATATGAAAAGAATTACTTTTTTGCTATGTTTTGTTTTGTTAACAAAACTAACCTTTGCCCAACAACAAATTAATACAACTTTTGCCAATCAAATGAATACCCTTTTTGGGCAATTAGATAAAAACAAAATACCACATGGAATTTTAATTGACTCTGGTATGGAATTTACCAATCTTGAAGAATTTAATGGTGTTTTATCAAGCAATAATTATCTTACTATTAATAGTCTAGAGGAAATATATAAAACCTTATTAACAAGTAAAATTAGTAACAACGCTAGTGGTTTAGTAAGTCCAACCGTTTTTAAAAACAATCTAAAAAATAACAGAGCTAAAGGAATAATTTCTCTATCTGGTTTATATTTTAAATATGGTAAGTTTAAAAGCAATGCTTTAACTAGTAATTTAATAAATTACACTAATGGTAGATTTTATGATATACCTAATAAAGTACCTTATGAAACAAAACAGACATTTGCAATAACGCCTGCGATTTTAAAATATAGTGGTTTGAATTTTCAGGTAAAAATACCTTCTACTATTTTTTACTCAAATAACACCAATCAAATACAAAGTATTCAAGTAGATTTTGACAATGGTAATGGTTATGTTACTATTCCTTTCAACCAAAATATTTCTGTCAATTATACTTCAGAAGGTTTAAAAACTTGGAAATACAAATTAAACTTAACTAATGGTACTAGTTTATATAGTCATTCTAAAATTAACATAGAAGAAGGGTATGAAACTTATATTTATGGAAGTAACAACCAACAAAGGTCTACATCTACTGGAGTATCAAGATATCCTTGCAAAAAAATAACAGCAACAGATAGTTATTTAGGAAAAAATGCTTCTGTAAATTTAACTATTGATTATGCTTATGGAAACAGTCAAATAAAAAAACCTCTTATTGTTGCAGAAGGTTTTGATGCTGGTGTTATTTTAAACCCTGAAAGTGAATTTGGATATAGTGGTTATGCCGAATTTAAAAGGAGTTTAAATAATAGTGGCGAACTTTACAATTTATTAAGAGGTTATTATAAAGAATACGATATAATTTTTGTAGACTGGGATAATGGCGTAGATTATTTACAACGAAATGCCTATGCTTTAGAAGAAATTATAAAATGGGTAAATCAACAAAAATCTATTGCAGGTAGTACAGAACCAAATGTAATTTTAGGACAAAGTATGGGTGGTGTAATTGGTAGATGGGCTTTAGCAGATATGGAAGAACGTGGAATGAATCATGATACTCGCTTGTTTATTAGTCATGATGCACCCCAACAAGGCGCAAATATTCCAATTGCTGTACAATATATGTTAAGACATATAGACCAACAATTTTTACAAACTCTTGCAGGTACTGTAGTATCACTATTCACAAATGTAGATGATGTATTCACTTTATTAGATACTCCAGCAACTAAACAACTACTAAAAAATAGAGCCAATAATTATTATGCAATAGAAAACAGTGAACATGATAATTTTTATAATCAACTTAAAAATAAAGGAATTGCCAATAGTGGAGGTTATCCTCTGTATTCAAGAAATATAGCCATAAGTAATGGTAGTGAATGTGGTGATATACAAGATTTCAACCCTGGTGATGATTTATTAAATGTAAATGAAAGTGTAAAACTATCTTATTTAGAAAATTTAATAACTCCTATTGCATTATTTTGGGGTGTAGGTCATGGTTCTTTTGTTGGTAGTTTTTATGGTAGTATTTTAAACTTAATTTCAACTAGCGGAAAATTTAATGTTAACTTTAATGCAAAAGCTATTCCTTATGGAACAGAAAATCAAATCTATAAAGGAAAAATTTCGTATACCAAAGTTATACTTTGGTTGGTTAGTATTACTACAAATATTACGGATATAACTAAAAATCAACCCAATAATATTTTACCTTTTGATAGTTATAGTGGTGGTTATTATAGTGTTTCTAATTTTATAGATACTAGTACTTTACCTAATGGTGTTTTTTTAAGAGATAAATTTAGTTTTATACCTACTGCAAGTGCTTTAGATATAGGTAGCAATAACGTAGTTTTAAACAATAGTGATTATTTACGTTCTTATAAAAATATAACTCCTCCAACAGGAATAAAAAGTAGTCCATTTGATAATTTTTCATCAGATATTGATGAAAACTTGAATACACAAAACAAACCTCATATTTCTTTTAATCCAAGAAATGGTGATTGGTTGGCGGAAGAATTGGATGGCATTCAAGCAAGTTACACTTGTAATTTTGATTGTAATACACAACCAAGTGAAATTAGTGGAGACAATTATATTTGTGATAATGAAATTAAAACATATACCATTAATGTACCTATTTGTATGACAAATGGAGTATGGAGTGTTTCTCCCAACCTTACTATTATTAGTCAAAGTTATAATTCTATTTCTGTTTCTCACAATACTTCAAACCCATTAAATTCTGGATACATTAGCTATAGTGTTTCTAATTTAAACTTTACAATTACAAAAGGAGTTATAGTTGGTGCTCCTAAAATAAATAATCAAGGAGGTGGATATTTGAATGTTCAAAAAATTGGAAATGTAGAAATATATGCACAACAATGGTCTGTTTTAAAAGCTAATTATCAACCTATGTTATTTGATACTGGTTTTCCTTATTCATATTCTTATGAGTGGAGTATTCCGAATTCTCAAGTAAGAAATTATGGAAATGGTTCTCAATACAAGGAAATACGACCTAATTTTAGTGGTCAATTAAATATTGGAGTTAGAGTTTGGAATAACTGTGGTTGTAGCAATTGGAATTATTTTCCATTCGAAGCTATTTATGAAAATAATGGTGGTGGCCCTATAGATTTAATCAAGCAATTTTAAAATTACTGTGCCTAACAAGGTATATAAAAAATAGCAGTGAAGTACTAAACTCAAAGTTTGGTTCTTTTCTGCTATATTTGTTTCTAAATTGAAAAATGACGCATTTAAACAAGCTACTTTTAATATACAAAACCGTTAGCGAGATTTTAAAAAACTACATTAAAGTCATTGAAATTTTAATAAATTTATTTAATATATAAACTAAAATTACTGAAAAAAATCAAAAAATGAAGAAACAAAAACTTACACTTTTATTATTAACTTTAATCATCAGCATTGGAAATGCTCAAAATAATTGGGTTGAAGGAAGCTTAATACTAAAAAATGGGGACACAATCACAGGAAATTTAAAATTACCATTAATAAATAAAGGTGCACTCATAAATTCTCATAAGATAAAGTTTAAAAAAAATGAGAATGACGAAGAAATGAAATATGACAATACAAACGTGAATAAAGCGATAATAAAAGAAAGAAATAATGAAATAGCTATTTATGAATATGTAAAAACTTCAAGGTCAAAATATCAATTGTTTAAACTAATTGAATTTAAAAAAATGAAACTATACGCAAGAATAGTGAGTAACTCAACAATGTCTCCAAATATGATTGGTGGTCAACGTGGTTTTACATCTTCAACTTATTATTCGTCTCAAGATAATGAATTTTATGCATTAAGAAAAAATGAAAAGATAGCTTCTCCTTTAATAACCTTACCTACAAATATAAGCGCATCACTTTTTACAAAATCTTTCAGGAAAAGGGCTATGAAATATTTTTCAGATTGCCCATCTTTGGTTAAAAAACTTAAAAAAAGAAAATTTAGAGAGAGTCAAATACTAGAAGTTATTGCTGAATATGACAGTTGTGAATAAAACCATTTTAAAAAAAATATGAATAATTAAATAACATTTGCTATAACCAATATAATTTATTGCTTGCTTCTTGCCTATTTGCGAAAATCCTCGTAACAAATTATATTGGTGTTAGTAAGATTTCAAAAACCTTTTCTATTAATTCACTTTTTTGTCAAACAAGTTTAGCCCAGATTGAATGGCGTGTTTGAGCTCTTTTTTACCTTTTTTGGTAAAAAAAGCGAGTAATGAAAGCTGGAAATAGCTGCTTATAAAATTAAATTTTCTTTGCTTTCATTCTTCCAAAAAATAAAATATAGCCATAACACACTATTGTTAAAATAAAGGCGGTTTTGAAGCCAAAACCATCAATTAAACTACCAAATATAAAAGGTATAATTGCTCCACCTACAATTGCCATACATAACAAACCAGAGGCTTGTGCTTTTAAATCGCCCAAACCTTCTAAACTCAACGTAAAAATTGTTGGAAACATAATAGAATTAAACAAACCTACTGCTAAAATAGACCACATAGAAAGTAACCCTGTAGTATTTATGGAAATAACAATCATAGTAATGGCTAAAAAAGCAAAAATACTTAGTACTTTACCTGGTGTCATAATTTTAGTTAAGTATGCACCTACAAAACGTCCAATCATTGCTCCTCCCCAATAAAAAATCACAAAAATGGCTAGTAAAGATTTTGGATCGGAATCTGTAAAGGTTTTATTAAATGTACTTGCAATGGTGTTTGCAATACTCATCATGGTTTCGTTTCCTGCAACTACAGTTGCCAAATTCATATCTGCAAAATAGTTTACTAAAAAACTACCTATGGCAACTTCTGCACCAACATAAACGAAAATACCCAAAGCACCCATGAGCATTAATTTGTTTTTTAGCAAAGTTAAATAGCCTCCTTTCGGACTTTCTTGCATTACTGTTGGTAGTTTTATAAATCCAAATATTAGTGCTAACAAAGCAATAAAAATGGCAATAAATAAAAATGGCGTTTGTACAGTTGCTGCTTCTGCAACGTAATAATTGGTTTTATCTATATCACTTAATAAATTTATTTCTGCTGATGTTTTTACAGAATCACTTAATAAGAATAATGCTCCAACTACTGGCGCAATTGTGGTTCCTAACGAGTTGAATGCTTGTGATAGGTTTAAACGACTACTGGCTCCATCTTCACTACCTAACAAAGCTACATATGGATTCGCTGCTACTTGTAAAATGGTAATTCCTCCTGCAAGTGTAAAATACCCAAATAAAAACACAGGAAAAGATCGAAAAGATGCTGCAGGATAAAATAACAAACAACCTGCTGCCATGGTTAATAAACCCAAAACGATTCCTTTTTTATACCCAATTTTAGATAAAATTGCTCCTGCAGGAAGCGAAAAAACAAAAAATGCTACGAAAAATGCAAATTGTACCAATACTGTTTTTGCATACGACATTTCGAAAACATCTTTTAATCTTGGTACTAAACTATCTACCAAAACTGTAATAAATCCCCAAAGGAAAAATAAGGTGGTTAAAAATATAAAGGCGCTCTTGTAAGATTTGTTGTTTGTAGTTGTTGTTGACATAGTTATACTTTGTTAAAATAATCTGATTTAATATTTTTATTTTCTTTGTTTTTGTAAATGTTGTAACTAAACCATTCGTGAATGGAATATGCTCCAGTTTCTCCTTGTTTATTTACGGCAATATAACCCACTTGAAAGTTTTTAAAGTTTTTTCCTGGTTTGTTTACAATTCTGCCAATAGCTTCTTCACAGGCTTCTTGAGGTGATTTTCCTTGGCGCATTAATTCTACAATTAAAAAACTTCCTACAGTTTTTAAAACCTCTTCTCCTAAACCTGTTGCAGATGCACCACCAATTTCATTATCTACAAACAAACCACCACCAATTATAGGTGAGTCTCCTACTCTACCAGCCATTTTATACGCCAAACCACTTGTGGTACAAGCTCCAGATATATTACCATTTTTATCAATGGCTAACATGCCAATGGTATCATGATTTTCGATATTGATAATGGGTTTGTATTCTGATTTTACCTTCCACTTTTCCCATGCTTTTTTAGAAGCTTCAGTTAATAAATTTTCAGGTTCAAAACCTTTTGAAATTGCAAATTTCTTTGCTCCTTCTCCAACCAACATTACATGTGGCGTTTCTTCCATTACTTTTCTAGCGACAGAAATTACGTGTTTTATATTTTTTACTCCTAAAACAGCTCCATAATTTCCTTTGGAGTCCATAATACAAGCATCTAAAGTAACATTTCCATCTCTATCTGGCAAACCTCCTTTTCCTACAGATTGTCCTTTTTCGTTAGCTTCTTCAATTCTACAACCTTGTTCTACAGCATCTAAAGCAGTACCTCCATTTTCTAAAACTGCAGCTGCAGTTTCAACTGCTAAATCTGTTTTCCACGTAGCAATTACCAAAGGTTTTATAGTATTTTCTTTAACAGGAATTATATTTTTACTTTCTTTTTTATCAGAATCACAACTTATTATTGTTGATGAAACTGCCACCAAACCGAAACCAGTTGCTGATGCTTTCTTTAAAAAATTTCGTCTTTCCATTTTTCTTACTTTATTTGAATTTCATCAATAAAAATCCAACTTCTTCCATTATGAGGATAGCCTAAATGCCACCTTGGAAGTTCTCCTAATTTTTTGGCAATTACTTTTATATATCTTGTTTTTAATTTTTTATTTGTTGATACTGTTGTCAATGCTACTTCATCAGTATTAAAAGGCTTTGGAGCTTTCCAGTCTTTAATTTTAGTAAACGATTGACCATCTTTAGATTCAAATATTTCAACTTGCGTAGGTAAAAATATCCAACTGCGCTGATCTCTTAAAAAGTTTATTGCTATTTCATTAATTTCTTTTTCACTGCCCAAATCTACTGTGGCAATTACATCTTCATTCCAATACCCTTGCCAAGTGCCTGTTCTAAAGTCTTCTGTACCTGTAATTCCATCAATTAAAGCATTATCTCCACCAGCATTGTATTGATTGGCATACTTAGTTTTTAAATCAATTTTAATATTAGGGTCAATTTTATAAAAATCTGAAGTTATTATGGCACTTTTTACACCATTTTTTTCTGCATAAACAGAAAGATTAATAAATTTATCAATCGTAAAAGGTTTCTCATATTTTTTATACCCTCCTTTGTAACCAATTCTGTAAAAAATATCAGCAGTTTCATCAACAGACTTTAATTCGACTTCTGTACTACCTTTAAAAGCAATGTCTCCTTTTGCGATAAAAGGTGCAGGAACAATTAAATGATTTTTAATTTCTGTAGATGGAATAAATTCGTCTTTTGCTCCCCAAGTTGAAGATTGATTTGTCATTTCGAAAACCAAACTACCACCATTCATAATATCTTGATGATTGATATATGAATACTCGTAATTTTCACCATTCAGTGTTACTGATTTAATGTATTTGTTTTCTTCAGATTGATGTTTAGCCACAACCGTAAATGATTTTCCATTTTCTAAATTGATGCTCGCTTTTTCAAACAAAGGACTTCCAATAATGTATTGATTAGAGCCTGGAGTTACTGGATAAAAGCCTAAAGAAGAAAAAATATACCAAGCACTCATTTGTCCACAATCTTCGTTTCCAGAAATTCCGTCTGGAGAATTTGTATATAGTTCCGTTAAAATTTGACGAACTTTTTCTTGGGTTTTGTGTGGTTTGTTTACAAAATTATACAAATATGCCATGTGATGACTAGGCTCATTTCCATGAGCATATTGCCCAATTAAACCAGTAATATCTGCTTGATGACTTCCTGAAGTCTCATCTTTTGCAGAAAACAGATTATCTAATTGTTTTTCTAATTGTGGCTTTCCTCCTAATAGTTTTGTAAAACCAGTAATATCTTGAGGTACATAAAAACTGTATTGCCAAGCGTTAGCTTCTGTATAATTAAAATTTACTTCATAAGGGTCAAAAGGCGAAAACCAAGTATTTCTAAAACGTCCTCTCATAAATTGAGAATTTGGATCAAAAATATTCTTGTAATATTGCGCTCTTTCGCTGTAGATTTTATAGTCTTCTTTGTTTCCTAAACCTTTTGCCATTTGTGCAATCGTCCAATCGTCATAAGCATATTCTAAGGTTTTAGAAACAGATTCACTTTCTTTTTCTACAGGAATAAATCCTAATTTTTTATAAGAATCTAATCCTAATGTATCACGAGTTGCAGAATGTTTCATTGCTTCAAAAGCTTTGTCAACATTATAATTTCTAATTCCTTTTAAATACGCATCTGCAATTACTGGAACTGCATGGTAACCAATCATACAACCTGTATAATTGGCTGCTAAATCCCAAATAGGCATGATGCCACCTTCATCATATTTTGCTAAAAAAGTATTGATAAAATCGTTGGTTTTTCCTTGTTCGATGATGGTATACAATGGATGTGCTGCTCTGTAAGTATCCCAAAGTGAAAACACTGTATAATAATCGAAATCTTTGGTTTCATGAATTTCTAAATCCATTCCTCGATAACGTCCATCAACATCTTGATATAAATTTGGCGCTAATGCTACATGATACATAGAAGTATAAAAATTGACTTTATTATCTTCACTTTTGTCTTCTATTACAATTTTCTCTAATTGATTTTCCCAAGTTTCTTGTGCTTCTATTTTGACTTGTTCAAAAGTTTTGTCTCCAATTTCTTCTTTTAGATTTTTCTTTGCACCTTCTTCATCAACTGCTGATATTCCAATTTTTATGGTAATTGGTTCGTTGTTTGGATTTCTTAACTGAACAAAGGCTTTAGATTTTTCATTATTATATCCAATTCTAAATTTACTTTCATTTGGCTTTACAGAAAAAGAATGAGAAAATTCTATATAAAAAAATAGCTTTTGATTAGTTGCCCAAGCTTTTGAATGTCTATAACCTGAGATTGTTTTGTTATCTAATTGATTTATGAAAATGTTATGAAAAAGCAATTCATCACGATGTTCTAAATCTAAAATAATTACTTGGTTTTCTGAGTCTGGGAATTGATATTTATGAATTCCACTTCGTTTAGAAACTGTCAACTCCACATCAATATTGGTATCTTCTAAATGAACTTTGTAAAAACCAGGTTCAGCGATTTCTTTGTCGTGAGAAAACTTCGATTTATAACCTTCTTTTCCATCAGCTCCATTATTAAAAATGACTTTAGTTGTTGGCATTAATAATATATCTCCATAATCAGAAACTCCTGTTCCGCTTAAATGTGTGTGGGAAAATCCGTAAATTTCATCATCAGAATAGTGATAGCCTGAACATCCATCCCAACCATCTAAACGTGTGTCTGGACTTAATTGCATCATTCCAAAAGGTAATGTAGCTCCTGGATATGTGTGCCCATGACCACCTGTACCTATAAACGGATTTACGTAAGAAATAAGTGTTTTATCTTTTTTGGCTACTGAAATTTGTTCCTTTTTACAAGAGACAAACAAAACTAAAACTGAAAAAATAAGAATTTTATAAAACCTCATGTTTAGATTTAAGAATTGAAAACTAAAAATACTGAAATAAAATTAGCCTAACTATTTTTGTTGACAAAATGTGATTTCAGAAAACCCAAACCATAGCCAAAAAACTGAGTCAAAGTAGTGAAAACACTTAAAAAAGCTACTATAATACTTCTATTTTGAAGGAAAGAATCTAAAAATAGTATTAAAAAATAAACTAAATAGAAGTATAAAAATTGACCATAACCAAAGTATGCCCAAATAAGATTTATCATTAAAAACAATATAAAAACACTAGGAAACCAATAGGTAATTTTAGCAGTTTTGGGATATTTTTTATTCAAATAAGGTCTTGCAGTTCCAAAATTATAGGTTTGTTTAAAAAAATCTGAGATAGAACTTCTTCTTTTATGATACACGAATGCTTGTTCTATTAATTGCGTTTCAAATTTATGTTCCCAAAGTCTAAAGGTTAAATCGATATCTTCACCATATTTTAAAACTGAAAATCCGTTTGTAACTGTAAAAGCTTTTTTAGATATGCCAAAATTAAAACTACGTGGTTGGAATTTACTCACGGTTTTTTTCTTACCACGAATTCCTCCTGTTGTTAAAACAGCAGTCATAGAATAATTAATGGCTTTTTGAAGATTTGTGAAACTTTTATGGGCTGCATCTGGACCACCAAAAGCATCTGTAAAGTTATTTTCTAACCCTTTTTTTATTGCTGATAAATAGTTTTTTGGAACAATAACATCTGAATCTAAAATGATAAAATAGTTTCCTGTGGCTTTTTCCATTCCAAAATTTCGGCTTGCTCCTGCTCCACTATTGTTTTTAAAAAAGTATTTTAAATCTAGCTGGTTTTTATATTTCTCTACAATTATTTCTGATGAATTTATTGAACCATCTTCAATAATTAATACTTCAAAATCATCAGAAAAATCTTGTTTTGTAAGACTTTCTAATAATTCGTCTATTTCTTGCGGACGATTGTAAACAGGGATTATGATACTGAAAAGTAGTTTCAAAAGTTTTAAAATTTCTTAATTGTAAATGTAAAAAAATAAAAAAGTTGAAGGTTCCTATTTCTAAAAAACTTCAACTTTTAAATGTGATGTATTTTTCTTTGTGTCTAAAAGCTTACAAACAAGTTTAGCCCTGATTGAGTGGCTTGTTTGAGCTCTTTTATCTCTTAGAAAGAGATAAAAAGCGAGTAACGAAAGCAGGAAATAGCTTCAAATCTTTCGAAAACTTCATTTGCTACTTTCAATCAAAATATTTTGATTTCAGTAATGCTCAAGATAACAAAAGTTACTCGAATTTTTCCATAACTGCATCACTTACTCCCATATTTGAGAATCCACCATCGTGAAACAAGTTTTGCAACGTTACTTTTTTGGTTAAATCTGAAAACAGAGAAATGGTATAATCTGCACAATCTGCAGCTGTGGCATTTCCTAACGGGCTCATTTTTTCTGCATAGGCTATAAAACCATCAAAACCTTTTACACCACTTCCTGCAGTGGTTGGAGTTGGCGATTGAGAAATGGTATTTACACGCACTTTATGATCGCGACCAAAGAAATAGCCAAAACTTCGCGCAATTGACTCTAAATAGGCTTTGTTATCTGCCATGTCATTATAATCTGGAAATACTCTTTGTGCTGCCATATATGTTAATGCAACAATACTTCCCCATTCATTCATAGCGTTTTTATTGTATAAAACGTTCATGGTTTTATGAAAAGAAACTGCAGAAACGTCCCAACCTTTTGTAGTGAAATCGTATTTTGGATCGGTATAATGTTTACCTTTTCTTACGTTTACAGACATTCCAATAGAATGTAAGACGAAATCAATTTTTCCATCTAAAATTTCCATAGATTTTTCTACCAAATTTTCTAAGTCTTCTACTGAAGTAGCATCTGCTGGAATAATTTGAGCGTTTGTTTTTTCTGCTAAAGCGTTTAATTCACCCATTCTCATTGCAATTGGTGCGTTTGTTAAAACAAACTCTGCTCCTTCTTCATGTGCTCTTTCTGCTACTTTCCAAGCTATTGAATGTTCGTTTAACGCTCCAAAAATGATTCCTTTTTTTCCTTTAAGTAAGTTGTACATAATGGTTTTGGTTTATTGTTGATAGTTTTTTATGCTTAAAAATCTCTAAAATTTAATTCAATAATTCTTTTGCATGTGTTAAAGCAGATTCTGAAATATCTTTTCCGCTCAACATTTCTGCAATTTCTACAATTCTTTCGTCATTAGAAAGCTGTTTTAAGTTGGTAGTAGTAATTCCTTTTACTTCTTCTTTAAAAACTTTGTAGTGATTGTTACCTTTTGCTGCAATTTGTGGTAAATGTGTAATCGCAATCACCTGCATATGATTACTCATTTGTTGCATAATTGCTGCTATTTTGTTGGAAACTTCCCCAGAAACTCCTGTATCTATCTCGTCAAAAATAATGGTTGGTAATTGCATGTTTTCCGATAACACCTTTTTTACAGAGAGCATAATTCTTGATAACTCTCCTCCAGAGGCAACCTTTTTTAATTCTCCAAAATTACCTCCTTTGTTTGCTGAAAACAGAAATTCTAACTTATCTTTTCCGTTTGAAAAATAAATAATTGTTTGTTTGATATGTATTGAAAAACGGGCATTTTTCATCCCTAAATCTGCCAATAAATTTTCTAATTCTTTTGTTAGTTTTGGAATGGCAGCTTTTCTTGATTTTGTAATTAAATCTGCAACTTTATCTAATTTTTCTGAAACGGAATGTATTTCTTGCTTTTTCTTATTGATTGTATCTTCTGCAGATTCAACTTGTTGTACCTTTTCTGATAATTGTTCATAAACAACCAATAATTCTTCATTTGAATTTACATAGTGCTTTTTTTGTAGGTTATAAATTAACTGCAGTCTATCATTAATTTCTTCAGCTTCACTCGGATTAAAATCTACATTTTCACTAGCATCTTCTAACTCTGCTACAATATCATCTATTTCAATTTTTACTGATGTTATTCTTTCTGCTATTTGTTGATATTCTTTAGAGAAAGAAGCAATTTTAGAAAGTCTATTTTCTAAGGTGTTTAATAAGTTTTGTACTCCAATTTCTTCGTTTACAGATATTTCTAAAGCTTCTGATAAATTGGTTTTTATATCTTCTATATTATTGAGTTTTTCTAAGCGCTCTTCTAAATCTTCTTGCTCATCAACTTTAATATTGGCTTCTTCAAGTTCGTTAAATAGATGCAAATTATAATCATATTGCTGGTTTGCTTCTTTTTGAATTTGCTCTAATTCTTTCAATTCTTTTTCCAATTGTTGCAACTGTAAAAAACCTCTTTTGTAAGAATCTAACTTTGGTTGATTTTTTGCCAAAGCATCAATTACAGAAAACTGAAAAGCATTATCGGACAATTCCATAGTTTGATGTTGCGAATGCACATCAATTAATTGATTTTTTAATTCATTTAGAACGGAAAGCGTTACTGGAGTGTCATTTACAAAAGCACGTGATTTTCCTGAAGGTAAAATTTCTCTTCTTATGATAGTTTCTGCTTCATAATCTAAATCAACTTCATTAAAAAAATCTTCCAAATTATAATTTGCAATTGCCATTTTAGCTTCTACAATGCATTTTTGTGAAGTGTCTTTTAAAGATGACAAATCTGCTCTGTTACCCAAAACCAAGCCTAATGCACCTAATAATATAGATTTTCCTGCTCCTGTTTCTCCTGTAATAATGGATAAACCTGTGGAAAAATCAATTGATAATGAATCAATTAATGCGTAGTTATTTATGGAAAGTTGTGTTAGCAAATCTTTGTAAATTAAAACATAAAAGTAATTAATTTAACTGAAAAAAAGTGAGAAAATTGATATGGAATTTTAAGAATTCGCTTAATCTATTTTTCTCCATTTAGGATTGTTGTTCGGAGAAATTTTTCTAAGAACTTGAACTAACTGATTTTTTCTATTGGTAGTTGGACCATCAGAATAAATACGAACCAATTCATCTGATTTTGCATCAAAAAACAAACGTATTAAGTAGTTTCCAATAGATTTATTGTAGAGTGTTTCTAAACCAATTACACTATCTTCAACACTTTGTTTGGCTGCTTTTTTGTTGGCAACAAATACATCTAAGCCTTTTAAATGATAGTTGTAAAGCGAGTTTCTAAAAGCTTTTAATTTTGGTGATAATAAATTATCTATTAATAAAAAACGATTTTGTTTACCTACAACATTTTGCCACGAAGCCAAACCACTTTGTTGTGCTTGTAACATTACATTTTGTGCTTCTTTTAAACTAGTTTCACCTCCATATAACGAGAAAGTATCTGCATCTGCACCAAGAATTATGTTTACGTAAAAAACAATTGTAGATATTAAGTTGCTATCAAAAGAATTTCTGTTGTAAATTAAAGGATCAAATTCATTGTATTTAAATGAAAAATCATTGTCTTTTATATTCAATACAGGTGATGCATAACTAGAGTTGTAAACAGGTCTTGTAGATTGTACTTGTAAGGTTGCCGTAAAGTTATTATTGTCTCTAGACGTAATAATCATTGTTATGGCACAATCAATACGTTCTTCTGGTTTTACGGTTTTATTAGTCCACTTTGTTTGATTAATATATTCGTTTAAAGCATTTTGTAAGGTTGTAAAAACTTGCTTATTTGAACCTGCAATTTGATCGGAATTTACAGTTACTAAACAGTTTAATTCTTGAGCTTTAAAACTTAGAATTGAAAATAATAAAATAAAAAATGTTACTATTTTTTTCATAAAAAATTAAGAAATTCTTTTAACTATTTCGTTCATAATATCTTCTGCAACAGCTGTTTTAGACTTTAATTCAAAAGATTTTTCGTTTAAACCTTTATCAATGATAGTAATTTTATTTGTATCTGTTGCAAAACCTGCACCTTTATCTTGCAAAGAATTCAATACGATTGCGTCTAAATTCTTTTTTGTTAACTTTGATTTTGCATTTTCTAATTCATTATTAGTTTCTAAAGCAAAACCAACCAAAAATTGATGTTTTTTTATGGCTCCTAATGAGGCTAAAATATCTTTTGTTGGTGTTAGCTGAATCTCTAACGAACTATCTTTCTTTTTTATTTTCTGAGTTGCAATATTTTTTGGTTTATAGTCTGCTACTGCAGCAGAAAGTATCGCAATATCTACTTCTCCAAAATATTTATGTGACGCTTTATACATTTCTTCAGCTGATACAACATTAATTCTATGTACTAAACTATGTTTTATATGCTGATTGCTTGGTCCTGAAACTAAAAAAACTTCTGCTCCTAAATTTGCAGCTGCTTTTGCAATTGCAAACCCCATTTTACCTGAAGAATGATTTCCTATGAAACGTACAGGGTCTATTGCTTCATAAGTTGGTCCTGCAGTTAATAAAAGTTTTTTACCTTTTAAGGGTAATTTCGATTCGATATCACTTTGTATGAATGAAACAATATCCTCTGGTTCTGCCATTCTACCTTCACCAATTAAACCACTAGCCAATTCACCAGATGTAGCTGGAATAATAATGTTACCAAAGTCTTTTAATTTTTCTAAACTTTGTTTTGTTGAAGGATGTTTGTACATATCTAAATCCATTGCTGGAGCAAAATACACAGGACATTTTGCAGATAAATAGGTTGCTAACAATAGGTTCTCGCAAGTTCCATTTGCCATTTTAGACAAAGTGTTTGCTGTTGCTGGAGCGATTAACATATAATCTGCCCAAAGACCTAAATCTACATGGTTGTTCCATAATTCATTTTCATCTTCTTTATTATAAAATGTAGAATGAACAGGATTTTTAGATAATGTGGAAAGTGTGAGAGGTGTTATAAAATCTTTAGACGCAGACGTCATAACAACTTTGACCTCTGCGTCTAATTTTATAAATAAACGAACTAAACTAGCCGTTTTATAAGCAGCAATTCCTCCTGAAATACCTAGAAGTATTTTTTTACCACTTAAAACAGACATTATTCTGTTTCTGGAGTTCTGTGGTAAATTTTATCATTTAACCATTCTTCTACAGCAATTGCTGTAGGTTTTGGCAATCTTTCGTAAAATTTAGAAACTTCTATTTGCTCTTTGTTTTCAAAAACTTCTTCTAAACTATCGTTATAAGTTGCAAATTCTTCTAATTTTTCTACCAATTCTTTTTTCAAGTCAGAGTTTATTTGTTCTGCTCTTTTTGCAATTATTGAAATTGCTTCGTAAATGTTTTCAGTTGGTTCCTGAAGTTCATTTTTATCGTAAGTAATTGTTGTAGATGCTGCTTTGGTATCTTTATAATCCATAATTAAATTATTATTTCTTTTGTATGTCTTCTATTTGTTTTTGTCTTGCAATAAGAGTTTCAACTTTTTGCTGTTCTTCTTGCAATGTTTCCATCATTTTTTGAGTTTCCTCTAAATATGTAGATTTTGGAAAGTTTCTTACTAGCTTTCCATGTGCTTCTTTTGCGTCTTTAATACGATCTAGTTTTCTTCTAGTCGTACTTTTTAAAACAAAATCGTGTGCTGCTTTAAAACGATAATATAGCGCTTCTTCTTTAAAAGAACTTCCTAAAAAATCTTCCAATAAATTGTCAAACGCCTGAATTGCCGCTTTGTAATTTCTTAAATCGTAATCTGCAGTTGTATAATACGTTTTTGCAATTTCGAAATATTTTTTTTCTAATTTGTAGCGTAACTCTTTATAATGCTTGTTTGCTTCTTCAATTTTATCAGATTCTGGATAAGTATTTATAAAACTTTGAAAAGACTCTAAAGCTTTATTGGTATCTGTAGGATCTAAACTAAAACGTGGTGAAGCCAATTTATAGCTGTATGCTGATAAAAAAGCAGCTTCTTCTTTTTTAGAACTAGAAGGATAATTATTTGTAAATCGATTAAAATAATAACCTGCCAATGTGTAACTTTTTTCGTTAAAGTTAGATTGTGCAATCATGAAAGAAATACGTTCCATTTGAGGTTTACCTCTGTAAACTGGTGTTATTTTTTCAAACAAACGTAATGCTTTACCGTATTTTTGACTTTCGTACATTTTTACGGCCATTTTATACTGCTCTTCTGCAGTACCTTTATTTAATACTTTTTGATATTCACCACATGAAAACAGTAGTAAACTAAGTACAAATAAACACGCTAAATTTTTAATTTTTTGCATCGGGCAAAATTAGTGATTAATTATGGATTATAAAAGAAATAATTTAAACGGAAAAAAACTTTTTTTAATCTTAAAAAGTAATAAATATCAGCAAATTACATGATGATTTACTTTTTTAGGATTTTTAAATAAAGTATAATTATTAAACAGTTCTTTTTACAATAAATTGTATCGTACAATTATCCGCAAAAAAAAATATAAAAATGTAGAATAGATACTAAAAGTTTGTTAATATTATGGCGCTGTTTGTGTTGGAGGCACTGTTATTAAAGACTTTATATCATTATCAAATAAATAAAACCCTCCTTTATCATCGCCAATTAGTTTTATTTTATCCAAAATGTTTCTAGCCAAAGCTTCTTCTTCTATTTGTTCAGAAACATACCATTGCAAGAAATTATGAGTCGCATAATCTTTTTCTTGAAGGCAAATATCAACCAAATCGTTTATTGATGCAGACACCATAACTTCGTGATTAAAAAGTTCTTGAAACATTTCTTTAAAAGAGCCAAACTCAATTGGTGGCGCTTTTAATGCTGATATTTTTGCATGACCTCCTCTTTCATTTATAAACTTTACCAATTTTAGCATGTGCATTCTTTCTTCGTCAGAATGTGCATACATAAATTGCGCAACGCCCTCAAAACCTAAAACTTCTGCCCAAGAAGCCATTGCTAAATACACTTGTGAAGATTGAGCTTCAACCGTAATTTGTTTGTTTAATGCTTCTTCTATTTTTGGTGATAACATGTTTTTAACTTTTTAATGATACCTCAAATTTACGGATTTAAATTTCAAAAACAGCTTTAAGAATTGTAATTTTTATACTAAAATTCTTAAAAATTATTTACAAAATTTTTAATTTTATGTTGTAATTCATCACTTGCTGGTACTAAAGGCAATCTAACATTTGTGCTAGAAATATTTAATTCATTTAATACCGATTTTATGCCTGCTGGATTATTTTCAGCAAATATTAAATCGATAATTTCCATCATTTTAAAATGAATTGCATACCCTTCTTTATTTTTTCCTTCTAAACCACAATTAATCATGGTAGAAAATTGTTTTGGAAATGCTTGACCAATTACAGATATTACACCAGAACCTCCTGCTAAGGTTACTCCTAATGCTAAATCATCATCACCAGAAATTACTAAAAAGTCTTCTGGTTTGTCTCGTAACAACTCTAAGTATTGTTGTGTATTATTACCAGCTTCTTTGATACCAACAATGTTTTTAAAATCTTTTGCCAATCGAATTGTTGTTGCGGCATCCATATTTTTTGCTGTTCTTCCTGGAACATTATACAAAATAATTGGTTTTTCTGTTGCTGCTGAAATTGCTTTAAAATGTTGGTAAAAGCCTTCTTGAGTTGGTTTGCTGTAATATGGAGCAACAGATAAAATACCATCAATGTTTGTTAAATCTGTATTTTTTATGTCTTTTACAACTTCTAAAGTATTGTTTCCTCCAATTCCTAAAACCAAAGGCAAACGATTGTTGTTTGTTGTTACAATAAGCTCTATAATTTGTTGTCTTTCTTCTTTAGAAATTGTTGCACTTTCTGCAGTAGTACCGTTAATTACTAAATAATCTGTACCATTATCTATATTGTAATTTACCAATTTTTTAAGCGCTTCAAAATCTACACTTAAATCGTTTTTAAAAGGGGTGATTAAAGCAACTCCTGTTCCAATAAACTTTTGCATCATTTTTATTTTTAGAAGTACAAAATTACGCTTTTAAGATTGATATTTTTATACTTTTATAAATTCTTAGAAAGAATAAACAACTTTATAATTAAAGTTTAAAATTTATAATTTTTTAATAATTTGAAGATACTTTTTTAACTCTGTAGCAAATTCATTTGTTTTAGCAACGTCTTCAGAAATTTCTATTTCGTATAAATTAGAATTTACATTTGAAAAACCAACTTTAAATGATGCTTTTGATTGTAGGACTGCACTTTCTAAATACAAATTTGGTTGATGAAAATAACCTATTAATAAATCGAAAGGTTGCTCTAAGAAACTCTGAAAATTTTCTTGAATAAACTCACCTTTCCACCCAATATCATTTTCCGAGAAATGTTTGTAAGAAAACTCATTGAGTTTATTAAACTTTCTAAAACTATATATTTTTGCATTTCTTACGCCTAATGTGTTTTCTATAATTGATAAAACAGCTGTTTTAGATTGAATTTCATCTGTAGTTAAAATACCTACAGATTGTATTTTCTTTTGAGAAATTACTTTATTTTCTAAAGATTTTTGTAAAGTTTTTTGAAACTTTTTCTGTAAAATAGTGTGTTTTAACTTTGTAAACTTCATTAGGAAATATAAATTGTAAACATGTAAAAATAAACATTATTTATTGGTAATTTCTAACAAAATAAATTGATTTAATTGTTTACCATACACTTGAAAATTATCATCAGATACTAAAATTAAACTTTTATTACCATTGGCAAGTTTTGGTCCGAAAGTGATTCCTTCAATATTATCTATAATTCCATCAGTTAATTCATTTTTAACATCTTCAAAATTGAATAAAAGCTGTTTTTTTAAAGGGATGTAGTTTGTGTTTATTAGAGAATCTATAGCTAATATATTTGATGAATTTTCTTGCACTTGAGCATCAAAAATTCGAATGATATTTCCATAACTTCCATAACCATTTTGATAAGTTCTTTCAACAATAAAAAATTTATTTTTCTCGTATTCTAAAATGGCTGTTACTCCATTTAAATTAATATTTCCTTTTGCAGGTTTTGTTATTTTTTCTAACTGATATGCGAACTGTTTGGTTGCATTTTGTGTTTTATTATCAAAGTACGTTATTCTTATTGGCGAATTTGTTTCTGCAAATGTTGGCTCTACTCCATCTGATTTTAAAACACCTTCCATAGCAACCCAAAAACCTGTATTGTTGTAACTTTTTGAAGAAGCTTCAAAAGTTGCGTTATGTTTCATGTTTTGCTCGTTGCGTAATGTTTTTGGTTGTAGGTATTTTTTTAAAAAACTACCTTTTAAATTGGTACTAAAAACAAATGGTGGTTTTTTATAATTTACAGAACCTTCACTCACAAAGTTGATTTCATTTGTAGTTTCATCAACAAAAATAGATTCTAAATCTAAATAATTATTTTGATAAAAAGTGTTTGTACTATCTTTTAAATCAATAACGTCTTCTAGTATTATTGTGTCTATTTTAGAATTTTCAAGATTTATTTTTGCTTTTAAGTATCTGGGATTTTTGGCATCATCAATTACAAAGTAATAATGATTATTGGCGTAATCTACTCCAGACAAACCTCCTATGAATGTGTTTTTGAACTCCATAGAATCTTGTAAAACGAATTCATCTAAAAAATGTAACGTTGCTTTTTTTTCATTTTTACAAGACTGCAAAAAACAGATACACAGTATAAAAAGTAAATTTTTATTAATTAGTTTCATTTTTTAACATTTTTTTTATATAATTGCAAAGAGTTTTGGTTTTAACATCATCAAAATTCAATTAACCCCTAAAACTCGGTAAATAATTTTTAGTGTTTTTTTTGCCCCTAACAAATTAATCACAATTATATAAAAACATTTACCCCTATCTGAAAAAGCAACTATTTACGTAGTTGCTTTTTTTGTTTTTTGAAGTTTTGTTTTATAGCTTTCTTCTATTATCATCAGATTTTGTGTCAATTAATTTATTGTAAGGATCTATACCAACTTCTGTAGGTTTCTCGTTAACAATTAACGTGATTTTATTATGAATTTGCGTTATTTTGTGCTTTTTAAAATAGAGTTGTTTTTCTTTCTTTTTCCCATCAATTTCTTCTTCTGAAAAAACACCAACATCAATATAATCTGCTAAAGGAACTGAGTAAATTGGGGTTGTTTTATCTTTTGGTGTATACATTAAGCTGTCACCAACTTTTTCGCCATAATACTTTTTCCCTTTTTCATCATTTCTATATTTAGACACTTCAAATTCAATATCTACTTGATATTTTCCATTTTCTAATTTGGTTGAAGTTACATCTACTACTCTATTTTTATAGAGTGTAATAGTTTCAAACATGTCTTTTAAAACATATTTTAAAGAATCTGGTGTTACTTGATTAATGTAGCTTAACATTTCAATAGAAGTTGTGTAAGGTGGTTCTTGAAATTTAACTTTTTCTACATATTTTTTTAGAGCACCATTTAATTTTTCTTCTCCAATATAATCACTTAAAGCGTAAAATACCATTGAGCCTTTTTGGTAATGTATGTAACCTTGCCCATCATTATACATTAAAGGTTTTTCTCTTTTGGTTTCAAAAGTTCTTTGAATTAAATAACCATCTAAAGCATCTTTTAAAAATTTACGCATTTTGTTTTTTCCATGTTGATGTTCTAAAACTTTTAATGATACGTATTCAGACATGCTTTCAGATAACATGGTTGCACCTAAAACATCTGCTCCAATTACTTGATGCGCCCACCATTGATGCGCCACTTCGTGAACTGTAATTGCAAAAGGATAATCTACACCATCTTCATTTTCATCATCTACATCTGCAATAAAGCCTAAACCTTCAGAAAAAGGAATTGTGTTTGGAAATGATTGTGCGAAACCACCTCCAGTTCTTGGAAACTCAATAATTCTTGCTTGTTTGTGCTGATAAGGACTAAAATTTTTAGCGTTGTAAGCTAAAGATGCTTTCATTCCCTTCATCATTCTATCTAAATTATATGTATGTGGTTTGTGGTAATAAATTTCTAAACTTATGCCATTCCAAAGTTCTTTTTTAACTTCATATCTGGCTGAGTTGAAGGCATAAAAGTTTAATATTTTACTATCCATTTTATAATGGAAATATTTTCTGTCATTTTCTATCCATTCTTTTTGTAAATAACCAGGTGCAATTGCAATTTGATCTTTTGAGGTTGAAACAGTTGCCTCAAAATCTATCCAATCTGAATCTTTAGAAATATAGGTATTGCCTAATGCTGTAGAATCTGTAGGATGTGGACGCAAGTTATTTGGTGGTAAATCATATTTTTTTCTTGTTTTATTATCTCTTAATTCTCCTCCAGACGCATACCCTAAAGATGGGAATATGGCAAAGTTATTTATAAAAGTTCCGTTTTCAATTACAGGCGATTTCTGTTGAAACATGGTATTTTCTTTACTTTTAACAGTAATTTTTAGTTGTAAAGAATCTCCAGGTTGTATTTTATTTTCAAAGTGATAAATATCGAAATGAAAAACTGTATCTTCTAACACCAAATTATTTGGTTTATTAAACTCAAAAGTGCTTTCTAATGCATTGTGATTTAAGAAAATACTATCTATTGCCTTATTCGTTTTATTAACCATTGTAAAAACTGCTGAAGCATCAAAGGTTTTTTTCTTCGGAAAAATATTCATGTTTGCATTTACTGCTACAATTCTTGGTTGCTTATAGTTTTCGTATTTTTTGTAAGTTTTTTCCCACTTTACAGCATTTAATTCTGCTTGTTTGGATGCACTATTTTTATTTTTAGATTTTGTTTCTTGAAAGATGGTAAATCCTAATCCTACAAATGCAATTAAAAGTGTGAAAAATGCAATTTTTTGAGGTGCTTTAAAACGTTGTTTTGCAATGTAAATTCTTTCTGCAAAAGAGTTTGGTAAACCTCTAACCCACATTAAAATACTTAATACTAAAAGTAAAGATCCTCCTAAAATCCAATACAGTTTATACCATAAATATCTTGATAAATCTGAACCATAACCATTCATATCAGAATAACTAAAACCAGGTCCTTCATTATATTTAAAAATAGATAGTTCTATACCAATTAATGATAAAAAAGGAGTTCCAATCGCAATTATCAATAGTATAAAAAAACCTAAATATTGATTTTTAACTAAAGTTTGAATAAATATTGATAAAAGTGCCCAAACTACATAATTTAAAAATTTAAGTCCAAACAATTCTTTTATATAATGCCCGATTTCAAAATCATAATAGCCATTATACGCTTGAAACAACATTCCAGAAACCATAATTACCGCCAATAAAACCAATTGCATTTTTAGTAATGCAATTAATTTAGAAAATAGCAATGCCCAATTCGGAATTGGTGTACTATCAACCAAATGACTAATTCTTGCAGTTCTTGCTCTTTGCACTAACATACCTGCGTATAAAAAAGTACATACATTTATAACTAAAAGACTAAAAATATTTCCTCCTCTTAACATTTGCCATGTTACAGGTAATGTTTCTGTTCCAAAAATTTTACCAACTGTAAATAAAGTTCCTATTAATAATAAAATACCAACAATTAAAATACAAATGAATGGTAAGCTTTTAAAAATGTATTTAAAATCAATATTAGAAAGTTTCCACAATGTTTTTAAATTCTGTACAAAAGAGTAATTATGAGATACTTTTGGTAGAATAATTTTGGTTACTCCACTAAAGTTGGTTTTTACAACTCTTTCTCCTTTTGCTTTTCTAAAAGAAATAGCAAGCGCATTTTGACTGAATTTAAAGTACTTATATACCAAACCAAAAACCAAACTAGAAATTGCAAGCCACAATAGTCTATTATAAATGATTAGCTCTTTAATTGGAATTTGTAATTCGTTTTGCTCGGAAACTGTCCAATATTGAGTGTAATTATCTAATGCAGAAAATCCAAAAGGATCTAAAATAGCTAAAATTGTTTTTTGCTCTGGTTCAGAAAAAATACTGCCAATTGCCCCCTGAAAAAATAATAATATGATTACAGTAATAAAACCTGCTGCAATATTTCTAGAAAAGGTTACTACCGCAAAAACTACAGCTCCAAAAAACAATACGTTAGGCAAAATAAAAACCAAATAAGATTTTGCATAAGTCATTAAATTTAAACTTCCTACAATTTCTGGGTTGGTTCCTGGAAACCTAAAACCTATTATTAAACCCAAAGCTATCATTAGAACAATTGTTGAAACAATTACAATACCACTAAAAAACTTGGCAAATAAGTAATTTGTTTTAGTAAATGGATAAGAAAATAAAATGGTATGCATTTCACTTTTAAAATCTCTGTAAATAGAAACTCCAATGATAGATGGAAATAAAAAGAAAATGAAAATAGTTAAAATATTGAATAAACCTGTAATTTGTATGGGTGAATTTACAATTCTTGAAGAACCTGTTGTTCCTGTAATACCATCCCAAATACCAGCATTTGAAGCAGCTATAAAAAAAGCTAAGAGTAAAAAAATTATAGCGTATATGTAAAAAACGGGCTTTTGAAACCAGTATTTTAATTCTTGTTTAAATATTGTTGAAAACATAATAAAAAAGTTTTGAGTGTTTAATTTTAAGTGATTTGATTATTGAGTTTGATTTTTAAAATTAAACTCATAATTAAAAACTCTTAACTTGTTAATAAAGGTTCATCTTGTTTTAGAGCAATAAAATAAACATCATCCAATTGTGGTTTTGAAGCTGTAAAATCTTCTGATGGTTTTGTTTCTGAATATACTCTAATATTTAACGTATTGTCTGGGTTAAAGTTTCTAGACAATACATTATACATTTTTATATTTTCTTCCAAATCGTCTTTTTGAATAATTTTCGTCCAAATTTTACCCTCTATTTCTTGAGTTGCATTTTGTGGAGTTGTATGTTTTAAAATTTTACCTCCGTTTAAAATTGCCATTTCATTACACAACTCTTTTACATCTTCTACAATATGTGTAGAAAAAATTACAGTACAATTAGTACCTACTTCACGTAAAACATTTAAAAAACGATGTCTTTCTGCAGGATCTAAACCTGCAGTTGGTTCATCTACAATAATTAGTTTCGGATTGTTTAATAACAATTGCGCAATTCCAAAACGTTGTTTCATTCCTCCAGAATAACCTGCTACATTTTTATGTCTAACATCATACAAATTGGTAATTTCCAAAACCTCTTTTATAATTGCCTTTCTTTCTATTTTGTTTGCGATACCTTTTAAAGTTGCAAAATAATCTAACAAATCTTCTGCTGACATTTTTGGATATACACCAAAAGATTGTGGCAAATACCCCAAAACTTTTCTTAAAGACATATTATCTTCCAAAACATTAATATCACCAAATATAATTTCGCCAGAATCTGGACTTTGTAAGGTAGCAATGGTTCGCATTAAAGATGATTTTCCAGCACCATTAGGTCCTAATAAACCAAACATACCAATACCAATTTCTAAATCTAAATTATCTAATGCTTTTACTCCGTTTTTGTATGTTTTTGTTAAATTTTTAATAATTAGCTTCATGGTTTGGTTTTTATAGTTCTAATTTTATTTTTTTCTTGGTAATTGTAGTTAGCACTCCTTTTTCGTCTTCATTTTCAAAGGTTATCACCACAAAATCAAATTTTTCTAAGTTCAATAAATTTTTAACTGTTAATTTTCTTATAAATCTAGCATTTCTTATTAAAACACTATCACTACTCTCTTCTAACATCTCGTCAACACCAAGAAAAGTTAAGTTCACACCTTTCTCACTCACTGTGTTACTACTTCCTTTTTCATAAGTTCCTAAAGTTAATTTTTCAAAATTAAACTCTTTAGCAATTAAGTTTTCAAAACCTTTTTTACCTATTTTAAAATCAGGAAAATTATTTGATGAACGTTTAAAACTTGTTGTACAATTTGATAATACCATAAACAAAAAACACACAAATACTATTTTTAAATACTTCATATACTATTTATAATTTTAAACTTTTTAGTAAGTAGTTCACTTGTTAATATTGTTACAATTTTATGATGTAATTTACGAAATCTTAGAAAATTCGTTTTATTTTTACAAGTAACAAAGAAAACACAATATTTATAAACTTATATAGAATGGCAAAAAAATCGATATTAAATAAAAAATCTTTAGACTTTTTAGAAAAATATTTAAATAATGCAGCACCAACAGGTTATGAATGGGAAGGTCAAAAAATTTGGATGGACTATTTAAAGCCTTATGTAGATGAATTTATTACAGATACTTATGGCTCTGCAGTTGGTGTTATCAATCCAAAAGCAAAATACAAAGTAGTTATTGAAGGTCATGCAGATGAAATTTCTTGGTATGTAAATTATATTTCGGATAATGGCTTGATTTACGTGATTAGAAATGGAGGTTCAGATCATCAAATTGCACCCAGTAAAATTGTAGATATTCATACCAAAAAAGGAATTGTAAAAGGTGTTTTTGGTTGGCCAGCAATTCATACCAGAGATAAATCTAAAGAAGAAGCTCCAAAACCAGATAATATTTTTATTGATACAGGTTGTGCCACCAAAAAAGAAGTTGAAGCATTAGGAATTCATGTGGGTTGTGTCATTACTTATCCAGACACATTTCACATTTTAAATGGAGATAAATTTGTTTGTCGTGCTTTAGATAATAGAATGGGTGGTTTTATGATTGCAGAAGTGGCTCGTTTACTAAAAGAAAACAAAAAAACATTGCCTTTTGGTTTGTACATTACCAATTCTGTACAAGAAGAAATTGGTTTAAAAGGTGCAGAAATGATTACTGAAAGAATAAAACCAAATGTTGCCATTGTTACAGATGTTACGCATGACACTACTACTCCAATGATTGAAGTAAAAAAATCTGGACATTTAGAAATTGGTAAAGGTCCTGTTGTGGCATATGCGCCAGCAGTTCAGCAAAAATTACGTGATTTAATTACAGAAACTGCAGAAGAAAAAAACATTCCGTTTCAACGTTCTGCATTATCTAGAGCAACAGGAACAGATACAGATGCATTTGCTTACAGTAATGGTGGTGTTGCTTCTGCATTAATTTCTTTGCCTTTGCGTTACATGCATACTACAGTAGAAATGGTGCATAGAGATGATGTAGAAAACGTTATAAAAATGATTTACGAAACCTTATTAAAATTAAAAGACGGAGAAACGTTTTCTTATTTTGAATAGAAAATAAAATATTACATTTAATGCGCACAATAATTTGTGCGCATTTTTATTTTACTAATATGATTTTACCAAACCAAAAACATCTTTTTAGTCTTCCAGAAGGAATAACGTATTTGAATATTGCAGCTCAATCTCCATCAATGAAAGCTGTTGAAAAAGCAGGAATTGATGGCGTTTTAGAAAAAAGTCATCCTTATAAAATTGTTGGAAATTCTTATTTTGAACCTGTAAAAGAGGTAAAAAAACTCTTTGCAGAATTAATTGATGTTGATGATTATAACAGAATTGCAAACATACCTTCTGCTTCTTATGGTTTGGCAACTGTAGCCAATAACATCACATTACAAAAAGATGATGAAATTATGTTGGTAGAAAGTCAGTTTCCCAGCAATTATTACGTTTGGGAAAAATTAGCAACAAAATATGATGCGAAACTAACCATCGTTTCGATGCCAAAAAGCACTAAAAATCGAGGCAAAAATTGGAATGAAGCAATTTTGAATTCAATTTCTGATAAAACTGCTGTTGTAGCTTTAGGAAATATTCATTGGGCAAATGGAACGTTGTTTGACTTAAAATCGATTAGAAAAAAAACGACAGAAAATAATGCTTTACTAATTATTGATGGGAGTCAATCAATAGGAGCTGTTCCATTTTCCGTAAAAGAAATACAACCAGATGCTTTAGTTTGCGCTGGTTACAAATGGCTTTTTGGACCTTATGGTTGTGGTTATGCCTATTTTGGTAAATATTTTGATAATGGAATTCCGTTAGAAGAAAATTGGTCTAATCGTTTACATAGCGAAAACATGACTGGTTTAACTGCTTATCAACCTAAATACAAACCTTTGGCAAACAGATATTCTGTTGGAGAACATGCTAGTTTTATTCATATAAAAATGCAAATTAAAGCACTTAAACAGGTTTTAATTTGGACGCCAAAAGCAATTCAAAACTATTGTAAAGAAATTACTGCTGATGCTGTTTTAAAATTGAAAGAATTGGGTTGTTTTATAGAAGATGATAATTACAGAACCCATCATTTATTTGGTGTGGAACTTCCGAAAGAACTAAACATAGACGAACTAAAATCGAAACTGAAAGCAGCAAAAATCTTTGTTTCTTTTCGAGGAAATTACATTCGTCTTTCTTGTCATTTATACAACACTAAAGAAGATTTTGAGAAATTGATGAATTGTATTGCAGCTTGTTTATAAAATGGACGAACTCATAGACATTCTTACTCCAGAAGGAAAATCAACAGGAAAAACTGCGTTAAAATCTGAAGCACATAAAAACGGTTGGTTTCATGCAACTGTTCATATTTGGCTATTTACTAAAGACGAAAAAGTTTTACTTCAAAAAAGAGCGATGACCAAAAAAGTTTTTCCTGGTTTGTGGGATATTTCTGTTGCTGGACACATAGCTGCTGGAGAAACAATTTTAGCATCAGCAAAAAGAGAAGTTTTTGAAGAAATTGGTTTGAAGTTGCAAGAAGAAGATTTTACAAAAATTGGGACAAGAATTCATCAAGTTTCACATAAAAATGGAATTATAGATAATGAATTTCATCATGTTTTTATTGCTGAACTAAAAATTCCTGTGGAGAAACTCAAAATTCAAATTGAAGAAGTTGATGCTATTCAACTCTTTGATTTATCTGTATTAACATCAACAAAAAACCTTGAAAACGTTTTGCTTCCAAGGTTTCATGATTATTATGTTACTGTTTACGATAAAATAATTGATCATTTAAAATAGTTTCCTAACTATTCAGACATCAACTACAATTTCGTGTAAAATTATTATCAGTTTTACTTTTACTGAAAACTTATTTTACTGGTTTTTCGTAAAAAGAATCTGCCAATTTACCTTCACTAACTAAAGGTAACGTAAATTCTGTTGCTGGTCTTGCAGGTTCAGTTGGATTTCCGTTTTCATCTTTTTTATACCAAGTAATTTCTTTTGGTAAAATTAACCCATTAGTGTTTTCCCAAGAATTATAGCGTATTAAATTATATTTATTGCTAGTTTCTTTTGAGTTGAAAGTAACTGTGTAAGCCAACCATTCCATTTGAAAACTTGTTGGATTGTAATAAATAATATAATTATCATCTGGAGAAGTTCCTACGTTTGCTTTGTAAGAAATTTTATATCCTGGGTAATTTTTACCTTCGAAAGTTAAATCGGCTACTTTATTATAAATAATTCCATCGTCTGCCAAAACAAAAGGCATTGCATAAAAATAGAAATATAAATTATAATAAAAAGTTAGATTTCCTTTATAAATACCTTCTTCCTCTTCATCTAACCAAACTTCTTTACCATCAAATCCTAAAGAATATTTTGGTGAATTTACAACAGTTTTTCTGGTTTGTAAATCTACAGTATGTACTTCTTCTCCTTTATTAAAAGATAAAACTTTTGATTTTCTCCAAGTGTTTATTCCTCCATGTGCTTCAAAAACTTTAGCTAAATTTTCTGGAAAATTTTCTTTTTGAACATTTTTTTCTTCTTGTTGTTGTGATTCTTTTTTTGAATCATTTTTACAAGAAATTACGGTAATTGCTAAGAATAATAAGATTATTTTTTTCATTAAAATTTGTTATAAATTGATTCTTCGAAATTTGTCGTTATTTTAAATAGTACTTTCAAAAATAAAGAAAAATTATACTAATTTTAAAAAACTTATATTTTTGATTGGTAAGTGTACAAATCGTAATATCTTCCTTTTGCTTCAATTAATTGTTCGTGTGTACCTCTTTCTACTATTTTACCAGCTTCAATTACTAAAATTTGATCTGCTTTTTTAATTGTACTCAATCTATGAGCAATCACAATGGTGGTTCTGTCTTTTACTAACTCTGATAAACTTTTTTGAATTAAAGCTTCACTTTCTGTATCTAAATTTGATGTTGCTTCGTCTAAAATAATAATTTTTGGATCTGCTAAAATGGCTCTTGCAATTGCCAATCGTTGTCTTTGTCCTCCAGATAATTTAATACCTCTTTCTCCAATTAAAGTATCTAAACCATCTTCAAATCGATCTGTAAATTCGTTAACATAAGCTACTTTTACAGCATTTAGCAATTCTTTTTCAGTGGCATTTGGTCTAGGAAATAAAATATTTTCTCTAATTGTACCTTCGAATAAAAATTCATCTTGTAACACTACTCCTAAATGTTTTCTAAAACTTGATAATTTTACTTTAGACATATCATGATTATCAATAGTAATTTTACCAGATTTTGGATTTAAAAAAGTTGCAGACAAGCCTGCAATGGTAGATTTTCCAGAACCAGAACTACCTACTAAAGCTGTTACTGAGCCAGAAGGAACTTTAAAACTAATGTTATGTAAAACTTCTTTTTCTTCTTCATAGGCAAATGAAACGTCTTTAAATACAATTTCACCTTTTGTATTGTTTAGCTCAATTGTTCTATTTTCATCATCTTCTTCTGCAGGCATATTCATTAATTCCTCTGTTCTATCTAAACCCGCTAAAGCTTCTGTTAATTGACTACCAATATTGCTCATTTGTACAATTGGAGCAACCATAAATGCTAGTAAAAAAGTAAATTGAATAAAATCTCCAAAGGTTAATGTACCCTGAATCATAAAATAACCTCCAATACCCATTACTCCTGTTGTTGCCAAACCTATCAAAAAAGTAGAAGAACTCGTCATTAAAGCAGTTGCTGTCATACTTTTTTTAACGTTTTGAAAAATATTTTCTACTCCTTTTTCAAAAATTTTGGTTTCTTGCTCTTCTGCATTAAAAGCTTTTATAACTCTTATTCCTCCTAAAGTTTCTGTTAAACGACCTTTTACTTCTGCATTAATTTTTCCTCTAGCTCTAAAAATTGGTCTTATGTATTTAAAAGATTTTAGGGCTATTAAACCAAAAATAGATAAAGGAACAAATGTAAAAACAGTCATCCAAACATTCATTTTTAATAAAATAACCAATGTTAAAATTGCTGTAAAAGAACCTCCAATTAATTGCACCAACCCTGTACCTATTAGGTTTCTTACACCTTCTACATCACTCATAATTCTGGAAACCAATGCACCAGATTTTGTATTATCAAAAAAACTGATTGGTAACGACAATACTTTTTTTTGTACTTGCGCTCTTAATTCTGATATTAAATATTGTGCTTGAATACTTAGTACTTTCGTTAGTAAAAAAGAAGTAATGGCTTGAATTAAAATTGCACCAATTACAATTAGTATTAATGTATATAGCTGATTAAAATCTTTATTAGGAACAACCTCATCTAATAAAACTTTACTTTGTAGTGGCAGTACAAAACCAGATAAACTTCTAATAATTATTAAAATTAAACCAATAAAAACAAGATTTCTTCTTGGCCAAATAATAGTTTTAAAAGCTTGTTTTAGAGTAACTTTAGGTTTGGTTTTACTTTTTTTTGATTCTTTTAAATGTTGCATCAGCTATTTTTATTAGATACTTAATGAATGACAACTTGTATGCCAATGAAAAGAAGTGTGACAAATTAGCAAAAAACACATTGAAAAAAAGACTTGTCAGGTTTTAAAAAACTAATAAGTCTGAAATAAAAATTATTATTTGTTGTGTTTTTAATGTGTAGCTTCACCTGCTCCACTTGGAATTCTAATATTTTCTACAATTTCTGTTACCTCTATGAGAGGTGCAGGTGTAAATCTAGAAACAATTATGGCTACCACAAAATTGGCAAACATTGCAACAGTACCAAAACCTTCTGGAGAAATTCCAAACCACCAATCTTTTTCTGTTCCTCCTCCAAACCAATCGAACTTAAATTTTAACATGTAAAAAAGCATAGATAAAATTCCTATATAAAGTGTAAATGTAATTCCTACTAAAATCCATGTCCAAACTTAAATACTCATGATTTAATTTTTTAGATTTTTATCAATTTCATTGTAACCAAATTCTTTATCTAATTTGTTAATCTATTTTTTATACACAAAAATGAGAATTACAAAAACATAAATAGCACCTTGTTGTGCAAACCAAAAACCAAGTTTAAAACCACCTATTTTTACTGTATTTAACTCATCAACCAATAAAATTCCGAATATAAAAGAAACTAAAAACCAAATACTTAATAATATCAATAGATATTTCAAATTTTTTTTCCAGTATTTTTTCTCTTTGATTGAATCCATAAATATTAAATATTAGTTTTATTGTTAGCAATTTAAATTAAATAGTATATTTTTATATATCTAATAACGCCTTTTTTATGCACTATTAAACAAAGGTTTACGTATTAGCAATTTTAAATATATACAACTTTTTTTGATTTTAGATACATTTTTACAATTCTGGCATATTGCAATTTTATTTTTTTTTGTTGCAATATTATACTCTTCTGTAGGTTTTGGTGGTGGCTCTAGTTACTTAGCAATTTTAGCATTAACTAGTATTGTATTTACACAAATTAGAGCCACAGCATTGTTATGTAATATTGTTGTGGTTTTAGGGAATATATTATTGTTTTATCGTCAAAATAAAATTGATTTAAAAAAAATAAGTCCACTTGTTTTGTTAAGTGTTCCAATGGCTTACTTGGGTGGATATTTAAAAATAAGTCAACAGTTTTTCTTTATTTTGTTGGGTTTTACACTACTTTTTGCAGCTATAACTATGTGGATTTCCAAAAAAATAATTGCTGATGAATTTGACGTTAAAAAAACAAGTTTTTTAAAAAATACAACTTTTGGCGGCTTTATTGGTTTTATTTCTGGAATGGTTGGAATTGGAGGAGGAATTTTTTTAGCCCCTCTTTTGCATCTAACAAATTGGGATACTCCCAAAAAAATTGCTGCAACTGCCAGTTTTTTTATTTTAGTAAACTCTGTTTCTGGATTATTAGGACAGTATTCTAATGTTGATTTTTATATTGATTGGAATTTGACATTGATTTTATTAATTGCCGTTTTTATTGGCGGGCAAATTGGTAGTAGAATTAGCAATTCTTATTTTACACCCATTCAATTAAAAAAAGCTACTGCCATATTAATAGCTTTTGTAAGTTTTCGAATTCTTTGGAAATATTTATTTTAGTTTTTAACTAAACTTCAACTTTTTGTTTTAAAAAAAAATTATCGCAACAAATAATTGTGTATGTATCGCATTCCAAATATATTTGAAACTCATTAACCAATATAAAAAACAATAGAATGTTAGAAGTAATTTTTACATTAATAATGTTAATTTTATTACAAGCTGTACTAGGCTTTGATAATTTATTATACATTTCTTTAGAATCTAAAAAAGCACCTTTAGAAGATCAAAAAAAGGTGCGAAAAAAAGGAATTTTAATCGCAATCATATTAAGAATTGTACTTTTATTTTTATTGGTTTCTATTATAGATTATTTTCAAGAACCTTTTTATTTCTTATCTGGAGAAATAACAGATGTTTTAAAATTTGCTTTTAATGGCCATAGCATTATTGTTTTACTTGGTGGTGGTTTTATTATTTACACAGCTATTAAAGAGATTTGGCATATGATTTCTACAAAAGGACTTGAAGTGTCTGAAATGGCTACAGAAAAAAGAACAAAATCATCTAATGCAGTTATTTTTAGTATTGTTTTAATGAATTTGGTTTTTTCTTTTGATTCTATTTTAGCTGCAATTGGTTTAACTAGTGAAATTGAAAATGATACAACCGCATTTATAGTAATGGCAATAGCTATTGTAATTAGTGGTTTATTAATGTTAATAATGGCTGATAGAATTTCTGTTTTTTTATCTAAAAATAGAATGTACGAAGTACTAGGTTTATTTATTCTTTTTATTGTGGGTATAATGTTAGTTACAGAAGGTGGCCATTTAGCACATATTAAAATTTTTGGAGAAGAAATTGTACCAATGAGTAAAACAACGTTTTACTTTGTTATAGCTATTTTAGTTATAGTTGATATTGTACAAGGTAGGTATCAAAAAAAGTTACTTACAGAAAAAGAAGTATCTGCAAAATAAATAAACAATTTTAGCAATTTAGATAAAAAATAATTTCAAGAATTTTGAGATTATTTTTTTTGTTTAATAATTTTAACATTTTATTAAACAAAATAAGCGATATATGTATTATATTTGTAGTGTAAAGAATAAATTATCAGCAGCTGTCTTCTAGCTGTAAATGTTTACCGATGTAAATTGTTTTAAATAAGAAGTTTTTGGTTGATTGATAAAGTCGTTATATTTTTATATAGCGACTTTTTTTTATGCCATTTCAAGAAGGCTATCTTTTACTCTTTGAGAAATTATTTGTAAAATTCTTCTATTAATTTCTGATGAATTTTTCGTATAAAAATTAAACTCATCCTCTGAAAAATGACCAATTATAAAGCCTAAATTGATGTTTTTATAATTATTATCCGTTTTAAAAATATTTGCAATTTTGCTTTTCTTTTTTTGATCTGTAAGCTCTAAAAAAACAACTTTTCTTTTTTGTAAATAATTTTTAAAAGCACTAATTAATAGGTCATGTTGCATTTTAATAACAGGACGTAAAGTTTTGTTTTGAAAAATTTCCATTTCTGTCATTTTTTCGTTCACTACATTGTTTATTACAGGTCTTTTATTCATCATTTTCTAATAAATCATTTATTTGTATTTGAAAATCGTATTGTAAATCTTCATGTAGTTTTTCCATCGCTTTTTTTGCCATTCGTAACTGTGTATCAAAAATATTTTGCAAACGTGTACTTCTTTTTATTGATGGCCTAAATTCTTTCAATTTTTTACAGAAATACAGTAATAATTCTGCTTCGGTTTCTTTCTTTTTAGAATAACGAATGTGTTTTTTTATAGACGATAATATTTTACGCATACTTTTTCTAATGTAATAAAAGCTATTGGTGTTTATTTCACGAAACTGTTCGTCTATTTCTTCTTTTATTGTTTGTATGTAATTTTCTTCGTCATGAGATTCAAACAACAAATAGGTAAGTAATTCTTTATTTTCTTTTTTAAATCTTGCCAAATGTAAACACAACTCTTTCAGCTCATTTGCAGATTTATGAGTTAATTCATCTTTTAGTTGTTTTATAGTTACCGCTTTCATAAAATAAAAAAGTCTCAAAAATTTAAATAATCTTTGAGACTTTAGTTTTGTTGCTATTTATTTTTCGCTAGGTATTGTAACCATTTCATTTACATCTTTATCATAATTTACACCTGGAACTTTAAAACCAAAAAGGTTATAAAAATCGTTGCTGTAACCTTCTAAGTCTCCAATTTCATTTAAATTTTCTGTAGTTGCGTTTTCCCAAAGGGAAATTACTTCCTCTTGAACATCGTCATACATTTCCCAATCGTCAATTCTAATTCTTCCTTTTTCATCTAAAGGAACTTCACCATCAGTAAACAATCTTTCACTATACAAACGTTGAATTTGTTCAATACAACCTTCGTGAATTCCTTTTTCTTTCATTACTTTATAAAGTAGAGAAATGTATAATGGAATTACAGGTATTGCAGAACTTGCTTGTGTAACTAAAGCTTTGTTTACAGAAACATAGGCTTTACCTGCTATTGATTTTAAATCGTCTGTAATTTCAAAAGCGGTTGCTTCTAAATGGTCTTTTGCTGCACCAATAGTTCCGTTTCTATAAACTGGTTTGGTTACTTCTGGACCAATGTAAGAATATGCAACTGTAGTTGCTCCTTCAGATAGTAAGTTTTCTGATTTTAAAGAGTCCATCCACATTTTCCAATCTTCACCACCCATAACTGTAATTGTGTTTTCAATATCACCACCTTCAGCAGGATTTATAGATATTTCTGATACATTACCTGTGTGAAAATCTACTGTTTTGTTGGTAAAAACTTCGCCAATTGGTTTTAATACAGATTTAAAGCGTTTTCCAGTTTCTGGGTGAGTTCTTACTGGTGAAGCTAAACTATATATTACCAAATCTACTTGACCTAAATCTTCTTTTATTAAATTGATTACTTGTTCTTTTATTTCGTTTGAAAAAGCATCACCATTAATGCTTTTAGCATACAAACCTTCTTTATGAGCGTGTTTTTCAAAAGCTGCTGTATTGTAGTAACCTGGTGAAGCTGGTCTTCCTTCAGTTGCTGGTTTATCGAAAAAAACTCCTATTGTTGCAGCATCTGACCCAAATGCACTTGTAATTCTTGATGCCAATCCAAAACCTGTAGATGCACCAATTACCAATACTTTTTTTGGCCCTTCAATTTTTCCTTTTGATTTTACGTACTCTATTTGATTTATTACATTTTGCTCACAACCTGTTGGGTGTGCAGTTAAACAAATAAATCCTCTCGTTCTTGGTTCTATAATCATTGTTGTTTGTTTTATTTTGATAAAAAGGAATTTACATTCTTTTCTATTCTATTTAATACATTTTCTGTAGAAGCTTTTACAAAAGTTTCTCCAGTAATTTGTTCGTATAATTCTATATATCTATTTGAAATTTCTGTGATTTTAGCATCAGACATTTCTGGTATTTGTTGATTTTCTTTTCCTTGAAAGCCATTTTCAATCAACCATTGACGCACAAATTCTTTTGAAAGTTGTTTTTGAGCTTCTCCTTTACTTTGCCTTTCTTGATAACCATCTGCATAAAAATATCTTGAAGAATCTGGTGTATGAATTTCATCTATTAAAACTATTTTACCATCTTTTGTTTTTCCGAACTCGTATTTTGTATCTACTAAAATAAGGCCTCTTTTTTTGGCAATTTCTGTTCCTCTTTGAAATAATTTACGTGTATAATCTTCTAAAATTACATAATCTTCTTCGGAAACAATTTGTTTAGCTAAAATATCTTCACGAGAAATATCCTCATCATGTGCACCATTATCTGCTTTGGTTGATGGTGTTATGATTGGTGTTGGAAATTTATCATTTTCTTTTAAGCCTTCAGCCATTTGTACACCACAAAGTACTCTTTTGCCTAATTTATATTCTCTTGCTGCATGACCAGAAAGATAGCCTCTAATTACCATTTCTACTTTAAATGGTTCACATAAATGACCAACTGCCACATTTTCATCAGGATTTGCTATTAACCAATTTGGAACAACATCTGCTGTGTCATTCATCATTTTGGTAGCAATTTGGTTTAAAATTTGCCCTTTAAATGGTATTTGTCGTGGTAAAATAACATCGAAAGCTGAAAGTCTGTCTGTAGCAATCATCACTAAAAGTTCATCATTAATATTATAAACTTCTCTAACTTTACCTTTGTAAACAGATTTTTGATTTGGAAACTGAAAGTTCGTTTCGTTAATAGTATTCATTATAATTGTTGTGTTGTTGATAATGCAAAAGTAAGTTTAAAATCTAAATTATTTTCTAATCAGTGAAAAATTGCCAAATAATACTTCGCCATTTTTACGAAGTACTTTAAACCAATAGTTAGATGATGATAGTAATTTTCCGTTTTCTGTTCCATCCCAAGTTTCTTTTCTAGTGTTTAACTGCTTGATTAGCCTACCAAATCTGTTGTAGATAAAAATTTGATAATCGTCTTCAGGAAAATTATTGAGTTGCCAAAAATCGTTTACTCCGTCTGAATTTGGTGAAAAGAAAACAGGATATGTTTTTACAAAAAACTTTTTTGTGAAAAATTCACAACCGTCTTTTCCTTTTACATAAATGGTTTGCTCACCTCCTTCTAAATCATTAAAAATATTTCTTTCTTGATAGTTAAAACCGTCTAAAGAATACAAATATTGTCTGGTAGAAAAAATTTTAACTTGTATAGAATTTTTTTTGTTAGAAAAATCTTTTATATCTAAAATTACATTTTTAATTTCTTGGTTTTCTAACCTTTTTACATCTACAAAAGAAGTTGCAATACCACAAGCCCCATTATCTATTGTGTAAGTATATCTTTCTGGTGTATCTATACTAGGATTGAAAAAAGCACTAACTTGGGTGTTATTTCTTGTCCAAACACCACCTGAATCTGGGTTTCCTTCTAAAATACTAAAAAGATCTATTGGGTTAGCAAACTCGCAAACAGTAATTTGTTTACTAACACCTGCGTTTGGCTTTTGATTTAATCTAATATTTATTGTTGCTTCTAAATCACCACAATTATCATCTGAAATAACATATTTATAAATACCTGGTGCATCTTTTTCTGGATTAAATATATTTGTCCCACTATTTAATTCTGGAACCCAAACACCTCCTGCAGATGGATTTCCATTTAAAGAAAAGAATAAATTTATAGGGCCTTGTTCAATACAAGAAAGAATTTCAGTATCTTCTCCTGCAGTTATTCTAGATAAAAAAGTAACTTCTATTTGAGCACTTTTAGAACCACACAAAGCATCTGTTTGTGTATAAGTATAAGTTCCAGGACTATCTGACTTAGGATCAAAAATACCTTCTCCTCCTTTTAATGCTGGGAACCAAACTCCACCAGGATCTGCTTTTTCTCCTAAAAGTGTAAATAAATCTATATTACCACTATTTGTACATAATTCTATAGCGTTATTTTCTCCAGGATTTGGTAACGTATCTTCTTGAAAGTCGAAAATAGCATTCATATCTTTATCTGAAGGACTTTTATAACCAGAAACTTCATTTATTATTAAACCTCTGTTATTAACTTCGTCTGGTAAATCTCCTAAAACTCCATCATTATTGGCGTCAGAAAAACCAGCTTCAATTACGTCTAAACAACCATCATTATCGCTATCTAAGTCTTTAGAATCTGGGAAACCGTCTGAATCTGTGTCTAAATTACCATTTCCTTCTAAAGCATCTAAAATACCATCATTATCATCATCTTCATCTATAACGTTTGCAATACCATCATTATCAAAATCTGGGTTACATTTTTCTATAATTTGCGCTACATCAGAACATTCTGCTCCATTATTAGTAATGGCAACTACTCCATTAATTTCACCATTGTTTAACAAATTACACATCCAAGAACAATCTGACATTATTGTATTGTTTTGTACCTCAAAATCAGCATCTACTAATAAAAAACTTCTAAAACCATTAACCGTTACAAGGTTACTATTGTTGCTTAAAATAAATTTATCTTCATCTCCAAAAAAATTAACCCCAACTGATTTAAGAAGATTAAAACCTATTATAGATGTTATGGATGTATTCTCTATTTTAAAACCAGCGCCTATAGTCTCTAAATTATCAAAAGCGGGAATTTCCTCAATTGATGATCCTTTAATTTCAAAAAAACGATTGATTCTTTCTAATGATAAAAAACCAGAAATCTTATTTATATCTTCTATATTTAAGTCATTTCCAATAAATCTTAACTGTTCTAAACCATTAAATGAAGTCATTTTTGGAATTGATGTAAAATTTAAATCATTTCCAATTGAAGTTAAACTACTAAAAGGTGGTATATAAGTTAGTTCTGAATTTAAACTAATATTTAATTGACCCTGAATATTTTCTAAATCACCAAATCCATTAATCTCTTTCAAAGAGTCGCTGTAACCAATCTCAACATCATTAGTAACTCTTTTTAAACCATTAAAAGCGTTTATTTTTTCTAAATTTGTATTGAGCGCAATAACAATACCTCCTACCAATCCTAATTTATTAAAATCTGATATTTCTAATAAATTAACAGAACTTGTAATTTCTAAATTTCCGCTAACTTCATTTAAATTCTCAAAATCTTCTAATATGGGCACATCAATAGAAATAATTAAATCTCCTCTAACTTTCTCTATAAAACTTAAACCAGAAATATCTGTTATTGGTGTTGCTAAGACGCCCGTAAAAGTATCTGGCACTAAAGATGTTACTATCACCAAATCTCCATTAAGTACTTTACAATTACTATAATCTCTAACAAAATCGTCTACATTTTCTTGAGATCTAAGCGCAATTTCTCCAGCTGGTGGACATTGTGAATATCCCCAAAAAAAAGATAATACGAAAAATAAAGACATTATATTTTTCATCTAAACAAAAATACAGAATGAAAATTGAAAATTGATTTAAGAATTCTTAAAGTTTTACTTATTTTCTTTCTTTTTTAATTCGCTTTATCTGTTTTAAATTATCGGTAATTGGTGTGGCTGTAATTTCTGTTTCTCCAGGTATAAAATAAAAAAAATATGCTGAATTTTGTCCTATTTTTCTAACATTCAATTGCTCATTATCTTTAAAAACTAATGTATAATTTGGTGTAATAGTTTTGGTTTGAAATTTATGTTTCATACCAATTCCCATACCCGTTCTCATAGAAACAAATAGTAAAAAAAAGATAAACATTAATCCTGGAATTTGATTTTTTCTGTTTTTTAACTTTTCATATTTTTTATCCCATTTTTCTATATTGTATATTTTTTTATACCATTTTTTAACTTTTAAATAAGCATACACTTTGAACATCCAATTAGAAAAATACATATGCATTACCCAAAACATAAACGCAAGGAAAATAGATATTTTCCAGTTATTAGTTAGTAAGCTAATTGGAGAAATTAAAGCATCTAAAATGGTTGTATAATTTAAATATGAAACGCCAAATATTCCATAAAAAATAGCATCACTAACAATTCCTAATATAATTAAATACAAATAACCAATATAAAAGTAGTCTTGTAAACCTAGTTTATCCTTTTCAATATTTATCATTCTGTTTCAATACTTTTATATGCGGTTATGATTTTTTTAACCAACCTATGTCTTACTACATCTTTATCATCTAAATACACTTGTGCAATACCTTCAATATCTTTTAGCGCTAATAAAGATTCCTTTAAACCTGAAACTTGTTTTCTTGGTAAATCTATTTGTCCAGGATCTCCTGTAATGATAAATTTTGCATTTTTACCCATTCTGGTTAAAAACATTTTCATTTGATTGTGTGTTGTATTTTGAGCTTCGTCTAAAATTACGAATGCATTGTCCAAAGTTCTACCACGCATAAATGCTAACGGCGCTATTTGTATTACTCCTTTTTCTATATTAGATTCTAATCTTTCATGAGGAATCATATCTCTCAAAGCGTCATATAATGGCTGCATGTAAGGATCTAATTTTTCTTTTAAATCTCCAGGCAAAAAACCCAAATTCTCTCCAGATTCCACAGCTGGTCTTGTTAAAATTATACGTCTTACTTCTTTTTCTTTCAATGCTTTAACTGCTAACGCTACAGCTGTATACGTTTTACCTGTTCCAGCAGGACCAACTGCAAAAAGCATGTCGTTTTTTTCCATCAAAGCAACCATTTTACGCTGGTTTTCTGTTTGTGGTTTAATTAACCTTCCACTTACACCATGCACTAAAATATCCTTTGCGTTTTTTGCTGAAGTTGTTTTTTCTTCGTTTCCTGATGATGTTAAAATGCGCTCAATACTATTTTCATCTAATTTATTATATCTGTTATAGTATTTAATTAATCTTTCTAATCGTGTTTCAAAATCCTCTAAAATTTCTGGTTCTCCATAAATTTTTAATTTAGAACCTCTTGCAACAATTTTAATCTTAGGAAAGTATCTTTTTAATTGTTCTATTGTGCTATTATGCGCGCCAAAAAAGTCTTTTGGATTAATTTCCTCTAACTCAATAATTCGTTCGTTCAAATGATTATTTTTTATAGATTGTTTATAATTTTATTTCAACTAAAAATAGCGAAATAAATTTCTAAAATGATTAGATTTGCTTTAATTAGTTAACAACTTTTACACATTTAATTAACAGTTAAAATTTCTATGGCATTTATAACGCTTACTACAGATTTCGGAACTAAAGATCACTTTGTAGGTGCTGTAAAAGGAGCAATATATTCAGAATTAGAAGATGCAAAAATTGTTGACATAACGCACGAAATATCACCATTTAACATTACAGAAACTGCTTATATTTTAAAAAATTCTTACAAAAGTTTTCCTAAAGGAACCATACATATTATTGGTGTAGATTCTGAACTAAGTGAAGAAAATAAACATATTGCTTTAGAATTAGACAATCATTTTTTTGTTTGTCCAGATAATGGATTAATTTCCATGATTGCCTCAGAAATTAAACCTACAAAAATTGTAGAAATTAATATTCATGATAGAATTGAAAGCAGTTTTCCAGTTTTAGATGTTTTTGTACAAGTAGCTTGTTTTATAGCCAGAGGAGGAAATTTAACAGTTATTGGTAAAGAAATTAAAGCGTTTAAAAAGATAATTGAAATTCAACCTAAAGTAAATCAACTTGAAAATCAAATTATTGGAGGTGTTGTTTATATTGATAATTATGGCAATGTAATAACTAACATTAATGAAAAAATGTTTCAAGAAGTTGGAAAAGGTAGAGACTTTGTTATAAGTGCTAAAAAACACACATTTACCAAAATATTCTCAAAATACAACGAAGTTGCAACTAATAAAGCATATAATAACCAACAATATGAAGGACACAAGTTGGCGCTTTTTAACTCTGCAAAGTTTTTAGAAATTGCTATTTACAGAAGTAATTTAGATACTGTTGGTGGTGCAAACTCATTACTGGGCTTGGAGTATAGAGATACTATTACAATTGATTTTATAAATGAGTCTAAAAAAGACTTTACCATTTTAACCTAAAATATGTTTGTACGGATTGTAAAAATGAGTTTTCACTCAAAAAATATTGAACGTTTTACAACGATATTTGAGGAAAAGAAAAAATTTATTAGAAACTCTGCTGGTTGTAAACTTTTAGAATTGTATCAAGATAAAACAAATCCTGAAATATTTTTTACTTATTCTTATTGGGAAAATGAAAAGGATTTAGAAAACTACAGAAATTCAGATCTATTTAAAAACGTTTGGAAAGAAACCAAAGTTTTATTTAATGCAAAGCCTGAAGCTTGGAGTGTAAATAAAAAGATTAGTATGCAATAAACGCATTATTCACTGGTAATATGCTGTTGCAATTTTATCAAAATAATTTCATTTTTTATATTGATAACAAATTTTAATTAGTAAAAATAAAGATTAACTTATCAACGTACAATTTCAGTTGTATAAAATGTATAATGAAATTCAACTTTAAGACTTTTCCAACATTAAAAACAGAAAGACTTTTAATTCGTCAGGCTAGTTTTAATGACATTAAAGTTGTTTTTGACTTACGCTCTTGTGAAGAAACAAATAAGTTTGTTGCTACTAAAAAAGTTCAAAATTTTGATGAAGCGAAAGATTTTATAGTAATTTGCGACAAACTTTATAAAGAAGAAAATCGTATTTTTTGGTTGATTCAATATAAAAATAAAGTTATTGGAAGCATTGTTTTACATAGAATTTCCTTAAAAGATAACTATGCTGAAATTGGTTACAAACTAAAACCAGTTTTTCATCAAAAAGGTTTTATGAGTGAGGCCTTAAAAGAGGTGTTAAAATTCGCATTTCAAAAAATGAATTTAAAAATAATTGAAGCGTTTACACATAAAAATAACATTGCTTCAATTGCGTTGTTAGAAAAATATAATTTCATATTTCAACCTGAAAGAACAGACTTAGGGTTTGAACATAATCAAATTTTTAAATTAGTAGAAAATTAACAGAATGATTTTTAAACTTAAAAAACGTTGTTTTAGTATAGCTTTACTTTTCTACTCTATTATTGGGTTTTCTCAAAATACATCTTTTCTAAAAAAATCTGACACTTTACATAAACAAAGAAGAAATGCAGTAATTATTACCGAAAGTGTTTTAGCTGGAGGAAGCTTACTTGCTTTAAACGAACTTTGGTATAAAAATCATGAACGTTCTAATTTTCATTTTATAAATGATAATGCAGAATGGAAACAAATGGATAAAGTTGGACACTTTATGACATCATATTATGTGGGTAAAGTTGGTATGGAAGTTTTGGATTGGGCTGGAGTTTCTAAAAAAAATCAACTTATTTATGGTGCCACTTTTGGGTTCACTTTTTTAACAGCTGTTGAAGTTTTAGATGGTTTTTCTAAAAAATGGGGCGCTTCTTATGGTGATATTTTAGCAAATGCTGCTGGTACTGGTTTTTTAATTGGACAAGAATTATTGTGGAATGAACAACGAATTACCGTTAAATATTCTTTCCATCAAACTGAATTCGCTAAACAACGCCCCAATACTTTAGGAGAAAATTATTTACAACAAGCCTTAAAAGATTATAATGGACAAACTTATTGGCTTTCTACCAACATTTGGTCTTTTAATAAGAAAAGTAACTTTCCTAAATGGTTAAATGTGGCTTTTGGTTATGGTGCAGATGGCATGTTGTATGGAGAAACAAAACCTTCAAACCCTTTTCCACAAGACCCTTACAGACAATTTTACTTGAGTTTAGACGTAGATTTTACAAAAATCGACACAAAATCAAAATTTTTAAAATCTTTATTTTCTGTTGTGAATTTCATAAAAATTCCTTCGCCAACTCTTGAAATAAATACAAAAGGTCAAGTAAAATTTCATTATCTGTATTTTTAGTAAAATTTAACATATTGATAATCAATTGATTTAAAATTACGTTGTAAATTTGCACCCGCAAAACAGAAAGATATATTTTATCAAAAATAAAATACTTTTATTCAGTGTAGTTTTACTTTTTATCAATGCAACACCTATTGATAAAAACGTTTCAAAATCTGAAACAACTGGAATAACATTATTAAAGTTTCCAAAAACTATCGGAAACGAAATTTTTTATTTAAAAAGAGACTTTGTCGCTTTTAAAGAAGCTGTTGCTTTTAAAGAATCTCAAGGTAAATATGCAACTGTAAATACTTTAGGCTATTTAGGAAAATATCAATTCGGAAGAACTACACTTCACCGTTTTAACATTTATAATACTGAAGAGTTTTTAGCAAATCCAGAATTGCAAGAAAAAGCGTTTGTTGCTTTATGTAAAGTTAATAAGTGGATTTTAAGAAAAGACATTAAACGTTCTGTTGGTAAAACAATGAATGGTATTAAAATTACGGAATCAGGAATTTTGGCTGCAGCCCATTTAAGTGGTGCAGGAAACGTGAAAAAATTCTTGAGAAGTAATGGTACTGAACGCTTTTCTGATGCTTATGGGGCTAGTATTCAATCTTATTTAAAAAAGTTTGCCAATTACAATGTTTCTAACATTGAGGCTGATAAACACGCAAAGGTTTAATTCTTATTTTTTATTCTCATCTATTTTTGAATGATAAAAATAGCAGGTTTTTTGTGTAAATCTGGTGTTTGACGTTTCCAATTTTGGACAGACATTGTTTTGATAAACTCTGTTGGTAACGTAATATCTGCAGCAATGCACAAATTGGTAGTTGGTGATAAGGTTGTTTTTAAATCTGCAAACATTTTTTCGTTCCTGTATGGTGTTTCTATAAAAATTTGAGATTGATTTTTATCTTTTGACAATTTTTCCAATTCTTTAATTGCCTTTTTTCTTTCGCCTTTGTCTATTGGTAAATACCCATTGAATGCAAAGTTTTGTCCATTCATCCCTGAACTCATAATTGCCATTAAAATTGAACTTGGCCCAACTAAAGGCACTACTTGAATATTATTTTCATGCGCTAGTTTTACAATACTTGCACCTGGATCTGCTACTGCAGGAACTCCTGCTTCAGAAAGCAAACCTACATTTATACCTTCTTTACAAGCATTCAAATATTGCCTTGTTTCAATTTCTTCTGCATACTTATCTAATAGCATAATTTGCAAATCAGGTTGAGATTTTTTTGGAGAAATTTTCTTTATAAATCTTCTAGCAGATTTTTCATTTTCAACAATATATACATCAATTTGTTCTATTACTTTTTTAACTGATATTGGCATTACCTCTAAAGGTTCTGTGTCTCCTAAAGTTGTGGGTATTAAATAGAGTTTACCAGTCATTTTATTTTATTTTTGAATGCGTTTTGCAATTATTTCACAAGCTTCATCTAACATTTTAAACACATTTTCAAACCCCTGATTTCCGCCATAATACGGATCTGGAACAGATAAGTTTTCTGTTGGATGTGATTCGTTTAAAATCATTTTTACTTTTTGCTCATCTTTTTTATTTCTTGCCAGTGAAATAATGTTCGTAAAATTACTTGTATCCATTGCATATATGATGTCAAAAGTATCAAAATCTTTTACTGTGAATTTTCTTGCTTTTTGATTTGTAATGTCTATTCCGTATTTTTTAGCAACATTAATAGAGCGTTCGTCTGGTAAATTACCAACATGATACGCAGCTGTTCCTGCAGAATCTACCAAAATTTGATTTGAGTTTATTTTAGATTGCAAGATACCTTCTGCTAATGGCGAGCGACAAATGTTCCCCAAGCAAACCATTAATACTTTTTTCATAAAAAAGTGATTTTTTTTAGAAAGTTAACTTTTTAGTTAAATCGTCAACGTATTTTCTAAATTGCTTGTCTGTTTCAGAAAGATTATCAACAGTTTTACATGCATGTAAAACAGTTGCATGGTCTCTTTGCCCAATTTGGTTTCCAATACTTGCCAAAGAAGTTTTGGTTAATCTTTTGGCAAAAAACATAGCTAATTGTCTTGCTTGAACAATATGACGCTTTCTTGTTTTAGATTGTAAAGTGGCAACATCCATATCAAAATATTTTGATACTTCTTTCTGAATATAATCTATAGATACTTCCTTTTTAGTGTTTTTTACAAATTTGTCTACAATTTGTTTTGCCAATTCTAAAGAAAACTCTCTTCTGTTAAAAGAGGCTTGTGCAATCATCGAAATAATTACACCTTCTAATTCTCTAACATTAGATTTTATGTTTTTTGCAATATATTCTATGATATCTTCTGGCATTTCAACACCATCTCTATACAACTTATTTTGTAAGATAGAAATTCTTGTTTCGTAATCTGGTGCTTGTAATTCTGCTGATAAACCCCATTTAAAACGAGATAGTAAACGTTGTTCAATATCTTGCATATCTACAGGTGCTTTATCTGATGTTAAAATTACCTGCTTTCCATTTTGATGTAAATGGTTAAAAATATGAAAGAAAACATCTTGTGTACCTGCTTTTCCTGACAAGAACTGTACATCATCAATAATTAGTACATCTATCATTTGATAGAAATGAATAAAATCGTTTCTAGTATTTGATTTTACTGAATCTATAAATTGTTGTGTAAATTTTTCTGACGAAATGTATAAAACGGTTTTGTCTGGATATTTATCTTTAATATCTACACCTATTGCGTGTGCCAAATGTGTTTTTCCTAAACCTACTCCACCATAAATTAATAATGGATTAAAAGAGGTTCCTCCTGGTTTATTAGCCACTGCCATACCTGCAGAACGAGCTAATCTGTTAGAATCACCTTCAATAAAATTTACAAAATTGTAATTAGGGTTTAGTTGAGATTCTATTTTTACTTTTTGTAAACCTGGAATAATAAAAGGGTTTCTCAATTCTCTTTTATCTGATTCTAAAGGAACTGTAACTTTTTGAGGCTTTAAAGGATCTCTATTAGAACTTGGTATTTTAACTATTTGCGGTCTGTTACTGCTATAGTTATTTTCCATTTTTACATCGTAAATTAATTTTGCATCGTTACCTAGTTGTCTTACTAATGCAACACGTAATAATTTGATGTAATGTTCTTCTAACCACTCATAAAAAAATTTACTTGGAACTTGTATGGTTAATGCTTCTCCTGATAATTTTACTGGTTTTATAGGTTCAAACCATGTTTTGTACGCTTGTGGTTTAATATTATCTTTTATAAAAGATAAACATTCGTTCCAAACAGAGTCAGCATTTAAAGTCATTCTAGTTTAAATAGATTTTTTTATTAATATTTTATGTTTTTAGGGTAGAATTTTTCCCCTTTTCAAAAGCAATACAAAAGTGTGAATAAATTTTAGTATAAAAAAATCAATTTGCTATTGATTATTAATTATTTTTTACGTAAAATGCTAAAATAAATTCTGTCTATTATTAATGAAAAAATCATCAACAAAAACAAGGGTTAGATATTCTGAAACTGATCAAATGGGCGTTGTTTACCATGGTAATTACGCTCAATTTTTTGAAATGGGCAGAACAGAATGGCTACGTTCTTTGGGGGTTACCTACAAAGATATGGAATTAAGCGGAATAATGTTACCCGTAATTTCTTTAAAATGTAATTTTATAAAATCGGCTTTGTATGATGATGTTTTAACTATTACAACTTTCCTTAAAAAGAAACCAATGGTTAAAATTGAATTTGATTATGAAATTAAAAACCAAAATGAAGAATTAGTTTGTACAGGTAATTCAGTTTTAGCATTTATGAATTCTAAGAGTATGAAACCCACAAAATGTCCAGATTATTTATTAAAAAGTTTAGATTTTTAGAGTTAATCACAATTTTTTAAAACATTTTCTCTGTATTTATATAAATCTAATAATAAATTTTGCTTTATTATTAAATTTCTCATTTGTTTTGCTAATTTATTTCTAAAAACTATATTTTCAAAAAAGTTTTCATTTACAAAAGTTTCTCGCCAATTATAATTTAATTTATTTACTTCTTCTTGTAGCTCGTAAAGTCCTTCAAAATCTATCAAACATCTAAAATTAGTAATTGACAAATAATTTGTTTGCTTGTAAGATTGCCATGTTACGTTAGACAAACCTTTGAACAATAATGGAGAGTCTAAATGAAAATCAAAAGTTCCGTTTATTTGATAAAAATTAGCTGATTTTTCTTGAATATTTTCAATAGAAATGATGTTTTTTGAACTCTCTTTAAAAATTTTAATAGAATCTTTATGTACCAAAATTTCACCATCTTCATTTAACTTCGAAAATAAATACATCAAAGGATCAAATTTACTTTTTAAAGCACTATTATAAGACGTTAAAATTTCCTCGTTTTCAGAAACCTCTTTTAAAACTTGCTCTAATGCTTTTTCTTTAGCTTCAATAAGTTTTTTATTTTCATAATAACTATTTAAATATAACCCTAATAAAACACCCAACATTGTAGATGTTAATGTTATTAACCAATTACTACTTAAAACTTTTTTTGATAAAGGATTTTTTATTTTACCCATTTTTTCTAAGTTATTTTATTGCTTTTATTTTTACTTTGTATAAATTATCAAACATATTAAAAACTTCTTCTGCATCGTTTTTTCTAACAGCAATAACATACTCACAATCCATTTCTAATTTTTGCTTGACAATTTCAATATTTTTTTCTTTAACAACTCTTTGTACTGCACTCATTAAATCATAATTAAATTTTAACGAAAAATGAATGTTGATTGTTTTTTCTATAATTTGAGATGCCTCCAAAGTAATTTTTGCTGAAGTTTTATAGGCAGAAATTAAACCTCCAACACCTAATTTTGTTCCACCAAAATAACGCACAGAAACTATTAAAATATTGGTTACTTCAAAAGATTGAATTTGTCCGTAAATTGGCATTCCTGCAGAATTGTTAGGTTCACCATCATCATTAGCTCTATACTGAAAATCTTCTACTCCAATTTGATAAGCATAACAAAAATGACGCGCTGTATGATGTTTTTTTCTTAATTCTTCTAAACATTCTTTTACATCATCTTCCGAAAAAACAGGAAATGCATATCCAAAAAACTTACTGCCTTTTTCTTTAAATAAAGTTTCCTTTGAAGGCTTATCAATAGTTTTATAAATATCTTTTTCCATATTATGCTATTGTAACCAAAATGATTCCTAAAATTGCCAAAAAAACTCCAATTTTATTTTTTGTACTAAATTTTTCTTTAAACAACAATAAGCCAACTAACGTTGAAACGATTACAATTGCTACGTTATTAATCGTAAATAAAGTAGAACTTTCAAACCTATTATTTTGTAAAGCTTTTATTAAAAAAATGATAGAAAAATAATTTGGAACTCCTAAAACAATACCTGCTATAATGTTTTTAACACCAAAAAAAGTTCTTTTTTTTAAAGTTTTAAATACCAAAATCACGATTCCAAAAATAGCTGCAATACCAAACAAACTTCCAGAAAAAATAGAAATATCTTCTTCTGCAACATGAGTAACTTGTATATATTTTAAAATGGTATCTATTGCTCCAGAACCTAAAAAAAGTAATATTGGAAACAGTAAAGTGCCGTTTTTATTTGATTTTTCTGCTTTAACAGATGATAAATAAACAGCAATTAATGCAATAATAATACCTGTTATTTTTAAAAAGGTTACAGATTCGTTATATAAAATAATTCCAAAAAAAACAGGAATTACCACAGACATTTTTCCTGCAATAGAGGTTACAGATACACCATTTTTTTGAGCAGTCATAGCCATTATAAAAAAGATAGCTATAAACAACGCTCCTAAAACCAACGAACCTGGAAACCATGGTTCTAAGTAAATTTCACTAATAGGTATTTTTCTATCTGCTAATAAAAAGCCCATTGAAAAAGCCACGATATAATTGACTACAATAGCTTTTAAAACATCTATTTTATAAATACCAAAATATTTAAAAATAACAAATAAACCTGTGGAAAAAAGAACACTTAAAAATAAAAATATCAAACTAAATATGGTTTTTGGTAAATAAATCTACAACATCTTCCTTTTTTGGAATTAAATTCCAAGTATGAATTCCTAACATAGCTGCTGCACTTGTGTTTTCTTCTGTATCATCAATAAATAAGGTTTCATTTGCTTGTAAATTATTTTCAGTTAATACAAACTGGTATATATTATTATTGGGTTTTCTAAGATGAATTTCGTGCGATAAATAAAATTTTTCAAAACAAGTTTTAAATTCATTATACAAATCCATTCCCCAGTTATTTTGTATCCAAGAAATGTGTAAATCATTGGTATTGCTCAATAAAAACAACCTGTGTTTATTTTGTTTTGCTAATTTTTTTATAAATTTTAAACGCTCTATTGGAAAATCTAACAAAATACAATTCCATGCTTTTTTAATTTCGTGAGATGAAACTTGTAATTTTTCCTTAAAATAATTAATAAAATCTTCTGTAGAAATTAAACCCATTTCGTACTCATTTAAAATTGGAGTAAAAGTGTTATCATTTTGAGAAATACCTAATTTTTGCAACTCATTTGCAAACTTTATTTTATCAAGGTTAATAAAAATATCTCCAAAATCGAAAATGATATTTTTAATCATTTTTATATTTTTTTAAACTATCGTTTTTAATATTTATTTCAGTAAATGTTCCTTTTAGAACAGGTGCTTTTACTCCTTTTTCAAAGGTTGTGCTACCTACAAAAACATGCGCTTCATCCCATAAATTCTCATTTATAAAAGTTTGTAAAGTTTTTGTACCTCCTTCTACAATTAAAGATTGAATTTGATGTTTATGCAAAATTGAACAAATTTGTGAGGCTACTTTTTTTGAAAAATCAATACTTTCAAAAATGACATTTTTTATCGGTTTTTGCTTGTTTTCTGAAATTACAATTGTTTGTATACTTCCATCTAAAACATAACTGTTTTCAGCTATTCTTAAATTTTTATCTAAAACAACTCTTATTGGATTTTCTCCAAACCAACTTCTAACATTTAATTTAGGGTTATCTGCAATTACAGTATTTGTACCAACCAAAATTGCGTGTTCTTTCGCTCTTAATTTATGAACCAATTGCTGTGAATAGTTATTAGAAATAAAAACAGGTTTTTGTTCGCTTTTAGTTTCTGGTGCTATAAAGCCATTTGTAGTTTCTGCCCATTTTAAAATAATATAAGGGCGCTTTTTTTCTTGATTTGTAAAAAATCGTTTGTGATGTTCTTTACATTCTTTTTCTAAAACACCAACTACTACTTCAATATTTGCTTTTTTTAAACGCTCAATTCCTTTTCCTGCAACTAGCTCATTAGAATCTACACAACCAATTACAACTTTTTTAAAATTATGTTTTACAATTAAATCTGCACAGGGTGGTGTTTTTCCAAAATGTGAGCAAGGTTCTAACGTTACGTAAATAGTTGCTGCACTTAAAAGCTTTTTATTTTTTACAGATGCTATTGCATTTACCTCTGCATGATTTCCTCCATATTTTGAGGTAAAACCTTCGCCAATTATTTTATTTTCAAAAACAATTACAGCTCCTACAGAAGGGTTTGGACGCGCCGTTCCAATACCATTTTTTGCGATTTGCAAGCATCTTTTTATGTAAAACTCGTGATTTGTAATCATTAATATTGAAAAATAAATTTTGTTTTAAAACTTAATATCTTGTACTTGATTCACATGATATATTTTAGAAAAACCAAAAACTTCGTATTTTAAATCTCCTTTAAATTGCACTTTTACAGATTTATTTAAAACCGAATTTAACAAACCTCCTAAAATTCCGTTTTTATTGTTTTCAAATATTCTTTTTGCTGGAACTACCACTCTTAAAGGAATCGTAAATTCTTTTTTAGCAGGTACTTTAAATTCTTCTGAAAAAACTTGTGCTATTTCTGCCCCGTTTACAATTACTTTAATTTCATCTGTAGAAATTTTGCCTCCAACATCATTTGGGTTTTCAAAAAAAGCATCAGCCTTTAAACGAAGTGTATCTCCATTAAAAGATGTTACTTTTACATTATCTACTTTTATAAAAACAGGTTGCTTGTTCGTAGAACATCCTATAATAAGGAAAAACAGCATCGTAAAATATAGCAGTTTTTTCATCAAAAAAAATTAAATTTTAGGTAACTTGCTCATGCAAAAATACGTTAATAAATGACAAGTGAAGATTTTATCATTAGAGAAATACAACCTGCAGATAACAAAGAATTGGCAGTTGTTGTAAGAACTGTTATTTTAGAAATGGGCGCACCTAAAGTTGGTACTGCTTACGAAGATAACGCTACAGATCAATTATTTGAAACGTATCAAAAAGAAAAAGCTATTTATTTTGTAGTTGAGCACAAGAACAAAATTGTTGGTGGCGCAGGAATTGCGCAATTAGATAATTTTGAAGGCAATACTTGCGAACTTCAAAAAATGTACTTTTTACCTATTGCAAGAGGCAGAGGTTTGGGCACAAAGTTAATAACCAAATGTTTGCAAAAAGCAAAGGAATTTGGTTATGACAATTGTTACTTGGAAACATTACCATACATGAAAGCTGCTGTAAAACTTTATAAAAAAAATGGTTTTGTATCTTTAGAAAAACCACTGGGAAACACTTGCCATTACTCATGTGATGTTTGGATGTTGAAAAAAATATAAAACCTACAAATTTGATATACTATATACTTTTAGGAATTCATTTGTTGTTATTTAGTTGGGCTTTTTACAACATCCTTTATTTTGGCGTAAAACCCTCAAAATCTTTAAGTTGGATTTTAATTACATTCTTTTTTCCTTTTTTAGGGATTTTTGCTTTCGTTATTTTTGGTATTAATAGAAGGCGTTTGAAGTTTTTCGAATTAAAAGAAACCAAAAAGCGTAAAAACTATATAAAGTCATCTTTTACAAACAAAAAGAACCCACATTTAGAAGAATTACACTCTGAAAAGGCAAAAAAAATTTCAAGTCTTATTTACAATAACACCAATATTCCTTTAAATATCAATAATAAAGTTACTGTTTTAAAAAATGGAAAAGAAACTTTTGACGAGTTATACAAAGCCATAGAAAAAGCTGAAAGTTTTATTCACTTACAATATTATATTATTGAAAATGGAGAAATATTTAACAAATTAAAAAAATTATTACTCAAAAAAAGAAAAGAAAATATCGAAGTAAGAATTTTATACGATGCTATTGGAAGCTATTATTTGAACAAAAAAGACAAGAACGAATTAAAAGAAGCTGGCTGCAAAATTCATCCAGAAATGGCACTAAAGTTCGGAACATTTTTATTCACTTTAAACTTTAGAAATCATAGAAAAATAGCAGTTATAGACAATAAAATAGGTTTTACTGGTGGTGTAAATATTTCAGACGAATACATTACAGAAGATACTGAGTTAGGTATTTGGCAAGATGCACACGTTAAAATTGAAGGAGATGCTGTTGATAATTTACACAAATCGTTCATAAAAGATTATTTTTATGCAACTGACAAAGATCTAAGCAAAGAAGAAAAGTACACCAAAGCTTTTAAGGTTGAAGAAAACACCAAATTACAAATAGTTTCTAGTGGTCCAGATTACGAACAATCTGTAGTAATGCAACAATATTTAAGCTTTATTAATTTAGCTGAAAAGAATATTTGTGTCATGAACCCTTATTTTATACCTACATTTTCAATTTTAGAAGCCTTTAAAGTTGCGGCTTTAAGTGGCATAAAAGTACAACTACTACTTCCTAAAAGAGGAGACTCTAAAGTGGCTACATATAGCATGTATTCTTATTTTGTAAGCTTATTAAAAGCTGGAGTAGAAATTTATTTACGTGACGATTTTTCACATAGTAAAGTTGTTTATATTGATGATGAAATTGCATCTATTGGCTCCACAAATTTTGATTGTAGAAGCTTTGAACACAATTACGAATTAAACGCCATTATTTTTGATAAAAAGGCAACTACAGAAATTAAAAATGAGTTTGAAATGCGAATTGAAAAAGCCCATAAAATTGACTTAGAAACATTTTTAAACAGATCTAATAAACAAAAAACATTAGAACGTTTGTGTCGATTTTTTAGCCCATTATTATAACTTTTATGACGTTAAAAGAATACAAAAATTATTTTTCTACTAAACTTTCTGAAATATATCCACAAACAGAAATTGACTCTTTTTTTAATATTATTATAGAAGAAAAATTAAACCTTCAAAGAATAGATACTGTTTTAAAACCAAACTTTGTAATAAATAATAATATTGAAACGGACTTAAAAAGCATTACAAAAAGACTGCAAAAGGAAGAACCAATTCAATATATATTAGAAAAAACAACGTTTTATGGCTATCCTTTTTTGGTAAATAAAAATACCTTAATTCCAAGACCAGAAACAGAAGAACTGGTTGAGTGGGTTTTAAAAGAAATAGAAGAAAAAAGAAAAAAAAACAAACTCGAAAACATATCTATTTTAGATATTGGCACAGGAACAGGTTGCATACCAATTTCATTAGCCAAAAACCTTCAAAAGGTAACCATTTCTGCAATTGACATTTCTTCAGAAGCTTTAAAAATTGCTAAAAAAAATGCAGTTTTAAATAATGTTGACATAAATTATATAGAATTAAATATTTTAAAAGCAGAAAAATTATCTGAATCATATGATATTATCATATCAAATCCACCTTATGTTAGGCAACTTGAAAAAAAAGAAATACACAATAACGTTTTAAAGAATGAGCCACATTTAGCGCTATTTGTATCAAATGAAAATCCGCTAATTTTTTATAAAAAAATTGCAGATTTAGCAAAAAATCATCTTAATAAAAACGGATTATTATTTTTTGAAATCAACCAATATTTAGGAAAAGAAACAGCTGAAATGCTTAAGAAAAAAGGGTTTTCAAACATCGAATTAAAAAAAGATTTATTTGAGAACGACAGAATGATAAAATGTAGTTTTAAAAACACTTTATAATACACTCATTAAAAAGAATAATATGCTATCAAATAAACATCGTATTCTTTCATTACCATATACTAAAAAAACATCTAAACTTTCATTAACACTCAATCTTTAATTTAATTACTTTTACAAAATGATTAAAGAAATTCAGCTTCGTGTAAACTTAATAGAAGAACGTAAAGAAAATATTTTGCTTTACAAAGCCTCTAAACAACTAGAAGTTGATAAAAAAGAAATTACTGCAGTTAAAGTATTACGAAAATCCATTGACGCTCGTAAAAAAGAAACTATTTTTAATTACAAAGTAGCAGTATACATCAATGAAGCACTTCCAAAAGAGCCTGATTATATTTTTGAATACAAAGATGTTTCCAAAGCAAAAGAAATTCATATTATCGGTTTTGGTCCTGCAGGAATGTATGCAGCTTTACGTTGTATAGAATTGGGGTACAAACCTGTAGTTTTAGAGCGTGGAAAAAATGTACAAGACAGACGCAGAGACTTAAAAGCCATCAATCAAGATCATTTTGTAAATGAAGATTCTAATTACTGTTTTGGAGAAGGTGGTGCAGGAACCTATTCAGATGGAAAATTATACACCAGAAGCTTAAAACGTGGAGATGTTCGTAGAATTTTCGAAAATTTGGTTTTTCATGGAGCAACAGAGCAAATTTTGGTAGATGCTCATCCTCATATTGGAACCAATAAATTACCAAAAATCATTCAAAATATTCGTGAAAACATTTTAAAATTTGGTGGCGAAATTCATTTCGAAACCAAAGTGACCGATTTTGTTATTAAAAACAATAAACTACAAGCAATTCAACTTCAAAACGGTCAAGAAATGACTGTGAATGCAGTTATTTTAGCAACTGGTCATTCTGCAAGGGACATTTACGAATTGTTGCATAAAAAACAAATTAGCATAAAAGCAAAGTCTTTTGCAATGGGCGTTCGTGTAGAACATCCACAAGAAATTATCGACCAAATTCAGTATAATTGTTCAGGCAAAAGAGACGAATTATTACCAGCTGCAGCATACAGTTTGGTAAATCAAGTAAATAACAGAGGAGTATATTCTTTTTGCATGTGTCCTGGAGGTTTTATTGTACCAGCAGCAACTGCTAATGGTGAAGTAGTTGTAAATGGAATGTCGCCTTCAAGAAGAAACAACAAATATGCAAATTCAGGTATTGTTGTAGAGTTAGATATCAATCAAGATTTTAAAAAATACGAGAAATTCGGCGAATTAAAAGGCTTAGAATTTCAAAAAGATTTAGAAAAAATTGCATTTTTTGCTGGAGGAAGAACACAAACAGCACCAGCACAAAGGTTGGTAGATTTTGTAGACGGAACACTTTCATCAGATTTGAATGATACTTCCTATCAACCAGGTTTAAAATCGGCTCCACTACACTCTCTTTTACCGAGAATTATTGGAAGTAGATTGCGAAAAGGCTTTCCTGAATTTGGCAAAAAAATGCACGGTTATTTTACAAACGAAGCTAATATTGTTGGTGTAGAATCTAGAACATCGTCACCAGTAAATATTCCAAGAAAAGAAAATTTAGAGCATACAGAAATCGAAGGATTGTTTCCATGTGGTGAAGGTGGTGGTTACGCTGGCGGAATTGTTTCTGCTGCTATGGATGGAGAACGTTGCGCTGAAGCAGCCATTTCAAAATTATAGTAGAATTACTGTGCTAATTCATTAACTATCTATAACTTTACATCCACTTAAAGTATTTTTAATGAAATTAACTATTGGTCGATCAGATAAGGCAGATTTTCCTGAATTATCTCTTTCTGAAATTGATGTAAAAATAGATTCTGGTGCATACACCTCTTCTATACACTGCTCTGACATTAAGGAAATTGCTGTGAATGGAGAACCTTTTATTCAGTTTACATTATTAGATCCAGAGCATCCTTTTTATAATAATAAGGAGTTTACATTTAAAAACTATGCTTCAAAAATTGTAAAAAGCTCAAATGGTATTGCCGAAAAACGTTTTATGATTCATACAGAAATTGTAATTTTTAATAAAACGTTTCCTATTTATTTGACTTTAAGCGAGCGAAAAGACATGAAATTCCCTGTTTTGTTAGGGAGAAAATTTTTGAATAAAAAATTTGTGATAGATACTGTAAAGAAAAATTTATCCCATAAATTAAAAAATAAAAACTAATGAGAATTGTAATTTTATCTAGAAATCCAAAACTATATTCAACAAGAAGGTTGGTGGAAGCTGCACAAAAGAGGAAACATGAAGTAATAGTCGTGGATCATTTAAAATGCAATATCGAAATTGAAAAAAGATCTCCAAAAATATTTTATAAAGGAGAATATTTAGAAAATGTAGACGCTATTATTCCAAGAATTGGTGCTTCTGTAACATTCTATGGAACCGCAGTAATTCGTCAATTCGAAATGATGAAGGTTTTTACAGCAGTTTCTTCACAAGCATTAACTAGGTCGAGAGATAAATTAAGTAGTTTACAAATTTTAGCCAGAGCTGGTGTAGGTTTGCCAAAAACGGTTTTTACAAATTACACAAAAGATGTAGAACACGTTATAGATTCTGTTGGCGGTACTCCATTAGTTTTAAAGTTATTAGAAGGTACCCAAGGTTTAGGAGTTGTTTTAGCAGAAACCCAAAACGCAGCCACTTCTGTTTTAGAAGCTTTTAATGGATTAGGAGCAAGAGTAATTGCACAAGAATTTATTAAAGAAGCTGGTGGAGCAGATATTAGAGCATTTGTAGTAGACGGAAAAGTAATTGGCGCTATGAAACGTCAAGGAAAAGAAGGTGAATTTCGTTCTAATTTACATAGAGGTGGAAACGCAAATATTATTGAATTAACTGATGAAGAGGAAAGAACTGCGCTGAAGGCTACAAAAGCAATGGGTTTAGGTGTAGCTGGTGTTGATATGCTACAATCATCTAAAGGACCTTTGGTTTTAGAGGTAAATTCTTCTCCTGGTTTAGAAGGAATTGAAGTTGCCACTGGAAAAAATATCGCAAAAGAAATTATCCGTTATTTAGAATTACATGTCGAGTAAACCTTTTATTCTTTTAGGAAAAACAATTCCAGAAGGAAAACGAACTGTATTAGACTTAGAAGTTGCCAAATTACACACAAGAACTACTGTAAAAGTTCCTGTGATTGTAGAGCGTTCCTCAAATCCTGGTCCTGTAGTTTTATTATTAGCAGGTATTCATGGTGATGAAACAAATGGAGTTGGTATTATAAGAGAAATTATAAATTTAGAATTAAACAAACCTAAAAACGGAACCATTATTTGTATTCCTGTTTTTAATATTTTTGGCTACTTAATCCAAACGAGAGAATTTCCTGACGGACGTGATTTGAATAGAATGTTTCCAGGAACTTTAAATGGTTCTTTAGCAAGCCAATTTGCATACCAATTTTCCGAAAAAATAGCTCCAATTGTAGATTATGTAATTGATTTTCATACGGGTGGTGGCGAACGTGATAACATTGCACAAATAAGATGCAATAAAAATGATGAAAAAGGCTTAGAACTTGCAAAAGTTTTTAACCCTCCAATAATTGTATATTCCAATAATATTGTAAAATCTCTAAGAGAAACTTTACATAAAATGGGTAAAACTGTGCTACTTTTTGAAGGCGGAAAATCAAAAGAATTAAATCCAACAATTATAAACGAAGGTGTTAACGGTACAAAAAATGTACTAATTCACTTAGGCTTAATTGAAGGTAATATTACAGTAAGAGAAACACCAATTTTTGTAAAAAAAGCAAAATGGTTAAGGGCACAACATTCTGGAATGTTTAAAATTAGGGTTGCAAACGGAAGTTTCGTAAAGAAAAGAGAGGTTTTAGGCGTTATACAAGATCCTTTTGGCGACTTTAAAAAGAAAATTTATGCGCCTTTTGATTGTCATATATTTTGCATCAATAAAACGCCAATCGTAAACAAAGGTGATGCTTTGTTTCATATTAGTTTAGAATAATAAAAGTTATTTGTAATGAAAATAAAATTGACACTTATTGTTTTATTAATACTTTCAATTGAAGGTTTTTCTCAAAAAAATAATTTCGATTATTTAAAAAATTCTAATCCCAATCAAAAAAACGAATTATCCCTTCATTTCAGAAATGCGATTCCTTTTAGGTTATTAAAAAATATTAAATATCCTAGAGCAACGTATACACTAAATGTATTTTTTTATGTAAATAAATTAGGGGAAGCTTATGATATAAGTACAAGTTTTAAAGTAAATAAAGAACTTGGCGATACAATTAAAAAAGCGCTTTTAGATTTTCCTTTAGAAAAGTTAAATCTCGGAGAATTAGACAGTAAAAAGAGATATTCTTTTCAAATTATTGCAAGCACAGTTGATTTTGAAAATATTATTTACTGTAGTTCAATTGTAATTTCTGAAACACTCCCCGTATGTAAAGCTTGCGAAGATTTAGAGTACTACCAAGACATTAAAAGCTGTATAAATTTAGAAATTAATAATTATTTTAATCAAAATATAGATTCTTCTGAAGTTAAAATAGTAAAAAAGGAAACAAAAAGTTTAAAGGCAAAATTAAAAATCAATAAAAAAGGTAAGTTAATTCTTTTAAAAGGTAAGAATTCAGAGTTATTTTTAGAAGCTACGAGTAGTTTTCCTCTTTTTGATAGTCCTGCCAAAATAAATGGAAAACCAATTGTATATAATTATACTTTTTATCCATCCACTAGTAAAAAAAATATTTTTTTAAATACTGATGTTAATTCTGATTTTAAAACAAATCCAACAAATAAATTTACAAAATTTATAACAGAAAAATTAGATTCAAAATATATAAAAAACTCTGGACTGAACAGAATTAATAAGAACATATATTTAAATTTTGAAATTAATAAAATTGGAGAACCATTTAATATTAAAACTAATGCTCGTTCTTATAGTTTAGAAAAAAAAATCATTGAAATTTTTAAAGAATACCTAAATACAGAATTTAAAATCGAAGAGATAAACACTTTAGCTAATTATTTTACAACTATTTTGTCCTATAAAAATGGTAAAACCATAGTAGAAACTTTCAATAAATTTGGCAAAGAAACTACCCCTATATTTCCAGGGTGTGGACAATCTAAAAGTATTTCAGATGCAAAAAAATGTTTTAGTAGGGGTGTACAACGTCATTTTACAAGGAATTTTGATTCAAAATTACCCAAAAGACTTCGTTTATCTCCTGGTAGAAAAAGAATTTTCATAAGTTTTAAAGTTAATAAAGCAGGAGAAATAGAAGACATAAAAGCTAAAGCTTCTCATCCAGAAATTGTAGATGAAGTAATAAAAGTAATAAAAAGATTACCCAAAGTAAAACCTGGTTTACAAAAGAACAAGCCTGTTAGTGTAAAATACTCCATGCCTTTTATAATAATAGTGCAATAAAAATACTATTTTTAATCAAAAACATACATTTGCAAAATGCGAATAGATATCATTTCAGTAGCGCCAGATTTATTAGAAAGTCCGTTTAATCATTCTATTGTAAAACGAGCTAAAGAAAAAGGTTTAGCAGAAATTATAATTCATGATTTACGTGAATACGGTTTGGGAAACTACAAACAAATTGATGATACACAATTTGGTGGTGGTGCAGGTATGGTTTTAATGATTGAACCCATAGCAAATTGTATTAAAAAATTACAATCAGAAAGAGTTTATGACGAAATTATTTACATGACTCCAGATGCAAAAACATTAAATCAATCAACTGCAAACACCCTTTCTTTAAAAGAAAATATTCTTATTTTAACAGGTCATTACAAAGGTGTGGATCAAAGAATTAGAGATATATTTATTACCAAGGAAATTTCCATTGGCGATTATGTTTTAACAGGTGGCGAATTAGCAGCAGCTGTTTTGGTAGATGCTATTGTACGATTAATTCCTGGTGTTATTGGCGATGAACAATCTGCGCTAACAGATTCTTTTCAAGACAATTTATTATCACCACCAGTTTATACAAGACCTTCCGATTTTGAAGGCAACAAAGTTCCAGATATTCTATTATCAGGAAATTTTCCTAAAATTGATGAATGGAGAAGTGAAAAAGCATACGAAAGAACAAAAATTATAAGACCAGATTTATTAGATGAGTAGTGTTGAAAAAATAACATCTTATTTTAAAAAAAACAAAGCAATTAGTTGGGTTTTAGCCTTTCAATTATTTAGGTTCATTCTTTTACCATTTATGGGCTTAATGCCACAAGATGCTTATTATCATTTATACGGTCAAAATTTATCACTTTCTTATTTTGATCATCCAGGAATGATTGGTTACATTTTAAGAATATTTACAGATACTTTTGGGCAAACTGTTTTTGTAGTAAAATTTGCTGATTTTGTAATTACTTCTGCCACAATACTTAGTTTTTACAAACTTGCAAGTTATTTTTTATCAAAAACAAAACAACAAAAAGCTTTGTTGTTATTTGCATCCACCATTTTTGTTTCCATACTTTCTTTTAATTCAACACCAGATGTACCTTTATTGTTATTCTGGACATTGAGTTTAGTTTGCTTATACAAAGCAATTTTCGAAGAAAAAAAATGGTATTGGGTTTTAGGTGGAGTTGCTATGGGACTAGCTTTTAACAGCAAGTACACAGCTATTTTATTACAATTTGGTTTATTGGCTTTTTTAATATTTTCAAATAAGTATAGGAAATTATTACTTTCTCCTTGGGTTTGGATATCTATTATCATTTCTGCTGCAGTTACATTTCCTGTTTGGTATTGGAATTATCAAAATGAATTTGCGTCGTTTGCTTTTCAATCTTCTGCAAGAACAAGCTCAATTAGTAAGTTCGAAATCTCGCCTAAAAATTTCTTTGGTGCAATTGGTCATCAACTATTTTTATTATTGCCTATTTTATTTTTAGTGATTATCACATTCACTTATAAATATATCAAAAGAGCCTTGTTAAAGTTTAAAATTCCGCAAGCAAAAACCTTATTTTTATTAGCTTTTTTTGTTCCCACTTTTGTTGGCTTTTTTGCCCTCACTCCTATTTACTGGGTAAAATTAAATTGGATGATGCCTTCTTACATCACTGGAATTATAATTGCAGGAATGTTTATCAATAAGAAATTATTAAAATTACAACTGATATTTTCCATTGTATTTCACGTACTGTTTAGTTTACAAATTCTTTTCTACTTAGTTCCAATTAAAAGTGATGATACTTGGGTGGGCTGGAAAGAATTGGCCATAGAAACTGAAGATTTACAAGAAAAATACCCAAATACATTTGTTTTTTCTGACGATAACTATAAAACAGCTGCCTGCTTAAACTTTTTTATGGATGATAAAGTGTACGCACAAAATATTATAGGCTTGCCAGCTTTACATTTTGATTATTTGGGTGACGATTTATATACTTTAAAAGGAAAAAATGCCCTTTTTATAGATTCAGACAAGCGTTTTAAAAATAAAAATAAGTTAGGTGAAATAAATCCGCTATTAACAAAGTACTTTAAAAATGTAACTGAATTAGAGCCAATTATCATAAAAGTAAATGGAAAAGAACAAAGAAAATTCTGGATTTTCTATTGTACTGACTATCAACCTAAAAAATAATTTTCTTTTAGTTTTATCAATTAAAAAAAAGTACTACTTTTGCAACCGCTAAATTAACCTCTGACGAAGAAATCGTGAATGTTGTTTTACAAAACTAATTAAATTAAAAGATATGGAATCTTTAATAAAGTTTGTTCAAGACGAATTTGTAACAAAAAAAGAATTTGCAGAATTTGCAGCAGGTGATACAATTACTGTGTATTACGAAATTAAGGAAGGCGAAAAAGTAAGAACTCAGTTTTTTAGAGGAGTTGTTATTCAAAGAAGAGGAACTGGTCTTTCAGAAACTTTTACAATCAGAAAAATGTCTGGTACTGTAGGTGTAGAAAGAATTTTTCCTGTAAACTTACCTTCTATTCAAAAAATTGAAGTAAACAAAAAAGGTAAAGTACGTAGAGCACGTATCTTTTACTTTAGAGGTCTTACTGGTAAAAAAGCTAGAATTACCGAAAAAAGAAGATAATCTTTTTTCAAATAAAAGTAATAAAAAGCGTTGTGATTCTCACAACGCTTTTTTTAGTTAACAAATGTTCATAACCATAGTTAATATCATGTTGATTATTAAATAGTTAAAAAACATGTAAGTTTCCTGAAAAAGAATATATTTACTGTATAATTTACAAGTTAAACTTATTAGTCTTTATAAACTAAAAAGAAATTAGAGGTAAATTTATAAAGTAACGTTCTTTATTATATTGTTTCATTTTCTGTTAAAAAGATGTACAACCTTAAAAAAGTTTTCTTTTTAAAAACTAAAATGGTAACAATAAAAACATCAAAAAAATTTAATAAAGCTGTATGCTATTATTAAACTTAGATGTTTTAAAACTGAAATAGCAGATGGTAATTTCTTGCTAAAAGAAATATAAAACATTTGTTTTATTTAATTTTTGTTCAAAAACAAAAATTAGTACACAAAACTATTTCAAAGAAGCCATATCAAAACAATCTATTTGTTTGGTATGGCTTTTATTTTTAACTTCTACGAAATCGATTTCAAAAATTATCAAAAATGCAATAAAACCTATTAATTAATAGCATTTTACCATTAAAAAAACCAACTAAAATTCTTAAATTTGCTCGCTTTCAAAAAATGAGTTTCATTTGGAAAGTTTTTATTTATCCAATTACATAAAAAATAATTACATGAGCAAAATAGCTAAAATAGTATATACAAAAACAGATGAAGCACCTGCTTTGGCAACTCGTTCTTTTTTACCAATTGTAAAGGCTTTTACAAAATCATCTAATATTGAGGTAGAAGTGAAAGACATTTCTTTAGCGGCAAGAATTTTAGCAAATTTTTCAGAATACTTAGAAGACAACCAAAAAGTTGAAGATGCTTTAGCTACCTTAGGTGAATTAGCCAAATTACCTACTACAAATATTATAAAACTACCTAACATTAGTGCTTCAGTACCGCAATTAAAAGAAGCAATTGCTGAATTGCAAGAAAAAGGTTTTGCAATTCCAAATTATCCTGAAGAAATAAAAACTGACGAAGATAAAGCTGTTTTAGCTTTGTATAATAAAGTAAAAGGTTCTGCAGTAAACCCAGTTTTACGTGAAGGAAATTCTGACAGAAGAGCTCCAAAAGCAGTTAAAAACTACGCAAGAAAAAATCCGCATTCAATGGGTGCTTGGTTATCAAGTTCAAAAACACATGTTGCTACAATGTCTGAGGGTGATTTTGCTCATAATGAAAAATCTGCCACTTTAAAAAATGCAACAACTATTTCTATTGAGCACGTTGCGAAAAATGGAACTAAAACGATATTAAAAGAAAATTTAAATATTTTAAAAGGTGAAATTATTGACGCTACAGTAATGAGCAAAAAAGCGTTAATAGCCTTTTTAGAAGAGCAATATGAAGATGCTTTAGATAAAAATGTGTTGTTTTCTCTTCACATGAAAGCAACAATGATGAAGGTAAGTGACCCTATTATTTTTGGTCATGCAGTTCGTGTTTACTTTAGTGATTTATTTAAAAAACATGGCAAAACATTTCAAAAAATTGGTATTGACGTAAACAATGGTTTAGGTAACCTATTGAGTAAGTTAAGTGAATTACCAAAAGAAAAACGTGACGAAATCAGAAATGACATTAGATATGCTATAGATCATGGACCTGAATTAGCAATGGTAAATTCAGATAAAGGAATTACAAATTTACATGTTCCTTCAGATGTAATTATTGATGCTTCTATGCCAGCTATGATTAGAACTTCTGGTAAAATGTGGAATGCTGATGGAAAATTACAAGATACAAAAGCTATCATTCCAGACAGCTCTTACGCTGGAATTTACACTGCTACTATAGATTTTTGTAAAAAACATGGTGCTTTTGACCCTACAACAATGGGTACTGTGCCAAACGTTGGCTTAATGGCTCAAAAGGCAGAAGAATATGGTTCTCACGATAAAACTTTTGAAATTGAAAAAAATGGAAAGGTAGTTGTAAAAGATGCTGCTGGAAAAGTTTTAATGGAACATGAAGTGGAAACTGGTGATATTTGGAGAATGTGTCAAACAAAAGACGCTCCAATTCAAGACTGGGTTAAATTAGCTGTAACAAGAGCTAGAGCATCACAAACTCCTGCTGTTTTTTGGTTAGATAAAAACAGAGCACATGATGCAGAAATTATTAAAAAAGTAAAGGTTTACTTAAATGACCATGATACTTCTAACTTAGACATTAGAATTTTATCCCCAATAAAAGCTACCGAGTTTACCTTAAAAAGAATCATTAAAGGTGAAGACACCATTTCTGTTTCTGGTAACGTTTTACGTGATTATTTAACAGATTTATTTCCTATTTTAGAAGTTGGTACATCTGCAAAAATGCTATCTATTGTACCTTTAATGAATGGTGGTGGTTTATTTGAAACTGGTGCAGGTGGTTCTGCTCCAAAGCACGTAGATCAATTTTTAGAAGAAAACCATTTACGTTGGGATTCTTTAGGAGAGTTTTTAGCTTTGGCAGTTTCTTTAGAACATTTAGGTACTACAAATAACAACACAAAAGCTTTAGTTTTATCTGAAACTTTAGATGATGCTACAGATAAGTTTTTAGATAATGATAAATCTCCTTCAAGAAAAGTAGGTGAATTAGATAATAGAGGAAGTCATTTTTATTTAGCTTTATACTGGGCTAAAGAATTAGCTAACCAAACAAAAGATGCTGAACTGAGCAAAGAGTTTGGTAAAATATATAATGAATTAGCTAAAAATGAAACTAAAATCATTGCTCAATTAAATGAAATTCAAGGAAATAGTGTTGACATCCAAGGATATTACCAACCAAATGATGTTTTAGCAGATAATGCAATGAGACCAAATGCTATTTTTAATAATATTTTAAGTTTGTTAAATGTTTAAACTTTATAAAGATATTAACATTAAGAGTGCTTTTTAAGCACTCTTTTTTTTTAGATTTGTTTTTTTCAACCTAATCACTTCGTATGTCAAAAAAACGTATTGCAATTATCGCTGTAGCTTCAGTTATAATTATTTATTTAGCTTACAACTACTTTTCACCAACTTCAGAAGATTCTTTATACCTAACAGCAAAAGTACAAAAAGGCAATTTTGTTAGTGAAGTAATAACCTCTGGTGAAGCACAATCTACAAGTTCAAAAGAAATTAAAGGTCCAGATAACCTTCGTAAATTCAGATTAAGAGATATTAAAATACAAGATTTAGTTCCAGAAGGTACTTTGGTTAAAAAAGGAGATTATGTAGGTAGATTAGATCCTACAGATGTTAACGAGCAAATTATTGACGCTAAATTAAAACTAGAAGCAGCACAATCAAAATACACGCAACAACAATTAGACACTACATTAACTTTAAAGCAAGAAAGAAATGCTATAAAAGATTTAAGGTTTAGTATGGAGCAAACTAGCTTAGAGTTAAAACAATCTATATACGAACCACCAGCAACCATTAAATCGTTAGAAATTAAGTTAGAAAAATCTGAAAGAGATTTAAGTGAAAAACTAGAAAACTACAATATTAAAAAGCGTCAAGCAAATGCTAAAATGATTGAAGTTGGAACAGAAGTATCAAAAATAAGAAATGAATTAAATGATTTAACAGCTTTATTAAATTCCTTCACAATTTATTCAGATTCTAATGGTATGGTAACGTATGCAAGAAATTGGGATGGAAGTAAGAAAAAAGTAGGATCAACTATAAGTCCTTGGGAACCATCAATTGCAAGTTTGCCAGATTTAACAAAAATGGAATCAAAAACGTATGCAAACGAAGTAGATATTAGAAAAATAAAAAAAGGATTGCCTGTAAGAGTTGGTTTTGATGCGTTTCCTGATGTAGAATTAGATGGTATTGTAACAGATGTTGCAAATGTAGGTGAGAAAAAAAGAGGATCAGACATTAAGGTTTTTCAAGTATTAATTCAACTTACAGAAAATGATGAAAATGTAAGACCAGGAATGACAACCTCTAATAGAATTTTAACCTTCGAAGAAAAAGAAACTTTAAGCATTCCATTAGAAGCTGTTTTCTCTAAAGACTCATTAACATATGTGTACACAAAAACAGGCTTTTCTGTAGCTAAAAAAGAAGTAAAAATTGGCGAATCTAATAATGTTTCTGTTATTGTTACTGATGGCTTAACTGAAAACGATGTAGTTTACTTAAACAAACCAGAAGGCTATGAAACAGCCAAAATAGCAAAATTAAACTAGTTTTTTTATGTTCAACAAAATATACATAGAAAAACTAAAATCTAATTTTAGTGAGGCTGTTCGCGTTATTTCTTCAAATAAAATAAGAACTTTATTAACTTCCTTAGGAATAATTTTTGGAGTTGCTGCTGTAATTACCATGCTTGCCATTGGTAATGGTGCTGAAAAAGAAATTTTAGCCCAATTAGAATTAGTTGGTGTAAACAATATTGTAATTACCCCAATACCTGATGAAAAAGACGACAATTCTTCTGATGAAGAGTCTGAAGATGGTACAACAGAATCTAGACGTTTCTCAAAAGGTTTAGATATGTTAGACGCAAATAACATTGCTAAAAACATACCTTCTGTAAAAAGAGTTAGTCCAGAAATTATTTTAGAAACTTATGTAATTAAAAAAGGGCGACAAAACTCCGTAAAATTAATTGGTGTTTCAGACGAATATTTTGAAACCTCTAACATTGCTATTGAAAGTGGAAGAAACTTTTCTAGAGCACAGTCTGAAGGAGCTTTACCTGTTTGTATTATTGGAAAAAAAATAGAAAAAAAATTATTTACTGGAGAAAGCGCTGTTGGTAAAAACATCAAAGTAAAAGATGTTTGGCTAGAAGTTATTGGAGTAATTGAAGAAAAATTTATTTCTGATACCGCACAAGAAAACTTAGGAATTAGAGATATGAATCAAGATATTTATATTCCTATAAAAACATTTTTGGTACGCTATAAAGACCGTAAAATTATTTCAGACAAATCTATGGATACTGGAGGTGGGGTAGTATTTTTTAGTGGCCAACAACAAGGACCTAAAAAAAGAATACCAAGAGGTAATTACCATCAAATAGATAAATTAGTGGTTCAGGTAAATAACTCTGCCGAATTAAATGCAACTGCAGATGTTTTAAGTAGGATGTTAAAAAGAAGTCATAACGATATGTTAGATTTTGAAATATCTATTCCTATTCAATTATTAAAACAACAACAAAAAACAAAACAAATTTTTAATATCGTTTTAAGTATTATTGCTGGTATTTCTCTATTAATTGGTGGTATTGGTATAATGAATATTATGTTGGCATCTGTGTTAGAAAGAACCAAAGAAATTGGTATTATTAGAGCAATTGGTGCAACTCAAGAAGATGTAATTCTTCAGTTTTTAACAGAATCTGTTTTAGTTAGTATTGGTGGTGGAATTATTGGAATTGCGCTGGGTATTTTATCCTCCTATATTTTAGAAATTACTACCGGAATTGAAACCATATTATCATTAAGTTCTATATTATTATCCTTTTTTGTTGCCACATTAATTGGATTAATATTTGGAATTGCACCTGCAAAATCTGCTGCAAATAAAAGCCCAATTGAGGCAATTAGACACGAATAAAATTATGAAAAATATTATATTATTTCTTTGTATTCTTATATCTGGAATTACAGTTGGGCAAGAAAAATTTATCACTTTAGAAGAAGCTATTGAAATTGCGAAAAAAAAATCACCCGATTACAAAACTTTATTAAACCAAAATCAATCTAGCTATTGGAGGTTTAGAAGGTACAAAGCAAGTTTTTTACCTCAACTTAGATTAGATGCAACTTTACCAAGATATTCTAACTCTGTAAACAGACTTACAAATGATAATGGACAAGATATTTTCGTTCGTTCCAATCAATCTAGAGTTGATGGAGAACTTTCTTTAAATCAAAATGTATCATTTACTGGTGGTACTTTATCCTTTAGCTCACAACTAGAACGTGTAGATATTTTTGGCGATAATGGCGCAACAAGATTTGCTGTTATTCCATTTTCTATTAACTACAGGCAAAACTCTTTACTTTTTAATGAATTTAAATGGGACAGAAAAATTGAGCCATTAGTTTACGAAGAAGCAAAAAGACAATTTATAGAAAGTATGGAACAAATATCTTTAAACACAGCAAGAAGATATTTTTCACTTTTAAAAGCACAAATGCAATCAAAAATTGCTTTAACAAACTTATCAAATCAAGATACCTTATTTCAAATTTCAAAAGGTAGATTTAAAATGGGTAAAATTGCAGAAAACGATTTGTTACAAATGGAACTATCTGTATTAAATTCTCAAAATACAGTTACCACAAATGAAATCGATTTAAAAAGAAGCTCTCAAAACCTTGCAAGATATTTAGAGTTAGATACAGAAAACTTAGTGCTAAATATTCCAAAAGAACTTACCACATTTACTGTTACCGTAGAAAAAGCATTGGAAGAAGCAAAATCTAACAGAAAAGCGGTTATAGAGTTTCGTAGAAAACGTTTAGAAGCAGAAAAAAGAGTGGCAGAAGTTAGAGGAAACAACCGCTTACAATTAAGTTTAAACGCAAACTTTGGTATTTCACAACAAGGAGATGTTTTTGACGATCTTTTTCAAAACTATAACCAGCAACAAAATGTAACAGTTTCTTTAGGAATACCAATATTAGATTGGGGTGTTTCTAAATCTAGAAGAAAATTGGCAGAAGCAGATAAAGACTTAATATTTAACAATGTAGATCAAGATGAGCTAGAGTTTGAACAAGAAATTTACTTACACACTTTAAATTGGCAAAACCAACGTAATTTTTTAAAAACTGCTAAAAAAGCTCAAGAAATAGCTACAAAAAGATTTGAAATCACAAAAAAACGATTTGTTTTAGGTAAAATTACAATTACAGATTTAAACTTAGCATTAACTGAAAAAGACAGATCTGTATTACAATATTTGAATTCTTTAGAAAAATTTTGGGTAGATTATTATACCTTAAGAAGATTAACTTTGTATGATTTTATCAAAAACAAAAAAATTGAAGTAGAAGATATCACTTACGATTAATTATAAATACAAACTTCTTTTTAACGTTTATTTATCATTTTTCTATCGTACTTTTGTTGAAATTATTCCAAAAATAATTAGACAAAAAAATGCTACATTTCAAAAAAATATTCTTCATATTTTTTCTTTGTTCTTTCAGTTTACTCAGTCAAGAAAAAATAACATTAAGTGGTACAGTTTACGATAACATTAATAACGAAACACTAATTGGAGTATCCATTTATTTTCCTGAATTAAACGCTGGTACAACTACGAACGAATACGGTTTTTATTCTATTACCATACCAAAAGGTAACTACAAAATCCAAATTAGTTATTTAGGCTACACAACCATACAGGAAACAATAAACTTAGTAGAAAAAACAACTAAAAATTTCAATTTAATTGAAGAAACAGAAAGTTTAAATGAAATTATTATAGAAAGTAATATCGAAAAACTAAACATTCGCACACCACAAATGAGTGTGAATAAACTTACTGCTGCAACTATAAAACAAATTCCTGTTGTTTTAGGTGAAGCAGATATTATTAAATCGCTTATTCTTTTACCAGGAGTTACAAGTGCTGGAGAAGGCGCTTCTGGATTTAACGTTAGAGGTGGTGCAGCAGATCAAAACTTAATTTTATTAGACGAAGCAATCGTTTTTAATTCTTCTCATTTATTTGGATTTTTCTCAGTTTTTAATCCAGACGTAATTAAAGATGTACAACTTTACAAAGGCGGTATTCCTGCAAAATACGGTGGCAGATTGTCATCCGTTTTAGATATTTATCAAAAAGAAGGGAACAGTAAAAGTTTCAATGCTACTGGAGGAATAGGCTTGGTTTCTAGCAGACTATTATTAGAAGGTCCTTTAGAAAAAGAAAAAAGTTCATTTTTAATTGGAGGAAGAGCATCATATGCACATTTATTTTTACCACTGTTTGATAATGACAACAAAGCATACTTTTACGATTTAAACAGTAAAGTAAATTATCGTTTCAATGATAAAAACAACGTATTTCTTTCTACTTATTTCGGTAAAGATGTTTTTGGAATTAACGATAGCTTTGTAAACTCTTATGGAAATACAGTAGTAAATTTACGTTGGAATCATCTTTTTTCCGACAAATTATTTTCCAATCTTTCTTTAATTTATTCCGATTATTTCTATGGCCTAATCTTAGATTTTGTTGGTTTCGAATGGGATTCAGGAATTACCAACTTCAATTTTAAATACGATTTTAAACATTATTTAAATGAAAAATTAAAATTAAGCTATGGAGTAAACAATATTTACATAAAGTTTAACCCGGGAGAAATTATTCCGAATAGAGATGATTCTGGAATTGTTGCCGAAAAATTAATTGATAAATATGCAAATGAATTTGCAGCGTATGTAGAAGCTGAGCATAAAATTAGCGACAAACTTACTTTACAATACGGAGTTCGTTTTAGCAACTTTCTAAGATTAGGGCAAGATGAATTAAACACCTATCAAAATGATCAAGCTGTTATTTATAATGATGAATTTAAAAAATATGAATCTGCAACACCAACAGGTACAGAAAGTTTTAAAAGAAGTGATGTAATTTCTAGCTTTAGCAATTTTGAGCCTCGTTTTTCAATGTCTTACATATTAGATGATAACACATCTATAAAAGCAAGTTATAATAGAATGGCACAATATCTACACTTGCTTTCAAACACAGCCTCTCCTACTCCATTAGATGTTTGGACGCCAAGTGGAAAATATGTACAACCACAGTTATTAGATCAGTTTGCTGTTGGATATTTTAAATCAATTAAAGAAGGTGATTATTCTTTGGAAACTGAAGCGTTTTACAAAGACATAAAAAATAGAATAGATTATATAAATGGAGCCAATTTAATTGCAAATAACGAAATAGAAACTGTTATTTTAAACGGAAAAGCAAGGGCCTATGGTTTAGAAGTTTTATTCAAAAAAAACGAAGGAAATTTTAAAGGATGGCTTGCATATACATTGTCAAGATCAGAACAATTAACAGCCGGAAGAAATGCAAATGAACCTGGTATAAATCAAGGAAATTGGTACAGCACACCTTTTGATAAAACACACGATTTTTCTATAAATGCGAGTTACGAATTAAACGAAAAATGGACGTTTAACAGCAATTTCGTATTTCAAACTGGGCAACCAACCAATTATCCTGTTGGGCAATATGAAGTACAAGGTTTAAATGTGCCTATTTACGATGATAATCGTAGAAATGCAGACAGACTTCCTGCATATCATAGGTTAGATATTTCTGCAACGTTAACTCCAGAAAAAAATAAAAACAGAAAATGGCAAGGAGAATGGGTTTTCGGAATCTACAATTTATATGGAAGACAAAATGCAGCTTCTTTGGCATTTAGGCAAAATAATGAAACCTTTAGAAATGAAGCTATACAGACATCCATTTTTGGCATTGTACCTTCTGTAACTTATAATTTTAAATTTTAAACCTCACTAAGGTTTTAAGTATAACTCTTATGAAAAATATAAAAATAATTTTCGTTTTCTTAACACTTCTTTTCGCTAGTTGCGAAAAAGTAGTAGATATAGATGTTCCAACAATTCCGCCAAAACTAATTATAGATGCTTCTTTTGAAGTATTTTTTGACGAAAATCCAGTAACTGCAAATAATGTTGTAAAATTAAAATTATCTGCTGATTATTTTGATGAAACAATTCCTGTTGTTACAAATGCTACAGTATTTCTAACAAATTTAAGTGATAACACAGTTATTAATTTTACTGATGTAAACTTAGATGGTAATTACGAACCAACTTCAAGTTTTATTCCTGAAGATAATATCACCTATGAATTAACAGTAATTCATGATAATCAGACTTATAAAGGAAAAGCTACGAAAGTAAAATCTACACCATTAACAAGTGTAGTTCAAGGCGATAAAACCTTATTTTCTGGAGAAGAAACAGAACTAAAAGTAGATTTTACAGATGATGGAACTGTAGAAAACCATTATCTTTTCGATTTTACTCAAAACATTTATTTAGCGTTAGAAGATCGTTATTTTAATGGCTCTGATTATAATTTCTCTTACTTTTATCAAGAAGATGAAATAGAACTACCCACAAATGTAACCATAAAAATGACGGGGATTTCTAAAGAGTATTATACTTATTTCCGAGTTTTAATAGATCAAAGTGGGCAAAATGCTGGAGGTCCATTTCAATCTGTACCCTCTTCACTTTTGGGTAATATGATAAATACAACCAATGAAGAAAATTTCCCTTTAGGATATTTTCATATTGGAGAATCAGATACTTTTTCTTTAGACTTAGTTGAAAAAAACAACTAGAAAATAGTATTTTTGATGTATGACATTCATAAAAACTACAGAACAAGATTCAAAATACAATCATTTAGAAAAAATGACGGTAAAAGAAATTTTGTTCCACATAAACAATGAAGATAAAACAGTTCCTTTAGCTGTTGAAAAAGCATTGCCACAAATAGAAAAACTAACTACTCAAATTGTTCAAAAACTAAAAAATGGTGGAAGACTTTTTTATATAGGTGCTGGAACTTCTGGTAGATTGGGTATTTTAGATGCTTCTGAATGTCCACCAACTTTTGGTGTTCCTCATGAATTGGTTGTTGGTTTAATTGCTGGTGGAGATATTGCCATTAGAAAAGCTGTAGAAAATGCTGAAGATTCTAAAAACCAAGGTTGGTTAGATTTGCAAACACATAATGTTTCAGAAAAAGATGTTGTGGTTGGTATTGCAGCTTCTGGAACAACACCTTACGTTATTGCAGCCTTAGAAAAGTGCAACGAAAATAACATCATTACAGGTTGTATAACCTGCAATAAAAACAGCCCTTTATCTGTAGTTTCTCAATTTCCTATTGAAGTAGTTGTAGGATCTGAATTTGTAACAGGAAGTTCAAGAATGAAGGCAGGAACTGCTCAAAAATTAGTTTTAAACATGCTTTCTACTACAACCATGATTCAACTTGGAAAAGTAAAAGGTAATAAAATGGTAGACATGCAATTGTCTAACAACAAATTGGTAGAAAGAGGTGAAAAAATGTTAGTTAAAGAGCTAAATATAGACCAAGCTACTGCTGCTACACTTTTAAAAAAGTATGGAAACGTAAGAAACTCTATTATAAATTACAAAAAATGAGTACAAATGTAAATTTATTAGGTAAAGGTTTAAAATATTTAGCTATTTTAATATTTTTATTTATTGCTTCTCCAATAACTTTAACCATGGGTTTTAAAGCATTAAATAAGTTTGAAAATACTGACAATGCATATATTTCTTATGTCCTAATTTCTGTTGCAGTTTGCTTAATTATTTTTACGATTTACTTTGCTTTTAAAACATTTAAAATACTTTTAGCTGCTTTGTTTGACAATTCATCAACAAAATAAAAATGCCAACTTCAAACGGAATAATTATCATTTTATCTTATCCAGATACCGTTGTAAGACCTGCTTATTGGGAAAAATTGAGTGCTTTTTGGCCAAAAATTGGTATTGGTGGCAAACACGCAGTACAAGCTGGTCATGCAGCATTATTGTTACTTAAAAAAAATGATGCTGTTATTAATTATTTTGATTTTGGAAGATACATTACCTCTTACGGAAATGGACGAGTTCGTTCAAAAGAAACAGATCCAGAATTAGCCATTTCTATTGCTGCCAAATTTGAAAAAAATCAATTAAAAAATCTTTCAGAAATTTTATTGTGGATAGAAAATCATCCAGAAAAAACTCATGGAGATGGCAGGTTGGTTGCAAGTATAAATGAAGAAATTAATTTTGAAAAAGCAGCGCTATTCATACACCAATTAATTGAAAAAAAGGAAATTCCTTATGGAGCTTTTTTAAAAAATGGGAGTAACTGCGCACGTTTTGTAACAGATACAATTATTGCATCTTCTGAAAATAAAAAAATCAAAAACGCCTTAAAAACCTCTAATTTATTTACTCCAAGTCCTATTGGAAACGTAATAAAAGGCAATTCTACAGATAAAATATATGAAGTTTTTAAACAAAAAATAAAACAATACAAAAACAGGTCTGTAATCAAAGAATATAGAGCGTCTTTTTTAAACAAGTTTGAAGGTTCACCTGATTTAAAAGGAACAGAAATGCCTAACATAGAGGTTTTTCAACCAAAAAACGGAACGTGGTTAGGAGGTATAGGAAGTGGTGCTTGGTTTAAAATTGAAAGAAAAATTTCTGACAAAAAATATAAAATTGCAAGATATACCTCAGATGGTATAAAAGACTTTGAAAATGATTTTTTAATTGATAATGAAGCTTTTAATCATGAAAAAGAACATCAATTTATACACCCCACAAATTGTATTGAAATTTACATTCAGCAAAATAATATCATTTATTCTTCAAAAGTTAATTAGTTTTTATTCATAAAAAACTTTTAAGAAGTTCTTTTTAACTAAAAGATTACACTACTAAAAAAACTTTAACTCAAATAATTTTATTCTTAGTGCAATTGCATGATAATCTATTAAATATCAATTTAAAAGAATAAATTTGTGTAACCAAAAAAAGACTATGAAAAAAACTACTTTACTATACAGCATTTGCCTACTACTTTTCACAACAACAATTACTGCCCAAAAAAAATCAAACAACAGTATAAAAGAGCTTATAGAATCTTATAAAAAAGATATTAGAGGTCCTTATTATAGAATTAAATGGTTTTGTAAAGATGGCTCTGTAAGAGATGCCAAAGATCCTTGTCCAGATTCTATTGGAGGTGGAATTCAGCATGCAAGTTTTAAACAATCTGCCTTAGATTTAAGAAAAACAAATCATTTATTTTTTGGTGAAATATTGGCAAGTGTAAACACAACCGATTTTTTAGATGAAAAAAATAATTATAGCAGATTAAAACAATATCAAATCGGACAATATTTAGCAAGTGTAGATGATGGATGGGTTTTAAGAAAAGGACAATTTTATAGAGGTGCTATACAATCTGAAGACGAAGAAACTTGGGGTAAAAACTTTTTTGAAACTGTTTTAAAAGACGATAGCTTTTTAAATAAAAATTATTATTTAATAAGACAAGCTTTAAAAGATATTCCTCATAATGGCGATTCTAACATAGCACAATCAATGCGAATTGAATCTAAAATTTTAGCAGAGGAAATTCCTGATTTTATGGATATTAGAATTAAAATTCATGGTAATCCACAAAAATCTGATATTTATTTGGTGCAAAACTATGTGAAGAAGAATGCCTCTAACATATCAACAAAACAAAAGAAAGCGTTTGACAAACTTATAGCTACTATGAATGAGTTTTATGCTCCTTTAAATTATAATACAATTGCGAAAGAACTAAGTAAAATAAAAAAAGAAAATACTGTTTTTGATTTTGTAAAGAGTTTTATAGAAGAAGACAAAACCAATTTTACAGCAAAAGAATACGTTTTAAAAATTACTGATGTTTTAGATTTATTAAGATACAATATTGCACTTTTTGAAAGTAGTAAAGACCGCTTGAAGCTTTTAGACTTAACAAATCAATTAGAAAAAATTTTATTAATAGAAACTCAAAATTGGAACCCAGAAACATTAGAAGAAACCATTTTAAAAACACAAACATTAACTTGCGCATCTTATGCAACAGGTCTTGTAGAGGCTTGGGAGTTTGATATTATAAAGCCAACATTTTCTTACACCTTAAAAAATGACGAAACTACTTTAGGCGAATTGAACAGTTTGGTGGCAAACGCAAGAAGAATTGTAGAGTGGAGCACATCTTTAGTAAAAGCAAATTATGAAGAAAATGTAAATGAATACGCTGCATTTGAATCTTTAGCATATGGTTTTATTGATGACAGAATTCGAAACTCTATTACTCTAAATTTAGGAGAAACTGTAAGCAAACTAAACAATTTTGCTGCTAAAGTTTCCGAAGTAAATAATAACGTAATGAGTATTAGTAACCAAGGTGCAATTAGAGGATTAAATCCTGGATATGCATTTGGTAAACTAATTGTAGTTTCAGGAAACCCAGATGATGTGGAAGTAAATACCAACAATATTTATATTTTTCAAAAACCACCTTCAGATTTAAAACCTGTTGCTGGAATTATGACTGTTTCTGAAGGGAATTTAGTTTCTCACGTACAATTATTAGCTCGAAATTTAGGAATTCCAAACGCAGCTTTGTCTAGTGAAAACTTAAACTCGTTAGAAGAATTTAACAATCAAAATGTTTTTTATGCAGTTTCAAATAAGGGAAATGTTATTTTAAAGTTAGAAAACGACATGACAAATGAAGAACGTGAACTGTTTGATAAAAAAGAAAGAACAAATAACATGATTACAGTTCCAACTGATAAACTAAAGTTAGATGTTTCTAAAATCATAAATATGAGAGATGTAAAAGCAACAGACTCTGGTATTTTATGTGGTCCAAAAGCGGCAAATTTAGGAGAGTTAAAAAATCTTTTTCCAAGCAAAGTTGTAGAAGGTATCATTATTCCTTTCGGAATTTTTAAAACGCATATGAATAAAGAAATGCCTGGTAAAAACATGAGTTATTGGGAGTTTTTAAATGCAACTTTCGAAAAATCCAAAGAACTAAAAAATGAAAATACTTCAAGTGACGAAATAGAAACATTTTTAATTTCTTCATTAAAAGAATTACATACAGCTATTTTAAACATCAATTTAGATGATAGTTTCACAAGCGATTTAAAAGAAAGTTTTAAAAATGTATTAGGTGATGAAATTGGTAATGTACCTGTTTTTTTAAGAAGTGACACCAATATGGAAGATTTGAAAGAATTTACTGGAGCTGGTTTAAACTTAACACTTTTTAATATTTTAGAAGAAGAAAAAATTACTCAAGGAATCAAGCAAGTTTGGGCTTCTGCATATACCGAAAGAAGTTTTAAATGGCGTCAAAAATATTTATTAAATCCAGAAAACGTATATCCTTCAATTTTAATCATACCAAGTGTAGATGTAGATTATTCTGGTGTGATGATTACAAAAGGAATTAATGAAGGTTCTGAAAACGATTTAACAGTTGCCTTTAGTAGAGGTGCTGGAGGTGCTGTAGATGGACAATCTGCAGAAACAAGATTAATAACTGCTGAGGGAAGTTTCTTGCTAAGTCCTGCAAGGCAACCAGATTATATTCGCTTACCTGCAACTGGAAGTACAAAAAAATATTACACAACTTTTAACAGGCCTATTTTAAATAATAAAAATATAAACGATATTAGAGAATTAGCTTCAGAAATCAGAGAAAAAATTGGAGGTACATCTACTGAAGAACCACATGCTTATGACGTAGAATTTGGTTTTAAAGATGATAAATTATGGCTTTTTCAAATAAGACCTTTTGTAGAAAACAAACAAGCAAAAAGCTCTGATTATTTGAACTCAATTGCACCAAACGTAGATATTAATACAACCATTAAACTAACTGAAAAAATATAACTATGAAAATAAAATATATAATTTTAACCATTTTAGTAGTAGCCTCATTAGGTTTTATAAAATACCCAATAGATGGTTACGAAACTACTGGAATCAAGCGTTTGTATCAACTTAGAAAAATGCAATTAGATAGTGTAAAATACACTAGAATACCTGCAGGAGCTTACAAAAAATTAGCTGATATAAAATTAAATCTTTTAGAAAGAAGTGATGACAGTGTTCAAGATTTATTAATAACTGATAAAGATTTTGAAAAAAAATTAAAAAGAATTATTCCTTCAGGTGCTTATTCTTTAGCAGCTATGGATATGACAAATCCTAATAAGTTAAGATACGCAGAACATAGAGAAAATGTTGGTTATCAACCAGGAAGTGTAGGTAAAATTGCAGTGCTTTTAGCTGTTTTTGATCAATTAGAAAAACTTTGTCCAGATTCTTGGGAAGATAGAGCTGGTTATTTAAAAAATATTAAAGTAACTTCTAGATATTGGGGTACAGGTGATCACCACACCATACCTGTTTATGATATCGAAAAAGATAAACTAACCAAAAGAAGAGTAATTGCTAGCGATGAGTTTTCATTATATGAATGGCTAGATCATATGGTTTCTGTTAGTAATAATGGTGCAGCAAGTGTAATGTATAGAGAAGCAATGTTAATGGCAGCTTTCGGACAAGATTATTTCTTTTTAGATGCAGAAAAAGCTGAAAAGTATTTTAAAGAAACTTCAAGAGACTCTTTAACAAACCTTGCAAACACTGTAGTTAATGAACCTCTAAGGAAATTAGGAATCGAAGAAAATGAGTGGAAATTAGGTGGTATGTTTACAAGAGGTCCTGAAAAGTATGTAGGCAGAAAAGGAGGAAGTATTGGAACTCCAAAAGGTTTAATGAAGTTTTTGGTTAAATTAGAACAAGGGAATGTAGTAGACAAAGAGTCTAGTTTAGAAATGAAAAGATTGCTTTATTTAACAGACAGAAGAATTAGATATGCAAAATCTCCAAGACTGGATAGTGCAGCTGTATATTTTAAATCTGGTAGTTATTACAAATGCGACAGAGTTAAAAATCCAGATTGTGCAAGTTATGCTGGTAACGTTTTTAACTTTATGAATTCTGTTATTATTGTAGAGCACCCAAATGGATTGAAATATATTGTTTGTTTAATGTCTAACGTTTTAAATAAAAATTCTGCTGGTGCACATATGTATTTGGCTAGTAAAATTGATGATATTATTGATGAAGCTAATGTTTCTAAAAAACCTATCATTAAAGAAGAAGAATATAAAGCTGACAAGGATGAAAGTGACAATTAATTCTTAGAAAAACCCATAAAATTATTATAAGTATCGCTGGCAAGTTTTTTTACCTTTTTGCTGCGATACTTTTTTATTGGTAATAAAACAGGAATGTAATTTTTATTTTTTGAAGCTGCAATCAACTCAACAATTAAAAAACGTAGGTGACTGCCTCCCATTCTCATTATTTTTTCTAAATACTTTTTCTCTGTTAGCAAACTCAATTCTATTATAGGTGAATTGTAATGCTTATCGTCAACTACATAATACTCTACAATTGGTAATACTTTTGTTTTTACCTCTGCTTGTAACAAGTTATCTAAAAATTCTAAAGAATTAATTTTAGCTTCTTTAATTTCACTTTTTATGCCCACAAAAGTCATGTTAATATCTTCTTCATTATAAAGCATACTTAAAAGTTTAAATAAGCTTTCTAATGTGTTTTCTAACTCATGTTCTAATGCAGTTATTAAATTTTTTCTGGCTTCATAAATTTGTTGCTCTGCAGAAGATTTTTCATCAACTAACTCCTCATTAATAACATGTTGTATAGAGGTTATAATTTCTAAAATATTACGATAATAATTAGACTCTCTAACAATTTGATTTTTTATTAATTTTCTGGTAATTAACAAATTAGAACTTTTCTTTTTTAATTTTGCTAAGGAGTTTGATGCTGCTAAACGCGTAACACTGTTTTTATTTTTTAATAAACGAATTAAAATTTTAACGGCATTTTCGTTATTAAAAGATTCTATAATTTTAGGAACATATTTTTTAATATTTCCTTTAATGTCATCTTCTTTATCAAGTTTTAAAATACTATCAATAATTTTTGGCCCATAGCTTTTTAAAGCCTTTATGGCTCTTTTTCTATGTTTTTTCTTAGCAGTTAAATTTAATAAATCTTCAATAAAAAGTTCATCAGATGTAATACCTGCAGCAATTGTAGCAAATTTTACTATATAGCTTTTTCTGTTAGATAAGTTTTCCTGAATGTAATGATAATGGGTTACCATTCTCGCATTTGCAATGCTTATTAACAAGCCCGCAATTACTTCTTTTCTTACGGTATTTTCTTCTGCCTTAAACAGATGAATTTTATTGTTTAACCTATCTTTTAAATTATACTTTAATCCTAAAATTGAGTTTCTGGAATTTTGTTTAGCCAAAGCCATTAAAGCTCCGTTTGCAATATATTCGTTTTCGTGATCTAAATATTTTACAAAAAAGGAATCTTCATTTATGTGAGAGTTTTCTAAAATATACTCTAAGGCAACATATACTAACGTATCATCTTTCTCATAAACTAAAGGTTTAATGTTGTTTAAAATTGAAGTATCTTCAATATTGTGTAAAAAATCAATAGCTTGTATTTTTACTTTATTAGATGGGTGTTTTAAAAGTTTTATGACTGATTTTTGAAATATTTTTGAATTAAAATCATTTAACCTTGAAATTACTTCTAAAATAGATTCTTCTTTGCCACTTTCTAAAATTCTTTTTATGTGTGTTATAGAATTTTCTTTATTCGCTTTTTTATCGTCATTTTCAGACAATAACGTTTTTTGGATATTTTTTTTAAAAGAATTGAAATAAGCTTCTCGCAAACGATAAATGAGTACAATCCAAATAAAAACGAAAAGTAAAATAATTACAGTAATGTAAGTGGTTTCTAAATCTAATCGTTTTATTAAAAATATTAATAAAAAACCTGCAATACCTGTAGCTATACTATCTACAGCAACATCTATATAAGATTTTGCTTGATTTTTTATCAGAATTGGAATAGGCATAATAGACAATTCTACAGATGCTTTATTTATAGATTGTTTAAAACTACCATCTATACCTTTAATTAATACTAAAACCCATAATTCAGGAAAAGTTAAAAATAATAAACTACCTAAACCAATAGCTAAAGGTAAAATTAACAATGTTGATGATACACCTAATTTTGTAAGAATTTTATTTGTTAAAAACAATTGAATTGTTAAAGCTACAACGTTAAATGTCGAAAACCAAAATCCAAAAAAGGCAGCTAAATCATCAGAGTTAGGAATGGCTTTGTGAGCAAAGTCGCTAAATTGAAAATCTACTAATTTGGCAACAATAACTCCAATTCCTGTAATAAATGCAATGTACGTAAGGTGTTTTGAATTTGCTATTAATTTTATAGACGAGCTTTCTAAAGTATCTTGTTTTGCAATTACTTGCTTTCTTTTAAAAGTGTTTAAATATTTAATTCTTAATTCATATACTTTTTTTATGATAGGAATACAACCTAATAAAAGTATTGCTGCAATAAAAATTGCAGCTTCAGTACCAAAATTAGATGCAATAATACTTGTTAAATAACCTCCAAAAATACCACCTGCTATGGCTCCTGCTCCTATAAATCCAAAAATTCTTTTGGCTTCTCTTGCGTTAAAAACCATGTTGGCGAAAATCCAAAATTGTGAAGTAGCAATGACAGCAAATAATGAAATAAAAACATAATAAAAGTACAGTAGCCAATTACTAGTTAAAGAAAATTTTAAAATAATACTTAACCCTAAAAAAGCCAAACTAAATATTACCAGAGAAATAATTGCTACTTTAACTAGCGACAATTTTCTAATAGCTCTGTTATAAAAATAAGATGTAGATACCGCAACAAATGCAACTAACAAGTAGCCAAAAGGTAAGTTATCTGCCCCTAATTTAGATACAAATAATGCGTTTACAGTTGGTTTTACTATTAATAAAACTGTAATTACAATAAAAATGTATAGTTGCATTAAAAAAGAGATGTATATTTCACCATCTCTTAATCCGAATGTTTTACTTAGTATCTTTTTCACTTTTTATAGTTCAATTTTTAGCACTATAAAGAACGTGATTTATTTAATACTTTTTCTAATGGTCTTACTAAATTTCTAATTATTTGTTCACCATAATCATTGTCAACTAAAGCCACAATAATATATTTTCTTTCTGGACCCCAAACCAATGCAGAATCTGAATGGTAATTTCTCCAAGAACCCGATTTTCTGTACACATCTGCTTTAGGTGCTACAATATCTAGTGTGTTCACAAATTTGTGATGTAAAGCTGGATCTTTCATAATTTCTAACATTTCAGTAGATTTTTCTGTAGAAATTAAATTCCCCATTGCTAATTGATAGTAAAAATTACAAACTTGTCTTGTTGTAGCTGCATGACTTAAGCCTTTTATAGGGTCTGGATTTCTTTTTCCAGCAGCTGCATATCTTTTTCCAACCCATAAACCTCCACCAACTTTTTCGTCATAAAGTTTAATTGTTGGTGCTCTTAAAACCTCTTCAATTTTTTTATATCCTAGCCTATCAATCATTCTAGTAGATGCTCTATTGTTAGATTTACTAATCATTAATCGTAAATCTTCTCTTATTTCTTCAGAATCTTTTAGTTCTCCTTTATCTAACGCATCCATTGCTGCCAATAAAATTGCTATTTTTGGTAAACTTGCAGCGTACATCATAAAGTTATCATTCAAACCTGCATATTTAAATTTTGTAGAATCACTTAAATCTACAATTCCAATGGACATTTGTTTCCCTTTTATTAGTCGTCTCCAAGTTTTATTTTTATAAATTTCTTTTTCTAAAATTTTTTGAAGTTCTGAGCTTTCAATTTCTGCAATAGGTGTAATATCTCTATATAAATTGATTGGCAACTCACTATTGTAGTTTTTACCATAACTCTTTTTTTCTATAATAGAGTTTTGAGATTGCCCTGTAAAAGACAACATAATTAATAAAATGGTACATATAAATTTATTGTTTGTTGTAAACATTATAATCATTTTTAAATTCATAATATAATACACAAAATTAACACCAAAACACAACTGTAGAGTGTTAATATTTTACAAAAATATTTTAAATACTTACTCTTTTAGGAGTTGTTGGGTTAAAGCCAAAGTTAGATTCTGGTAATTCAATTTGTAAATTGTAAATTAAATACCCTACAGTTGCGTAATGATGTGTAATGTGGCTTTGTGCTTGCATTAAAATTGCTGCCAAAGATTTTTTTACAGTTACATTACCCAAACCTAAATCGTCTGTTACTAAAAGTTGTTTATTTAAATCTGCATCTTTTAAACTTTTTAGTTTTGAAATTGTCGTTTGAAAATACTCAACCCCCACATTTGTGTGTTTTTCTGCAAGTTCGTTTCTATCTCTTTTTGTTAAATTTACTTCTCCAGTTTCTAAACCTTTAAATATGCAAGAAAACATATCTAGTGCATGACGCATATGACATCCAATACTTGAGTAGTAAGGTGCTATTGAGTTATTACTGTATTGTTCGTCTGTAAGTGTGTTTAATAATTTAATTCCTTTTTGTAAATTTTGCTCTATAGCTTCAATCATATAGTAATTTTTAATTTTGGTCGTGAAAACCACTTTAAATTTACAGGTTCTTTATCAATATAAAAAATTTTTAATTTACTGATAATAAACAAATTAAATAAATTATTTATATCAAAAACCCAAATTCATTATTAAAAATATTTTTTTTTGGCACGTTCTTTGAAAACCTATTAATCAAATACGGAAGCCGAAAAGTATTTAGAGTAGGCAAAACCCTTTAAATCATATATTATGAAAAAAGGTATACTTATATTATTAGGAATGTTCATGATGGTTTCTACTGTTGAAGCCAAAAATGGCAACTCACTACCAAACAGCTATTGGATTAATTATGATTATAATAATTCTGTAAATTTTACAGAGCGTGGAATTGAATTTTTTGTTTTTTTAAATGGAGAGTTTGACTTTAACACACACTATTATGACGATTTTTATGGAAATAGAATAAGAACAAGTGGTGTTCGAATTGATAGAGATTTCAGGGGAAGAATTAGACGTGTTGGAAATGTATTTATCAATTATGATATTAGAGGAAATGTAACAAGAGTTGGAAATGTTTTTTTAAGATATTACAGAGATCGTTTGATCAGAGTTGGAAATCTAAGAATAGATTATGATAGACGTGGTTATCCAAACTTTTATGGTTTTGTAAAAAACAATTACTATAACTATAATGGGGTAAATATTAATTTAAATTTAGGTATTATTTATAACTACGATGATGCTTTCTTTTATAGAAATGATTTTGGTAGAAACTATACGAAATTTAGAGAAGATAGTAGGTATTTTTACTACAAAGCAAACAGAAATGCAAAAGTTGGTAAAAGAAATAAAATTTTAAAAAGAAGAAAACCAGCTATAAGTAATAGAAATAATAGTACTTATGATAGAAGTGAAAATTTCTCTTACAGAAGAACAGATTCTCGTAAAAGTCCTGTTACAACTTCTAGAAGACAAACTACAGTAAATTCAAATAGATATGTAACACCAAATACTAGAAATAGTTCTAATTCCACTACAAGAGGTAGTACAAATACAACTAGAAGAAGTTCAAGCTCTATTAGTGATAAAAGAACTAGCATTATTAAAGAAAAAGTAAAAAAACCAAATAGAGTTGTGAGAAAAACTAATGAGAAAAAAAGAGATAACAACTCTAAAAAAACAAGAAGAAGAAAAAATTAAAACAGGTATTTATACCTATAAGTAATAAAAGATAATGTAATAAATTTGTTATAGTACTTTTTTCGAATTAAGTGCTCATTAAACATTTCTTTTATTGCGAAAGAAAAAGTAGAAGTTAAAAGCCCCATTTCTAAATGAAATGGGGCTTTTTAATATTATTTAAAAAATAATTAATTATGTGAAGCTATTGGATCTGAATTTCCATCTGGATCGTTATTAACTGTACCACTAGAAACAACGTTTCCTAACAGTAACAACCCACATACATGTGGTGATGCCATAGAAGTTCCACTAATTGTATTATAACCTCCACTTTTCCAAGTAGATTTTACAGCTACACCTGGAGCAGCGTAATCTACAGGTGTTCCATAATTAGAAAAAGATGCCCAGTTATCATTAATATCCATTGCAGATACAGTATAAACATTTGGATGATTAACTCTTGCTGGAGAATAAAATTCAGCATCGTCACTAGAATTACCAGCAGCAATTGCTAACTTGATACCTAATCCTGCCACATTTAATACTGCATTATCTATAGCAGAATCTGTATATCTAGATCTTGGACCTAAACTCATATTAACAGCATCTCCAGCAGCAGCATTTGCAGCTACATAATCTAAAGCCTGAACAGTCCATGAAAAACTTCCACTACCTCTACTATCTAAAACTTTTAAAGCTACAATGTTTGCTCCTGGTGCAACACCAATAACCCCTAAAGAATTATCTAAAGCAGCAACAGTTCCAGCAACATGAGTTCCATGACCATTTCCATCATCTGCAGATTTTGAATCTTTTCCTGAAGCAACAAAAGTTCTACTTCTAGCAACATCTACATTGATATCTTCGTGATCTAAATCTACACCTGAATCTATTATCCAAGCAGTTAAACCAGAGCCATCTATAGCTCCACCAACTCTTGTAATACCCCAAGGAGTTTCTTGTGCTGAACTACCTCCACCATCATTACCACCTTTTGGACCTTTTCCTGATGGTGGTGCCAAAGTAATTAAATAATCTTCTTCGATAGATTTTACTCTTGAATCACGTCTTAGTTTTTCTAGTTGAGAATCTGAAAGTTCTGCAACAAAACCTTCTAATGCATAACCAAATGTTGCTTTAAGTTTAGTTTGTTCAATATTTAATTTTTGGAATTTTTGAGAAAATTCGCTTTTCATTTGTTTCATTGAAGTTTCATAAGCTAGTTTAGAACCTTTAAATTTAGGTTTTTCTAAAGTACCTTCTACTAAGGTTACGATATATTGCCCTTTGATTGGTTCAAAACTATCTTTTAAAACATTTCCTTGTGATAAATTTAAATCTGAATCAGATTCATTGGAGGAACAGCTAAACATTACAATACTAATAGTAAAAATAGCTAAGTACTTGAAAGAATTAAATTTCATTTTTTAATTGATTTTAGTTAATTTAATATTTGTTTTTATAAAAACTTAGGCAATATATATAAATTTTTAACAAAAATAAAATTAAATAATGAATAAATTATGAAAAATTATGATACTACATTAAGTATTGAAAAGAGTTATTATTATAACTATAATAATTATTTCAACTCTCCAATTTAATTGATAATTTGTGATTTTTTTTCTTCTCAATCTTACAAAAGGTTCTTCCTACATTTTCAGCTTTTTTCTTAGTAATTTTTTTAATTTTTGATTTGCATATTTTTAAACCTCTACAGTTCTTTTTTAAATGATAGGTTTTACTTGATTTAGTCATACAAATGAAAACATCTGTTTTCTTAGTTTGGAAGGCTGTGGTTATAAAAATTATTGATAAAGCTATGAGTAGATTTTTCATTGAATAACTTATTTGCTTTCAAAGATAAACTTTCTTATTATTTTTTCTGTATTTGATGGCAAATCTGTATTTTTTGTATCAAATTTCTTTACATTCATTTCTTTGAACCATTTTTCAAAATAGCTATGAATAATCTCTTCGTCATTTAAATTTCCTTCATAAGGATTTATACCTAAAACTAAAATCTCTAAATTACTTAAATCTTTAACATTAGAAATATACCCAAAATCTTTTATAGGTATATCTACATTTGAAATTCTATTATTCTTGATGAAATTATGAGTTAAATAACTGCTTCTATTTCCATTTCTTTTCTTCGAGTTTTTATGATACATATAACCATCTGTTAAAATAATTAGTATATTTCTATATCCATCTTCAACACAATAATCTTCTACTTTATTTTTAAAAAAACGCCAAATATCAGAACCAATATAACTATTATCTTTAATTGCTGACTCGTAAATAGATTCTGTTATTTTTTCATATTTTTTAGAAGTTTGTAAAATTGAGTTTCTTTTTGCATTGCTTCTGGTAAAATTAATTTTTAAATCTTTAATTTTCTTATTAAGCTCTTTTTCTTCTGGCTCTGGATCAATAAAAAGTTGAATTTTATCATTTATTCTTCTTGTTTTCTTATTCCTTACATGAATTTCAAAAGTTTGTGCTATGGATTTAATATATCCAATATCTCTTTTGTAAATATCCATAGTATTATTTGGGTGTAATTTGGGGTTTATTCTATCAGATAAATCTAAAAGAATACTAATATTTAAATTAGATTTTTTTCCTAATAATTTTACTGTTTCATATTCAGACTGTTCAAGAACTTCATCTTTAATCTTATCTTTTTTACAAGAAATTCCTAATATGAGAAAAAGTACTAAAATTATATTTTTCATAACAAATTAGTTTATTAACTTATATAAAATTCCTTCAGAATTATTATCATCTATTGAATGATCTGCTAAATGTTGCTTTTCAACTTCTACACATTTTGCTAAGACGTCATCAGCTCTTTTTAGTGGTAAATGGTCTGTTATGGAAGAATACCAACCTTTAACGTACTCTGCGTGATAGGTTAAGTACTGTTTATCAGAAAAAATAAAGCCATCTATGGTTCTTTGTAAGTCACTTATTTTTCCTTCTAGCCCAGAAATTTCTTCTTTTATTGGGTTTAATTTAGATGTAAGCTCATCTATATTTAATTCTGAATTTTTTATGTCTTCTTTCCTTGTTCTTATAAAACTCTTTATTTTATCTAAATTATCGTATTCTTTCATAATAAAATCGAATACTAAGCCCCAGATAATATAAACTACAAAACCTGCAAAGATAATTCCCCAAAATTCTACACTACTAAAAGCTATGCTTAAATCAAACTCTGGAGAATCTGGTGTTTTTTCTATATTATAGATTTTCATTTCGATTTGATAAGCTAAAATGGCATCAAAAACAAAAGTGACTAAAAATAGCATCCCAATTTTTAAGATAGAAGTCCAACTTTTATGCTTTTGAAACATATGCACTAAATAACCTAGCCCCATAAATGCAAAAGGAATTGTAGCCACAAAAACTGCCTCCAACCATCCATCTCCTATTGCTTTTGTTAGCGCTTTTCCATCAAAAATTGCTGCTGAAAGTTCATCAGATTCAAAGTTTTTAAAAAATGCTGAATAAGATGCTGAAATATAAAAAACTAATAAATAAAAAGTAATTGGTATTAACACAATTAGTCCTAAATAAAACTGAGCTTTTGGTTTCTTATCAATATCTAAACCAAATTTTTCTGGTATATTTTTTACCTCAACAATATCATTTCTATACTCTATGATTTTTTTCTCTTCATTATGAATAGATTCTTCTATTATAGATGTTACAGTATTCCTTTTTTTAAGCTCTATTTCTACTTTTCCTTTTTCTTCTTTATATGGTTTCTTTAATTCGTTTTGCAGGTTTATGTTATCTCTACATTTTCCTTTATAATCCATATAAACATCGTTCAAACAAGCCTTGTAAACAACTGGATTTCCACTTGAAGCCTTAGAAGAGCCATAACCACTTTCGAAAAAAGTGAATTTTTCTTTCTTAAAATCTTCCTCTTTTTTATCTATATGCTCTACAGGGACTTCTTTTTTTAAGGCAAAAATATTTTTTAAAGAATTCATAATTGATTAATTTGTTTGATTAAATCTACTTTAGATATTTTCTCTTTTGCTTTTTCTAAAAGAAAATTAGCTAATTCAACAATGTTTTCTTTTAGAAAACCAAATTTTAAGCAATACTTTTTTAAAGTATTTATCTCGTCTTCTGTAACAATATTGTCTGCCCAAATCATAATTGCCAAATCGTACAAGTATTCAATTTTTTCTTCAAATTTTTCTGGAATTGAGGTATTATGGGAAGGCTGTAGTAATATTTTTTCTAACTCTTCTTTGGAAACACCTCTTTCTTCTGCAAATTTATAAAGCATTTGTAATTCAAGAGTATCGAAATTATCATCAGAAAATGCCATTTGGTATAATCTTAAAAAATGGCTTTTTAATTCAATTGTTATTTCTTTCATAACTTAATCTGGTAGGTTTTCACAAGGAATATTGTCATCGTCAATATCTAAATTTCGATAACAGTTTGGGTTGCTATTAAAAAAAGTTTGTGCTTCAGATTGTGTTTTAAAATCTGAACACTTTTTCTTCTCACAACTACTTTCTGTTTCCTCACAAGAGGTAAATAAAATTGTTGTAACAAAAAATATACATACAGTTAAAAAGCAACCTAAATTATTTTGTTTTTTAGGTTTATTAGATTTTTTATTTTTTTTAGAAACAAAATGACCTTGTACATATGTTCCATCTTTTTTATGATAACCTCTTCTGTAACTCATATTATTTTTTAATTAGAAATACTGTAAAAAAGGTAGCTAAAAGCATCAAAAAAAAGCCTAAACAACCACTTTTAGAGGATTTGGAAAACGTCTTTCTATAAGTCAAACCAGGAATTCCTGTTCTTACTGAAAACCCTTTTGAACCAATTGTTCCTTTTTTAGTTCTATAACTAGAAGAAATACCTGATTTGCTGACATTCAACCCTAAACCTTTGCCTAGTTTTATTCTTTTTTGATATCTGAAGCCCATTAATCTACCTTACTAATTCTTACACCCATCTTTATTACAAGAAATTGATTTATAAGTATCTTTCCAATGCGAAGGCTTTTCAGTTGTATCTATTCCACAACCAGTATTTCCTCCTTTAAATCCTTTGTGCACTTTTCCATTGTGTTCTGTGTGTTCTACTGCCATAATTTTTATTTTAATTTTTTTATTTCTTTCATAAAAAACAAAACCTTTCGAGTGTTAGTAAGGTTTTGTTCAATACTATCCCCTATGCGTATTGAGTTAACTTCCACGTAACCGCTTTTCCTCCATATGGAGGCATTCTATTTCCTTCAGATATAGGAGCTGTAGTTGTAGGTGTTCCTACTACTTTCCACACACCTGATTCAGGACAATTTTGACCTGTAGTTGCTGTTGTTCCAATTGGCTTTTTTGACATCTATTTATATTTTTTAAATTAATAATACTCAAAAATAAACTACCTAAAAAACAAAACCTTACGGAAATCCGTAAGGCATAAAATAAAATTATCTTCAAAATTACAAGTTCTAATAAAACAGTGTATTTACTTAATTATTAATACTTAAATAATAAATTGAGTATTTCTACTCTAAAATAAGTTAACCAACTTGTATAATTTTATATAAATTTTTTAACAAAAAACTAAACACATTAATATTATGAAATCAAATCAATTTAGTTTGGTATTAAGCCAAACGTTAAAAGGAAAAACTGTTTTAGAAAAACCATCTTGCAGATTTAGTGTAAACTGGGATTTTGAAAAAAATATGGGACTTGCAACGCTACACTCTATAAATGGGAGTGAAGTAAATATTACTTTACATCCTTTAGGTATCTCAGGTTCATTAGACTTTATGTCTGATATAAAACCTACTAGTTTTAGTGTAAATGCGAATAATGATAATAGTGTAGCTCTTGTTGAAGTTATTATATATAGAGTTATTTTAGATTTAGATGAAAAAGGAGAAAATCCATCTGTAGCAATTATGTTTGGAAAAAATGGCGAAAACATTCAAACTTCACAAAATTTTAGTGAAAATAGTGTTGCGAAAGAACTACCATCTGTAAAATAATTAACTTTATTATTATTAGAATGTGTTGATATTTCTAAAACAGAAGTATTAACACATTTTTTTTACAAACTATTTTGAAGTTATTTATGTTGATAACAATAACCTCCACCTTTTACTTTACGTTTGCAGGCTTTACCAGACTTTGTTTTTGCACCACAAAGTAAGGTTTTAGATTTTGAAGAAGCTGGCTTTTTATGAGCCCCTTTTTTATCTTGTTTTGTATGCTGATAGCAATATCCATTCGCAATTTTTGTACGATGTTTACATCTTGTTCCTTTTTTTGTGATTCCTTTACATCTAACTGATGTAGATTTTCCAACTGCTTTGTTAGTGAAATTATACGTATTTACTAAATCTTTTACTTTTGGCGGTTTGCAGATTTTACAAGGAGTTAATCGATGTTTAGAAATATCTGCTTTACCTAACATTTTTTTTGAAACATTTTCTACCATTCTACAAGAAGATAAATGGTACTTTTTTCCTGAAGGTGTTTTGTAAACGTTTTGAGAAATCGATTTATAACTTAAAAGAATAAAAAAGAGTAAAATGTAATTTTTCATAACCGATTCTAAAATACTATTTTTAAGAACAAAACCTTACGAATTTTCGTAAGGTTTTATAAAACTACTTTCTCTTTTTATATTATTTTACAAAATTTTAGAAGCTAAATATTTTTGAACTTCATAAATATTTATACTCTTATTAAACTTTTTACTAACAGAAGGTATATTCTCACTTGATATCCATATTTTTAATTCTGCATCCAAATCAAAAGTTCCAGATGTTTCTAAAGAAAATCTTGAAATACTCTTATATGGTAAAGATTTATATTCTATTTTACTACCTGTTAATCCTTGTATATCTACAAGAATTAAACGTTTGTTAGTAAACATAAATATATCTCTAAAAAGCTTAAAACCTAATTCAATATCCTCTCCTTCAATTAATAATATTTTATATTTTTCTGTTAACTTTTCATTAGAGACTTCACTTGCATTTCCTAATAATTGATTAAATAATCCCATATTTTTAACTAAAATTATTCTAAAGTAGTTCCATCTTCAAAAATTATCTTTTCTGGATTCCATTTGACTTTCATATCTTTCAAGTCCTTATTTTTTAAAGCTTTGTCACTATCTTTAAATTGATTATAATCAGTTTGAGCATTATAATTAACTGTAGAATTAGCTTTAATAGATTCATCATAAACTAAATTTAGTGTTTTAATTTCTTGATCAAAAAGATTCATAAAAGTTATACTCCCTTTTACAGCTCGTATATTTTTCACTGATTTATTTTTAATTACAAATTTGTAAGTTATGTAATCTTCATAATTGTATTTAGTAAACCCCTTTTCAAAACAAGAAACTATTATACTTTCAGATAAAAGCCTTGTTCTCTCATCTTGTTCTTTTCTCGCCTTTTCTGCTAATCTTTTTAGTTCCTCTTGTCTTTTTTCTTCTTCGACCTTCCACTTTTCTCCTTGTTCTAATATTTCTCTGTATGTCATGTTTTCAATCTTATTATCTTGAAGTTTTAATCTTAACATACTTCCAGCTAACAAATAAAATTGTGTTGAGTCTATTTTTGATTGAATTTTCATTAAATCCTCCTTTGATGTATTTTCATTAAACTTCTTGTCTAAAGGAGAGGAGCAAGAAATAATAAATATTAGTACTATTAAAAAAGTAATCTTCTTCATCATTTGTATTTTTATATTATTGCTCAAAACTAAAACTATAAAACAAAAAAAGACTACGGGTTTCCGTAGTCTAAATAATTTGTAGAAATATTAATTTTTAAACTAACCCAAAATCTTTAGCAATAGCCACTAAATGAGTTGGATTTTTTGCGTTGAAATGTTCCTTTAAAAATTTTAATCTTTTTTCTATAGAACTTTTACTTGATGGTTTTATTTGCTTCTTTACAAATAATTCTGGTAAGTTGTCTTGCAAAATTCCTTTAGAAAGATGCTCTATAATATGAATATCATATTCAGTAATTTCAATGGCTTTTTTAGGGTGAATGGCTTCTCTTAAATCTTCAGAAATGTAGAAACTTTTAGATTTATAAATTTGCAGAATCGCTTTCTCCAATTCTTTTTGTCCGTTTCTGTTTTTCCAAACATAAGCATCAATTTTTAAATTGTTATATAAATGCTGAATGCGAAATGGCTTGTCTTCCACAGAAAAAACAATTATTTTTAAAGTAGGAAATTCTTTTCTTACATTTTCTATTAAAGCTTCACCAGACGTAATATCTTGTTTGTGGTGATCTTCTACAAATGATAAGTCAGTTATTAATAAATCAAACGGATTTCCTTCTAGTTTTGCTTTTTTTAGTTTTAAAAAAGCTTCATCACAATAAGGAATATGGGAAATTTCAGGAATCTGCATTTTTTCTAAGGTAGCTTTTAGCCCGCTATTTATAATATCAAAATCTTCTGCAATTAACACTTTTTGAAACATACTTATTTTTTAAAACGAATGGTTGCTTTAAAACCTTTGTTGGCTTGTGCATCAAAATTAAGAGTTCCTTGAATGGAATTAATACGGATTTCCATATTTTTGAGTCCATTTTTAATAACAACCATATTTTCTCTAAACCCAACTCCATTATCTTTATAAATCATTTCTAATTTGTTGCCTACTTTTTTGCAAGAAATAATTACCAATGTTGCTTTACTATGTTTTTTCATATTTACAAACAACTCATTAAAAACTCGATAAATAACCACTTGTTTTTCTTTAGATAAAGAGCTTAATTGTAAAGATGACAAACCTTTAAAACTAATTTTACATGCATTAGAATTGTAGCTTGCCACCAATTCTCTAAAATAATTTTCGAAATCTGCACCTGTTTCTATGGAATCGTTTTCATGTGAAATTGCTCTAGTTTGTAAATATAATTTATCTAAATCTTGTACAATTTCTTCGGTTTCAAATTTAGGATTCAGCACTTTTGTAATTGCATTATAAATTCCATTGCCTAATTCGTCATGCAATCTTTTTGCAATTTTTGTTTCTGTTTTGTATTTCTCTTGTAAAATTCTTTTTTTGTTTTGTTGCTTTCTTCTGTATCCTAAAAACACTAAGCCAGCGATTAACAATATTGCAAAAAATATTATGTTTTTCTTTTGATTTTTCTCCTGTTCTGCAATTAATTGATTTTGTGTTGCTAGAGCTTCGAATTTTAATTTTTGCTTTTCTTCTTCCTCATAATCGTATTTAATTTTAGCAAATTTGTATTGTCTTTGGGTATTTTCTTTTTGCAAACTATCTCTTAAATGAATACTTTCTTGATAATATTTTATTGATTTTTGAGGAGTTTGAATATTTGCTAATTTATCTAAGGCTTCTATTTGATCTTGAGTACTTTTTTCTTTCTTTGAAACTTTAAGCATCTTTCCTAAATAAAAGGTCGCTTTAATTTTATCTTTTTCAAAAAAATAATCTGCCAAATGGCTATAACTTGCAATAAGTCCATGAATATCATTTTCTTCCTCTCTTATAGATTTGGCAAATTGTAAATCTTTCTCGACATTTATATTTACATTTTGCAACCAATTTATATGAGCGAGATTGTCTATAATTCTTGCTTTTGTTTTTTTATCAGAAATAGAATCCTCTAATAAGTTTTTTAAAATAAGAATGGATTTGGTATAATTTTTTAATTCTTTATAAACGTTTGCAATATTATTTTTATATATATTTTTTGAACTATTTCTTTTAGATATATCAATTGCTTTTTGATAATAATAGATAGCGTCTTTATATAAAAATTGTTCTTTTGAGTTTATAGCCAAACAATTATAAACAGAAGCAGTAGTTCTACTTCTTTTTCCATTTATATATTTTAGAGATTCAACTGCTGTTGAATCGCTTAAAATATAATTTCCGAAATTAGATTCTATAATTGCTATGTTTGATAAACATCTGCCTATCTGAACACTGTCGTTTAAAAATAAATAAGACTCTTTCGATTTATTAAAATAGTAATAAGCACTATCTGATTGATTTTTTTTGTTATAATAACCACCTAATTTATAGTAAACTTTGGCTTTTAAAATATTTTTATTCAGTTTTAAATTAAGCATCCTTTTTGAGGATAAAATTGAACTATCAACATTATTTAATTTGCTATACAAGAAACTAATATTATTTAATACTAAATACTTTAAGGAGTCTTTTAAATCTTTAGATTTTAAAATATTTTTAGATAAATTTAATCTCTCTCTAAGATTTAATTTTTTACTAATTGATTTCTTATAAGAGACTTTTAAATCATTTTTAATTTTTAAAGAACTAGGTATTTCTTTGATTTGTTCTTCACAATTCAACAAAAAAAATAAAATAAAAAAGAGGAATGCAACTTTTACTTGTTTCATTCCTCTAAATTAATATAAATATTTAAATATTAACCTCCATTTGCTGGATCTTCCTCTTCATCCGGGTCTTGTCCATCTTCTCCACCAGTAGCTAAAATTTCCATTTTTGTAGTTTCATCTTCTAAATCTGTACAAGATGTAAAAACTCCGTTTGCAAGTAATATTGCGAATACTAAAAACACTTTTTTCATGATTTGTTCTTTTAAAAATTAGACAAAAGTGTTGCTGTCCGAATTTTAGAATTCAGCTTTTTTGTTGCCAGCAACACATTAAAATTTAAAAGAGTCGCGCGCCTCTTTTGCGGGAAGTTGTAAAATGAAATAGCTTTTTTAAATTGTTTTCCCACTTAAAATAAAGCCACTATTTAATTCTTGTTTTTAGAAGTAATTCTCTTTTCTTTTTTACAGAGAATTAATTCTACTGCAAATATCCAATGAGAACGAATGTTTCGATTAGAAAATGATTGGAAAAGAAATGGAAATGATTTTCTAAACAGTTTGGAAAATTTTTTCCAAATTATTTCTAACTTTGGAAAACCAACAAAATAGCTATGTTAAGAAAATTATTTACTGATTTATTTGAAAAATTAAAAACAGAAAAAGAAAATGATAGTATAAAAAAATATGGCTGTTTTAATTTTTTTATTGATAAAATTTTGGAGGAAAAATATCATAAGATAAATATTGTTTCCACAAAAACTCTTGCAAATTACTATAATAAATATGTAGAAAACAGAAAAAATAAAGCTGGAGAACCCAACAACGAATTAAAAAATTTAATTGCTAAATATTTGGGTTTTGAAGATTATTCTGATTTCGAGGTTTCTTATAAAGAAATACAAATACCTCCTAATACTAACGCTACTTTAGAACCATTTACAAAAGAAGGTCTTGATACAAATAATGAAAACCCTCCAAAACCTAAACCTAAATCATTCATCGAAAAATATAAAAAACAGCTAGTAGGTATTTCAATTTTAGCTTTTTTTACATCATCATATTTCATTTATAATAACACTTTAAAAAATTGTATTATTTGGCAAGAAAATCATTTTGAAACCTCTTCTTGTGATGATAAGTATGCTGTTGATAATACAATTTATAAAATTAATATTAACGAATTTAGAAAAGTAGAAGTGAACAGTGAAACTCAATTTTTTAAAAATGGAGATCCACTAATTTGGTATGGAAAATCTAAAACTGGAAAATTAGAATATTTTAATCACAGAGGAATTCATCCTGAAACTTTAAAAGAATTGAATCCAATTACAGAATATATCATAAATAAATATGTTTTTAATGAGGAAGAAAAAACGATTCAAAACTAAAAAAGCAACTAAATTTCTTTAGTTGCTTTCATTTTTTATTATAAATTGATACTTATCGAATCAACTTTTTATATTTAATACGTTTTGGCATTAAATCTCCACCCAAACGTTTCTTTTTGTTTTCTTCATAATCTGAGAAAGAACCTTCAAAGAAATATACTTGAGAGTCTCCTTCAAAAGCTAAAATGTGTGTACAAATTCTGTCTAAAAACCATCTATCGTGACTAATAACTACTGCACAACCTGCAAAATTTTCTAAACCTTCTTCTAAAGCTCTTAAAGTATTTACATCTAAATCGTTTGTTGGCTCATCTAATAAAAGAACGTTTCCTTCTTCTTTCAAGGTCATTGCTAAATGTAAACGGTTTCTTTCTCCACCAGAAAGTGTTTCCACTTTCTTATTTTGCTCACTTCCAGAAAAATTGAATCTACTTAAATAAGCTCTAGAGTTTACTTGCTTACCTCCCATCATAACCAAATCTTGACCGTCAGAAAAGTTTTCCCAAATTGTTTTGTTTGGATCTATATCTGAATGGGCTTGATCTACATAAGCAATTTTTGCTGTATCACCTACTTTAAATTCACCTGCATCAGGAGTTTCTTCTCCCATAATCATTCTAAAAATGGTAGTTTTACCAGCACCATTTGGCCCGATAATTCCAACAATTCCTGCTTGTGGTAAATTAAATTCTAAATTTTCATATAATAACTTATCTCCATATGCTTTAGAAACTCCTGAAGCTTGAATAACATTAGTTCCTAAACGTGGTCCATTAGGAATGTAAATTTCTAACTTTTCATCAACCTGTTTTTGGTCTTGACTCATTAATTTGTCGTAGTTTTTCAAACGTGCTTTTTGCTTTGTTTGACGCCCTTTTGCACCTTGACGAACCCACTCTAACTCTCGTTCTAATGTTTTTTGACGCTTAGAAGCTGTTTTGCTTTCTTGCGCCATTCTTTGCGATTTCTGGTCTAACCAAGAAGAGTAATTTCCTTTCCAAGGAATTCCTTCTCCTCTATCTAATTCAAGAATCCATCCAGCAACATTGTCTAAGAAATATCTATCGTGTGTGACTGCAATTACAGTTCCTTTATATTGCGCTAAATGATGCTCTAACCAATGTACAGATTCTGCATCTAAATGGTTTGTTGGCTCATCTAACAATAAAATTTCTGGTTCTTGTAAAAGCAATCTACATAAGGCAACTCTCCTTTTTTCACCTCCAGAAAGAACTCCAATTTTTTTGTCAGAATCTGGTGTTCTTAACGCATCCATTGCAATTTCTAACTTGGTATCTAATTCCCACGCATTTGCAGCATCAATTTTATCTTGTAGTTCTGCTTGTTGCGCCATTAGTTTTTCCATCTTATCTGCATCTGAATACACTTCTTCCAAACCAAACATATCGTTTATTTTGTTGTATTCGTCTAAAATAGCTACAGTTTCTGCTACACCTTCTTTAACCACTTCTAAAACTGTTTTTTCTGGATCTAATTGAGGTTCTTGCTCTAAATACCCTACTTTATAACCTGGAGAAAAAGTAACATCGCCTTGAAAGTTTTTTTCAACACCTGCAATAATTTTTAGTAAAGTTGATTTTCCTGAACCATTCAAACCCAAAATACCAATTTTAGCTCCATAAAAGAAGCTTAAATAAATATCTTTTAACACTTGTTTTCCTGTAGATTGATAGGTTTTTGAAACCTTATTCATGGAAAAAATTACTTTTTTATCATCACTCATTTTTTAAAATACTTTTAAATTATTAATTATAATTTTTTATTACACTCTACCCTTTAAGGCGTTAAACACCCAGGCAATTGCAAAGAAACCAAAACCTACAGCTGCAAAACCCCAGCCAGCAACATCATCGTACCTAAATGCGCCTAAAGCTATTAAACCCAATCCTACTAAAATCATAATAAAAGTTGCCCACGCAAGCACTGTATTTTTGTTCATTCCCATAATTTATTACTGTTAGTTCGTTTTTAGTTAATTTACAAATATCGCTAAATTATTTTGTTTGTTCAAGTCGGTTTTTAGTAAAAAGTATTATTTCAAAACATATTAGTAAATGTAACTGCCTTTACAATATGAAACAGCTAACCATTATTTATATTTTTATGGGTATCTGCAATTTTTTTGAATGCTGATAATATATCCAAATACTTTTTCCAAAGACTCTTTTGTATTTTATAAAAGCAGGAATTGTGTATAATTTACCACTCGTATACCTTTTAAATTGGTTGAAAGATTAATTTTTATTGAAGGAAAACTCAAAAATAAAAAAGGAAACTACTGAAGTTGTAAATACTATTAAAAACCCAATTAATAAAATGGTTAGAAGCTATATTTAAAATTAAAACTAAATATATATCACTATAAATTTATTGTAGATGGCAGTTGGGAATTAGATCCAAATAACTCTATTAAAGAGTATGATGGAAATGGCCATATAAACTCCGTAATAATGGTAAAATAATAATATTTTTTATCTATTAAAACCTTCTTCCACCTCCTAAGCCTCTTCTGTTGATGTTTGAAGGCTCTCTTGCGCTATTTGTTTTTGATGTTTCTGGTAATAACTTTCTTTTTTGTGCTTTTTGATATTTTATCCACTTTTTATATTGTCTTCTAGACAAAATTTCTTCGAAATCACTATTCAACACTTTTTCTAGTTTACCTATACTATCTCTAATTGGTAAAATAGTTGTTTCAATTTGAGTTCTTACTTTATTTCTTAAATCTGCATTAGTGTACAATTGTTTACCTAATGAATTTACAGTTACCTCTAAATCTTGTAATTTTTGAAAGTTTAAAAAAGATATATTTTTTATTTTGTCATTATAGCTTCTTAAAGATTTAAATACTTTAGCTTTTAAAACATCATCTTTAACTTTTATTTTTTCTGGAACTTCAAAATAATTATAATAAAAAATGTTTGCTGCGTTTTTAGCATCGTATTTTGCCATTTCTGGAGCCTCTTGAGCTACAGAACTGAACCCTAAAAATAACACTATAAGTATTAATATGTTTTTCATTTTATAAATTTTATAATGCAAAAATAGGAAAACCTTTACAATTTAGCGGCTAATCTAGCTCCTTGATTTATAGCTCTTTTTGCATCCAATTCACTTGCAAAATCTGCGCCACCAATTACATGTACGTTTTTTCCTATATCTAGTAAAGGTTGATACAGTTCTTTAAAAGGAATTTGTCCTGCACAAATAACTATATTATCTACTTTTAAAATTTCTGGTTTTTCGTCTTTTATGTAATGCAATCCTTCATCATCAATTTTTGTATATTGGACTTCTCCAATAAATTGCACCTTCTTTTTCTTTAAGGTAGACCTATGAATCCAACCTGTGGTTTTTCCTAAATTTCCACCAAATTTACCTGCACTCCTTTTAAACATAAAAATTTCTCTTGGAGAAGGATGATATGATGGTTTTATTCCTTCAATACCAGCTCTTGCTTCTAAAGATTTATCAATTCCCCATTCTTTTAACCAAGCATTGATATTTTGTGAGGTAGATTCACCTTCGTGAGATAAATATTCTGAAACATCAAAACCAATACCTCCTGCTCCAATAACAGCTACTCGCTTTCCAACTGGTTTTTTGTGTTTTAAAACGTCTAAATAACTCAATACTTTTGAGTGATTTATTCCTTCTATTTTTAATTGCCTTGGTTTAATTCCTGTAGCAATTACAATTTCATCAAAATCTGATTTTTGTAAATCTTCTACAGAAACTTTAGTATTTAATTTTAAAGCTACATTATGCAATTCTATTTGTTTACTGAAATAACGTAGCGTTTCGTAAAACTCCTCTTTTCCGGGAATTTGTTTTGCGATGTTAAATTGCCCGCCAACTTCTTTATCTGCATCAAATAAAGTAACCATATGACCTCTTTCTGCAGAAATTGTTGCTGCAGCTAAACCTGCAGGTCCTGCTCCAATTACGGCAATTTTCTTTTTATTTTCTGCAGGATCATAATTCAATTCTGTTTCATGACAAGCTCTAGGATTTACCAAACAACTTGCTACTTTTTGTTCAAAAACATGATCTAAGCAAGCTTGATTACAACCAATACATGTATTTATTTCATCTGCTTTTTCTTCTTTTGCTTTTTTTACCCATTCAGGATCTGCCAAAAATGGTCTTGCCATTGAAATCATATCTGCATCACCTTCCGCAAGAATTTTTTCGGCTGTTTCTGGCATGTTTATTCTGTTAGAAGTAATCAATGGAATTGAGATTTCTTCCTTCATTTTTTTGGTAACCCAAGTAAATGCACCTCTTGGAACTGCTGTTGAAATCGTTGGTATTCTTGCTTCGTGCCAACCAATTCCTGTATTTATAATAGTTGCTCCAGCTTTTTCAATTTCTTTTCCCAATTGAACCACTTCTTCCCAAGAACTTCCATTCTCTACCAAATCTAACATCGATAATCTGTAAATAATAATAAATTCTTTACCCACAGCTTCTCTTGTTTGTTTTACCAATTCAATAGGTAAGCGCATTCTATTTTTATAATCTCCTCCCCAAGCATCAGTTCTTTTATTAGTTCTTTTTACAATAAACTGATTGATTAAATACCCTTCAGAACCCATAATTTCAACTCCATCATACCCAGCTTGTTTAGAAAGTTTTGCAGAATTTACAAAATCACGAATGGTTCTTTTGATACCAGATTCTGTTAACTTAAATGGTTTAAATGGTGTTATTGGCGATTTTATTTTTGATGGTGCGACATTAAAAGGATGATACCCATAACGTCCTGCATGTAAAATTTGCATACAAATTTTTCCTCCTTCTTTGTGAACAGCTTCAGTAATTTTTTGATGATGTTTTGCATGTTTCTTAGTAGACATTCTTGCTGAAAATGGTGCTGTCCAACCTTGTATGTTTGGTGCTATACCTCCAGTAACTATCAAACCTACTCCACCTTTTGCACGTTCTGCATAGTATGCTGCTATTCTTTCTATTCCATTTTTTTCTTCTTCCAAACCAGTATGCATAGAACCCATTAAAATTCTATTTTTTAAGGTTGTAAATCCTAAATCTAAGGGTTCAAAAATGTGCTTATATTTCATAATACTAAAATTAAATTTATTATGCATGCATAATACTTTGCAATATATGTTTATTTTCTGAAAAGAAAAAGCCAAAGAAATTGATTCTTTGGCTTTAAGTTTGAAAGTTTTACTTTCGGTTTTAGGGGCTTGTATTTTACATCATTGGAACATCAATTACCAATAATTTACTTTTTTTGTTCGCTTTTATTGCCACTTTTTCAACTTCTGAAATTCCAATAGCATCTCTTTTTTTAATAGTTTCTTCTGCGATACTTACTTCTCCTTCAATTAAGAAAAAATATGCTCCGTTTTTAAGTTCATATTCTGTTTCAAAATCTTCATCTAAATCTATCATTGAGATATAACCTTGTTGATGAATTGGTAAAGAACCTGCTACTTGTTTGTCCTTTGGTGAAACCAAAACTTGAAACTTATTTTTTCTTCCAGCTTCAGAAAATAGTTTCTGTTCGTAATTTGGAGTTACATTTTCTTGTTCTGGAATAATCCAAAGTTGTAAAAAGTTTACAGCATCTGTTTTAGAATCGTTAAATTCAGAATGTGTTAAACCTGTTCCTGCACTCATAACTTGTACTTCACCTACTTCTATGGAGCGTTTGTTATCCATAGAATCTTTATGAGAAAGTGCTCCAGAAATAGGTATGGAAATAATTTCCATATTTTTATGTGGATGCGTTCCAAAACCCATTTTTGGTTGTACAACATCGTCGTTTAAAACACGTAACATTCCAAAATTCATTCTCTCTGGATTTTGATAACTGGCAAAACTAAATGTATGATATGATTTTAACCATCCATGGTTTGCTTCTCCTCTTGTTTCTGATTTGTGAATTATTTTTTTCATAATTTTTATTTTTAAGATTTGTCTCCTTGAGCGCAGTCGAAAGGTTAATTAGTTCTCGACTGCGCTCGAACTGACAACTTTATAAAATTTTAAACTTAAATTCTAATATAAATGCCCCATTTTTCCTTGCTGAAAATCGCGCATTGCTTCTAAAATTTCTGTCTGTGTGTTCATTACATAAGGTCCGTATTGTGTCACTTTTTCTTTAATTGGAGCTCCTGAAAGTATTAATAAACTACTTTGCTTTTTTGCTTCAAATTCAATAAAGTTTCCATCTTGGTTGAATGTAATCATTTGGTTTTCTCCTTTTTTTAAAACTTCAGTATTATTAACCATAATTTCTCCTTCCAATAGGTAAATTAAAGATTGATGATTCTCTGGAAGTTCAATTTCCATATGTCCGTTTTCTTGCGCAATTGCAGTAAAAACATTTACTTCAGTTTGTGTTTTAATCAACCCATTTTCACCAAATTGAGTTCCTGCAACGATATTCAACTGCACTTTTTTGTCTTCAGAAAATACCTTCGGAATTTGTTCGTCTTCTAAATGTTGATAATTTGGTGGAATCATTTTGTCTTTTGCTGGTAAATTCAACCATAATTGAATTCCCTCTAACTCACCACCTTTTTTAACAAACTCTTTTGTGGGTGCTTCTGCGTGAATAATTCCACGTCCAGCAGTTGTCCACTGAACTCCACCTGCTTTTACCACCATTTCATTTCCCAAAGAATCTCTGTGCAATTGTTCGCCTTTAAAAAGCAACGTAATTGGCTCAAAACCTCTGTGAGGATGTGGGCCTAAATCAAACGGATTGTTAAATTCTGAAATAGCATAAGGTCCATAATGATGCAATAATAAAAACGGATCTACATTTTCAATTCCTTGTGTTGGCAATGGTTGACGTAACTTTATTGGCCCCATATTTACTAATGGACTTGCAACTTTATGCTGAACTGTTTTTTGTGTTTTCATAATGTTATTATTTCTTCTCGATACAATTCCAATAAAAAATTGGGATTACTGAAATTTGTAGCGAGATTTTATTTATTTTCCGAGGAAAATAATTTTATAAATTTTTTCTAACGTATTTTGTCTAACAAATCACTTAACAAAGAAGCTTCTTTCTCAGTTAAATTATCTAAAAAAGAAAGGTTTTTATTGATATCTATGGTAGAAAGTAATTTTAGCCCTTCTTCTGTAATTTGAACATACACAACCCTTCTGTCATGTTCGCAACGAATTCTTTCTATTAAATTTTTGTCACACAATTTATCCATTAAACGTGTTGCATTTGGTGCACGTTCAATCATTCTATCTTTTATAACCTGAACCTTGATTTCTTTTTTTGCTCCTCTTAAAATTCGTAAAATATTAAACTGTTGTGGTGAAATTCCATAAGGTTTAAAAAAGTCGTTTTCTTTACTATTGAGCCAGTTTGCTGTATATTTTATATTGATTAACGCTTTTATCTTCTCATTTTTAAAATTCGATTGTATGTCTTTAGAAATGTCTCCCATATATTCAGTATTCAGTATTCAGTATTCAGTATTCAGTATTCAAAACTAAAAAACTTTGCATTTCTGAAACTTTGCAAAACAGAAAATTTTGAATTTTAGACGTTGAACTTTGAACTAATTTTACGCTCTTAATTTTAAATCTTGCATAATTTTATTAAACTCTTCTGTTGTAGGTGTTAAATACACAGTATCATCTACAAATAACGTTGGAAATTTTGCAACTCCATTATACAGCTCTTTACTATGTTCTCTAGCTTCTACATCTTTAGAAATATCTTTATAAACATATGGGACTTCTGTAGAATTTAAGAAATTCTTAAAAGCTACTGTGTATGCATGTCCTTGTTTTCCGTATAAGATTATTTTCATAATTTAATTATTTAGTAAATTTTCGAACTGTTCTATTTTTTGAGTTAACAAGGTTAAATACTCTTCATTTACAATTTTACCTTCTTTAAAATTATCTGAAAAATTTGGTAATGAGAAAGTTAGCAATTCTTTTGCTGCATGTCTTGGAAAACGTTGTTCTGCTGCTGCTAAAACAAACTTACCTCCCATACCTCCTGGAGATGTTGCCATTAATAAAACTGGCTTTTCTCTAAATATTTTATTGTTTATTCTCGAACACCAATCAAATATATTTTTAAATGCTGCTGCATAAGAACCATTGTGTTCTGCTAATGACAAAATGAATCCATCGTAATTATCGAACATTTCAGATAATTTAGTCATATCATTTGGAAAACCATTTTCATTTTCTTCGTCTTCGCTATAAATTGGTGCAGAAAAGTCTCTCAAATCAATAATATCAAAAGTTGCTTCGTTTAAACTTTCTGCAGTAAATGTTGCTAATTTTTTATTTATTGATGTTGAACTTGTGCTTCCTGCAAATGCTAATATCTTTTTCATATATTAAAAATGTTTAATTGTGTAATTGTTTAATTATCTCTTTTGAACTGAAACTGCCACTAAAAACTGTGACTGCCTACTAAACTACTGAATACTACTAACTATTTCAGTTTCTCCTTTTACCATTTTAGCTACTGGACATTTGCCAGCAATTTCTAACAATTTCGTTTTTTGTTTTTCGTCAATTTCTTTTGAAAATGAAATTTCTTCTTTTAAATAAGAACCATTTTCATTTTTAACTTGCGAAACGTTTACAGTTATTTCGCCAACATCCCAACCTTTTCTTTCGGCATACATTCTTAAAGTGATAGCAACACAACCTCCAATTGCTGTAAGTAAATACTCTACTGGTGTTGGTCCATTATCATCTCCACCGAAATTTACTGGCTCATCTATAACTGCAAAATGATTTCTCATTTTTGCTTCTGCTAAATAGTTTTTAGTTGTTAAAACTACTTTTGATGTGGTATTATTTGCCATTATTTACTTTTTTACTAAATATGTATGAAACAAATAGTAATACAATTGCTAATAATGCTCCCATATGTTCTCCATCACTAATCATGTAATGAGCGAAAAATGCCAACACAAAATTGAAAAAGAAACCTGCATATGCCCATTCTTTTAATGATTTGTTTGACACAAACCAAATGGTAATTAATCCTAAAATTTTAGCAATAGCCAATGGATAAATTATATAGGTTGGATATCCAAAACTTGCAAACGCTGCTTGAATTTCTGCATTGTTAAAAAAATACATGCTTACTGAAAAAAGCATTAATAGAGTTAATAATCCTGTTGAGATATAGTAAATAATTTTGTTTGTTTTCATTTTGGGTGATTTTAAATTCTAAACAAAGTTACAACAAATAATTTTATTTACCAAGGAAAATAAATCCGTGGAAATATATTTAATTTAATTTTTATTAAAAAGGGTGTTTACCTGTTGATTTCTTGTTAAAATGCTTAAATTAGCTAACTAAGTTTATTAAACATTAAAACATTGCGTAACGTGATGACGTTGCAAACTATTTAGGAAAAATGCTCTGAATGAAAAAAATTATTTTAGAATATAGATTTACTAATCATCAAAAGATTACGTTTCTCCTATATCTTGGAGCACCTTTCTTAATTAAAATTTTCTTTTTGTTAAGAAACAATATGCATTTGAATATGAAAGATTATTTAATTCTTTTGCTTTGTGTTATTTGTTATGCTTTTTTAATATCAATTGCATTTTTGAAAAGGGGGTTTCTGAAAAAAAACTCAAATCTTTATAAAGGTTCATTCTTTTTAGGAAAATTATTTTTCAAAACGCGAATTGACATTTCTGAAAAATCTAGAATAGTAGTGTTGAAATTTAGGAAATCTCAAAAATTTGCTTGGTTTAGTGATGCGAAACCAGACTTAGCATTTGAGTATAACAGTTTTGAAATTAACCTCTTGAATGCAAGACATACAAAACGAAAACCAATACTAGATCTGAAAAAGAAAGAAAACGTTGAACCAATAACTAAATTTTTAACGTCTAATTTTGGATTGAAATTTGAAAAATATAATCCGAATTTTAAATAAAAACAGTTGGCAACACCGTATAAACTTTATTGCTTGTTTTAGCTCACTCGGGAAATTCCTTCGGAATTTTGCCGTTCGTGTTTTAATTAGTAAATTCTCCTAAAATCACACAACTTTCCATACACAAACTGTTAGCTAAACACAAAAATCTATCTCAGCTCTAAAAATTTGTAAACAAGTTTAGTCCAGATTGAATCTTTCAATTGTGTTCAAGATGACAAATTAAGATGCTTCATAAACTCGCAATGAAACTACTGATTGATACGAATAGAATCTATCTGTTTTTGCAAACGTTGAATTTCTTTTAAATTCTTTTCCTTTTTAGAAATCAATTGAATGGAATCTAAAATTGCCTGATTTTTTTCTAAAACTGTTAGCTCTTTTTCGAAGTAAATGTTTTCTCCTTCACTAGTTCTCCAAGCTTCATTTAACTGCTTATAAACCTCTTCGTTCCAAGTACTTGGTTTTTTTGCGTTTATCCAAACAACATCTCTATATTCGCTATCTACCAAAGCTAAATCTGGTGTTGCAGAACCATCAAACTGATTTGGGTTGTTGGTACTAATTGTAGATATTGTACCTAAAAAGAACATGCGCTTTCTACCTGCAATATTTTTAATATAAGGTCTAAATTCTACAGGAGAATTTGCATTCCAATCATACTCTTTTTTTGATTCTTTTACCTTTAAGGGCATTGCAGAAACACCTGCATAACCTTGTTTTTTTGAAGCATGATCGTAATAATAAAACTTATTTGTACCATCTGCTGGAATGAAAACACTAAAACTTAAACTGGTTCTTTCTTCTCCAACAGGCTCTAAACCAAACCAATGATATAAACCGTTAAATGCACCAACATTTGTATCTGAAAAGTCGAAATCGGTTACGTATGGTTGTTCATTTTGGTCTTTTGGTGCAACTGGAATTTTTACTGCACTTTTCATGTTCCAAGGTAATGGATCTGAAAAACCTGCCAAAAACTTTAAAGATTCTGCTTGTAATCGAGAAACTTTTTCTGACAATGTATTTTGTTTTGTAAGGTATTTGTAATTTTTCATTTCTTCTGGAGAAATATACGTTCCTTTTCCAATGGTAATTCGCTCTAAATAGTCTTTCAAAGAATGTTCGCCATTATCAACAACCATAACTCCACCAAAAGTTGGATATGGAAAAAAGAAGCCTTTCCATTTTATTAAACTTACTACTTGTACCCAAGCACCTTGATCGTTTTTCATATAAAACGTGTCACTTGGTTCGTAATTAAATAACATCCAAGGGTTAAATCTTTGCACCACTGCATTGTATGTATTTCTACTAAATTTTAAAGATTCGCCTATGGAAAACGTAACCGGAATTCTATTTTCACTCGAAAATCTTGGAAAAGGTGTGGTACTTGATACTGAAAAAACCTCTTCTGTATTGTCTTTTAAACCTTGCCAATAATATTTTTCTGTAGGCTGAATTGCCATTGTCCATTGATTTGAATCATCCACTCTTACCAAGTGTGGTAATGAAACATCTTTGGTTTCTCCAACAGATTCATTTGCCATTGAAAAAATGTTTCTTAAGGGTTGAATTCTTTCGTTTTGCGTTAGAGGAAGTTCTACAATTTCAATTCTATTCAAATTGTTAAACACATTATAAGTTTGCATATAATTGTACATTTTCGATTGAAAACCCACGTAATAAATAGCTCCAAAAAAAAGTGCTAATAGAAACAAAATACCTATTCTGCTTCCTGTACTTGGAGTTTTTCGAAATTTTCTCAATCCAAAATACAATACTGTAAAACATAAAAGAATTATAAACATAAACTTTCTAAAAAACAACAATGCTGGTTGATAATCGTCTCTTAAAAAGAATAATAACGCAATAATAATGATAGAGAATATGATGACTCTCTTTTTTTGTTTTGATCCTTTATTCCAATATTTTTTTATCATAATTATGAGTTTGAAGTATGAAGTTGGAAGCCTGAAGTTTCTTACTCATACTTTATAGTTTGAAGTTGGGAGTGGGAAGCTGGGAGTTTCTCACTCATACTTTATCTTTTAAAATTGAGAGTTTAAAAATTTTTACTCTTAACTTCTATTCTTATTTGATTTATAGTTTGATGATATTTTTCTTAATGACTTATATTATTATTTTTATTTCAATTTAATTCATACTTACATATTATAACTTCTTTTTCTACTCCAACTTCCAACTTCGAGCTTCAAACTTCCAACTACTTAAAGCAGTCCTTTATCTTTTAAACGCTCTCTTGCACTCTTCTCCTCTACTTTTGGTTTTTCAATTTCCTCTTGTACTTTTTTAATAGCTATTGGTTCTTCACCTTTTATATCTTCAATAAAATCTTTTCCTTTTTCTAAAACATCATTAAATTTTTCTTCTAGAGAATCTGAATGTTCATCTATAATTGCTGACGATTTAAAAATAAATCCTGCTATATAGGTACCAATTAAAGTTCCGAAAATCATCGAAGCAAATAAAGAAATTGTTGCCAAATCTATAGGAATTAAAAAACGTGTGATTAAAATTCCAATCAAGAAAAATGAAGTAATAAAAACTAGCCTTAAAAGAAAGTTTTGCTCATAAACAAACCCCTTTTTTTCTATAGATTTCATTTGTAATTCTTTAGAATTCAATAATTTATTAAAAAAACGATACACTCTATTGGTTTGTGATTCTCTCCAATAAATAATAATGCCTAATAATATTGATGCTATAAAAGTAATAAGTTCTAATGTCATGGTTTTGAAGTTTGGAGATGTTTTAAGTTTGATGTTGGGAGCTTGAAGCTGGAAGTTTCTTACTCTTATGTTATTTTATACTATCTTATTTTTTAATTGTTTGAAGTTGGTTTGAGTTTGAAGTTGGGAGTTTCTTACTCTTACTTCAAACTCCCATCTTCCATCTTCCAACTTATTATTTTATTTTTTTTCTAAATGCTATTATCATATTCATTAAGTTGAAACATTTTTTGTACTGATTATTAAATTTTATTTCTGATATGTAATTTCTTCTTTTTGCTTTGTGTAAACACGTTACAACTTCTGCTAAAGAACGAATTGAATACCCTAAAAACTTTCTATATTCTGGACCTGACTGTAAAATTGAGCCTTCTGAAATATTTAAAGCAACAGAATCTGATGCTCTTCTTAACTGTGATGATAAATTATAAATTTCTTCTCTTGGAAAACTATTAGCTAATAAATTCATATCCTCGCCTAAATCCATAGAATTTTGCCAAATAATAAGATTTTCAAATTTAAAACTCATTCGTTTTCTTTTTATAAAAATACAAAAATCAATTTCTATCTCCTACTCTAACTTCCATCTTCATGCTTCTAACTTCACGCTTCAAACTCCCAACTTCACACATCATTCTTCCAACTTCGTGCTTCAAACTTCCAGCCTAATAACCATTTATTATTGTTTCCACAACCCAATCTTGAACAGACTCATTTAAATTTTTAAAACGTTCATAAAATTGTTCTTTGTCATACCAATATAAAAATAAAACATCTTTTGGTGCAATGTTTACCAATAAATACCATATTAAATCTTGATTTGCCGCTTTTAAAGATGAATGTGGTTTGTTTAAAGCTACAAATAGTTCGTCATCTAAAATATCTTTTGCTTTTATTGTTTTTGAAATCTCTTTCTTTTGCAAAAAGAGTTCTAAACCCATTACTCTTTTTCGTTCTTGTATGTCTATTTTATTTAAATAACTCTTAAATAAAATAGGGTCTTGTAAAATATCTTTTATTGGATGGTTTGTTTCTTTTAAAAAAGATGAAAAAATGTATTTTTTAATTCTGTCATATCTTTTTCCTGTAACTTCTTCATTCAAATCAAACTCAATTATATCATAACTTAACAACCTATCTATTAACTCTTTGTGAGATATATGATACATTAACACGTCGTAAGTTGTGTCGTTTATAGCTTCTTTGTAGGTTTCTTCTTTTTCGAAAATTAAAATAGGTTTTACAAAGTCTCTCAACACAAAAATTCCACCAAATGCTTTTGTGTAAAAAGAATCTGATGCAAAAACAATTGATTCTAAATCTAACGTTCTTTCTCTTAAATCGCCATATTTTTTAGCAGATGCCAACAACTGTTGATGAATATTTTCATCAATAAAATTAGTATCTTTTTTAAAAGTTTCAATCATTTTTAATTGTTCCGCTTTTGCAACATCTAAATTATTGATTAGATGAAATTTAATGTTGATTTCTTTGTATTTTAAAACATCTAAAGGCTCGTAAAACGTGTCTATTTTTTGGTCGAAATCTATACAAATTGCGGAATCTCTTGTAATATTATTTATTTTATCTCCGTGTTTTCTAAAAACAGTTTTCATTAATTCTTTATCAAAAGAATGAAACGGATTGTACACAGGTAAGCCTTTTTGTTTTGGTGAAATAATAATGGCATGTGTATTTGCTTCGCCATTATTTAAGTAAAAATTTTCATTTTTCTCTTCTGCAATTTCTGGACTCCAACCAGCTCCATCAATTGAAAAATTGGTGAGTTTTGTTTCTGAAAAACCTAATTTCAATAAACATTTATTGTAACGTTCTACTAATTTTCCGCTAATGGGAATTAGTTCGTTTCTATATAAATTGGCTTTTTTTAGTTTTTGCATATTCCTATTCTAAATTCTTTCTGAAGAAAAAGAACTTTTCTTACTCGATTAATTTTTTAACTTTCAAATGATACAACAACATAATGGTTCTTGCATCTATAATTTCTTGGTTTTCTATCATTTTTAAAGCATCATCAAAAGACATTTCTAAAACCGTAATTTCTTCACTTTCTTCTGCTAAACCTCCTCCACTTTCAACTTTATCTTCATCTGTATATTTTGCAACATATAAATGAACTTGTTCTCTCATTAATCCTGGCGATAAAAAAACAGTACTTACTTTTTCGATTTCAGAAATATTGTAACCAATTTCTTCTTTTGTTTCTCTAATTACACTTGTTTCTGGCGATTCATTTTTATCAATTGAACCTCCAACAACTTCTATCGAAAATCCGTTTTTAACACCTGCAACATACATAGGTATTCTAAATTGTTTTGATAAAACTACTTTTTGGGTTATCGGATTGTATAACAAAACTGCTACTCCATCTGCTTTTCCGTAAACTTCGTGGGTTAAACGCTCTGTTTTTCCGTTTTTAAAAGTAAAATCGAAACTGACTTGCTCTAACTTTGCCCAAATATTGGAAAGAACTTTTGAGGTTACGTTTTTAACTTTTTTATCTGTCACCTCCAAATGTTTTTCTCGCTTCCAAATCGATATTTAATTGATTTACTCTTGCATCTACTTTTCTCTTGAAATCTGTATCTGCAATCGTAGCAACATTGTCTAAATACCTTACTACTTCTTGTCTTCTAATTTCTGAAAAATTCAACCCTTTCATATTGGCTTTCATCAATTCTTGCAACATATGAAACTTTGTTTCGTAATCTTTCTTGAAATACGTTTCTGGGTTTTCGAACCAATCTTGTTCTAAATCAAAATCTGTTAGTCTTAAAGATATCGCAGATTGAATATTACGCACATCTCTTGATGAGAAAAATGGAAATATTTGCTGAATTTCTTTATACAAACTCGCAAAAAATAAATGCTGATTTGTTTTATGCAGTTTTTCTGCTTTATCATAAGCTTGCAAAACTCTTTCTTCAGAAGGTTTTTCTACCGAATTTAAAATATCTCCCATGCTTTTTGCTAAACCTTGGTCTTTCAAAAATTGATAATTTTCTGGATTTTGCATGTTCACAAAATCGGGCATGGTTTTATCAAGTTTCTTCCACCAAATATAATCTTGGTCTAAAAAGTCGTGTTCAGTTCTTGCTCCATCAATTTTAAATCGTCCTTGTACACGAGAAATTACAGCTTTGTCTAACATTTCTGGTAAATTGGTAAAAAGTCCGATAGAAGAATTTCCATAATTTACAGCATAAGCGCCTTCTGTATAACGTAAGAATACGCCAATAACTTCTTTAACTCCGGCTGAAACTCCTTGTGCAGTTCTTTCTTGTAAATTATTTTCTGCATCGTCAATTGGCGCAAAAATTAATTTTGTTGGGTCTTGCATTGGCTTCATCCATTCCACCATTTTTTCTGCAGAACCTCCTTGAAAAGTACTAATTAAAGTATCTGGCATTGGATGAAACAAAAAAGGAATATCTAAATTGTCTGAATGTTCTTTTAAGCGAGTTGCAATCGCAGCAATTAGCATACTTTTTCCTGTTCCTGGAATTCCATATCCCATAAAAACTGGCATAAAACCTCCCAATTCTTGAAACGGATTTTTCTTTGCATCAAAATCGTAGCTCAACATTCTTTCTGTTAATCTACGTGCGAAATGTTTTGCATCTTTATTTCCAACAATTTGCTCGAACTGAATTTTATTAAACTCAACACTTTTTGCGGTTCCTGCAAAAACATTTTCCCAACCAGAAACTGCGAAATCGCTGTTTTCTAATTTATACGTTCTATCTACAATCGTTTCTGTATATTCTAACGTACTTTTTCTAAGCTGTATTTCATCAATAAAAGCTGCAAAATACACCACTGTAAAATCGATTACATCTTTGTCTGTTTTTACAATATCTGGATGTCCTAAATATTTATCAAAATAAAATAATGCACAGGCAATTCCTTTTAATGGTGATGTAAAAGATACTTCTGGAATTCCTGCAAACTTTTGCTTCATTACAGATAAATCGTCTGAACAATGTGGTTTTAAATCGTGTAAAATTTTATAAGCGGTTGCAAATAATTGAAATGCAGTTGCGGTTTGCATTTTACTTTCAAATTCTCTTTTTCCATTAGAATCTAAAGCTGATTTTCGTTCGTTCAAACTTGATAAACCTGAGGCATCGTAATAACTATCTTTTATCCAAATTCCTAAAGTAATTCCCTCTTGAACAGCATACAAAGTCTGATTCAAATACACAGGAATTGCAATAGAATCTGGCAATAAGCGCTTTTTTAAGCCTAAAATAGTTTTAGAAACGGAGGTTATTTCTACGTTACTTCCACTGTTTGCTCTTGACAAATACAATAAAATGGAATCGTCTTTTGCGTCTTTATCTTTATTTTTTGCTCTATTACTTTGTTCCCATTGAATGGATTTTAAATAGCCAGAAGCTTCATCGCGAAGCATGTCTAATTCATTTTGTTTTATTGGGAAAGTTGAGTTGTGTTCCATTGTTTAGTATTCAGTCAGCAGTCTTCAGTTTGCAGTTTACTCTGCTTTTCTTACTCTGCTTGTTATTTTTTTAATTTTTCTTCTTTACTTTTATTTTTTACTCTTTTTTCGCAGACACGTTGACTGAAAACTGCCAACTTTAGACTGCTTACTTTAAAGAGCTTACTTCAATTGGACTCTTCGCCAATTTATGCAGTACTTCTGGAGTTCTATTATGCAATAATTGAATGATTCTGTGTGGTGCAAAAACATATTTCTGTTTGATAACCTCACTCCATTTTTGTAAAGTTTGCTTCGAAAAAAAACCGCCTTCTGTAAAAGTTTCTCCAGAAAAAACTTCATCAATTTTTAGTGATAAAGCATATGATTCTAAAGGAATTTCTTTTTTTGAAATTCCTGTTAAAATAGCATGTGTTATTTTATTTTCGTCTTTAGCAAATACATTATGAAATGGCCCTAAATCAATTCTTTTGATATGTTTTGGTTCAATATCAGTTAATTTTCTGTCTATATTATAAGCCATGGTATCTAAAGGCATTTGTCTATCTGCGGTTTCTTTTAAAACCTGATAAATTTTTTCTTTATCCTTTAGGGCATTTTTACCTTCGTAATTAAAATACATATAACAAATAAAAGGTCTATTGTGACTCACATCATAAAAACTCCAACTTGTTATATATTCGTAAGAAGCATCTTTTGGAGCTTCCAAAATTTTACCTTGTACAAACCTGTTGAAAATTAATTTTTGATCTACAGATTTGTAATACACAATAGAAGCTGCTTGAAAAAGTCGATCTCTTTTAACTGCTTGTTTTTTCTTTAATAGAGTGTCTAAAAATTCTTCTTTTAAAGAATCAATATCTGTTAACTTATGAATGTATTCGTTTTTTAACTCTAAATCATTGTACAAAAACCTAAATTCTAAATAATTTGGAAAACCAGAATCTGTCAAATCGACCTTCATATTATCTTCCTCATCATACATATACTTAATACGCATGGCTTCAATGGAATACAGTAGTAAATCTGAGTATTGCTTAAAAATCAACAGTTCTTGCTGACTGCATAATTTTTCTTGTTGAACGCTTACAATCAGTTCTTTTAGAACAAAATCTACCATTTTGTGATAAAAAACATATTGTTCTTTCGAATCTAAAAGTGCAGAATCTAAAGGTGTTGTAATCATATTTTCAGTAGACAGTTTTTCAGTAGGCAGTTGGCAGTCATCATAATAAAGTCAAAAACTGACTACAAACTGAAGACTGCTTACTGCTGATTGCTGACTTTTTTTAAGACAATAAATCGTCGTTTGAAGATTCTTTTTTTGGAGCTGGAGTTGGCTCATCATCATTTCCAGAAGGTGCATTTGCATCTGCTTTGTAATAATCTTCAAAAATCTCTTTCATATCAATTCCATATCTGTCTGCAAAATTCTTTTGAATGTCCACATCTTTTTCACGTATTTCTTGCAATGCTTCAGCATACGTACTGTAAACACCTTTCATTACTTTTTCATGAACTGGAATGTTTTCCATCATATCTTGTCTTGCTCTTGCACTTGCTGAATGCATTGAAGCCAACGTTTCTCCAATATGTTCATCTGTCTTAACACCTAAATGCTCTAAAATTGCCGCAAATTCTTGATCGGTTCTTGCTTTTAACGCAACTATATAACCATCGTAATATTTTAGTCTTTCTTCAGTATCTGACTTTAATTTAGCTCTATGGGTTTGTAAATTAGAACGCAATGAGGTTAATACCTTAATTGTTAAATTGTGTTTATGAACAAAACTATCTTTAGAAGCTGCTAAAGTTGTGTAAGCATTTTTCAATCCTTCTAATTCTTCTACTTTTTGTTCAATTGATGTTACTTTTCCAATGGCTTCTGAATAGGCTGTAGATTGTTTGTCTGCTATTTCATCTAATTCTTGACGAGCTTGTTTTAACAATGCATATTGCTCTTCTAATTTATCTTCTACTTCCTTCTTTTTTTCTAAGGCTTTTGTATGATTTTTTGAAGCTTCTACAATGGCCGTTTTTAGCTTTTCTTCTACCTCTTTAATTTCTACTTCTCTGTTTTTTAAACGGGTAACTGCTGCTTGAGATTTGAAAGAAAGTTCACCCAACAATGTTTGAATATCAGCACTTTCAATTCGCTCTTGAAACATTGCTTTTGCTTTATTATCTGCTCCTGCTCTTATTTTTTCTGCTTCTGCAAATTCTGCTTCTTCTCTTTTTATTCTTGATTTTCTTCCCCACAAATTATTCCACCAAGTATCTGGTTTGTTTTTTGCGTCTTCTAATTCAATTCTAGCTCTTTCTAATGCTTTTTGAGCATCGTCAATTACTTTTTGTTCAGCTGGATTTAAGGCAGAAAAACCTTCGAATTTAATACCTACTTCATCTTGATAATCTGTTAAATCTTTTATAGCATCCAATAAAGTAGTTCTATCTTGTTTTGCCATATCTACAACATCATCTAATGTTGCGTTTAATATTTTTTGACGTTTCTCAGGATCTTCTTCTTGAGATAACTTAGATTTCATGGTATCTATAGCTTTACCCCAATTTACATCTACTTTTTCAGTTTTTTTTGTGGAATTTGTTTCTAATAAGTCAAAATCATCAGACATATGTATTAAGTTTTTAAGTTGAACAATTTTTTAAGTGAAGCAATTTCGTTATTTTTTTTCAAAAAAAAGAATATTTACTTTAAATATATGTAGCTTTTATTCGTTATTTGTTACATAAAATTCAAGATTTTTAAAAAAGAGTTAAATTCTAACAAATTTCTTGTTATTTTTAATTATCAAAACATAATTATAATAATGCTCAAAAATAAAACCTCTTATCTATTACTTACTTTTTTGTTTTTATTTTACTTTCAAAATATAAATGCGCAACTAAGTAAAAAGCATTTTATACCACCTTTAACCTATGCTGAAACTGGAAATGCCAATCCTGAGAATCAATATTTTTACATTTCTACACCTAGCAGTCAAAATGTTCCTTTTAGAATAAAACAAGTTGGTTTTCCTGCTAATGACATTACAGGTGTAGTTTCTAGTTCAAGTCCTCAAGAAATATTTATTGCAAACGGAGACAGTCAATTATTTGTACCCTCACCTCAAACAAGTGTTGTTCATTCAGATAAAGGTTTTATCATAGAAGCCGAAGATGTTATTTATGTTTCTGTAAGAGTTTTAGCAGGAGGTGGAGCCCAAGCAGGAGCCTTGGTTAGTAAAGGTTCTTCAGCTCTAGGAACTGTTTTTAGAGCAGGAATGTTTACCAATGCTAATCCACAAACAAATTACTTGAATTTTATTTCAGTAATGGCTACCGAAAACAATACTTTTGTTAATTTTCATGATTTACCTACAGGAATTCAAATTAAAAATTATTCTGGCAGTTTACCGATAACCAATATTCAATTAAACGAAGGTGAAAGTTATATTATAGCAACAAATGCATTTGACAATAACATCAATAGAGATGCATTAATTGGAACATTAATAACAGCAACAAAGCCCATAGTAGTTAATACTGGTTCTGCAAATGGAAGTTTTCATAATGGTAATGGAAGGGATTATGGTATAGACCAAATTGTTGGGGTAGATAAAATTGGTAGTGAATATATTTTTGTAAAAGGTGATGGTTCTGATGGTTGGGAAAACGTTTTAATTGTTGCTCATGAAGATAATACTACAGTAAGTCTTAATGGTAATGCAGCTATAGCCATACTTAATAAAGGTGAGTATACACTAATTGAAGGAAATCAGTACAATGCTAACGGAAATATGTATGTGGAAACTTCTAAACCCTCCTTTGCTTATCAAGGAATTGGAGCAAATAATAATGAGGCAAATCAAGGTTTATTTTTTGTACCTCCTTTAAGCTGTGAAAATAGAGGAAAAGTAGATAATATTCCATTTATAGAAAATATTGGTGGTGTTACTTTTACAGGTGGTATTACCATTGTTACCAATAAAAATGCGACTGTAAACATTAACTCTCAACCTATTTCTAATTTTGCTACTTCTGGTCCTTTTGATGTAGATGGAAATCCTAATTACGTTACTTACAAGGTTACAAATCTTACAGGAAGCATTTCAATAGAAAGTAGTGAAGAACTCTACTGTGCTTATTTTAATCAAAATGGAGCAGCAAGTTCAGGAGGTTTTTACTCAGGTTTTCCTTCAGCTCCAGAAATTAACTTTAATGCTACTGTTTCATCATTAGGTAATTGTATTCCAAATGTTACGTTACAAGCTGCAAATACAGATTTGTTTGATTCTTTTGAATGGTTTTTTGATGATGGTTCAGGAGGTGGCTTTGTTGCTACAGGAGTTACAGATCCGTCATTTACACCTACAAATCCAGGTAATTACCAATTAAAAGCTACGATTACCTGTACAATGTCTGAGTTTGAGTCTGCTATAGTGCCTGTAAGTATTTGTCCTGACGATTATGATGGAGACACAATGATAGACAACTTAGATACAGACATAGATAATGATGGAATTTTAAACTGTGACGAATCTATTGGAAATGCCAATTTAAATATTTCCGATATTAACAACGTAAGTGTTACTTTTCAAAATAGTTCAACAAATTCTGCAATTGTTACAAGCACATTTTCACAGAATTCATCTGGCGCAACAAATACGTTTACAGGGCAATCAGATGGTAATTTTATTTCTACATTGAATGCGGAAAATATTTCGAATTTAAAATACGAGTTAAATTTTACTCAAAAAATCAATCTTGAATTTACCAAAAGTTCAAGTACAACACACAACATTGTTAATGGAGAATTTTTTATCATAAAAATTGGCCCAAATAATAAAAACATTACACTTTTAGATCCTGATGACAATTTACTTATTGACACTAATTTTGATGGCGTTTTTGAATCTGGAGTTACCACTATTTCTGCTTCAGAAATTCACTTTACGTTTAATCCTTCTCCAACAGGAACAACTCCTTTTAAATTTGTAGCTAATCAAATTAATAATATTGTTTTCGAACATAAATCAAATTCTATTTCATCAACTTCTGTTTTTAACGGAAACCTATTGTTAACTTGTTTTTCTAGAGATTCTGATAATGATGGAGTTGAAGATATGTTTGACTTAGACTCTGACAACGATGGAATTCCAGATTTTAATGAAACTTCAAATGACACAGATGCTGATGGAGTTTTAAATTATTTAGATTTAGATGCTGACAATGATGGTATTTTTGACGCCACAGAAGCTGGTCATAATTTAGATACCGATTTTGATGGAGTAATAGATAATGCCAATGTAAATATTGGTACTAATGGTTTGGTAGATAATTTAGAAACCACACCAGACAGTAAAACACTATCAATCAATTACACAATTGCAGATACTGATGCAGACAACAATTTTAACTTTCTTGAATTAGATTCAGATAACGACAATTGTAACGATGTAATTGAAGCAGGCTTTACCGACGAAAATAATGATGGCTTTTTAGGAAATAATCCTTTACAAACTGATATAAATGGTAAAGTTACAAATACTGTTGATGGATACACAAGTCCAAACCTCGACTATACAATTACTGCCCCAATAACCATAAATACTCCTTTTAACGATGTTATTTTTTGTGAAGATTTAACCTCAACTATTACAATAGATTCCACTGCAGATAATTTTCAATGGGAAGTTTCTACAGATGATGGAACAAGTTGGAATATCATTTCAAATAATGCAACTTATAATGGAGTAACCACCAAAGATTTACAAATTTTAAATACGCCCTTATCTTTTAATAACAATCAATATAGAGTTCGATTAACAAGAACAGGAAACGGATGTGAACAAATATCTAACGCTATAGTTTTAACTGTAAATCCTGCGCCTACTGTTAATGAAGTTAATTTATTACAATGTGATGACGATTTAGATAGAATTTCCACTGTAAACCTTACTGAAGCTGAAATATCTATTTCTACAAATTCTGCAAATGAAACTTTCCAATATTTTGAAACCGAAACAGATGCCATTGCAGGAGCTCCAGAAGTTGCTGATAAAATACGTTATCCTGTAAACCAAACTGGTGAAGCTTGGGTTAGAACTAATTCTTCACTAGGTTGTTATAAAATTTCTAAAATTAACATTGAAGTAGAAGCTGCTGCTGATGTAGCTTATGATAAAGAGTTTCCAGGTGTTTGTGATGATTTTCTTCAAACTGATGGTACAGATGGACCTTTAAATGATAATACTGATGGAATTACCACTTTTGATTTCAGTAGTGCAAATAATGAAATATTAGCTTTTTTTCCACCTGCTTTACAACCTGACTTAGAAGTTTCTTACTATGAAACTACAGAAGATAGAACAGCTGTAATTAACCCTATTTCAGATATTTCTAATTATAGAAACATTGGTTATCCTTCAGATGTTACCAGACAAACTATCTATTTTAAAATTACCAATAAAAACAATAACAATTGTTCTGGTACTGGTGAATTGTATCTAAAAACAAATACAGTTCCAACTGCAAATCCAGTTACAGATTTAGAATTGTGTGACGATACAAACGATGGTGATGCTACTAATGGACTTGTACAAAGCTTCGATTTAGATTCGCAAACAAATGATATTTTGGGCTCACAATCTTCCTCTGATTTTACAGTAACCTATCACCTTTCTGCTGCAGATGCCAATGCTGGTTCTAATCCTCAAAACACACCTTTTACAAATACAATTCCAGATTCACAAGAAATTTTCGTGAGAGTTACCAATAATACAACTGGTTGTTTTACAGACCATACCTCATTTAACGTAATTGTAAATCCTTTGCCAATTGCTAATTTTGTAGATGATTTAGAAGTGTGTGACGATAATTCTGATGGTTCTGCCAGAAATGGTTTTTCACAAAGTATTGATTTAGATGCTCAAACTGCCACAATTTTAGGCAGTCAAGATGCCACCATAAATTCTGTAAGCTATCATAGAACTTTGGCAGACGCACAAAGTGGAAACAACCCTTTAAGTTCACCATATTCAAACTTAACTCCAAATAGAGAAACCATTCATGTAAGAGTTTACAATTCAGCAACCATGTGTGCCAACGGAATTTCTAATTTTGATGTTATTGTAAATCCAGAACCAACATTTACACCTGTTTCTAACCTTTCTTATTGTGATGATGATTTAGATGGTGATGACACCAATGGAATTATTCAAAATATAGATTTAGACAGTCAAATTATTAATTTGTTAGGCGCTTCACAAGATCCTGATGACTTTAACGTCACTTTTCATAGTTCGCAAGCTGATGCTACTTCTGGTGATAATAATTTAACTTCTCCATACAC
>NZ_VANR01000009.1 GCF_005885675.1 Polaribacter aestuariivivens
CTATAAAGTTTTCCTGTTCCTTCAACATTGGAAAGACCAACATGAGTTTGTACTAATTGTCCATCACCTACCAATCTCATTTCTCCATCTAAAATAAAATCTTCATCAAACTCTAAGTACATATTATCTGGAATTATCAGTTTAGAGTTTTCTTTTATCCAAACACATTCTACTCTTGCATCTTCTGGAAGAACTGCATTTGTTAGAGATGTTTGTGCGTCTATGACCATTACTTTGTCTCTATCTGCAGCATTTCTACTTGGACCATTTAAGTTTACCCCAGTTAAGGTGCTGTTACCCCCAATCCAAGATCCAGAAACGCCAGCATCTCCATTCCAGAAAATACCGTTGATTTCTGAGTATGTAAAATATTTTACACCTTCGAAATCGTAATCTACAGTGTAAACTACTTCAGAATTTATAGTTTCTGAAGTTACAGGAATATATTCTACGTTGGTAGTAAAAGAGGCATCATCTGCAACTTTAAAAACTTTTACTGTATTTGGGGTTGTTAATCCATTATCAATTATGGTTTTATTTGCAGCGATTTGTACAGAGCCAACTGTACCTCTCTCTACTACTTTCCAAGTTCTTGATAACGTTTTTTCTGGAGCACAAATTAATTCTGTTTCAGTAACATCACCAGAGGCTAAACTACCGTTATTATTACCCCACATTATGAAGTCTTTATTGGTAGTAAATGTATTACCATTAGTTTGGTTGGTTGTTGCTATAGCATCTAAACCAATAGTAATAATGGCGTCTGAATTTATAGATTTAGATTGTTTTTGATTCAATACCATAGCGTCATCTCTACCAATACCTGCAACATCATTATGGTATTCAGTTTCAGAATCCCAAACTTTAGTAGTTAAATCATTCAAAATATAATCTCCTTCATTGATTGAACCAGAAACAACTTCATTAATATTTGTATCTGCATCTGTATCATTAGAAAGTGTAATACCATATTTAATAGCTAAATATGATTGAATTTGTTGTTGTTTTACAGCTGATGGAACTGCATCAAAAACCATGATTTCTGCAATTTCTCCATTAGTGAAACGTTGAGTACCATCAAAAGAACCAATAAAGAAATTTTGTGTATTATTACTTATAAGCTGCGATGCTAGGTTATCTGTTGCAATTTCAAAACCATTTCTATAAAGAGATTTGTTTGTAGCTGATGGTGTTGCTGTTCCAGTACTTGAACCTGCATTCCATAAATTAAATTCACCTGTATTTGCTCCCCAAGGTGTTCCAATAAATGCTGCAGCACCGAAATTAAAAGCAATTTGACTCGATGCAGCATTATCTGGTGTTAAGAAATAAAATCTTGTATCACCTGTTCCTTGTGATAAGGTATAGAAATATTCGTTTGCATTTGCCTTAGTAACAGCATAAACCCAAATATTATCATATGTTGTATTGTTACCTAAAATACCACCAGTAATTTGCATAAAATCATTAGTTCCATCAAAATCTATAGTTGGATTAAAGTTTAATCCACCATCTACTTTAGCAGGACTGTTTGTTGCTGTTGCTGTAAAATTACTTGCGGTTTGATCTGCCCAAGCAGTTACAGCAGTAGTTCCTGTAACATCTATATCTGCTCTTAACCAGAGTATATTATCATCTGACCCAACAGTTACGGGATCGTTTGTGGCATCTCTATAATCTACATTTCCTCCATCATTAACATCTGAATCTGTGTCTGGTAAATCTGTTGAAGGTGTGTTAATTTCATCATTAACATCGTAACCATCATTTACATCAGCACCTTCAAAATTATCATCTAAACCATCGTTGTCAGAATCTGTTCCGCTTACAGAATTGTCTGAATCTCCATTTTCTTGAATATCTGGAGTACCATCATTATCTGAATCTAAATCTACAAAATCTGGATTGTCAGTACCATCATTATTGTTAGTTACAGATAAGTCTACGCCAGTAATACCTCCACAAGGTGTACAATCTGTATCATATGCATCATCTAAACCATCATTATCTGTATCTACACCAGAAGGAGTAACATAGCCTAAGGTTGTTTGTGCTTCTACATTGTCTGGTATACCATCATTATCTGCATCAATATCTAAACTGTTGATGATTCCATCACCATCAAAATCTGAATTATTAATTTTTGTTGCTTCTGTTAAAACATCTGCCGATGAAAAGGTTGTTGTATTTGAATATCTTACAGCATCCATAAGACCATCATAAAAACCACTTATATTTCCAGAAGTTGCTCCATCAATAGGACCTCCTAAACCTCCATCACTTCCATGATTAGGTATTGTTGTATAATCTGAACTTACATCAATACTTGAGGGAACACCATCTAAATACACCGTTAAAATACCATTACTAAATGTTGCAGCTACATGATGCCATTCACCATCTACCGTTAAAGATGTTGGGTGTGTTATGTTTCTCTGACTGACTGCTCCTCCATTTCTTGTTGAGAAAGTAAGAACACCATTGTCTATCCAAAGTGTAACACCATTAGTACCACCACCTTCTTCATAAATTATTCTTTGTCCTGATACATCGTCTGGTTTTATCCATGCAGAAAAAGAGATTTGAGAATAATTTCCTTCCATAAAGCCGTTACTATCTTGACTGTACCTTATGGTATTTGTTGTACCATTAAAATCAGCAGAATTTGTTCCTTGAATTGCGTTTGTAGAATAACTAGGTGCTGCACCATTTGCTCTTTCATCGTTAGAGTTAATTGCATCATCTGTATTACCATCTAATGGCCAGTAGGCTTCAGGTGTTGTAACAAAAGAAATAATTTGACTGTCTTCATTTACATCTGGAATTCCATCATTATCATCATCTATGTCAATATTATTAGCAATACCATCTCCATCTGAATCTACACCAACAACAGTATCTCTATAATCTAAATCTCCTCCAATATTTACGTCTGAATCTCCGTCTGTAAAATTATCATTTTGTGTATCGTCAAAAGTTCCGTTAACATCTTTATAGTTATCTCCAGTTCCTTCGCCTAAACCATCACCATCTGTATCTCCAGTTCCATTATCATCTAAAGTATCTAATAAACCATTGTTTCCAACAGCACCTGTAACTCTACTGCCATCATTTGATAATGTTGTTAAACCAGATTCTAAAATGTCGTTTACACCATCATCATCTGAGTCTAAATCTAAATAATCTGCATTTCCAGTGCCATCTGTATTGATAGGAGTTAAGCCTGTATCATAGGCTAAATCTATACCGGAAATACTGTAGTTTCCTGTAGGAGCTATATAACCGCTTGTAGATTGTGCTTCTATGTTATCAGGAATACCATCGTTATCTGCATCTAAATCTCTAAAATCGAAAACACCATCGCCATCACTATCTATAGGAGTACAGAAACCAATATTACCAATAGCAATATCTTGTTGGTCTGTTAAACTACCAGTTCCTTCATTTTCATATACAATTTGAATTTGAGTAATCCATTCTGGAATACTATTTATAATTATATTTGATGTTCCGGTTGTGGTTCCTTGAAATGTGTTTAACCCAGTAAAACTATTTGTAGCTCCTAATGTATAATTTGTAGCAACTAAATTGTATGTAGAACCGTCTTGTTTTGTTAAAATTACTTGAACTTTATCTGTAGCAATGGTTGCAACGTCTTGATTTACGTCGTAAATTGTAAAGTTTACACCATATACTGGCGTATCAAATGTAACTTTATGTCTTGAAAGTGCGTTTGAAGAGGCACCTTGATTTAAGTTATAGCTATTGGGGTTGATAGTACTGTTTACAGTATATGTACTTTCACTAGAAACATTTGAGCTTCTTGAAAGTGTCATTGTAACATTAGAATCTGTAATTACAGGATTTACAAGAATAGGATCATTATCTGTTGCATATTGAGTGCTCCAATTTAGTTCTCCACTTGTTGGGTCTACTAAAGTACAACTTCCTGCACCTAATTCTATGGCGTCTACTATACCGTCATTATCATCATCTAAATCTAACTCATCACTAATACCATCATCATCATAATCTGTAGTAAAAGTATCATCTCTATAATCTACATCTCCTGAGCTTAAAACGTCTCCATCTTCATCAGGAAAATTGTCTGTTTGTGTATTATCAAAAGATCCGTTTACGTCTAAATAATTATCACCATTATCATAGGCATTATCTAACCCATTGTTTCCGTAAACTCCTGTAAGTGTTAAACCAGCTTCAGTATTGTCTAAAAGGCCATCATCATCTGAATCTAAATCTAAATAATCTTGAGTATTATCTCCATCAGTATCTTCTGGTAGTAAGCCTCCAGTGTATGCTGTATCAACACCATTTGCATCTACAATACCATCTGGAGCTACATAACCAGTTGTAGATTGTGCTTCTATATTGTCTGGAATACCATCGTTATCTGAATCTAAATCTAAATAGTTTGGTATACCATCACCATCTGTATCATTAGAGCAATTTGGTAATGTGACTGTTGTTGGTGTGTTAGTGAAAGTAACTGAACCAAAATTATAACCAGTATCAAAATCTCTTTTTAAGAAATTAATATTATACACACTAGCTTTTCTTAATTGTACACCAAACCACAAGCTTTCATTTGCTAATCCCGAATCTGTGCCTGAAGATAAAAATCTTAAGAAATCTCCAGAAGCACCAGTATAACTTGTAGTTTCTTCAGATACTGAAATATTTGTTGAAGGTGTTATTGAGATTTTATATTCAGAAATATCAGATTTAGAAAATTCAACTGATTCTCCAGGAGTTGGTGTTAAAAAATCGATATCTTTAAATACTATACTTGCAGGAACTTCTATTGGAAAACTTGTTCCACTTTGTAGAAATTCGAAATTTACGTTTGCATACGGTGTTGTTGCTACGTTTGTACCTTCTAAGTGTATTGGGTACAAGTCTGAACCAAATGTGAAACCACTAATATTAATAGCCATGTTTGTGGGGTCAGAGTTTGCAATTACTGTTATTTTTAAATCTATTGGTATACCTTGATAAGTACCTACGTTTGAGTAAACAGCAATGTCGCCAACATCACCAGCTAAACCGCTATTTGTAAATGTTAAGTTACCTACATCTAAATTAAAATTGAAAGGATCCACAGAAGGTTCACATTCTTCAGTATCTAAAATACCATCATTATCATCATCTAAATCTACTGAGTCTGGAACACCATCACCATCATTATCACTAAATACTGCAGTTGCATCTCTCCAATCTATTTCTCCGCCAGAAGGAGTGTCTGGAAAATCATTAAAAGGTGTAGTATCGAAAGTTCCGTTAACATCTATATAGTTATCAGCGCTTTCTATATTTGAATCTAAACCGTTTATGCCATAAACTCCGTTTAATGTTAAGTTTGCTTCTAATCTGTCTGAAGTACCATCATTATCAGAATCTGTATCTAAAAAATCTGGTATTGTATCTGCAGGACTATCTGTATTTACAGGAGAAATATCTGAGCCACCTTGTGCAGTTTCGTAATTATCATCTAAACCATTGTTATTTGTATCGGTAAAACCTGCTCCTGGAGCACCACTTGGTGCTATGTATGATGCAGTTGCTTGAGCCTCTATGTTATCAGGAATACCATCGTTGTCTGAATCTAAATCTAGATAATTTGGAATACCATCTCCATCTGGATCTGTACCTGTTGCACAATCTGTGATTTCTACAATGCCAATTGCATCGATTTGAAAATCTGTAGTACTTGGTGTAGCTTGTTTAGTTATTTGTACATATCTGAAGCTAGAATTAGAAACTACTACATCAGTTTGAAAAATTGCATCTTGTGAAGATTGAGGAACAACAGGATTGTTTATAAATCCTGAAGCACCACTTACAGATTCGTTAATGATTGGAATTGCAGTTCCAGCTTCTCCAGGTTTTCTTCGCCAAACTAATTGATATTTGGTTCCTGCTGGATATTCTTGTCCTAAATCATAAACTAATACATCATTATTAAAGTCTATTTCTGCAAAAATATTATCTGGCTCTCCTTGAATGTTAATTCCATTGATAGCACCACCTCCACCAGTGTTAGCTTCAGAAAATAAACTTCCATCATATGTTACGCAAGCTACAAAACCTTCATCCGTATCAATAATACCATCATTATCATTATCAATATCTGTAAAATTTGGTATGCCATCTCCATCAGTATCTACAAAACCTGTTACTGATGTATCTCTCCAGTTGACGTCATTTGGTAAACCAAGGTTTGCGTTTGCTCCATCATCTGGAAAATTATCTGTTTGTGTATTATCGAAAATACCGTTTACATCTTTGTAATCATCACCATTATCATAGGTGTTATCTAATCCGTTTTTACCAACTGTACCTATTAAAATAAGGTTTGCTTCTGTAGTATCGGAAACACCATCTTGATCAGAATCTAAATCTAAATAATCTGGATTGTCCGTAACTATTGCGCTGTCAGAATTAACAGGTGTAATATTGGTACCACCTTGTGCAGTTTCATAATTATCGTCTAAACCATTATTGTTTACATCTGTAAAACCAGCTCCTGGAGCTCCACTAGGAGCGATATATCCATTAGTTGTTTGTGCTTCTATATTGTCAGGAATACCATCATTGTCTGCGTCTAAATCTAAATGGTTTGGAATACCATCTAAATCAAAGTCGAAAATATCTGCAATACCATCGTTATTTATGTCTGTGTAATTTGTAGTAGAACCATCTCCAGTACCATCATCCCTTACATCTAAGTAGTTTGGTAGTTTGTCTCCATCTTCATCACCTAAAGGAACATATGTTGTTCCTCCAACTGTATTTTCTACGGTGTCTAATATACCATCATTGTCATCATCTACATCATCTGTATCTGGAATACCATCACCATCTGAATCTAATTCTTCTAAGTCATTTAGTTCTATTGCAATTTGAACTGATTCTAAACCAGGATAAGGAAAACCAACCAAAGTTGCGTTTGTTTTAGGGAAAAAAGCTAAATCCATATTTCCACTTGTAGGGTCTCCAATAAAAATAACAGATTTGGTACCCCAAACTTCTCTTGAAATATTTCTAATAGGTTGCCTACCATTACCTTCAACTTCAAATTCAAATTCATCCATGTAGGTTCCTGAGTAATAGGAGTTTGTTGGGTCATTTCCGTTGGCATTTGAAAGAGAGGTTAGTGTATAAATATTAAGCCTATATACTTTGCCTGCAACTAAACCTCCCATTGTGGTTCTTACAGATTCTTCTGATCCAGTAATGACTGTACCATCTCCAATATCTCTAATTGAGATCCAAGTTAAATCTCCAGTAGGAGGTAATGGTAAAGGGTTTACCCAAGTAGCATTACCACCAGCACTACCTTGACCACCAGTATTTGTTCTATTAGCAATATCTGGTGTACCACCACTATCTACCCAACCAGTAGGAGTACAGTTACCACAGGTTGTGGCTGCTGAACCAGTACCCGAAATTGTTTGAGAAAAAGAATTATTTGAAATAGTTAAGAATAATAGAAATAAAATAAATGCTATTATGCTTTTTTTATTTATAATCTTCGAGTTCTGAATTTCCCCAAATTCAGAGACTCTAAAAAACATTTTATTCATGTTATGTTATTTAGCGTTTTGTTAATTGGGGGAATAAGCAAAATTAAGTTAATATTTAATTCTGACAAAATTTTTTAATTCTCCCACAGCCTTATGACACATGGAGTTATTTAAAGTCACAAAAAAAAGCCAAAACATGATACTGTCTTGGCTTTTGTTTTATAAAAAACTTAATTTATTCAATTAGAACTTTTTTCGAAAGAGTTCCTTTTTCTGTTTTAATTTTTATTATATATATCGTAGCAGAAAGATTTTTTACATTTAATCTGTTTTCTGAGTTGGAATTTATGGAATTCCATTTTTTTATCTTTTGCCCTAAAATATTAAATATTTCAACATTTTCTATTTTTAAGTTATTGTTGTTTTTAATTACAATTTCTTTGTTTGAATTATCTGCAAAAACAGTTACTTCATTGTCTATTGGATTAAAGTTTTCTGTATTTAAAGCACTTTGTTTAGAAAAAACAATATAAAAACGGTCTGTATATGTACCAGCAGGAATATTTAATTCTTGTGGTGTTTTTGTTAGTGTGTAATAGATGTTTGTTACTTTGTCTAACAAATAAACGTCTCTATTAATGTTTCTAATTTCATCTATTTGAATGGTTTTCTTATCGTCATTAGCCACAGCAATTGTTAGTGGTACTTCTAATTGATTTGTAATTTCAGAAACACCTGCGATTACTAGTTTTCTATCAGCTAATTCAGGAAATTGCCAGTAGATATCATTATCTCCAACATCAAAAATTTCACTATCGTAACCATTTTCATATTTGAAGGTATTTCCTCTTCTAAAAGAGATTCCTATTTGCCTGTGCAATGCTACAGCATTAGAAGAAGTTCTGTTATAACCTAACTTAATTACAGGTAATAAATCTATTTCATCTTCATCTTCATTTTGCTTTTTATTTTTTGCGGCATTTGATTTGAAGAAATAAGATGTATTTTCTGAAGTACCAGAAGGTTTGTAGTTTCTTTGAGAATTCTCAAATCTTAATGTACCTCCATCACTATCAGCTCTAACAAAGAAACCTTGTGCAACTGCAATATATCTGCTTGGAGCTGTATATATAGCATCTCCTAAACTAGGGAAAAGACCTTGTGTAAACTCTAAATTATCCATCACTAAATTATAAGGACTGTCTGTTGTAATGGTAAATGAAGTTACATCTTCCCAGTTTAAATTAACATCTTGCCCTAATATACCAGTTAGTGTTTGAGTAACAGGAGTACCTTTATTTGGTGTTAATGTTACTGTTGGATTTATTGGTGATAATGGAGATTTACTATTTAACAAAAATATTGATTTTAAATCTATTGGTTTATCAAAAGAAACTTCTATTTCATATTCGCTGACACCACCAAGAAGGTTACCAACACCTTGTCCTATAATATTAAATATTCCTGAAAGTATACCAGCAGAATCATTTGAATTTTCAATGCTAATTGTTACTCCATCTACTACTTGAGAAACCACATTACCTGTTTCTGTAGCAGAAGTAAAATCGAAAGTTTCTACACCTATACTACCAGTTCCATTTGCAGCAATACCCATGGTAAGGTTTCTTTGTCCATAACCACCATAATAACCTGCAAATGTATGTCCTGAAATACCAGTAGGCTCTACATCTTCTCCTGTATGTTCCCAGAAATACAATGTACCTTCTATAGTGTTGATATTTGTGTTTATGAAGTCTGTAGCATCTATAACGCTAGGGTATGGGTTACCAACTAATGAAGCTGTTTCACCCGTTAAAGGGAAGCTTATAGTACCATCATTAGGAGTACCAACAAAAGTATAGTTTTGTCCAACAACACCTGTAGATTTCATGGTGTAACCTCTTGCTCTACCAATAGGCTCTGTTTCTAATACTCTTACGTAATTTGAAGAACGATCATCTGCAGCTGCAGGATCGTTTTGGTTTGTATAAATCCAATAATT